>NZ_AP024887.1 GCF_024346995.1 Vibrio palustris | reverse complement strand
CATGCTTTATCACGAAACATTTGACGTCATTGTGGTTGGTGGCGGTCATGCAGGAACGGAAGCCGCTTTAGCCGCCGCTCGCACTGGCCAAAAAACCCTACTAATCACTCACAACATTGATACTCTCGGACAGATGTCTTGCAATCCAGCTATCGGCGGTATTGGCAAGGGGCATCTTGTCAAAGAAATCGACGCCATGGGCGGTTTGATGGCTGAAGCTATTGACCACGCAGGTATTCAATTTCGAACTCTCAACGCATCCAAAGGCCCCGCTGTTCGAGCGACTCGAGCTCAAGCCGATCGAGCGTTGTACAAAGCGTTTGTTCGAAATGCTCTGGAAAATACACCGAATCTAACTCTGTTCCAGCAGTCTGCCGATGATCTTATCGTTGAAAACGATCAAGTTACCGGTGTTGTGACTCAAATGGGTCTTAAATTCAAAGCCAAATCCGTTGTATTGACCGTAGGTACCTTCTTGGGAGGTAAGATCCACATCGGGTTAGAAAACTTCTCTGGTGGCCGTGCAGGCGATCCACCATCGATCGCATTAGCCGATCGTTTACGTGATTTGCCATTTCGAGTCGATCGTTTAAAAACAGGAACACCACCACGGATTGATGCAAACAGTGTTGATTTTTCTGAGCTTGCTCAGCAGGATGGTGATAATCCAACCCCTGTATTTTCATTCATGGGAAATCGCACTCAACATCCGCAACAAATTCCATGCTTTATCACTCACACCAATGATAATACTCATGATGTTATTCGTGAGAATCTACATCGTAGCCCAATGTACTCTGGTGTCATTGAAGGTATTGGTCCACGTTATTGCCCGTCGATTGAAGACAAAGTAATGCGTTTTGCTGATAAAAATAGCCATCAGATTTTTATTGAGCCTGAAGGGCTAAATAGCCGTGAACTATACCCTAATGGTATTTCCACCAGCTTACCGTTTGATGTCCAATTACAGATCGTTCGAACGATGAAAGGGTTTGAAAACGCACATATTATGCGTCCAGGTTATGCGATTGAGTACGATTACTTTGATCCCCGTGACCTGAAAAATACCTACGAAACTAAGTTTATCAAAGGTCTGTTCTTTGCAGGACAAATCAACGGCACAACCGGTTATGAAGAGGCTGGTGCTCAAGGTCTAATGGCCGGGTTGAACGCGAGCTTATTTAGCCAAGGCAAAGAAGGTTGGAGCCCACGTCGTGATGAAGCCTACATGGGCGTGTTGATCGATGATCTTTCTACGATGGGTACGCAAGAACCTTATCGTATGTTTACGTCTCGTGCGGAATATCGTTTATTACTACGTGAAGATAACGCGGATCTTCGTTTAACAGAAAAAGCGCGTGAGCTTGGCCTTGTCAACGATACGCGTTGGGCGCGCTTTAATGAAAAAGTCGAAAATATCGAACGTGAACGCCAACGTTTAAGTTCTGTATGGATGCACCCAACATCGCCTGGCATCAACGAATTGAATGATGTCCTTAAAACACCGCTCACTCGTGAAGCAAACGGCACCGATTTATTACGTCGACCTGAGATGAATTACGACTTAGTTGCCTCACTTGATGCATTTGCGCCAAAACTTGATGATGCGCAAGCTGCAGAACAAGTCGAGATTCAGGTGAAATACGAAGGGTATATCCAACGTCAAAAAGACGAAATTGAAAAATCACTTCGCCATGAACATACTCAGTTACCCTTTGACTTAGACTATAGCCAAGTAAAAGGGTTATCGAACGAAGTCGTGATGAAGTTGACGGATACAAAGCCGGAAACAATTGGTATTGCATCACGAATTTCAGGTGTAACTCCTGCAGCAATTTCAATCTTACTGGTACACCTTAAAAAGCACGGTATGCTTAAGAAAGGGGAAGTGGCGTAATGAATCCATTGCGAACCAAACTCGACAGTTTGATTGCTCAGACAGATTTAGTCGTGTCTGAGCACCAAAGAGACCAGTTAGTGGGATACGTGGAGCTTCTCAATAAGTGGAATAAAGCGTATAACTTGACTTCTGTAAGAAACCCGATGGATATGTTAGTCAAACATATCCTCGATAGTATTGTGGTTAGCGCTTCTCTCGACGGACAAAGATTCATTGATGTCGGTACGGGACCTGGTCTGCCGGGGATCCCATTATCGATTATGAATCCTGATAAGGATTTCGTGTTGCTGGACAGTTTAGGTAAACGTATTCGGTTTATTAAACAAGTCATTCATGAGCTTGGTATTCGTAATGTCATACCTGTACAAAGCCGCGTCGAAGAATACGATGCTGGTGAAGGGTTTGATGCCGTATTAAGCCGAGCATTTGCTTCGATGAGTGATATGGTCCATTGGTGTGAAACTTTACCTAAAGCTGAGACCGGTGTATTCCTCGCACTGAAAGGGCAAGTTGATCAAGATGAAATTGATCAGCTACCTGAATGGTGTTGTGTGAACTGTGTCAAATCTTTAGATATTCCGGAGTTAGAAGGTAAGCGTCATCTTGTAACCTTATCTCGCAAGGGATAATAGCGAGGCACACTGTGGGAAAAATTGTAGCAATTGCCAACCAAAAAGGCGGGGTTGGTAAAACGACAACCTGTATTAACTTAGCCGCTTCTATGGCAGCGACGAAACGCAAGGTTTTGGTCATTGATCTGGATCCACAAGGCAACGCCACCATGGCAAGCGGAGTGGATAAATACCAAGTTGATGCAACCGCTTACGAATTGTTAGTCGAAGACGCTGCATTTGATGATGTGGTATGTCGGAATACAACAGGACATTATGATTTGATTGCTGCTAACGGTGATGTTACCGCTGCAGAGATTAAGCTAATGGAAGTCTTCGCCCGTGAGGTACGTCTAAAGAATGCAATCTCAGCTGTGCGCGATAGCTACGATTACATCTTTATTGATTGTCCACCAGCCTTGAATTTGCTTACTATTAACGCAATGGCCGCTGCAGATTCGGTATTAGTACCGATGCAGTGTGAATATTTTGCGCTTGAAGGGTTAACCGCGTTGATGGATACCATCAGTAAGCTGGCGGCAGTGGTGAATGAAAATCTAAAAATTGAGGGGTTGTTGCGTACTATGTACGATCCCCGCAATCGATTGTCCAACGAAGTGTCAGACCAATTAAAGAAACACTTCGGTGAGAAAGTCTATCGAACGGTGATCCCACGTAATGTTCGTTTGGCCGAGGCGCCTAGTCATGGCAAGCCGGCGATGTATTACGATAAATATTCGGCTGGTGCGAAAGCCTATCTAGCATTAGCTGGCGAAATGTTACGTCGTGAGCAAGTCCCCGCATAAAGTTTTAATTTAAGGAATTCGTTTACATGTCTAAACGTGGTTTAGGAAAAGGGTTGGATGCCTTGTTGGCCACCAGTTCAATGTCTCGTGAAAACCAACACGAGAGTCCAAACGCTCAAGAAGTCTCTATAGACGGTGAGCTTGCTGAGTTAGCGATTAACAACTTAAAGCCTGGTATTTATCAACCGCGTAAAGATATGTCTTCAGAGGCGTTAGAGGAGCTTTCCGCTTCTATTCAATCGCAAGGTATCATTCAACCTATTGTTGTTCGTCCGGTACAATCGGGGGGCTATGAAATCGTTGCTGGTGAACGTCGTTGGCGCGCTGCTCGTCTCGCTGGATTGAATAAAGTCCCATGTTTGATTAAGCAGGTTGCTGACAATGCAGCCGTTGCTATGGCTTTGATTGAAAATATCCAACGTGAAGATCTCAATGCTATCGAAGAAGCACAAGCTTTAGAACGTTTACAAAACGAATTCAAACTTACCCACCAACAAGTCGCAGATGTGATTGGTAAATCGCGTACGACGGTCAGTAACTTGTTACGCCTCAATCAATTGGCGGATGAAGTTAAGTATTTTGTTGAAACTAAACAGCTTGAAATGGGGCATGCTCGCGCATTATTAATGCTCGAGGGCGAACAACAAGTCGATATTGCCCAACGCGTTGCTAAAAAACAAATGACCGTTAGACAGACCGAGCAATTAGTTAAAAAATGCCTTTCTGATGTATCTGATGACAAAAATGTGGTAGAAGACGTAGAAATTAAACAAATATCACAAAATTTGAGTACGAAGTTAGGAGGTAAAGTCTCCATCGTACGGGGGAAGGGAGGTAAATCGAAACTCACGATTAACCTTGATGAACCTGACAAATTACAACAAGTCATTGCCAAACTAGAAAGCTAAATGACATAATTGAGCCGTATCAATTGTAAAAAATGACTTTTTAAATGAAAAGTTGTCGACTTGTAAGCAAAACTGTAACTTTTTGTGGTATTTGCATTGCCAAGCTTTATGGCAAATGTATACAATTTTCAGCATAGTCTTCGATTTTATTTGTTGTTAATCGAAGCACACTACGCGAGGTAGAATACATGGTAGCTGCGTTAGCTAGACCGGGACGAGAGCTTGCTAAGCAATTGTTATTGATCCAGCTGTGCGCAGTTATGGTTGTGGCAACAGGAATGGCTGTTGTGGTGAATGCTGAATGGGGATTTTCAGCGCTAATAGGGGGTGGCATTTGTGTCATCGCTAATGCTGTATTTGCGTTATGTGCTTTTTTGTTTAGTGGAGCTCGCGCTGCCAAGCGTATCGCGGCTTCGTTCTATACAGGTGAAGTACTGAAAATTCTCATTACTGTAGCGCTATTTTCTGTCGCTTACATGTATATTCAGGTGGAACTTGTTCCTCTGAAAATAACCTATTTGCTGGCACTGGGTGTTAATATTTTTGCGCCAGTATTATTTATCAACAACAAAAAATAGGATGAGTTATGGCTGCGCCAGGTGAAGCGCTAACACCGTCCGGTTATATTGATCACCATTTGGCAAACCTGTCATTGGCTCGTATTTCAGAGCATTATGATTTGGGATGGCAAATTAGTGAAACAAGTTTCTGGAACGTTCATATCGATAGCCTGTTTTTTTCTTTGTTTACAGGACTGATTTTCCTAGTGATTTTCCGTTCTATTGCAAAGAAAGCGACAGTGGGTGTACCAGGCAAGCTACAGTGTTTTGTTGAAATAGTGGTTGAATTTGTCGATCAAAACGTCAAAGAGACCTTCCATGGACGCAATCCTCTTATAGCTCCGCTGGCACTAACTATCTTTTGTTGGATATTGCTGATGAATATCATGGACCTTGTGCCTATTGATTTCATGCCGTATTCAGCACAGCATCTGCTTGGAATTCCTTATTTAAAAGTGGTTCCTTCTGCTGATGTGAATATCACCATGGCTTTAGCTCTAGGTGTTTTTGCTCTGATGATTTTCTATAGCATCAAAGTAAAAGGCTTTATGGGTTTCGTGAAAGAGTTGACATTACATCCGTTCAACACGCCTATCATGATCCCGTTCAACCTTCTTATTGAAGTGGTATCGCTACTTGCGAAGCCTCTATCATTAGGGATGCGTTTGTTCGGTAACATGTTTGCGGGTGAGGTTGTATTCATTCTTTGTGCGGCAATGTTGCCTTGGTGGCTACAATGGATGGGTTCACTACCGTGGGCTATTTTCCATATTCTGGTAATTTTGATTCAAGCATTTGTATTTATGATGTTGACGATAGTATATCTATCAATGGCTCATGAAGACGCGGATCATTAATTTTTTATACTTTATTTTTAAAGCTTTTATTGGGCACTTTAGCCAACAATTCTTATATTGGAGATAGTAATGGAAACTTTACTGAGCTTTTCTGCAATCGCCGTAGGTATCATCGTCGGTCTTGCTTCTCTAGGTACTGCGATTGGTTTCGCGCTTCTAGGCGGTAAATTCCTTGAAGGTGCAGCACGTCAACCTGAGATGGCTCCTATGCTGCAAGTTAAGATGTTCATCATCGCTGGCCTGCTGGATGCGGTTCCTATGATTGGTATCGTTATTGCACTTCTATTCACGTTCGCAAACCCATTTGTAGGCCAACTAGGTTAATCACGTTTTTCCGTAGGCAAAGCGAAGGTTTTGCCATTGATTAACACGAGTCTGTCCAAATAGGGGGTAGCTGTTGTGAATATGAACGCAACTCTGCTAGGTCAAGCAATCGCTTTTATTATGTTTGTTTGGTTCTGCATGAAATATGTATGGCCGCCACTCATTAAAGCGATCGAAGAACGTCAGCAAAAAATTGCCGACGGTTTGCAAGCCGCTGAGCGAGCAAAAAAAGACTTAGATCTAGCACAAGCTAACGCTTCTGAACAAATGAAAGAAGCGAAGCGCACAGCAACTGAGGTCATCGAGCAAGCGAATAAACGTAAAGCACAGATTTTAGATGAAGCACGTGAAGAAGCTATGACGGAACGTCAGAAGATTCTTGACCACGCTGATGCTGAAATTGAAGCAGAACGTAATCGTGCACGCGATGAACTGCGTAAACAAGTTGCAACTCTGGCAATAGCTGGTGCTGAGAAGATTCTTGAGCGTTCTGTCGATAAAGACGCGCATAAAGATATTCTCGACAACATTACTGCAAAACTTTAAGGGTGGGGGCGCTATGTCTACTTTGACTACAATTGCACGCCCCTATGCTAAAGCAGCATTCGATTTTGCGGTGGAGAAGCAGCAGTTAGACCAATGGTCTGAGATGTTGACATTCGCTGCTGAAGTGACAAACAACGAGCAAATGCATGAGCTATTAACAAGCTCAATGTCTGCAAAACAACTTGCAGAAATATTTATCGGTGTTTGTGGCGAACAGTTTGATGAATTCGGTCAAAACCTAATTAAGGTAATGGCTGAAAACGGACGTTTAGACGTCATGCCTGATGTTTGTGTTGAGTTCCATGCTTTGAAAAAAGAGCATGAGTCGAAAATTGATGTAGATGTTATTTCTGCAACAGAACTTTCTGAACAACAAAAAACAGATATTAGCAGCAAACTGGAGCAGCGCCTTGAGCGTAAAGTTCTGCTGAACTGCAGTATAGATGAGACCCTACTAGCTGGGGTTGTAATTCGAGCCGGAGACTTAGTCATTGATAACTCAGCACGTGGTCGTTTAGGCCGCCTGAGCGATGCATTGCAGTCTTGATGGGGATTGGAGCATGCAACTTAATTCCACGGAAATTAGCGATCTAATTAAACAACGTATTGAATCATTTGACGTTGTCACTGAAGCTCGCAATGAAGGTACTATCGTTTCTGTAAGCGATGGTATTATCCGTATTCACGGCCTAGCGGACGTGATGCAGGGTGAAATGATTGAATTACCGGGTGGCCGTTACGCGCTAGCACTTAACCTTGAGCGTGACTCAGTAGGTGCAGTTGTAATGGGCCCGTACGCTAACCTAAAGGAAGGCGATAAAGTTACAGGTACTGGTCGTATTCTTGAAGTGCCTGTTGGTCCTGAATTGCTTGGCCGTGTTGTTAACACGCTGGGTGAGCCTATTGATGGTAAAGGTCCAATCGACGCTAAACTGACTTCTCCTATCGAAGTGATTGCACCAGGCGTTATTGATCGCCAATCGGTTGATCAACCTGTACAAACAGGTTACAAATCGGTTGACGCAATGGTGCCAATCGGCCGTGGTCAACGTGAGTTGATTATCGGTGACCGTCAGACAGGTAAAACTGCGATGGCGATTGATGCGATCATTAACCAGAAAGATTCTGGTATCTACTCGATTTATGTAGCGATTGGTCAGAAAGCGTCTACGATTGCGAACGTTGTTCGTAAACTAGAAGAGCATGACGCTCTACGTAACACTATCGTTGTGGTTGCGTCTGCGTCTGAATCTGCGGCATTACAATACCTTGCACCATACTCTGGTTGTGCAATGGGTGAGTATTTCCGTGACCGCGGTGAAGATGCACTGATTGTTTATGATGATCTATCTAAACAAGCGGTTGCTTACCGTCAGATTTCTCTATTGCTACGTCGCCCACCAGGCCGTGAAGCCTTCCCAGGTGACGTATTCTACCTTCATTCACGTCTACTAGAACGTGCATCTCGTGTTAGCGCTGAATATGTTGAGCGTAAAACAGGTGGTGAAGTGACAGGTAAAACGGGTTCTTTAACGGCTCTGCCTATTATCGAAACTCAGGCTGGTGACGTATCTGCATTCGTACCAACCAACGTAATTTCGATTACGGATGGTCAGATTTTCCTACAGACTGAACTGTTCAACGCTGGCGTTCGTCCTGCGGTTGACCCAGGTATTTCTGTTTCTCGTGTTGGTGGCTCTGCGCAAACCAAACTCATCAAGAAATTGGCGGGTGGTATTCGTACTGCTCTTGCTCAATACCGTGAATTGGCTGCGTTTGCTCAGTTCTCATCGGATCTTGATGCTGCGACGAAGAAACAGTTAGATCATGGTCAGAAGGTGACTGAACTGATGAAACAACATCAGTACGCACCAATGTCTATTTTCGATCAAGGTTTATCAATCTTCGCTGCAGAGCGTGGTTACCTTGAAGATGTAGAATTGAACAAAGTTCTAGATTTTGAAGCCGCATTACTATCGTACGCCCACTCTCAATATGCTGAATTAGCAGAAGAGATTGGCAAGGCGGGTGCTTATAACAAAGAGATCGAAGAGAAGTTGAATAAACTTGTTCAAGATTTCAAGGCAACCCAAACTTGGTAAAGAAGTTGGTGGCAGCAATGCCACCTACTAATGGAGAGTAATGATGGCCGGCGCAAAAGAAATACGTAGTAAAATCGGTAGTGTTAAAAGCACTCAGAAAATTACGAAAGCAATGGAAATGGTAGCCGCTTCTAAAATGCGTCGTTCGCAAGAGTCGATGCGGGCTTCCCGTCCATATGCGCAAACGATGCGTAAAGTGATCGGTCATGTCGCCAACGCGAATCTAGAGTATCGTCATCCTTACCTAGAAGAGCGTGAAGCGAAACGTGTTGGTTATATCATTGTTTCTACTGACCGTGGCTTATGTGGTGGTTTGAACATTAACTTGTTCAAGAAAGCCCTTGTTGATATGAAGTCATGGCAGAACAAAGGGGTTGAAGTTGAGCTCGGTCTTGTCGGTTCAAAAGCAACGTCCTTTTTTGCACAGTCTGGCGCAAAAGTGGCCGCTCAAGTATCGGGTCTTGGTGATTCACCAAGCCTAGAAGACTTGATCGGCTCTGTTGGCGTGATGCTGAAGAAATATGATAATGGTGAATTGGATCGCCTGTACGTTGTGTTTAACGAGTTTGTTAATACGATGGTACAACAACCAACGATCGATCAATTGCTGCCTTTGCCTAAATCAGACAGTGAAGAGATGCAGCGTGAGCACTCGTGGGATTATATCTACGAGCCAGAGCCACAACCTCTTCTTGATGCCTTACTACTACGTTACGTAGAGTCTCAGGTTTATCAAGGCGTTGTTGAGAACCTTGCCTGTGAGCAAGCGGCTCGGATGATTGCGATGAAGGCTGCTACAGATAACGCGTCTAATTTAATTGATGATTTAGAACTTGTGTACAACAAAGCCCGTCAAACGGCGATTACACAAGAACTGTCAGAAATTGTGAGTGGCGCAGCTGCGGTTTAAGCTTAGGTAAAACAAACAGTTTAGAGGATTAACGATGGCTACAGGTAAGATCGTACAGATCATCGGCGCAGTAGTCGACGTGGAGTTCCCACAGAGCGGAGTACCTAGTGTTTACGATGCTCTTAACGTTGTTGAAGCAAAAGAACGTTTGGTTCTTGAAGTGCAACAGCAACTTGGCGGTGGCGTAATTCGCGCAATCGTTATGGGTAGCTCAGATGGTTTACGTCGTGGAATGACAGTTGAAAATACTGGCGCTCCAATTTCAGTGCCAGTGGGTACAAAGACCCTTGGTCGTATCATGAACGTCTTAGGTGACGCGATTGATGAACGTGGTGAGATCGGTGCTGAAAACCAGTACTCAATCCATCGCGCGGCACCAAGCTACGAAGAACAGTCAAACTCGACTGCTCTTCTAGAAACAGGTGTTAAAGTTATTGACCTAATTTGTCCATTTGCTAAAGGTGGTAAAATCGGTCTATTCGGTGGTGCCGGTGTAGGTAAAACCGTAAACATGATGGAACTTATCAACAACATCGCACTGAAGCACTCCGGTCTTTCAGTTTTTGCGGGTGTTGGTGAGCGTACTCGTGAAGGTAACGATTTCTACTACGAAATGCAGGAAGCGGGCGTTGTTAACTTAGAGAATCCAGAGGAATCGAAAGTTGCAATGGTCTATGGCCAAATGAACGAGCCACCAGGTAACCGTCTACGTGTTGCTTTGACTGGTTTGACTATGGCTGAACGTTTCCGTGATGAAGGTCGTGACGTGCTACTGTTTATCGATAACATTTATCGTTACACATTGGCGGGCACAGAGGTATCTGCACTGCTAGGTCGTATGCCTTCAGCGGTAGGTTACCAGCCAACATTGGCTGAAGAGATGGGTGTGCTTCAAGAGCGTATTACGTCAACAAAAGATGGTTCTATCACGTCTGTACAGGCGGTATATGTACCAGCGGATGACTTGACTGACCCGTCTCCAGCGACAACATTTGCTCACTTGGATGCAACCGTTGTATTGAACCGTAGTATCGCATCTATGGGTCTATACCCAGCGATTGACCCATTGGATTCGACATCACGTCAGCTTGATCCATTGGTTGTTGGTCAAGAGCACTACGATATTGCACGTGGCGTTCAGCAGACTCTACAGCGTTATAAAGAGCTAAAAGACATCATCGCTATTCTTGGTATGGACGAACTGTCTGAAGAAGATAAGCGTGTTGTTGCTCGTGCGCGTAAGATGGAACGTTTCCTAACTCAGCCTTATCACGTAGCCGAAGTATTTACTGGCGACCCGGGTATTTATGTATCTCTAAAAGATACACTGAATGGCTTTAAAGGTCTGCTAGAAGGCGATTACGACGATATTCCTGAGCAAGCCTTCATGTACTGCGGCGCGATTGAAGACGCAGTAGAAAAAGCGAAAAAAATGTAAGGCTAATTAGGAGGCGATATGGCAGCAATAACCTTTCATCTGGATGTAGTCAGTGCTGAGAAAAACCTGTTTTCTGGTCTGGTAGAAACATTTCAGGTGACCGGTAGCGAAGGTGAGCTTGGAATTTTCCATGGCCACACTCCGCTGCTGACCGCTATCAAGCCTGGTATGGTGCGTATTGTGAAGCAGCACGGCCACGAAGAAATTATTTATGTTTCTGGTGGTATTGTTGAAGTTCAGCCCGGTACTGCGACAGTACTGGCTGATACGGCGATTCGTGGTGAAGATCTTGACGCAGCGAAGGCTGAAGAAGCCAAACAGCGTGCTGAGGAACATATTAAGAATCAGCATGGTGATATGGACTTTGCACAAGCGGCAAGTGAACTAGCTAAAGCAATGGCTCAAATTCGAGTCATTGAGCTGACCAAAAAACGTCGTTAATGCTTGTTAACAGCGTGATGTAAAAAGAAAGGCGGCCTATGGTCGCCTTTTTGTTTATTTTTTTTATAAATTGACACGTAGGAAATTAACTATTGTAGAGACAGTGGTTAGAATACGAGTGAATATTTTTATTTTTTTAATTAACGTCATACGTAGGTAATTCATGAAATTCAGCGCAGTGATTCTTGCCGCAGGCAAAGGCACAAGGATGCATTCGGCTTTACCCAAAGTACTGCATACTTTGGCCGGTAAACCCATGGTAAAACATGTTATCGATACTTGTAATGGTATTGGTGTCAATAACATCCACTTGGTCTATGGACATGGTGGCGATCTCATGCAGAAAACGCTTGAAAACGAGTCTGTTAATTGGGTTCTCCAAGCGGATCAATTAGGCACCGGTCATGCGGTGAATCAAGCCGCACCTCATTTTTCTGATGACGAAAAAGTACTCGTGCTTTACGGGGATGTACCGCTAATTTCTGAAGAGACATTAGAACGTATGTTAGACGGCCAGCCTGAAGGTGGTATTGGTCTATTAACACTCGTGATGGATAATCCTACGGGCTATGGACGTATTGTTCGTGAAAATGATTCTGTAGTTGCGATTGTTGAGCAAAAAGATGCGACTGACGCACAAAAAGCGATTCAAGAAGTTAATACAGGTGTCATGGTTGCTGACGGTCGTGACTTAAAACGTTGGTTAAGTGGATTAAGTAATGATAACGCACAAGGTGAGTATTACCTGACGGATATTATTGCCGCCGCTCATGATGAAGGCCGTGTTATTCAATCTATTCATCCGGTAAAAGACAGTGAAGTGGAAGGCGTGAATGATCGCGTACAACTGGCTCGTCTAGAGCGAGTGTACCAAGCAGAATGTGCCCACAAATTATTGGTTCAAGGCGTAATGCTACGCGATCCAAGCCGTTTTGATTTACGTGGTGAACTGCAGTGCGGTAAGGATGTGGAAATTGATGCTAACGTTATTATTGAAGGCAAAGTAAGCCTGGGCGATAACGTTGTAATTGGTGCTGGTTGTGTACTGACTGATTGCGAAATCGATGATAATACAGTTGTCCGTCCGTATAGCGTTATTGAAAATGCCACGGTTGGTGAAACTTGTACTGTCGGTCCGTTTGCTCGTTTACGACCAGGTGCTGAGTTACATAACGATGCTCACGTGGGTAATTTCGTTGAAGTGAAAAACGCCACGCTGGGTGAGGGGTCGAAAGCCAATCACTTAGCCTATGTAGGTGATGCACAAATTGGCCAGCGCGTAAACTTAGGGGCGGGTGTGATTACCTGCAATTATGATGGTGCTAATAAACATCAAACTATTATTGGTAATGATGTATTTGTTGGGTCTGATACCCAATTAGTCGCGCCAGTTAAAGTCGCTGATGGTGTAACGATTGGTGCGGGAACGACAGTAACAAAAGACATCGACAATGATGGTGAATTGGTTATCACTCGCGCGCCAGAGCGTCGTATTGCTGATTGGCAGCGACCAGTAAAAAAATAATCGATATGAACGTGTGATTGTCGTGAGTGATCACGCTTAGTCATGAGTTGCGACAATGAACAAAAGCCGTCAATAATGGCGGCTTTTTGCTATTTATCTTCCAAGGTTAGGGACGCTCAAAAATGGTCGCAATACCTTGTCCCATGCCAATACACATAGTCGCGAGACCAAATTGTGCATTCTTTTCTTCCATCACATTGATGAGCGAAGTACAGATACGCGCACCGGAACATCCTAAAGGATGACCGAGTGCAATCGCTCCACCATGCAGATTGATTTTTGTATCGAGTACATCCTCTAAACCTAATGCTTCAATACATGCCAGTGATTGCGCGGCAAACGCTTCGTTAAGCTCGATAGCATCAATATCTTGTAAGGTGAGTTTGGCTCGTTTTAATGCTTTATGAGTGGCGGGAATTGGCCCTAAACCCATAGTAACAGGTTCACATCCAGCGACAGCCATGGATCTTATTATCGCTCGTATAGGGAGATTATGTTGTTTGGCATGTTGCTCGGTAGTAATGAGCATAACCGATGCTCCGTCGGAAATAGCCGAGGAGTTCCCCGCGGTTACGGTGCCTTTATGCGGATCAAACGCTGGTGATAGGGTTTGCATTGTATTGAGCGTTGCATCGTGTCGAATGACTTCATCTGTATTAATTGAGGCGAATGTTCCATCGGTTTGGTGTCCCCATATAGGTAAGATTTCTTTATCAAACTGGTGGTTTTGTGATGCTTGACTGGCTTTTTGGTGTGACGATAAAGCAAATTCGTCTTGTCTAAGGCGTGAGATAGCATAATGCTGAGCGAGAACTTCGGCTGTTAATCCCATCATTGCCGATGCTTTAGAAACTGCATGATTAAGTTGTGGATGAATATCAATACCATGATTCATCGCAACGTGTCCCATGTGTTCAACGCCGCCTGCAAGGCAGAAGTTACTGTCGCCAACCATGACAGATCGCGCTGCGTCATGGAGCGCTTGCATCGATGACCCACATAAGCGATTCACCGTAACAGCTCCAATTTGTTTTGGAAGCTGAGCGAGCAGCGCCGCATTTCTGGCAATATTAAAACCTTGCTCTAGGGTTTGTTGTACACATCCCCAATAAATATCTTCGATCCAATGGGGATCAAGTTGAGGGTGTCTTTGGAGGATCCCTGACATAAGTTGTGCGGAAAGATCTTCAGCACGAATGTGTCTAAAAGATCCTTGCTTAGATCTCCCCATCGGAGTGCGTAGACAATCGACAATCACAATTCGGTTCATCACTCAGTGCTCCTTTTCTATGGATGGAACTGATGGTAAATCTGCTTGATAGCGTTGGTGATAAAAGCGCGAATGTGCTTTTTGCATAGCTTTCAACGAAGCTGGCTGATGATAAAGCGGCCCTAAATCCTGATACTTAGTTAATTGTTGGATAAAAGTATCTAACCCCAATGTATCGAGATATTGACAAGGGCCTCCATGGAAAGGGGGGAACCCTAATCCATAAACTAAAGCGGTGTCGGCTTCTTGTGGGGTGGCGACAATATTTTCATCTAAACATAACAACACTTCGTTGAGCATAGGAATCATCATACGCTCAATGATCTCATCATCTGTGATTGTACTCGTTGATATAGGTAGAGACTTAATCAAGCTGGTGGCATTTTCATTCGGTGTTTTTTGAACGTTGCCTTTTTTATCCGTCGTATAAGCATAAAAACCTGCTTGTGTTTTTTTACCCCATAACTTTTGTTCATAGAGCAATGTTAGTACATCGTGCTCGATGGTATAAAAACGAGTAGGGTATCCTTGGTTCATAACTTGCTGTGCATGATAGGCGGTATCTAAACCTACCACATCAAGTAAATAAGCGGGTCCCATAGGCCAGCCAAAGCGCTCCTCCATAATGGTGTCGATCCTTACGAAATCGACACCATCGCGAATGAGCAGCCGAAACGCTGCGAAATAAGGAAATAAAACGCGATTGACAAAAAAACCTGGGCAATCATTAACGACGACCGGGGTTTTGCCAAGCGACATTGCTAACGACGTTATATGGTCAATGGTTGCTTGTGAGGTTTTCTCACCACGAATGATCTCGACAAGTGGCATGCGATGCACAGGATTAAAAAAGTGCATACCGCAAAAGCGTTCTGGATTATTTAGAGATTTCGCCAGTTCGCTAATTGGAATCGTTGATGTGTTCGACGCCATAATCGCATGTTCAGAAACTTGTGTTTCTATCTCACTAAGCACTGCGCATTTTACCGTCGGATTTTCTACCACAGCTTCAATAATAGTGTCAGCAAGTCGAATATCTTGATACGACAGGGTCGGTTGGATATGAGTTAAAACATGAGCTTGACGAGGCCCATCAATCTTACCTCGAGAAAGCTGCTTATTAAGGAGGCCAGACACTTCGTTTAGGCCTAAGGTTAATGCTTCTTGTTGAATGTCTTTCAGTATGACCGGAATATCATGAGAGGCGACTTGATAGGCAATACCACCCCCCATGATGCCAGCGCCAATCACGGCGATTTTTTTATCAGCTGGTGGAGTTTTATTGAGTGTATAGCGGTTTTTAATAAATTGATCATTGAGAAAGAGCCCGACTAATGCATGAGCAGAAGGAAGTTTTACCAAGGTGACAAAAGATTGGGTTTCTATCTGTTGTGCTTGGTCTCGAGATTGGTTCGCCGCCTTCATTATGGTATCAATCGCTGCTAGTGGAGCAGGATAGTGAGCACCCACTTTCATTTTAACGAGAGATTTGGCCATACTAAAGCTTAATGCCTGCTCTGATTCAGCCAATAACAGAGGTTTGGTTTTACGTGCACGACGTGCTTGCCATATTTCAGGATGCTTGATGGCTTGGGATAAAGTGGTGATGGCAGAGTTGAATAAGGAGTCTGACTCTACAATTGCATCAAGTAGTCCAGCAGATAAAGCTTGATTAGCTGTGAGTTGCTTCCCTTGAGTGATCGCTTCTAACGCGTTATCGACACCAATTAAGCGTGGCAGGCGTACCGTTCCCCCGAAACCGGGAATAATACCTAATTTTGTTTCTGGTAAACCAATCTTGGTCGTTGTATCCCCAATACGGAAATCTGTAGTAAGTACACACTCACATCCGCCCCCCAGTACATAGCCACTCAATACTGAAATGGTCGGTATTGCGAGATCTTCTAAGCGATTAAATACGTGATTAGCATATTGTAGCCAGGCAATGAGCTCTGCTTCAGGGGCGTTAAATAAGGTAAGGAATTGGGTGATGTCTGCGCCAACAATAAAGCTTGCTTTGTTTGAAGTCAGAATCACACCGCGACAGTCGTCATAAGTGTTAATGACATCAAGGGCACTGTTTAAAGACGTCAATGTATTTAAATCCAATTTATTCACAGAACCAGAAGCGCAAAAACATAATTCAATAATGCTATTAGGATGGAGTGTTAAGGTGATACCGTTGTGCTGATAGATCATTATCTTTCTCCGCTTTTGGGGTTAGCAAGACAACACCTAGAATCTGGTTTGACCAGTTCTTATAGTGTGTACGCCTTTTATGGTTTTTTCAATCTAACGGTTACCTTTTTTTAACATCTTCAATCTTATTTATCGGCTTGAGCATGTTACACTTCATTTATCCTATCATTGAGTTTTCATCACCTTATGAGTTTGCAGCCTTTTCTAATTCCAGCGTCACCAGTACGTTTTGAAGAAGAAATAAAAAAAAGTACTTTTATTACCTACTTAGCCCATACTCCGAGCATTGAGGAGGCGAAGGCTTTTGTCGATAGCATCAAGTCTCAGCATAAAGATGCGCGGCATAATTGTTGGGGATTTGTAGCAGGTAGAGCTGAAGATTCTATGCAATGGGGATTTAGTGATGATGGAGAACCATCGGGTACCGCGGGTAAACCTATTTTAGCTCAACTGACAGGCTCCGGTGTGGGTGAACTTACTGCTGTCGTGACTCGCTATTTTGGGGGTATTCGACTGGGTACTGGCGGATTAGTTAAGGCGTATGGTGGCGGGGTCCAACAAGCACTAAAACAATTAAAGACTATTGAGAAAAAAGTGACTACTCACTTAGAACTTAAATTAGACTATCCTCTAATACCTCTAACACAGTCTATAATGGCTCAGTTTGCGGCAGTAGAAGTGAAAGCTGACTATAGTGAAAAGGTAGAGTTAGTGATTGAACTAGAATGTCTTCAGGTTAGCGCCTTTACAGAAGCTCTCGTCAATAAAAGCGGTGCAAAGGTTCTAATAAACCAGCCAAAATAACAAGGAAGCCACTCGCTTAGCTGGGTAGCCATAACATCATGCAGTTTCGTTCTATTATTCGTATCGTCGGCCTATTATTGGCACTTTTTAGTCTTTCAATGTTGGCTCCAGCATTGGTTGCACTTATTTATCGAGATGGTGAAGGTGTTCCTTTTGTTTCTACCTTCTTTATTTTGTTGTTTGCCGGAGGTGTGGCATGGTTTCCAAACCGCCAATATCGACACGAACTTAAATCTAGAGATGGTTTTCTCATTGTGGTTTTATTCTGGGTGGTCATTGGCAGTGCCGGTTCGCTACCTTTCTTATTATCCGATCGTCCAGAAGTGTCTCTTACCAATGCTTTTTTTGAATCCTTTTCTGCCCTAACGACGACAGGCGCAACGGTCATTGTTGGTTTGGATGATTTACCTAAAGCGATTCTCTTTTATCGTCAATTCTTACAGTGGTTCGGTGGCATGGGGATCATTGTACTTGCCGTTGCAATTTTGCCCGTATTGGGAATTGGTGGAATGCAGCTTTATCGGGCTGAAATTCCGGGCCCCGTTAAAGATACCAAAGTCACCCCGCGGATTGCCGAAACTGCGAAAGCGTTATGGTATATCTATTTAAGCTTAACGCTTTCATGTGCGCTTGCGTATTGGTTTGCCGGTATGACAGCTTTTGATGCGATTTGCCATAGCTTCTCGACGATTGCGATTGGTGGTTTCTCGACTCATGACGCGAGCATGGGGTATTTCAACAGTCACACCATCAACCTTATTACTGTCTTCTTTCTCTTAATTTCCGCATGTAACTTTACTTTGCACTACGCAGCATTCTCGTCTGGTGGCGTACATTTAAAATATTATTGGAAGGACAGTGAGTTTCGCTCGTTTTTTCTTATTCAAACAGTATTGTTCGTGTTGTGCTTTAGTATGTTATTGGCTCATGAAACTTATGGCTCGTTCTCGGATACGTTTAATCAGGCGCTCTTTCAAACCGTATCAATATCGACCACTGCTGGCTTTACTACGACAGGCTTTTCCCAGTGGCCATTATTCCTCCCGGTATTATTACTTTTCTCTTCTTTTATAGGCGGCTGTGCTGGTTCGACTGGAGGTGGGATGAAAGTGATACGTATTCTATTGTTAACGCTACAAGGGGTACGTGAAATGAAGCGTTTAGTGCATCCTCGCGCTATTTATCCTATAAAGTTTGGCCATGCTGCTCTACCACAACGTGTTATTGATGCGGTTTGGGGGTTCTTTGCTACTTATACATTAGTGTTTATCGTCTGTATGCTGGCACTAATGGCAACAGGTATGGAAGAACTGAGTGCGTTTTCTGCTGTTGCTGCGACTCTAAATAACTTAGGACCCGGACTTGGCGATGTCGCGGTTCATTTTGCGGACGTGAATGATGCGGCGAAATGGATTCTAGTCGTTTCTATGATATTTGGTCGACTCGAGATCTTCACATTACTTATTTTGTTTACGCCGACTTTTTGGCGAAGCTAAGGATTTCTTTTGAAAACATTGTACCTATACTCGACCCGTGAAGGACAAACACAAAAAATCATTAAGACAATTGCCGAGCAATGTAATCATCAGCAGGCAGATTTTATTGATTTACACGATTACAAAGATGTGGACTTAGCTCAGTACGATAAGGTATTGATTGGGGCTTCTATTCGTTATGGACATCTTAATAAAGCACTATATCGTTTTATTAAACAACATTTAGAGCAACTCCAAGCTAAGAAAGCGGCTTTTTTTTGCGTGAACTTAACTGCACGTAAAGAATCTGAAGGGAAGGATACCCCTGAAGGTAGTCGCTATATTCAGACATTTCTCGAGAAGTCTCCGTGGCAACCGCAACTGATAGGTGTGTTTGCGGGAGCGCTTTATTATCCTCGTTATGGATGGTTCGATAAAATGATGATTCGTTTCATTATGAATATGACGGGTGGAGAAACGGATACAAGCAAAGAAGTAGAGTATACCAATTGGGAAAAAGTGGCTTTATTTGCGTCACAGTTCGACCAATGGTGATAAAAACTAGTATATTTAAAGCGTTTTGACTCTTTTTTATTCGAAAGATAAAAAAAAACCAAAAAATGGAAAAAACCTATTGCCATTTTTTTTGTGAAACCTATAATGCGCACTCACTGACACGGGGAACGTTCTTAAAGAACACAACGAGTTAGTGGGTCATAAGCCTCATTAAATATGATGAGAAAAAGTTTCAAAAAAGTGGTTGACACTGAAACTTAAATCGCTAAAATGACCGTCCGCTTTGAGATGAAATACGAAGCGCAGCTCTTTAACAATTTAAACCTATCAATCTGTGTGGGCACTCGTTGATGATAATCAATAGCTTCTTAGGAAGCACAATTGGTTTCAATGAACTGAGTGACCAATCGAGATTAACTGAGTTAATCTTGGCACAGTCAATTCATTATCATTCTGTTGGAATGATAATAGCTTTAAGATTACATGTTTGTTTTTAAACAAATATTAGTTTTGAAGTCAGTATTCATTGAGCCGAAAAAACTTTAATTGAAGAGTTTGATCATGGCTCAGATTGAACGCTGGCGGCAGGCCTAACACATGCAAGTCGAGCGGTAACATTTCTAGCTTGCTAGAAGATGACGAGCGGCGGACGGGTGAGTAATGCCTGGGAAATTGCCTTGATGTGGGGGATAACCATTGGAAACGATGGCTAATACCGCATAACGCCTTCGGGCCAAAGAGGGGGACCTTCGGGCCTCTCGCGTCAAGATATGCCCAGGTGAGATTAGCTTGTTGGTGAGGTAAGAGCTCACCAAGGCGACGATCTCTAGCTGGTCTGAGAGGATGATCAGCCACATTGGGACTGAGACACGGCCCAAACTCCTACGGGAGGCAGCAGTGGGGAATATTGCACAATGGGCGCAAGCCTGATGCAGCCATGCCGCGTGTATGAAGAAGGCCTTCGGGTTGTAAAGTACTTTCAGCAGTGAGGAAGGGGTAACGTTGAATAGACGTTATTCTTGACGTTAGCTGCAGAAGAAGCACCGGCTAACTCCGTGCCAGCAGCCGCGGTAATACGGAGGGTGCGAGCGTTAATCGGAATTACTGGGCGTAAAGCGCATGCAGGTGGTCTGTTAAGTCAGATGTGAAAGCCCGAGGCTTAACCTCGGAATTGCATTTGAAACTGGCAGGCTAGAGTACTGTAGAGGGGGGTAGAATTTCAGGTGTAGCGGTGAAATGCGTAGAGATCTGAAGGAATACCAGTGGCGAAGGCGGCCCCCTGGACAGATACTGACACTCAGATGCGAAAGCGTGGGGAGCAAACAGGATTAGATACCCTGGTAGTCCACGCCGTAAACGATGTCTACTTGAAGGTTGTGGCCTTGAGCCGTGGCTTTCGGAGCTAACGCGTTAAGTAGACCGCCTGGGGAGTACGGTCGCAAGATTAAAACTCAAATGAATTGACGGGGGCCCGCACAAGCGGTGGAGCATGTGGTTTAATTCGATGCAACGCGAAGAACCTTACCTACTCTTGACATCCAGAGAACTTTCCAGAGATGGATTGGTGCCTTCGGGAACTCTGAGACAGGTGCTGCATGGCTGTCGTCAGCTCGTGTTGTGAAATGTTGGGTTAAGTCCCGTAACGAGCGCAACCCTTATCCTTGATTGCCAGCACGTAATGGTGGGAACTTCAGGGAGACTGCCGGTGATAAACCGGAGGAAGGTGGGGACGACGTCAAGTCATCATGGCCCTTACGAGTAGGGCTACACACGTGCTACAATGGCGCATACAGAGGGTTGCCAACTTGCGAAAGTGAGCGAATCCCAAAAAGTGCGTCGTAGTCCGGATTGGAGTCTGCAACTCGACTCCATGAAGTCGGAATCGCTAGTAATCGTGAATCAGAATGTCACGGTGAATACGTTCCCGGGCCTTGTACACACCGCCCGTCACACCATGGGAGTGGGCTGCAAAAGAAGCAGGTAGTTTAACCTTCGGGGGGACGCTTGCCACTTTGTGGTTCATGACTGGGGTGAAGTCGTAACAAGGTAGCGCTAGGGGAACCTGGCGCTGGATCACCTCCTTAATACGAATGATTATTGCGATGAGTGCTCACACAGATTGATATGGTTTAGACAAAGCAAAAGAGTATCTTAGTGTCCCGTTCGTCTAGAGGCCTAGGACACCGCCCTTTCACGGCGGTAACAGGGGTTCGACTCCCCTACGGGATACCATTGGGTCGTTAGCTCAGTTGGTAGAGCAGTTGACTTTTAATCAATTGGTCGCAGGTTCGAATCCTGCACGACCCACCATTCCTTCCATGGGAATTAAAATACAATGGGCGATTAGCTCAGTTGGGAGAGCACCTGCCTTACAAGCAGGGGGTCACTGGTTCGAACCCGGTATCGCCCACCATAATGGGGCTATAGCTCAGCTGGGAGAGCGCCTGCCTTGCACGCAGGAGGTCTGCGGTTCGATCCCGCATAGCTCCACCATCTTTAAGCACATTGGTGTGCAGTGTTCTTAAAAATGGTGTCTTTGTAAAAAGATACACATTGCTCTTTAACAATTTGGAAAGCTGACAAAATAATCGTATTTAGCGATAAATATGAATTATTTGTAAAAGTTCTCAATGTTTGTTGTATCAATTGATATGAACAAACACCAAACACATTCAAGTGTTCTTGGAAAATCATGCTCTTTTAGTAGAGTGTGTATTCAAAATTGAGTCCGGCAATATCGAGTCTGCAACATGTATAAAAATGCAGACAAACCTTGGTGACTTTGTTCATCAACTCAAAACTTTTTTGGGTTGTATGGTTAAGTGACTAAGCGTACACGGTGGATGCCTTGGCAGTCAGAGGCGATGAAGGACGTATTAACTTGCGATAAGCGTAGATGAGGCAGTAAAAGCCACTTGAGTCTACGATTTCCGAATGGGGAAACCCAACTGCATAAGCAGTTATCGTTGCGTGAATACATAGCGTAACGAGGCGAACCGGGAGAACTGAAACATCTAAGTACCCCGAGGAAAAGAAATCAACCGAGATTCTGGAAGTAGCGGCGAGCGAAACCGGATTAGCCCTTAAGCTTTTTATGCGTCAGGTGAAGTGTCTGGAAAGGCACGCGATACAGGGTGATAGCCCCGTAACCGGCAACGCATTTAAGGTGAAATCGAGTAAGGCGGGACACGTGATATCCTGTCTGAATATGGGGGGACCATCCTCCAAGGCTAAATACTCCTGACTGACCGATAGTGAACCAGTACCGTGAGGGAAAGGCGAAAAGAACCCCTGTGAGGGGAGTGAAATAGAACCTGAAACCGTGTACGTACAAGCAGTAGGAGCCTCCTTTGTGGGGTGACTGCGTACCTTTTGTATAATGGGTCAGCGACTTATATTCAGTGGCAAGGTTAACCGTTTAGGGGAGCCGTAGCGAAAGCGAGTCTTAACTGGGCGCACAGTCTCTGGATATAGACCCGAAACCGAGTGATCTAGCCATGGGCAGGTTGAAGATTGAGTAACATCAATTGGAGGACCGAACCGACTAATGTTGAAAAATTAGCGGATGACTTGTGGCTAGGGGTGAAAGGCCAATCAAACTCGGAGATAGCTGGTTCTCCCCGAAAGCTATTTAGGTAGCGCCTCGGACGAATACTACTGGGGGTAGAGCACTGTTAAGACTAGGGGGTCATCCCGACTTACCAACTCTTTGCAAACTCCGAATACCAGTAAGTACTATCCGGGAGACACACGGCGGGTGCTAACGTCCGTCGTGGAGAGGGAAACAACCCAGACCGCCAGCTAAGGTCCCAAATTATTACTAAGTGGGAAACGATGTGGGAAGGCTCAGACAGCTAGGATGTTGGCTTAGAAGCAGCCATCATTTAAAGAAAGCGTAATAGCTCACTAGTCGAGTCGGCCTGCGCGGAAGATGTAACGGGGCTAAGTAATAAACCGAAGCTGCGGCAATATTCCTTTTGGAATGTTGGGTAGGGGAGCGTTCTGTAAGCCGTTGAAGGTGGATTGAGAAGTCTGCTGGAGGTATCAGAAGTGCGAATGCTGACATGAGTAACGATAATGGGGGTGAAAAACCCCCACGCCGGAAGACCAAGGGTTCCTGTCCAACGTTAATCGGGGCAGGGTAAGTCGACCCCTAAGGCGAGGCTGAAAAGCGTAGTCGATGGGAAACGGGTTAATATTCCCGTACTTCTTACAATTGCGATGGGGGGACGGAGAAGGCTAGGTGGGCCTGGCGATGGTTGTCCAGGTTCAAGTGCGTAGGCTGAGTATTTAGGTAAATCCGGATACTCATTAGGTCGAGACACGACGTCGAGCACCCAAGGGTGTGAAGTCATTGATGCCATGCTTCCAGGAAAAGCCTCTAAGCTTCAGATTGTAAGGAATCGTACCCCAAACCGACACAGGTGGTCGGGTAGAGAATACCAAGGCGCTTGAGAGAACTCGGGTGAAGGAACTAGGCAAAATGGTACCGTAACTTCGGGAGAAGGTACGCTCTATATAGGTGAAAAGACTTGCTCTTGGAGCCGAAAAGAGTCGCAGATACCAGGTGGCTGCAACTGTTTATTAAAAACACAGCACTGTGCAAAATCGTAAGATGACGTATACGGTGTGACGCCTGCCCGGTGCCGGAAGGTTAATTGATGGGGTTAGACTTCGGTCGACGCTCTTGATCGAAGCCCCGGTAAACGGCGGCCGTAACTATAACGGTCCTAAGGTAGCGAAATTCCTTGTCGGGTAAGTTCCGACCTGCACGAATGGCGTAATGATGGCCACGCTGTCTCCACCCGAGACTCAGTGAAATTGAAATCGCTGTGAAGATGCAGTGTACCCGCGGCTAGACGGAAAGACCCCGTGAACCTTTACTACAGCTTGGCACTGAACATTGAACCTACATGTGTAGGATAGGTGGGAGGCTTTGATATGCAGACGCTAGTTTGCATGGAGCCGTCCTTGAAATACCACCCTTGTAGTTTTGATGTTCTAACTTGGTTCCCTTATCGGGAATGAGGACAGTGCCTGGTGGGTAGTTTGACTGGGGCGGTCTCCTCCCAAAGAGTAACGGAGGAGCACGAAGGTGGGCTAATCACGGTTGGACATCGTGAGGTTAGTGCAATGGCATAAGCCCGCTTAACTGCGAGAATGACAATTCGAGCAGGTGCGAAAGCAGGTCATAGTGATCCGGTGGTTCTGAATGGAAGGGCCATCGCTCAACGGATAAAAGGTACTCCGGGGATAACAGGCTGATACCGCCCAAGAGTTCATATCGACGGCGGTGTTTGGCACCTCGATGTCGGCTCATCACATCCTGGGGCTGAAGTCGGTCCCAAGGGTATGGCTGTTCGCCATTTAAAGTGGTACGCGAGCTGGGTTTAGAACGTCGTGAGACAGTTCGGTCCCTATCTGCCGTGGGCGTTGGAGAATTGAAAGGGGCTGCTCCTAGTACGAGAGGACCGGAGTGGACGAACCTCTGGTGTTCGGGTTGTGTCGCCAGACGCATTGCCCGGTAGCTAAGTTCGGGATCGATAACCGCTGAAAGCATCTAAGCGGGAAGCGAGCCTTGAGATGAGTTCTCCCTGGCGCTTTAAGCGTCCTAAAGGGTTGTTCGAGACTAGAACGTTGATAGGCAGGGTGTGTAAGCGTTGTGAGGCGTTGAGCTAACCTGTACTAATCGCCCGTGAGGCTTAACCATACAACACCAAAAAGGTTTTGTAACGGACTCAATATGAGTACTTGAGTGTGTGAGAACGGCTTTTTATAGCCACAAAAAACAGCTTTCCAGATTATTGTTATGGCCCTTTGGGCGATAACAAAAAGAATTTGCTTGGCGACCATAGCATTTTGGACCCACCTGATCCCATGCCGAACTCAGAAGTGAAACGAAATAGCGCCGATGGTAGTGTGGGGTTTCCCCATGTGAGAGTAGGTCATCGCCAGGCTTGAATTTAGACATAGTGCTGCGTGCAGCATTATGGAAAAACCAGTTTGCGGAGCGGTAGTTCAGCTGGTTAGAATACCGGCCTGTCACGCCGGGGGTCGCGGGTTCGAATCCCGTCCGTTCCGCCACTAATTAAAAAACCTCAGATGATTCTGGGGTTTTTTAATATAGAATGTACCTATTTTAGGGGTGTAGCTCCAATTGGCAGAGCAGCGGATTCCAAATCCGCGTGTTGGGAGTTCGAATCTCTCCACCCCTGCCATATAAAATAGCCTCAGTCATTAGACTGGGGCTTTTTTACGTCTGTAGATAAGGCTATGGATGAAAGGGATATTTGTATAGAAGCGCAGCGGATTCGCTTTCCACAAGACAGCGCGTGTTGGGAGTTCGAATCTCTCCACCCCTGCCAGATAACGAAGCCTCAGTCGTAAGACTGGGGCTTTTTTACGTCTCTAGCTTAAGTCTAGGTGAAAAAGATGGGACGCATAGAAGATCAGCGGATTCGCTTTCCATAAGCCCGAGCGTGTTGGGAGTTCGAATCTCTCCACTTCCTTTGATATAAAAAATTCGTCATCAAACAGCTGATCTTTTCTACAGATTTATAAATTATTAACTATTTACCTTATGGTCTCAAATATCGGGCGTATTGATTGATATAGACTATAAAGTAGCGAGAGTTTTTGATCTTTAATAAAAACGACGTTATAAGACCGCTTATCGCGAATTCTCGGGTATAAGTGACTCCTGTCACTTTTTATATTTGTGATGCTTTTCGTATATGGCTACGCAGTTTTGCGGGTTTTTAAAGCAATATTTTTATGCTTATTTGTACGTTTTTTGTTTACAATGGTAAGCAAATATTTCGAGGAATTGATTATGGGACAAATTACCACTTTGCTTTGGATAGCGGCTGGCGGTGCATTAGGCGCTTGTTCACGCTACTTGATTTCTGATTTTACCGTGACTCTGTTTGGTCGTGCTTTTCCTTACGGGACATTATCCGTCAATATTATTGGTTCACTGATTATGGGAATTTTGATGGCATGTTTTCATAATGAATGGTTAAACCCATACCCATGGCGTCAAATTATTGGGCTAGGCTTTCTCGGCGCACTAACCACATTTTCTACGTTCTCCATGGATAATGTCACTATGATGGAGCAGGGGGCATTTTTAAAGATGGGACTGAATGTCGTGATGAATGTGTTTTTTAGTATTTCTGCTGCTTACATTGGCTATCAGTGGTTATTACGCTCATAACTGTCATCTTATTTATCGGGTTAATGTAATAGGATAAATACAGGTGCATCACCTTTAATACTTAGTCTTATGAGCTTGTTATGCTTTGGTTCACCTATCTAAATAGTAAGAATATTTTACAGATGACTGATATCCATGGTCGTCTCATATTCTTTTTATAACAAGTATGACTGGTTATTATGTTCCCTAGTGTTTCACGTGAAACATAGAGTGGGGACATCTTTCGTGACATTACGATCTAAACGCTGGATGTTTCACGTGGAACCTTCTGCTAACGAAAACGAAAAGGGTGACTCAATGAGTCACCCTTTATATCTTCTATCGCTAGATTCGAATTAGTACTACGTTAAGCCGCTTTTACTTTTTTGTTTGTTTTACAGAGATTGATATCACGTTCTGGCTCATCTGTAATATCATTATATTTTCCTAATAGAGCATGATAAAAATCGTGATCATTGAGCGTGCCGACTACACGATTATCTTCGACTAAAACAATAGGGTGCTCGGTTTGATAGCGAATATCGATAGCATCGCGCATAGCGATATCTGGCGTAGTAATCACAATTGTATTGGTATTAAAGATTTTATGGTCTGTTTCAGGTGACCACTCGACAACGTCATAGCCGTGCTTTCCATATACGTCCCAGCTATCTACCGTTTTTTCTAACCAAATATCTTCTCTTTCACATATCTGAACTAAATTACCTTCCAGTTTCAAGTCATGCGCTGAGTTCATTAATGAACGTCCACATAGCACATTTAATGGGTTGGTATGAGCAACAAAGTCTTTAACGTATTGTGTTTCCGGATTTAAAATAATGTCTTCTGGCTTGCTATATTGTATTAACTTACCGGATTCCATAATGGCAATACGCGAACCAAGCTTTAATGCTTCATCTAAATCGTGACTCACAAAAATTATGGTCTTATTGAGTTTCTTTTGCAGGTCTAACAGCTCATCTTGCAGTTGTGAGCGGATTAGAGGGTCTAGCGCTGAGAATGGCTCATCCATTAAAAGAATGTCACTATCCATAGCAAATGCCCGAGCTAAGCCAACACGTTGTTGCATGCCGCCAGATAACTCATGTGGTAATTTATTCGCCCATTCCCCAAGACCAACCATGTCTAATTTTTCCTGAGCACATTGACGGCGTTCGGTTTTAGTTACTCCCTGCATTTCCAAACCAAACGCAACATTATCAACCACACTTAACCAAGGCATCAGTGCGAATTTTTGAAATACCATCGAGATACGCTGGATTCTCAAATCTCGCAATTCTGTTTCACTGCATGTGGCTAAGTCGACATTAGTGTCGTCGTTTTTTATTTTGAGTGACCCACGCGTGATAGTATTTAGGCCGTTAACTGCGCGTAATAGGCTTGATTTACCTGAGCCGGATAAACCCATAAGCACACAGATTTCCCCCTCATTGACGTCTATGGATACGTTATTTACACCGACAACAAGACCTGTCTCATCAATAATTTCTTGGCGTGTTTTGCCTAGGTCTAATAATGTAAGTGCTTTTTCTGGATGTTGACCAAATACAACGTCTAAATTTTCAATGCAGATAGATTTCATGAATGCGTTTCCTTATGGCTAGGGGCTTTACAGAGACGATCAAGAATAATCGCGACAAGTACGATCGCGAGGCCAGCTTCGAATCCTTGAGAGATATTGACAGTATTGAGTGCACGGATGACCGGTTTACCTAAGCCATCAGCTCCAACAAGTGCAGCGACGACGACCATAGATAGAGAAAGCATGATGCATTGGCTCACACCTGTCATGATGCTGGGCATCGCAGCGGGTAACTCTACTTTGAACAGTAATTTCATTCGACTGGCTCCAAAGGCTTTACCCGCTTCTAGTAGCTCTTCAGGAACACGTGTCACGCCGAGATAGGTAAGACGAATTGGTGCGGCAATAGCGAAAATAATCGTAGATATAAGTCCTGGTACGACACCAAGGCCAAACAAAACTAAGGTTGGAATGAGATAAACGAAGGTCGGTACGGTTTGCATTAGATCTAGTATAGGGCGCATTAATGTATACAGTAGCGGGCGGTGTGCGGCCATAATACCAATAGGTACACCGACTAAAATAGAGATACCTGTTGCGGTAAATACCAGCACAAAGGTTTCTAACATTTCATCCCAATAGCCAAGATTTAATATCAGTAGTAAAGCCGCAATAATAAAGGCGACCAAAGGAATACTACGATGAATCCACCAAGCGAGCGCTGCGGTGATAGCGATGGGCATAGCCGCTGGCATCGACTTAAAAATATCCACTAAAAACATGATGACTGTTTCTAGAGAAATGGAGATGGCATCGAAGAACCCTGAGGCATTCATTGTTAACCAATCTACCGTTGACTCCATCCATTGACCGAGTGGGATTTTGTAATCAGTAAAAATATTCACAATTAATCCTTGTTTAATTAATGGGACATGTAAGCCCCATTTTTATTGAGGTGAGAGAGTGAGACTACGCGTTATCTTTCGAACTATTTAGGTAGGAGATAACCGCTGCTTTTGCTGGTTTCCCATCAATGGTTTTGACATTTTTAAGCCATTTATCTAGGTATTCTTCATGACTTTTAAGCCACGCACGTGCGGCGATAGCAGGTTTTTGATTGTCGTTAAGAATTCGCGACATCATATGGTTTTCCATATTGAGATCGAACTTGAGATTAGTAATTAATTCACCGACGTTAGGGCATTGTTGCAGGTAATCTTTACGTACGTTGGTCATGACTTTCGCTCCACCATAATTAGGGCCAAAGTAATCATCACCGCCAGATAGATATTTCATATCAAATTTACTGTTCATTGGATGCGGCGCCCAGCCTAAGTAGGCGATCCATTGATGACGACGTATTGCTCGTGAGACTTGTGAAACCATACCAGCTTCGCTGGATTCGACGAGATTAAAGTCTTTTAGATTAAAAGCATTCTTATCAATCATCGACTGAATAAGTCGGTTGCCATCGTTACCAGGCTCAATTCCATAAATGCGTTCTTTGAATTTATCAGCATATTTGGCTAAGTCAGCAAAAGAATGGACACCAGCATCATAAACGTACTTCGGCACCGCAAGGGTATATTTAGCACCTGTTAAGTTTGGTTGCACAATTTCTACGGTACCAGCTTCGCGGTATTTAGCTATATCACCTTCCATTGTTGGCATCCAGTTACCAAGAAATACGTCAATATCACCACTTGCCATCGATGAATAGGTGACCGGCACAGACAGTAGTTCTGTGTCAGTCTTATAACCGAGTCCTTTTATAATTTCGCTGGCGACAGCGGTTGTTGATGTGATATCTGTCCAACCTACATCGGCAAACGTTACTTTTTCGCAGTTATCCGCATACGCATTCATCGATAATAGGGCGGTTGAAATTAGACTAATGGCTTTGTATTTCATTGTGTTGTCCTTAATTTAATTAAGTAAAGTACTGTGCAGGATTATGCAGATACACGTTTGGGTGTATTGAGTCTTTGAGTGTCCTGCCAGTTGGGTGCTATCCATATAGGCACCTCGGTTGGTGGTAATAACGAACGATCTAAAATTAGGTCTGCAGCACGTTCAGCCACCATGATAGTGGGGGCATTAAGGTTTCCGTTGGGAATGGTCGGGAAAATGGAAGAGTCGACGACTCTAAGGTTATTAATACCACGGACACGACAGTGCTCATCTAAGACAGCAAGCGGGTCATCAGCAGCTCCCATTTTGCAGGTACATGATGGATGGTAGGCACTTTCTACATTGTCTTTTACCCACTTATCAATCTCTTCATCTGTGGTAACGTCTAAGCTAGGTTGTATTTCAGTGCCGCGATAATCATCCAGTGCTGGTTGGGCAAGGATTTCCCGAGTTAGGTGAATACAATCACGCCAGTCTTGAATATCTTGTGGGTGCTGTAGATAGTTAAATTTGATGGCGGGTTTCGCGTTCGCATCGTTAGACGTAATCCACACACTGCCTCGGCTAAGCGGTTTATTTGGGCCTACATGAACTTGAAAACCATGTCCGTCAAAAGCGGTTTGGCCATCGTAACGCATGGCGGCAGGAAGAAAGTGGTATTGCAAGTTTGGCCATTTCAATCCTTTGCGAGAGCGGATAAAGGCGCATGACTCAAAGTGATTGGTCGCACCTAAGCCTTTTTGCGTTAACATCCACTTAGTTCCAATTAGTCCTTTGCTGATGAGACCGAGTTTACTGTTCAGGCTAATAGGCTGAGTGCAACGATATTGAAAATAAACTTCTAAGTGATCTTGCAGGTTTTTACCAACACCTGGTAGATCGTGTACAACATCAACACCAGCTTCTTCAAGAATGTCTTTTGGTCCTATTCCTGAGAGTTGTAGAAGTTGCACGGAACCAATTGATCCTGCGCTCGAAATGACTTCTTTATTCGCACTTACTTGATGTAGGGCGCCATTTTTTTCAAATTCAACGCCAGTTGCAACATTGTCTTCGAGAAGGATTTTACGAGTCAGTACGCCACTAATAACCGTTAGGTTAGAGCGTTTCATTGCACGGCGTAAATAGGCATTTGACGTTGAGGCGCGGATACCTTTATCAACCGTCATATGCATTGGGCCGAAGCCTTCTTGTTGATAGCCGTTATAATCTTGTGTTTGTGGGTATCCCGCTTCTTGGCCTGCATCAATAAAGGCTTGGTATAGGGGGTTAAGTTCCATGTCATTGCCATTACATGTAGCTAATGGCCCATTGCCACCTCGGTAGGTATCTTCACCACCAATCCAACGTTCTGCTTTCTTAAAATAGGGTAGGCAGTTAGCATAATTCCAGCCTGTTGCTCCATATTCTTGCCATTCGTCGATGTCACATGCATGTCCACGCACGTATACCATGCCGTTGATAGAGGAGCTGCCTCCGAGAACCTTTCCACGAGGGCAATGTAGATGACGGCCATCTAAGCCGTCTTCTGCTAATGATTCAAATTGCCATGCATATTTAGGCGTGTTCATTGGATAAGAAAGTGCGGTCGGCATTTGAATAAAAATACTTTTGTCACTTCCGCCCGCTTCTAAAAGCAGTACTGAGAGCTCACCTGATTCGGTTAAACGATCCGCTAACACACACCCAGCTGAACCCGCTCCAATGACAATATAATCATAATCTTTTTTCATAGCCCCTCCTTATTCGTATGCTCCAACAAACTCGTCTAATTCAATGAGCACGCTTTTGGTTTGCGTGTAGTGGTGTAGAGTTTCCATACCGTTTTCACGTCCTACGCCAGACGATTTATATCCACCGACTGGCATTTGCGCAGGAGAATCTCCCCAGGTGTTGACCCAGCAGATCCCAGCTTCAAGTTGGTGAATAACACGGTGAGCTCGAGATAGGTTGTGAGTCACAATACCTGCCGCAAGTCCGTAGTCCGTATTATTGGCGCGAGCAATGACTTCGTCTTCGTCGGAAAATTTAAGTACGGCCATTACAGGGCCAAAAACTTCGTTCTGTACTAATTCCATCTCATCGGTGCAGTCGGTGAAAACAGTAGGAGCCACAAAGTTACCAGTGCTTAAGCCATTTTCAGTAATACGGTAACCACCCGTTAGTAGTGTGGCTTGACTACGTTTAGCCTGTTCGATGAAAGCGAGTACTTTTTCCATATGATCACGGGAAATAAGCGCACCAACTTGCGTATCTAGATGTAGAGGATTACCAATAACAAGTTTTTCTGTGCGAGTTTTTAGCTGGCTAATAAACTGATCGTAAATACTGTCATGAACAAAGACGCGGGTACCATTAGTGCAGACTTCCCCTTGCGTGTAGAAATTGGCCATCATCGCGATAGAGACAGCTTGTTCTATTTTGGCGTCATCAAAAATTATCAGTGGCGACTTGCCACCTAATTCCATCGTGACTGATTTCAACGTTTGCGAACTCGCGCCCATGACTTTTTTGCCGGTACCCACTTCGCCAGTAAAAGAGACTTTCGCAATATCTGGATGTTGGGTCAGCATTTCACCCACGCGGCCATCACCTTGGATGACGTTGAATACGCCAGCGGGTACGCCAGCTTCCGTAAAAATTTCAGCAAGTTTTAGAGCACTTAATGGGGTTTCTTCTGATGGTTTAAAAATCATTGCATTACCCGCAGCAAGAGCAGGGGCAGATTTCCACATGGCTATCTGGATTGGATAATTCCATGCGCCAATACCGGCACAGATCCCCAGAGGCTCTTTACGTGTGTAAAAAAATTGATTAGTCGAGAGGGGTTGTTGGGTGCCTTCTAAGGCAGGAGCTAAGCCTGCGAAGTATTCAATAACATCCGCACCTGTGACCACATCGACACAGTTGGCTTCTTGTAGCGGCTTACCGGTATCAAGCACTTCGAGCTCGGCCAGCTCGTCATTACGTTCACGTAATAGGGCAACGGCTTTAAGTAGGATACGGCTGCGTTCTGTAGCGGTCATGGCAGACCATACTTTAAAACCGGCTTGTGCTGCTCGAATCGCATCCTGCACATCTTGCTCACTCGCTTGCCCAAGTACCGCTAAAGTTTCACCTGTTGCGGGGTTAGTGGTCGTAAATGTGGTCCCAGATGAAGCGAGACGTGTTTCACCATTAATATATAAAGATGCATTTTCCATAACGAATAAACCTACTGAGTTGCTTGCGCGGCATGCGCTAATTGATGTTCTAAATAATCGGAAATAATAAAGCTGGCTTCTTCCGTGTTAATTCCTTGTTGATTCAAAGTTCCTCTTAACCAGAACCCATCGATTAACGCCGCTATACCTTGAGCGACACGTTGCGCTAAGGGCTTGGGAAGCAGAGGCTTAAGCTCGATTAATAAATGAGAAATGAGGCGCTTTTCGTTAATACGTTGTAAGCGCAGTAGCTGCGGGTCATGCATTGAGAAAGACCAAAACGCAATCCACGTTTTTGCGACTTCGCTTCTTGCTTGATAGCCAGAAAAATTCGCTTTGACTATCGCGTTAATGCGGTCTTTATGAGCATCAAGAGGATAATCGGCTAGCGTTGTCATCACCGTTTGCGCGTGTTCACGCAAGATGGCTCGCATCGTTTCTTCAAGCAATCCATGCTTACCACCAAAGTAGTGATTAATGATCCCCGTCGAGACACCAGCTTCACGACTGATCAAAGAAATACTGGCGGCGTGTAACCCGACACGCTCGATCACGGCCATCGTTGCTTTAACGAGCTGAGGCTTACGAATATCCGGCATCCCAACTTTTGGCATAACTATCCCTTAAGTTTTAATTGAACGATTAATTAAGTATAAGATTACGCATCAAATGTTTAGATCTCAAATCTTTTTTCTGATTTTTATGTTGGTTTTATGTGGAATTGATAATTTTTGATAATAAAAACAAATCCTTAACTTTGTGTGTTTTTTTTGTATTTTATGTTAATTATTAGGGGTGATAATGAATAAAATAGGTTTAAAAAAAATCCCTCAGTGTTCAAAACATTGAGGGATTTGAAAGCGGGAGAGAGAAGATTAGTGAGTGTTTGATAATGGTTGAGTGGCGTGTTTTAGCCACGTTTTGACATCACCTTCAACTAACGGGCTTACATCATTCCAAACGATTTCGTGATAGTGGTTGAGCCAATCGATCTCAGTCTGAGTTAGGAGTGAAGTATCAATGGCTCGCGTATCAATTGGACAACGAGTGAGTGACTCAAAACCTAGCATACTCATATCACCACTCGTTGGGATATCAACAACAAGCTCTAAGTTCTCGATACGAATACCGAAGGCTTCTGCGCGGTAATAACCAGGCTCATTAGACAACACCATACCGGGTAATAAAGCAACAGGGTTTGTCCCTTTACCAATACGCTGCGGACCTTCGTGAACATTAAGGAAATGCCCCACACCATGACCAGTGCCGTGATCAAAATCGTAACCGTTAGCCCATAGATATTGGCGAGCCATGATATCGAGGTGGTGCCCACAAGTACCTTTTGGAAAGCGAGCCTGATCGAGGCTAATATGTCCTTTGAGTACTAACGTAAACTGCTGCTTCATTTCTTTGCTTATGTCACCAATGGCGACCGTACGGGTAATATCTGTTGTACCATCGATATACTGACCGCCCGAATCAACCAAGTATAAGCTGTTCATTGGTAGCTTACCTGGTTCTGGTTGGTTCATATGGTTATAGTGACACATGGCCGCATTGCTGCCCGCGGCTGAGATAGTATCAAAGCTCAGGTCGGCTAGTGTGTCGTCTTGTTTACGAAACGCGTAGAGTGTATCTGCAAGAATAGCTTCATCTAATTGCGCTTGGCTCGCCACTTGTTTGTCTAACCAAGCTAGGAAGTTAACCATCGCGGCACCATCACGAATGTGGCAGGCTTTCATACCTGCTATTTCAGTGGCATTTTTCGCCGCTTTTGGTAACGCACAAGGATCTGAAGCTTTGATAATTTTTGCATTGGCATTTTGTAAGGTTAGCATCATCCAAGCATTGCTGGTTGCTGGATCAAGCATGACCCGTTTACTATCTAACTCAAGTAGTTTAGTCATTAACTGATCAGGATGATGTACACGAACATCTTTACCAACGTGTTCGTCAAAACCTTCGGTTAGGCGCGCTGGATCAAGGAAAAACTCAACACTGGCGTCTTTATGAATAATGGCGTGAGACAGTACGACAGGAAGGCGAGCTACATCTAAACCGCGAATGTTTAATAACCAGCAGATTGAATCTAACGCGGTTAGTACCGCACTTTCTGCGTTATTTTTAATGAGTATTTGTGCGATCTTTTGACGTTTAGCATGGCTCTCTTCACCGACTAATTCTTGTCCCATTAAACGCATATCTGAAACAACTGGCGCAGGGCGATCGGTCCATAATACATCGATAGGGTTCGTCTCCATGACCACCAAATCGAAATGATGAGCGAGTTTATTTTGGGCATTCGTCAACCACTGAGCACTATGCATGCGAGGGTCAAAACCAACTTTACTCCCTGTCGGCATTTCAGATATTAACCAATCTAAATAAGGTTCTTCAATGAGATGACGATATTCGAAGAGATCATTAGGAACCTGTTTACCGACTTGTACGGTATAGCGTCCATCCACAAACATTGCAGCAGATGTCGCGGTAACAACCGCGGCGCCTGCCGAACCAGTAAAACCGGTCAGCCAGTGTAGGCGTTCGTTATGTTCGGGAATGTACTCGCCAAGATATTCATCTTCATGAGGAACGATGATGGCATCGAGTTTATGTTGTGCCATCCAGCCGCGTAGGGCTTCAACACGTTGAGCTGTGACTTGCATTGATTATTATCCTTTACTGTAACAGTCCGTATGAAGGCGGAAAGAGGCCATATATATGTGAGAAAATATTTCGCGTCTCTTTAGAAGTACGCGTAGTAATAGAATCCCAGTATCTTCCGCCGTTAGTATGATATATGAAAGTTTTACCAGTGTAGTGAAAGGAACTAGCAGGGTAAATATACAATCTGATTTAGCTCAAATTACGATAAGAATTAATGTTTTGTTGCGAAAATATTGGTATAAAACTGCATGCCTATTCACAATCTGCGCGGATATCGTGATGGTTGCCAATTTGGAACCAAGAGGGTGAAAATAAATCAATATATTTGCGCGTATTATTTCACTATATTCAGCGAAACTCTTTCTATTTAAGGTGTTCTATGCCCACTCTACAACGGATAACTTCACCAGCTCGTTATCAAATGATCTTGTTAACACTCTTAGTCCTATTTAGTCCGTTAGGTATTGATATATATTTACCCGCGTTACCACTGATTTCTGAAACGTTTCACGTGGAACATGCGTTAGCAAAATACACTATTACTGTGTTTTTATTTTCGATGGGATTAGGCCAACTGTTTGCTGGGCCACTTGCGGATCGTTATGGGCGTAGAACAGTCGCATTAGGCGGAATTATACTGTATTGCTTAAGTTCGCTAATGGCTTGGCAAGCACATAATATTGAATGGATGCTCACTGCTCGGCTAATGCAAGGGTTTGGCGCATGTGCGACGTCTGTTGCAGCTTTTGCCACTGTTCGAGATGTGTTTGGCGCGGATAAAAGTGGACGTATGATCAGCTACCTCAATGGTGCTATTTGCTTTATTCCCGCGCTTGCGCCTATTCTTGGCAGTTATCTGACACAAGCTTTCTCTTGGCGAGCTAATTTTTCTTTTATGGTCGGTTATAGTTTGGTGGCAGGTGCTTTCATTTGGCGAGTAATGACAGAAACCAATCCAGCGACAGAGGAAGATAAGCAAAGGCCGACTTTCCAAATGGAACGTTACTGGAGCGTGATTAAAAACCCCGTATTTTTATTTCATGCTAGCTTATGTATGTTGGCAATGGCGGTGATCTTATCTTATGTGACCTCCGCGCCACTCGTACTGATGGAACGTCTTGGTCTCTCCATGAATAGTTTTACGTTTTGGTTTGGTATTAATGCCGCTCTTAATATTGTTGCGTGTATGACCGCACCAAAAATAATGGATAAACTCGGCACGCACCGCGCAATAATTCTTGGGATTATTTTACTAGGTATAGCTGGCGCTCTAATGGTATTGTTGTCAGGTCAACAATCGGCCTTACGGTTTATGCTACCGATATTTATTTCTTCTATCGGTTTTGCATGGGTGTTGGGTGCTTCTGCCGGTAAAGCGCTAGCGCCTTTTGGCGATAGAGCTGGAATCGCCGCCGCCTTATTAGGCTTATTACAAATGAGTGGCTCTGGTTTTATTGTGATGGCAATTCAGTCATTAGATGTCACCCCGTATTGGCATATAACGATTCAAATGTGGTTATTACTCCCAGGACTTGCCATACTCTTTTCTCCCATCGGGAAAAAATGGCACCAATGGGTGCTTGAGCCTTAATTCTAGGTTCGGTAAATTACCATCTCATTTATCTATATCAGTGCGAGTCTTTAAAGGCTCCACTCTTCTACTAATTATATTTGGAACATGAATAAATGTCTTTAACAACCTACGAAATGGCTCGCGTTTTAGAGCAGCTAGACGAGTCTCCAGAAAAGGTCATGTTTGGCAAACTACTGAGTGGATTAGGTAATCAAAGTAGCGAGCGTATTCAGAGCGCAGCAAGACAAGTCCCCGTTAGCGTGTTGAAAGATCTGATTTATCAATTTCAGCAAGTGATCGAGTCGCGTAAACATGAGCAAGTGGAGACACTCGCGAAAGAGCTTGCCGAGCAAGGTATTTCAGTAGAAGAGCTACAACAGTACTTAAATAAATAATGTTATGTGTGGACTATAAAACTTCGGCACTTTTGCAGGTTTTATGGATTCACACTACGGTTGATGGGGTTTTGTAGAGAAATTAACGTTTCTGTTGATTGAACCTCATCAATAGCCTGTAATTTATCGATTAATACATACTGTAATTCTTCAATTGAGCGACACATCAACTTAACAAAAATATTATATGCCCCTGTTGTGTAATAGGCTTCAACCACTTCCTCTAATGCATTCAGCTTCTCTAGCGCTGAATGATAATCTCGCGCCGCATTCAAATTAATCCCAATAAAACAGCACACATCATAGCCAAGCTTTTTGGTATTCACGATCACTTCGGTACCTTGAATAATATCGGCCGCTTTCATCTTTTCGATCCGGACATGTATCGTTGCTGGACTGACATTAAATTGTTTCGCCATTTCTGCGTAGGGTGTGCGAGCATCATCCATTAATATTTTTAAAATGGCTTTATCAAGATCATCGAGTTTAGCGGGAGCAGTTAATGGCGATGTCATATTGTTCTCTTTGTTGAGGAGGATGTTGGCATCTTAGCATTGTGCACTAAAAAAATATCTCCTTCGTTATCAGGTCGTGAACGGTTGCCCTATTAATGGGTATTTATCCTAAAATCCGGTAAACTAAAGCATAGTATCAGTACGATTGGAGCATTCTTTTGCGAATACAATTATTAGCACAAGCTAAGCAGCGCGAGCCTGAGTTAACTGTCTTGGCACAGCGTTGGGGATTAACTCATGATCAAGAGAGTATTTTCGCTTTAGTCTTAACCGAAGAAAGATTAGAACTGCGTAAGTTAGACGAACCTAAGCTAGGTGCCATCGCAGTCGATTGGACGTCAGGCGCAGTGGCTCATCGTCGTAAATTTGGTGGTGGTAAAGGACAATCTATCGCGAAGGCTGTCGGATTAAATAAAGGAGCGACCCCCACCGTTCTCGATGGTACTGGAGGCCTTGGAAGAGATGCTTTTGTTCTCGCATCACTTGGTTGTCGAGTGCAGTTAGTCGAGCGTCATCCCGTCGTCGCAGCGCTACTCGATGATGGTATTGAGCGGGCAAAGCAAGATGCTGATATTGGTGATTGGGTTCGTGAGCGAGTGACTCTTTTACATGCTTCAAGTCATAGTGCTTTGGAGCAACTGATGAATGATGATACGTTTGTAAAACCTGATGTGGTGTATTTAGACCCTATGTACCCACACCCTGAGAATAAAAAGAAGTCGGCGTTAGTTAAAAAAGAAATGCGGGTGTTTCAATCGTTGGTGGGGTCTGATAGTGATGCAGATGCTTTGCTGATACCTGCTTTATCTTTAGCAACGAAACGCGTGGTGGTTAAACGCCCTGATTATGCCGAATGGTTACAAAACCGAAAGCCAACAATGGCAATTGAAACGAAGAAAAACCGCTTCGATGTCTATGTGCTCGCCTCAATGATAGACGCTTAAGTGCGAGACGGAATGTGAGATAAGCTAAGGACAAAACGATGAGTAAAACGTTATGTAAATGGCCTCGTAAAGATATCGAGAGCTCATTCGATGAGCTATGCCAAGTAATTGCCAGTCCTACTTATGTTTGCCGTAGCTGTGCACGCAGCGCTGCAGACCGCTCTTTTCTGTGCAAACCTGTAGCACTACAAGAGAGCAATGGTGTTTTGATAGATAACACCAAGGAGCAGCTAAGTGAATGGAAGAAAACAGCGCAGACAGGCGTTGTTGTCGTAGAGCCAGAAACGTCGTCAATCAAACAGACTAAAAAAGCGCTCAAGCGTCAGAAAAAAGCGACGAAGAAACTTGCCAAACTGGCGAAGCAGCAAAAAAAATGGACTAAGAAACAGAAAAAATTAGCGCGTTCGTTTCAAAAATTACAAAAACAATCCTCGCAATTTATCGAGTTGGAGACAACACCCATTCATTAGTATTCATGATGTTAAGCTGTGGTTGGTTGAGAAATACCAACCACTTCATGATGTCATTCGTTGAATGGCACAACTAAAAGATCCACCGGTGTACAGTTCATTAATTGACGAGTTGATGAAAGCAATTTGCTCCAGAAATCTTGATGATGGCCACAGACCACAAGGTCGATACTAAATTGCTCTATGGTTTCACACATCTCATTACTCAAGTCGCCACTACCGACTAAGGTATGTGTGATTGGATAATCCGCGTATTTCGCCAATTCTCGAAGTTGTTGCAGTGATGATTCCATTGAGTGGTGCTGGGTTTCGACTAAGTTTATATCGATTAAGCCCGTATATAATTCTGCGTAGTTTACATCGATATGAATAAACGAAATGCTGGCATTGAGTGGCTTAGCTAAAGACACGGCTTTATCAATAAGAATTTTACTGTCTTCAGACAAATCGACGGCAACTAAAAAATGTTGATAACTCATAATGCTATCTCCTATAGGGCAATACATTTTAGTCTAGCAGTGAATCACAGATGGATGTTGTCGACGAGATCTCAGATCGTATTCACGGCTAAACTTCACTCACATTACCATATGAACATGTTATAGTTCGATAAATAAACTATCAAAGAGTTAGGAGAGCGTATGTTAGCAAAAGCGATGATCGATGAGCTAAATGAGCAAATTAACCTAGAATTCTTCTCATCCAATCTATACTTACAGATGAGTGCTTGGTGTGAAGATAAAGGCTTCGAAGGCGCAGCAATGTTTTTACGTAAACATGCGCAAGAAGAGATGGAGCATATGCATCGTTTGTTCACTTACGTGAGTGAAACCGGTGCGCTACCTATTTTAGGCACAATTGATGCGCCAAAACATGATTACGCTGGTCTCGGTGAAGTGTTCCGTGAAACCTATGAGCACGAGCAGATGATTACTAAAAACATTAATAAGCTCGCGCACGTTGCATTCACAACGCAAGATTACTCGACGTTTAATTTTCTTCAGTGGTATGTGGCAGAGCAACACGAAGAAGAGAAATTGTTTAAAGGTGTTTTAGATAAACTTGAATTGGTTGGCGAAAACGGCCAAGCATTATTCTTTATTGATAAAGACCTTGCTGACATGGCAAAAAATAATGCGCCTTCTGTTATGGATACGCCAGCAGAGTAGATAAAGACACGCTATCACGCTCATCTTTTTCTGCCGAGTATCCGCAGGGGCTGGGGAGGAGAAGATGATCGTAGATATGTTTTTGTTTGCCTTATGTATTGTGACTATCGTCAATATAGCACGATGTTTAAGCTCATTACGTTCTTTGCTGTATGTGATGAGGCAAGCTCATCCGTTGTTGTACCAGCAAGTGGATGGGCGAGGCTTTTTCTCCGTACAAGGTAACTTTGCGAAACAAATTCGATTATATCATTACCTCAAATGCCGTGAATATCAGCAACATCACGATGAGATTTTTACGGCGAAATGCGATCGAGTTCGATACCTGTTTGCGCTCAATGTTGCGCTAGTGGCGATAACGTTTGTCACGGCAGTGATGATGTAGCGCCGGACTGGAAAAGTTTGGGTTTATCGTTAAAATAGCGATGTATTAAGGAAAGGATGTGCCCAGCACATCCTTTTTTATTTCTTTAATGGGTATAGTGAAGCATGAGTAAGAAAGTCGATGTTGTCGTAATAGGAGCCGGAGCGGCTGGGTTGATGTGTGCGGCCGAGGCGGGAAGACGAGGTCGACGAGTTCTTGTGTTAGACCATGCGAAAAAGCCAGGACGAAAAATTTTAATTTCTGGTGGGGGGCGTTGTAACTTTACCAACTACGACATAACCGCAGGTCATTTCTTATGTGGTAACCCGCACTTTGTGAAATCGGCATTATCTCAATATACCCAGTGGGATTTTATTGGCTTAGTGAGCCAATACGGTATTGATTATGAAGAGCGTGATCATGGGCAATTGTTTTGCCAAGACAGTGCCAAAGACATTGTAAAAATGTTATTAGCTGAAGTGGATCAGCCAACAATTGAACAGCAATATCAAGTGGGTGTGACTCAGATAAACGATGTTGAGAATGGTTTTTCTTTGGCGACCACACACGGTGAAATTGAATGTGAATCTTTAGTGATCGCAACCGGTGGCTTATCGATGCCTAAACTGGGTGCGACGCCATTTGGTTATAAAGTCGCGGAACAGTTTGATTTACCGATCGTTGCAACAAGTGCGGGTTTAGTTCCATTTACGTTGCACAAAGAAGACAAAGACGCGTTTGCTGAATTGTCGGGAGTCGGTGTACCGTCAGAAATAGAAGCCGAAGATGGCACCATCTTTAAAGAATCGCTGTTATTTACCCACCGCGGCCTCTCAGGCCCGGCCGTATTACAGATTTCGTCGTTTTGGAAACCCGGACAAGCCGTCAGTGTCAATCTCGTCCCGGATGTGGATATCGATGCGCTATTAACGTCTGCTTTAGAAAAGCACCCGAATCAGACGTTGAAAACGACGCTTGCCAAAGTACTGCCGAAGCGGCTGGTGGAGGTTCTGATTGAGCGTAAACTGATTACTGACAAGCCTCTTAAACAGTTCCAAGGGCGACAGCTCGCGCAAGTGAGTGGGCAGTTACAAGCGTGGAAAGTTTTACCCAATGGTACCGAAGGTTATCGAACTGCTGAGGTTACCCTCGGCGGTGTGGATACCAATGTACTGTCGTCTAAAACCATGGAATGTAAGACGGTGAAAGGCTTGTATTTCATTGGTGAAGTGATGGATGTGACCGGTTGGCTAGGGGGATATAATTTCCAGTGGGCATGGTCAAGTGGTTATGTGGCAGGTCAACGGGTTTAGGTTGCTATGAGTAAAAAGCGTCGTCCTTCTTTACAAGATGTAGCCGATCAAGTCGGCGTAACCAAAATGACGGTGAGTCGCTACTTAAAAAATGAGCAGCTCGTCTCTGAGGCCACTCGCGCTAAAATTGCACATGCGGTTGAGGTGCTGGGGTATATTCCGAATCGAGCCCCTGAGATTTTAGCGCAGTCAAAAAGTAATGCGATTGGTGTCTTGGTGCCATCGCTAACCAACCAAGTTTTTTCTGAAGTCATTCGTGGTATTGAAAAAGTAACTGAGCAACTGGGCTATCAAACCATGTTTGCGCACTATGGTTATCAGCCAGAGGTGGAAGAGGCGCGAATTGCCTCGTTACTGTCGTATAATATTGATGGCTTGCTGTTATCAGAAAGCCACCATACGGCCAGAACGATACGCATGATTGAAACGGCCGGCATTCCAGTGCTGGAAATGATGGACTCGGCTTCGCTATGCATGCAACAGTGTATTGGCTGGGATAACCGTCAGGCCGCGCAGCAGATGACGGAAGTGATGATAGCTAAAGGGCATCGACATATTGTCTATTTAGGCGCACGAATGGATGAGCGAACACGGCAAAAGATGCAAGGTTATGAGATGGCGATGCGCGCCGCAGGATTGACGCCAGCTTCCATTACGACCGATAGAGCATCATCATTTTCTTTGGGAGCCGAGCTGTTACATAAAAGTTTGGCAGATTATCCCAAGGTAGACAGTGTGTTTTGTACCAATGATGACCTAGCGGCAGGCGTGGTTTTTGAGTGTCAAAGGCAGGGGATTCATGTTCCTCATGACATGGGCGTAGCCGGGTTTCATGGACACGATGTCGGCCGTTCAATGACTCCCAAGTTGGCGAGTGTGATAACGCCAAGAGAACAAGTGGGACAATTGGCCGCGAAGGAGTTAATTGGGCGCTTACATGGTTCGCCTTGTGAACATCAAGCAATTGACCTTAGTTATCATATTGATGTCGGTGAAAGCTTACTGTCTAATTAATATCGTATCGTGCACTCATTGTATCCACATTAAGGCCCAGCATAATGCTGGGCCTTAATGTGTGTTTATTGCTCGCCTATTAGGGCAAAAACAAAGAGACGAGGATGGCGACGATAGCCCCTGTTGTACCAATAATGGTTTCCATCACTGTCCAGGTTTGGAGTGTCTGCTTTTCAGATAGGCCTAAGAAACGGTTGGCTAACCAAAAGCCTGAATCATTCACATGGGAAAGGACAATGGCCCCCCCTCCAATCGCAATAGTGACGGCAGCGAGTTGTGCCCCACCTAAGTTTAACGGCTCGAGCATCGGAGTAATCAGACCGCATGCAGTTAACATCGCCACTGTCGCTGAACCTTGAATAACACGTACAGCAGCCGCCAAAATAAAGGCAAGCACTACAATGGGTAAGCCAGTTTCTGTCAGCATATTGCCCAGCGCACCACCCACACCAGAGTCAATAAGTACCTGTTTAAATACGCCACCAGCCCCAGTCACAAGAATAATGACACCGGCTGGCTGTAGTGCACTACCACAGATTTCCATGATACGTTCTTTTGGTACGCCGCGGCGAATACCCAGCAAATAAAAAGCGAGTAGGCAGGCTAATAAAATAGCGGTAAACGGGTGACCAATTAACTGCAACCAGCCATTCAGTGTTGAATCTGGGTCAATGAAGCGAGCCACAATGGTTTTTAACCCGATGAGTAATAGCGGGAAAGCAATCATACTAATGGCAAGACCGAAGGAAGGAGCAACACCACCGACACGTTCTTGTTCCGTTGTCTGGGCATGCTCTGGCAGGTCTACGTGCACCTTTTTCGCAATGAGACTACTAAATACTGGGCCCCCGAGGATCATGGCGGGAATCGACGCTAATAAACCAATACCAATCATATAACCAAAGTTCGCATCGAGCTGTGAGGCAACCAAAATTGGGCCGGGAGCTGGGATCAAGAATGCCTGACAAGTGGCAATACCTGCCAGTAACGAGATACCAATTTTGATTACACTACCGCCACCTCGTCTAACAACGGCGAAGGCAATACCAATCAACAGAACCACCGCAACATCAAAGAATAATGGCAAAGCACAAATGAAGCCGGTAAAGGTCATCGCCCAATGCGCTTTGTTGGTACCAAAGCGGTTGAGCAGAGTGTAAGCAACTTGGTCGAGCGCGCCGGTTTCTTCCATAACACGGCCGAACATTGCACCAAGCGCGACCACGACCGCAACAAAGCCAAGGGTTCCGCCCATGCCTTTTTCAATCGTCGCGGCAATGTCTGCGGGATCCATCCCTGAGGCTAGGCCTGCAATAAAGGAGACTAAGATAAGCGCGACAACAGCATGCAGCCTTACCTTCATGACGAGAAATAGCAATAAAGCGATTGAGCCTATTGCGGTGTAAATAAGTGATAAGTCGGACATAGGGGTACCTTTTGAGGGTTTGTTAATGCGTTCACATTTCTTTTAGTTATGCGTAACATGTTACGGGTAACGTGATAGAGTGGAAATCAACAAGTTCCGGAAATGAGAGTGAGGTCAATAAAGTGACTAAAGAAAAAAAAGGTAACAGCTATCTATTTATGGGTGTATCTAGCTGTGGGAAATCATCGATTGGTGCTGAAGTCGCAAAGCGTTTGGACGCAAAATTTATTGATGGAGATGACCTACATCCCAAAGCCAATATTCTCAAAATGAAATCGGGGCAGCCATTAAATGATGATGATCGCTCACCTTGGTTAGAACGGATTAATGATGCGGCCTTTAGTATTGAAATGAAATCCGAAGAAGGCGTTATCGTATGTTCTGCATTGAAGCGTCGTTACCGCGAACAAATTCGCCAAGGTAACCAAAAAGTCACGTTTATTCATCTGCATGGTGACTTTGAATTAGTCAAACAGCGTATGCTCGAGCGTGCTGATCACTTTATGCCTGTCGAGCTACTGAAAAGTCAGTTTGATACCTTAGAGATGCCAGAATCGAGTGAACAAGATGTCGTAGAAGTTAGTATTGATGGGTCATTTGAAGACGTTGTTGAGCGGTGTATCGATGTGATTCAAGCACGGAAATAAACTGACCACACCACCTTACTGATGGATTCGAGAATACAAGTGGTTCCTAAGGGCAACCGCTTCATCTATACTCTGAGTGAATTTCTCGGGTAGGTGATAGCCATGCGGTTATGGATGTATAAGATCATTGCGGTGGTGAGTTTATTACTTGCCTTCGCAGGAGTATTACTGCCAGGTTTGCCGGCGACTGAGTTTGTGATTTTAAGTGCTTGGGCATCGGCGAAAGGTTCGCCGACCATTTATCGATTCTTGATGTCGAAACCATTCTTTCGTGACATGATTTTCAACTGGCAAAATGGCAAGATTATTTCACGTCGTAACAAATGGCTTTCTACGCTGTCGATATCTGTATGTTTTGGTATTTTGATGATTCATAATACGCCATTGTGGATTGTATTGAGTGCGTCTGGTGGGATGTTAATTGCGTTGTGCGTTATTTGGCGACGTCCAGAATCCATTGAACAAGTACAAAATAAACCTGCTTTGCCGGAGCAGAAATAAAAAGCCCCTCTGGAAAGCGGACTCAAATACCAGAGGGGAAAATTGAAAAGGCAAATAGGATTCGAGCACTGACTAGCTCGGCGCAGGAACCTTGTTATCCGAACGAGCAGTCTGTACTACTTTCCGTCTTTCACTGATCACAATCAGTAAACGCTGCATACCAATGAAGGTAAATAATAAAATCCCCACAATGATTTTGGTCCACCATGAGCTTAATGTACCGTCAAAGGTGATATAGGTTTGGATCAACCCCTGGATGAGTACCCCAAAAAGAGAGCCAAATACGGTACCAACCCCACCAGATAATAACGTCCCGCCAATCACCACAGCAGCAATGGCATCGAGCTCAACTCCGACTGCGGCCAGTGGATAACCTGCTGAGGTATAAATAGAAAATACAATCCCAGCCAGTGAAGCTAAAAGCGTTGATAAGGTATAAATACCAATCGTCGTCATTCTTACTGAAATACCCATAAGTGACGCTGAAGTAGGGTTGCCTCCCACGGCATAAACGTTATTACCAAAGCGTGTACGGTGGGCTAATAGCATGCCGATGGCAACGACAACTAACATAATAATGGCGATTAAACTTAGGCGACCCCCGCCCCAGATATGCCATGAGGCGCGCGATAACGCGTGGAATGTCGGATGCTCAATGGGAATGGACTGCTCCGAAATCAGAAAGCTTGTCCCACGTAAAAAGAACATCCCCGCCAATGTGACGATGAAGGAGGGAATCTTGAGTGTATCGATGATCCATCCCATGAACGCCCCAAATAAGGCGCCAGCAAGCAAGGTGATCAACATCGCCGTATATGGATGAATACCATGGCTAATCAAGGTCGCCATGAGCACGCCGGTAAAAGCAATCACAGACCCTACGGATAAATCAATGCCACCCGATAAGATAACAAAGGTCATGCCGACGGCAAGAATGCCGAGGAAGGCATTATCGGTCAGGATGTTACAGATAACCCGAGTGGTCATGAATGCGGGGAATTCCAACATACAAAGAAAGTAGCCAATCAGGAAAACACTGATGGTAATAAACAGTGGGAAATGACGTTTAATCATTCTTCATTCTCCCTTTAATAGCGCGAATCACAGCCGGAGATTGCAACACCAGCACAATGAGTACCACGATGGCTTTCACGATTTGATTCCATTGTGGTTGATAACCAGATAATAGAATGCCCGTATTAATACTTTGGATGATATAAGCGCCAATGAGAGCGGTGAATAAGTTAAAACGGCCCCCCATGAGTGATGTGCCGCCAATGACCACCGCTAAGATGGCATCCATTTCTAGCCACAAACCCGCGTTATTCGCATCGGCGCCTTGAATATCGGCGGCGACAACGATGCCTGCAATTGAAGCCATGATGCCACTCACGACATACACAGACATCACTATTGCAGGGGTGTGAATGCCAGCATTTTTGGCGGCTTTAATATTGATACCAACCGACTCTATGAATAAGCCAAGCGCCGTTTTTTTGGTAAGCAACCAAATTGCGAGGGCGGCAAATACCATAAGCCATACTGGGGTTGGAAGGTATAAAAATGAGCCACTCCCTAGCCAAGATAAAGTGTCGTTGGTAAAGGTAATCACTTGTCCTTTCGTGATGAGCTGAGCAATGCCTCGCCCGGCGACCATCAAAATAAGCGTGGCAACAATGGGCTGAATTTTGAATACAGCCACTAAGAACCCGTTCCATAGTCCACATGCGGCGCCAGAAGCTACTGCGCATATTAAGATAAAACTAGGTTCGTAGCCTTGTGAGGCTAAGCTTGCCATCACAGCGCCACTAATTGCCATGACTGCACCGACCGAGAGATCAATTCCCCCAGTTGCGATGACTAGTGTCATACCAATGGTTAGTAGGGCAACGGGAGCACCACGATTTAAAATATCGATGGTACTACCAAACAAGCGCCCATCCTGAATATTGATAGAGAAAAAGTTGTCTGCGATAAGGCTATTGACGATCAGTAATAGCACCAATGCCGCTAATTGTGGCGTCCCCTTCGGCATATGAAATGATCGTTTCTTATGCGATCCGGATTCAGACGTAGGATTTAAAACACTCATAATATCGCCTTAATTTGCTATCGCTTGCATGATGGCTGGGACAGAAAGTTCTTCAGAAGAAATTTCAGCGACTTGCTTGCGATCTTTTAATACCATGACTCGATCGGCATACCCGGTGAGTTCTTCGAGCTCTGATGAAATGACTAATAACGCGAGGCCATCAGCACAGAGACTTTCTATTAAACGAATGATTTCTGCGTGTGCCCCGACATCAATACCGCGGGTAGGCTCATCGAGAATCAAGAATTTCGGTTTGGTCAGTAGCCATCGTGCAAGTAAGACTTTTTGTTGGTTACCGCCTGAAAGGAATTCGATCGGTTGTTCGATATTGGGGGTTTTAATCGCGAGCTGTTTAACAAAGCGTTCCGCGATTTCTGCCTGCTCCTTGGTTGAAAGAGGCTTGAACCAACCACGTTGTGCCTGTAGCGCTAATATGATGTTTTCACGGACTGAAGCTGCGCCAATGATACCATCAGTTTTACGATCTTCTGGACAGTACCCAAGACCGAGGTGTGAGGCTTGGCGTGCACTTTTTATAGAGACAGGCTTGCCATGCAATTGACACTCGCCAGAGTCACTAGGTTGTATCCCAAAGATGACTTGTGCGGTTTCTGTTCGGCCTGAGCCGAGTAGTCCGGCTAAGCCGACAATTTCCCCAGCATGAATTTCCATATCAAAGGGGTCTATGGTGCCTTTCTTGCCAAAGTCTGATAGCTTAATAACTGAGTTACCTTGCCATTTGGTTTTGCCCGCACGCTGCATAGCGTTACCGTCAAGTTCGTGACCGAGCATCATTTGCACGAGTTCAATTTGCGGTAACTCTGCTGTTTCACGAGTTCCCACCAATTGACCGTTACGTAATACAGTAATGCGGTCGCTGACTTCATACACTTGATCGAGAAAGTGCGTGATAAACACGAGGCTGACACCCTGTTGTTTAAGATCACGCATGATATCAAACAGCATTTTCACTTCATTGCCATCTAAGCTGGCGGTAGGCTCATCTAATATCAGAATCTTCGCAGACATTGAAATCGCCCGCGCAATAGCGATGACTTGCTGTATTGCAACGGAAAATTGATTGAGAGGTAAGCTGACATCAATGTTCAAACCATAGCTTTCCACAATCTCTTGCGCTTTAATAGCCATCGTTTTTCTATCGACAAAGCCGAATTTTTTCGGCTCGTGCCCAATGAATAAATTATCCATAATGGACATATTGGGGAGAAGGTTAACCTCTTGATATACGGTACCAATTCCCAGTTGTTGCGCATCGGCAGTGCTTTGTGGCGAGACAGTTTGCCCCTCCAACCGAATGTCACCAGAGTCCTTTTGATAAACACCAGTCAGTGTTTTGACTAAAGTTGATTTACCCGCACCGTTTTCACCTAAAAGTGCCATTATTTCGCCTTTACGTAGCGAAAAGTCGACATTTTCTAAGGCTTTTACACCGGGGAAAAATTTGCAAATGCGTTTTGCATCGAGCAATAAATCAGTGTGTGACGTTTCTGTAGACATCATTCTTCACTCCGTTGTGATACCCATACTCAAGGGAGTATGGGTATAGAACTTTCCTAGTAACCTTTACGTTAATAAAGTCGCTTAATAACCAAGGTTTTCTTTGAGTTTTAGTTCTTTGTCGGCATCTTTAGGCAAGAATAATGTTGATTTTGTCACTATTTTTTTCGGTGGAGTAATGCCTTTTTCTTTATAAGCAACCAGCGCATCAAAAGCAGGGCCTGCCATATTTGGTGTTAATTCAACAGTGGCGTTACTTTCACCTTTTTTCATTGCTTTGAAAATATCAGGAACCGCATCGATAGAGACGATTAAAATATCTTTTCCAGGTTGTAAACCTGCTTCTTTTATTGCTTGAATGGCACCAATTGCCATATCGTCGTTATGTGAAAAAACGGCACAAATATTCTTTCCATCATTTTCGGCTTTAATAAAACTCTCCATGACTTCTTTACCTTTACTACGAGTAAATTCGCCAGATTGAGTTCGAACAATGTGGATGTTTTTCGTATTTTCTATCGCTTCGTGGAAACCTTTTTTACGATCGAGAGCGACGCTTGCGCCAACCGTCCCTTGCAGCTCGACGACGTCACAGTTTTTACGATCTTTCACTTTACTGATTAGCCAGTCTCCAGCCACTTTGCCTTCCAAGACGTTGTCAGCGGTAATCGCCGTCATATAAAGAGACTTATCTTTGACACTGATGCCACGGTCAAGAAGAAAAACGGGAATGTCATAATCTTTGGCTTCTTCTAGGACAGGGCCCCAACCAGTTTGTACCACAGGCGCAATAAAAATCGCATCGACGCCTTGTGCAATAAATGAGCGTACTGCTTTGATTTGGTTTTCTTGTTTTTGTTGAGCATCGGATATTTTTAAGTTGATGTCTCGTTTGGCTGCTTCAGTTTTGGCAACAGACGTTTCTGCCGCTCTCCAACCTGATTCAGACCCTATTTGCGAAAAACCTACAGTAAGGGATTGCGCCATAAGCGAACCAGACATCAATAATGAACTGATTGCTACAGCTGTAGAAAGTTTTTTAAACATATTGATGTTCCTATTTTTGTTAACGGATTTATTTCACGGATTTAAATTAAAATATATATCTATTATTAGTATGCGTTAGAAAGCATATATTTATAATTATTTCAGGTAGTCGAGATTAATCACATAACATTTTTAGTAGCGGAATTATCCATTTTAATAGCAAGTATTTTTACATCTTGTTCACAAAAAAATAGGATTGATTTATTTTTGATATTAAAATAAATATTTAATTTAATTATAGAAATAAATAATGAAGAATAATTGATATAAAAAAAGAGCCTAAATATTATTTAGGCTCTGTAAAATAAAAAGACGGGAGATTTTATTTAACGTTTTTTCTGTTTATAACGGTCAAAAATAACCGCAGCTAGTAAAATGCTACCACGTACAACATATTGTGCGAATGGTGACATATTAAGTAGATTCATGGCGTTTTCAACAGTACCTAAAATAAGCACACCCGCAATGACGTAGGAGACTTTACCAATACCGCCTTTCAGTGACACACCACCCAAGACACATGCTGAAATCACCACGAGCTCAAAGCCAACAGACGTCATGGGTTGTCCACTGGTCATACGGGCAGCCAGAATGACGCCAGCGAGTGCGGAAATAAAACCAGAGATAACAAAAATCCACATCTTCGTTTTAACAACGCTTACCCCAGCCAAACGTGCTGCTTCTTCATTGCCGCCAATCGCTAAGGTGTTTCTACCATAAACGGTGCGGTTAAGTAGAAAGGCAAAAATGATGAAAGCGGCGATGGTTAGCCATACGGGAGTAGGGATACCGAACAATGATGAGTTACCCAGAGAGAAGAAGCTCTCTTCAGTAATACCAACCGCTTTCCCATCCGAAATAATATAGCCGAGACCACGGGCGATCTGCATGGTAGCAAGCGTGGTAATTAGTGCGTTAATTTGTAATTTAGCAATGATAAACCCATTGAGTAAACCAAATGCGACCCCTGAGAGTAATCCTGCGCCGATACCGAGTGCGACACTGCTGGTGGCATTAATGGCCACTGCTGTGACGACACCGGAGCAGGCGATAACGGATGCTACCGACAGGTCTAACTCGCCACAAGCAAGGCAAAACAACATGGCACAGGCGACCATGCCACTCATGGAAATAGCCAGCCCTAGGCCTTTCATATTAATAAAGGTGGCAAAGTAAGGAATAAATAAGCTACAGAGTAGGAATAAGACGGCGAACACGATTAACATACCAAACGTGTCCCAAATCCCCGCCAGACTTATTGAACGTTTTTTGTTAGCATTTTCTTGTGAATGAGAAGTTGATACTGACATATCTAGAATCCTTGTATTTAAGCTGCGGTCTGATCCTTGCCTATCATGGCAAGGCGCAGTGCGGTTTGTTCGTTAAATTCATCGCGTTGTAATTCACCAGAAATCGCGCCTTCTTTCATCACAAGTAGGCGATCTGAAATGCCTAGCACTTCAGGTAAATCACTCGACACCACCAAAACGGTGACGCCATTTTCCGCTAACTTAAAAATTAACTCGTAAATTTCAGATTTGGCTCCGATGTCGATACCACGAGTGGGCTCATCGAGTAAGATCACGCTCATGGCAGTAGATAGCCAGCGACCTAAAATCACTTTTTGTTGGTTTCCCCCGGAAAGATCACCGATACGTTGTTCTAATGACGATGTTTTAATATTGAGCGACTTACGTTGTTTTTGAGCATTTTCGCCTTCCCACTTAAAATCAATCAGGCTTTTGAAGCGTAAATTCCAGCGGCGGGCGCTAATATTCGTATTTTCGGCAACGGATAAAATAGGCACGATCCCGTCAGCCTTACGATCTTCTGGGCATAACGTAATACCGGCACGAATCGCATCTTCCGGACTTTGTACTTTGAGTGGTACTCCATGGTGATAGAGTGTGCCGTTAGTATATTTCTCAGCGCCGAAAATCAAACGTGTCAATTCAGTACGCCCAGCACCGACCAAGCCAAATAATCCTAAAATCTCTCCTTGTTTAATATCCAAAGAGACTGGGGCAGTAAGGCCATGACCTTCTATGTTTTCAAGACGTAAGCCACTTTCACCGAGTGGTCGTGAGCGATAGTTATAAATATCATCGATTTCTCGACCAACCATCAACTCGACTAACCGGTCATGGGTCAGTTTGCTAAGGTCGTGGAATGTTTCTACATGGGTGCCATCTTTGAAAATAGTTAAAGCATCACAGAGGTGGAAAATCTCTTCCATGCGGTGCGAGACATAAAGAATAATTTTTCCTGAATCACGCAGTTCGCGAATCACTTTAAATAGGTTTTCAATCTCACGTTGCGACAAACTACTGGTTGGTTCGTCGAAGGCAATAATTTGTGCGTTACGGCTAAGTGCTTTCGCAATTTCGACCATCTGCCATTGCCCAATAGAAAAATCTTTAAGCGGGTAGGAGGGATCAAAGTATTCGCCTAAGCGTTCTAGTTGTTCACGTGCTTTTTTATTGAGTGTGTCAAAATCGACACGACCATTATGAGTCGGGAATTGTCCTAGGAAGATATTTTCCGCCACACTGAGCTCAGGAACGAGATTGAGCTCTTGATAAATGATTGCAATGCCTTGGTCTAAGGCGTCATTTGCATTGGTAAATGTATAGTCTTTACCATCAATATTGAAATGTCCTTCAGTCGGCTGGTGTAAGCCACTTAAGGTTTTTAAAAGAGTTGATTTACCTGCGCCATTTTCACCCATAAGGGCATGTACGCTTCCGCTATTGGCTCTAAAACTAATATCAGTTAGCGCTTTTACGCCTGGAAAGTGTTTAGAAATGTTACAAAATTCGAGGTATGAAGGGGCGTTATCCATGACCTTCTCTCCTTGGTTGCATGGCGGTCACCGTAGTGACCGCCAAAAACGCATTTATAATTATGAGGGCGAGATTTATAGGCCTTTTTTCGCCAGTTCTGCTTTGTAATTGTCACGAGTGATAAGGACGACATCCGTTACCTCAACGAATTTTTTCGGTTCAACCCCGTCTTTCACCCATTTGTAGAGTGATTCAATACTTTTGTAGCCATGTACATCTGGGCTAGGAAGTAGCGAGCCGTAGAACCCTGTTGGTTTTGACTTCGCCAGTTCATTCACCGCATCCACACCGTTAATACCAATACCGATAACGTTCTGAGCATTGAATCCTTGGCCTTCAGTTGCACGTACGCCACCAAGCACGGTGTTATCGTTCATTCCGACAATCAGCCATTGTTTAACATTTGGGTATTGCACGAGTAGGGAGTTTGCTGCGTCCAATGCGCCAGGGATATCATTAGTTTTCGTTGGAACGCGGTGGATATTCTCTGCAGGGAATCCTGATTCTTTGATTGCCTTAATTGAGCCATCAACACGGCGGCGAGCGGTATCAAGCTCATCAGCTGTGATTGCCATAACCGCGGTATTTGACTGATCCCAGCCGCGTTTTTTCATTTCTTTGACGAGTTCATTGCCTTGGCGTTGACCAATTTCGCTGGCTGCCATCATGACTAAAGGCACCTGTTTCATTGGTTTGCCTTTCGCATTCAAGAATTGGTCATCCACAGTCACAACTTTTAACCCATAACTTTTTGCTTTCGCCATGATGGCAGGACCTAACTTTGGATCCGGTGTACAGATAACGAATCCTTTAGCACCACTCGCTGCAAGAGTATCGATAGCGTTTAACGTTTTTTCACCATCAGGGACGGCCATTTTGATCAATTTAAAATCGAGATCTTTGCTCGCTTTTTCGGCGAAAGCCCATTCTGTTTGGAACCAAGGTTCCTCTGGTTGTTTAACTAAGTAGCCCAGCTTTAAAGTGTCATCATCGTCGGAGCCGAAGAGAGAAAAGGCGCTAGCTGAAGCACTGAGTAACGTAAGTCCCGTGAGGGCGGTCGTCGCGAGTAGAGTTTTTAGTTTCATAATGTTCATCCGCTGATTTGTATTTATATATATGTGTAGGTACGTCTTTATTATTTACAGTGATTATGAATTCATGAAGTGATTAAAATCACAACAAATGAAAGTAGCGGATTTATCCATTCAGTTAGTTTGTGAATATATGAGGTAGATCTCAATAACATCTTTTTTGGGGGCGAATGATGCATTTTCATGACTTTTATAATCCATTTTTTTTGTGATCTCGGTCTTTTTTTATTTTTTATGGTTTTTTTTAGCTAGCGCACGCTTTGAATGTCGTGACAGATTTATCCATGTTTGTAGCGGCTTGATTCATGGCTGTATATGACCTATGCGGGTATAACATCAAACAATTCCGAACCTTTATGGAGCAGTCATGGAAAATATCTCTGCAGATCAGGCACACGTCATTGGTCTAGATTTTGGCTCAGACTCAGTACGAGCCCTTTTAGTTAACGCATCAAACGGTGAAGAAATTTCTTCAGGTGTGACTTATTATCCACGTTGGATGGAAGGGAAATACAATAATCCTGAACATTCACAATTTCGTCATCACCCAAAAGATTACATCGAAGCCATGACGTCGGCTGTGCAAGAAGCTTTATCTCAAGTCTCTGATGCTATTGCACAATCTGTTGTGGGTATCGGTGTTGATACCACAGGTTCTACGCCAGCTCCTATTGATAAAGACGGCAATGTTCTGGCATTGCGTCCTGAATTTGCTGAAAACCCAAACGCAATGTTCGTGTTATGGAAAGATCATACCGCGGTAGAAAAAGCGGATCTGATTAATGAACTCGCCCATGGCAGTGATTTTCCAGATTACACACGTTACATCGGTGGCATTTATTCTTCAGAGTGGTTTTGGGCAAAAGCAGCATTTGTCAGCGAACAAGATGCAGCAGTCGCAGAGCAAGCCTACAGCTGGGTTGAATTATGTGATTGGATTCCAGCACTAATTGCTGGTAATCAGCACCCTGATAAATTCCGTCGTGGTATCTGCGCGGCCGGACACAAAGCCATGTGGCATGAGAGCTGGGGCGGTTTACCTGACGAACAATTCTTGACGGCGATTTCTCCAACTCTGGCTGGTCTACGTGATCGCATGTTTGATGAAGTCTTTACCGCTGATCAAGAAGCGGGTCGTTTGTCTGCTGAGTGGGCAAGTAACTTTGGTCTACCTGAAGGCATTGCCATTGCTATTGGTGAGTTTGACTGTCATACCGGCGCCGTTGGTGCAGGGGCAGGAGCTCACGACTTAGTCAAAGTGATTGGTACGTCTACGTGTGACATTTTAATGGTGGACCATGAGCAAGTTGGTGACCGTACCATCCATGGTATCTGTGGTCAGGTGAAAGGCAGTGCCTTACCAAACCTTACCGCGCTTGAAGCCGGTCAGTCTGCGTTTGGTGATATCTATGCTTGGTTTAAAAATCTGTTGGCATGGCCACTTCGCCAATTAGCGGAAAAAGATCCCTCACAAGCTGATGCACTACAGGCATTTGAAGATAAGCTCATTCCGCTACTCACTGAAGCAGCCGAGCAGTATCAGATGCATAACCATTCCCCACTAGCAATGGATTGGCATAATGGCCGTCGTACCCCTTATGCCAACCAACGCCTCAAAGGTGTCCTTGCTGAGCTGAACTTAGGCAGTGAAGCCCCTGCAATTTTTGCGAGCTTGGTTGAGTCAACGGCACATGGTGCAAAAGCGATTGTTGATTGTTTTGTCGACCAGGGGGTTGATGTTAATCGCGTTTTGGCCATTGGTGGTATTTCTCAAAAATCCCCTTACGTGATGCAAATGTGTGCGGATGTGATTGGCCGCGATATTGCTGTGGTTCGTTCTGAACAATGTTGTGCGTTAGGTGCGGCTATTTTTGGCGCGGTTACCGCAGGTATTTACGCCGATACGGATGCGGCGCAAAAAGCGATGGCGAGCCCTATTTATAAAGTGTTCCAGCCTAACCAAGCAGTACAAGCGCAACGCGCTCAGCGTTACGGCACTTACAAAGCGCTTGGTCAGCATATCGAACAAATCGAAGAGTATCATCAATCTCAGGAGCGTAACGATGACTGAATCAGCGACCCTTAATCGTACATCTCAAGAACAAAGTGAGCGTCTTCGCGCGCTACGTCATCAAGTATGGCAAGCGAATATGGATCTGCAGCGTCATAACCTAGTGACGTTTACTTGGGGTAACGTCTCGGGCATTGATCGTGAATCAGGTCTAGTCGTTATTAAACCAAGTGGTGTCGATTACAGCGATTTGTCGGCCGACAATATGGTAGTACTTGATTTGGAAGGCAATGTTGTAGAAGGGGAAATGAATCCTTCTTCAGATACGCCAACTCACTTAGAACTGTACCGTGTTTACCCAGAGATTGGTGGTGTGGTGCATACCCACTCAAAGCATGCCACTTCTTGGGCTCAAGCAGGTAAACCGATTCCTGCATTAGGCACGACACACGCTGATTACTTCTATGGAGATATTCCGTGTACACGTGCGTTGTCTGATGACGAAATTAAAAACGATTACGAGCTCAATACCGGTGTGGTGATTGCAGAAACGATTGGTGATAACGATCCTCTGGCTATCCCAGGCATCATCGTCAAAGAGCACGGCCCATTCAGTTGGGGAAAAAATGCGGATAAAGCGGTCTATAACGCTGTCGTCATGGAAGTGGTGGCAGATATGGCATTGCAAACTCTACAAATTAATCCGCAGATTGACCATTTAAATCCGGCGCTACTGGATAAGCATTACCTACGTAAGCATGGCGCCAATGCCTATTACGGTCAGTCCTCTTCTAATAACGAATAAGCAAAAGGTAACATCATGAAAGTATTTAACGAAAAACAAATTTGGTTTGTAACAGGCTCTCAACACCTTTACGGACCTCAGGTACTGCAGCAAGTGGCGCAAGATAGCGCAGCGATTGTTGCTGGTCTTAATAAATCTGACACTATCTCAGTACCTATGGTTGAGAAAGGCATTGTTAAAACCTCGGACGAAATCCAAGGTGTTTGCCGTGCAGCAAACAACGATCCAAACTGTGTTGGCTTAGTGCTTTGGATGCACACCTTCTCGCCAGCGAAAATGTGGATTGCTGGCCTGTCACAGTTGAATAAGCCTTTCCTACACCTACATACGCAATTCAATGCGCAATTGCCGTGGGATTCTATTGACATGGACTTCATGAACCTGCACCAAAGTGCACACGGTGACCGTGAGTTCGGTTTCATTGGTACACGTTTAGGTATAGATCGTAAAGTTGTGGTAGGTCATTGGGAGAGCCCTCAGGTCCATTCTGAAATTGATAGCTGGTGCCGTGCTGCTATTGGTACACAAGCAGGTCACGATCTGAAAGTGGCACGTTTTGGCGACAACATGCGTAATGTAGCGGTGACTGAAGGTAATAAAGTTTCTGCGCAAATTCAGTTCGGTTACGAAGTGAATGCCTACGGTCTTGGTGAATTAACCGAAGCGGTTAATGCAGTTTCTGCTGGTGAAGTTTCTAGCTTGCTCGATGAATATGCATCGGCTTACCAAATGGATCAAAAGCTGTTACAAGACCCAGAACTGCTGAAAATCATGCAGCGTGAAGCGCGTTTAGAAGCAGGGATGGAAAGCTTTTTGAAATCCGTTGGTGCGAGCGCATTTACAAATACGTTCGAGAACTTAACGGGTATTGATACTCTGCCAGGTCTTGCGACACAGCGTCTAATGGCGAAAGGCTATGGCTATGGCGGTGAGGGTGACTGGAAAACATCCGCAATGACACACATCATGAAAATGATGGCGAAAGGTCTTCCTGGCGGTACCTCATTTATGGAAGATTACACTTACAACTTTGGTGGCCCACGCGATCAGGTGCTTGGTGCCCATATGTTGGAAGTATGTCCATCGATCGCTGCAGAGAAACCACGTTTAGAAATTCATACACATACCATCGGTATTCGTAGTGAAGTGCCGCGTTTGTTATTCTCGGGCCAACAAGGTGAAGCATTAGCTGTTTCCGTGATTGATTTGGGTAACCGTTTCCGTATGCTGGTCAACAAAGTTGATGCGGTGACTCCACCTGCCGATTTACCAAAACTGCCTGTTGCTCACGCATTGTGGGAGCCACGTCCTAACCTACAAACGGCAGCGGCTTCTTGGATTCACGCTGGTGGTGCGCACCATACGGTATATACGCAAGCTCTGTCTCTTGACTCATTGGGTGACTATGCTGATATGCTTGGTATTGAAATGTCGGTTATCGATGAAAGTACCAATGTACGTTCATTTAAAAATGAACTGAAATCAAACAGTGTTTATTATCGCATGAACTCTGGCATCTAATAGTCTAAGTTAAAGCTCCCTAATGCCTGATTGGGGAGCTTTGCTGAGTTGAGGTTGTAGTATGACAAATGATGACACCAGTCGAGCCGCAGGCTATCTCATCACTCACCAGCAGTGGCATTTAACGGTATCTGATTTAGAACCCACTATTTTTCGCGTTTTCTATGGTAATAAGCCTGTTTTTAAAGGCAGTTTATCAATACTCAATAACGGTGAGTCGATCGCGTTAGGTAATATAAATTGGAATTTTCGTCACCGCTCTGGACGTATTGAGCAATGGTGCCAAATGAATCATGAAGACAAACTCTCGATGAATATGAATTATTATTTCGAGGATGGCTCTTTAGTGGTTGAGTATTTAGCGAGAAATAGCATACCAACACGGTTGGATGTTCGTCATGATATTGAATCTTCTGAACAATCTCATTCAGAGCAGCTCAATCCGGAATCACCAACGATTACACATCACTGGCATCGCCGTCGACATGGCTTACCGAGTGAATTTCTAGTTAACTCTTCTGTCACAGACTTCTTTAGAGAGGCTTTTTCCGCCACTCAGTGGATTGTTTTAGAAAAAGTGTGAACTGGTAATTCGTAAACCATTGACGTGCGACATACACTAGCGAATTACAAATCAGCGAAGTCTTGGGTATGCAAAACACCGATCCTCTAAAGCCGGGTTATAATTTTGACGCTCACCTCGTCGCCGGACTGACCCCTATTATTGAAGGGGATGAACTTGATTTTACCATCGACCGCCCAGGCGGTATGAAAGGGTATATCATCAATTTAACCAGTAAAGGTGAAGGTACTATTTTTTCCGGCGAGCATGCGTTTAATGTGCGAGCTGGTGACCTACTGTTGTTTCCTCCTAGCGCCGCGCATTTTTATCAGCGAAGTGCGGACAGTGCCTCATGGTTTCACCGGTGGATTTATTTTCGTCCACGTGCCTTTTGGAATGATTGGTTAACATGGCACACAGAAATTAATGGTGTTTACACAACACGTGATTTACCGAAAAACGTCACGGATGCCATCGAAGATTTATTTATCGATATTGAGTACACAGCGAAATCTGATCTTCCTTATCGTAACGACTTGGCCAGTAATTTACTCGAGCAGTTATTGATCCGGTGTAAGTCTGTTCAACCAGATGTTGTCACGAAGCCGCTTGATCCACGAGTGATAGAAGCGATGAACTACATGACGCAGAACCTTAATCAAGACTTTACGCTAGAGGATGTTGCAGCACATGCATGTTTGTCACCTTCTCGTCTAGGTCACTTGTTTCGCGATGAAACTAAAATGACCATGACTCAGTGGCGTGATGATCAACGCATTAGCCGCGCCAAGCAGCTATTGGTGACGACGCATTATTCTGTCAATCACATTGGGCGGATCGTCGGGTATTCGGACCCTCTGTATTTTTCACGCGTATTTAAGCGTAAAGCTGGCGTAAGTCCTAAGCTATATCGCGAACAAATCACTTAAATTGATGTGTCGGTTGTTTTTTTGTTTTTACGTTTCGTTTGTTGAACCAAAAGACCACCGACTATCATTATGAGACCAAATAACGTAGAAATGTGTATCGTTTCACCGATGATGGTCGCGAGTAAAATGAGCGAGATGAAAGGTGATATAAAGATAAGATTGCTTATTTTAGCCGTGTTTTTTGTATTTTTTAGCGCGGTTAGCCACAATACGAAGGTAATGCCCATTTCAAATAACCCCACATAAGATACCGCAGCCCAACCTGTCCACGTAACTCCACTCCATGATGTATCGCTGTATAAACACAAGATAATACAAATGGGTAAAGCAATAAGAAACCCAAGTAGAACGCTGACGATAGGATCGGCCGTTTTTTTGGTATTAAGAATCCAATATCCCGCCCAAAGTAATGTCGAAAGTAGTGCCAAACCGACTCCTGTCAAACTAGTGACGTGTAAATGCAGTAGTTGACCTTGTGTGGCAATAATAACGACGCCGAAGTAACTTATGAATGCGGCAATCCAATCCTTTTTCGTAATCCGTTGGCCTAAAAATAGTGCCGCCATTACCGTCAGCGTTATCGCCCAACTGTAATTAATAGCTTGTGCTTGAGAGGCTGGCAGCAAGGCATAGGCTTTGAAAAGGATAAGGTAATAAGCTAAAGGATTAATTAACCCCATACACAAATAATAAAGCGGTGCTGCATAAAACTGTCGTGACACTTGGGCTAATTTGCCTGTTACCCCACAAATAATCAGTAATACGGCAGAAGATACAGCACTGGCAACTGTGACCATTTGCAAAGGCGTGAGTTGCTGTAGCGTGATTTTAAAAGCGGTCGCAACGGTAGACCATAATAAAACGGAGGCGAGCCCTAACACTAAAGCACGGCGTTCATCCATGAGGTGATTGTCCATAAGAAAAGATAGCTCAGTGTAGCGAGGGATTTATTGAGTAACAAACTGGACATTTATCCAGTATGGAAATACCATTTTCTCAAGGTAATAAAATGAGTAAGCTGTGATTATGCAATGGATTTTTGAACATCTCGACACCTTGATAGCCGCGTTGGCAAGCGCTGCGATATCAGGCGCTGGTGCAAGCTGGTGGCTGAAACAAAAACTACAGCTAAAATCTGAGCTGCTGCAACAACAGTTAGACAGCCAGATTCAGTGGCATGAACAGCAGCAAGCTCATTTACAGCAGTCGTTGGATAGTGCTAACAAAGAGCTCGATGAATTGGATAAGCAGCGTGATAGGGCCGAATACGAATTAAAACAATCACATGGAAAAGTGATGGCGGCGATGGAAAAGCTACGTTACTTTGAAGCTGTGAAGCAAGAAAGACAGCAGTACTCTGATGAGCTTAACCGAGTTCGCGAGCAAAAAGCGCAGTTAGAAGTACAATTAAAAGAGCAAGATGCTCGTCATGAACAGCAATTGGTGTCCAATCAGGAGAAGCTAGAATTACTGGAACGTGCGGAAGAACGCTTAAAGCAGCAATTTGAACAAGTAGCTAATCAGCTCTTTGAAGTCAAAACTGCCAAAGTTGATCAGCAAAACCAGCAGAGTTTATCGGCAATTCTAAATCCGTTACGCGAACAGCTTGATGGTTTTAAACGTCAGGTTAACGATAGTTTTAATTCTGAATCCAAAGAGCGACACACATTAGTTCATGAGCTAAAGAACTTACAACGTTTGAATGAGCAAATGGCACAGGAAGCTGTTAACTTAACTCAAGCACTAAAAGGTGACAATAAACAACAAGGTAATTGGGGTGAGGTGGTCTTAGCCCGGGTTCTGGCAGAATCAGGCCTGCGCGAAGGACACGAATATCAAACCCAAGTCAGCTTGCAAAATGATGCAGGTAAACGTTATCAGCCGGATGTTATTGTGTATTTGCCACACGATAAGCAAGTGGTGATCGATTCGAAAATGACATTAGTGGCCTATGAGCGCTACTTTAATGCAGACACTGACACCGCACGCGATAAGGCGCTGGGTGACCACCTAGCGGCACTACGTAGCCATATTAAGGGTTTGAGTCAAAAGGATTATCACCAGTTAAAAGGGTTGACGAGCTTAGATTATGTTTTAATGTTTATTCCGGTGGAACCTGCCTTCCAAGTCGCGATTCAAGCCGATCCAAGTTTGGTCAATGATGCGATGGAGCAAAACATTATTTTAGTCAGCCCTACAACACTCTTAGTGGCACTAAGAACCATTGATAATTTATGGCGTAATGATAGGCAGAACCAAAATGCGCAAGTGATCGCCGAACGGGCGAGTAAACTTTACGATAAATTGCGTCTATTCGTTGATGATATGGAAGTATTAGGTAGTACACTGGATAGAGCCAATCAAAGTTACCAAGGCGCAATGAACAAACTGTCGACTGGGCGAGGAAATGCTATTCGACAAGCGGAGAGTTTTAAGCAACTTGGCGTGGAAGTAAAACGAACCATGCCTCCCAAAACGCTAGAAAGAGCGATGCAAGGCTATGATGAAAGTACCTTGCCGGAAAGACATCCGCTTAAGGATAAAGTAAACTAGTAGCCCCAGTCGCCGTTTGAGAGTTAGGCTGTGCCTAAGAGGAATAGAAATGACGGATAACCGTGTAGAATCGAATTTAACTGACAATCAAGACACTACCCATTTTGGTTTTCAAACTGTAAAAACGACCGATAAAGCTAACAAAGTGGCCGAAGTCTTTACTTCTGTTGCGACTAAATACGACATTATGAATGACTTAATGTCGGTTGGTATTCACCGTCTTTGGAAGCGTTTTACAATCGACTGCGCAGGCGCTAGAGCTGGTCAAAAAATTCTCGACTTAGGTGGGGGAACCGGAGATCTGACGGCGAAGTTTTCACGCATAGTGGGTGACCAAGGTCGCGTCGTTCTTGCAGATATTAATAATTCAATGTTAAACGTTGGTCGCGATAAGCTACGTGATAGTGGTATTGTTGATAACGTGCATTATGTACAAGCGAATGCGGAAGAGCTACCTTTTCCTGATAATTACTTTGATTGTATCACCATCAGTTTTTGCCTACGCAACGTAACGGATAAAGATAAAGCGATTCGCTCTATGTTCCGAGTCCTTAAACCGGGTGGTCGCTTGTTGATTCTGGAATTTTCCAAACCATTACTTGAGCCATTATCCAAAGTGTATGATGCGTATTCATTCCATATTCTACCTCGTATTGGACAATTGATTGCTAACGATGCTGAAAGCTACCGCTACTTAGCGGAATCCATTCGTATGCACCCAGATCAAGACACCTTGAAAGGGATGATGGAAACCGCTGGGTTTGAACAGGCTCAGTATTTTAATTTGACTGGTGGCATTGTTGCGTTGCACCGAGGTTATAAATTTTAAGGCCAAAGATTATGCCCTTTGAACCATTCGTGACTGCTGTGATAGAGGGAACGTTAAATACCCTCATTAACGATAATCCAGATTCGCTCAAACGCTTGAATCGTTTAAAAGGGCGAACGATACAGCTGCACTTAAAAGAACTGAACAAAACGTTAACGTTTATATTCAGTCACCAAGTGGATGTGCTTGCTGATTATGATGGGGAACCCGATTGTTACTTATCGTTGCAGTTGTCGGTACTGCCAGAGCTTAAAGATCAGGCCAATATCACTCAGTTAATTAAACAAGATAAGTTAGTGTTGACTGGGGATATTCAATTAGCACAAAAATTTGCCCAATTGCTAGGTGAGTGTAAGCCAAATATCGAAGAGTGGTTGTCGCGTGTTACGGGAGATGTCGTGGCGCATTCTGCGGTAAGTGGTGTAAAAAGCGTTACGCAAAGCATCGTGACTCATGCTCGTAAACATCAACGACACTTAGGGCAAGTTGTGACTGAAGAATGGCGCCTAGCACCGACATCACTTGAACTTACGCATTACTGTGATCAGGTTGATCAGGTGAAAAGTCAGGCTGCCCGTCTTGAAGCCAAACTCACACAGATTCTGGAAAAGCTATGACGTTGTCAGAAATTAAGCGCCTATATCGTATTATTAAGGTGTTGCTGGAATATGGATTAGATGAGCTTGCGCCTGTCCATCAGTTCACCAAAGGTCCATTATTGGCGCGTAAAGCCTTATTTTGGATACGTAATCGTCATGCGGATAAACCGATAGGTGAGCGTTTACGCTTAGCATTAGAAGAGCTTGGCCCGGTGTGGATTAAATTGGGCCAGATGATGTCGACACGCCGTGATTTGTTCCCGCCACACCTTGCTGATCAGTTATCGTTACTGCAGGATAATGTAGCGCCATTTGATGGTCAGCGAGCTCAGCAATTGATTGAAGACGTGTTGGGAGGACCAATCGAAACATGGTTCCATGATTTTTCTATCAAACCATTAGCATCCGCTTCGATTGCCCAAGTGCATACTGCGCGTTTGAAAAGTAATGATAAAGACATTGTTATCAAAGTGATTCGTCCAGATATTCGCACTGTGATTGATGATGATTTACGCTTAATGTTTCGTTTAGCGCACATTGTTTCGAAATGCGTGCCGCATTCTCGCCGCTTGAAGCCCGTTGAAGTCATTAAAGAGTACAAAAAAACGTTAATAGATGAGCTCGATTTACGTCGCGAAGCGGCGAATGCGATTCATTTAAGACGTAACTTTTTAGGCAGTGATGAGCTTTACATTCCTGAAATTTATAGTGATTTTAGTAATGAAACTGTCATGGTTTCTGAGCGAATATATGGCATTCAAGTGTCTGATGTCGACGCGATAGTCGCACAAGGCACTGATATGAAGCTGCTCGCTGAGCGAGGTGTGACAGTCTTCTTTACACAAGTATTTCGCGACAGTTTTTTTCATGCGGATATGCATCCGGGCAATGTTTTTGTGAATGCTGATCGCCCAGAAAATCCACAATGGATTGGGTTAGATTGCGGTATTGTGGGCACATTAAATAGCGAAGATAAGCGTTATTTGGCTGAAAACTTCTTAGCGTTCTTTAATCGTGATTACCGCAAAGTGGCTCAACTGCATGTGGATTCAGGATGGGTACCTTATGATACCAATATTGACGAATTTGAAGGCGCGATTCGCGTAGTGTGTGAGCCTATTTTTGCTAAACCACTATGTGAGATTTCTTTTGGACATGTCTTATTGAATCTATTTAATACCGCGCGACGTTTTAATATGGAAGTTCAGCCACAATTAGTGCTTTTACAGAAAACGTTGCTCTATGTAGAAGGGTTAGGTCGTCAGTTGTATCCACAACTCGATTTATGGCAAACCGCCAAACCATTCTTAGAGACTTGGATGTTAGAGCAAGTCGGCCCCAAAGCCCTCTTTAATGCGATTAAAGAGAAGGCGCCACATTGGGTAGAGAAACTACCGGAGCTTCCTGAGCTGTTATACGATAGCTTGAAACAAGGGCGTGTGATGAATCAGAGAGTTGATGCTCTCTATGCAGGTTACCGTGAGAGTAAAAAACAACACTCTACGGGTAAATTTCTATTAGGTGTCGGCGCGACGCTTGTTATATGTTCAGCAATTTTTTTAACCAATCAGCAAGAGACATATGCGATGGGCAGTGGTTTCGCTGGAGTGGTTTCTTGGCTCTTAAGTTGGCGTACATATCGTCGCTAACGAGCAAAAATAATTTATTGATAATGGAGTAACCAATATGGGTGGTATTAGTATTTGGCAACTATTGATTGTTGCACTGATTGTTGTGGTGCTATTTGGCACGAAAAAGTTACGCAATGTCGGTAGTGACGTTGGTGGTGCTGTCAAAGGCTTTAAAAAAGCGATGGAAGAAGATGACTCTACCGCCAAAAAAGAGTCAGACAGTGATTTTGAAAACCAAAATATTTCTCATAAAGAATCCGCACAGAGTGACTCTACTGAGAAAAAACACGACAAAGAGCAGGCATAAATTTTGTTTGATATCGGCTTTTGGGAACTGGTTCTGATCTCCATTGTCGCGCTTGTCGTTTTAGGTCCTGAGCGATTACCTCATGCGATTCGTACAGTGATGAAATTTATTGGTGCAGCGAAGGGCATGGCGAATAACGTTAAAGATGAGTTAACGAAAGAGTTAAAGATTCAGGAACTGCAAGAGAACTTACGTAAAGCTGAGCAAATGGAGATGAAAAATCTTTCTCCTGAATTGCAAAAAACCGTAGATGATTTAAAGCACTCGGCGAATGAAGTTCAACAATCCATTGCGAAAGAAACATCGGCGATACAATCAGCTCATCAATCAGTGAGCCAGAATGCACAGCGAAAGCCTGTCGAACACTCTGCTAAGGCGGAAGATAAATCCGATAATCAGGCGTAATAAAAGAGTTACCGAATCAAGGTAACTCTTATGACTTGTCCAATATGAGGTTTCAATGTCGTCAGTTGAACCGGAACAACAAAGCCAGCCGTTAATTTCACATCTGCTTGAGTTGCGTAATCGTATTTTACGCAGTGTGGCAGCGGTAATGACCGTTTTCTTAGGGCTGGTTTATTTTTCCAATAAAATTTATGAATTTGTTTCTCAACCATTAGTTGAGCGTTTGCCGTCAGGCGCGAGCATGATCGCGACAGACGTCGCGTCTCCGTTATTTACACCACTCAAGTTAACGTTAATTGTGGCGGTATTTTTAGCGGTGCCGTTTATTCTTTATCAGGTATGGGCCTTTGTTGCGCCTGGCTTATACAAGCATGAACAGCGTTTGATTTTTCCACTTCTCATTTCAAGCTCTCTGTTATTTTATTCAGGAGTCGCGTTTGCATACTTTGTTGTTTTCCCGCTAATTTTTGGTTTCTTTACGACTATTTCATTGGGTGGGGTCGAGTTCATGACCGACATCACCAGTTATTTAGATTTTGTCTTGTCACTCTTTATGGCGTTTGGGATTGCGTTTGAAGTGCCTGTCGCGATTATTTTGTTGTGCTGGACAGGGGCAACAGATGTGCAGAGTTTGAAAGAAAAACGACCTTATATTGTGGTCGCTGCATTCATTATTGGTATGGTGTTAACACCGCCAGATATGATATCGCAAACACTGCTAGCGATTCCAATGTGCTTATTATTTGAAATTGGATTGTTTTTTGCGAGGTTCTATACACGCAGACATACCGATGACGAATCACAAACGACTGAGTAAGAAAAAAGCGACCGCAAGGTCGCTTTTTTACATTATTTTATCGTAACTTTTTCGCCACATTGTGCACAGCGATAGACTTCTTTAATGCCAACTAGTTTTTGTCGCCAAGTTCTATGTTGGCGTTCCAGATGGTTTCTATGATCACATTTGCGATTAGTCGCAGTGTTCTCATGGGGTTCAACGTTGTTAGCCATAAATTTAGTATAATTAGTTATTTATGGCGTAATTTTATACTTCATGCGTATGATTTTATGTGATCAATATCATTGAAAAAAACGTAATTATCAGGTTTGGTGTGTCGTTACTGAGACAAATTAAAAAGTTTTACTGCATTGCGAGTTGTCATGGTATCGACTTGCTCTTCTGAGTAATCTGTTAATGACACAATTCGTTCTAATACCAAACGTGTATAAGCAGGTTCGTTACGTTTACCACGATGTGGAACGGGAGCCAGATAAGGGCAATCCGTTTCTAGAATGACATAATTCATATCCAAATGAGGAATGACTTTGTCCATACCGCCATTTTTAAACGTGGATACGCCGCCCAGCCCTAAGTGAAAGCCAATATCATTAATCGCTTGAGCCTCCTCTAGGCTGCCACCAAAGCAGTGAAATACGCCACGTAAGCGACCATCTTGCTCTTGGCGTAATAGTTCGAGTGTTTCTTGAATACTATTACGAGTATGGATAACGACGGGAAGATCTTTTTCTTTTGCCCAGCGCAACTGAGTGATAAAGGCCTGTTCTTGCTGTGCTTGATAAGTGCTATCCCAATAGAGATCTATGCCAATCTCACCTACGGCAATGAATGGATGTTTATCAAACCACTGGTAAATAGTCTCGAGTGTACTGTCGACATTCTCATCAACGTAACATGGATGCAGTCCCATCATTGAACGACAATGATTTGGGTAGGCTGCCTCAGTGGCAAGCATTGGTTCAATGGATTCTAGATCGATGTTCGGCAATAGAATTTGAGTAATACCTTGCTCTGAGGCGCGCTGCACGACTTCGTCACGGTCGTGATCAAATTCATTGGCATATATATGGGCATGAGTATCTATCATTATACGGTCTCGGTAAAAAACAGTTGTATAAAGTATACGTGAGTCTGGTTCTTTACGTATAGAGGGTTTTAGTAATCAGGTTATGACACTTAATTCTTAGAGTGATATTATGAAAGTACACTTCAAGAGTGCCGCTCAATAACCTGAAGTGCGTATTGCATTTCAGGTGAAAACCAAAGGAGAGTAGCGTGTCTGTATCAATATTAGGCCAGTTCCCTGGCCGTCGTCTTCGTCGAATTCGTAAACATGATTTTAGCCGCCGTCTAGCTGCGGAAAATACTATTTCTGTTAACGATCTGATTTATCCAGTCTTTGTTCTTATGGGAAAAGGTCGACGTGAAGAAGTTGAGTCGATGCCTGGCGTTGATCGTTTATCTATCGATTTGTTGATTGAAGAAGCTCAATATTTGGCAAACTTGGGAGTGCCTGCTTTGGCGTTGTTCCCAGTTGTGAATCAAGAAGTAAAAACATTGGATGCTTGTGAAGCCTACAACCCTGAAGGCTTAATTCAGCGTGCGGTTCGCGAATTGAAATCTCATGTACCTGAAATGGGGATCATCACCGATGTCGCGTTAGACCCTTATACCACGCACGGGCAGGATGGCATCATTGATGAGACGGGCTATGTGCAAAATGACATCACCACTGAAGTGCTGGTCAAACAAGCGTTGTCTCACGCAGACGCCGGTGTGGATATCGTTGCACCATCAGACATGATGGATGGTCGTATTGGTAAAATACGTGCCGCCTTTGAAGAAGCCGGGCATATTAATACACAAATTATGGCGTACTCGGCAAAATACGCGTCTTGTTACTATGGGCCATTTCGCGATGCATTAGGTTCTTCATCTAATTTAAAAGGCGCGAATAAGAAAAATTACCAAATGGATCCGGCAAACAGCGATGAAGCCTTGCACGAAGTTGCTATGGATATTAATGAGGGCGCGGACTCTGTCATGGTGAAACCGGGAATGCCTTATCTTGATGTGGTGCGTCGTGTTAAGACAGAACTGCAGGTTCCTACCTTCGCGTATCAAGTTTCTGGCGAGTATGCGATGCATAAAGCTGCCATTATGAATGGTTGGCTCAAAGAAAAAGAAACCGTCATGGAATCGTTACTCTGCTTTAAGCGTGCAGGTGCCGATGGCATTTTGACGTACTTTGCGAAAGATGTAGCCGAATGGCTTGCTCAAGAAAATGCAGAAACAGCTCAGCACTTGAAGTCAGAATAATGCTCGATTGGTGATGACAAAACCAGCATATTTTATGCTGGTTTTTTTATTGTTAAAGATAAGAAGAGGTCTAGCACGGATGTGGCTTAGATCACTTTTTGTACACCTTTTTAACTGTAATGATAATTTTTCGCATTTAAGTCTTGCTATTTAAATGAGAATAGTTATTATTACATTCGTCTTAGGGAATAAAGCACACACGCTTATTTGATGCATAACTCACCGTCCTTGCAAAGAAAAGCCGTGATACTGATATTCTTTTTGACACGACATTGCTCACATTGCTTCCAGTGTAAATTCGGCTTTCAGGAAAATAACGTCTTATGTTATTTATCCTATATAGCTAAGCGACATCCTCGGGTGTCGCTTTTTTTATGTATGTACGATCCCGTAAACTATCCTCCTAGCATTGAGAGGGCTTTCTATAGATTGATCGGTGTTGAATAAACCTTCTGCAATAAGATCCTGACATTCCTCTAATATTCAAAATAAGATGCCAATATATTGTCCACAGTGGTCGATCGGGTGAGGATCCTTTGTAAGTCTTTGGATCTTTAAAAATGTTTAATATTATCAATAATTTAAATCTATATATCTGAGTGTTTAAGACCGTTTAATAACCAGTGGATAAAAACTATGAACAGAGTTATCCACAGAGGGGTGCTGTGTTGCAGAATAATTGAACGAGAAAAATTTGGGTTGTAACTATGTTGTCAATGGAAACCCGACGATAGTCGTGGCATTCTACGCGATAAACCGATTTCTTATTTGGACAACATTAAATTATGGCTCGCATTCCTGAAAATCCGCTGATTTTGATCGATGGCTCTTCTTATCTCTACCGTGCATTTCATGCCTATCCAGGCACGATGAGTAATGGTGACATACCGACCAATGCTGTATTCGGTGTTGTGAATATGGTTCGTAGCCTAATGCGTCAGTTTTCTTCTGAGCGTATTGCCGTCGTTTTTGATGCTAAAGGCAAAACATTTCGAGACGAGATGTATGCAGAATATAAAGCGAATCGTCCTCCAATGCCTGATGAGTTGCGTTGCCAGATAGAGCCTTTACACGCGATTATCAAAGCGCTCGGTTTACCGCTGATTTGTCATGAGGGAGTAGAGGCCGATGATGTGATTGGGACTTTAGCCTCGCAAGCCTCACATGCTGGTTTGCCGGTGCTGATCAGTACCGGTGATAAAGATATGGCTCAGCTTGTGGATGACAATGTGACGCTAATCAATACGATGACCAATGTTGTGATGGACCGTGACGGTGTTGTCGATAAATTTGGTATTCCGCCTGAGTTGATCATCGATTACTTAGCCTTAATGGGCGATAAAGTGGATAATATTCCTGGTGTTCCTGGAGTCGGGACTAAAACGGCGACGGCGTTGTTACAAGGGATCGGTGGGCTAAAAGAGTTGTACAACAATCTTGATGCAATTGCAGACTTAGGCTTCCGTGGCTCAAAAACGATGGCGAAAAAGCTAATCGACAATAAGAAAGAAGCGGAGCTTTCTTATGAACTGGCGACGATTAAACTCGATGTTGAAATGGATTTGGCACCTCACGATCTCGATAAAACGAAACCTGATGTGGATGCCCTGATTGAATTATATGGAAAAATGGCCTTTAAATCATGGCTTGCTGAACTACTAGATGGTGGTGATGGCGTAGTCGTCGCAGATGAAAAATCAGGTGCTGGTCGTTATCAGGCCGCAGATAAAGCGGCTCCACAAGCCAATGCTGCGAAGATTGATCGCAGCCAGTATGTCACTATTTTGGATGAAGCGACATTCACTGAGTGGCTGGAAAAACTCAAGTCCGCAGAGGTTGTTGCATTTGATACCGAGACCGATAGCTTAAACTATATGGTTGCTAATTTAGTTGGCGTGTCATTTGCGATTGAAGAAGGGCTGGCCGCGTATGTTCCTGTGGCTCACGATTACCTTGATGCGCCAACACAATTGGGGCGTGATTGGGTATTAGAGCAATTAAAACCACTATTGGAAGATGCCAACCTTGCCAAGGTTGGACAGAACCTTAAATATGATATGAGTGTACTGGCTCGTTATAATATCCACATGCAAGGTATCAAGCATGACACTATGCTCGCATCCTATGTCTACAATAGTGTAGGCGGTAAGCATGATATGGATAGCTTAGCATTACGTTTTTTACAGCACAGCTGCATTTCGTTCGAACAAATTGCGGGCAAAGGTAAGGCGCAACTGACGTTTAATCAAATTGATTTAGATGAAGCCGGGCCGTATGCAGCAGAAGATGCTGATGTGACTTTGCGTTTACACAATGCACTGCAACAGCAAATGATAGGTGATGGGTCATTAGAAACCATTTATAACGATATAGAGATCCCTTTGGTTCCGGTTTTATCACGTATGGAACGGACGGGTGTGTTCATTGATGACATGCTGTTAGGGGCCCAGTCTCAAGAACTCTCTTTACGTCTTGATGAGTTAGAGCAAAAGGCTTACGACATCGCAGGACAAGAATTTAATCTTGGCTCGCCTAAGCAATTACAAGCGATTCTATTCGATAAAATGGAATTGCCAGTTGTGAAGAAAACGCCTTCAGGCGCTCCATCGACTAATGAAGAAGTATTACAAGAGTTGGCGTTAGATTACCCACTCCCTGCCGTGCTCCTAGAGTACCGTGGTCTGGCAAAATTAAAATCGACCTATACCGATAAACTACCGAAAATGATTAATGCGGAAACAGGGCGAGTCCATACGTCTTATCATCAAGCGGTGACGGCAACGGGACGTTTATCATCGACAGAGCCAAACTTACAGAATATTCCAGTACGTAATGAAGAAGGGCGTCGTATTCGCCAAGCATTTGTTGCCCCCCATGGCCATAAAATCATGGCGGTCGATTACTCGCAAATCGAGTTACGTATTATGGCCCATTTATCGGGTGATGCTGCGCTATTGTCAGCCTTTAAAGAGGGGAAAGACATTCACTCGGCAACCGCGGCAGAAATTTTAGGAGTGACGATTGATCAAGTGACGAGCGAGCAACGTCGTAAGGCGAAAGCCGTTAACTTTGGTTTAATCTATGGCATGAGTGCCTTTGGTTTGGCTAAGCAGCTAGGGATCCCTCGTCATGAAGCTCAGCACTACATGGATACGTATTTTGAACGTTATCCAGGCGTGATGCAGTATATGGAAGACACACGCAGCCGAGCGTCTGCACAAGGCTATGTCGAAACAATTTATGGGCGTCGTCTACATTTACCAGAAATTTCTTCACGTAATGGTATGCGTCGTAAAGCAGCTGAGCGTGCTGCAATCAATGCTCCGATGCAAGGGACCGCAGCGGATATCATTAAAAAAGCCATGCTATTGGTGGATGAGTGGATTGAAAATGAAGGGGACGGTCGGGTACGTCTTTTAATGCAGGTTCACGATGAACTGGTTTTAGAAGTCCAAGAGCAACACTTGGCTGAAATTGAAACAAAAGTACGTGATCTTATGGAGTCTGCAGCACAACTTGAGGTGCCACTTATCGCGGAAGCTGGACACGGCGATAATTGGGAGCAGGCTCACTAAGCCCAGACTGCAACGGTGCATGTTAAAAAGCGAACGTCGCGACGCTCGCTTTTTTTATTTCGAGTCATGCATAAAACGTTTTCTATTTGCCTATTTCATAAAAAGTTAATGAAAAAAACTTACAAAAATGGTTTTCATTTCTGAGCAATTGTTGTACATTATCTCTTGTAGGGTACAGAGGTAAGATGTTCTATCTTTCAGACCTTTTGTTTCACGTTATTGGATTAGGCTGATTCAGCCGCCCCAGTCAGTTTTTGACTGGGGCGTTTTTTATTGTGCAAACCCCTTTCTACAACTGCCTTCCCAGCATATCTATATTGTTTTTATTCCTCGTTACAAAGCGATTTTTGTCCCATTATTTTTTGTCTACGCTTGAGCGATAGGTGATGCGCTTAGGCAATATCATGTTTGAATAAATTTAACAGTTTTGTAATAAAACTTCAGTTTTAGCCCTAAAATGGCGCGCTATGATAAGTTAAGGTGCAAGGGGGTCGCGTAGCTAAGGGCACGTAAGGGCGATGAGAGACTCGCTGAGATTTAGATTTGCACTTTACTGGTGCGTTTGAGCCGAATATAAAAAAACCTCACTAAGTCGTGAGGTTTTTTTGAAACAGAGCAGGAGTTAACCATGCATTATTCTTGTTCATCGACGCCGGTGTCTTCTATATCGATAAGCGTGTCTTCTGCATTTACTGCATACCACTCATCAAGACGCTGTCTGAGAATATCCACACCTTGGCCGTTTGATGATGAGAACGCTGCAACTTGCACGTCTCCGCCCATGGTTGCGACGTCTTTACGGACCATTAATTCTTGAGCTTTGCGTGCGCCGCTTTTGAGTTTGTCTGCTTTAGTGAGTAATACTTGTACTGGGATATGGCAATCAATCGCCCAGCCAACTAATTGTCGGTCGAGATCTTTCATTGGGTGGCGAATATCCATTAAGACAACCAATCCTTTAAGATTTTCACGTTTTTGTAAGTATTCACCTAATGACTTCTGCCATTTCTTCTTCATTTCAAGCGGGACTTGAGCAAAACCGTAGCCGGGTAAATCGACAATATGACAACTGTCTGTCACTTTGAACAAGTTAATTAGCTGGGTACGGCCTGGTGTTTTACTGGTTTTTGCCAAGGCTTTTTGGTTCGTTAAACGATTTAGTGCGCTTGATTTGCCAGCATTTGAGCGACCCGCAAATGCAATTTCAACACCGACGTCATCAGGTAGGTGGCGAATATCTGGGGCACTGGTGACGAATTGGGTGTTCTGATAATGAATTTTTGCGTTCACTCTAGTTACTCCATCTTTACGGATTCAAGGTATTGGTTATTGCTGACAATGGTCTGTGCTATCCACAGAACCAGCGATTATACCATGAGTGCTTTTAATAAAAACGAATAACTCACTTTGAGCTTTATATTTTATCTAGCTCGAGTCCATGAAACGTACCGCGTAGTATGGTTGTTTGATTCTATCTGGAGAAATATCGCTTTTTTATACTTTGTAGTGCGAAATAAAACAAGCTTTCGCAGTGTGTCTAACTCTTATTGAGTCATGCTTGAACTATTCATATAGCCCATTACTTTCAAACGTGGAATTCACATTATTAATTGTGTGTTGATGTACGGAGCCTCACAAAGGAAGGGAACTTGAATGTCGATATATAAAAAAAGCATGTTAGCCACTGCATTGTTACTCAGCAGTACGACGCTCGCACTGGCCAGTAATCCAATTATTAAACATATTTATACCGCTGATCCGTCGGCGGCTGTATTTGACGATACGGTTTACATCTATACCGGTCATGATCAAGCAGAAGTAACGGATACAGGTTATCGAATGTATGATTGGCATGTATTTTCGTCGCAGGATCTTGTGAATTGGCAAGATCATGGCCCCGCCCTCTCTTTAGAGGACTTTAGTTGGGCATCGGCCGATGCTTGGGCTGGCGAGGTCATCAAGCGGGGAGATAAATATTATTGGTATGTGCCTGTCAATAATGACCGTGATGGCTGGTTTGGTATTGGTGTGGCGGAGAGTGATTCTCCAAGCGGGCCATTTCATGATGCGTTAGGACATGCCTTGATTACCGATAGCATGACGCCAAATGAAACTTTAGATATTGATCCCACGGTATTTATTGATAACCAAGGGCAAGCCTACATGTTTTGGGGCAATGCCACTGACGGTGGCTTAATTAAAGCCGTGAAACTGAAAGAGAACATGGTCGAGCTTGATGGAGACATACAAACCATTGGTAATGATCAGGTCCCTTGGTTTACCGAAGCGCCTTATGTACATGAACGCAACGGTACGTATTACTTATCTTATGCTGCTGGGTGGCCGGAGCGGATTGTCTATTCCACCTCCACCAACCCTATGGGGCCTTATCGTTATCAAGGGATCATTTTAGAGGCGGATGATGTCAATTCCCCAACGAGCCATCAGTCAATCATTACCTATCATGATCAATCTTATCTTGTTTATCACAATGCAGAATTACCGGATGGCGGAGAATATCGGCGTAGTGTGGCAATGGATAAGTTGGAATATGATCAATCAGGTCATATTAAAAAAGTTATTCCAACCCAGCAAGGCGTCGGAACGCCTGGATTGTCAGGGGAGTTCGTGGTCAAAAATAGGCTAAGTGAGCGTTGTTTACAGCCGAATCAAGATAGCATGAAGCTGGTTCAGCATAGTTGTAATGCAACCGTCAATCAGACGTTTCAATTGCGTCATACTTTAGATGATCGGTATAAGCTGATACATAAAAAAACTGGACAAGTACTCGATATTCGCTCTTCTTCGACAGACAATGGAGCGCTTGCGGTATTGCGTCCTGATAGTAATAGTATGAGTCAATATTGGAATATTACTCAGCAGGATACGCCACAGGCTTTCCATGTGAAAAATAGTCAGAGCCAAAAGTTATTAGAGAGTATTAATGCGGTAACGACGCAAGATGCGGTTGTTGGTCAGTGGCAAAATAACGGAGGGTATCAACAAGATTGGTTACTACTGCGTGCCAATGCAACCACCATTACTCCCGTTGGATGGGAGGACAGCCAATTATCGTTTCGTGCGAATGGCGTATGGCTAGAGACGAATCCGACCCCTGCAACATCGAGCCAATTTAAAGTTGTTGCTGGGCTTGCTGACCCGCAAGGTATCTCTTTTGAATCAGTCAGCCATCCGGGATATTATTTGCGTCATCGTAATTTTTCTTTATATATGGAGTATAATAAAGGAAATACGTTTGCCGCAGATGCCACTTTTTATCGACGTCAAGGGTTATCGAATCCTGATAAAACCTCGTATGAGTCGTATAATTACCCGCAGTATTTTATTCGCCATAAAAACTACCAACTCGTGGTAGAAACGCTCTCATCGGATCTCGATAAAGCGGATGCAACCTTTCACGAAATGTGAGACTAGGTGTTTTGCTTGAAATGATGCAAAAAACGACAGCGGCGGCTGTCGTTTTTTGCAATAAGCGGGAATTTGGTTGTAAAGTCTCCACTCTGAGGTGGATTTCTGGTATGTTGCGCATCCCATTCAAGGAGTCCAGGTTATGCATTTATGCCCTTTGTGTCATGGTGAGAAAACGACCGCCTATTTTTCGGATGAGGTGCGTGACTATCTACAATGCGTACGATGTTCATTGGTATTTGTTCACCCTGAACAGCGGTTAGATGCAGCGCGAGAAAAAGCGTTTTATGACCTGCATGAAAATAATCCCCAAGATATGGGGTATCGACGGTTTCTATCACGAGTGAGTACTCCACTCCTTGAACGGTTAAGCCCTCATTCTCAGGGGCTAGATTTTGGATGTGGGCCCGGGCCTACATTGTCTGTGATGCTTGAAGAAGCCGGACATAAAGTTGCGTTATACGACATTTTTTTCCATCCTGATAAAGAGTCGTTGCGACATACTTATGATTTTATGACTGCTACGGAAGTGATTGAGCATCTACATGATCCTCATCAGGTGTGGCAGCAATGGTTGAATTTGGTTAAGCCGAAAGGCTGGATTGGTCTTATGACCAAGATGGTACAAAATGTGGAAGCATTTGCTGGATGGCACTATAAAAACGATCTAACCCATGTGGTGTTTTTTAGTCGCGAAACCTTCCAGTTTTTGGCTGAGCGGGATAAGCTCGAACTTGAATTTATTGGCAATGATGTAATTCTACTGAGGAAGGCCCAGCAATGAGTCGCTCAAAAAAATCCAGAAAACCTGGAGCTAATAGCAGTGCTGAAATAATTGTTACTCGTAATCGTAGCGAAGCTGATCAAGATGGTCGTCTCCGTAAACGATTGAAAAAACGTAAAGGCTTGAAAACAGGCCAGCGTCATTCAACGGCTCAAGATGAGCAGGCGAATAAAGGCGGTCAAAAACGTGATGCTCGTTTGGGTAGCAAGAAAAAAATACCACTCATCGTGGAAGCACCTAAAAAACAGACTAAACAAGAACGTCGTGTCTCCGCAGCACAAGAGCTAGAGATGCTGGAAAATGATGCGCAACTTGCTGTATTAATGACTCGCCTTGAAAACGGTGAGAAGTTAGGTGTAGGTTTACAAAAGTATGTTGATGAAAAACTTGATCGTATTGAAATCTTAATGGATCAATTGGGTCTGTTTGATGATGTAGAAGATGACGCAGAGGAAGAAGTTCCGGCCGCGCCTTCACAGCCATCGAAAAAACAGTCAGCACCTAAGTCGGATGATGATTTATTAAGTCAGTTTCAAGGTATCGACATCGACAGCTACAAATAAGGTCGTACTATGAATATTATCCTGTTATCCGTTGTTGCTTGTGTCATTATTGCGGGACTTGCTGCATACGCGGGATATTTATTATTCCAGCTTAAGCAGCAAAAAAAGTTGCAAGCCCATCACCGTGCGATTGCGATTGAAAAACGTAATGCGAACATCTTTGAAAGCGTAAATGTCTTATGTATGACTGGTATCCAAGGTCAATGTGATCTCTCTGAGATCAGCATTCGTGTTTACTGTATTATGGATTATTTACAGGGTGACGAGCGGGTACAAAATTTTGATGATGAGTATCCAGCCATCGCTGAGCTATATCATGTGGTGAAAGATATGGCGCGCGGGGAATCTCGCCAAGAGTTACCGAAACGCGACCGTATGCAGCAAAATTTCACTCGCATGAAAGCCGAATCTCGTTTGAATGACTCGATTGTTGAAGAATTGAAAGCGTTAAAACAACGTATCGCGCCTCTCAATAATCAAATTTCTATTCAAATGGTATAAATATCGTCGGTGGGTTGGGTTAGTGATCAAGCTAGCAAAACCGAACATTTAGACCCCATCTTGTTCATTTTGCCACACGCCTAAGTCTTGTCGTGTGGCAAACTATTCATTCTGTGTTTCATTGTGGAAATTACCTTCATGTCATCGTCAGTTGTACCGAGTCAGCAAGTGGTTTGGGATCAGGATATTCTCAACAAATACAACTATTCAGGTCCTCGTTATACGTCGTATCCTACCGCCCTAGAATTCCATGAGGCCTTTACCAGTGCAGAGCTTGATATGGCATGTACGGAATACCCTGAGCGCCCATTATCCCTCTATATTCATATCCCATTTTGTCACAAGCTCTGTTACTACTGCGGATGTAATAAAATCGTGACAAGGCATGCTGAAAAAGCCGATGAATATTTGGATGTACTCGATCAAGAGATACGTCAACGTGCGGCTTTGTTGCAAAACCGTACCGTGACGCAGCTGCATTTTGGTGGTGGTACACCAACATTCCTGACTAAACCGCAAATCACGCGTGTGATGTCGGTGGTGCATGAAGAATTTACGTTTTCAGATGATGCCGAAATTAGTATTGAAATCGACCCACGAGAAATCGAGCTCGATATTCTTGATCATTTAAGAGCTGAAGGTTTTAACCGCATCAGTATTGGTGTACAAGATTTTAATAAAGACGTGCAGGTGAAAATTAACCGTGAGCAAGATGAATCTTTCATTGTTGCAATGGTAGAGCGAGCAGCCCAGTTGGGGTTCCGCTCAACTAACCTTGATCTTGTGTATGGATTACCGTTGCAAACAGCGGATAGCTTTATGGATACATTAAAGCGTGTGGTTGAGGTGCACCCTGGGCGCCTATCCGTGTTTAACTATGCGCATATGCCACGCTTATTCCCCGCACAGCGTAAAATCCATGATGAGGATTTACCGCAGCCAGAAGAAAAAATGAAAATTTTGCAAAATACCATCGAGTATTTGACGCATGCTGGTTACCAGTTCATTGGTATGGATCACTTTGCTTTACCAGATGATGAGTTAGCGTTAGCGCAGCGTGAAGGCCGTTTACATCGCAACTTCCAAGGGTATACCACGCAAGGTGAATGTGATTTAGTTGGCTTTGGGGTATCTGCAATTTCTATGATCGGTAATACCTATTCACAGAACCAAAAAGAATTGAAAAAATATTATCAGCAAATGGATCAATTACGTCATGCTTTATGGAAAGGGGTTTCGCTTGATGATGATGATCTCATTCGACGTGAGGTCATTAAGCTATTGATGTGTAATTTCAAGCTTGATAAGCAGGCGATAGAGTCTGAGTTTGGAGTTACGTTTTCTCACTACTTCCAGCAAGATCTTGAATTAATGCAAACCTTTATCGATGATGGTTTGGTGGTTACCAGCGAGCGTTATTTAGAGGTGACCCTAAAAGGGCGATTATTGATTAGGAACATTTGTATGTGCTTTGACCGTTATTTACGTCAGCAAGCGCGACAACAACAGTTTTCCCGAGTGATTTAACAAAAAAAACCAGCGTTTAGACGCTGGTTTTTTTATGTAATAGCGACTTTCTTACTCGGGTAATAAGGATAATGCCTTACGGCTCACATCCTGCGCTGCCTGAGTTTTATTCTGCTGCGCCAGCACTTCAGATAAACGAGAGTAATCAGCAATGCTTGTACGGATTGAAAGTGCTTGTTCTAAATGAAACTGTGCGTCTGACCAATTGTTTTGATACTCATACAGTTTAGCAATAGCGCTATGGGCTTCCGCGTTATGGGCGTTTTTCGCCAACACTCGCAATAACAATTTTTTCGCATCTTGTTGGTGTACTTGAGGAACCTCAGCAATCAACATATAGAGTTGCGTTGAAGGTGAGCTCTTCATGACGCGTGTTATAAAGGGTAGTGCCTCTTTGCCCTCACTGACGTTAAGCAAGTGCCTCGCGACAGCTGCTGTAATCACCGCGTTTTTCTTGTCGTGTCGGTTTAGGGTTTCCCAGTGTTCAATCAAATCATGACTGTTATTGCGCTTAGCTATGTCTGCTAAAACACCGACATGAGCAGTCTCTAATAACTCTCTATTTTCGGCTTCAGTGAGATGGTTAAACTTACGCAGCTTAGGCAAAATTTCAATTAATGGTTGCCACCTATGTAAGGTGATATAACAGCGCTTGAGTAAGTTCAGTAAAATCGGATTATTGGGCGCATCGGGTTGTAGGCTTTGTAGCGTTTTCAGTCCTAGAGAGATATGCCCATCGTTAACTTGTTGTTTAGCACGAGTCAGTTCTACCGCTAATTTAGCATGGTTCTGCTCATTGGCGAGCGCTAAGTAGTGATCGCGTTTTTTAATATTGCCTAAGTTATCTGCCGCTTCTGACGCCATAAGATAGCAGAGTAAAGGGTTATCATGATGTTTAGCCCAGCGAATGACTTTTTTCTCAGCTTGTTTAAAGTCGCCTTCAATGAGCTTAATGATACCTTCATTCGTAAGACGGCGAGAACGACGAATTTTACGAATGGTGAACCAATTAAAGGTTTTGAAAGTACTACTGAGCACTTTTTTAACGATAAACTCCAGAGCGAAGATAGCGATCAATAAACCCACAACCATAATAACTAAGGTCGTAACACTCATTTCAATGGTTTTATTGGCGATAGAAATGAGTACATAGCCTTGTTGTCCTGAGTACTCAGAGCCGACGAACAGCCCAAGCCCCAGAATAATAAACAGTACAATCGCTCGGATCATGATTTATCCTCCGATGTTAATGAGGATACTTGGCGACGTAGACGTTCGTGTATGAGCGTTGACAGTTTGGCTTGTGATTCTAGCTTAGCCGGATAGTCCACCTTGACTTGTTTGTCGGCAAGTGTGGTTAAGGTATGACGAAAGCTCGTCACGCTATGATCGCTGTCACTAAAGAAGCGTCCCGCCCAATCACTTGCCGTATTTAACGTTTCAGAATAGACCTTTTGCTGGTGGTTATACACGGCACGAATCGCTGTCTCGAGCTTGGCCTTCATGTTTTCACGCAAATAGAAATCTTGCTTAGGTGACAACAGTGGAACGGCATTACCATCGCGAGTGCGGAAGGTAATAAAGTGGCTAGTAAAATCTTTGAGTGACGTCCATAAGTTTTGTTGCCAGTCATTGATATTGGTAGAAACCGTTTGTGTCTCTGTGGCTTTGGCTTTGGGTATAATGGCGTTAGCAATAGGGAGTGAGTCGACTTTACGCTCCAGGCTGCTCAGGCGTAATACTAAGCCATCTTGATCAATGAGCGGAATGGCTTTAAGTGCCGTAATATCATTGGCCATGGCTTGACGTAAAGACGTTAAGCTTGGATCGTTGAGTGCGGCGATACGCTCGTCGGCACTCTCCATTAGAGCAACTGCCGTGCTTGGGTCATGCTCTAGGTATAATTTACGTCCTGCCAGTTTTACGAAGTAATCAGCTTCGGCAAGTAACCAATCATTAGAGCGATTGCCTTTTAGCTTAGCGATGGCCATTTGTAAGCTATCTAGACTTTTCTGTTGTTGATCCAATGTTGTTTTTAACGTGTCTTGCAAATGTTTTGCTTGTTGATCAAATTGTTGCTGTGCGTTATCTAGCTTGGATTGCAAGGCGCTCTGGTTACGTTGCAAAGCCGTGTTTAATTGGGCAATCTGGCGTTGATACTGTTGGTTTTTATGGTAACTGTATGCCCCTAAACCACCACCAAAGACAAGAGAAATGACAATCGCTATTGCCCCTAAGCGCGCGCCTTTTTTTGAGATTGATGAAGAGGGTGGCACAGAGTTTGAAGTGTGGGTGTTTTTGCTAGTGTCCGCTGTATTTGAGTCAGTAGCGGTGGTTGACGAATGATGGTTACTTGTCATTGCTTGAGTCCTGTTGGTTAGGGCTGAGGGCCGCCACTAAATCTGTATTATGTGCACTACCGCTGACAATAATCTGTGTAAAGCCGAGCGTGTCAGCATAGTCGGCAATGCGTTTGCTCGGCACTAATAACGTTTGCTGAGTAGGCCAGTTTGTCTCGATATCTTTAAATAAACCCATAAAGAGTGTGAGCTGTTGTTGGCTTGTGATCACTAAGGTATCGATCCCCATGGCTTGCCACTCAGTCAGGCGCTGTTTTGCCAGTATAGGTACGTTAGTGCGTTGGTATACCTCTTTATAACTGACCTTGGCACCTCGTGCTGCTAGCGTGTCATAGATGATGTCTCGACCTCCATTACCACGTAAAATCACAACATTTTTATCAATAATATCGACCAGTTCAGGGAGAGCAACTAAGTGCTCACTATCACTGATATCTGGAAAGTGTACTGTCTGTCCGCAGGCTTTGCTCAAACATTGTGCGGTTTTTTGACCCACGGCAAAATATCGGCAGGGTTTCGGCCATGATTGTCCTTGTTGTGCCAGCGAGTGGGTGGCAAAACTGACAGCATACTGGCTTACCGCAATAATAATGTCGCTGTTATTAAGAGCGTCATGTAATCCGATAAGCTCATGGCCCGGTTGAATCTCGATCAATGGCTGATGAACGGATTTCATCCCACGGGCATTAAGCATCTGACAGAGTTCTTTGCCAGATTCTTGTGGACGTGTGACCAAAACCTGCTTCATTATATTTACTCGTGCTCTTGATACAGTTTACTAAGAATGTCTCCTGCGCCATCGGCTAAAAGCTGTTGGGCGAGTTGTGTTCCAAGCTGCTGTGCATGGCGACGATCACCGCGAATTTCGCCACGGATAATCTGTGAGCCATCAGGTTCACCAACTAAGGCTCGTAGCCACAACGTATCACCTTCTAAAAGTGAATAACTGCCAATCGGCACCTGACAGCCACCTTGTAATGTATTATTCATTGCGCGCTCACACAGTACGCGATCAGCCGTCTCTGTGTGATTGAGCGGTGCGAGTAAATCACGCAGGTACGTATCGTCTAAACGGCATTCGATACCTACCGCACCTTGGCCTACCGCAGGAAGTGATTGTTCCGGCGTAATATAGCTACGAATACGAGATTCGAGATTGAGGCGTCGCAGGCCAGCAGCTGCGAGAATGATGGCGTCATATTGGCCATCATCAAGTTTACCTAAGCGTGTTCCCACGTTACCACGGAGTTCCTTGATAATGATGTCTGGACGCGACGCTTTTAATTGGCATTGACGACGTAAACTGCATGTCCCCACAACTGCGCCATGTGGCAAAGCATCGATGTCTGGGTAAGTATTTGATACAAATGCATCACGTGGGTCAGCGCGTTCGCAAATCGTCACTAAGCCTAATCCATCAGGAAAGTCGACGGGCACATCTTTTATCGAATGCACAGCTAAATCGGCACGTCCTTCTAACATCGCCACTTCTAATTCTTTCACGAATAAGCCTTTGCCACCCACTTTTGCCAGTGGGCTATCCAAAATGACATCACCGCGCGTCACCATCGTGACCAGTTCGACTTCTAGTCCAGGGTTTGCGGTTTCTAGAGCATCTTTGACATAGTGTGCTTGCCATAATGCAAGCGGGCTTTTACGTGTGGCGATACGAATAGGGCGTGTTTGATTCATGACTTATCCAGCAAAACATTGAAATATGCTTTAATACTATCATTTCCCACGGTAGAAACTCACTAGTGATTGTTTCGGTGTACGCTGCGAAATAGAATTTTCTTGGTATAAACAAAATAGTGTGACTTGTATCTCGTTAAGATTATGCACTATGCTTATCACACTCTGATGGAATTTAATGTAATAATTAGGTGAAAAACTCAACCTTAGTGCACTACGACTTTGGTATAACTTTATAGGCCATAGCTTTACCGTGATTAATTAAAGTGTTAAATTGATCACGTTTTATTGGTGTGTTTGTTCACTAAATGAACAGCGCGAACCTATTGGATGCAGCAGTCAGGATGTTAACTTGCGTTCTTATATCGTCACTTTGATCAAACGAGCAGATAAACTCAATCAGCAGCGCACTGAGCGTGCTCTCGGTCTAATGAGTATGCAGGGACAGCGTGTTTTCCACGCGATACCGGTTTTATTGCACTATAATCATCCGCAACTTCCTGGCTATATTGATGAGTGTGTTCCTCATGGTATTCATTGTTTCCAATTAAACGATGTACAAACTGAATTTGTTAATGATTTACACCTAACCTCTGCTTCACCTCTCGCCACTCCTTCTTCTCTTGATATTTTAGCCATGTATACCATGGGCAGTACGTCTTCTATTGGCCAGAGCACATCGAGTGATCTCGACATCTGGGTATGTGTCGCACATACCATGCCAAGTGAGCAGCGCCAAAACTTACTCAACAAGTGCTCCATGATTACTGAGTGGGCGAAAAGCCTCGGCGTAGAAGCGAATTTCTTTATTATGGATGAGGAACGATTTAGGCATAATCGTTCAGAAGCGATGACCGGTGAAAATTGTGGCTCTTCACAACACCTGTTGTTATTAGATGAATTTTATCGCTCTGCGGTCTGTTTAGCTGGGAAGCGTTTGTTATGGCAAATTGTTCCGCCAGAAATGGAAGAGTGCTACGACGATTACATTACTGAGCTCATTGCGCAAAACTACATTAATATCGACGAATGGATTGATTTTGGTCAGTTAAACGGTATTCCGGCTGCGGAATATTTTGGTGCTAATCTCTGGCAACTTTATAAAAGTATCGACTCACCATATAAGTCAGTTTTAAAAGCCATTTTACTCGAAGCTTATTCTTGGGAATATCCGCATACCCAACTGTTGAGTGTTGATACTAAGCGTCGTTTTTTTACTGACGAGCCTGATCTGTACGGGATGGATGCATATTATTTGATGCTAGAAAAAGTCACCCGTTATTTAGAACGCATTGGGGACTTAAGTCGGCTGGAATTAGTGCGTCGTTGTTTCTATTTAAAAACCCATGAAAAACTCTCAAGAGAGCCCGGTCATGGTTCCGTTGCTTGGCGGCGCCGAGCGCTTGAAGAAATGACTCAAGCTTGGCAATGGCCAATGTCGCTGATTACGCATTTAGATGCTCGCCGCCATTGGAAAGTACAGGAAGTGAAAGTCATGCATAACGCGTTGTTAGATGCGTTAATGCAAAGTTATCGTAATCTTATCCATTTTGCACGCCGTAACGATATTACTTCAGCCATCAGTCCCCAAGATATTTCTATTTTAGCGCGCAAGCTCTATGGGGCGTTTGAGGTGTTGCCGGGTAAGGTGACACTGCTTAATCCGCAGATTTCCCCAGATTTGCATGAGTCGGATTTATCGTTTGTTGAAGTGGCACCAGGGCGGGTCAACACCGCAGGTTGGTATTTGTATAAGCAACCACTGGTCGCCTCACGCATGATCAGTCAGCGACCGCTAGAACATAATGAATATTTAAGTAAATTAGTTGCATGGGCTTTCTTTAATGGTCTCATCACAGAGTCAACACGTTTACATTCAATGGTTCAAGAAGGTAACTTGGATATTGATAAGCTTTATCAAATGGTGAGTGATTTACGCAATACATTTTCACTACATAAGCGCCGACCAACCATGTCAGCGTTGGCAAGTCCGTGTGAAATTAGCCAATTGGCGATGTTTATTAATTTTGAAAAAGATCCGACATCCAAGCTGCGTGGGAAGGCTCTGAAAGTCGATCTGAAAAATATTGATATTTTGAGCTTTGGTACGGAGCATATTAGCTTAATTGGTAGTGTTGATTTGGTCTATCGAAATTCTTGGCAAGAAGTGAGAACGTTACACTTTGAAGGCGAGAAAGCCATGATCGACGCATTAAAAACCGTATTAGGTAAAATGCACCAAGATGCGCTGCCGCCTGAATCTGTGGATGTGTTTTGTTATAGCAAAAACTTCCGTGGTGTGATGCGTAATCTTGTTTATCAGTTATTGGCTGAATGTATTGATTTACGTTTACGACCGATGGAAAAAGAGAAGCGCCGTCGTTTTAAAGCGTTACGGATTGGACATCAGATGTATGGGCTGTTTTTTGAGCGACGAGGTGTATCGGTTCAGAAGTTAGAAAACTCGGTCGATTTTTATCGTAGTATATCAAGTAATAAAGTCAGCGGTACGCCTCTGCTGATGTTAGATAAAGACGATGATTATGAACTACCCACCGTTGTCGATGGCTTCGCGAGTGAAGGTTTGGTGCAGTTTTTCTTTGAAGATAAGTGCGAAGGTTTCAATATTTATGTGTTGGATGAAGTGAATCGAGTCGAAGTTTATCACCAGTACAGTGGCGAAAAAGATGAAATGATTGCCGCGGTTAATGGTTTTTATACCTCGGTTCGTGATGAAAATAATATCGCGGCAAAATTTATTAATTTTAATTTACCGCAGTATTACCAAATTGTTCGCCCAGAAGAAGGGGGCGACTATGTGGTGCCTTATCGTAATGATGCTATTCCGTATTCTCGGCCCAATAAAGCCGTAAACGCTTAAAAAAAGAGCATGCCATTGGCATGCTCTTTTGGTTTATTCCCAATCAATATCTTCATTCGCATGCTTTTCACATTCGGTTTTTACCATGCTGGTGAATTCCCCTCCAGTTTTGGTACATATCCATTGTTCGTTCTCGTAGCGGAAATGAAATCCTCCTGAACGTGACGCGAGCCATAGTTCTTTCATCGGTTCTTGGCGGTTAATAATCACTTGGCTGCGGTCTTCAAACTCAAGCGTCATTACATTACCAGAGGTTTCATAGTCGATATCGGCACCCGAGTTATCGATCATTTCTTCAATGGTTTGCAGCTGAACATCAGCGAGCTGATGAAATTCTGTATCATTCATCTCGGTCTATCCTATTGCTTTTCTTGACTGTGGTGCGATTATAGGGGGCATTGAATAAATAATCACGAAAAGCAAAATGAAAAAATGGATAACCGCGTTATTTTTACTATCTGTAATGACGTTAACAGGGTGTGGGCAGACGGGGCCACTTTATATGCCTGACGATTCACAGCAGAAGCAGAATACAGAAAGTCAGTAAATTCAATTATATGAGATAAAGGATACGAGCTTGGATTACTTCAATTATCAGGACGATGGTCAACTTTGGGCTGAAGATATGCCGCTTAGCGAATTGGCTGAGTTGTACGGTACGCCTCTATACGTCTACTCGCGTGCGACATTTGAACGTCATTGGCATGCGTTTGATAAGTCGGTCGGCGATCACCCGCATTTAGTATGCTATGCCGTTAAAGCAAATTCTAACATTGGTGTATTAAACGTTTTAGCACGCCTTGGTTCAGGATTCGATATTGTGTCGGGTGGTGAATTAGAGCGGGTGATTGCTGCGGGTGGTGAACCCTCCAAAATCGTTTTTTCTGGTGTCGGAAAAACCGCAGCAGAGATGAAGCGAGCATTAGAACTCAACATTAAGTGTTTTAACGTTGAATCAGAGCCTGAACTTGATCTCCTCAACAAAGTGGCCGGTGAACTAGGTGTTAAAGCTCGCATTTCTCTACGTATTAATCCCGATGTTGATGCACAAACTCATCCTTATATTTCAACGGGTTTACGTGACAATAAATTTGGTATCGCTTTTGAGCGAGCGCCAGAAGTGTACAAACTGGCACAAAGCATGGAGCATCTTGAAGTATCAGGTATCGATTGTCATATTGGATCACAGCTCACTGCTCTTGAACCGTTTATTGATGCGACAGATCGCTTATTAAACTTGATTGATGAATTGCTCGAACAAGGCGTACCGATTCACCATCTCGATGTTGGTGGTGGTTTAGGTGTGGTCTACCGTGATGAAATGCCTCCACAGCCTTCTGAATATGCGAAAGCCTTGTTATCACGCTTGTCGGCGCATCCTGATCTAGAGCTTATTTTTGAGCCTGGCAGGGCAATTGCGGCGAATGCGGGTGTGTTATTGACACAAGTAGAATTTCTAAAGCACACAGAGCATAAGAATTTTGCCATTATTGATGCGGCCATGAATGATCTAATTCGTCCAGTATTGTACGAAGCATGGCAAGATATTATTCCGGTTAAGCCACGCCAAGGTGAAGCGAAAGCGTACGATTTGGTGGGACCTATCTGTGAAACCGGTGACTTCCTTGGCAAGGACCGCTCTTTGGTGCTGCAAGCCGGAGATCTTCTTGCGGTACGTTCTGCCGGTGCGTATGGTTTTGTGATGGCATCGAACTACAATACGCGCGCGCGCGCAGCAGAAGTGATTGTCGATGGCGACAAGTCTCACCTTGTACGTCAACGTGAAGAATTAAGTAGCTTATGGGCACTAGAAAGTGTCTTGCCGGAGTAAATAACGCATTATGCATTTTCATTTTTCTAAAATGCACGGATTGGGTAACGATTTCATGGTTGTGGATTGCGTTACCCAAAACGTCTTTTTTTCACCTGACTTGACGCGTCGTTTAGCGAATCGTCATACCGGTGTTGGTTTTGATCAATTGCTGATGGTCGAAGCACCTTATGATCCAGAAACGGATTTCCATTACCGTATTTTCAATGCCGATGGCAGTGAAGTCGAACAATGTGGTAATGGGGCGCGGTGTTTTGCGCGCTTTGTGCGTATGAAAGGGTTAACCAATAAATACAGCATTAATGTCAGCACTAAGAAAGGTAAGATGGTACTGAGTGTCGAAAATGACGATCAGATTACTGTGAATATGGGGGTGCCGATTTTTGAGCCAGCGAAAGTCCCATTTAGAGCCAAACAAGCTGAAAAAACGTACATCATGCGTGTTGCAGAGCAAACCTTGTTCTGTGGCGTAGTGAGTATGGGTAATCCTCATGTTGTGACGGTGGTTGATGATGTGGATACCGCACCGGTTGAAGTGTTGGGGCCAGAGCTGGAATCACATGAACGTTTTCCTGAACGAGTGAACGCTGGCTTTATGCAAGTGGTCAATCGTGATGAAATTCGCTTACGTGTGTATGAACGTGGTGCTGGTGAAACTCAGGCATGTGGTAGCGGTGCATGTGCAGCTGTCGCTGTAGGCATTGCACAAGGATTACTAGACGACAATGTTACCGTACACTTACCGGGTGGCAAGTTGGTGATTCGTTGGCAAGGTGAAGGGCAGCCACTTTTGATGACGGGCCCCGCTGTACACGTTTATGATGGTCAATTATCTTGCTAAAGAGGAACCGTTTTGTCACAACCTGAAGCCGATACACTGACGGCGAAAATAGTCGAAGAGTATTTGAACGATCATCCAGATTTTTTTCAAGATCGTCCTGAGTTAGTTGAACGACTTGCTTTACCCCATCAAGAAATGGGGGCGGTATCCTTGGTACATGTTCAGCTTTCTCGTCAGCGGCAGCGTATCGAAGAGCTAGAAGAAGAAATTACCGCATTTATGTCACTGGCGGCATCGAATGATAAAACGTTCCATGAGTTTATGGAGCTTGAATCGACCCTGATGCATTGTTCTTCTATGGAGCAAGTTGTGGCGGCTTTAGAAGCAAAAGCGCAGGTCTTGGGGTTAACGGCCTATTTAAGATTGATGGATACCCCTTGTCGACAATATCAATGTGATAAAGAGGCGTGGCAACGTTTTTCGACGAACCATTTAAATGGGCAAGATGCTTACTTGGGTCGCTTACGTCAGGTAGATCGTCACCAGTTGTTGGGCGATAAGGCGTTTTTACCTGAGCTAGGTTCTTATGTTGTGTTACCCTTACGTAAAGGGCGCTCATTAGGTTTTCTCGCATTTTCGAGCGAAGATGGCGGCCACTTTCAGCCAAGTATGGATACGTTGTTTTTACGTCATCTTGCTTTGGTTATCGCCCATTTAATTGATACTTTACCTTGGCAAATTATTGATGAAAGCAGACGCAGTCACTCCTCTTCCTAGAGCATTGCAACAACCCTTAGAGCGTTTTTATGAGTATTTACGCAGCGAAAAAGGGTTGAGTTTACATACTCAGCGTAATTATAAACAGCAACTAGAAACCATGGGTCATCACTTGCATGAGCTTGGCGTGAAAGGTTGGATTGATGTTGATGCGGGATGGGTAAGACAACTCGCGAGTAAAGGCATGCGTGAAGGTATGAAGTCGAGCAGCTTAGCGACGCGTTTGTCGTCACTACGCAGCTTTTTCGATTTTTTGATTTTACGTGGTGACATGAATGCCAACCCAGCTCGCGGTGTGTCGGCACCAAGAAAACAGCGCCCGTTACCTAAAAACCTTGATGTTGACGAAGTAGCGCAGCTATTAGATGTGAACGAAGATGATCCCTTATCGGTGCGTGATCGGGCGATCATGGAACTGATGTATGGCGCTGGTTTGCGATTGGCAGAATTGGTATCTATCAATATTCGTGATGTGCATTTTCGCTCAGAAGAAATCCGTGTCATAGGTAAAGGTGATAAAGAGCGCAAAGTGCCGTTTTCCGGGCAAGCCAGTGAATGGGTTGCTAAATGGATGAAGCTGCGCTCTCAATTTGCTCAACCTTCTGAACCCGCTTTATTTGTGTCCAAGTTAGGAACGCGAATTTCTCACCGTAATGTACAAAAACGGATGTTGGAATGGGGGCAAAAACAGTCGGTGTCGAGTCATATTAGCCCGCATAAATTGCGTCACTCGTTTGCGACGCATATGCTGGAGTCGAGTAATAATCTACGAGCTGTGCAAGAGTTATTGGGCCATGAAAATATTTCAACCACTCAGATCTATACGCATTTAGATTTTCAGCACCTTGCTCAAGCGTATGATCAGGCTCATCCTCGCGCTCATAAAAAAAACAAGGATTAGTATGTTTTATCGCAACATGCCAACCATTCAGGCGATGACGTTTGATTTGGACGACACGCTCTACGATAACTGGCCAGTGATTCGTCATTTGGATGCTGAAATCACGCAATGGATACATGAGCGCCATCCGGTAACCGCCACGAAGCCAGCGCAATGGTGGGCACAAGTGAAACAGCAAGTTTTAGAGGCTGATCCTATGCTCGCGCATGATGTATCAACTTGGCGTTTACAGCAAATTACACAGGGGTTAGTGGCATTAGGATACGAACCTGAGCTGGCCTTGACGTCGGCGCAGGCCGCGATGGAACAAGTACATTACTTACGTAACCTAGTGACGATACCGGATGACACTCATCGCGTACTTGCTCAGCTAGCGCAACATATTCCGCTGGTGGCAATTACCAATGGTAATGTTGACGCAGAAAAAATTGGTTTAAGCCAATACTTCACGGCCGTTTTTCGTGCGGGCCCCGATGGGCGTGCGAAACCATATGGTGACTTGTTTGAGAAAGCAGCGTCGATATTACCTTGCTCTCGTCACAGTATTTTACATGTCGGGGATCACCCTGTGACTGACGTGCTCGGTGCTAAGCAACACGGCTTTCAAGCTTGTTGGTTTAATGACCGGTTTGATAACGCTAAAGATTGTCGACGTTTAACGGTATTACCTGATATGGAAATACACACGCTTGCGCCGCTTTTGGATCTCGTGAATCGTGTTTAACTAATATGCTGACGGCTCCTAGTGGTGCCGTCTGTCTTTATGAATTTTTTGTTTTTTCGTTATCCGCGATGTAACGCGTGCCCACTTTTATCCGCTTGATATACAGCCATAAACTCATCTAAAAATGCGGTTAACTGCTTGGCAATCACTGGTTCATTCATTTCTTTAAGTAACACGCTCGCAACTTCTAGGGTACATAAGTGACCGGATTGTTGGTTGCGACGTAATTGATATTGCGATTGCATGCCTTGTGTTGATAACGCTACGAAAGGGAGCGCTTTTAGCCAAGGGCTCTTACGTACTATCTTCTGAGCCTCTTGCCACGTAGCATCAATAATAATGAAATGAAAAGGACGCTTATCGTCTGTTGACGTTACTAACTCTGTAAACGTCATACTGTTGGGCGCCGGGTAAACCACAACCGACTGTGTATTGGGATCTTGAATTAGCTCTAGTAGCTGAGGTTCGATTGCGGTTCTTTGCCATGTATAGGCGTTACAGTGGGGCAAGGCGCGGCATAACCAGCGACCAGTATTAGTATCGCGGGTGACCTCCTTTTCATGCATCAGCAAGGTTAAGTGCAGCTCACAGTCCGGTGCATGTGGTATCTGTGAACATACACATTGATATTGCAGCTGACATTCTGGGCAAGATGCTCGCATGTTTAAAGATGAATTCCTTGTTGTCTTGGCGATATACCACCTGAAAACAGCATAACCGCATCATGAGGCTGAGCAACATTGGGTTCAGTCGGTTGATAGTGGCCATCAGTGAAAGAGAGACGTTGCAGTTTACCCGATAGCTGCGAAGTGATCACTAGGTCGCGCCAGCCCTCGGTGGATTTGTTCGATAGATACACCGGAATATTGGTGATGATTTGGCTATTAAATACCCATTGTCCGCTAACGTTGTTAAATACGAGAAGCGAACCTTCTTTCTTTTGTTGCCAATCCATATAAACCAGCAACTCTGAATGTTCATCACCATTGAGATCATAGGTTAACCAACGGTAATGATGGTCACCATTTGCCAGTTTATGTTCGATAAGATAGCGGCGTAGTGCCTGATCAACGTTTTCATCGTATTCTGATGAGGCAATTAAAGATGTCGGCTTTTTGCTACGGTCAGGCTCTTCTAAACCAACAGAGTCGTGATAATCTTTGTATAACGTTAATCCTCCATTGGCAATTGGGTAAACTGTATCCCCGACTTTTTCTTGTGAGGCGCTAAACGTTTCATGTTTGGCATGAAAGATACGTTGAGTGACTAAGTATTGTTGGTCATGACGAGTCATCACCACGTCAACCTGACGGTTACCAAGAGATTGCCAGTAACCAGTTTCAACCACATCTGGTTGATCGTTTTCATAACTATAACGCGTCACCGCAGTATGATCGCGACTGAGCTGCATGCTCACCGTAAAACCTTGATTAGTTTTAGAAGCGGCATAGTAGACTCCTGCCCATTTTAATGAGCTGTCCGTATTACCTAGGATCGCGCAGCCACGATAAGTGTGTTGCTGATGACGTAGTGCGGCTTTCCATCCATACAAGGTATGAGAATGTTGATTGATGCAATATTTTGCATCTAGGGTTAAGTCGCCGTCGTTGGTTTGGTATTTGCGACGCTGTTCAGAGAGTTCGCCTCCTGAAAGCGCCAATTGAGACGACTGTCCTTGCGATGGACTAAATATAATACCGTCTTGGGTGAATGTCGCAGACCATTTATCCGGTGTGTTCCCAAATGCCCGAGTGGGAAGTGGATAAAGGTGACACTGATGTTGTGATTTACCGCTGAGCACATTGATATGAGTGACGACAAAGCGTCCAGCATAATCGCCGTTATCACCGCTTTGACTTGGTGGTTTTATATAACCGACCATTTCACCATAATGTGAGTCATAAGGGGAAGCGCTCACGGATGCCGCTTTTGTCATTAGCGATTGCGGTAATGAGAGCTGAAATTGTTGCTGACTTCCACAGGGCGTTATGGTTTGTGAGTTTGGACCGATAACCACGCTACCGCGCAGCATAAAAGATTGTGGTTTTATCGATTCAGGGTGGTTTAAATCAGCCAGTTGAGTTTGTTTGGGCGGTGAGGTTGACGAGCAAGCTGCTAAAGCGAGACTGCTCAATAGAATTACTGGGTTTTGCAGTGCCTTCATGGTATATCTTCCTTGTCACAACCGAACGATGGATATCATTATGGCATACTGGTTATTTAAAACAGAACCGGATACTTTCTCTATTGACACTCTGCGGACACAAAAAACGACGTGCTGGGAAGGAGTTCGCAATTATCAAGCAAGAAATATGTTGCGAGACAAAGTTAGAGTCGGTGATGAGGTCTTGATTTACCATTCATCCTGTCAGCGGATTGGGGTTGCGGGCATCGGTCATGTCGTCAAAGCAGCCTATCCCGATCATTTTTCTTGGGATATATCGAGTGATTATTACGATAGTAAATCGTCACCGGAGAACCCTAGGTGGTTTATGGTTGATATTGAATTTTCGCGCAAGCTGTCGCGAGTTATTCCGTTATCAGAGCTTAAGGCTCATCCAAGCTTACAAGCGATGCCGCTAGTACAGCGAGGTAATCGTTTGTCTATTATGCCAGTGACGGATGAAGAATATCACGCGATTATCAGCTGTGAATAATCCTTTGCTAAGATAAAATAACCCAGTAAAGCATCTTACGCTTTACTGGGTATGCTTTTATTTCAAAAGGTTATCTTCAAGATATTGAGCAACAGCATCATGCTCATTACTACCAATACGCTCGATAGTTGGAATAGCTTCAATCACTTGTGGGTGCGCTGTACCCATCAGTAACCCCTTGCCAGCCATAGATAACATTTCTACATCATTCATACCATCACCAAAAGCAATGCAATCTTGTAAGCCTAGCCCGAGTGACTCAGAGACCGTTTTGATAGCATTACCTTTTGAAACGTTAGGCCCCATGACTTCTAAACACCATGGCGAAGAGAAACAAATAGTAAGTTGCTCACCAAACGTGTCGTTAAGGCGCTGCTCAAAAATGCGTAAATGTTCGTGATCTTTTTGCAAATCAGTAAAGAAAACCTTCGCTACGTTATCAGTAGGTGCGTCGTCTGAATGAAAAGTATTGAAAGAAAAGCCCGACTCATTGTGGAAGTTTTCTAGTGCATCTTTATCTTTATTTAAGTGCCATGTTTGATCACGATAAATATGTACGTAAATACTATGTTCATTTTTCAGCATATCCACAACGGGTTGGACTAAATGCTCAGGAATATTTTGGCTGCTCATAAGCTGGTTATCAGGAGTATGAACACGAGCGCCATTTGACGTTATCATATAGGCTGGGATCCCAACCGTGTTACGAATTCCTGCTACATCGACATGGTGACGACCTGTCGCAAAGATAAAAGTATAACCACGCTCATGCAATTTCTTTAATGTGTGCTTGGTTTTTTCACTTAATTTATGATCGGGGGCGAGTAGCGTACCGTCCAGATCAGAGGCGACAATTTGGTAAGATAAAGGCGATTGTTCAGCGGTCATAAACCCTCTTAATGGTATGCGTATTGTTGTCAGATCTAGCAAATGCAGTTTAGCATTTAGTGTACTGCAAAATGGCCGAGAAAAAGAGGGTAAAGCAAGGAGGAATTGATTTCCTCCATTGAGGCGTTGATTGTCGGTGAGTTATTGTATGGCTGAAAAATGCTCAAGAATTTGTGTGAGTGTCGGGTTACGATATTCGTCCGCCTCAAATAAAAGTTCATGATATCCATTAGGAATAACCGACAAGCGCGCATTCTTATTGGTTTTTGACAGTTTATTTATGAAGCGTTGCTGGGCTTTATTGTCGACGATTTTATCGTGTTCCGCTTGTATCAGAAGGGTAGGAATAGTCACTTGTCGAGTTAGCTGAATACATTGTTTCGCCGCCATTAACCCTTGCCATACCCAGCGAGTACTGGCTCCTCCTAACTTTAGCTCGGGATCGTTATCGTAGAGATCCCTAAACCATTGATAACGAATTTCACTATGTGAAAGGGGATTATCTGAAAATGGTTTCGCTAGATAGTCACTATGTCCTGGGGCATACCGAGGTTGAGGTGACAGCGACGTTAATAAATAGGTTAGCGGAATAGCGATCAGTTTAAGTTGCCACGGAATGTTTACGCCAAACATCGGGGCGGTGAGAGCCACCGCAGAAAATGGATGTTGAGGATACATTTGTAGGTAGCGAGTGGCGATTGCCCCGCCCATAGAGTGGCCCAAGAGAAAACATTGCTCATATTGTTCTAATTTAAAAGTCTTAAGTAGCTCATGTAGATCGCAAACATAGTCATTGAACTCGCCGACATAGCCCATTTGGACATTATCGATTAAACGTTGTGACCGACCTTGCCCACGATGATCAAAAGAGTAAATATCATAGCCTTGTTGGAATAAATCAAAGAAAAGTTCTTGATACTTCCATGCCGATTCTATACGACCATTGACTAATACTATCGCTTTGTTGTGTGCAGGGGAGGTGAGCTGACACCAATAGATACGAGTTTTATCAAAAGAGCGATAAAACCCCTCTTCGCGCTGAGACCAGAATTGAGCGATGTCTTTCGTCATGCGTTCTGGGAACTCATGTTCTTGAGTTAACCCGTATGGATTGCCTGCTGGTGTTGTCATCACAGAGGAAAATTACCTTATCGAAATTATGTGTCAAAAAGCGAATGTCTATATGACTATAGTATCTTATTTTAAGCCGACCTGCTGAGAGCTCGTCACTTTTGGCGAAAAATTATGGTAAATGACAGGGGCTATTTTAGCAATCAGATGAGTAGGGTATTGCCAGCCCTCATGAGAGTAAATGTCATATTCCTCGCGGTCATCATGAGAAAAATTGGTATCGACAAAATGGGTGTTAAAGGTGCAAGGTGGTGTTTAGGAGGTTGATACTATTGACTATTTTTATGCAGGCTCATGGCAGAAATAATGCTGAGCGATAAAAACGTGAAGCAAAGAAAAGATACCCACCCCCCAGGGAAGGGGAGTGAGTATACGGGGGAGTACTATTGGAGCCAGGCGTTAAGCATCCAAATTAATTTTTCTTGTTCACGAATATAGTCGCTCATTTGAGAAGCGGTACCTTCATCACCTGTTTCCGATGCCAATGCCAAAACACTACGCTGTTGAGTAATTAGTGTATTAAAGCCATCGACTAAGCCTTGCATCGTGCTTTGTCCATCTGTGGCATTGGTATGTTCTTGAATGTCAGTCTCTGCTAAGTAGCTAGTAAAGCTATGCAGTGGTCGTTCGCCTAACGTTAAAATACGCTCGGCGACTTCATCTAATTTCGTCTGTAGGTCAGTATAAATTTCTTCAAACTTCGCGTGTAACTCAAAGAATTCTTTACCTTTGATATTCCAGTGATATCCGCGAGTGTTCATGTAAAAAACGTGATAGTTCGCGAGTAATTTATTTAAAGAAGCAGCAAGCTGTTGGCTTTGTTCTGTATTTAGACCGATTAAATTCGTTGTCATATTCTCACCTCTATTTGAAGTTCATGAACGATTTGTTGAAAACAATCTTATCGGGAGAAGTGTCGAAATAGAAATTGAAATTTTGTATTAATCTAATAGGTGATATCTATCTTCTGATAGTTGACCTACCATTGACTGTTGGTTCACAACTAAACGATATACCGCTTTATAGTGATGGAAATAATAGACTGGGAGGATATATGGAAGAAAAAAAGCGTGTTGAGTTTTTTGATGTATTACGCTGTGTTGCAGCGATTGCGGTTATCGCAATTCATACACTGGCACCGTATCGCGATCTTTATGGTGTCATACCTGATAGTGAGTGGTTAACCGCTGTCACGTTAAATGGTTCTACACGTTGGGCTGTACCTGTCTTTATTTTAATTTCAGGGGCTCTGTTAATGAGTGATACTCGCCCTTTTAATGCCGACTATTACATCAAACGCCGTTTAGGCAAAGTGGTATTACCTTTTTTAGCTTGGTCAGCATTTTATGTCGTATTATCAGGGTTTAGTGCGCAAGGTTTTAATAGCGAAGTCGCCACTGAGACCGCTGCAAACAGCTGGCATCATGGCACCTACTACCATTTAGGCTTTTTCTATTACTTCATTCCACTCTATTTTGTTATTCCATTGTTTCAGTGGGTCAATCGTCATTCCAATGATGGTGTTTGGGTGGCATATGTCGGGGTGTGGCTTATCACGACAACGTTATTTTTATCGCATATTAATGGCGTGTGGAGTTCACAATATTGGCTATACACAGGCTATTTACCTTTAGGTTACCTGCTATACAAACGCTTACCAATTACGTCTCTAACGGTGGCGATTGCAACTATTTTGGGGCTTCTATCACTGTATTTTACTGTTCATTCTGTCGTTGAGTTGAGCGTCATGAAAGGTGAGTACTCGGTGGGGCGTTGGTTGTCTTATAAAACGATTAATGTCGTACTTGCGGCGAGTATGATTTTTATTCTAGGTCGAGCGATAACGCCCTATTTACCGGAAACCTTAATGAAAGGTATTCGAGTCATGAGTAAATATAGCCTTGGTATTTATCTATTGCATCCAATATTTTTATGGCCAATGAAAGCGTTTGGTTGGTATCAAGGAAACCCTAGCTGGGTTATTCCACTATGGATGCTGATTAGTGGTGCAGGTGCGTTGACGTTAAGTTGGTTGCTCGCTCGTTTCAAAGTAACGCAGTGGCTGGTACCATAAACGAAGGTATTAGTCGGTCAGGTTGTGTAGTTGCTCACAACCTGACGTGACAATGTTTGCCTACACTTAGAATCTCAGTGAATCTTTATCTCGTCTTTAAAGTATGAGAATTGTTATAGATTTAGGGGGTGGGAGGGGCAATGTCAGACATTGAACAAGTGGTAACGTGTACGCGAAAGTTAGAAACATTATTGAGAGAGCAGTATCACGCGGAAGGCAAAGGGCTGCATCAATTAATAACCAGCTGTCAGCAACGCTTACCGCGCCACATTGTCGGAAAGCTTCGTTTCATTGCGACAGTAAGAAATAAAATTGTGCATGATGATCACTATCGATTAGATAATCGGTCTGATTTTATGGCCGCATTTAAGCAGTGCCAGAGAGAACTCACTCCTAGAAGTGGCCGTTTTGTATGGCGTATCGCAGTGTCATTAATGTTGTTGATGACGCTTGCAGCCGCCGCTGTGTACTATGCCCATTGGGATCTGCTCGATAAGCATTTCTTTTCTCGTTAATCGTATTTTATGCTTAAAAAAAAAGACGCTCATAAGAGCGTCTTTTTTTTGTACTGATATGATCAGTACATCATTGGCAGTGTCATTAAACCTACAACCACTGCAATCATAACCAATCCTTGCTTTTGAGATGAAGACATACGACACCGCTCCTTTAATTATTGTTTACACTATGAGTAATAGAATAGCATTATTTTATGTGTGGGATCAATTCACAGTAGATAAGAATCCCATAAATACCCATAAAGTATGGTTATTTTCCTTTAAATTATACTTTAAGTAGTGATTTTTCAGGGGGGACTAATAGAGCTTTTCATGAGTTTCTCAATGGTATTTTTATTTTAAATATTTGATAAATAATGATTTATTAAGTGTTTGTTTATTGCTCTACTTTTGTTTTTTATAGTTTTGGCGATTACAGAGCAGTATTGTTATTTTTGTGTAAAAATAATTTTTTAAGTCGTTTTTTTATAGGTTTTATACGTTTGTAATGTAGAACGTTATGAATTTTGCTAGATAATAGAGCATTAATGTCTTTTCATGAGGATTTTATTATCACCCTGTTAAAGTAAACGTTTGCTTTATTTTGTTGTTTTTAACTTTTTGTTTTATTTGGTTTTTTATTTTTATTTTTTAAATTTAATCGTGTTTTTATTGGGGTTTTTCCGTAGTATTTCACTTTTAAATGATCAATAAAGTAAGTTCTAATCATTTTTTCAATTATAGACTGAATTTTTTCTGTTTTTTTGCTGATAAGGCAAAGAGTCATCAATCCGTTTGCTTACGTCGAACTTTTTCTGATCTTTTCTGGACTTACGCGTTGGCATCTCTAAACTGGCAACATGTGCGTAAAGAGGCAATGTGAACATGTGGAGTTGGATTTCTGTCGCTTTATCTGGGTATATCAGCATTTATTCGTATATAAAAAGTGATATTAAACAGGCGATTATATTTAAGTTGATGAGCTTGGGGGTATTATGTTCCATCCTTTATTCTGCCATGCCGTTGTCGACCGAGCCTGCCATGTGGGTATTGGTTAGCTTATTAGCTGCGATGTTTGCTGATGGGTTATACTATTTTAAGTCATGTATAAAAGTGAGTTTTATTGCCTTTCTGTGTTCTCAGGTTTTATTAAGTAAGGCCTTTTGGTGTCAATTATCCGGTGGCATAGTATGGTGGATGCCTGCCTTACTTATCGCATCAGGTGTGGTCGCTTTTTTCTTATTGTTGCCTCAGCTTGATAAATTGATTTTTCCGGTCTTGTTAATGGGCTTAGTCTTGATTCAAATGACATGGGCGGCCGGAGAGGTATGGTTAACGGCCAACGATACGATGTCGATATTGGGCTTTTTAGGCTGTATTACATTTATCTTGACTTGGGTCATTCAAGCCATCCATGACTTTAAGCGTCCGATTAAAGGTGGGCAGTACTTAGTCTCAAGTATGTATTTATTCGCGCAGAGCTTAGTGGTTATTTCGGTTATGTAAGTACTGTTTATTGGTTACGGACTTACTAATCGAATTATCATTAATTGGTTGTTATACTCACGCCTGTCATAAATGGAGCAGAAGGTATTATGGAAATTTTTTCAGCGGCAATCATGCTTTTTTTGATCATGGACCCACTTGGTAATTTGCCCGTTGTATTATCGATTTTAAAGCACTTTGATAAGCGAAGAAGACGTATCATCTTAATTCGTGAACTGATTGCTTCACTGGTTATTTTAATGCTGTTTTTGTATGCCGGTAAGTCAATCTTAGGATTTTTGCATGTACAGCCGGAAACGCTAAGTATTTCCGGTGGGGTGATCCTCTTTATTATCGCGATTAAAATGATTTTCCCGAGTGCCGGAAGTATTACGGGTTTAGCCGTTGGGGAAGAACCGTTTATCGTTCCTATCGCGATACCTATGATTGCGGGTCCTTCAGTGATTGCCGCATTATTATTACTCTCGACACAATATCCGCATCAGATGATGGAGCTTTCTGCTTCCGTCTTTCTCGCTTGGTTAGGAACCGCGGGTATCTTAATGTTCTATGGTTTTTTCCATAAATTATTAGGTGAACGTGGTTTAAAAGCGGTTGAGCGTTTAATGGGATTACTACTTGTCATGGTATCGACACAGATGCTCTTAGATGGCTTAAAAAGCTATATGGCGGGCTAATCTTCTCGATGTCAATTAGATAAAAAACGCCAGTCATGTGACTGGCGTTTTTTTATTGCATATGTTTACGTCGAATATCCAACAGAGCAAAAATTCCGAAGATGAGAATGGACCATTTCTCCCAGCGACTCATGGTGATTTTATCTCCGAAAGCACCAATGAATATGAGTGTTTGCAGGCCATGCATCATAAATAAGAAGCCCGTCATAATATACAAGGCGATGGCGGCGTTGCCTGGGAATGGATGCACAATATTGGTGAGCAGTATAAGCCACACAAACCCAATCGCGGCTTTGGCCGCGAAAATCAATGCTTTCATGGTTCGCTCCTTTCAAATAAACGGTAGCTGACTTGTCCTGCCTGTTTTTCTTTCAGTAGTTGCCAGTGATTTGGCATTATAGGTAAGACTAATTCTTTCTCTGTCTCAATATAGATCAAAGCCTGAGGTGTTAACCAATGATTATCTTCTAGGCGGTGAATCACCTCTTCAAGCAAACCTTGCCTGAAAGGCGGGTCGATAAACACGACATCATAGGCTTCTCCCGGTTTATCGAGATAAGCCAAACTATCAATGTTGTGTACATCAATGTTTTCTGCTTTTAGTGCAGTAACATTTTTTGATAACTGCTGGCAAACTTGCCTATTCATTTCTAACATTGTCACTTGAGAGGCTTGGCGCGAGGCCGCTTCGAAGCCTAATCCACCGGAGCCTGCAAAGACATCAAGGCAACGTGATTGGGGAATGTCTTGAGCAATCCAGTTAAAGAGGGTTTCTTTGACTCGATCTGTGGTCGGACGTAAGCCTTGTGCATCATGTACTGGCAGTTTTCTTCCTCGCCATAAGCCACTGATAATTCTTACTTGTCCAAGTGAATTCGCGTTTGTTGCTGGTTTTTTATGAGGACGTCTTGCCATAGATTTTTTGACCGCTCATTAAGTGTTACTATATCGAGCCTGCCAGTCTATAGACTGGCGTAAGGCGCATAAATTAAAAATATGACAAATTGTACCAAGTGATCGTAAAACTTTTCACTGCTTTGTCATTTTTTCTTTTCTTTCGGGGGATAATTCTCTGAGAAAAGAGTCATAGTTAGTTAAGCAAATCTAGGATACTCCCTAATGACAGAAAAAAAGAAACGTGGCTTACTGTCATGGCTCGGTTTTGGCGATGACGAAACCAGTCAGACAAATAATGAAAAAGAAATAAAGAATCAAGCAGAAACGGTTGCTCAGCCGGAACCAAGCGTTGAATCTCAAGAAACAGAAACAGAAACAGAAACAGAAACAACGAGTAATGATGATAAAGCGCAAGTACTCGAACCTGTGCTGGAAACGATTCAAGAGCAAGAGAAACCAACGGAAAGCTTTTTTGCACGTCTAAAGCGTAGTTTAAGTCGTACTAAAGCGAATATTGGTTCAGGGTTCTTTGGTCTTTTCAAAGGAAAAAAAATTGATGAAGATTTATTTGAAGAATTAGAAGAGCAGCTATTGATTGCTGATGTTGGCATGGAAACGACGACAAAAATTATCAATAGTCTGACTGAAAAAGCCACACGACAGCAATTAAAAGATGGCGAAGCGCTTTACGATCTTTTAAAAGAAGAAATGCGTGAGATTCTCGCAACGGTTGAACAACCACTCCCAGTGGATACCACCAAAGCACCGTATGTTATTTTGATGGTTGGAGTGAATGGTGTCGGTAAAACGACGACAATTGGTAAGCTTGCTAAGCAATTCCAGCAAGAAGGTAAGAGCGTTATGCTGGCCGCTGGTGATACTTTTAGAGCCGCGGCGGTAGAACAGCTACAAGTATGGGGGCAACGTAATAATGTTCCTGTAGTCGCTCAGCATACCGGAGCAGATAGCGCATCCGTTATTTATGATGCGATTGAGGCGGCCAAAGCACGCGGTATAGATGTAGTCATTGCTGATACAGCCGGACGTTTGCAGAATAAAGCGAACCTGATGGAAGAGTTGCGTAAAATTGTGCGGGTGATGAAAAAGATCGACGATGCTGCACCCCATGAAATTATGTTGACCTTAGATGCAGGCACTGGACAGAATGCCATTAGCCAAGCCAAATTATTTACCGAAGCTGCGCCACTAACCGGAATTACACTGACCAAGTTAGATGGGACAGCAAAAGGCGGGGTAATCTTCTCTTTAGCGGATCAATTCAAAATCCCAATTCGTTATATTGGTGTGGGTGAAGGCATTGATGATTTACGCCCATTCGAGACTCAACAGTTTATTGATGCGCTTTTCAGTCGTGATGACTAACAATGTAAATAGCATGTCCGTTTAAGGCTTAGAAAGGAATAATGTGTGATTAAATTTCAACAAGTAAGTAAGGCGTATCGAGGTGGACGGCAAGCCTTACAAAAGGTCGATTTTCATTTGCGAAGAGGTGAAATGGCTTTCTTAGGAGGCCACTCCGGTGCAGGTAAAAGTACACTTTTGAAATTAATATGTGCGATAGAGCGTCCGACTGATGGGCGATTGAGTTTTAACGATCATGACATCACACGGATCCCTAATAAGGATATTCCTTTTCTAAGACGTAATATTGGCATTGTGTTTCAAGACCATCGTTTATTAATGGATCGCACCATTTATGAAAATGTCGCTTTGCCAATGCGGATTGAAGCGGCCAGTGAATCTGAAATTAAGCGACGCGTGTCTGCGGCGCTCGATAAAACGGGTTTATTGGATAAAGCCCGTTGTTTTCCTACGCAATTATCGGGAGGTGAGCAACAACGTGTCGGTATTGCTAGAGCCGTCGTCAATCGCCCAACTTTATTATTAGCTGATGAACCAACGGGTAACTTAGATCCAGAGTTGTCTAACCGAATTTTACGTTTGTTTGAAGAATTTAATCGAGCGGGCGTGACGATTTTACTTGCGACGCATGATATTAATTTAGTCAATTCACGACCACAATATCGCCATTTTGAACTGAACCAGGGTTTTTTAAGTGAGGTACAAGGGTATGGCCAATAAACTCTTAAAAAATAAAAAAGCACCGAAATCCAATCCTGGCAAAAGGCTCAAAACGGATCGTTATTTTACGGTTCAGTGGAAACAAGCCAAAGCCTCTTTTCGTCAGATATGGCAACGTCCTCTAGGTAATATCATGACCTTAGCCGTAATTTCCATGGCACTAACGTTACCGAGTTGTTTTTACTTAGTGAGTAAAAACCTTTCAGCGGTTGCGACTCAAATGAGTGATTCTTCTCAAGTGAGTGTGTATATGAATGAAGGGGTATCTGAGGCTCGGGTTATGTTGCTCAAAGACGAAATAGAGCAGCGCGATGATGTCTCGGCGGTGAAATATATTTCACCGCAGCAAGGAATTGAAGATTTAAGCGCCAACGCAGGATTTGAGCAAGCGATTAGTTTATTAGACTCTTCAGTGCTCCCTGCGGTACTGATAATTACGCCAACAACGGATCAAAAGTTAGCCGTGAAATCGTTAGCGGCAGCCGTGCAAAAAAAGCAGGGTGTCGCTGATGTACGTTTGGATGAAGATTGGCTCTCAAAATTAGATGCGATTCGTAGTCTGGCGAGTATTTTGGTGATGAGTTTATCGGTATTAATGTTAATTTCCGTCTTCTTAATTGTCGGAAATACACTACGCTTTAACGTACAGGCAAATAAGAATGAAATCCAGACGATGAAACTGATCGGTGCGACCGATAGTTTTATTTTACGTCCTTATTTATACTCAGGAATGTGGTTTGGAGTGATTGGCGCAGTTGTCGCTTGGGTCATGACCATGGTGATTACGTTATTATTGAGTCATGCCGTGGCTGAGCTTGCCGACTTATATGATAGTCATTTTTCTCTTTTAGGTTTAGGCCTTGAAGACTCATTACTGTTGATAATGTTAGGTACGTTAATTGGATGTGTCGCGGCGAAAGTGTCTGCCAGCCGTCATTTAAAAGAAATTGAACCTATTTAATCGGGCAATGGTGCAAAACGTAACACTTTTCACTGAGTGTTGACTTGCTTGTTAAGATTGAATATAGATAATATTTGATTAGACTTGAAAACCGTTCATGTTCGGTTCAGTATATAAAAGATACACTGGCTCTAGTTTATATAACGATGAGGAAACGAATGACTAAACAAGCGTACCCAATGGCTTTAGTAACGCAGGATAGCTTAGATAGCTATATCCGTTCTGTGAATAGCTATCCGATGTTGACTGCGGAGGAAGAGCATTCTCTAGCTGAGAGGTTACACTATGATGGTGATATCGAAGCTGCGAAAGGTTTGATCTTGTCCCATTTGCGTTTTGTTGTTCACGTTGCTCGAGGTTACTCTGGTTACGGTTTACCAATGGCTGACTTGGTGCAAGAAGGCAATATTGGCTTAATGAAAGCGGTTAAGCGTTTCAACCCAGAAGTGGGTGTGCGATTGGTGTCGTTCGCTGTGCACTGGATCAAAGCTGAGATCCATGAATATGTACTGCGCAACTGGCGCATTGTAAAAATTGCCACCACTAAAGCACAGCGCAAGTTATTCTTTAATCTACGTAAATCAAAAAAACGTTTAGGTTGGTTTAACAACGGTGAAGTAGAAACGGTTGCACGTGAATTGGGTGTTGAACCTTCAGAAGTCCGTGAAATGGAATCTCGCCTTGCTGCGCAAGATCCAACGTTTGAAATGTCGTCAGATGATGATGAAAATACCTCTTATTCTGCTCCAGTGTTATACCTTGAAGATAAGCATTCTGATATCGCCGATAATATTGAAGCTCAAAACTGGGAAGAGCACACAACCCAGCGATTGGTTTCAGCACTCTCCACTCTAGATGAGCGCAGTCAAAATATTGTGCGTTCTCGTTGGTTAGATGATCAGAAAATGACTCTACAAGAGTTAGCAGATAACTATGAAGTCTCTGCAGAGCGCATTCGTCAGCTTGAAAAGAATGCCATGAAGAAATTAAAAGAAGCGGTGGGTGATATCTAATAACGAGCATCCATTGTAGTAATAAATAGAAAAGCTGAGATCATATGATCTCAGCTTTTTTTTATGCCCGATCTGAAATGCGATCAAAAAACCAGCGTAACCTGTGGATAAGTCTGTGGTAAGTTTATTTATGAGTTGTCATCAGATCGCATAAATAAAGGGTTTAGAGGCGTTTCATTTTTGGGGATATGTTTATTCTTACTCACAGAAAAGTAAGGATCATTACTACATATTGTGGATCCAAGATCGTTATGGCACCTTATCAACGCAATCCACAGGTTTATCCACAATTTTACCGGATCCAGATCCTTTTTGATAACCTTACATTGTCCGTGTACTTGTGTGGAACTGAATAGGTTATAATGTGTACTTCAATATGAGTTAAAAAAGAAGTGAGACACCCTATGGATCAATTCCAACATATCGATGTCGTCAGTGCTCAAGATCTGATAGAAAAGAGAGCCGCTAAGATCGTAGATATTCGCGATCCTCGATCATTTAAAGAGGCTCATGCTGAGTCTTCATATCATTTAACCAATGACACCATGGTTGAGTTTATGAATGAAGTAGACTTTGACGAACCAGTATTGGTGATTTGCTACCACGGCAATAGTAGCCAAGGCGCGGCTCAATACTTGATCAGTCAAGGGTTTGATGAGGTTTACAGTGTTGATGGTGGCTTTGAAGCATGGCAACGCGCTAATCTTCCTGTTGCAACCAACATGGCGAAGTAATAATGATTAAACTGGTTACTCTCAATAATCCTCGTATGGCGCAAGCCTATATTGATTACATGTCTACTCACCAGGTGGTGATTCAGTTATTCCCCGAGGGAGAGGGCCAGTTCTCATTATGGCTTGCTGATGAATCACAGCAAGAATTCGTTGTCGCTGAGCTCAATGCTTTCTTACATGATCCTACTCACTCCAAATATCTTGCTGCATCTTGGTCTAGTAATAATACCAGTCGTCCTCATTTACAGTATGCCTCGCCAAAACTCATGACGATGGTGAAAGAAAGGGCTGGAGCGTTCACTTTAGCAATGATGGCGCTCTGTACCGTTATTTTTGTATTGCAGCAATTTGGATTAGGAAGCCGGGTATTTGAGGCATTGCATTTTCCATCGACACAAGCACAGCATTGGCAATTGTGGCGATGGGTAACCCATGCTTTACTGCATTTTTCTATCCTGCATATCGTGTTTAACTTGTTGTGGTGGTGGGAGTTTGGTGGACATATTGAGAAGCGTCTCGGTAGCGTGACACTACTTAAAATCTTTGTAGTATCGGCCGTGTTATCGGGAGCAGGGCAGTATTGGGTTGCTGGCGCTAATTTTGGTGGATTATCTGGAGTGGTGTATGCACTATTGGGGTATTCATGGATGCTCTCTTATTACTTACCGAGTGCAGGTGTGAAGATTGAAAAACCAATCATTGGATTTATGCTGTTTTGGTTAGTATTAGGGTATGTACAACCCTTCATGGCGATTGCAAATACGGCTCATTTGGCGGGTTTGATAGCGGGCGTCGGCTTAGGTCTAAGTGATGTGTGGCGTTGGCGTCAATCATAAACATTAGCCCACGCTGCGTGTAACAACAGTGTGGGCTTCACTCAGTGGTGGCGGTAGCGCTACCCGAGTTTATTGGTACATATATTTAGTGAAAAGCAAGTCAGCAATAATTTTGCGACCGGTTTCGGCTAAGAGAATATTATTAATTTTATCGACGAGATGTTTACGAATATCTTCTCTGCCTGAAAGAGACTTAATTTTATCTTCACTTTCTTCACCAAGCTGCTCGACGATTGCATCACGAATCAATGGTTGGTGACGTTCAACAATCGGTAGGTCGGCATCACTTGCGACCATGATGTCGACTCTCACTTGTATGTACCCGAGCTTTTTCCCCTTTGTATGAAAGTTCGTCGTGAGATCGGGTTGAAGGGTAAAATAGGCGAGCTTATGGGTTGCCGGATCTTTGGCTTCTTCTGAAAATGCAGAAAAAGACACGAGCAGGCTCATAGTAATAATCAATTGGGTTATAACACGTTTTAGCATATTGGTATCTTTTCTTTAGTGGTTTCCGATATTCGAAAGGCGACGCTCTTGATACAATAAAGCATTCCATCCATAAATGATAAAGAAAGACGTGGCGTCTCTATCAATACTTATCTTGTCACTCAGAATATTAGTATGAATAAGTCAATTTCGCTTCACCTATCTGATTTATGCCAAGTGTATTGGCACAAACCAGACGAATTTACTTACCCCAATGCCGAATCCATATCTTGGTTACAAGAGATGGCATCATTGTCTCAGCGTTTAGCTCAAGATTGTCATCAACTTAAAGTGAAAGTGATCAATAATCAACATGTTGCATTTAATTCTTTTCGGCCTATTGAGCACCAAGGTTTGCCGTGTGAAGACTATTGGGTGAGGGATGTTGTGCTATGTGGAGATGATCAGCCTTGGGTTATCGCACGAACATTAATTCCCTTATCAATGCTAGAAAACACGCCATATGACTTAGCTAAGTTGGGCAATAAACCGCTCGGACTGACGGTTTTTAATAATAAACATGCCAAAAGAGATCAATTGGAAGTTGGATATCTCTCAAAAGAGCATCCAGCATTGCTGGCTCGTCGCTCTCGCCTCTGGATGGACCATCATGCGATGCTAGTGTCAGAAATATTTTTGCCTGAATCCCCTATTTATAAGTAAGGAGAGAGACTGAATGTCTTTTAAAAAACTGCAAGCCTTTTGGTTTTTAACTCGAATGAATCGACCTATAGGCTCTCTTCTTCTGCTGTGGCCTACCTTGTGGGCCTTGATTATGGCTGCTCAAGGCATGCCTGATTGGAATGTCACTTTAGTCTTCGTGCTTGGCGTGTTTTTAATGCGTTCAGCAGGATGTGTGATTAATGATTTTGCAGATAGAAAAGTCGATGGGTTTGTAAAACGTACTCGAAATAGACCTTTACCATCAGGAGAGATATCGTCTAAAGAAGCCATCGCATTGTTTGTGATTTTGGGGCTCATTTCTTTTGCGCTGGTCTTAACTATGAATGACTTAACGATACGTTTGTCGTTCTTTGGTATGGGACTCGCATTTATTTATCCTTTTATGAAACGGTTTACTCATTTACCACAACTGTTTCTTGGATTGGCATTTAGTTGGTCAATCCCGATGGCGTGGGCGGCGCAATCAGGCGATATTTCACCGATCGCTTGGGTATTATTTGTCGTCAATGTTGCTTGGACTATCGCTTATGACACCCAGTATGCGATGGTCGATCGTGACGATGATTTGGTCATTGGTATTAAATCGACAGCGATACTCTTTGGCCGTTGCGACAAGCTCATTATTGGTCTGTTGCAGTTGTTTTCATTGGGATTATTAATCACGCTCGGTTGGGTTGAACAATTAGGCGTCAGCTTTTATTGGGGATTATTATTGGCTGGTGGGTTGTTTGTATATCAACAACATTTAATACGTCACCGCGAACGAGGACCGTGTTTTGAAGCGTTCCTTAATAATAATTATGTAGGCGGCGCGATTGCCTTGGGTTTATTAATTGCGTATTGGTAATGCGTGATTATTCTTTGCTTAATCCCGTGCCCGTATCAGGTACGATACGCAGTTGTGTGTAATGACGATTTGTAATAAAAAGAGGCCCTGTGTGGGGCCTCTTTTTTTATCGTTAATGTTGCTTTGCTTGAGCGTTTAAGCTAACTGAGTATCGCGATATAAGCTTTCTTGAATCGTTAAACGCACTTCAGGCGTTATCATCGTATTAAGCTGATCAGTAAATGCTTGGCATTGTTCTAGCTGTCTCTCACCATTCTCATCGATATAACCTTGTTGCTTTAAGGTCACAAATAATGCACTAAATACGCCTTTATCGAAGAACTCGGGCGCATTAATACCATGCAAACGGCCAAGACGTTGCGCGATAGCTTGGCTATGCTTTTCTAATTCTGATTTATTCAGTTCTGAATGCATCACTAGTAAATTCAAAGCAATGGCATAACGTTGCAAGGTTTCAGCAATGATACGACCAAGGCGCATAGTACGTTGGGCATTGTTTTGTTTCATGGTGACGATATCACCATCAACGACAATTAATTGCTGCTGTGCAAACTCTTGCAAATATCGTTCAATTAATTGGGGCATCTCATTGATGTCATGAGTAATAAACAGCTCTTGTTTTAAAAACGGATAAATCGTCGTGACATGTTTAACAATGTCTTCTTTATGAATACTCTGATGACGTACAACGATTTGTGCTATCAACGACGGTATCGCAAGTAAGTGGATAATGTTATTACGGTAATAGGTCATTAAGATAGATTGCTGCCGATCAAGAGAAATAATATCGCCCATTTTATCGGTTTCGATAATGAACTTATCTAAAGACTCTGCATGTGTGACGAGCTCTTCGGCACTTTGTTCAGGTACGGTGACGGTGTCAGAATAAGGCACATTGGTGAGTAGCTTCATATAACAATCCACCTGCTTGATGAGACTGTTACGCGATAGTGCACGCTGTCGAGATGCCAAGAGTGCTGTCGCGCACAACGTCATAGCATTAGCCGCGGCGGCCCCATTAATATGCGTCATCATCTTAGTCGCAAGATCGTTGACCACCGGTGTCAGCCATTGCGGCTTACTGTTACCAAGAGGGTCAATATCTTGCGTCCATTCCGGCACTTTTTCATTCAGATACTGATTAATAGTAATCGGCTCACCAAAATTGACATAACCCTGTCCGAAGTTACGTAGTTTACGGATCGTACGCAGCACAAGGCCTGCATTTTCTTTTTCTTTACGATTTCCTTTCAGCTCTTTCGCGTATGAGTTTACTTCCATGACATGTTCATAGCCAATATAGACTGGCACGAGTGTCACGGGACGGTTTAAACCACGTAGCATAGCCTGAATGGTCATGGCGAGCATACCTGTCTTAGCCGGTAGTAAACGGCCCGTACGCGAGCGGCCGCCTTCACTGAAGTACTCAACAGAATAACCTTTAGCAAATAGCTCAACTAGGTATTCGCGAAAGAGTGTGGAATACAGTTTATTGCCTTTAAAACTCCGGCGAATAAAGAATGCGCCACCACGTCTAAATAGTGGTCCTGCTGGAAAGAAATTTAGGTTAATGCCTGCTGCAATATGTGGAGGGACCATGCCTTCATGAAACAACACATAAGATAATAATAAGTAATCCATATGACTACGATGACATGGCACATAAACGACTTCATGACCGTCTTGAGCTAAACGACGGACTGTGGATGCATTATTAACGTTTAATCCTTGATAAATACGGTTCCATAACCAGCCGAGGAGGCGATCTCCTTTTTTAACAAACGAATAAGAAAAATTAGCCGCGATCTCATCAAGTATTTTATGTGCTTCGTGACTGGCTTTTTCTTCCGAGATTTTTTTGCTCTTGGCTTCATCAGCAATGGCTTTCTTTACCACAGGAGAGGTCATTAAGCGTTTAAATAATTGATGTCTACCCGGCAAATCAGGCCCAGATGCGGCTAACTTTTGACGCGAGAAATGAATACGTGCAACGCGAGCAAGCTTATGGGCAATCGTCACATCCGTGCCGTGTTGATCGGCCATATAGCGTAATGACACCACTGGACTAAATCGGACTAGGCAATCTCGGCCGTGTTTAATGACCATTTTCGCTTTTTGTAATGATGTATAAGCGCGCAGGTAAGGTTTACATTGACCTTCTTTACCTGGACTACGTCCCCATAATACGGTGACAGGAATGACTTGGATATCCAGCTCAGGGTCGATTTTATGCTGTTTGAGTAATTGTTCGAATAGTTCGACAGACGCGGTTGGAATATCGGTATAACGACGACGCTTGTTTGGTCGAGACGTATTATAAACAAAACGATCGAACGATTCGCCATTAATAATCAGAGGTTCTAGCGGATCTGGCAGACCTGCGTTTAACGCGTAGTGACGTAGGGTTAGTAAGTCTACGTTAGAGCGAAAAGGTAGAGCATAAACAATAGGTTTGTTAAGATTAATTGCTAAGTCATCGACGGGATTTGCAGGTATTGCACTGCCTTTCACTAGGGGCTTTAGTGGCAGTTTCAGTAGCGAACGCGTGTAATGGTGTCTTGACGACATAAGAGCTCTAAGCCTCAGGAAATAATAGTGTATTCAGACATATTCTTGCCGCACAGTAGTCGTATGCAGTGAGTATGACTCAATGAGTGGATGAGTTTTGGATATCAAGAATAGCAGAGCTGGTCAAACCTGTTAAATCTTATTGCCATTATTCCTGTCATGAGATCGTGAAAATTCGTGTTATCTCAAGGATGAAGCGAGCCTATCACTCATCATGACCGGATAAGTTAGGCAAAAGCTCGTCATCATCTGTGGTCCTGAATGATAAATGTAGACGTTGATTAAACGTACAATTTGTCTTTATCTAAAAAATAACCAATTGGCTTTCCTTTTAAACAAATACTGGATATACTCACAGTCAACTGTATAAAAAGACAGGTGAATTATGAAGCCGTTAACGCCACGACAACAACAAGTATTTGAACTCATCAAAAGTAAAATTGATGAAACCGGAATGCCACCGACACGTGCAGAAATCGCGCGTGAACTTGGTTTTCGCTCTGCTAATGCAGCAGAAGAGCACCTGAAAGCTTTAGCACGTAAGCAAGTCATTCAAATTGTACCCGGTGCTTCGCGTGGTATTCGTGTTATACCTGACGTCATTGCCGACGTTGAAGTCCCTGTCGATTTAGGTCTGCCGTTAATTGGTCGTGTTGCCGCAGGTGAGCCGATCTTAGCTCAAGAGCATGTCGAATCTCATTACCATGTTGATCCCATGATGTTTCGTCCAAGCGCTGATTTCTTATTGCGAGTTCAGGGCGAGAGTATGAAAAATATTGGTATTATGGATGGTGACTTACTGGCTGTGCACAAAACGCAAGATGTTCGTAACGGACAAGTCGTTGTAGCACGTGTAGAAGACGATGTTACGGTGAAGCGTTTAGAGCAAAATGGTTCAACGGTATTTTTACATGCTGAAAACGAGGCTTTTTCACCGATTGAAGTCGACTTGAAATCACAGCATATGAGCATCGAAGGTGTTGCCGTAGGTATTATTCGTAATACAGATTGGATGTGATATAGATTTGAGACTTATTCTCATTTACTTGTTATATTGAGTGATATTCATTATCATCTAACTTACATGCTGCATGTATTGAAGGAAGATGATAATGTGCTCTCGCCTATCTGAACCAAACCAAACAGTTAATGCTATTCCTGCCCATTTGCTACAACCACTATGGTTTCGTAGCCGCGAAAGCTTATCTGACAATGGGGTTATCTATGATCCGATTGCCGCTGATGTATGCCAACGTTGTCATCTTTCTATGGATTGTGGGCGTGCGAACCTTGCTCAGCAACAACTCCTTAACGCGACGCTTACCCAGCAATGCGACCAACGGGTCCGCCAATTTCTAGAGAGACACCCTGACGGGTGGATTATTAATTTAGGAGCTGGGCTCGATACCCGTTTTTATCGCATTGATAATGGCTTATGTCATTGGATTGAAGTGGATGTCTCCGAACACTTACTGTTACGACAAAAGTTGTTTCATCGCAGTGAACGCTATCAAAATATGGCGGGCAGTGTGAAAGACCTTTCCTGGCTACAGAATTTACCCATGTCAGACAGCACACCAACATTGATCCTTTGTGAATATGCGTTATTAGATTGTGATAATCATGCGGTTAGCCATGTGGTGAAAACTCTAGGGCGACACTTCTCTGCGGCGACAGCGTGTTTTGTGCTAGCGGGGGATAAAACGTCCACCCCGCTTGGGAAAAAGCTAGGAACGTCATTGTATGCCCATGGCTTTGCAGATTGCCAAACGGCTATGTTGAACTGTTTACCATGGTTGAAAAAAATAGCGATGACATCGCCACTTGATCATCCATGCCCACGTTGGAAGTGGTGGCAAAAAGGGTTAGGGGCTTGGCAAAGGTATAAATATCGCTTCACCCCTGTAATCGTGTCTATGCGCTGGTAATTACTGGATAGTTTCTTGCTCTTAACTTAGTTACACTTTCTACCTAACGCATAGGGAGCTAAGTGTGAACTCAATTTATCAAACCTTATTAAACCGTACAGTGCATCGCCAAGTATTATGGTTGGCGATCCCCATGGTGTTATCCAATATTACCGTCCCTTTACTTGGGCTGGTGGATACTGCCGTGATTGGCCATCTTTCACATGCGTGGTATCTCGGCGGGGTTGCGCTAGGCAGCACCTTAATCAGTGTTTCTTTATGGCTATTGGGCTTTTTACGTATGTCGACCACAGGTTTGACTGCGCAAGCGGTCGGACGCGCTAACCGTGAGCAACAAGCTCGCGTGTTATTGCAGGGGCTCGCCATGGCGATGCTGTTAGCATGCGGCTTTCTATTGATTCATCAATGGATTGTGGATGTGGCTTTTCATTTTAGTGATGCTAGTGACAAGGTGAAACACTACGGTGAGCAATATTTCTCGATACGCGTATTGAGTGCTCCCGCAGCGTTAGCAAATTATGTATTACTTGGCTGGCTACTGGGAACACAAAATGCGAAAGCACCGATGTGGATGGTCATTCTTACCAATATCGTGAATGTTTCTTGTGATTTATGGTTTGTTGTTGGCTTAGAGTGGCAAGTCGCAGGTGCAGCATGGGCCTCTGTTATCGCAGATTATGTCGGCACGATATTCGCGCTGCTATGTGTCTGGCGTTATTGGGTAAAACAGCACTTACCGCTACCTTGGGTGGCTTGGCGTGGTAGCACGCAAGGCCTGAGTCGTTTTATAAAATTAAACCGTGATATCTTTTTGCGCTCGTTATGCTTACAACTGGTCTTTAGCTTCATGACTTTTCAAGGCGCAGCGTTAGGTGATCGTACTGTCGCTGCCAATGCGATTTTGATGAGTTTTGTCATGTTTATCTCTTATGGCATGGATGGCTTTGCGTATGCAATGGAAGCCATGGTGGGTAAAGCGATAGGTGCGGATAGTCGGCAGCGTCTCAAAGAAGCCATGATAGGGACGGTGTTTTGGAGTTTGCTCATTTGTAGTGGGCTAACGGTAGTATTTGGTGTGCTGGGAGATACCTTGCTTGGCTTTATGACCAACATTGCCGAGGTACACCATATCGCACTTATTTATCTCCCATGGCTGGTGGCTATGCCATTAGTGTCGATGTGGTGCTTTCTATTAGATGGTGTATTTATTGGCGCGACTAAAGGCATCGAAATGCGCAACAGTATGTTTGTTGCAGCGGCGACGTTCTTTGTTGTATTACTCAGTACGCCACTATTAGGCAATCACGGCATATGGTTGGCTATGCTATGTTTTATGGCTATGAGAGGCTTAACCTTGGCGTTTGTTTTAACCCGGCAATGGCGACAGCAGATCTTTTTCTCGCATGTAGAAAATCATTAATTAGAAAGTAAAAATCCGCTGTGACAGCGGATTTTTTGTTGTAATGAAACGCTAGATTTAGAACAAGCGGTTTAATCCATTTAAGGCCGCGACGCGATAGGCTTCTGCCATGGTCGGATAGTTAAACGTAGTATTGACGAAGTAGTCAATCGTATTCGCTTCTCCGGGTTGTTCCATGATGGCTTGTCCGATGTGAATGATTTCAGAGGCGCGCTCACCAAAACAGTGAATACCGAGGATCTGTTTGGTTTCACGATGGAACAATATTTTCAAGCTGCCCACTTTCATATCGGCAATTTGCGCCCGTGCCAAGTGTTGGAACGAAGAGCGTCCAACTTCGTAAGGCACTTTTGCGGCGGTTAACTCTTGCTCTGTTTTACCTACTGAACTGATTTCTGGAATGGTATAAATACCAGTCGGAATCTCTTCAATTAACTTAAAGGTAGCCTGACCGTGGACGATCGATTGGGCGACAAAGCGTCCTTGGTCATAAGCGGCGCTCGCTAGGCTAGGGTAGCCAATAACATCACCGACCGCATAGACATTGTCAATTTCCGTTTGATAGTTCTCGTTGACATGCAATTGCCCACGACTATTCGCATTCAAGTTAATAGCAGGCAGATTGAGCTTTTCTGTATTACCTGAACGACCGTTAGCGTACAACAGGCAATCGGCTTTCATTTTTTTACCAGATTCGAGATTAATCACGACGCCGTCGTCTCGGCCTTCAATGCTCGAGAATGCCTCGTCATTACGAATCACCACACCACTGTTCCAGAAGTGATAAGACACAGCATCGGAGGTTTCGTTATCGAGAAATGATAGTAAACGCTCGCGGGTATTGATGAGATCGGTTTTTACCCCTAATCCGCGGAAAATAGACGCATACTCACAACCAATGACACCAGCTCCGTAAATGACAATGTGGCGAGGGTCGTGCTCTAGGTTAAGAATCGAATCACTATCGTAAATGCGTGGGTGCGAGAAATCGACGCCTTCAGGATGATAAGGGCGTGAGCCAGTTGCAATGACAAATTTCTCCGCCGTAATGTGTTCTACACCCCCTTCGCTATCTGTTAAAGCCAACGTATGTTGATCAACAAATTGCGCAACGCCAAACAATAAGGTGCACAAGTTACGATCGTAGAACCCTTGGCGTAAACGTGTTTGTTGGTCAATAACATGATTGGCATGGGAGAGAATGTCTGAGAAGCGAAGCTGGAGATGTTGGTTATTTTTGCGAAAGAGTGGGTTTTTATTAAATTCAAGAATTCGGCTTACTGCGTGGCGCAATGCCTTAGAGGGAATGGTTCCCCAGTGAGTACACCCACCACCAACGCCGCTTTCTTTTTCGATTATGGCGACGTTCTTTCCAGCTTTGGCGAGTCCCATTGCAGCCCCTTCACCGCCTGGGCCACTACCGATGACAATTACGTCGAATTGATACTTAGCAGTCATTGGATTTCCTTTTGTTATGATTGTTAACAACATATTATCATTATGTTTTTGCCATTGATAAAACTTGTAACAATAAAAGTGTATGCACAGTGTAAAAGATCATACGCCGTATTTAAATACTACGACAGTTGTTGTTTTTTGACTCGTTTTTTTCATTATCGTTCGAAGATGTCGCGAGTTACTTAGACAAATACGCTAAGGAAGTTATAGTATGAATCAGAGTTCTTTGTAGAGAGGCGGCATTGTTTATGAAACCGACTGGAATTCGAGCCCAGCAAAAAGAGAAAACTCGTCGCTCTGTCATTGATGCGGCATTTAGTCAGTTGAGCGCTGAACGAAGTTTTTCGAATTTGAGTTTGCGTGAAGTCGCACGTGAAGCCGGTATCGCACCGACGTCATTTTATCGACATTTTAAAGATATGGATGAATTGGGTTTAACCATGGTCGATGAAGGTGGCTTATTGTTACGACAGTTAATGCGCCAAGCTCGGCAAAGGATAGTGCGTGAAGGGAGTGTGATTCGGACCTCAGTACTCACGTTTATGGAATTTATTGATAATAGCCCTAACATATTTCGTTTATTATTACGTGAGCGCTCAGGTACCTCGGCCGATTTTCGTGCTGCTGTCGCTCGTGAGATCCAACATTTTTCTGCCGAGTTAGCCGAGTACCTAATTGCTACAGGTATCACTCGTGATGATGCTAAAACTCAAGCAGATGCATCGGTTACCTTAGTGTTTAACTCGGGAGCTGAAGCATTAGATCTCAATAAAAAAGCACGAGAGGAGTTAGCGCTCCGTTTAATTAAACAGTTGCGCATGATGGCCCAAGGGGCACATCATCAACGTAAAACCTTACATACGATCAAATAAGAGGCTAGGTGAATGTCTAAGCAAAGTGAGAGCATGCCATGCTCTGAACGCAAAACGTTAGTTTTGGCACTGGTTGCTGGTATGAGTGGTGATGCCATTTTATCTTGGATGACAATGAGTCAGGTGTCATTTTCGATTTTTCCACTGATTGCATTGGTATTATCACTGCAAGCGCTGTATCAAGAATACTTGCGTCACCCGATTGCTGAAGACATTCCTTTGGTTGGTTTAGCATGTTTCTTTGTTGGCGCATTTGGTCACTCTGCCTTTATTAAAGCGCAATACCCAGATGCCGGCTCCAACTTCTTTTCCCTGATTATTTTGGTCGCTCTTGTCTTGTGGGTCGGTTATAAACTGGGATTTTTAACCCCTAAAAATAAAAAGTAAGTGAAGTGGAACTACCTATCTAAATAAAAACGAGCCTTTGGGCTCGTTTTTTTGTGGTTAGCGTTGCGTGCTTACCTCGCCAATGTGTCTGATATGTTCTATTCCAATTAGGAATAGAACATATACCTGAGTTTCTCTAACGGGCAAACACCAGAAGTTTGTATGCTGGCGTGAAGACGAATGATTAAACAGGTGTGAGACGTGAAATATAACTGTATGCATTGTGACAAAGAATATGAGCCTAATCCGCTTTTAATTCGTTGTGAGTGTGGCGCGGCGTTATGGGTAAAGTCCGACTTTAGTTTGACCAAAGCTGACCTTATTTCTAATGACTTTACGATGTGGCGCTACGCAAAGGCGTATCCGCTGAGCAAAGAATCGATCACTATTTCTTTTAATGAAACCATTACACCGCTCGCATCAGCACGCATCGGCGATGTTGATATTTTCGCAAAAATGGATTCGCTCATGCCGACAGGGTCTTTTAAAGATCGCGGTGCTGCGATGGTGGTCAACTATCTTAGCCAGCAAGGCGTGCGTTCGATTGCCGAAGATTCGAGTGGTAATGGTGGCTCGGCATATGCCGGTTATGCGGCTAAAGGAGACTTTGATTGTCATATATTTGTGCCGGCTGGTACGTCCTTGGGAAAAACGGTACAGACTCGGCTTTATGGAGCGCAATGTATCGAGATTGCCGGATCTCGAGAAGATGTGGCGAATGCGGCCATGAACAGTATTCAGACTCATAGTAGTTATTATGTCGGTCATAATTGGCATCCCTTGTTTATTGAAGGAGTCAAATCGATAGCGTATGAGCTTTGGGAGCAGTGCGGTTATCAAGCGCCCGATAACTTTATTGCACCAGCCGGTAATGGCAGTTTGTTAGCGGGGGCTTATTTAGGTTTCCAAGAGTTATTGAGAAGTGGTGAGATTGATAAAATACCACGTTTATTTGGTATTCAAACGGAAGGTATTCAGCCTTTTGTGCAGCAATTTAATCATGAAGATATCGAAATTACCTCGACGAAGACTTTGGCTGAGGGCATTAAAATTCAACGCTCATCTAGAATCAATGAAATTATTCACTTTGTACGTGAATCTCAAGGTGGGTTCGTGAGTGTTAATGAAGAGCAGATCGCCAGTGCGTTACATACCATGGGGAAACAAGGCTTCTTTATTGAACCGACGTCTGCAACCGCATTTGCAGGTATTCAGACGCTGATTGAGCGCCATGAGATTACCGCAGGACAGGTGACAGTTGGCGTGGTAACCGGAAATGGGTTGAAATCAACCAATACTATTCAAACTTTGCTGACCGATAATCAATAGGCTGACTGATGACAATGGAATATATACAAACAAATAATGCACTCAAGCCTGCAGGCCACTACAGCCAAGCGATTAAACACCAAGGACTGCTCTACGTATCTGGGCAGTTACCGATTGACCCGGATTCGGGCAAGAAAGTAACGGGAACAATTCAAGCTCAAGCGCGACGTGTGTTTGATAATCTGAAACTTATCTTGGCTGAAGCGAATACTGACCTGAATCAGGTTATTAAGCTGGTGGTATATATCTCAAGTGTTGAGCTATGGGATGAAGTTAACCAAATTTGCGGTGAATATTTCGTCGTACATAAGCCTGTGCGCACTATTGTCCCAACGCGCGATCTGCATTTTGGCGTCACAATTGAGATCGATTGTATTGCTGCATGTGATTGAATAGTTTTATTAAGCATGACGCCTTGATGGGCAATGATTTATAACAATTTGGCGGTGAGGAGAACACATGCCTAAGCAACATATTATTGTACTGTCGACTGGCGGTACAATTACCAGTAACACCGATAGTGAGCAGTCATCGACGTATCAGTCCGGTGGCGTGGATGTGGCGGATTTAATCGCCGTGAATGCCACGGTCAGTGTGAGTTGTGAAACGCTCGCGTCGGTCAGTTCACAAGATGTCGATGATCATATTTGGGATGTTTTATTGACACGTATTCGAGAGATATCCATGAATAATGCGGCTGATGGAATCGTGGTCTCTCATGGTACGGATACGCTGGAGGAATCCGCTTTTTTATTAGAGCTAACCTTGCAGCCAACGTGTCCCATTGTGTTGGTGGGCGCAATGCGTACCGCCAATACCCTTGGCTCGGATGGCGAAAGGGCGTTAGCGAATGCAATACAAGTCGCTGCTCATCCACAGTCTCAAGGTATTATCGCGATTTCTGGTGATCGAATTTTGCAAGGGCGTACTGTCTATAAATCTCGTACCGATGGCATTGATGGCTTTGCTAGTTACCCGGTGGGTGAGTTAGGGCGAGTGACACCGAAGAGGGTCGATTATTTTACTCAGGTGATGCCGCCCGTGTTCACGGAGCAATTGACTTTACCAAGTGCTGGCCTCTGGCCGAGTGTGCCGATTATTTATGTATCAGCGAATATGGAAAAATCGACGCTCTTGGTCTTGCGTGATGAGAACATAAAAGGTGTCGTGATTGCGGGGGTAGGGCACGGTAATGCTCCGCGTTGGTTGATGGATGAACTGCAAGCATTAGCGGCACAAGGTAAAAGCATAGTACGCTCTACCCGCTTGAATACTGGACATGCCTATCGCAACTTAGAAGTGGACGATGATGAGTTAAACTTTATTGCCTGTCGCAGTCTAAATCCACATAAATCTAGGATTTTACTACAATTATTGCTCGCTAATGACGTTGATTCGCCTCAAGCTCAGCAGCAGTATTTTGACTATTTTTAGCGTATTATTCCAACAATGACTGGCATGCATTGATATCGATTAAGAAGGTAAAAAAGCATTTGGATCATGGTAGGCGTAAAACTCCTCAATCAGCGTTTTAACACGCGGTAAGTTGTAATTATTTTGCCGTACACAAATGTGCACTGGGCGAGTGAGTTCATTGAGCTCGGTAAAATAGTGTAGGTGCTGGGGGGCAATATTTAACGCATTAATGATCGATAAAGGGATTAAGGCCGGCGTCGCACCACTTAACGCTAAATGGGCGGCGGCGGTATACGAGTCTAACTGCATGGCTGATGTTATTTGCAGTTGATTGAGAATCACGGCCTGATAGGCATTCGCTGAGTTACTTAAATCCGTGGTAATAACGTGGGACGGCAGATCTGTTAACGGTGCTTGGCTTAAAATATAAAAGGGCTCATCAAATAAATGAAAGGTGAGCAATCCTGTATGTGCCGGTAAATAACCCGCACATAATCCCATAGTTGCTTTACCAGAAACGACATTTTCAATGATTCTTGGTGTGTGATTCGTCGAGAGAATAATGCGACTATCTTTCTGAATCGCGGTGGACAACAACGTACTGAAATATCCAGAAATTAACGTTTCAGAGCAGTCTATCTTAATCGGGATGTCATTAGGCGTTGAGAGACTCTGTTCGTAGATTTTCCCTCGTAGCTCATTGAAGGTCGGGCCTATATTATCCAGCAGGGTGTTTGCCTCTGGCGTAAGGCGGACATACCTTCCCTGCGGCTCGATCAGTTTTTTCCCCAGTTTTTTTTCTAAGTGGCGAATACGTTTACTGACCGCTGATTGGCTGATATATAGCATGCTGCCTGTTTTACTCATTGTTTTAGCTTCTGCCAGCACCATGAGCGTTTCTATGCCTTCGAGTAACATATGTCATCCTTGAATATTGGGAATAGAAAGATTTTACGTGATCATCTAAGAAAAGGAAGCGTTCGGCTTAAAGGGATACTCACATCACCATGAGCTTATCCACTTAGAGCGTGATTGCCCTTTGCCGTGCGTCCATGCTGTCGCTGTGCCCATCCCATTTAACGCCACTCGCGCAAACGCGAGTAAGCCGTTATTTGTCGACGTGCATAGGTTTGGGACTGGCAAACCAACCCAATAAGATCCATATAAAACCAATCACTAATAGTGCAAGTAATGCGCCCGTCCATGAATGTTGCCAATCATGTAATGCACCGATCATAACGGGACCTAGCGCCGCTAAAGTGTAACCAATAAGTTGTGCCATCCCTGATAATGCAGCCGCTTGTCGAGTACTCGTCGTTCGTAGTGCCACAAAAGATAATCCCATAATAAAACCCATGCAGATCCCAAAACCAAATAAGATAGCCCATACACCTGACCAGCTTGGCAGGAAAAGTAATCCCAATATACTTAACCACGTTAAGCTGGTGGCGATTAGACACAGTCGACGATGACTCCCTAAACGGTTTATGAAGGGCGTGAGTATCAACGAGGGTAATGCACCTGCTAATTGCATATAGCCTTGATATAGCCCAGCGGTGGTGTCGCTATAGCCAAAAGCAATTAAAATCGATGGTATCCAAGCGATAACAATATAATTAAACAGAGAATTGACCGCGAGAAACCCAGCAACCTGCCATGCCGTTCGTGAGCGCCAAACATTGACGTTAGGCTCGACGGCGTTGCGTGGAGGCTGAGTGTGCGGAGTGAATTTTCCAGTAAACCAAATAACCAAAGGGAATAGGATCATCATGGCCTGACAGGCGAGGGCGAAAGCCCATCCGCTCATAGGCAGTGCGACACTGCCGCGTTCTAGCCATTGACTTAAAGGGACCGCAACACTGGACATAACAAAGCCGCCAACACTCATCATTAGTACATATAGGGCCGTCAACTGGACGATGTGCTGAGGATATTCACGCTTAAGCAAACTAGGTAATAAAACATTGCCAATCGCGATACCAGCACCGATAAATATCGCACCGAGATACAGAACGCTGATATTACCCACAGAGCGAATGGCCATGCCAAAAGCGATTAAACCGACGCCAGAAGCGAGAAGACGCTCAATATGAAAATATCGAGTCAGCCACGACGCCACAGGTGCAAACACCGCAAAGGCTAATAACGGAATGCTGGTTAATAAGCCGGATTGGGTACTCGACAGTTGTAAGTCGCGACTAATGCTCTCCAATAGCGGCGGTAATCCTGTTACTGGGCCGCGTAAATTAAGTGCAATAAACAAAATAAATAGTAGCAAATACAGTGTGTTTTTCTCAGTGATACGACGTGAATTATTCATAGGGAGATCCAAACTTGAGAGATTTTAAAGGTCGTACTAAATGCGTTAGACGTTGCGTTTAATTGAGTTATTTGGACAGTCAGTGACTCAATCCAGAGATGACGACCTTGCCGACGTTTTTGTCACCTCGTGTGTGGCTTTAGGACTGATACAATGTTCTAGAGCCTTTGCTGAGCGCTTAACGACTGAGCGCATTCCCGAGCGGTGAAAAATAGGCGAGTACCGCCTGATAAATCCCCTGGCGATGCGTGATATCGGGGTAAACTGGCTGCACATCCTGGCGCATGGTTCCAGCCACTAGATAAGCATTGTCAATCTGTGCACACGACTCGATCGCCGCCTCAAACGCCCGCGCCATCATCTCTGTGGGCGTGGAAAAGTACCGCTGGGCTAACGCCTGATCGGCTCGGACACTACGAGCCACATAATCATGCTTGTCGAGGGTGTCGTCGCTCAATAAAGTGATCGCGAATAGGGCCATCAGTCGCTCATTCAGCGGATGCTTTATCGGTGTACAGTTCTCAAGCCAGCAGTCACTGGCAAATCGGGGACGTAAGGTCGGCTGCACTGACGTGTCGAGGTTAAAGGCTTTATCCGCAATGTAATGATCGAAGGCGTGCCAGAATTCATGCGCCAGTGCGCCTGCGCCAGCATTCTTGGCTAAAGCTAACTCACGCTGGCGGGGATCATAATGTGCTTGCACGCCCTGACGTCCACCAGTGCCAAAGGCTAAGTTTAATGTGCCGCGCAGGCCTATGGCGTGCGGCGGAAGAGCGAGCAGATAGGCGAGATCGGCCAACGAGTCGTAGATAAGATTAGCCGCAAGCGCCTTTTCTTCTTGTGTCACCCAACGGCCAACCCGCAGGTTACCCATGGCAAAGGTGCGTTGGATGTCTTTGAACGTCGCAGGTTCGCCATGCCGATAGTCAGGGCCGCAGCGGGTTCGGTGTTTGAAATGCGTCAGCTTCACTGTTGGGGAATCCGGTCGCCTAATGTCTTAGTTGGGTAGTATACCCTAATCTCGGGGACAAGGACGAGGCCTGAGGTGGGTCATATCTAACTAAAAGGCGTCTAGGAAATCAGTGGCGATTCATCTGTCCATCTTCGATTCAGCTTGATCTTAGCTGACTTATTTGTGCCCCAAAGTCGTTTAGAGTTGGGACTCATTCATAGGCTGTTCATGTTGATTTGTCATGCCTAAAATTATGTAGTGATGGTGGGCTTGAGAGCCAACATTGCGCAATGACAAGTAGTCACTATTTGAACTATATTTGTGCTTCTTTACCCACTGTAGTAGAGCTGATAGTCTGTCAACGGTATTTGTTTTGTTGGGCTACAAACAAAAATTTGGTTATATTACCTTATTGGCTTAACCTCTATAAATAATAAAATTCACATGAATGACTACCGACTTATTTATCTTCGGATTGATCAGTATAAAAATGTTCAAAACAAAGGTATTCGCTTTACACTCGACTACAACATCCAAATTGACCAACACTGTGTCACTGTAACCTCCAGTGACTTTGGTTCAAGCGATCCTGTCAAAAATCCGCTCTCAGGTTTGGATGGTTTTAGTGCGATAGTTGGGCCTAACGGCTCAGGAAAATCTAACGTTTTAGAAGTACTTACGCATTTAGTTTGTCTAAATGAGTTCCCCTCAGACGGGAACAATGCCTCAGGTTTTCTGATCATTGAACGGTATAACTCTGGGTGTGACTCGGATCTCGTTATGATAACTAATAACAATGATTACACATTTAAGAATGGTGAAATTTCAAATAACATTAATTTTACAGAAAAAAAAGCCATTTATTACAATCCAATAGATGAAAATCACAGGCCAATAAATATAAAGATAGATGGAAGAAACCTATATCGTATTGGAGGTGATCCCGTACATAATAAGTTCAAAAATTCTAGTACCACAAACAATGTAAAGCAATTCGCAAGTTTTAAAGAAAGTATTGGTAATTACGACATATTTGAACAGATTTTCAAGAACTCTCACGCAAGTTATGTACTGCAATATGAGGAAATTAAAAATAAGGTTAGTTCATACTTATCTGCAATGGGGATTGGGGGCAATGCGATAAGACATAAGTGGTTTAGAGAACTCAAAACGGAGACGATAAAAATATTAGATGATGATAAGTTTAGCATTAACTACTTTTATATTTGTTATTTTTTCCTTTTCGCTACAAAATTCATTGAAAGAGAACAAATTAATGGAACTAAGTTAAAATATCACAAAGATGACATTTCATTATTATTTACAATACTTAGATTTGGTATTAATAATGATAATATTAAAAATGCCCAAGATAAAGCTCAATCTTTTTTGGAAGATCTCGGCCTTCAAAGCCATTATATTGAGTTTCATAAGTATGTAGGCCAAACTAGACATAAATTAGATCTCATTTCTGATTGTTTTCAAGAAACCGAAGTTTATGGTGGTTGTATCATTATCCCCTTCAATCAGGCTGGAAAACTTGATTTACTTAAACACCTAGTTGATGGAAATGAGTTAGAAGAGTTAGGAACTTACGAGATCAGCGGTGATAATATTTTCTCCTCTGTCTGTATCGATGGTTTGAGTTCAGGTGAAATGAATATCATCAACTTCATTGGAAATCTTGAGGAGAAACTCGACTATTTTACTAATATTCAGCCTATTGTGATTTTTGACGAAGTTGAACACACGTTTCACCCAGAGTGGCAACGCTTATTAATAAATACACTTATTAAAGTGTTCGAAAATAATAGAGTACAACCTCAGGTGGTGTTAGCTACGCATTCTCCGTTTATTTTATCTGACATCCTAAATAAAAAGACACTTTCATTAGGGAATCATAATGATATCAATGTAAATACATTTGCAGCAAATATTCATGACATATTAAAGTCTCAATTTATTTTACAGCGTTCAATCGGAGAGCATGCGGCAAATATTATAAAAAAGATAGCCGTTCAATTAGAAGATTTAGATACTAACAGTTGTGAAGAGTACAACTTAGAAACTATTAAAACGATAGAGCTAGTAGTGGATCAAGTCGGAGACCCACTGCTAAAAAGGGAATTACAATCCCGACTCGATCGAGTTAAAATACATCCTAGATCTATTAAAGGGCGTATTTTATCTCTTCTGGATGAAGGCTTAGACGAAAGGCAACTTTTAGCTCGTATCAAATCAATAGATGAATAAATATAATCATGTTTCTTATTAACAATGCAACCATTATCGATGCAATAAAAAAACACAAAGCGCATTTTAATCAACGACCATCTCAGATAAATATCTATACGGTTTATTTATCTAGAAATTTTGAAGAAATAATAACTGGCACGCCTGAAACTTTATTGAAAATTCTTAATGGTTTTTTTGACAAAATTAAAGATGACTTAATCAGTTTACCTATCTCAGATCAACTTAAACACAAATATGTTCATATTAGTGGTATCAAGAAAAAAAGCGGAAAAATTATTGATGTTGAGCTTACTTTTGAATGCCCTATATCACTAAGATCATTTTGGGATGCGCTGGACAACCATCTTGGAACTAATGCCAACATAGATTATGCTATTCAAGCTTTAGATAACATTGATTATCAATTGAAATGTCACTTAGATATACATACTTTAAATCGCCAAAAACTCAGTGAATATAAGAGGAAAAGTAAGAATCTTAGATCTGGAAAAACAGTAACAATTCTTGCGTCAAAATTAAATCCTTACCTTAATGAAAGGCTAATTACCTGCTATGTGGAATGTAAGGCAGTGTTTGATTACGATCTGTTTAGAGAAAAAAGTTTGGAATGGTGTGCGTACTCATTGACCAAGTATGTAGCGCCTAGGATTTGCCCTTATTGTAATCGAAATTTTACTCCAGTTGTTGTCATAGATAAAAATGATGAGGCAAGACCTGAGCTTGATCATTTTATTCCTAAGTCACTGTTTCCGATGTTTGCTGTTTCTTTTTATAACCTGATACCTGCTTGCCACAATTGTAATCATGCCAAAGGTAACTACAATGTGATCAATATCGACGCTCGAGGAAACTTGTCTTATAACATATCACATCCGTATTTGGTAGAAGATGACCTTAGCGAAAGGAAAGTATTTACTATAAAAAATAAGGCCCAAGATATTGGTATATTTTTTGATTACAATTCTCAAGAAAAATTACAGATAGCTCTTGAGCCTAACTTACCCTTCAAAGTTACTAACTCCCTGTCTATATATAAGTTAGCCGTGGCAACTGAAAATGGGCTTGAAGGTTATTATAGTCATCATGATAAAGAGCTTATCACCAGCCTAAATATGGTTAGAAAGTACCCTGATACTGCCATTGAGTCTATCGTTAAATTGTTTAAAGAAGAACAACAGATTATAACACCTCAATCAATTGGAAATTTAAAACGCTCATTGCTACAAATGGTTATTCCAGAAAACGCAAAAGAAGAGACCTTGGGAAAGTTGAAAAAAGATATACTCACTGAACTACTTATGCATCTTATATGATGATATGAAAATGGAATTGTATTAACTATTTTACTAACTCAATTAGACGATAGTACTTTAGTGCATTTTGTCCAAAAACGCGATAAGTCCGCAAAGAAATCGGATTGTGATGGCGTATAAAATATCGATATTTATGAATATTTTAGATGACTAAACTGATTATTTGAATACATGCTTCTACCCAAATCAAGCGTGAGAGATGCATTAGAGATGGGATATCGTAAGTCATTCATGATGCCTCAAATTATTCGAGTTATCGATATTAGGGCAGATGATCTAACAAGGTTTTGTCCAGAAACGTGTTACTGATCACCAAGCGATTCTGTCGTACTACTAAATCAAAATTGTCAGATCGTGCATGAATCAGCACATTTAAAAAGAGGATGCCAGTGGCATCCTCTTTTTTTGCTTATGTCTAAATGACTATGTGATTTAAACAGCGCTCTGCGATATGGCTAGGAACTTTTACTGAAGCGAGTAGGCTACGGCATGTGCGGCGTAGATCGTGAACCGCAAAGTGTTTGATGTTTCCACTCTAGCTGGGGGCTAAAACATAGCCCCAAATATTTATAAATACTTTACCCTGTTTAAATGTTTCCCGTACCCCACGCCGTACCCAGATTGATTTTTATTGGATATATAATCCGTCAAATCCCTTATTTAATGCGCTCTAAAAACACACCTGCTTCCATATGGTGGGTGTATGGGAACTGATCAAATAAAGCAAAACGTGTGATTTTGTGTGTTTCGCTCAGCACATCGAGGTTTTCTTTTAATGTGTCTGGGTTACAAGAGATATACATGATGCGCTCGTAGCCCTGCACCATTTTACAGGTATCAATATCCATCCCCGAACGTGGCGGATCAACAAAAATGGTATTGCAGTTATAGCTTTGCAGATCAATACCTGCAGCATTTAGGCGACGAAACTCGCGCTTGCCTTCCATTGCTTCGGTAAAATCTTCGGCCGACATGCGAATAATTTGTACATTCTCAACTTTGTTTGCGGCAATGTTATATTGCGCTGATTGAACCGATGGTTTAGCGAGCTCTGTCGCTAAGACACGCTCGAAGTTTTGTGCTAATGCGAGTGAGAAATTACCGTTACCACAGTACAGCTCTAATAAATCACCTTGGCTGCCTTGGGTACAATCCACCGCCCATTCCAGCATTTTTTCGGCGACTGGCCCATTGGGTTGGGTAAAGCTATTCTCAACTTGCTGATAAATATAGGGCTGACCATGTACATTCAAGGTTTCGACAACGTAATCACGATCAAGGACCACTTTCATTTTGCGTGCACGGCCGATCAAATTGATATTGTAGCCTTCTTCAATCAAGGTGGCTTTGAGGGCTTTAGCCGCTTCGGTCCAAGTGTCATCGAGTTGGCGGTGATATAATAGTGAGACAAGAATCTCGCCGCTCATGGTAGATAAAAAGTCGACTTGGAATAGCTTGCGACGCAATGTGTCATTGCCTTTTAATGCGTCAATCAGACGTGGCATGAGCTGATTGATTAACTGACTGGCAACAGGGAACTGATCAACGCGATACTTTTCGCGCGTTTCTTGGTTGAACATGATGTAATACATATCATCACCTTCATGCCAAACACGAAATTCTGCCCGCATACGGTAGTGTTGCTCTGGAGACTCATAGACCTCTAGCTCAGGAACGCCATAGGGTGCAAACATCTCAGTTAAGCGTGAGACTTTTTCTGCAAGTTGTTGTGCGTATCGGTTAGGGTTGACATCAAGAGTCGCCATTCGTAATACCTTTATAGGGTGCATTTCATGTGAGAGCGCAGATTCTATTCAATCACACTGAGTTGTCCAGCGTTTGTCTCATAATTTATGTGAATTTCCGCCAGATTGATGCCGAGCCATCACGTATCAATGTGCTTGGTGAGCGGTATGAATATTACCATAAATACGGCTTATGGGAGAGGGCGCTTGCCGAAAGGAGTGGTATGTACGAAATGAAGATTATTAAATCGTCAAAAGAGTCAGGCCTGAGAATACTCTCAGGCCTTTTTTGACTACATCGCGTAATCTAGAGTAACGAAGTACGTACGTCCGACAACATTTTCCATGTAATCTTGGTCATCATCTTCAAGATTTTTATCGAGAACATTATTGACGCCAGCCTTCAGTGTGAATTGATCATTGATATGATAGCTACCACCTATATCAACGATGGTATATGGGTCAAACCAAATACTCTCATAATTCTTAGCGTAGCTCTCACCGTACTGCTTACCTGTATAGTTGATACCGGTATACAACGATAAGTCGTTTGTTGCCATCCAATGTAGTCTTGCGTTAACGAGCCAGCGAGGATTATTTTGTAGATCACTGTCATCCTCAGTATTGATCGCACGTGTATAGGTCGCTGTGGATTTTAGATATAGGTCATCGTTAATATCAACGGAGCCTTCTAATTCAAGGCCGCTAGTTTCGACATCATCCTCAATGTTTGTATAACTGATAAAGCCTGTTGAGCGAGTCGATGTGTCACGGTCAATCATATTTTCCACTTGGTTATAGAATACAGTCGCCTGTACATTCCATGACTGAGCGTTATAAGCCGTAGAAAATTCGTAACTTTTTGACTCTTGCGGTTCAAGGTCTGGGTTACCCGTTAACGTACATCTACCGCCACAACTGATAATGCCAAATTGTTCAGAGGATTGATAAATAGTTGGGGCTTTAAAGCCTTCGGCATAACCACCTTTTAACGTGAGATTATCCGTTGCGTTGTAAACCAAATAAGCTCGCGGGGTAAATTTACTGCCAAACTCACTGTGGTGGTTTAAACGTCCACTCAAGGTGGCGGTGAGATCATCGGTTAGGCCAATTTGGTCTTGAAGATAATAACCGGTTTTCGTCACAGACGGCGTACCATCATAGTCGCGGTCAATTGAAATCGACGTGTACTCAAGGTTGATACCTGTGGTGATAGTTTGTTGGTCGATGGCAGTGACGGCTATCCGCGCATCGACGTTGTGGTTTTGTTGTTCTGCGTTCGATTTTTCTAGAAGAGGGCTGGCATTATCAACATAAACTTTTGAGTTTTCATAGAGGTAGTCGACAGTATCTGTACCCCAGCTCCATGTACCCTCATGGCCAAGTGAGGCGTTAAACTTTTTACTATTGTAGGTATCATCATCAGAAGAGTCGCTTTTATCTGAGCCAGGGAATTTACGATCGTCTTTAAGATAGCCCAGCCCAAAATTGATAGTATTGTCATCATTCACGAGCAATGATAATTGAGTATTAATACCCTGACGTTTCTGCTGAGCATTACCGGTAAAACTGTTGTTGTTTTGAATGTCATCCGGGAACCACTTATCTTTTTGAGTGGCTTCGATAGATGTGGTGTAAAGTAATTTTCCAGGTACAGCTGCACCGCTTAAGAAAACATTGCCTTTTTTCAGTGTCCCATCGCCTTCTTCTGGTTGAGAGTAACTGACGCTGGCATTCACCCTCGTGTCTTCTGTCGGTTTTTTCAAAATGACGTTAATGACACCACCAATCGCATCACTCCCATACAGAGAGGACATTGGACCGCGGATAACTTCAATATGATCGATGGCACTCATAGGGATACTGGAAAAATCGAAGCCAGCGCCACGGATCAAGGTTTCTGAAGAGCTAATACGTTTACCATTGACGAGTAATAAGGTGTAGTTGTCATGAGCTGAAGCGTCATTTTTGAGGCCACGAATGACAATTCTTGGCTCGCTAGACATATCTTTCGACACATGAACGCCGGCGACGCCTTGCAGAACTGTTGCTACATCCGTTACCGGAATTCGGTTAATTTCTTCATTGGTAACAACACTAATTGATGCCGGTGCATCTTTGATTGACGTTTGGTTGGTGGTTGCGGTCACGACGACGACATCAGAAACATCCGCTTGAGATGTTGCCTTCGTATTATCAGCGGCCACCGCGGAATTTGCGATGAGTGCGAATGCGACTGCGCAACTCAAATTTTGCAATTTCATACTTATCCCTTAATACAAGTTACTTTTTCTTTTGGTTAAACAAAGTGATGAGTCCTTTTGCTAGCATGACACGCCAACTTAAATAGTCATGGCCGCTAGCAACTTCCTCAAATTCAACGTTATAACCTTTATATTTCAATATCTTATAAAGGTCTTGGTTGGTTTCGAGAATACTGGCAAACGCAGGGTTAGTTTCGAATATTCCCGCGTTCATATAAATATCAATAGCTTTGTGTGGGGCTTGTGCAAATTCGTTGGCCATCCAGTTGTCCTGGTGTGTATGGGGAGAGGCTTGAGTATCTGGTGACCACCAAAATGAGCCTGACTGGCTCAGCACTTTGCCAAACTGCTCGGGATGCTTGAATGCGATATACATGGAGGCTAAACCGCCGAAACTAGAGCCGGTTAGTATGGTATTGCTGGCATCTGGACATAGATGATGAGCGTGACATAGCCAAGGTTTTAATTCGTTGGCGAGAAAATCGGCGTAGGGCTCATTGGGAGTGAGCTCTTTGGCTCGCAAACTCGGAGTTGGTGTATTAATAAACACCGCTCTTATCGGTGGAATTTGACCAGTCGCAATCAAATTATCCAAGATGGTCGGCGTTGGGATTTTGGTTAGATAGCTATCCCCATCAAATACCATCAGTAAAGGGGCATCTGCCTCTAGGTGATAATGAGGATTAGGTTGATAAAGGCTAATCTTACGTGTGTTATTAAGCCGTTTACTGGTGTATTGGTAATCTGTTATCTGACCTTTAGGATTCCCCATGGTACGGTCATAGAGGTGACTCGGGGCTTTGTCGAGTTGCACCGTTGAAGCTGCGCCAAAAAGGCCGTCACGCGAGCCAAAAAGCGCGTTATGATTGAGTGGGTCCGGCTGTGCAGTAGCGAGTACTGCTCGACGTTGCTCGGTGCTGTTATCGTCATCAAGTTGCGGTACATTGGGAGCGATGCGATAGGAAAAGAGTGTCTCTTCTGGCACCTCGTAAGTTTTAAACCAAATACTACTCCCCTCTAATAAAGAAAGGTGAGCGTGACCTTCATAAGGAGCGCCAAGCACGCGAACATTATTCACGTTACCATGATAAAGAAAGGTCAGTAGTACATTGCCATTGGGCGCTTTTTCTATTAGAGGCGCGCCTTTCTTTTGGATAATCTGCCAGAAATGCTCTTCTGCAAATGACAAACCCTGCGTGAGCTTGTGTTGGGTTTCGAGAAGAAGAGGGCTGATGAGCTCCTGCTTTGGAGAAACAAACTGATTTTTCTTTAAAGGTAGTGTGTGTAGATTGAATTGAATATGCGTTTGCTTATGGAATTCTGGTTGGATATGAAAGGTGTAATTACCTTTCTCTGATGCAAACCAAAATATCTCCGCTTCGGTATCACCTGATGAAACAAGCTCTTTTTCTATTTTTCCATGATGATTCGTGACCACAAGGCTATGTAGTGGCTGATCACTGGTGATGGTACCGCGATAATATTGGGGCGCAGAGACGGGGAGGACGAATGTGTCACCATGATCGATATTCAACTCTCTCGTGAGAGTCGAAGCATCAGCTGTGATGGAAGAGACCAGCGTTATCATTGTCATGGTTAAACCTAAGAATCCTTTCACTTGAGAACCTAACTGATAATCATTATCAATATTATTTGTATTTGTTCGAATTATACATATGGTTGAGTAGAGGTAAAGAAAAATTCATGAGAAACCTGCGTCATATCGTTCTCGATATGACGCACTGGCTATTTTTGATAGCAACGTGATTTTTAATTAGTTATCGAGAGTTGCACCACCATCAACGCGCAGATCATGGAGCGTAATATGATTGGCAGCGTCAGACATGAGGAAGAGTATGGTCTGCACGATGTCGTCAGGCTCTGCAATTTTTTTCAATGGTATTCCTAGACGGTAGTGCTTCGCGTCACCGTCTATTACCTGTTGCTCGCCATAATTTTCATTCCATAACTGCATTTGCATGGCGGTACGAGTGGAACCTGGGCTAACAATATTGCATCGAATGCCAGACTCAGCCAGTTCCATGCCAAAGCATTTGACGAGCATATGCAGTGCCGCTTTCGAGGCGGCATAAGCACCCATATTGGCACGTGGTGTGTTGGCGGCATTAGAACCGATGACGACAATATTACCGTTACCGTGAGATTTCATATGCTGCCCAATTTGTTGGAGCAAAGTGGTTGCCCCAAAGACGTTGACTGAAAAAGTCTCAGTTATCGTTGATGTAGGAGCGGTTAAAATGGGGTTTAAATTTAATATGCCAGCACAGTGTATCAGCTGATCTATCGTGCCAAATGAGTCTATCCAGCGCGGCACCTCAGCCATAATGTCTTCGCAATTAATTAAATCTAACTCTCTGATATGTAATGTTTTTGGGTGGGTTTCTTGCAGCTGTTGCGTGGCACCGTGGAGCTCGGATAGATCGCGGTCTGTGGCCAGTACACGAGCACCGCAACGTAATAGTTGTTTGAGAGTGGCCAGCCCGATGCCCTGAGAAGCACCAGTGAGCAGTACCTGCTGATTTGATAAATCGATAGTCATGAAATATGCCCTTTTTTTATGCGTTAAGTGGAATAATTTGTGATCTTTGTCCCTCTTATTTAAATGCTAACACAAATAATAATGATAATGTTTCGTATTTAGATTGTTAGTGTGTAATCTTAGCGGCCTATTGGATTTAATGTCCAGAAACAGGTTATAAGATTAAGAGGGAGCTGTGATGAAACGAGAAGTGATTGGCTACAACGAGCTGTCGAATGTAGTTTTAAAGCAAAACCTTGATTCGGCACCATTCTTTTTTGCATCTCCATCCGCGACCATGTTGGGAGTAGGGATTGAAGATACGTTCACAGGGGTTATCCCTTTTGCTCAACTGGCTGAAAAAGCAACGTCAATGTTGCAAAAAGCAAAGAAAAATGAGCAAGATAATCCCGTTTTGTTTGGTATCGTGCCATTTAGCGAAGACAATCCATCTCGATTTTTAATTCCTGACCATCTGCACGTATCGAGTAGTACTAGAGCGGAACAGCATGCCCAACCTGCCTATCATGCGCCCGGTAAATTGGTCTCTGCTCCAACTGGAGAGCATTATAAACAGGCAGTGCAGGATGCTATTGGGTTATTTTCAAATACGGATCTCTCCAAAGTGGTTCTTTCCCGCGCGCTAGAGGTAGGAACGGATGAGGATATCGATCAACTTCGTTTACTCAAAAATATGCTGGCGATTAATTCGGCGGGGTATACCTTTGCGGCAAGCTTAGCCAGTGGCAATAAGATGATGGGTGCTAGCCCAGAATTATTAGTCGCCAAAAAAGGCAGTAATATCACCTCGAATCCGTTGGCTGGATCGCTGCCTTGTTCTGATGATGTGGCGGTTAATGCTATGCGTTCTGAACAGCTCCTTAATTCGGCGAAAGATCTCTACGAGCATAGCTTCGTTGTTGAAGAGGTAGAACGGGTTCTCAATAAGTACTGTCACGGCCTCTACACTCCTATGGCTCCCTCGGTGATAAAAACCAAAACAATGTTGCATTTAAGCACCCTATTGGAAGGTCAGGTGGATAACCCTGATATTAGCGTATTGCAACTGGCCTCAGACCTACATCCTACACCTGCGGTCTGTGGTTACCCTCGTCAAGCGGCCTATCAAGCAATTCGTAATATTGAACAATACGATCGAGGCTATTTTACTGGCATGGTGGGGTGGTGTGACTCGCGCGGTAATGGCGAATGGGTGGTGACTATCCGCTGCGCTGAAGTACAGAAACGGTCGATGAAAGTCTTTGCTGGGGCGGGTATTGTCAGTCAGTCGCAACCGCAAAGTGAGCTGGATGAAACGGGCGCTAAGATGAGTACGATATTGTCTGCGGCTGGAATTGAACTCAACGATATGCTCGTTGCTTGAGGTGTCTGACATGCAAAATGAACTGACTCTCTGGCCGGATAATTTGGTGCAGCAGTATCGTGACCATGGTTATTGGCAGGACAAAACCTTGTGTGATTATCTGTTTGAGCGCGCGCGCGAGCAGCCTGAGAACCTCGCGATGATTTGTGGTGAGCGGCGCTATACCTACGCTGAGATGGTTGACATCATTCATCGATTTTCCGCTGGGTTTACCAAGTTAGGCCTTCAAGCTGGCGATAACGTCGTTCTGCAAATGACGAATGTCGCGGAGTTTTATTTGTGCTTTTTCGCCTTAGTGCAAAAAGGTATTCGACCTATCATGGCATTGCCTGCTCACCGTTACTCAGAGATCGCTTACTTCTGTCAGCATGCCAACGCTAAAGCCTACATAATTGATGGAACCTGCTCGACTTTTAACTATCAAGCGCTAGCGCACGACATACTAGAAAATAATGCCAGCGTTTCGCGAGTGATCGTAAAAGGTGACCTGCATTATACGGATTCTCGTTTTACGTCGTTAGCGGAGTGTTTGGCTGATACGGATGTAACTCAGGATGCCAATCCCTGTGATATCGCCTTTTTTCAGTTATCAGGCGGGACAACAGGCGCACCTAAACTGATCCCAAGAACCCATAATGATTATGCGTACAGCGTCATTGGTAGTAACGCGCTCTGTGATGTTGATGAGGAAACACGTTTCTTGTGTGTCTTACCTGTTGCGCATAATTACCCATTTAGTTCCCCTGGTGCATTGGGGGTTTTTTGGGCGGGAGGCTGCGTGATTATTGGCGCGGATACTCAGCCCCAAACGGCGTTTCGTTTGATAGAGCAACATAAAGCGAATTTTGTGCCGCTGGTACCGCCCTTAGCATTGTTGTGGATGGACTTTGCCAAAACTCAGCCTTATGACTTGTCCAGCTTAAAAGTAATACAAGTGGGGGGCGCAAAATTTAGCGAAAATGCAGCGAAAAGATTACTAAATGTATTCAATTGCCAGCTACAACAAGTTTTTGGTATGGCGGAAGGATTGGTGAATTACACCCGTTTGGATGATCCCATTGAGGTGATTACACAAACACAAGGCCGTCCTATTTCTAAACTGGATCAAGTGCGTGTGGTCAATGAGGCGGGAGAGGATGTTGCGCAAGGTGAAGAAGGATTCTTAATTACACAAGGGCCTTACACGATCCGCGGTTATTACAACGCGCCGCAGCATAATGCGCGCTCCTTTACTCCTGAAGGGTTTTATCGAACGGGCGACATTGTCCGCCAAACTGAGCAGGGCAATATTATCGTCACCGGTCGTGATAAAGACCAAATCAACCGCGGTGGTGAAAAAATTGCCGCGGAAGAAATTGAGAATCAACTACTCCGTCATGACGCCGTACATGATGCCGCTTTGATCGCGATTGCAGATGACTATTTAGGTGAGCACAGCTGCGCAGTCATCGTTATGTCATCGACACAATCTATTCGACCCATCGAACTCAAACGTTTCTTGCGTCAGCAGAGCTTAGCGGAATTTAAAATCCCCGATCAAATCCAATTTATCGATGAACTTCCGAAAACGCCCGTAGGAAAAATCGATAAGAAAAAACTCCGAACTTTATTTTCAAAAATAACAGCATCCGTTTAAGGAAGATAACATGTCGATACCAAAGCTTAACTCATACTCTCTGGATAACCTTCTTGATGGCATAACCAATAAAGTAAGCTGGAATCTTGATGCCAACCGAGCGGTGTTACTGATTCATGATATGCAGCAATACTTTCTCGACTTCTATGCTGATGATGCTTTGAAGGCGCGCTTAATTCAAACCGTATCGGAAATCAAAGCGGCATGTAAAGCACAGGGTATTCCCGTTGTGTATACCGCACAGCCTGGTGATCAAGCACCTCAAGATCGTGCTTTGCTCACGGATTTTTGGGGTACAGGCTTAAAAGCAAGCGACCAAGTGACGCGTATTGTGCCAGAGCTTGCTCCGGATACGGATGATACGGTACTAACCAAATGGCGTTACAGTGCGTTCAAACGTTCACCCTTGCTCGAGACCATGCAAGAGCAACAGCGCGATCAGTTAATTATTGTCGGTGTTTACGCGCACATCGGGTGCATGCTCACTGCTGCGGATGCTTTTATGTATGACGTACAAGCGTTTTTTGTCGCCGATGGGCTGGGGGATTTTTCTCGTGAAGATCATATTGATGCACTTCAGTATGTCGCGAAGCGATGTGGTTATGTCACGAATCAGGCTGACATACTGCAATGTATTCAAGAGCAACAGAGCGTAGCAACGTTACCGACCAGTAAAGCGCAGTTAAAGAGCTTGATTGCTCAACTGATTGAAATCGAAGAAAACGACATTTATAACGATGACAACCTATTGGATTTAGGGTTGGATTCTGTACGGGCGATGATGTTATTAGGACGCCTGCAAAATGCTGGCTTAAACACTTCCTTTGCTGAGTTTGCCTCAGCCCCTTCTATCGATGGCTGGTGGCAGTTAATCGAGCCTCAGATTGCGGCTTAGTTGGAGTGGGTCATGGCATTCATTGGTCATAAGCAAAGCACTCAACTGGGCGGTATGGTGGTGTATTTTCGCCAGTTTGATCCAGAAAAATACCGCCCCAGCCGACAGACGCTTAGCCTGATTAAGCGTCACAGCTTAGAGTTAGCCGTAAAAAAACGACAAGTTGAATTTATTGCTGGCCGACAGGTTGCCAATGATGCCTTATCTACACTGGGATTTTCTCACGACACAGTTATCCCTATCGGCTCAGGAAGAGAGCCGGTATGGCCAACAGGCATCGTGGGCTCTATTTCGCATAACCACAACACTGCAGTATGTGTCACTAGCCAGAGTGATGCACTTTCAGCGCTCGGGGTCGACGTTGAAACGCTGCTCCAGCCTTCAGTGATCGATGCGGTATTGCCATTGATTGCAACCCCCAATGAAATCGATCTCTTTAACATGAGTCGATGGACCAAGTCATCGATGGCAACTGTGTTGTTCTCTGCCAAAGAAAGTGTATTTAAAGCCCTTTATCCACGAGTAAAGCAATATTTGGAATTTAAAGATGCAGTCCTAACCGAGCTCAATGAAGTGAGTGGGACTGCGACATTTACTCTATCTTCGTATGTGCGTCAGCTATGTGGTAAGACGGAATGCCGGAGCTTTTTCCGTTTAGGTGATCATCAAGTCATCACGCTGACCTATTTTTAAGTGCGCACTGCCTTTAATGCTATTTAAAGAAAGACCTTATTATGAAAGATCAATATATCAATCCATTTGATGATGAGCGTTATCAGTTTTTTGTTTTAGTCAATATCAAAAACCAACACAGTTTATGGCCGGATTTTCGACCGACTCCTGAAGGGTGGAGCGTGTTATTCGGGCCGGCGACAAAAGCAGAGTGTTGCGAATATATTGAAGACAACTGGCTTGATATTCGAGTTTGAGTTGCGACAGAGAAACAAAAAAGGAAGAAAATATGTCTCAGTCTGTCAGTGATAGCCTGTTTCCGTTAGTTGGGCCGCAACTCGGTATTTTGTTTGCCGACCAGCTATCCGAAATAAAGAACGAGTTTAACGTTGCACATTACATTGATATTCAAGGAAAGGTTGATATTGATGTTTTAACGACAGCGATTGAGTTGGGGGTGTCGGAAGCAGATACTCTACATAGCCGATATATTGAGGAACAAGGTCATTGGTATCAGACACTTTGTGATACTCAGGTGGTGAGTCAATTTGTTGAGCAATATGATTTTTCTCAGAGTGCGGATCCTCTTGAATCTGCTCTAGAATGGATGAAAAGCGAGTGTGCTCGCGCGGTTGATATTGAACAACCTGACACACCGCTTTTTCGGCATTGTTTAATTCAAGTGGGGACTGACCAACAGCCTCGTTGGTATTGGTATCAGCGCTATCATCATATTGCGGTTGATGGGTTCAGTTTTACTGCACTTACGCAACGTATCGCCAAGATTTATCACAGTTTAATGCATGGTAACTCTCATGAGCCAACGCCGTTTATCTCTTTTAAAAAAGTGATTGATGAGTATCAGATTTATAAAAATTCTGAAAAGTATCAGCAGGATAAGGCTTTTTGGTTAGAATACGTAAAGGCTCTGGAAGCGCCGCTACGTTTAAGTTATCGAGAGCGTATGGACACATCTTCCGGGGTTATTCGCCATGTTGTTCCGTTAACTGAGCATCTGCTGGCTCCCATTGAGGATAATTTACTCCCCTCTGAAACCGCCATGGCTTTGGTTTTTGCGTATCTGGCTCAGCAAACAAATCGTACTCAGATAACCCTTGGTTTCCCCTTTATGCGTCGTTTGGGTTATGTGGCGTTAAATGCGACTGGCCCAGTCGTCAATGTATTGCCAGTCTCGCTGACGATTACCGCGGATCTCACTTTGCCGGATATTGTTAGAGCGCTCAAAAAAGAACTCAGGCAGGTTAAACGGCATCAACAGTACGAAGTTGAGCAGATTAAACGCGATATTGGTCAGGTCACTAGCCCATTGTACGGTCCTGTTCTCAATTTAAAATTATTTGATGATGCATTGAGTTTTGATCATGTAGCGGCGCAGACTCATGTGATTGCCACAGGACCGATAGACGATATTGAATTTTCGCCTGTTATAAAAAGCGATCAGTGCAGCCTTGAGTTATCCGCGAACGCGAATTTATATACTGAACAACAATTGGCGTTATACGCACAACAATTTAACGATTTTACTCAGCAATGGTTAAGTCAGCCTGAGTGCGCACTAAAAAATATTGTCTGGAAGGATGAAGCAACAAAGTCGCTTATTACGGCTCATGGCAGTGGCCCAGTGCAGTCTATGCGGTTTTCATCAATAGTCTCTATCTTTGCTGAGCAAGTAACACAGTATCCAAATCGAACTGCCGTCATCTTTCAAAATCAGAGCCTGACATTTAAGCAATTGAATCAAAAAGTTTCATCATTAGCTGCAGGATTAACACAGCAGGGCGTTGTGAAAGGAGACACGCTATGCGTGGCGCTTGAACGTAGTGAGCAAGTGATAATTACCATGCTGGCAGTGATGCGTGTTGGTGCCGTGTATTTACCGATAGGTGTCAATTACCCTCAAGAGCGTATTCGGGCGATTCAAGCCCAGTCTTGTCCTAAGGCCTGTTTAGTTGAGTATCGAAATAGGCTCGATATTAAAATGCCACAATGGGATATTCACGAGCTATCTCATAGTGGCCATGAGCCGTTTGATGCACCATTACCAGAAGCATCGTCAACGGCCTATATTCTGTTTACCTCTGGCTCAACAGGAAAGCCCAAAGGTGTCATGATTACCCATGGCTCATTAGCTAACCTTGCCGAGCATCACAAACACTATAGTTTCTCCGACTTACTGCTGCATTCTGTCGCTCCGATTCGTGCCGCTCATACTACGGCCTTTGTGTTTGATGCGGCGTGGGAGCAGATTTTATGGATGATATGGGGACAAACGTTGGTGATTTATGATGATGAGGTGAGACGCGATGCGTTTGAGCTCAATCAACGTATTAGCCAAGATGAAATTGATGCGTTGGATTTATCTCCTTCATTATTCACACAAATGCTTGATGCTGGGCTTATGGATCAGCCGCACTCGCCGGTTTATGTCATGGTAGGAAGTGAAGCCATTCCGTCATCGTTATGGGAGCGAGTTCGCCAGTACCCAGGATTAAACGTCCAGAATTTCTATGGGCCAACTGAATATACGGTGGATGCTCTCAGTGCCTCATTTTCTGATGATGCTTCCCCTGTCATTGGGCGGCCTATCACGAATACTGAGGTTTATGTGCTTAATGAGTTGCTTGAGCCTGTTCCGGTCGGAGTCCTTGGTGAGTTGTACGTCAGTGGCGCTGGGTGTGCGCAAGGTTATCTTAATGAGCGCGCCATGACTGCTGAGCGTTTTGTTGCCAACCCATTTATTCCTGGTGAACGAATGTATCGCACTGGGGATTTGGTCCGTTGGTATGAAACAGGGCAATTGGCTTATGTTGGACGTAGTGATGATCAGGTTAAAGTTCGTGGTTATCGTATTGAGTTAGGGGAGGTAGAGAAAGCGCTTCATGGGCTACCTCAGGTGGCGAATGCCGTGGTGATAACTGAAAAGTCTTATTCAGACAATCGGTTAGTAGCATACTGCACATTAACATCATGCGGCGACGGTACCCGCGAAAAGGAACTACTACATCAGTTAGGAAAAAGGGTGCCCGATTACATGGTACCGTCTGCGCTGTGTATTCTTGATGCATTTCCGCTGAATGTGAATGGAAAAATAGATAAGAAATCACTTCCCATCATAGAGCGTCAACAGAGCACGCATGTCGGTTCGCAACCTGTGACTGACAATGAAATTGCTTTATGCGATGTCGTACAAATTCAGTTAGGGTTACAAGATGTTGTCGTGGAAGACGATTTTTTCGCGCTGGGCGGAGACAGTATTTCCGCAATGGCGATAACGACCCAGTTAAGAAAAGCGGGGTTAGTCCTTAAAGCGAAAGATATTTTTGAGCATGGCACATTAAAAACCATTGCGGAAACGATTTATCCAGAGGCGAGTGTCGTAGAGACAAGCCGCGAACACGCGGATCATTTTTCGTCACTTTCCGTGGATAATATGTCACGTTTTGTCGAGCGTTATGGCGACATAGATACGATTCTTCCCACATTACCCTTACAACAAGGGCTGGCCTTTCAATCTCAATTAAAAGATGCAGGCAATAATTATAACTCTACCACGCAGATGACATTGGTCGGTGAGTTTGATGTGCAGCGCTTTCAGCATGCTTTAGATTGCATCATTCGTAAACATACTCAGTTATGGGCTAGGTTTGATAGTGATATTTTGGGCGAGTCGGTGCAAGTGATACCTCAATTACCAGCAGGGATTACAACGCTTTGGCCGATACATCAAGTCAGTCTTAATGGCTTAGCTGATGCGGAACAATCTGCGCAGTTAGTCGAGATTGAGACAAGCGAAGCGGCCCGATTCTTTGAGATAAATAATCCAGATATCCCCTTACTCTATGCTTGCGTGGTACATCATCACGACAATCAGCATACGGTCATTATTTCCATGCACCACTTAATTGTGGATGGGTGGTCAACGCCGATATTGATGAATGACTTCTTTGCAGCGTATCGTGAAGGCCGAATACACAAGGTGTTACAAACCAGTTATGCTCAAGTTGTGAATCAGCTTGCTGCTCGTGAGAAAGAGCCTGCACGTCAATTATGGCACACACAGCTTAACGGGGTGACGCCGACCTTGGCTTATGATGGTGAAGTTAACCTTCAGCCGATTAAGGAAGTGCCAGTCAAGCTGGACCGGCAATTAACAGAGCGTATTAACCAATTATGTCGGCGTGAAGGCTTAACATTAAACTCCCTGATGCAAGGAGTATGGGGAGTCTTGCTTGGTCTTATGACAGGAAAAGAAGAGGTGGTATTCGGAACCCCCATCTCCGGCCGATTTACCCATATTGAAGGCGTTGATGAGCATATCGGGTTATTTACAAACACTATCCCCATTCGGCTCAATCTTAAGCCACATGTGTCGTTAATAAAACAATTGGTAGAAGTGCAGAGCCAGCAAATCCAGTTATTAGAGAACGATGTCCTGGGGTTAAGTGACATTCAACAAATCGCTGGCGGAGAGACACTATTTGATACCATGCTATCAGTAGAAAATTATCCGAATACCGAGCATTGGTTTGAGAGGCAGCATGCTGGGTTACGTTTAGTCGGTCTTGATAACCGTGGTTATACCCATTTCCCACTGACTGTTTTTGTTGTTCCCGGTGAACAACTTGAGATATTAGTGGCGTATCGCCATCAAAAATATGATCCACATCGTTTGGCTGAGCAACTGGAAACCTTATTAAAGGCGGTCGTTGAAGCTCCTCATCGTGCCCTATGCCAATATCCATTGTTGACAGAGCGCGATGCCAATCAATTGTTTCACGTGAATCATACGCATACAGAAGTACCGCATACGACACTTCGCGATTTAATGAGAGCCCAAGCCAAACAAACCCCAAATGCCGTGGCATTATGTGATATTGAGCACCGACTGACTTACCGTGAAGTGAGACATCAGGTCTCTCTACTTGCTCAGCAATTGCACTACGATGGTGTGTGTGGTGGTGATATTGTGGCAGTGGCGTTACCGCGCAGCGTTAAACTCAGTATCGCGCTCAATAGTGTTCTAGACGTTGGCGCAGTGTACTTACCTTTGGATGTGACTTATCCAACGGAGCGTCTACTTGATATGGTTGAGGATGCCAAGCCAACGGTCATTATTACAACTTCTGATTATCGCGAGCTCTACGCCCCTTATACGCAGGTGATTGTGTTTGATGATCTCTATGATGAGGTCGGTCAACCACAGCTTGCGATGGATGCCGACGTTAAGCCAGAGCAAGGTGCATATATCATTTATACCTCAGGGTCTACTGGTCGTCCTAAGGGCGTATTGGTGTCCCATCAAGCCATCGTTAATCGCTTATTATGGATGCAGCATGAGTATCCACTGAACAAAAATGATGTGGTGTTGCAGAAAACGCCCTGTAGCTTTGATGTCTCAGTATGGGAGTTTTTCTGGCCATTGATTCAGGGGGCGCAATTGATGATGGCTCCGCCAGAATCACATAAAGATCCTGATGCGTTATTATCGTTGATCGAAGATTATCAAATCACAACACTGCATTTTGTTCCATCGATGCTGGCGGCATTTATGGCCTATGTGAAAAGTCGAGTGGTGGCCGGTGAACCTGTGGCCGAGAGCCTAAAAAGAGTATTTTGTAGCGGTGAAGCGCTAACGAAAGAGTTATCACAACTCTATGGTCAATATCTATCGGCGCCGTTACATAACTTGTATGGCCCGACGGAAGCGGCGGTTGATGTCACGTACTGCCCAGCTTTTGGTCCTTCGTTAACCGAGGGGGACGGTAATGGCGTTCCGATAGGACTTCCGGTTTGGAATACTCAACTGCGAGTGTTAGATAATTGTTTACGTGATGTTCCTATTGGAATTCCTGGGGAGCTGTATTTGGCTGGTCAACAGTTAGCAATGGGGTACCTCAATCGCCATGCTTTGACTGCTGATCGATTTATTGCCGATCCGAGTGGTAATGGGCAACGCCTATATCGGACAGGAGATATTGTACGTTGGTTGCCATCAGGCAAAATTGATTATCTTGGGCGTAACGATGATCAGCTTAAAATTCGCGGACAGCGAATTGAGTTGGGCGAGATTGAACACTGTCTGAGTGAGCTTCCTGGTGTCAAGCAGGCGATCGTGTGTGCGAAGTCATTCGTTGATTCCACTACGATGGAAGGGGCGGATAACCGTCAGTTGGTTGGCTATATAATCACTTCGTCCTCTGATGTGGATGGCTCGGATCTAAGAGACATCATGAAGACTCAGCTGCCTGCACATATGATTCCTGTTGCGATCGTGGTTTTGGACGAGTTTCCATTGAGTGTTAATGGCAAGTTGGATCGTAAAGCCTTGCCACTTCCTTCGGTTAGCGGAGCTAAGCATGGCCGACAGCCAGAAACCGCGTTGGAATGTCAACTCGCGAAATTGTTTTGTGCCATCCTTGAGCAGCCCTCGGTCTTGGCAAATGATGACTTTTTTGCTTTAGGTGGTCATTCCTTACTATGTATGCGCTTAGCGGCTGACATTCGTCAAACGCTCAACGTATCTATCGGTGTGGGGGACATCATGATAGCGCCAACAGTTGCTGGTTTGGCTAAAACACTCACGCATGAAAAGGCCGCACACGCAAGAGCCGGTCATGAACTAGTGTTACCCATTCGCCAAGGTAAGGGAGCTCCCTTGTTCTGTATTAATCCCGCGTCTGGATTTGCATGGCAGTACACAGGCCTACAAAAATATTTACAGGGTTCATTTCCTATCATTGGCTTACAGTCCCCGCGGGAAAACGGTCCAATTGCCGACTGTGATGATATGGCATCGGCGTGTGAACGGTATTTCGAGCAGCTACGGCGAATTCAGCCTTCTGGTCCCTATCATCTAATGGGGTACTCCTTCGGCGGTAACGTTGTACATACACTGGCAGCAAAGTTAGAAGCTCTGGGAGAACACGTCGCTTTTATTGCTCTATTTGATACCTATCCAACCGAAGTGCAGGACTGGAATGCGCCACTCGATGTAGAAGAAATCGAACAAGAGAAAGCGCTCTTTATGAATGCGAATAATGCTTATCCGATGGATAGTGATATGAACCGCGAGCGGGCTGACATGTTGCGTGACATAGAAGCGAACTACGAGGATGCAGTGGCCGTGATGATGAGGGCTTCCACGCCAACGTACTCTGGGCCTGTTCATCTTTTTGTGGCGAATAAAACGTTACCAGATTTTGACATTAAGACGGTTTGGGCGCCTTTTGTTGGTGAGCTAACCGAGCATTATATGGATTGCCGTCATCAGGATATTTTAGCGCCTGCATCATTGAGCAAAGTCGGCCCTCGTCTTAATAAGTTGCTCTCTTGCTGTCCAACCCTTGACTAAAACAAAGTGGACCAGCGTCCTCTTGGGGATGTTGGTCCGCTTTTAATGATAAGATTAATGAAATTATGAAAAAACCTTCCTTTTTAGTAGATTTCTCTCTACTTAGACAAAACCGTGATTTTAGAATGGTATTTATCGCTCGTCTGGTGTCAGTGCTGGGGTTAGGTATGATGACGGTTGCGGTGCCAGTACAGGTCCATTTATTAACCGGGTCGACGCTGCAAGTGGGCGTGATTATGGCGTTAGATGGGATTGGCATGTTCATTGGCTTACTGCTCGGTGGCGTGCTAGCCGATCGTTATGATAGAAAAAAGCTGATTATTTTTGCGCGCGGGACTTGTGGTTTAGGATTTGTCGCTTTAGCACTCAATAGTGTTGTGGCTTCGCCTTCTTTAGTGGCTCTGTACCTATTATCGGCATGGGATGGATTCTTTGGGGCACTCGGCATGACGGCGCTAATGGCGTGCATGCCGGTGATTGTTGGTAGAGAAAATGTTCCGTCCGCCGCGGCGTTAAGTATGCTGACCGTACGCATGGGCATGGTGTTATCTCCAGCAATCGGTGGCTTTGTTATTGCGGCTGGAGAGGTGAGCTGGAACTATGGCCTTGCCGCCTTGGGAACGTTAGCCACGCTTATTCCGTTGCTTCAGTTACCGAGTATGAGAGCAGAACATCCACGTAATGAATCACCATTACAAGCATTAGGTGAAGGCGTTAGTTTTTTGTTTAATCATCGATTAGTGGGGAGTGTCGTCGCGTTAGGTACGCTGGAAACCCTCGCCACAGCGGTAAAAGTTATTTTCCCAGCGTTAGCGTTAGTGACATTCGGTGGTACCGCAGCTGATGCTGGACTGATGTATGCAGCGATGCCTTTAGGCGCGATGGTGGGAGCGTTGACGTCCGGTTGGTTACAAACAACGCGTAAACCCGGCTGGGTAATGATACTGAGTACGCTGGGGACATTTCTCTGTATTACTGCCATTGGACTGGCCGCTCATTATTTATTATTACTCTTCGTTTTAGTCATTTATGGTTATTTAGGCTCGGTCACATCGATCATTCAGTATTCTTTAGTACAAGGTCATACTCCAAATCATTTACTTGGCCGAGTAAGTAGCTTGTGGACCGCGCAGGACGTGACAGGAGACTCCATTGGCGCTCTTGGTATGGGGGCGCTAGGGAAAGTCTTCGCTCCTGTTGCCTCTGCCATGATATTTGGGTTAGGAGCACTGGGTCTTGGAACCGTGATGGCGGTAGGCTTTAAGTCATTGCGTCAGGCTCGATTATTTGATCCAGACTTAATGCCAGAAGAGAACAAAGAAGATAAATCCACAGTGACCGCTTAACATAACACGCAATCAGGCCATGTGCCTGATTGCAATCTCCTTCGATGACTCGCAAGCTATTGCTATCTTGTCTAAAGTTTGAACGTGTAATAACGGCATTATTAACCTGTTCACCAATCTTATCGCTTAAGTAGCACTTCACTTGTGAGTGTTCATTATGCCTAACTCTTATCTTTATATTGATATTTAATAACAACCCACTTCGGGTATCGTCACTGTCAATGTATAGTATTTCAAACGAATATTTTTCTGATTATTAAATGGTTTAATTAAATGAATAAGTCATTACTGGTATGTTCAGTGGCTGCATTATTATGTGCGTCAGTTCCTAGTCATGCCAAACTTACGCCTACGAGCATGGATACGGTAATAGTGACGGCGAATCGCTTTCCTCAACAAGAGCGTACGGCTCTTGCTAATATCGATGTGATTACCCGCAGAGACATTGAGCAGTCACAAGCGAAAAGTTTACCGGATGTGCTGTGCCGTTTAACGGGAGTGCAAATCTCGCAAAATGGTGGGCGAGGGCAACTAGCGAGCCTCTATGTGCGCGGAACAGGACCATCACAAGTGTTAGTCCTGATGGATGGTGTGCGTTTAGCTCGCTCTGCGAAAGGGGCGGTGGATTTTAATCAAATACCGCTGAATTACGTTGATCATATTGAGTACGTGCGCGGGGCTAAGGCCTCTCTCTATGGCTCTGAGGCCATCGGTGGCGTCATCAATATCATAACGGTGGCGCGTTCGCGTCAGCAGATAACCAAAGTCAATGTTGGTTTAGGCAGTTTGGACTACAAACAAATTGGCGGTTCGACGGGAGTCGCGACGTCTGAGAATGGTCAATTGAATATGGCAGTGAGCCATGAGGCCGATGATGGCTATAACGTTCATCCTGTGCCTGGCATTAATGATGGCGATAAACATGGTTTTAAAAGTAATAATGGCTTAGTAGGGTATACCCATGATGTGACCGAACAACTCTCACTGTTTGCGAATGGCCGGTTGTTTAAAAACACCTACCAATACGACTCTTCATTTGGTTCGCGTCAATATATGGAAGCCGAGAAAGAAGATCAGTCTTGGACATTGGGGGGAGCATTCAATGGCCAGCAATATCGCTCGTTATTGCAGTTTAATTATCAGCAGCAAAAGCAGTGGGATTATCAACAAAAGCTTGGTAAGGCATCGTCTGGTGCCACCAAAGATCGCGTCACGCAAAGCGTCGCCAAGTGGTCGAATAGCTTTGAAGTGAATCAGGGACTCACCCTCGCTGGTGGAGTTGATTGGCGTCAGTCAGGTTATAAAAACTTGCAAACCAATCGCGAGTACACGCGTGATAACACCGCGGTATATGCACTAGTGACATCCGACATTGATCAATTACGCTTACAAGCCAGCGGACGCATTGATGATAACGAAGCGTTTGGTCAAGACGAGACTTACAATATCGCGGCAGGCTATCGCTTTATTCCTGAGTTGGCGCTACGAGCCTCATATGGCACTGGCATTAAAGCGCCAAACTTATATGAGTTGTATGACCCAACTTATGGTAATGAAGGTTTAACGCCGGAAACATCGAAAAGCTATGAATTAGGTGTCTATGGGCGTGTTTATGATGTCTATTGGTCGGTGACTGGTTACGATAATAAGATAACCAATCTACTAAGCTATGATCCCAGCACTTATGTGTCCAAAAATATTAATGGGCAATCGCATATTAAAGGGATCGAAGTAGAAGCCAACTTTCGGACTGGAATTGTCGATCATCAGCTGAGTGCTGATATTAAATCGCCCAAAGATAAAGATGGCAAACAATTGGTGCGCCGATCTCGACAAATTTATAAGTGGAATACTACTACTCACTTTGATGATATCGATTGGGTCGTGAGTTATATGTGGTTTAGTCGTCGGCCAACTTCTACCGCTCATGTTGATTTAGCCAGTTACGCCTTAGTGAATACGTCGATTAATTACTACGTGACAAAGAAGGTGACGCTGAGTGGACGCATTGCTAACTTACTTGATAAGGAATACGCCACGGCCGCAGGTTATCCAGCGGCTGAACGGGCCTACTATATGAATATGGGTTATCAATTTTAACTATTAACCGCCTTCGGGCGGTTTTTTTATCGTATTTTGACCGTTGCAGCAGAAAAAAGAGCGAGTATCATTAATGCGTTTTTTCTAGTGAGAATAATTTGTGACGACTCGACCCAAAGTACTGATTTTTGATTCTGGTGTAGGTGGGCTGTCTGTATATCAAGCCATCGTAGAGCATTTACCACAATTATCGATAGTGTATACCTTCGATAATGAAGCATACCCATACGGAGAGCTTGAGCAGGACGTATTAATTTCGCGAGTGACCAGCATTGTCGTATCAGCTGTTGTAAAAGAATCGATCGACTTAGTCGTGATTGCGTGTAATACCGCTAGCACTATTGTTTTACCTTCTTTACGTGCTGAACTTTCTATACCTGTTGTCGGAGTCGTTCCTGCTATTAAACCTGCATCATTACTTTCAAACTTAGCCGTGGGTTTGATAGCAACGCCAGCAACAGTAACTAGGCAGTATACCCATGACTTAATACAAGACTTTTCGCCGCATCAACCCGTTGAATTATTAGGCTCAACACGGTTGGTCGATATGGCAGAAGCAAAGCTACGAGGTTATACCATTGACTTACAAGAATTGAATTGCATTCTTGCACCACTGCGCCAAAAAATTGATGTTGCTGTTCTTGGGTGTACACATTTCCCTTTAATAAAAGATGAAATTCAGACGGTATTAGGTAAAGAGGTTTTACTAGTAGATTCTGGAAAGGCTATTGCGAGGCGAGTTGCGCAGTTGTTAATGCTAGACATTGGTCGGATATATAAAGGCAAGCGCGAGAAACATAAAATAATGTCCAGTACCATTCCCTGGGAAGAAATGGCACTGAACGTAGAACTAGACAAGTTAGGATTTGGCGTTATTCAAAACTGTCCGTTCCGGAGGGATGTTTAGGATCGTTGGCTACTCGTACTTTTAAAGTACGCTGCATGTAGTCAGCTTCATTAAGCGCATTAATGGTTTGGTCGGCACTAGCAGAAGACATAACGACAAAACCAAAGCCGCGTCTTTTGCCAGTACGCTTATCTTTCATTAATCGTACAGCGAAGACATCACCATGTTCTGCAAATAAATCGCGCACATTGGTTTCATTCGCTTTATAAGGCAAGTTCCCCACATAAAGAGTAGTCGTGGACATGTTGTCACTAGTAGGTTCTTCATGTTGAGGAGCCGGTGTCTTTTTCGTCCACGTAAACACCAACGCGGTTAATACGACACCAATAAGGAAACTGATTGCGGGCGACACGGAAACCTGAGAAAAAAGGATTGCGCCTATCAGTGCTAAAACTACGGTAATTAATATATCTTTAGTAAAGTTCATATCGAATACTACTTATTCTGAAGAAAACAATAAGGGAAAATATCTACTATTCACAAAATAGATATATGAATAGTACGTACATGCTTGGGATTTTTCCAATAGATTGCTGTGACTACCTTCAAATGTTCATATTTTATTCGTAATTTATTGCTTTGATGCCTTTTTGAGCGAACAAAATAAAAAAGCGAAAAAACACTTGTCATAATTTCTAGTCTCCCTATAATGCCGCCTCACCGACACAGAGTAAGACGAATATTACGAAGTGGCTTAGGAAACTAAGTAATCGGGCTTGAGAAAAAAGTTTAAATAAACTCTTGACTCAAACAAATTAAAGCGTATTATACGCACCCCTAGCAACGACGCTTTATGCAGTTCGAAGCTAAGGAAAAGCTCTTTAACAATTTAAACCTATCAATCTGTGTGGGCACTCGTTGATGATAATCAATAGTTTCTTCGGAAACAAAATTGGTTTCAATGAACTGAGTGACCAATCGAGATTAACTTCGGTTAGTCTTGGCACAGTCAATTCATTATCATTCTGTTGGAATGATAATAGCTTTAAGATTACATGTTTGTTTTTAACAAATATTAGTTTTGAAGTCAGTATTCATTGAGCCGAAAAAACTTTAATTGAAGAGTTTGATCATGGCTCAGATTGAACGCTGGCGGCAGGCCTAACACATGCAAGTCGAGCGGTAACATTTCTAGCTTGCTAGAAGATGACGAGCGGCGGACGGGTGAGTAATGCCTGGGAAATTGCCTTGATGTGGGGGATAACCATTGGAAACGATGGCTAATACCGCATAATGCCTTCGGGCCAAAGAGGGGGACCTTCGGGCCTCTCGCGTCAAGATATGCCCAGGTGAGATTAGCTTGTTGGTGAGGTAAGAGCTCACCAAGGCGACGATCTCTAGCTGGTCTGAGAGGATGATCAGCCACATTGGGACTGAGACACGGCCCAAACTCCTACGGGAGGCAGCAGTGGGGAATATTGCACAATGGGCGCAAGCCTGATGCAGCCATGCCGCGTGTATGAAGAAGGCCTTCGGGTTGTAAAGTACTTTCAGCAGTGAGGAAGGGGTAACGTTGAATAGACGTTATTCTTGACGTTAGCTGCAGAAGAAGCACCGGCTAACTCCGTGCCAGCAGCCGCGGTAATACGGAGGGTGCGAGCGTTAATCGGAATTACTGGGCGTAAAGCGCATGCAGGTGGTCTGTTAAGTCAGATGTGAAAGCCCGAGGCTTAACCTCGGAATTGCATTTGAAACTGGCAGGCTAGAGTACTGTAGAGGGGGGTAGAATTTCAGGTGTAGCGGTGAAATGCGTAGAGATCTGAAGGAATACCAGTGGCGAAGGCGGCCCCCTGGACAGATACTGACACTCAGATGCGAAAGCGTGGGGAGCAAACAGGATTAGATACCCTGGTAGTCCACGCCGTAAACGATGTCTACTTGAAGGTTGTGGCCTTGAGCCGTGGCTTTCGGAGCTAACGCGTTAAGTAGACCGCCTGGGGAGTACGGTCGCAAGATTAAAACTCAAATGAATTGACGGGGGCCCGCACAAGCGGTGGAGCATGTGGTTTAATTCGATGCAACGCGAAGAACCTTACCTACTCTTGACATCCAGAGAACTTTCCAGAGATGGATTGGTGCCTTCGGGAACTCTGAGACAGGTGCTGCATGGCTGTCGTCAGCTCGTGTTGTGAAATGTTGGGTTAAGTCCCGTAACGAGCGCAACCCTTATCCTTGATTGCCAGCACGTAATGGTGGGAACTTCAGGGAGACTGCCGGTGATAAACCGGAGGAAGGTGGGGACGACGTCAAGTCATCATGGCCCTTACGAGTAGGGCTACACACGTGCTACAATGGCGCATACAGAGGGTTGCCAACTTGCGAAAGTGAGCGAATCCCAAAAAGTGCGTCGTAGTCCGGATTGGAGTCTGCAACTCGACTCCATGAAGTCGGAATCGCTAGTAATCGTGAATCAGAATGTCACGGTGAATACGTTCCCGGGCCTTGTACACACCGCCCGTCACACCATGGGAGTGGGCTGCAAAAGAAGCAGGTAGTTTAACCTTCGGGGGGACGCTTGCCACTTTGTGGTTCATGACTGGGGTGAAGTCGTAACAAGGTAGCGCTAGGGGAACCTGGCGCTGGATCACCTCCTTAATACGAAATGATTATTGCGATGAGTGTTCACACAGATTGATATGGTTTAGACAAAGCAAAAGAGTATCTTAGTGTCCCGTTCGTCTAGAGGCCTAGGACACCGCCCTTTCACGGCGGTAACAGGGGTTCGACTCCCCTACGGGATACCATTGGGTCGTTAGCTCAGTTGGTAGAGCAGTTGACTTTTAATCAATTGGTCGCAGGTTCGAATCCTGCACGACCCACCATTCCTTCCATGGGAATTAAAATACAATGGGCGATTAGCTCAGTTGGGAGAGCACCTGCCTTACAAGCAGGGGGTCACTGGTTCGAACCCGGTATCGCCCACCACTCTCTAAATATTTTTGGATCTTTCTTCCAAACCACTACCGAAACGTGCGTGGTTGGAATTTGTGACGCTGAAAATCTTTAGAAAGTGTATTTTATAAGAAAATACTCTGCTCTTTAACAATTTGGAAAGCTGACAAAATAATCGTATTTAGCGATAAATATGAATTATTTGTAAAAGTTCTCAATGTTTGTTGTATCGCTTGATACCAACAAACACCAAACACATTCAAGTGTTCTTGGAAAATCATACTCTATTAATAGAGTGTGTATTCAAAATTGAGTCCGGCAATATCGAGTCTGCAACATGTATAAAAATGCAGACAAACCTTGGTGACTTTGTTCATCAATCCAAAACTTTTTTGGGTTGTATGGTTAAGTGACTAAGCGTACACGGTGGATGCCTTGGCAGTCAGAGGCGATGAAGGACGTATTAACTTGCGATAAGCGTAGATGAGGCAGTAAAAGCCACTCGAGTCTACGATTTCCGAATGGGGAAACCCAACTGCATAAGCAGTTATCGTTGCGTGAATACATAGCGTAACGAGGCGAACCGGGAGAACTGAAACATCTAAGTACCCCGAGGAAAAGAAATCAACCGAGATTCTGGAAGTAGCGGCGAGCGAAACCGGATTAGCCCTTAAGCTTTTTATGCGTCAGGTGAAGTGTCTGGAAAGGCACGCGATACAGGGTGATAGCCCCGTAACCGGCAACGTATTTAAGGTGAAATCGAGTAAGGCGGGACACGTGATATCCTGTCTGAATATGGGGGGACCATCCTCCAAGGCTAAATACTCCTGACTGACCGATAGTGAACCAGTACCGTGAGGGAAAGGCGAAAAGAACCCCTGTGAGGGGAGTGAAATAGAACCTGAAACCGTGTACGTACAAGCAGTAGGAGCCTCTTTTATGGGGTGACTGCGTACCTTTTGTATAATGGGTCAGCGACTTATATTCAGTGGCAAGGTTAACCGTTTAGGGGAGCCGTAGCGAAAGCGAGTCTTAACTGGGCGCACAGTCTCTGGATATAGACCCGAAACCGAGTGATCTAGCCATGGGCAGGTTGAAGATTGAGTAACATCAATTGGAGGACCGAACCGACTAATGTTGAAAAATTAGCGGATGACTTGTGGCTAGGGGTGAAAGGCCAATCAAACTCGGAGATAGCTGGTTCTCCCCGAAAGCTATTTAGGTAGCGCCTCGGACGAATACTACTGGGGGTAGAGCACTGTTAAGACTAGGGGGTCATCCCGACTTACCAACTCTTTGCAAACTCCGAATACCAGTAAGTACTATCCGGGAGACACACGGCGGGTGCTAACGTCCGTCGTGGAGAGGGAAACAACCCAGACCGCCAGCTAAGGTCCCAAATTATTACTAAGTGGGAAACGATGTGGGAAGGCTCAGACAGCTAGGATGTTGGCTTAGAAGCAGCCATCATTTAAAGAAAGCGTAATAGCTCACTAGTCGAGTCGGCCTGCGCGGAAGATGTAACGGGGCTAAGTAATAAACCGAAGCTGCGGCAATATTCCTTTTGGAATGTTGGGTAGGGGAGCGTTCTGTAAGCCGTTGAAGGTGGATTGAGAAGTCTGCTGGAGGTATCAGAAGTGCGAATGCTGACATGAGTAACGATAATGGGGGTGAAAAACCCCCACGCCGGAAGACCAAGGGTTCCTGTCCAACGTTAATCGGGGCAGGGTAAGTCGACCCCTAAGGCGAGGCTGAAAAGCGTAGTCGATGGGAAACGGGTTAATATTCCCGTACTTCTTACAATTGCGATGGGGGGACGGAGAAGGCTAGGTGGGCCTGGCGATGGTTGTCCAGGTTCAAGTGCGTAGGCTGAGTATTTAGGTAAATCCGGATACTCATTAGGTCGAGACACGACGTCGAGCACCCAAGGGTGTGAAGTCATTGATGCCATGCTTCCAGGAAAAGCCTCTAAGCTTCAGATTGTAAGGAATCGTACCCCAAACCGACACAGGTGGTCGGGTAGAGAATACCAAGGCGCTTGAGAGAACTCGGGTGAAGGAACTAGGCAAAATGGTACCGTAACTTCGGGAGAAGGTACGCTCTATATAGGTGAAAAGACTTGCTCTTGGAGCCGAAAAGAGTCGCAGATACCAGGTGGCTGCAACTGTTTATTAAAAACACAGCACTGTGCAAAATCGTAAGATGACGTATACGGTGTGACGCCTGCCCGGTGCCGGAAGGTTAATTGATGGGGTTAGACTTCGGTCGACGCTCTTGATCGAAGCCCCGGTAAACGGCGGCCGTAACTATAACGGTCCTAAGGTAGCGAAATTCCTTGTCGGGTAAGTTCCGACCTGCACGAATGGCGTAATGATGGCCACGCTGTCTCCACCCGAGACTCAGTGAAATTGAAATCGCTGTGAAGATGCAGTGTACCCGCGGCTAGACGGAAAGACCCCGTGAACCTTTACTACAGCTTGGCACTGAACATTGAACCTACATGTGTAGGATAGGTGGGAGGCTTTGATATGCAGACGCTAGTTTGCATGGAGCCGTCCTTGAAATACCACCCTTGTAGTTTTGATGTTCTAACTTGGTTCCCTTATCGGGAATGAGGACAGTGCCTGGTGGGTAGTTTGACTGGGGCGGTCTCCTCCCAAAGAGTAACGGAGGAGCACGAAGGTGGGCTAATCACGGTTGGACATCGTGAGGTTAGTGCAATGGCATAAGCCCGCTTAACTGCGAGAATGACAATTCGAGCAGGTGCGAAAGCAGGTCATAGTGATCCGGTGGTTCTGAATGGAAGGGCCATCGCTCAACGGATAAAAGGTACTCCGGGGATAACAGGCTGATACCGCCCAAGAGTTCATATCGACGGCGGTGTTTGGCACCTCGATGTCGGCTCATCACATCCTGGGGCTGAAGTCGGTCCCAAGGGTATGGCTGTTCGCCATTTAAAGTGGTACGCGAGCTGGGTTTAGAACGTCGTGAGACAGTTCGGTCCCTATCTGCCGTGGGCGTTGGAGAATTGAAAGGGGCTGCTCCTAGTACGAGAGGACCGGAGTGGACGAACCTCTGGTGTTCGGGTTGTGTCGCCAGACGCATTGCCCGGTAGCTAAGTTCGGGATCGATAACCGCTGAAAGCATCTAAGCGGGAAGCGAGCCTTGAGATGAGTTCTCCCTGGCGCTTTAAGCGTCCTAAAGGGTTGTTCGAGACTAGAACGTTGATAGGCAGGGTGTGTAAGCGTTGTGAGGCGTTGAGCTAACCTGTACTAATCGCCCGTGAGGCTTAACCATACAACACCAAAAAGGTTTTGTAACGGACTCAATATGAGTACTTGAGTGTGTGAGAACGGCTTTTATAGCCACAAAAACAGCTTTCCAGATTATTGTTATGGCCTTTGGGCGATAACAGAAAGAATTTGCTTGGCGACCATAGCATTTTGGACCCACCTGATCCCATGCCGAACTCAGAAGTGAAACGAAATAGCGCCGATGGTAGTGTGGGGTTTCCCCATGTGAGAGTAGGTCATCGCCAGGCTTTAATATCGCTTGCTTGATGAAAAATCAAGCAAGTCACCATAAAGTTTTAAATTTTTAGAATTTTATGTTGACTTTCAAAGTGTAACGCGTACTATACGCACCTCGCTTAAGTACTTCGGTACAGAAAGCCAAGCTCTTTAATAATTTAAACCTATCAATCTGTGTGGGCACTCGTTGATGATAATCAATAGTTTCTTCGGAAACAAAATTGGTTTCAATGAACTGAGTGACCAATCGAGATTAACTGAGTTAATCTTGGCACAGTCAATTCATTATCATTCTGTTGGAATGATAATAGCTTTAAGATTATATGTTTGTTTTTAAACAAATATTAGTTTTGAAGTCAGTATTCATTGAGCCGAAAAAACTTTAATTGAAGAGTTTGATCATGGCTCAGATTGAACGCTGGCGGCAGGCCTAACACATGCAAGTCGAGCGGTAACATTTCTAGCTTGCTAGAAGATGACGAGCGGCGGACGGGTGAGTAATGCCTGGGAAATTGCCTTGATGTGGGGGATAACCATTGGAAACGATGGCTAATACCGCATAACGCCTTCGGGCCAAAGAGGGGGACCTTCGGGCCTCTCGCGTCAAGATATGCCCAGGTGAGATTAGCTTGTTGGTGAGGTAAGAGCTCACCAAGGCGACGATCTCTAGCTGGTCTGAGAGGATGATCAGCCACATTGGGACTGAGACACGGCCCAAACTCCTACGGGAGGCAGCAGTGGGGAATATTGCACAATGGGCGCAAGCCTGATGCAGCCATGCCGCGTGTATGAAGAAGGCCTTCGGGTTGTAAAGTACTTTCAGCAGTGAGGAAGGGGTAACGTTGAATAGACGTTATTCTTGACGTTAGCTGCAGAAGAAGCACCGGCTAACTCCGTGCCAGCAGCCGCGGTAATACGGAGGGTGCGAGCGTTAATCGGAATTACTGGGCGTAAAGCGCATGCAGGTGGTCTGTTAAGTCAGATGTGAAAGCCCGAGGCTTAACCTCGGAATTGCATTTGAAACTGGCAGGCTAGAGTACTGTAGAGGGGGGTAGAATTTCAGGTGTAGCGGTGAAATGCGTAGAGATCTGAAGGAATACCAGTGGCGAAGGCGGCCCCCTGGACAGATACTGACACTCAGATGCGAAAGCGTGGGGAGCAAACAGGATTAGATACCCTGGTAGTCCACGCCGTAAACGATGTCTACTTGAAGGTTGTGGCCTTGAGCCGTGGCTTTCGGAGCTAACGCGTTAAGTAGACCGCCTGGGGAGTACGGTCGCAAGATTAAAACTCAAATGAATTGACGGGGGCCCGCACAAGCGGTGGAGCATGTGGTTTAATTCGATGCAACGCGAAGAACCTTACCTACTCTTGACATCCAGAGAACTTTCCAGAGATGGATTGGTGCCTTCGGGAACTCTGAGACAGGTGCTGCATGGCTGTCGTCAGCTCGTGTTGTGAAATGTTGGGTTAAGTCCCGTAACGAGCGCAACCCTTATCCTTGATTGCCAGCACGTAATGGTGGGAACTTCAGGGAGACTGCCGGTGATAAACCGGAGGAAGGTGGGGACGACGTCAAGTCATCATGGCCCTTACGAGTAGGGCTACACACGTGCTACAATGGCGCATACAGAGGGTTGCCAACTTGCGAAAGTGAGCGAATCCCAAAAAGTGCGTCGTAGTCCGGATTGGAGTCTGCAACTCGACTCCATGAAGTCGGAATCGCTAGTAATCGTGAATCAGAATGTCACGGTGAATACGTTCCCGGGCCTTGTACACACCGCCCGTCACACCATGGGAGTGGGCTGCAAAAGAAGCAGGTAGTTTAACCTTCGGGGGGACGCTTGCCACTTTGTGGTTCATGACTGGGGTGAAGTCGTAACAAGGTAGCGCTAGGGGAACCTGGCGCTGGATCACCTCCTTAATACGAATGATTATTGCGATGAGTGTTCACACAGATTGATATGGTTTAGAAAGTTAAGAGCACCTTAGTGGGTCTGTAGCTCAGCTGGTTAGAGCGCTCGCCTGATAAGCGGGAGGTCGGTGGTTCAAGTCCACTCAGACCCACCAATTTCTGCTTCATGCGTTTGTTTGAAAATGAAATTGACCAAGATGGGGCTATAGCTCAGCTGGGAGAGCGCCTGCCTTGCACGCAGGAGGTCTGCGGTTCGATCCCGCATAGCTCCACCATCTTTAAGCACATTGGTGTGCAGTGTTCTTAAAAATGGTGTCTTTGTAAAAAGATACACATTGCTCTTTAACAATTTGGAAAGCTGACAAAATAATCGTATTTAGCGATAAATATGAATTATTTGTAAAAGTTCTCAATGTTTGTTGTATCGTTTGATACCAACAAACACCAAACACATTCAAGTGTTCTTGGAAAATCATACTCTTTTATAGAGTGTGTATTCAAAATTGAGTCCGGCAATATCGAGTCTGCAACATGTATAAAAATGCAGACAAACCTTGGTGACTTTGTTCATCAATCCAAAACTTTTTTGGGTTGTATGGTTAAGTGACTAAGCGTACACGGTGGATGCCTTGGCAGTCAGAGGCGATGAAGGACGTATTAACTTGCGATAAGCGTAGATGAGGCAGTAAAAGCCACTTGAGTCTACGATTTCCGAATGGGGAAACCCAACTGCATAAGCAGTTATCGTTGCGTGAATACATAGCGTAACGAGGCGAACCGGGAGAACTGAAACATCTAAGTACCCCGAGGAAAAGAAATCAACCGAGATTCTGGAAGTAGCGGCGAGCGAAACCGGATTAGCCCTTAAGCTTTTTATGCGTCAGGTGAAGTGTCTGGAAAGGCACGCGATACAGGGTGATAGCCCCGTAACCGGCAACGCATTTAAGGTGAAATCGAGTAAGGCGGGACACGTGATATCCTGTCTGAATATGGGGGGACCATCCTCCAAGGCTAAATACTCCTGACTGACCGATAGTGAACCAGTACCGTGAGGGAAAGGCGAAAAGAACCCCTGTGAGGGGAGTGAAATAGAACCTGAAACCGTGTACGTACAAGCAGTAGGAGCCTCCTTTGTGGGGTGACTGCGTACCTTTTGTATAATGGGTCAGCGACTTATATTCAGTGGCAAGGTTAACCGTTTAGGGGAGCCGTAGCGAAAGCGAGTCTTAACTGGGCGCACAGTCTCTGGATATAGACCCGAAACCGAGTGATCTAGCCATGGGCAGGTTGAAGATTGAGTAACATCAATTGGAGGACCGAACCGACTAATGTTGAAAAATTAGCGGATGACTTGTGGCTAGGGGTGAAAGGCCAATCAAACTCGGAGATAGCTGGTTCTCCCCGAAAGCTATTTAGGTAGCGCCTCGGACGAATACTACTGGGGGTAGAGCACTGTTAAGACTAGGGGGTCATCCCGACTTACCAACTCTTTGCAAACTCCGAATACCAGTAAGTACTATCCGGGAGACACACGGCGGGTGCTAACGTCCGTCGTGGAGAGGGAAACAACCCAGACCGCCAGCTAAGGTCCCAAATTATTACTAAGTGGGAAACGATGTGGGAAGGCTCAGACAGCTAGGATGTTGGCTTAGAAGCAGCCATCATTTAAAGAAAGCGTAATAGCTCACTAGTCGAGTCGGCCTGCGCGGAAGATGTAACGGGGCTAAGTAATAAACCGAAGCTGCGGCAATATTCCTTTTGGAATGTTGGGTAGGGGAGCGTTCTGTAAGCCGTTGAAGGTGGATTGAGAAGTCTGCTGGAGGTATCAGAAGTGCGAATGCTGACATGAGTAACGATAATGGGGGTGAAAAACCCCCACGCCGGAAGACCAAGGGTTCCTGTCCAACGTTAATCGGGGCAGGGTAAGTCGACCCCTAAGGCGAGGCTGAAAAGCGTAGTCGATGGGAAACGGGTTAATATTCCCGTACTTCTTACAATTGCGATGGGGGGACGGAGAAGGCTAGGTGGGCCTGGCGATGGTTGTCCAGGTTCAAGTGCGTAGGCTGAGTATTTAGGTAAATCCGGATACTCATTAGGTCGAGACACGACGTCGAGCACCCAAGGGTGTGAAGTCATTGATGCCATGCTTCCAGGAAAAGCCTCTAAGCTTCAGATTGTAAGGAATCGTACCCCAAACCGACACAGGTGGTCGGGTAGAGAATACCAAGGCGCTTGAGAGAACTCGGGTGAAGGAACTAGGCAAAATGGTACCGTAACTTCGGGAGAAGGTACGCTCTATATAGGTGAAAAGACTTGCTCTTGGAGCCGAAAAGAGTCGCAGATACCAGGTGGCTGCAACTGTTTATTAAAAACACAGCACTGTGCAAAATCGTAAGATGACGTATACGGTGTGACGCCTGCCCGGTGCCGGAAGGTTAATTGATGGGGTTAGACTTCGGTCGACGCTCTTGATCGAAGCCCCGGTAAACGGCGGCCGTAACTATAACGGTCCTAAGGTAGCGAAATTCCTTGTCGGGTAAGTTCCGACCTGCACGAATGGCGTAATGATGGCCACGCTGTCTCCACCCGAGACTCAGTGAAATTGAAATCGCTGTGAAGATGCAGTGTACCCGCGGCTAGACGGAAAGACCCCGTGAACCTTTACTACAGCTTGGCACTGAACATTGAACCTACATGTGTAGGATAGGTGGGAGGCTTTGATATGCAGACGCTAGTTTGCATGGAGCCGTCCTTGAAATACCACCCTTGTAGTTTTGATGTTCTAACTTGGTTCCCTTATCGGGAATGAGGACAGTGCCTGGTGGGTAGTTTGACTGGGGCGGTCTCCTCCCAAAGAGTAACGGAGGAGCACGAAGGTGGGCTAATCACGGTTGGACATCGTGAGGTTAGTGCAATGGCATAAGCCCGCTTAACTGCGAGAATGACAATTCGAGCAGGTGCGAAAGCAGGTCATAGTGATCCGGTGGTTCTGAATGGAAGGGCCATCGCTCAACGGATAAAAGGTACTCCGGGGATAACAGGCTGATACCGCCCAAGAGTTCATATCGACGGCGGTGTTTGGCACCTCGATGTCGGCTCATCACATCCTGGGGCTGAAGTCGGTCCCAAGGGTATGGCTGTTCGCCATTTAAAGTGGTACGCGAGCTGGGTTTAGAACGTCGTGAGACAGTTCGGTCCCTATCTGCCGTGGGCGTTGGAGAATTGAAAGGGGCTGCTCCTAGTACGAGAGGACCGGAGTGGACGAACCTCTGGTGTTCGGGTTGTGTCGCCAGACGCATTGCCCGGTAGCTAAGTTCGGGATCGATAACCGCTGAAAGCATCTAAGCGGGAAGCGAGCCTTGAGATGAGTTCTCCCTGGCGCTTTAAGCGTCCTAAAGGGTTGTTCGAGACTAGAACGTTGATAGGCAGGGTGTGTAAGCGTTGTGAGGCGTTGAGCTAACCTGTACTAATCGCCCGTGAGGCTTAACCATACAACACCAAAAAGGTTTTGTAACGGACTCAATATGAGTACTTGAGTGTGTGAGAACGGCTTTTTATAGCCACAAAAACAGCTTTCCAGATTATTGTTATGGCCCTTTGGGCGATAACAGAAAGAATTTGCTTGGCGACCATAGCATTTTGGACCCACCTGATCCCATGCCGAACTCAGAAGTGAAACGAAATAGCGCCGATGGTAGTGTGGGGTTTCCCCATGTGAGAGTAGGTCATCGCCAGGCTTGAATTTAGACATAGTGCTGCGTGCAGCGTTATGGAAAAACCAGTTTGCGGAGCGGTAGTTCAGCTGGTTAGAATACCGGCCTGTCACGCCGGGGGTCGCGGGTTCGAATCCCGTCCGTTCCGCCATTAAGTTTTAAAGCCTCGTTCTTATGAACGAGGCTTTTTTTTCGTCTATAACTTTTCTATCTTGTCTCTAGTGGCTCAGTATTACTGCAGTCATATCAGTAATGCCCTTATGATGAGCAGCCTTCACTTTTTTATAACGAGTGGTTACTGCAAGATGAGAGCAATGTAATGTCACTATCAAGATATTAGGGATTAAAAAAACCCAGCTTACAGAGCTGGGTTTTTTTATCGATTTGTATGTCTAATAGTTTATCGTTGTAACACTTTATCAGTCAGTTCTTTTTTCTCTGAGTCAGATAGAAAACTCATCGCTAAACCATTCATTTGCAATTGACGTAGTTGCGTTTGATTAAGACCCGCTTGAGCCGCAGCTACGGTATATTCATATTCCAGCTCAATACCCTCGACGGCTGGATCATCAGTATTGAGACTTGCCATGATCCCGCTATTTAAGAATGTTGTTATCGGGTGACTTTCAAGAGAAGCTATGGTGCTGGTTTGGATATTCGAGGTTAAGCATGACTCAATACCAATACTATGTGTGGCCAAGTATTCAAGTAGGCTGGTATCTTCTACTGCTTTAACACCATGACCAATACGCGTTGCTCCTAAGTCATTAATCGCTTGCCAGATGCTTTCTGCGCCTGCTGCTTCGCCAGCATGTGTTGTCACCTGCAAGCCGGAATTACGCACTTTCTTGAAGTGTTCAACAAATTGATTGCCTGGTTGGCCTAATTCGTCTCCAGCAAGGTCGACAGCGACAAAGTGGTTTTGGTATGCCAGTATGGAGTTAAGTTCTTTTAAGCACGCCTGTGTGCCAAAGGTGCGGCTCATAATACCAATAAGGTTGGCTTGGACATCAAAATCACGAATACCAGCTTGAACACCATCAATTACCGCTTCTACAACCCCTTCTAATGGTAAGTTGTGCTCTAGCGCCATGTAATAAGGAGAAAAGCGTAGCTCTGCATAATCGATATTAGCACGCAGTAAGTCTTCAACATTCTCATAGGCGACTCGACGGCATGCATCTAGGTTACCAAGAACCTTTACTCCCCAATCTAGTTTTGACAGAAAAGCCATGAGAGATGGTTCGTTTTCTACTACTTGGACAAATGGAGTCAGCGCATCAACAGTATTGGCAGGAAGATCCAGATTAAATTGCTGGCCAAGTTCGAGAATCGTACTGGTACGAATATTACCATCTAAATGACGGTGGATATCCGTTAAAGGAAGGTCTTTACTGATCATGAGTGGTTTCCTAGTCGAAATTTACCCGTCAGTATAAGAATCGTAACGCACTCTGTCAGCACTATTCTCATTTTCAACTAGGAAAGAGTAAAAGGCAGCGCTCGGATGGACTGCCTTGGTCGCTGGATCAGTAAAGCTCTTTGAGTTTACGGGTAAGGGTATTTCTGCCCCATCCAAGCACTTTTGCCGCTTCTTGTTTATGGCCGTTAGTGTGAGTAAGCGCAGCTTCTAGTAAGATGCGTTCAAATTCCGGGAGCGCATAAGATAAAATATCTGTCTCTCCTTCAGAAAGAGAAGACTTTGCCCAAGACTCTAATTGCTTTTGCCAACTGTGGTCACTTTCAACCTCGGTGTTTTTCTTACCCGACAAGACTTCCGGCGGGAGGTCGTTAGGTAATACTTCTGTGCTGGTCGCCATTACGGTAAGCCAACGACACATGTTCTCTAATTGACGTACATTGCCTGGCCACTCTAGGTGAGTCAGCATTTCGAGCGTCTTAGGATGCAGTGTTTTCATTTCTACACCGAGCTCATCGGCGGCGGAGGCTAAAAAGTGTTTGGTCAGCTTTTCAATATCTTGTCGACGTTCTCGCAATGCTGGAATTTGAATACGAATCACATTCAAACGGTGGAATAAGTCTTCTCGAAATTGTCCCTTATTGACGAGTTTTTCTAAGTTTTGATGCGTTGCTGCGACGATTCGCACATCGACTTTTATCGCAGAATGACCACCGACACGGTAAAATTGCCCTTCGGCTAATACACGGAGTAGACGAGTTTGGATATCTAAGGGCATATCACCAATTTCATCTAAAAACAGTGTGCCACCATTGGCCTGCTCAAAGCGCCCTTGCCTGACATTATTCGCTCCAGTAAAGGCTCCTTTCTCATGCCCAAACAGCTCAGATTCAATCAAGTCTTTAGGGATGGCGGCCATATTCAGTGCAATAAATGGGTTTTTAACGCGAGGACTATGTCGATGTAACGCGTGTGCGACGAGTTCTTTACCTGTTCCGGATTCACCATTAATAAGCACAGAGATGGAAGAGCGCGAAAGACGCCCGATAGCACGAAACACTTCTTGCATCGCAGGCGCTTCACCTATGATTTCAGGAGTATCATCAGCGGCTTGTAGATTAGCGGTTTGTTCTTTACGTTGCTCGTGGCTATGAGAGATTGCTCGTTCAACCAGCGTAAGTGTTTCATCGACATCAAACGGCTTGGGAATATATTCAAAGGCACCTTTTTGGTACGCATTAACTGCGGCATCCAGATCGGAATGCGCGGTCATAATGATAATCGGTAAATCAGGTGAGGTTCTGTGTACTTGATTTAACAGCTCTAAACCATCAATACCCGGCATGCGAATGTCTGATACGAGTACATCAGGCGTTTCTCGCTCTAACGCTAATAATACGCTTTCTGCATCAGAGAACGTTTCGCATTTGATATTCGCAGAAGAAAGGGTTTTTTCCATAACCCAACGAATTGAGCTGTCATCGTCGACAACCCACACGTATCCTTTACTCATAATGTTATCCTCAATATCAATTCAGCTGTGACGTTCATTGAATCGGTAAGTAAATAGTAAATATGGTGCGCCCAGGCCAGCTTTCGACATCAATCTTGCCATTATGCTGATCAATTAAGTTTTGTGAGATAGAGAGCCCTAATCCGGAGCCTCCATCACGGCCACTGACCATGGGGTAAAATAATGTATCTTGTAGTTCGATGGGGATACCAGGTCCGTTATCGATGATTTCGATACGAGCAACCAACTTATGGCGTTGCCCATGGATATTGGCTTGGTGGACTGTACGCGTGCGTAGAATAATTTCACCATGAGGCTGCTGTGATAAAATTTGAGCGGCATTGCTGACAATATTCAATAATGCTTGTTCAATTTGATCGGGATCCATCATGATGTCAGGCAGGCTAGGATCGTAATCACGCTCAAAAATTAGCTCACGGTTGCCATCGAGCTCGATCAATTGACGAACTTTTTCCAAAATTTGGTGTAAGTTACCTAACTCTTTTTTACCTGGTTTCTGTGGCCCTAATAAACGATCAACCAGTGCTCTTAAGCGATCGGCTTGCTCTATGATGATTTGGGTGTACTCAGTTAGGCTCTGATCTTCTAGCATGCGCTCGAGTAATTGTGCAGCCCCACGAAGCCCCCCCAACGGATTCTTAATTTCATGAGCGAGACCTCTGACTAACAGTTTAGCTGCTTGTTGTTGAGTGTGTTGATTAAGTTCTTGAGTTAAGCGACGTTGCTGGCCGATACGACGCATTTCCACTAATAGCATGAGCTCACGATTCCAAGACAGCGGACTAACGGTCACTTCAAGCATTAAGGGTTTGCCATCCACGACAAAAGTGACATCACTATCAGTAATGCTTTGGCCGCTTTGTAGTGGTTGAGACAGTAGGGCGAGATCCATGGAAGCATGTTGTATTAAGTTAGAAATAGGCTGATTGATGATTCGCTTAGCGCTCTGAGAAAAAAGTTGTTCTGCAGATGGATTTGCATAACAGACACAAAGAGATTCATCGAGTATCAGAGTGGCTGATACAATATTGTCTAATATGATTTCACTTAATTCTGCACTCACAACGTGTTCCTCTCTTCCTAGCTGAGTCTCAATGCACTAATATAGTGCATTTTAGCATGAAGCATGGTGCACTACATACTGTCTAGTTGACTATTTATTATCCATTGAAAAATAAGTATGCACTAAATAAGTATTTTTAAACTGTAATTGGTTTTTTTGCACCATATTCATAGGGTTTAATGCAATAAGCTTGCCGCTTATGGCTAATAATGGTTTTAAAACAGATAGGATATAATGGGTTAGCTATATGCCACCATTTTGGTGCTAGCGCCCTAAAATAAGACAGTAGAAAAAAGCCTGCTCGTTTGAGCAGGCTTTTGAATCTAGGTTTGCAGTCGTACTTATACTGAGTAGTACATTTCGAACTCAACTGGATGAGTCGTCATTTGTAGACGAGTCACGTCTTCAGATTTCAACTCGATATAAGAATCGATGAAGTCATCAGAGAATACGCCGCCAGCGGTTAAGAACTCACGATCTTCATCTAGAGCTTTCAATGCTACTTCGAAGTTTTCTGCAACTTTTGGAATCTCTGCTGCTTCTTCCGCTGGAAGGTCGTAGAGATCTTTATCCATTGCATCGCCAGGATGGATCTTGTTTTTAATACCGTCTAGGCCAGCCATTAGCAATGCAGAGAATGCTAGGTATGGGTTCGCTGTTGGATCTGGGAAGCGAACTTCAAGACGACGTGCTTTAGGACTTGGTACTACAGGAATACGGATAGACGCTGAACGGTTACGTGCCGAGTAGGCAAGCATAACAGGTGCTTCAAAGCCCGGAACAAGACGTTTGTACGAGTTGGTTGATGCGTTTGCAAAAGCGTTGATTGCACGAGCGTGTTTGATGATACCGCCAATGTAGTAAAGCGCCATTTCAGATAGACCGCCGTACTTATCGCCTGCAAATAGGTTTACGCCGTCTTTTGCAAGAGATTGGTGAACGTGCATACCTGAACCGTTATCACCAACAAGTGGCTTAGGCATAAAGGTTGCGGTTTTTCCGAATGCATGAGCAACATTATGAACAACGTATTTGTAGATTTGGATTTCATCTGCTTTCGTGGTCATAGTGTTAAAGCGAGTCGCGATTTCGTTTTGACCAGCGGTTGCCACTTCGTGGTGGTGCGCTTCAACAACGAGTCCCATTTCTTCCATCACTAGACACATTGCAGAACGGATGTCTTGAGAAGAGTCGACAGGAGATACTGGGAAATAACCGCCTTTCACGCCTGGACGGTGACCTTTGTTACCGTCTTCGTATTCAGTACCGCTGTTCCAAGCTGCTTCTACATCATCGATTTTGTAGAAAGAGCCAGACATATCTGAAGAATAGCGTACATCGTCAAACAAGAAGAACTCTGGTTCTGGACCGACAAGAACAGTGTCTGCAATGCCCGTTGAACGCATGTACTCTTCAGCACGTTGTGAGATAGAGCGAGGATCGCGATCGTAGCCTTGCATGGTAGCAGGTTCCAGAATGTCACAACGAATGTTCACTGTTGCTTCTTCTGTAAATGGGTCAAGTACAGCAGATGATGCATCTGGCATCATTACCATGTCTGATTCGTTGATACCTTTCCAGCCAGCGACAGAAGAGCCATCAAACATCTTACCTTCTTCGAAGAAGTCTGCGTCTACTTGGTGAGCCGGAATTGATACGTGTTGTTCCTTACCTTTCGTATCAGTGAAGCGCAAGTCAATAAACTTGACTTCGTTTTCTTGAATCAGCGATAAAACATTTTCAACTGACATTTTGGATAACCTCCAGTGTTAAAATAGCAATTGGGGCTCGAATTTACTTTGAAACCAGCAAGTAAGACTGCTGTACCCATTTCATAAACGAATGTAATATTCGTAAAGCTAAATTCGTGCCAAAAAAATAAATCCTTTGATTTCATTGGCTTAACTTTGCCGTGACAGATGTTGGTGCTATGGGTTGCACTAAAATGATCACGTGTTGCACCAAAATGGACTAAATATGTTTATTTTGGTGCATGGTGCTGTGTAAGCTGGCTACCATTCAGCCTCTATCTCATTAAGATGTCAATGAATGTTTAACTAAAATAATGCAGCAGAGTAATGTTGTTTAACCTCAAATACGGTTGAATTTCTTACTAAAATAGAAAAATAACCGAAATAGATCACATATTTCTGGGTTTTTCGCTAAAATCTGGTACATTATGGTCGTTTTTTTAACCAAACTCTGACCTCAATTGCGACATGGTGTCGTAAAGGGTCTTTTGTGAAATAAGTGAATCAGAATCCATGGCTACTCCGCATATTGAAAAACTAAGAAACATCGCGATCATCGCTCACGTTGACCACGGTAAAACCACGCTTGTTGATAAGCTACTACAGCAATCAGGCACGTTAGAGTCTCGCGGTGAAGTTGAAGAGCGCGTCATGGACTCAAATGACATTGAAAAAGAACGTGGCATCACCATCCTTGCTAAAAATACAGCAATTAACTGGAATGACTACCGCATCAATATCGTTGATACTCCTGGGCACGCAGACTTTGGTGGCGAAGTAGAACGTATTATGTCGATGGTAGATTCAGTACTACTTATCGTTGATGCTGTTGATGGCCCTATGCCACAAACACGTTTTGTAACACAGAAAGCGTTTAACTACGGTTTGAAACCAATCGTTGTTATTAACAAAATTGACCGTCCTGGCGCTCGTCCTGATTGGGTAATGGATCAAGTATTTGATTTGTTCGATACGTTAGGCGCGACCGACGAACAGTTAGACTTCCAAGTTGTTTATGCTTCAGCATTAAACGGTTGGGCAAGCCAAGAAGAAACAACAACTGGCGAAAACATGGAACCATTGTTCCAAGCGATCGTTGATGGTGTTGATGCGCCAAACGTTGACCCAGATGGTTCTCTGCAAATGCAGATCTCTCAGCTTGATTACAGCGCTTATGTTGGTGTTATCGGTGTAGGCCGTGTAACTCGCGGTACGGTTAAACCAAACCAGCAAGTTACTATCATTTCTGCTGACGGCAAAAAACGTAACGGTAAAGTGGGTACGGTATTAGGTTACCTAGGCCTTAACCGTTCTGAAGCAGAACAAGCTTCTTCTGGTGATATCGTGGCAATTACTGGTCTCGGTGAACTTAAAATCTCAGACACCATCTGTGATGTTAACGTTGTTGAAGCACTACCTGCATTGACTGTTGATGAACCAACAGTAACCATGACTTTCCAAGTAAACACGTCTCCGTTTGCGGGTAAAGAAGGTAAGTTCGTTACTTCACGTAACATTCTTGAGCGTCTAGAAAAAGAATTGGTTCACAACGTAGCACTACGTGTTGAACAAACTGAAGATCCAGACCGTTTCCGTGTATCAGGTCGTGGCGAATTGCACCTTTCGATTTTGATCGAAAACATGCGTCGTGAAGGCTTCGAGCTAGCGGTATCACGTCCTGAAGTTATTTTGAAAGAAGAAAACGGCCAGCTAATGGAACCGTTTGAAACGGTAACCATTGACGTTGTTGAAGAAAACCAAGGCGCGATCATGGAAAGCGTTGGTTTACGTAAAGGTGAACTAACAGATATGAACCCAGATGGTAAAGGTCGTGTTCGCATGGACTTTATGATGCCTTCTCGTGGTCTTATCGGTTTCCAAACTGAATTCCTAACTATGACTTCAGGTTCAGGTCTTCTTTACCATACGTTCGACCACTACGGCGAACACAAAGGTGGTGAAATCGGTCGTCGTCAAAGCGGTGTTCTAATTTCAAACGCAACAGGTAAAGCACTGACTTACGCACTATTTAACCTGCAAGGTCGTGGTCGTTTATTTGCCGAGCATGGTGATGAAGTTTATGAAGGCCAAGTTATTGGTATTCATAGCCGTTCAAATGACTTAACAGTAAACTGTTTGAAAGGTAAGCAGCTGACGAACGTTCGTGCATCTGGTACGGATGAAGCTCAGACGCTTAGCCCTGCAATCAAATACACGCTAGAACAAGCTCTAGAGTTCATCGATGATGATGAATTGGTAGAAGTAACGCCAGAAAGCATTCGTATTCGTAAGAAATTCTTAACTGAAAACGATCGTAAACGCGCTTACCGTGGTAAATAAGCAATAGCTTAGCCACGCTACTGTAAGATAGAAACTAAAGCCTTTGGTTATCCAAAGGCTTTTTTTTATCTTGCATTCATGGTGTTATTAATTAGACAACGATTTTAGCAAGGATGTTAACGATCGCTTAGACTAAGGGAAACATCGTATTGAGTAACTGTTATGCCTAATTACCAGCAATTACCCCAAGAGTGCATTAACTTTGCACGTTACATATCTCACCGTATGAGCCAAGATCGAGTGAATGTCACTGCCGGTTATTTGGCTTATATTACCTTGATTTCGCTCGTGCCAATGCTAACAGTACTGGTGTCGATCCTGTCATCGTTCACCGTGTTTGATAATGTGAGTGATGTCATTCAAGATTTTGTCATTACCCACTTTGTTCCCACTGCTGGAGATGCAGTGAGTGGTGCATTAAAACAGTTTGTCTCCAATACTGGAAAAATGACCGCGGTTGGCAGTATTTTCTTATTCGTTGCGGCGCTAATGTTGATTTCGAATGTCGATCGCAGTCTCAATTTTATTTGGCGAGTACGTAATAAGCGCCGGATGGTGTTTTCTTTATCCATGTATTGGATGTTTTTAACATTGGGGCCGCTACTGATTGGTGCCAGTATTGCGTTAAGTTCTTATATTACCTCTTTGAAAGTGATCGATAATGAGACACTAACCGGAGCCTATAATCTGTTCTTGCGTTGGTTACCGGTATTATTATCCTTTCTGGCTTTTACCGTGTTGTATTTGTTAGTTCCTAATAAGAAAATCAAACTACCGCATGCGTTTACTGGCGCATTAGCGGCCGCTGTGTTGTTTGAGTTGAGTAAAAAAGGCTTTGCTTTTTACATCACTCACTTTCCTTCCTACCAACTGATTTATGGCGCATTAGCAGCCATTCCTATTTTGTTTGTTTGGGTGTACTTATGTTGGTTGATAGTATTGTTCGGTGCTGAGATTACCGCTGGACTTGGTGAAGATGTTCAGTGGCGCTCTCGGTATCAAGAAGCGATAGAAGACATTGTTCAAGTTAAGGAAAAAGAGAGTGATAGCGTTAATTCAAAGAGTGAGTGAGGCGGCGGTACGTGTTGAGGATGAAACCGTTGGAGCCATTGAGCAGGGCCTATTAGTACTGCTTGGTGTCGAAAAAGGGGATGATGACGCCAAAGCTAAGCGTCTTATGGAGCGTGTTACTCAATACCGAGTATTTGAAGATGATGCAGGGAAAATGAACCTGAGCGTCAAGGATGTGGGCGGAAGCGTTTTAGTTGTCTCACAGTTCACTTTGCCAGCCGATACCAAAAAAGGCACTCGGGCTGGCTTTTCTAAAGGAGCTGCGCCTGATGAAGCCCGCCGTTTGTATGACGTCTTTTCCCAATTGTGTGCAGAACAGTTACCGACTGAGTGTGGGCGTTTTGCCGCCGATATGAAGGTTTCATTAGTGAATGATGGTCCAGTGACGTTTTGGTTGCAGGTATAGAGTAGTGGATTCAAGCCGCGTTGAGGAAAGAGTAGGCGTGGCTTTCAATCTAGTATAGGATCGACCCCATCGAGTTAAATGGATACTTAACCGGAAGTTTGTATGTTTAAACTGATTACGCCGCGCACGGAAAACCAAATCAAAAAGTATTATCAGTTTCGCTGGCAAATGCTGCGTGAACCCTGGCAGATGCCATTAGGATCTGAAAGGGATGAGTTCGATGGCATGAGTCACCATCGTATGATTGTTGATGGTCGTGGTCGTCCTATTGCCATAGGGCGTTTGTATATTACGCCTGACTGTGAAGGTCAGATTCGCTATATGGCCGTAAAAGCCAACCGACGCGGTAAAGGTATGGGCTCATTGTTAATGGTCGCGCTAGAATCGTTTGCACGTCAAGAAGGCGCTAAGCGTCTCGTGTGTCGAGCGCGTGAAGCCGCGGTACCGTTCTACCAAAGCAATGGTTTTGAGTGCCGTGGTGAGCTTGTGAGTGGCCGTGGCCCTTTATTGCATCAGCAGATGGTCAAGCCATTAGATGTGCGCTCAACGGTACTGCGTAAGCCTGAATGGTGCGCAGAGTTGCAAGATCGCTGGCAAGAGCAAATTCCTATTTGCGAAAAAATGGGGATAAAAATTCAAGAGTATACTGGTTATCAATTCCAGTGTAGTGCCCCTCTTAACCCTAATCTAAATCCACATAATACGATGTTCGCCGGATCGGCATTTACTCTAGCGACCTTAACGGGTTGGGGGATGGCGTGGCTATTGATGAAGGAGCGGGATTTATCCGGTGATATTGTACTGGTAGATAGCCATATTCGTTATCATCAACCTCTATTTTCTAATCCGCTTGCATCAACTTCGATGGATGGCATTAGTGGTGATTTAGATCGCTTAGCCGCGGGGCGTAAAGCTCGGATTGTGGTCCAAGTCTCGATCACCAGTGATGGTCATGAAGCCGTCGACTTCTTTGGTACCTACATGTTGATGCCTGATTACAAGGCGACGTTAGAAGGTATGCCTCATTAATTCACCGACTCTGATTTTTCTGGCGGTTTTTCGTGATTAGCATGGAGTAGGTCATAACGTGTGCTTTTATCTTGGTTGGTAACCGTCATGTCTAAGTGGCCAGATTGATAGTCAACCAAATCGAACTTTGCGGATAACTCAGCATCAAGCGTGGTGCCTTGGATGGGGGTTTGAGGAATAGCAATACGTCCACGGTCGGCGGTTATATGGAGATCGTCGATACCAAATGGCTGAATCGTGGTGGTGTTATCGTGCTGCATTGTCATAACGCCATGATAGATATTCGTTTTCGCACTACCACTTAGGGTATGCTTAATAATAGTTGGGTTTCCCGCCATCCCTGAGAAAGAAGCGTCGGTATCGGCAAAGCCGCTTAGCCAAATAGGTAATGATAACCATTGATTCAGTGGGTCAAGCGGTAGACCGTCGGCTTGGATATGTAATGACCACGGCGTATCTTGGTTAGTCATTGGCCATGTGCCTTGTGCTTTGAAATAACCATGCTTGAGTGGTAAGAATGCACGGGTCAGTGACCACACCTGATTATCGTTACTCATTTCAATTATTGCTTGGCTAGTATGGAGTTTCCCTATACTGGCGCTGTTCGCGCCCAGATTGATATTGCCCTGCCATAATCCAAACTGCTTATCGCGGCGTAATGTGAGATCTTGCCCATTAATGCTAAATCCAGATAACTGCCAGAAAGGCTTTTGTTTCAGCTGAATAAGCTGAGCATTATTTATTGCTAACTGATCCACTTGAATTGTTGACCACGGTAGATCATCGAGCGATAGCGTAGGGAAGTCCTTTTCATGCTCGCCATACCAGCGAATACCAGCAACATTGAATTGGGAGAGGTGTAATTTTTTAGGGGTCACCGAGCCTTTCAACTGTAACTGGCCTTGCCAAACATCGGCGATAAAATCATTGATGGTGATTTTCCCAGGCACAAGGGTGACGTCCAAATCGGGTTCTATCCATGTCATGTCTTGCCATTTGGCGTTATCAGCATGTAAAGAGAGCATGCCTTGAGTTTGCCATAATGAATTGAGTGTCCAGTTTTCAATTGAAATGTCAGCGTTATTGAGTGTCACTGTTCCAAATTCTAGCTGGCTGTTGAGGATATCGAGACTGTTGATGTGCGTGATCACGCGTGGCGGGAGCGTTTCCCATTTGTAGCGTAATTGGTCGATAATATTTTGCGTTAGCGCGAGATGATTCATAGTAACATTAACCAGTGACCAGCCACTCGGATAATGCTCTGCTTGTCCAGTCACCAATCCATTACGCCAATGAAAAGAAAACCCATTAATTGTACTGTCTGTTAGTTGATGATTCATATCAACTAACAAAGTATCGAAGTGTTCACCCTGCCATTGTATTTCTCCAGCAGAGAGTTGCATTTTTCCATAAGGTAGCCATTGTTCACGATGATACCAGTGCGGCTCTTTGACTTGAAAGTTAACGTGAGAGGCATCGATATTATCATGATGGATCGAGAGGTTATGCACCGCAAGCTGGTGGATCTTAAAGTTGGTAGGCTCTACAAAATGTGGCAACGTGTTATAAACGCTAATCCCATCGAATAACATACTATCAATTTGCCATTGGTCGTCATCATACACGGCATCATTGAACCAAATATCGAGATGCTGGAAGCTCAGCGAGGAATTATCTAATGCAATTGTCGGCTGCGTTAGACGCACATGCAGAGGATAGTTATATTCGGCTTTAGAGAACGATAAACGCGGATCACCAAAGAGTTGATTAACCCATTGCACTACGGGGGTGGCGTAGGATGTATTTAATAAACCAAATAGAGTCGCGATGATGATTACCAGCAGTAACAACAACGAGATAATAACAGTAAGTAGCTTTTTCATAGGGAATTAAGAACCGTAGTCAACCTGATAACAGATTGTAGTAAATCTGAGTTCTATTCAACCTAAATACAAGAAAAAGCCCCTAAAATTAGAGGCTTTTTGAATCTGCTTTGATTATTTAAGTTGTGGGCCAGCGCTCAGGAGTGATTGACCTTCTGCGGTATCCGTATACTTGGCAAAATTATCAATAAATCGTGCCGCGAGATCGTGCGCTTTGCTTTCCCATTGTAGTGGGTCGACATAGGTATCACGAGGATCCAAGATCTCACTATCGACATCGTGTAGGTGAGTCGGAATTTCAAAGTTAAATATCGGCACGGTTTTGGTTGGGGCTTGTTCAATTGAGCCATCTAAGATCGCGTCGATAATCGCGCGAGTATCCTGAATCGAAATTCTTTTACCAGTTCCGTTCCACCCGGTATTCACAAGGTAGGCTTGCGCTCCAGCTGCCTCCATGCGTTTGACTAAAACTTCAGCATATTGTGTTGGGTGCAGCGTTAAAAAAGCGGCGCCAAAACACGCGGAGAAGGTGGGAGTCGGCTCGGTAATACCACGTTCAGTTCCCGCTAATTTGGCGGTAAAACCGGATAAGAAATGGTATTTGGTTTGCTCTGGCGTTAATTTTGAGACAGGAGGTAATACGCCAAACGCATCCGCAGAGAGAAAAATAACTTTTTGTGCATGGCCACCCTTAGAGATTGGTTTGACGATATTATCGATATGATGAATTGGATAAGAGACACGGGTGTTTTCTGTTTTGGAACTGTCATCGAAATCAATTACGCCATGGGCATTGACGACCACGTTCTCGAGTAGTGCATCCCGACGAATCGCGTGATAAATATCCGGCTCGGCCTCTTTCGATAACTTGATGGTTTTGGCATAGCAGCCACCTTCAAAGTTAAACACCCCTTCGTTGTCCCAACCATGCTCATCGTCACCAATTAACGCACGTTTAGGATCGGTTGATAACGTCGTTTTCCCTGTGCCGGATAAACCGAAGAACACCGCCACATCGCCATTTTTTCCTTGATTGGCCGAGCAATGCATTGCCGCAATACCCTGCAAAGGCAAGAAATAATTCATCATGGCGAAAATGCCTTTTTTCATTTCACCGCCGTACCATGTTCCACCAATGAGCTGCATTTTTTCAGTAAGGTGAAATGCAGTGAAATTTTCAGAATTTAGCCCATGTTGCTGCCACTGAGAATTGGTGCATTTGGCGGCATTCATTACGACAAAGTCAGGGGTGAATTGCTGTAATTCTTCAGCCGATGGACGAATGAACATATTTTTTACAAAGTGGGCTTGCCAAGCGACTTCGGTAATAAAGCGGACGCACAGACGAGTATCAGGATTCGCTCCACAATACCCATCGATGACAAATAAGCGTTTATGGGATAACTGCTTGGCAACCGTGGCTTTGAGATCATCCCAAACGGATTGGGACATGGGTTTATTGTCGTTTTTAGCCTGAGAAGATGTCCACCACAGCGTGTCTCGAGTTGTATCATCTTCAACTATGTATTTATCTTTTGGGGAGCGACCTGTAAAAATTCCTGTATCGACCGCTACGGCACCAAGGTTGGTGACAATCCCTTTTTCACACCCCGCTAAATTTGGCGCGGTTTCTTCGATAAAGAGCTGTTCGTAGCTGGGGTTATGAAGAATTTCAGCAACGTCAGAAATGCCGTATTCAGTCAGATCTAGGTTTGCAACCTTGGCATGGTTTTCAGTGGTCATAGGTGCTCCTTGTAGAATATTGTAGGGTTTTTTATCAAGATGTTAGTTATTTTTATAATATTCATGGTAGCAACGTAATAAAAATAAAACAGAGTGCTTCTTCAAAAAACCAGAAAGAAATTAAGGACAATAGACATATGTCATCATTTCTGTTCAGCCCTAGTCGAATCGGTAGGATGCTTAATGTGGTGCGTTAGTCGGAGTCGTTGCGGTATGGCCATCGGCAAAGGTTACGACAGCGTGTTTGAGTTTTTGATGAGACAATAAAAAAGCCAGCATACTATATTATGCTGGCTTTGCGATTTATAACACACTGAGATTAATGTGTGTGTTGACTGCCTTGTTGAGAAGATTCAACGAACATTTCCGCTACTTGCATTGGATCAAAGGTGTAGTTTGAGCCGCAATAATCGCAATGTAGAGATATATGTCCTTCTTCTGCCAAGATGTTGTCTACTTCTTGGCGATCAACCGTCATGATGGCCGCTGCGCTGCGTTCCCGAGAGCAGCTACAGAAAAACGTAACAGGCTTTGGTTCGTACAGGTTGACGGTTTCTTGATTGTATAAACGGTAGAGCAATTCATTGGCTTCTAGCGTGAATAGTTCTTCGTCTTTAATGGTATCGGTGAGTTGTTCTAAGCGTTCAAAATCTTCTGGTGTGCCAGTCCCATCCGGCATGACCTGAATCAGCATACCTGCGGCATGAGGATGACCGTCTTGCTCACCCACACGTAACCACATGCGTGTTTTCAGTTGTTCAGAACGATCGAAGTAGTTTTCAATGATTTCTGCGAGATCTTTACCTTCCAGTCCGACCACACCCTGATAGCGTTCGCCATCTTTTGGCTCGACGGTAATCACAATATGCCCTTTGCCTAGCATGTCATGAATAGTGGCATCGTCGGCTATATCATCGCTACAACGAGCAACCCCACGAACATTATGGTGATTATCACCATTAATCACCGCAAGAGTCAGTGGGCCATCCCCTTGCAGTTGCACGGTGATAGAGCCTTCAAACTTCAATGTGGCTGTTAACAATGTAGTGGCAACAACCAATTCGCCAAGTAGGCGTTGTACGGCAGCTGGGTATTCCTTACTGGTAATAATTTTCTGGTACGTTTCATCCAGTTGTACCAGCTCGCCACGCACTGATAAGTTCTCGAATAGGTAGCGATTAAGCATGTTATTTGCCATGGAGGACATTCCGCCTTTTAATTTTGGTTTTTGAATCTAATGATATCTCGTCGCTGCTTTTTATCGGGGCGACGATCTGGGCTAGGGTTGTGCGCATTTAACTTACGCTCTAGCGCGCGCCGCTCACGTTTTGCAATGCTCTCGGACGTTTCATTGTATAGTGCTTGAGCTTCAGGCGCGCCACGTCGTTGTGAAGTAATGCTTTCAATCACAACCGTTTTTTCTTCGTGCCCTTGGCGAAGTGTAATATGTGCGCCCAGTTCTACCACTTTACTGGGTTTACTGCGCTGGCCATTATAATGGACTTTGCCCCCGTCGACCATATTCCTAGCAACGGAACGGGTTTTATAAAACCTCGCGGCCCACAGCCATTTATCGAGCCTTATAGCCTCAGAATTGGAACTCATGTCGGCAAATTTCCTCTAACATTTGTTTTGTTACGTATATTAATGTTAACAATGGAGTCTGACACACATGTTTTCAAGCAGTGTTGATGAATTAATCACCTTACATGAATATGTCATGAGGCTATGTTATATTATTGCGCCTTGTAACATTTCAAGTTGCTTTGGTTTCCTTTTTATTAACCTTCCCTCATAAGGATATTTTTGTTCGTGGAGCGGATAGATTTGAATTTAGCATCATCGACTCGTCTAACCTCGGCGATCACATACCTCAAAGGACAGCGTTGGCATCGGCCTGCGAGTTTAGGATGTAGTGTGGCGTTTATTGCCAGCTGTGCATGGCTATTAGGGGAAACTGTATGGTTAATTCCAGAGCAAGAGCATAGTATTCCAGCGTGGACGGCAGCGCATGTCACCGTCAGCAGTAAGCCGTCTAACTTAGATATTACCGATCTGAAAAAAGCCGATTTATTTGGTCATTACACCGCACAACCGGTGAAGGAGCCTTCTCGTTCGGTGGCGGTTGATGCACCTAAAACTCGCTTAAACTTACTCTTAGTTGGTGTGGTGTCTAGTTCTAACTCTCATTCAAGTCTTGCTGTAATTTCACATCAAGGTTCTCAAGATACGTATGGTATTGACGAAACCATCGATGGGACTTCCGTCAAGCTGAAAGCTGTTCTGCCAGATAGAGTAATTATCAATAATGGCGGGCGTGATGAAACTGTGATGCTAAATGGTTTAGATTATACTAAGCCAACAATCAATAAGACGAGCAATACGTTGACACAGTCAACCCAAGCAACTCAGCAACAATTACGCGCGATTCGTAACGAGATTCAGAAAAGCCCGAGTGCGATTCTGAAATATGTTCATATGTCGCAATTGAAGCAGGGCCCCGTCATTATGGGGTATCGGCTTAAACCAGGGGCAAACAAAGCCTTATTTGAATCGGTAGGCCTGCAGGCTGGAGACGTCGCCACGAAAATTAATGGCATAGACTTAACGGCACAGGATGCACTGACGAAAGTCATGAGTGCATTATCGAATACCAAAGAAATTAACCTTACCGTCGAACGTGATAATCAAGTACGTACTATTGAGTTCGCATTATAAATCTGATGCATCAAGTTTAGGAGTATTCAGTGAAGCATTGGCTTAAGAAAAGCACGTGGCTACTAGTCGCGGCCACTTTGTTTGCACCTGCCGTTTCGGCAAGTGAATTTAGTGCCAGTTTTAAAGGAACAGACATTCAAGAGTTCATCAATATTGTCGGCCGTAACTTGGACAAAACGATCATTGTTGATCCATCGGTGCGTGGCAAGATCGATGTACGTAGTTACGATACGTTAGACGATAAGCAATATTACAGCTTCTTTCTCAATGTCTTACAGGTATACGGCTTTGCTGTCGTACCTATGGATAACGGAGTGCTCAAAGTTATTAAGTCTAAGGATGCGAAAACTGCCGCGATTCCTGTTCTTGGTGATGGCCAGCATGCCACTGGAGACAACGTGATTACTCAAGTGGTCTCGGTGAAAAATGTCTCAGTACGTGAACTGTCTCCACTGCTACGCCAACTGATTGATAATGCTGGAGCTGGTAACGTGGTGCACTACGACCCAGCCAATATCATCCTACTGACTGGGCGTGCGGCGGTTGTTAACCGTTTAGCCGAGATTGTCCATCGTGTTGATCAAGTCGGTGATAAAGACGTCGATGTGGTTGAACTGAAGAACGCGTCTGCGTCTGAAATGGTTCGTATTGTTCAGTCATTGAGTAAAAACAATGATCGTAAAAATACCCCAGAATACTTACAGCCTAAGTTTGTAGCCGATGAACGTACCAACTCCATTTTGATCTCCGGTGACCCTAAAGTGCGTCAACGCATGAAAAAGCTGATCACTAAGCTTGATGTCGAAATGGCCGTAAAAGGTAATAGCCGCGTCGTCTACTTAAAGTACGCTAAAGCTAAAGACTTAGTCGATGTGCTTAAAGGCGTGTCTGATAGCATGATGAAGAGCAAAGGCGATGGTAAAAACTCGTCAAGCTCTCGCAATGATGTCGTGATTGCGGCACATAAAGAGACCAACTCGCTCGTCATCAGTGCGCCGAAAGACATCATGAAATCGTTATTGAATATTATCGATCAGCTAGATATTCGCCGAGCACAGGTACTTATTGAAGCGTTAATCGTCGAAATGTCGGAAAGTGATGGTATTAAACTCGGTGTTCAGTGGGGCTCGCTAGAAAGTGGTTCAGCGATTCAATATAACAATACCGGTGCATCCATTGGTAATGTGATGGTTGGCCTAGAAGAAGCCAAAGATAAAGAAAATACCACGTATTATAACGATGCCAACGGCGTACGCCGTGCACAAACCAATAAAGAATCGGGAGATTATGGCACGCTTGCCAACGCGCTTTCTGGTATTAATGGCGCCGCTGTCAGTATCATGAAAGGCGATTGGACTGCATTAATCAATGCGGTCGCCAGTGACTCGAGTACGAATATTCTATCTTCACCGAGTATTACGGTGATGGATAACGGTGAAGCCTCATTCATTGTGGGTGAAGAAGTGCCGGTAATTACAGGCTCTACTGCGGGCTCAAATAACGACAACCCGTTCCAAACGGTTGATCGTAAAGAAGTGGGTATCAAACTTAAAGTCGTGCCACAAATCAATGAAGGCGACTCTGTTCAACTGCATATTGAACAAGAAGTGTCGAATGTGCTCGGTGCAGATGGCGCGGTTGATGTGCGTTTTGCGAAACGTCAGCTTAATACCTCAGTCATGGTAAAAGATGGGCAAATGCTTGTGCTCGGTGGTTTGATTGATAACCGTACTGCGGAAAGTGAATCGAAAGTGCCACTGCTGGGCGATATTCCTATTCTTGGACAGCTTTTCCGTTCAACCAGCTCTCAGTCTGAAAAGAAAAACTTGATGGTGTTCATCAAGCCTACGATTTTACGTGAGGGAATGACCGCCGATGGTGTGACGCAACGTAAGTACAACTATATTCGTGCTGAGCAATTGTATAAGTCACAGAAAGGCATGAAGTTAATGGATGATGCCAACATCCCTGTATTGCCTAAATTTGGTGATGATCGCCAGCATGCTGCGGAGCTACAAGCCTTTATTGATCAAATGGAAGAGAACAAATAATGAGTGAGATTGTGTCGGACGACGTCGCTCAACCGACGCTGCGTCGTTTACCATTCAGTTTTGCCAATCGCTTTAACGTGGTTTTAGAGTGGAACGAAGACTTCTCGCAATGCCATTTATATTATGTGCCGCCTATTCCGATAGCGGCACTGATGGAAGTCAAGCGAGTGGCGAAAACCGAGTTTGTATTGCATGCGCTGTCGAGTGAGGAGTTTGAGAGCAAACTCACCGTGGTGTATCAGCGAGATTCGTCAGAAGCCCGCCAGTTAATGGAAACCATTGGTATCGAGAGTGATGATTTCTTCTCTTTAGCGGAAGAGTTACCACAAAACGAAGATTTGCTTGAATCCGAAGATGATGCTCCGATCATTAAATTGATTAATGCGATGTTAGGCGAAGCCATTAAAGAAGGGGCGTCTGATATTCATATTGAGACCTTCGAAAAAGTGTTATCAATTCGTTTTCGGGTCGATGGTGTGTTACGTGAGGTACTGGAGCCAAGCCGTAAGCTTGCGCCGCTGCTGGTTTCTCGGGTGAAAGTCATGTCGAAAATGGATATTGCTGAAAAACGTGTGCCGCAAGATGGACGAATCTCCTTGCGTATTGGTGGTCGTGCGGTGGACGTACGTGTGTCGACGATGCCGTCATCTCATGGCGAACGAGTCGTGATGCGTTTGTTGGATAAAAACGCGACCCAGCTCGATTTATTTAGCTTGGGAATGAATGAGGTTGTGCATAAACGCTTCCAAAGGCTGATTGAACGTCCACATGGCGTATTGCTCGTTACCGGTCCGACAGGGTCTGGTAAATCAACGACGTTATACGCTGGCCTACAAGAGCTGAATAGTTCAGAGCGTAATATTCTGACGGTTGAAGACCCGATTGAATTTGATATTGCGGGGATCGGCCAAACTCAAGTTAATCCGAAAGTAGATATGACGTTTGCTCGCGGTTTGCGGGCCATTTTGCGTCAAGATCCCGATGTGGTCATGGTCGGTGAGATTCGTGATTTAGAAACGGCGCAAATTGCAGTGCAGGCTTCTTTAACGGGTCACTTAGTCATGTCGACGCTCCATACCAACACGGCGGTCGGTGCAGTAACACGGATGCGTGACATGGGGATAGAACCTTTCTTGATTTCCTCTTCATTGCTTGGTGTTTTAGCGCAGCGTTTGGTGCGTACTTTATGCGCTCACTGCCGAGAGCCTTATGAAGCGAATGTAGAACAGAAAAAATTCTTTGGCCTTGCCGCACACGAACCTTGTACGTTGTATCGCCCATCTGGTTGTGAACACTGTAGCCATAAAGGCTACCAAGGCCGAACAGGGATTCATGAACTGCTTATTGTCGATGAAAGCGTTCAGGCCTTGATTCACCGAGAAGCTGGCGAACAAGAGATTGAAGATGCCATTCGAGCTCATACGCCCAGCATTCGTCAAGATGGTCTCGACAAAGTGCAGCAAGGTATCACCTCGTTAGAAGAAGTCATGCGAGTGACCAAGGAGTCCTAATGGCGGCATTTGATTATAAAGCACTGGATAAATCAGGTCGCCAAAAGAAAGGGGTGATAGAAGGAGACAATGCTCGCCAAGTACGCCAGCGCTTGAAAGAACAAGATTTGATACCGATTGATGTGATTGAGAATCGAGGCAAGCAGAAAGGCAAGCCGGGCACGACACAACCGGCGTTTACGTTACAGCGCGGTATTAGCACACCGGATTTAGCATTAATAACGCGTCAGCTCTCGACACTCGTGCAATCGGGAATGCCATTGGAAGAATGTTTGCGAGCTGTTTCTGAACAATCAGAGAAGCCGCGTATTCGCTCGATGATGGCGGCGGTCCGCTCGAAAGTGACCGAAGGCTATACCTTATCGGATAGCTTTGGAGATTACCCTCATATTTTCGATGAACTGTTTCGCTCTATGGTGGCGGCAGGAGAAAAATCCGGTCATCTTGATGCTGTATTAGAACGTTTGGCTGATTATGCGGAAAACCGCCAAAAAATGCGCTCGAAATTACTGCAAGCTATGATTTATCCAATTGTTCTCGTGGTATTCGCAGTCGCTATCGTGTCATTTTTGTTGGCCGCCGTTGTCCCGAAAATTGTTGGGCAATTTGTGCAGATGGGGCAAAAGCTACCGCAATCAACCGAAATTCTTTTGGCGGCAAGCGCCTTTATCCAGCAATGGGGGTTAGTCATTCTCGTTTGTCTGGTGGTGAGTATATTTGTGGTGCAACGTTTACTGAGTAACCCGAATTTACGGATGAAGTGGGATGAGAAAGTCATTTATATGCCGGTCGTGGGCAAAATTGCTCGCGGTTTAAATACCTCACGTTTTGCACGAACATTAGCAATCTGTACCTCAAGTGCTATCCCTATTTTAGATGGTATGCATGTCGCGGTGGATGTAATGAGCAACCGATTTGTAAAACAAAAAGTACGGGAAGCCGCTGAGAATATTCGTGAAGGGGCAAGCCTGCGCAAATCTCTTGATCAAACTAAACTATTCCCACCGATGATGCTGCATATGATCGCCAGTGGTGAACAAAGTGGTGAGTTAGAAGCAATGTTAACGCGGGCGGCGGATAATCAAGATGCTAACTTTGAGTCGGCAATCAATATTGCATTGGGGATTTTCACCCCCGTACTCATTGCTTTAATGGCAGGTTTGGTGTTGTTTATTGTGATGGCAACGTTAATGCCAATTTTAGAAATGAATAATTTAGTAAGTCAGTAAGTGCGCTTGAATCGTTCAAGAACCAAATAAAATGGAGTAAGTATGAAACAGAGAACAGCAGCGAAACAATCCGGTTTTACCCTTTTAGAAGTTATGGTTGTTGTCGTTATTTTGGGGATTTTGGCGAGTGTCGTTGTTCCTAACTTGCTAGGGAATAAAGAGAAAGCTGACCAACAAAAAGCGATTACTGATATTGTGGCCTTAGAGAATGCGTTGGATATGTACAAACTTGATAACAGCGTGTACCCAACCACGGATCAAGGCTTAGATGCGCTGGTAAAAAAACCAAGCAGTCCTGAGCCACGTAACTACCGTAACGGCGGTTATATCAAACGTCTACCGCAAGACCCTTGGGGTAACGATTACCAGTACTTAAGCCCTGGCGATAAAGGCACCATTGACGTCTTTACACTGGGTGCGGATGGCCAAGAAGGTGGCGACGGTATTAATGCCGACATCGGTAACTGGAATATTCAAGATTATCAATAAACAGCAAGGGCGAGACTCTCTCGCCCGATTGGTTCCTATGCAGTCAGCGCGCGGTTTTACTCTTATCGAAATCATGCTAGTTCTTGTGCTTTTAGCGCTTGGCTCGGTCGCTGTGATTTCGACGTTACCGAGTAGTAAAAATGATTTGGCGGAAAAAACTGCGCGTAGTTTCTATCAGCGCGTGCAACTGATGGATGAAGAGTCGGTACTCTCTGGTGTTGACTATGGATTGCGAGTGGATGCGAAAGCATCACCTCCAACGTTAACCTTTTTGCAGTTAACCGCCGAAGGCTGGCAAGAAGTTAAGCGTGCGCAGTTTAAATCGAAACTAAAAATAGATGAACGTTTAAGTGTTGATTTTCAAATTGGTAGTAGTGTTTGGCATCAAGATGATGATCGGCTGTTTGATGAAAAACCGCTGTTTGATAAAAACATGTTCGCGAAAAAAGAACAAAAGAAAAAACAAACGTTACCTCCACAAGTCGATATTCTCTCCAGTGGTGAAACCACACCGTTTACCGTGAATTTTTATTTAAGCGATCAAAATGCCGAGCAAGCTTGGAGTGTGACAGCGAAAGAGAATGGGCAGATCGTATTGCATCAACCGGGAGAGGAAGAGAATGACTAAACGACGCTCTTGCGGATTTACTTTATTAGAGGTCTTAGTCGCACTCGCTATTTTTGCCATTGCCGCGATCAGTGTGATGCGCTCGGTCACACAGCACATTAATACGCTTAATTACCTAGAAGAAAAAATGTTTGCCTCGATGGTGGCAGACAATCAAATGGCGAGCACCATGTTGCTTGACCAACCATTAACGGCTCGTACTGGCACGACAAAAATGGCACATCAAGAGTGGTATTGGCAAGTGAAGCCAGTAAAAACCAGCAATGATACGTTGCAAGCATTTGATGTGATGGTTGCGAAAGATAAAAAAGCCAGCCCAATAGTGACGGTGCGTAGTTATGTTGCCAACTAAACCGAGGGACTCAAATCGAGTGATGTCTTATCGCAGGCCGATGCAGAGAAATGTCTGTCGTCAACTAGGCTTCACATTGATTGAAGTGTTGGTAGCTATGGCCATTTTTGCCAGCATGAGTATTGCCGCTTACCAAGTTTTAAATCAAGTGCAGCGCAGTAATGAGGCGTCGCAAGAGCGTACCGCGCGGATCAGTGAGCTACAACGTGCGCTGGTCATTATGGACTCGGATTTTCGCCAAATGGCGACGCGACGTTTTCGTACTAATGGTCAAGCGCCACAGCGCGGTTCATTGATCTATAAAAATTACCTGCTAGATTCCGACGGCTTTGGCGTGATGTTCACTCGGCTGGGCTGGGCCAATCCACAAGAGCGCTTTCCGCGTGGGAATGTGGCAAAAATTGGCTATCGTATTAAAGATAAGGTGCTTGAGCGAGTATGGTGGCGCTATCCTGATACTACTCGTGCTGATTCGGGGGTGTCTCAACCATTACTCACTGATGTTACTGATTGGTCGTTACGTTTTTATACCAATAAAAAGTGGACAGATGAATGGGAAAAACAGGCCGGTTTACCACAAGCCGTTAAAGTGATGGTGACGCTAAAGGACTACGGCAAGATCTCTCGGACCTATCTCATTGCCCACGAAACATCCAAAAAAGATCCTGAAATGGTCGTGCCGGGAGTAAAAAATGAAAACTAAACGCTCTCAGCAAGGTGTTGCTTTAATTGTGATTTTGCTGATTGTTGCTGTCATGGTTTCATTAGCTGCCGCAATGTCTGAACGAATGTTTACGCAATTCCAGCGCGCTACACACCAAATCAATTATCAGCAAGCGTATTGGTATAGTGTTGGTGTGGAAGGGTTAGCCACATCGTTATTAAAACAGACTCGCCAAGAAGACAGTAAAACGATTAATTTAAGTCAAGTTTGGGCCGCTAAGAAGCGTACCTTTCCGTTAGATTATGGCAGTGTGTCAGGGCAGATAAATGACAAACAAGCGTGTTTTAATTTGAATGTTTTTGCAGGCCTTGTTAGTGCGCCAGGTGTTTCGATATCGCCTTATTCAGCGCAAGTGTTAACGGATTTATTGCAGTATTTGAATGTCGATAGCAATAAGGCGAATGTGATAAGAGATTCGCTGTGGGAGTATGTCGATACTAACAATACAGTGAATACCAATTATGGCGTCGAAGACAGTTACTATGACTCTTTATCTCCTGCCTATTTACCCCCCAACGGTATGATGGCGGATGCGAGCGAACTACGCGCCGTACAAGGGGTGAGTGGTAAAGTTATGCAGCAACTTAAACCCTATGTGTGCGCACTTCCAACCGCGGAGTGGAAGCTGAATATTAATACGATTACACAGCAACAAGCCTTGCTGCTGGTGGCGATGTTTAGCCCTAATTTGAGTGAAGATGGAGCCAAAGCTCTGATCAAAAATCGTCCTAAACAAGGGTGGAGCAGTGTGGCTGATTTTATGAGTGAGCCACAAATGGCACAAAGCCGCCAAGCTCAGCAGCAAGCTGGAACGCAATCAGCATCGGTTGGTACGGCGAACAATGCCCGCCAGCATTTAACGGTCAATAGTCACTACTTTGAATTAGATGCGCAAGTGCTCGTGGATAAATCGCGAATAAGAGTGCGCAGTTTGATCCACAACGAAGATAAAAGTAATGCTGCGGTCATTCGCCGCCGCTATGGAGGAATCAGTGAACGAATTTCTGACCGTTCGACTGAGTAGTCAATTAGATGCACCGATCGAATGGTTGGTGTGGTCTACGGAACAACACGATATTATTGCCAGTGGTGAATTGGCGTCTCGCAGTGAATTAAGTGAGCTGGCTGCTTATGCCGATCAGCGCACCACGATCGTTTTATTATCGGCGAGTGATTTAGTGCTGACTCAAGTAGAGATCCCCGCTGGTGGGTCTCGCCAGTTTGAATCAATGCTGCCTTATTTATTGGAAGATGAAATCGCCCAAGATGTGGATGATCTGCATTTTACGGTACTGAATAAACGTGATGGTATTGCCCATGTTGCCGGTATTGACCGTCAATGGTTTAGACAATGCTTAGCGGATTTTCACGATGCAGGCATTGAGATTAAACGTGTTATGCCTGATGTGCTTGCACTACCCACGAGTGACACCCCATTGGTTGCTGCGCAACTGGGCGCGCGTTGGTTAGTTCGTAAAGGTACGTGGAGCGGTATGGTGATGGAAGCTGACTGGCTGCCATTATTAGTCGAGTCAGATTGGGTGCGTGATGATCAAGAATTTTTAGCATTAACCTCTTATACGCCTCTACCTGCTTTAAGCTTGCATGACAACCAGCCATGGCATGTGCAGCCATCTGATATGATAATGCAGTTACTCGCTCAAGGGGCGATAGCGTCACGTTTGAATTTATTAACAGGGGCCTTTAAACCGAGCTCGTCTTGGCATAAATATTGGCAAGTATGGCGTTTACCTGTTTACTCGGCCGTGGCTCTGCTCGTACTTTCCTTGGCCTATAGCGCCATACAAGCCAATAAGTATGAGGAACAAGCACAGGCTTATCGCCAAGAGAGTAAACATATTTTTAGAACTGTTTTCCCTGCTAAGCACCGAGTGCCGACCGTGAGTTATCTCAAGCGCCAATTTACCAGTGAGATAAATGTTCTCTCTGGATCGAGTACTCAAGAAGGGGTGCTTGAATGGATACGCCAACTGCCAACAACCATTGGTTCTGTCGAGGATATGACGGTAATCAGCCTTAAATATGATGCTGATAAAGGACAGCTAAGAGTGGATGCAACCAGCAAAGATTTCCAAAGCTTTGAGAAAGCACGGGTTAAATTAGAGCAGGCATTTAGCGTCGAGCAAGGTCAATTGAATAAAGACGGAGATACGGTTCTCGGCTCTTTTGTACTGAAGGCGAAGTAGGAGCAAATGATGGCAAACATAACCGGGCCGTTACAGGTACAACTTAAGCAGTGGTGGAGTAGCATCACGCAACGCGAACAGCGACTCGTGATTATCGCCGCTGTATGTTTGGTCGTAGGTATCGTGTATTGGGGATTCTATCAACCGCTGAACCAAAGAATTAGCATGGCGAAAACACGCGTACATTCAGAAAAACAGCTGTTAAATTGGGTCTCTGATAAAGCTGATCATATTGTTGCTCTGCGCAAACAAGGCGGGCAAACAGCTGCGTTAGAACCGTTAAACCGCGTTATTGCGAACTCATCGAACGATTTTAATATTGGCTTAATACGTGTACAGCCGCGAGGCGATAACAAAATGCAAGTGTGGGTACAGCCATTGCCGTTTTCTCATTTACTAGATTGGATTGCGTTCTTAAAAGAAAAGCAAGGTATTGACGTTGAGTATCTCGATATTGATAAAGGCGCAAAACCAGGTTTGGTCGACGTTAAACGCCTGCAATTAAAGCGAGGCGCTTAGTATGAAATTGAAGATAAGCTTCATCGCCTTATTTGTCAGTGTGTTCCTAGTTAGCGCCATTGTGCATTTACCTGCCGCATTGGTGTTGAAGTTTGTATCCATACCACCCCAACTGCAAATCGCAGGGGTTAGTGGTAGTGTATGGAATGGCCACGCCTCACAAGTTCATTGGCAAAACCAAGGCTTAGGTGCGCTCGATTGGGATATAAGCCTAGCGGCCTTGTTTGCTGGCAACATTGAGGCGACGACACGATTTGGTCGTGGTAGTGCAGTGCAACTGCATGGTCGTGGGGTTGTTGGTTATGGTTTCAACGGCGCTTATGCCAAAAATTTGATTGTGTCATTGCCAGCGCGCCATGTCCTACAATACAGCCCGCAACCCCTCCCAGTATCTGTGAAAGGTCAACTGGAATTATCTCTAAAAGAGTTTTATTACGCTAAGCCGTGGTGTAAAAGTGCCACTGGTAGCCTAGTCTGGTCGGGGGCTTCAATGACGACGCCAGTGAGTCCGCTTAAGCTTGGACAAGTGGTAGCGAAGCTAAGCTGTGAGGAGAATCGCGTTGCGGTACAAGGGACTCAAAAGACGGCGCAAGTTAGCAGCTCATTTTCGGTAACCCTTAATCAGCCATCCAACTATAAAGTGACGTCATGGTTTAAGCCAGAAGCTGAATTTCCAGCCGAGTTAGCGAAATGGCTCAAGCGCCTACCCGATCCCGATGGGCAAGGGCGTTACCACTTTAATCGGTCAGGACAGTTCTAGTCAGTCAATGCCTGATACATAAAAAAAGGAAAGCATCATGGCTTTCCTTTTTTATTACACCAAGCTTAACAAGCGCGATCTAATATTTGATTCCACGGCAAGGAGTGATCGCCAAGGACAATGAAATTAGGATTTTCAAGCGTGTCACGTTCGTTGTAAGACAATGGGTCGAGTCGCGTATTTAAAATTCGACCGCCAGCTTCTTCTACAATGCATTGTGTGGCTGCAGTATCCCATTCACCCGTAGGCCCTAGGCGTAGATAACAATCGACAGCTCCCTCGGCGACTAAGCACGCTTTGAGAGCCGCTGAGCCAAGTGGCACCAAATCGTAATTCCAATTAATACTGAGCTTATCGGTAATACGGTTAATGTTTTGACGACGGCTAATCGCAATCGCAATCGACTGGTTGGGGGTTTCATGCTGGTGGGTTTGAATGCGGATATTATCTGACATATCCGGAATTTTCCAAGCGCCTTTACCTGAGTAAGCATAATAAGTGACACCAGACACCGGGCCATAAACTACGCCCATTACGGGATGATTATATTCAACCAAGGCAATGACAGTAGCAAAATCACCACTGCGTGCAATAAATTCTTGTGTACCATCAAGCGGATCGACGAGCCAATAGCGATCCCATTGTTCACGCGTTGCTAAATCGATATTCGCGGCTTCTTCTGACAAAATAGGAATATCAGGCGTCAGTTCTTGAAGTTTCTCGACAATGAGCTTATGAGCGGCATAATCGGCGCTCGTTACTGGGGTGTCGTCGCTTTTAATAAACGCTTCATAGTCGTGATTTTCATAAATATCGAGAATGATCTGCCCCGCACTGCGCGCTATCGCGATAATATCAGGAAGCAAATGAGAAAGATCTTTTGCTGTCGGCATAGACGATATTCCTATTTTTATTAGAAATTAAGCCTGAGAAGTATTTAACACTTTCAAGGCAAGCAGTAAGGCCGTGATACAGCGAGCTTCACTAAAATCAAGGTGAGTGAGCAGCTCTTCCGCTTGGCTTATGGGCCAGCGCACAATGTCTAAAGGCTCTGGTTCATCGCCTTCTAGCTTTTCTGAGTATAGATCTTCTGCAATAAAAAGTGTCATACGGCTGGAAAAATACGACGGCGCAAGAATCACTTCTTTAAGTGTTGTCAGCTTATTCGCGCCAAAGCCAATTTCTTCTTTTAGCTCACGCACGGCCGCCACTTCAGGGGTTTCGCCTGGATCTATCAACCCTTTAGGAAAGCCGAGTTCATAGTTTTCTGTGCCAGCCCCGTATTCACGAATCAATAATAAATCGCCGTCTTTAGTCACTGGTACCATCATCACAGCGTTACGACCCGTCGGTTTCATACGCTCATAAGTGCGTTCAACACCATTAGAAAACCGTAAATCGAGTGATTCAATGGCGAATAGCTTTGAGCGTGCGACGGTGTCTTTTGCGAGAATTTGAGGAGGTTGTTTCACGGCCATAGCGGGATCCTAATCGAATGAATATTTGAAAGCAGCGATGAAGAAAAAAGCTGATGACAAGTCATCAGCTTTTTTAGCGATCTTAGAAGTAAGAGTGATCGCCACGCGCATGTTCTGTTGAGTCTTTAATGCCGTTAAGTTCACCAGAGAACTGTTCTAACAGTTGTTTTTCGATACCATCTTTTAGTGTGATATCCACCTGAGAGCAACCATTACAACCGCCACCGAATTGAATGATAGCAATGCCATCTTCAGTGATTTCAAGCAAACTAATGTGTCCACCATGGCTTGCCAACTGAGGATTCACTTGCGTTTGGATGGCATATTCTAAACGCTCTAATAGCGGAGCATCATCTGACACTTTGCGCATTTTTGCATTAGGCGCTTTCAGTGTAAGCTGCGATCCTAGCTTATCGGTAACGAAGTCAATGACGGCTTCATCAAGGAATGGCAAGCTAAGCTCATCAACATAGGCAGAGAACTGTTCGAGCGGGATCTCTGTGTCAGAGGCTTCGACAGCTTCTGGTGGACAGTAAGAGACACCGCACTCAGCATTTTGTGTTCCTGGGTTAACCACAAACACACGAATGTTCGTTCCTTCTGGCTGTTGTCCCAGTAGTTTTCCAAAGTGTTTTTGGGCTTCTTCTGTAATAGTAATAATTTCTGACACGACGAATACCTGAGTAAATTTGTAGGCTATTTGTCGATATTGTACTCTTGTCTTACGCATGATCCAGTCCTTTTTATCGCACTTTTGTACGTGATCAAGGTTCGCTGGGTTCTGGCGTTCTGCATAGGCAATAGACATCAATCTGAGTCACTCCAACCTTGGTAAGTAGCTGGCAAAGTGGCTTTAGAGTGCTGCCAGTCGTGACAACATCATCAATAATTGCAACATGAGACCCTAAGGCATAAATCGGTGTGGTAAAGCCAAACGCGCCATACAAATTGTGTCGCCTTTGCTTTCGATGTAAGCCTTTTTGCGGTGCGGTAGCCCGCTGGCGATGAAATAAATGCGGCCAATATTGTACTTGTAAATGTTGCGCTAATTGCTTGGCGAGTTGATCGCTTTGATTAAATCCGCGCCAAAGGTAACGCCGCCAATGCATAGGAACGGCGCATAAAACAGGAGCGGGTTCAGTAATCACAGTGGAGAGTTGCTGAGCGAGCGGCTTGGCTAACCAAAATTGCCGCTGATATTTGAGTTGATGAATGTACTGAGTGAGCGGGTAGCGGTAGTCACCGATGCAATACAGCGCCTGCCACCATGGTGGCTCTTTTAGGCAGCGTCCGCATTGTTTAGTTGGTATGGCGGTCGTTAAGCCGCAGCGTTGACAGCGGGGAGTGGGCTGTAAGGCTAATCGACACGCAGAGCACAGTGATAGCGCGTGAGGACTGTCGAGAGATAAACCGCATAAATGACAGCATTGCGGTATCTGTCTTTTAATGTTTTTTTGTAACCAATTCGCTAACATAAGCATCACGTTTATCATCGCATCGCCAAAGTATGGATGCATATCTCTTGTAAAAGGGATGAAAAAAGTCGTAGAGGTAGTGATATGTCTTCACCATTATATTGGCAAACCAGCGGAAGTGGGCCCGATGTTGTATTACTGCATGGCTGGGGAATGAATGGCGCTATTTGGCAGCAAACGGTAGAGCAATTGAGTCAGTATTGCTGTGTCCACGTGGTCGATTTACCCGGTTATGGACATAGCCGGGATACTCACGCTGACGATTTAGCGGCAATGGCAGAATTGTTGATGGCTCAAGCTCCGCAGACAGCGGTGTGGATTGGCTGGTCTATGGGAGGCTTGATTGCTTCGCATTTAGCGCTTTATTATCCGCAACGTGTGAGCCAATTAATCACGGTAGCTTCATCGCCTAAATTTTCTGCGGAGAACATGGTCGGCGGCCGCCCGTGGCGCGGTATTCAGTCTAAGGTGCTTGCGGAGTTTACCCAGCAGCTAAAAAAGGATTTCAATAACACTATCGAGCAATTTATGGCGCTTCAGGTTATGGGGAGTCCCTCCGCTCGCGAGGATGTTCAGGCATTAAAGCAGGCGGTATTATCGCGTCCTACGCCCAATTCAGATGCGCTGCACTATGGGCTGAACTTATTAGCGCAGTGCGATTTAAGACAAGATTTAATCGCTATAGAACAACCTTTTCTGCGCATTTATGGTCGCTTAGATGGTCTGGTGCCGGTGAAAGTTGCCGCAGATCTTGATCGCCACTTGCCTCATAGCTCTAGCGTTATTATGACGCACTCCTCTCACGCTCCTTTCATTACCGAGCCTCAGTTATTTGTTAAAGAAGTGATTGAGTTCATTGAGCATAACCGGCATGCCCGCACGGTTTGACGAACTAATTTATCGTAATCACTTATATTTTTAACGATTTGGCCGATACAAATACTGTCCCAATAAACGCTTAATTTAGGCATCTATTGGGTTGGGCGAAACGGGGAGGATATTGCCATGGTTGTGTCACCGACCAATGTCAGTGTACCACTGATCGCCCCATCGGTGAATGTGCATACAGAGCAAGTTACACGAGATAATCGTGTTAAGGAGCCTGTGGCTGCCACTGAGCAAATGGCAAAAGCAGCAGCAGATCGTAAGCTAAAAGAAGATGATAAACGGCGTCAACAATCAGCTTGGGATCCGGCTGAGCATCCGAGTTACGAGGATCCTCATGAGGAACTTGCGCATGAGGAGCGTAATGAAGAAGCTCCGCTGAGTGACTTAGAAAAGTTGTTCGAGTTGTTATCTTTGGCGTCTTACAGTGAAAGTCAGGGGAAAGGGTATGCTATGCGTTATCGTCTCCCTCGGCGCATTATTGATGCGGTGATCTCAGAAGGGCAAATGGCGCAAAGAAGGACTGTGATTAAATTTCATTATGGTCAATCTATTGCTCCTAACACCCCCTCTGAAGTGATAGCCATCTTGTAGCAGTCTTAAGAGGTGCAAGCTTCCCTAGATAAAGACGGCGATATAAAAATCCCCACAGCGATGTGGGGATTTTTTTATCGTTTAACGTTTTGCTTTAGCAAACGCGGCGGCGAACGCACCACCCATGGCTCCATTGGAATCATCGGTTTTTTTCGGTGAGTTTTTCGCTTTTGGTTTAACGCTCGCTTTACTTGGCGCGTTATGGCGGCTAGTGCGATTATCTTGGCCCGGCTCATCAGTCAAACGCATCGACAAAGCAATACGTTTACGCTGCACATCCACTTCCATAACTTTAATCTTCACAATATCACCCGCTTTAACGACTTCTCGTGGGTCAGAGACAAAGCTATCAGATAGGGCAGAAATATGAACTAACCCATCTTGGTGTACGCCGATATCGACGAAGGCACCAAAGTTGGCGACGTTAGAGACCACCCCTTCTAGTACCATGCCCGGCTCAAGATCTGACACCTCGGTAATGCCGTCGGCAAACGTCGCTGTTTTAAACTCAGGACGGGGATCGCGCCCCGGTTTATCCAGCTCTTTGATGATGTCAGTTACCGTTGGGACACCAAAGTTGTCATCTGTATATTCAGAAGCTTTCAAGCCACGCAAAAATTCGGTGTTGCCAATTAGGTGTTGAATATTTTGTTGGTTTTTCTCGGCAATCGTTTTCACTACCGGATAAGCCTCAGGGTGAACGGCAGAAGCATCTAATGGATTTTTCCCTTCCATGATGCGTAGGAAACCCGCACATTGCTCAAATGCCTTCGGACCTAATCGCGCTACTTTTTTGAGTTCAGTACGTGCATTAAAACGGCCATTCTCATCGCGGTATTTGACGATGTTATCGGCGAGCGTGGTCGATAAACCGGCGACTCGCGTCAACAGCGCTGCTGATGCCATATTTAAATCAACGCCGACGGCGTTTACACAGTCTTCGACCACTGCATCAAGACGTTTAGAGAGCAATGATTGACTGACGTCGTGCTGGTATTGGCCCACTCCAATCGACTTAGGGTCAATTTTGACTAATTCAGCCAGTGGATCTTGTAGGCGTCGAGCAATAGAGACTGCGCCGCGCAAAGATACATCCATGTTTGGGAATTCATTCGCCGCCAATTCAGATGCAGAGTACACCGACGCACCTGCTTCACTGACGGTGATTTTTTGTACTTTAAGATTGGCACGCTTTAATAAATCAGCAGCGAACGCATCGGTTTCTCGTGAAGCCGTGCCGTTACCAATGGCAATTAAATCCACATTATGACGTTGGATTAATTGCGTGACAGAATGCATCGCTTTATCGTATTGCTTTTGCGGTTGGTGTGGATAAATGGTATCTGTGGCAAGTACTTTGCCCGTTGCGTCGACAACCGCGACTTTACAGCCCGTACGCAAGCCTGGGTCCAAACCTAACGTGGCTTTTGGACCTGCTGGGGCCGCCATAAGCAAATCTTTGAGGTTGGTAGCAAAGACATCAATCGCGTCGATCTCAGCACGCTCTTTCATCGCGCCCATCAACTCGGTTTCCATGTGCATCGCAATCTTAATACGCCATGCCCAGCTAATCACTTGCTTACGCCACGCATCGGCTGGCGCATTATTGAGGTGAATAGCGTAGTGTTCGGTAATCAGGTTTTCACAATGAGATTGGCGTACGGAGTCCTCTTGCCCAGGATCGGCATTCATGCTCAAGGACAAGAAACCTTCATTGCGGCCACGTAACATCGCCAGTGCACGGTGTGAAGGCACCTTGGCAATTGCTTCATTATGCTCGAAGTAGTCTTTAAATTTTTCACCAGCGACTTCTTTACCACCAATCACGCGTGACACTATTTCGGCATGACGATTGAGGTAATGGCGAATTTTCTCCAGTAAATCGGCATCTTCTGCAATGCGTTCCATCATGATAGAACGGGCACCATCCAACGCTGCTTTGGTATCGTCAATTTTATGGTCAGGATTAAGATAGCGGTGCGCTTCGTTTTCAGGATCGGTTTCTGGATGATTCCATAGCGTCACGGCTAACGGCTCTAAGCCAGCTTCGATAGCAATCTGCCCTTTAGTTCGACGCTTAGGTTTATAGGGTAAGTAAAGATCTTCGAGGCGCGTTTTGCTATCTGCTTTTTGAATGGCTTCAGTTAATTCTGGCGTCAATTTTCCTTGGTCATCAATCGATTTGACAATGGTTTGACGACGTTCTTCCAGTTCCCGTAAATAGGTGAGTCGACTATCCAAGGTACGCAGTTGCGTATCGTCGAGTCCTCCGGTTACTTCTTTACGGTAACGTGCGATAAAAGGAACGGTATTTCCGTCATCAATTAAGGTTACGGCTGCATTGACTTGCTCTGTACGAACATTCAGTTCTTGGGCAATCAATTGACAGATAGCTTTGCTCATCCGTGTCACTCTTTGTTTTTTAAATTCAGCTCTATTTATGGGGGGTATAAGTGCAATTTTCTAGAGCAGAGCTCATACTTTCTGTGATTTTGTGTTGTTAAACCCAAATTTTCATGGTTTTGCCGCACGTTAACCAAAAGGCGGCAGTAATATGGTGAAAAAGCACGGTACAAGATGGCACATGATAGGCTTTTTATAACGCCGACAGTCACAGGATGGTGAGCGCATGGTTGGAGCAAAGTGTCTGGTAGGTGGTTTTAATAACACTCTGATAAGCTACAATAAACTGCCGCTCGGTCTGAGTACGTATTTGGTTTTATTATGGACTAGAAAATACGCTGGAAAAACGCTATTTTCGCCACTGAATAATAGGGTAAACAAGCGTGGGGTATTGCAGTGAAAACGAAGCTGATTACGCGAGAAGGCTATCAACAGCTCAAAGAAGAACATGATTATCTTTGGCATGAACGTCGCCCAGAAGTCACTAAAATTGTCACTTGGGCGGCGAGTCTTGGTGACCGTTCAGAAAATGCAGATTACACATTTAATAAACGCCTGTTGAGACAAATCGATCGCCGCGTGCGGTTTTTACGTAAGTTACTGCCAGACTTAACCATTGTGGATTATTCCCCTCAACAAGATGGTAAAGTTTTCTTTGGGGCGTGGGTTGAAATTGAAAATGAAGAAGGGGAAATCAAACGATTTCGCATTGTTGGCCCGGAAGAAATTTACGGCGATAAAAAAGACTACATTTCGATTGATTCACCAATGGCGAGGGCGCTACTCAAACGTGAGGTGGATGATGATGTTGAAGTCGTCACGCCACAAGGCAAAAAAACGTGGTTCATTAATCGCATTGACTATACGCCAAGTAAGCTTTAAATCGGCATATATGACCGGTGTTGAGTAGGGTATACCTGAGACTATCACCGAGGTTTTAATGTAAAGACACAAACGTTAACAATTGTTTATTACCCTGCATGGCGCTTGGTGATACATTGATAACAATAGAAAAATAAATTGGCGTGAGTCAATGAGGGATCCCATGCAAGAAAGTTATAAAGTTCTGGTTGTTGATGATGACGCCCGTCTACGCTCTTTGCTCGAGCGTTATCTCTCCGAGCAAGGTTTTCAAGTCCGTAGTGTCGCTAATAGTGAGCAAATGGATCGATTGCTTACGCGTGAAACTTTCCATCTTATGGTCTTGGATTTGATGTTACCGGGAGAAGATGGGCTATCGATTTGTCGCCGCTTACGCAATGCCAATAATATGTTGCCAATATTGATGCTGACCGCCAAAGGCGATGAAATTGATCGCATTGTTGGGCTTGAAGTCGGAGCGGATGACTATTTGCCTAAGCCATTTAATCCTCGTGAACTACTGGCACGAATTAAAGCGGTATTGCGTCGTCAAGTGATTGAGGCGCCGGGCGCGCCGAGTGCAGAAGAGTCGATGGTCGAATTTGGTGAGTTTCGCCTCAACTTAGGTACCCGTGAAATGTACCGTAATGATGAGCCGATGCCGCTTACCTCTGGCGAGTTCGCGGTGTTGAAGGCGTTAGTCTTAAATGCGCGTGAGCCACTGTCTCGTGACAAGTTAATGAACATGGCACGCGGTCGTGAGTATTCAGCAATGGAACGTTCGATTGATGTGCAAATCTCGCGTTTACGCCGCATGTTAGAAGAAGATCCAAGCAAACCTCGGTACATTCAAACCGTTTGGGGTTTGGGTTATGTATTTGTCCCTGATGGCCAATTAAAATAATGTGTTACGACGAGCAGTGCTCTGCCACTGCTCGTGTTCTTCCTTATCTGCAACTAAAGAGTGCTTATGCGCATTAAAATTCGCAGTTCCTTCACTCAGTCTATCCTGTTATTTCTCTCGTTATTGATTGCCAGCCAACTGTACTCGTTTTACGCGGTGTTTAATTACGCTTTAATGCCGAGCTTACAGCAGTTTAATAAAATTCTTGGTCATGAAATTAACCTGATGTTGGATGACTCGATCCGCAATAATCATATTGCATTAGATGCCCCGCAGCGCCAAAGAGTGCTAGAGCAGTTGGGAGTGACGATTCATTCTCAGCATAGCCCAGCAGCACAAGAGTTTAAGCGCGGTGTGAGTATTGATCTAATGAGTGACGAAATGACCCAAGATTTGGGTTCACCAACCGAAGTACGCATGGCTCTGGGCAAAGAAAGCTATGTATTGTGGATTCGTATTGAAGAGCTTCCTGGGCAGCTCATTCGTATTCCGTTATCAGAGCTACGTGAGAAAGATTTTGCTCCGCTCTTTCGTAACAGCATCATCATGGCTTTTTTGATTGTGGCTGGTGGTTGGTTATTCATTCGATTGCAAAATAGGCCATTACTGGCGTTAGAGAAAGCGGCTAAGCAAGTCGGTAAGGGTGAGTTTCCTGAGGCTCTTCCTGAGAAGGGAGCGACTGAAATTCGGTCAGTCACTCGCTCCTTTAACCAAATGTCGAAAGGTATTCAGGCTTTGGAAGAAGATCGCGCGCTGTTGATGGCAGGGATTAGTCATGATTTGCGCACGCCGTTAACACGGATTCGTTTAGCGACGGAAATGATGTCTCCACAAGACAGTTATTTAGCTGAAGGCATTATCAGCGATACTGAAGAGTGTAATGAGATCATTAGCCAGTTCATGGACTACTTGAAACCGATTAATGTGGACTCTTTTGAAGCGGTGAATTTGAACGATATTGCGAATGAAATTGCCACTGCTGAGACATTCGCAGGAGAAAACACCGTAGGGTGGGAGCTGAATGACTCGATATTAAATGCGCGGGGTAACCCTATTGGTATTAAGCGCGCCGTGACCAATTTAGTTGTCAATGCCTACCGCTATGGCAATGGTTGGGTACGTTTGTCATCCGGTATGACTGCTGATCGTAAAATGGTATGGCTGACGGTTGAAGATGATGGGCCAGGGATCCCTGAAGAGCAAGTGGCGACGCTATTTGAACCTTTTACCCGTGGTGACCGCGCGCGCGGCAGTGAAGGTACGGGGCTAGGCTTAGCGATCGTTAAACGCATTGTTGGTCAGCATCAGGGGCGTGTACTGATGAGTAATCGTTCCTCAGGCGGATTAAAAGTGCAGATTAGCTTTCCTGCCGATACAAAAACGGGAAGCTAAGCTTCCCGTTAGTGACATGTTTACTGACGTTTATCTATGCTGTGACGTGATTAACGTCAGTAAGGCGTATAAGCTTAAGCCTCTTCGTCATCATTATGAGCAGGTAAAATAAGGTTCATAATGATGGCGGTAATGCCACCTGCCGCAATTCCCGTGGAGAATAGGTTTTTCACAAATTCAGGCATAAATTGCAGAATTTCAGGTTTTTGTGCAATGCCTAATCCCATTGAAAAGGACAGTGCCATAATGAGTACGGCACGGCGATCCAAGTCTACGCGAGAAATAATACGTACTCCCGCTGCGGCGATCGTACCGAACATAACAATAGTTGCGCCGCCCAAAACAGGCTCTGGAATCATTTGTACAAAATTGGCGACGCCTGGAAATAAGCCAAGTAAAACCAGCATACCAGCAATAAAATAACCGACGTAGCGGCTTGCCACACCGGTGAGCAAGATTATGCCGTTGTTTTGGCTGAATGTTGAGTTTGGAAAGCTATTAAGTACCGCGGCTAATGCTGAATTAATACCATCGGCTAAAACACCGCCTTTAATACGTTTCATGTACACCGGCCCTTTGACTGGCTCACCAGACACTTCAGATGTAGCCGTAATATCACCAATGGCTTCTAGTGCAGTAATGAAGAAAATCAGAACCAGTGGGATAAAGAGCGACCAATCAAAACTTAAACCAAATTGCATTGGAATCGGCAAGGCAACCCAGTCACTGTTCGATGTTGCTGATGTATCTACCATGCCCATCATGTACGCCATTACGTACCCGACTAGCATAGCAATGACAATGGAAGAGACACGGATGTATGGGTTACGTGAGCGGTTTAGTAAGACAATGAGCCCAAGTACGACGCCGGCGAGCGCCAAGTTTGAGAGGCTACCAAAGGTATGATTATCCATCGCTGCGTATCCGCCGCCCATTGAAATCAACCCGACTTGGATAAGCGTGAGACCAATCAGTGTCACCACAATACCAGAAACGAGTGGCGTAATGACTTTCTGTGCATATTGCAGCACGCGAGATAATAAAATTTCCGCCGATGACGCGACTAAAATGGTTCCAAAGATTGCTGCCATCATGGTTGGTACATCAGCCCCGCCTGCTTTTAACGACATACCAGCCCCAATAATCGGACCTAAAAAGTTAAAGCTAGTGCCTTGAATCGATAGCAGACCTGAGCCAATTGGGCCGATTGTCCGAATTTGAATAAAAGAAGACACTCCGGAAGCAAACAAAGACATACTGATGATGGTGTTGGTTTCTGCAGCGGGAACTCCCAAAGACTGACAGATGATTAATGCTGGTGTGATAACGGCGACAAACATTGCCAATAAATGCTGGATAGCAGCAAAGATGGTTTGTGGAATCGGCGGCTTATCATTCAATTGATACACCAACTCAGTTTTGCGTGGGGTGGTTTTGGTCGTCATAATCTTCTGTTGTGTCCTGCTAGTTATCATAATTCCTTTGCTTACGCTGAATGGGTAAACAAAGTCGAACAGACACAGTCTCTGTGATTGCTGTTAGTCAGAGTCTGTTCGAGATTGGTATGGGTGGACGTGCCACCAAATTAAGGGCGAAATTATAGAGTCTTTAGCAACAAAAGCAAACGTTTGCTAATTGAGTTAAAAATAACTTTCTCAAAAAAAGGAAAAGAAGAGATGAAAAATATTAATAAATTCAATTATTAATATTTTTCATAATGGTTAATCGAAGCGATATTTGCCGTTGACTGATTTTTTGACAGAACCAGTTAAAGATACGCTAGGGTAAAGGAGTGAACGTACATAGACACAGTAAGTCAGTAATGCGATGGCGGCGAGAAGACCAGCGACAATCCCCAGCGACAGTGAGATAGCATGCTGTTGCATCGTGATCACTGTCATGACAATGAACAAGAAACCAAAAGTTAAAAAGTTGGTGAAGGCGTGCAAGCGTAATCGCCACATACCAAAACCATTAATGACAGGAAATAATAAGCCAATACAGGCGGTGAAAAACCATTCTAGTGGGCCACCTTGTTGTTGAATTTCCGTCACAAAGTAATGGGCTAGCCACATCATCGGTAAAGTTAGCAAGAATACCAAGCTGACTAAAGTTAGATGGGATTTACGATGTTCTGCAACGCGCTCAGGAGAGGCAACGGAAGCAATCAGAAACGCTAATCGGCTTTCTTTATCTACGTTCGAGCGATACTTTGAAAAAATTTTCTCTTTGCTCTCGCCCTCAGCGATACGTTGTTTGATCTCATTAATCAGTGTGGCGGTATTCATAGCATCCTCAAATAATGTATTTCATGTTCATTGTACGCATTTCACCGTCCAGCCCCATCAGAATTTCGCTAAGATTATTCAATATGCATACTAAGCATGTGAATAATGTTCTCGGCTTCCTAACCAACGCTCGATAATTGCATGAGCATTTTGAGGGTATTGATCGTGAATATAGCGAGCTATGCGTTGAACCTCGGGAATTAGTGGTTGATCTCGTAACAAATCGGCAATCTTAAAGTCGGCGATGCCGGTTTGTTTAGTCCCGAGTAATTCGCCCGGACCACGAATGTCTAAATCACGCTGCGCAATCACGAAACCATCGTTACTTTCACGTAATACCGCTAAGCGTTTTTGCGCCGTCTTGGACAATGGGGCGTGATAGAGCAGAACACAGTGGCTAGCCACGGAACCACGACCGACACGACCACGCAACTGATGTAACTGCGCAAGACCTAAGCGCTCAGGGTTTTCGATTATCATTAAACTGGCATTAGGAACATCTACCCCAACTTCAATGACCGTTGTGGCGACCAATAAGTTGAGTTCGTTATTTTTAAAGGCTTGCATGACGGCTTGTTTTTCAGCGGCTTTCATGCGGCCGTGAACTAAACCTATTTTGACATCAGGCAGGGCTGTTTGTAGTTCCTCGGCAATATCAGCGGCGGCTTGGGCTTCTAAAACTTCAGATTCATCAATTAAAGTGCAAACCCAGTAGGCTTGCTTCCCTTCCGTAAGGCAGGCGTGGCGAACTCGCTCAATAATCGTATCCCGCTTGGTATCAGGAATAGCCACGGTTTGTATGGGTGTTCGCCCTGGTGGCAGTTCATCGATGATGGAGGTTTCGAGATCTGCATACGCTGTCATGGCTAATGTCCGTGGAATCGGGGTGGCAGTCATGATCAACTGGTGGGGAAAAGCACCTTGCTGAATGCCTTTTTCACGTAGTTCTAAGCGCTGGTGGACGCCAAAGCGGTGTTGCTCATCAATAATCACTAATGCGAGATTATTAAATGTCACATGCTCTTGAAACAGAGCGTGAGTACCAACGACCATTTGCGCTTCACCACTGGCAATGCGCGCTAATTCAGTGTCTCTCGCTTTGCCTTTTAACTTACCGGCAAGCCACCCCACTTGGATGTTCATGGAAGCAAACCAGCCAGAAAAATTCAGCGCATGTTGCTCGGCCAGTAATTCGGTTGGGGCCATAAGGGCAACTTGATAGCCACTCGCGATCGCATGTACGGCCGCCAATGCAGCAACTAAGGTTTTACCTGATCCGACATCGCCTTGTACTAAGCGCATCATAGGGTAAGGCTGGACTAAATCGGCTTCAATTTCTTTCACCACGCGATCTTGCGCGTTAGTGGGGGTAAAAGGTAACTGATTTAATAGTGCTGCTTTCCACTCCAAAGACGTGGGAATAGGTAATGCTTTATCTTGTTGCCCTTGGCTACGTACTGCGAGCATGGAAAGGTTTTGCGCTAACAATTCTTCCATGATTAAGCGTAGTTGCGCTGGATGTCGACCATCATCAAAGAGCGAAATATCAATATCAGTCGCGGGACGATGGATAATATGCAGAGCTTGTCCCAAGGTCATTTGATGATCATATAACCCTGAGGGCAGTAATTCTTGTACTGCTGCTTTGTCTAGTAGAGCTAGAGCTTGGTCTGTTAAATTACGCAGTGTGGCTTGGCGTAAACCATCAGTGGTAGGGTAAACAGGTGTGAGGTTTGGTTCGACATCGGGCTGCGTTGCCGGAGTGAAAAACTTATAGTCAGGATGCACCATTTCGAGGCCATACTGCCCGCGTTTGATCTCTCCATAGGCATACACCATTCGCTCATCAGTAAAGGTGTTTTTCATGCCAGCGTTGAAGTTAAAAAAGCGCAGCGTGATCGAGCCGTTACCATCGCTCAGTTTGACCGTTAACATTTTGCGGCGACCAAAAGTGGTATCGACACTCGTTACTTTCCCCTGCACAGCCACCCAGATACCAGGGTGCAACTTTGCGACCGGATAGATACGGGTTCTATCTTCGTAACGCAGTGGTAAGTGAAAAAGTAAATCTTGCACGGTCACTAAGCCGACTTTTTCTAGCTTTTCAGCGACTTTAGCGCCAACACCAGATAAAGAGGTTAGGGGAACAGCAGAAAGTAATTGAGACATATTATCGAGCTCTTTACGCACTATACTGCTATTTATTCAAACACCAGACTGTGTTTTTGTACAGCAAAAAACCGCGCTATTCGCGATAAATAGTGCGGTTTAGACGCTTTTCTCGAATTTTGCGTAACGATTAAGCACGTTGCATCTCTTGCCACCATGCTGGATCCGCGAGAATTTGCCCTTCATCATCTAAAGGTGGGTAAGGCAATCCTTTACGTTTGGCGACTTTGGCAAGTACCGGATGGCCGCGTTCAAATAGAATACGCTGAATGGTTTCTGGTGACAGTCGGCTTTCACTTCTGTCATACATTCCAGCAATTTGACGTTGACGTTGTGCTTCATACAAAATGAGCGCACTCGCAACCGACACATTGAGCGACTGTACCATGCCAACCATAGGAATAACGATGTCCTGATCGGCAAGCGCAAGTGCTTCTGGAGTGATCCCCGTTTTTTCACTACCGAGGATAATCGCAGTGGGCTGAGTGTAATCAACATCGCGAAAATCGACAGCGGTATCGGAAAGGTTGGTAATTAACACTTGCATGCCTTGGTTCTTTAGCTCACTCACGGCGGCTTGAATGGTATCGTGAGTATCGACTTCCACCCAGTTGCGTGCGCCTGCCGAAGTGTGGGCGAGGGTTTTCATCTGCTGATTTGGCCATACAGCATGAATACGATGTAAGCCTGTGGCATCGGCACTGCGGATGATCGCCGAGACATTGTTGGGCTTATGCACTTCTTCTAAGCACAGAGTGAGATCAGTTTGACGTGCGCGCAGTACATCTTGAATTCGGGCATAACGTTCTGGATTCATAACACGGATGTTCCTGAGAAAGGGTGTTCCCTGCTATGAGCAGGGAACCAGACACAGATTAATGCTTTTTACGTCTTACTTTGAGGGCATTAGGCATTAAACGAATACGACGCATAATATTCGCTAAATGTACGCGATGCTGCGTCGTAAGAAGAATGGTGACAGTATAAAGTCTACCGTCGCGCTCTTCGGTCGATAAGCCTTGAATGTTAGAGCCGGTCTGAGAAATGACGTTAGTCAACTCAGCCAATACCCCTTGACGATTAAGAATATCGACGGTTAATTCGGCAATAAACTCCTGCTCATAATCATCACTCCATTCCACCGCCATGTATTTTTCAGGCTCACGTTGATAGCCACGAATATTTGGACAGGTTTCCCGGTGTACCACAAGACCACGCCCTGGTGACACGTGAGCAATGATGGAATCATCGGGGATAGGGTGACAACATTTCGCAAAGGTGAGCAAAATACCTTCCGCGCCGCGGATTGGCATTTTATGTTTTGACGTCGCCACCATTTTTTCGGTGCCGTTATGCGCCAATTCTTCGACATCACCCAGTAAGCGACGAGCAATCACAATGCTCATTAACTCACCGAGTCCTATCGATGCCAGCATTTCATCAATCGAATGAACTTTTAATCCAGTCAGTACTTGTTGAATACTGTCTTCGCTGATGTCACTTAACGTGTATTCACCCAAAGCATGATTTAAGAGGCGACGACCCAGCATGACTGAATCTTCACGACGCATGGTTTTTAGTACTTGACGAATTTTGGTGCGCGCACGTGACGTCACGACATAGTTAAGCCATGCCGCATTCGGACGAGCGCCCGGTGCGTTGATGACTTCAACCGCTTGGCCACTTTTCAGCGGCTTGCTCAGTGGATACGGCAGGCGATCAACACGCGCGCCAACACAAGAGTTACCAATATCGGTGTGTACTGCGTACGCAAAATCGACGGCAGTGGCACCCGCGGGGAGCTCAACAATACGACCTTTTGGTGTGAAGACAAAAATTTCGTCAGGGAATAAATCCGATTTAACATTTTCGATGAATTCAAACGAGTTGCCAGCACTTTGTTGTAACTCAAGTAAGCTTTGCATCCAGCGCTGTGCTTTGATTTGTGCTGTCGTTCCGCCACGCTCACCATCGGACTTATAAGCCCAGTGAGCGGCGACACCTTTGTCGGCCATTTGATCCATGTCTTCAGTACGAATTTGTACTTCAACTGGCACGCCATGCGGCCCCACCATAGAGGTATGAATCGATTGGTAGCCGTTCGCTTTTGGCACGGCGATGTAATCTTTCATACGGCCAGGACGTGGCTTATATAGACTATGAACTTGACCGAGCGCGCGATAGCAAGTATCGGCGGTATCCACTATAACTCGGAAAGCGTAGATATCCATGATGGTATGGAAGCGCTGCTCTTTCGTCTTCATCTTGTTATAGATGGAGTACAAATTCTTTTCACGACCCACGACACGTGCTGGTAAGCCTGCTTCTTCGATGCGACCTTCAATTTCGTCATGGATGCGTTGAATCATTTCCTTGCGGTTACCGCGAGCGGTTTTTACCACGCGTTTAAGAACGCGATAACGATTAGGGTATAAGGCTTCGAAACCAAGCTCTTCGAGTTCGGTTTTAATGTTGTGAATACCTAAGCGGTGAGCAAGGGGAGCGTAAATTTCCAGCGTTTCTCGGGCAATACGACGACGTTTATCTGGGCGTAAAGCGCCTAAAGTACGCATGTTATGGGTACGATCGGACAGTTTGATAAGAATGACGCGGATATCTTGAACCATCGCGAGGATCATTTTACGAAAGTTTTCTGCCTGCGCCTCTTTGCGATCGCGAAACTTCAACTTATCGAGTTTTGATACTCCATCGACGAGTTCAGCCACAGCATGTCCAAACTCACCTTCGAGTTCTTCTTTACTGACGTCAGTATCTTCGATGACATCATGCAACAACGCCGCTTGCAATGTTTCTAAATCCAAACGCATTTCCGCGAGGATCCTAGCAACAGCAACAGGGTGGATGATGTACGGTTCTCCGCTTGAGCGGTTTTGCCCTTCATGGGCATCTCTTGCTACCTGATAAGAGCGACGTAGAGCCTCAACTTGAGGCTCTGTCAGGTACTCTTGGGCAACGTCCTTGAGACTATCAAATAGATACAAATTTCAGGCCCGAGTGTTAATTGATGCCAGTGCAGAATTAACGGTTGTGAACGATGCTGCTTACAGCGGCCAATTCTGCTGCTTCTTGTTCTTGCTGCTCTTGGCGTGCACGTGCATCAAGTACGTCTTTTGTGATCAGACCTTCTTCAATCTCACGTAGAGCAATAACGGTTTGCTTATCATTCTCTTCCGGCACTAATGCATCTTTGCCGCCAGTTTGAATTTGACGTGCGCGGCGAGCCGCAATAAGAACTAAGTCGAAACGGTTACCAACTTTTTCAACAGCGTCTTGAACAGTTACGCGTGCCATGGGAACTCCAAATATATAGTTAACTAAAATATTGAATGACGAGAAAGTATACAGTCTAAACTACCGATATACTAGCATCACACAGTGTGTATTTTTAATGGTGACCAAACAATGGGTTTAGTCGGCCAATAGAGCAGCAAACATAGCACCATATTTAGCAGCTTGTTTATCTTGCTTCAATCTTTCCGCGCGAAGAATGGCTTTAAAATCCATAATTGCGAGGTCAAAGTCATCATTTACAATGACATAGTCGTATTCATCATAGTGTGAAATTTCCGCTTGAGCTTTGCTCATACGCGCACTAATGATGTCTTGGCTGTCTTGACCACGAGTGGTTAGACGCCGTTGTAATTCTTCTCGCGATGGAGGCAGAATAAACAAACTTTGTGCCTGCGGCATTTGCTGACGAATTTGGCGGGCACCCTGCCAGTCAATATCTAAAAAGATATCGACGCCTTGATTGAGGTTGTCTTCAATCCAAACCCGTGATGTACCGTAATAATTACCAAATACTTCGGCATATTCTAAGAATTCGCCTTTGGCAATTAACGTTTCAAAATGTGCTTTGTCTACAAAGTGATAATGTTTGCCATCTTGCTCGCCAGGTCGCATATCACGAGTGGTATGTGATACAGAAACTTTCATTGCATAAGTTGGGTTACGCTCCAACAAAGCGGCAATTAAACTCGATTTACCAGCACCACTTGGCGCTGAAACGATATAAAGCGTGCCTTTGCTCATCTGCTCGGTTCCACGTTGGTTGTGATTGCGTGTCATAAGGTGATTTACTACACCTTAAAGATAGCACTGACTGTATAAAAACGTCGTAGAGAACGCCCTGTCAGTCAGAAAAATGGACGCGAAGATTACCACGATCCTAGCGATCTTCTCAAGAAAAAGCGTCATCCATGTCGGGGAAATAACGTAAGAGAGCTGATTAACAAACCAGCAAAAAAGTTTGCAAGGGAACCGTTTGCTATTTTTTAGCATCTTGAACCTTGCGAATAGACGCGTATAATTCGCGACCCTATACTCTATGCTGATATTTGCAAAAATTAGCATAAAAACCATTTTTCTATTTGGGTTCCCTCACCCCCAAATCAAACTAAAAAGGCTCATAATGACTTCTTTTTCTGCTGCACAACAGCGCAAAGCGCTGACATACCTAGTTTTTTTTCACCTACTGGTGATTGCCTCAAGTAACTATTTGGTGCAAATTCCGTTTACGCTGTTCTCCTTGCATACCACTTGGGGCGCATTTACCTTTCCTTTTATCTTTTTAGCGACTGATCTGACGGTTCGGATTTACGGGGCGCTTTTGGCTCGCCGTATTATCTTGTTTGTGATGTTACCTGCTTTGATGATCTCATACTTACTGTCGATCGTATTTGCTCATGGTAGTTATCAAGGCTTTGAGGGTATTGGTACGTTTGATGTCTTTGTAGCGCGCATTGCTGCCGCGAGTTTTATGGCATATCTATTGGGGCAAATCATGGATATTCATGTCTTTAACCGCCTACGCCAAATGAAACAGTGGTGGATAGCGCCAACAGCATCCACATTGTTTGGTAATGCGCTTGATACTATCGCTTTTTTCGCTATTGCTTTTTATCAAAGCCCTAATGCGTTTATGGCCGAGCATTGGACGGAAATCGCGTTAGTTGATTATAGCGTTAAGCTTATCATTAGCCTTGGCCTGTTTGTGCCTATGTATGGGGTATTGCTGAATTTCTTAATTCGTAAAATCACCACAGTGAGCCAGCCAGGTTTGGTCACGGCGCCGAGCAAATAAAAGGCAATGCTTGCTACTTTAACTGTGATGTTCTTGTAGAAGAATGACAGCTTGAGTCCGGTTTTTTACGTCTAACTTACGAAATATTGCGGTTAAATGCGCTTTAATAGTGGCTTCAGAGACATGTAGCTCGTAGGCGATCTGCTTATTCAATAAGCCATCAGAAAGCATGCTGAGAACCTTGTATTGCTGTGGGGTGAGAGAGGCAATACGCTCGGCAACATCATCAAATGATGGCGTATCGATTAACGCACTTTCCGGAAAGTAAGGCGAACCTTCAAGAACTTGTTTCAAGGCGGCGATGAGTGTTTTCATATCGCTCGACTTAGGAATAAATCCAAATGCGCCATAGTGTTTGACTTGCGACACTATGGCGATTTCCTCACTGGCGGAAATGACCACAATGGGGAGGTCTGGGTACTCAGAACGTAATTGAATTAATCCAGACATTCCATTTGTCCCCGGCATTTTTAAATCCAACAGCAATAAATCAATCTCTTCGTCTTGGTTTAATAAGCGCAATAACGTATCGAGTGAGTCTGCTTCGAGTAATTGGGTATGATTGAACGCCATTTGAATGGATTGCAATAACGCCGTGCGAAACAGCGGATGATCGTCGGCAATGAGAATAGAGTAGGTCGCGTTCATGATGTGATGTACTGATGACTAATCCTAGGTGTTCCAGTATGTTGCGCTTTGTCACTGGGAACAATATGTAAGGCTGAAAAGTCTGCTCTAGCTCTGATTTTGTCGTCGGCGACCTAGCAAGTTGAGAGGTCGCACGACGAATTTTATAAAGCGTTATCGGTTAAGTGCTCGAGAAAACGCCCTGCATTTTTATAACCAGTGATTCTTGCCGTGGGGACTAAGTCACCTTGTGCATTCCAAAAATCGATCGTGGGTAAACCGAGTACGTTTAAGTGTTTAAGTAAGGCGATATCGGTTGGTGTATTTTGGGTAACATCCGCCTGCAATACCACAAAGTCACTAAGATGTTTCACGACCGCTGGGTTGTGAAAGGTGTATTTTTCATATTCCTTACAGGCGACACACCAGTCTGCATATAAATCCAACATCACAGGTTTCTGTTGTGCTTTGGCTTTAGTGAGCTGAGCTTTGAGTTCAGTAATATTACGAACCGGTATCTTAGTGAGCGTCGCTGATGGCTTGGTGTGCGTTGAATTGTGCAAAGTTAACTGACTGCTAAGCATTGGCATTACGCAGGCACTCAGACCTAAAATAGCAATAATCCCAAGGACGCTGTTTTTCCACGTTTTTATTGGCGCGCTATGGTGTATGTGATAAAGCCAGCCAAAACTGACAAGACCGAGTGTCAGCCATAGCCATTCGCTCCAAGCCGCTGGAATAATACGCTCAAGGAGTAAAAGCGGCGCCGCGAGCAGAATAAAGCCAAAGAGTGTTTTAACGTGCGTCATCCACTGTCCAGCTTGTGGCAGTAATTTTTGTCCGAATACGGCGACGATAATGAGCGGGATTCCCATGCCAATTGATAAAGCATACAGAGTGACGGCGCCCGTTAATAAATCTCCCGTTTGTGAAACGTATAGCAGCGCGCCAGATAAAGGCGCTGTCGTACAGGGGGAACAGACTAACCCAGAAATAGCGCCCATCATAAATACCCCGACACCATGGCCACCGCGTTGTTCGTCACTGAGTTGATTTAAGCGCGTTTGCAAAGCACTCGGTAACTGAAGAGTGAACAGCCCAAACATAGAGGCCGCGAGCAACACAAAGATAAGACTGATGGTAATAAGAACGGCCGGTTGTTGTAAGGCTGCTTGAAACTGCATGCCAGCAGAAGCGACGAGTAAACCTAATAAGGTGTACGTTAAAGCCATACCTTGTACATATAAAAGGCTCAACATTAAAGTACGCTTAGTACTTTGCTGGCGATTGCCCAGTACAATACTGCTTAAAATAGGGTACATGGGCAGCACACAAGGTGTGAATGCCAAGCCAATACCTAACAGCAAGAAAATCAGTGGTGTCCACCAGTGATCGGCAAGTTGTTGAGTAAGAGACGATGAACCGTGGTTTGGCTGACTCGGTTCAGAGTGCTGTTCGACAGTGGATTTGGCTTGCTCAGAGGTTATCTTCGTCGGGGGAGCAACCTTGATAACGCGAGTTTCCGGCGGATAACAAAAGCCCGCCTTGGCGCAACCTTGATAGCGAATAGTAATACTGGCTTGCTGACCGACATTGTTAACAGGAATACGCAGTGATGTTGGGTGTGAGTATATGTGGACATCGCCCATAAACTCATCATGATGTGGCATCGCTTTTGGGAGAGAATAGTCGCCCAATATCAACTGTTCACCTTGTATTTGAATACGTTCTTGATAAAGGTAATAGCCTGGCTTTACTTGCCAATCTATATAGATTTGATCCGCTTGTTGATAAGAGCTAAATGGAAAAGCTTGGTTGACTGGAACAAATTGCTGATCTTGCGAAGAAAGGGAAAACGAACTTTTGGATAGCGCCGCATGTGCTGAGGTCAGGTGTAAGAGTGCCCAGAAAAGAATCGCGAAACAACGTATGATCATGGTGGTTGGCTAGCCTTGATAGAAATAGAGTCGGGTTCATGATTTATCGCCACAGTACAAGCCAATGTTCATGAATGGCGCTTGAATTTAGTTAAGCATAGTTGAAAAAGCACCGTCAATAAAAAGCTCCCTGACGGAAGCTTTTCTTATCGGTGTTTGGTGCGCTATCTCATTGCTTTAGCGGGTAACACTTAGTTGTAGCGTTTTCCTTTGTAAGATGGATTCATTAAATTACCTGATGAGAATATCTCGTCCAACTGTTCACTGGTTAGTAAGCCACGTTCAAGCACGACTTCACGTACACTCTTACCTGTTTCGGCACAGATTTTACCGACAATGTCACCTTCATGGTGGCCAATGTATGGGTTTAAATAGGTGACGATACCAATAGAATTAAAGACATAATTCTCACACACATCTTTATTTGCTGTGATGCCGTGAATGCATTTATCACTTAGATTAATGCACGCATTTGAAAGTAGAGAAATAGACTCAAACATACATTGCGCAATGACAGGTTCCATCACGTTCAATTGTAATTGTCCGCCTTCGGCTGCAATTGAAATCGTGTTGTCGTTCCCCATTACTTTAAAACACACTTGGTTAACCACTTCAGGAACGACAGGGTTCACTTTCGCAGGCATGATGGATGAACCCGCTTGTAACTCTGGCAAGTTTAATTCATTGAATCCCGCTCGAGGGCCTGATGATAGTAAGCGTAAGTCATTACAGATCTTAGACATTTTTACTGCTAGGCGTTTGAGCGCGCCATGTGCCATGACATAGGCACCACAGTCAGATGTGGCTTCAATCAAATCTTCGGCAGGAACCACAGGGAGGTCGGTGACCTCAGCAAGGTGTCGGACGGCCATTTGCTGATAACCCGGAGCAGCATTAAGACCGGTACCGATTGCAGTTGCTCCTAAGTTGACTTCGAGAAGGAGTTTAGAGGTATATTCTAATGCACGAATTTCTTCATTGAGCGTCACAGACCAAGCGTGAAACTCTTGGCCAACTGTCATAGGAACCGCATCTTGTAACTGGGTGCGGCCCATTTTTAAAATATGGTCAAACTCAGCACTTTTTGCAGCAAACTCGGCTTTTAAATAATTAATGGATTGAATTAGCTGCTTAATGCTGTTGTAGACTGCAATTCGAAAGCCAGTAGGGTAAGCACAATTAGTTGATTGGCTGCGGTTTACATGATCATTAGGGTTTATGATGTCGTAACGGCCTTTCTCATGGCCCATGATTTCGAGGGCTAGGTTAGCAATCACTTCATTGGTGTTCATGTTTACTGAGGTACCGGCGCCACCCTGAAAAACATCAGAAGGAAACTGATCCATGCATTTGCCTGTGGTTAAAATGGTATCACACGCTTGAATGATCGCTGCCGCGACATCTTTTGGGATAACGCCTAGTTCATGGTTAGCTAGTGCCGCTGCTTTTTTGGTCATGACCATGCCACGAATAAATTCTGGAACATCAGAAATGGTCATACTAGAAATTTGAAAGTTTTCCATGGCACGGAGTGTATGGATGCCGTAATAGGCGCTGGCAGGAACTTCTCTTTGACCCAGCAAGTCTTCTTCTAGCCGCGTGGGAGTTAGATGCATTGGTGCGGTCATTATTTCGGTAGTCATTGAAGATCCTCTGGTAGTCTACTGCTAAATTCAGAACGCAGACTAGACCTCAATGAGCAAGATTTTTGGGTATTAGAGGTTTAGCACGCCCTGAATGTTCAGTATTGGATGATACTGAACATCGCTTAGAAAAATAAGTAGGATGATCAATTTTTTACATTTCTTAACGGCGCGATAATCTAACACTTTTAGGTCGGTGAAATGTTGTCATTGTGGGTTGATATACAGTTTCTACCTTTCCGTTTCGCTCGATAAAGTGCTTGATCAGCATGAGTGAAACTGATGATTGGATCCTCCGAGATAGTGGCGATACCGATACTTATACTGGCGTTATATTCTGGCCAACTAGCAATCGAGACACGTACACGGTTCATCATATGGCATACAGTATCGATACTCTCGCTTTGGATAATGACTGCGAACTCATCACCGCCAATCCGAGCAATAAAATCTGATTGCCTGAGCAATGAGGTCAGTTGCAGAGCAATATACATGATGACTTCATCACCAACACGGTGTCCATGAGTATCATTGAGTGTTTTGAATGAATCAATATCGATGATCGCCAAATAGTTGCTAATAATGTCATTGTCTACTTGAGTCGGCTGATGGCGCGCCATGATTTCAAGAATGTCCTCAAATTTTGCTTTATTCCATAACGACGTCATTGGATCTCTATGGTTTTTATCCGTTAATGATTCGATCACTTGATGATGGTTGGAAACATCGGCAAAGGAGTAAATATAGTTTTCCACCCGTTTTTGACGCTTATCCATATGGGCTTGAATGGACGTTTGACAGACAAGTTGTTCGCCGTTAGGCGAAAGTAAAGCTAGGTCGCCTGACCATTCGTTATTCGTGTCTAGGGCAAATATGACCTGCTCTAAATCTTGAGACTCGGTGATAAAATGCAGCAGGTTTTTACCCATTAAATGTTTGGGGTCGATAAGGAAAAGTTTACTGAATTTGTGATTACATTGGATAATGTCATGATTTTTATTGGTAATGACTGCCGCCATTCCATTTTCCATAATGAACTTTGCAAACATTTTACTTTGCTTACTGACTTGCAGGTGATTCCAGACTAATGACCCCAAAATACTGATGAGCCCTAAGACCAGCCAAATAATCACACTCTGCGATAAAATCATGCTATCTCGGGAACTTAAAATTTGCTTCAAGCGTGCGGCTGGAAAGTGCGAAATCATGATGAGCGGCCCAGAATTGGCGAAGACTGTATTCACAAAAGGTTGATAGAAAAATAAACCTTTACTTGTAAGCACGACATTTTTTTTATTAGGGTGCTGAGAAATTGTTTTCCACAACATTGGGTACTCAGTTGGGATATTAAACTGAGAGCGTTCAGAAATAAGATCGCCAAATAACTTATTAGGATTACTACTTATGATATAAAAACCATTACGATCAACAAAATCCACCGTCAATTCTTGATTGTTATCGGTCATTTTTTTAATGATGGGTAAAACATTTAAGTTAGCAACAAAATACCCGAAGCGTTGGGTGTCGGAGTTAATGGGGACAATGATACGTAGGCCAGGCTTGTAGGGAATGACGGGTTTATGATTTTCATATTCTATATCAATCCCAAATTCTCCCTGCTCATTAGGCTTGAGAGTTGTCGCATAACGAAAATAATCCCGCGTGCTTTTATTTTGTAGTTCACTATCCGGTACGATCTCAGGGAAAGGTTTTTCGAGATCGTAATTGACTCGAATACGCTCGTTACCATGAATATCAATATAACGCAGTTGATAAAATAGTTGTGACGTAAAAGATGTTATATACCATTGATTTTCAATGTACTCTTTCAGTGTCGATTGTTCATTTTTCGCGTATTGATTCAGTAAAGAAGAATGGCTTAGCTGGTCGACACTTTGTTGAAGACGCGCAGCTGTGTTATGTGCCTGAGTTTCGACAAACGATAAAAATTGAAACCCTTGAGATTCCAATTGTTCTACGATGAATTGTGACACTTTATTCGTTTGATATAAGTAGTAGCCTATCGGGATAAGTGAACAAATAATCCAGATGAGAACGCCTTTGGATAAGGTTTGGCTTAAGCGCTTCATAAGCAATGTAATCCCTAGATGATAGACTATATAAAAAGTAGTGTAGAAGCCCTAATTTTGCCACTTGATTTATAAAGGATGTGAAGGAGTTGCGGTAAGATCGTAATAGCTTGCAACATTTATGCATATCTCATTGAGACGGGATATCTTGCACCTATTTAGGTGAGGCGCTATGGTGGTGTTCTGACTGAGGAGGGCGTGTGTTCCCAATTATCTTACTATTATTTATTGCTGTTCCGATTATTGAAATTGGTTTGTTTATTCAGGTTGGTGGATTTATCGGCTTATGGCCAACTATTGGTTTAGTGTTAGTGACGGCTTTTGTTGGGGCGTCTTTAGTACGTAGCCAAGGTATTCAAACTTTAATGACGGTACAACAGCGCGTTCAGCAGGGAGAAATTCCGGCACAACAAATCTTGGAAGGCGTCCTACTAGCCGTTGCTGGTGTGTTGTTACTGACGCCTGGGTTTATGACCGATATTCTAGGTATGGCGGTCCTATTACCGATACCACGCCAAAAACTGGCGGCTTATTTGTTGACTAAAGTCGTAGTGAAGTCGAATGGTCAGTCTTTTCAAGGTGGATTTTATCGTGACAGCTCTGAACAAGGCCGTACTTTCGATGGGGAGTTTGAGACCAAAGATACTGATGATGACCAGCACAAAGATGATCATCATCGCTTAAAGTAATCTCTGCATTCATCGTTTCATCTCAAGGTGGGATTATTGCCCACCTTGAAAATCAAATTGACGCCATGCTTCATAAGCAATGATCGCCACCGAATTAGATAGGTTTAAGCTGCGCGCATCGGCCATCATAGGAATGCGAATGCGTTGTGACATTGGTAGTGCGTCGATTAAATCTGCAGGTAGCCCGCGGGTCTCTGGCCCAAAGAGTAAAACATCGCCCCGTTGATAGCGGGCATCGACATGGTGGCCTGTGGTTTTGGTTGTGCAGGCAAAAATGCGATAGTGTTCACGCTCACTTTCTAGGTATTCAATAAATGCTGGGTAATCCTTGTGGCGTGTCACTCGAGCAAGATCATGATAGTCCAGCCCCGCGCGACGAACTTTTTTCTCTTCTAAATCAAATCCTAATGGTTCAATTAAGTGTAGGTTCGCACCGCAGTTTGCACATAGGCGAATAATATTACCTGTATTCGGTGCGATTTCTGGTTCGTATAGAGCGATATCAAACATAACTTTTGAGTGTCCTTAAAAAGATAGGGCTCAAAGTATAACGCGATAGGCTTCAGTGTACAGAGGGAGAAAAGCAAGGCATTACGTTTACCGCAATGCCTTCAGGGGTTATTTGGCGTTTTGGTAGTATTGAGCAATCGTCGGCCAATGCACGACATTCCACCATGCTTCAATATAGTCAGGACGACGGTTACGGTAACTCAAGTAATAAGCATGCTCCCACACATCTAATGCGAGAATTGGCGTGCCATTGATAGGACACACATCCATTAATGGATTGTCTTGATTACTCGTCGACACAATTTCTAGTTCACCATCCACGACGACCAACCAAGCAAAACCCGAACCGAACGTATTGATTGCGGCTTGTGTAAATGCTTCTTGGAACTGTGCAAAACTGCCAAATTTTTGGTTAATGGCATCCGCTAGCTCACCGTGTGGCTCGCCGCCACCATTGGGACTCATACATTCCCAATAGAGCATATGGTTGTAATAGCCACCCCCGTTGTTGCGTATCGCGGCAGGTAATGTCGATATTTTGGAAAAAATTGTCTCTAATGACGAATTTGCATCCTCAGTATCAGCAATCGCAGCGATAAATTTATCAAAGTAAGTACGATGATGTTTACTGTAATGAACTTCCATCGTTTGTGCATCGATGTAGGGTTCTAACGCATTATAGGCATACGGTAACTCTGGAAATGAATGTGACATAATATAACCCTCCTTGAGAAGAAATTAAATATTATTGAAAATCATTCTCATTATCAACTGTACTCTTTGTGTGGTTTTTAAGCACCAATCGGTAAAGTAAAGGTTATCAACAGTCCGCCAAGCGAGCTTTCATGAGCCACAATTTGTCCGTTATGCTGGCGAATGGCACTTTCAGTAATGGCTAGCCCTAATCCTGTTCCACCACTGTCTCGATCTCGAGCTTCTGAGACCCGATAAAATGGTCTGAAGATATCTTGTCGTTGTAATGGTGGAACGCCTGGGCCGTCATCCTCTACGGCGACAGTCAATGTGTGGTTATCCAACTGAAATTGAACCTGTACGTGTGAGTGACCATATTTAATCGCATTCCGAACAATATTTTCGAGTGCGCTCATAAGTAGCTTTGGGCTTCCCGTAATGACAACATCGGGGATGGCGTTGAAAGACAGCACCTTATTGAGTTGTTCGGCTTCGAACTGTGCATCATCGAGTAATTCTTCCCACAAGCTAGTCAGCGGCTGCGTTTCTCGTTGTAGGTGGCTATCGGTTTGTACTCGCGATAATTCCAGTAGTTCACTGATCATGTGTTCTAAGCGCTGTGCTTCGGTATCAATACGTTCGAGCTCTGAGCTTGATCCTTGTTTACGTACCGCCAACCCTGTTGCCATTCTTAAGCGGGTGAGAGGTGAACGCAACTCATGGGAGATGTCAGAGAGTAAACGCTGTTGTCCTGAAATCATGGTATTCACCGCTTGCACCATTTGATTAAAGCTTTTGCCTGCTGTCTGAAACTCATCGGTGCCTTTTTCGAGTTCGGGTTCGGGAATAAAGTTACCGCGTGCGACACGATTAGCAGCTTGTGCCAAATATTGTGCTGGTTTACTCAGAGCCCATGCTAGCCATAGAAGAAGAGGGGTACTAATTAGCATAATCACGAGCAATAATTGAATAGGGTGGTCGAGCATATGAATCACAAAAGGGGGCGGTCCATTCCAATCAAAACCCACAAATAGCAGTAAAGGTTGTTGTGCGAGGACAATAGGGATGGGGCCAGAAATACGATATTTACCATAAGCTCTTTGTGTCGCTGCATCAGAGTAATCAATACTTGAAGTAAAGTTTTTTAAGGCTCTAAAGGTGTCAACGGAGGAAATATGGCTGGAAAGAATTTTGCCACTTTGCGTTGTAATGAAAAAGTCGGGTCGGCTGCTATCGCGATGTGGCTGCATACGGTGACGATCAAGATCTTGTAGTATAAAAGTGAGGTTACGATCGTACGAGTACCGATTTTCAATCATGTCACGAGCATCGAGCATGCTTTGATACATGTCTGACGGGATCTCTTTGGATTTTCGTGGATCAAGATTGGGGATCGCCAGTACTCCCACCACAATAATCGCAATTGTCAGCCAGAAAATGGCAAAAATACGACCATAGAGGCTATTGAATTTGGGCACGGTAATTAATTCTCCAGTAGAAACATGTAGCCACGGCCACGCAGAGTTTTTATTCTAGGCTTATCGTCTTGGCGTGCTGGCAGTTTTTTTCTTAAATTTGATACATGCATATCAATCGCTCGATCAAATGCCGACAAATGTTTACCAAGTACATCCATGCTTAACGCTTCTTTTGATAACGTACTGCCGGGGTTTTCGATAAAGAGAGTGAGCAGTGCAAACTCTGTTGTGGTGAGCTCGAGTAATTCGTTTTGACAATAAGCTTCTTGCTTACCGATATTAATTTTAATGTCATCGTACTCTAGAAAACTTTGAGCTTTGGGTTGTTCGGTATGTCCTTGAGTACGGCGTAAAATTGCACGAATACGTGCTAATAACTCTCGATCACTAAACGGTTTAGGTAGGTAGTCGTCAGCCCCTAGCTCTAAGCCGATAACGCGGTCGACTTCTTCGCCTTTCGCCGTCAGCATAAGGACGGGTGTTTCCCATTGCTCACGCAGTTTTTTGAGTGTTTCTGTACCATTGAGGTTTGGCATCATGACGTCTAATAAAATGAGGTCGATGCTATCATCAATGAGCGATAGACCAGTTTCGCCATCATGGGCTTCTGAGACGGTGAACCCTTCATAACTGAGCACCTCTTGGAGTAACGCGGTTAGTTCATTATCATCATCGATTAATAAAATATGGGGCATACTGTTCTCACTTTTATTCATTTCCTGTCGGTATTTTATCCTGATTGTGCTGATGTCCTTAGTCCTAATATCAGTATTTACGTTCATTTACGCAGCACTGTGATTGGCTTGTGGAAGTGCGTAACGGCTGCAATAATGCAATAAGATAAACAACTCTATATTTTATCAGGGAAAGAAGATGAAACATGACTATGCACGTTTAGTCACCGCTGCCGCATGGCTAGCAACGTTTGTCGCCAGTGTGTTGCTTATTATTAAAGTGATCGCGTGGTGGATGACAGGGTCCGTTAGTCTATTAGCGTCTTTGATAGATTCCATGATTGATATAGCCGCTTCGGTTGTCAATCTCATTGTTTTAAAATACGCCTTACAGCCAGCAGATAAAGAACACAAGTTTGGTCATGGCAAAGCCGAATCGTTAGCCGCTTTGGCACAAGCGATGTTTATATCGGGGTCTGCGATTTTTTTGATTCTTAATGGTGTTCAACGGTTTTTTCATCCACAAGCGCTTGTCTCGCCGCAGTGGGGGGTATACGTCAGTATTATAGCGATTATTGCCACCTCAGGGTTGGTGCAATTTCAAAAGTATGTGGTTAAGAAAACCGGTAGCCAAGCGATCGCGGCGGATTCCTTGCACTATCAAACCGATTTATACATGAATATCGCGATAGCGTTTGCATTGGGGTTAAGTTGGTTTGGGATGCAGCAGGCGGATGCGATCTTTGCGATAGTGATTGGAATCTACATTTCTTACTGCGCTATAAAAATGGCGAACACGGCGATACAAACGTTATTAGACCGCTCATTACCTGAAGAAGATAATCACCGTATTATCGAGATTGTGCTGTCAGTTGAGGGAGTATTGGGCATGCATCAATTACGCACTCGTATGTCTGGGCCTATTCGTTTCATTCAATTACATATTGAGTTGCAAGATGAGATGCCATTGCTTGAAGCCCATGAGCTTTCTGATATGGTGGAGTCGAAATTAAGGGCGGCCTTTCCGGACTCGGATATATTAATCCATCAAGATCCATTATCTGTGGTTTTGAATGCGCAAGGAGAGGTGAAGCCGCAAGATTGGTATGGAACATCCGCAATCCGTTCAGAATAAGTGGACCGATTCTGATATGTATCAACAATCGCAGGTCGCATGAATGAGATACTTGCGTTTCATCATACCATCATGAAAATGGTTTTATAGTAGTATTCTCGTTGGAGAAAGGTAACATATACCAACAATAAGAATTTTGTTACTTAGCGTAAAGTTTGAGTAACGTAAAAATAATTGGATGAGTTTCCAACATGTAGAGGGTGAGCATGATTAAAAAAATCGGGGTTTTGACCAGTGGCGGTGATGCACCTGGCATGAATGCAGCGATTCGCGGTGTGGTACGAACAGCATTAGGCGCAGATCTAGAAGTTTACGGTGTATTTGACGGTTATTTAGGCCTATATGAAGACCGTATCGAAAAATTAGATCGTTCCAGTGTGTCTGATGTGATTAACCGTGGCGGTACTTTTTTAGGTTCAGCTCGTTTTCCTGAGTTTAAAGAAGAGGCTGTACGTCAAGTTGCGATCGAAAATCTACAAAAGCACGGTATTGATGCTTTAGTTGTTATTGGTGGTGATGGCTCCTACATGGGGGCGAAAAAGCTAACTGAAATGGGTTACCCATGTATTGGTTTGCCTGGCACGATTGATAATGATATTGCAGGGACAGATTACACTATTGGTTATTACACGGCTCTCAATACCGTGATTGAAGCGATTGACCGTTTACGTGATACGTCGTCTTCACACCAACGTATTTCAATTGTTGAGATCATGGGCCGCCATTGTGGTGACTTGACCTTGATGGCCGCGGTTGCGGGTGGCTGTGAGTATGTTATTTCTCCTGAAACCGGACTGAATATGGACGAACTTATCAAAAGTTTGCAAAATGATATTCGCCGAGGGAAAAAACACGCCATTATCACATTGACTGAATTGATGATGGACGCCAACGAGCTGGCGAAGAAAATTGAAGATGCGACTGAACGTGAAACTCGTGCAACCGTATTGGGGCATATTCAACGTGGCGGTTGTCCAACCGCGTTTGACCGTATCTTAGCCTCTCGTATGGGTAACTATGCTGTACACTTGCTGATTGAGGGGCACGGCGGACGTTGTGTGGGCATTCAAAAAGAAGAGTTGATTCATCACGATATCATTGACGCGATTGAAAATATGCGTCGTCCTGTGCGTAAAGACCTTTATAAAGTAGCCGACGAGTTATCCTAAGTTAGCTGCTGCTATTACTGTTAAAAAGACCGCCTGTGGCGGTCTTTTTTGTATCTAGACGATGAGATCGCGAACTGCGGCGTCTTTTCTATCTAAGTAATGCGTAGATTTAATCCGACGGATGGTACGGCAACGGCCACGAACTAATAAGGTTTCGGTGGTGGCCATGTTACCCTTACGACTGATCCCTTCAACTAAGTCACCTTTGGTGATGCCAGTTGCCGAGAAAATAACATTATCGCTGCTTGCCATGTCATTGAGAGTGAGGACAGTGTTGGCGGCAACGCCCATTTCTTGGCAGCGTTGTAGTTCTTTTGCTCCCCAAATCCGGTTGTCTTCGGTTTCGCCTTTGACTTGATGACGAGGCAGTAAGCGGCCTTGCATGTCGCCATCTAAAGCACGAATAACCGCAGCTGATATAACGCCTTCTGGCGCCCCACCGATACAATACATCATATCGACATCGCTATCAGGCATGCAGGTGAGGATAGATGCGGCAACATCGCCATCGGGGAGCGCATAGACACGCACGCCCATGGTTTGCATTTCGGTAATGATGGCATCATGACGAGGCTTGGCTAGTGTGACGACAACCAATTCAGATAGCGGTTTATTGAGCGCCTGCGCGACATTCGATAAATTAACCGCCAAAGGCTGCTCTAAGTCGATACTGCCTTTGGCTTCCGGCCCAACGACCAGCTTTTCCATGTACATGTCTGGCGCTTTTAAAAAGCTCCCCTGTTCACCTGCAGCAAGTACGGCAACGGCATTCGATTGACCCATTGCGGTCATGCGTGTGCCTTCAATGGGATCCACCGCGATATCGACACCATCACCGCCTAGGCCGACTTTTTCGCCAATGTAGAGCATTGGGGCTTCATCAATTTCGCCTTCACCAATGACAATTTCACCGGAAATATCGGTACTATTTAGTAACAGTCGCATCGCTTCCACTGCGGCACCATCAGCCGTATTTTTATCACCGCGCCCAAGCCATTTATGTCCTGCTAATGCAGCACCTTCTGTCACTCGAGAGAACGCTAAAGCCAAATCACGTTTCATGTTTACTCCAAACAAACGATTAAAAAGGACGAAAAGTCTGAGAAAATTCTAACATAATCCATTCTATGACAGGGTTTTCACATGAGTGAGATTTGTGCTTGATCAAAAGTGATTCAGAAATTAGGGTAGGGATAAGTAACATTCACACGACAACGCGCCGAAAAAGCTAACTTTTTGTCCAAGAGAGGCTTTTTTTTAACCAAATAGCGTAATTTCTCTAATATAGAGAGTGTTTATCGACGCGTGGCTGAGTAGAATAGGACGCATACAGTGACTGCTTGAGTCACGTTGAACGATTCATGAAAGGGTAAACAACATGTCTTTTGAAGTACTAGAACAACTAGAAGCAAAAATTCAGACTGCCGTAGACACCATTGCGTTGCTACAAATGGAAGTAGAAGAGCTTAAAGAGTCTAAGCAACAAGTAGAAAACGAAAACAGCGAACTGAAAGAAGAGCGTGCTGCATCAGAGCAAAAAGCGATTCAAGTTCAGCAAGAACACGATGCTTGGCAAGAGCGCATTCGCAACTTGCTTGGTAAAATGGATGACGTTGAATAATTTCAATGTATCGATTTAAAAAAACGCCAGCATAATGCTGGCGTTTTTGGTTTCTGACCGATCATCTACTGGCAGTCTTTTATTTGCATCACAACTTAGAGTAGGTGAGATAATAAGTTCAGATCCGACTGAATCGCTCCTGCAGTCACTTCGCGTCCTGCACCAGGTCCACGAATGACAAGCGGGTTATCTTTATACCAACGACTTTCAATGGCGAAAATATTATCGCATGGTAACAAGTTCGCTAATGCATGCTCTTTTTCTAAGGCTTCTACGCCAACCGAGGCTTGGCCATTTTTTTCCAGTCTCGCGACATAACGCAGCACTTTGCCTTCTTGCTGTGCTTTTTCAAGACGTTCCGCAAGTAATTCATTGAGCTCATCACTGTGGTCAAGAAACGCATCTAAAGATAAGTCAGCCAATGTTTTCGAGACTAGAGACTCGACTTTAATCGTCTCAGGCTCAATCTGGAATCCGGCTTCTCGCGCTAAGATAACCAGTTTACGCATCACATCGGAGCCATCGAGATCATGGCGAGGGTCGGGTTCAGTGAGTCCCTGTTGCCATGCCAGATCAATCAGATGACTGAATGGAACACTGCCATCATATTGCTGGAATAACCACGATAGCGTACCGGAGAAAATTCCCGAGAGAGCGGTGATGTCATCGCCACTTTCACGTAGGTCTCTGACGGTATGGTTAATCGGAAGCCCGGCGCCGACAGTCGCATTATAGAACCAGTGACGCCCAATTTTAGCAAAAGCATCTTTGACTTGATTGTAATAATCACTGGGTGCGGATCCCGCGACTTTGTTAGCGGAAATAAGGTGCATACCATGTTGAGCAAACGCGAGATATTGTGTTGCTACCTCAGGGCTTGCTGTGACATCTAAGACAATCGTATCATCATAGCGATGTAAGTTATCGACAGACGCTAACCAGTTTTGTCCATCATGATTGATGGCACTATCTTGGTAATGTTCAAAAACGTCTTGTTCGTTTAATCCGGCCTCATTAAACACATAGCGCTGGCTATCCACAACAGCAACCAACTCGAAATTCATACCACGCCGTTTTTCGAGCTCCGCTTTTTCTTGATAGAACAAACGCAGCCAACTAGCGCCAATATTGCCTTTACCGCATAACACTAAAGCAATGCGTTTTTGCGCTTGGAAAAGCTGAGTATGAATATTGTGTACTAACGGTGGTAAGTCGGTGTTGCGTAAGACTGCAACCAAACTTAAACCAGACTCAGTCGTAGAGATAAACTCGACTGGGTGGTTTTTGAGTTGCTGGTAGAAGCCGAAGTTATGGTTAGCATTTTTACTCACGCCTGCGCCGACAGCAGCAACAAGCTGGAAGCCTTCCTTGAGTTTTATTTCTGCTTCTACCGCGGCATCTTGCAAACACTCGAGTGCGCCTGAGGTAATTTCTGCTGTGTACGCTAAGCGCAGCAGCGATTGGTCTTCTAAGGCCTCATACGCGAGTGGCTCTAATTGCATACGCTTTAAGCGTTGCAACGTGTCCCGTTGAATTTGTTGGAATGAGTGGTGACGGCCGAAGGTCAGCTCGATGAGTAAAACGTCGTCGAGTGAGGTGATAATCTTTGCGCCGCGTCCAGAGGCAAGCACCCGCTCAATACGTGTCGATCCTGCTTCCGGCTGATAACTACAACGTAGATGTAAATCCATCGTACTTTGGGCAACAGGCTGCAAGGTGCGACTATGTAAAACTGGGGCAGCTAAACGTGCCAGTTCATTGGCTTCATCTAAACGTAAAAGAGGCAATAAGCACGCATCGCCAACTAAACGTGGATCGGCACTGAAAACACCAGCAACATCGCTCCAAATGGTGACGCAGCTGGCATTGGCTAATGCGCCAATAATCGTTGCTGAATAATCTGAACCATTACGACCCAATAACACAGTATGTCCGGCTTTATCTTGAGCCATAAAGCCGGTGATGACTAAGCGCTTACTTGGGTGTTGAGCCAGAATGTTATTGAGCAGAGGTTGTGAGGCGGCGCGATCTACCTCGGGTTGGATTCCGGCTTCTGCACGTAAGAAAGTACGCGCGTCCTGCATAACACAGTCTAATTGCTTATCCATAAGGACAGCGGCGAGTAGTCGCGCTGACCACATTTCACCATGGCCGAGAATATTCGCACGAGTCTCACTAGAGATTGGTGCCGTTAGCTCTCCTAGCTCACTGATTTCGCCATTAAGTTGACTTAGCAGGTGATCAGCCGCTTCACCGTCAAGCAACGACGTAATCAGTTCGCTTTGGTACTGTCTCAGTGCTAATAAAGTTTCATGGGCCAAACGGCCATCTTTGCTTAACTCTTCAATAAAGGTAATTAAGCGGTTGGTTGTTTTGCCTGCCGCCGATACGACAATGAGATCATTAGAGTGTGAATAATCACACAGGATCTGTGCAACACGCTGATAACACTCAGCGTCTGCTAGGCTGCTGCCACCAAATTTATGTAATTGGCGCGATGTTGTCATTTAACAACTCTCCTTCGCGATAGTAAATGCTTGTTCTAAATCGGCAATGAGATCTTCTGCTGCTTCTAAACCGACAGAAACACGTAACAATAGTTGAGAAATGCCGGCTTCTGCTAGGGCAGCTTCACCCATCGCGCGATGTGTCATTGTAGCTGGGTGACAAATCAGACTTTCTACTCCCCCAAGAGATTCAGCCAATGAGAACAGTTTCAGTGAGCTGACGAAAACTTTGAGTTGTTCAAAAGTGGCATTCACCTCGAAGCTTAGCATGCTGCCGAAGCCACGCTGTTGCTGTTGTGCAATTTCATGCCCAGGGTGGTCAGGCAAGCTTGGGTGATAAATCGTGCCGACCAGCTCTTGCTCATTTAAGTATTGCAGTAGACGAGTGGCACTTTCTTCGTGCTGGCGCATACGTACACTCAAGGTACGTAAGCCACGTAAAGTGAGATAGCTATCAAACGGCGTACCTGTTGCCCCAATACAATTTCCCCACCACGCTACTTTTTCGGCATGTGCTTGTGTACCGCTGATCAGCACACCGCCGATAACATCAGAATGTCCATTGATGTATTTGGTGGTCGAGTGAATAACAAAGTCAGCGCCTAGTGTAAGGGGTTGTTGATATACGGGTGTCAAAAATGTGTTATCCACGGCGACTAACGTGCCGTGTTGTTTTGCTTGATTGCATACTTTCTTGATATCAACCACACGAATCAATGGGTTAGATGGCGTTTCAATCAGCAGTAATTTAGGCTGTTGGCTCAGTGCCTCTTGGACTTGTAAGTCATTGCTTTGGTCTATGAATTTAACCTTGAAATCGCCTTTTTGCGCGCGAGTATTCAGTAAACGATAGGTTCCGCCATAGCAGTCATGTGGGGCAATAATAAGATCATTGGGGCCAAGAAAAGCAGTGATCCATAAATTGATGGCGGCGGTACCACAGTTAGTAATCGTGGCCCCTGCGCCAGCTTCTAATTCAGACAGCGCCTCTTCTAACAGACTACGGTTGGGATTCCCAGAGCGTGTATAGTCGTAAGTAGGAACTTCCCCAAATGCTGGAAAGCCGTAGTTCGTGGATAAATAAATAGGGGGAACAACGGCGTGATGTTGTGAATCAGATTCAATTCCTGTTCGAACGGCAATGGTATCGGGTTTATGTTGGTTCATAATGTATCCTTTCCTGAACGCTGAGGGCTGCTGTCACCAAACTTATCGTCAAGGCGCAGGTTTATCAACCTACTTTACTGTGTGTTTTTGTGGACGTCAACACATCTAGCCATCTATATGTCTTTGCTTATAGCAGTAAATACCGTTAAAATTACATTACTGATTATTTATTTTCTGAACGACTGAACGAAGGTGCGCAATGGCAGATTGGAGCGGCGACTATATAAGCCCTTATGCGGAACATGGTAAAAAAAGTGAACAGGTGAAAAAAATCACCGTATCCATTCCACTTAAGGTACTAAAAGTGCTGACGGATGAGCGTACTCGTCGCCAGATTAATAATTTACGACATGCCACTAACAGTGAACTATTGTGTGAAGCGTTTTTACATGCTTACACGGGTCAACCATTGCCGACCGATGAAGACTTGCGCAAGGATGGGCCGGATGATATCCCCGTTGAAGCAAAAGAAATGATGACGCGTATGGGGATTGAATTTGAGTCGTTTGACGACTAAGTCCGCGTGAGCCGTGTAGGAAGATTGGTTAGACAAAAAAGCCCAGCATTGCTGGGCTTTTTGTTTTATTGACAGGATGTTTTACACATATAGATACATTAGTCGGCCATGTAGCCTTCAGGTAAATCAATGCGAGCGACGCCCGATTCCACGGCCGCTTCAGCAACAGCACGAGCAACGCGTGGCAGTAAGCGTGCGTCCATTGGTTTTGGAATAATGTAAGCTGGACCGAATGATAAGTTATCAATCCCAGCCGCTTTCAATACATCACTCGGTACGGTTTCTTTGGCTAGTTGACGGATAGCATCAACGGCTGCCAATTTCATTTCAATGTTGATTTCGCTCGCGCGTACATCCAGCGCCCCGCGGAAGATGAATGGGAAGCACAACACATTATTCACTTGGTTAGGGTAGTCACTACGACCCGTTCCCATAATGAGATCGTTACGCGTGTTATGCGCCACTTCAGGGTTGATTTCTGGATCTGGGTTCGAGCAAGCGAACACCACAGGTTTATCTGCCATCAACGCAAGTTGCTCGCTCGTTAGTAGATCTGGCCCCGATACGCCTAAAAACAGGTCAGCGCCGGCAATCACATCATCGAGAGTACGTTTGTCTGTGTTATTGGCAAAACGCTGCTTGTATTCGTTGATGTCGTCACGGCGAGTATGGATGACGCCTTTGCGATCGAGCATGTAGATTTTTTCGCGCATTGCGCCGCATTGAATTAATAATTCCATACAGGCAATCGCGGCCGCGCCAGCACCTAAGCAGACAATCGTGCAGTCTTCGAGTTGTTTACCTTGCAGTTCAATCGCGTTCAACATGCCTGCCGCAGTGACAATGGCTGTTCCGTGCTGGTCATCATGGAAAACTGGAACGTCACAACGTTCAATCAATTGACGTTCAATTTCAAAACAATCCGGTGCTTTAATATCTTCAAGATTAATGCCACCAAACGTATCAGCGATGCTGGCAACAGTATTAATGAACTCTTCTGTAGTGCGGTGTTTTACTTCAATGTCGATAGAGTCTAAACCAGCAAAACGTTTGAACAGCAGCGCTTTACCTTCCATAACAGGTTTTGATGCTTGTGGTCCCAAGTTACCCAAACCGAGTATTGCCGTACCGTTTGAAATGACAGCAACGGTATTGCCTTTACCAGTATACTTATAAATGTTGTCAGGATTTTGTGCGATTTCACGGACAGGTTCAGCAACGCCTGGGCTATAAGCAAGCGCTAAGTCATGCGCCGAATCTGCAGGTTTAGTGAGGGCGACTGCAATTTTACCTGGAGTCGGGTAAGCGTGATATTTGAGCGCTTCTTGGCGAAAAGCTTCTTTAAGGTTTGCTTGGTTATCGGACATTGGATGATCTCTATTGTTTTTTTTAGGGGGTGTAGAAAGCGCATTATTCTAAAACAGGATGTTATCAGTGCCTAGTTGACGACAGGCAATATGGCGAAGTTTTAATGGCGTTAATTACTGATAAGACCAGCGGAGAGTAAGGCAAAGGTTTGCTTTATTTATGAGGTTTACAATGGTACGAAAACAGGGAGATTTGGACGGTGAATACAGTTTGCAGAACAGGATAGGATCGAAAAGGACGCTATACAGCGCCCTTTTACTTCAGTATTTACAAAGCAAACATGCTTATTTGCTTGTAAGGCTACCGAAACGCTTGTTGAAGCGATCAACACGACCACCGGTATCAACGATACGTTGCTTACCTGTGTAGAATGGGTGACATTTGTCACACACGTCTAGGTGTAGAGTATCTTTGCTTAGTGTTGATTTAAACGTGAAAGTGTTGCCACAAGAACAGCTTGCGTTCACGTCTGTGTATTCTGGGTGGATACCAGTCTTCATGGGATAACCTCAATATTAGGCCGTGTCGCTATCCAAATCTAAGTTGGACACCACACGTAAGTTAATGGTAAAAAACGTTTAGGCTCTTATATTAAAGGCCAGAACGTTAAGGCGCGCTATGATAAAGAATCCCCGTCTTACGATCAACTGGTTTGTTGTTATTTTGGTCGAATTCTAATGGGTATCTACGGTATAGTCTGTATAGATAGCTGAATATAACCAGTCGCCTGATATTGATTCGAATTTATATCCGCCATCCAGTAAACTGTTTACTGGCTCTTAGTTCCCCTAACGATAGTATTTATGCTCCCATCAATTGCCCGCGTGGCGTTACCAGTACCTTTAGATAAGCAGTTTGACTATGTCATTCCTAGCCACCTTTTTCCGATTATAGGTGGGCGTGTCTCTGTACCTTTTGGTCGGCAAACTTTAGTGGGGATCGTGACGGCACTAGTGAGTGAGTCGGATTTTCCTAAAGATCAGCTTAAACCTATTTATGCGGTATTAGATAGCCAGCCAGTGTGGCCTGAGTCGCTATATCAACTGTTGTTTTGGTGCAGTCAGTTTTATCATCACCCATTGGGAGATACGTTGGCGAATGCGATGCCAACCGCTATTCGGCAAGGAAAAGCGGCGAGCTTTAGTCCTTATCGAGAATGGTCTTTAACCGAAGAAGGGCGTAACCAATTTATGGTGGGGCTCTCTGCGCGCGCGGTGCAGCAAAACCGTGCGATGTATCGCTTAGAAAGTGGGCCCGTTTCTCACTCTATGTTGTTAGATGAAGATATTGCATCCACGACGTTGAAAGCGTTAGAAAAAAAGGGCTGGGTAGAAATGCATGAACGCCAGCCTTCGGTTAAGCCTTGGCCAAAACAGATAGAAGCTGATGTTGATAAGCCTAAGCTAAGTGGAGAGCAAGCGATTGCCATTGCTGCGGTCAATAGTGAGCCGACCTTTGCTTGCTATTTACTACAAGGGGTGACCGGTTCAGGAAAAACAGAAGTTTACTTGAATATGATTAAGCCTATTTTGGAGCAAGGTAAGCAAGCTTTAGTCTTAGTGCCTGAAATTGGTTTAACACCACAAACGATTAATCGATTTAAACGCCGTTTTAATGTTCCGATTGAGGTCATCCACTCAGGGCTTAACGATACTGAGCGGCTTAATGCATGGTTGAGTGCCCGGGATAAAGCGGCGGGTATTATTATAGGTACCCGTTCAGCCTTGCTTGCCCCATTTGCAGACCTCGGGATTATTATTGTTGATGAGGAGCATGACTCTTCTTATAAACAGCAAGATAGCTTACGTTATCATGCTCGTGATGTCGCCGTAATGCGCGCGGCGAAAGAAAACATTCCTATTGTATTAGGCACCGCAACGCCGGCCTTAGAAACATTACATAATGCCCTAACAGGAAAATATCATCACCTGCACCTTACGCAGCGTGCGGGGCTATCAGTACCGACAACGAATCATGTACTCGATGTGAAAGGTCTGTTCCTTGAAAGTGGTTTATCCGCGCCGTTGATCGCCCAAATGCGTCGTCACTTACAGGCCGGTAATCAAGTATTATTGTTTTTAAATCGGCGAGGTTTTTCACCGGCTTTAATGTGTCATGAATGCGGCTGGATTGCTGATTGTAAACGGTGCGATGCATACTATACCTATCATCAAAATAGCCGAGAAATGCGTTGTCACCATTGTGGATCTCAACATCCGGTATTACATCAGTGCGGCTCGTGCGGATCGACTCACTTAGTGACCGTCGGGGTGGGAACCGAGCAGTTAGAGACCCAGTTAAGTGAGTTATTCCCCGAGTACAAATCGATTCGTATTGATAGAGACAGTACGCGCCGTAAAGGCAGCTTAGAAACGGCTCTTCAAGCAATTCGCAATGGGGAATACCAAATTCTTATCGGTACCCAAATGCTCGCTAAAGGTCATCATTTTCCTGATGTGACTATGGTGGGGCTATTAGATGTTGATGGTTCATTATATAGCAGTGATTTTCGCGCCGCTGAGCGCTTTGCTCAGCTTTTTATTCAAGTTTCAGGAAGGGCTGGACGTTCGAGTAAGCCGGGAGAAGTGTTCTTGCAAACTCATCATCCAGAACATGCTTTATTACAAGCATTGCTCAATAAAGGCTATAACGAGTTTGCCCAAACGGCGCTGCAAGAACGTAAAATGGCGGCCTTGCCACCATACAGCTATCTAACGTTAGTACGAGCTGAAGCGAACGACTCTCAGCAAGTGGAAGACTTTCTGCGACAGATGAGACATACCTTTGAAAGCCATCCTCAATTTAATGATACGTGTATGGTATTGGGGCCTACGCCAGCTCCCTTAGCTAAACGCGCGGGGAAGTTTCGCTGGCAACTTTTGATTCAGGCTGAGTCTCGTACATTAATGCAAATTTTGCTGCGCAGCGCCAAGCCAGCGATTAACTTATTACCCTTAGCTAAGAAAGTGAGATGGACCTTAGATATTGAGCCACAAGATCTTTCATGAAAAATTATAAATCTTTGCTAGGCTTATAAAATGTAATGTAAGAAAGTGTGATTAATATCACTCTAGTCATGTATAATTTGTTATGTTGAGCCTTATGCAGTCAAAGTGAAATGCATAGACTGAGTAGTACTCATCGTGAAGCGCGAATCCGCGCCATGATTTCATCCATAATTATTAACGGATAGTTTAAGAGTGTGTAATAAAAGAACTCTGTGGCTGGCCTCTACTGAAAGTCTTATTGGATGATAAACAATGAAAAAGAGTGAATTCACTATCCAGATTTTAAGAAGAGGGTTTTTTGTATGGCGACAATGAAGGATGTTGCCCAGCTTGCCGGCGTATCAACTGCCACCGTTTCTCGTGCGTTGATGAACCCGGAAAAAGTGTCTTCTTCGACGCGTAAACGTGTGGAAGAAGCGGTTTTAGAAGCGGGTTATTCTCCAAATTCTTTAGCGAGAAACTTACGCCGAAATGAATCAAAAACGATCGTGACGATCGTACCTGACATTTGCGATCCATACTTCTCTGAAATTATTCGTGGTATTGAAGATGCCGCGATGGAGCATGGTTACCTTGTGTTACTTGGCGACAGTGGTCAGCAAAAGAAACGAGAGCATTCATTCGTCAATTTAGTCTTTACCAAACAAGCGGACGGCATGTTACTGCTTGGTACTGATCTGCCGTTTGATGTGAGTAAACCTGAGCAGAAAAATTTACCGCCGATGGTCATGGCGTGTGAGTTTGCCCCCGAACTTGAATTGCCAACCGTTCATATTGATAACTTAACGTCTGCGTTTGAGGCTGTGAACTATTTGACTCAGATGGGACATAAGCGCATTGCTGAAATTGCAGGGCCCAAAAGTGCGGCGCTATGCTCGTTCCGTCATCAAGGTTACCAGCAGGCATTACGCCGCGCAGGATTAACCATGAATGAAGATTATTGTATGTCAGGTGATTTTTCGTTTGAAGCTGGCGCGCACATTGTGACGCAATTATTGGCGCTGCCCCAAGCCCCCACGGCTATTTTTTGTCATAACGACACCATGGCGATTGGCGCAATTCAAAAAGCGAAACGCCTTGGCTTGCGCGTACCACAAGATTTATCGGTGGTTGGCTTTGACGATATTCAGTTCGCACAATATTGCGATCCACCATTAACGACAATTTCTCAGCCGCGCTATGAAATTGGGCGCCAAGCCATGCTGATGATGCTAGATGTATTACGTGGCCACGATGTTCAAGCAGGTTCACGTTTACTGGACGCTTCTTTAGTCGTGCGAGAAAGCACGGCACCGCCGCGTTCAGTACAGTGACGCCGATTGCGCTTTCGTCGTTTAATTTCGTCGTTTAATGATGTTTTCTGGGACAGTTTGTATTTCAATACTGTTCTATCCCAGAAAACTGCATTACCATGTGACATAAATTGTTAACTCTAGAATTCCTGTGGCTAATAAAGATTATGTAAGACGTGGTCGTAGTCAAAGTAAGCCGACCAAAAAAACGGCGCCAAAGCGTAAGCCGTGGCGCAGTGGTTTAATTGCTGTGATAGCGGTGTGTGCCTTTGGGTATGGTTTATCTGTGTTAAATTCAGATCCTGAGCCTAAAGCGCCACCTAAGCAGACTTCAGTACCTAAACCTGTAACGCAAAAAGTCGTTAAAGATAAAGAAAGCACTTTACCTCCTCCGCCGACGGAGAAGTGGCACTACGTGGACTCTCTTCCAAGTCGAGAGATTGAAGTGGTGCCGAAAGAGCTTAAAGTGTCTAAGATTCCTTATGTGATGCAATGTGGCGCATTTAAAACTATGCAGCAAGCTCAGCAGCGCAAAGCAAAAATTGCCTTTCAAGGCTTGAGCAGCCTGATTCGTAAACGTGAAGGCAGTAGCTGGTTTAGAATCGTACTTGGGCCTTATAAATTTAAACGTGAAGCAGAGAGTGATCGTCACAAGCTGCAACGCGCTAAAATCGAACCCTGCATTATCCTCAAAGATAACCAACAGTAATCTAACAATGCCACGTCATAGACTCTTGACGTGGCATTGTTTTTTCTCCCCTTGAATTCTTGCATCATGAACCCTATATAGGTTCTAACTCCATAGTGAAAAAAGATAAGAGGCTCTGACGTGACTACCATCGTTTCTGTACGCCGTAATAATAAAGTTGTCATCGCTGGTGACGGACAAGTATCACTGGGTAATACCGTGATGAAGGGCAACGCGAAGAAAATTCGTCGTCTATACAATAACAAAGTACTGGCTGGTTTTGCTGGTGGTACAGCAGATGCGTTTACTCTGTTTGAGCGGTTTGAAAGCAAACTGCAGATGCATCAAGGTCACTTGACGAAAGCGGCAGTAGAAATGGCGAAAGAATGGCGTAGTGATCGCGCGCTGCGACGTCTAGAAGCGATTTTGGCTGTGGCTGATGAAACGGCATCACTTATTATTACAGGTAATGGTGATGTACTGCAGCCAGAGAACGATTTGATTGCGATTGGATCTGGCGGTAACTTTGCTCAGTCTGCGGCAATTGCCTTGTTGGAAAACACCGAATTAGATGCACGCACTATCTGTGAGAAATCATTAAATATTGCCGGTGATATTTGTGTCTTCACTAACCATAATCATACGATCGAAGAACTCGAATATACCGAAGATGGTCAACCTGTGGCGGCGTTACCGAACGGGTAATCAATCAAGATAGTGATTTGTCACTGAATAAAAGGATTATGTATATGTCTGAAATGACACCTCGTGAAATTGTTGACGAACTAAACCGTCATATTATTGGCCAAGACACAGCAAAACGTTCTGTGGCTTTAGCACTACGCAACCGCTGGCGCCGCATGCAGCTTGATGAAAGCTTGCGTTCAGAAGTGAGCCCAAAAAACATTTTGATGATTGGTCCGACAGGCGTCGGTAAAACCGAAATTGCTCGCCGCTTAGCAAAATTGGCGAATGCACCCTTCATCAAGGTGGAAGCGACGAAATTCACCGAAGTGGGCTATGTGGGTAAAGAAGTTGATACCATCATACGTGATCTTACGGAAGTAGCGGTTAAGATGACTCGTGAGCAAGAAATGGAAAAAATGAAGTTTCGAGCTGAAGAGTTAGCAGAAGATCGCATTCTTGATGTGTTGATCCCACCAGCACGTGATGGTTGGGGGAAAACCGAAGAGCAAGAGCCAAAAGAATCTTCAGCACGTCAGTCATTTCGTAAGAAATTACGCGAAGGCCAATTAGACGATAAAGAAATCGAGATTGATGTGGCCGCACCACAAGCAGGTGTTGAGATCATGGCACCACCCGGTATGGAAGAAATGACCAACCAGCTACAAGGTCTGTTCCAGAACATGGGTAATGACACTACGAAAAAACGCAAAATGACGATCAAAGAGGCGTTTAAAGCCTTAACCGAAGAAGAAGCCGCTAAGCTGGTGAATACGGAAGATCTGAAAGAACAAGCGATTTTCAATGTGGAAAACCACGGCATTGTCTTCATCGATGAAGTCGATAAAATTTGTAAGAGTGGTCAAGGTTCTGGCCCTGATGTCTCTCGCGAAGGTGTACAACGTGACTTGCTGCCGTTGATTGAAGGGAGCAGCGTTAACACTAAGCATGGCATGGTGCACACGGATCATATTCTATTTATTACATCTGGGGCATTCCAAGTATCAAAGCCATCAGATTTGATTCCTGAACTACAAGGTCGTCTACCGATCCGCGTTGAACTCGATGCGCTATCAAGCCATGATTTTCGTCGTATTTTGACCGAGCCAAAAGCCTCTCTCACTGAGCAATATATTGCTTTGATGAAAACTGAAGATGTTCAGGTTACGTTTACTGAAGATGGTATCAAGAAAATTGCGGAAGCCGCATGGCAGGTCAATGAGACAACCGAAAACATTGGTGCACGCCGTCTACACACAGTGATGGAACGTTTAATGGATGAGATCTCTTATTCTGCGACGGAAAAAACAGGTGAGCATTTTGAAATTGACGGTGAATACGTCACATCTCGCCTAGGTGAATTGATTGAAGATGAAGATTTAAGTCGTTTTATTCTTTAATAAATTGATCAAAAACAAAGCATTGAAAGCCTGCCATATCGGCAGGCTTTTTTATGGGTAGGGTTGTGCATATACTGGCGCTATGGTCATCCACTGAGTGTCATTATGAATAATTCTCTGCGTATTTGGTTTGATGCAGCACGCCCCAAAACTTTACCTTTAGCGTTTGTATCTATCTTAACCGGTAGTGCGTTAGCCTTTTCGGCTGGGCATTTTTCATTACCTATTGCGTTACTGGCGTTGCTGACGGCGACCTTGCTACAAATCCTATCTAATCTTGCCAATGATTATGGCGACGCAGTGCAAGGGACGGATAATGAAAAACGGTTAGGTCCGATGCGAGCACTGCAATCAGGTGCGGTGAGCCTCCAAGATATGAAGCAGGCTATTTATTTGAATATAGCGCTGACCGTGATAATGGGGCTCGGTTTACTGTTATTTGCACTCGACAGCTTACAAAATATTTTGATATTTATTGGTTTAGGATTGTTGGCGATGGCGGCCGCCATCGCTTACACCGTCGGTAATAAACCATATGGTTACGTAGGGTTAGGGGATTTATCAGTCTTCACCTTCTTTGGTTTTTTGGGAGTGTCGGGGACGTATTTTTTACACACCGGCACTATTGATATGTCTTTGGTGTTACCTTCACTCGGTTGTGGTTTTTTGGCGGTTGCGGTATTAAACGTAAACAACATGCGTGACATTGAAAACGATGAACAGTGCGGTAAACGCACAATGGCCGTTCGCCTAGGTCAAGAGATGGCGAAACGCTATCATTATCTTTTGCTCGCCGGAGCGGTCGTAGCGTTTAGTGGCTACTTGCTTATGCAAGGTAAACCAGTGTGGATTAGTGTCCCATTTTTATTAAGCTTAATTTCGGTAATTAAACACAGCCGCGAGCTATGGTTTACACGCCAACCTGCCGACATTGCGCCAATGTTGCCTGTGATAGTGAAATGCTCGGTAATTACTAACCTATTGTTTGTAACAGTCGTTATTGTACAAACTCTGACAAGTTAATTTGCATCGAGTCATTGCAATGACCTAATGACTCGATATACTCGTACTAGGCTTTCACTAAGAGAACTCAGCTATGGAATACAACACCTCTGCACTATGTGATGTTTATCTCGATCAAGTAGATGTCGTGGAACCGCTTTTCAGTAATTTTGGCGGCAGTGCATCCTTTGCCGGACAAATCACTACAGTTAAATGTTTTGAAGATAACGGGCTAATTCGTGCCACATTAGAACAAGATGGTGTCGGACGTGTGTTATTGATTGATGGCGGTGGCTCTTTGCGCCGAGCATTGATTGATGCTGAGTTAGCTGCACTAGCCGAAGAAAACGAGTGGGAAGGCATTGTTGTGTACGGTAGCGTGCGTGAAGTCGATGAGCTAGAAGACATTGGCGTTGGCATTCAAGCTATGGCTTCAATTCCTGTTGGCGCGGCGGGCATTGCAACCGGTGAAGTCGATGTGGCTGTGAACTTTGGCGGAGTCACTTTCCTGCCGGAAGATTACTTATACGCAGATAATACCGGTATCATCTTGTCTCAAGAACCACTAGATCTTGAGACTGTCGACGAGCCTGAAGACGACGATAGCGTATTGGATGAGTTAGAAACGGCTTAACTGCGTGACTCATCATCCCAAAAGGAAAGTCGCATTAAATGCGGCTTTTTTTATGTTTATAATCTATTCAGAGGAGTCGGAAACCGAGCTGCTTATGTGGTGACGTTTAAGCTGCAACGTATAGCAATACCCCAAGATTCCACCTAAGATATTCCCCATCGCAATACCTGCAAATAATCCTTCGGCACCATATAGATACGATCCCAACCATGCACACGGTAAGGCTAACGCGAATAAGCGAAGTACGCTCCATGCCAGTGAGCTTTTCGGTTGATGAAGCGCGTTGAGTGCGGATATTAACATCATCACCACCCCTTGAAAGCCATAGCTGATCGGAACCAGTAACAGGTACTGACTTAAATAATGCTGCACCTGATGATCATGAGAAAAGAGTGTCGCTAGAGCGGAATTGAGTGGCAGCATGATAGCAAAGAGCCCACACTGAAACACCACACTAAAGCGCATACTGAGAAAGAGTCCAGAAAAACTGCGCTGGGGGTTGTGGGCGCCTAAGTTTTGCGACATAAACGGTGTTAACGCTGAGGTTAGCGACATGGTGACTAAAATAAGGAGTGATTCAATCCGCTGAGCGGCGCCATAAGCGGCGACAGCAGCATTGCCATGCTGTGAGAGTAAGCTCATGAGAATCGCACCAAATAAAGGTGTCATGGCGGTTGAAAATCCAGCCGGGGTGCCAATTTTTAAAATGCAGCGCCAGTGCCTTATTATTTGGGCGCAACATGGTCGGCAGAGCAGTTGTTTACGACGAATTAATACAAATACAATTCCAGAGCAGGCGAAAACCCAAGAAAAACCACTTGCAATGGCTGCGCCTTGAATACCAAGTTGCGGAAAAGGACCATAGCCGAAAATCAATAAAGGATCGAGCGCACCATTAATCACCCCAGAGCCAACCATGATGACCGCTGGAGTTTTGGTATCACCACTGGAGCGAATCGCGCTACTTCCGACCATCGGGATAACGAGTAGCGGAATCGCCACATACCATATCGACATATACTGATTGATGAGAGGTAGCAGCGTGCTATTTGCGCCTATCAAGGAAAAGAGCCGATCAATGGTCAACCATCCGAACGTAGAGGCTAGGGTAATCAGTCCCGCTGCCAATAAGATGCCGTGGGTGGTAAATAATGCTGCTTGGCGATGCTGGCCTTTACCGAGTAAACGACCCACATGCGTTGACACGCCAACCCCTAAGCCCATACCAATGCAGTTCAGTGCAAAGGTAATCGGAAAGGTAAAGCTCACTGCTGCGAGTGGCGCAGTCCCTAATAAAGAAATGAAAAAAGTGTCCACCAGATTGAACATCAATACTGCTAGCATGCCAAGTGTGGTTGGAATGGCCATCTTGCGCAGTACGACGCCGATAGGAGCAGAAAGGAGTCCGTGTTTATCTAACATAGAAGAGGCAATCTGAAGGAACAAAGGAGCACAGGATACTTGATTATCCCGCTAGGCTCTAGGTAAGTCTTTTGGTTTTTACAATAAAAAAAGCGAGCCAATAAGCTCGCTTTTTAGAATACAACGTGTGTGTATTGAGAGACGAATTACGCTTTTTTCGCTTCTGCTGCTGCCGCTGCGATAGCTGCGAAGCTGTCTGCTTTTAGTGACGCACCGCCAACCAAAGCACCATCAATATCAGGGTTTTGGAAGTAAGATTGCGCGTTTTCAGGCTTAACAGAACCACCGTATTGGATGATAAGCTGTTCAGCAACAGCGGCATCATGTTTAGCAACGTGGCTACGGATGAATGCGTGGATACGTTGTGCATCGTCGGCTGTTGCCGCTTTACCAGTACCGATTGCCCAGATTGGTTCGTATGCAATGATGGCACCGTTGAATGCTTCAATACCACAGTGATTAATTACGGCATCGATTTGACGAGAAACAACAGATTCTGTTTCGCCCGCTTCGTTTTGAGCATCAGATTCACCAATACACAGTACCGGAATTAGACCGTTTTCTTTTAGAAAAGCAAATTTCTTCGCGACGAACTCGTCAGATTCTTCGTGGTATTCACGACGCTCTGAGTGACCGATAATGATATGAGTCGCACCGAAATCTTTCAGCATTTCAGGTGACATATCACCAGTGAAAGCACCGCTGTTATTCACGTCAGTGTTTTGTGCACCTAGAATAAGCTTGCTCGCGTTTTCTTTGATCAGGCGTTCTGCTTGGTCAATGTAAAGAGCAGGTGGAGCGACAACGACATCAACACCATCGATATCTGCAGTCGCAGTGTTTAGTCCATTAAGAAGTTCAGTAACCATTGCTTTGCTACCGTTTAGTTTCCAGTTACCCATCACTACAGGACGACGCATAGGAATATCTCCGCTTTTCATTAATTAAAAAAATACTGGCTCTGAATATACCAGATAAAATTCGTCAGATCATGATGAGAGTCATGTCTTTCTCGGTTTATTGGTAAGCGCCGGTGTCTGATAGAAAAAAGAATAGATAAGCGTAATCAATCTCTCGGCTTTTTAGGGCGCGATTGACTATAGTTGATCATACCACGGTAAAAAATATGGATGTGAAGCATGCCGAATTTAATTATGGAATACTCGGATTCAGTGGATGAGCGAGTCAATGTGCAAAAGCTGTTAGAAGACTTACACCAGTTAGCTCTGGATTGTGGCTTATTTGCTAAAAGCGATGTGAAATCTCGGGCGATTGGCTGCCATGATTGGTTGATTGGCGAGGAGCAAGACTCGCAAGACTTCATTCACCTCACGGTCGAAATGTTATTCGGGAGAACGCAAGAACAAAAGCGCACCTTAGGGGAGCAGTTAATGGCCGTGTTGCAACAAGAAGCCAGCAATGTACGCAGCCTTAGTCTTAATATGCGTGATATGGATAGAGAAACATTTATTAAAGTCATCCAATCAACCTAGAGGGCGAGTTATGACAGTAAAATGGTTAATTTCATCGTTTGAAGGTCGCATACCAAGGCAGCTCTTTTGGTCGTGGAATGCCGTTTATTATGGCGTAATTATCTGTAGTTTAACGTTTGTTTCCCCGTTTATACCTACCTTATCCGCGTATGTATTACCGGTGGTGTTGCTAGTGTTGTTGGTCCCTGATTTAGCGGTTACTGCAAAGCGCTGGCACGATCGTAATAAAAGTAATAAGTGGTTATTGCTGAGCATACCTTTAATCATTAGTCGTTTGATGATGCCAGGGCAAATGGTCGGTGAAGGCGGGATTGTTGCCGGGCCATCAACCGTGGTTCAGTTGTTTTCTTTTTTTAGCTTATTATGTGGATTAGCGATCTTTATCGAGTGTGGATTACGCAAAGGCAATCCGCTTCGTAACCAATATGGAGAGCCTTACGTACATGACTCTTCAACCGAGCAAGAGGACAGTTCAGTCTAATCATTTACATTATATCTGCCTGTCATCACCTTCTTGCCGCCCCATAAAGTGACCGTCATACATCCTGTGCGGTCACGTTATATGCGTATTTTTCGAAAAGGTATAATATCGGCGCAGACTGGTGGCTGAGTGTCTTCTTCTCCATCCAGAGCATGGCGAAATTTCGCCATTTGCGTCGAAAGCTCATTCATCAGTGTCACATTGGCCTGGGTGGGGGTTTTACACCGTCCGACCACTAAATCGATATGGCTTTGTTGGGCGCGCAAGCGGTGCTGCATGTGTTGGGAAGTCGCATCAATGAGAGCATCACACATTGAGCGTTTAAAATGGTTAAACCCGTTTGGATCTTGTTCCGCCATGGCTACCAGCTCTTCAAATGGCGGAAGTTCTTGTTGTGGCCTTTCATTGCTCATGGCACTTTCCTCTTGCAAACTTATCGATGAACGCCCCTCACTTCCTATTAAGTTTAGGGAGAAACGGCAAATTAGCAGAGGAATAACTGAATTGTCGCAAAAATGAAAAAATAGTTAGCGGCGTGCAATTATTTTGTACGCACATCGTCTTTGCCCATCAATGATGTGTTCAGTACGTGTCACATCATAATCTTCGCCGAGTAAGGTTTGGAAAATGGTTAGTTCAGAATCACACAAATTCCGGCATTTTCTAGCGGCTTTGCAGATAGGGCAGTGATTTTCATATAACATATAGCCTTCGGGAGTTGCTTCAAACTCAGCCATATATCCTTCGCTTTCCCGTAATTCAACCAGCGTCACTAACTTACTTTCGATTGAATCACATGCTTGCATCGCAGCTTGATACGCTTCGAGTGTTTTGGCTTCGCGCTCAGCGGTGACTTTGGCAAGCCCCTCAGCCCCAAATAACTGCTCAACTGCATCAATGACTTGAATGGTTAATTCACCGTGCCTATCGGTAAATTTATCATGGCCAATTTGAGTGAGCGACCAATGACGAGTCGGGCGGCCAACTTTGGCTTTCACATCATGAAAAGCCAACACACCCTCTTCTTCTAAACTCTGCAAGTGCTGCCGAGCACCCATTGTCGTGATGCTGAGATCGTCGGCAAGTTGTTTTGCAGTGACCACACCTTCTCGCTTAATCGTATGCAAAATTTTGTCAACGGTTTTCATGTTGCTCCTCTAGTGAGGGTGAGTATTGACACACCTCATGAACAAAAAATCCAGAATTCTTATGCTCATTATGAAGTATCGATTTAGGTTGTTAAAGGGAAGTCTGGGGTTGCTTTCAAGAGGGATCAGTAAGACAGAGGTCATAGTGAACAGTTATCGAATGAAAATGTTAATCAAATCACATTTTTTTTCTGGTTCCCCCTTGGGTTAAATCAATTTATCCCCCACATATCAAACACAAGCTGAGCGATCAGCGTTTTATTAACTACAAGACGGAAAATCTTAATCAGGAGAGACGACAGATGAACATTCGTCCATTACATGACCGAGTTATCGTTGAACGCAAAGAAGTTGAATCAAAATCTGCTGGCGGCATTGTCCTAACAGGCTCTGCGGCTGAAAAATCGACGCGCGGTGAAGTTGTTGCCGTCGGTAAAGGTCGTATTCTAGAAAATGGCACAGTATTACCTCTTGATGTAAAAGTCGGTGATACGGTTATTTTCAGCGAAGGCTATGGCACTAAGTCAGAAAAAATTGAAGGCAAGGATGTCTTGATTCTGTCAGAAAACGATATTCTGGCAATCGTTGAGTAATTGCTCTGAAAAACGAACCAACAAAAACGAATTTAAAAGAGGAAATACAAAATGGCTGCTAAAGACGTAAGATTTGGTAATGATGCACGCATTAAAATGCTAGAAGGCGTAAATGTTCTAGCGGATGCAGTAAAAGTCACACTAGGCCCTAAAGGCCGTAATGTTGTGCTGGATAAATCTTTCGGTGCTCCAACGATTACTAAAGATGGCGTTTCTGTTGCGCGTGAAATTGAACTGGAAGACAAGTTCCAGAACATGGGCGCACAAATGGTTAAAGAAGTTGCTTCGCAAGCGAACGACGCAGCGGGTGACGGTACTACAACAGCAACAGTTCTTGCGCAATCTATTATTAGCGAAGGTTTGAAAGCGGTTGCTGCGGGTATGAACCCAATGGATCTTAAACGCGGTATCGAAAAAGCCGTAACCCACGCCGTTGAAGAATTGAAAAAACTGTCTGTTGATTGTACTGAATCAAGCGCAATTGCACAGGTAGGTACTATTTCTGCAAACTCTGACTCTACAGTCGGTGCTCTGATTGCAGAAGCGATGGAAAAAGTGGGTCGTGATGGTGTTATCACGGTAGAAGAAGGTCAAGGTCTGCAAGACGAGCTTGATGTGGTTGAAGGCATGCAGTTCGATCGCGGTTACCTATCTCCTTACTTCATCAATAACCAAGAAGCGGGTTCTGTTGATCTAGAAAGCCCATTCATCCTATTGGTTGATAAGAAAGTATCGAACATTCGTGAACTTCTTCCTGTATTGGAAGCGGTAGCGAAGACTTCTCGTCCGTTACTTATCATTGCGGAAGACGTAGAAGGCGAAGCGCTAGCGACATTGGTTGTTAACAACATGCGCGGCATCGTGAAAGTTGCAGCGGTTAAAGCACCAGGCTTTGGTGACCGTCGTAAAGCAATGCTACAAGATATTGCTACGCTAACTGGCGGTACGGTTATCTCTGAAGAGATCGGTCTAGAAGTTGAAAAAACCGCCTTGGAAGATCTTGGTCAAGCGAAGCGTGTGACTATCACCAAAGAAAGCAGCACCATCATTAATGGTTCTGGCGAGCAAGACATGATCGAAGGTCGCGTTGTGCAAATTCGTCAACAAATCGAAGAAGCAACCTCTGACTACGACAAAGAAAAACTTCAAGAGCGTGTCGCGAAACTGGCGGGCGGCGTTGCCGTGATTAAAGTTGGCGCAGCAACTGAAGTTGAAATGAAAGAGAAGAAAGACCGTGTTGAAGATGCCCTTCACGCGACTCGCGCAGCCGTTGAAGAAGGCGTTGTTGCTGGTGGTGGTGTCGCACTTGTCCGCGCTGCATCAGAACTAGCTGGCCTTACTGGTGACAACGAAGAACAAAACGTGGGTATCCGCGTTGCCCTTCGCGCAATGGAATCACCACTTCGTCAAATCGTTAACAACGCAGGCGATGAAGAATCAGTGGTTGCCAATAACGTGAAAGCGGGCGAAGGTAACTACGGTTACAACGCCGCAACAGGTGAGTACGGCGACTTAATCGCAATGGGTATTTTGGATCCAACCAAAGTGACTCGTAGTGCACTTCAGTTCGCTGCATCTGTCGCTTCTCTGATGATCACAACCGAAGCGATGGTAACTGATCTACCACAAAATGATGCCGGTTCAGCCCCTGATATGGGCGGAATGGGTGGCATGGGCGGAATGGGCGGCATGATGTAATCATCTAGCTCATATACTATAGCATCCTAAGAAGCCCGCAAAGCTATGTTTTGCGGGCTTTTTTATTGATTTTACTTCCTATTCCATCCGATAATATTTTACAACTTCCAAAAAGAACAAGGTATTAATGAGGGGTATCACTGAAATATTCAGTTTGATTTTATTCATATTTAATATGTATACCCCTCATGTAATGGTCCACTAATACTGGAGAGTTCTTAAGCCGCTTTTTTCATCTTTGCATAATGTTCGTGTGGAGTCATATAGTTGAGTCCGCTGTGCTTTCGCTTGTAATTGTAAAAATTAAGATAACTTTGTACTGCTGATATGACCGACTGATGATTGATAAAATTCAGTACGTTCAAGTGCTCCGACTTAAGTGTCCTAAAAAATCGCTCCATTACAGAGTTATCCCAACAATTCCCTCTTCTGCTCATACTTTGTTTTATATTTAAAGCACTTAAACGATTTCTAAAAGCATGAGAACTAAAATGGCAACCCTGATCTGAATGCACCATCAACTCACCTGTCATCGGTTTCTTATTTATGATTGCTTGATTGAGTGCAGCAAGCGTTAACTTTGTATCAGGCGAGCGTGATAACGCATATCCCACAACTTCTTTCGTGGCTAAATCCATAACACATGCGAGATAACTCCAACCTTGATGAGAACGAATATACGTCACATCTGTCACCCAATGAGTATTGTATGTCTCAGGATTAAAGTGCCGGTTAAGTAAGTTCGGTGCATATCGCTTTTCATCACCAAAATCAGGATAGTAATGCTTCCTTTTTGGGTAACGGACATAAATATTGAGTTTATTCATTAATTTAGCAACTCTATACAAACTTACATAAGTGCCTTGCTCTTTAAGTTCTTCTCTAATGCGCCGCTTGCCATAGGTGTGATTCGACTCACTTGCAATCACACGGATTTGATGACGTAATCGCGCGTCACTCTGTTTATCGCTTCTTTGGTAGTAAAAACTACTCAATGGCACTTCAAGAGCGTGACATATTTCGGAGACAGTGTAACGAGAGTGCGCTTTCTTCATTTGCCTTACGGCTTCTTGCTTCAATTGTCTCGCATGAACAAAGCGCTGGCTTTTTTTAATATGTCGATGTTTCGATTTGCTCTAGCTAGCTGTTTTTCAAGCTCTTGTATTCGTTGTTGCTCAGGAGTTAAGGCTTTTTGATTTTGCGGTGTAATACCTTGCTTTTCAGCTTTGTATTGCCGCTTCCAGCGGACAACAGCCGAAGAGCATGCCCCAGATATTTCTTGAATCTGTTGATTAGAGTAGCCATCTTCAACCATCATTTTTGCGTATTCTAGTTTTTGCTGATCGGAGATAATAATTCTTTCTTTTCGTTGCATCATAAACCTCAGTTAATCATTTGATTATAAGGCTTAATTGCTTTCCAAGATAATCGTACCATTACATAGGTAATCTTCACATTGATAACATTGACGCAGGGCAAGACAGGTCTACACTCAATACATATTCTGGTATGAAGGAGTAAGGAAATGGGGGTTAAAAAGTCATCACAACAGGTTAGCACACCACGAAGACGATTTGTTCAAGGCTTAATTGCAGGAGGTGTACTCATTGATAACATTGACGCAGGGCAAGACAGGTCTACACTCAATACATATTCTGGTATGAAGGAGTAAGGAAATGGGGGTTAAAAAGTCATCACAACAGGTTAGCACACCACGAAGACGATTTGTTCAAGGCTTAATTGCAGGAGGTGTACTCATTGATAACATTGACGTAGGGCAAGACAGGTCTACACTCAATACATATTCTGGTATGAAGGAGTAAGGAAATGGGGGTTAAAAAGTCATCACAACAGGTTAGCACACCACGAAGACGATTTGTTCAAGGCTTAATTGCAGGAGGTGTACTTGCTGCTTTTCCGAGTGTATTACATGCTGCATCATCTTTAGTAGCAGGAACAATAACAGGCACTGTGCCCGAACTTAGCGGCAAAGTAATTGATCTGGTTATAGATGAATCGCCGGTTAACTTTACTGGCGTAGTACGTATGGCGACAACTATCAATGGCTCTATACCCGCCCCTACCTTGCGCCTCAAAGAAGGCGATGACGTTACTATTAGAGTAACAAATAAGTTATCAGTACCGAGTTCAATTCATTGGCATGGCATTATTTTACCGTATCAAATGGATGGCGTACCTGGTATCAGTTTTAAAGGCATTATGCCTGGCGAAACCTTTGTTTATAAATTTAAATTACAACAAAGCGGTACATATTGGTATCACTCACATAGTGGCTTTCAAGAAATGACTGGCATGTACGGTGCATTAATTATTGAACCGCGAGAAAAAGATATTATTAGTGCAGATAACGAGCATGTTATTCAATTATCTGATTGGACTGATGATGACCCAATGGCGCTGTTCCGCAAATTAAAAATACAGAGTGATGTATTTAACTTCAATCAGCCCACTGTTCCAGAATTTTTTGATGACGTTTCAAATAGCGGTGTTTCGAATGCTTTGCAACGCCGCAAAATGTGGAATCAAATGAGAATGAATCCTACAGATTTAGCTGACTTATCTGCATCAGCAATGACCTTTTTAATGAACGGTAGTACGCCAATGTCAAATTGGCGAGGAATGTTTAAAGTTGGAGAAAAAGTAAGACTTAGGTTTATTAATGGCTCAAGCAATACTTTTTTTGACGTTCGTATTCCCGAACTAAAACTAACAGTTGTACAAGCTGATGGGCAAAACGTTGAACCAGTGACAGTTGATGAATTTAGATTCGGCCCTGGTGAGACCTACGACGTAATTGTTGAGCCTAAAAATGATGCCTATACGATTTTTGCTCAAAGTATGGATCGCTCTGGTTACGCAAAAGGAACTTTATCAAGCTCGCCTAATATTGATGCGCCAGTACCTGCACTTGACCCTGTTGAATGGTTAACGATGACCGATATGATGGGCAATATGACCCACGGCGGTGAGCATTCTGCAATGGCAGGTATGGCAGGTATGGCTGGCATGTCAGGTATGAACTCTAAAGAAATGGATCATAGCGCTATGGAGCACGGTGCAATGGCGATGGATCATAGCAAACATGGTATGTCTGAAAACCCATTGGCAGTTGCCAGCACTAAAGTGCGTCATGCCAAAACGGAGTATGGAGCTTCAGTTGATATGCGCGTTGATATGCCTAGAACAAATCTTGATGATCCTGGTATTGGTTTACGTAAAAATGGTCGCCGTGTTTTAACACTTGCAGATTTACACTCACTTGAAGGGATCACTAACCAGCAAGAGCCAGAAGCTGAAATTGAGTTGCATTTAACCGGAAATATGGAACGTTATAGCTGGTCATTTGATGGCTTAGAATTTGGTAAAAGCACGCCAGTGCATATGAAGCATAACCAACGTTTAAGAGTTATTTTACAAAACGATACCATGATGACGCACCCTATGCATCTGCATGGTATGTGGAGTGATTTAGAAAACGAGCAAGGTGATGTGCAAGTGCGACGTCATACAATACCTGTTCAACCCGCACAAAGAATCAGCTTTTTAACCACCCCTCACGATGTAGGGCGCTGGGCTTGGCATTGCCATTTATTATTCCATATGGATGCCGGCATGTTTAGAGAGGTAGTCGTATCATGAAACAATTAAAACTATCTAAATCATTTAGTTTATTAATGTTAACTGGGGCTTCATTAATTAGTTTCCCTTTATTAGCGCAAAGTGAAATGGCACAAATGAATAGCGCTAAGATGCAACCACAAGGAGGAAGTGCACCTAAAGATGCAAGAGACCCCCATGCTTACTCTGCGGGAACAACTTTAACAGAAGGCCCATATGCGCTTGAGGGCAATGAGCGATTAACACTCGCTGATGAGCATCCATTTTACGCATTACTAGGCGATCGTCTTGAATATAACGAGCAAGCAAACGCAGGTGTATTTGACTTACAAGCATGGTACGGCACTACCTTTGATCGATTGGTAATTAAAACCGAGGGTGATTTCAGCGAAGGAAGTATTGAAGAAAACCAAACCGATATTTTATGGGGTCACGCCGTATCAGCATATTGGGATACTCAAGCAGGTGTTCGTCTTGATTACAATAAAGAAGGTGAAAATCGGCAATGGTTGGCTTTTGGCTTACAAGGTTTAGCCCCTTATTGGTTTGAACTTGATATGACAGCATACGTAGGTGAGCGAGGCAATACCGCATTTACGTTAGAGGCAGAGTACGAACTACTACTCACGCAAAAGCTAATTATACAACCGCGAGCCGAAATTACACTTTATGGCAAAAAAGATAAACAAAACGAGCTTGGAAGTGGCCTATCAAGCAGCGCGATTGGCTTTAGGGTTCGTTATGAATTTACACGCCAGTTTGCGCCCTATATTGGCGTTGAATGGAGCAATAAATTTGGCAATACCGCCGACTATGCCACATCAAGAGGACAAAGTAGCAACAACACCGCATTTGTTGCGGGTATTAAATTTTGGTTTTAATCATTTTAAATAAGAGGTAATTATGAAGTTTTTTAACTCTGCAGTAGCCATTTTAGGTTTAGTGCTTACATTTTCCGCATCAGCGCATATATCACTCAAGCAATCAATACCTGCACAAGAAGCCATGTTAATGCAAGGACCAGAGGAACTTTCGTTAATTTTTAGTGGTGAAGTAAGGCTAGCAAAAGTCATCATCAAAGATGAAAAAAATAAAACAATAAACTTTGATTTCAAACCCAGCGCCACCCCAAGCACAGACTTTAATTGGTCATTACCGAGCCTAGCCCAAGGCACTTACACGGTTAAATGGACAGCACTGGGTGGTGATGGACATAAAATGACTGGCACGTTTAGATTTATGGTACATAAAAATGAATCGCATAAGATGATGTAAGAACAATCTAATACCCACAGCAAACATAATCATTGAGGAGCAACATCATGCAATTAAGTGAATGGTCAGTGCTCTTACTATTATTAAAACTAGCAAGCTATATAGCAATTGTAGGGCTTGCGGGCACTTTATTAATGCGCTTTATGTGTGGCAACAGCAATGTTGCAGGGCATCACTTAATTAGCTTTCATCAGTTCTTAAAACGTTGGCAAATTACGTGTGTAGTTACAGGTAGTATTGCTGCACTTTTACAAGTACCTATAGAAGCTGGAGCAATGGCTGAATCAGGCTTTATGGGAATGTTTGACCCCTTTATGCTTGAAATTGTTTGGCAATCAATCATAGGTGACCAAGCAAGGTTTAGAATACCAGCGCTTATTATTGCTCTAATTAGCGCATGTATGTGGAATGTGGAATCAGATGATAACGTAGCAGGTTATAAAAACGGTGCCGTTATACTAATCATGCTTGGGTTTATCGCTTATAGCTTCACTTTTACTGGGCACAGTGCAAACGAAAATGGGTTAGTGAAAAGTATTTTAACCTTTCACCTTATTGCCATTGCGAGCTGGTTAGGGTCATTGTGGCCGCTTTACAAAAGCTGCACTTTACTACCTACCAGTGAAGTAAAGCGGTTAATGCATTACTTTGGTCAACTCGCTATTGTTATTGTATTTGTACTACTTATTTCGGGCTTAACTCTGCTCCTGCAGTACCTAGAGTCATTTTCTGCATTGTTTACATCAGATTATGGGCAACTAATTTTATTAAAGCTGTTACTCGTCAGCGCGATGCTGCTCCTAGGTGCATGGCATAAGCTTTTTTTAGTCCCGCAAATCACTCAACAACACCATATAAGTATATTAAAACGCTCGATTACTGTTGAAATAGTAATTGCCCTGTTTGTGCTTATTACAACAAGTGTATTTACCACACTTGTTGGTCCGCCTATTTAACGATTAATAAAAAGGGAAACGTATGTTAATTAAATCCTTTAATTTAAAAATTTTATTGCTACTAATTTTTAGCACTGTTAGTTCTTTTACTGTTAGTGCACATGACGATGAAAAATATTCAAAAAAAGGCAAGGCCTTTGTCAATGTTGATAGCGAGGCTGCAAAAACAGTTAGCCTATTTCATGCATCTCTAAAACAAGGTAATCGCGAAGCTGATCTGCTCCAGCCAGACTGGACACTTCATTAAGCGACATTTTGCTGTTCAAAGTTAACAGGGCTTAGATACCCAAGAGCACTGTGCCTTCTTGTCCGATTATAATCAACCTCTATGTACTCGAAGATCGTTTGACGCATCTGGTCTCTCGTCATAATCGGCTCATATTGGATCGCTTCAACTTTCATCGAATGGAAGAAGCTCTCAACACAAGCATTGTCCCAGCAGTTTCCTTTCCTACTCATACTTTGCTTTAGATTATAAACAGTTATGAGGTCTCGATAATCTTTTGAGCAGTACTGACTACCTCGATCACTATGAACGATAACCTGCTCAGGAAATTCGCGACGGAACAAAGCCATTGATAGAGCATCACAGACCAGCGTAGCCGTCATTCTGGTATCCATAGACCATCCGATTACTTGTCTTGAGTAAAGGTCAATAATTACTGCCAAGTACAACCAGCCTTCGCTTGTCGCAACATAGGTGATGTCTCCCGCCCATTTTTCATTCGGAGCCGCTGCGTGCTCCATGCACGCAAAAGCCCCGTGATGATTCACGGGGCTTTTTTAATGCCTGCTAATAATGACTGACATCATTAAGATCGTCAGCTAAGGCCATGATATTGAACAACACCTAGTTCGTGACTTCTTGGTTTGCATCATTCCTCAGGTGCTGGTTATGTTATTGAACCATGATCACTAAGTGAACCTGCGGTTCTAGTAACTTTATGTTTTCGTTGCATTGCAAATGTTTTAATATGCGCGCGTGACACTCGGCCGTGATATGTGGCTGCTGTGTTTACAGTTTGATTATTGAGTAGGGCGCGAGCATTGCTCACCATTTTACTGAGCGTTGGGCGGGTCAAAACTCCGTGCGCCGGACGTATATTTGTTATGGAGTTATTTACAAAGGTTTATTATGAAAGATATATTTTTCTTCAACTCGATGCTCACTCCTAAAATTATCACTTTTGTTTATTGGCTAATGCTTCTAACTTCATTGATTTCTGGTTTAGGGATGATGTTTACCGCATATGGCGGCGGCTTTTTAAGCGGCTTAGGTATTATTATTGGCGGTGCGATTGGCGCAAGAATTTGGTGTGAGCTATTAATGGTTTTATTTAAAATTCACGAAAACCTACAAAAAATCGCTAATAAATCAGAATAAGATCATTTTTTGACTAAAGGCTATTATGGCGACTTTTTTGTGTTTAACTATGATCAGTAGATAAACACAACACTCTATGATGATAGTTACGATGTTCGATAAAATGATGTTGGTGCATGTCTGAGTGAACTCATGAGCATTCTCCTTATTCGCGAAAGCCCTGTGATTATTCACGGGGCTTTTTTGATGCCTTTATTCCTGCGAGATTGATGCGTAGAAGCCTGAACCAGACTTATTGTTATATGCCGACCACACCGAAGGTGAAAACCCGCTCGGAGTTATCCAAATTCAACGTATGTCAGAGCGGGCTGCACAGATCACTTAACACACTTACGCGGCTTCTTCGCTGAGCGCTTATCAATGAAAATTTCTGCGTACATATAGCGAGCGATGCAAATACTCGGTATGGTTAAGATATAAGTAGGGATGAGAAGTTAAGGATCGATAATATGAAAATTAGTCAGTTACAGCATACTGGCGAGTCGGCCTCATTACGGATAGATGAATGGGACATTGCACCGGGTCAGCATTGGGGCGTGTTTTCAACACATAGCCATGGCTCGTCATTACTGGTGAGTTTGCTTGCCAAGCAGCAAATACCAGAACGGGGCATAATTAGCGAAGCACCCGAGCGTATTGGCTGTGTGTCTTTGCATGAGCAGCAAAAGCTTTTAGATATTGAACTGGCGCGGGATGATACCGATTTTCTCGATCAAATTGATTATGGTACCAGTGTTGAAGGACTGATTTTAGAAGCCGGCTGTACGCGCAGTGAGCTGGAAGTGTTACTTGAGAAGACGGATTTAACCCAGTTACGTTTACGCGGTTTTCGTCAGCTCTCGACCGGCGAAACTCGGCGTTTAATGTTAGCGCGCGCATTAGCCACGCAGCCACAGATGTTGATTCTCGATGAGCCATATACTGGGCTCGATACTCACCATCGTCAGCAACTCTCCGCGTTACTGACTGAGCTTGCCAAGCAGATGACCTTAATAGTGGTGACCTCGCGCGAAGATGAACTGCCTGATTTCATCTCCCACATTGCCGTTTTTAATGAGCAAGCGCTCTCGCAAATCATGACGCGTGAGCAATGGCTTAATAATCCGTTGCTTGAGCAAATGAAGGCATTGTCTGCCGAGCGCAGTGACGCTTTGGTGGCTCTCATGGAAGCGGCGCCGAGCGAGGATCGTTACCCAAACCCACGCGTCATTATGCGTGATGTGGCGGTGGAATATGTCGATGCGCCGATTTTTTCTGGTGTCAACTGGGAGATTAAAGCGGGTCAGCATTGGCAAATCCGTGGCCCGAATGGCTGCGGCAAAAGTACCTTGCTTGGGCTCATTTTAGGGGATCACCCCCAGTGCTACAGCAATGATATTACCGTATTGGGGATGCAGCGCGGCAGTGGTGAAACCATCTGGGATGTGAAAAAGCACATTGGTTTGGTGTCTTCGGCTTTGCATTTACAATATCGCGTTGATTGCTCGGCGCTCGATGTGTTGTGCTCAGGGTTTTATGATTCGATTGGTTTGTATCAAAAGCCGAGTGCCAAAGAAGTGCAATTAGCGCAGCAGTGGTTAGCGTTGTTGGAAATGGCTGACATGGCGAAAGCCAGCTTTCGCAGTCTCGACTATGGACGTCAGAGGCTGCTCTTGATTGGCCGTGCGTTGATTAAGCAGCCGGCGTTACTGGTGTTAGATGAGCCGTATCAAGGCTTAGATTATATCAATCGTAAGTTGGTATTCCAGGCGCTTAATCGGATTGCGACGCTACACATGACACAGCTGATTTACGTCACCCACTATGAAGAAGATGCACTGCCGGCGATTGATCACTTTGTCGATTTTATTGCCAATGAGGGCAAGCCGGGGTATCACGTCGCGATTTATCAGGCGTAGTCACTCACTTACTTATTTACGAGGAGAGTCTTCACGCTCTCCTCGCGTTGTGAGGCGGCCTAATTTTTTGCTGAACGCCACGACGCAGACTTTGTAACGAGTTTTCAGTGTGTAAACTCATGCGATTATTTATGCTATCGATAAGGATTTTAAATCGAGCAAGTTAGATCACTCTAAATGCAGATCTAGTAGGGTCTTACTGGGGCGTCCACCAATTTCACGTGTCAGTTTGGGCATCAAATAGCCGGATACTTGCTCAATCACACCGGCCATGATGTGTTTCGCTTGGGCATCGCTAATGAAAAAGTGCGCGGCACCTTGTACCTTATCAAGTACATGCATGTAGTAAGGCAAAATACCCGCAGCAAATAACGCTTCGCTGAGATTAACTTGTGCGCTCACGCTATCGTTCACGCCCTTTAACATCACGCCCTGATTGAGCAAGGTGACATTGGCTTGCTTAAGCTTACTCATTTGCTGCGTAAACTCATCATCAATTTCTTGTGCATGATTAACATGGGTCACCATGATGGTTTGCAAGTGTGTGTTAGCCAACAGGTGACACAGCTCATCGGTGATGCGCGCAGGAATGACGACGGGTAAGCGTGAATGAATGCGTAAACGTTTTACGTGAGCGATTTGCTCGATACGTTCAATCAACCATGCCAGTTCTTGATCTTTAGCCATTAACGGATCGCCGCCAGAGAGGATAACTTCGTTAATGTGTGGGTGCGCCGCGATATAATCGAGACTCTCTTGCCATACCGATTTGGAGCCTTTGTTGTCGGCGTAAGGAAAGTGACGGCGAAAACAGTAGCGACAATTGACCGCACAGCCGCCTTTTAAAATCAATAACGCACGATTGTTGTACTTGTGCAGCAAACCCGGTTGTTCATTATCTTGCTCTGCCAGTGGGTCGACTGAAAACCCTTCGTGCACGTCAAACTCTTCTGATAACGGCAGTACTTGGCGTAATAGCGGATCATATGCGTTACCTTTTTCCATACGCGCGACAAAACTGCGTGGTACACGTAGCGAAAATAGCTGGCGCGCAGCAAACCCAGATTCCCATGGTGATGGGTCTATATCCAGTTGTTTGAGCAACGTAGCGGGATCTGAGATCGCATTCGCTAATTGTTTGAGCCAGTTTTGCTCAACAGAATCGATTTTTCGGGTTATGATGTGCGACATTGATTGAAACTCTAAGAATGTAAAGAGGATATAATGGCTACTGTTAGCACGAATGAATTTAAAGGCGGTCTTAAGATTATGCTTGATAATGAGCCTTGCGCCATTCTCGAAAACGAGTATGTGAAGCCAGGTAAAGGTCAAGCGTTTAACCGTGTTAAAATCCGTAAACTGCTGAGCGGAAAAGTGATCGAAAAAACGTTCAAGTCAGGCGACACCGTTGAAGTGGCTGATGTACTAGACGTGGATCTAGACTACCTATACAACGATGGCGAATTCTTCCACTTTATGGATAGCCAAACGTTTGAACAAATCGGTGCTGATGCCGCTGCAGTGGGTGAAAATGCGAAATGGTTGGTTGAAAACAACTCATGTACGCTAACCCTGTGGAATGGTAACCCAATTACTGTAACACCACCAAACTTTGTTGAGTTGGAAGTAACAGAAACTGATCCAGGCTTGAAAGGTGATACTCAAGGTACGGGCGGTAAACCTGCTACTGTTACAACGGGTGCTGTGGTTCGTGTACCACTATTTATCCAAATTGGTGAAGTGATTCGCGTTGATACGCGTTCAGCAGAATACGTTGGCCGTGTTAAATAACATGACTCATACAGAAAAAGGAGCGCATGGCGCTCCTTTTTTATGTAGCAAAGGTGAGTTATATAATGCCAAGGATATTCCACCACGCGAGCCCTGTTGCCATAAAGAGCACGCCACTACTTATAGCGATAACTAAACCAATTCGCATCCACTCGCCGTCCGTGTGGTAACCGTAACCGATCAATAATGGGTTTCTTGCGTGGCTATAGGTGGCGAGATTACAACCTAAAGAGCTGATACCCGCAATCGATAGTACCGCCAGCATCGGACTGACGTGCAAGGTGATCAGTGCGCCAATAAAGACTGGGGTAATCGCGACGACTTTGGCGGTCGCGGATGCAAAAAAATAGGCTAAAAATAAGTAGAACGTCATCATCGCCAGTAAGAATACAATAGGACTAGCACCGCCGAGTGTTTCCCCAAGAAATCCAGAGATTTGATGGCCCACCCAATCGGTGAAGCCTAAACGCTTTAAGTTATTGGCCATACCCATTAACACGGCGAACCACACTAAGGTATCCCAAGCGCCTTTTTCGCTTTTAATATCGTCCCAGTTTAATACTCCAAGCAGCAAAATTGCCGATAGGCCAATAAACGCCGCAGCGGTCGAGTAGAGCCCTAGGCTAGAGCCGCCGACCCAGCCAATGATTAACCCCACAAATACAAAGACCAGTTTCCATTCCATCACGCTCATTTTCCCCATTGTCGCTAATTCGGTTTTGGCAAACTGAGTCGCTTCGGGAGTTTCTCGGGTTTCAGGTTTGATCACTTTGTAGAGCAAGAAAGGCAGCACTACGAGGATAAATAATGCTGGCACTAATAAATACGCCGCCCAATGGGCAAAGTCTAACTGAATACCAGCGACGCTTGAGGCTATGCCAATTAAGGCGAGATTGCCTGAAAAGCCAGTTTGGAACCCTACGGCAGAGGCATCATTAATTGCGGCTGAAGAAGAAATTAAAAATTGCCCTAGCTTACGGTCATCCGCTTTGATGGTTTTTGCTAAGGAGTTGGCAATTGGAGAGACAATCGCTGAACGGGCGGTATTACTGGGCGTCGCCGGGGCAATTAAGAAATCCGCCACACCTAAACAGTACGCGACACGCAATGTCGACTGACCAAATTTACTTAGCAATAAGAGTGCGATCCGCCGTCCTAAGCCGGTTTTAATGAAGGCGCGAGCAATCGTAAACGCAATGATAATCAGCCAAATCAAAGGATTGTTAAAGTGCGTCATGCCATCAGTAACGGCTTCTTTCGGTGTGGCTGCGCCGCCAGCTCTCAGTACAATAAAGAAGGCTAAACTGAGAATGGCTAACGCTCCTGTTGGCATTACATTGGTAATGATCCCGGCAATCGTGGCCACGAAAATAATCGCTGTGTGGTATGCGGGAAGCGTTAGTCCTTGTGGAGGAGTGAACTGCCACACTATGGTTGCAATCAGAAGAATACTGATTAGTGGTATGGGTTTGGCTGCTATCCAGTTATGAGTGGTGGGATGAGACATAGAATGCACCTCGATTCAAATAAGAATGTGATGATATAACTGGGTGTTAAGATTTCAACACTCGTTGTGTGTCGGTTGGCGTAGTGTCTACCGGCTTTGGGGTGAATAAGGCGCCGCATTGGATACGTGCGGCGCTTGAGTGATTACCACAGCAGTATGATAAAGAGCACACCGATTAGAGTGAATAAGGCGCTGATGGCATAGCACGCTATTTTTCCGATGGTACCTGTATGAATTTTTAAATCATGCATACCGTGGTGAACGCGGTGCATGGCATGCCACATGGGAAGGGCAATACTTGCAATGATAAATAATGCTCCGAATAAATGCGTGACAAAAAATCTCGCCCGATCATAGTCGAAAGATGCTTTATCAATGACACCAAGCGGAACGAGTAAACCAATCACGAGAATGGTAATTGGAGATAACATGGCAAACCATGTGCCGCCTGCGCCAAATAAGCTCCACCAAATGGGTTCATCTGAGCGCTTAGGTTGAGTATTAATCATAAGTGTCTCCTTAGACGACATACAAAACAATCAGTGAAATTACGGCAACAATGCCCCACTGGGTGGCAATAATGAGTTTATTACTCACTAGCTGGCCTTTGATGCGGATAGGCACGACTTGCGGCATCATCTTAAAGTACGTGAACGCATGGAACAGACTGCCTGCTAGTGCAATGCAGTTGATGATGATGACAACTGGGTTTTGCATGAATTGTAGCCAGTGTTGCCACGATTCCGGTCCTTTCACGAGTGAGCCTAAGCCGATCGTGAGAAAAAGAGTAAAAAGAATCAGCGGTAGTACGGTGGCTTCACGCACCATGTAGTATTGATAAAATGGATGACCCTGCCACCAAGTGCGTTTGGTTTCTCGAATATACGGTTTACGGTTACTCATTATTTAGGCCTCCTGTGGTTTTAACATGGCAATCATGAAATCTTTGGTCGACTCCACTTTGCCTTGGTTGACCGCGGCTGCAGGATCCACGTGTTTTGGGCAGACTTGTGAGCAGTAACCGACAAAGGTACAGCCCCATGCGCCGTTATCACCGTTAATGAGCTTCATACGCTCCGCTTTACCGTTATCACGAGTATCGAGATTGTAACGGTGGGCTAATGTCAGCGCGGCTGGGCCTAAAAAGTCTGGGTTTAAGCCAAACTGCGGGCAGGCGGCGTAACAGAGTCCACAGTTAATGCAGGCAGCAAACTGTTTGTAACGCGCCATTTGATCGGGGGTTTGTGAGTTGGTGCCTTCGGCCACAGTACGGTCATTACCTAAGATATACGGTTTGATGGCTTCTAAGCGCTCAATGAACGGCGTCATATCGACAATCAAATCTTTTTCGATAGGGAAATTGGCTAGCGGCTCTAAGGTTACGCCATTTGGATAATCCCTTAGAAAAACTTTGCACGCGAGCTTAGGCACATTATTAATCATCATGCCGCAAGAGCCGCATATCGCCATACGACATGACCAGCGATAGGATAACTCTTTGTCGAGATTATCTTTAATGTAGCCGATGGCGTCTAACACTGACATGGTGTCATCGTAGGGCACATCAAAGGTTTGCAGATGAGGCTCATCATCCGTGGCCGGATCGTAGCGTAAAATAGTGACGGCTTTAATATTGGACATATTATTTCTCCTCCACGCTAGCTTTCTTAGCGGCGGCTTTTTCTGCAGCGTCGCCATATAAGCGTTCTTGAGGTTGAGATTTCGTGATGGTCACAGGGCTGTAATCAATGCGAGGTGATTGTTCCGCATCGTAGTAAGCCAATGTATGTTTTAGGTAATTTTGGTCATCACGGCTTTGGCAGCCGTCATCAAGGCGTTGGTGTGCGCCGCGTGATTCTTTACGTTGGTAGGCTGAGTGCACCATGGCTTCTGCCACATCTAAGCCATAACCGACTTCAATGGCATACAAGAGATCAGTATTAAAGACTTTGCCTTTATCTTTGATACTAATGCGTTGATAGCGCGCTTTAAGTTCTTTGATTTTATCCATGGTCTGTTGCATCAAGTGTTCTTCGCGGTAAATACCACATCCGGCTTCCATACTGTGACCCATTTCCGTGCGGATATCGGCCCAGTTTTCATCACCTTCTTGATTCATTAGGCGTTGAATGCGCGCTTCAACTTCTTGAACTTGTGCTTGGATGGCGTCTTCGTTCCAGCCCACAAACGTATTGGCATGTTTGACGGCGTTTTCTCCGGCCACTCGGCCGAAGACGACAAATTCTGCTAAGGAGTTTGAGCCTAAACGGTTGGCGCCATGCAGGCCTGATGATGCACATTCGCCCACGGCATACAGGCCTTTGATGCGTGTTTCACAATTGAGGTTGGCTTCGATACCGCCCATGGTGTAATGCACGGTTGGACGGATAGGAATCGGCTCTTTCGCTGGATCTACATTGACGTAGGCTTTGGCTAATTCACAGATGAAAGGGAGGCGCTCGTTCAGATACTCTTCACCTAGATGACGTAAATCGAGCAGGACAACATCACCAAGAGGGTGCTCAATCGTGTTGCCTTTTTGTTGTTCGTGCCAGAACGCTTGTGAGACTTTGTCACGTGGGCCTAATTCCATGTATTTGTTTTTAGGTTCGCCGACTGGGGTTTCTGGGCCCATACCATAGTCTTGTAGGTAACGATAACCATGTTTGTTAATGATGATACCGCCTTCACCACGGCAGCCTTCGGTCATCAAAATACCTGTGCCAGGAAGACCGGTTGGGTGATATTGCACAAATTCCATGTCTCTCAGCGGAATGCCATGACGATAGGCCAATGCCATGCCATCGCCAGTGACAATCCCGCCGTTAGTATTGCAATGATAAACCCGTCCGGCGCCACCTGTGGCTAAGACAACCGACTTGGCTTTAATTACCACCAGTTCGCCTTCTGACATATGCAGGCAAACAAGACCTTGAATTTCGCCTTCGTGCTCAATGAGATCGACCACGAAATATTCATCAAAACGTTTAATATTAGGGTACTTGATAGAGGTTTGAAAAAGCGTATGTAGCATATGGAAGCCAGTTTTATCGGCGGCAAACCAAGTACGTTCGATTTTCATTCCCCCAAAGCGGCGTACGTTGACGTCACCGTTTTCTTTACGACTCCACGGGCATCCCCAATGCTCCATTTGGATCATTTCATTGGTAGAGTGGGAAACAAAATAGTCAACGACGTCTTGATCACAGAGCCAGTCGCCACCACCAACGGTATCATTGAAGTGATTGTCGAGTGAGTCTTCGTCTTTGACGACCGCGGCGGAGCCACCTTCGGCTGCGACGGTGTGTGAGCGCATCGGATACACTTTAGAAATTAACGCGACTTCTAGATCAGGGTTGGCTTCTGCAGCGGCGATTGCGGTACGAAGACCCGCGCCACCTGCACCGATAATTGCGATATCTGTGGTGATTGTTTTCACAGTTATCCTCCCAGTAATGAGTGTAAAGCCGGACCGATTATGGTTGGCTAGTACCAGTGTTGTGATGAGGTCTCGCCACTACGCTTATGAGTGTTGGCGCGTAGGATGCGATGACCGCATACGTTTTTTCATCTGCTGGGAACAGTGTATGGAAAGCGACAGGCGCAAAAATTGATTTAAAAGGGTATTTACTGCGGTCTTTACTTTAGAAACATTAAAGTCACAGCTAAATGTGACCACATTCACATTTAATTCTGGTATAAATGTTTTGAAAGGTCATTGATATCAATACATCCACGAAAGGGTCACCTATGCAGCAATCAGGTCTTAATGATTGGACGCCGACGGCGTCTATTGAACAATTAAAAGCACGTGCTGGCATCTTGCATGCTATTCGTCAGTTTTTCCTGGCGCGCGATGTTTTGGAAGTGGATACGCCAACATTAAGCCATGCCACCGTGACCGATATTCATTTGCATACGTTTAAAACCCACTTCATTGGGCCAGATTTTGCCGATGGCCAAGCGGTCTACTTGATGACTAGTCCTGAATATCATATGAAGCGTTTATTGGCCGCCGGTAGCGGTTCGATTTATCAAATTAATAAAGCATTTCGTAATGAAGAAAATGGTCGTTACCACAACCCTGAGTTCACCATGCTTGAGTGGTACCGAGTGGGGTTTACCCATGTTGAACTCATGCGTGAAATGGATGATCTGTTGAGGTTGGTACTCAATACAGAGCCGGCGCAGACCATGAGTTATCAGCAAGCGTTTCAAAATACACTCAGTCTTTGTCCTTTAGAGGCCTCGCTGGAGGAACTTAAAGTGACCGCGAGCAACTTAGGGCTAGCCGACATTACTTGTGATGAAACCGATAGAGATACGGTGTTGCAATTGCTCTTTAGTGTGGGAGTTGAGCCTCATATTGGTCAAACAGCGCCCGCATTTGTGTATGATTTCCCAGCTTCACAAGCCGCATTAGCGAAGATTAATCCCCAAGACACACGAGTGGCCGAGCGGTTTGAAGTGTATTTCAAAGGCATTGAGCTCGCGAACGGCTTTCATGAGTTGGATAATGCGCAGGAGCAGCGGGCACGTTTTGAAGCGGATAACCAAAAACGCCTTGCCATGGGATTAGCCGCTCAACCTATTGATGAGCACTTACTGGCAGCGTTAGAGCATGGTTTGCCAGCATGCGCCGGAGTCGCTTTAGGTATTGATCGTTTGATCATGCTGGCGTTGGGCAAGGATCATATTGATACCGTGACAGCGTTTCCGTTTCCTCGCGCCTAATCGAGATCGCAGTTTGCACGTATGCTCGTGAGTTTCGCGTGCTTAATGCAAGGTAAACGCTCGCGTCATAGGGGTAACCTCGGTATACTTCTTATCTATTTTTGAACCGTCACTTAAAGAGCTCAGAATATGTCAGAGTACATTGATTTTTTCCATGAACATTTAGTCCTATCGGTCGTTTGGGTAGCCTTAGCCGGCGCATTGATCTTTAGTTACTACAAGTCTGCAACGAGTTCGTTTAAGACTATCTCGCCGTCAGAGTTAACCAACTTAACGAACCGTGAAAATGGTGTTGTGCTTGATGTCCGTAGCCGAGAAGAGTTTAAGCGTGGCCACATTACGGGTGCGTTAAACATCAAACCTGCTGATTTGAAAGAGGGGAATTTTGCAGGACTTGAAAGTCACAAATCCGACCCCATTATTGTGGTATGTAAAACGGGTCAAACTGCTCAGCAATCAGCAGATGTGCTGGCGAAAGCCGGTTTTGAACAAGTAAGTGTATTAAAAAGCGGATTGATTTCTTGGAATGAAGCAAATCTGCCACTTGTTCGTGGTAAAAAGTAACCACACGTTGACCCGCTCAGAGAATGTTGGCGAAAAAATAAGCATGTGGCGATAGGTTCTGTGATACGTCCCGCGTATTACTGTTCAAAAATCGTTATTTTATTGGCTCTTCGATAATCTCTGAACGTATTTTTGACCCGAATAAAATCGAATTAAGGACATTACAATGGCTGAAGAAGCACAACAAAACTTCACAATTCAACGCATCTACCTAAAAGATGTGTCTTTCGAAGCGCCAAACTCTCCAGAAGTATTCCAAAATGATTGGAATCCAGATGTGAACTTGGATCTTGACACGCAAAGCCGTGAGCTGGGTGAGTCAACTTACGAAGTGGTACTTCGTTTGACTGTCACAGTGAAAAACTCAGAAGACACCGCTTTCCTATGTGAAGTTCAACAAGCCGGTATTTTCACAGCAGAACAAATGGAAGAAGGTCAACTTGCCCATTGTCTAGGTGCATTCTGCCCTAATATCTTGTTCCCATATGCGCGTGAAACGATTTCTAGCCTAGTTGTGAAAGGTACATTCCCACAACTTAACCTAGCGCCAGTGAACTTTGATGCATTGTTCATGAACTACTTGCAGCAGCAAGCAGAAGAACAAGGTGTTGAACTAGACGCTTAAGCGCTAGCTTCACTCAATAGTACGAAAAAAATGCACACCGTGATTGTTAAATAACAATACGTTGTGCGTTTTTGTTTTAGACTCTATATTCCATTCCTTTTCGTCAGGCAACGCTATGCAAGATTCACAAGTACATAATTCTTACGCAAAACCCATTTCTATGGTTGTGATTGGTGCGGGCTCTTATGGCACGGCCTTGGCTATCTCGTTAGCTCGCCATGGCGAAAATGTGGTGCTTTGGGGGCATAACCCAGAAACCATGGCACGTTTAGACGCTGAGCGTGCCAATCATGCCTTGCTTCCTGATGCGCCATTTCCAGAGTCCTTGATCATTGAATCGGATCTCAATACGGCATTACAAGCTTGTCGTGATGTGTTGGTGGTCGTTCCAAGCCATGTGTTTGGTGATGTGCTCACCAAGATGCAGCCGCACTTACGGCACGATTCTCGTATCTGCTGGGCAACTAAAGGGTTAGAGCCAGGTACTGGACGTTTATTGCAAGATGTTGTCTTTGATGTGTTAGGACAGTCTCATTCGCTGGCGGTGCTTTCTGGGCCGACGTTTGCGAAGGAGCTGGCGAAAGGTATGCCGACGGCGATCTCTGTGGCCTCACCTGATGCCCAATTCTTAAATGACTTACAAGATAAAATTCACTGTAGCCGTTCGTTTCGTGTGTATGCCAATGATGATTTTATTGGCATGCAATTGGGTGGTGCGGTAAAAAATGTAATTGCAATTGGTGCCGGCATGTCAGATGGTATTGGTTTTGGTGCCAATGCTCGTACGGCGCTTATTACCCGCGGTTTAGCAGAAATGACACGCTTAGGTAGTGCATTAGGGGCGCAACCGGAAACTTTCATGGGGATGGCAGGGTTAGGGGATTTAGTGTTAACCTGCACAGATAATCAATCTCGTAACCGCCGTTTTGGTCTGGCGTTAGGCGCAGGCAAGGATGTTGATGTTGCCCAAGAAGAGATTGGCCAGGTAGTCGAAGGCTACCGTAACACCCAAGAAGTGTGGTTACTTGCTCAACGTGTAGGTGTCGAAATGCCCATCGTTGAACAAATTTATCAGGTACTTTATCAAGGTAAAGATGCTCATGTTGCCGCTCAAGATCTGTTAGCGCGCGACAAAAAATCAGAGCGAAACTAAGATTAAGTCGTTATCCAAATTATAAAATAAGTGGATATTTCTATGTCCGTCTTAAGGGAACTTAGGGCAGAGTGAATTCATTATGAAGCAATGCGCACAAACAAAAGTCTGGAAATCGGTTATTGATGAGTCACGCAAGCAGGCAGAACAAGAGCCAATGCTGGCGAGTTTTTATCATGCCACGATCATTAAACACGATAGTTTACAATCCGCGTTAAGTTACATTCTCGCTAACCGATTAAATACCCCCTCGATGCCCGCCATGGCAGTACGAGAGGTTATCGAAGAAGCATTCGCGTCTGACAGCAATATTGCGGATGCCGCCGCATGCGATATTTGCGCGACGGTCAATCGAGATCCGGCTGTCTCTATGTATTCTGTACCGTTATTGTATCTCAAAGGATATCACGCGCTGCAAGGTTATCGTGTGGCTAATTGGTTATGGAAGCAAGGCCGTATTGCGTTGGCGATGTACTTTCAAAATCAAATATCTGTGGCATGCCAAGTGGATATTCACCCTGCCGCGACAATTGGCCGAGGCATTATGCTCGATCATGCGACAGGCATCGTCATTGGCGAAACAGCCGTCATTTATGATGATGTATCTATTCTGCAAGATGTCACGCTTGGTGGTACAGGTAAAGAATCCGGTGATCGTCATCCTAAGATTCGTGAAGGCGTGATGATTGGCGCTGGTGCGAAAATACTCGGTAATATCGAAGTGGGCGAGGGGGCTAAGATTGGCTCTTGCTCTGTAGTTTTGCAACCAGTGCCGCCTCACACGACTGTGGCGGGAGTGCCCGCCAAAATTGTCGGTCGTCCCATGTCACAAAGACCGTCTTTCGATATGGATCAGCAGTTTAATGGGCGAGCACAAAACTTTATGTATGGTGATGGCATTTAGGTTTCCCCTGTGAACACATGACAGGATCGGCTTTCATGGCTCACCGCTTTGTGCGGTGAAAAACACAACATGAGCCATATAAAAAAGGATGATGTTTTACCATCATCCTTTTTTTATGCCTGCTGATTATTCACTAATCGTTTCTAGTTCAGCTAATGCTTCTTCGGCCCATTGTATCCAAGCTTGGCGAAGGAGTAGATTACGACGCAACGTAAGTCTCTCTAAACGTTGGGTGTTGTCTAGCTCGGCTGGCGCTGAGTAATGTGCCGCTTCAATATCTTGGTAGTGTGCGACCAATTTTTTTGACTCTTCAATCAAATCGACCAGTTGAATACGGAAGGGTGCTGACGGCTGTATTGCACAAGCCATAAGCTTGGCGCTAAATTCGTCACGAACGGTAGGGTGTTTGGTTGGTTGATCAAACCATTCACCTAATGCACTGCGTCCTGCATCGGTAATGGAGTAGACTTTACGATCAGGTTTACCATCCTGTGGTTCTAAGACACAAGAGACTAAGCCCGTTTGTCCCATTTTATTGAGTTCACGGTAAACTTGTTGGTGGCTTGCTTTCCAAAAATATCCGATGCTTGCGGAAAACTCTTTCGTGATATCGTAGCCCGTTGCATCGCGTGTACTTAGAACGGTAAGAATTACGTGTGGTAATGACATGTGTTTAATCCAAGTGTTAATCAAACTTTAATGTTGAGCCTAAACGTCAGCCGTGCTTCTTGTGGCACTATTCTTTGAGCGTTTAAGCGGCCTTGCGCACTTCCCGTTGTGCATTGGTGCTGCCTTTAAAGCCATTATCACCTAGACATGCGATTTATAATTAGTAGATGAACATCGCGTTGAGAACGTAGTATATCTAAATAATACGCACAAGGTAGAACAGCAATCAGGATCTAGATAAAAAACTGATAATAATCTCAGTAGTGGTTGTTAGGTAATATAAAAGGCCGCACAGCTGCGACCTTTTGGGGCTTTTACAGAATATTATACTGATTGTTATCCAGTATTACGCATACCTGCCGCAATTCCTGCAATAGTTGCCATGAGCGCTTCTTCGAGTTCTGCTGAAGGAGTTTCTGTTTTACGCGTACGATATAACAGCTCTACTTGTAGCATGTTAAGGGGTTCAACATAGATGTTACGTAAGCTTATTGATTCGTGTCCCCATGGGTCGCTTTGCATCAAGTTATCGTTATTCTCGACATTTAATATCGTCTTGATGTCTTTTTTCAATTGAATACGTAAATGTTCACCGAGTGGGCGTAGCTCTTCATCGACCAAACGCTCATCGTAATGCTGAGCAATATCGGCATTGCACTTGGTAAATAGCATTTCTAGCATACCAAGACGCGTTGAGAAGAATGGCCATTCACGGCACATTTCTTCGAGCAGTGCTTGGTGCCCTTTATCAATTGAATACTGAATCGCTTCGCCTGCGCCTAACCAAGCGGGTAGAACTAAGCGGTTTTGACTCCAAGAGAATATCCATGGAATCGCACGTAGGCTTTCAACACCGCCATTTGGGTTACGTTTGGATGGGCGAGAACCCAGCGGTAATTTTCCTAGCTCTAGCTCTGGAGTTGCTTGGCGGAAATACGGTACAAATTGTGGTTGTTCACGCACTACTTTTCGATAAGCATCACAAGAGACTTGTGAAAGAACTTCCATTAAATCACGCCATTCTTGTTTAGGTGCTGGTGGCGGTAGGAGATTCGCTTCTAAAATCGCACTGGCATACATATTGAAGCTATTAACGGCGATTTCAGGCAGGCCAAGTTTGAAGCGGATCATTTCACCTTGTTCAGTGACTCGTAGGCCGCCTTTGAGGCTGCTCGGCGGTTGAGAAAGTAAGGCTGCATGCGCAGGAGCACCGCCACGCCCAATTGTACCGCCACGCCCATGGAATAGGCGAAGATCGACGCCAGACTCTTCACAGACGCGAACTAAAGATTCCATCGCATGATATTGTGCCCAGCCTGCCGCCATGCCGCCAGCATCTTTAGCGGAGTCAGAATAACCAATCATGATCATCTGCTTGTTATTAATAAAGCCTCGGTAGAGGTCGATATCCATTAATTGCTGGGTGACCGCTTCTGCATTATTCAAATCTTCCAAGGTTTCGAACAATGGACATACATCAATACGATATGGGCAGCCAACTTCTTGTAAAATTAAGTGTACCGCTAGGACATCAGACGCGGTTCTCGCCATAGAAATAATGTAAGCACCAAATGCATCGCGCGGCTGAGATGCAACGATTTTACAGGTATCAATGACTTCTTGAACGTCTGCCGATGGTTGCCAGTTGGTGGGCAGTAATGGGCGCTTTGAGGCTAGCTCAGTGGTTAAGAAAGACAGTTTATCTTGTTCGCTCCAATGCGCGTAGTCACCAATGCCAAGATGACGCGTTAGCTCAGAAAGGACATCGGCATGGCGTGTACTTTCTTGGCGAATATCGAGTTGAACAAGATGTACACCAAATGTCTTAATACGGCGCAAAGTATCGAGGAGTGAACCATCGGCGATAACGCCCATGCCACATTCATGCAATGACTCGTAGCAGGTTAATAACGGTGTCCAAAGCTGTTCGGAATAGCGTAATGGTGCTTTTTCTGCAAGGACTTGCCCATGAATTTTGGCATCCAGAACATCTTTCGTCTGTTGCAATAAATCACGCAGTTGTTTCAGAATTTCACGGTAGGGTTCGTGTGCGTCTGGGCCAGCGAGTTCACGCACTTTATCATTACATTTAATCATCGACAGTTCGCTGATTAACTCATTGATATCCCCTAAGTATAAATCTGCCGCTTTCCAACGAGACATGCGCAGCACTTCACGTGTGATGGTGTGAGTGACATGTGGGTTACCATCGCGGTCACCGCCCATCCACGATGAGAAATGGATCGGTCTGGCATCGATCGGCAAAGCTTCACCATAGTAATTGATGCAACGTTCACTTAAGTCTCGTAAGAAATCCGGAGCGGCTTTCCATAGCGAGTTTTCGACGACTGCAAATCCAGACTTGGCTTCATCAAGTGGTGTTGGGCGCTGTTTACGCACCACATCAGAGTGCCAAGCTTGCGCAATTAATTGCTCAAGGCGTAGTTCAGTGCGGCGACGTTCTTTCGGTGATAGCTCGCTGAGCTCAAGATCAGACAAACATTCGTTAATTTTGACGAGTTTGTTGATCATGGTACGACGTGTAATTTCGGTTGGGTGCGCCGTGAGAACTAGCTCAATGTCTAGCTCGCGAATCGCTTGGCCGCTATCGATTTTACTAATATTATTGCTATCGAGTTTCTCAAGCAGCGCGTCAATCGGGTCGGTTGACATGGTATTCGCGTCACAGTGACGAGAAATAGAGTGGTATTGGTCAGCGATATTAGTGAGGTTAAGAAATTGGTTAAATGCTTTCGCAATCGACGGCATTTGGTCGTCAGGAAGGGATTCAATTTCTTCAATCAGATGTTGCCTATCTTCGTGGTTACCTGACCGGGCAGATTTAGATAACTTTCTGATTTTTTCTACTTTTTTCAATATAACATCGCCGTCAGCATCTTGAATGGTTTTACCCAGAAGATGCCCTAGCATGCTCACGTTGCTTTTGAGAGCGGCGTAGTTCTCTTTCATGTTCTCGTCGTCCTGTTTTTAAAAAATGACATCCAATGTTGTTTTTATTAACGCTTCAATCTAACCCTGTTTGTGACTCCTCGTCAAATTAAGGGGAAGAATTATCTTCCTAATTTACTTTCCATTGATATAAAACAGGTTGCCCCGTTGTAAGAGAACCTTGGTGCTATCAACACTGCATCCAAGGCGCTCATTAGGCTCGGTGGATAGTTAAAAACAATATTTCCACATGGTTTTAGATAACACATCAATGGTTGGATCGATAAACTCAAACGCTAGGAATTCATCCGGTTGGTGCGCTTGCTCAATGGAACCTGGACCGAGCACTAAGGTTGGGCAGACCTCTTGTAAGAATGGCGCTTCAGTACAGTAGTTCACCGTTTGTGCTTCCAATTGACTAAGTTCGCTCATTTGGGTCACGAATGGGTGGTCATGAGCACATTCATAACCAGGAATGGGAGCATGTAGTGGGGTAATGTCGATACGTCCGGGCCACTTGCTAGCGACTTCTTTGAGGGCGTCGGTGAGTAAGTTATGCAAACCATCTAAGCTCATACCAGGAAGCGGGCGCACATCATAGTGTAGTTCGCAGCAGCCACAAATACGGTTGGGGCTATCACCACCATGAATATGACCAAGGTTGAGTGTCGGTGAGGGGATTTCAAAGCCGGGGTGATGATAAGTCCGAGATAATTGATCGCGTAATTGCAGCATTGGTGCTAATACTTCATGCATGATCTCAATGGCATTAACGCCATACGCTGGATTGGATGAATGCCCAGATTTTCCGGTAATACGAATGGCATTAGCTACATGTCCTTTATGACCGTATACCGGTGTTAAGCTAGTCGGCTCACCAATAATGCAATAATCCGGCTTGAATGGTGTGGTGGCAGAAAAATGACGCGCGCCAAGCATGGTAGTTTCTTCATCACACGTCGCCAAAATATAGAGCGGTTTTTTCTGGTGAGACCAATCCTCAATCTTTTTCACCGCTTCCATAACGAACGCAAAGAAACCTTTCATGTCGGCGGTTCCCAAACCATAAAAGCGCTGGTTATCTTGGGTTAATGCATGAGGATTATAATTCCAACGACCTTCATCAAATGGCACAGTATCTGTGTGTCCTGCCATTAATAGGCCGCCTTCGCCTTCTCCTTTTTTTGCCATTAAGTTGATTTTACCGGGTTCAACCTCTTCGCTTTCTACTTGAAAACCGAGCGCTGTAAGCCAGTCGGCCATTTTTTCGCACACCTTGGCATTACCTTCATCTAAGCTCGGATCTGAGGAGCTGATAGAGGAAGTTGAAATTAATCCTTCATAAACCTCGAGAAAACTAGGTATTTGCATAGAAACTTGGCTCCTACTATTGACAGAAATAGATTGAAAAGGTAAAACACATATTAAATCACTTTTTATGAATAAAAAACCGAAATCAGCTTTATTTTAAAAATTTATAATCATAAGTTGAGAGCAGTTTTCACAAGAATACAGTGGGTGTATCACGATGCTAAAAACGACAATTGTTGGCGCAAGCGGCTACGCAGGTTCAGAACTGGCTCTTATGGTGAAAAAACACCCAGAGCTAACGCTATCAGGTTTATTTGTTTCCGCCAATAGTGTTGATGCTGGCAAACCTATGTCGCAGTTATATGGCAAGTTACTTGGTTTAGTCGATGAGCCAGTTGAGCCATTAACGGATGTTGTTGCTGTTGCCAAAGAAAGTGATGTGGTTTTTTTAGCGACTGCCCACCAAGTGAGCCACGATTTAGCGCCTATTTTTTTAGAACATGACTGTCAGGTATTTGACTTGTCTGGTGCGTACCGTGTCGATGATGCGAATTTTTATTCTTCTTATTATGGCTTTGAACATCAACACCCTCAGTGGTTAGAAAAAGCCGTTTATGGCTTAGCGGAATGGAACGCTGATGCCATTAAACAAACGCCGCTTGTTGCTGTTGCAGGTTGTTACCCCACCGCCTCTCAATTGGCGATTAAACCTTTATTAGCGTCTCAATGTGTTGATAACCAGCAGTGGCCAGTGATTAACGCGGTGAGCGGCGTGTCGGGCGCAGGACGCAAAGCGTCAATGACAAACAGTTTTTGTGAAGTCAGTTTAGCGGCTTATGGTGTGTTTACGCATCGCCATCAACCTGAGATTGCTGAGCATTTGGGGTGTGATGTTATCTTTACTCCACATTTAGGCAACTTTAAGCGTGGTATTTTGGCGACGATTACCATGAAATTAAAACCGGGCGTGACGGCAGCTGACGTCGCTGACGCTTATGATAGCGCTTATGCTGATAAGCCTGCCGTTCGGCTTGTTGGCGACACATTACCAACGATTGATAATGTTGCTAATACACCGTTTTGCGATATTGGTTGGAAGGTACAAGGTCAGCACATCATCGTGGTATCTGCCATTGATAACCTGTTGAAAGGTGCCTCTTCGCAAGCAATGCAATGTCTGAATATCCATTATGGTTTCAATGAACTCACGGCTTTGGTTTAAGGGGTAGACATGTCAGATACTAAGCAAAGTCCACTCGTTGTTAAGCTCGGCGGCGCGGCATTAGAAAATCATGACACGTTGGCGGCATTATTTACAGCGATTGGGTCTTATCAGCAGCAAGCGAATCGTCCTATTGTTATCGTACATGGTGGCGGTTACTTGGTTGATGACCTAATGGAAAAATTGCACATTGAAACGGTGAAAAAAGACGGTTTACGTGTCACTCCTTATGATCAAATTCCAGTTATTGCCGGTGCTTTAGCTGGTACAGCAAACAAAATGCTGCAAGGGCATGCGATTAAAAATGGTTTAAATGCTGTCGGCCTGTGCCTTGCTGATGGTGGTTTATGCCAAGTGGAAGAGCTGCACCCTGAGCTTGGTGCAGTGGGTAAAGCATCAGCCGGCGATGCGACCGTTTTAAAAGCGATGTTAAGCCAACACACGTTACCGATTATCAGTTCTATTGGCTTAACGACCAATGGACAAATGATGAATGTCAATGCAGATCAAGCTGCTGTTGCAGTGGCACAAGCGTTAGAAGCAGAGTTAGTCCTTTTATCGGATGTGAGTGGTGTTCTTGATGCTCAAGGTCAGTTGCTGACGTCTTTAAATGAATCCCAAGCTGATGCTTTGATTAAAAGCCATGTGATTACCGATGGCATGATCGTCAAAGTGCAAGCGGCATTAGGTGCAGCCAAAGATCTTGGTCGCCCAATAGAGGTCGCGACTTGGCGTTACCCTGAAAAGCTGACTGAGCTTTTTGCGGGTCAAAGTATTGGTACGCAGTTTTTACCGCAGTAATCAAAAAATTTAATACAAACAATCCTGAGCGAAATACGTTTAGGTGATGTGGAGAAAAATTATGAGCAAAGTAGAAGTCAAAAAAGTTGTTGTCGCTTATTCTGGTGGTCTTGATACGTCGGTTATCATTCCATGGTTGAAAGAGAACTACGGCTGTGAAGTTATCGCATTTGTGGCGGATGTCGGTCAAGGTGACGAAGAGTTAGTGGGTATTGAAGAAAAAGCGATCGCTTCTGGTGCATCAGAGTGTTACGTCGCGGATCTGAAAGCGGAAATGGTAAAAGACTATATCTACCCAACGCTAAAAACGGGCGCTTACTATGAAGGTAAATACCTACTTGGTACGTCAATGGCTCGTCCGATTATTGCCAAAGCGCAAGTTGAAGTGGCACGTAAAGTGGGCGCGGATGCACTTGCTCATGGTTGTACCGGTAAAGGTAATGACCAAGTACGTTTTGAAGGTGCTTTTGCGGCACTCGCCCCAGATCTTCACGTAATTGCGCCTTGGCGTGAGTGGGATCTTGTGAGCCGTGAAGAGTGCCTAGATTACCTTGCCGAACGTAACATCCCTTGTGCCGCATCTCTGACAAAAATCTATTCTCGTGACGCGAATGCATGGCACATCTCAACTGAAGGCGGTGTACTAGAAAGCACTTGGAATGCGCCAAACGAAGATTGCTGGGTATGGACTGTTGATGCTGAGCAAGCGCCAAACGAAGCTGAGTATGTAACGTTAAACGTTGAGAAAGGCGAAGTTGTGGCTATCGACGGCAAAGCTGTTACGCCATACGAAGCATTATTAGACCTTAATGAAAAGGGTGCAAAACACGGCGTTGGTCGTATCGACATCGTAGAAAACCGTTTGGTTGGTATGAAGTCTCGTGGTTGTTACGAAACTCCAGGAGGTACCATCATGATGGAAGCGTTACGTTCTGTTGAGCAGCTCGTACTGGATAAAGCTTCATTTGAGTTCCGTGAAGAACTAGGCATTAAAGCGGCGCAGTTGGTTTACGATGGTCGTTGGTTCACGCCTTTATGTGAATCAGTAATGGCAGCGTCTGAGTCATTGGCACAAGATGTAAACGGTGAAGTTGTGATCAAACTGTACAAAGGTCAGGCGGTTGCTACTCAAAAACGCTCTGATAACAGCTTGTACTCAGAAGAGTTTGCAACGTTTGGTGAAGACGAAGTTTACGACCAAAGCCATGCCGGTGGTTTCATCCGTTTATACTCTCTCGCGAGTCGTATCCGTGCAATGAACGCTGCAAAGAAGTAAAATAACCGTAGTAAAAGATAAATAACAATACTAATAAAGGGAGCAGCAACGCATGCTCCCTAAATTAATCCTCACTGGCAGAAAGAAGCAATCTAGTCACCTCCTTAGTGATTAGGCACTAAAGTTTTAGGAGAAACGCAATGGCATTATGGGGCGGAAGATTCACCCAAGCAGCAGACACCAGATTTAAACAATTTAATGATTCATTGCGCTTTGATTACCGACTAGCAGAACAAGACATTGTCGGTTCTATTGCTTGGTCTAAAGCTTTACTGTCTGTGAATGTTTTGACAGAAGAAGAACAGCAGCGTCTAGAACTTGCATTGAATGAACTTAAAATGGAAGTAATGGAAGATCCTGAGCAAATTCTGGCGTCTGACGCAGAAGATATCCACTCATGGGTTGAGCAGCAGTTGATTAATAAAGTGGGGGATTTAGGTAAAAAACTTCATACCGGTCGTTCACGTAATGATCAAGTCGCGACTGATTTAAAGCTGTGGTGTCGTCAGCAAGGTCGTCAAGTACTTATGACATTAGATCAAATGCAAAACCAATTGGTGAATGTCGCTTCTCAACACCATGACACGGTGCTACCTGGATATACACACTTACAACGTGCTCAACCCGTCACGTTTGCGCACTGGTGTTTGGCTTACTCTGAAATGTTCGAGCGTGATTATTCACGTTTAGAAGATGCCATTAAACGTTTAGATACTTGCCCATTAGGTTCTGGCGCACTCGCAGGAACCGCTTATGCGATTGACCGTGAAAATCTTGCCTATAACTTAGGGTTCCGCCGTGCGACACGTAACTCATTGGATTCGGTTTCTGATCGTGACCATGTGATGGAGCTTATGTCTGTAGCGTCGATTTCTATGCTGCACTTATCACGTATGGCGGAAGATTTAATCTTCTATAACTCAGGTGAGTCCGGTTTTATTGAGTTAGCTGATACGGTAACGTCTGGCTCATCATTGATGCCGCAAAAGAAAAACCCAGATGCCTTGGAATTAATCCGTGGTAAAACTGGTCGTGTTTACGGCTCGCTCGCTGGCATGATGATGACGGTAAAAGCGCTACCACTTGCTTATAACAAAGATATGCAAGAAGACAAAGAAGGTTTGTTTGATGCATTGGATACGTGGAACGAGTGCATGGCCATGGCCGCTTTGTGTTTTGAAGGCATTAAGATTAACAAAGAACGTACTTTAGAAGCAGCGAAACAAGGCTATGCGAATGCCACTGAGCTGGCGGATTATCTGGTATCAAAAGGCATTCCATTCCGTGAAGCCCACCATATTGTCGGTGTTGCGGTGGTTGAAGCGATTCGTCGTGGCATGCCACTGGAAGATTTAAGTTTAGACGAGTTAAAAGTATTTTCTCCGGTAATCGAAGAGGATGTCTACGAAATACTGACGATTGAGTCTTGTTTGTCGAAGCGGTGTGCCAAAGGCGGTGTTGCCCCTCATCAAGTGCGTTATGCGGTTGAAGAAGCGCAGAAGCGTTTGGATACGCGTGTGAGTTCAGACATTCAGGTACGTCCGGCTCGTTTGACCGATGTGGAGTCTCTTGAAGGTATGGTCGCTTATTGGGCGAACATGGGGGAGAACTTACCTCGTTCAAGAAACGAAATTGTGCGCGATATTGGTTCATTTGCGGTCGTGGAACATAACGGAGAAATTACTGGGTGTGCCTCTTTGTATGTCTATGATTCTGGATTAGCGGAAATCCGCTCTTTAGGGGTTGAGGCAGGATGGCAAGGTCAAGGGCAGGGCGCAGCGATTGTCCACTATCTCGTCAACAAAGCTCGTAATATGGCCATTAATAAGGTGTTTGTCTTAACACGTACACCTGAGTTCTTTATGAAGCAAGATTTCTTACCGACATCGAAAATGCTATTGCCAGAGAAAGTCTTGAAAGATTGTGAGCAATGCCCGCGTCAACATGCTTGTGATGAAGTCGCGTTAGAAGTTAATTTGAACGAGCAATTGATCATGCAAACGACATCGTTGTAATGTCTCGCATAATGCTTGGTGTCGAAAATTATCTTCACTAAGGAACCAAACAAAAAAAGCAGGGTCTATTTAAGGACCACTGCTTTTTCTTAGAATGTTCTAAGAGGCCTCAAAGCTACTTATTCTAGTTTTGAGGTTTTTTTGTGCCTATTTATTGTTGATCGCCGTCGTGTCGCTTTTTTAAAGGTAAGACGACAAACTTCATCCATAAATGGAGAAATAAAAGTACGTTACAAGCAAAGCCTGCGAAGAGTAAGGCGATAGAGCCAATACTACTTGGTGTCTCTTTAAACCATACGAACCATACCACCCAGCAGATAACGGATAATGAGGTCAGTTGATCCATACACCGTTTGCAGCGGCCAAGTTTTTTCCAAAACCAATTTTCAGAGCAGTCACGACAAGCCATAACCTAGATAACCTCAATGCGTCTATACGATGAGTATATCGCTTTGGGGTTTTATCTGACAAATCGATGGGGCTTAATGATAAAAAAAAGCCCGAGTGGATGGCTCGGGCGAAAGTGCAGGGTGCGTTATTGTTTTGTTATTATTATAGGATTATTGATATCAGTACTTAGCAGCCAGGGCCGCAGTCTAAGCAATGTTTCACCATTTCTGGACCTAGGTGTAATTTTGCGTTCACATCTCTGAGTGCGGTGCGTACGCCTTCTTCAATCACTGGGTGATAAAATGGCATATCGAGCATTTCTGAAATGGTCATTTTATTTTGATGTGCCCAAGCTAATAAATGCGCTAAGTGTTCGGCATTCGGCCCCATCATTTCTGCGCCAAGGAAACGTCCAGTGCCTTGCTCTGCATACACGTGCAGCAAACCTTTATTGCGTAACATGACGCGAGAACGGCCTTGTCCTTCGAAAGACACTTCACCTGTCTCAAAACAGCCACAGTTACCAAGACGTTGTTGTAGTTGGCGATGTGTTTCACCGACCATCGCTATTTGAGGATCTGAGAATACGGCTGAAATGGTGGAGCGACGCAGTCCGGCGCGAATATCAGGGAAGCGTCCAGCGTTATCGCCCGCAATACGTGCTTGATCCGCCGCTTCATGCAGTAACGGTAATTGATTACTGGCATCGCCAGCAATGAAAATATGCTTGGCTGACGTCTGTAGTGTGAAGGTGTCTGCTGTCGGTACACCACGCTCATCTAACTGTAATGAAGTATGTTCTAAGCCCAGCTTATCGACATTAGGACGGCGACCAGTGGCTGCTAATACGTAATCGGTAATAAAGGTTTCTTGTGAACCATCAAGATTGGTAAAGCGAATCATGACCTTATCGCTATGCTCGACGCGCGTCATATTGTCAATTTGCACGTTCGGGTCGAGGTAAAACTCTTCTTGAAAGGCTTCTTTGGCGTAGTTCATCACTTTAGGGTCGGTTAATGGGCCCACTTGCCCACCTAGGCCGAACACCTTCACTTTAACGCCAAGGCGGTGTAATGCTTGCCCAAGTTCTAAACCAATGACACCAGGGCCGAAGACAGCAACGGAATGCGGTAAGTCATCCCATGCAAAAACATCATCGTTAATGATCAGGCGATCGCCCAATTCATTCCAAACCGCAGGATAAGCAGGGCGTGAACCCGTAGCAATAACGATGCGATCTGCGGTTATTTCGGTATGATCATCAACAATAAGTATATGATCATCTTTAAATTTCGCGTAACCACTGATCTTGTCACTGGCCGGAATTTCTTCAACACCTTCTAAGACAAACCCAACGAAGCGATCGCGCTCTCGTTTGACGCGGTCCATCACTTCACGACCATTAATCACAGCAGGACCATTGGGATGCACACCAAACGCAGGCGCTTTTTCTATGTTGTGAGCACTTTCTGCAGCGGCAATAAGTAGTTTGGACGGCATACAACCCACACGTGCACACGTGGTCCCAAATGGGCCGCCTTCAATCATTACCACATTTTCATTGTGAGCTTTGGCTGCACGATACGCACCCAGTCCTGCTGTGCCACCGCCAATGACGGCCACATTTACTTGAATTTTTTGCATAACGGGTCCTTAGCAATGAATGACTTCATTACTGATAAACATAATTTCTGAATATCGGACCGGTTAAGGTCCTGAGTTAGGAAGGCAGGGAGAGGTGAGCCTCTCCCTTAATGTATCGATGAATTAAGCTAAGTAAGCTTCAAGTTCTTCGCTACCACCGATGTGTTTACCACCGATAAAGACTTGAGGAACGGTGTCACGGCCAGTAATGGCACGCACACTTACGGTAGTGGCATCTTGACCAAGTACAACTTCTTCGTATTGAAGGTGTGCATCGTGCAACGCTTGTTTCGCTTTAGCACAGTAAGTACAACCTGGTTTAGTGAACACTGTGATTGATTCTTGAGTTTTGTGCGCCGGTGCAATGTGGCGGAGCATAGTGTCTGCATCTGACACTTTGAACGGGTCGCCTGGTTCATTTGGCTCGCTAAAGATTTTCTCTACAACGCCATCTTTTACTAGCATGCTGTAGCGCCATGAACGCTTGCCAAAGCCGAGATCGTTTTTCTCAACCAGCATACCCATACCGTCAGTAAATTCGCCGTTACCATCAGGAATAAACGTAATGTTGTTGGCTTCTTGGCTGGCTTTCCATGCGTTCATAACAAAGGTATCGTTAACAGAAACACATAGGATGTCATCAACGCCGTATTGCTTAAATACAGAGTGCAACTCGTTGTAACGTGGTAGATGGCTTGATGAACAAGTAGGGGTAAACGCACCTGGTAAGCTAAATACGATAACGGTCTTACCTTTGAATAGCTCATCTGTGGTGACGTTAACCCATGCATCGCCTTGGCGAGTTGGGAAAGTGACTTGAGGGACGGTTTGGCCTTCTTTTGCGATAGTCATAAAATCGTATTCCTATTTAGTAGTATTCGTATATAGAGCTTAGTTGTTACTAGCTTGTTTTGATGTGATTAAGATAATACAAATGCTTTGATAGTCATAATCGTTTAATGCTATTGTTTTAATAGGTTTGTTCTATGTGGAGAAGCAATGAATATTCGTGACTTTGAATATCTAGTAGCGTTGGCGGAGCATCAACATTTTCGTAAAGCGGCCGAGGCTTGTTTTGTCAGCCAACCAACCCTAAGCGGGCAAATCCGCAAGCTCGAAGATGAATTAGGTAGTGTACTCTTAGAACGTAGTAGCCGCAGAGTTCTGTTTACTGATTCAGGCTTGAAGTTGGTACAGCAGGCGAAACGTATTTTAAGTGAAGTAAAAATGTTTAAGGAAATGGCCAGTGAACAGGGCGGTTCGATGAGTGGGCCGATCCACATGGGGTTTATTCCAACTTTAGGACCTTATTTGTTGCCCAAAGTGGTCCCAGAGCTTAAAAAACAATTTCCAGACTTAGAGCTGTATTTGCATGAAGCCCAAACCCAGCAATTGGTACATTTACTGGAAGAAGGCAAGTTAGACTGCTTAGTATTAGCGTCTGTACAAGAAACTGAGGCCTTTAAAGAAATCGAATTCTATATTGAGCCATTAAGTATTGCTGTTCCCTGTGATCATGCGTGGGCTGAGTATGATGAAGTAAATATGCAAGCTCTCAAAGGGCATACGGTGTTATCACTTGGGGATGGGCATTGTTTACGCGATCAAGCTCTAGGTTTCTGTTTTGCTGCTGGAGCAAAAGATGATGAAAGCTTTAAAGCCACCAGTTTAGAAACCTTGCGTAATATGGTAGCCGCGGGTAGTGGTATTACGTTATTGCCAGAACTGTCTTTACCGGACGCCAAGCAAAAAGATGGTGTTGCTTATGTAAAAGCGGTTAATCCGGTGCCATCGCGCCGTTTGGTTGTTGTGTATCGACCAGGGTCACCATTGAAAGATCGTTTTGAGCAACTAGCCGAAGTGATGGAGCAGCGTTTGTATGGGCTGCGAAAACAGGCTTCTGGAGAATAAAAAAAAGCTGACCGAGAGGTCAGCTTTTTTATGTTGAGCGCTTAAAACAAGCTATCGCCACCATCACTTGGTGAGGTATAGATATTATTTGATTGGCTATCAGACACGTATTCTGTTGGCTGAGTCCCATCAATGAAGTACTCAAACATTGATGTATAGTCGGATTTGTTCGTTAACAGTCCTGTCGCCCTGTCAATACGTACACGGACAATGCCATCTGGCACGTGTTTGTGTTGAGCGGGCACATCCGCCAAAGCGTGCTTCATAAAGTCAATCCACGCTGGTTGTGCGGTTTTTGCACCAGATTCACCACCATGCATATCATTTTTGATATTTGGGTTGGCTGTTGTATGGCCAAGGTTGCGACTATGATTGTCAAACCCTACCCAAGAGGTTGCAACCAGATCAGGCCCAAAGCCATCATACCAAGTATCTTTGGAATCATTGGTTGTACCGGTTTTACCACCAATATCACGGCGGTGGAGAGCTTGAGCTCGCCAGCCGGTACCGTTCCAGCCGGTACCATGACTCCAGTTACCGCCACCCCAGATGTTGCTATACATCATTTCACGCACTAAAAATGCATTCTGAGCTGAAATAACGCGAGGGGCGTAGTGAACATCGCTGTCGGCATCTTGTTCATCAAACCCAGCGGTATTATCGTTGCTTTGACATTCCTTATCGCAGATAACATTAGGTTTCGCTTTGTACTCGGTTTTACCAAATGGCCCATCGACTTTTTGGATAAAGAAGTGATCCACATAATAACCGCCGTTAGCAAAGACAGAGTACCCTTGTGCTAGTTTCATTGGGGTTAGGCTACCTGCGCCCAAAGCAATGGTCTCAGAACGTGGTAACTTGTCTAAATCAAATCCAAAGCGAGTTAAATAGTGACGCGCCTTTTCTAAGCCAACCTCACGTAATGTTCTCACTGCCATGACGTTTTTCGACTGGGCAAGGCCGATACGAATACGCGTAGGGCCGCGATAGCGTGGTGGCGAGTTCTGCGGACGCCATGCTGTACCTTGACTCTTATCCCATTTATTAATCGGGGCGTCATTGACTAACGTCGCCAAGGTCATGCCACTATCTAATGCTGCTGAGTAGATGAATGGTTTAATACTCGAACCCACTTGTCTTACCGATTGGGTTGCGCGATTAAATTTATTATGTACAAAGTTAAAGCCACCCACGAGTGCTTTCACGCCGCCATTTTCTGGATTCATGGCGATGAATGCGGTATTCGCTCTCGGCACCTGACTTAATTTCCAGTGGCTAAACTGCTCGCGATCTAATTGATTGGGATCTTCTGACGACAAGTCGTCCGGTTGATCGCTACCAGGTAGAGGTTGTACCCAGATTTGATCGCCTTGACTGAGAATATCACTCGCACTTTGTGGTAATGGACCTTGGCGATCGTCAGTAATATAACGACGTGCCCAGTTCATATCTTGCCACGCAATCACTTGCGTGCCGTGATGCTTAACCACAACCGTCGCTGTTTTGTCATCCACCTTAGTCACGATTGCTGGATATAGCTCGCCGTAAGTCGGCTCGTCATCAAGGTAATGTTTAATTTTATCGGTATCCCAAGCTTTGCTTGGCGTTTTCCATAGCTGGTTAATAGCTCCACGGAAACCATGACGCTCATCGTAGTTCAGTAAGTTAGTGACCGCTGCTTTATTAGCCGCTTCTTGCAGTTTTGAGTCAATGGTGGTGTAGACCTTTTTCCCTGAGGTATAGACATCATCACCATATTTTTTCACCATCCATGAACGTGCCATTTCGGCAACATATGGCGCATTAAGTTGGACTTCAGCTCCATGGTAGCTGGCAACGATTTTCTCTGATTTCGCCTGATTATATTGCTCACGAGTGATGTAATGCTCATCAAGCATACGAGCTAATACAACATTACGACGGTGTGTTGCACGTCGTAATGAATAAATAGGGTTCATAGTTGAAGGTGCTTTTGGTAAACCTGCAATCGTGGCCATTTCACTTAATGTCAGATCTTTAACTTCTTTACCAAAATACACTTGTGCTGCTGCGCCGACACCATAAGCACGGTAGCCTAAGTAAATTTTGTTTAAGTACAAATCAAGAATTTCGTCTTTCGTTAAGAGTTGTTCAATATGTACCGCAATAAAGATTTCTTTGATCTTACGAATGATTTTCTTCTCATTTGAGAGGAAGAAGTTACGAGCAAGCTGTTGGGTAATCGTACTCGCCCCTTGTGACGCGCTACCCGAGATCATTACCGCAACAGCAGCACGGGCAATACCAATTGGATCGAAGCCATAATGTTCGTAAAAGCGCGAATCTTCGGTCGCAATGAAGGCATCGATCAGCTCTTTCGGCATTTGATCAATTTTTAAAGGAATACGGCGCTTTTCGCCAAACTGAGCCATCAGTTTGCCGTCTTGGCTATACACCTGCATTGGAGTTTGTAGTTTCACATCTTTTAATGTCGCGACATCGGGTAGTTCAGGTTTTACGTATAAATAAAAACCAAAAACAGTCGTGGCTCCAAGAATGATGCAAATTAATGAGAATATTAATAAACGCTTTATGAACTTCACCGGAGAATCCCTGTTTAATAGAGGCTGCTGTTTAGCAAACCCTTGTACTCTAGTGTTCTAGTCAGCTTGAGGCAATCATTTGTGTATTAACTTTTCATGCACAAACAAGCTGGGCACCTGGAATCACTGGAGCGGAGCTGCATGGGTATATCATCACGAGTTACAGGTATTGATTTTGGTCACCATAGCATAAAAGCGGTGACTTTAACGCCGTCAAGCCATCATACGTATAACGTAGTGGCATGTTCTGAGCTACCCGTTCCCGATTGTATTTTCGCTGATAATGGCATGCTGGGTTATCAGAAAATTGTAAAGAAACTCAAAGAACTAAAAAAGACTTTCCCGCGATTTAGTCGCAAAGTCGCGATAACCTTATCCGACTCAGCCATAATTACCAAGGAATTACAATTAGATAGCTACGAAAATCCAGACGAAAAATTGTTAGCTATCATGAGTGAACAATGCGGTATTTTACCTGAAGAATTAGCCATCGATTATCTTGCTTTGCCCTATGAGGCGAATTTATCAGGTTTTGGGCCAACTTACCGAGTGTTTGCAACGCGCAAAACACTGATTAATAACCGCGTGAAAGCACTAAAAGCGGCTGGTTTAATACCTTACTTGATCAATAGCCATAGCCAAGGTTTGTTGCAGTTGTATCAATCTTTAAGCAGGGGCTCCACGCTTGCTACCAGTGTGTTGCTGTATATTGGTCACAAGCAGGCCACGCTTTGTTTTTGTTCGCAAAGCCAAGACTTGTGTTTTCATACTTTTTCTTATGCCGCGTTTGAGCCATCGGCGTCTGTCGTTTATCCACAGGAGTGGTTAACGCGTATTACTCCTTCTATCCAACGATTCCAATCTTTGTATATGCGAGCTGCCCCACAGTGTGTGTGGATCGCTGGTATAGGGAGTGATGATGGCCAAGCGGTGGCAAGGCTAGGGCGGCAACTTGATTGGCCATGCCAAATGTTGTCCTGGAACGGTTTTTTACATCATGTTGAACACCACCCGCGGTGTAATGCACGCTTTGCTGGCGCGGTTGGGATTGCAATGCAGGGATTGTGTTGGCAGAGAAATCATCATGCATGAGGTAATGAATCTCTTGCCTTGGCGTGAGGCGTATCAACGGCATTGTCAGTGGCGGCTATTGATAATGCTGAGCCTATTGATTACCAGCGTTATGTTGAGTATTTACCTGCCTTTTATGTGGTTTCAACATGAGAAATTACAGCTGCAAAATGAGCAACATCACTGGCAAGAAAAAGCACGTCAATTACAGCCTAAGTATAAAAAATGGCAAATGGAATCCCAACATGATCGACAGGTTAAGTCGGATTTTTACCGTTTATCGCAGCGTATTCACCGGCATAACCAACTAATTGTGTTAATGAATAAGATGCCGAAACTATTACCTCAAGGGACCCACCTTGAGAGCATGCGATGGTTTCAACAGCAGATAGAAATTGTGGGAGCCACTGACAATAAGGCGGCTTTGCAGCAGTTAGTGAGCGCCTTACAAGCGATACCAGAATTTGAGCGTGTCACCTTATCATCGGTCATGGTGACAAAGCGTCAGCCCGTTGAACATGTGTTTAAGCTTAAAATTGACCAGCCGAGGGAATCTGCGGATGAGGTACGTTAAATACTGGGTTCAGTCTGTCATTTTACGGTATTCATGGCGTCAACAGCTGGGGGGATTCCTTGGCCTGTGGGGGATAATTCAATGCCTCATCGTGCTTTTGCTATGGCGCCCGTCTTACCAACAATTACAGGATCACCAGCAACGAGTACGGCTTGAACAACAGCGATGGGAGCAACGCCATCAGCGGGTAATGATGTGGCAACACTCGCATCGTACCGCCATGGTTATGAAGCATCAATTGGCACAAGTGCAGCGCGCGTCTTATCAACCTGATGTTGTCACTTGGTTTACTCAGCAGGCGCGGCATGTGGGATTAGTCGTTGAGTACGTCATGGTGAGTAGCGCTCATTCATCTGGCGCTGTGACAGAAATTCGCTTCAAAGTCATTGGTCACTATCGGCTGTTGGGTGAGTTAATCAATGTACTGACGCACTACGGACGTGATGTAGAGATGCTCGAACTTAAGTGGCAATCTCGTTCTCAAACACAAGATAGTATCAGGTTATCAGGGCGCTTGCGGATATTGCCATGGTCTAAGGCGGTCGCTCATGATTAGGTGGGTAATATGGCTGTTGTTGATAGCAGCAACCAAGGGTGCCTTGGCTATTCAAGGCCAAACACAGATAATTGACGATTTTAGCGACAGTTCACGCCATTCCTCTACTGTGACAACACTCCCTGATTTGCGAGGGGTTGTTGCTAAACATTCGCCTTTTATACTCAGTGGCGCGCAGGAAGTCGGCGTTAGCGTCAGCCTCTCTACTTGTGTTATTTATGGCCGCAGCCCCCAGTCACAGCGTTCATCGTTTGAAAACATCGCTCCTACCCATCATCGATTTGAGTTACAGGGGATTGTTCAAGAGCACGGAGAGTATTTTGCGATTATTGGTTTGCCATCAAAACAACTAATTTGGGTGCAGGCAGGGGATGATTTGTTACACGGCCAAGCGTTGGTACAACAAGTGAACGCGCTGGGCGTTGCTATTCTAGAGCGTTCTGATAATGGGCGCTGTGATCAATCCTGGTTGTCATTATCGTCAAAGGAGGAAAGCGATGAACACTAGATTATGGAGTGTGATTATGTATTGGTGTCGCGGTGGACTCTTGTTATGGACGATGATGTCGTTTCCAGCTTTGGCTCAGGATGAAGTACGCGATACCTCATCGAATCTCATATCATTACAGTTTCAATCAATCGAAGTGAGAAGAGTCTTAACACTATTGGCACAAAAGCATGGATTTAATGTGGTGATTGATGAGGAAGTCACCGGAACTATTTCGGTGAATTTACATAATGTGCCTTGGCAGCGTGCGCTAGACACCATTTTAAGGATGAAGGGTCTAAGTTATCAAGCGGATAATAATGTGTTGTGGGTAGCACCGCTCAACGTGATTCAGAATTATCAGAGCAAGGCCAATGCTTTAGCTGAGCATCGGCAATACCAGAAAATTCCTGTTCATTACGCTAAAGCTGATGAGCTGATTGAAGTAATAACTGCAAAAAATGGAGAGGATGTTTTATCGACCACAGGCAGTGTACAAGTGGATAAAAGGACAAATTCGTTATTGTTACACGATACCGCGACCCATATACAGCGCGTAAAAGAGCTGGTGTCTATGCTCGATGTTCCGATGAAACAAGTATTGATTGAAGCGCGTATCGTGACGATGAGCCAAGGCGAGCTAGTTGATATTGGTGTTCGGTGGGGAACCTTTCAAGGACAGCGTCCTACGAAGATCGCTGGAACTCTAGAGGGGCTGCGCCCGACGCAGGAAAACAGTATTACCGATGATCTCACAGTGCAATTACCCAGTGCCTCCCCACGAGCGGCCAGCATTGCGTTTCAGGTGGCGACATTGGGGCCTAATACCTTGTTAGATCTTGAGCTTTCGGCTTTACAAAGCGAGTCGAAAGCGGAAATTATTTCGAGTCCGCGTTTACTGACCACCAATGAAAAACCTGCCTATATTGAACAAGGTACTGAAATTCCCTATTTAGAAGCGGCGTCTAGTGGAGCGACGTCGGTTTCTTTTCGCAAGGCGGTACTCAGTTTGAAGGTGACTCCGCATATTACACCTAACAATCAAATGCTGTTAGATTTGAATGTAACTCAAGACCGGCCCGGAAGTTCAGTGGCAATTGGTACGGGCGATGCCGTAGCGATTCAAACGCAGCGAATTGGCACTCAGGTAATGGTCAATGATGGCGAAACGATCGTTTTAGGTGGAATTTATCAACACAGCTTAACGAAAGGGGTGGAAAAAGTACCACTCTTGGGTGACTTACCGCTGCTCGGACAGCTATTTCGGCGTAGTTATGAAGAAAAAGACAAAAATGAATTGGTGATATTTGTGACGCCAAAGGTTGTTATTCAATAACTTAGCAAAATAAATGCAACAATCTTTAAAATTAAAGTTGCATTACTGGAGTCAGATCTAGATAATTTCGGGTCTTATCACGAAATATCTGTGAGGAATAGGTGCCGCAAGCATTCCTATCGTTTTATTCTGTCTGGACAATCTTGCGGCGATGTCATTGAATTAACGTTGTAAATTACTGCTAAACATGGCTGAAAAACGCAATATTTTTCTTGTTGGGCCTATGGGCGCTGGCAAAAGTACAATTGGTAGACACCTTGCTCAACAACTCCATATGGATTTTGTTGACTCAGACACGGTTATCGAAGAGCGCACTGGTGCGGATATCTCTTGGGTATTTGATGTCGAAGGTGAAGAAGGTTTCCGCAAACGCGAAGAAACTGTTATCAACGACCTAACGGAGCAGCAAGGTATTGTGCTCGCAACTGGTGGTGGCTCAGTAATGAGTAAAGAAAACCGCAACCGCCTATCTGCGCGTGGGATTGTGGTTTACTTAGAAACCACGATAGAAAAACAGTTAGCCCGCACAAACCGAGACAAAAAACGTCCTTTGCTGCAAACGGATCAACCACGCGAGGTATTAGAAGCACTAGCGGAAGAACGTAATCCGCAGTATGAAGAAGTCGCCGACATTGTCGTGCGTACTGATGATCAAAGTGCAAAAGTGGTAGCCAACCAGATTGTAAAAATGCTAGAAGAACATTAATAAGTTCTTTTTTGCACAGGAGTCGATCCCATGGAACGGATTACGGTCAATTTAGGTGAACGTAGTTACCCAATCTCCATTGGCGCCGGGTTATTTAATAATCCGGCGCTGCTTTGTTTATCTGAAAAACAGAAAGTGCTGGTGATAAGTAATGTCACTGTTGCGCCGTTGTACGCAGATAAAATAGTGTCGATGTTAGATTCATTACAATGTGAATCTTCTGTCTTAGCACTGCCGGATGGTGAGAAGTATAAAAGCCTCGACACCTTCAACACCGTGATGACTTACTTGCTTGAGCATAATTACAGCAGAGATGTCGTAGTGATTGCTTTAGGTGGTGGCGTTATCGGTGATTTGGTGGGCTTTGCTGCATCTTGCTATCAGCGTGGTGTGGATTTTATTCAGATCCCAACGACATTATTGTCGCAGGTGGATTCTTCTGTCGGTGGTAAAACCGCAGTGAATCATCCTATGGGTAAGAATATGATTGGTGCATTTTATCAACCACAATCGGTTCTGATTGATACAGAATGCCTAAAAACGTTACCTCAGCGTGAGTTAGCGGCAGGTATGGCGGAAGTGATTAAATACGGCATCATTTATGATGGCGAGTTTTTTGCTTGGCTCGAAGCGAATATGGACTCCTTGTATGCACTTGACGAACAAGCTTTGGCGTATGCCATTGCGCGTTGCTGTGCAATCAAAGCTGAAGTGGTAGCAAAAGATGAAAAAGAAGCAGGCATTCGTGCTTTGCTTAATCTTGGACATACTTTTGGTCATGCCATCGAAGCGGAACTCGGTTATGGTAATTGGCTACACGGCGAAGCGGTCGCCGCTGGTACGGTTATGGCTGCACGCACTGCTCAGCTTGAAGGGTTACTTTCTGCAGAGCAAGTTGAACGAATCATTGCTATCTTTAAAAAAGCGCAACTTCCCGTAGAGACGCCGGCAAGTATGTCGTTTGATGATTTTATTAAGCATATGATGCGCGATAAAAAAGTATTGGCAGGGGAGCTACGTCTGATTCTTCCGACAACCATAGGAAGAGCAGAAGTAGTGAAAGGGGTCTCAAATGAGATCATGGCTCAAGCAATTGAGCTTGGACGTTAACCTAAATTCTGTCATTATTGGTGAGACGCTGTTAAATCAATAGGATGACTCGATGAACTTGGCGCATGAACTGGAATTAGATTCGCAAACTGAATTGTTGGAGCGGTTACAGCTGCTGACAAGGTTTGGTTCCAATTTAGTGAATGTTTATGGCAGCGAAGGCGCGGGTAAATCTTGGCTAGCGCAACGCTACCTTGAAGAGTATGCCGATGACACCAACCAAGCGTTGGTGTTATGTCATCCACAACAAACCGATGAACAGCGTCGTACCACCATCCTTTCTCAACTGGTTTCTGAACCTCTCTTTAATCCTAAAGATTCGCTTATTGATAGTTTCTCGGCTTTATTTGCGGACAGTCGCTGTAATATTGCTGTGGCTATTGACGATGCTCATTTATTGTCAGAGACCTTAGTGTCTGAACTCTGGATGTGGATTCTCGAATGCCAAGATAATCCTGCCTGGACAATTAATGTGATGTTATTTGTCGAGTCCAATCGTTTAGAAACACTACTAACTCGCTTAACTTACGGGCAAGAATTAAAACCTATCGATCTGGAAATTGAGCGGTTAAGTGAAGAAGAGGCGGATCGGTTATTTGAAAATCGAGTTATGCGGTTTATTGAGGATGCGATGGAAAAACGCGTCCGTAACGCATATAAAAAAGTCCAACGCACACCGGGAGCGATTATGGCATTGGCTGATAAAAAAACTGAAAAACGAGTTGTTGTTAAGTCTATTGTTGGTTCGCCGTTTAATATTGCGCTGCTGGTGGTGATCATTACCTTATTAATTGGCGCTGGATATTGGTGGATGCTTTCTCAACCAGAACCGGGAGAAAATAGCCACACTGGCGTTAAAAAAGTCGTCGAGCAAACCGCTATCCCAACGTTACCCCAAACAGATTCGTCATCAAGTAATACTTCCGACCCGGTGACTTCTCAACCGCAAACACCACGCTCATCGACCGTGGTCGGTACGCATGCTCAGCCAAGCTCTACATCGCAAGAGCAAGTTGATACGATTCCTAATGATGATGCCTCATCGTTACCTCCTGAAGTCAAAGAAGATATGACAGGAGTAGGGGGTAAACCAGAAGATGAGCAGAACCGAGTTGTCATTAATTCTGATGTGGTTGATGCGTTAGTCGATGATGGTGATAAAAAGCCACAACCGAGCAATATGGCGCAAGCTCAGCAGCAAGCCGAGCAGCAACAAGATGAATTATCTCAATCTTTTGATGCTGCACGTGCGGATCTTAACAGCATGTCGCCACGTAGTTACACGTTACAGTTGGCGGCGGCCAAATCGTTAAGTGAAGTTCGTAAGTTTTTGAATGAGTTCCAATTGGATGGCAGCGTTAATGTTTATCCCACTCTGCGTAGTGGGACGACATGGTATATCATTACGTATGAAAATTATCCGACGATTCAGATGGCCAGGGACGCGGTGAGTACACTTCCAGGGCGACTACAGTCTTTAGGGCCTTGGGCGAAGTCTTTACGTCAAGTGCAAAGAGAGTTAACTCGTACGAAATAAACCTGAGCTTCGCATGAAAATATGTTACATTCCGCCACCTTATTTGGTGGCGATTGAATTAGAGCAGTAGATGAAAAAGCAGCGTGCCTTTCTGAAGTGGGCTGGTGGTAAATTTGGTTTGGTAGAAGATATTCAACGTAACCTACCAGAGGCAGATCAGTTAGTGGAACCTTTTGTTGGGGCAGGATCGATTTTCCTGAATACCGATTATCAACATTATCTGTTAGCCGATATCAATCCGGACTTGATCAATCTATATAACCTGATAAAAACTGAGCCTGATCGCTATATAGCGGAGGCCAGACGATGGTTTGTGCCTGAAAACAATCGCAAAGAAGCCTACCTAGATGTACGCCAAACTTTTAATGGCACGAATGATATCTTTTATCGTTCGTTAGCCTTTTTATATATGAACCGTTTTGGTTTTAATGGCTTATGCCGTTATAACAAAAAAGGGGGATTCAATGTCCCGTTTGGTTCGTATAAAAAACCGTACTTTCCTGAAAAAGAACTGTGGTTTTTTGCTGAAAAAGCGCAACAAGCCGAGTTTGTTTGCACCACGTATGAAAACACGTTTGCTCAAGCGGCAGATAACAGTGTGGTGTATTGCGATCCCCCGTATGCGCCATTATCGACGACAGCAAACTTTACCTCATATTCTGGTAATGGTTTTACACTTGATGATCAAGCGAAGCTGGCCGATGTTGCCGAGCGGACTTCGATTGAGCGCGGTATACCAGTCTTAATATCGAATCATGATACTTTACTAACACGTCGTCTGTATCATGGTGCGCACCTTGATGTCGTCAAGGTTAAGCGCACGATCAGCCGGAACGGCGGTGGGCGTAATAAAGTCGATGAATTGCTCGCATTATTCGATATATCAGCGGTTAAAAAATCGCAAAAATAATCGCCTTATAAGAGTCGCACGCGTTTGACTAGGATCTTCCCTCTGCCTTATGTAGAATGATCTGACATTGATTGGTACGCGTGCATGATTGCTCGAGAGGTTAAGAATGAAAGATTTCATTATTGCTCCATCCATCTTATCTGCTGATTTAGCCCGATTAGGTGAGGATGTCGAAAGGGTTCTTGCTGCAGGAGCTGATGTTATCCACTTTGATGTTATGGATAACCATTACGTTCCCAACCTGACTTTCGGCGCTCCGTTATGTAAAGCCCTGCGTGATTACGGCATTACTGCTCCGATTGACGTTCATTTAATGGTGAAACCGGTCGATCGCATTATCCCTGATTTTGCTAAAGCTGGTGCTTCGATGATCACCTTTCATGTCGAGGCTTCTGAGCACGTCGATCGAACTTTACAGCTGATTAAAGAGCAGGGCTGTAAAGCTGGCGTAGTCATCAATCCCGGCACACCGTTACATTATCTTGATCATATAATGGATAAACTCGATATGATTTTATTAATGTCGGTGAATCCTGGTTTCGGTGGGCAGTCGTTTATCCCTCATACTCTTGATAAGCTGCGTGCCGTACGTCAGCGCATTATCCATAGCGGTCATGATATTCGTTTAGAAATTGATGGTGGTGTAAAAGTGGATAACATTCGAGAAATTGCTGAAGCTGGCGCTGATGTATTTGTTGCCGGTTCCGCTATCTTTGGTCAACCCGATTATGATGCGGTGATTAAAGCAATGCGTGATGAGTTAGCGCATGTGCCTAAGTGTAAGCAAAACGTGTTACCAGAGCGTTCTTAACATCCATTAAGTTGTAGGATAAATATTGTGACGATTAAGTTAATAGCCTTTGATCTCGATGGCACTCTTTTAGACAGCGTGCCAGATTTAGCCGTTGCGGCGGACCAAACTGTACAAGCCTTAGGCTTTTCTAGTGTTGCAGAAGAGCAAGTACGAGATTATGTGGGCAATGGTGCCGATTTATTGATTGGACGGGCGCTCAGTCAAAGTATGCAAGTTTCCGCAGAACTTAGCCCAGAATTGCTCAAGCGAGCTCGGGTTATGTTTGATGATAACTATGGTAAAACCGGCCATAAAAATAGTCACTTGTATCCAAATGTACGTGACACATTAAATACGTTACACCAAGCAGGCTATGTTTTAGCGGTGGTGACGAATAAACCATCGCAGTTTGTCCCTGACATTTTGGCGCAACATGAGATTGATGGTTTCTTTTCTGATGTTCTAGGCGGTGATGCCTTTACAGAGAAAAAGCCTAATCCAATGCCACTGAATTATTTGCTTGAGAAGTACCAAGTGAGCCCAGAGCAAATGCTCATGGTTGGTGATTCTAAAAATGATATTTTGGCGGCTAAAAATGCCGGCTGTGCATCGTTTGGTTTAACTTATGGTTATAACCATGGAGAGCCAATTGAGCAATCACAACCAACATATGTCGCTGATAATGTTAGTGAGCTATTGAAGATTGTTAATCTAGCTGAGTAATTTTATACTTTACCCCTAGTAAAATACTCGCCAGTGAGTACACTGGATGACCGTATGGATTCTATGCCATACGGTTTTATTATTTTTATCGTCTCTTTTTCTCTTATTTGGTAACAAGGAAATCATTCTCATGAGCAAGCCCATCGTATTGAGTGGTGTTCAACCGTCAGGTGAACTTAGTATCGGTAATTATTTGGGTGCGCTACGTCAGTGGCAGCAAATGCAAGATGATTATGATTGCCAATATTGTGTTGTAGATTTGCATGCGATTACGGTTCGCCAAGATCCACAGGCACTGCGTGAGGCCACTTTAGATGCGCTCGCGATTTGCCTTGCGGTGGGTGTTGATCCAAAGAAAAGCACACTATTTGTGCAATCCCATGTGCCTGAACATGCGCAACTTGCCTGGATTTTGAATTGCTACACGCAAATGGGCGAGCTTAACCGTATGACCCAATTTAAAGATAAATCGGCTCGTTACGCGAATGATGTGAATGTCGGCTTGTTTGATTATCCAGTATTAATGGCTGCTGATATCTTGTTATATGGCGCTCATCAAGTACCAGTTGGTAGTGACCAAAAACAGCACCTTGAATTAGCCCGTGATATTGCGACGCGTTTTAATAATGTGTATAGCCCAGAAAGCCCGTTGTTCACTGTACCAGAGCCGCATATTGCGCAAGTCAATGCGCGAGTGATGAGCCTGCAAGATGCGACTAAGAAAATGTCTAAGTCAGACGATAATCGTAAGAACGTGATAACGTTGCTTGAAGAGCCGAAATCGATCATTAAGAAAATTAATAAAGCGCAAACGGATGCCCAAACGCCACCACGTATTGCCCATGATATTGAAAATAAAGCCGGTATTTCGAATTTGATGGGGCTGTATTCTGCTGCGACAGGTAAAACTTTTGCAGAAATTGAAGCAGAATACGAAGGCGTCGAAATGTATGGTCCATTTAAGAAAGACGTCGGTAATGCGCTGGTTGAAATGTTGGCTCCTGTGCAGGCCGAATACCATCGTATTCGTGAAGATCGTGCGTATCTAGATAGCGTTATGCGTGAAGGTGCTCAAAAAGCTTCTGAAAAAGCGCATAAGACTTTAGTCAAAGTACAGGAAGCGGTTGGCTTCGTAACACGACCATAAGATATTTATTTAAAACAAAGACTTTAAATAAAGCCTCAGTTTATGAACTGGGGTTTTTTTTATCTGATGATCGAGAATATTGTGCGATGTGATGCATTCCTTACATTGGATTCTGGAAGGAAAGATGTATTTATTAAAAATTGATAGGTCGCTTATAAGTCAATGTCTTACCATGACAAGGTATCATATGCATAGAAATGCGCTTACTTATACTTAGGAAAAGATGAGAATGAATCAGCGAACTAAATTAATTATATGTGCTTGGTTGGGCGCCATGTTTACCAGCTATGTTCAGGCGGATGTTCTCATCTCAGAATATATAGAAGGCAGCGGGTATAACAAAGCGTTAGAGATCGTGAATACTGGCGCCGAGCCCGTCAGCCTAGACGGCTATACGCTGAAAAAATCAACCAATGGTGCGACTACTTGGGGCGTATCCTTACCACTCGATGGTTATCAGCTTGCTTCTGAGCAAACCTTGGTCATAGTGAATAGCCGAGCGGAAGAGAGCCTATTAAGCCAAGCCGATATTACTGGAAGCGCTATCACGGGGTTTAATGGCAATGATCCGATTGGATTATTTTTTAATGGTGCATTACATGATGTGATTGGTGTCGTAGGGAGTACGGCTTACTGGGGTAAAGATGTGACGCTTATACGCCGCGAAACCTCGCAGGCAAGCGAAGAATATCAACCAGAACAATGGCAAGAATATGCGACCGATGATTTTTCTGGTTTAGGGGAGTGGGCCCCTGCCACTGATGATGATTCCAGCTCGGAAAGCGGATTTACCTGCACTTTACCCAATGGTCAAGATCCCGATTTTACACCTATTTATGACATTCAAGGCTCTGGTTCACGCTCTCCTTTAGTGCCTAGGGGCGCGAATCAATCGCCAGATTCCTACTATGTTAAAGGGGTCGTGAGCGCGGTAACTTATGGGCTTACTAAAGGCTTTTATCTACAATCGCTGCAAGCCGATAGCGATATTCATACCTCTGAAGGGGTCTTTGTGTTTACCAACCAGTCTCAATCTAACCTGCAACCAGGCGATGTGGTTTGTGTACAAGGCATTGTTCAAGAGTACTACCAACTGACCCAGTTAGTGCCTAATGACCAAAACTGGAAAGTCCTTGGGCACCAGCAAGTCCCACAAGCACAAGATATTGAAGTTGATTCCAGTGATAAGTCATTTGCAGAGACTCTTGAACGTTATGAGGGCATGTTAGTGCGCTTGCCGATGTCTTTGGATATGAGAATTACACGTACATTTGGTTTCGATTACGACGCGTATCGCAATAATATGGTATTAGCGCAAGGGCAAGTCAATTATCATCCCAATCAATTTTACCCTGCTGCGAGTGAGCAAAGTCAAGCTACACAGCGAGCTAATCAACAGCGGACATTAGTGATTGAAACCGATAATCAAGCTTCTGGTGGTGACATTCCTTACTATCCAGATTTTGCACGAGTTGATCGTGACCAAGATGGTTCGGCGGATGATTATTTACGCATAAACGATACGATTGCGAATTTAGAGGGGGTGATTACTTATAGTTATTCGAATTATCGTCTATTAGTCAATAACATCATCAGTGAGCAAGACATTACCCATAACACGCCGCGAACCGATTCTCCTCAGGTTGGCAAGGGAGATGTAAGAATTGCCTCGTTTAATGTACTTAATTATTTCACCTCGCCATTTAATGGTGATCCTAACCAGTTTGGCAGTAATCGTGGGGCAGAGAGTTATCGTGAATTTGAGCGACAACAAGAAAAAATAGTGACAGCATTGGATCATCTTGATGCTGATATTGTCGGCTTAATGGAAATTGAAAATAACGGGTTTGGAGATGGCGCAGCTATACGTCAACTGGTTACACAACTGAATTTACGTCAATCGGATTACGATCAATACGACTTTGTACGTGTTGACTCAAATCAAGATGGAGTGGCCGATGAAAATGATTCCGTTGGAACGGATGCGATTGCGGTTGGTGTGATATATCGACCACACAAAGTGTCATTACAGACAACCCGTGTGATTGCGATGCCAGAGCAAAATGCCCCATCTATCCGTGATAGTGATGGTAACGTTATTGATAATGGGCATCATCAGCAGCGTGATTCATTAGCGCCGACATTTCGAGTGATTAACAGTGGGGATGTTCTGACCGTCGCGGTGAATCATTTTAAGTCGAAAGGCTCGAAGTGCTGGGAAGATAATGCTCCCGTGAGTGACGGTGGTCAAGCGGGGAGCGATCCGGATCAACAAGGTTCCTGTGAGAATTTTCGCGTAGCGGCAGCGGTAGCACTGGGTGATGCTTTGCAAAACATAGATGGCTACAAAGTCGTTTTGGGCGATATGAACTCTTATGCGAAAGAGGACCCAATTTTAGTTTTAACCGACTACTCACAAGACAAGTATGATAAAAAGATTCATGCCGCACGTAATACTTACATTGCTGGCCAGCAGCAATTTGGTGATGCAGGTGCAACGATTACTCACAGTTATGGATACTTGAACGCCGTGCCGATGTATCATCCGAAAAGTTGGAGCTATTCCTATAACAATACTGTGGGTACGCTGGATCACATACTGATTAGTCCTGACTTAAAATCTCGGGTTGTTGGAGCGAATGAATGGCATATTAATGCGGACGAATCGACGTTATTTGATTATACCGATGACAATAAAGCAGATGACTTTCCTCATTATGGTGACCAGTTCCGCGCCTCGGATCATAACCCTGCCGTGCTGGAGTTACGTTTCCAAGAGTAGTCTGTATCAGAAGGCCACTCTCAGAATAAAGAAAGGCAAGTCATAGGCTTGCCTTTCTTATTGTCTGCGGCACAATACTCGCAATGACAATATAGCCATCATGGAAAAACCAGTGCTGTTAATTATCGATAACTATGACTCTTTTACTTATAACCTTTATCAGTACTTTTGCGAGTTGGGTGTAGACGTTCAAGTCAAACGCAATGATGCAGTGACTCTTGATGACATAGAGGCCTTGTCACCGACGCATTTGGTCATTTCGCCTGGTCCTGGCACGCCAAACGATGCTGGTATTTCGCTACAAGTGATTGAGCATTTTTCAGGGCGAATTCCGATATTAGGCGTGTGTTTGGGGCATCAAGCGATAGCGCAGGCTTTTGGTGGTCATGTGGTACGGGCTAAAGCGGTAATGCATGGTAAGACATCGCCGATTCGTCACAACGCAACCAGTGTATTTCGTGGCTTAGCCAATCCATTGACTGTGACACGCTATCACTCACTGATAGTGGATAAAACATCGCTACCCGAGTGCTTTGAGTTAACCGCTTGGACTGAAAGTAACAGTGGGGAGTGTGATGAAATTATGGGATTCCAACATCGAACGTTAGCCGTTGAGGCGGTACAGTTTCATCCTGAGTCAATTAAAACTCAGCAAGGACATGAGTTGTTGCAAAACTTTTTAGATCGCTAGTCGCGACTCACCCGATGACTAACTCACAGTGCAACGCTGTTTGAGATCACTTCTCACTCTATTTCTAAGGGTATTTTTGCGTGTGATTGGAAATGAACAATTATGCGCAATATTTTCCACTATTCACTTCAAGCCCTGCTATTTAATTAAAAACCTAATGATTCTAAGTGCATCTTGAAAATTGGGTAAATAAATTTTTATTTTAAATGCATAAATAATCAAAAGTAGTTAAGGTATACAACGAAGCTTTTGAGATTACAGCAGAAGCAACTATTGAAAATAGAAAAATTTTATCAATACAATGTGGATAGTTCTTGAGCACCATGTGAAATCTTATGTGTAGTCTAAAATATAAGTAATTGTTCATGATGCCGCATGTGTACCTTAAGGGGATGTGCAATGACAACGGAAATGAAAGTAGATCGTAGTGTATTCGATGATGTGATGGTGCCTTGTTATAGTCCGATGGAGTTTGTTCCTGTGGAAGGCAAAGGCTCTCGAGTATGGGATCAAGAAGGTAAAGAATATATTGATTTTGCAGGTGGCATTGCGGTGAGTTGCTTAGGTCATTGCCACCCGGCGATGGTAGAGGCGTTAACGGAGCAAAGCAAAAAATTATGGCATCTTAGTAATGTGATGACCAATGAGCCTGCGTTACGTTTAGCGAGCAAACTAGTGGAACACACCTTTGCTGAAAAAGTGTTTTTTGCTAACTCTGGCGCAGAAGCCAACGAAGCGGCGCTCAAGCTAGCACGTCGTTATGCCGCTGATGTATATGGAGCAGAAAAGACGGAAATTTTAGCTTTCGTCCAAGGTTTTCATGGTCGAACATTTTTCACGGTTACAGTCGGTGGGCAAACGTCATACTCTGATGGTTTTGGGCCTAAACCAGCAGATGTGACACACATTCCATACAATGATATTGATGCGCTAAAAGCTCACCTTTCTGATAACACCTGTGCCGTGATGATGGAACCATTACAAGGTGAGGGTGGGATTGTATCGCCAGACCCTGAGTTTGTTCAGCAAGTCCGCCAATTATGTGATGAGCATAATGCCTTACTTATTTTTGATGAAGTACAAACAGGCAATGGCCGCACTGGCGACTTGTATGCGTATCAAGGGTTAGGTGTTACTCCCGATATTTTGAGTACCGCTAAATCATTAGGCGCAGGGTTCCCAATTGGTGCCATGCTGACCACGACCGCTATCGCGAGCCACTTTAAAGTGGGAGTGCACGGTTCTACCTACGGAGGCAACCCACTCGGTTGTGCGGTGGCTAATGCGGCGCTAGATATTATTACCCAGCCAGAGACTTTAGCAGGAATCAAAGAGCGTGAAGTCTTATTTAAGGCGGGTTTAGAGCGTTTAAATCAAAAATATCATATTTTTAGTGATATCCGCGGTAAAGGTTTGTTAGTGGGAGCCGAACTGAATGAAGCTTGGCAAGGGCGCGCTCGTGACATTTTAGTCGCCGCCGGGAAACACGGTTTAATGTTATTGGTTGCTGGGGCTAACGTGGTGCGTTTAACGCCATCACTGGTGATCCCTGAGCAAGATATTGAAGAAGGTTTAGCTCGCCTAGATAAAGCAATTGCCACGCTAGTGTGAGTGGGTATTACCACCTCGTAAAATGCGCAATGTGCAGAGTGTGTGGTGATAAACGCAGTAGGGCCCGATATGGGCCCTTAGCATCTGGAGGGAAAGTTGATGCTAGTGATTCGCCCTATCGCAATGTCAGATTATGAAGCACTCCATCGGTGTGCGGTTGAGTCAGGTCATGGTTTTACCTCACTGCCAGTTAATGAAGTTTTGCTAAAAAATCGTATTCAACACTCTGAAAACAGTTTCGCTAAAGCGTCGGTTAATGAGCCCGGCGATGAAGGATATCTGATGGTTGGTGTTGACTCGGTAACGGGAGAAGTCGCTGGTACGACAGGCATTGAAGCAGCAGTTGGTTGGGATGTGCCTTTTTACTCTTATCATATCAGCACCATTGTGCATTCTTCACGGCGCTTAAACGTAAAAAATATCGTTAAATTGCTAACTTTTGGGAATAATTATACTGGGTGTTCTGAAATATGTACGTTATTTCTGCGTCCTCAATTTCGTGGCGGCTTGAATGGTCGTCTATTATCTAAATGCCGATTACTGATGTTGGCAGAACATCCTGAACGCTTTTCGCGTACTATTTTTGCGGAAATGCGTGGTGTTTCAAATGCTGATGGGCATTCACCATTTTGGCAGTGGCTACAGCAGCACTTCTTTTCTATTGATTTCACCATGGCTGATTATCTTACCGGCACAGGTAAAAAAGGTTTTATTGCCGATCTCATGCCCAAGCTCCCTATCTACGTCAATTTATTGAGTCCCGAAGCACAAGCGGTCATTGGTAAGGTTCATGAGAATACAAAGCCTGCATTACGCTTATTAGAGCAAGAAGGGTTTGTATGTCGAAACTATATCGATATTTTTGATGGCGGCCCAACGGTCGAGTGTGATCGTGACCATATAGAGTCAGTGCGGCTATCGCAGTGCTACTCGGTAGAAATAGCTGACCATACCAGTTGTCGGGATTACTTGCTGACTAATACGGAATTTCAATGTTTTCGAGCGACAGCGGCCAAAGCGGCTGTCAATGTAGAGAACCAAAGCGTCATTATCGCGCCTGATGTTGCTCAGGCATTGCTCGTGACTACGGGGGATCGGGTGCGCATATTGGCATGTTAGCTCAATAAGGAATGACACCATGACACATTGGATTGCAGGAGTATGGGTAAAAGGGAAAGGAGACGCATTGTGCTCGATGACACCTTATGATGCGAGCCTATTATGGCAAGGCAGCAGCGCGACTACCCAGCAAGTGGAGTCAGCCGTTAAAGCGGCACGTTTGGCGTTGCTGGAGTGGCGACAATACACGTTTGCTCAGCGTGAGGCATATGTCAGTGCGTTTATTGAAGAAGTTAAGCGTAATAAAGAACGGATCGCCGAAACGATTGCAAAAGAAACAGGTAAGCCCATCTGGGAAACTCGCACTGAAGTGGCAGCCATGATCGGTAAAGCCTCAATCTCCGCGCAGGCGTTTCATGAAAGGACAGGAGAGCGAGCGCGGTCAGTGAATGGCAGTCAGGTTGTATTACGTCATAGACCACTTGGCGTTATGGCGGTATTTGGTCCGTATAATTTCCCTTGTCACTTACCGAATGGTCATATTATTCCTGCGTTATTAGCAGGTAACACCGTTGTATTTAAACCTTCCGAGCAAACTCCCTTAAGTGGTGAAGTCATGGTGCGTTTATGGCAGCAAGCTGGCTTACCTGAAGGGGTTCTCAATCTTGTGCAGGGGGCTAAGGACACCGGTATAGCACTGTCGCAATCGAAAGAGATTGATGGACTCTTATTTACTGGAAGTGCCCAGACCGGGCAATTATTACATCAGCAGTTTGCTGGGCAGCCAGGAAAAATGTTAGCTCTAGAAATGGGGGGGAATAATCCTTTAGTCGTCTCTGAACAGTATGGCGATCTCGATGCTAGCGTATATACCATTGTCCAATCAGCATTTTTGAGTGCAGGTCAGCGTTGTACCTGTGCGCGTCGGCTGTTGATTCCTGAAGGAGAGCAAGGCGACCGTTTGTTAGAGCGGTTAGTTGATATTACACAACGTATTGTAATGGGGACACCTTTCGCTGAGCCCGCCCCATTTATGGGGACGCTGATCTCCGAATCTGCCGCTAAGTGTATTCTACAAGCACAAGCTCATTTGCAATCTTTGGGTGGCTACTCATTACTTGAAGCCCAACAGGGCCAGCATGCTTTTGTTTCTCCGGGAATTATTGATGTCAGCGTGATTGCTGATTTACCGGATGAAGAATATTTTGGTCCTCTTCTACAAGTTATTCGTTATCAAACCTTTGAACAAGCCGTTGAGCTAGCTAATGACACTCGGTTTGGTTTATCTGCAGGTTTAATCTCTACCGATGATAGCGAATGGGCATACTTTATTGACCATATTCGTGCGGGGATTGTGAACCGTAACCGTCCATTGACGGGGGCCAGCAGTGATGCGCCATTTGGTGGTCCTGGTGATTCGGGTAACCTACGGCCAAGTGCTTACTATGCCGCCGATTATTGTGCTTACCCGATGGCATCGATGGAAGGGACTCACACTTTACTACCGGAACAACTGAGTCCTGGCTTACATTTTAGTGATTAATACCAGTATCGATTTAATAAGTTGATATGAAGAGGAGAAAGCATCATGCATATTCATGACGTATTTGAGGCGCTATGGAAAGATTATACTGAGCGATTATGTCCTTCAGCATCAAAAGTGCATGCATTGCTGCAGGAAGATTCGCAATTAATTAACGATCATATTGCGCTACGTACGTTTGCGTATCGTGATATTGGGTTAGATGTATTAGCACAGCCTTTTATTCAATTAGGTTATCAAGCAGAAGGTGAGTACCATTTTGAATCTAAGCATCTGTATGCGAAGTATCTACGTCATCCTGATCCCACACGTCCTAAAGTGTTTATTAGTGAATTACTGGTTGAGGAATGCAGTCCTGCGCTGCAAAACATTGTCGCCAAGTTAATTCGACAGATTGATGACCTACCGTGGTCGACTCCTGATCTGTTGTGGCAAGGTCGGCCGTGGGATGTGACCTATTCTGAATATTTTGAGCTTGCGCAAGAGAGTGAGTACGCCGCATGGGTGGCCGCCCATGGTTACGGTGCCAATCACTTTACGGTAAGTGTTAATCAGCTTAAGCGCTTCACGAGTGTGGAAGCGGTCAATGAATATCTCAAACAATCCGGTTTTATACTCAATGAGGCGGGAGGCGTGGTTAAAGGGACACCACAAGTTTTACTTGAGCAGTCCTCCACCATGGCCGATGACGTAGCCGTCATCTTTGCGGATATGGACGCGACCATCCCCGGTGGGTTTTATGAGTTTGCTAAACGTTATCCGCAACAAGATGGTGAGCTTTATCAAGGTTTCGTTGCGGCGAATGCCGATAAAATATTTGAAAGTACGGATAGACAACAATAGCCATGGATTAGGCATAAAAAACCACCGTGTAGGTGCGGTGGTTTTGGGAGATACGAACGACGTTAAAACTTAACGTGTACCGTAAACAACAATGGTTTTACCGTGGGCAGAAATCAAGTTCTGCTCTTCTAGCATTTTTAATATACGGCCCACTGTTTCGCGAGAGCAACCAACGATTTGGCCGATCTCTTGGCGCGTAATCTTGATTTGCATACCGTCTGGGTGAGTCATTGCATCTGGTTGTTTCGCTAGGTTTAATAGCGTTTGAGCAATACGACCCGTCACGTCTAGGAAGGCAAGATCACCGACCTTTTGACTTGTAACTTGAAGACGACTTGCCATTTGACCAGAGAGACGCATCAGAATATCAGGGTTAACCTGAATTAACTGACGGAATTTCTTGAATGAAATTTCAGCCACTTCACAAGGTGACTTAGCACGAACCCAAGCGGTACGTTCCTGTCCTTCCTCAAAAAGACCAAGTTCACCAATAAAGTCACCTTGGTTCAAGTAGGAAAGGATCATCTCCTTGCCTTCTTCATCTTTAATCAATACCGCCACTGAGCCTTTCACAATGTAGTACAATGTTTCAGCCTTCTCGCCCGCATGAATTAGCGTGCTTTTAGAAGGGTACTTATGAATGTGACAATGTGAAAGAAACCACTCTAAAGTTGGGTCGGTTTGAGGTTTACCTAGAACCATAATATCTCACTTCCTCTGCAGGGTACGCTTGCCGCTATCCATATTTAATTTAGCGAAGCCTCATGACTTCCCAGAATAAGAAGAGTTTGGATTCACCGCAAGTTTTCTTTGTTTCCGTTATGAAATAGTATCCTTTTTCACGCGGAATTTCTTGATTTAAATCGCTTACAAAGAGGGATTTACTGCGCAAAAATGTGCTTATGATCACGGTATGAAAAGTAAGCGACATTTACGTGTAATCAATTACCCAATTTTTCCGCTTTCGATGAGTTGTTGCAGGATTGGACGCACAATTAGCTCCATTGCGAAACTCATTTTTCCACCTGGAACAACAATCGTATTATGCCTAGACATAAATGAACCATCAATCATAGAAAGTAGATATGGAAAGTCGACATTTTTGATACCACGCAGACGAATCACCACAAAACTTTCATCTAAACTCGGAATCCCTTTGGCATTGAGCGGGTTGGAAGTATCAACGGTGGGGACGCGTTGAAAGTTGATGTGAGTGCGAGAAAACTGTGGCGTAATATAGTTGAGGTAATCGTCCATAGAGCGAACGATGGAGTCCATGACTGCTTCGCGCGAATGGCCACGGTCACGAGTGTCTCGGACGTATTTTTGAATCCATTCCAAGTTCACTATCGGAACCATACCGATCAGAAAATCGACATGCTGGGCAACATTAATATCGCCATCGACAACACCACCATGTAAGCCCTCATAAAATAGGACATCGGTTTGCTCTGGTATGTCTTGCCATGGAGTGAATGTACCTGGCATTTGGTTATAAGGGACGGCTTCATCAAAGCTGTGTAGGTAGCGACGAATTTTCCCCGAACCATCTTTGCCATATTGACGGAAAAACTCGCCGAGTGAAGCAAAGTCATTAGCTTGTGGGCCAAAATAACTAATATGACGCCCTTGCTCTCGTGCTTTACGGATCGCCACATCCATTTCTGGTCGGGTATAACGATGAAAACTGTCGCCTTCGACCCAAGCGGGTTTGACCGACATCATATTAAACATTTTACGAAATGCTTCTGATGTGGTGGTAGTTCCAGCTCCAGAGGAGCCAGTGACTGCAATAATGGGATGTTTCGCTGACATGACAAACCTTGTCTTAATGATTCCTGACTAAAACGAATGAGTCGTGGTGGATTTACTATAGCACGGAATAACGCTCTGTCCTTGAGCCTGATTTACAGGTCGCGTTTTATATCGACTGTTTCATGTAACTCCGAGTACACCACCATGGCGTCACCGGATTGAATCTGCTGTTTAACTTGTTGTACCTTTTGATCTAACGTTACTTCTTGTGAGCCGTAATCTGTGCCTTCACGAAGGACAAATTCACGAATGAGATTGTCGAGTGTGTCGGCATCAATTTGTTGCCAAGGGATGATCATAATATCCTCATTGAAATAGTTTCGCGCCAGTATGTCATGCTGTTAGGATTTTTCCAGTCTACGATGATGTCTCTTCATGGAGGTAGTGCGCATAATAGGCAGGTAAACTTTCTTCTAACCAATAATGAGGTTGTCGCCAGTTACCACTGACAAATCCCACGTGACCACCATGCTCTGTCAAACAATAATGGATATGACTAGGAAGCGTAAACGTGGGAATGACAGATTCATTCATAAATGGGTCATCTTTCGCTTGAATAAAACGCGTCGGTACCGTGATGTCGTTTAAACGTTGCATACCAGAGCATTGTTGATAATAGTCGTTAGCGCTGGCAAACCCGTGCAACGGGGCGGTAATCAGCTCATCAAAATCTGATAAACGGCGTAGTTGTTTGATGTCGTTTTTCTCAATACCTAAAAGCGGTTTAAGTAAGTGTATTTTGAGCAATGCATTGCGTTTTAATGAGTCCATTAAATAGCGGCGATACACTCGTGAAACACCTTGTTCAATACGCTCAGAACAAGCTGCGAGATCCAGAGGGGCTGAAATAATCGTTGCTGCACTTACGATAGGATCATGATTAAAGCGTGCCAGATAATTTGTCAGCATATTGCCGCCCAAAGAGACGCCAGCTGCAATAATAGGCCGGTTAGGACATAAGCGTTTGACATGCTCCAGAGTTAAGCGGGCATCGTCGGTTTCTCCAGAGTGATAAGCGCGGGCTTGTCGATTAGGTCGTCCGCTACATCCGCGAAAGTGCATCAGTACGGCTATCCATCCCTGCTGCTTAAAGGCATGCATGAGACCATTGGCATACGGGCTTTCAAAACTGCCTTCAAGGCCGTGGAATAAAACGAAAACTGGCTTTTTTGAATGTTTGACAGCGCGATAGTCCACACTCCAAGCGAGGTCGAGAAAATCGGCATCTGGCGTATCAATGGTTTCTCTGTAGGGAGTAAACAAAGGCTTACGACGGAAAAAACGCGGTAATATGGTTTGCAAATGAGGATTGGTCATTCCGATCGCAGGAGTAAAAACATCCATGGTATTGAGTACCTTGCGTTATAAATTGTGTGATTGAGACGAGACAGGCTGAATAAAAATACGTACTAAGCGTTCTGCTCCCAATTGTAGGCAATATTGTTCGACCAGGTGTGGATGTTCACAATCGGTAAGGGTGAGCGAATTAATGCAGTTCACCAATGCAGTCTGCTGCTGTTTTTCAAGTTGTAGCTCAAAGTGCAGGGTTTCTTTGTATAAAGAGTCGCTAACGTGTACTTTGAGTTTACGTCTTAGTTCGCGGTAATCGCGTAACAACGACTCTATATTACCCAAACTTTGGGTTATTTTGCTCCAATCCTGCGGCGCAAACGTCAACTTGGCTTCATCGAGCCATTTCAGCATAAGAAGTAAGTTGACGTTACCATGGAAATGGTTTTGTAAGTGTAAACATGCCTCTTTTATTTCTCGCGCACTATAGTATTGCAAACTAAATTGCCAAAGTTGGTCAAGTGTTAAGGGCAAACGGGCATGTTGACTCATTACTGGTTATATTCCTGCTCCATCGCTTCGAGGGTTTCTTGCTCCATCATCCACTCCATCTCGACTTGTTCCAGTTCGGATTTACTGGTGGCTTGCTTGGCGAGAATATCAGTGAGTTTGGCTTTATTTTGTGCTTCATATAATTGCGCATCTGAAAGCGATTCTTCGGCTGCGGCAATTTGAGCATTCAATTTATCGAGCTTAGTTTCGAGTTGTGTCAGCTTTTTGCGAATTGGTCCAGTTTGTTTGCGAAATTCTGCATCGCGGCGCTTTTGCTCTTTTTTGGCCGCAGCGCTGTTGCCTGTATCTTTATCTGGAGTGCTATTCGCTTCTGACACTTCTTTGCGATCAATTTTCTGCTGTTCGGTCAACCATTTGTAGTAATCATTTAAATCGCCATCAAATGGCACGACTTGCTGATCATGAACGAGGTAAAGATCATCGGTCGTAGCACGTAGTAAGTAGCGATCGTGGCTGACAATCACCATTGCCCCTTCATAACTTTGTAGGGCCATAGTTAAAGCTTGGCGCATATCTAAATCAAGGTGGTTGGTTGGTTCATCAAGTAATAATAAGTTGGGTTTTTGCCAAACTAACAACGCGAGAACCAAGCGAGCTTTTTCGCCACCAGAGAATGGGCCTACCGGATCGAGTGCTTTTTCGCCTTGGAAGCCAAAGCTACCCAGGTAGTCACGCAGTTGTTGTTCTGTGTGATGACTCGCCACTTGCATTAGGTGCTGTAGTGGGGTTTCTTCTGGGTGAAGCGTTTCTAACTGATGCTGGGCAAAGTAACCAATTTTTACGCCTTGCGAGTAGCTCAGCTTACCGGCTTGCGGAGATAAATCATCGGATAATAGTTTGATGAGGGTTGATTTACCTGCGCCGTTACGTCCAAGTAGCCCAATGCGACTTCCGGGTACTAAGTTAAAGCGGATATTTTTCAGAATGAGTTTATCGCCATACCCTGCATGAACTTCATCCATCATAATGATTGGGTTTGGTAACGCATGTGGTTCACGGAATTCGAAGGTAAATGGGTTATCAAATTGTGCCGGTAACACTTTTTCCATTTTTTCGAGAGCTTTGATTCGACTTTGCGCTTGGCGAGCTTTAGATGCTTTATAGCGGAAGCGATCAATATAGCTTTGCATATGCGACATTTGTTTCTGCTGCTTTTCAAATGAGGCTTGTTGTAGCAGCAGCTTTTGAGCACGTTGAGTTTCAAACGATGAATAGTTACCCGTGTATTCGTTGAGTTGGTGATTCTCAATCTGCACGATACGGTTCACTATCGGGTCGAGAAAATCTCGGTCGTGAGAAATAATGATCAGTGTGCCTGGGTAGTTTTGTAACCAGCGTTCTAACCACATGACAGCATCTAAATCCAAGTGGTTGGTCGGCTCATCGAGCAGCAGTAGATCGGAGCGACACAGTAGAGCTTGTGCTAAGTTTAAACGCATACGCCACCCCCCAGAGAACTGGGTGAGATGCCATTGCATTTTTTCTTGGGTAAAGCCGAGGCCATCCAATAACTCGGCAGCACGCGCATTGATGCTATAGCCTCCGATAGTTTCCATCTTGCCATGCAACTCAGCGACAAGATTGCCATTATCTTCGAGGTTTGCTTGTTCGAGATCTTTCTCAAGTCGACGGTACTCGCGGTCACCATCAATCACATAATCGAGGGCGGTACGCTCTAATGCCGGGGTTTCTTGTGCAACCCAAGCGAGTTCCCACTGAGTCGGCTGGCTTAAGCTGCCACCATCGAGGGTTAATTCATCTTTGAGTAATGCAAATAGTGTGGATTTACCACAGCCGTTTTTGCCAACAAGGCCGACCTTGTCGCCAGGGTGAATCGTTGCGGATGCACCGTCTAGCAGCGGTTTACCGCCACGGAGTAACTGTATGTCTGAGAAGATAATCATATAGGTTGCTTTTCCTCGAAATTGCGCAAGGAATAGTAGGGGTTATCAGGATAAATGTCGATCATTATACAAATTGGGTTATGATACTAAAGACTTTAGAAAACACGTCTGGAGAGGGAGTCAGATATGAACGACCCACATTTATCGACAAAACCCTTACCAAAAATACTGATCATATATGCGCATCCAGATCCAGATCAGTCGGTAGCGAATAAGGTACTAATCCGTAAGGCTCGTCAGTTAGAACATGTCACCATTGTGGACTTGTACGCCACATATCCAGATTTTTTTATTGATGTCCACGCTGAGCATCAGCGGCTGTTATCTCATGATGTGATTGTTTTTCAGCACCCCTTGTATATGTATTCATGTCCCTCATTACTTAAAGAATGGATTGATTGTGTGCTAGGTAAGGGATTTGCTTTTGGCGACTATAGTGCACTCAAAGGTAAATATTGGCGACATGTCATTACCACGGGGGGACGAGAAGATGCGTTTAGTACTCGGGGTTATAACCGCTTTACCATTCATGACTTATTACGACCTTTTGAAATTACGTCGGCGTTGTGTCAAACCCATTGGGTTGAGCCTTTAGTTTTATATTGGGCCCGCAATGTTTCGGACCTTGAGCGTTATCACCAAGCAGAACATTATAAGCAATGGCTAGATAATCCAGAATTGAGTTAGGAGAACGTATGGCAACATCAACAACCGAGTTGTTACAAAGTGGCTCGATTTTCTTAGCTGCTGCTGTGGTTGCGGTGCCGTTGGCGCAGCGATTAGGGCTAGGATCAGTTATCGGCTATTTATTAGCAGGTGTCGCGATTGGTCCTTGGGGCTTAGGTTTAATTAGAGATGTTCAAGCTATTTTGCATTTCGCCGAGTTTGGCGTGGTGTTGTTATTGTTTTTAATCGGATTAGAGCTCAATCCTAAACAACTTTGGCGAATGCGGATTCCGATTTTGGGAGTCGGCGGAGCGCAAGTCGTGATAACCACCGGCATACTCTCGAGTCTGACTTATACCTTAGGTCTGGATTGGCGAACCAGTTTAGTGATTGGGATGGGGCTCGCATTATCATCGACGGCCATTGCACTTCGCGTGATTGATGAGCAAGATCTTTCACGCACGGAAGCCGGGCAAACGGGTTTTTCTGTTTTGTTGTTCCAAGATATTGCCGTGATTCCGATGTTGGCGCTGATGCCTGCTCTAGCCGGAGTAACCGGAGGGAGTTGGATAGATGGTTTGTGGATGATCTTGGGCATTGTTGGCCTTATGGTGGGTGGACATTATTTATTAAACCCCATTTTTCGTTACATCATACTGACTGGAGTACGTGAGCTATTCACGGTGGCGTCCTTATTGTTGGTGATCGGCATTGCGTTAATGATGGAGCAAATTGGTCTATCCATGGCGCTCGGGGCATTCATTGCTGGTGTGTTGCTCGCGGAAAGTGAATTTCGCCACGAGTTAGAAGTGGCGATTGAGCCTTTTAAAGGGTTATTACTGGGTCTGTTCTTTATCGCCGTTGGTATGTCCGTGGATCTTGGATTGTTACTGGTACACCCTTGGATGATTCTTGGTTGTGTTATTGCTCTGGTAGCGATTAAGGGAGGCATTTTATATCTATTGGCTCGGGTGGCCGGTATTGGTTCGGGTTCAAGAAGTAAAATGGCCGCTATTTTAAGCCAAGGTGGCGAATTTGCGTTTGTCATTTTTACCGCGGCCCAAGCGGATAAATTATTGTCGCAAGATCAAGTCGATTATTTGCTTGTGATCGTGAGTTTATCGATGGTGACGACACCCTTGATTTTAAAAGCTCAGCAATACTGCTTATCTCGTCAACTTAACCAGCAAGATAGAGAAGACTTATCGCATGATGTAGAAGATAAAGAACCTCGGGTTATTATTGCCGGTTTCGGCCGATTTGGTCAGGTGATTGGCCGGTTATTGTATGCGAATAAAATTAAATTGACCGTTTTGGAAAGCGATGCCAGCCAGATAAAGTTGCTACGTAAGTTTGGTTATAAGGTGTTTTATGGTGATGCATCGAGTTTAGAACTGTTACGAGCGGCAGGAGCTGATAAAGCCGAAGCGATTGTTATTTGTACGGATGTGCCACAAGAAGTACTGAATATCGTGAATTTATGCCAACAACATTTTCCGAACTTAAAAATACTGGCACGGGCACGCAGCCGAGTAGAGGCATATCAATTGATTAATTTGGATGTGTCGGGCTACTCGCGAGAAACCTTTTTAGGTGCGTTAGATTTAGGTCGTAAAGCGCTAGTGGCGCTGGGTATGCATCCATATCAAGCAAGGCGAGCAGAAAATCATTTTGAACGCTTGGATACGGCAATGCTCACGCAGTTATTGCCACAGCAAGGCGAAGATAAAAAACTGTCATTACGAGCTAAAGAAGCACGCAAGGAATTGGAAGAAATTTTTGGGCGAGAAATGGAAAGTGATCGCCGCGCTTTTGGTCAATGGGATGAGGAGTAACAAGACCATGACAATCAAAAAACGTTTTATTGCTGGTGCAAATTGTCCGAGTTGTCATGCTCAGGATACACTGCGCTGGTGGATTGAAAATAATATCGAGATGGTCGAATGTGTGGAATGTCAGCACACAGATCAGCGAGTTCCAAAGGAAGCACAGAGCTCGAAACACACTCAAGAGCACATGATTGGTATTTTTAAGCCAGAATAATTGAGATTCTTGTGAGGATCTTCATAATACACTGTATCTAATATATGCTTTAGCTAAATATAAAGCTAAACAAACTCGACTCTTTGGAGCTGTTATGAAAATTGAAAATGATGTGGTAGCAAGTCTCGCGTACCAAGTAAAACTAGAAGACGGTGTGGTTGTTGATCAGTCAACAACTGAAGCTCCACTAGATTACCTACACGGTAAAGGCAACCTAATTGTTGGTCTAGAACGTGAACTTGAAGGTAAAGAAGCTGGCGATGCATTCTCTGTTACTGTGTCTCCAGATGATGCATACGGCGAACACAGCGATATGTTAGTACAACGTGTTCCAGCTGATGTATTCCAAGGCGTTGATGAGATCGAAGTCGGTATGCGTTTTCTAGCTGACACAGACCAAGGTCCTGTGCCAGTTGAAATCACTGAAGTAGACGGCGACGAAGTTGTGGTTGATGGTAACCACATGCTAGCAGGCAAAACGTTGACGTTTGACGTAGAAGTAGTTGCCGTACGCGCTGCGACAGCAGAAGAACTTGAACATGGTCATACACATCAAGATGATGGCCATGTACACGATGAAAACTGTTCTCACTAATTCATTGATACCAACGCCCATATGTGGGGCGTTATTCAGTGAATAAGTTGCTCAGTAAGCGCAAACTGATCCATTCGGTTTGCGCTTTTTTTATTGATTAGATACGAACGGATTAACAGGAAGTCATGATGTCAAAGCCATTTTCGATTGCGATTCACGGTGGTGCAGGAACCATCTTACGTGAAAAAATGACCCAAGAATTACAAGATGAATTTTTACATCAACTCGAAAAGTCACTGCGTGCAGGGCATAAGGTATTAGCCCAAGGTGGCAGTGCGGTAGACGCAGTGGTCAGTGCGGTCACGGTAATGGAAGATTCACCACTATTTAATGCCGGCAAAGGTGCGGTAATGACCAGTAAAGAAATGGTAGAAATGGATGCGTCTATCATGGATGGTCAAGATCACAATGTGGGTGCGATTGCCGGAGTGCAGCATATTAAAAACCCGATTCATCTGGCCCGGCAAGTGATGCAAGACAGTGAGCATGTATTTTTGATTGGTGAAGGGGCAGAAGCATTTGCATTTGATAACGGTTATGCGTTTACCGAGCAAGACTACTTCTTTACGGAGCGTCGCTACGAGCAATTACTGAGAATGAAACAAGCACAAGGTTTTGCACTTTCAGAGTCTGAATACCCTGATGACGATAAACATGGCACCGTGGGCGCGGTTGCACTTGATCAGCAGGGCAACCTGGCAGCTGCAACCAGTACGGGCGGGGTCACTAATAAGCAATATGGCCGTGTCGGTGACTCGCCGATTATTGGTGCAGGAACCTACGCGGAAAACGGCAATGTTGCAGTCTCTTGTACTGGAATGGGGGAGTTTTTTATTCGTAAAATGGTTGCTGGAGATGTTGCGGCTCGTATGCGTTATTTACAAGAAGATATCGCAACTGCGTGCGACACCATTATTCAAGGAGAGCTGAAACGTATCGGTGGTGAAGGTGGTTTAGTCGCGATGGATGCACAAGGTCAAGCCCACTTTTCGATGAATAGTTCGGGGATGTATCGTGGCGCAATCGATACCGTTGGAAACTTGACTGTAAAAATCTATTCAGATGAATAAGTTATATATAAAGATCTAAAAGTAATAAAGAGGGTTTTTTTATTACTTTTTCTTGCTTAAAAAGTGACTGCATCGCCCATCGATCAGTGCTAGAATCCTTTTTTAACTAGCAATCAGACTGGAAAAATGGGAAATAATGTAGTCGTCCTCGGCACTCAATGGGGTGACGAAGGAAAAGGAAAAATAGTTGATCTTCTGACGGAAGACGCAAAATACGTTGTTCGCTATCAAGGTGGCCATAATGCGGGTCACACGCTTGTTATTGATGGTGAAAAAACAGTCCTCCACCTTATTCCATCAGGTATCCTTCATAAAAATGTAAAATGCATCATTGGTAATGGCGTTGTTGTTTCGCCGGATGCAATGTTGCATGAAATGAAAGAACTTGAAGATCGCGGTGTCCCTGTCCGTGAAAACCTTTATATTTCTGAAGCATGCCCGCTAATTCTGCCATATCACATTGCCTTAGATCAGGCACGTGAAGCGGCGCTTGGTAAGAAAGCTATTGGTACAACTGGACGTGGTATCGGCCCGGCATACGAAGATAAAGTGGCTCGTCGTGGCCTACGTGTCGGCGATCTTGCTAACAAAGAAACGTTTGCAGAAAAGCTGAAAACGGTGATGGAATATCATAACTTCCAGCTTGAACATTTCTATAAAGTAGAACCGGTAAGTTACGAAGACGTTCTTGAGCAAGCAATGAGCTATGCTGATTTGCTAACCTCTATGGTTATCGATGTGACCGATGAACTTGATGGCGCTCGTAAACGTGGTGATAAAATCATGTTTGAAGGCGCGCAAGGTACATTGCTTGATATCGATCACGGTACTTACCCTTACGTGACGTCTTCTAATACGACAGCAGGTGGCGTAGCTGCCGGCTCTGGTTTCGGTCCGGCTCACTTAGGTTACATTTGCGGTATTGTAAAAGCTTACTGTACACGTGTTGGTGCTGGCCCATTCCCGACAGAATTATCTGACGATGTCGGTTATCACTTAGGTACTAAAGGTGCTGAGTTTGGTGCAACCACTGGCCGTCAACGTCGTTGTGGTTGGTTTGATGCTGTGGCTCTACGCCGTGCAGTACAAATTAACTCTGTGACTGGCTTCTGTTTGACCAAGCTTGATGTACTTGATGGCTTAGAAGAAGTGAAGATCTGTACCGGTTACCAGCTTGCTGATGGCACAGTCTTAGAAGTCTCGCCACTGGCGGCTGATGCATACGAAAACATTACTCCGATTTATGAAACTCTGCCAGGTTGGTCGGATATTACGTTTGGTGTGACATCGATTGATGGGCTTCCTCAAGCTGCTCTTGATTATATTAAGCGCATCGAAGAGTTAACGGGTGTTCCAGTTGATATGATTTCTACTGGCCCTGACCGCCGCGAAACGATTATTAAGTCTCACCCATTTGAAGCTTAATGACATGTTCGTTTAAAAAAAACCGACTTACGAGTCGGTTTTTTTGTATCTATACTTAGTCGTATACATTCTCAATGGCAAAAAATTGCCGCTGATCGACAAGTTTTGCCTAAAGAGATAACAGGCTTGGTCGATAAAAGTAACAGATTAGCCAGTATGCCCCCGTATACTTTAAATTAATGGCTAAGTTATGAACTAAGAGTGCAGCAATGAAGCTACGATTTGTCGCGGCTTCGCTGATGTTGGGCCTATGTGCATCACTTCCCGTTGCGAAAGCGAACGAAATGGGTGATGTTGGCAAGCCGGTGCCAATCTACAGCGAGTCTGAGCTCATCAGGTTGATTGAGCAAAATAAACACTTACAGCGTGTTAAGGCGGACAAGTGCCAATTGGTCGAGGACATTATTGCTCGTGCCACGCGGATTAATTTGCCATCTTATGAGTTCCTGTACGGCGATATGCTGTCTTGGGGGGTATGTGTTGATAAAGATATTGAGCTTGGGTTGTATTATATTAAAAGTGCGGCTCATCAAGGCTTGCCATCGGCTTTAGAACGGATGGGGAGTTATTACGCACATGGCACCTTTGTCCAACAAGATCGTGAACGCGCCATCCCATATTTAAGAGAAGCCGCCGGTATGGGCGATCTGAATGCGCGAATTCAGTTAGCTGAGCTGTTATTGCGTGATTATGGGAGTCCACTTGATTATGAAGACGCTTATCGTTGGCTATATAACTCAGTCACTGATAGTCAGCGCCAACACAAACGCATTGCCCTGCTACGTGAAGGACTAGAGCAGCGTATGCCGCAAAATATTATTGCGCGCGCTAAACGTAAAGAAACGTATTGGTAACCAGCAGGGACGAGCCCTGCTGATGAGACATACGATACGGCTATTGTCTCGCTGCTAATGCGACTTTCTGTTCCTGTTTTTGCAGTTCATACATCGCACGATATCGACCCTGTTCGATATTCATCAATGACTGATGATTGCCTTCTTCGATCAACTCCCCGTCATCTAATACCAAAATAGTGTCAGCATTACGTATGGTGGATAAGCGGTGAGCGACGACTATCATGGTGACTTTTCCATATAAATTCGCTAACGCTTTTTGTACCACCTGTTCGGTTTCACTGTCGACATTGGCCGTCGCCTCGTCGAGTAGTAATATTTTAGGTGAGCCAGCCAATGCACGAGCAATGATTAATTGTTGCCGTTGCCCGGTAGATAAACGCGAGCCGCCTTCACCAAGGTGCGTTTGATAGCCATCAGGCATCTCCATGATGACCTCGTGTAAGTGGGCATCTTGTGCGGCAATCTCAACTTGCTGTGCCGTGAGTTCTCGACCCATTGCAATATTGTCAAAAATACTTGAAGCCAAAATGAAAGGTTCTTGAGGAATGAATCCAATACCTTGCCTTAACATGTCATGGCTAAACTCGCTTAAGTTGTGCTTATCGACTTGGATACTGCCTGATTGTGGCTGGTAGAAATTTAGTAGCAGGCTTAATAAGGTACTTTTCCCGCTGCCTGTATGGCCGATGACCGCAAAGAAGCGCCCTGCAGGAATGTCGATATTGATATTTTTAAGCACTGGTTTGTCAGGGTTGTAACCAAAGACAACATGATTAATGCTGATATGTCCATCGCTAAGCTGCGCGTTGGTATGCGGGGTATCCGCTAAAGCGGTCTCACTGAGTAACGTGTTGACGCGACTCCCCGCGACCATAGCTTGTTGGTAAAGGCTAAATTGCTGCGCAATTTCCATTAAAGGTTGGGTGAAACGCCCTAAATAATTAAGATAGGCATATAAAACCCCAATCTCTGTCACGCCTTGCACCACTTTTATACCAAAAAACCACACGATCGCCGCAGTGACCACGACACTCATTAAATTGATGGCAGGCCGCAGTAATAAGCTAGCCATGGTCATTGTTTTTAAGCGAGTACGATAGTGGCGGTTGTTGATACGATTAAACTGATTGAGCTTTGATTCCTGTTGATTAGTCGATTGAATGACTGCCATACCACCAATCGATTCACTGATTGTGGCATTGATATCGGAGCGTAGCTGACGGCTTTCAGCGACCACGCTGCCACTAAGTTTCTGGTAAATATAGATAATAATGGCAACGGCTGGCATTAACGCTAACGCAATCAGCATTAATTGCAGGTCTAAAATCGCCATCGCAATTAAAATACCGAACAACATTATGACGTTAGAAACGACATTCGATAAAAATTGCACATAAACGTCTTTGATAGATTCCGTATCATTGGTGATGCGACTGACCAGTTGTCCGGTACGGGCATAATCGAAATAGGCCATGGGTAAATTTAATACGTGATGAAAAGCACGTTTACGAATATCTAAAACCGCATTGAGTGCAAGGTCGACAAACTTGAGCGTTTGTTGATACTTCAAAATCGTAGAAAGAAGAATACTCACCACATAGAGTAGAGTAATCCCAATCACTGGCCATTTAGGATACGTATCTGGGATGATGAAATTATCAATAAAAACTTTCGAAATCATCGGTCCAATGACATCGAGCGCAGTGGCAAATACGACGAGAGATAACGCTTTATAAAGTAGTGGGCGGTCTTGAAACACATAACCAATGAGTAGGTTAAATGCCCCAGCAGTATGTTTGGCTGATTTAGTCTTCGTCATGATAGTCCTTATCTAACGCTTGCTCCATTTGTTGATAGGCGACCATTTGAGAATACCACCCGCTATTTTGACTCAGTTGCTGATGGGTGCCGCGTTCGGTAATTCTCCCATGGGATAGCACGATAATTTCATTCGCGTGCTCAATCGCAGAGAGTCGGTGCGTGATAATGATGACACTCTGTGATTCTCTAGCACGTAAATGGTTAATAATGGTCTGTTCGGTGCCGACATCCACTGCCGATAGCGCATCATCCAGTATGAGAATGGGCGCTTCGCTAATGAGCGCTCGAGCAATCGAGACACGCTGTCGTTGACCGCCTGATAATGTCACGCCACGCTCACCCACTAAGGTTTGATAGCCTTCCGGAAACTGCACAATATCATCATGAATAGCGGCTAAGCGTGCGGCTTCGTAAATATCTTCATCACTGGCGTTGGGCTTACCCATGCGAATGTTTTCTAAAATTGAGGTACTAAATAAAAACGCATCTTGTGGGACATAGGCAAACTGTTCTCGCAAAGCGTGTAAGGAAATGTCTTGCAAAGGCATGCCACTCAGCTTTATCTCGCCAGTATCGATGTCCCAGTAGCGCATTAATAATTGAAGTAACGTTGATTTTCCCGCCCCGGTAGGCCCGGCAATGCCGAGTACACTTTGCTCTGGTAAGTGTAGGTCGATATTGCTCAAGCTTGGCTGTTGGCTGTTCGGGTAAGTAAACGTTAAAGAATCAATCGTCACCTCATGACTATGAGGGACGTTTTCGCCTGAATCTTCAATCGTGTCCGGTAAAGACAGTAATTCATATAAACGGCCAATCGCAGCATTACCACGTTGTAAAATATTCATGAGCCAGCCAAACGCAAACATCGGCCAAATCAGTTGTGATAAATACAAACTAAAGCTGGTGAGCTGGCCAACCGTCAATTGCTCTTTATGTATGAGCCACCCACCCATCAATAAGGTGAGGAGCATAGAAGACCCTAAGCTAATTTGAATAACGGGATCAAATTTAGCTTCTGAGCGTTCAACATGATAATTACTTTGTGCCGCTTGTTCTGCAATGTTATCAAACTGCTGTTTTTCAATTGCTTCTCGCCCCATGGCTTTAATCATTCTTACGCCGACAATCGCTTGTTGAGTTTGCTCATTTAGCGTCGAGAATTTATCTAATGTATCGCGAAACTGATGGTGAATGGTACTGGATAAACGATAAAAGAACAGCCCCATAAATGGGAAAGGAATCAAGGCAACGGCGGCTAGACGCCAGTCAATGAACACAAACATCATTACGACCACGAGAAGAAACGTACTCATACCGTCAAAACCGGATAAAATACCTTCTCCGGCGGCAGATTCTACCGCATCTATATCATTGGTTGCTCGCGCCATTAAGTCACCCGTAGAGTGAGCACTGTAGAAAGCTTGGCCTTGTTTGGTGAGGCGTTGATAAAACTGACGACGAAAAAGGTTCGCTAAATGGAAAGAAGTGCCAAATAACAGGCGTCTCCAGCCATAACGTAAGAGATAAATCGCGATCCCACAAAAGAGTAATATCAGAAGGTAGTGTTGGGTATTATCCATGCTATGAGTCGCAAGTATTTGGTCGACAGAGCGTCCGATAACCCAAGGGATTGCCATATTTAATAAGCCGACTATAAATAACATAGTCAGAGCCAGTGAATAGGTATACCAATAGCGCCGGAAAAACCAGCCTAGGCGTCGGAAAAGCAGCATAAGGTGTCCATTCCTTTGATAAGATGTTATTGTAGACAGTTAGATATAGCACCACCATAGATATGAATTTGAGTATTCGCCCACGGGTAACAACGTCATGGTTCGACACTGATGACATAAGCAATTTAGTGACTATGGTATGCTAGTTAGAGTAACATTTTTTATACAGCTGTATCAGGTTTTTCTATCAGTAACTGTAGCTTAGGCATTGACTCAGATATACTAACAACAGCTTCCTTCCTATCAAGCACAATTAGGCCAATCTATGTCAGAGAAGACCAATCAAGACCCATTTGCTGAGCGTGAATCGCAGAATTACGAGAACCCTATTCCGAGCCGAGAATACATTCTCGAGTTTCTGAGAACAGCGAATGTTCCCATGAACCGCAATGATTTATTTGCCGCATTAGAATTGCAAGGTGAAGATCATTATGAAGGCTTACGCCGTCGCTTAAGAGCCATGGAGCGTGATGGACAGCTAGTATTCACTCGCCGGCAGTGTTATGTCTTGCCAGAAAAACTCGAGCTCATAAAAGGGTATGTCATTGGACACCGTGATGGGTTTGGTTGGGTCCGCCCAGAAGGTAGCCTTGGCAAAGACAACGACATCCTGTTACCGCATCACCAAATGAAAACGATTATTCATGGTGATTACGTGTTGGTGCAGCCGTCAGGTACTGACAAAAGAGGGCGTAAAGAAGGCCGCTTGATTCGAATTTTGGAAGCGAGAAATGGACAAATTGTTGGACGTTTCTTCTTCGAACAAGGCTGCTCATATGTCGTGCCTGATGACTCTCGTATTCATCAAGATATTCTGATCCCCGATGAACACCGTTTCGGTGCGCGTATGGGCAATGTGGTGGTGATTGAGATCACTGATCGTGGTGCGCGTAACCGCAGCATGATGGGAAAAGTCGTGGAAGTCCTTGGCGAAAATATGGCTCCGGGAATGGAAACACAAATTGCTATCCATACTCACCAGCTGCCGTGTGAGTGGCCTGAAGAGGTGACCAAGCAAATTGAACATCTTGGTGAAGACGTTCCTGAAGACGCAAAGCAAGGTCGTGTAGATTTACGTGACCTACCATTAGTGACGATTGATGGTGAAGATGCACGCGACTTTGATGACGCCGTATATTGTGAAGCGAAGAAAGGTGGCGGTTGGCGTCTTTGGGTAGCGATTGCTGATGTGAGCTATTACGTTCGCCCTGGCAGTGCCTTGGATAAAGAAGCAATTAACCGTGGTAACTCGGTTTACTTCCCATCACAAGTTGTGCCTATGCTACCGGAAGTGCTGTCTAACGGATTGTGTTCGTTGAATCCTCAAGTGGATCGCCTATGTATGGTGTGTGAGATGACCATTTCAGAAGCGGGTAAGCTATCAGGCTACAAGCACTATGAAGCTGTCATGAACTCCCATGCACGGCTTACCTACAACAAAGTGTCTCATATCCTTCAAGGTGATGAAGATTTACGCGAACGTTATCAAGCGAATGTCCCTCATTTAGAAGAACTTCATCGCATGTATAAAGTGCTGAAGAAAACGCGTGATCAACGTGGCGCGATTGAGTTTGAAACGGTTGAAACGAAATTCATTTTCAATGCTGAGCGTAAAATCGACAGAATTGAGCCTGTGGTACGTAACGATGCTCATAAAATCATTGAAGAATGTATGATTTTAGCCAACGTAGCGTCTGCGTCTTACGTGGAAAAGGCTAAGGAACCCGCGTTATATCGTGTTCATGAAGCCCCAGGCGAGCAACGCTTAGTTGGTTTCCGTGATTTCCTAAGCGAGTTAGGCCTAAATCTGACTGGTGGGCTTGAACCGTCTCCAACGGATTATGCCGACTTAATGCATCAAATTGGTGATCGCCCAGATAAAGAATTGATTCAAACGATGCTGCTGCGTTCAATGAAACAGGCGGTATACAATGCGGACAATTGTGGTCACTTTGGCCTTGCATTGAAGCGCTACGCGCACTTTACTTCTCCAATCCGTCGTTACCCTGATTTATTATTGCACCGTGCAATTAAGTACCTTATTGCTAAAGAAAAGGGACAAAATCAGGATCGCTGGACTCCAACAGGCGGCTATCATTATTCATTTGATGATATGGACTTCTACGGTGAGCAGTGTTCCACCACAGAGCGCCGTGCTGATGATGCTACTCGTGATGTCTCTGATTGGCTCAAATGTGAATACATGCAAGATCACGTCGGTGAAGTGCTTGATGGTGTAATTGCCAATGTGACTGGTTTTGGTTTCTTTGTCCGATTATCGGAACTGCACATTGATGGTTTAGTCCATATTTCATCATTGGCGAATGATTACTACCACTTTGACCCAGTAGGTCAACGCTTGAAAGGGGAGTCCTTTGGCGCTATTTACCGTTTGGGTGATAGCGTAAAAGTCAAAGTGCAAGCGGTTAATCTTGATGACCGTCAAATCGACTTTGCGCTAGAAGGCACGGAACGTAAAGCGCGAGGTGAGGGTAAAACAGCGAAAAAACGCGTTGCAGAAGCCAAAGCTAAAGCCAAAAGTAAAAAGGTAGCTTCAAAAGGTAAAGCGGTTCCAGCTGTGGAACCACCCAAGCGACCAGATGATGAAGCCGCTGATCGTAAGCGCAAAAAAACGAAAGCGTCTAAAGCTCGTAAAAATAAAGCCCGCAGTAAGCCGGCCAAGCAAGAAAAGAAATAGGTAAACGATGAGTAGTGAACTGATTTATGGTATCCATGCTATTAAAGCGGTATTAGAGCGTGACCCCGCCCGTTTTATTGAAGCATATGTCTTAAAAGGCCGTCAGGATGATCGTCTATTACCCGTGCTAAATGAGCTGGCGAGTATGGGAATTTCGATTCAAGAAATGAACCGAAAAACATTGGATGACAGAGCGAAAGGGGCGAATCATCAAGGCGTAATGGCTAAAGTTAAGGCCGCTAAGGTTCTTAATGAAAACGACTTGGATGATATTCTTGCTAAACAAGAAACACCATTGTTATTAGTGTTGGATGGTGTTACCGATCCGCATAACCTTGGGGCATGTCTGCGTAATGCAGATGCAGCAGGTGTTGTAGCTGTCATTGTTCCTAAAGATAAATCAGCACCATTGAATGCGACTGTCAGCAAAGTGGCTTGTGGCGCAGCAGAAACGGTGCCACTGATTCGGGTGACCAATCTTGCTCGTACGATGCGCGCACTTCAAGAGCAAGGCGTTTGGTTTGTCGGCACCGCCGGTGAAGCGACTCATGATGTGTTTCAGACAAATCTGAAAGGTTCATTGGCTATCGTGATGGGAGCGGAAGGTGACGGTATGCGTCGTTTAACACGGGAAACCTGTGACGATCTCATCAAAATACCCATGGCCGGAACAGTGTCGAGCTTGAATGTCTCAGTTGCGACAGGTGTCTGTTTATTTGAAGCGGTACGCCAACGCACCGCATAGTCCACATGGTCTGCGAGTATCGCCAAACAGCGTGATAATTCATCACGCTGTTTGTACTTAAGTAGAACGGACAATAAACGTCGTATATTTTTCACGCACTACTTGCAAGCCCGATCTATATCTGTATAATGCACCGCACTGGCTTAAGTCAGTTGTGAACCAATGAGCGGCGAGGAGCCATATAATCTCAGTATTGATTGGGTAATGTATACTCTGCTTAAGTTCGCAGTTAATAATTACTAGATAACTAATTTATCTTTTTTTGTTAGCTGACAATGTGTCCAATTAGGACGCTACGGTTTCACATAAATCAATCGACATTCTCTCACCTTTAGTGAGTTAGAGTGGCGATATTGTTTGTGTAATTTTTATAAATATTGGAGCTCTGTCTCATGCAGAACCAACGCATCCGTATCCGCCTAAAAGCTTTCGATTACAAATTGATCGATGCTTCTACTGCGGAAATCGTTGAAACAGCTAAACGTACCGGCGCACAGGTTCGTGGTCCTATTCCACTGCCTACTCGTAAAGAGCGTTTCACTGTTCTTACTTCTCCACACGTAAACAAAGATGCGCGTGACCAGTACGAAATTCGTACTCACAAGCGTCTGATCGACATCGTTGAACCGACTGACAAGACTGTTGATGCTCTGATGCGTCTTGATCTTGCTGCTGGTGTAGATGTTCAAATCAGCCTAGGTTAAGGGGAGTTAGAATAATGATTGGTCTAGTCGGACGTAAAGTGGGTATGACCCGCGTATTTACCGAAGAAGGCGTTTCTATCCCTGTAACAGTAGTTGAGGTTGAAGCGAACCGTGTAACTCAAGTGAAATCACTTGATACAGATGGTTACGCAGCAATCCAAATTACTGCTGGTGATAAGAAAGCTAGCCGTGTATCGAAGCCTGAAGCTGGTCACTTTGCGAAAGCAGGTGTTGAAGCTGGCCGCGGTCTTTGGGAATTCCGTTTAGAAAACGGTGAAGAATTTGAAGTTGGTGCTGAACTAACTGTTGAATTGTTCAATGAAATTAAAAAAGTAGACGTTACTGGTTCATCTAAAGGTAAAGGTTTCCAAGGCGCTGTTAAGCGTTGGAACTTCCGTACTCAAGATATGACTCACGGTAACTCCTTGTCTCACCGTGCTCCTGGTTCTATTGGTCAATGTCAGACTCCAGGTCGCGTATTTAAAGGCAAGAAAATGGCAGGTCAAATGGGTAACGAGCGTGTAACGACTCAAAACCTAGAGATCGTACGTGTTGACGCTGAGCGTAACTTACTTCTTATTAGAGGTGCAGTTCCAGGCTCAACAGGCGGTAACGTGATCGTAAAACCAGCTGTAAAATCATAACGTCTAGGAGTAAGTAATGGAATTGATGGTTAAAGGTGCTGATGCACTAACTGTTTCCGAAACTACTTTCGGACGTGAGTTCAACGAAGCTCTTGTACACCAAGTAGTTGTTGCGTATGCAGCAGGTGCTCGTCAAGGTACTCGTGCTCAAAAGACACGTTCAGAAGTTTCTGGCGGCGGCGCTAAGCCATGGCGTCAAAAAGGTACTGGCCGTGCTCGTGCTGGTACAATCCGTAGCCCGATCTGGCGTACAGGTGGTGTTACTTTTGCTGCGAAACCACAAGATCACAGCCAAAAAGTAAACAAAAAAATGTACCGCGGTGCTATGAAGAGCATTCTTTCTGAGCTAGTTCGTCAAGAGCGTTTAATCGTTGTTGATAACTTCACAGTTGAAGCTCCAAAAACTAAAGAGCTAGTAGCTAAGCTTAAAGAACATGAGCTTAACGACGTTCTTGTCGTTACTGGCGAAGTAGACGAGAATCTATTCTTAGCTGCTCGTAACCTTTACAAAGTTGATGTGCGTGATGTTTCTGGTATCGACCCAGTAAGCCTAATCGCATTTAACAAGGTTCTTATGACTGCTTCTGCAGTTAAGCAAGTTGAGGAGATGCTGGCATGATTCGTGAAGAGCGTCTACTAAAAGTTTTGCGTGCTCCGCACATCTCTGAAAAAGCTACTATGGCTGCAGAGAAAGCGAACACTATTGTTTTCACAGTTGCAATTGACTCTACTAAAAAAGAAATCAAAGCTGCTGTAGAAAAACTATTTGAAGTTGAAGTTAAGTCTGTAAATACTCTTATCACTAAGGGTAAGACCAAACGTCAAGGTCTACGCCAAGGTCGCCGTAGCGACGTTAAAAAAGCGTACGTTACTTTGAACGAAGGTCAAGATCTTGACTTTGTTGGCGGCGCGGAATAACAGGAGTAGTTGAAAAATGGCTATTGTTAAATGTAAGCCGACTTCGGCTGGTCGTCGTCACGTTGTTAAAATCGTAAATGCTGACCTTTATAAAGGTAAGCCTTACGCACCGCTTTTAGAGAAAAACTCTAAGCACGGTGGTCGTAACAACAACGGTCGAATTACAGTTCGTCACATCGGTGGTGGTCACAAGCAACATTACCGTGTGATTGATTTTAAACGTACTAAAGATGGTATCCCTGCAACGGTTGAGCGTATTGAATACGATCCAAACCGTAGTGCGAACATCGCTCTAGTACTATATAAAGACGGTGAACGTCGTTACATCATTGCACCTAAAGGCGTAAAAGCTGGTGACCAAGTTCAATCTGGCGTTGATGCAGCAATCAAAGCGGGTAACGCTTTGCCAATGCGCAACATCCCAGTAGGTTCAACTGTACACAACGTTGAACTAAAACCTGGTAAAGGTGCACAGATCGCACGTTCAGCTGGTGCCTATGTACAAATCGTCGCTCGCGACGGTGCGTATGTAACACTTCGTCTACGTTCTGGCGAAATGCGTAAAGTTCTGTCTGAATGCCGTGCAACTATCGGTGAAGTAGGCAACCACGAACACATGCTTCGTGAACTTGGTAAAGCTGGTGCTAGTCGCTGGCGCGGTGTTCGTCCTACCGTTCGCGGTGTGGTAATGAACCCTGTTGATCACCCACACGGTGGTGGTGAAGGTCGTACTTCTGGTGGCCGTCATCCAGTATCTCCATGGGGTGTTCCTACTAAAGGCTTCAAGACCCGTAAGAACAAACGCACTGACAAGTACATCGTACGTCGTCGTAATAAGTAATCTATTAAAGAGGATAAGCCATGCCACGTTCTCTCAAGAAAGGTCCATTTATTGACCTACACTTGCTGAAGAAGGTAGAGAAAGCGGTGGAAAGCGGAGACAAGAAGCCTTTAAAGACTTGGTCCCGTCGTTCAATGATCATTCCACAAATGATTGGTTTGACCATCGCTGTCCATAATGGTCGTCAACACGTGCCAGTTTTCGTAACTGACGAGATGATCGGTCACAAACTGGGCGAATTCGCACCTACTCGTACTTACCGCGGTCACGCTGCGGATAAGAAAGCTAAGAAGAAGTAAGGAGTAAATAATGGAAGCTTTAGCTAAACATAACTTTGCTCGCATTTCTCCTCAGAAAGCTCGCTTAGTAGCAGATCTTATTCGTGGTAAAAGCGTAGATCAGGCTCTAGAAACGCTAACTTTCAGCAACAAAAAAGCTGCTGAATTAGTGAAAAAAGTTCTAGAGTCAGCAATCGCTAACGCGGAACACAACGAAGGTGCTGACATTGACGATCTACGTGTCGCTAAAATCTTCGTAGATGAGGGCCCGATCATGAAGCGTATTATGCCTCGTGCTAAAGGTCGTGCGGATCGTATCTTGAAGCGTTCAAGCCACATTACTGTGGTTGTCGCAGATCGCTAAGAGACTAGGAGAGTAAGCAATGGGTCAGAAAGTACATCCAAATGGTATTCGTCTAGGCATCGTTAAGCCTTGGAATGCTACATGGTTTGCTAATACCAATGAGTTCGCTGACAACCTAGACGGCGACTTCAAGGTACGTCAATTCCTCAATAAGGAATTGGTAAAAGCGTCTGTAGCGCGCATCGTTATCGAGCGTCCTGCGAAGAGCATTCGTGTGACTATTCACACAGCTCGTCCAGGTGTTGTTATCGGTAAGAAAGGCGAAGACGTTGAGAAGCTACGTGCAGCTGTAGCTAAAATTGCAGGTGTACCAGCACAAATTAACATCGCTGAAGTACGTAAGCCTGAATTAGACGGTCAACTAGTTGCTGATGGCATCGCTTCTCAGCTAGAGCGTCGTGTGATGTTCCGTCGTGCTATGAAGCGCGCGGTACAAAACGCAATGCGTCTAGGTGCGAAGGGTATCAAAGTTGAAGTAAGTGGTCGTCTAGGCGGCGCTGAAATCGCACGTACAGAATGGTATCGTGAAGGCCGTGTGCCTCTACATACTCTGCGTGCAGACATTGATTACGCGACTTCTTCTGCTCACACTCAATATGGTGTGATTGGCGTTAAAGTTTGGATCTTCAAAGGTGAGATTCTAGGCGGTATGCCAGTTGCTGAACCTAAGAGTGAAAAGCCTAAGAAGCAGCGTAAAGGCCGTAAGTAAGGAGTCGACAGATGCTACAACCTAAACGTACTAAATTCCGTAAGGTTCAGACTGGTCGTAACCGTGGTCTAGCTAAAGGTACTGAAGTATCATTCGGTACTTTCGGTTTAAAAGCTGTTGGCCGTGGTCGTCTGACTGCTCGTCAAATCGAAGCGGCACGTCGTGCAATGACACGTCACATTAAGCGTCAAGGGCAAATCTGGATCCGTGTGTTCCCAGACAAACCTATCACAGAAAAACCACTTGAAGTTCGTCAAGGTAAGGGTAAAGGTAACGTTGAGTACTGGGTAGCCCAAATCCAACCTGGAAAGGTTATGTACGAAGTTGATGGTGTACCTGAAGAGTTGGCACGTGAAGCGTTCCGCCTAGCGGCTCGTAAACTGCCATTCAAAACCACATTTGTAACTAAGCAGGTGATGTGATGAAAGCACTTGATCTACGCGAGAAAAGCGTTGAAGAGCTTAATGCTGAGCTACTGAATTTGTTGAAAGAACAGTTCAACTTGCGTATGCAAGCTGCTACTGGTCAGCTACAACAAACTCACACTCTAAAAGCTGTACGCCGTGATATCGCACGTGTGAAAACTGTTTTGACTGAGAAGGCAGGCGCATAATGAGCGACAAAATTCGTACTCAACAAGGTCGCGTTGTTAGCAACAAAATGGACAAGTCTATTGTTGTTATCATTGAACGTTTCGTAAAACACCCAATTTACGGCAAGTTCATGAAACGCACCACAAAACTGCACGCTCACGATGAAAACAACGAATGTAGCCAAGGCGATATCGTTGAAATCAAAGAGTGTCGTCCACTGTCTAAGACTAAGTCTTGGACATTGGTTAAAATTGTAGAAAAAGCGAAAGTTTAATTTCAATTTTCTATAGTTAAAATAAGCGGCTACGGGAAAATTTTCGAGCCGCTTGTTTTTTGACTACCTTTTCTAAAAAAAGGGTGGTACAATTCGCGTCCCTTTTAAAGAGGCAGCCCGACCCGAGATGGGTCTAGTTTTTTTATATTTAGCGGAGCACTAACATGATCCAAATGCAAAGTATGCTGGACGCAGCTGATAACTCAGGCGCTCGCAGCGTAATGTGTATTAAGGTTCTGGGTGGCTCTCACCGCCGTTACGCTCATGTGGGCGACATCATCAAAGTTACTGTTAAGGAAGCAATTCCTCGCGGTAAAGTAAAAAAAGGTGATGTAATGAAGGCAGTGGTAGTTCGCACCCGTAAAGGCGTACGTCGTCAGGACGGTTCTGTCATTCGCTTCGACCGTAATGCTTGTGTGTTGTTAAACAATAATACTGAGCAACTAATCGGTACACGTATCTTTGGTCCAGTGACTCGTGAACTTCGCAATGCGAAATTCATGAAATTAGTTTCACTGGCTCCAGAAGTTCTGTAAGGAGCGGCAAACAATGGCAGCTAAAATCCGTCGTAACGACGAAGTAATCGTTCTTGCTGGTAAAGATAAAGGCAAGAAAGGTAAAGTAAGCAAGGTTCTTGAAACTGGTAAAGTTATCGTTGAAGGTATCAACCTAGTTAAGAAACATCAGAAACCTGTTCCAGCTCTAGGTACCCAAGGTGGTATTGTTGAGCAAGAAGCAGCAATCGATGTATCTAACGTGGCTCTCTTCAATGAAGCTACTGGTAAAGCGGACCGTGTAGGTTTCCGTTTTGAAGATGGCGCTAAAGTGCGTTTCTTCAAGTCTAACGGTGAAACAATTAAGTAATTTGGAGTTCTACTATGGCGAAACTGCATGATTACTACAAGTCGTCTGTAGTCGCTGAACTGACCAAACAGTTCGGTTACACAAGCGTCATGCAAGTCCCTAGAATTGAGAAGATCACCCTCAATATGGGCGTTGGTGAAGCAATCAACGATAAGAAACTATTAGAAAATGCAGCATCTGATATGGCTACGATTTCAGGTCAGAAACCTTTAATCACTAAAGCTCGTAAATCTGTTGCAGGTTTCAAAATTCGTGAAGGCTACCCAATTGGTTGTAAAGTAACCTTGCGTGGCGAGCGCATGTGGGATTTCTTTGAGCGTTTGATTTCTATCGCTCTACCACGTGTACGCGATTTCCGCGGTGTTAGCGCTAAGTCTTTTGACGGACGCGGTAACTACAGCATGGGCGTTCGCGAGCAAATCATCTTCCCGGAAATCGACTACGATAAAGTCGATCGAGTACGCGGTCTTGATATCACTATCACGACTACAGGTGCTACCGATGAGGAAGGCCATGCTCTGCTGGCTGCCTTTAACTTCCCATTCCGTAAGTAAGGTGAAGGGTTACTGTTATGGCTAAACAATCAATGAAAGCACGTGACGTTAAACGTGCCAAGCTAGTAGCACAGTACGCAGAAAAGCGTGCCGCGCTTAAAGCTATCATCAGCGATGTAAACGCATCAGAAGAAGATCGTTGGAATGCAGTTCTTAAACTGCAAACTCTTCCACGTGATTCAAGTGCATCACGTCAGCGCAACCGTTGCAACCAAACTGGTCGTCCACACGGTTACCTACGTAAATTCGGTCTAAGCCGTATCAAAGTTCGTGAAGCTTGCATGAAAGGCGAGATTCCTGGACTTCGTAAGGCGAGCTGGTAATTGCCACTTAATCATTTGGAGTAAAGTTTATGAGCATGCAAGATCCGATTTCGGATATGCTGACCCGTATTCGTAACGGTCAGGCAGCACAAAAAGTTGCTGTTACAATGCCTTCTTCAAAGCTTAAAGTTGCAATTGCTGCACTACTTAAAGCTGAAGGTTACATCGTAGACTTCGCGGTAAACAGCGAAGTTAAACCTGAGCTAGAAGTTACTCTTAAGTACTTCCAAGCTAAACCAGTAATTGAGCAAATCCAACGTGTTTCACGTCCTGGTCTGCGCGTCTACAAGAAAAAAGACGAGCTTCCATCAGTGATGGGCGGTCTGGGTGTTGCCGTAGTTTCTACTTCCAAGGGTCTGATGTCAGACCGTGCCGCGCGTAAAGCCGGTCTTGGTGGTGAAATCATTTGCTACGTAGCGTAATTTAAGGAGTAGGATATGTCTCGTGTTGCTAAAGCACCTGTCGCTATTCCAGCTGGCGTAGAGGTGAAACTAAACGGCCAAGAGATCACCGTAAAAGGTGCTAAAGGTGAAATGACTCGCGTGCTTAACAACCTAGTTGCTATTGCACAAGAAGAAAATTCCCTTACTTTCGGTCCAGTCAACGAACGTGTTACTCACTCTTGGGCTCAAGCAGGTACTGCTCGTGCACTAGTGAACAACATGATTCTTGGTGTTACTGAAGGCTTCTCTAAGAAGCTAACTTTGAAAGGTGTCGGTTACCGTGCTGCTATTAAAGGCAATGCTGTAGCTCTAACTCTAGGCTTCTCTCACCCTGTTGAGCATGAATTGCCTGCAGGTATTAAGGCTGAGTGTCCTAGCCAAACTGAGATCGTAGTATCTGGTTGTGATAAGCAACTAGTCGGTCAAGTTGCGGCAGATATTCGTTCTTACCGTGAACCTGAACCTTATAAAGGTAAAGGTGTTCGTTACGCAGATGAAAATGTGCGTACTAAAGAAGCTAAGAAGAAGTAAGGTAACGCTATGGATAAGAAAGCATCTCGCATCCGTCGTGCCCTTCGTGCACGTCGTAAGATTGCAGAACTGGGTGCAACTCGCCTAGTAGTACACCGTACTCCTCGTCACGTGTACGCACAGGTGATTGCAGCTAACGGCTCTGAGGTTATCGCAGCAGCTTCTACTGTAGAAAAAGCGATCCGTGAGCAGGTTAAAAACACCGGTAACATCGATGCTGCACAAGCAGTAGGTAAAGCTATTGCTGAGCGTGCGCTTGAAAAAGGCGTGACTGCAGTTGCATTTGATCGTTCTGGTTTCCAATACCACGGTCGAGTAGCGGCGCTAGCAGAGACTGCTCGCGAAGCTGGTCTGAAATTCTAAGGTAGGGTTGGAAGATGGCTAAAGAACAACAACAAGCTAATGATTTGCAAGAAAAGCTAATCGCCGTTAATCGTGTTTCTAAAACGGTTAAAGGTGGTCGAATCATGAGCTTCACTGCACTAACAGTCGTTGGTGACGGTAATGGTCGTGTAGGTTTCGGATACGGTAAAGCCCGTGAAGTACCTGCAGCGATTCAAAAAGCAATGGAAAAAGCGCGTCGTAACATGGTTACTATCGCACTTAACGAAGGCACTCTTCACCATCACGTGAAAGGTCGCCACTCGGGTTCTAAGGTTTACATGCAGCCTGCTGCAGAAGGTACAGGTGTTATCGCCGGTGGCGCAATGCGTGCTGTACTAGAAGTAGCTGGTGTACATAACGTACTATCAAAAGCGTATGGTTCAACTAACCCAATCAACGTTGTTCGTGCAACAATCGATGCATTGGGTAGCATGAAGTCACCTGAAATGGTTGCTGCTAAACGTGGTCTGACTGTTGAATCTATTTCGGAGTAAGAACACCATGGCAACTATTAAAGTAACTCAAACTAAAAGCTCAATTGGTCGCCTACCTAAGCATAAAGCTACTTTGCGTGGACTAGGCCTTCGTCGCATCAACCATACGGTTGAACTTCAGGACACACCATGTATTCGTGGTATGGTCAATAAAGTTCACTATATGGTTAAAATTGAGGAGTAATCAGAATGCGTTTGAATACTCTATCACCGGCTACAGGATCTAAACCTTCTAAGAAGCGTGTAGGCCGTGGTATCGGTTCGGGGCTTGGTAAAACAGGTGGCCGTGGTCACAAAGGCCAAAAATCGCGTTCAGGCGGTTCAGTTCGTCCAGGTTTTGAAGGCGGTCAAATGCCATTGAAACAACGTTTGCCAAAATTCGGCTTCAAATCTCGTAAAGGATTTGTATCTGCTGAAGTTCGCTTAAGCGAATTCGCAAAAGTAACTGGCGAAGTTGTTGATTTAAATAGCCTTAAAGCAGCAAACGTTGTTGCGAAGAACATCGAAAATGTTAAAGTTGTTCTTTCTGGCGAGATCAACAAAGCAGTGACTGTAAAAGGTCTACGCGTGTCGAAAGGCGCTAAAGCTGCGATCGAAGCTGCAGGCGGTAAAATCGAGGAATAATCTCGAGGATTGAGGTACAGATGGCTAAGAAACCAGGACAAGATTTTCGTAGTGCTCAAGGCGGCTTAAGTGAGCTAAGATCGCGCCTATTATTCGTAATATGTGCACTTTTAGTATTCCGAGCGGGCTCCTTTGTGCCTATTCCTGGGATTGACGCTGCTGTACTCGCCGATTTGTTCGAACAGCAGAAAGGCACCATCATTGAAATGTTTAATATGTTCTCTGGTGGTGCACTTTCGCGTGCATCTATATTCGCACTGGGCATCATGCCGTATATATCGGCATCAATTGTTGTTCAGTTGTTGACTGTGGTTCATCCCGCGTTAGCCGAACTCAAGAAAGAGGGTGAGGCAGGCCGAAGAAAAATCAGCCAATATACGCGCTACGGCACGCTTGTACTTGCAATATTCCAAGCCATTGGTATCGCAACCGGCTTACCAAACATGGTCCCTAATCTGGTCGTTATCGACCAAACCATGTTTACGCTAATTGCGACCGTAAGTTTAGTAACCGGCACCATGTTTTTGATGTGGTTAGGTGAACAGATTACAGAGCGAGGTATTGGTAATGGTATATCATTACTAATTTTTGCAGGTATTGTTGCTGGATTGCCTAAGGCAATCGGACAAACTATCGAGCAAGCGCGTCAAGGTGAATTGCATATTCTTCTCTTGTTGTTTATTGCAGTCATTGCTTTTGCCACCATCTACTTTGTTGTTTTCATGGAGCGTGGTCAACGTCGTATCGTCGTTAACTATGCGAAGCGTCAACAAGGTCGTAAGGTATTTGCAGCGCAGAGTACTCACTTGCCGTTGAAAATTAATATGGCTGGTGTAATCCCTGCGATTTTTGCTTCGAGTATAATCCTATTCCCTGGCACATTAGCTCAGTGGTTTGGTAAGAGCGGTAACCCAGCATTCAGCTGGTTGACCGATGTCTCATTGGCACTAAGCCCGGGACAGCCGCTTTATGTTATACTGTATGCAGTTGCGATTATTTTCTTCTGTTTCTTTTATACAGCGTTGGTATTTAACCCACGTGAAACAGCAGACAACTTGAAGAAGTCAGGTGCGTTCGTACCCGGTATCCGCCCAGGTGAACAGACAGCGATGTATATCGACAAGGTAATGACCCGCCTTACATTGGCAGGAGCGTTATATATTACCTTTATTTGTCTGATTCCCCAGTTCATGATGTCAGCATGGAACGTAAGGTTCTATTTTGGCGGCACCTCACTACTTATCGTAGTAGTTGTAATCATGGACTTTATGGCACAGGTACAGACCCATATGATGTCAAATCAATATGAGTCTGTGTTGAAAAAGGCTAATCTTAAAGGTTATGGTCGTTAATAGACTTCCATACCGTTCTGATTGATTTTACGGAGTTTAGCAATGAAAGTTCGTGCTTCCGTTAAAAAAATCTGCCGTAACTGCAAAGTTATCAAACGCAACGGTGTTGTGCGCGTAATTTGTAGTGAGCCAAAGCACAAGCAGCGCCAAGGCTAATAAGCAGAAATTTTTACTTGAAAAATAAGGTAGTGTCGAGTATATTTCTCGACCTACCTTTTGCGTGCAAAAGAAGTAGTATACCGCAGCGTATCCTCAACGGGCTCTGCTGCGGGTAATTCTTTATATAAAGTACCTAGGAGTGAATAGTGGCCCGTATAGCAGGCATTAACATTCCTGATCAAAAACATGCTGTGATTGCTTTAACATCAATCTACGGCGTTGGTAAAACTCGTTCTCAGTCAATTTTGGCTGAAGTGGGTATTGCTGAAAATGTTAAGATCAGTGAACTAACTGAAGAGCAGATCAATCTACTGCGTGATGGTGTAGCTAAGTACACTGTAGAAGGTGATCTACGTCGTGAAGTTTCCATGAACATCAAGCGTCTAATGGACCTTGGCTGTTACCGTGGTCTTCGTCATCGTCGCAGTCTACCACTACGTGGACAGCGTACTAAAACCAACGCACGTACCCGTAAGGGTCCGAGCAAGCCGATCAAGAAATAGTCGGGAAGGGTAGAGTACAATGGCAAAACAACCAAGTCGCGCACGTAAGCGCGTCCGCAAGCAAATTGCAGATGGTATAGCGCATATCCACGCATCTTTCAATAACACAATCGTGACCATTTCTGATCGCCAAGGTAACGCTCTAGCATGGGCTACTGCAGGTGGTTCAGGTTTCCGTGGTTCTCGTAAATCTACACCGTTCGCAGCACAGGTTGCAGCAGAACGTTGTGCAGAGATGGCTAAAGAATATGGCCTAAAGAACTTGGAAGTTATGGTTAAGGGTCCTGGTCCAGGTCGTGAATCTACAGTTCGCGCACTTAACGCCGCTGGTTTCCGTATCACAAACATCGTTGATGCGACACCAATCCCTCATAACGGTTGTCGTCCACCTAAGAAACGTCGCGTTTAACGTTTCTGGGAACATTGGAGAAAGATCATGGCAAGATATTTGGGTCCTAAGCTGAAGCTTAGTCGCCGCGAAGGTACCGACTTATTCCTTAAGTCAGGTGTTCGCGCGATTGATACCAAGTGTAAAATCGATAACGCCCCAGGTGTACACGGCGCACGTCGCGGCCGTCTGTCTGAATATGGCGTTCAGCTTCGCGAGAAGCAAAAAGTTCGTCGTATGTATGGCGTTCTAGAAAAACAATTCCGTAACTACTACAAAGAAGCCGCTCGCCTTAAAGGTAACACTGGTGAGAACTTACTTCAGCTTCTAGAAGGTCGTCTAGATAACGTAGTTTACCGCATGGGCTTTGGCGCAACTCGCGCAGAAGCACGTCAGCTAGTTAGCCACAAAGCTATCCTAGTTAACGGTAAAGTTGTTAACGTTCCTTCTTTCAAAGTTGCGGCAACCGACGTTGTTGCTATCCGTGAGAAAGCTCAAAAGCAATCTCGCATCACAGCGGCTCTAGAAGTTGCTGAACAACGCGAAAAACCAACTTGGATTGAAGTAGATGGTAGCAAGATGGAAGGAACATTCAAGCGTTTGCCTGAACGTTCAGATCTGTCAGCTGACATCAACGAACAATTGATCGTCGAGCTTTACTCTAAGTAAGGTTTAAACTAAAGAGAGGACACAATGCAGGGTTCTGTAACAGAATTTCTTAAGCCACGTCTAGTTGACATCGAACAGATCAATGAGACACACGCAAAAGTAACTCTTGAGCCGTTAGAGCGTGGTTTTGGCCACACTCTGGGTAATGCACTTCGCCGTATTCTTCTATCTTCTATGCCTGGCTGTGCAGTCACGGAAGTAGAGATTGAAGGCGTACTTCACGAATACAGCACCAAAGAGGGTGTTCAGGAAGATATCTTAGAGATTCTTCTTAACCTGAAAGGTTTAGCTGTTCGCGTTGCTGACGGTAAAGATGAAGTGTTCATTACACTGAACAAATCAGGCTCGGGCCCTGTGGTTGCAGGTGACATCACCCATGATGGTGATGTGGAGATCGTAAACCCTGAGCACGTTATTTGTCATCTTACCGATGATAGCTCTGAGATCGCTATGCGTATCAAAGTTCAACGTGGTCGTGGTTATGTTCCAGCTTCAGCCCGTATTCATACTGATGAAGATGAGCGTCCTATCGGTCGTTTGCTAGTCGACGCAACTTACAGTCCAGTAGACAAAATTGCCTACTCAGTGGCTGCAGCGCGTGTTGAACAGCGTACTGACTTGGACAAGCTAGTCATCGATATGGAAACTAACGGGACTCTTGAACCTGAGGAAGCTATCCGTCGCGCAGCAACAATTCTTGCTGAGCAATTGGATGCATTCGTAGATCTTCGTGATGTGCGTGTTCCTGAAGAGAAAGAAGAGAAGCCGGAATTCGATCCTATCCTACTCCGTCCTGTAGACGATCTTGAACTAACAGTTCGCTCTGCTAACTGTCTAAAAGCAGAAGCGATTCACTACATCGGTGATCTTGTGCAACGTACCGAAGTTGAGCTTCTGAAAACGCCGAACTTGGGTAAAAAATCTCTTACAGAGATTAAAGACGTTCTTGCATCACGCGGTCTTTCTCTTGGCATGCGCCTAGAGAACTGGCCACCAGCGTCGATTGCAGAAGATTAATCGATACTAGTTAGAAGGATTAGGTCATGCGCCATCGTAAGAGTGGTCGTCAACTCAACCGCAACAGCAGTCATCGCAAAGCGATGTTCAGCAATATGGCTAGCTCTCTAGTACGTCATGAAATTATCAAGACTACTGTGCCAAAAGCTAAAGAGCTACGTCGCGTCGTTGAGCCTTTGATTACACTAGCTAAGACTGACAGCGTTGCAAACCGTCGTCTAGCATTTGCTCGCACTCGTGATAACGAAGTTGTAGCAAAACTATTTAACGAACTAGGTCCACGTTTCGCAGCACGTCAAGGTGGCTACACTCGTATTCTTAAGTGTGGTTTCCGTGCTGGTGATAAAGCTCCAATGGCATACATTGAGCTTGTTGAACGTTCAGAAGCTGAAGAAGCGGCTGAATAAACAGTTCGAAATATGAGAAAAACCGAGCATGAAAATGCTCGGTTTTTTTGTGTCTATAACATCTACGTTTCCTTATTTACGCTTTCCATAATTCGCTCAGAGAATTGATTAACCCACTACTCGCGTTACGCTCTCCTAAATACTTCAGAACAATAGGCGCAAATTGGCTTATCATGGCTGGATCCAATCCTAATTTAGTAAATACTTGATTGACTTGGCCTAAAGAGTTGATGCTCGAACTCAACTTAGAACCCCCGCTTAAATTAAGGTTAGTAAGCTGACTTATACCTGGAATGAGATGATTTAATTCTTGGGTATTTTGAGAACTGAGTTGATTTTTGGCGAGGGCGAGTAAAGCACCAGCACCACTGGCGGCTTGGCTTGGCTTTACGTTAAGTTGTTGGCTTATATCAGAAGTGAGTTTAGTTGTACTTTTGACTTGGTTGAATGCACCATTTAACGTATTGGCGATATTATCGTTATCTTTTCCAAAATTGAGAAATGCGTAGCTTGGTGTGCTGATGATAGTGGCACTGAGAGCCAGTACGCTGAGTAGGGAGCGTTTCATCATAGTTTATCCTCGAGTCGTTATCGTGTTCCCCTCTACTGTAGATCAAAAAAAGCGGCGCATTGCGCCGCTTGAAGTTAAATGTTTGCTAGTTTTCTTACAGAATATCGAGTAGTTCTACTTCAAATACTAGAGCTGCAAATGGTGGAATAGCCGCACCTGCTCCGCGCTCACCGTATGCAAGTTCTTGAGGAACGTAAAGTTTCCATTTAGAACCAGCTGGCATCATTTGTAGAGCTTCAACCCAACCTTGAATAACACCCGTTACTGGGAATTCAACAGGTTCGCCACGTTGAACAGAGCTATCGAAGACACTTCCGTCAGTCAATTGGCCATGGTAGTGCACACGTACAGTTTTATCTGAAGTTGGAACTTCACCTGTACCTTCAGTGATGATTTCGTACTGTAGGCCAGATTCTAGAACGTTAACTTCAGGACGTAGTGCGTTGTCTTTTAGAAACGCTTCGCCTTCAGCTGCTGCTACTTTTGCTAGTTCGTTACGAGCTTCTTCCGCGCGTTGGTGAATAGCTTGTAGTGCTTGGTTGATGTCATCGATAGCAACGGCTGGTTCTTCACCTTTTAGTGCAGTTGCGATACCTGCAGCGATTGCATCGACGTTTAGGCCTTCTAACCCGCTACCAGCAAGTTGTTGACCCATTTGAATACCAATACCGTAGCTTGCTTTTTGCTCTACTGTTTCGAATGTTACTTCAGACATAAACGTTACTCTTTCGCGTCAATTATAAAGCCAAAAGCATACCAGTTTCGAGCTAGTGATGAAACGGCTCGTAGTAAATACCTTTATAAAGGTGTTAAGGTGTGATCAATTACAGGCAATGATGAGACAATGGCTTGAAAATTATTAATAATAATCAGATATAGTGATAATTTCTTATACAATAAAGACAGTCATTTTTTGAGATTAGCGTAGGTATTGGACAGGAATATGAATCACCGCAGACGTAAAAAAACTAAACCTGAAAGTGATTTGATAGAGCGCTGCCAGCAACGATTATCCGCTATTAATTGGTCCAGCTTGCTTGCTCGTGTGCAACATGAATGGCGGGCAATGCCTACCAAACATCGCTTATGGCTCACTATCTTGACACCGGTCGTTATCTTGATTGCTTTAGTGCCTGTCCCTAAAAGTGATAATGAGCCGCAACCGCCACAACAGACTCAAGTTGACGTGAATAGTATTGGTTTGAGTCGTCAAATCAGTGACGATGGGCGCTCACCACAAGCTCCTAAAGTTTGGCACCAATACATCGTTAAACAAGGGGATACGTTAGCCGCTGTATTTCGCGAAAATGACCTGTCATTAGCTGACTTGCACGAGCTAGTTAAGGTCGAAGGAGCTGGTAAGCCATTGAGTCGGATAAAGAAAGGTCAGCTTATCCGTTATAAACTAACGGATAAACAGCAATTAGATATTCTTCAGCTAGAAAAAAGTGATAAGTCAGTCATGTTTTTCCGCATGGCGGATGGCTCGTTTGGGCGAAGCGAGTAAATTGATACCATCAGGGACGCATGAGCCGTCCCTTATGCCAAGGTCATCTCAATATGAGAAATACCATCAAGATCAAAAGGTAGCGATTGTGTTGCAAATCCATGCTTTTGATAAAAGCGTTCAAGATGTGTTTGTGCTTCAATACTGATTTTTTTACCTAACCAATAATGCTGATTATATTGTATCGCCATCTTAATTAATTGATCGCCAACCCCTTTTTTACGGACGATAGATTTAATTAATACTCGACCAATACTGCTACAATTAGCAACACTACTCCCTGGTGGCAATAAGCGTGCATACGCGACGAGCTCATCACCCACATATCCCAGCAAATGTTTTACACCTTGCATGCGGTCTTTATTATCTAATTCTTCATAAGCACAATTTTGCTCTACGACAAATACGTCTACTCGGAGTTTTACGACATCATAGAGCTGATGAGTAGAAAGCTGCGTAAAGTCTAAACAAAGCCATTGAATATCCATGTAGTTCTATCCTGCTGTGAGTAAATAGAAATCATAACATGGAAAATCACAGGTGTAAGGTCGCACATTTTTCTCTTTATTCCCCCCGAACTTACTGACTAAATATAACAATTGGATATATCACCTAACTATAGCTCCATAAAATCACGAGCACTGACATCTTCTTATGTCGGTAAATGAATGGCTTCAATAAGAAAAAATCAATTTTTTCATAAGGTTAGTTTGGGTTTGATTTTATATTGTTGATTACCGTTATTGCTTATCAGTTTTTCGCATAAAAAATGAAATTATAGAATTTCAGGTAATATTTGCGACTCTCCATAATGCAGCCATGAACGAATGTAAGGGACAACACTCATGGCTGATGTAATCGATGTGGCTAAACTCGCCTATCGCCGCGGTACGACAAATTCGTCTCCATATAGTGATAAGAATATTCAGCATGTTTTTACCACGATGAACCCATCCTCTTTGCTGCCAGGACAAGTTGCGTTAGTTGGTGCTGGGCCGGGCGATCCGGAGTTACTGACGATGAAAGCACTAAGCTTTTTATTACAAGCCGATGTGGTGCTGTTCGACTATTTAGTCTCTGAAGACATTATGGCGTTAGTGCCCGACGACACTATTTGTGTTTGTGTCGGTAAACGAGCAGGCCACCATAGCGTACCACAAGAAAAAACCAATCAGTTGCTGGTCGATTTTGCCAAGCAAGGGCATCGGGTGGTTCGCATCAAAGGTGGCGATCCATTTATGTTTGGCCGTGGTGGTGAAGAGTTAGAAGTATTATTTCAAGCCGGTGTATCGTTTCAAGTGATTCCCGGTATCACCGCTGCCGCTGGTGCAACGGCCTATGCTGGGATTCCTCTCACACATCGTGATTATGCACAATCGGCATTATTTGTAACTGGCCACTGTAAGTCGGGTAGTCAGGTACAGGACTGGCAGACGCTGGCTCGGGCGAACCAGACCTTAGTTATTTATATGGGGTTGATGAATGCGCAAACTATTTGTGATGAATTGATTGCCCACGGGCGCAGTTCTACCACGCCTGTGGCGGTGATTGAGCGAGGTACGCAATCATCTCAGCAAGTGAGTGTCAGCACTTTAGATAAGCTTCCTGTCATTACCGCACATGCACAATCTCCCGCGTTAATTGTCGTTGGTGAGGTCGTGCAATTGGCAGATAAACTTCAATGGTTTTCTACTAATCCCCAGAATTCTCAACATTATCGTACAGCATAACGACGTTAAGTGAACGCCGCTATTGAACAACGAAAGGACGTGATGATATGGATCAACAACGCTTAACTCACTTACAACAGCTTGAAGCTGAAAGTATTCACATTATTCGGGAGGTGGCTGCAGAGTTTTCGAATCCTGTCATGATGTACTCGATCGGTAAAGATTCTTCTGTGATGTTACACCTCGCCCGTAAGGCCTTTTATCCAGGCAAGATTCCATTTCCGCTGTTACATGTGGATACCAATTGGAAATTTCAGGAAATGATCCGTTTTCGTGATGATACGGCCAAAAAATACGATCTGGATCTGATTGTTCATAAAAATCCAGAGGGATTGGCGATGGGGATCAGTCCTTTTGAACATGGTTCGGCCAAGCATACCGATATCATGAAAACGCAAAGCTTGAAGCAAGCACTGAACCAACATGGTTTTGATGCCGCTTTCGGTGGGGCAAGACGAGACGAAGAAAAGTCTCGTGCTAAAGAACGTGTGTATTCATTTCGCGATCGTCATCATGGCTGGGATCCTAAAAATCAACGGCCAGAGTTATGGCACACCTACAATGGTCAGGTCGATAAAGGCGAAAGTATTCGGGTTTTCCCATTATCAAATTGGACTGAATTAGATATTTGGCAATATATCTATCTAGAAAATATCGATATTGTTCCATTGTATTTTGCCCAAGAACGTCCTGTTATTGAGCGTGACGGCATGTTGATCATGAAAGATGACGACAGGATGGAATTACTTGAAGGTGAAACATTGGAGCATCGCAAAGTACGTTTTCGTACGCTCGGATGTTATCCACTGACGGGGGCTATCGAATCACAAGCGCAAACATTGCCAGAAATCATTGAAGAAATGTTAGTGACGACATCGAGTGAAAGGCAAGGACGAGCGATCGACCGTGATCAGTCCGGATCGATGGAAATGAAGAAACGTCAAGGGTACTTTTAGGGAGCAAGGCATCGTATGAATAGCGCAGTACAAGCTCAACTCGAAGAGCTAGGAATTGAAGGGTATTTGCATCAGCATCAGCATAAGTCACTATTAAGATTGTTAACTTGTGGTTCGGTGGATGACGGTAAAAGTACGTTAATAGGGCGTTTACTGCATGATTCTCAGCAGATTTATGAAGATCAATTGGCCGCAGTCCATACGGATAGCCAAAAAGTGGGTACAACAGGTGAAAGGCCAGATCTCGCTTTATTAGTGGATGGTTTGCAAGCAGAGCGCGAGCAAGGGATTACTATCGATGTTGCATATCGATATTTTTCCACAAAAAAACGCAAATTCATCATTGCAGATACTCCAGGGCATGAGCAGTACACTCGTAATATGGCGACAGGCGCCTCTACGTGTGATTTGGCGGTGATTTTGATTGATGCTCGTAAAGGGGTGTTGGATCAAACACGGCGTCATTCTTTTATTGCGAATTTGCTCGGTATTAAACATTTTGTTGTCGCGATCAATAAAATGGATTTAGTCGATTATTCTGAATTAAGTTTTCAACAAATTAAGCAGCAGTATTTAGAGTTTTCGAAGCACCTAGATGACGATATTACGATCACGTTAGTCCCTTTATCTGCGTTAGAAGGGGATAATGTCGTAGACGCAAGTAAAAATATGTCATGGTACCAAGGTCCAGCATTGTTAGAGATTTTGGAAGATGCCGAAATTGATGCACTGAAAGGCAGCGGAGAATTTCGCTTTCCGGTCCAGTACGTGAATAGACCTCATCTTGATTTTCGCGGATTTGCAGGAACGGTTTCGGCTGGTCAAATCTCGGTAGGTGACACTATCGTTGCTCACCCATCGGGTAAGTCTTCCACTGTGACTCGTATCGTCACATTTGATGGTGATTTAGAGCGAGCTCAAACGGGTCAAGCGGTGACACTGACACTGGCTGATGAAATTGATATTAGTCGCGGGGATTTGCTGACCAAGGCGGAAGCTTATATTGCGCATACTAGCCAGTTTTTAGCAGATGTCGTATGGATGGGGGAAACGCCTCTGGATCCATTACGTGATTACGATCTTAAAATTGCTGAAAAGAAAACCATCGGGCGAGTCGAAAATATCCGCTATCAATATGATATTAATACACTAGAAACCTTTAGTTCAGAGCAATTACCGTTAAATGGCATTGCAATGTGTGAGTGGTCACTTACAAGCAACTTACCGATTGATGTCTATCGTGCTTGTGCCGATACCGGTGGGTTTATTATTATCGATCGCCTAACTAACGTGACTGTGGGAGCTGGGTTGATTCGTGAACCATTAGAAACCCGTCAACCGTCTCAGGAGTTTAGTTCGTTTGAATTAGAGTTAAATGATCTGATGCGTCGTCATTTCCCTCATTGGGAAATAAAAGATCTACGCACGCTTATCAAATGATGGAGGGTCTCTAGTGAGTGAACAAGAGGCGATAGTGTGGCATCAACACTCGGTGACAAAAACATCACGGGCGGCCCTGAAACAACAAAAACCTGCCGTTTTGTGGTTTACTGGGTTATCAGGCGCGGGAAAGTCGACCATTGCGGGTGCACTAGAAGTAAAACTGGCTGAGCTCGGCTATCACACTTATTTATTAGATGGTGATAATGTTCGTCATGGGCTATGCCGTGATTTGGGTTTTTCTCAACAAGATCGTCGTGAAAATATTCGCCGTATTGGTGAGTTAGCCGCTTTAATGGTCGATGCTGGTTTAATTGTGCTTACCGCTTTTATTTCGCCGCATCGGAGTGAGCGAGATATGGTTCGCCAAATGCTTCCAGAGACTGAATTTATCGAAGTGTTTGTCAATACCGACTTAGCCGTGTGTGAAAAGCGAGACCCTAAAGGGCTCTATGAGAGAGCCCGACGAGGTGAGATTACTCAATTTACGGGGATCGATTCAGCTTATGAAGCGCCCTTACATCCAGATATTGATCTGCCAGCGGGAGATGCGACACTGGATGAATTAGTACAACATTGCCTAGATGTCTTACAAAATCGAGGTATTGTGGCGAAATAGTCATGATTTAAACGGTATGGTGCATACTGCTGGTTGCGTCAGTTTGCACCGTAAACCGTTGGCCAAGTAAGGCGATAAGTTGATCATAATAAGTCATGTTCGGCTTATTACCGAGTAATCGACATAATTCATGCCCTGTGGGAGTAAAGCGGTAGTATAATAAGCGCACTCCCCGGGTATGAGTTTGCAGTGACAAATGCTTACCTTGATAATCCAATGTCAATGGCGGCTCTGGTTCAATTTCCCCAGATTCTAATTCTGATCCATGCAATAAACCTAGCTCAATCAGAACTAACAAACTTGAGTAGGGCAGATGGAAATTCCCAATATTAATGGTTGCCGTCATATTGCGTTTGCCAAAGCGGAAAATACTGCCATTTTGCATTTTTAAGCCAAACAACAGTTTAAGGCTATGATCACTGCCATAGCTGCATGCCAACGCTGCTGCTCTTTGCATGGTTTGTGCTTCTTTTGGAGTCATGTCTTGCAAGACTTTCAAGGCTTTCATCGAAGTAAAGCCAGGATTGGTCACTTCTCGTTTGAGCACTTGTGCCCATAAGCGCTGCATTGAGGAGTTATGAATATCTTGGGCCATATCGAAAAACCGATGTAACCAATCTTGATCTGGCTCGCCAGCTAATTCATTGTGACAAGCACCAAATGCCAGTTTCATTATTTTTTCTAAATTACGCTGGCGAACTTCTTTACGTTGACGTTCTCGTTTTAGCGCTCGTTGTATTAATGTTGTTTCTGGTTTTTCGTCTGCCAATAGAGCGTCTAATCCTTGCTGCTGAGCAATATGGATAATTCTACTCGCGCTGTCTTTACTCTTAGCGTGCTTTTTTTCGTTTTGCGGTGTGGTATCGCCCGCAACAGGAGCGGCGTTATCGATAACAACAGGCGGTTTAGACGTTGACATAGACTTCCCTGAAAGCAGATATATATATGTATAAAATGTACTCGTTTATTATCCTAGGAGCCAGTAAAACTCTCCCGCAGGTGCGATAAATTTCGCTACCTTAAATGATAACAGTTTGTTAAAATTGTTAAACATTTTGGAGGCCAGTATGAGGAATGAGCTTAAAGCGCGAAAGCATCTATCGATAGGGATGATTTTTGTGTCGTATATAGCGGTATTAATTTATTTATCGAGCTATCTCTATTAGAACGTCATCCGTCGACACGACTGACGTCTCCACACTCTGTTCTTTTGCCTTCCTATAGACTAATGAGGTGTTGGTTACCGCACTATAGTGCTGGTATAGAGATAAGGCTCTTACAATGTAAGTAATTACTTACTATTTTTTGATAGTCTAATATATAAAAGCTTTGAAATTTTAGTGATGAATCAGATCGCTCGTTATGTGTATCAATGTATTAATCGTATGATCATCAAGACGACCACGTTTTATAAATTTTATCTTCCCTTTCCTATCGACGACGAGTGTGGACTGCTCATGGTGAGTTAAGTGCCAGCGCTGAGCGACTTGACCATTTTCATCAAAAATTACCATCATCCATGAGTATTGTTTTTTGAGCGCCATTGCCGATGATTTGACAAACATCTCTGTCCCCCAAAATGCATCATTTGCATTGATAATCGTCGTGGTTTGGTACTGTGTTGTATCAAACTCTGCGCGTGAAATCGCGTGTATAAGGTGCTGGTTTAATGTTCGCGCATCCGCTTTGCCGGGAACTAATTGGATAATACGGACTTTACCGAGTAAAGCGCGGCTAGACCATGGTGAAAAGACGACTTGTTTCTGTTGTAAGTGGATCTCACCTAAGTGCTGAACCGAAACCGATGGTATTTCATCACCGATAGCCATCGTTTGAGTATACCCCAGACTAGAGAAGAGTATTGTTGCTACCGTCAGTAAGTAGCGTAAGAAAGTTGCACAGCAATTGAGCCAAGTAAACACGAGAATAATCAGTTTGTGTAGGGGAGCAATGATCATTAGTCAATACCTTGCTGAAAGAGTTCCAGCAAGGTGTGTGATGAGTTAGTCCTGTAAGCTGGGTGGAAAACAGAGACCAGTGCCACCAATACCGCAGTATCCTTGGGGATTTTTTGCTAAGTATTGTTGATGAGCATTTTCTGCATAGTAATAATGGCCTGCAGGCTCAATCGTGGTTGTAATCGCATCATAGTCATTATGAGAAAGTAAATCTTGATAGGCTTGCTTGGTTTGTTCTGCCACCGCTTTTTGCTCGTCATTAACATAATAAATCGCTGAGCGGTATTGTGTGCCAATATCGTTACCTTGCCGCATGCCTTGTGTCGGATTATGATTTTCCCAAAAGTAATTCAAAAGCCGCTGGGTTGATAAAAGGTTGCTATCGTAAATGACACGTACCACCTCTGTATGCCCGGTTTCTCCAGAGCAGACTTCCTGATAGGTTGGGTTGGGAGTAAAGCCGCCTGCATACCCGACAGAAGTGGAAATGACGCCCTCTAATTGCCAAAACAGACGTTCTGCTCCCCAAAAGCACCCCATGCCAAGGATTATGACCTCTTGGTCGTTTGATGGCTGTGCGGTTAGCTGGGTTTGATTGACAAAATGTGTATCGTTCAAGGCTAAAGGTGTGGTACGCCCAGGAAGCGCATTATCAGCCGTGATCATCACTTGTTTTGCTAGCATTTGCTCTATCCTTAGTGGTTGACGATTATCGACGTTTTATATTGTATTAAAGTAGATTATTGACTGTTCTCATACAGACTGACTTGATGTTTATCGGTATGATGTAAACTAGTCTCTGGAACCCAATAAATTACGGTGCCCTTAATTAAGCATGAGAAGTCCTTCTTTACCAGCGTTAATCTTGCTAACGTTTTTTTCTGCCCCCTCTCTCGCTGATGTAGATCTGGATCTGCAAGGTTTAGCTGGACCATTAAAAAAAAACGTCAATAGTTACCTTGCCGCAATTCCTGAAAAAGACTATTCAACAACTCTCAGGTTTCAGTCTCGCGTCAAAAAAGAGGTTGTGCAAGCGCTTAATGCGTTAGGGTATTATCATCCTACCGTACGCTTTTCCGTGTCTGATGATCAAGACGAACTCGTTATCCATGTGAGTGCTGGGCCTGTCACGACGATCAAGCAATTAGATATTGATATTTCTGGTGAAGCTCAAGATGACAAAGACTTTCTTAACCTTATCAAAAATAGTGGTTTGAAAGTTGGCGAAGCGTTAAATCATAGCCAGTATGACAATCTGAAAAGTGATATTAGCAGCTTAGCTTTACAAAAAGGCTACTTTAATGGTCACTATGATACCAGTCGTTTAGGCGTTTCTCCTGAATTAAATGAAGCGGCGATTACTTTACATTTTGATAGTGGGATCCGGTATAACTTTGGCAAGACGACCATCGAAGGCAGTCAGATTGAAATGCAACGGGTGGCCTCTTTGCAGCCTTATCATGAAGGCGAACCCTATGATGTTCGTAAAGTAGGGCGTTTTAATCAAACCCTCTCTAGTACGGAATGGTTTTCTTCTGTTCTTGTAGAACCCGATTTATCACATTTAGATTCAGAGCGAGATTTACCTGTCAAAGTGTCTCTGGCTCCGCAAGCGCGTAATCAGATTGAAACAGGATTGGGCTACTCGACTGATGTTGGCCCACGTATGACATTAAGCTGGAAGCAGCCTTGGGTGAATAAGTACGGCCATAGCTTTGACAGTCGTTTTTCCATTTCAGGTCCAGAACAGGCGGTAACCTTAGGATATAACATTCCTTTAGAAGATGTATTGCATCAATATTATCGTTTATCTTACGGGATGAAACATGTTGATGATCGTGATACGAAAAGTATTGAATCGAATTTATCTGTTGAACGTCATTGGCGATTAGATGATGGTTGGCATAGAACTTTATTTACTCGCTACCTTATTGAAAATTATCAACAAGGAGAATTAGATGATGTGGGCCACTTTGTTTTACCTGGTATGACGTTTACTCGCACACGTACTCGTGTCACCGATTCGTTGATTACTTGGGGAGATAAACAGAGCATTACGCTTGAGTATGGTGATCCGGCTTTATTTTCTGAAACTCAAATTTTACGAGTTTTAGCTGGCACCTCTTGGATTCGTACTTATGGTAGTAATCATCGTGGTTTGTTAAGAGTCAATGGTGGCGCTAACTTTGCAGAAAACTTTGCTCGTGTTGCGCCTTCACTGCGTTTCTTTGCTGGTGGTGATAGTAGTATCCGGGGTTATGGGTACGAATCCATTTCACCTCGTGATTCCACAGGGGCATTAGCGGGCGCTAAGTATATGGTGACCAGCAGTTTAGAATATCAATATCGGATTACCGGAGATTGGTGGGGCGCTGTGTTTGTGGATACCGGCGATGCTTTTGACACGACTCCTGACTGGAAAACTGGCACGGGTTTTGGTGTGCGTTGGGTATCACCAGTTGGCCCACTACGTTTAGATTTTGCTTGGGGCTTGGATGAAGATCCAGGCGATCAGTTCCGCATTCACTTTACTTTAGGACCTGAGCTATGATCCATGTTGCATTAAAATGGACCAAGATCTTCTCTATTTTTACCGCTATTTTGCTGCTTATTATGGTGTGTTTGATTGCAGGTCTTTTTCTTACTAATACGGGATTGGAAACCGCTTTGTATGGTGCGCAGAAGTTTGTACCACAACTCAAAGTCGGGAAAACCGACGGCGCTCTATTCCCCGATTTTACGTTACATGATGTTCGTTATGTCGATAAAAAGCTGGGCGTTGATTTTAAAGCTCAAGATATACAATTAGGATTAAAAGCTGACTGCTTTATGGATGCAGCGGTGTGTATTAAGCATCTCAATACACAAGGTGTTACTTTGACACTGACGCAGACCAAGCAGGACGCTCCACCACCGCAAGACACCGGTCCTGTCAGCATTGCCACGCCAATCCCTATTTATATTGGTGGGATCAACGCTGACAATACTGATCTCGATATTATGGGCACTAAGTTGCAATGGCAGCATTTAGCACTGCGTGCGTTTATGCGTGGCAATGCGCTACATTTAGATAAATCAGTCTGGAAAAAGATTCGTTTAAGCGTACCGAAAACGCAGCCAGCAACACAATCGCAAGCCTCCTCTAAGCCGGTAAAAGCGCAAGATATTCAGTTAGCACTGGCGAAAATAACCCTGCCTCTCAATGTGTATGTAAAGCAGTTCGATGTGTATGATTTTCAATGGTTATCATCGACGCCGCTGGTGATTGATCACTTAGGGTTAAAGGGAGAGGCCGTCAACGATCGAGTGAAGATCGAGACGTTGGCAGTAAAAAGCCCACAGGGTCACGCACAGTTAAGTGGTCACGCGCAATTGGCTGGTAACTACCCATTAGATATCTCGTTAAAAGGCGCGACCCAAGGTCAGCCTTTAGATGGCCAAGCTTTTGATGTGAAAGCATCGGGCAGTTTAGCTAAGTTACAATTACAGGCGCAGCTACAGGGCCCATTGAGCAGCCAAATACAAGGCAAGGTAGCACTGATGACCTCAGCCATGCCGTTTGAACTTAATCTGACCAACACTCAGGGTCAATGGCCTCTAGACGGCGTTGCTGATTATAAAGTGCAACCCTCTAATTTGACGATTAACGGCGATTTATCCAAGTACAAATTTAGCTTAAAGAGTGGTATTAGCGGTAAGACAATTCCTGATACTCAGGTAGCTATGCAGGGGATGGGCAGCTTATACCACATCGATATTAAGCATATGTTGATGGAGACATTGAAAGGGCAAGTGTCCGCCGATGCATCAGCGAGCTGGAAAGACACCGTACAATGGCAAGGTCATATTGCACTCAAGAATATTCAACCCGGTGTGCAATGGCCAGATGTGCCAGGAAAGCTCCAAGGTCAGCTGCAAACATCAGGTCATTTAACCCAGCAAGGTGGTTGGCAAGTCAGTGTTCCTAAGTTGTCATTAACGGGTCAGTTACGTCAATCACCGTTGAACGTGCAGGGCGAACTAGAAGCTCGCGATACCGAAGGCAATGGCGCTGTGTATGTGGCTACGAGTGGATTAGATCTTTCTCACGGTCCTAATCATGCTGAAGTTAAAGGATCGTTGAGTGATCGGTGGGATATGGCGGTGACGTTGAATATGCCTGACCTTAATCAATCCCTTAAGCAAGCTCAAGGCGCGATTACGGGGAAATTGTACCTGCAAGGCGTAATGAAGCAGCCCAATGTTCAGTTGGCGTTAAAAGGAAAATCGCTGGCATGGGAACAATTGGCATCATTAGATAAGGTGTCTATTTCTGGAACTGTTGCGCCTTTAGTGGCTCCAAAGATCGATCTTAATGTCAACGCGACGGGATTAACGTATCAGCAACAGCATATTTCAACGATTGATCTCTCGGCCTCTGGGACCGAAAAGCACCATTTAGTGACATTGGATGTGGTTGCTGATAAACCACAAATGCAAACGCATTTAGCGGTATCTGGGTCATTGCAAGACAGAGATGACATGGTGTGGCAAGGCGAGGTTGCTCGCTGGGATATTCAAGCTCACTCAAGTATTTGGCGTTTGAGTAAGCCATTACCTTTAAAGGTGAATGGTCAGCAGCAGACTGTTGCCGTTGATGCACATTGTTGGCGTCAAAGCGATGCTTCTATTTGTTTAAATAAAGATGCCACCTTGGGTAAAAAGGGGCATGTTGATGTGTCAATTAATGGGGTGAACTTTGCTGAATTGAGTGAATTTTTACCCAAAACGACACAATTGCAAGGTCAAGCACAAGCTAACCTCCAAGCAACGTGGAGTCCTAATCAAGCACCTCAAGTAACGGCCAATGTGGATCTGACGGCAGGTAAAGTCGTCCAACAGCTTAATAAGCCGATGACATTAGGTTGGAATAAGGTCAATATTAAAGCCGATCTTTCAGAGAATAAACTGACCGCAAACTGGCTGGTGGATGTGACTGACAACGGTAAATTAACTGGAGATATCACGATTCCAGATGTCACGCAAACAGATAAAACCATGCAGGGACATCTGAAATTGACGCCATTTAATTTGGATTTCTTAGCCAGTCAGTTTGGCGAATATAGCCGCGTTGCTTCGTCGATTGAAACCGATTTATCATTTTCTGGTGATGTATTGCATCCTAAGGTTAATGGACAACTAGCGGTCAATGATATTGAAGTGCATGGGGATATTTCACCTGTGGATGTGAATAGCGGAAAAGTTGCGGTTGACTTTAATGGCTATACGGCGCAATTAAATGCCAACGCCTCCACCAAGGAAGGCGACTTAACCATGAGTGGTGACGCAGATTGGCGCGATATGTCAAATTGGGCGGTCAATGCACATGTTGGGGCTCAAGGGAGTTTAAAAGTGACGATGCAGCCCATACTTACCGCTGAAATCGTGCCTGATCTGACGTTAGCCCTGCATCCTGGTGAAGCTAAGATTACCGGTAATGTTAGCTTGCCAAGCGGTAACGTTAAGGTTGAAAAACTGCCACCAAGTGCGATTAATGTGTCCAAAGATCAAGTGCTGTTAGACAAAAAAATGCAGCCTATCGATCCGCAGCAAAACCTGCCATTCAAAGTAGAAACATCAATATTTGTGGATATTGGCAATGATTTTAATTTGGATGCCTTCGGTCTTCAGGCGGGCCTCAATGGTCGCCTCAAAGTGACTCAGAATGATAAAGGGCCGTTTGTTAGTGGAGAGGTCAACTTAACGGATGGTACTTATCGCTCATTTGGTCAAGACTTGATCATCAAAGAAGGCAAGGTGATGCTCAATGGACCGATTAACAAACCGTATCTTTCTATTACCGCGATTCGTAACCCAGATAATACGGAAGATGATGTTACGGCAGGGATTAAGGTGACGGGCTCTGTTGATGCGCCTAAAGTAACCGTATTCTCTGAGCCCGCCATGCCTCAAGCGAATGCATTATCCTACTTGCTACGTGGGCAGAATATTGATGGTGAAGATGGCGGCGATCCTATGACGACGACCTTAATCGGGCTCAGCCTTGCCCAAAGCGGTAAATTAGTCGGTGAAATTGGCAACGCGGTGGGTGTACGTGATTTACAGTTAGATACTAAAGGCGCTGGGGATGATTCACAAGTTACCGTTAGTGGCTACATTCTACCGGGTTTGCAAGTGAAGTATGGAGTCGGTATTTTTAACTCAGTGGGTGAGTTTACGATTCGCTATCGCTTAATGAAGGATTTATATATCGAGGCAGTGTCAGGCTTGAGTAGTGCCGTTGATGTACTGTATCAATTTGAATTTAATTAAGGAGTGACCATGCAGCAGCATTTAGTGTTTGTCTATGGCACGCTACGCCGTGGTGAAGCTCATCATGAGTATTTGGCCAACTGTCAGTGTTTAGGTACTTTTGATACTAAGCCAGAATATACCTTGTATGATTTAGGTGAATATCCAGGGTTAGTGGAAGGCCATAATACGATTGCTGGTGAAGTCTATGTGATTGAGGACGCCACCTTAGCTCAGCTCGATATATTAGAAGATGTGCCAGTGGAATACCGGCGCGAGCAAATAGAGACCTGTTTTGGTATAGCTTGGATTTATTTATATCAAGAAAATGCAGCACTTCAGCATGAAATTGCCTCTGGAGATTGGTTACAGCGACGCTAATGCTCAATCTGTTGTCGATAAAAAGCCCCCACTGTGCTTAGCATAATGGGGGCTTTTTTGAGATGTGTTTACTTATCAGGATGAGCTTTTAGAAAATCATGGGCTGTGTTAACCATATTGGTTGAGCCCAGAAATAGTGGAGCTCGCTGGTGCAGTTCATCGGGAACAATGTCGAGGATTCGTGTATTACCATCGGTTGCAATCCCCCCCGCTTGTTCGACAATAAAGGCCATCGGGTTACATTCATATAATAAGCGTAACTTACCCTGAGGGTGGCTTTCTGTACTCGGGTATAGATAAATACCACCTTTAATTAAATTACGGTGGAAGTCTGAGGCGAGAGAGCCAATATAGCGCGATGTATAAGGACGATGTTCCGCCGGAACACTTTCTTGGCAGTATTTAATGTATTGCTTAACGCCTTGAGGAAAACGAATATAATTTCCTTCATTGATTGAGTAAATCTTACCATCTTTAGGAATGGTCATATTTTCATGAGAAAGACAGAAAGTGCCAATCGATGGATCGTAAGTAAAGCCATTGACGCCATTACCTGTCGTATAAACTAAGATAGTGGAAGAGCCATAGACGACATAACCCGCCGCAACTTGACGATGACCAGGTTGCAAGAAGTCGGCATCAGTAGGTGGCGTTCCAATGGGGGAAAGACGCTCGTAAATACAGAAGATAGTACCGACTGAGACATTGACGTCAATATTACTCGAGCCATCCAGCGGATCCATTAAGACAACATACTTGGCATGTTGATTCAATTGTTGGGTAAAGATTACCGCTTCATCTTCTTCTTCACTGCCCACGCCACATACCTGATCACGAGCCTCGAGCGCAGCCTTAAATTGTTCATTGGCATAAGCATCAAGCTTTTGCTGTTCTTCTCCTTGGATATTATCAACACCTGTTGCGCCAGTAATATCGACAAGTCCGGCTTTATTAATTTCTCGGTTAACAATTTTTGCCGCAAGACTAATTGATGACAGTAGTGAAGAGAGTTCACCACTTGCATGAGGGAAATCCTGCTGTTTTTCAACAATAAATTCACCTAGTGTTCTCAATTTTGACATGGCATATCCCTAAATGATGAGTCGATAAATGTGACGGATGGTCACCTAATAATAAAAGTAAATGCAGGGTATTAGACATGAGTTCATGAAGAAAGTGCGTTATTTATCTCTCACTTTACGACTTCCCTTCAATGAAATGACAGAGTCTTGAAAAACCTTTCCTCGCAATTATCGAGTGGATCAGGATAATGAATACAGAAGTAACAGTGGCTTGTGAGGCTCAAAAAATTATGCATATTCATATTCTAGGCATCTGCGGTACCTTTATGGGAGGGCTTGCCGTGTTAGCAAAGCAACAAGGTCATCATGTAACAGGTTGTGATGCCAATGTTTATCCTCCCATGAGTTCTATGCTAGAAGACCAAGGTATCGAGATCATTTCAGGTTTTGATCCCGAGCAGTTGAAGCCTCATCCCGATTTGGTGATTATTGGTAATGCATTAAGTCGAGGGAATCCTTGTGTTGAGTATGTTCTCAATCGTAATTTGCGTTATACCTCTGGCCCGCAATGGTTGCACGATCACTTATTGTCTGAGCGCTGGGTATTAGCCGTTGCGGGGACTCATGGTAAAACCACCACGTCGAGTATGCTGACATGGATTCTGGATTATTGTGGTTATCAGCCCGGCTTTCTGGTTGGTGGAGTGCTCGGTAACTTTGGCGTTTCTTCTCGCTTGGGTGACAGCATGTTTTTTGTGGTTGAAGCCGATGAATATGATAGCGCCTTTTTTGATAAACGCTCTAAATTTGTGCATTACCATCCAAGAACACTGATCCTTAATAATTTAGAATTTGATCATGCTGATATCTTTGATGATCTTGAAGCAATTAAACGACAGTTTCATCATTTAGTGCGAACAGTGCCTGGCAATGGTCGTATCTTTACTCCTCAAGATGATCTTGCGTTGCAAGATGTCTTACAGCGTGGTTGTTGGAGCGAGCAAGAAATGTCTGGTACCGGTGCCCAGTGGCAAGCGGTAAAACAAACACCCGATGCTAGCCATTTTCAAGTTTACTTTGACGGCGAATGTGTGGGTGAAGTGACATGGGATTTGGTCGGCGATCATAATATGCAAAATGGTCTTATGGCGATTAGTGCGGCCCGACATGTCGGAGTGACACCTGATGTGGCTTGTGAAGCGCTGGCACAATTTGTTAATACCAAACGCCGTTTAGAATGGAAAGGCGAAGAAAATAACGTCACGGTGTATGACGATTTTGCTCATCACCCGACAGCAATTCAATTAACCCTTGAAGGGTTGCGTAATAAAGTGGGGCAACAGCGTATTCTCGCCGTGTTAGAACCGCGCTCTGCGACAATGAAACTTGGCGTCCATAAGGAAGCCATCGCGTCGGCATTAGCACAAGCCGATGAAGTGTTTCTATTCCAGCCAAGTAACATTGCTTGGCAAGTACAAGATATTGCCGATCATTGCCATCAGTCTGCTTATACTTTTGATGATATTAATGACCTGATGATTTCAATTGTTGAACACGCTCAGCCTGGTGATCAAGTGTTAGTGATGAGCAATGGCGGATTTGGTGGTATTCATGACAAGCTGTTGGCAGAGTTACGTCAGCGCTCAATAGAGGTGACATCTCATGATGCAGTATGAAAAAAAAATAACGTTAGCTTGGACTGGGGCATCAGGTGCACCTTACGGATTAAAATTACTTGAATGCTTATTAGCTCAAGAGTTCCAAGTGTACTTGCTCATTTCCTCCGCGGCGCGAGTGGTGTTAGCCACTGAACATGGTTTAAAGTTACCCGCAGGGCCAGATGCTGCTCATAAAATATTGGTTGAGTATTTCCAATGTGAGGCGCATCAGCTGGTGGTGTGTGGTAAAGAAGATTGGTTCTCGCCTGTGGCATCAGGATCGGCGGCACCAAAACAAATGGTGGTCTGTCCTTGCTCGGCTAGTAGTGTTGCCTCGATTGCCTACGGCATGTCGGATAACCTGATTGAACGTGCGGCGGATGTTGTTATAAAAGAAAGGGGGCAGCTGCTGCTGGTGGTAAGAGAGACGCCATTTTCGACCATTCATTTGGAAAATATGCACAAACTCTCGCAAATGGGCGTGACCATTATGCCAGCCGCGCCGGGTTTTTATCATCAGCCTCAATCTATAGAGGATTTAGTGGATTTCATGGTTGCGCGTATTTTAGATCACCTAGGGGTTGAGCATCATTTAGCTAAACGTTGGGGATATGGGAATAAAATACCAGAGTAGCTAAATTTTCTGTTTACCTTTACAATTTGCGTACTCATCGGGGAGCACACCACATCATGTATGTGACGCTGAGATTGGGCATAGCCCAGAACCCGTTAATCACAGGATGATTAAACACCTGAACCAGATAATGCTGGCGTAGGAATTGAGTGCGGTTGTAAAAATCGATATTGTGATTCTCACATCCCCTCAAGCCTGTGCCGCTCACTACATCAATGGAGAGCGAGCCTTGAAATACCCGATATTAACCACTTTGGCGACGAGTGTCGTCCTTTTATCTTCTGCGCCTGTCTGGGCGAAAAAGCCCACGTTAACCGTCTATACCTATGATTCGTTTACGTCTGAATGGGGTCCAGGACCACAGGTAAAAACCGCCTTTGAAGCACAATGTCATTGCACATTACAGTATGTGCCTTTGGATGATGGTGTCTCTATTCTAAATCGCGTTCGTTTAGAAGGTGATCATACTAAAGCTGATGTTGTATTGGGGCTTGATAATAACTTAATGGTCGAAGCCAAGAAAACAGGACTATTTTCACCAAGCCCAGTATCGTTATCGCAGGTCAATGTGCCCAATGGGTGGCAAGATCATACCTTTATTCCTTTTGACTACGGTTATTTCGCGTTTGTTTATAATAAAAACAAATTGCCCACTCCTCCGAAAAGCCTTAAAGATCTGGTAGAAAAACATCCCGATCTTCGAATTATTTATGAAGATCCACGGACATCGACCCCAGGACAAGGGTTATTATTATGGATGAAATCAGTCTATGGTGATAACGCGAGCCAAGCTTGGCGTCAATTGGCAAAAAAAACCGTCACGGTGACAAAAGGATGGTCTGAAGCGTATTCGATGTTTTTAAAAGGGGAAGCCGATATGGTGCTATCTTATACCAGCTCCCCGGCTTACCACATTATCGCGGAAAATAAGCATCAGTATGCGGCGGCTAACTTTACGGAAGGTAACTATTTACAGGTAGAAGTCGCGGCTAAAGTAAAAAGTACGTCACACCCTAAGCTCGCCAACCAATTTCTCAAATTTATGCTGACACCGGCATTCCAATCGGTGATACCAACCACGAATTGGATGTACCCCGCGACGAAAGTAACAATGCCAAAAGGTTACGAGCAATTAACTGTTCCTAATCATGCATTACAGCTTCCACCCCAGCAAGTTGCACAACATCGTCGTACTTGGATACGTGAGTGGCAACATGCGGTCGCATATTAAGGTGTACTCTTGAACAAAATACCTAAAATAGGGCTATCAATGGCGATCCTTGTGATCGCCTTTGTGTTTTGTGCCGTTGGTGCTCTATTGTTGCAAACATCATCGCTTGCGCTGAGTACGGTTTGGCTGGATCCTTACTATCTCCATATTACTTGGTTTAGTTTCTATCAATCGAGTCTCTCGACATTGATCAGTTTAGCCTGCGCAGTGCCCATTGCGCGAGCAGTTCATCGCCGGCAATTTAAAGGTCGTCACTTACTGGTAAAATTATTTTCCATGACTTTAGTGATGCCCGTCCTAGTGGCTGTTTTTGGTTTGTTATCCATCTATGGGCATAGTGGGTGGCTTGCTGCATTATTGCAGCAAGTAGGGTTATCCCTGCCGTTTAATATTTATGGGTTGGGAGGCATTTTATTAGCACATGTGTTTTTTAATTTGCCTTACGCCAGCCGTTTATTATTACAAACCTTGCAAGAAATCCCTGAAGATCAGCATAAGCTTTGTGCTCATCTCGGTATGACCGGATGGCAGAAGTTTCGTTTAGTTGAATGGCCACGGTTACGCCAGCAGATCCCTCATGTTGGGGGATTGATCTTTATGTTATGTTTTACCAGCTTTGCGACGGTAATGGCGTTAGGAGGTGGCCCTAAATCCACGACAGTGGAGCTCGCTATCTATCAAGCAATCAAATATGACTTTGATCTACAAACGGGCGCGCTTTTAGCGATTTGGCAGATGCTATTGTGTTCCTCTTTGTATTTTATCCTCCATTACTTTTCTCGGGTTATCCCGATAGAGAATGGCTCACTGACTTCTGCTCAGCAGTGGTTCCAAGATACGCGTTTCAGCCGAGTATGGGATAAAACGTGGATTGCTTTTATTGTGATATTCACCTTACCCCCGCTTGTTATGGTGGTAATTAGTGGCCTCAATCACTCGTTATTAAGTGTATTGACCAATCCCGCATTTTGGCACGCCTTGAGTACTTCTGTCCGGGTCGCCGTGGTTGCCAGTGTGCTCGCGTGTATGATTGGTATCACGATATTACTCTCAAGCCGACACCTGCGGCTACGTGAGAGAAATACACAAGCCAATGGATTGGAGTTGATTGGAACGATTATCTTAGTAACTCCGGGGCTTGTGATCAGTACGGGGTTATTTTTACTGCTGCGCCAATGGGTAGATGTTTTTAGTCATGCTTATTGGGTGGTGGTACTTGTCAATGCCCTGATGGCATTACCTTATGTGATAAAAACCTTGAGTCAGCCACTATTGCACATTGAGCAGCAATACCAGTTTTTGTGTGCCAGTTTAGGCATGCGTGGTTGGCAACGTTTTAAGTGGGTAGAGCTTGGGGCTTTGAAAGCTCCCATAGCGCAAGCATTGAGTTTAAGTTTTCTATTATCGCTGGGCGATTTAAGTGCAATTGCTTTGTTTGGTAGCCAAGATTTTCGCACCTTACCGTTATATCTTTATCAATTATTAGGATCTTACCAAACAGATGCAGCGGCTGTGGTTTCGTTAATTTTGCTGTTGTTTAGCATGGCCGTGTTTTATTTTGTTGAAAAAGCCTTTAGCTGGTCAGGTCGGAGTGAAAAATGTTAGTCGTAGACCAAGTACACTATGAATATCAAAGCGATTGGTTTGCTTTTGATGTTACTTTAAAAAAAGGCACGATCTTAGCCTTAATGGGGCCGAGTGGTTCTGGTAAATCAACGCTACTAAGCTTGGTGGCGGGCTTTATTGATCCCAACATGGGGGATATTCGTTTTCAGGATCAATCCCTTATCGGTTTATCACCTTATCAGCGTCCGTTTTCAATGTTATTTCAAGAGTACAACCTATTTGCCCACCTTTCGGTGAGAAAAAATATTGGTTTAGGTTTACACCCCGGACTAAAACTCACCACTGCGCAGCAAGCGAAAGTGGTGGATGCGGCTAAGCAAGTTGGGCTTAGTGAAGTGTTAGACCGTTATCCAGAGCATCTTTCTGGTGGACAGCGTCAACGAGTGGCGTTAGCACGTTGTTTTGTCCAATCTAATCCTATTTGGTTATTAGACGAACCGTTCTCGGCGCTAGATCCTGTCCTAAGAGAAGATATGCTGGCGTTAGTGCAGCGATTAGCGCAAGAGCGAGAGGCGAGCGTATTGATGGTGACACATCATATTTCTGATGCGAGAACCATTGCGACAGAGTTTGCTTTTATGGCGAGAGGTACGGTGCAACGGGTTGCGCCAATCAGTGAATTACGTAGTGATCATCCTGACCCTGAGCTGGCGGCGTTTGTACGAGCGGGAAGTTAGCGATAAAAAAGCCAGAGATAGACTCTGGCTTTGACTAATGAATGATGATGATAATTCATTAAAACTCTTCATCGCTCAGCGCTTTTAGCATCTGAAAGATTTCACGAGATGCTTTCGGACTTTTCTGCGCTGCTTTCTCTTTACGTGCTTGACGAGAAAGATGGCGTAGACGCTGACGGTCAAGGTCTGGATATTGTGCCATGGCTTCATCAATGGCTTTATCACCATCAGTAATAATGCGATCGCGTAAGTCTTCTAACTTATGCAGAGCAGCTGTTGACTGCGAGTGCTTGTTATTAAACTTATCCAAGGCGGCTTGGATTGGTTCATGATCAATTTGACGCATGAGCTTACCAATATATTGTAACTGGCGACGGCGAGCTTCTGTTTTAAAGCGCTGAGCGTCGGCAATGGCTTCGGCTAAGTCTTCCGGTAGTGGAAACTTGGCTAACACTGCAGGTTTTAAATTAACGAGATCTTCTCCCAGTTTTTGCAGTTCTGTCATATCGTTTTTGAGTTCAGTTTTACTCACCCAAATGATTTCTTCTTCTTCTTCCCAAGGAGCTTTTTGATTTTTACGAGCCATTTTCATCACTAATAAGTTATTTATATCTGCTATTTTAGCAAGAATCGTGGGGAGAAAGCGAAATTCTTGTTATCCTATTGAAACAAATGCCGAAGAAGATGGATAAAGTATGGATGTGAAACAGCAAGTCGCTCAACAAAGAGCCGATTTAGAAGCCGCCGTTGCCAAAGCGCTGGAGATGGCTGCGCACGGCGCTGACGCCGCAGAAGTCGCCATTAACAAAAGCACAGGCCTTAGTGTCTCGACTCGTATGTGTGAAGTAGAGAACGTTGAGTTTAATAGCGATGGTGCGTTGGGCATCACCGTATATAGTAAAAATAAAAAAGGCAGTGCTTCGACGTCTGATTTAAGTGAAAAAGCTATTCATGAGACAGTAAAAGCCGCCTTAGATATCGCTCGCTATACATCAGAAGACCCATATTCAGGCCCAGCTCCCGCTGAGCTTATGGTAAAAAATATTCCTGACTTAGATTTATTTCACCCTGATGAACCGGATCCAGACAAAGCGGCTGAGATTGCGATTCGTGCTGAGCGCGCGGCGCTTGAATATAGCGATAAAATTAAGCAAAGCGATGGCGCAAGCTACGATAGCCACTACGGTGTGCGCGTTTATGGTAATAGTCATGGTTTACTCGCCAGTTATGCGTCAAGCCGTCATAGCACGAGTTGTAGCGTGATTGGTTTGGGTGAAAATGGTGAAATGGAGCGAGATTATAGCTATACACTCGCTCGCCATAAGGATGATTTGTGGGAGCCTGAAAAAATTGGTTTACAAGCCGCTGAAAAAACGGTTCGCCGCCTCGATGCTCGCGCATTGAAAACAGGAACTTACCCTATTTTGTTTGAGCGCGATGTCGCGACAGGCTTGATGGGGCACTTAGTCATGGCGATAAGCGGTGGTAATCTTTATCGTAAGTCATCTTTTTTAGTCGATAAACTCGGCGAACAAATTTTACCTGAGTGGTTTAATATTTCTGAGCGTCCACATATTCAGCGTGGTTTAGCGTCAAGTCCGTTTGATAGTGAAGGCGTGGCAACGCAAGATACAGAGATTATTACCGATGGTAAGCTTGCGACGTATTTATTAACTAGCTATGCGGCTCGTAAGATGAATATGACGCCAACTGGACATGCGGGTGGAATCCATAACTGGTTTGTCAAATCAACAGGACAAGACTTTCAGCAAATGCTTCAAACTCTGGGGACTGGCATACTAGTGACCGAAGTTATGGGTCAAGGTGTGAATATTGTCACGGGTGACTATTCACGTGGCGCTGCTGGTTTTTGGGTTGAAAATGGGATTATTCAATATCCTGTATCAGGGTTTACCATTGCTGGTAATCTGCAAGAAATTTTCCAAAAGACCGTCGCAGTAGGGGCGGATATTGAGACGCGCTCGCAGATCCAAATGGGGTCATTATTGGTTGAGAACATGAAAGTGGCAGGTGAATAACCTGGTTATCTGATGTGCAAACTCAATGAAAAAAATCCGCTCCCAAGGGAGCGGATTTTTGTTTGCTATGGCTAAGCGATAAAGAAAGTCGCAAGCCCAAGAAAGGCAAATAAACCGACAACATCGGTGACCGTCGTTAGCGCCATGCCTCCAGCTAACGCTGGGTCGATATTGATTTTTTTCATTAATACCGGAATGAGCACGCCGGCAATACCCGCAACAAATAAGTTGGTGAGCATTGCGGCAGAAAGAATGGCACCAAGCGTGAGGTTATCTTTCCAGATCATGACAATGACACCAATCAGCACGGCCCACAAAATACCGTTGAGTAAACCGATGGCGGCTTCTTTGTAGAGTAATTCTTTTTTGTTACTTTCCCCGATATGACCAAGTGCCAGACCACGAATCACCAACGCGACGGTTTGGTTACCAGCAACTCCACCCATTGATGGGACAATTGTCATCAATACTGCTATTGATGCCATCGCCTGCAACGTGTCTTCAAACATATTGGAAACAGAAGCGGCAGCTAACGCTGCGAGTACGTTGGCGCCAAGCCACACACTACGCTTACGTGCCGATTTAATGACCGGTGCAAAGGTGTCTTCATCATCATCCATCCCTGCCATACTCATCATTGAGTGTTCGGCGTCTTCACGAATAACATCGACAACATCATCGATAGTAATCCGCCCAACCAAGGTATAACTGTGGTCAACGACAGGCGCGGAAACCCAATTACGTCGCTCAAATAAGCTTGCAACGTCAGAGTCTGTCGTATCAACACTGATGGCATCATCTGCATCATCCATCACATCACTGACGAGCACGTCAGGCTGAGAGGTAAGTAACACAGTTAAGGGTAAATGGCCGATTAGTTTACTATGTTCATCAATCACATAGAGTGAATCAGTTACGTCGGGCAAGTCGCCTTTCATACGTAAGTAGCGTAATACGACATCGATAATGACATCACTACGTATCGTCGTAACGTCGGTGTTCATTAGTCCGCCGGCGCTATCTTCTGGATAAGAAAGTGCGGTTTCTACTCTGAGACGATCTGGAGCATCCATTTGCGCCAATACTTCTTTGGACAAAGTATTTGGCAAACTTCGTAACACATAGGCAACGTCATCGGTGTCCATACCTTCCGTGGCTTCCGCTAATTTTTCAGGAGCCATCTTAGAAACTAGGGCATCTTTGATATCCTCAGACAATTCATCAAGGATTTCGCCGTAATCTTCTGGGTCGGTTAATTGCCAAAGAACTTCACGGGCTTTACGAGGCGACGCTTCTAAAAGTATCGCAATATCTTCTGGTTCCATGTCCTGAAGCTGACGACGAACATGGACAAAACGACCGTTCTCTAGTGCTTGAGTGATTTCATGGAGGGTTTGGTGAGCTTGATCAAATTCAATTTGCTCTGCCATAAAGGCCCCCTAGTGCGAGATTAATGACGAAAGGTGCGGATAGTGTTTTAATATTATAATTGATATGAGATATCTACGTTAAATGTTTATATGGGTTTAAGTATGATAGCGCTATTCATCTTCATCAAACTTATCTTCGATAAGGTGACAAGCGGCTTCGAGCGCAGGCTCTGCATCATCGCCACTGGCTGATAAGGTGATATGTTGTCCTTGTGCTGATTGGAGCATCAAAAGACCAATAACCGTATCTGCTGTTGCTTCATTACCATCTTGCGCTTGAATCGTCAGCACAGCATCAAACGATTGTGCGAGCTCGACTAATTTTACTGCCGCCCGAGCGTGTAAACCTAATTTGTTTTGAATCAGTACAGTACGAGTAAGGTTGGGCATGATAAAGCGCTCTTATGATAAATTATTGTCGAGAGTATTATGCTGGATTTTGACTTTATTACCTAAGTCGGAAAAGTATTCTCCCAACTGTTGTGTAATATAAACAGAGCGATGTTTGCCGCCAGTACAACCAATCGCAACCGTGAGATAACTGCGATTGTTTTTTTCTAGCATAGGAAGCCAATATTCTAAAAATTTTTGAATTTGTAACTTCAACTCCATCACTTCAGGAAAGCCTGACAAAAACGAACGGATAGGGGCATCCAAGCCTGTCATTGGGCGTAAATCTGGCTCCCAATGGGGGTTCGGTAAAAAGCGTACATCAAATACAAAATCGGCGTCACTTGGAACACCATATTTAAAGCCGAAGGATTGAAATACCATGACGAGTTTTTTACGCTCATTGCCCTCGATATAAGTTCTAACGCGTTCACTGAGATCGTGAATTGAGCGTTGGCTGCTATCGATAACATGATCAGCATGTTCTTTAAGTGGTTTGAGAACCTGCTTTTCTAACTCAATAGCTTTAGCAAGCGAAGGGTTATCATCGGCGAGTGACAACGGGTGAATACGTCGAGTTTCACTATAACGCTTGAGTAACACTTGTTCAGACGCATCTAAAAATAGCACGCTGACTTCGACATCACTTGATTTTAAACGATTCAGAGTGGGTTCAATTAATCCTGGGTCTTTGGGTAAATTACGGATATCGATACTCACAGCGACGTTTTGATTGCTGTCTTTTACTGATTTTACAAATTCTTGTAAAAGGTTGATAGGTAGGTTATCAACGCAGTAATACCCTAAATCTTCCAGTACTCGTAAGGCAACACTTTTGCCCGCCCCAGACTGACCACTGACAACGATCAAACGCATGTTATTTATCCTGCTCGTTTACTACCATGATGTTGTATAACTCTTGATCAGTATGCGCACTGCGCAGTTGTTTGAGCACTTTTTTATCTTTCAAGCGCTCAGCCATACTCGCTAATGTCTGCAAGTGTTCTTTACATTGCGCTTCTGGTACTAGCAAGGCGAACAAAAGATCCACCGGTCGGTTATCAATCGCATCGAAGTCGATAGGGTGTTCACACTGCAGTAAGACCGCTACCGCTGATTCATTGTCTGCCATACGGGCATGTGGGATGGCAATACCATTACCAATTCCGGTACTTCCCACCTTTTCTCGGCTGAGCATGCATTGAAATAATGACGTTGCATTTTGGCCAGTGTGTTGCGCCGCAACTTCACTGATAATTTCTAGTGCTCTTTTTTTACTAGAACACTGGACCGCACTCTTGGTGCAGTCCAGCGTCAATACTTCGCGTAATTGCATGATTAATGGCTACTTAGCTTTTCTTTATGCTTATTGAGTTGTCGTACGAGTTTGTTTACTAACTCATCGATGGCCGCATACATGTTATCACTTTCCGCGGTCGCATGAATCTCACCTTGACTCACGTGAAGCGTAGCTTCCGCGATTTGGCGAACTTTTTCAACTCGTAAAATAACTTGTACGTTATTTATCTGATCAAAAAAACGCTCTAGCTTTTGAAATTTCTCGTGAACATAGTCTTGCATTGAATCGGTCAGATCAATGTGATGGCCATTAATGTTGATTTGCATAGACTTTCCTTCTCTGTTTGGCCTTATAGCAGGCGTTTACGCTGACTTGAAGGTGCTATTCCCAATGATTCTCGGTATTTAGCAATTGTTCGTCTGGCGACGTTGATTCCTTGGTCAGCTAATAACGCCGCAATTTTGCTATCACTGAGAGGCTTAGCAGGGGTTTCTGCCGAGACCAATTTCTTAATCAGTGCGCGTATTGCGGTCGATGAACATTCTCCGCCAGTATCAGTACTGACATGGCTAGAGAAAAAGTACTTCAACTCGAATATGCCTCGTGGTGTATGCATAAATTTCTGTGTCGTTACCCTTGAGATAGTCGACTCATGCATATCCACGGCTAGTGCTACGTCATTCAGCACCATAGGTTTCATGGCTTCTTCGCCATATTCAAAGAAATCACGTTGGTGTTCAACAATGCATTTTGCCACTTTTAGTAACGTCTCATTACGACTTTCTAAGCTTTTAATTAGCCATTTTGCTTCTTGTAAGTTAGTGCGAATATAATTGCTATCTGCAGTATTGCCTTTGGCGAGCCCCGCATATTGTTGGTTCACTTTGAGCTTAGGTACGCTATCCGGATTAATGGAAACGACCCATTTACCATGATCCTTGTAGACTGACACATCAGGAATGACATATTCCGCATGGGTTTCAGTGATACGATTGCCAGGACGAGGATCGAGCGCTTGAATTAAATGCAGAGCTTGTCGTAACTCATCTTCTTTGAGTTTAGACTCTTTTAAGATAAGTTTGTAATCTCGATTACCAAGTTGATCGATATACTGAGAAAGAATAAGTTTCGCTTCAGTCAGAAACGGTGTTTGTTCAGGAAAGGTCGCTAATTGTAATAATAAGCAATCTTGTAGATTCAGCGAGGCGACACCGAGAGGATCGAACTGCTGTATACGTTTACGAACAGCTTCTATTTCGTCAATCTCAACATCGTCATAGTCGAAATTGTCGCGAATATCCTCCAATGATGAAGTCAGGTAACCAGAATCATCAATGGCATCGATGAGAGCGAATGCAATCGTCTGATCCGTTTCACTAAAGGGAGTTAAGTCGAGTTGCCACAGCAGATAATCTTGGAGAGATTGAGTGGTTTCCCCTTGATAGACGGGCATATCATCATCCATTGCGACACCCGTGTTGCCAGTGTTAGCACTGTAGATATCATCCCATGTTGTATCCATTTCTAAATCGGAACTGATTTCTGATTTATCAAATACATCAGAACTGTCTTGTGGCTCAGGCTCAGAGGTCACATCCGCACTCGGTTCTTTTTCCTCATTACGGTCGTTCTCTTTGCGTTCATCAGGATTAGCGACATCATCTGCGCTTTCCTCAACATCCAATAAGGGATTAGAGTCTAGGGCTTCTTGAATCTCTTGTTGTAAGTCGAGTGTAGACAATTGCAGTAAGCGGATCGCTTGCTGCAATTGTGGTGTCATTGCTAATTGTTGACCTAGCTTGAGCTGTAATGAAGGCTTCATTCAGTTTCCAACTACCTTATCTTAAAAATCCGGACTCCTTCCATTCATCATAGACGGAATTGTTCTCCCAGATAAACCTGTTTCACCTGTTCGTTATTCAGCACTTCTTCAGGAGTGCCTTCTGCAATTAGGTGCCCTTGGCTTACAATATAAGCTTTTTCACAAACATCCAATGTTTCTCTTACATTGTGGTCGGTGATGAGTACGCCTAACCCGCGGTCACGTAAGTGTTCAATGATTTTTTTTATGTCGATAACCGAGATAGGGTCAACACCAGCAAAAGGTTCATCCAACAGGATAAATTGCGGGTTCGCCGCCAATGCTCGCGCGATTTCTACTCGACGACGCTCACCACCAGATAACGACATCCCCGTATTTTTACGGATATGTTGAATACTAAACTCATCCAGTAGATCTTCTAATCTGTCTTGACGTTGTTCACGGGTTAATTCACTGCGTGTTTGTAACACAGCTAAAATATTATCTTCTACTGATAATTTGCGAAAAATGGACGCCTCTTGTGGTAGATATCCAATCCCCAACCTAGAACGGCTGTGCATTGGTAACACACTTATATCCATGTCGTCTATGGAGATTTTACCTTCATCGCGGGCAACCAGTCCGACAATCATATAAAACGATGTCGTTTTACCGGCCCCATTTGGTCCGAGCAGGCCGACGATTTGCCCTGACTCGACGGCCAAGCTTACATCAGAGACGACTTTGCGTTTTTTATAACTTTTCGCTAAATGTTGCGCTTTCAATACAGACATAATGAATTACTTCTGATTTTTATCCATCGTTTGTGGTTGCAGAACGGTAGACACTCGCCCTTTACCGCTGCTATCTGCAATCAGTTTTTGTAAGGAAATTTTATAGCGAATTTTCTTACCACGAATTTCACTGTCATCTTGCGAGAGCATGGCTTTGTTGGTCATGATCAACTCATCTTGTGACATCTTATAGTAAAGTTCTTCGGCTTCACCTTGCAGAGTTTTCCCCTCATCGGTCAACTGAGAAAAAGTCGCAAGTTTGCCGTAGCCTGTAATATTTTCAATTTTGCCTGTTTTTTCATTGCGAACCACAATTAATTTATCGGCATTAATATTGATACTACCTTGTTTGAGCTTTACGTCACCAATAAAGGTTACGCGATTACTTTTCATATCCAGTTGCTGGCTATCCGAATCAATATAAACGGGTTGTTTACTATCTGTTGATAAAGCAAAACACTGGCTACTGACCAGAAGACTTGCCACCAGCGTTAGGTGTGAGATTTTCATATCGACCTTGTACATGATTATAAAGGACGGCCGAGTTATCAGCAAAATTGCCTTTCATCGCCTGCCCATGTGTTTCAAATTGAGGACCTATCAGATCCACCGGATTGTTAGCCCAAAAATCTCGACTATCAAGTTTGATACTAAGTTTCGACGTTGTCATTTTTTCGAAACTCGATGTCGTGAGTAAATTTTTCGCGACGACATCATCGTAGAGTGTCAGCACTTGTTTTTTTGAAAGTACCGCGCGTTGTGCAGTGACTTGCCACTCTTGCTTAGTACCTTGCTGATATACTTTTAAAATGGGACTTTGAAAAATGGTGTCTCCACTTTTGGCGTAATAATCGAGATGTTTCGACTGAATAACGTAACTGCGTACACCGTCATCATTGTAAGATACATTGTTCAGGTTGTTTCCGCTAAACATAGGCAGTTCTGTATTCGGTTTCACTTGAATGTCTGCTTCATCCTCACTATCAAGAAGATAATACAGAGAGGAGAGTGAAACCAATATTAAAACCGCGTATATGACACGGGATACACTCATATACTTAGACCTTTATGCGCATCAAGTTCACCCCTAGCTTCTAGGATTAAATCACAGACTTCACGTACCGCGCCATGTCCACCTTTGATATGAGTAACATAGTTAGCACGTTTGGCGAGTAAGGGATGGCCATCGGCTACGCAGACTTGCAAAGCCACTTGCTCCATGACTGGCCAGTCAATTAAATCATCACCAATATACCCAGTTTCTTCTGGGGAAATCTCAAGTTTTGTGCAAATATCACGATAGGCTTTGAGTTTGTCATCTTGTCCTTGGTAGACAAGTTTAATGCCCAAAGCGTTCATTCTATTGGTAACAATTTGCGATTCTCTGCCCGTAATAATTGCAATTTCAATTCCGGCGTTCATCAAACTTTTGACGCCATAGCCATCACGAGTATGGAAGGTTTTGAGTTCCTCGCCATTATTCCCCATATAGACTAAGCCATCTGAGAACACACCATCTACATCACAAATCAATAGTTTGATGGATTTAGCAATAGACAAAATGTCGTCATTTACTTTGCCATAAAGCGTGTCTACTAATTGTGACATTACATTACCCCAGCTTTTAATAAGTCATGCATGTTTAATGCGCCGACAAGTCGACCTTCGTTGAGTAGCATTAAACCGCTAATTCGTTTTTCTTGCATCAAATTCACGCCTTCCACTGCGAGTAGATCCGGTGAGGCAGTGGTGGGTGATGTTGTCATCACTTGATCGATTGTCGTCGTATGGATATCGACACGCTTATCTAAAATACGCCGTAGGTCACCGTCGGTAAAAATACCAAGTAGTGTCTCATCACTGTCGGTAATCGCAGTCATACCAAGGCCTTTTTGGCTGATCTCAAGTAACGCATCGCGAATTAAAGTATCAGGCGCTACTTTAGGTAAGGCATCACCGTAATGCATAATATCGCTCAGTTTTAATAACAATTTACGCCCGAGTGAGCCGCCAGGATGTGACATAGCGAAATCTTCCGAGGTAAAGCCACGTGCTCGCAGCAGCGCAATGGCGAGTGCATCACCCATTACCAGCGTCACTGTCGTACTTGTTGTGGGAGCCAGCCCTAATGGACAGGCTTCTTGTGGTACGCTGATCTGCAAATGAATGTCGGCAAGCCGGGCCATGGTTGAATTTGGCTGGCTTGTTAAACTGATAATATTAACATTTAAACGTTTTAAGACTGGAAATAAACTAAGGATCTCAGCTGATTCACCTGAGTTAGATATCGCTAATACGATATCGTCTGAGGTTACCATCCCCAAATCGCCGTGAGAGGCTTCTCCTGGGTGTACAAAAAACGCGGATGTGCCAGTGCTGGCTAAGGTCGCTGCTATTTTGCGCCCGATATGTCCAGACTTACCAATCCCCATTACGACCACTTTACCAGTGCGATTGTTCAAAATCAGGTCACACGCACGCGTAAAAGCCTCATTAAAGAAAGGTGCTAATTGTTGTAATCCCTCGATTTCCGTATTGAGTACTTGCTCGGCGGCTTGTTGGTAATTAAATTCAGTTGCCATGATCTTTCCTCGTTTTTAAGCACTCATATTCATGAATAAATAAGACTGATACGCAACGAAAACGATAAATAATATGCCACCTTCAATGCGATTAATACGGCGTGATTTACCCAGAGCGATCACAACTAACAAGAGCGAAATTCCGAGCATAACCCAAAAATCACGCCCCATTGCATATTCACTTACGTAGGAAGGTTGAATAATACCGGGTAGCCCCATTACCGCTAAAATATTAAAAATATTTGAGCCGATAATATTACCGACCGCCATATCATCCTCTCCTTTTAGCACGCCTGCTAACGATGCTGCTAGCTCTGGTAGACTCGTCCCTATAGAGATGATGGTTAGGCCGATCACGAGATCGCTCATACCAAACGCTTTAGCGATGATAACTGCATTGTCGATCAACAAATTTGCCGCAACAGGTAATAATATCAGGCCAAGCAGTACCCACATGCCCGCTTTAATGTTGGGAACATCTTGAGGAATGTCTTCCTCATGGGTATCAATGACGGCTTTACCTTGTTTTTTCTCACGACGGCTAATTTGCTGCATACCAAGTATGAATAAGACAAATAGGCCGAGTAAGAGAATACCTTCACCATAGCCCAGATAATCGTCTTTCAAGAGAATACCTGCTAGGATAGTGATCGCTATCATGAGTGGCATTTCGCGTCGTAGGACCGTTGCACCTATGCTTAATGGCTTGATCATTGCGGTAATGCCAAGAATAAGTGCGATATTGGCAATGTTAGAACCTAAAACGTTGCCAACGGCGGTATCCGTTTTGTTTGCCATCGCGGCGGTCGCTGACACCATCATCTCTGGTGCTGACGAGCCCATCGCGAGAATAGTCATGCCGATAATCATCGGAGAAACACCGAAGTTTCTCGCGACGGCAGCGGCACCAAAAACGAGCTTGTCTGCGCTCCATACTAGGAGAATAAGGCCTAGAATAAGTAATCCAGCTGCTTCTAACATGAACAATCCTGCTTTAGTTGACAATCGTGAAATAAAAACGAGTAATTTTGACCTGTTGGTCAATAAAAGGGAAGTCGATTATCAGATATATTGTTCTATTTTACGCAAGATTTCATTTTTATGGATCACTTTATGCTAGGCAAGCAAAATTCTAACATGAGAACACTGTTGATATAAGAGGTATTGTTGCAACAAGTCGCAACAAATTGTATCGAAAACTTTGAGGCAATTTGACAAAAACGCGACAGGCTTCTGATGGAATTGAACAGTGCTTTATATTTTTTATTAATCTGCTTATGATGCGTTGTCTTCGCAATGAAGAGAACCAAAGGGCGAATCGATAACATGTCTAACAATGACTTAGTAATTATTAATAATCTGACTTTTTCTCGCTCGGGTCGCAAGATCTTCGATAACGTCAGTTTACGCGTACCAAAAGGCAAGGTTACCGCGATTATGGGACCATCCGGCATCGGCAAAACGACGTTGTTACGTCTTATTGGCGGTCAAATACAACCAGAAGACGGAGAGATATGGTTTGATGGGGATAATATCCCAGCGTTAACCCGTAAACAGTTATACCAAGCACGTAAAAAAATGAGCATGTTGTTTCAATCGGGGGCTTTATTTACTGATTTAAATGTGTTCGACAACGTGGCATTTCCGTTACGGGAGCACACAGAATTGGATGAAAACCTGATTCGAACATTGGTGATGCTCAAGCTGGAAGCCGTAGGTTTACGAGGCGCTTCTCAGTTAATGCCAAGTGAGCTGTCGGGAGGCATGGCTCGCCGTGCCGCATTAGCTCGTTCTATTGCGTTAGATCCTGAACTTATTTTGTACGATGAACCTTTTGTTGGACAGGATCCCATTACAATGGGCGTGTTGGTCGAGTTGATTCATAACCTTAACGAAGCATTAGGCGTTACATCTGTGGTGGTTTCTCACGATGTTCCTGAAGTGATGAGTATTGCAGATTGGGTATATATCTTAGCCGATGGCAAAATTATTGCGGAAGGGACACCGAAAAAACTATCCTTAGATCGCAACCCCAAAGTGCAACAGTTCTTAAAAGGGAATGCGGATGGTCCGGTTCCGTTTCGTTATCCTTCGCAACCGATAGAAAAGGACTTGTTTGATGTTAGCTAACCTAGAGCAATGGGTCAGTGATTTAGGTCGTCGGACTTTGTCGTTTTGTGTGACATTAGGAAGAGCGACTTTGATGTTGGTTGGCGCGTTAGGCGGCAGACCAAGACCGATTAAAAATTTCCCATTACTAATTAAACAGTTGCATAGTATTGGCGTACAATCACTCGCCATTATTGTTGTGTCTGGTTTATTTATCGGGATGGTTTTAAGTTTACAAGGCTATGTAATCTTAGTGGATTACGGAGCGGAAGGTAGCTTAGGACAGATGATTTCGCTGTCTTTATTAAGAGAGTTAGGGCCAGTCGTTACTGCGTTGTTATTTGCGGGCCGTGCCGGCTCAGCTTTGACCGCAGAAATTGGTCTTATGAAAGCGACAGAGCAACTATCCAGCTTAGAAATGATGGCAGTCGATCCGCTCAAGCGCGTCATTGCCCCACGTTTTTACGCCGGACTTATTTCGATGCCTTTACTGGCAATGATCTTTATGGCCGTCGGTATTTGGGGCGGTGAATTGGTCGGTGTTGATTGGAAAGGCATTGATGCGGGCAGTTATTGGTCGGCAATGCAAGCCTCTGTCCAGTTTGGTAAAGATATTGGTTATAGTGCGATCAAGTGTGTAATTTTTGCAATTACCGTCACTTTTATTGCGCTATTTAATGGTTACGACGCCGTTCCTACTTCAGAGGGAATTAGCCGAGCCACAACGAAAACTGTAGTACATTCTTCGCTGGCTGTGTTGGGTCTCGATTTTGTACTTACTGCATTGATGTTTGGGAATTAAGCATGAAACAAACACGAAAATTAGAATTAGGGGTTGGCTGTTTTGTTCTCGCAGGAATTTGCGCAATCCTAGTCATGATTTTTCAAGTCGCTGACGTAAAGGGGATTGGTTCAACGGATACTTATACCCTGACTGCAGAATTTGATAATGTTGGTTCACTAAAAGTTCGTTCACCAGTGAAAGTCGGTGGTGTCGTGATTGGTCGTGTGGATAATATCGCATTAGATCAGAAGACGATGCTACCGAAAGTCACGATGGAAATTGATAGTAAATATGATCAGTTTCCCGATAACTCTAGTGCGCAAATTCTGACTGCCGGACTGATTGGTGAGCAATACATCGGTTTAGTCCCTGGCTTTGTTTATGATGGAGAAGGCGCTATGCTCAAAGATGGCGGCCGGATTGAAGATACCAAGTCTGCGCTAGTCTTAGAAGACTTGATTGGTCAGTTCTTATATGGTTCTGGTGACAAAGATAAAGATAGCAGCGGCGAGGCAAAATAATGTTGAAGCGATATTTTATTCTAGTATTGAGTTTAGTGCTGTCATGGGCGGTGCATTCTCAAGAGGTTGCCCAAACTCAACCGTATAATATGATGAAGCAGGTTGCGCAGCAGGCGTTTAACCGCTTGAAGAACGAACAGCCGAAAATACATCAAGACCCTGAGTATCTGAAAACCATCGTAGAGCAGGAACTAATGCCCTATGTGAATGCTAAATACGCGGCATTGAAATTATTGGGTCCGAATCTACGTGGCGCTAAACATAGTGATGTGGAAGCCTTTATCAAAGCCTTTCGCGCTTATTTAGTGACCAACTATGCGCAAGTATTGACACAATATTCCGATCAAGGCATTAAGTTTGGTCCAGAAACAGACATTGCTGATGATCGCCGTATTACCAGTGTACGAGTGGATATCGTGGATCACTCTCGACCGAACATTAAGCTTGATTTTAAATTGCGTAAAGAGAAATCGGGTGACTGGAAAGTCTACGACATGGTTGCCGAAGGGGTCAGTATGTTATCGAGCAAACGTTCTGAGTGGAGTGGTAAAATCCGCAATGAAGGTATTCTTGGTGTCGCCAAAGATTTACAACGATTAGCCGATAATCCCGTTAAGTTTGAGAGTGATTCAAAATGAGTGATTCACAATGGCACATAGTCAGCCCCGAATACGCTGAATTACAAGGGGCTTTAGACCGCGATACGGTGCCTAAGTTATGGGAATCATTAAGTCAGTGGACCGCCGATGTAGAGCAGGTGACGGTATCGTTGGCCTCCGTTGAGCGTGTTGATTCTGCAGGAATGGCAATGCTAATTCATTTAATTGAGAATGCAAAACGTCAAAACTGTCATATAATGCTCTCTTTCGTGCCTAAGCAATTAGGCATGCTGTTTCAATTAAGTAATATTGAGCAGATGATGAATCAACACATTAAGCAATCAACAGAGGTGAACGGTGGATAGCTCACAAGTAAAACAGATTTTAGAACAAGCGCTTAACCTTGAAGAAATTCATGTGAAAGGCGAAGGTAGTCACTATGAAGTGATTGCCGTTGATGGTTGCTTCGACGGCATGAGTCGAGTAAAGAAGCAGCAAATGATTTATGCGCCTCTTATGGAGTTGATACAGCGGAATGACATCCACGCTGTATCCATCAAAGCCTATACACCAAATGAGTGGGCTCGCGATAAGAAATTGATGTCGCTGTAAGGTTAATTAATGGATAAGTTTCGAGTTATTGGTTCACCTTCACCGTTACAAGGTGAAGTGCGAATTTCAGGTGCAAAAAATGCTGCACTGCCGATTTTGTTTGCTTCTATTCTGGCTGAAGAGCCGGTAGAAGTTGCGAACGTCCCGCATTTACGCGATATTGATACCACAATGGAGCTACTCGGTCGTTTAGGCGCGAAAGTAGAGCGTAATGGCTCTGTGCATGTCGATTCGAGTAAAATTGATCAATATTGTGCGCCGTATGATTTGGTTAAAACCATGCGCGCGTCTATTTGGGCTCTGGGTCCTTTAGTTGCTCGCTTTGGTAAAGGAGAAGTCTCCTTACCCGGTGGCTGTGCGATAGGTGCGCGTCCGGTGGATTTACATATCAATGGTTTAGAGCAACTAGGTGCGACTATTACGTTAGAAGACGGGTATGTGAAAGCCGAAGTTGATGGGCGCTTAAAAGCGGCTCATATCGTCATGGATAAAGTGTCTGTTGGTGCAACCATTACTATCATGTGCGCGGCGACGCTCGCAGAAGGAACTACGGTTCTTGATAATGCAGCTCGCGAACCTGAAATTGTTGATACGGCTGATTTTTTAAACCAAATTGGTGCGAAAATCTCAGGAGCTGGTACTGATACAATTACCATTGAAGGCGTTGAACGTTTGCATGGTGGTAAGCACTCAGTCGTGGCTGACCGTATTGAAACCGGAACTTTCCTTGTTGCTGCTGCTGTGTCTAAAGGTAAAATTGTATGTCATAACACTGATGCACGCCTTTTAGATGCGGTACTTGCTAAGCTTGAAGAAGCGGGGGCGGATATTGCAATCGGTGATAACTGGATTAGCCTTGATATGACTAAGAACGAGCTAAAAGCCGTTTCTGTGCGTACAGCGCCGCATCCTGGTTTTCCAACGGATATGCAAGCTCAGTTTACTCTGCTAAATATGATGGCGAAGGGCAGTGGTGTGATTACCGAGACGATTTTTGAAAATCGTTTTATGCATGTTCCTGAGCTTTTACGTATGGGAGCAAAAGCTGAAATTGAAGGTAATACTGTGATTTGCGGTGATACGGATCAACTCAGTGGTGCACAGGTTATGGCGACCGATTTGCGTGCTTCCGCCAGTTTAGTGCTTGCTGGTTGTATTGCTAAAGGCGAAACAATCGTTGATCGTATTTATCATATCGACCGCGGCTATGAAAAAATCGAAGATAAACTGTCGGCGCTGGGCGCAAATATTGAGCGTATTAGCGAAGCAGGGTAAACTCTACATCTATAAAGCTTAGTTAGTGGCCGAAACAACAAGTTTCGGCTTTTTTTTGTTCTTACTCCTTTGGAGAAATCGATGATCGCACTCCTTCGTATCTTTGCTGTAGCGTTATTTGCTATCGTCATGTTTGTATTTGGTTGTGGGTACTGTTTACTATCCCCACGCAATCCAAAACATGTTTTTACTTTTGGGCGTTTTTTCGCAGCGCTCGCCCCGGTATTTGGTATTAAGTTGATCTTTCGAGCGCCAGCCGATGTGTATAAGCGTGGTCAGCATGTCTATATCGCTAACCATCAAAGCAATTGGGATATGTTTACTGTTTCACGTGCAGTGACACCGAATGTAGTTACGGTGGGCAAAAAGAGCCTAGCTTATTTGCCATTGTTTGGTCAGCTGTACTGGTTAACAGGGAATATCTTGATTGATCGTGCCAATAAAGCGAAAGCAAAAGGAACGATTGATCAGGTTGTGAATAGTATCAAGAACAGCAAGGTTTCTGTGTGGATGTTTCCAGAAGGCACTCGTTCACGTGGACGTGGTATGTTGCCGTTTAAGACAGGCGCTTTTCATGCGGCTATTGCAGCGAATGTTCCGGTTGGGCCTATTGTGTGTAGCTCAACTCATAACTTGAAGCTAAACCGTTGGAATAACGGTCATGTGATCGTCGAAATTTTGCCATCGGTCAGTACCGATGATTATGCCAAAGAAGACGTGCGTAAGTTATCGAAACATTGTAATGCGTTAATGAAAGCGAAATTGGCTGAGTTAGATGCAGAAGTGGCTGAATTAAATAAATAATCCACGCTAGGCTACGCAGTTCGTCTACTGCGTTGGGTTACGTCACAATAAAAAGGGTTGCCAATGGCAACCCTTTTTTAATGTTTAATACTATGGACTTACTTACGAACTGCAATTGCTTCGATTTCAATTCCAACATCTTTGGGCAAACGTGCCACTTCGACACATGAGCGTGCTGGGTAGTTAGCCACACTGTGGCTATCAAAGAAATCGCCATAAACGGTATTGATGGTAGCAAAATCATTCATATCTTTGACAAACACGGTCAGTTTGACAATGTCATGTACGGTTAGGCCTGACGCTTCAACGACCGCTTTTACATTGTCTAAAGATTGACGAGCTTGTACGGCGATATCTTCCGCTACATCACCGGTCTCTGGGTTAACAGGAATTTGCCCTGATGTGAGTACCATATTGCCTAAATCGACGCCTTGAACGTAGGGACCAATCGCGGCTGGTGCTGACTCTGTCTGTAGTACTTTTGTCATGATTATCTTCCATTAATATTATATTCGACAAGTGCTTAGTGTGCCCTGTGCAATCGTCAAGGTAAAGAGTTAGCTCATGCCTTTTAGGTCAGTTAGGTATTTCTTTCAGTGACGATATCGCGTGCGAATACTTTCTCGCAATACTTACACTTTAAACGAATATCATGGGGTTTTTCTGTAATAGTAAAACTGCTTTCCACTGGTTCATTATGGGAGATACAGTTACTATTCGGGCAAGCAAAGACATTATTAATTTGCTGCGGTAATTCTAAAGGAAGCTTTTTCACCACTTCATAGTTTTCGATACGGTTAACCGTTGCATGCGGTGCATATAATGCTAATTTATTGGCTTGGTCGGCATTAATAAATACATTTTCGATTTTAAGTAGGTCTTTATGGCCTAGCTCGGATGAAGGCAAATTTAACCCTATTGTGACTTTCTCATTGGCATTATGCATATCGAATAAACGTAATACCTTGATACCTACTTTGGCCGGAATATGGTCAATCACGGTACCGTCTTTGATGGCTTCAACTTGTAATTGGGTTTCTTTACTCATGATATTCCCCTTAAAGTGATTCATTCAAAACCAGTGCAAGCAATGCTTCTCTGGCGTAAACGCCATTACCAGCTTGTTGGAAAAAGTAAGCGTGTGGCGTTTTATCGACATCTGTTGTAATTTCGTCAACGCGTGGCAGTGGGTGTAACACCTTCATATTCTCACGAGCATCAGTGAGGTGGGACGCGGTTAATACAAATGCTGATTTTATATGCGCGTACTCCGATTCATCGAAACGCTCTTTTTGTACACGCGTCATGTAAAGAATATCGAGTTCAGGAATTACGGTGTCCATATCTTGGTGTAGGCTATATTCAATACCTGCTTCATCGAGCTCTTCACAGATGTAGTCCGGCATTGCCAGTGCATCAGGGGCAACAAAATAAAAACGGACATTAGTAAACTTTGATAATGCTTGCGTTAAAGAATGAACCGTACGTCCATATTTAAGATCGCCAACAAAGGCAACATTGAGATTATCTAAGCGTCCTTGGGTTTCATAAATAGAAAATAAATCTAATAGTGTTTGTGATGGATGCTGGTTTGATCCATCGCCAGCATTGATAATCGGTACGCCATTAGAAAACTCTGACGCCAAGCGCGCCGCTCCCTCCTGCGGGTGACGCATCACAAACGCATCCACATAATTAGAGATGACCTGTACCGAGTCAGATAGGGTTTCGCCTTTTTTGGCTAACGACGTGTTGCCGCCATTATCAAAACCAATAACATTACCGCCAATACGCTGTATCGCCGTTTCAAAAGATAGGCGGGTGCGGGTTGATGGCTCGAAAAAGCAGCTTGCGACGACTTTATGCTTGATGAGTTCTGGTTGTGGCTGCGCTTTTAACTGGCCAGCGGTCTGTACGATCAACTCGAGCTCTGCGCGTGAGAGCTCAGAAATTGAAATGATGTGCTTTTGAAACAGCGAGTTCACCATAGTTTTATCCCTATCTTTTCTTTCGGCCATAAAAAAGCCCCCCGATCTGGGAGGCTTTACCATTATTTATTCATCGACGGGAAACAGAAAACCGCGTAAGTGTTGGCACTCACTAAAATGATATGTGGTTAATAGACAATGACCGATCATTTTTTAGGTATCCCCGAAGACAAATTGTGGGGAATTATACCGCTAACAATAGAGAGTGCAAGCGATTACATTATCTCTGTCTTATGTGTTTTTATGACTTTTTTCGCCACTCTGAGCATTACCCCAGCGTGGCAACCATAATAGCTTTGATGGAGTGCATACGATTTTCTGCTTCATCAAAGACAATGGAGTGGCTAGATTCAAATACTTCGTTGGTCACTTCTAAGCCATCCATACCATATTTTTCCGCGATTTGTTTACCGACAACGGTTTCATCGTCATGGAAAGCTGGGAGACAATGCATGAATTTAACATTAGGATTATTCGTTGCTTCAATCATCGCCATATTGACTTGATAAGGCTTCATGACAGCAATACGCTCTTCCCATGCTTCAGCGGGCTCGCCCATAGACACCCAGACATCGGTATACAGAAAGTCACAACCATTTACGCCTTCTGGCACATCTTCAGTTAAGGTGATAACCGCTCCAGAACTTTTAGCTAGCTCTTGGCATTGGGCGACTAAATCGGCCTCAGGCCAATAAGCCTTCGGCGCGACTAAACGGATATCCATGCCCATTAAGGCGGCGCCGACCATTAATGAGTTACCCATATTATTACGGGCATCACCTAAATAGGCGAAAGAAATCTCATGCAGATTTTTGCCTCTACTGTGCTCTTGCATGGTTAAGAAATCGGCCAGAATTTGGGTAGGATGAAACTCATTGGTAAGTCCGTTCCATACAGGAACACCGGCGAACTCGCCTAATACTTCAACGATCTCTTGCCCATGTCCACGATATTGAATGCCATCGTACATACGCCCCAAAACACGTGCGGTATCTTTCATGGATTCTTTATGACCAATTTGTGAGCCAGAAGGGCCGATATAAGAGACATTAGCGCCTTGATCATGGGCAGCGACTTCAAACGAGCATCGTGTACGAGTAGAGGACTTTTCAAAAATGAGCGCAATGTTTTTACCCAACAGATTTTTTTGCTCAGTACCAGTGTACTTGGCTTGTTTCAGTTGAGTTGAGAGATCGAGGAGAAACTGGATTTCTTTTGCAGAAAAATCCAGTAGCTTGAGAAAGTTGCGGTTACGTAGATTGAAAGCCATATCTCGGTCCTTAGTATTCGAGAGTCGAAAACAATAAAGACCAGTAAAACATAAGAATGCATATAAAGTGAATTATTATTTTTAAAAAGCGAGACATTTTTATCTGTCTCGCTCAGCACCATTACAAGTTTTCTTCGGCAAACTCTGCTAGGCGACTACGTACAACCCCATTAAGGTGAATGTTGGCGCTGCCTTCGAAAGCTGTTGATACATGCTCGGAAGTACACTTGGATGCTTTTAAGTTACTCTAGAATTACCACCGATTTGTGTAAAACCTTGTCATAAATTTTAGAAATAAGAGCGGATTGGCAATACATTTTGACATTGTACTTACTTTATCATTAGTGTTTGTTAGAGGTTATTTATTGATATTTAAAACATCACTAATTGAGTCTTTCATTATATCAATGAAATTTATTAACCTTTTGGGATAATAATTGGCATATGGGTAAACTATATACATGGGGATAGCATCTTCACGCCAGTTTGGGAGTAGTTGGATTAAATGTCCAGATCTTAAGTGTGGTTCCACTATCCAGGTTGATAAGCTTGCAATTCCAAGATGGCTAAGCACAAACTCCTGTGCTGAGAAGATATTATCTGTCGTTATTAATGGGGTGATATTTAAATTTTTACTTTCTTCCGTTTCTGAATTTTTCAGGATGATGCTTTCTTTATAATAATTGCTGAGTGCTATCCATGGCCAATTGCTGATATTGTTAATTTTAGGGGTTTCCTTCATCTCATCAAGGAATTCTGGTGTGGCGACAATGATTCGTGGCACGTACGCAATCAGTTTTGCTACAACATTAGCTTCATTAACTTCCCCTACATGTATTGCACAATCAAAATTATCAGATAAAAAATCGACTTTTTTATCTGATAATATCCATTCAACATGGACTCCATTGTTTTTATTAAGATAATTAATGATAGGTTGTATTAATTGTCGTTGCCCAAAGGCGTGAGGTGCTTTTACTCTTAAATTACGTTTAAATGTATTGGAGATGGATTTGCCAACGACTTCTTCAAGTTCACCCCAATTGTTCAATAAGGTTTTTGCATATTGATAGCAAGACTCACCTTCTTCGGTAAGCTTTAACTGATGAGTTGTTCGTAATAGTAATTTGCAGTTCAAAGCTAGTTCTAGAGATTGAAGCCTACGACTAATAGTTGGTTGTGTCGTTTCTAGTTGTTGGGCTGCTAATGTCAAGCTTCCCGACTCAACAATTCTAACCCATGTTTGAAGTAATGTAACTCTATCTATTCCCGATGTTTTTTTTATATTCATACGCCGAGTGTATAACTGTTCTTCGGTAATTGAGAGTACCAATAATGCATTTAATAGCGCAACATATTTTGAATGTTAATTTTTTAGGGGAAAGAATGAGTAATTCAATAACTGAAGTAAGTACTAGAGATAAGTCTCTAACATTACCATTAATTTTGGGATTATCGATTGGTGCAGGTCTGAGTGTGGCATCAATTTATTACTGTCAACCGATCTTGAATATACTTAGTAAAGAGTTTCATTTGAATGTAAATCAAACCGGATTAATTGCGACGTTAACCCAGATAGGGTATGCACTAGGTATTTTATTTCTGGTGCCTCTTGGTGATAGTGTTGAGAGGAAAAAATTGATTATTATTAAATCGTTTTCTTTGTCTGCTATCTTGTTACTTTGTACAGTCTCTACTGGTTATTATTTTTTATTAATAGTCAGTCTAGCTATTGGTATTTTGGCAACAACAGCGCAAGATATCATTCCAGCCACAGCAACGTTAGCTGATTCGTCTCAACGAGGAAAAACTGTTGGAACTGTAATGACGGGACTTTTAACGGGGATTTTATTGTCTCGAGTATATAGTGGGGTAGTAAGTGAAATCTGGGGATGGAGACCCGTATTTGGACTAGCGTCACTAGCAATGTTGTTTTCGGGGTTTTATTTGGCAGCTATTTTACCTCAGATTTATCCTACGAGTACCTTATCTTATAAACAAACCATACGCAGCCTAATACCTCTCTGGGTTAAATACAAAAACTTACGAAAAGCGTCGTTTACCCAATGCTTTTTATATATCTCTTTCAGCTGTTTTTGGACGACACTTGCTATATTTCTAGCAGAATATTACAACTTGGGAAGTTCTTATGCTGGTATTTTTGGTTTTGCTGGGTTAGTAGGAGCAGTAGCCGCCCCTATTTCTGGGAAGATCTCTGATGCTATAGGCACAAAGAAGGTAGTATCTACGAGTATTATCATTGTAATTCTCTCGTTTATTACAATGTTTTCTATTACATCATTTTCAATATCTTTGCAGTTACCGATTTTAATATTATGTGTAATAGCTTTTGACTTTGGTATTAATAGTTGTCTAATCGCGCATCAGAGCATAATTTATGGCATTAAACCAGATGCAAAATCTCGATTAAACTCTATTTTCTTTACATTAAATTTCGTTGGTATGGCTTTAGGTTCTGCGATTGGAACATTTTTATATTCTCAATTTAATTGGAGTGGAGTAACCATATTGGAAATTATTAGTTCATTTATGGCGTTGTTTTTTTCAAGTTTAAATGAGATCGGGGGGGATTAAAATAGCAGAAGAATGAAGGTATGCTTCTATATAAATTAACTGTTTTTTTAATCGATATTTATAGCTTTTAAGTCAATAGATACACAAGAAGTATTGTCTTCATACCTTTCACTTAGTCGCTAGGTTTTTCGTTTATACATAGAACTTGATGCTCAAAAAGCGAGACATTTTTACCTGTCTCGCTCAGCACCATTACAAGTTTTCTTCGGCAAACTCTGCTAGGCGACTACGTACAACCCCATTAAGGTGAATGTTGGCGCTGCCTTCAAAGTTTTTGAAGCGTTCAACAAGATAGGTTAACCCTGAAGTGACAGGGGTGAGGTAATGAGAATCAATTTGCGCTAAGTTACCAGAGCAAATGATTTTGGTGCCTTCCCCGCAACGGGTTAGGATAGTTTTGATTTGCGCAGCTGTGAGGTTTTGACACTCATCAAGCAAGACTAGAGCATGTTGAATGGAGCGTCCGCGCATGAAGTTAATTGATTTGAATTGGATATTGGCTTTATCACAAATATATTTTAATGATCCATCGGTACAATGGTCGTCTTTATGTAATGCTTCTAAGGTATCCGTCACAGAGGCTAGCCATGGCATCATTTTTTCTTCCTCGCTACCAGGAAGAAAACCGATAGACTCACCAATATCCGGTGTGTTTCGAGTGACAATGATTTTGTCAAAGTGATGACTTTCAACGGTTTGCTCTAGAGCGGCCGCCATTGCCAGCAATGTTTTCCCGCTACCTGCGGCTCCCGTGAGAATCACTACGTCGATGTCGGGATCGAGCAGTGAGTCGATGGCCATCGCTTGGTAAATATTTTTAGGGGAGATTCCCCACGCGCGGCGATGCATCATGCGCTCACGGCTCATATCTTTAAGCACCAAGCGATTATCCTCAATTTGCTCGACACGAGCTGCAAAATCGCTGTCTTCGTCAATAACATATTGATTAAGGTACGTCGGCTCAAAAGGCTCCCTTTCTAATGCATGATAGGTATGGCCATGAACGTTATAAGAATCAACTTTATCGACGGTGTCCCAGAAAGCACCAGGGCGCTGCTGAAAACCTTTGGTTAAATATTGAACATCATCAATTAATTGGTCGGTGCGATAATCTTCTACATGCAAGACGCCTGCACCTTTAGCACGCAAGCGCATGTTAATGTCTTTTGTTACTAAGACAACAGAGCGGGGATCTCGTTTGTTTTGTAGGTATAACACCGCATTAAGAATGCGGTTGTCGCCTTCTTTATCGGTGAATGCTTTGAATGTATCGACCAATTCATAGTCGGCTAAAATAGCAATGGAGCCACAGGAGGAGCTGTCTTTAAGTAAGGGGATGCCATCGGTGATTTCATCGGGCGTTGCATCATGGAAGAGGTTTTCGAGCGAACGTATCGCCACGCGGGCATCACGGGCAACGTCGCGTTTGCTGTCTTTGATTCTATCGAGTTCTTCTAGTACCGTCATGGGAATGATGACGTCATGTTCTTGAAAGGAGTATATGGCCTGAGGTTCGTGAAGCAAAATGTTGGTATCAAGTACAAACAGTTTTCGTTCGGTATCGCCCATAAGCGTCTCCTTGCTACAAAGTAGCTTGCTATGCAAAATTAAGGTTGCATTCAAGTTGCTAAGTGCCCACAACGCGAGGCGTAAGAACGCTTATCACTGACTGCAAACTGGTTAGATACTTACTGCTTTTCAAAGTGGGGGAACACTTGAGTTGAGCGTTCACACCGACCTTATGATCAGTATAGCAACATCACCAGAAATGCCATGTTAGCGTGACATTTTTATGTCGAAATCAAAAACGATAAAAAACTTAGGGTTTGCGATGGATAGCTCGTGACCTGTATCACGGCTTCAAGTAAGATTAGCGACCTTTTCTGCGCAGCGGTTCAATAAAGCTCATAATAAGGGCTTATTCAATTCGCCGTTCAATGACGTAATAAAATAGAAATCCAATCCAAATTAATGAGGTAGTCGATTCATGACTTTTGCTTTGGGGCAACGCTGGATAAGCGATACAGAAAGCGATTTAGGTTTAGGTACGGTGGTAGCAATAGATGCACGTACCGTTTCAGTGATATTTGCCGCATCCGAGGAAAACCGAGTATATGCGCGCCACGACGCACCTGTCACAAGAGTTACCTTTAATGTGGGAGATGTGATCGATAGCCAAGAAGGTTGGTCATTACAAGTCGAAGAGATCACCGAAGACCAAGGGGTATTAACCTATATTGGTACTCGTCAAGATACGGAAGAATCTAATGTATCACTGCGTGAAATCTTTTTAAGTCACCAAATACGGTTTAATAAACCGCAAGACAAACTGTTTGCGGGTCAAGTGGATCGTATGGATAACTTTGTGTTGCGCTATCGTGCACTACACAATCAATATCAACAACAAAAAAGCCCTATGCGTGGGTTATGTGGTATGCGCGCTGGTTTGGTGCCACACCAGCTTTATATTGCCCATGAAGTTGGGCGTCGTCATGCGCCACGCGTATTACTTGCCGATGAAGTAGGATTAGGTAAAACCATTGAAGCTGGCATGATCATTCATCAGCAAGTTCTGTCAGGGCGTGCTGAACGTGTTTTGATTGTCGTTCCAGAGAATTTACAACATCAGTGGTTGGTTGAAATGATGCGTCGTTTCAATCTGCATTTTTCTATTTTTGATGAAGAGCGTTGTGTTGAAGCGTTTGCTGAATCGGAAAATCCGTTTGATACCCAGCAATTTGTTTTATGTTCATTAGAGTTCCTACGCAAAAGTCGTCGTCGTATAGAACAAGCCGTTGATGCTGAATGGGATTTATTGGTGGTCGATGAAGCGCATCATTTAGAGTGGAGCGAAGAAAAACCAAGCCGTGAATACCAAGTCGTTGAAGCGTTAGCTGAACGTACGCCTGGCGTATTACTTTTGACAGCAACACCTGAGCAATTAGGGCGTGAAAGCCACTTTGCTCGCTTACGTCTTTTGGACTCGGATCGATTTTACGATTATCAGGCGTTTGTTGAAGAAGAAGAACAATACGCACCGGTTGCCAATGCGGTGACGGCTTTATTCTCAGGTCAATCGTTAGCACAGTCAGATAAAGATCAAATCGCCGAGATTCTTGGTGAAGCGCGTGTCACGGCTATTTTTGATGTATTAGAAAGCGCTGCTGATGAACAAGAGAAGGCCCAAGCTCGTCAATCGTTGATCGATAACCTGATGGATCGTCATGGTACTGGTCGTGTGCTGTTTCGTAACACTCGTTCCGGTGTAGAGGGATTCCCGCAGCGTAATGTTCACCTTTTACCTATGGATATTCCATCCCAGTACACGACCTCTATGCGTGTGGCAGGAATGATCGGCGGTAAAATGAGCTCACAAGCACGTGCGATTAAAATGCTCTACCCAGAAGAGGTTTTCCAAGAGTTTGAAGGTGACGAGTCTAGCTGGTGGCAGTTTGATCCGCGAGTGAACTGGTTACTTGATAAAGTGAAAGACAAGCGTGGTGAGAAAATTTTAGTGATCGCTTCGCGTGCCAGCACGGCGTTACAGCTAGAACAAGCGTTACGTGAGCGTGAAGGGATTCGTGCTACTGTATTCCATGAAGGAATGTCGATTCTTGAACGTGATAAAGCGGCTGCGTATTTCGCGCAAGATGAAGGTGGCGCACAAGTCTTGATTTGTAGCGAGATTGGCTCAGAAGGTCGTAATTTCCAGTTTGCCAACCAACTGGTGATGTTCGATTTACCATTTAACCCTGATTTACTCGAACAACGTATTGGTCGACTGGATCGTATCGGACAACGTCGTGACATTGATATTCATATTCCATACTTGAAAACAACGTCGCAAGAGATCTTAGCACGTTGGTTCCATGAAGGTTTGAATGCTTTTGCCGAGACTTGCCCGACAGGTCGTCTTGTCTACGATGAGTACAGTGATGGGTTGATCGAGCTATTGGCAGCGGTCAGCACCGACGGTTTAGATGAGATCATTGCCGACTCTGCTAAGATGAATGAAACATTAAAAGCACAGATGGAGCAGGGACGTGACCGTTTACTCGAGATGCATTCAAATGGTGGAGAAAGATCACATCGTATCGCTGAGCAAATTGCCGCGAGCGATGGCGATACTAATTTGGTCACATTTGCGCTGAGTCTATTTGATACGATTGGTGTGAACCAAGAAGATCGCGGTGATAATGCCATTGTCTTGAAACCAACAGAACACATGATGGTACCGAGCTTCCCAGGTTTACCAGAAGAAGGCACGACGGTGACCTTTGATCGTGATACAGCGTTAGCTCTTGAAGATGTCGAGCTGATCAGTTGGGAACACCCAATGATCGACGGTGGTATGGAGTTATTGATGAGCGAAGGCGTGGGAACATCAGCCGTATCGCTTTTAAAAAATAAAGCCTTACCCGTTGGTGCGGTATTATTAGAGCTCGTGTTCTTGGTACAAGCACAAGCGCCCAAACGCAGCGGTATTCGCCGTTTCTTGCCACCCACACCAATTCGAGTATTACTGGATGGTCGTGGTAATGATCTATCATCACAAGTCGAGTTTGATAGCTTTAATCGTCAATTAAGCCCGGTGAATCGTCATGTGGCGAATAAACTGGTGACGTCCGTACAAAAGCAGGTCCATGACTTGATTGATGCTGGAACGCCAGTCGTTGAAGCGCAGCTTGAAACAATTCGTGCGCAAGCGCTCCAAGATATGCATCAACAATTGGATGCAGAATTAGAGCGAATGCAAGCTTTGAAAGAAGTGAACCCGAACATTCGAGATGAAGAAATTGTGGCGCAACAAGCTCAAATTGAGGAACTTGATCATTTAATTAAGCATGCTCAATACCAGCTTGATTCACTACGCGTCATTATGGTTGCGCATAACTAATGATTTAGAATAATTCATTGTTACAGTAAACAAAAAAGGCCTTCACTGTTGTGAAGGCCTTTTTTTGATATGAATATATAAACTGATAATCGTCGCTTTACGCTACAAGAACCATTTCCACCATACAAACACGGCTAAAAATCCAAATAGATAAATCAGCCCGAGTATGGAGAGTGATTTGAGTTTCACTCCCATAGTTAATGCTTTAGGAAGTGGTGTACGCGTAACCAAAATATAATTGAGTAAAGCAAAGAAAGGCGTGGTAATAAACGCCATAATCATGGCGAAGTTGAGCATTGGTAATAAGGCAGAAGCCCAGAATAAAATGATGGATAGCGCTAATGCAGAGATAGCGAGCATCCAAACTTTAAAATAACGATGTTCGTTTTGCTGCTCACCCTCTTTTTTAAAGAGACGTACCCCCTCTGCAAGCACGCGAGAATAGCCATCGATCACAGTAATGGTACTACCGAAAATACAGAAAAAGGCAATCACTGCGATTAAGTAACGCGACCATTCACCTATCGTTGATGCGTATAGGCCAATGAGCTGGTGAGTAAAGCCAGTTCCTGATTTTGCAATGTCAGTGCCTGTACCATTGAGCACTAATGCACCTAAGGACAAAAAGACGACGGCAAGTAGGGCGGTGCCAATATAACCGACATTAAAATCAAACAAGGCAGACTTTGGGGTTACTTCCATTTGTTTGCTTTGAGTTTTTAACCACATCGAGCTTAAACTCGAGATTTCAATCGGTGCAGGCATCCAGCCCATGGTGACAACGATGAATCCAATCGCGGCTAAGTGCCAAGGTGATGGGGTCTCGACTGTTTTTACCACGGTATCAGATCCACCCGCAGCAATTGCAACGGCTAGAAATGTACTCAGCGTTAATACGGCCATGATGAGCTTTGACAAGCCATCTAGCGCTTTATACTGACCTGCAAATAAAATAAGTAGACAGGTGATCAAAATGAGTGCGCTTAATATGCCAATCGATAATTGAAAAGGAATGAAGTAGCTTAATAAGCTTGCACTAAAAAGTAAGAGTGCGGCGGTATTAATCACACCTGAAATCGAACACAAGGCAAAAAAGGTGTAAAGATAAGGTTTACCCAAGTTCGCATAACCTTCAACCAAACTTTTACCTGAACCTACCGTATATTGCACCCCTGCCCGAAAGAAAGGGTATTTAAATAAATTCACCAGCAAAATTAATGCGGCTAAATGCCACCCATAAATCGCCCCTGCTTTGGTTGAAGCAACGAGATGAGAGCCCCCCACGGCGGCAGCGGCAGTCATGATGCCTGGCCCTAGAGACTGAAGTAATCTACCCAACCCTCTATTTGAGGTCGTTGGTATCGAAGCGGAGCTTTCCATAGTACATCCTTTTACATGTTGTGCTGAAATACATTCAAGTGAACCTTTTAAGGTTTCTTATTTTGTCAATAAAATGGATCTTTATCGTATATCACTTATATGTCAATTTTTATTTACAATAATGGCTGATATTTTTTACTTATGCTGATCTTGTCGATGTGACTGACTCGGATGCAGCGCTAGAAACCTGTGCAACAGAGAGGGGGGATTAAATTAAACGTGCGCGCCAATATAGACGGACGCCGAATTGCTTACTGATAAATGACAAGCTTGTGTATATAATGCAGCGTTTTTAGCACAGACGTTTTTAACTAAATAGAGCAGCACATGGCAATGACAGAATACACACCGCCGAGCGATCCGTGGATTGAAGTGGTGTATGAAGATGAGAACCTCTTGGCGGTGAATAAACCCGCTGGTTTACTCTCGGTGCCGGGCCGATTGCCAGAGCACTATGACAGTATGTGGAGTCGTATTGTTGAGCGTGATAGGGAGATTCAGGTCATCCATCGCTTGGATATGGCAACTTCTGGTCTCATGCTGCTTGCCAAAGACAAAGCCAGTGAATCGGCGTTAAAAAAACAATTTCAATATCGTCTGACTCATAAAGTTTACTATGCCCGAGTGTGGGGACATCCGCCACAGCAAGGAGAAATCGATCGCCCGCTTATTTGTGATTGGCCGAATCGTCCACGCCAGAAAGTGTGTGAAGAGCACGGTAAACCGTCGCTGACTCATTATCAGGTGGTGCAATATGAAGAGCACACCAGTGTCGTACGTTTATTACCAGTGACAGGGCGTTCTCATCAGCTGCGGGTTCACATGCAGGTGATAGGGCATCCGATTGTGGGAGATGAGTTTTACGCGCACGCAGAAGCGTTTGCATGGAGTGACCGTCTGCAGCTACATGCGGCTGAGCTGAGTTTTTATCATCCGATATCCCAAACGCTCGCATCGTTATTTGTTCCCTGTGAGTTTTACCCCGACGCGGAAGGTTGTATTTTTGAGCATTTTACGCCAAGCCCACAATTACCGGATTATAAACTCTTACCTAAGTGCTGATAGACAATAGTTAGAATACTCGATAAATAATAGCGATAAAAAAAAAGCAGCGCCTTAGCGCTGCTTTTTGTCATCAAGATAACCGATTATAGGTTAGCGATAGTGACTTTTTGCTCTTCTAGTTTGACCAAAGTTGCTTGGTAACCTTCGAGCTTCTCACGTTCTTTAGCAACAACGGCTTCCGGCGCTTTCGCAACAAAACCTTCGTTGTTTAACTTACCTTCAATGCGCTTAATTTCACCTTGGGTTTTGTTGATCTCTTTCGTCAAACGATCAAGTTCTGCATCTTTATCAATCAAGCCTGCCATTGGGATCATTAACTCAGATTGAGCAACCAGTGACGTCGCACAAGCTGGAAGAGTATCGGCATCAGTAATAATGCGAACGCTTTCTAGTTTCGCTAGTGACATCAATACTGGCTTACAGGTTTCTAAGCGGCTTGCATCAATATCATTGGCGGCTTTAAGCATCACTTCCAATGGCTTACCTGGGTTGATGTCGTATTCAGCACGTAGGTTACGAATACTGGTGATAAATGCTTTTACCCATTCAATATCATCCAGCGCTTCCTGATGGAAGTTATTTTCATCATATTGTGGTAGGGCTTGTAACATGATGGTCTCGCCAGACACACCGTCAACCAGTGGCTTGACACTTTGCCAAATCGTTTCTGTGATATATGGGATCACAGGGTGAGCAAGACGTAAGGTTTTTTCTAATACAGTGATCAGAGTACGGCGTGTTGCGCGTTGCTGTGATTCGGTACCTTTCCATAGAACTGGTTTAGTAAGCTCTAAATACCAGTCACAGAATTGGTTCCAAATGAACTCGTACAGCGTATTGGCTGCCATGTCTAAACGGAAGTTATCAATATGGTTATTAAACGCTTTCGCAGTCAATTCAAATTGAGATTCGATCCATTTATCTGCTAACGAATATTCCAACTCAGCATCTGCGGCAAAACCACAATCGTGCTCTTGCGTATTCATCAGCACGTAACGGCTTGCGTTCCATAGCTTGTTACAGAAATTACGGTAACCTTCAAGACGCTTCATATCCCAGTTGATATCACGACCGGTTGAAGCCATCGCTGCGAGTGTAAAGCGCAGTGCGTCAGTACCGTAGGCTTCAATCCCGTTTTCGTAAGCTTTACGCGTGGTTTTTTCGATCTTCTTAGCAAGCTGTGGCTGCATCATGTTGCCAGTACGCTTTTCAACTAAGTCTTCAAGATCAATACCATCGATCATATCGATAGGGTCAAGCACGTTACCTTTTGTTTTCGACATTTTATCGCCATTTTCATCGCGAATAAGGCCGGTCACATAAATGGTTTTGAACGGAACTTGCGGCTTATTATCTTCATCTTTGATAAAGTGCATGGTCATCATGATCATGCGCGCAACCCAGAAGAAGATAATATCGAAGCCTGTTACCAACACATCGGTCGGGTGGAACGTGGCAAGATCCGGCGTTTTTTCTGGCCAACCTTGTGTACCAAACGTCCATAGTGCGGATGAGAACCAGGTATCAAGTACATCATCATCTTGTGCAAGCACGACATCTGCGGCTAAACCGTTTTCAGCACGCACTTCGTCTTCATCACGACCGACATAAACATTACCTTGCTCATCATACCAAGCTGGAATGCGATGACCCCACCAAAGCTGACGCGAGATACACCAATCTTGCAGTTCGTTCATCCAAGAGAAATACATGTTTTCGTACTGTTGTGGTACGAATTGAATGTCTCCATCTTTAACCGCTTTAATCGCAGGCTGAGCGAGAGGGGCAGTACGCACATACCATTGGTCGGTTAGCATCGGTTCAATTACCACACCACCACGGTCACCATACGGGACGGTAAGATCGTGATCTTTCACTTCGACCAATAGGCCAAGTTGATCGAATTCTGCTACAAGTGCTTTACGTGCAGCAAATCGCTCTAACCCTTGGTATTGCTCTGGAATATCGGTTGCGTAATCGGTGCTTGGCTCACCTTTGGTGGTGTACACTTCAGCGCTTGCCAAAATGTGTGCATCCATAGTGAGGATGTTGATCATGGGTAGACTATGACGTTTACCCACTTCATAGTCATTAAAATCATGCGCAGGGGTGATTTTTACACAGCCTGTGCCTTTTTCCATATCGGCGTGTTCATCACCAACAATAGGAATTAAACGATCAACGATAGGTAGACGTACGTGTTTGCCAATCAGATCTTTATAACGAGGATCTTCTGGGTTAACCGCAACACCAGTATCGCCTAACACGGTTTCTGGACGGGTCGTCGCGACCACAATATAATCTTTGCCATCAGCGGTTGTCGCACCATTGGCAAGCGGGTAACGGAAATGCCACATGTGGCCTTTCTTATCAATGTTTTCCACTTCAAGATCAGAAATTGCGGTGTGTAGCTTTGGATCCCAGTTAACGAGACGCTTACCACGATACAGTAAATCTTCTTTGTAAAGACGTACAAACACTTCTTTCACGGCGTTAGAGAAGCCTTCATCCATGGTAAAGCGTTCACGATCCCAATCGACAGAGGCGCCCAGACGACGTAGTTGGCGGGTGATATTACCGCCTGACTCGTTTTTCCATTCCCAAATCTTATCGATGAATGCTTCACGGCCGTAATCATTTTTGGTTTTGTCTTCTTGTGCGGCAATTTTACGCTCGACGACCATTTGCGTTGCGATTCCAGCGTGGTCCGTTCCGACTTGCCATAGGGTATTGTTCCCTTTCATACGTTGGCAGCGCGTCAAAGTATCCATAATGGTATCTTGGAAAGCGTGACCCATATGCAGGCTACCCGTGACGTTTGGCGGCGGGATGACAATGCTATAAGCGGGTTTAGATGTGTCGCCGTGAGGCTTAAAATAGCCTTGCTCTTCCCAAGTCTGATACAGACCTTGTTCGATAGATGTTGGGTTATATGTCTTTTCCATAGTGCTCTTAGATGGATACTTGAATGATTAATCAGTTCGTCTTTATAAGTGAGCTCTCGTGGTAAAGAGCTTAACTATAAAGGAGGAACAACTAAGGGTATTGGATCTCGATGGTTTGCAGTTGATAACCTGCTTGGCGATAGTGTTTATACCGCGCTCGAGCCCGCTGTTTCGCATTTTCTTCGCTAGGTACGAAGTCTATCACTTCCGTTAAGTTTTGCGCAAAGGTTGTCTGATTATCCGCCAGGTTTATTGCCAGTTGACGATTAAACGAGGCTCGAACTCCCGGATGACCTATTTCTACATGGGTTCCATAACGAGGTCCTTCACCAACCAGGTTATGTCCAATGAATTCATCAGGATCGGCTTGCCATAAATGTTCGGCAAATTGTTCAGCGTGGGACTTATCATGGCATTGTAGGTAGACTTTCGCGCCTTGTTTGACAAAGTGACGGATGAGAAATAAAACATACTCTTCAAACCCGGCAGCACTTGCTTGCGGGCTATCAGCGTTAACAATGTAAAACGTCGCGGTTGCCATACCTTACCTTTGCATAGATAGAAGAAAATAAAAAAGGGCCCTGAGGCCCTTTTAGTGAGGTTATTCCTCAGTGTCTAGGCCACTTCGATTAAGTAAGAATTGGACCAACATTGAGACGGGACGACCGGTCGAGCCTTTCGCTGCCCCAGATTTCCAAGCGGTACCCGCAATATCAATATGCGCCCAATTATACTTCTTAGTAAACTTAGAGAGGAAGCACCCTGCGGTAATCGCGCCACCCGGGCTACCACCAATGTTTGCCATATCAGCAAACGGACTTTTGAGCTGTTCGTGGTACTCATCGGTCATTGGTAAACGCCAAGCGCGATCACTGGCTTGCTCTGAAGCATTGACGAGCTCGTGTGCCAATGGATTGTGGTTAGCAAGCACGGCGCTAATATGATGGCCTAATGCAACCACACACGCACCAGTTAAAGTCGCTACATCAACAACACACTCTGGCTCAAAACGTTCTACATACGTCAATGCATCACACAAAACTAAGCGGCCTTCTGCATCGGTGTTTAATACTTCAACCGTTTGACCGGACATCGTAGTAAGAATATCACCTGGACGATAAGCATCGTTACCCGGCATATTTTCACAACCAGCGAGAATACCGACAACATTAATCGGCAAATTCATTTCAGCCACTGCCTTCATTGCGCCAAATACGGAGGCCGCACCGCACATGTCGTATTTCATTTCGTCCATGCTTGCGCCGGGTTTGAGTGAAATACCACCTGAGTCAAACGTGAGCCCTTTACCCACTAAAACAATGGGGTGAGCATCTGAATCAGGATTACCTTTGTGCTCGATAACCGACATCATCGACTCATTTTTTGAACCACGACCAACCGCTAGGTATGAATACATACCTAATTTATCCATTTCTTCTTCACCAATGATCTTGGTTGAAACGGTCGAATGGTCATCAGCAAGGCGGCGTGCTTGTGAAGCAAGGTACGCTGGGGTCGCAATGTTGGGTGGCATATTACCCAAGTCTTTACATGCTCTTACGCCTGATGCGATAGATAGACCATGGTTAATTGCTTTTTCACCTAACGTTAGCTCACGACGAGTTGGCACATTAAAAACCAATTTACGTAATGGGCGACGAGTTTCCGGTTTGACTGATTTGAATTGATCAAACGTGTATAAGCTATCTTGTGTTGCCTCTACCGCTTGACGAACTTTCCAGTAAGTATCGCGACCTTTAACGTGCAGCTCTGTAAGGAAGCAGACCGCTTCCATTGATCCTGTTTCGTTAAGGTTGCTAATGGTTTTTTGAATAATTTCTTTATACTGGCGTTCACCCAGTTCACGTTCTTTACCACAGCCGACAAGTAATACTCGCTCAGATAGAACTCCAGGAACTTGATGCAACAGTAGCATCTGGCCTGGTTTACCTTCTAAATCACCACGGCGTAATAAAGAACTCAGATAGCCATCGCTGATCTTATCGAGTTGCTCTGCCACTGGAGAAAGACGGCGTGGTTCAAAGACACCCACGACGATACATGCACTGCGCTGCTTCTCTGGGCTACCACTTTTTACACTGAACTCCATGCGTACTCCTACATCCTAAAGACAAATAGAACTAAATGTTAGATAATGAACTCTTACTTGTTGGATCCTTATAAGGTTCTACCTTTTAATGTAGAATGCTAACACTTAGCTAAAATTTCGAAAATAAAAGGTTCACCGAGAAATTATAGTGATTCAACTAAAAAAACAAGTTTTGTATAGGTAATTTCAGCGTGATTATTGTCCGATATTTGATCAGAGAGGCATTAAAGAGTCAGCTAGCCATCTTTTTTGTGCTCTTTTTAGTATTCCTGAGCCAGAAGTTTATCCGTGTTTTGGCGGAAGCTTCCGATGGTGAGATTCCTGCACGCATGATTTTGTCTATCGTGGGATTGAACATGCCTGCGATGGGGTTACTCATGTTACCGTTGAGTTTATATATAGGTATCTTGCTCACCTTCGGGCGTTTGTACGCAGAAAGTGAAATTACCGTGATGAACGCGACGGGCATTGGTAATAAGTTTTTAATTCAGGCCGCGTTAGCACTGGCTCTGATCACCTCCGGTGTGGCGGCGTTTAACTCTTTTTGGTTGTCACCATGGGGGCAAGATAAGGTAGCGCAGTTAATGGAAAAACTGTCATCTGAAAACAGCGTTGATTTATTGCAAAAAGGGCAGTTTCAGCGTTCTCCAGATGGCTCATCGGTGGTCTTTATCGATGATATTAATAACCATAAATTATCCAATGTTTTTGTTGCCCAACTGACGCCAAAAGATTCGGTGATGCCAAGCGTGATGTTCTCCAATTCAGGAGAGGTGAAAGATCTTAGCGATGGTCGCCAAGTGATCTCTATGCATAACGGCACGCGTTATGAAGGTGTGCCGACTCGCGTGAACTATATGGTCACAACGTTTGATCAATACCAAGGTTTGATTGGTCAAAGGAAGGTAAAACACGAAAGTCGTGACTGGGAAGCTCAGCCAACAATGCAATTAATTCATAATGATAGCCCTAAAGCTCAGGCAGAATTGCAATGGCGGATTTCGTTAGTTGTGTGTATTCCACTGCTTACCATGCTGGTGGTACCGTTATCGGCAGTGAACCCTAGGCAAGGGCGGTTTGCGAAAATGGGGCCTGCTATCTTAATTTATCTAGCGTATTTCTTGGCGATTAGTGCGACGAAATCAGCCATAGAAGATGGCTCGATTCCTGGGAGCGTAGGTATGTGGCCAATTAATGGATTATTGTTGCTTGCAGCCTTGGCGATTAACTCGCTAGATAGTGTCGTGGTCAGAAAATTCAAAGATAAATTCAGAAAGAGAAAGGTGGCGTAAGTCATGTTTAAGATTTTAGACTTTTATATTGGTCGAACCATCATCTCTACATCAGCGTTAGTGCTGGTGACCTTTGTTGGATTGTCGGGCATTATCAAATATGTTGATCAGTTACGCAAAGTAGGTAAAGGGACGTACGATCTTTTACATGCGTTGTACTTTGTGATTTTAAGTATCCCACGCGACATTGAAATGTTCTTTCCGCTCGCCGCCTTACTGGGCGCATTGATTGGTTTAGGCATGTTGGCGTCCAGTTCTGAACTGGTTGTTATGCAGGCGGCAGGGTATTCGAAGCTACAGATTGGTTTATCGGTACTCAAGACTGCAATTCCGTTGATGATTCTTATTACCTTACTGGGTGAATGGGGAGCGCCTCAAGCGCAAAAATTGGCACGTGATATGCGCGCATTCGAAACGTCTGGTGGCAAAATATTGTCGGTGCGCAGTGGGGTGTGGGCTCGTGATGCCAATGACTTTATTTTTATCACTAAGATCAACGATGAGAAGTTATATGGTGTCAACATTTGGCGTTTTAATGACAATAAGAAATTAACGGAAGTCGTGTTTGCCAAAGAAGTCGATTACGACAGTGGTCATCATTGGACGATGAAAAATGCCATCCTCACGAATATGAAAAACAACGTAGAAATTTCTAAAAAAGTGATTCCATCTTATCAATGGGACACGACCTTAGAACCGGACAAGCTGAAAGTGGTGACTGTGAAACCGGAAGAGCTATCTTTGAGTGGCTTGTATAGTTATGTGAATTATTTGAAGTCGTCTGAGCAAGATGCCTCTCGGTACGATCTCGCGTTTTGGCGTAAGATGACTCAACCATTTTCGATTGCGGTTATGATGCTGATGGCGTTATCGTTTATTTTTGGCCCTTTACGTAGTGTGACCATGGGGGCAAGGATTTTATCAGGAGTCATCGCTGGGTTTACTTTCTACATATCGAGTGAATTCTTCGGACCCCTTAGTTTAGTATATGGGTTCCCACCATCGATCGGCGCAATTGCACCGAGTTTAGTCTTCTTGAGTGTGGCTCTGATTTTAATGAAGCGTAAAGGTTAGACGCGTCAAAAAATAATACCGCAAAATCTTAAAGAGAAAACGTATAACGTTTTCTCTTTTTTATTGCCGAAATAACATTGTTAGAGATCATGATGAATATGCTTTAGCTCAAAGAATTTGACGACTCCGAGCGATAACATATGCAATGAGTTTGTTATTTTTTTTTAAAAGGAGCAACACATGACTATGACTCCACGAACAGTAACGTCACCGAAGAAGTTTGTTATCGGTACAGATTTATTGTCCCAGCTGCCAGATTACGTGAAAGACTTTGGTACTAATGCATTTATTATTTGTGATGAATTCATTCTTTCTAGAGTCGAACAAGAGGCGGTTTCTGCTATTGAAAAGACGGATAACTTGACGGCGACAGCAGAAAAGTTTCAGTACGAGTGCACACAAAAAGAAGTCGATCGTAATGTTGCTCTCGTCAAAGAAACCTATGCCAATGTCATTGTTGGCGTTGGTGGCGGTAAAACATTGGATACAGCTAAAGCAGTGGCGTATCAACAAAAATTACCAGTCATCTTATATCCTACCATTGCTTCTACCGATGCTCCGTGTACGGCACTCTCTGTTATTTACACTGAAGATGGGGAGTTTGATCATTATCTTTTCTTACCACAAAACCCCGATGCCGTGATTGCGGATACAGATATTCTAGCGGGAGCACCAACTCGTTTCTTTGCGGCAGGTGTAGGGGATGCGCTAGCGACCTATTTTGAAGCTCGTGCTTGTTATGCGTGCGACGGTGTGAATTTAGTTCTGAAAAAACCATCACGAACAGGGTTAGGTCTCGCTCGTTTGTGTTATGACGTATTAAGTGAAAACGTTGCTGCGGCTATGGATGCTTTAAAAAATAAAGTGACAACGCCAGCCTTGGAGCAAACAATAGAAGCGACCATTTATTTAAGTGGTGTGGGGGCTGAATCTGGCGGATTAGCGGCTGCTCATGCGGTAAATAATGGCATGTCAGCAGTGCCAGATCTTCACAAAGCACAGCATGGTGAAAAAGTAGTATTTGGCTTGCTAACGCAGTTAGTGCTCGAAAACGCCCCTAAAGAAGAAATCGATAATGTTGTGCGCATTATTAAAGTTGCAGGACTGCCGTTGACGCTTGAGGATATGGGCTTACAAAACTTTGTAGAATCGGAATGGCGTAAAGTGGCAGCGATCGCGTGTGATAAAGATGATACGATGGGCAACATGGTTAAAGCCGTCTCTGAAGCTGATGTATATAATGCGATGGTTGCAGCCAATAACATGGCACATCGTTATAAAGCGCAAGATGAGGGGTAAATTTTCGATAATGAGATAACGTATTGATGGCCTTGAGATAATAAATAGCAAGGTTTAGGATAGAGTGAGGCTCTTTGGCTCGCTCTATCCTTGAACATTTTAACGGAAGAATGCCGGGTTTTAATTCGCTGTGAGCAAATAACGAGCAGTTGATTGATTAAGTTGAAATTTTTATTGCACCCCTTCGATTCTTACGTATAATGCCAATCAACAAGTAAGGGGTAGCCCTCCTGAAAATGCCACTGTGATGGAATTGGTAGACATGACGGATTCAAAATCCGTTGCCTTCGGGCGTGGCGGTTCAAGTCCGCCCAGTGGTACCAAATTAACAAAAAAGCCTCAACAAATGTTGAGGCTTTTTTGTATCTAAAATCTCTTCTTTTCATTAAGCCTCTACTGCATTCGTTGCTACTTTACAATTAACGCACTCTTTATTAAGACACTTTACGATTGCTCGGCATCACACTCTAATCGTAAAAATGCCATTCATGGCCTGATCTCTGTTCTTATTTTCTTGACCTATCGCCTACACTTAAAGACCAAATAAAAGTATATGGTAACCGTGTGGCCAGTATAAAAATTAATGTCAATCGCTTACAGCCAGGTTTGCACATTCGTCTACCAGTGAAGTGGAACGACCACCCCTTTCTTTTAAACAGCTTTAAATTGAAGTCCCAAGATCAAATCAACCTGATTAAACACTTAGGTCTACAATATGTCTTCGTTAATCCGGCGCAGAGTTCAGTTGAACCTTTACCTCCTCCAACAGAAGAAGCACAGGAGAGTAGTGATGAAGAAACAGAAGCTATTAACCAAGAAGTCGATAAGTTGTGGATAGAGAAACAAGAACGAATTGAAAAGCTCAATGCGTATCGGCGGCGTATGAAAGTTGTCGAACAAGAGTTTGAACGTTCGTTGGCAAAAATGCGTGCAGTGATGAATAAGATCCGTAGCCGTCCGACTGATGCAGTTAATGAAGCCGGCTTATTGGTTAATGATATTGTCGATAACCTATTGAGTGATGAACATGTTACGTTGCATCTAATGAACAGCAATAGTGACTTTGAAGATATTTACTTCCACTCACTCAATGTTGCAGTCATTGCTATGATGATTGGTAAAATCAAAGAGTACCCTGCAGATAAAATAAAAGAACTGGCATTTGCCTGCCTATTTCACGATATGGGTAAAGTACGGATTCCGACAGCCATCTTACGTAAAACAACCCCGCTGAATGAACCCGAAACCAATTATCTTAAATTGCATACTAAATACGGATTAGAGATAGCTGACAGTATTGAGAACTTTTCTCCGGCGGCAAGGGTCGTTATAGAGCAGCATCATGAATGCAATGATGGTTCTGGGTATCCCCAAGGGTTAAAAGCAGATGAGATAGATGAATTAGCAAAGATTGTCGCGGTTGCTAATACATTTGACAATTTATGCCATCCACAAGCTACGACTGAACAAAAAATACCTTATATAGCACTTTCACATATGTTTAAGAATTGTAAGCATCTTTATGATCAAGAGAGCTTAGCTATTTTAGTTAAGTTTATGGGCGTCTACCCGCCAGGGACTGTGGTGCAGCTATCGAATGAAACCGTCGGCTTAGTGATCTCCGTTAATACACAAAATCTACTTTATCCGAATGTTCTTATCTATGATTCCTCTGTACCACGTACCCAAGCCCCCATCATTGAACTATTAAATAAAGACATAAAGATAGTGAAAGCTATTTTACCAAGTAAGTTACCAGAAAATATTCGTGAGTATCTCAACCCTAGAGCAAGAGTGTCTTATTTTATCGAAGGGAACTAGTGGTTATCCACAGGGATAAGTGGATAAGCTGTTGCAAAGTTATGGGTATAAACGTATAAATCTCACAATGATTACTTGTTGAGCTGTCGTGTGTTTTTTTATAAAAAAACATGATTTTTCTCTTGCCAACTTTCTATATCTCCCTATAATGCCCAACCACTGACACGGCAGACGCCACAAGGCTTCAGCCAAGGTCGATGAGGATAAGACATCCTAAAAAAGAAAATTGAAAAAGTGTTTGACTCTCTCAATTAAATCTTTAGAATGCACCTCCGGTTTGAAAGAAAAACTTCTTTTAAAGCAACGCTCTTTAACAATTTAAACCTATCAATCTGTGTGGGCACTCGTTGATGATAATCAATAGTTTCTTCGGAAACAAAATTGGTTTCAATGAACTGAGTGACCAATCGAGATTAACTTCGGTTAGTCTTGGCACAGTCAATTCATTATCACTCTGTTGGAGTGATAATAGCTTTAAGATTACATGTTTGCTTTTAAACAAATATTAGTTTTGAAGTCAGTATTCATTGAGCCGAAAAAACTTTAATTGAAGAGTTTGATCATGGCTCAGATTGAACGCTGGCGGCAGGCCTAACACATGCAAGTCGAGCGGTAACATTTCTAGCTTGCTAGAAGATGACGAGCGGCGGACGGGTGAGTAATGCCTGGGAAATTGCCTTGATGTGGGGGATAACCATTGGAAACGATGGCTAATACCGCATAACGCCTTCGGGCCAAAGAGGGGGACCTTCGGGCCTCTCGCGTCAAGATATGCCCAGGTGAGATTAGCTTGTTGGTGAGGTAAGAGCTCACCAAGGCGACGATCTCTAGCTGGTCTGAGAGGATGATCAGCCACATTGGGACTGAGACACGGCCCAAACTCCTACGGGAGGCAGCAGTGGGGAATATTGCACAATGGGCGCAAGCCTGATGCAGCCATGCCGCGTGTATGAAGAAGGCCTTCGGGTTGTAAAGTACTTTCAGCAGTGAGGAAGGGGTAACGTTGAATAGACGTTATTCTTGACGTTAGCTGCAGAAGAAGCACCGGCTAACTCCGTGCCAGCAGCCGCGGTAATACGGAGGGTGCGAGCGTTAATCGGAATTACTGGGCGTAAAGCGCATGCAGGTGGTCTGTTAAGTCAGATGTGAAAGCCCGAGGCTTAACCTCGGAATTGCATTTGAAACTGGCAGGCTAGAGTACTGTAGAGGGGGGTAGAATTTCAGGTGTAGCGGTGAAATGCGTAGAGATCTGAAGGAATACCAGTGGCGAAGGCGGCCCCCTGGACAGATACTGACACTCAGATGCGAAAGCGTGGGGAGCAAACAGGATTAGATACCCTGGTAGTCCACGCCGTAAACGATGTCTACTTGAAGGTTGTGGCCTTGAGCCGTGGCTTTCGGAGCTAACGCGTTAAGTAGACCGCCTGGGGAGTACGGTCGCAAGATTAAAACTCAAATGAATTGACGGGGGCCCGCACAAGCGGTGGAGCATGTGGTTTAATTCGATGCAACGCGAAGAACCTTACCTACTCTTGACATCCAGAGAACTTTCCAGAGATGGATTGGTGCCTTCGGGAACTCTGAGACAGGTGCTGCATGGCTGTCGTCAGCTCGTGTTGTGAAATGTTGGGTTAAGTCCCGTAACGAGCGCAACCCTTATCCTTGATTGCCAGCACGTAATGGTGGGAACTTCAGGGAGACTGCCGGTGATAAACCGGAGGAAGGTGGGGACGACGTCAAGTCATCATGGCCCTTACGAGTAGGGCTACACACGTGCTACAATGGCGCATACAGAGGGTTGCCAACTTGCGAAAGTGAGCGAATCCCAAAAAGTGCGTCGTAGTCCGGATTGGAGTCTGCAACTCGACTCCATGAAGTCGGAATCGCTAGTAATCGTGAATCAGAATGTCACGGTGAATACGTTCCCGGGCCTTGTACACACCGCCCGTCACACCATGGGAGTGGGCTGCAAAAGAAGCAGGTAGTTTAACCTTCGGGGGGACGCTTGCCACTTTGTGGTTCATGACTGGGGTGAAGTCGTAACAAGGTAGCGCTAGGGGAACCTGGCGCTGGATCACCTCCTTAATACGAATGATTATTGCGATGAGTGTTCACACAGATTGATATGGTTTAGAAAGTTAAGAGCACCTTAGTGGGTCTGTAGCTCAGCTGGTTAGAGCGCTCGCCTGATAAGCGGGAGGTCGGTGGTTCAAGTCCACTCAGACCCACCAATTTCTGCTTCATGCGTTTGTTTGAAAATGAAATTGACCAAGATGGGGCTATAGCTCAGCTGGGAGAGCGCCTGCCTTGCACGCAGGAGGTCTGCGGTTCGATCCCGCATAGCTCCACCATCTTTAAGCACATTGGTGTGCAGTGTTCTTAAAAATGGTGTCTTTGTAAAAAGATACACATTGCTCTTTAACAATTTGGAAAGCTGACAAAATACTCTTTTAGAAGAGTATTTGTAAAAGTTCTCAATGTTTGTTGTATCAATTGATATGAACAAACACCAAACACATTCAAGTGTTCTTGGAAAATCATGCTCTTTTAATAGAGTGTGTATTCAAAATTGAGTCCGGCAATATCGAGTCTGCAACATGTCCTTTTTGTCTTCACTTTTCAAAGTGAAAGCAAAGAGTTATGCAGACAAACCTTGGTGACTTTGTTCATCAATCCAAAACTTTTTTGGGTTGTATGGTTAAGTGACTAAGCGTACACGGTGGATGCCTTGGCAGTCAGAGGCGATGAAGGACGTATTAACTTGCGATAAGCGTAGATGAGGCAGTAAAAGCCACTTGAGTCTACGATTTCCGAATGGGGAAACCCAACTGCATAAGCAGTTATCGTTGCGTGAATACATAGCGTAACGAGGCGAACCGGGAGAACTGAAACATCTAAGTACCCCGAGGAAAAGAAATCAACCGAGATTCTGGAAGTAGCGGCGAGCGAAACCGGATTAGCCCTTAAGCTTTTTATGCGTCAGGTGAAGTGTCTGGAAAGGCACGCGATACAGGGTGATAGCCCCGTAACCGGCAACGTATTTAAGGTGAAATCGAGTAAGGCGGGACACGTGATATCCTGTCTGAATATGGGGGGACCATCCTCCAAGGCTAAATACTCCTGACTGACCGATAGTGAACCAGTACCGTGAGGGAAAGGCGAAAAGAACCCCTGTGAGGGGAGTGAAATAGAACCTGAAACCGTGTACGTACAAGCAGTAGGAGCCTCCTTTGTGGGGTGACTGCGTACCTTTTGTATAATGGGTCAGCGACTTATATTCAGTGGCAAGGTTAACCGTTTAGGGGAGCCGTAGCGAAAGCGAGTCTTAACTGGGCGCACAGTCTCTGGATATAGACCCGAAACCGAGTGATCTAGCCATGGGCAGGTTGAAGATTGAGTAACATCAATTGGAGGACCGAACCGACTAATGTTGAAAAATTAGCGGATGACTTGTGGCTAGGGGTGAAAGGCCAATCAAACTCGGAGATAGCTGGTTCTCCCCGAAAGCTATTTAGGTAGCGCCTCGGACGAATACTACTGGGGGTAGAGCACTGTTAAGACTAGGGGGTCATCCCGACTTACCAACTCTTTGCAAACTCCGAATACCAGTAAGTACTATCCGGGAGACACACGGCGGGTGCTAACGTCCGTCGTGGAGAGGGAAACAACCCAGACCGCCAGCTAAGGTCCCAAATTATTACTAAGTGGGAAACGATGTGGGAAGGCTCAGACAGCTAGGATGTTGGCTTAGAAGCAGCCATCATTTAAAGAAAGCGTAATAGCTCACTAGTCGAGTCGGCCTGCGCGGAAGATGTAACGGGGCTAAGTAATAAACCGAAGCTGCGGCAATATTCCTTTTGGAATGTTGGGTAGGGGAGCGTTCTGTAAGCCGTTGAAGGTGGATTGAGAAGTCTGCTGGAGGTATCAGAAGTGCGAATGCTGACATGAGTAACGATAATGGGGGTGAAAAACCCCCACGCCGGAAGACCAAGGGTTCCTGTCCAACGTTAATCGGGGCAGGGTAAGTCGACCCCTAAGGCGAGGCTGAAAAGCGTAGTCGATGGGAAACGGGTTAATATTCCCGTACTTCTTACAATTGCGATGGGGGGACGGAGAAGGCTAGGTGGGCCTGGCGATGGTTGTCCAGGTTCAAGTGCGTAGGCTGAGTATTTAGGTAAATCCGGATACTCATTAGGTCGAGACACGACGTCGAGCACCCAAGGGTGTGAAGTCATTGATGCCATGCTTCCAGGAAAAGCCTCTAAGCTTCAGATTGTAAGGAATCGTACCCCAAACCGACACAGGTGGTCGGGTAGAGAATACCAAGGCGCTTGAGAGAACTCGGGTGAAGGAACTAGGCAAAATGGTACCGTAACTTCGGGAGAAGGTACGCTCTATATAGGTGAAAAGACTTGCTCTTGGAGCCGAAAAGAGTCGCAGATACCAGGTGGCTGCAACTGTTTATTAAAAACACAGCACTGTGCAAAATCGTAAGATGACGTATACGGTGTGACGCCTGCCCGGTGCCGGAAGGTTAATTGATGGGGTTAGACTTCGGTCGACGCTCTTGATCGAAGCCCCGGTAAACGGCGGCCGTAACTATAACGGTCCTAAGGTAGCGAAATTCCTTGTCGGGTAAGTTCCGACCTGCACGAATGGCGTAATGATGGCCACGCTGTCTCCACCCGAGACTCAGTGAAATTGAAATCGCTGTGAAGATGCAGTGTACCCGCGGCTAGACGGAAAGACCCCGTGAACCTTTACTACAGCTTGGCACTGAACATTGAACCTACATGTGTAGGATAGGTGGGAGGCTTTGATATGCAGACGCTAGTTTGCATGGAGCCGTCCTTGAAATACCACCCTTGTAGTTTTGATGTTCTAACTTGGTTCCCTTATCGGGAATGAGGACAGTGCCTGGTGGGTAGTTTGACTGGGGCGGTCTCCTCCCAAAGAGTAACGGAGGAGCACGAAGGTGGGCTAATCACGGTTGGACATCGTGAGGTTAGTGCAATGGCATAAGCCCGCTTAACTGCGAGAATGACAATTCGAGCAGGTGCGAAAGCAGGTCATAGTGATCCGGTGGTTCTGAATGGAAGGGCCATCGCTCAACGGATAAAAGGTACTCCGGGGATAACAGGCTGATACCGCCCAAGAGTTCATATCGACGGCGGTGTTTGGCACCTCGATGTCGGCTCATCACATCCTGGGGCTGAAGTCGGTCCCAAGGGTATGGCTGTTCGCCATTTAAAGTGGTACGCGAGCTGGGTTTAGAACGTCGTGAGACAGTTCGGTCCCTATCTGCCGTGGGCGTTGGAGAATTGAAAGGGGCTGCTCCTAGTACGAGAGGACCGGAGTGGACGAACCTCTGGTGTTCGGGTTGTGTCGCCAGACGCATTGCCCGGTAGCTAAGTTCGGGATCGATAACCGCTGAAAGCATCTAAGCGGGAAGCGAGCCTTGAGATGAGTTCTCCCTGGCGCTTTAAGCGTCCTAAAGGGTTGTTCGAGACTAGAACGTTGATAGGCAGGGTGTGTAAGCGTTGTGAGGCGTTGAGCTAACCTGTACTAATCGCCCGTGAGGCTTAACCATACAACACCAAAAAGGTTTTGTAACGGACTCAATATGAGTACTTGAGTGTGTGAGAACGGCTTTTATAGCCACAAAAACAGCTTTCCAGATTATTGTTATGGCCCTTTGGGCGATAACAGAAAGAATTTGCTTGGCGACCATAGCATTTTGGACCCACCTGATCCCATGCCGAACTCAGAAGTGAAACGAAATAGCGCCGATGGTAGTGTGGGGTTTCCCCATGTGAGAGTAGGTCATCGCCAGGCTTTAATTTTTGAAAGAGCCCGTGTCAAGCACGGGCTTTTTTAATAAAATTATGCTGATATAGCTCAGCCCGGTAGAGCGCATCCTTGGTAAGGATGAGGTCCCCAGTTCGAGTCTGGGTATCAGCACCATGAATACAATTTGCTAGGCTCTGTAGCGTAGTAATAAAGAATTTGCTTGGCGACCATAGCATTTTGGACCCACCTGATCCCATGCCGAACTCAGAAGTGAAACGAAATAGCGCCGATGGTAGTGTGGGGTTTCCCCATGTGAGAGTAGGTCATCGCCAGGCTTGATTTCGAAACCCCAGCTTTTTAGCTGGGGTTTTTCCGTTTATCGGTATATAAAATCTTAAGTATCGACGGTTCGCCTTATAGATACTCTTTTAGATAAGTGTGCATTCACCACGTGTTTTCTTTAGACACAAAAAAAAGCTGCGCAAGGCGCAGCTTTTGGATTCGTTTTTTAATTAGGTGAATTACTGCAAAAATGCAGGGATATTAGCTTCAAATGTCGTAATATCGTCAGCATGTTGCAAGGTTAGTCCGATATTATCTAGGCCATTAAGTAAGCAGTGGCGACGGAACTCATCAATTATAAATGAGTAGACTTTCCCATTGGCATTAACTGTCATCGTTTCAAGATTAACCGTAACCTCAGCACCTTGTGTATTGGTAACGTACGTGAAAATTTCATCAACTTCGTTATCAGTCAGCTTTACAGGTACCATCTGATTATTAATCGCATTGCCATAAAAAATATCAGCAAAACTTGGTGCGATAATCACTTGAATGCCATAGTCAGCCAAAGCCCAAGGGGCGTGTTCTCGTGACGACCCGCAGCCAAAGTTTTCGCGGGCAAGTAAAATACTCGCACCTTGATAACGTGCTTCGTTGAGGACAAAGTCTGGGTTAGGTTGTTGGCCTGCATCATCTAAAAAGCGCCAATCGTGAAATAGGTGCTTGCCAAATCCAGTCCGTGTCACTTTCTGCAAAAATTGTTTTGGAATAATAGCATCAGTATCGACGTTCGCTGCATCTAGAGGAACGACTAACCCTGTGTGTTGTTTAAATCCTGACATGTTAGAAATCCTTATTAGTTAACGTCACGAATGTCGACAAAATGACCCGCAATAGCCGCCGCTGCAGCCATAGCAGGACTGACTAAGTGCGTTCTTCCTGCTCGGCCTTGGCGACCTTCAAAGTTACGGTTAGATGTCGAGGCACAACGCTCCTGAGGGCCTAAACGGTCATTATTCATCGCTAGACACATTGAGCAGCCTGGTAAACGCCATTCAAAACCAGCTTCTAAAAAGATTTTATCTAACCCTTCTTGCTCTGCTTGCGCTTTGACTTGCTCTGAGCCCGGAACAATCAATGCTTGAACATGTTCCGCAACTTGCTTACCTTTAGCAACCGCCGCTGCAGCGCGAATATCTTCAATACGTGAGTTTGTACAAGATCCGACAAAAACTTTATCGATAGGGTAGTGAGAGAGCTTAGTTCCGCCTCTTAGTCCCATATACGCCAATGCTTTTTCTGCCGACGCCTTTTCAACGGGATCGGCGAAGTCTTCTGGTGACGGTATAATTCCATCAACGGACATCACTTGTCCCGGGTTAGTCCCCCAAGTGACTTGGGGACGAATGTCGGCAGCATTCAATGTTACGACGTGATCAAATTCAGCGCCTTCGTCGGTTTTTAGTGTTTTCCAGTACTCGACTGCCGAATCCCAGTTTTCACCTGTTGGGGCATAACGACGATCTTTAATGTAATCAAAGGTCGTTTCGTCAGGCGCAATCAGACCAGCCTTAGCACCAAGCTCGATGGCCATATTACAAACGGTCATGCGGCCTTCCATTGATAAATCACGGATGGCTTCACCACAGAATTCAACCACATAGCCAGTACCACCTGCTGCGGTGGTTTTGCCAATGATGGCTAGCACGATATCTTTGGCGGTAATGCCCTTTGAAACTTTGCCTTTTACTTCAATTTTCATTGTCTTAGCACGAGCTTGTTTCAATGTTTGCGTGGCTAGGACATGCTCGACTTCAGAGGTGCCGATACCGAAAGCAAGTGAGCCAAATGCACCATGTGTTGCGGTATGAGAATCACCACACACAATCGTCATCCCTGGTAGAGTAATACCCAGCTCAGGTCCCATAACATGCACAATACCTTGATATTTATGATTAATATCAAACAGAGTGACACCAAACTCTTCGCAGTTTTTTGACAGAGTTTCCATCTGGATACGTGCCATCTCACCAGAGGCATTGATATCTTTAGTTGTGGTGGATACGTTGTGATCCATGGTAGCAAAGGTTTTACTTACCTGACGTACTGGGCGTCCTTTTTCACGTAACCCATCAAACGCTTGTGGTGAAGTAACTTCATGAACTAGATGGCGATCGATGTATAAAATTGGATTTTCACCCGCTGCTTCGACGGCGACATGGGCATCGTAAATTTTTTCGTATAATGTTTTTGCTTGTGACATTGCTTTATTCCTTTAACTCGCACAGTAGGGGCAGCTCAGCCCCTACCTATTATTCGTGAGAAATATAATTTGCGATGATATCGCCCATCTCACTGGTAGACAGTGCTGGTTTCTCGCCCGCTAGATCGCCAGTAAGTTGACCGGCTGCAAGCGCTTTGCCTACTGCAGCTTCAATATCTTGCGCCGCTTGCTCTTCACCTAGGCTGTAACGCAGCATTAGGGCGGCAGAGAGAATTTGGGCGACAGGGTTTGCAATGTTTTTACCGGCAATATCTGGGGCACTACCACCGGCTGGTTCGAATAAACCAAATTTACTTTCATTGATGCTAGCCGATGGCAGCATTCCCATTGAGCCTGTTATCATTGCGCACTCATCCGATAAAATATCCCCGAACAAGTTCGAACACAGTACAACGTCAAATTGCGATGGGTCTTTGATTAGCTGCATAGTGGCATTATCGATGTACATATGTGTGAGTTCGACATCTGGATAGTCTTTGGCAATTTGTGTGACGACTTCACGCCAAAGGATAGAGCTTTGCAATACGTTGGCTTTATCAATTGAGCAAACTTTTTTTGTACGTAGCTGTGCCGACTCAAAGGCAATACGTGCAATACGTTCGATTTCGTAGCGGTGGTAGACTTCAGTATCAAACGCTTTTTCGTCAGCTCCTGAGCCTTCACGACCTTTGGGTTGGCCAAAGTAAATACCACCAGTGAGCTCACGCACAACGACAATATCAAAGCCTGTTGCTGATATATCAGCACGTAAAGGAGAGAAACCTTCTAATCCTTTATGAATTTGTGCCGGGCGCAAGTTACAGAAAAGTTGAAAGTGTTTGCGCAGTGGTAATAGAGCGCCACGCTCTGGTTGATCATTCGGTGGTAAATTTGCCCATTTAGGACCGCCGACCGAGCCAAATAAAATGGCATCCGATTCTTCACACGCAGCTAAGGTGCTATCAGGAAGTGGCTGGCCATGATTATCAATGGCAATGCCGCCAATGTCGTGTTCGGTACGTGCGAACGTCAATTGGTATTTTTTCTCAATTGCGTCCAATACTTTATTGGCTTGTTGCATTACTTCTGGGCCAATGCCATCTCCCGGCAAAACGGCAATAGTATGTGTTGTGTTTGTCATGCGAATCCTATTCGTCTTAATTGTTTTTATTTTATGCTTCAGTGTGTTTGCGCTGTTTGATTTGTTCTATCTCATCAGCACGATGCAGGCTATTAATAACATGCAATAAGGCTTCACCAGCCGCTTCAACAATATCTGTTGAGACACCGGTGCCGTGATATTTACGCCCTTTATAGTTGGCAATAATATCGGCTTGGCCTAATCCGTCTTCACCTTCACCTTTAGCGGTTAAATCGAATTTATCCAGCGTAATGTCGTAGCCTGTGACACGGTAGATACATTGGTATAGGGCATCTACAGGACCATTTCCGACAGCTGCTTCACATTTCTCTTCATCGCCGCACTGTAGTTTAATACTTGTTGTCGACATTACACTACCAGATTGCACACTCAAATAGTTCAATTTAAAGAAATCATCTTCATCTCGTAGGTTGGAGAAATACATTAGTGATTCAAGATCATAATCGAAGACTTGGCCTTTCTTATCGGCTAATTTTAAGAAGTTTTCATACAATACGTCTAGGTTATAGTCACCGTCTTTATAGCCTAATGTATCCATATGGCTTTTGACCGCTGCTCGACCACTGCGGCTTGTTAGGTTTAAGCCTTGGTTTTTTAAACCAATAGATTCGGGGGTCATGATCTCATACGTATTTTTGTTTTTTAGCATGCCATCTTGGTGTATGCCTGACGAGTGGCTAAAGGCGTTAGCGCCGACAATCGCTTTATTACTTTGAATCGGCATGTTACACAACTGGCTAACCAGTTTACTGGTACGACTGATTTCCTTGGAATTGATATTGGTGGACGCAGAGAAAAAATCACCGCGCGTTTGCAGAATCATTGCAACTTCTTCTAATGCAGTGTTACCTGCTCGTTCACCTAGGCCGTTAATTGTGCCTTCTACTTGACGTGCACCCGCTTGAACAGCAGCAATCGAGTTTGCCACGGACAAACCTAAATCGTCATGGCAGTGCACAGAGATGACGGCTTGATCAATATTCGGAACTCGGTTAAACAATTGCTCAATAATATGGCCAAACTCACTTGGAATGGTGTAGCCCACAGTATCTGGAATGTTGATGGTTTTTGCACCCGCGCTAATCGCTGATTCAACAATACGGCATAAATTATCAATCGGAGTACGGCCAGCATCTTCACACGAAAATTCGACATCATCCGTGTATTTACGCGCATGTTTGATGGATTTCATTGCCATATCTAGGACATCATCAAACGTGCGGCGTAACTTATCTTGTACGTGAATCGTCGATGTTGATAGGAAGGTATGGATACGGAATTCATCCGCGACTTTCAGTGCTTCTGCAGCAGCATCAATGTCTTTCTCAACGGCACGAGCGAGGGCACAGATACGACTACCTTTGATATTTTCAGCAATGGTTTTTACTGAATTGAAATCACCTGGTGATGACACCGGAAAGCCTGCTTCAATGACATCAATCCCTAAACGCTCTAGAGCAAACGCAATTTGCAATTTCTCTTTGACGGTTAAGCTGGCTGATAGTGCCTGTTCACCATCACGTAGCGTTGTATCAAATAATATGACCTGGTCGTTCATGTTCGCATCCTCGTTGAGATTGTCGTGTGCTTCCTGAATTTAGCTATAAAAAAACCCGCCTATTCAGCGGGTTTTTGTAATTCTGTTTAGTGGCGTCTTTCGCCCACAGCCTACCCGCGCGATGATTTCACGATAAGGAGGAGGTTGAGGAGCTGAGAAAAACGAATTGTCATAGTGATCAATATTCCACAAAATTTATTTACTAGATTAGTACCGCACTCTGTATGTAACGTCAACCCTAAAGACGTTTTTTGTCCAAATATTTATTCATAATGAGATCATTTCCTTGCAAAACAAGGTAACGTAAACATCGTCTAAATTGATGAATAGATGAACATAATTACTATGAATGCGACGAAAAACACAAAAGAATAGGGCATATACCGAGATCAAGCTTCATCACATCTACAAGAAAAGATCACGGGGCTGTCATATCCATTCACTAACGTTAGTTAAGTACCGTCACTATTGACGATGTTAGGGAAGGAGTAAAACGCTTATGAGAGTGGTTCAACCTATCGTAAAACTTGATTTGATACTGTCATCATTTTGTTTACAGCATCGTTATAGTCATTCCATTGCTCGCGTCAGTCGAGCGGTATCGCATACCGGTGACGGACACTTGTACGTGATGTTTGCCATACTCGCTTGGATGCTCGATACCTCCGATGGTCACGCCTTTGTGATGGTCGGTTTACTGGCATTCACGATAGAGCTGCCGTTGTATTGGGTATTGAAAAATAGTTTCCAGCGTCGTCGCCCACAAGAGTTCTCGCCACCTCTTCCTGCTTTTATTACTCCTTCGGATCGCTATAGTTTACCGTCGGGGCATACTGCTGCGGCATTTTTAATGGCGACAATTATTGGCCATTTCTATCCGGACTTATCGCTCGTCATGTTGACATGGGCACTGACGATTGGTGGCTCACGAATTTTCTTAGGAGTACATTTTTTAAGTGATGTAGTGATTGGAGCTCTGCTTGGCAATACCTGTGCGCTGATTGCGATTCTCCTTATGGAGAATGGAGTATGAAAATTTTGTACGGAGTGCAGGGGACGGGAAATGGTCATATAGCTCGTGCTCGTGCGATGTGCCAAGCCTTTCGTCAGCATACTGGTGTCGAGGTTGATTTCTTTTTTACAGGAAGAGATGCAGAGAAATATTTTTCCATGGAGGAATTTGGTGACTATCAAACCCGCCAAGGTATGAGTTTTTCGACCGCTCATGGCAAAGTTCGCTATGGTAAAACCGCGATTAATAATAATATGGTACGTGTCTATAAAGACATTCAAGAGCTCGATTTATCCTCTTATGATGTTGTTTTGAATGATTTTGAACCGATCTCGGCTTGGGCGGCAAAAAAACAAGGGGTTCCCTCGATTAGTATCAGCCATCAAAATGCTTTTCGTTATGATGTTCCTCTCAAAGGGGCAAGCTGGTTAGATAAGGTGATCATGAATCATTTTGCCCCTTCGGACTATTATATCGGGTTACATTGGTATCATTTTGATCAACCTATTTTACCTCCCATCGTGCATACCACTCACTCTCCACCATGCCTTAAGAATTTCTTTCTTATCTACCTACCTTTTGAACTATTGTTGGATACCATCAATTTAGTCGAGCGTTTCTCCTATCATCAGTTTATTTGTTATCACCCAGATATTACCGAGATAGAGCAGCATAAGAACTTACAATTGAGGCCATTATGTCGTGATAGTTTTCAAGAGCATTTACGAACTTGTGCTGGGGTCATTGCTAATGGCGGATTTGAGTTACCTTCAGAAGCGTTGTCTTTAGGCAAAAAAATGCTGTTAAAGCCTCTAAATGGTCAATTTGAACAACAGAGTAATGTGGCGACTTTAGAGCAGCTCGGTTTGGCATCGGGCATGGAGTATTTAGACCCTAGTGCAGTGCGACAATGGATTGATGAGGCGCCAGGAGAAAAAGTGATTTATCCCGATGTGGCATTCGCTATTTCTGCTTGGGTTGTTGCAGGTCACTGGGAAGATCAACGCTCATTATTCGACACATTATGGTCTCAGGTCAGCTACCCTTCACGCACTGAACTTCACAGTGAATCTATATTGTATCCATAAATGTGGACTCTTTTCTCGCTGAGATAATCCAATTCAAAATAGAATATATTGTTTAGATGAATACGGCTTTGGTCTATCAGGTGACTGTTAGCACACACCATAGTCGTAATAGTTTGATTGAAATCACAATTTATATTTTTTTACAATTTACTAAAGTGTTGTTTTTATATGGTATTTTCTCGTGTTGTTATAAAATAACATGAGTTTTTATCAATCGTCTTGCCATTCGTATATGAATTAGTTGATAGTAAGTTCCGAAGTTAACTCATCCAATACATAAATAATACTAACCCGGGTTATCTATTCGTATTTTACGTTCGGATATTCTATCCATCGTCCCAAGTTGATTGACGTTCCCGAAAGAGGCATAGCCCAGTTATGTTAGAAAAAGTAGACAATCAGGAAGCGATGAACACCATCGCAAGTTATCGAATGGAAAGCACGCTACGAGGTGTGGATTTAAATTTACTTACTGTCTTTGATGCCGTAATGCAGGAACAGAATATTACGAGAGCGGCACAGAATTTAAATATGTCTCAACCGGCTGTGAGTAATGCTGTGTCGCGCTTAAAAGTCATGTTTAATGACGAATTATTTATGCGCCAGGGGCGAGGTATTCAGCCGACGCAGCGAGCTCGCCAGTTATTCGGGCCAATCCGTCAGGCGTTGCAATTAATTCGTAATGAATTACCGAGCTCTGTTTTTGCTCCTGAAACGTCAACCCGCTTATTTAAACTCGCTATTTGCAGTCCATGCGATATTCGCTTTGCACCAAAAATCATGTCGTCATTACAGAAGCAAGCCCCGCACGTGCAGTTGCACTTAGATGCTGAGTTTGATCGCAATGTTGCCGAACGTATGCGTTATCAAGAAGTGGATTTTGTCATTGATTACGCTCGTTTTGATGAACAGGGCTTTTCCAGTACCGAGATTTTCCGTGATGAATTAGTCGTTGTGGCTTCTAAGCATCACCCAAGAGTGAACGGCAGCATTACGCGCGATGATCTTTTTATTGAAAAGCACGCTAAGCTGTCGAAAGTCCATGGCCAGCATAGCTTCTCCGAGCAGGCATATCGCTCATTAGATTGCCGCGCAAGTTATGAAGGCACCAGTTTGAGCAATGTTTTATATGTTGTTAGTCAATCTGAATTAGTCACTATTGCCCCGCGCTGGATGGTCGAAAACTCGGCTAATAAAGAGCAGTTACAAGTCGTGCGCTGTCCTTTTGAGAATGTCAGTATTAGTGGGTATCTAAGCTGGCATGAGTCTAGTGAAAAAGACAAAGGACACATCTGGTTACGAGATCAATTAATGTTGGTCTGTGGAGATATTGTCGCGAACGATTAATTATACGATAATATATCTAGCCCCAAGTATTCTATGAATACTTGGGGCTTTTGTTTTTTATAGATGTACGAGCGCCGAATGGGGCATAAGTTGCCTTTTCAATCTGTCCCTGTAAACTGTGCGGCCTTATTATGCCTGTACTATAGGCTTATGGTGGAAGTGAGATGACCGAAATAGATTTTCATATAGTAAAAAAAATCCGTCAAAATGTACGCGAATGTGCAGAGCAGGGAGCAATGCAGTACAGCTCTGAGCACGTATGGCATGAGTTGTCTTGGGCTCAGATGGGAGCGCAAATCGATTCGGTTTCTTTCGCTTTAATCAGTGCGGGTATCCAAGTACAAGATAAAGTCGGCATTATGGCGTCGAACACCCCACGTTGGACCATCATTGATCTAGCCGCCATGCAGGTACGCGGGGTTGTTGTCCCCATTTATCCGACGAGCCCAGTCAGCCAAGCCGCATATATAACCAATAATGCGGATATAAAAATTATGTTCGTTAATGGGCAAGAACAACTCAACATGATGGTTGAGTTGTTTTCTAATTTGCCAATATTAGAACGAATAGTGGTTATGGGGGATGATCTCGAATTACCCGATGTTGATTACGTACAAACTTGGCAAGCCTTTATTGAAATGGGGCAGTCGTTAACCCAAGCTGCCTTAGATGAGCGTTTAGACTCTTTACAGAGAGAGGATTTATTCACCTTAATTTATACGTCAGGTACCACAGGTGAGCCTAAAGGGGTGATGCTCAATCATCATAACCTTAATGCTCAATTAGTTGGGCATGATCAGAAAGTGAATACGAGCTCTGGCGATGTCTCTTTATGTTTCTTGCCTCTATCTCATGTTTTCGAGCGAGCATGGAGTTTATATGTGCTTTATAAAGGCGCTAAAAACTGTTACTTACATGATGTGCGTGCGGTAAGAGATGCACTAGAACAAGTTGCGCCAAACGTGATGTGTGCGGTGCCACGTTTCTACGAAAAAATTTACTCGGCTATTCATGATAAAGTATCCCAATCTTCTTGGATAAAAAGACACTTATTTCGTTGGGCGGTTAGAGTCGGTAAGCAGGTCTCGTCTGCTAAGCAACAGCAGCGTAATCCTAGCGCTTGGTTAGCACTTAATTATGCATTGGCTGATCGGTTAGTACTGAAGAAGTTACGTAACTTATTGGGCGGTCGTATGCGCTTAATGCCTTGCGGAGGAGCCAAATTAGAAGCGGAAGTCGGCCGTTTTTTCCATGCGATTGGTATTAATGTAAAACTTGGTTACGGTATGACCGAAACGACCGCGACCATTTCTTGTTGGCCAGATAATACGTTTGATGCTGAGTCCATTGGCGATGTTATGCCTAATGTGGATGTTAAAATTGGCGCGGATAACGAAATCTTGGTAAAAGGTTCTATTGTGATGCAAGGCTATTACAAGCTGCCTGACGCAACCAAGCAAGCCTTTGATGAGCAGGGATACTTTAAAACAGGTGATGTTGGGCATTTAGGCGATGACGGTACTTTGTTTATTACCGATCGTTTAAAAGAGCTGATGAAAACCTCGGGTGGGAAGTATATTGCGCCGCAGAGAATTGAAGGTAAGTTGGGTCAAGACCACTTTATTGAGCAAGTCGCCGTTATTGCCGACACCCGAAAATTTGTCTCAGCCTTGATTGTTCCTTGCTATGATTCGTTAGAAAATTACGCTAAGTCTTTGAACATTCGCTATCATGACCGCTTAGATTTACTTAAACATCATAAGATCATCGAGCTGTTTGATCAGCGCTTGGAGCAGTTACAAACTGAGTTGGCAGGGTTTGAACGCGTAAAACGATTCACCTTATTACCGAAAGAGTTCTCGTTGGATTTAGGTGAGCTGACCCCAACGTTGAAGCTGCGTCGCAAAGTAATTCAGCATCACTATGCCACTGAAATTAATGCCATGTACCATTAACTACGCGTACCAAGTGATGAGAAAGCTCAAAAAAACGGGCCGCTAGCGGCCCGTTTTTTTATTGTTCAGAACAACCAAGTCGCGTAAACCGTTTTTTAAGTATTACAGGGTAATATTTAATGTTATTTTTCAATATAACTCATAACTTAAATGCTGTGTTGTATTTTCTTTGTGGTTGTTTAGTTTGATTTTTTACATATATATGGATGTTTATCTATTTTGTGCGTTGGAGCACGTTAGACCCCCTCACGTTTAATCGTTACAGTACTCTCTATTCGTGACCGTTATGACGGCACGACCATAGCCGAAAACGAACGTTTTTCATTTAGGCTAAAAATAAGCCCTAAACTATGTAAATCACCGATGGTGGCCGACCGAGTTATCTAGGTGTATAGAGGAGACAATATGGCAATGCTATCTGGCGCGGAGATGATCGTGCAATCTCTTATTGAAGAGGGAGTTGAACAGATATTTGGCTATCCAGGCGGTTCCGTTTTGGATATCTACGATGCGCTACACGAAAAAACAGAGCAAATTAAGCACGTTTTAGTGCGTCATGAACAGGCCGCAACTCACATGGCTGATGGGTATGCACGTGCGACGGGTAAAACCGGTGTGGTCTTAGTGTGCTCAGGGCCAGGGGCGACCAATACGGTAACAGGTATTGCGACAGCCTACATGGACTCGATCCCAATGATTGTGATCTCCGGTAACGTTCCTAATAACTTAATTGGTAATGATGCCTTTCAAGAGTGCGATATTGTCGGGGTTTCCCGTCCCATCGTTAAGCACAGCTTTCTAGTTAAAAAAGCGGAAGATATACCTGAAATTGTGAAAAAAGCATTTTATATCGCCTCAACGGGTCGTCCTGGTCCGGTGGTGATTGATCTTCCGAAAGACGTCATGAATCCGCAAGTTAAATTGCCGTATCAGTATCCCGAAGAAATAAAAATGCGTTCTTATAATCCCACTACCACAGGGCATAAGGGACAAATTAAAAAAGCATTGAAAGCGTTACTCGACGCGAAGAAGCCGGTTTTATATATTGGTGGTGGTGCGATTATTTCAGAAGCGGATAAACAAATCCTTAAGTTATCCGAAGCGCTAAACTTACCCGTTGTAAGTACGCTGATGGGGCTAGGCGCTTTCCCAGGAACTCATCAACACTCCCTTGGTATGTTAGGTATGCATGGAATGTATGAGGCGAATATGGCCATGCATAATGCGGATCTCATTTTTGGCATCGGAGTCAGGTTTGATGATCGTACGACGAATAATCTTGAAAAGTATTGTCCAAATGCCAAAGTGATGCATATCGATATCGATCCGTCATCGATCTCGAAGAATGTTCCCGTCGATTTACCGATTGTGGGCTCTGCCGATCAAGTGCTTGATACGATGCTTAAGTTATTAGCTGATAGCAAAGAAAGTAATGATGCATCCGCATTAGAAAGCTGGTGGCAAGAGATTCAAGTATGGCGTCAACGTGAGTGTTTGTCTTATAGCCAAGACAGTGAACGAATTAAACCTCAACAAGTGGTTGAAACACTCTATCGTTTAACAAAAGGCGATGCTTATGTGGCTTCTGATGTTGGTCAACATCAAATGTTTGCCGCCCTTTACTATCCTTTTGATAAACCAAGACGTTGGATCAACTCTGGTGGCCTGGGCACCATGGGCTTTGGCTTGCCCGCAGGCATGGGAGTGAAGTTTACTCATCCTGATGAAGAAGTAGTTGTCATTACTGGGGATGGCAGTATTCAGATGAATATTCAAGAGTTATCGACTGCACTTCAATACGATATCCCTGTTAAAATTATCAACTTAAATAACCGTTTCCTTGGTATGGTCAAACAGTGGCAAGACATTGTTTATCAAGGGCGCCACTCAAACTCCTACATGAGCTCTGTTCCGAATTTTGTCGCTATTGCTGAAGCTTATGGTCATGCAGGTATCCGTATTACGTCTCCTGATGAGCTAGAGTCTGGATTACAAAAAGCACTGGATATGAAAGATCGCTTAGTCTTTGTGGATATCAGTGTCGATGAGACGGAGCACGTTTACCCTATGCAAATTAAGGGTGAAGGTATGGATAAAATGTGGCTAAGCAAAACGGAGAGAACGTAATGAAACATATTATTTCACTACTATTAGAAAACCAACCTGGCGCTTTGTCTCGTGTCGTTGGCCTGTTTTCTCAGCGTGGCTACAATATTGAAAACCTGACGGTGTCGCCAACGGAAGATGATACTTTGTCTCGCTTAAATATTACGACTGAATCTGATGACTTACAGCTCGAACAAATACAGAAGCAGTTGCATAAGCTGATTGATGTGCTCAAGGTTCAAGATGTCAGTGAATTTGATCATATTGAGCGTGAGCTCATGTTGGTTAAGGTCCGAGCTTCTGGTGCTGTGCGTGAAGAGGTGAAAAGCATGGCCGATATTTTCCGTGGCCAGATTGTCGATGTGACACCGAGTCATTACACGGTACAAATGACAGGAGACGGTGAAAAGCTTGATGCTTTTGTAGACTCAGTGGCTAAGTTTACAGATGTGGTAGAAGTGGCGCGTAGTGGCATTGTTGGTATTGCACGCGGTGAACGCTCGCTTAAAAGCTAAATCCGATTGCTCGGATGTGGTGACACATTAAAAAAACCAGCCTACTTAGGCTGGTTTTTTTATACGCGATGACTAGAACAAAATACGTGTACGTATCGTCCCGTCGATCTGGGCGAGCTTGTCGAGAACATCTTGAGAATGCTCGGATTGTACATCAACCACAACGTAGCCCATGCTTGGCGTGGTTTGTAGGTACTGAGCTGAGATATTGATGCCTTCTTCGGCAAAAATAGTATTAATCTTATTTAGAATACCAGGGCGGTTTTCGTGGATGTGCAATAAACGTGAGCTGTTACGTTGCTCGGGTAGCGACACTTCAGGAAAGTTCACACTCGATAACGTAGAACCATTATCTGAGTATTTAGCCAGCTTGCTTGCCACTTCTAATCCAATGTTTTCTTGAGCTTCTTGTGTTGAACCACCGACATGTGGTGTTAGAAGAACATTATCAAATTTGGTAAGAGGGGATACAAACTCTTGTGCATTAGATCCAGGCTCCACAGGGAATACATCCACGGCAGCGCCAGCGAGGTGTTTACTTTCTAAAGCGTCACACAACGCAGGGATATCAACGACCGTGCCACGTGCCGCGTTGATGAAGATAGAGCCCGGTTTCATGCGAGAGAATTGCTCTGCTCCCATCATATTTTTGGTTTCATCGGTTTCGGGTACGTGCAAAGTGATGACATCACACATGTTCAATAGCTCGGTCATATTGTGCACTTGAATGGCATTGCCTAATGACAATTTATTTTCGATATCATAATAGTATACCGACATACCAAGCCCTTCAGCCAAGATGCTGAGCTGTGTACCAATATGCCCATAACCAATGATACCTAATTTTTTACCACGCGCTTCAAATGAATTGTCAGCACTTTTTTTCCAGATACCGCGGTGAGCCAACGCATTTTTCTCTGGTACGCCGCGTAATAAAAGAATGGTTTGGGCTAATACCAATTCTGCCACACTACGTGTGTTGGAGAATGGAGCGTTGAAAACAGGAATACCGCGCTCAGAGGTAGCGTCAAGATCAACTTGGTTCGTGCCAATACAAAAGCAGCCAATCGCAACGAGTTTATCAGCGGCTTCAACCACTTTACGAGTCAGGTGAGTACGAGAACGTAGGCCTACAAAATGCGCGTCTTTGATTGCTTCTAGTAATTGTTCTTCAGGAAGAGCGCCCTTGTGATACTCGATATTGGTGTATCCTGCGGCTTGTAATGCTTCAACGGCCGTTGAATGCACGCCCTCGAGGAGCAGGATTTTAATTTTGTCTTTTTCCAGTGAAACTTTAGCCATTCTTCTCGTCCTTAAATATGGTAAGGGAAAAAATTATAAATACTGTTATTTTGAGGAAATGTTGTGTTTTTATCATACGCAAACGTTTTCCTTTGGTATGTACACTCCATAAATTAACAAAAAAAACGGTGTTTGGGTAAGAAAATTACGGAATAAGACAGAAATAAAATGAGCCATAAGCATAAAAAAACGGTACCAATTGGCACCGTTTCTTATATCAAACGTCAGTATTACTTAATAATACGTGCACCCTGCGAGGAGCCAACAATCACGATATCTGCACCCCGAGCAGCAAACAACCCGTTGGTCACCACCCCAGGTAGCGCGTTCAGTTGACGCTCCAGTTCTTTAGGATTCGCAATTTTCATATTGTGAATATCAAGGATAATATTGCCATTGTCTGTAACGACCCCTTCACGATAGGCAGGATCGCCACCTAATTTTACAATCTCACGACCAATATAAGAACGTGCCATTGGGATAACTTCAACGGGCAATGGAAACTCACCTAGCATATCGACGGTTTTTGTTTCATCGATAATACATATAAATTTATCAGCAATAGCGGCGACAATTTTTTCACGGGTTAATGCTGCACCACCGCCTTTAATCATATCTTTATAAGGATTGATTTCATCGGCGCCATCGACATAAATATCAAGGTGGGAGACTTGGTTGCAATCGAATACTTCGATACCCAAAGCTTTTAACTTCTCTGTTGAAGCTTCAGAACTTGAGACAGCACCTTCAATATCATTTTTTATAGAACCAAGTGCATCGATGAAGTGATTCACTGTTGAGCCGGTGCCCACGCCGACAATACTGCCTTTTTCTACGTACTGTAAAGCGGCCCAACCAGCGGCTTTCTTCATTTCATCTTGCGTCATACCAATCTCCTGATAGCAAATAAATAGGGTGCATGAGTGTGATTATATACTGAAAGCGAAGGCTGTGACGAGGGATAAGTCGCGATGTTGGCTCTCGTAACTCTTTCTTTGGGAAAGAAAGAAACGACAGATATATTTAGCGTTGCCAGATATGAGTAGGAGTGATGATCTGTGGGAGTGGGATATCCCACGGTTCAATCGGAATGTTATCAACACGCTGGCAGTCATGGGCAAGACCGAGCGGTTTAGCGCCAACGCCAGTTGCAAACCATCGGGATAGTGTACGGTCGTAATAGCCGCCTCCCATACCTAAGCGTTGACATTGACTATCGAAAGCGACTAAAGGTGTACAAATGAGATCTAATTGCTGCGCCGGGATAATGGCTCGTTGATCGAGCTTGGGCTCAGCAATGCCAAAACAGTTGTCTACCATTGTACTTTGTGGCGTGTAATGTAAAAACAATAATTGTCCCTTTGCGAAAGGGTGCAATACGGGTAAATAAAGAGATTTACCTTGTAACCAAAGTGCTTGGATAAGTGGAGCTGTGTCTAATTCGCCATCATTGGATAAGTACAAAGCTATATGTTGGCTATCGATGAATGCTTGTGAGGTTACGCATTGTTTGACCAGTTGCTCGGCAGCGCTTTGCTGGAATTGAGGTGTTAACTTTTGACGCAGAGTACGGACGTGCGAGCGAATGTCTTGACGAGATTGTTGCATAGAGGGTACCCCAGAGTGCCGTTTAGGATTTTGACCCTTGAACCAGTAGGTTCAAGGCGGATCAGACTGTTAACCGTAGGCTTCTCGATACGAGCCGAGCTTGCTCAATAGCTACCAAGTACTAACCCTTGTTTGTTGCTTATCGGCTCAGGGACGTAAATCCTAGTCACGTACACCCCAGGGTAAATTCTTTTGTAGTACAGGTTTACGCTATCCTTGCTTAACCTTACTTAGCGCGTTTTCTAACGCTGTCGTTAGATTTTCCATGCGCTGTTGCATTTTTTCATTATCGCTTTGTTCTTGCTTTGCTTCATTTAGCTCATAGCTAATATTTAAAGCCGCAATAGTCAGTAACTTCACTTCATTTGTTACTTTAGTACGTTCAGCCATTTCTTTCAATCGATGATCGAGTTCCATAGCAGCATTAATCAATGACTCTTTCTGCCCGTCAGGACAGTTAACTCTAGTGATTTTTCCTAAAATTTCAACGTCAACCGCTTGATTACTCATGATTAATGACTCTGTTAGCGTACATCAAGATGCTATCTGTCGAATAACACCGAGAGGGAACTATAGGAAAAGCGGACCTAAGATTCAAGCCTTTAAAACGCTTAAGTCGATATTAAGGGAATAAAAACTCAGTTATTGGTCAATTTGGGCAAAAGCTAAACATAATTGCCAACATGGTCGTTTAAGCAGGATCCGTGAAGTGGTAGGATAGGATTTATTTTTTGCGAAACAGATCCGATTATGAGTGATAACAAACTGCCAGATTACGACCTCCTTACCACCGAACTTAAGCAAGCGGGGATTGCTGTCAATGCCGCCGAACTGCATGGATTGTTGACCGGCATGCTCTCTGGAGGGATCGATATCACAGAGAATGATTGGCAAGCCGTATTATTTGATTATACCAATGAGGGATTGGCGTGGCCGAGTCATCTTTTGCAACAAGCTAAAGCATTACTCACGTTTACCCATGAAGAAGTAAGCGAACTGAGTTTATCACTGAGTCTCGTTATCCCTGATTCTGACGATAGTGCCGATGTGATGGCGATAGCTGATGGTGTCGCCGATTGGGTAAATCATTTCATTTCGGGTATCGGTCTTAGCAAAGCGGAAGTCAAAAAAGGCTCAGAAACAGCTAAGGAAGCGTTGGGCGATCTTGAAGAGATCTCAAAGCTTGCCGTGGACGAAGATGACGATCTAAAAGAACAGGCTGAATTGCTGGAGCATGTTATTGAGCATACTAAAGCTTGTGCTCTCGCTTTACATGCTGAATTTGCTATTCGTGCTGAAGAGCCAGAGCAGCCAACACAACCGACATTGCATTAATTGAATTGGAGAATCTTGGGTGAAAACATTTGATGTCATCATCGCTGGTGGAGCCATGGCTGGGGGAACCCTTGCTTTAGCAATAAGTCAATTGAGCCATCAAACCTTATCTGTTGCTGTTATTGAAGCTTATCAGTCTGATAATCAGTCTCACCCAGGATTTGATTCTCGAGCGATTGCCTTGTCTTATGGTACGGTTGAAACCTTAAAAACATTTGGTATCTGGCCGCACCTTGCTGGGGTTGTTACGCCGATTAAGCATATTCATGTGTCTGATCGTCAGCATTTCGGTATGACAGACATTGATCATAATGATGTTGATTTAGAAGCATTAGGTTATGTGGTGGAACTTGCCGATGTTGGTAATGTATATAGTGAGCTATTATCTCATCATGAGAATATCGATGTCTTCTGTCCTGCAAAAGTGGCAGGTATCGAGCGCTTTCAAGATAGTGTAACGGTGTCTTTATCAAATGGTGAGCGGGTTCAAGGTCAATTATTGGTAGCAGCGGATGGTGCGTTATCGACGTGCAGTGAATTAGTTGGGCTTGAATTTACTGACCATGATTTTGGACAGCACGCGATTATTGCCAATGTTGTCGCCAGTGAGTTACATCAAGGCCGCGCATTTGAGCGGTTTACTGAGCATGGCCCCATCGCGATGTTACCAATGAGTGATAACCGTTTATCTCTGGTGTGGTGCGTCCCTCCTGAAAAAGTTCACGAGATAATGAACTGTGCAGATGATGCGTTCCTAGCAGAGCTGCAACGTATGTTTGGTTGGCGTTTGGGAGAGTTTAAGCGCGTTGGAGCGCGGACCAGCTACCCACTGCAGTTACGGGTGCGTGATAAAAATATTAGCCATCGGTTTGCTATTGTGGGTAATGCTGCCCAAACTTTACATCCTATAGCAGGTCAAGGATTTAACCTCGGTATTCGAGATGTTGCTACCTTAGCGGAAGAGATTACCGCGAATGATTGTATTGGTGAATATCGTCAATTAGCGCGTTTTCAACGCCGCCGAGAGGAAGATCGTCATGCGACGATCACACTGACTTCGTCATTGGTCCATCTATTTTCTAATCAGTGGGCAACATTATCGTTAAGTCGTAGTCTTGGTCTTTTTACTGTCGACAATATTCCTCAGTTAAAAGCACCGCTGTTGAAGCGAACATTAGGGATCGTTAACCGATAGAAGGTAATCAAATTATGATGCAAAGTGTGGATATTGCGATAGTTGGTGGCGGAATGGTTGGGCTCGCATTGGCGGCAGCGTTTAAGCATACCGATGTCAGAATTGCGGTCATTGAAGGTAAAGTACCGGATGAAACGCTGAATAATACACCGGATGTTCGAGTGTCAGCATTAAGCCGCTCGACTGAGATGGTTTTACGCAACCTTAACGCATGGGATGGTATTATCGCGCGCCGCGCCGCCCCTTACCAAGCGATGGAAGTATGGGAGCAAGATAGTTTTGCGCGTATCGAATTTAGTGCCGAACAAATGACTCAACCGAATCTCGGGCATATTGTTGAGAATCGCATCATTCAATTATCTTTGTTGGATCAAGTAAAAAAGCAAGCCAATGTTTCTCTATACATGCCATCTAAAGTGCAATCTTTAGCCATTGGAGAAAGCGAATCTTGGTTGGCGCTCGATGATGGTCAGGCCATTACCGCTAAACTCGTTGTTGGCGCTGATGGTGCCAATTCCTGGGTGCGTAAACAGTTAGATATTCCATTAACACATTGGGATTATGGTCATTGTGCCGTAGTGGCTAATATTCGTACTAGCTCTGCTCATGATGCTGTAGCAAGACAAACTTTTACGCCTGATGGGCCTTTAGCATTTTTGCCTTTTGCGGATCCTCATTTAAGTTCGATTGTTTGGTCAACGGATCCAGTAAGAGCGGAACGTTTGATAGAAATGAGCGATGCGCAATTTAATAAAGCGTTAACGGCCGAATTCGATGCTAAGTTGGGATTATGTGAAGTGGTCGCAGAGCGTCAAGCCTTTCCCCTTAAAATGCGTTATGCCCGCGATTTTGTTGCAGAGCGAGTCGCATTAGTGGGTGATGCCGCCCATACCATTCATCCACTGGCAGGCCAAGGGGTCAATTTAGGCTTATTGGATGCGGCGAGCCTTGCACAAGAAGTGATCGCTTTGTGGAACAATGGGCAAGATATTGGTGCAAAACGTAACTTGCGTGAATATGAGCGTTGGCGTAAAGCTGAGGCAGCCAAGATGATTGCCGCTATGCAAGGGTTTAAAGATTTATTCGAAGGAAATAATCCGGCTAAAAAACTTATTCGAGGCTTAGGGATGCACCTGGTGGGTCAGTTGCCAGGAGCTAAAGATGAGATTATGAAACGTGCTTTAGGTCTAAAAGGTGAGTTGCCTAATTTAGCGAAAAGTGTCCCTAGCGTGCATTAGAGCGAGAGTCTGTTTATTGATGAAGAAAAGGGCTGATGGTTATCAGCCCTTTTTTTATAATTAATTAGATACAGCGCAGCGTAATTTTTTCACTTCTTGGTTGATTTCGTTTACTGCTTGATAATGTCGAGTATCTGCACACGATGGAAGGATGAGTTTACCGTTATCAAACTCGAATTTGCCAATATCATTAATGTAGATGTTTCCTTTAAAAAGCCGACTGATGTGTTTAGCAATCATACTAGGAGCGTAGTGCGTAAACAGTCTCATTACTGAGGTCCTTATTGTTCTTAAGCCAGAGTCAGAGTAAGCCTAGTTGATTTTCAAAAAAGATACTCAGCGAATGGCGGAGCACCTGTGAAGAAAATACAAAAGTGTGTGGTCATAGGCACTTTTACTAGTCTTTGGTTCCTTCATTGATGCAAGATTTCTTCCAACTTTTATTTTTATACCATTTAGTAGGTGAGAGCAGGCGTGGGTAAAGTCAGATTGGCCGAGCGAGGGAGTGGCAGATAGATAAAAAAATGCCCGCACTGATGCGGGCCAATAGTCACAGATGCATTACACAAAAAGTGGATTACTGAAAGCTCAGTGGACTCACTTTTGCAGTTGGTTTATTCAACGTTTAGGTTTATTAACCAACAGAGCCAGACTACGACAAAAAAACGCCAATGACTATTTATGTTTTTAATTTGATTACATATTCATGAGATAATGTTGTTATTTGCGAGCTTCATCACACTGAAATGTAATGGTTTTCACTGTCATTGATCTGCTTTCTTTATTTTTGCCCAAATTGGCTTGGCTAGATATTCCAAATCATTGATATTAATGGCAATGCCTGCCATTGGTGAGCCGCTGCTTATCGTGACTTCTGAGCATGTTGATAACGATTCATCAAAGATGATGGGCATGGGGTTTTTTAGGAGCAAAGGTGTGATAGTGCCAACTGCATAACCAGTTATATCATATAACTGTTCGGTTGCAACGCAGGTCATTCTACGCCAGTTTAGTATGGCGCGAACTTTTTTAGGATCTATTTGGGTATCACCAGCCGTGCAGGCTAGGGCATAGCGGTTAGACATATCCCGCAAAACCATGCTTTTGACCATCTGTGAAGGGCATACATTACGTTGCTTGGCGGTTTCTTCGATGCTAACAGTTGGGGATTGATGAGGCAGCAGGCGAAATTCGACCTGCTGACTTTCCAAGAATGCACGAAGTTTTTCGGCTTGGTTATTCATTATCATCTAATGAATAAGGCAGAGGTTGTATGGTCCAACGCGTGTCCGGTTGATCGGCAATGCGCAGCACAGTATCCGCCTCTAAGTTATTCGGTAAGACGATTAAACCGATCGCGTTATTATCGTTAAAACAATAATGAGCAAGTAGTGTACTTGCACTGCGCCAGTTGTCGCCAACTGCGCGTTCCATTGTGATAGGTTCAGCGCTCTCAAGCGACGTGTTGAACGTTCCTGCGACAATATACATCGCGCGTTTATTGGTACCACGAAATTTAGCGCGAGCGACAGTTTCTTGTCCTGTATAACAGCCTTTATTGAAATTAATGCCATGTAAGGCTTGCAGGTTTAATGCTTGAGGAATATGAGTATTTTGACTATGTTCTGTGATCATTGGCACTGCTTCTTCAATATCAAAGCGTGTCCAGAGCGCTTCTGTTACCAATGTTCCATCGAAGTTTTCCATCAGGCGTTGAGCTTTATCTGCCGTAAGTAATAATAGCCATCTTTGAGCAGAAACTTTCACTGCTGTGCCACCTTCTATGGAGCGGACATCGCCTTCGGTATCCGTGGTGACGGTTTGGATCCATTGTTCAGCCTGTGCCCCCATGACTCCGAGTGTCACATCTTGAGATTGTTCAATGGTCACTTTTGAGAATATGGCGTATTTTTTAATTTCTTTTAGTTCGGTTTCTATACCGGAAAGTGGTTGAAATAACGCGTACCCACCATTGTGATGAAATAAACGAAAAATTGACCATACTTTACCTTTGGGATCGCAATGAGCACCTAAGCTAGCTTGTTGTGTTCCTAATGCGGCCACATCACAGGTAACTTGTCCTTGTAAGTAGCTAGTTTGATCATCGCCGAACATGGTGATCGCACTCCATGAAGGCAGGTGAGCGAGCATAAGTTGAGGTAAGCTGTCTTGAGTTGAAAGTGATAGCGGTGTCACTGGGGTTGTCATATTCATAATGGACCACTTAAATGAGTAAATAGTGTTTGTATGGTAATCGCCGTAGGTTTTTTTGTCAGCTTGAACTGAGTCTTTGATTCAGGTCACTGGCTGAGTCTGATAACCCTTGTTACACTGGCAGCATACAATAATTCTAGGGATTGGGGAAAACGATGTATTCAGTAGAACAAAAAGCTCGTATTAAATGGGGATGTCGACGTGGGATGTTAGAACTCGATGTCGTAATGATGCCCTTTTTTGATGAGTGTTTTGAGAGTTTGACTCTTGATGAACAAGACAACTTCGTTTCTTTACTGGAGTGTGATGATCCTGATTTATTTCAATGGATAATGGGGCACGGGCGTTCTGATAATCTTAAGCACGCTGCTATGGTAGATAAAATTGTCGCCTATAACCTTAGTAAAACACGTTAAGCTTACTCTCCAACCATCTTTTCATTTTTTTGTAACCGCGTATGCCTGTTTTTCTCTTTTGCTATGGGCGGTTACAATCTCTGCTATACCTCTGGTCGCCAGTGTGGTGTGCGGTGCTATTGTTTGGCAGTATTGCACTCCTGCTCGCATGTTTCACAGCGCTTTGCTTGGTGATGTCCGAATCGTCCCTGAGCAGCGATTGATTGAGTGTGAGCGAGTGATTGCTTATCAAAAAGTCGATCTGACTTATGCGGCCGTGTTGGTTATTTTTACCGAAAGTTCGACCCAAAAATGGTTGTTATGGCGCGATGCGTGTCATGAAAAAGACTATAGGCAATTACTGGCGTCGCTAAAACGAGAGCAACAAGGCTCTCGTTCTTCTCTTTAAGCTGTTTGTGATGAGTTCTCAGGTGTTAATATTGTCGGTGCGTTTGTTGTCAGCTTGTCTGGGTAGTCGAGAGTATAGTGTAACCCGCGACTTTCTTTACGTTTAATCGCACATTGCACCATTAAGTCGGCAACTTGAAGTAAGTTACGTAACTCAATGAGGTTATTTGATACTCGGAAATGACTGTAATATTCATGTGTTTCTTTTTGTAATAATTGAATGCGATGTAAAGCACGCTCTAGGCGTTTATCGGTACGTACAATTCCCATGTAATCCCACATAAATAGACGTAATTCATGCCAGTTATGTTGAATCACCACTTCTTCATCTGAACACGAGACTTGGCTTTCATCCCAAGGCGGTAATGAGTCAGGTATAGTAACGAGAGGCAAGCGAGTGACGATATGTTTAGCGGCTGACCAAGCATAAACGACGCATTCGAGTAATGAGTTAGACGCCATACGGTTAGCGCCGTGCAGCCCAGTATAGCTTACTTCGCCAATGGCATATAAGTTAGTGATATCCGTATGCCCATCTCGATCGACCATGACTCCGCCACACGTGTAATGCGCCGCTGGGACGATAGGAATCGGCTCTTTAGTCATATCAATGCCTAATTCCATGAGGCGAGCGTGAATCATTGGAAAGTGTTTTTCGATGAATTCTGCAGGTTTATGGGTAATGTCGACGTACATACAGTCGGCACCTAAGCGTTTCATTTCATAATCAATGGCGCGTGCGACGACATCACGTGGAGCAAGCTCTTCACGGTCATCAAATTCGGGCATAAAACGCGAGCCATCTGGACGTCGCAACAATGCCCCTTCCCCTCTTAATGCTTCGGTGAGTAGGAAATTACGCGCATCAGGGTGATATAAACACGTTGGATGAAATTGATTAAATTCTAAATTAGCAACACGACACCCTGCACGCCAAGCCATGGCAATGCCGTCACCTGATGAAATATCTGGGTTCGATGTGTATTGATACACTTTGGATGAGCCACCTGTCGCCAGTACGACAAATTTAGCTTTGATGGTTTCAACATGCTCATCTGCACGGTTCCAGACATAAGCGCCTTTGACGATTTTCTCGTTATTGATGTCCTCGGTGATTAAATCTAAGGCGTTATGGCGTTCAAAAACGTCGATATTACTTTGTTGCTGAACGTTATTTTGCAGTGAGGTTTGCATCGCCATTCCAGTGGCATCAGCTGCGTGAAGAATGCGGCGGTGACTGTGCCCACCCTCGCGAGTTAAGTGATAGCGTGGGGTTGTACTGTCTTGGTCTTCCATGCGGTCAAAAGGTACCCCTCCATCGATAAGCCACTGGACACATTCACGAGCATTTTCAGCAATGAAACGGACACTCTCTTCATCACACAGACCATCGCCGGCGATTAATGTATCTTGAACATGAGAATCGACGCTGTCCGCTTCATCAAATACTGCAGCAATGCCACCTTGAGCATAATAAGTAGCCCCTTCACTGAGCGGACCTTTACTTAATACAATAACATGACAATTGTTAGCAAGACGCAATGCCAAAGAGAGACCGGCTGCACCACTACCGACCACTAACACATCACACTGATACTCACGATTAGTGCTCATAAAAGACTCATTTTAAACGGGGAGGATAATCCGAGTATTTTAAGCGACCTAAGGTCTAGGTTCTATTGTTTTATTACATTGAGTCTTAAGGGGATAGAAAATTGTCGACCATTTCAAGAAACATCGGTGGTAAATTAGTGTAACGTCGGTTTTTTGAGTTTCTCTAGCTAATCTTTTACACTAAAATTCACCTTAGAGATTCGGTGTTTTTATGTCAGCTTATGATGAAAAATTGACAAAAAATTGAACTTTATTTTAACGACTGGGTCACAATAGTGCTCATATAAGCAGTGGTATCCAAATAACCTGCACAATTAATGCCCATACCTGAGAAGGTAAGGGATAATAACAATAGGAGTAACCGCTCGAATGAACGAGCAACTGACCGATCAAGTATTGATTGAGCGAGTTCAGAACGGAGATAAACAGGCTTTCAATTTGTTAGTGCTTCGCTACCAAAACAAAGTGTGTAATCTTATTTCTAGGTATGTGAGCAATTCGGGAGACGTTGCCGACGTTGCGCAGGAAGCGTTTATTAAAGCGTATCGTGCGATCCCAACTTTTCGTGGAGATAGTGCGTTTTATACCTGGCTGTATCGCATCGCTGTCAATACTGCTAAAAATCATATTGTGGCTCAGAATCGTCGCCCACCTGCTAATGATGTTGATGCGGAAGATGCTGAGTATTACGAATCAGGAAGTGCTTTAAAAGAAATTTCGAACCCTGAAAACCTAACGCTGTCCAAAGAGTTAAAGAAGGTGGTGTTTGGGGCAATTGAAGCATTACCTGAAGACCTGAAAACCGCAATGACTTTACGTGAGCTCGATGGCTTAAGTTATGAAGACATTGCCCAAGTTATGGATTGTCCTGTAGGTACGGTGCGTTCGCGTATTTTCCGTGCTCGTGAAGCGGTAGAGAAAAAGATAAAACCTTTGCTCTAATACCGTTATTAGCAACGATTTTATGGTGGATATAATGGCTGACAAAGAAAAACTTTCAGCATTGATGGATGGGGAAATGATCGATAAATCGCTGATCCAAGAGTTGGAAGCGGATCGTGACTCTCTCGACACCTGGAAGCATTACCATTTAATTGGTGATGTTCTACGAGGTGATGCTCCCCAAAAGGCGGAGTGGAATATTGCTGAAAGTGTGGCGCTGGCTTTGGAAAACGAGCCGACACACAACCAGCACAGCGCCCATGCTCATGAGGCTGTTCCGATAGAAGCGCAGCCGCAACCGACGAAAGTACGTCGCCAACTACCGGGCTGGTTAAGCCAGTTAGGACAAGTTGGAGTCGCTGCGTGTGTATCGTTAGTGGTGATTTTGGGGGTGCAGCAATATGGCGGAGAAGACCAAGTTGCGTCTATGCCGCAAAATGATCAGATTCCAGTATTAAAAACGATCCCTTTATCTGGTACTGCTGAGCCAGTTAGCTTGACGCGCAACTCTGTACACCGTCAAGGTAGCGAAGAGAATATGCAAGTGCAACGCCGTCGAGTGAACGCGCTGTTGCAAGATTATGAACTCCAACTGAGGTTGAATAGTGAGAGGCAAGCCGCGTCTCATGATGCTCAATAAATCGGTAATTGAATGAAAACATTTCTGATCAGTGTACTGGTGCTGCTCTGCTTGAACTCAACACCTGTTTTTGCAGATAACACGTCAGCTAAGGCATTGTTACATGATATGAGCAAGGCTAGTCAGCAGCTTAATTATGAGCTGTCTTATATCTTGATTAAGAAAAACAGTATTGAGCCGCTGCTTTATCGTCATGCTCATGAAAAACAGCAGCAGTTTGCTCATTTAGTCTATCTTAGTGGTCCAGTGCGCGAAGTGATTCGCCGCGGAAATGAAATCAGCTATATTGAGCCTGGAGTGAAGCCTTTCACTATTGCCTCACACCATATGGTTGCTCCTTTAATTCCGCTATTAAATAGTGATATTGACCAACTGAGTCAACATTACGATTTTGTTAATATTGGACGTGATCGTGAGGCCGGAACACCATGCCATGTTATTCGTATTGTTCCGAAGGATGGCTTACGCTATTCCTATGTGTTGTGGGTCGGTGAACATAGCAACTTACCACTACGTGCTGATTTAGTGGACAGAGATGGCGAGGTGCTTGAGCAATATCGCACGATTTCTTACTCTGTTAATGATAAACTTGTCGATATTATGTCGGGTTTGAAAAATGTCCACTTACCGGATGTATTAAGTGTTCCCAAAAGCAACGTTAAGCAAGCGACGTGGAAAGTGAACTGGGTGCCAGATGGCTTTAAATCTTTAGAAATCAATCGCTACCGTATGGTCATCACGAAGCGAGTGGTAGAAAACCAAATGTTTTCTGATGGCTTGTTTAGCTTTTCGGTTTATGTGGCACCGAAAGATGACCACTCATTAAGTAATCAGCTGATTCGCCAAGGGCGTAGAACATTGCAAACGGTGACTCGTGGTAACTATGAAATCTCTGTTATTGGAGACTTACCACCGACAACTGCACAACGCATTGCTAAATCAGTGGTATTCAATGCGCAAGAGGCCAAATAGATATGATGACGGCATTAGCGACCGTAAAGGGTGTCCAATCTGATTCAGGTGAGTATCACATTCAGCTGAGTTGTGAGCAAAAAACCAGTTGCAGTAGTTGCGCATCGAAAAAAAGTTGCGGAACAGGTTTAGTGTCGAATGTGGTTAAAAGCAAAGCACTGTTGTGGCATCTAACCACGAAAAAAAGTGTGCAAGCCGGACAAGTTGTTGAAATTGGTTTTCCTGAAAAAAGTCTATTACAGTCGGCGGCTTTGGTTTATATCGTTCCTTTACTAATGATGATGTTAGGGACCGCGATTGGTCAACATTGGGTGGCTCCTCTTCTAGGGACAGGGGAAGGTGCTTTGATTGTATGTGCGTTTATTTTTATGGCCTTGGGGATTTATCTCGCCAAGTTTTTATCCCCTCAGTTGGAAAAACGTTCACAACAAGAAGTGGTGTTGCTGCGTGTGCTCGGAGAACCTATTGTTTAAATAAGGTGCGAAGTGTAGTGAAATTCGTTAGAATCGCCCCACTCGAAGGAAGCGCTAAGTCATTCAGCGCTTCCATGTCTCAAATTTACCAGAGTTAAGTCATCCCGAACCTATGAAGCACATTCGTAACTTTTCGATTATCGCCCATATCGACCACGGTAAGTCGACACTATCTGACCGCCTTATTCAAGATTGTGGTGGATTGACCAGCCGTGAAATGGCGGCGCAAGTTTTAGATTCTATGGATCTAGAGCGTGAACGTGGTATCACCATCAAATCTCAGAGTGTGACTCTTGATTATAAAGCGAAAGATGGCGAAACCTACCAACTGAACTTCATCGACACACCTGGACACGTTGACTTCTCTTATGAAGTATCACGTTCGCTGGCGGCGTGTGAAGGTGCATTATTGGTTGTGGATGCAGGGCAAGGTGTGGAAGCACAAACCTTAGCGAATTGCTACACCGCCATTGATATGGATCTCGAAGTCGTTCCAGTTCTCAATAAAATTGATCTACCCGCTGCCGATCCCGATCGTGTCGCTGAAGAAATTGAAAATATCGTCGGTATTGATGCCATGGATGCAGTGCAATGCTCTGCAAAAACTGGACAAGGTATTGAAGATGTTTTAGAAAACATTGTGCGTTCTATTCCTGCTCCTCAAGGGGACCCTGATGGTCCTTTACAAGCGTTGATTATTGACTCTTGGTTTGATAACTACTTAGGTGTGGTATCTTTGGTACGAATCAAAAATGGTTCACTAAAGAAGCATGACAAAATTAAAGTAATGAGCACCGAGCAAACATGGGGTGTGGATGGCATTGGTATCTTTACACCTAAGCGTGTGCCTACCGGTGGTCTGAATACGGGTGAAGTTGGCTGGGTTGTGTGTGGAATTAAAGATATCCTCGGCGCTCCAGTCGGCGATACGTTAACTCACGCGAAAAACGGCTGTGCAGAACGTGTTCCTGGTTTTAAGAAAGTTCGTCCACAAGTGTACGCAGGCTTATTCCCAGTCTCTTCTGATGACTACGAAAGCTTTCGTGATGCACTTGGCCGTTTGGCTCTTAATGACGCTTCATTGTTCTATGAACCAGAATCTTCTGCGGCGTTGGGCTTTGGTTTCCGTTGTGGCTTCCTAGGTATGCTGCATATGGAAGTGATTCAAGAGCGTTTAGAGCGTGAATATAATCTCGACCTTATCACAACTGCGCCAACGGTAGTTTATGAAGTGGTTAAGACCGATGACGAGATTATTTACGTTGATAGCCCAGCTAAATTACCCGCAGTCTCTGATATTGAAGAAGTTCGTGAGCCAATTGCACGCTGTAATATTCTAGTTCCTGATGAGTACCTAGGTAGCGTGATTACACTATGTGTTGAAAAGCGTGGTGTTCAGGTGGATATGGTTTATCACGGTAATCAAATCGCGTTAACCTACGATCTACCTATGGCGGAAGTGGTGTTAGATTTCTTTGACCGCTTGAAGTCAACGTCACGAGGTTACGCGTCATTAGAGTATAACTTCCAACGTTATGAAGCCTCTGACATGGTGCGTGTTGATGTCTTGATGAATGGTGAGCGTGTTGATGCACTTGCTATCATTACACACCGTGACATCGCTCAGAGCCGTGGTCGTCTTTTGGTTGAGAAAATGAAAGAATTTATTCCTCGCCAAATGTTCGATATTGCTATTCAAGCCGCGATTGGTTCACATATCATCGCGCGTTCGACGGTGAAACAGTTGCGTAAAAATGTTATTGCGAAGTGTTACGGTGGTGACGTTAGCCGTAAGAAAAAACTATTGAAGAAACAGAAGGAAGGTAAGAAACGTATGAAGCAAATCGGTAACGTCGAATTGCCTCAAGAAGCGTTCTTAGCTATTTTGCATGTAGGTAAAGATTAACGCCTTGCGAAATATAGTGTTTTTCATGTATTAATCGTTTAAGTGAAAGGGCCTAGCTCTTTCACTTTCGTATTTATAGATAAGGGAAGTCATGGCCAATCAATTTTCACTTTTTCTAGTTATTTTCACCCTTGTAACCGGTGTTGTTTGGGTATTAGAAAAACTGGTATGGGCAAAAAAACGCCAACAAAAACTGGAAAAGCTGCAAGCAGAAACCAATGGCCTTGATCCTAAATTAGCTGACAAGATTGATCCGCAACCTTGGTGGGTAGAAAATAGTGTTTCGCTATTTCCAGTGATTGCGTTTGTTTTGATTCTGCGTTCATTTATTTTTGAGCCGTTTCAGATTCCGTCAGGCTCCATGATGCCGACCTTGCTGGTGGGTGATTTTATTGTCGTTGAAAAATATGCTTATGGATTAAAAGATCCGGTATGGCATAAAACGTTAATCAAAACATCAGAACCAAAACGTGGCGATATTGTGGTCTTCCGTTATCCATTAGATCCGAGTGTCGATTACATTAAACGTTTAGTTGGCTTACCTGGAGATACGATCCGTTATAGCCGTACTAAGCAGGTTTGTATTCAGCCCAAAGGCGAATCACAATGCAAACCAGTGCCACTGAGCCATGTGCAGAAAAGCCAATTTATGCAGAGAGGAGTTCCTCTAATGCAATTGGATGAGCAATTAGGTAAAGTGGATCATAAAATTTTGCTCAACCCTATGCATGCTGATCGCGTGAGCGACTACCGTCCTCGTGCGGGTGTTAATGAATGGGTTGTGCCTGAAGGTCATTATTTCATGATGGGTGATAATCGTGATAATAGTGCCGATAGTCGCTTTTGGGGATTTGTTCCTGAAGCTAATTTAGTCGGTAAAGCCGTTGGGATTTGGATTAGCTTTACGTTTGATCGCAAACCTGATGATGTCTTACCAACTTGGGTTCCAACTGGTGTACGTTTTAATCGCATCGGTGGGATAGAATAGTCTAGAATTTCTAGCATCAACGCATCGAGAGAGTATGAATTCTCCAATTTATCAATTAGAAAAAAAGATCGGCTACTCGTTTAATAGTGCCGATCTTATGGAATTAGCGCTGACGCACCGTAGCGCTAATGGAAAACATAATGAACGTCTTGAGTTTCTGGGCGATTCAATTTTAAGTTTTGTCATTGCCGATGATCTTTACCACCGTTTCCCTAAGGTGAATGAAGGGGATATGAGTCGTATGCGTGCGACGTTGGTGAGAGGAAATACGTTGGCTGAACTGGGTCGAGAATTCGGTCTAGGAGATTACTTAAAATTAGGTCCAGGTGAATTGAAAAGCGGCGGTTTTCGTCGTGACTCGATATTAGCCGATGCAGTCGAAGCTATTATCGGAGCAGTTTACCTTGATAGTGATCTAGAAGTGGTACGCGGTATCATTTTAGGTTGGTATCAACCTCGCTTAGAAAGTATTGAGCCTGGCGTGTCACAGAAAGATCCGAAGACTCGTTTGCAAGAGTTTTTACAAGGCAGACGCAAGCCACTTCCGATCTATACTGTTAGCAACATTAAAGGTGAAGCACACAACCAAGAGTTTACGGTTGCATGTGATGTTGCAGGCTTTGGAGAGCCTGTTATTGGAAAAGGTACCAGTCGTCGCAAGGCAGAACAAGCGGCTGCGGAATCAGCGTTAGAGCAATTGACCAATGTCTGAAAATAACGAGTTTGATATTGATGCATTCTTTGCATCCCCAGAAACCGCACCGTCTTCGCCAGAGAACCAACATTGTGGTTTTATCGCGATAGTTGGTCGTCCTAACGTAGGTAAATCCACGTTATTGAATAATCTACTGGGACAAAAAATTTCGATTACATCGCGTAAGCCGCAAACCACACGCCACCGTATTATGGGTGTGGACACCGAAGGTGATTACCAAGCGATTTATGTTGATACACCAGGGCTACATATTGAAGAGAAGCGTGCGATTAACCGCTTAATGAACCGCGCGGCGAATAGCTCTCTAAGCGATGTGAATTTGGTCCTGTTTCTTGTCGATGGTACCCATTGGACTGCTGACGATGAAATGGTCTTTACCAAGCTACAAAAAGCCAACTTCCCAGTGGTGTTGTGTATCAATAAAGTTGATAACGTCAAAGAGCGTGCTGATGTTATGACACACATGCATGAATTGACACAGCGTTATAACTTTGTGGATGTTGTGCCGATTTCGGCTAAGCATGGAACGAATGTGGATGTATTGCATAAGCATGTACGCCAGCATTTACCAAAAACGATTCATCACTTTCCCGAAGAGTATGTCACCGATCGCTCACAGCGCTTTATGGCGTCAGAAATCTTACGTGAAAAGCTGATGCGTTTTACTGGGGAAGAGCTGCCATATTCTGTCACGGTTGAAATTGAACGCTTTGACTACAACCCAGATACCGATGGTTTCCGTATTAACGCTTTGATCTTAGTTGAGCGTTCGGGCCAGAAGAAAATGGTGATTGGTACCAAAGGCGAAAAAATTAAAACGATCGGACAACAAGCACGTCTCGATATGGAAGAGTTGTTTGGCCGTAAAGTGTATTTAGAAACATGGGTGAAAGTGAAGTCAGGTTGGGCTGATGATGAGCGCGCATTGCGCTCTCTTGGTTACATCGACGATTTATAAACTCATGCAACAAAGAGTCATACACAAGTATGGCTCTTTGCTTTCTCTCCTTTTTTATGTGCTAAGCTGTCATTGGATATCACATTATGACTGACGGTTTACAGCGTTGCTTTGTTTTACATCGACGTCTTTATAGCGAATCGAGCTTGATTCTTGACGTGTTTAGCGAAGAATACGGACGTTTATCCATTATGGCAAAAGGGGCGCGAGGTAAGCGTTCTAATTTGAAAGGTGCTTTGCAGCCTTTTACCCCCCTGTTACTCAAATGGTCTGGCAAAGGCTCGATGAAGACGTTGCGGCAAGCTGAGCCGATAAGTTTGGGTATACCGTTGACGGGAATTAATCTTTACTCAGCAATGTATGTTAATGAGCTGATAGACCGTATTATTTCGCCAGAAAGTCCATACCCAGAATTGTTTCACGATTATTTGTCAGTACTCACTGAACTAGCACAAGCCTCTAACCCTGAACCGGCGTTACGACGCTTTGAGTTAGCGTTACTCTCCTCTTTGGGATACGGCGTCGACTTTTTGCACTGCGCTGGAACAGGAGAACCGATTGTGCCGACGATGACATATCGTTATCGTGAACAAAAAGGCTTTATTGCTTCGGTAAGAAAGGATAATCTCACTTTCTTAGGGGATGAACTGGTTGCGATTAGTGAGCGACGTTTTCAAACCTCAACCCAATTACAAGCCGCGAAGCGTTTCACGCGAATTGCCTTAAAACCTTACCTTGGCGGTAGACCATTAAAAAGTCGGGAGCTGTTTAGACGAACAGTTTTACCCAGAGCACGGAGTACAGACAAATGAGCTCAATTTATCTAGGTGTAAATATCGATCATATTGCGACCTTGCGTAATGCGCGAGGCACTAAGTATCCAGACCCTGTACACGCGGCTGATATTGCTGAACGTGCGGGCGCTGATGGTATTACGGTTCATTTACGAGAAGATCGCCGTCATATCCAAGATCGTGACGTGCGTTTATTGCGTGAAACCCTGCAAACGCGCATGAACCTAGAAATGGCTGTGACAGACGAAATGGTGGGGATTGCGCTCAATGTGCAGCCTGAATACGTGTGCTTAGTTCCCGAAAAACGTGCCGAGCTGACGACAGAAGGTGGGTTGGATGTACTTGGCCAGCATGAGAAAGTAAAAGCGGCCACAGAAAAGCTAACGGCAGCGGGGATCCGCGTCTCTTTATTTATTGATGCAGACCGTGAGCAAATTGATGCGGCAAAAATGTGCGGCGCTCCGTTTGTAGAGCTTCATACTGGGCATTATGCCGATGCCGAAACAGAAGAAGAGAAACAAGCGGAACTGAAAAAAATCTCTGCGGCTGCTAGCTATGCCGCGGATCTTGGCTTAACCGTGAATGCAGGACATGGATTGACCTACCATAATGTGGCGGCTATCGCGAAAATCCCTGAAATCTATGAATTGAATATTGGGCACTCGATCATGGGCCGAGCAATGTTTGAGGGTCTAGATAAAGCTGTGCTGGATATGAAACTCGCGATGATTGAAGCGCGACGTTAAATATTATGCTGATAGGTTTAGGGACCGACATTTGTGAAATTGATCGCATTGAACGCGTATTAGAGCGCACTGGTCAAGCTTTTGCTGCGCGGATTTTAACTCCCAATGAGCTGGTAGTGTTTACGCAAACCAAGCAGCCAGCTCGTTATCTAGCCAAGCGCTTTGCTGTCAAAGAAGCCGCTTCAAAAGCATTAGGAACAGGTATTGCTAAAGGTGTTTCTTTTCAAGATTTTGCTGTAGCGAATGATGAGTTGGGTAAGCCTATCTTGAATGTCTCTGGCGTTGCCAAGCAGCTTTCTTTAGAGAAAGGCATTGTTCACTATCATATATCGATTTCTGACGAAAAACATTATGCCGTTGCCACAGTCATCGCTGAATCGGCTTAAATTGTCAGGCAAGTAGAGTAAATGGATGCCGATAATGATTATAAAAAAACGACGCATTTGCGTCGTTTTTTATGTTACAGCGGGTTAATGTTTACCCGCATTGATGCAGATGCAGATCATGAATTAAGCCGGTAAATACTGCTCGGCTGAGGTGATAACTTTGTCCATCTCATCTTGAAGTTCAAACAACTCAGGCTCAATATCAATGACATTAGAGCCTGCCCGTAACAAGTTTTCCAATGTGCCACATAACGATTGTAACCGTGGTACACCGCTGTAGGCGCAGCTACCATGCAGCTTATGAATATGATGCAACAGGTCTTCGATAGAATAATCATCATCCGCTAACGCTTCCTCGATAACCTGCGATACTTGTGGGATGTAATCCACTAACATACGCAACATTTCCTGAGCTAAATCGGTTTTGCCTGCTGCTTGTTTTAGTGCCGCCTCCCAATTGATTGCCGTCTCGGTTGCGCTGACCACCGGCCCAGTTTCTGGTGATGCATCAAAGCGCACGGTTTCAAGTTGCTCTGGATCGCGATGAGGGTTCCAGTTGCTCAGAACTTGCTGAAGGACATGCTCCTCAATTGGCTTAGTCAGGTAGTCATCCATCCCCGCTTTCAGTAGTCGGTCGCGCTCCCCACTCATTGCGTGAGCGGTGACGGCAATAATCGGTGTTTGGCTGTTAATGTCCGTCGCCCGAATCTTTTCACTGGCAGCGACGCCATCCATGTGTGGCATCTGGATGTCCATCAAAATGATATCGAAATGACGTTGCGTGGCTTCTTGCACTGCGTCCATACCACTTTTGCAGCTAATGACGTTGGCGACTCGCTCTTTAAGTAATGCGGTAATGAGTTTGAGGTTCGCTGGATTATCATCAACAGCCATGACCGTGAGCGGTAGACGATCGATGCTATCTGGCGTACTGAGTTCTTTGAATGTGACTGGGCGATGGGTCAGTAAGGCATTAAGAAGCTTTTTCCGTGAAATCGGTTTAGTGATACTGAGTACCGCAAAGTCTTTCATTAATTCATCTGCAAGTGCAATTTCAGTACTTGGTACACCGACAATTAAATGGTGGCTAATGGTTTTTAAGGCGCCCAAATTTTCATGCAGCTCAGAGCGATTAATCTCTTGGCCTGGCGATAAATTATATAATACAAAGTCATATTGCTGACTCTCTTGCGTTACTCCAGAACGGTACACCACTTTAATGCCACATTCATCGAGGAAGTGTTGTAAAACAGAAGCCGCTTGGCGGTTAGGTTCAATTAATAATAGAGACTTATCTTGTAAGGTATCAAGCTCTAAAAAGCTACTGCTCATTGGCATATCAGTTTGATGCAAGCGTAGGGTAAACCAGAAAGTGGAGCCTTGATGTAAGCGGCTCGTTAAACTGATTTCTCCGTCCATTTGATTGACCAGTTTTTGGGTAATTACCAGTCCGAGCCCTGTACCGCCATAGCGACGTGAAATGCTGGCATCCGCTTGGCTAAAGGCTTGGAAAAGTTGCGCTTGCTGGCGCTCGGAAATGCCGATACCAGTATCACGTACCATGAATTGCAGTTCGACATAATCTTCATGCTGTGCGCGCATTTCAACACTAATATCAATGTTGCCATGCTCAGTAAATTTAATTGAATTGCCCATTAAGTTAGTTAAGATTTGTTGGATACGTAATGGGTCGCCGACTAAGCCTGCAGGGATAGTGCTATCAACTTTGAGCGTCAGTTCTAAGCCTTTTTCATGAGCCGTGGTGGCTTGCAAGCTAATGACTTCTTCCAGCGCATCTTGGAACTCAAATGGAATGTTTTCGAGGGCGAGTTTACCGGCTTCTAGTTTTGAGAAATCTAAAATATCATTAATGATATTCAGTAGGTTATTAGCTGATTTTTCAATGGTTTGTAGATAATCTTTTTGGCTGTTTGTCATTTGCGTTTTCAGCATTTGACGGGTAAACCCAATCACACCATTCAAAGGGGTACGCAGCTCGTGAGACATGTTAGCCAAAAACTCCGATTTAATCCGTGCGGCTTCTTGGGCGCGCTTTTTGGCAATATCTAACTCAACGTTTTGAATTTCTAATTGTTCGAGTGTTTCACGTAAATCGGATGTGGCTTGGTCAATACTATGTTGCATTTCTACATGATATTCCGAGAGCGACATCGCCATCGCATTGATGCCTTTTTTCAGATCGTCGAGTTCACCGTGTAGAGTTCCTTCTATCCGTACATCAAGGTGACCACGCCGAATTTTGTCGACCACGTTTTTCATATTGGTGATCGGTTTGGTGACATCATGCATTAAACGTACGGCAAAGATTCCTGATAAGATCAAACCAATAATTAAGACGATACAGGCCGAGAAAATTTCTTGATATTGCTGTAAGCGCAGCGAAGAGAGATCGAGTTCAATGGCGATATAGCCCAAAATAGGCGCTGTGGTTTCATTGAGGTTACTATCGACTAATCGGCTTTCATCGAGGATAGGAGCTCGTAATATGAGTGTATTCTCATCGAGTAATGAGGTGTTTAGTGTCGGGATCGGTTTACCCTTCGGATACATCATTTTTTCAAAGTTAGGGTGATAATTCGACGTGACAAACAATTCATTATTGGCATCGAATACCGCAATACTGCGCACAAAATCCGAGTTTTTACGATGCGCATAGCTGATGATACGCCTCACCGCCTCACGGCTGTTGTGGCGTAGTGAATCTTCACTGGCGATGGATAAAGGCTCAATAATATTAGAGCCATCTTTGACCACTTGATTTTCAAGATCGTGATAACGATTGAAAGAAAACAGCGCACTGAGCAATAATCCAATGATCAGTGTCGGTGCTAGGGTCAGCGTAATAACGCGCGCGCGCAAGCCATATCGGGATTTAATCATTATTATCTAAACATTGTGCTGTGGATATGGGAAAATAACCAAGCATGGCAGTACGCTGGTTATTCAATAAGTGACTTAGCTTAATCAACTCCACCCCATTCGACAATCATCCCGAAGCAGAATAGTGATACACGGGCAAAAACAACCAAAAAAATAATATAGGTAGTAAGCATGGCGCGTTTTTACCAACCGAAGAAAAATACCTCGATCAATAAAAAGCATCAGTCGGTCTTGATTGATAAATTGGATCACCAAGGCTCAGGGATTGCCTTCTTAAATAAGAAACCCGTCTTTATTGATGGGGCGTTGCCAACAGAAACCGTATTGATGCAGTTGACGGAAAGTAAAAGTAAATACGCTCGGGGGCAATTGATTAAGGTACAAAAGCCGAGTGAACAACGTGTTGTCCCGTTTTGTCCACATTATCAAGTATGTGGTGGTTGCGATTTACAGCATCTGGAGCGCGCAGCACAAGTTGAGTATAAACAGCAGACGCTGTCGCAGTTGATGGCAAAATTTGCAGGAGAATCTTTGTCACTTGCTAAACCTATTCTTGGACAAGACACCCAATATCGCCGCCGGGCGCGTTTAAGTCTGTTTTGGAGCAAAACTCAGCAGCAATTGCAGTTTGGTTTTCGTCAGCGCCAAAGTAAGCATATTGCGACCATCACAGAATGTCCGGTACTGACGCCACGTTTAAATCGTCATTTAGCGCCTTTGAAAGCAATATTAGAAACGTTTAAACGCCCGGATATGTTGGGTCATCTAGAGTTAGTTGAAGGCAGTAATGGCGTAGGGGTATTGTTGCGGTTTCTTTCAACACTTTCTGAGCAAGATGCCAGCAAATTGCGTGATTATGCACAGAACGAGCAGATTACGTTATATTTCATGCCGGAAAATAATGAATTAATTCGAGAGATTGGCGAAGAACTTTATTATGATGAAAATGGGGTAAAGACCCCGTTTACGCCTGTGAACTTTATTCAGGTAAACCGCGATGTGAATGAGCACCTGGTGACACAAGCAATGGATTGGCTTGAAGTGAATAAAGAAGATCGGGTGTTAGATTTGTTTTGTGGTCTAGGTAATTTCAGTTTACCAATGGCACAACAAGCGCAACATGTGACCGGGATCGAAGGCATTGATGAGATGGTTTTGAAAGCTCAAGACAATGCTCGCATCAATCAATTGGATAATGTGTCATATTATCAAGCCAACTTGGCCGATGATCTCACTGAACAAACGTGGGCACAGCAGACATTTGATAAAATCCTGCTCGATCCTGCGCGAGCGGGAGCAACAGGCCTGATTGATCAAATGGGACATTTTGCAGCACAGCGCATAGTCTATGTTTCTTGTAATCCTGCGACGCTTGCCCGTGACAGTCAACGTTTGCTGGCACAAGGGTATAAATTAGCGAAACTGGGTATGTTGGATATGTTCCCTCATACCAGCCATTTAGAATCAATGGCGTTATTTATTAAATCTTGATTGGGAGCCTGACACGCAGAGGCTGGTATACTAGGTTCACAATCACTAAGACATTAGGACGATATCCATGGTTGCGGTACGGAGCGCACATTTAAACCCCGAACAGCAGTTTGAATTGGATTCTTGGGTGACCAGTTTAGGGCTCGAGACCAAAGTCGCTGCACGGCTGACCGAAGTGTATCATCAGTGTGAGGTCTTATTAGAAGGCAATGCACAGGGCGGTATACTGCTGTGGCGTGGTCGTGAAATGATTGAGATTTTAATCACGCTCTCGATGGATAAACCGTCGTTGGTTGCCGCCCTATTGTTGCCGATTGCGACGAGCGGTGTGTTGGAAGAGGAAGAAATCACCGAAGTTTACGGAAAAGAGATTCTCAAATTAATCATTGGCGTCGAAGAAATGGCGGCCATTGGCCAATTGAATGTGACTTTGCACGGCAGCGAAGCATCTGCTCAGGTTGATAACGTGCGTCGTATGCTGCTCGCCATGGTTGATGATTTTCGTTGTGTTGTGATCAAGCTTGCTGAACGTATCTGTAATTTACGTGAGGTCAAAGATGAGCCTGATGAAATACGTCGTGCTGCAGCAAAAGAATGTGCCAATATTTATGCTCCTTTAGCGAACCGTTTAGGGATTGGTCAGTTAAAGTGGGAAATCGAAGATTACGCTTTCCGTTATCAGCAACCCGATACCTATAAGCAAATCGCCAAACAATTGTCGGAACGACGCATTGTGCGCGAAGAATATATTCAAGAATTTGTTGATGACTTACATCAGGAAATGCGCGCCTCCAATATCAATGCTGAAGTCAGTGGCCGGCCTAAGCACATCTATAGCATTTGGCGTAAAATGCAGAAAAAGAGCTTAGCATTTGATGAGCTGTTTGATGTTCGAGCGGTACGAATTATCGCCGATCAACTGCAAGATTGTTATGCTGCTCTAGGTGTGGTTCATACCAAATATAAGCATTTACCGAATGAATTTGATGATTATGTTGCTAACCCTAAGCCCAATGGTTATCAATCGATTCATACGGTTATTCTAGGCCCTGAAGGCAAAACCATTGAGATCCAGATTCGAACCAAGCAAATGCATGAAGAGTCGGAACTTGGCGTTGCCGCGCACTGGAAATACAAAGAAGGCTCAACCGCTGGGCGTAGTGGCTACGATGAGAAGATTACTTGGCTACGTAAGCTGATTGATTGGCAAGAAGAAATGTCTGACTCTGGTGAAATGCTTGATGAATTACGTAGCCAGGTGTTTGATGATCGCGTGTATGCGTTTACTCCTCGTGGCGATGTGGTGGATTTACCGATGGGCTCTACGCCCTTAGATTTTGCTTACCATATTCACTCAGAAGTTGGGCATCGCTGTATTGGTGCAAAAGTCGGAGGGCGCATTGTCCCGTTTACTCATAAACTGCATATGGGCGATCAGGTCGAGATCATTACCTCGAAAGAACCTAATCCATCACGTGATTGGCTAAATCCCTCACTAGGCTTTGTGCATTCTGGCCGAGCTAGAGCGAAAATTAATGCGTGGTTCCGTAAGCAAAGCCGCGAGAAAAATCTCGAAGCAGGACGCGATATTCTTGAAGCCGAGTTGAGTAAAATTGGCGCAACGCTCAAAGATGCGGAGCAGTACGCGCTGAAGCGTTTTAACCTGAATAGTTTGGATGAATTGTTTGTCGGTGTCGGGAGTGGTGATTTAAGAATTAACCAAATCATTAATCATATTAATGCATTAGTGAATAAGCCGACCGCTGAAGAAGAAGACCAAATCGCACTTGAGCGTTTACAGCAAGATGAGGCCAAAGCGCAACAAGCGCATCAAAAATCGAAAAAAGATGCGGTTGTGGTCGAAGGTGTTGATAACGTAATGACTCACTTGGCGCGTTGTTGCCAGCCGATCCCAGGCGATGATATTCGTGGTTATATCACGCAAGGTCGCGGGATTTCCGTACACCGTAGTGATTGTGAGCAATTAGCGGAACTTAACCACCATGCGCCTGAACGAATTATCGATACGGTCTGGGGCAGTGATTTTGTGGGGAACTACATCCTGACGATGCGCGTGGAAGCGATGGAGCGTAGCGGGTTACTCAAAGACATCACTTCACTGCTCGCCAATGAAAAAATGAAGGTCACGAGCATGAAAAGTCGCAGTGATTATAAGCGCCAAATGATCGTGATGGATTTTGATCTGGAAGTGAGAAATATCGAGATACTTGGACGTGTGTCTAAACGTATTGAACAAATTAAAGATGTTATGCAAGTGAGCCGTTTAGGCTAAATGTACCAGTAGCAATATGTAGGCTTATCAGTGAGCCACTAATCGGCGGGCTAAACGATTGATATTAAGCCTCACTTGATGACAGAACAAAAGAGTAGAATTATGGCGAAGTCTTCAGCACGCTCCATTGAGCAATTACAGGCGATTATGGCGCAGTTACGCGACCCAGAAACCGGATGCCCGTGGGATAAAAAGCAAACTTTTGATTCGGTTGTCCCCCATACGATTGAAGAAACGTATGAAGTGGTTGACGCTATTCAAAAGCAAGACTGGTCGAATTTACGTGAAGAGCTGGGCGATCTACTGTTTCAAGTGATTTTTTATAGCCAATTGGCGCAAGAAGAAGGGTTATTTGACTTTAACGATGTGGTGGCAGAAGTAAACGACAAGTTAGTACGTCGTCATCCTCACGTGTTCGGGGATCAACACTTTGCCACACAAGCAGAGCTCGATGCCAATTGGGCTGAACAAAAAGACCGTGAAAAGCAGAGCAAAGGTATTGAAGAGCAAAGTATTCTCGATTCCGTGCCGGATGCTCTGCCGGCATTAATGAAAGCGAATAAAATACAAAAAAAATGCAGTCAATTTGGCTTTGACTGGGGAGAGCTTTCACCGGTCGTTGATAAAGTGCGTGAAGAGCTTGATGAAGTCGTTGAGGAAGCAACGCAAAAGCCGATGAATGAACAGCGCGTTCAAGAGGAGTTGGGAGATTTATTATTTTCGGTGGTCAATTTGTCACGCCATTTAGGTCATAACCCTGAACAAGCCCTGAGTCAGGCAAATCATAAATTTATCCGTCGTTTTAGAGGAGTTGAGCAACAGGTACGCCGCAATGATAAAACGTTGTCAGACTGTTCTTTAAACGAATTAGATGGTTACTGGAATAAAGTAAAAGTAATGGAAAAAACCGATATGTCTGAAAAATAACGGTTAATGATTGTAACTCGTGAGATTGTGCCTATTGGCGCACCGGAGTTTGATTTAAAGCAATAAAGAAAAAACTGAGTGTGATAGATTTCACGTTGTGGCAGTAAGTGGGTTCTGGTATCATTTTATCCCGTCCAGAAGAAATTCATTTCCCTCTTTCAACCAATTTCAGGTTAAACATGACGACAAATTATATTTTTGTTACTGGCGGGGTTGTATCCTCTCTAGGTAAAGGTATTGCAGCAGCATCATTGGCAGCGATCTTAGAAGCACGTGGTCTTAAAGTGACAATTATGAAGCTTGACCCGTACATTAACGTCGATCCAGGTACTATGAGCCCAACACAGCACGGTGAAGTGTTTGTGACTGAAGATGGTGCAGAAACCGACCTTGACCTTGGTCACTACGAGCGTTTTATTCGTACCAAAATGACCAAACGTAACAACTTTACGGCAGGGCGTGTTTATGCTGATGTACTTCGTAAAGAACGTCGTGGTGATTACCTAGGCGCAACCATTCAGGTTGTTCCTCACATCACAAACTCCATTAAAGATCGTGTGATTGCCGGTGCAGAAGGCTATGACGTCGTCTTGGTTGAAATCGGTGGCACGGTAGGTGATATCGAATCTCAGCCATTCATCGAAGCGATTCGTCAATTAGCGATTGAAGTTGGTCGTGAACATACCTTATTTATGCACCTAACGTTGGTTCCTTATTTGGCCGCAGCAGGCGAAGTAAAAACCAAACCGACACAACACTCGGTGAAAGAGTTATTGTCGGTCGGTATTCAGCCTGATGTCTTGGTATGTCGTAGTGACCGTGTGATCCCAGCTAACGAACGTAAGAAAATAGCGTTGTTCTGTAACGTTGCTGAAAAAGCTGTGATCTCAATGAAAGATGTGGATTCAATCTATAAGATCCCTCAGTTGATCAAATCACAGGGTCTGGATGATCTCGTATGTCGTCGTTTCGGGATTGATGCGCCAGAAGCGGATTTGTCTGAATGGGAACAGGTTATCTATGAAGAAGCTAACCCAACGGGCGAAGTCACTATCGGTATGGTTGGTAAGTATGTGGAATTACCAGATGCTTACAAATCCGTCAACGAAGCATTAAAACATGCTGGACTGAAGAATCGTTTAAGTGTCAAAATCCAATTTGTTGATTCAGAAGATATCGAAAGCAAAGGCACTGAAGTACTAGAGAACTTAGATGCAATCTTAGTTCCAGGTGGTTTCGGTGATCGTGGCGTTGAAGGTAAAATTCGTGCCGCGCAATATGCACGTGAAAACAATATTCCATACCTTGGCATTTGTTTAGGTATGCAAGTCGCATTGATTGAGTTCTCACGTAATGTGGTGGGTTGGACAGATGCGCATTCAACAGAATTTAACAAAAAGACCAAACACCCTGTGGTAGGATTAATTACCGAGTGGGTTGATGAAGAAGGCAAAGTAGAAGAACGTAACGAAACCTCGGATCTTGGCGGCACTATGCGTCTTGGCTCGCAGCTATGTCACTTAACGGAAGGGACAAAAGCGTACGAGTTGTACGGTAATGCAGCTATCCATGAGCGTCACCGTCATCGTTACGAAGTGAACAATGTTCTACGTCCTAAGCTGGAAAAAGCGGGTTTGAAAGTATCCGGTTTATCAGCAGATAAAAAATTAGTTGAGGTAATTGAGAATCCTGCTCACCCTTGGTTTGTAGCAGCTCAGTTCCACCCAGAATTCACGTCAACCCCTCGTGATGGACACCCACTGTTCTCTGGATTTATTAAAGCAGCGGGCCAATACCAGCGTGGCGAGTTGGAGTAAAAGGATACGGGGGCACTGATTATTTTAGTGACCCCTTTAGTTTTGACATTTAAATTCAATGAGAGGAAACATTAATGTCTAAGATCGTTAAAGTTCTAGGTCGTGAAATCATCGATTCACGCGGTAACCCAACAGTAGAAGCAGAAGTACACCTAGAAGGTGGTTTTGTGGGTATGGCTGCTGCACCATCAGGAGCATCGACGGGTTCACGTGAAGCGCTTGAGCTACGTGATGGCGACAAATCTCGTTTCCTAGGTAAAGGCGTGACTAAAGCAGTAGCAGCTGTTAATGGTCCTATCGCTGAAGCTGTGACTGGCAAAGATGCGAAAGATCAAGCGTCTATCGACCAAATCATGATCGACCTTGATGGAACAGAGAACAAATCTCAGTTCGGTGCGAACGCTATCTTAGCGGTTTCTCTTGCTAACGCAAAAGCAGCTGCAGCATCAAAAGGCATGCCTCTTTATGAGCACATTGCTGAATTGAACGGCACTCCTGGTCACTTCTCTATGCCTCTACCAATGATGAACATCCTAAATGGTGGTGAGCACGCAGATAACAACGTTGATATTCAAGAATTCATGATTCAACCTGTTGGCGCGCCAAACTTCAAAGAAGCGGCTCGTATGGGTTCAGAAGTTTTCCATAACCTAGCTAAAGTACTGAAAGCGAAAGGCCTTAGCACTGCAGTTGGTGACGAAGGTGGTTTTGCTCCTAACCTAGACTCAAACGCTGAAGCACTTGCTGTTATCAAACAAGCCGTTGAAAACGCTGGTCTTGAACTAGGTAAAGACATCACGCTAGCGATGGACTGTGCTGCGTCTGAGTTCTACGACAAAGAAGCGGGCAACTACAACATGAAAGGCGAAGGTAAAGTCTTCACTTCTGAAGAATTTAACTTCTACCTACAAGATCTAGCTAATCAATACCCAATCGTTTCAATTGAAGATGGTCTTGATGAATCAGATTGGGATGGCTTCAAGCACCAAACTGATCTACTTGGTGACAAGTTGCAACTTGTTGGTGATGACCTATTCGTAACTAACACTAAGATCCTGAAAGAAGGTATCGAAAAAGGTGTTGCGAACTCAATCCTCATCAAATTTAACCAAATCGGTTCTTTGACTGAGACACTTGCTGCAATCAAAATGGCGAAAGATGCTGGCTACACAGCTGTTATCTCTCACCGTAGTGGTGAAACAGAAGATGCAACGATTGCTGATCTTGCTGTTGGTACTGCTGCAGGTCAAATCAAAACAGGTTCTATGAGCCGTTCTGACCGTGTTGCTAAATACAACCAGCTTATCCGCATCGAAGAAGCGCTTGGTGAACGTGCTGCGTTCAACGGCCTTAAAGAAGTGAAAGGCCAAGCTTAATTTAAGCTGGCTTTAAAGCGAATTGAAAAGCGCCTCTACGGAGGCGCTTTTTTTGTTTGTGCGGTCAAATGATAGATTCAGGCTAAATATGCTGTTTTAAAGTTAGCGATCGCTTGGATCCGACGGCGGCTTTGTTCTTCACTAATATCTTTACCTTTAAAACCATCGTTAATGATATCCTGTGCCTTGATTTGTTCCGCAGTTTTAAAGGCTTCAGTGACGTATTCATGTATAGGGTACGCTATGTGTTCGCAGCCTAAACGACCTTTATGGTCAGCCGCGCAGGCGAGTAATACTTGTTCTAAGCGTTGCGGTTGACGCCATAATTTTAGTTTATTGAATATCTTCACTAATGTGGCGGGTTTGAGTTGCAATGCATTATGAAGATTGGTGTGCTGCTCACAGACATCGAGCGCTAAATCACGATACTCACTGGGAACGCGGACTCGTTGACATAATGCTTTAATGATTTTGATGCCGGTGTAGCAATGTCGTTTATGGCTTGGCCATTCTTCTTTTGGCGTAACCCCTTTTCCAAGATCGTGGACTTGAGCGGCAAAACGAACCACCGGAGAGTGACTCAGTTGTGCTGCTTGCTCGGCCACCATTAAGGTGTGAATGCCAGTATCAATTTCAGGGTGCCATTTTTCTGGTTGAGGTACCCCAAATAATGCATCAATCTCCGGTAATACATATTCTAACGCGCCACACTCTTTAAGAACTTCGAGAAATTTATGAGGTGTTGGTGTTGTCAGAGATTTGTGCCATTCTTGCCAGACTCGCTCAGGGGTTAGATGATTTAACTCGCCAGATAAGGCCACTTGGCGCATTAAGTCGATGGTTTCATCGGCGACACAAAACCCGAGATGATGGAGTTTAGCGGCGAAGCGTGCGACTCTTAAGACTCGTAGGGGATCTTCGGCAAAAGCATCAGAGACATGGCGTAATTGTCGCTGTTCGAGATCATCGATACCATGATAAGGATCAATAAGGTTCCCTTGCGGATCTTGAGCAATCGCATTGATCGTTAAATCTCGACGCATTAGGTCTTCTTCAATGGTGACTTCTTTTGCAAAATAGCAGTCGAATCCGGTATAGCCCAGTCCGGTTTTGCGTTCGGTTCTGGCGAGTGCATACTCTTCTTTACTGGTGGGATGAAGAAACACTGGGAAATCTTTACCGACGGCTTGATAGCCATGTGCACGCATATCCTCAGGGGTTGTGCCGACTACGACCCAGTCTCGGTCATGAACAGGAAGATTGAGCAGTTGATCACGGACTGCTCCGCCGACGAGATAAACTTGCACTTAAAAACCTCAGTGATTGGGGGATTAATTTACGAATAATTACGATGAGTAATAATACGTTGCTCCTTGTTGTAATGATAGAGAACGAGACATGTATCAGGAACATTTTGGCTTTCACGAATTACCGTTTTCCATAGTACCGAATTCTCGCTATTTATTTCTTAGCCATCGCCATCAAGAAGCCATGACTTACCTGAAATCAGGATTAGGTGATGGCGGCGGGTTTGCCTTACTCACTGGCGAGGTGGGGACAGGGAAAACGACGGTGGCTAAAGCGGTGATAAACGACCTATCAGCCCAGACACAATGCGGATCTTTACTCAACCCGACTTTTTCTATTCAAGAGTTGCTTGCCAGTATTTGTGATGAATTTTCAATTAGTTACCCCGAAAGTGCTACGTTAAAGCAATTAAGAGATCGGCTGAATCAATTTCTTCTAGAGCAAGACGCACAAGGCCACAGTACATTACTAGTGATTGATGAAGCGCAGCACCTCACTCCGGATGTATTAGAGCAGTTGCGATTATTAACCAACTTAGAGACAGAGCAACGTAAGTTACTTAAAGTATTACTGGTTGGGCAGCCTGAATTACAAAATAACCTCCAACTCCCGCAATTGCGACAGCTTGCCCAGCGGATCACCGCTCGTTACCATATTTTGCCGTTAGATAATAATGAAGTGAATGAGTACTTACAATTTCGTCTCCAGCGGGCTGGTGGGGATCCCGACTTATTTCCAGCGCCAGCGAAGCAGTGGATAGCGAAACATTCTCACGGTATTCCGCGACTGATTAACTTGATTGGCGATGCCACATTAAAACTCAGCTATCAGCAAGGTAAGCGTCATATTGAGTTGCACGATGTCAAAACCGCGACGACACAAGTCATGAGTTTTCAATCAACGGTTTATCAGCAGCCGCAGACAGAGCGATGGGTCAGACCTTCACAAGCATGGCAAGCCGCAAGGTATTTAGGATTAGGTGGATTGATGGCGGCGGCGCTTGTCGTCAGTTGGCAATGGACAGGACAAGCGCTCATTGATCGAGCACTCCCGATGCCTGATGCTCCTCAGCCCGTAGTAAAAACCGTGTTACCTCAGGCTATCAATCAAGCATTAACTCATGCGACAGATAAAGAAGCGGCAATAACGACGCTATTTGCGCTCTGGGGATATCAAGCGTCAGTCAGCGATACGTTATGCCAAAATAATGAACGCCAAACGATACAGTGCCAGGCGTTTCACGGTGACTGGGCAGAGATAAAAAAATTTAATCGACCAGTGGTACTGAAATTAACCCTGCCCGGTACTGAGGCGTATGCCATTTTAAACCATATTGAGCGGGATGAGGTAGAGGTACTGATTGATGGTAAAGCATATCGAGTGCAAGCGAAGTGGTTATTACCTTATTGGCAGGGGCAGTACTGGGCGGTTTGGCAGCACCAATTTACCCGTACGTTGAAAGAGGGCATGCAAGGGCAAGATGTGGTGCAGTTAAATCATACCCTCGCCACGTTACTACGTGAGCCTATTGTGCAATCGAGTACGTTTGATAAAACACTTAAGCATAAAGTGATGACATTTCAACGTTGGCAGCACATGACGGTGGATGGCGTCGCTGGCATGCAGACATTACAGCGTATCGATAGGCTTAACCCTGCCGCGGCACCGACATTACAAAACCAACGGCTTAGCTCTCAGCAAAATAAGGAGCCTCTTGATGCAAAATAATACGATGTTACCTATTTGGGTGAAGGGCGCGTTGCTGATGGCACCTGTGGCTGTTGTTGCTGTGGTAATGGGAGGCGCGGCATGGCATGCCAGACAGCAGAGTATTCATCAGCAACAGCATTTAGCTCCGGCCACTCATATCCAGCCAGCGGATTACCAAAAGGGGTCTTATCCATCGTTTAAGCATTTAAACACGATTCCAATGATACCGATGAGAGACGCACAGCAAGCTCAAGATGCGAGTAATCATTCACTCTCCCAAGGAGTAACGAAAAAGAATAAAAATGCGTCAGCGGCTTCTGAGGAGCAACCAGAGATTACTGAAGAGGCCATCAAACAGGCAATTACACAAGCTAAGCATGCAAGAACTCAGCAGCGTACAGAGAAGCCTTCACAGGTACAGCAAGGGGATGATGCTTTAAGTCATCTCGATATGAGTAAATTATCCCCTTCACTCCAGTCACGAGTAGAGGCGGCGTTGAAAGGTGAGCATAATGCTCGTAAGCAAGGCGAGTCTCAAGATGCAATGGATATTCGTCAGCATATCACTGAGTTTTCTGGTCAGTTACCGCCATTGAATTTTCAAAGCCATGTCTATACGACCGATGTAGTACGCCGCTGGATAAAGGTCAATGGAGTTGAATATCGTCAAGGCGATAATATCGGGTCAAACATACAATTATTAGATATCAAACCGCAAAGTACTGTGATTAAATTTAAAGGTAAACTCATTGAAATTCCGGCACTTTATGACTGGAAAGGATAGAGCTTTATCGTATAAAAAAGCGACCATTAAGGTCGCTTTTTTTGTATTCTATTAGGCCGTTTTTTATGCCCAGCCAGAAGGTGAGCGTTTACGACGTGGAATAATATGCGGCAGAATAAGACCCAGTAACAAACCAATACCAGCAACGCCACCACCATACATAAAGTATTTCAGCAGTAAGTCTTCTTTTTGTGTATCGAGTTTGGCTCGTAATTGACGAACTTCTGCTTGTGAATTGGTGAGCTTATTACTGATATCACCGTAATTTTTTTCAAGATCAGAGATTTGTTTATTACGTACTTCAAGAGATTCCGCTAATCCCGCTTTTTCTTCGTCCGCGGTTTTTTGTGCAGTCGCAAGTTTGCTTTTCACTACCGCCAATTCTTTTTCTAGTTTTGGCATGCGAATCGCTCGGCTTTCTGTTTTCGTAACAAAACGGCTTTGTACCCAGCCTGTACGACCTTTCTCATCGACGATCTTGGTAAAGCCTGAGTCTTTATTTTCATCAAGCTGTTTGACTTTTTCACCGGCGTTGACGCTACCAATAATACGATACTTGTTCGTCGGACCTGAGTGCATGTAAGTAAACAATTCATCCGAAATATAACGTTCCTGTGCCAATAGCGGAGTCGCAATCAGAGACAGAAGTACCATGCAGAGCAGTTTTTTCACAGTAAATCCCTTAGCGTTTTTGAGTTTTGCTTCAATAGAGTTTTGTTTAATACATTGATAGTAAAAATTTTCCGGCTTCGGTGCAACAAAGAAGGGAGGCTAAGCCTCCCTTTATGTGTATTTATGTGAGAATTTACTTCTCATTTACAAAGATATGACTCGCGTCGTTAACTAAATACCGCTTGAATGGCGTAAAAGAAGATTACGGCCAACAATGCGCCTGCTGGTAGCGTGATGATCCAGGAAGCTACAATATTACGTACTACGCCAAGATTTAGAGCGGCAATGCCTCGAGCAAAACCAACACCTAAGACCGCACCGACCAATGTTTGTGTGGTTGAAATTGGTAAACCTGTACCTGAGGCAAGGACAACCGTACACGCCGTTGCTAGCTGCGCTGCAAAGCCGCGACTTGGGGTCAATTCAGTAATCCCCGTACCAACTGTCGCCATCACTTTATGACCAAGCGTCGCTAGGCCCACTACGATACCGACACCACCAAGTGGTAAAATCCACCACGCGATATCACTTTTCGCGCCAATCTCACCCATGTTTTGCACTGTGGCAACCACGGCAGAGAGTGGACCGATAGCATTGGCAACATCGTTTGAACCATGTGCGAATGCCATTGCACATGCCGTAATGACCATCAATACGCTGAAAATGCTTTCAACGCTGTTTGAGCCATCATTGTTATCACGATTAGAGAAGTGTTTCGCAATGTAAATATAACCACCAATCATCACCATGGCTGAAACGGCAATAGACCATATCCATGCCTCTAGTGAGGTAAGGTTTAGACCCACATGGCTCAAGCCTTTTTTGATTGTTACCAATGCAATGACCATCGTGGTAATAAACATGTAAACAGGAACAAAACGTTTTGCATTCAGTAGTGGCGTATCGGTATCAAAAATCAGACGTTGAGCACTAATGAAAATCAAGTATGCAAAGAAACCAGAAATGATGGGGGTAACAATCCAACTTCCCACAATACCTTGGACAGATGACCAATCAATCGCATGCGTCCCTACAGATATGCACGCGAAACCAATAATGGCACCAATGATGGAGTGAGTAGTAGAAACGGGCCAGCCCATATACGAGGCGACAAGTAGCCAGGTGCCAGCGGCTAATAGTGCCGAGAGCATGCCGTAGATCAATACATCAGGGTGAGCTGTAAATAAAGACGTTTCAATCACGCCTTTACGAATAGTGTCAGTAACTTCGCCACCGGCCAAATAAGCGCCAGCAAACTCAAAAATCATAGCGATTACTATCGCTTGTTTAACGGTCAGTGCTTTTGAGCCTACGGAAGTGCCCATCGCATTCGCTACATCGTTTGCACCGATGCCAATTGCCATTAATAAACCAAAAGCGGCTGCGACTAAAATCAGGACAGTGCCGTAGTTAGCAAGGATATCCATCGTAATACCTAGTTGTTGATAACAAGCGGAGCATTTATGTTTTTCAACACACGCCTAGCCCGTGAGCGTAAATATATTCGCTTAAATCGGACAAAGTTCGTTAAATACTCTTTGTTATTGGGTTAACTTTTATTCTTATGAGCGAGACAACATTACTTCCAAACGAGCACCTACGCGCAACGCTTGATCTGCAATACCACCGACCCATTCAAAAATTTTATAAAGGAAAATAACATCAATAGGGTTCAACTCTGCTTCCATCGCTAATAGCTGTTGGCGCAGGTTAATCTGCATATTGTCAGTATCGTCTTCTATTACGTCTAGTTGGTTGATCATTTCAGCAACTAATGTGACTTCACGCCCTTTAAATCCAGCTTCGAGTAGTTCATCAAGCTCATTAATGACTTTTTCAGCTTGTGAAGCAGCATCGAGGCAGCGTTGCACATAGAGAATAAAATCCTCTTGCATTGATTCGGGAATGCCTAGTTGTCGACCGAGTACTCGGCCTGAAATGTCTTTGGCAAGGTTGGCGAGTTTATCTTGTTGCGTTAATAGCTCTAACATGTCAGTACGATCGACTGGCATGAATAAGCCACGAGGCAACTTAAGACGAATCTCTCGTTTTAGGACATCTGCTTCTTTCTCTAAATGAGAGATTTGAGAACGAAGTTCTGCTGCCTTCTCCCAGTCACCTCTGTTTGCTACTTCAAAGAAGTTGACTAGATGAGAACAACATTCGTTCACACAGACTACATGTTGCTGCAAAGGCTTTATAGGGGACTTTGCAAATAACCCCATTATTGTATTCACTGGCATGGTGATTCAACCCAATTGCTATAACCTAAATTAAACATACGTCATTTATGGCGAAATGTTGAGCGTTGGCTATAAAGGCGCGCATGTTACCCCATTCAGAGCGGCATTAAAATAGTTTAGATCATCAAATGCTCGATATTTCTCTCTTGCTCAAGTCTCGAATAGACAATATCCTGTCGTCATCTTCTTCGAAAGGTATAGCTATGGAAACCGAGATAGAACTGAAGTTTTTTGTTTCTCCAGAATTTGCAGATATTTTACGCGAAAAAATCTCTGATGCACGGATACTTCAGCACAGTTGTCGTGATTTAGGCAACACCTATTTTGACACACCGGATAATTGGTTACGTAACCACGATATTGGTTTGCGTATCCGTCGTTATGATGATGTGTATATTCAAACGGTTAAGACAGCCGGTCGGGTTGTGGCGGGGTTACACCAACGGCCCGAGTATAATGCCGAACACTCGGGCGATGATCCTGATTTGACATTGCATCCCGACAATATTTGGCCAGAAGGCAAAACGGTGGCAGCCTTACAAGACGAGTTGGTGCCGTTATTTGTGACTGACTTTAATCGTGAAACTTGGCTTGTTGCCATGCAAGATGGTAGCCAGATAGAGATCGCCTTTGATAGTGGTGTTGTGTCTGCTGGTGGCTTATCGGAAGATATTTGTGAGGTCGAACTGGAGCTCAAATCTGGTCAGGTGGATGCTTTGTTCACCTTAGCTCGTCATATCAGTGAGCATGGCGGTATGCGTTTGGGAAATCGCAGTAAAGCGGCCAGAGGGTATCGCTTAGCCTACCAACAGCCTATCGACACGGTTAGTACTCTTCAGCCCGTCACAGTACGTTCTCAAGATACGGTTGAAACTTGTTTTATTAAATCACTCGAGCACGCGTTATCGCATTGGCAGCGCCACGAACAAATCTATGTTGAGCAAGATAATAATGAAGCGCTCAATAAGATCCGTTCTTCTGTTTGTTTTATTCGTCAAATTCTTACTGTGTTCAGTAGCATTGTCCCTCGTCGAGCGAGTGCGATTCTTCGCCAAGAACTTAAATGGTTAGAAGATGAATTACGTTGGCTAAGAGATGACGACTATCTGAATAACTTGCTTGATGATAAAGGATATGCGCTTCGTAAGTTGGATACGCGTAAGCGTTTAGTGAATGAGCTGAAAGAGTTAAAATCTGCCCTGCCGACCAGAGCAGACACATTGGCTTTGATAGATTCTAGTCGCTATACCGCTTTGCTTTTAGACTTAAGTCGGTGGATTTTAACACGAGGGTGGCAGCCATTTTTGGATGAGCAGGCGCAAGAAAACATTGATTGTCCGGTAACGGATTTTGCGATGAAACAGCTTGATCGTTCATGGGCAGAATTGATTGAAGCGTTTCCGCCTGAGCATAAAGTGACGAAACAAGGCTATATTGAGCAGCAAGAGCATTTGACACGTAACCTGTATACGGGGATGTGTTTTTGCCATTTGTTCACCGATGAAGAGTGCCAATCGTTTCGCTTACCTTGGGAAGATCTGCTGGATGGCATCGATGATCTGCTTATGTTGCAGCCGATTGAGGGCCTTGTCGACAAGCTTGAGGATAGTGAGCAGCACGCACAGCTACTTCGTTGGATCACTCGTCAAGAGCATTCAATTTTGCATGCGATGGATCAATCACGTTTTAGTGGTTTTGATGCCAAGCCTTATTGGCGGGATTAAACTTTCTCAAATTCGGTATGAAAAAAAAGAAGCCATTGGCTTCTTTTTTTGTTATCCGTCACAAAACATTGTAATTAGTGAATATTTGTATTCAAGTTTAAGACTCTGTGGGCGATCACAAATTAAGGGATTAACCCCAAACCAAGTAGGTTCATTCTTATACATTTTGTTAGTATGACATAGCTTAGATTGGACTTTGATCCAAAAAACTATAATTACAATGTAATAACTATTCGGAGAAAGATATGACAACAATGGCCTTTACGCCATGGGAACGGATCATCACTGACGTTCGGCTAGTTCCTAGAATGATACTGTTAATGGTATTTAGTACCATATTAATCATTACTAAGCAGTTATGGGATGCTCACACTTTTTATCAAGCAATTCTTGTTGCAACCCAAAGCGCTGATATTGCCCAAAAGCATTACGAGGATTATTTAGTCCAAGTGGCTTGGCAAACCTGTGGCATGATTGTTGTCTTTGTGATTTTGCTTTTGTTTGCAGCGCGCGTCATGCTCAAACAAACACAGTATCTTAGCTTGGTGATTAAGCGAATGGCGCAACGCGATCTCTCGCAACCGATCGCTATGGAGTGTAAGGATGAGTATGGCGATGTGGCTCGTGAGCTGGAAAAAACTCGTCTTCAATTAAATGATTTGATTAAAAACCAAATTCAATCCTCGAATGAGCTGGCAGAAATCACCGGTGTTATGGCGACGAGTATGGCAGAAACCAAACAGTCAGCTCAGGAAGAATTTAATGAGATCGACATGCTCGCCACTGCGATGAGCGAGATGACATCGACGGTACAAACGGTGGCAGACAATGCTCATAGCGCGTCAACACTGACAGATAGTACGTCACAGCAAGCCAGTTCTGGACAACAGTTCGTTAATAGCACTGTGGTGAAAATGCGGGCGCTTTCTAATGATATTTCCGAATCCGCCCAAGCGGTTAATCAAGTCGAAGAAAGAGTAGAAGTGATCGGTAGTGTCGTTGATACCATTCGAGGAATTTCCGATCAAACCAATTTATTGGCTTTGAATGCCGCCATCGAAGCCGCGCGAGCAGGGGAGTCAGGCCGAGGTTTTGCGGTTGTCGCAGATGAGGTGCGTAACCTAGCACAGAGCACACAAAATGCGACAGTTGATATCCAGAGTATGATTGAGCAGTTACAGCAAAGCGCCAATCAAGCCGTGTCTCTTATGGAAAAAAGTGTTGTGGAAGCGGCAGATGGTGTTGAGCTGGTCAGTAACGCTGGATCTGAGCTTGATAATATTGTTGACCATGTTAAACAAATCAATGACATGAACTTCCAAATCGCGACAGCCGCGAGTCAGCAAAGCACGGTCGCGGAAGAAATGAATCAAAATCTAACCAATGTTAGAGGCTTAGTGGAAGTATCGGTGTCTGTGATTGGTGAGTTACAAGAAACCTCACAGGCTCTGGAGCATAATGCGGCAACCTTAGATAAGAAAATTATGGAGTTTACGGTGTAGTAGGCCGTACCTGTTTTACAACTCAAAAGCACCAATTGTATTGGTGCTTTTTTTATGTCTTAGATTCAATCTTTTGGGGATTCATCTGGCGGCTTTTTTGTACTTCAGTATACTGATTTTACACCCTGTTTGAGCACGTACATAAGGATTTCACATGCCGTTACCCTCGCCACTTCAAGCTCTGGCTGAGCAAGAATTCTCTCAGTTGCTTGAGGTATTACCTCAGGTAGCTGAATGGTCAGACGAATTACAACAGCAAACTTGTGAAGTGATGGGGTTAAGTCCATTCGTTGCTGAAACCTTGAAAAGGGGGCCTGAATGGGCAGGGGATTTACCGAAACGCATTCCCTTTAAGGTTAATGACCCTGTGGCATATCGAGATGTCTTATCGCAGCAACTGTTAACCTGCGAATCAGAAGTGCAAGCGATGGCGATTTTACGTCATTTTCGTCAAGAGGAAATGACGATAATTGCTTGGCGAGATTTCCATCAGTTATGGAGCATCCAAGAGAGTTTGCACCATTTATCTGAACTGGCTGAGGCGATCATTTTTGAAGCCTATCACTGGCTCTATCAAATGTGCTGTCGGGAGTGGGGAACACCGATGAGCGTCGATGGGCATCCGCAATCGATGCTCATCATTGGTATGGGGAAACTGGGCGGTACAGAGCTGAATTTTTCTTCGGATATCGATCTTATTTTTACCTATCCAGAAAATGGAGAAACTCAGGGAACACGCCGCTCAATTGCGAATGCACAATTTTTTACTCGCTTAGGACAACGCCTCATTAAACTGCTTGATCAACCCACTGTTGATGGTTTTTGCTATCGCGTCGATATGCGCTTACGACCTTTTGGTGAAAGCGGGCCTTTAGTCATGAGCTATTCGGCTTTGGAAGATTATTACCAAGAGCAAGGGCGGGATTGGGAGCGTTATGCCATGGTAAAAGCGCGTGTGATGGGGCGAGAAATGTATGCACATTATCAAGAGCTACGTGAAATGCTGCGTCCATTTGTGTTTCGTCGTTATATTGATTTTAGTGCCATTCAATCACTGCGCCGTATGAAAACCATGATTCGCAGTGAAGTACGCCGACGAGGTTTGCATGACAATATTAAACTAGGAGCGGGAGGCATACGCGAAATTGAGTTTATTGTTCAAGCGTTTCAATTGATCCGCGGTGGGCGTGAACCCGCTCTACAAGAGCGTGGTTTGCTGTCTGCTCTAGAGGGCATTAAGCAGCTAGAGTTAATGCCTGAATTAGCCATAACGCAATTATATCAAGCCTATTTATTTTTGCGCCGTTTAGAAAACCTCTTACAAGCGCTTGAGGATAAACAGACACAAACCTTACCGCAAGATAGCGCTAATCAAGCACGTTTAGCCTATGCCTGTGGCTTTACTGATTGGTCGGCTTTAGTCGTACAACTGCGTCAGCATATGCAAAACGTTCATCAAGTGTTTAATGATGTGATTGGTGAAGAAGAAGAGCATACTCAAGACTGTGCGCCGGAGTGCTATCAAGAATTGTGGCAGTTATCTGATGATGAAGAAATGGTGAAGCAAATCCTTCATGATGAGTTGTCTATTTCTATTAAGGCGAACCTTCATCAACAACTGGTGAGTTTTAAACACGATTTAGATAAAAAAACGATTGGTCCGCGTGGACGAGATGTATTGAATCACCTGATGCCCAAAGTGTTTCATGCGATTTTCATCCATCCAGATGCTGAGTTTGGTTTTGAGCGTGTTCTTTCATTATTAAATCATATCGTGACTCGAACAACCTACCTCGAGTTATTAGATGAATACCCTGCGGCGTTAACCCAGTTAGTTAATTTATGTACCGCGAGCCCAATGGTGTCGAAAAAACTCTCGCGTTATCCCATTTTGCTTGATGAATTGATTGACCCTGAGCAGCTATATCATCCGATTGACGTCTCTGAGTATCACCGTGAGTTGCGTGACTTTATGGCGCGAATTCCAGAAGATGACATGGAACAGCAAATGGAGGGGCTGCGTCAGTTTAAGCAAATTGCCATTTTACGTATCGCCGCGGCTGATATCACTGGAGTGTTACCGGTGATGAAGGTGAGCGATCATTTAACTTCGCTAGCAGAAGCGATCATTGCTAGCGTGGTTAAGCAAGCGTGGCAACAAGTGACGGAAAAATTTGGGCAGCCAACGCATCTCTCTGAGAGAGATGGGCTCGGATTTGCGGTATTGGGATATGGTAAAGTCGGCGGGTGGGAGCTCGGCTACAATTCGGATCTCGACTTAGTCTTTTTACATGATTGTCCTGATCATGTGCTGACCGATGGTGCGAAAGAAATAGATGGTAAACAGTTTTATTTACGGTTAGCGCAGCGTATTACACATTTATTTTCTACCCGTACTCCTTCAGGTATTTTATATGATGTCGATACCCGCTTACGTCCATCGGGAGCCGCCGGACTATTAGTTAGCCCCCTGACTTCCTTTGCACAGTATCAGCAAGAAAATGCGTGGACGTGGGAGCATCAAGCACTGGTTCGGGCGCGAATGGTGTATGGTGATGAAATTTTAGAGCGAGGCTTTACGCGTGTACGTCATGATATTTTAACCATCCCCCGCAATGAGGCGACTTTAAAACAGGCTGTCGCCGATATGCGAGAGAAAATGCGTAAACATCTCGCTGGTAAAAAAGCCGGTCGATTTATGCTTAAACAAGATTCGGGTGGGATCACTGATATTGAGTTTTTGGCTCAGTATCTGGTACTACGTTATAGTCATACAAAACCACAACTTACACGGTGGTCAGATAATGTGCGTATTTTTGAATCTCTGGCACAGCAAGCGGTATTGAGCTCTGAGCAAGCAGCACAATTAACTCATGCCTATACGACGTTACGCAACCAGATCCACAGACGTAACTTATTGAATCTTTCAACGGATGTCGCGTTATCGCGTTTTACAAATGAACGTGAGCAGGTCATTGATCTTTGGAATACATGGCTGGGCTGAGAGAGTTTTAGTCATTGTCATGCTTGTGATAGACTTCGCGGCATAACGAAAATTGGAGAACCATGAATGAAGCCAATCCTACCTGATTACAACGATGCAGGGGTATTGATCATCGGTGATGTCATGCTGGATCGATACTGGTATGGCGCGACCGGGCGTATTTCGCCTGAAGCACCTGTGCCAGTTGTGAAAGTGGAACAAAATGAAGAGCGTCCTGGCGGTGCAGCCAACGTCGCGATGAATATTGCGTCTTTGGGAGGTCGTGCGCATATTGTCGGTCTAACAGGACAAGATGAACCTGCACAGGTATTGAATGACAAACTGAGTTCTCTCAATGTGAAGTGCGATTTTGTGGCATTACCCGATTATCCAACTATTACTAAGTTGCGTGTATTAAGTCGTGGTCAGCAACTGATTCGTTTGGACTTTGAAGATAAGTTTGAAAATACCGATGCCCAATTGATTTTGGAGCGTATGGATGCCGCGCTACCTAACGTACGTGCGCTGATTTTATCTGATTATGCGAAAGGTGCTTTAGAGCATGTACAGCAATTTGTTCAAAAAGCGCGTACAGCGAATATCCCAGTGTTGGTGGATCCCAAAGGTGCGGACTTTGAACGCTACCGTGGAGCCACAATTCTAACTCCCAACATGTCTGAATTTGAGCAGGTGGTCGGGAAGGTTAAAACAGAAGAAGAATTAGTGGAAAAAGGGCTCGAGCTGATTGAGCAGTTTGATCTTGAAGCGCTACTGGTGACGCGTAGTGAACATGGTATGACGCTATTACGTCGTGGTGAATTGCCATTTCACTTACCGACCTTGGCGAAAGAAGTGTATGACGTAACAGGAGCGGGTGATACGGTTATTTCAACACTGGCGGCATCAGTAGCTGCGGGTAAACCACTGGACGAAGCCTGTGCCTTAGCGAATGCTGCGGCGGGGATCGTAGTCGGTAAGCTGGGGACATCCACGGTATCTACTGTTGAATTAGCCGAAGCGGTGCATGGCTCTCGTGACACTGAATATGGTGTAACGACGGAAGAAAAGCTCATAGAAGCGGTTAAGCAAGCTAAACGTCGTGGTGAGAAAGTCGTGATGACCAATGGCTGTTTCGATATTTTACATGCAGGTCATGTGTCTTATTTAAATAATGCTGCGCAATTAGGTGAACGTTTGATCGTTGCCGTAAATTCTGATGAATCGGTAAAACGATTGAAAGGCTCAGGCCGTCCTGTCAATACACTCGATCGACGCATGGCAGTATTAGCCGGCTTAGAAGCGGTGGATTGGGTGGTACCATTTAGTGAAGATACACCGCAGCGCGTGATCGCCGAGATCCTTCCTTCGTTATTGGTCAAAGGTGGCGATTATAAGCCAGAAGAAATCGCGGGTGGTAAAGAAGTGATCGCAGACGGTGGTGCGGTCAAAGTACTGAATTTTGAAGATGGTTGCTCAACGACAAAAATCATTGAATCTATTAAGAAAAATGAAGAGTAAGTTACTTTTTATCTGATGATTCGATATAAAAAAACGCCGACAATGTCGGCGTTTTTTATTGCTATGATAATCACACATTAACTACCGTTTGACGGAGCTTTTTGTAGACCTGCATTGATGTCTAAAATATCTTGCTCGCTCAATGTGCCTGTTGCTTTACGTAGTTTTAATACATTAATAATGTAGTCGTAGCGCGCATCCGCTAAATTCTTCTTCGCATTGTATAAGCGGCGTGTTGAATCAAGAACATCAACAATCGTACGAGTACCCACTTCAAAGCCTGCTTCTGTGGCTTTTAGTGCTGATTTAGCAGAAACGAGTGCTTGTTGATAAGCATTCACTGCACCAACAGAGGCATTAATATTGTTATTAAATGCATGAACTTGTTTTACGACACTACGATACTGCGCTTCTAAATCTTGGCTAGCTTGAACGTATTGTAATTCTGCTTGCTTGCTTAGAGAGGTAATATTACCACCAGTATACAAAGGTACTGATACATTAATACCGACGTTTAAGTCTTTGGTATCATGATTATCAAAGGTATTGTATTTCGCGTAATCGCTGTCGTATTCACGGTTATAATTGTAGCCACCATCTAAGGTCAATGACGGTAGGTTTTTGGCATCAGCTAAAGAAATTTTATCTTTCGCGATGTCTTTGGTGATGCGTCCAGCAAGCAAGGTGAGGTTCTTAGTTTCAGCCTGATTGAGCATTTTCGTCATACTGTCTTGCGTACGAGTAATTGAGAAACGCTTCTTATCTAAGATACTAAGGTGAGTTGGCTCTTGACCGGTAATTTCTCGCAGTGACTCGTAGCTGTTATCCAGTGTGTTCTTAGCGATGATTTCATCGGCTAATACGGCGTCGTACTGTGCTTTTGCATCGTGAACATCAGTAATTGCAGATAAACCGACATCAAAACGCTGTTTAGTTTGGTCTAGCTGACGTGATACCGCATTTTTCTCAGATTGCACAAATGCCAAATTATCTTTGGCACGTAAGACATCAAAGTACGCTTCTGCTACTCGCATCATTAAAGATTGCTGAGCAGCGGCGTAATTGGCATCCGCAACGCGAGCTTGTTTCTCGGCTGAATCTAATGATAACCAGCTCGAGCGTTTATATAATTCTTGACTAAATGTCACACCTGCAGATAGAGCACGACTGTTACGTACAGATTCGTCACTGCTGTTGATAGTGTAACCGCCCGTCAAATTGATTTGTGGTAATAAAGCACTCTTTGTTGAGTTAATCGCCTCGAAGGCACGATCTCGAGATGCTTCTTGTCCCAGAAGTTGCGGATCATTCTTTTTTGCTAAATCATAGACTTGGGCTAGGTTGTCTGCCCAGGTGAAAGCCGAAAAGCTTCCTAATGCTGCACTAATAATAATAGGTAGCAGTTTGTTCATTGGTATTTTTCCTGCCGTTTTTAAGCCAAAGTTGGCACAGTTTATCGTAAAATAGGAGGGATTGATGCCAAAGGTTATACATTTTTTGCTTATACTGTACAAGTGATGATTATTGACTACTCTGTCAATAAATAAAAATTTAAAATTTATAGTAAAAGTTGAACCATGTCCTTGGTACTTTACCCCTGTCATGAGTAGACTATGGGATTCTATCGGGAGGTGGTATGGCTATTGATCCAAAACAACGAGAGACATTTTCTTCACAGGATCTCGAGATTCTCTCAAAAGAAACACTCTTTCGTGGCTTTTTTAGTATGGTGAAATATCGGTTTAAGCACCGCTTGTTTGCCGGAGGATGGAGTCAGCCGATTGAACGTGAAATGTTCGAACGTGGCCGAGCTGCCGCTGTTTTACCCTACGATCCGGTGCGTGATGAAGTCGTACTGATTGAACAAATTCGTGTCGGCGCCTTAGAGCATGAACATCCATGGCAGTTAGAAATTGTTGCCGGTGTGTTTGATGATAACGAGAGCGCACAAGAAGTCGTCACGCGAGAAGCGCAAGAAGAAGCGGGCGTTGACTTAATTGAACTCGAAAAAGTGACTTCGTTTTATCCTTCTTCTGGTGGCTGCTCTGAGCGTTTAGATGTCTTTGTGGGTCAAGTTAATAGTTCATTAGCCGCTGGAGTGCATGGGTTGGATGAAGAAGGTGAAGATATCAAAGTTCACGTGGTAAGCCGTGAATATGCTTATCAGTTAGTGAAAAATGGGCAATTTGAGAATGGAGCCTCAATTATTGCGTTGCAATGGTTGGAACTAAATTACAAAGTGTTACGAGAACAATGGCAGAGTTAGCAATCCGAAAAAAATACCACGTTGATTTCCCAGAGTTAATGAGGCTTTACGAAACCAATTATGTAAAGCTCAATGCATTGTTGCCAGCCAGAGGCGAAGTGGGTCACACACGCTGCTATGAAGCGATCAGTATGATCTATCAACTACATATATTGGAAATAACCAAATACACGACGTTGATCGAAATTTGTCAAAGTGATCAAGTTGCTGTATTTCCTTTACCGACAATGTCTGTCAGGCTATACCATGATGCTCGGGTTGCTGAAGTGTGTTCAGCTGATCAATTGGGTCGTATCCAAGCGCGTTATGACTATCCGAATGTGAAAATGGTACAGAGAGACGAAAAAGCGCAACTTAACCGGTTTTTAGGTGACTGGCTTACCTTTTGTCTGAGACATGGGATCAGTCGGGCTCCTCTTAATATCCGTCAACCATAATAACTTAGGTTTATTGATTTTGAACGTGTCGCCTAGCAAAGACAATTCCAGTAGCATCCATCTGTTGCAAATCACGGATACGCATTTGTTTGCGCCAAACGATGGGTGTTTACTCGGCGTGAATACAGCAGAAAGCTTTCATGCGGTTGTCGAAGATATTGTAAATACTCAGGTCGAGTTTGATGCGATTCTCGCCACGGGAGATATCTCCCAAGATCACAGTCATGACTCTTATGCTCGCTTTGTCGAAGGCATTAAACCGCTCGAAAAAAGCTGTTATTGGTTGCCTGGAAATCATGATTATAAACCCGAAATGTTTAGCGTGTTACCGACGCCACAAGTGGTATGTCAGCAGCAAGTCGTGCTTAATGAGCATTGGCAGATCGTGATGTTAGACTCTCAAGTATCAGGTGTGCCACATGGGCGCTTGAATCAAGAGCAATTGGCGGTACTCGATAAAGCATTGCAGCAACATCCCGATAAGTGGTCTTTAATTGTATTGCATCATCATCCTGTCTTGGCGGGGAGTCAGTGGTTAGATCAGCATACACTAAAAGACAGCCAAGATTTTTGGGATATTGTGCAGCGTTATGACAAAGTGCAAGGCGTGATGTGTGGGCATATTCATCAAGAGCTGGATGTCGATCACCATGGTGTACGTGTGTTAGCGACGCCATCGACGTGTGTGCAATTTAAACCGCAATCGAGTCAATTTTGTTTAGATAACCGCTCTCCGGGATGGCGTGAAATTGAATTGTGTGTTGATGGCCAAATAAAAACCCAAGTCAAACGTCTAACGCATGGACGTTTTTTACCCGACTATAGAGCGAGTGGATATTAGTCATGAAACCAAGCTTATTGATTTATGTTCATGGATTTAATAGCTCGCCTGGCTCATTAAAAGCCTCATTGATGGCAAAATATTGTGCAGAGCATCGCCCTGATATACGAGTCGAGATCCCACAGCTGCCTAATTTTCCTGAGCAAGCTGCATATCAGCTTAAGCAGTTAGTGGAAGAGCATCAAAATGATTATCGAATTGGTTTAGCCGGCAGTTCACTTGGCGGGTATTTTTGCACGTGGCTCAATGCGCACTATGCATTGCCAGCGGTATTGATTAATCCGGCCGTAAAACCGTATGAATTGTTAGTGGATTTTCTTGGCGTGCAAATCAACCCTTATACCCATGAGTCTTATGTGTTAAATGATACTCATATTGATGATTTAAAAGTGATTGATGTAGAGACTCTGACAAATCCTGATAACATTTGGGTATTATTACAAACGGGAGATGAGACGCTTGATTATCGTCAAGCTGAGAAAAAATACCAGTCTGCACATCTTACGATTGAATCTGGTGGTGATCATGGCTTTGTTGACTTTGAACGTTACCCTGAACGCATCATTCAGTTCTTAAATCTTTGAGTTATCCCTGCAGAAATCGTGAGAATATTCATTGATTACTGAGTAATGTCACTTGACATCAACTAGTCTTATCCAGACTATGTGCCCCTTAAACTTTCATCGTTCGACCCCTATGACAGTGCTGCTGGTTTGTAGACTGCAGTTTGAGGAACGAGAGCTGCGTGACACATTCATGCAGTACAGTTAACTTATTTTTATCGATATAAGCATTCCGTATTATGACAGAACAATATAATGCTGGAGCCATTGAGGTTCTTAATGGCTTAGAGCCAGTACGTCGCCGACCTGGGATGTATACGGATACCACGCGCCCTAACCATTTGGGGCAAGAAGTCATCGACAACAGTGTTGATGAAGCGTTGGCTGGGTATGCAACTAAGGTACAAGTTATTCTTCACGCCGATCAATCTTTAGAAGTGATTGATGATGGCCGAGGAATGCCTGTAGATATTCACCCTGAAGAAAATATTTCCGGGGTAGAGTTAATTCTTTGTAAGTTACATGCTGGCGGTAAATTTTCTAATAAGAGTTACCAATTCTCAGGTGGTTTACACGGAGTCGGTATTTCCGTTGTTAACGCTTTATCCGATCGTGTTGAAGTGAAGGTTCGCCGTGATGGACAAATCTATTCCATTGCATTTGAACACGGTAATAAAGTTGAAGATCTCGCCGTGACGGGAACCTGTGGACGCCGAGCAAAAGGCACGTCTGTCCATTTTTGGCCTGAAGCCAGTTACTTTGATTCCGCAAATTTCTCCGTAAGCAAGTTAGTGAATAATTTGCGCGCTAAGGCCGTACTTTGCCCAGGTTTAGAAATAACGTTTTCTGATAAAGTTAACGGTAAAGAATACCAATGGTATTACGAAGATGGTTTAAAAGACTATCTCGCGGAAGGCGTTAAGGGCTTTCCAGTATTACCTGAAGAGCCTTTGACTGGCGAGTTAAAAACAGAAACAGAAGCCGCTGATTGGGCATTAATTTGGCTACCAGAAGGTGGCGAGCTTATTACTGAAAGCTACGTGAACTTAATTCCAACACCGCAAGGTGGTACCCATGTGAATGGGTTACGCCAAGGCTTGTTAGACGCTATGCGTGAATTCTGTGAATATCGTAATTTACTCCCACGTGGCGTGAAATTGACGGGCGATGATATCTTTGAACGCTGCGCCTTTGTTTTGTCTGTAAAAATGCAAGATCCACAATTTGCTGGGCAAACAAAAGAGCGCTTGTCCTCACGTCAAGCGTCAGGGCTGGTGGCAAGTGGTGTCAAAGACTCGTTTAGTCTTTGGCTCAATGAACGCCCTCAGTTAGCGGAATTATTAGCCGAAGTATGTATTGCCAACGCGCATCGCCGTATGCGTGCGAGTAAAAAGGTTGTCCGAAAGAAAGTGTCCTCGGGGCCTGCATTACCGGGGAAACTTACCGATTGCTCACAACAAGATTTAAGTCGAACTGAGCTGTTTTTGGTGGAGGGTGACTCGGCGGGGGGCAGTGCTAAACAGGCGCGAGATCGAGAGTTTCAAGCGATCATGCCACTGCGAGGTAAGATCTTAAACACGTGGGAAGTCGCTTCAGATCAAGTGCTAGCCTCTCAAGAAGTACATGATATTTCTGTGGCGTTGGGGATTGATCCCGATTCAGATTCGTTAGAAGGATTACGCTACGGTAAAGTGTGTATTCTTGCCGACGCCGACTCAGATGGCTTACACATTGCAACGCTTTTGTGTGCGTTATTTACGCGTCATTTCCGTGGCTTAGTCAGTGGTGGCCATGTGTATGTAGCGATGCCGCCGCTATTTCGTATCGACTGTGGTAAAGAAGTTCACTATGCCTTGGATGAACAAGAAAAGGCGAGCATTTTAGAGCGCTTGAGTAGTAAAAAAGCCAAAGTGAACGTACAGCGCTTTAAAGGTTTGGGGGAAATGAACCCACTGCAATTACGAGAAACCACCATGGATCCCAATACACGTCGTCTTGTGCAATTAACCATGGATGATCGTGAAGAAACAGAAGAAATGATGGATATGTTATTAGGTAAAAAACGCGCTGATGATCGTCGCCAATGGTTGCAAAACAATGGTGACTTGGCCGAAGTTGAGGTGTAGTGAATGTCAACGGAAATCAATTATGATGGCGTAGAGCAGTTACCATTACGACGGTTTACTGAAGACGCATATCTCAATTATTCAATGTACGTCATCATGGATCGGGCACTGCCTTACATTGGTGACGGTTTAAAACCAGTACAGCGCCGTATTATTTATGCCATGTCGGAGCTTGGTTTATCGGCAGCAGCAAAATATAAAAAATCTGCACGTACCGTGGGTGATGTGCTGGGTAAGTATCATCCACACGGCGACTCTGCGTGTTATGAAGCCATGGTGCTTATGGCTCAGCCTTTCTCTTACCGTTACCCACTGATCGACGGACAGGGAAACTGGGGTGCACCTGATGATCCTAAGTCTTTCGCGGCAATGCGTTATACCGAAGCGAAGTTATCGAAATTTGCGGAAGTATTATTAAGTGAGCTAGGTCAAGGTACGGTAGATTGGCAGCCCAATTTTGATGGCACGATGAAAGAGCCGAAAATTTTGCCCGCTCGCTTGCCACATATTTTACTCAATGGCGTTACAGGGATTGCCGTGGGTATGGCAACTGATATTCCACCACATAATGTGCGTGAAGTTGCCAATGCTGCGATCCATCTATTGGAAAACCCAAAATCTGAATTGTCGGATTTAATGGAGTTTGTAAAAGGCCCAGATTACCCAACAGAGGCTGAGGTGATTTCACCCCCGGCGGATCTGAAAAAGATTTATAACACGGGTCGTGGTAGCGTCAAAATGCGTGCATTGTGGCACAAAGAAGACCATGAAATCGTGATTACGGCTTTGCCGCATCAAGTTTCAGGATCTAAATTACTCGAACAAATCGCCAATCAAATGCGGGCTAAAAAGCTACCAATGATTGAAGATTTGCGTGACGAATCAGATCATGAAAACCCAACGCGCTTTGTCTTAGTCCCTAAATCGAATCGTGTGGATTGTGATGTGGTAATGAACCACCTGTTTGCATCGACAGATTTAGAGCGTAGCTATCGGGTTAACTTGAATATGATTGGCCTAGATGGTCGTCCGCAAGTGAAAGGCTTAGTGAATATTTTGGCTGAGTGGCTAGAATTTCGCCGCCATACGGTGCGCGCGCGGTTGCAGCATCGTCTCGATAAAGTCATGGCACGCTTGCACATTTTAGAAGGCTTGCTGATTGCTTATCTTAATATTGATGAAATCATTGAAATCATTCGTAGTGAAGACGAGCCTAAGCCTATCTTGATGCAGCGTTTCGGTATTTCTGAGATTCAAGCGGATGCTATTCTTGATACCAAATTACGCCATTTGGCGAAACTGGAAGAAGTTAAGATCCGCGGTGAGCAAGAAGAGTTAGCGAAAGAACGTGATAAGTTAGAGCAGCTACTTGGCTCTGAGCGTCGCTTGAATACTTTGATCAAAAAAGAGCTCAAAGCCGATGCAGAGAAATACGGCGATGATCGTCGTTCGCCATTAGTTGAACGTGCGGAAGCCAAAGCTTTAACAGAACGCGAGTTATTGCCAAGTGAAGCGATCACTGTGATCTTGTCGGAGAAAGGTTGGATTCGTCAAGGCAAAGGCCACGAAGTTGATTGTCAAAAGCTCAGCTATAAAGCAGGGGATCAATATTTGGCTCATGCATGCGGTAAGAGCAATCAGCCGGCGGTGTTCCTTGCCAGTGACGGCCGAAGTTATTCACTCGAATCCCATACCTTACCGTCGGCACGTAGCCAAGGTGAGCCGATTACGGGACGACTTAACATTACCGATGGTACGTCCATCCGTCAGGTCATTATGGGTGAAGAGGATCAGTTGTGGCTGGTTGGCTCTGATGCTGGATATGGATTTGTATGTAAAGGAACGGATCTTTTATCGAAGAACCGCAGTGGTAAAGCGTTAGTGAATTTACCCGCCAATGCTGAAATATTAACACCGAAGCCAATCGAGCAAGTCGAACACGATGAAATTTTAGCGATTACCGATCAAGGTAGGATGCTGATTTTCCCGATTCGAGATCTTCCTCAGCTAAGTAAAGGTAAAGGGAATAAGATCATTAACATTCCTGGAGCGAAAGCGAAAGCACGTGAAGAAGTCGTTTCACATTTACTTGTTCTGCCGGTAGGCGCTTCATTAACGCTCTATGCAGGTAAGCGTAAATTGGGACTCAAAGCATCGGATATGGATACATACCGTGGTGAACGTGGTCGTCGTGGTGGCTTACTGCCACGAGGTTTACAACGAGTCTCTGATATCGAAGTTCATATCGAGGATGTGGATTAATCCAGCGATTAAGTGAATTAATGAAAAACGGATCTCATTGAGATCCGTTTTTTTTGTAGGTAATGCTTGTATAGGAGATAGCGTTATGACAAATCGCTATCTGACCAGACTTCTGTATCGGAAATATCTGGGGTTCCTGGGATGTGCTTTTCTTCACTTGCCCATTCACCAAAGTCGATCATTTGGCATTGCTTACTACAGAAGGGGCGAAAAGGGCTGTGTTCTCCCCATTCAACTGACGTGCTGCATTGTGGGCACTTCACGATAGTCGGTGTTTTGGACATAGGCAGTTCCTAAATTGTGTCTAGTTACATACGGCGATTTTAAACGCAATATCTTGAGTGCTGGCTTGGTTAGACTCGAAGTCGAGAAACTTAATCGCAAAGCGATTTTTGTGGCCAGAAATCATTGGGTAAACCCCATCTTTCATTGAAAATGCGAGTCGAATAATGTGGGCGTCGGTGGCTTCCCCTTGATAAAAACCATTTTTAGCCGTTTGCGGCTGATAGTCACCTGTTTCTCGGGTTAAGCGTAACCACAAATGTAAGGCGTCAGAGAGTGCTTTAAAGTTCGCTATCCACTGATTCGCATCTTTTAATTTAACTTCAGTAGGCAAGTGTAACCAATAATGCAACGCAGGCAAATCAAAGCAACATGCACCGCCAGGTAAATTAAACCTCTGTCGAATCGTACTCAAGAAGCGATCATTTTTTAGTGACAGACCAAAACGTTCTGCATTCATTAAGCTGCGATGGATACCGTCAATATCTTGCAACAAAGTACGTAAAGTGACTTGATCAACGCCCTCGACATTTAGCCAACTGCGATACATTTGTCTTTGTTTTTCTATGTCTTTTGCAAGTTCACTTTTCAGTTGAATTTGTTCAAAAATATCTAAAAGATCAAACAGTGCTCGGAAAAAAAGCTGATACTGAATGCCATCAGGATGCTGTGATGCATTGAGTAATTGCGCGAGCAAAGCTTCAACTCGCAGATAGATCCGCGTTTTTTCGTTGAGTGGATGTTCGAACTTATGTGTTGTCATTCAATGACCCTTTCATATTTTACTCTGACTGTTCAGGTTGCTTGCTCAAGGCCAAGTAGGTTTGATGCAATTGTGTTACTTGTGGTAATAATGGATTGTCTAATAAATGATTACAGATAACATCATCAGCATGAGATAAGCGCTCCTCACGGGTGGCCTGAGAGGCTAAAATAGCACTCACTTGCTCTGCAGAAACCTTGTCTCTTTGCATGGTTCTCTCTATTTGTATCGTTTCCGGTACATCAATAACTAAAATGCGGTCGACCAATGATTGTAATTGATTTTCAATTAGTAATGGCACAACTAATAAGGCATACGGTGATGTTACTTGTGCTAGCTGTGCTTGCATTTGCTGGCGTATCATTGGATGTAATAAGTGATTAAGCCATTGTTTTTCATGTTCATTGGCAAAGATACAATGACGTAATCGGCTGCGGTTTAGCGAATGATCATGGTTGAGTATTTGCTCGCCAAAATGCTCAACGATTTGTGCTAAACCTTCTGTTCCCGGAGCAACGACATCTCGTGCTACAAGGTCTGCGTCAACGATGTCGATTGCAAAATGTTCATGAAACAAGTTGGCTACGGTGGATTTTCCACTGGAAATACCACCGGTGACTCCAATAACTAATGCCATATTACCAGCCTAAAAACGTGTGTAGATACCAAGTGATAATATTATGCCCCCAAAGCAGACAAACCCACCCCGCTATAGCTAAATACGGCCCAAACGGAAATGCGGCTGCAATTCCTTTGTTTTGTAAGCGTAATTGTACCAGCCCGAAAACAATACCGACGACAGAAGAAAGTAAAATAATCGCCGGAAGTTGTTGCCAACCTAACCATGCGCCAAGGGCGGCGAGTAATTTAAAGTCACCATAACCCATTCCGTCTTTGCCAGTTAGCAGTTTAAAGCCCCAATACAGACTCCACAATATTAAATAGCCTGCCATAGCTCCGACCACGGCATCGGCTAAGCTAATCGGTGAATATCCCAGCAAAGCTAAGGTAATGCCTGCCCATAATAACGGAAGAGTCAGTTGATCTGGTAAAAGTAAGGTATCAAAATCGATAAACGTTGCGGCAATAAGCACAAAAGTAAAAAACAGTGCGGCGATGCCATAGGGAGTGGGCCCAAAGTGGCTAGCGACGATATAGCTCATTATGGCCGTGAGTGCCTCAACCAATGGGTAGCGACATGAAATCGGGGTTTGGCAGTGATGGCAACGTCCTCTCAAGCAAATCCAACTAATGAGAGGGATGTTATCAATAATGCGTAAAGGCGTATGACAATGACGGCATTGTGAACGAGGTATACTTAAGGTGATACGCTCAGTTGGTAGAGTAATGCCATATTCAGGAAAGCTGTCCGCGCAGTCTTGACGCCACTCTTGCTCCATAATTTTAGGCGTGCGATAAATCACCACATTAAGAAAGCTACCGATAATGACCCCAAAAATTGTTACAAAAGTAGGGTAGAGCCATGGATAGTAAAGAAAAATAGTCACAATGAAGACGGCCTAATCAAATATATTATGAGGAGTTAATCTCAGTTTAACTCAATATGCCAGCAAGATTAAATATTGGTAGGTACATCGCAATAATTAATCCACCAATGAGAGAACCAATGATTAAAATTAACAGTGGTTCGAGCATTTTCTCAATATTTTCGATGTTATGTTGTACGTCATTTTGATAATTTTGTGAGATTTTTTGCAGCATACTATCTAATTGACCACTTTCTTCACCAATGGTAATTAGCTGGATAAAAGTATGGGAAAAGATCTGACGATTACTTAGAGAAGTATAAAATGGATGCCCACTGGCTGTACGTTCAATGATAGAAATAAATTGCTGAATCAAGTAAGCATTCCCTGTGCTGTTTGCCCCTAATTGCAGCGCGTTTAAAATGGGCAGTCCCGCGGCTAAGCTAGTCGCACTCGTTTGACAAAACCGAGCTAAAGCGGCTTTTTTAATGATTTTCCCAACCTTTGGGAGGCGTAATATCACATAGCTTACGGTGTATTGTAGACGCGTTGAATGAGTGAATAGGTAATAACCACCAGCGCTTAAGCTAGTGATGAAAATAATCAATTCTTTCCCCCAGCGTTGCAGCCAGAGCGAGCCGTTGATAACGGCGTGTGTCATGGTTGGGAGCTTGGCATCAAAACTGGCAAACAGTTGTGCAAATTCAGGGATCACCATGACGAGCATAATATACGTGACAATAACGGCGACCAGTAATACTAGGCTTGGATAAAGGGCGGCTTTAAAAATCTGTCGTTTGAGCGCATCACTACGTTCGCGGTGCGTATTTAATGTGGTGAAGATCTCAGCCATTTTCCCGTGATGCTCAGCTGACTCAATCAGGTTAATGTAGAGATCATCAAAATACCGATTATACACTTTTAGAGATTGAGACAACGTTAGTCCAGAAGCGATGGAATCGGCTAACGCGTACAGCAGTGAGCGCATTGCCATATTTTTTTGATGTAACTTGAGTAGCTCAATGGCTTGGGCGAGAGATAAGCCACTACTTAATAGGGTTGCCATTTGCTTGGTCCAAATAGAAATATCATGGTGCTTAATGACGTATCGATAAAGATAGCGATTAACGGGTTGCTTGTGTAGCGTTAACAAACGAATATGACGGTTAAGGAGGTGTGCATGAACTTCTTGTGGGCTTAATCCGACATAGCACCCATGCAGATGCAGGCCCTGTTGATCGATACCCGTCCAATGAAAGTGATAAAGAGAGAGTGTCATAGCATGCTGCCTTGCGCCATCACTAAGACCCGTTGACACTCTTGAAGGGACGTTTCCCCTAATATCACTTGATGAACCGCCGATTGTAATAGTGAAACCATGCCAGTTTGCGAGGCAATATTCGCTAAATCGCGTGCACTTTTTTGTTGATAAATAGCCTCATTGAGCTCGTCATCAACGGGCAATAACTCAAAAATAGCAATGCGTCCCTTGTATCCATAATGACACGCATGGCACCCGACCTCGTTAGCGCAGTAAATGGGTTGCTGGTCGTTGATCCCCAGAATATCTCGTTCGTGTTGGGTAGGCGTATAACGCCGACGGCACTCGGTACATAATCGCCGCACGAGTCGCTGTGCGACAATCAGCTGCAGAGATGAGCCGATGAGATAACTGGCGAGCCCCATTTGTTGCAAGCGTTGGATGGCTTCAGTGGTCGAATTGGTATGTAAAGTGGCTAAAACTAAGTGACCTGTCTGCGCGGCATTGATGGCTATATCAGCGGTCTCCTTATCGCGGATTTCACCAATGAGAATGACATCTGGATCTTGTCGTAATAGCGATCGTAACACCATCGCGAAATCAAGATTAATTTTATGGTTAATCGCTATCTGATTAATATTAGGTAAGCTAATTTCAATAGGATCTTCGACACTGGAAATATTGAGAGTCGGGTGATTAATGTCCATTAACGCTGAATACAGTGTTTGAGTTTTACCGCTCCCCGTTGGCCCTGTCACTAGAATAAACCCTTGAGGTTGATGCAAGGCATGCTGAAATTGCGTGTACTGAAGAGAGGTTAACCCTAAGCGTTCAAAGGCGATGGGACGCTGCGCCGGAAGAAGTCGTAGTACGATTTTTTCGCCCCACTGGGTCGGTATTAGTGATACACGGATATCAACGGCTTCGCTTGGATGGTGGGTATAATGAATGCGTCCATCTTGAGGTAAACGTTTTTGGGCAATATCGAGCTGTGCCATGATCTTAAGCCGAGCGGCAAAACGACGATGCAATGTTACAGGCAAGTGTTGATGTTCTAACAGCAAACCATCACAACGAAAGCGAATACGATAAGTATTTTGATAGGGTTCAAAGTGGATGTCGGAGGCTTGATGATCAATAGCGGCACATAATATTTGATCCACCACATGACTCACCGGAGATTGGTTGTTAGTCAGCTCTTCTTGCTCTAGTTGCTCATTTTCCGCAACTAAAGAAGATAACACTTGCTCGGTTTGTGCCTGTTGCTGCGGTTTAACCGAATCCCCATAAAGCGCTTGTATCGCCGCTTGAATATGGTCATGGCGTGAGAGAACCAACTGTACATTGAGCCCAGTTGAAAATTGGAAGTCATTTTGTAGTTGTTGGTCAGTTGGATCTGTGACTGCCAAGATGAGCTCTTGATCAACTTTAGCAACAGGTAAGGCTTGGTAATGCACGATCGGCTCTTTAAGCTGAAGTTCTTGGCATAGTGATGGATAATCATAATCCTCAATATTAGCAATAGGTAAGTGCAACAGTTGGCTGATATGAGCAATAAGTTTGTCATAAGAGTAAATGTGTAATGTCTTTAAGGCCTGATAGGGGGAGAGGTGTTTTTTATCACACAGTGTCGCCGCCTTTTCCGCTTGTTGATGGGTGATAAGATTTGCATGGCGCAGTAACATGAGTAGAGGATGCATTATTGACACCCAGCAGGAATATGTTCATTGAGTTCAGAGTCGGGAAGCGTCATTTCGCATTGCCAACCAAGCTGTAAATCGCGTGATAATGTTGCGATGGCACCTTGTGGCTGATGAAAGTGAAAGGTTAGAGCGCCCTGTTCAATCATAAGCGTACCTAGTGGGGATTTATCTCTCGTAACTCCAAGCTGAGCTAGATCCGTGTTTTCAGTCAGAGAACCATTGGTTTGAATATACAATTCGGCAGGTGTGACCAGGCCATTTAAAAAAGCCACACCAGCGGTAAGTTGACTTTTTATTACATAGTTATGATAAGCCGGAATAGCGATGGCAGATAAAGTGGCGATAATTGAGACGACAATCATCAGTTCAATCAAACTAAACCCTTGTGGATGCTTACGTACGTGAAACATAGTCTGTCCTTGAATGGTATAAAAGTATAAGAACAGTAAAAACGAAATTAAGCTCAGGCGAGTAGGCGACGAGAAGGTTGCGAGTCGAGTAGGAACAATATGGGCATTGGCTGTAAACCAATCGTTATTTTTCTAATATAAGTCGTAAATTCGTAGCAAAGCAGCCTGAGTGAGAGTCAGGCTGCGCCATAGGTCAGGGGAGTTAGATGATACGCGGCGTTATACGAAACGCATGGATAAATCCATGGCACGAATATGCTTGGTTAGTGCGCCCACAGAGATATAATCAATGCCTGTTGCTGCGTATTGATGCAAAGTATCGAGCGTAATATTACCGGAGTTTTCTAGTGCTGCTCGGCCGGCATTTATCTCAACGGCTTTACGCATCATCTCAAGTGTGAAGTTATCCAACATGACAATATCTGCGCCCGCATCAACCGCTTGTTGCAGTTCGTCCAAGCTCTCTGTTTCGACTTCAACTGGTTTACCGGGATTGAGCTGCTTTGCTGTTTGAATCGCGGCCTCAATACCTCCACAAGCCATAATATGGTTTTCTTTGATAAGGTAAGCATCGAAAACGCCAATACGATGATTGAAACCTCCGCCACAGGTTACCGCGTATTTAAGCGCATTACGTAGGCCTGGAATGGTTTTACGGGTGTCGAGTAGGCGACAATTTGTGCCTTTGAGTTGTTCTACATAACGTGCTGTTTCAGTCGCACATCCCGATAACGTTTGGATAAAGTTCATGGCATTGCGCTCGCCGGTTAACAGAATACGAGCTGGGCCGTGCAGTGTGCATAGTGTTTGATTAGAGATGACCGTATCCCCATCATTTACATGCCAATCAATAGTGACGTCTGCCCCCAATTGCTTAAAGACTTCATTTGCCCATGGTTGCCCACAAAATACGCCATCTTCACGCGTAATGAGCGTTGCTGTAGCGATGGTATCGCGAGGGATCAAGCTGGCGGTAATATCCATATCTGGATTGACGGTTTTGCCTAAATCTTCTTTGAGTGCTTCTGTCACGGCACGCGTCAGATCTTGCGCAAGTTCACTGTTAAGGTAGTCTAAGCGTTGTTGTATTGTATGGGTTTCTTTCATCGTATGAGGTCTAAATCGCCAAAAGTTCGGCCAATAATACGATCCTCGTAAGAGGATTTCAGCCACTATTCTCGCTTTTATGACTGAGCAAGATAAAATGCACATCACAAGAGCGATAAGGAACCCCCGAATGATTGATAAAGATGGTTGGTTAATCAGTGCTAAGCAAGTGCCATCCCCGTTTTACGATGAACGTCCGAGTGATACTACTCTCTCTTTGTTGGTGGTTCATAATATCAGTTTACCTCCAGGGGAGTTTGGTGGGCCGTATATTGAACAGTTCTTTACTGGGAAATTAGACGCCAATGAGCATGAGTTTTTTGCTGTCATTCAAGCGATGAAGGTCTCTGCGCATTGTTTGATTCGTCGTGATGGTGAAATAGTGCAATTTGTCCCCTTTACTGCGCGAGCATGGCATGCAGGAAAATCCTCGTTTGCGGGGCAAGAGCGCTGTAATGATTATTCGATTGGCATTGAGTTAGAAGGAACCGATTTTTTAGCGTACACCGATGCGCAATATAGGGCATTGATTGACGTGAGTCGTCAAGTGATGGAGCGATATCCACAGATCACTGTGCCAAGAGTCACAGGCCATCAATACATTGCTCCGCAGCGTAAAACTGACCCCGGCTTAAGTTTTGATTGGCGACGGTTACGCCGAGGTCTTAAGTGATGAGAATGACTATAGAGTATCGTGATACTCGACGAGAATGTGCTCGACCCAACTTGCAATACGCTCGTCACTGAGTTCATATTGTGAGTCTTCATCCAAGGCTAAACCGACAAACTGTGTGCCGTCTTCGGTCAGTGCTTTGGATGCATCAAATTCGTAGCCATCGATGGGCCAGTAGCCGATAATCTGGGCGCCGAGTTTTTTTACTTCGTCGTGTAAGAGACCCATAGCATCGAGGAACCATTCACCATAGCCTTCTTGATCCCCTAAACCGAACAGTGCGACAGTTTTGCCTTGAAGCGCTAGTGTATCAATGTGTTCCCAGATTTCGAGCCAGTCCTCTTGAATCTCACCAAAATCCCAAGTAGAAATGCCTAGAATGAGAAAATCATAATCATTCATCAGTGTGAGGGGCGTTTCTTTAACATTGTGTATGTCGACGATCTCTTCACCGATCATGGCGCAAATTTTTTCTGCTGCCATTTCGGTGTAGCAGGTCGTCGAGCCATAAAATAGGCCGATTTTCATAATGACATGTACCGATTGTGATTGAGAGAGAGAATTTTAACCATAAATAGTCGTTAGTTGCATTGGTTATCGTAAAAATGACATGAAAGTAAATAACAATAGTTAGCAAAAGCTCAAAAACGTGGCACACTTTCATAAGTTGAAGCGTTTCTGGCCATGTGGCTTGGGAACACTAAAATTTTGTGATATTACAGTGTAATACAGACCTTAAGTGTGAGGAGTGGATGTGACTGAGGCTATTTCGCCAGATCAAGGATTGGTTGAGCAATTTTTAGATGCCATGTGGATGGAAAGAGGGCTGTCTGAAAATACATTGTCTTCTTACCGCACAGATCTTGCCAAACTTCTTCATTGGATGAAAAACCATAACTATCGCCTCGACTTCATTAGTGTCAATGGTCTGCAGGAGTTTCAAACTTGGTTAGCAGATTGTGATTATAAACAAACCTCTAGAGCGAGATTGATTTCGGCTATTCGTCGATTATTCCAATATTTACATCGCGAGAAAATTCGCGCTGATGATCCTAGTGCTTTGTTAGTCAGTCCCAAACTCCCTAAGCGCTTACCTAAGGACTTATCCGAGCAGCAAATTGATGACCTATTAGAGGCTCCCGATCCTAATGATCCGCTAGAATTACGTGATAAAGCGATGCTTGAATTGTTGTATGCGACCGGCTTACGGGTGACTGAGTTAGTATCACTGACGATGGAAAACGTCAGTTTACGCCAAGGCGTCGTGAGAGTGATCGGTAAAGGTGGTAAAGAGCGTTTGGTGCCGATGGGAGAAAGTGCCGTTGATTGGATTGAGACTTTCTTACAACAGGGGCGCATACATTTATTAGGTGAAAAGTCATCAGATGTGGTATTTCCAAGTCGACGCGCGAAGCAAATGACGCGCCAGACTTTTTGGCACCGAATTAAGTATTATGCGATTAAAGCCGACATTGATGTGGAATTACTGTCTCCTCATGTTTTACGTCATGCTTTTGCCACGCACTTGCTCAACTATGGAGCAGATCTTCGGGTCGTACAAATGTTGTTAGGACATAGTGATCTATCCACAACACAAATCTATACGCATGTCGCGACAGAGCGACTAAAACAACTCCATCATGAGCACCATCCAAGGGCTTGATATTTTATTTGAGGTGATTTGAATGACTTTACTCCGTCGACTGTTTATTGTAGCGCTCCCTATATGCGCCCTTGTGTTGACTACACCTGCGAGTGTGGCTGCGCCCCAATCCAATGGTGTGATGAAACACGCCAACGTAGACAAACAAGCATTTCAATCCCGTTTAGGTAAGCTCGGTATTCAAGTCCTTGATGTACAACCTGCAGATATTGATGGTTTGGTTGAAGTTCATACCAATGGCGGTGTGTTATACGCAACCCCTAATGCAGAAAAATTCATTGCCGGTACATTATATGGTATGGATGGTAGCGGTAACTATGTCGATTTATTGGCGAAACGCCAAGCGCCATTGAATGCGAAGAAAATCGCGGCTGAACGTGATGACATGATCGAGTACAAAGCGGATAATCAAAAATATGTGATTACCGTGTTTACCGATATTACTTGTGGTTATTGTGCTAAGCTGCACAGCCAAATGAAAGAATATAATGACGAAGGGATCACCGTGCGCTACCTTGCGTTTCCTCGTCAAGGCCCGCATAGCGAAGTGGCTTCGCAAATGGCCTCGATTTGGTGTGATAAAGATCCAGCCGCAGCGATGGATCAGGCGAAGCAATCACATAGTTTACCCAAACCAAGCGCTAATATTGCCCAATGTAAGCAAGAAGTTGCTCACCAATTTCAGTTAGGGCAATCACTCGGAGTGAACGGTACGCCTGCTATTTTCTTGCCTAATGGTGAAATGGTTGGAGGATATTTACCTCCTAAGCAGTTGTTAGCTCGTTTACAACAATCGTAAGACAAATAATGGATTTGGGCTTCATGAGTGAAGCCCAGTGAACCTATGATAGAAATACGCAGAAGACCAGAACCTAACCTTTCTCAATTACCTGACTCCATTCCTGAACTGTTACGCCGCTTGTATGTGAATAGAGGCGTGACAGACTTGGCCCAGTTAGAAAAAAGCACAAAAAGTTTACATTCCTACCAACAGCTATTTGGTATTGAGCAAGCGGTAACTTTACTGTTTGAAGCGATTAGTACACATAAACGTATTATCGTTGTCGGTGATTTTGATGCCGACGGGGCAACCAGTTCTGCTCTTTCGGTTTTAGCGTTACGTATGTTAGGTAGCCACAATGTGGATTACTTAGTGCCGAATCGTTTTGAAGACGGCTACGGATTAAGCCCAGAGGTGGTCGAGCAAGCGAAAGAAATGGGCGCCGAAGTGATCATGACGGTCGATAATGGCGTCTCTTCTATTAGTGGCGTAGACAAGGCTAAACAGTATGGTATGACCGTGTTAGTCACTGACCATCACTTACCGGGTGAAACGCTGCCGAATGCGGATGCGATTGTAAACCCGAACTTGCAAACGTGCCACTTTCCATCAAAAGCGCTCGCCGGTGTTGGCGTTGCATTTTATCTCATGATGGCATTATGTGTGCGTATGCGAAAACAGCAGTGGTTTGCCAATCAAGGCATGACAGAGCCAAAATTAATGGAGTTGATTGATCTTGTGGCTCTGGGAACTGTAGCAGATGTCGTACCATTAGATGAAAATAACCGTATTCTTGTTCATCAAGGGTTGCAGCGAATTCGTGCTGGTAAAGCTCGTCCAGGGATTCAAGCCTTAATTGAGGTCGCTAAACGGGATGCTCGTCGTTTAGTCGCAGCTGATTTTGGATTTGCGTTAGGGCCGCGTATTAATGCAGCGGGTCGCCTAGATGATATGTCATTTGGGGTCGAGCTTTTAATGAGTAATAATATTCACGCGGCGCGGCGCATGGCCTCGGAATTGGATGGGCTTAATCATACTCGTCGTGATATCGAAGCGGGCATGAAGCAAGAAGCGATGGCGTTTTGTGAACGTTTGCAGTTGAGTGGGGAAAAGACCTTACCTTATGGGTTAGTGTTATTCCAACGTGATTGGCATCAAGGTGTGATTGGAATCTTAGCATCACGTGTGAAAGATCAATTCCATCGACCAGTTATCGCCTTTGCCGATGGTGGTGAAGGAACCTTAAAAGGCTCTTGTCGTTCAGTGCCTGGGCTGCATATGCGTGATGCCTTAGATCGGTTAGACAAACAGGCGCCGGGAATCATTCTTAAGTTCGGAGGGCATGCAATGGCCGCCGGGTTAACTATTGTTGAAACAGAATATGAACGTTTTTCCCAATTGTTTGATGATATCGTGCACAGTGAACTGGATGAAAGTCAGTTAAAAGGGGTTATTCTAAGTGATGGCGAATTACTGCCTGAACAATTATCGATGTCTGTGGCTGAAATGCTGCGTTCAGGAGGCCCCTGGGGGCAAACGTTCCCTGAACCAGTGTTTGATGGGGAATTTAAAATCTTGCACCAAAAGCTGGTGGGAGAGAAGCATTTAAAATTGATGCTGGAACCCTTATACCAAGGCCATCCGACACAATTAATGATTGATGGCATCGCCTTTAATGTCGATTTACGTCGCTGGCCTGATGCATCAGTGAAGACCGTGCATATTGCTTATCGCCTCGATATTAATGAATTTCGAGGCAACCAAACGCTCCAACTGATGATTGAGCACTTAGAGCCGCGTTAATGTAAACCATTATTCACTGTGATGAGAGCAGCTTATTAAGCTGCTCTTTTTATTGGTTTTCATTCCCTTATTGTTGTCACTTTTTATTTACAATAAGTCAATAATTCTGACATTAAGTCTGGTTATTTTGGTTAAATGAAATTGGTATTACCAATTTGTTAAGGTGAGTCAAGTCTTTGGGTTAACAAGGTGTTGTAACCTGCTCTCTTCTATGATGCTGGTCAACTTTTGGCTGGACAGAAGCGCTTAATTTATGTTAATTTCCCCGCATTAATTTAATTGGTATTACCAATTACCTGCACAAATAAAAGAGCGTAAAACGATAGATTATGGCTTATCAAAGGATTCGTCAGCCAAAACTTTCTGATGTGATTGAACAAGAATTAGAAAGGCTGATTGTCGAAGGTACGCTTGCTCCCGGACACCAGTTGCCTCCTGAGCGTGAGCTGGCCCGACAATTTGATGTATCTCGGCCATCCGTGAGAGAAGCTATCCAACGTTTAGAGGCGAAACGCCTATTAACTCGCCGTCAGGGTGGGGGAACGTTTGTGAGCGAAAGTTTGTGGCATAATTTTTCTGATCCTCTGATCAATTTATTATCTAATCACCCAGAAACTCAGCTTGATTTATTGGAAGCTCGGCATGCCTTAGAAGGTATTTCGGCCTATTTTGCAGCGTTACGTGGTACCGAAGAAGATTTTGTTGTAGTCAAAGCGTGTCTTGCTAAAATTGGTGAGATTAAAAACGATAGTGATGTAGACCGTGAAACCCCAGTTGTTATGGAGTTTTTAGTCTCGATTGCTGAAGCTGCGCATAATGTGGTTTTACTGCATATTATTCGTAGCTTATCTCCGTTGCTTGAACAAAATATTTCACAGAACTTTAAGCTATTACGCCGACGCCCTGAGGCGCTGGATAATGTAAGTAAACACCGAGCTAATATTGTTGATGCTATCGTCTCTGGGCGCCCAGAAAAAGCCCATGAAATGTCACATTCGCACTTAGCTTATATTGAAGAAACATTGTTGGATTTGGGTCGTGAAGAGTCTCGTCGAGAGCGTTCTCTACGTCGAATTCAGCAGGGTAATGAGTCGCAGTAGCGACCATTGCGATTCTATTAATCCAATCAACAGAAGGATAGATCGCCATGTCTGATATGAAGCATGACGTAGATGCACTGGAAACTCAGGAGTGGTTAGAGTCTCTTGAATCAGTTGTACGTGAAGAAGGCGTAGAACGTGCTCAGTTCTTATTAGAAGAAGTTCTAGGACAAGCACGCCTTGACGGCGTTGATATGCCAACTGGCACAACAACGAACTACATTAACACCATCCCAGTCGATCAAGAACCGGCATACCCTGGTGACACGAAGATTGAAAGTCGTATCCGTTCAATCATCCGCTGGAATGCAATCATGATTGTCCTGCGCGCTTCTAAGAAAGACTTAGAGTTAGGCGGCCACATGGCGTCTTACCAGTCTTCAGCAGCGTTCTACGAAACGTGTTTCAACCACTTTTTCCGTGCTCCAAACGAAAAAGACGGTGGCGATCTAGTTTATTACCAAGGTCACATTTCTCCTGGTATTTACGCTCGTGCATTTGTTGAAGGTCGTTTGACTGAAGAACAACTTGACCATTTCCGTCAAGAAGTGGACGGCAAAGGTATTCCTTCGTACCCACACCCTAAATTGATGCCTGAATTCTGGCAGTTCCCAACGGTATCTATGGGTCTGGCACCAATGGGCTCAATCTACCAAGCACGTTTCTTGAAATACCTAGATGGTCGTGGTCTTCAAGATACGTCTGAACAGCGTGTATACGCGTTCCTAGGTGACGGTGAGATGGATGAACCAGAATCACGTGGTGCAATTTCTCTAGCAGCTCGTGAAAAACTGGACAACCTATGTTTCGTTATCAACTGTAACCTACAGCGTCTTGATGGACCTGTAATGGGTAACGGTAAGATTGTTCAAGAACTTGAAGGTCTATTCCGCGGTGCAGGTTGGAACGTAGTGAAAGTACTATGGGGCAACAACTGGGATTCACTGCTGGCTAAAGACACATCAGGTAAACTGCTTCAATTGATGAATGAAACCATTGATGGCGACTACCAAACGTTTAAATCGAAAGACGGTGCTTACGTACGTGAACACTTCTTTGGTAAGTACCCAGAAACAGCGGCGCTAGTTGCTGACTGGACTGACGAAGAAATCTTTGCTCTAAAACGTGGTGGTCACGAAACGTCTAAAATGTACGCGGCATTCAAAAATGCACAAGACACCAAAGGCAAGCCAACGGTTATTCTTGCTCAAACTGTAAAAGGTTACGGTATGGGTGAAGCAGCTGAAGGTAAAAACATCGCGCACCAAGTTAAGAAAATGGACATGACTCATGTACATCAAATGCGTGATCGCCTAGGTCTACAAGATCTGGTTTCTGATGAAGAAGTGAAATCACTGCCTTACTTGAAACTCGAAGAAGGTTCTGCAGAGTACGAATACCTGCACGCACGTCGTCAAGCTCTGCACGGTTACACGCCTCAGCGTCGTACTCACTTTGAAGAAAAACTTCAAGTGCCAGAGCTGGAAGAATTCAAGCCTCTGCTTGATGCTCAAAAACGTGATATTTCATCAACAATGGCATTCGTTCGTACTTTGAACACGCTATTGAAAAACAAGAGCATTGGTGAGCGCGTTGTGCCTATCATTGCCGATGAAGCTCGTACGTTTGGTATGGAAGGTCTATTCCGTCAAATTGGTATTTATAACCCGAATGGCCAAGAATATACGCCAGAAGACCGTGGTGTTGTCTCTTACTACAAAGAAGCAACCTCAGGTCAGGTTCTACAAGAAGGTATCAATGAGCTAGGTGCAATGTCTTCATGGGTTGCTGCGTCAACCTCATACAGCACCAACAACTTGCCAATGATTCCATTCTACATCTACTACTCTATGTTCGGTTTCCAACGTGTTGGTGACATGGCATGGATGGCAGGTGACCAACAAGCACGTGGTTTCTTACTAGGTGGTACTGCTGGTCGTACAACGTTGAACGGTGAAGGTCTACAGCACGAAGATGGCCACAGCCATATTCAAGCGAACACGATCCCTAACTGTGTTTCTTATGACCCAACATTCGCTTACGAAGTTGCGGTTATCGTACAAGACGGTATTCGTCGTATGTACGGTGAGAACCAAGAAAACGTGTTCTACTACCTAACGCTAATGAATGAAAACTACCCAATGCCAGCAATGCCGGAAGGCGCTGAAGAAGGCATTCGTAAAGGTATCTATAAGCTAGAAACTTACACAGGTTCTAAAGGTAAGATTCAGCTAATGAGCTCTGGTACGATCATGAACGAAGTACGTAAAGCAGCACAGATCCTAAGCGATGATTACGGCGTAGCGTCTGATGTTTACTCAGTAACGTCTTTCAACGAGATCACTCGTGAAGGCCAAGCTGTAGAACGTCACAACATGCTGCACCCAGAAGCAGAAGAGCAAGTGGCTTACATTGCACAAGTTATGGGTACAGAACCAGCAATCGCTGCGACTGACTACATGAAAAACTACGCAGAACAAGTTCGTGCTTTCCTTCCGGCTGAGTCTTATAAAGTACTTGGTACAGACGGTTTCGGTCGTTCAGACAGCCGTGAGAACCTACGTCGTCACTTCGAAGTTAATGCCGAATACGTTGTAGTTGCAGCACTAAGTGAGCTTGCTAAACGTGGAGACGTTGAAAAATCTGTGGTTGCAGAAGCCATTAAGAAATTCAACATCGACGTAGAAAAAACTAACCCACTACACGCTTAATTAAAGGTAAAGAAGCAATGGCAATCGAAATTTACGTACCAGATATCGGTGCGGATGAAGTAGACGTTACTGAAATCCTAGTTAACGTTGGTGACAAAATTGAAGAAGAACAGTCACTAATTTCAGTTGAAGGCGACAAAGCCTCAATGGAAGTTCCAGCACCACAAGCGGGTGTAGTTAAAGAAATCAAAGTATCAGAAGGCGATAAAGTGTCTACTGGTAGCTTTATTATGACGTTTGAAGAAGAAGCTAGTGCCGCTCCTGAAGCGCCTGCGGCTCAAGACGCAGCACCAGCTGCAGCGCCTGCAGCTTCTTCAGCGCCGCAAGAAGTTAATGTACCTGATATCGGTGATGACGAAGTTGAAGTTACTGAAATCATGGTAAAAGTTGGCGATACAGTAGAAGAAGAGCAATCGCTTATCTCTGTAGAAGGCGACAAAGCGTCAATGGAAGTTCCAGCACCTTTCGCCGGTACGGTGAAAGAAATCAAAGTGGCTGAAGGCGATAAAGTGAAAACTGGCTCGTTTATCATGATCTTTGACGTAGCGGGTAGCGCGGAAGCTGCAGCACCTGCACCAGCAGCAGAAGCTCCGGCAGCGCCAGCGGCTTCATCTGCATCTCAAGACGTAAACGTACCAGATATTGGTGATGACGAAGTTGAAGTTACTGAAATCATGGTAAAAGTTGGCGACACAGTAGAAGAAGAGCAATCGCTTATTTCTGTGGAAGGCGACAAAGCGTCAATGGAAGTGCCAGCACCTTTCGCCGGTACAGTGAAAGAAATCAAAGTCTCTGAAGGCGATAAAGTAAAAACTGGTTCGTTCATCATGGTCTTTGAAGTGGCTGGTGCCGCGCCTGCTCCTGCTCCTGAAGCAGCACCTGCACCTGCACCTGCGCCTGCAGCAAAAGCGGAAGCGCCTAAAGCTGCGCCTGCCGCTCCTGCAGCGACTGGTGAGTTTGAAGAAAACAACGAGTATGCTCATGCAACGCCAGTTGTACGACGTCTTGCTCGTGAGTTCGGTGTGAACTTATCGAAAGTCAAAGGTACAGGTCGTAAGAGCCGCATTCAGAAAGAAGACGTACAAAACTACGTTAAGAATGCACTTAAACGTCTAGAGTCAGGTGCTGCTTCAGCTGCATCTGGTAAAGGCGACGGCGCTGCACTTGGTTTGCTTCCTTGGCCAAAAGTAGACTTTAGCAAATTCGGTGAAACCGAAGTGAAGTCTCTTTCTCGCATTAAGAAAATCTCTGGTGCTAACCTGCATCGTAACTGGGTGATGATCCCGCATGTTACACAGTGGGATAACGCAGATATCACTGAACTAGAGAAGTTCCGTAAAGAACAGAATGCGATTGAAGCGAAGAAAGAATCCGGCATGAAGATCACGCCACTTGTGTTCATCATGAAAGCAGTAGCGAAAGCACTGGATGCCTTCCCTTCTTTCAACTCGTCACTTTCTGAAGACGGTGAAAGCCTGATTCTTAAGAAATACGTGAACGTAGGTATTGCAGTTGATACACCAAATGGCCTAGTTGTGCCTGTCTTTAAAGACGTGAACAACAAAGGCATTCATGAGTTGTCTGATGAACTGAAAGCGATGTCTAAGAAAGCTCGTGACGGTAAATTGACAGCTTCTGATATGCAAGGTGGGTGTTTCACTATTTCTAGCCTTGGTGGTATTGGCGGTACGGCATTTACGCCAATCGTTAACGCGCCAGAAGTAGGTATCCTAGGTGTATCTAAGTCTGAAATGAAGCCAGTATGGAATGGTAAAGATTTCGTTCCTCGTCTACAGCTTCCGCTGTCACTATCTTACGATCACCGTGTGATTGATGGTGCAGAAGGCGCACGCTTCATCACTTACTTGAACGGTTGTTTGAGCGATATTCGTCGCCTAGTTCTTTAATAGTAAGTTTAAGATAAACAAGGCGGCGAATACGCCGCCTTGGTTTAATTTATCTTGTCAATTCAGTTCGGGGATTAAACCCTAAAATGATTTGTCGTCTAGCTCACAGGCTGCATGGAATTTCCTTTCAACGTGTTATCGTAGCGTTAAACTGTTAACACTTGCATAGGCTTCGCTTTACATACTATGGATAGCGCCCCCCTGCACAGCCTGTTAGGGATATTGACTACAAGAGGTCGAAATGAGCAAAGAAATAAAAGCCCAAGTTGTTGTACTTGGTGCCGGTCCTGCTGGTTACTCCGCCGCCTTCCGTTGCGCAGACTTAGGTCTAGATACGGTTCTCATCGAACGTTATAACACCCTAGGTGGTGTATGTCTTAACGTTGGTTGTATTCCTTCAAAAGCATTGCTTCACGTTGCTAAAGTGATTGAAGAAGCAAAAGCGCTTTCTGAGCACGGCATCGTGTTCGGTGAACCATCGACAGATATCGATAAGATTCGTCTATGGAAAGAGAAGGTAATTAACCAACTTACTGGCGGTCTTGGCGGTATGGCTAAGATGCGTAAAGTTAACGTAGTTAACGGTCTTGGTCAGTTTACTGGCCCTAACACTATCGAAGTGGATGGTGAAGAAGGTAAGACGGTTGTTAACTTTGATAATGCGATTATCGCCGCTGGTTCTCGTCCAATTAAATTGCCGTTCATTCCACATGAAGACCCACGTATTTGGGATTCTACCGATGCTCTAGAACTGAAAGAAGTTCCAGAAAAACTGCTTATTATGGGCGGTGGTATCATCGGTCTAGAAATGGGTACCGTGTACGATGCACTTGGTTCACAGGTCGATGTGGTTGAAATGTTTGACCAAGTCATTCCTGCTGCCGATAAAGATGTAGTAAAAGTCTTTACTAAGCGTATTTCTAAGAAATTCAACCTAATGCTAGAGACGAAAGTGACAGCGGTTGAAGCAAAAGAAGACGGTATCTACGTTTCAATGGAAGGCAAAAAAGCACCAGCAGAAGCTGAGCGCTATGATGCTGTTCTTGTTGCTATCGGTCGTTCACCGAACGGTCAATTGCTTGCCGCTGATCAAGCAGGCATTGAAGTTGATGAGCGTGGCTTTATTAACGTTGATAAGCAAATGCGTACTAACGTACCACACATCTATGCGATTGGTGATATTGTTGGTCAACCTATGTTGGCTCACAAAGGTGTGCACGAAGGTCACGTTGCGGCAGAAGTGATTTCTGGTAAGAAACACTACTTCGATCCTAAGGTTATCCCATCAATCGCTTATACCGATCCAGAAGTTGCTTGGGTTGGTAAAACAGAGAAAGAAGCGAAAGCGGAAGGTATCAACTACGAAACCGCTATTTTCCCATGGGCTGCTTCAGGCCGTGCGATTGCTTCTGACTGTGCAGATGGTATGACTAAGCTTATCTTTGATAAAGATACACACCGTGTTATTGGTGGCGCAATCGTTGGTGCTAACGGTGGTGAGCTACTAGGTGAAATTGGTCTTGCGATTGAAATGGGTTGTGATGCAGAAGATCTTGCATTGACTATCCATGCACACCCAACGTTACATGAATCTGTTGGTCTTGCTGCCGAAGTATTTGAAGGGTCAATTACTGATCTACCGAATGCAAAAGCGAAAAAGAAATAAATTTTCTTAGCAAGCAGATACAAAAAACCGCTGTTAATAACAGCGGTTTTTTTTGTGTTAACTAACGTGAGACCAAGTGTTAGAAAGCACGTTAAGGTCTATTTATTAGCTTTCTTTTGCGTAGATACATAACATATCTAAGTAGTTGTCCACTAGCTGGTGAACACTATGTTCGTTGGGGACGCGGTTCGTTTGTACAAACAGAGAATAGCAAAGGCCATGGAATAGCGTCGCCATGTCCTCTGCCGCGTAGCGATTATCTAGCTCACCACGCTCAATGGCTTTAGTGAACATATTTTTCAGCAGCAGTTGATTTGTATGGTTCGAGGATACAAAGAGAGGCCATACTTCTTCACGGGTAGAGGCACTCCATTCAAACCAGACTTTCAGCCAGTGACAATCGTCAATTGCAAGGTCCACAATACCGTCAGCAATGTTTTTTAGATTTTGACGTGCATGCAAATCAAGATCGATATTATCAGTTAAAAAGTTAGAGAATTGACGGACCACAAATGTCAGTACATCGTCGACTAAGTCTTCTCTGGTTGGGAAATAGTTAAAGACAGTCGCGACTGATACTTGTGCAATTTCGGCGATATCAGCATGACCGCCACGTCCAATTCCCCGTTTTGCAAAAACTTCGAGCGCAATTTCCATTAACTGATGTTTACGCTTTTGAGGGGATAAGCGGGTACGCGGCCGCCTTTCGATAGAAGCATCCATATTATTAATCCTTTGCCTTGATTACTTACGTTGTTATTTGAATGGAACTTGATACTAGTAATTATTTTATTTTTTAGTGTCTATAAGAGTGTACTGATGCATATTTATAAGGTCAATCAAATACGTATTCTTGGGATGTTTTTCATCGAATTTTGTACCAATTATCAGTATTTACCATCAAGTTCCCGTGGTTTGCAGAGGAAATAATTTCCTCATAAGAGTGAGAATGATACTATACGGCGTTCAATATTTGGAGTTATTTTGGGCAACATAATGGCCTTTTCGTGGTCAAAAATAGCTTCTAGACTAATCATACGAGAGCAGAATGAAACATAAAGTTGAAGTGATGATCTCTGAGCAAGATGTTCAGAAGCGCGTTCAAGAGTTGGGTAAAGAAATTTCTCAGCACTATAAAAATAGCGAAAACTTGGTATTGGTCGGGTTATTGCGCGGTTCTTTTGTATTTATGGCTGATTTAGCCAGAGCTATCGACATTAACCATCAAGTCGATTTTATGACCGCTTCTAGCTATGGTAATGGCATGGAAAGCTCGCGCGATGTGCGTATCTTGAAAGATCTTGATGATGATATCCAAGGTAAAGATGTGCTACTGGTCGAAGATATTATTGATACAGGAAATACACTGACTCGAGTGAAAGAGTTTTTGATGCTAAGAGAGCCCAACTCGATAGATATTTGTACCTTGCTAGACAAACCCTCTCGCCGCGAAGTCACCGTTGACGTGAAGTGGATCGGTTTCTCGATCCCTGATGAATTTGTTGTTGGGGTCGGGATTGATTACGCGCAAAACTATCGCCACTTACCCTATATCGGTAAGGTTGTCCCACTAGAATGATTGATAACCTGCAGCTGTGAGAAAGCATGGCTGCAGGTGTTGTTTTAGAAAGGGGGCGTGACGTAGTGTTAAAGACATAGTGCTAACGACATAATAAGGTGTGATCGTGATTAAGAATACGCTTCATTGCCTGCTTATAGCTATCTTCTACGGTTTGCGGTGAGTTTGAACGTACCCCTAAATATTCCAAATGTCCGTCGTCAATACCATATACCACGCCATGCAGTTCGACATCTTGTCCTTGTTCCCAAGCGCTTTGTAGTATTGTTGAATTACCTAAGTTATAGACTTGCTCAGCGACGTTGATTTCAGCCAATTTATCGGATTGTTCCATGCCCGACATCGCATCCAAATAAATCCGATGCTTAAAATACAGATCGCGAATATGCAATAACCAGTTATTAATCAGTCCGAGCTTAGGGTTTTCAATGGCGGCGGTAATACCTCCGCAGCCGTAATGCCCACAAATAATGATATGCTTCACTTTAAGAACATCAACGGCGTACTGAACCACAGACAGGCAATTTAAGTCAGTATGGATAACTTGGTTGGCGACATTACGGTGGACAAATAATTCACCGGCAAAAAGCCCTGTTAAACGTTCCGCGGGAACACGGCTATCAGAGCACCCAATCCATAAAAAATCTGGATTTTGTCCTTGTGCTAAGGTCGTAAAATACCCAGGAGTTTTCGCCTTAATTGAGGCCGACCATTTAGAGTTGTTGTCGAATAATTGCTTTAATTCTGGCATGTTACTTCCCTCGTCAATACATCAACTATACACAATCTCTGCATCGCAAGCTGTAATTTTTAATAATGATTAAATGATTTAGTTAATTTTTATGCAGATACTTTTCTCAGGGATTAATCTTTGTGCTTTTTTATGTTGCTACGGTAGAATCTAACCATAGTCCAGTGAAACCGATTATAATAGAGACTTTGTAAGCTCGGAGCAGCAGGTTCCATTCATCAACCATGAGAGTGATATGTACGCTTTAGAATTAGAACAATTGCGTAAAACGTATTCTGGGGGATTTGAAGCCTTAAAAGGCATCAGTCTACAAGTAGAAAAAGGCGATTTTTACGCATTATTAGGGCCAAATGGCGCAGGTAAATCGACCACCATCGGTATCATTTCTTCTTTAGTCAATAAAACATCTGGCCAAGTAAAAGTCTTTGGCTACGACATTGATAAAAATTTAGAACTTGCCAAACAAAAGATTGGTTTAGTCCCACAAGAGTTTAACTTTAATCCTTTTGAAACCGTTGAACAGATTGTGATGCAACAAGCGGGTTACTATGGCGTCAAAAAGGAGCTTGCGAAGGAAAGGGCGAAAACGTATTTGTCTCAGTTAGATTTATGGGGTAAACGCAATGAACGAGCTCGTAATCTTTCTGGTGGTATGAAACGCCGCTTAATGATCGCACGTGCATTAATGCATGAACCAGAGCTGCTGATTTTAGATGAGCCAACCGCTGGGGTAGATATTGAGCTACGCCGCTCAATGTGGGAGTTCATTGAGCGTATTAACCGTGAGAATGGCATTACGATTATTTTAACGACGCACTATTTAGAAGAAGCCGAAAGTTTATGTCGTCACATTGGTATTATTCATCACGGTGAGTTGATTGAAAATACGACGATGAAAGGTTTACTCAGCAAGCTTGCAGTAGAAACATTCATTCTGGATGTGGATAGTACGGAGTCGCTTGGCGAGTTACAAGGCGTGCGTAAGCAAACCATCACCGATGGTTCGATTGAAATCGAATTAGAAAAATCTCAAGGGCTAAACCATGTCTTTGCCCAATTAACTGAGAAAAATATCACCGTATTATCAATGCGTAATAAAGCGAACCGTTTAGAAGAATTGTTTGTCGGTATTATTAACGGAGAAAGGTAGTCAGCGTTATGTATCAAATATATTGGACTGCTTTTTGCAGTTTATTACGAAAAGAAGTAAAGCGTTTTATGCGTATTTGGGTACAAACCATTGTGCCTCCTGCAATTACAATGACGCTGTACTTTATTATTTTTGGTAATTTAATTGGTTCGCGTATAGGCCAAATGCATGGTTTTAGCTATATGGAGTATATTGTTCCTGGCTTAATCATGATGTCGGTAATTACGAACTCGTATTCTAATGTCGCCTCTTCCTTTTTTAGTGCTAAGTTTCAGAAAAATATCGAAGAGTTGTTGATAGCGCCCGTACCGACGTATGTCATTATTTTGGGATACGTGATGGGCGGCGTTTGTCGAGGTTTACTGATTGGTGCTTTGGTTACTGGAGTTTCACTGTTTTTTGTGGATTTGCACATTCAACATTGGTGGATCATCATTGCGACGGTGTTTATGACGTCCGTTGTGTTTGCCTTAGGCGGTTTAATTAACGCTATTTTTGCCCGTTCATTTGATGATATCTCTATTGTGCCAACGTTTGTGTTAACCCCTTTAACTTATCTAGGCGGGGTGTTTTACTCGATCAGCTTATTGCCAGAACTTTGGCAAGGTGTGTCTAAAATCAACCCGATTGTTTATATGGTTAACGCATTCCGTTACGGGTTTTTAGGTGTGTCTGATGTGGGAATTGGAACATCATTTAGTGTGCTAGTACTGTTTGTTTTAGGCTTGTACAGTACTTGTCATTATCTATTAGCCACGGGGCGTGGTATTCGTAGCTAAAGACAAGGCGCTAATGTTATCAAGGCCACCTCATGGTGGCCTTTTTCATCTGAGTTATTCGAGATCCGTAGCGGCCGCTTCTTTTTTAGGTTCCGAGTTTAGATCAATGACTTGATTATCGATTAAGCGGACATCCCCCAAATAAGCTGACATTAATATGACCGCTTGAGTGCTTGTTTCAGCGACTGGCTCTAATGTTTTAGCATCGCGTATATGAATTTCATCTGGCTCTATATCTGCCGCGCGAAGTTGATCTTGTGCATCTTCTACCAATGATGCAAAGTCGCGTCGTCCACCACGTAAGGCACTGCATACCCAACGCATTGTTCTTGAAATTGCTGGTGCTCGCTGACGATCATCGATCGATAAACGGCTGTTACGAGAACTCATCGCGAGTCCATCAATTTCCCGCGCTGTAGGCACATTAATGATGGTGATGTCCATACACAGATCAGTCACCATCTGACGAATTATCGCCAGTTGCTGATAGTCTTTTTCACCAAAACACGCTACATCTGGCTGAATGATATTAAACAGCTTACCAACAATCGTTGTCACACCACGAAAATGGCCTGGGCGTGCCGCGCCTTCTAAAATAGAAGATAAACCGGGTACATCAATAAAGGTTTGTTTATCCATACCTTGCGGGTACATGGTGTCTGGCGTCGGGGTAAAGACTAATGTTGCGCCAGTTTGCTCCAGCTTATTGATATCGGCTTCTAGAGTGCGTGGATAGCGGTTAAGATCATCGCTATTATCAAACTGTAGTGGATTGACAAAGATGCTGACAATAACGATATCAGCTTGCTCATGGGCCTTTTTTACTAAGTTTAAATGGCCTTCATGCAGATTGCCCATCGTTGGAACCAAAGCAATACTGTGTCCATCTTTCTTATACTGTTTGATCTGTTCACGCAGGGCTGAAATTTCAGCATAAGTTTGCATGCATGACTCCTTAAGCTAGGGTATGTGTAGCATCAGGAAACTGTCCTTTGGCTACTTCATCAATGTATTGTGCCACGGCCTTTCTTATATCGCCGCTGGCGGCAAGATAATTTTTCGAGAATTTAGGCATATAGTTGGCTGATATTCCGAACATATCATGCATAACAAGGATTTGTCCGTCAGTATGACAGCCGGCACCGATACCGATGACCGGAATGGTAAGAGATTGAGTGATCAGTGCGGCTAGCGTCGCAGGGACGCATTCAAGTACGAGCATTTGTGCGCCTGCTGCTTCAAGCGCGAGTGCTTCATCGAGTAAACGATCTGCTTGTTCTTGCTCTCGGCCCTGCACTTTATATCCACCATAAATATTGACAGATTGCGGTAATAAACCAAGATGAGCACAAACAGGTACAGAGCGTTGTGTCAGCATGGTAATGGTATCGGCTAACCAAGCGCCACCTTCTAGTTTGACCATATTTGCCCCTGCCTGCATAAGTGGCATAGCATTTTGGCAAGCTTGCAGTGGTGTAGCAAAACTCATAAACGGCATATCGGCGATGAGAAGACTGTTTGGACTGCCTGCTCTCACTGAGCGAGTGTGGTAGGCCACCTCGTCGACAGTGACGGCCAGTGTGTCTTTATTGCCTTGTAAAACCATACCAAGAGAATCGCCGACTAAGAGTACCGGCATGTTTTGGCTTTCAAACAGTTGTGCGAAGCTGGCATCGTAGGCGGTGACGCTCGCAAACTTGTATCCCTGAGCCTTCCATGCGCGCAGGTCATTCATCGTGATAGGTTTCATGGTATGTTTTCCTTACATGTTGACGCTTTATGCGCGCCAAATACTCAAGCCATTACGCGGTACTGTAGAGAGTACCGATTGGAGAGAGACGCCATCAGGAAGTTGTAATTCAGGGGCAATTTCAGCCAGTGGATAGAGAACAAACTCCCTTTGTCTCATGCCGTAATGAGGAACCGTGAGACGCTCATTGTCGATAGTTTGTTGGCCATAGAGAATGATATCCAAATCCAACGTGCGCGGCCCCCAGCGTTCATCTTTACGTACGCGTCCATGTTCTTGCTCAATTGCTTGCGTGCTATTGAGTAATTCCATAGCCGATAAGTCCGTCTTGATCTCAACCACGGCATTAATGTAATCCGGTTGATCTTGCGGCCCCATCGGCGTACTACTGTACAAGGAAGACACGTTCAAAAACTGCGACTGAGGCAGAGTTTTCAAAGCCTCAATCGCGTTTTTTGTTTGTTGAACCGGGTCGCTAAGATTACTGCCGATAGCAATATATGCGGTGATCATGAATCGGTTTTACTCTTTTTCTTTTTATGTGGTGTTTTACGTCGGCGAGGGCGTGTTTTATTGGACTTACCTTTGCCGAGATCATTCACCATTGTTTCACGTACAGTGCGGCCTGAAGATTGGAAACTGTCCCACCATTTGGCCAGCTCTTGTGTTTCGCCGCCTTCAATTTCTCCACGCATTTGTAAGAAATCAAAGCCAGCTCGGAATTTATTTAATTCCATCAAGCGGAAGGCACGTTTACCATTACGACGAGGCAGACGTAACTGTAGCTGCCAGATCTCGCGGATGGTTGAGGTATGACGGCGCGGAATCGCAATACTTTTTACCATGCGATCGAGTATGCGGTTACTCGCTTCCATTACCGCATCATAATGATTCAGTTCATTCTCAGCCATAAGTAACTGAGCTTGATCCATCATTGGGTACCATAACATCGCGGCAAACATAAATGCTGGGTTGATACGCTTGTTATCTTCTATACGCATATCCGTTGAATCAAGCGATAAATCGAGCATTTGTTCCGTTAAGCTTTCATGCTCTTGGGTAAAGTGCTCGGCAACCACAGGGAACAACTGTTGAAAAAGCTCGTACTCACGCATCAAATGATAGGTTTCTAAACCATGCCCCGATTGCAGTAGCTTTAATGACTCTTCATACAGGCGTGCAGACGGAATTTCACGTAGCAGTGATGCTAAACGTTCAATTGGCTCAGCGGTATCTTCTTCAATATCGAAATCTAATTTGGCTGCAAAACGGATCGCCCTTAGCATACGGACGGGGTCTTCGCGATAGCGAGTCTCAGGATCGCCAATTAAACGAACTAAGCGATCTTCAAGATCTTCAATCCCCCCTGCATAATCATGAATGCTAAAGTCGGCAATATTGTAGTACATCGCGTTGATAGTGAAATCACGACGCTCTGCATCTTCATCCTTGGTACCGTAGACATTGTCTCGAAGTAGCATACCTTTATCAGATTGAGCAGATAGCTGAGAGGTGTCGGTATCTGGCTCCGCGTGATGCCCGCGAAATGTTGCCACTTCAATAATATCGCGGCCAAACATAATATGAGCCAAACGAAAGCGGCGACCTATCAAGCGACAGTTACGAAATAGCTGACGAATTTGCTCAGGTGTGGCATTCGTGGTGACATCAAAATCTTTTGGTGTACCTTTAAGGAGTAGGTCGCGTACGCCACCTCCCACTAAGTATGCTTCATATCCAGCACCATGCAGTCTGTACAGGACCTTTAAGGCATTTTCACTAATCGACTTGCGTGACACGCTGTGCTCTTCACGCGTGATTATATTCAACGCTAAGTTGGGATATACGCGATGCTCGCGAGGTTGTAAATCTTTGTTATTCATCTGTATTCGGCAATGATTGATAGGGCGGATTTCACGTCTCTGACTCAAATGCATTGTGACGGAAACGGCGCGAATTTGTGGCTAATAATAGCCTAGTCAATCCCATTTGAGAATCATACGATAATATGGTTCTTTGTTGGCAATTGTTGTATACACCAGTTTTTGATGCCCCACTGGAGCATATCTTCAATACTGCTGCTGAGAAAATCTTTTGGCAAATCAAAACCTAAAAACTCCATAGCCCGCATTAATGTCGGTTTTGCTTGAGTTGTTTTAATCGGCTTAGCATGATTTTGCTTGGAAAATTTTTTTCCATTTTCATCCATGGCCAAAGGCAAATGCAGGTAGCTAACCGGTGTTTGACCTAAGGTTTGATATAGGCTGATTTGTCGTCCGGTTGGTTCGATTAAATCGGCACCTCGCACGACTTCTGTCACTCCTTGCTCAATATCGTCGATAACCACGGCAAGGTTATAGGCGAAGTAGCCATCACGACGCTTAATAATAAAGTCCTCGTGGGCGAGCGCGCTAGGAATGGTGATATTGCCCTGATGTAAATCTGTAAACGACTCTACAGGATTCTGCATAAATAAGCGAATAGAGAGACCGGGAGTAGGTAAGAGTTTGCTATGTCGGCAGTGCCCTAAATAGAAACCACCATCGGCTTTAATTTGTTTGCGAGTACATTGACAGCAATAGGCTTGATGGCGATTAAGCCAAGTATCGATTTGTGCTTGATAATGTTCATGACGCTGACTTTGATACATCACAGCACCGTCCCATTCAAGACCGAACTGTTCTAATGTTTTTAAGATAGCGGTAGACGCGCCAGGCATTTCTCTAGGTGGATCGAGATCCTCAATACGCATTAACCATTGTCCATCATGAGCCTTGGCTTGGAAATAACTACCGAGAGCGGCAATAAGAGAGCCAAAGTGGAGTAGACCGGATGGTGATGGAGCAAAGCGACCAACGTAATTCATAACTTTTTCAGGGGGATAAATACGATTTAAGTCCTATTATAACGCAATGAGGGCCAAGGTGCAGCACTAAGCTAGGTCACTGATACTTAATACAGCTCGGACTCAATACAGCAAGAGAAATGGGAGCATTTCGCTCCCATTTTCTCTCAGGTATTAACCTAACATTTGTTTTTCTTTTATCTCAGCAAGTGTTTTACAGTCAATACATAAATCTGCGGTTGGTCGTGCTTCAAGACGACGTACGCCAATTTCTACACCACATGATTCACAGAAGCCAAAATCGTCTTCAGTGATTTTATCGAGTGTTTTTTCAATTTTTTTAATCAAACGACGTTCGCGATCGCGGTTACGCAGTTCTAGGCTAAACTCTTCTTCCTGTGAAGCACGGTCAACAGGATCAGGGAAGTTTGAGGCTTCATCCTGCATGTGATGCACAGTGCGGTTTACTTCAGCTCTTAATTGATCACGCCAAGCTTCAAGAATTTTTGTAAAATGAGCCAATTGTTCAGGTGACATGTACTCTTCACCTGCTTTTTCTTGGTATGGCTCAACACCAGCAATGGCTAGGATGCCTAGCGTTTTCTTTTTGGACTCAAGCATACAGCATCTCCTACTAACACCTAGTCAACTGCATAAGCAGTATTATTTAAGGCGGGTATCTATAGCAAAAAGAAGGTAGAGTAGCAATTACTCATTGTCAAAATTGTTGCAGGTGTGAACCAATCAACAAGTTTTTGGTATATGAGGTATGAATTCTATCGGAGAAACCAATGTGATTTCATCTTTACAGAATGCTGCTTTGTAACAAAGCACCTCAACACCAGCTTCTAGTGCCATGAATAATAATTGTGAATAATCCGCGTCTATATGGAGCGCAGGAGAGACTTTTTCAATCCCTGAATGCAAAACAACATACAAAAGTACTGCTCTGCTCCCACTTTTCGACATTTCCATGAGTTCACGTAGATGTTTTTGTCCCCGCGTTGTCACGCTATCGGGGAAAAAACCTTGGCCTATAGTGGCGTTTTTCGTGGAGTTTGCCAAATTATTTTCGTCAAGCAAGGTAACACTTTTGACTTCAACATAGCAGTTTGCTTGGTTTGTATCGGTTAATAATATGTCGATACGACTGTTTTCCTGTCCGTAACGTACTTCTGTCTTCAACGTTTCGTAGGTTTGAAGTTCCTTAATGGTTCCGTTATTGATGGCCTCGACAGCAAGGTGATTGGCAAGGCTAGTATTTACCGCAATATGATGGCCTGCAGGTGTTTCTGTTATCTGCCAACTATGTGGGTATTTACGCTTGGGGTTATCGGAAGTGGAATACCACACCGTTGAACCAGGTTCGGCACACCCCGTCATGGCTCCTGTATTGGCGCAATGCATGGTAATGGATTGGTTATCTTCGGTGGTCACATCCGCAAGAAAACGCTTATAACGTTGAATCAATGTGGCACGTTGTAATGGTGGCGAGAATTGCATAATTCGGTCCAGTGGCTGTATTTATACTGTTTTTCTGTACAATAGTCTGAGTATTTAATCATAAGGAGTTGGACTTGTCACAGTTGCCGATTATGGAGGTGTTACCTCAGTTGCTGACCGCCTTATCTCAGTCATCTCAAATTATTTTAAAAGCGCCTCCCGGTGCGGGTAAGTCGACGCAGTTTCCCCTAGCTTTACTCCAATCTGGCACATTTAGCGGTAAGATCATTATGTTGGAACCGCGCAGGTTAGCGGTGCGTAACCTCGCTCACTATTTGGCCATGCAGCTTAATGAAAAAGTGGGCGAGAGTATTGGTTATAGAATGCGCGGAGAGCAAAAAGTTGGAGCGAATACGCAATTAGAAATTGTCACTGAAGGCGTGATGAGCCGAATGTTGCAAAATGATCCCGAATTAATGGGGATCGAGTGTCTGATATTTGATGAATTTCACGAACGCAGTTTACCTGCGGATACGGCGTTGGCCTTTAGTCTCGAGTCTCAAGCTGTGTTTCGTGACGATCTTAAAATTGTCGTAATGTCAGCGACACTTGAGCAAGACGCATTGCAGGGAGTATTACCTGATGCTGCTTATATTGAATCACAAGGGCGGCAATTTCCGGTTGAAGTCTCTTATCGTCCGTTAAAGCCTAATGAGCGTTTATTGGTCGTGATGGCAAATAAAATTGATCATTTGATGCAACATCAAGAAGGCTCTTTACTCGCGTTTTTACCCGGAGTAGGTGCGATTCGGTCTCTGCAGACGTTACTCGAAGAGCGATTAACTAGTAATATTGATGTGTGCCCTTTATATGGACAACTGGCGTTATCCGATCAACAAAAAGCCATTGCGCCCGCTGCGGGTGAGCGTCGTAAAATTGTTTTGGCAACGAATATCGCGGAAACCTCACTGACCATTGAAGGCATTACGATGGTGGTCGATAGTGGGTTAGAAAAAATAGCGCGCTTTGATTTGAAAACCGGTATTACCCGTTTAGATGAGGTGAGTATTGCGCAATCGTCAGCCGAGCAACGGGCTGGGCGAGCGGGACGTCTCACTGCTGGTCTCTGCGTACGCTTATATAGTGAAAGCCACTATCAGCAACAACCTGCAATGCCAATTCCGGCGATATTACAAAGTGATCTCAGTACATTAGCGTTAGATGTTGCCCAGTGGGGCGCAACGGATCCTAATCAATTATCTTGGGTCGATAGTCCCCCGCCAGCGGCATATGAGCAAGGCAGAGACTTATTGTATCGCTTAGGGTTGATGACAAGCTCCTACCAGTTAACGGCAATGGGATATAAAACCCAGACATTAGGTATCGAACCACGCATAGCGGCGATGCTACTCAAAACGCAGGCGACAGCATTAAATAGTGCCGCGATTGCGTTGGCGACTTTATTGGAAGAGCCAGAAAAAAATACGCTCGATATCTGTGATAGCTTACAGCGTTGGCAGGAAGGAAAGCACAATAAACAATCTCGATTAAATACGCGCTCTCAGCAGTTGTCGCAATTGCTGGGTAGCAGTTTTAGCTTGAAATCTATTCAGCCTGATGTGTTATCGGTAGCCGCGTGCTTGGCCTTTCCAGATCGTATTGCCCAATCTCGAGGTCAGAAAAACGGGCGCTTTTTATTAAGTAATGGGCATGGCGCCCAACTTGCTGATACCGAGTCTTTAGCCAGTGAAGCCTATTTAGTGGCCTTGGATGTCGTGCGTTTACCTCATTATAGTCGTATTGTGAGTGCGCTACGCTTATCTATCGCGGATTTACACGCTCATTACTTAGACATGTTCACGACAGTAGAAAATGTTGATTGGGATGAACAGCGCGGTAAACTGTTCGCTGAGCAGCAAACTCGTTTAGGAAAACTGATTGTTGCTCGTCAACCTTTGCCAGCACCTGGGGCAGAAAAAATGACGCAAGCTTTGCTTAATTATGTCGCACGCCAGGGGCTGAGTGTATTAAAGTGGGATAAGCGTTCTATAGCGTGGTTAAATCGGGTCCGCTGTGCAATTGAATGGCTACCACATGAAGCTTGGCCGGGCATGAATGACGCGGCACTGTTGGCGGAACTTGACCAATGGTTAGCGCCTTATTTAGTGGGAATACATAGTGCGAATCAATTAAAAAACGTGTGTGTCTTCGATGCGTTACATGCTCGTCTAGGTTGGCCTTTGAATCAGTCTTTGAATACTTGGTTACCGCCTGAGCATACGATGCCAACAGGTCATCGACATCCTATTCGCTACCAAGAAGGTAAGCCACCTATACTGTCGGTGCGTATCCAAGAAGTGTTTGGAGAGCAAGCCTCGCCTGTCATTGCTCAAGGCACACAAATTGTGGTGTTGGAGTTACTCTCTCCAGCATTAAGGCCTATACAGATAACTCAGGATCTCGCTGGATTTTGGCAAGGTTCCTATCGCGAAGTACAAAAAGAAATGAAGGGACGCTATCCCAAGCATGTATGGCCAGATGATCCCGCTCATCATGTGGCAACCACGAAAACTAAACGACAATTGAATTCATGACTAAGAAACCGACACCGAAAAAAAATACAAAAAAAACTGCACCGGCTTCGTCTCCAGCGACTTCTTCAGCTAAGCCTTCGCGACGTAAAAGGCTGTGGGGCTTTGCATGGAAATTTTCGCTTGCAATGGCTGCCATATTATTTGTTGCGGGGGTGTACTTAAATAGTGTGGTGAAGCAAAAATTCAGCGGCCAACTTTTTCAAATTCCGACCGTGGTCTACGCACGTATTCTGACTCTAGAGCCGGGAATGAATATTAGTTTAAAAGAAGTCCGAAATGAGTTGGACGTATTAAAGTATCGTAAAGTTCGTCATCCTCGTTACCCTGGGGAGTATTCAGCTTCTTCTACTCGTATTGAATTAATTCGTCGTCCATTTGAATTTTCCGATGGCCCGGAGCCTAGCCGTCATGTCATGCTGACCTTTAATGATAGTGGTTTGACCCATATTCAATCACGAGAAAAGCGCGGTGAGTTGGGTTATTTGCGTCTAGATCCTAAGATGTTGGGAATGCTAGAAAAAAATACGACAGAAACTCGCTTATTTTTGCGCCGCGATCAATTTCCAGAATTAATGGTTGATGCACTGTTAACCACCGAAGACCGTAATTTCTATAAGCATGATGGTATTGCCCCGCTCGCTATTTTACGGGCATTAGTGGCGAATGTGCGCGCCGGTCATACCGTACAAGGCGGGAGTACCTTAACGCAGCAATTGGCCAAAAACATATTCTTATCTAGTCACCGTACTTTATGGCGTAAATTGCGTGAAGCTTATATGGCACTCATTATTGATTATCGCTATAGCAAAGATCGAATTTTACAAGCGTATATGAACGAAGTGTACATGGGGCAAAATGGCCGAGAAGCGGTGCATGGCTTTGGTTTAGCATCACGTTTGTATTTTGGTCAGCCGCTACAAGAATTGCGTATCGATCAGTTGGCATTATTAGTTGGGATGGTAAAAGGTCCTTCTTATTATAATCCTATTCGATATCCCGAGCGTGCCCGTGAGAGGCGAGATCTTGTATTGAAACTGATGATGGAGCGTAATATTTTATCTGCTCATCAGTATGAAGAAGCCGTATCTCGCTCTTTAGATGTTCAAAAACATCCACATATTGCGAGCCGACAGCCTGCCTATTTTGAACAGTTATCACGAGAATTACGTAACAAAGTTGGGAATGCGTATAAAAAAGAAACCGGTATTCGTGTCTTTACGTCACTCGATCCGGTATCTCAAGTGGATTTAGAGCGTGCGATATCAGAAAAGGTGCCCAAATTATCGAAGCGCAGCGGCGATAAACTGGAAGCGGCCGCGGTAGCCGTCGATCGTAAAACGGGTGAAATTCGTGCTATGGTTGGTGGCAAACGTGTTGGTTATGATGGATTTAACCGTGCGTTAAATGCAAGCCGACAAATTGGTTCGCTTGCTAAAGGTGGCGTATATTTAACGGCTCTTGCCGAACCAGAGAAATACAATTTGGCGACGACGTTAGAAGATAAACCAATCACCTTAAAAGGTGATGAGGGGAGCGTGTGGAGTCCTCGTAATTTTGAACGTACGTATCGTGGTAATGTTCCGTTATATCTCTCTTTAGCGAAATCGTTGAACGTACCCACCGTTGCGTTAGGAATGCAGTTAGGGATTGATAATGTTGTGGACACGCTAGTGAAGTTAGGCGTTCCGCATAAAGAAATACGCCCAGTACCATCGATGTTTTTAGGCTCATTTACATTAACGCCATTTCAAGTAGCACAAATGTATCAGACCATCACTAACTCCGGACGTAAGGCTAAACTATCAGCGTTACGCTCGGTGTTGGATGTTAAGGGTAATGTGTTGTATGAATCGATCCCTAAAGTGTCACAAGCGGTGCCTCAGCAAGCGGCATGGTTAACTACTTATGCTATGAAACGCGGCGTCTTAGAAGGAACCGGGCGTTACCTACAACATCAATTTTCTTGGGCTGCTTTGGCGGGGAAAACCGGGACAAGTAGCAATACTCGCGACAGTTGGTTTGTTGGTGTGGATGGACGTGAAGTGACCACCGTATGGGTGGGACGTGATGATAACCATTCTACCTATTTAACAGGAGCGAGTGGTGCATTGCGTGTTTATGCAAATTATCTTTCTCGCCGTATTCCACAAAAACTGATTTTACCTTGGCCGGAAGGGATTCGTACTGTTGGTTTTGAGAAATCTCGCGATGGTAAATTGATTGTCGATTGTGATAGTAAATTCAAGTTACCTGTTTGGGATGAAAATGATCAATGGAAATCAAAATGTGATCATGATTCAACAGGCTGGCTTAAAAAGCTTTTTCAATGGTAGAGCTTTGATTCATAAATAATAATGATAATAAAAATAGTGAGGACTGAGTGAAGCGATGGTATAGCCTATGGACAATAATACTTGTTATTGTGCCGACGTTGACTGCACATGCCAAAGAAGCAGTAACACCGCAATCCAATGATAATCGACCTAAAATTGCTGTGGTCCTCGCAGGCGGTGGCGCCAAAGGCGCCGCCCATGTCGGTGTATTAAAAGCGTTAGAAGATTTGCACGTCCCCGTGGATATGATTACCGGAACAAGCATGGGAGCCTATGTCGCCGGCTTGTATGCGACAGGAATGAGTGGGGGTGAAATTGAGGGGCTGGTTAACCATATTGACTGGTATAAAGGCTACCGAGATCGTGTCAGTCGTGAGCAGCGGCGTGTGCGAGATAAAGAATATGAAGACCGTTATCAACTGACTACGGATTTAGGGGTCAGTTGGAATGATATCCGCGCGCCTAAAGGCGTGGTACAAGGTCAAAATATGTTACGTATATTACGATATAGCACTCATAACCTTTTACCACTTGCTTCGTTTGATGATTTGGTGATTCCTTATCGTGCCGTGGCGACAGATATTATCAAACTCAAACCCTTTGTTTTAGACCATGGGTATTTAGCCGATGCCATGATGGCGAGTATGTCTGTACCTGGGGCTTTGCCGCCTTATAAACTTGACGATCATTGGTTGGTTGATGGTGGGGTTACGAATAACATGCCCGTTGATGTGGCTCGCTCTATGGGAGCGGATCGTATCATTGCCGTCGACATTAGTACCGATTATATGAATCAAGACTCCTTCACGGGCTTTTTATCTATTGCCGACCAATTGTCTAATTATTTGGTGCGTCGCAGTACTCAGTTGCAACAACAAAAGCTCACCGATAAAGATATTTTACTCCAGCCAGCCGTTGGCGATATGGAGACGACGGCGTTTGATAAAATTCCAGAAGCCTTTAAAAAAGGCTATCAAGCCGTCATGGAGCAAAAAGAGAGCTTTGCACCTTATGAGTTAAGCGCAGCTAAATACCGCGAGTACCTGCAAAAGAAAGCGCATAAGCGTAGCCAATTAAAATATGGTGATGCTCATCAAGTCGACAGAATCACATTGGATAATCAGTCACATTATAGTGATAAATTATTACTTAACCGCTTAGACTTGGAGGCAGGGCAGGTAATCCCAACGCCAAAAATCGAAGAGAGCGTTGAAAACCTTTATGTCTTAGATCGCTTTGAGCGCGTAAGTTATCACTTTGATGATTCCAAAGGGGATAATAACTTAATTATTAAAGTCGAAGAAAAGTCTTGGGGGCCTAACTACACGAACTTCCGAGTGTTCATGGAAGACGACTTTGATTCTGATAGCCAATATTCGCTCGGAATGTCGGTGAACTTTACTGATATGAACGATCGCGGTGCAGAATTAACTCTGAACGTGAATATGGGCACAGATAAGTTACTCGAAGCACAATATTATTCACCGATATTTGAAGGTCAGAAACTTTTTTATACGGCATCAGCTAAATACAGTGTTGATAAGCGCAACGCGCCATTAACCGGTTTCGATGATACGTCGTTGGAAGCGACGAAAAATTATATGTCGATGAAATACTCTGAATGGCAAGAAGAATTGGCCATTGGTTATCAACATCGATTGTGGCGAGAGTTTAAACTCGGCTTGCGCTTTAATCAGGGGAAAACCGAGTATGCGACATTACCCCAATATGGTAACGCCCGTTTTCGCCGTTCAGGCGCCTTTTTTAACTATCGTATTGATACGCTAGATAGTTACGCGCTGCCAAGTCAAGGCGCCTATCTAAATCTTGAATATTTGATCTCGCACGATGATATTTATAATGCGGATCGCGGCTTTGTTGAAAATAGTTCTGATACTGTCAGTGAGTTGTCGGCGAAGCTGATTTACGCTCACAGTTTTGACAGGCACACCCTAGTTGCCAATGTCGATTATGGTGAGGTGAGAAGTAAAAATACATCCACCCCAATTGATCCAAAAACCATTGGTGGTTTTTTAAATTTATCGGGCGTACCACGCAATAGTCTCATCGGGCAAAACAAAGCGTTTACCAGTGTCACTTATCGTTACCGTTGGTTTGATAATGATTTTGGTTTGTTTACATCGCCAGTTTACTTGGGGGCATCGCTTGAATATGGCGGCGTGTGGTCAAACCCTGATGAAGATCTGAGTTCGGCTCCGTTATATGCAGCGGGTTCTGTATTTGCTGGTGTTGATTCTCCCATCGGACCGATAATGTTCGGTTATGGACGGACAGAGCAGAATTTCGATTCTATATATCTCATCATAGGTTCTAGTACTAAGTAGGCGATTTCGGCCATGAGTGACGTTGTGGCAGGATATTTCGTGAGAACTTGATATGTTGATCAAATTGGTGAGATTTTAATGTAGCGTTAAATTTGCTAATGTGTACCCACAGTTTGGCCTCTCTAAGGCACTGTTTCTCAGTCGATTGAATTGAAAACATGGGCATATAGAGAGCCAAGTTTCCAAGGATGTCTTCGCTGTACTCGTAGATGAGAAGCGTTGACCGTAATTAGAGGAAAATGTCGTGCTTGAAGCCTATCGTAAACACGTCGAAGAGCGTGCTGCTGAAGGAATTGTCCCTAAACCTTTAGATGCAGAACAAGTCGCCGCACTTGTTGAGTTACTAAAGACCCCACCTGAAGGTGAAGAAGATTTCATCTTAGATTTGTTTGAAAACCGTATTCCACCAGGTGTAGATGAAGCCGCTTATGTCAAAGCCGGGTTTCTTGCTGCGCTAACCAAAGGTGAAGTGTCATCCCCCTTAATTAGTCCTGAAAAAGCAGCAAAATTGTTGGGCACCATGCAAGGCGGTTACAATATTCAACCTTTGATTGCTTTGCTCGATGATGAAAAGTTAGCGCCGATTGCAGTTGACGCATTATCACATACTCTGCTTATGTTCGATGCGTTCTACGATGTGGAAGAAAAATCGAAAGCGGGTAACGAGTTTGCGAAAACGATTATTCAGTCATGGGCGGATGCTGAATGGTTCTTGAAAAAGAAAAAAATCGACGAAAAAGTAACGTTAACGGTATTTAAGGTATCGGGTGAAACGAATACCGATGACTTGTCACCAGCCCCAGATGCTTGGTCTCGCCCAGATATTCCATTACACGCTTTAGCGATGCTTAAAAATGCCCGTGAAGGGATTACCCCAGATGATGAAGGCAATGTTGGCCCTATTTCAACGATTAATAAGTTGAAAGAGAAAGGTCATCCTTTAGCTTATGTCGGTGATGTGGTTGGAACGGGATCTTCACGTAAGTCGGCTACCAACTCGGTGTTATGGCTAATGGGTCATGATATCCCGAATGTACCGAATAAACGTGCTGGCGGTTTTGTATTGGGCGGTAAAATTGCGCCAATTTATTTCAATACCATGGAAGATGCAGGAGCGTTACCGGTTGAGCTTGATGTATCTAAAATGAACATGGGCGATGTGATTGATATTTATCCTTATGAAGGAAAAGTATGTGATCATGAAAGCGGTGAAGTGCTGTCTACCTTTACGTTAAAAACGTCGGTCATCCTTGATGAAGTACGTGCTGGTGGTCGGATTCCATTAATCATTGGTCGTGGTCTAACAGAAAAAGCTCGTGAATCATTAGGGCTAGGGACTTCTGATGTGTTTGCACTGCCATTACCGGTTACCGATAGCGATAAAGGGTTTACGTTAGCTCAAAAAATGGTTGGTAAAGCTTGTGGTGTTGAGGGTGTACGCCCTGGCACTTACTGTGAACCAAAAATGACGACAGTGGGCTCGCAGGATACGACAGGTCCAATGACGCGTGATGAACTTAAAGATCTCGCGTGTCTTGGCTTCTCCGCCGATTTGGTGATGCAGTCTTTCTGCCATACATCAGCCTATCCGAAACCTGTTGACGTACAAACTCACCACACATTACCTGATTTCATCATGAACCGTGGTGGTGTTTCGTTACGTCCAGGTGATGGTATTATTCACTCATGGCTAAATCGTATGTTGTTACCGGATACTGTTGGTACGGGGGGTGACTCACATACTCGTTTTCCATTAGGTATTTCGTTCCCAGCAGGCTCGGGTCTCGTTGCCTTTGCGGCGGCAACCGGTGTGATGCCATTGGATATGCCAGAGTCGGTTTTAGTGCGCTTTAAAGGCAAAATGAAACCGGGGATTACACTGCGTGATTTAGTGCATGCGATTCCTTATTACGGTATTAAGGAAGGCCTTCTGACTGTTGATAAAGCGGGGAAAGTTAACGAATTCTCCGGCCGTGTTTTAGAGATTGAAGGTTTAGAGCACTTAACGGTTGAACAAGCATTTGAATTGTCCGATGCATCAGCAGAACGTTCCGCTGCCGGTTGTACGGTGAAGCTATCGCAAGACTCGATTTCAGAATATCTACAATCTAACATTGTAATGCTGAAATGGATGATCTCGGAAGGGTATGGGAATCGCCGTACTATTGAGCGTCGTATTAAGTCGATGCAAGAATGGATTGATAATCCAAGCATGATGCAAGCGGATGAAAACGCCGAATACAAACATGTTTTAGAAATCGATATGGATGAAATCCACGAGCCTATCTTGTGTGCCCCTAATGATCCAGATGATGCGCGTACACTATCTGATGTTGCGAATACTGATATTGATGAAGTCTTTATCGGCTCATGTATGACCAACATCGGTCATTTCCGCGCAACCGGTAAGTTACTTGAGCACTTTAAAGGCCAGTTGAATACTCGTCTATGGGTCGCTCCGCCAACCAAAATGGATAAAGACCAATTAGTTGAAGAAGGCTATTATGGTATCTTTGGACGTTCTGGGGTGCGTATAGAAACGCCTGGGTGTTCTTTGTGTATGGGCAACCAAGCACGCGTAGCAGATAAAGCGACAGTGATGTCTACTTCGACACGTAACTTCCCTAACCGTTTAGGCAGTGGAGCGAATGTCTACTTAGCATCAGCAGAGCTTTCTGCAGTAGGGGCGATTTTAGGTCATATCCCTACGGCACAAGAATACGCTGAGTATGCGAAGAAAATCGATGCGACGGCCACAGATACTTATCGTTACTTGAATTTCCATATGATGGGACAGTATACGCAAAAAGCCGATACAGTGATCTTCCAAGAACCCGCGTAACACCCTATAGTTTCGTGCTAGATAAAACCGATTGTGGCCACACAATCGGTTTTTTTATGGCTCAAGAAGTAAGAAAACGGTATGCTCCTGTTGTTAATTAGCTATCAATCGTTAATCAAAGAGATTGCACCGTATGGAGTTTGAGTTCACCAAAAATACATTATTGGGCGAATATTTTGTTCGTTCTTCAATGGAGCATCAAATTATTGCTCGCTGGCTACAAGACGATCTGGCACAAGATTGCACAAAAATAGATCATATTTTAGACCTCGTTGCTCAAGCGCACCAATATCCAGCAAAAGAATGGCTATGGACGGGAAAAGAGCGCATGGTTTCTATCGTTAATCATGAAGTGACCGTGCAAGATAATGCGAATTTTTCTGAGGCTGATATGGAGTTAGATGCAAATCTGAGTCTTTATGAAAGTGAAAGTATCGCACAATGTGGTTTAGAAGATTTTGAGCTTGCTGTGATGCAATGGCGGGAATTCATCGGGCGTTATTAATAGAGTGCGTCATAAGTGTGCACACTCTACATCGTGTGTGGTATTGCCGCGTTAATATAGGGAAAGGTTTGCACTGTTTAAGTGCGAGCCTTTCTTTTTTTTGTCTCCAATATTAATAAATTTATTTAAAATCAACAGCTTGAAAAGTTGGCACGTACCTTGGATTAGTTCAGATGTCGATGGATCACTGTGTTGGAGATAAGAGATGAAAATCATTAATGCGATCATCAAACCGTTTAAGCTTGATGACGTGCGTGAAGCACTGGCTGATGTTGGTATTGAAGGAATGACAGTCGCTGAGGTGAAAGGGTTTGGGCGCCAGAAGGGCCACACTGAGCTTTATCGTGGCGCAGAGTACCAAGTGGACTTTTTACCTAAAGTGAAGATTGAAATTGCTACCCAAGCCGAGAATGTGGATCAAGTTGTTGATGCAATTATAAAAGCAGCCCATACGGGTAAAATTGGTGATGGCAAAATTTTTGTTTATGACTTAAGTCATGCTGTGCGTATTCGAACCGGTGAAACGGATTCAGAAGCACTTTAATTAGTATTTTCTAGGACGGAGAAGCTTAATATGGAACTCTCAGTAACAGTAACGGAACTACGTTATGCACTGGATACTTTCTTTCTATTGATTTCTGGTGCGTTAGTCATGTGGATGGCTGCCGGCTTTTCAATGCTTGAAGCTGGTCTAGTACGCTCAAAAAACACGACTGAAATTTTAGCAAAAAACTTTGTTTTGTACGCGATCGCTAGCACCATGTATCTCATTGTTGGTTACAACATTATGTATGTTGATAATGGCAGCGGCGGTTGGATTCCTTCTTTAGGTACGTTAATTGGCACTCAAGCTGATGGTGCAGGGCACTCACTTGAAGCTGATTTCTTTTTCCAAGTTGTCTTTGTTGCGACTGCGATGTCAGTGGTTTCTGGAGCCGTTGCTGAGCGTATGAAGCTTTGGGCATTCTTGGTGTTCTCGGTTATTTTAACTGGATTTATTTATCCGTTAGAGGGTTACTGGACTTGGGGCGGTGGGTTCCTGTCCGAAGCGGGTTTCAGTGATTTTGCAGGGTCTGGTATTGTGCACTTGGCTGGCGCCGCTGCCGCTTTAGCGGGAGTCTTGTTACTTGGTTCTCGTAAAGGTAAATATGGTAAAAATGGCGAAATTTTCCCAATTCCAGGTTCGAATATGCCTCTAGCAACACTGGGTACTTTCATTCTCTGGTTAGGTTGGTTTGGCTTTAATGGTGGCTCTCAGCTAGCATTATCAAACTTTGAAGATGCCACTGCAGTCGGCCAAGTATTCTTAAACACTAATGCAGCCGCCGCCGCCGGCGCCATTGCGGCAATGATTGTTTGTAAAGCAACATGGGGCAAAGCGGATTTAACCATGATTCTTAACGGTGCATTAGCCGGCTTGGTTGCTATAACCGCCGATCCGCTATCACCATCACCGATGTTATCGGTATTTATTGGTGCCGTCGCGGGTATCTTAGTTATCTTTAGCATCTTGATGTTCGACAAAATCAAAATCGATGATCCAGTAGGGGCTTTGTCTGTGCACGGTGTATGTGGTGTGTTTGGCTTGATGGTTGTACCGCTAAGCAATGCCGATGCCACCTTTGGTGCGCAAGCATTGGGTGCTGTGGTTATCTTTGCATGGGTGTTTGCAGCAAGTCTTGTTGTTTGGGCTATCTTGAAAGCGACTATGGGTATTCGTGTGACAGCGGATGAAGAAATGGAAGGTATGGACGTTCACGATTGTGGTGTTGATGCTTACCCAGAGTTTGTTAATCGATAAGTGATTCAATCGTTATATCTAGCTGTAAAACTAAAAAAGCCTGCTCAACGAGCAGGCTTTTTAGTGCGTAAACTATTGGCAAATTTGTTGGATTAACGACGCTTTAATCCGTGATGAATAACGAATTTTTTGGTTTTTGACAAGGTTTGGCAAGCCCCGAAACTTTTTTCAATAATAGGTGAATACTTTAAAAAGCTGTTGGCAACCACATACAATTCACCACGTTTGACGAGTGCCGCTGGAGCTTTGGCGAGTAGGGTTTCGGTCGTGTCATAGCTTGTTTCTAGTCCTGAATGAAAGGGGGGATTAGTCACAATATACTGATATTCACTTGTTATATCAGAGTAAATATCAGAGGCAAATACCGTAGCAGTGAGATTATTCGCGGCTAATGTCTCTTGTGATGAACGTATCGCTAATGCACTAATATCACATAGTTCCAATTCAATATCTGGGTTTAGTGTTAGTATGACCGTACCTATCACACCCGCGCCACAACCAAAATCTAGGACTCTCCCTTTTAATTTTGGCAACGCATCAATCAATAGGCGACTGCCGATATCCAATTCACCATGACTAAATACGCCAGGTAAGCTACAGACCGTGATCGTTTTGTCTTGATATTCAACTGAGTAAGACTTAAACCAGTCATCGATATTAAATTGCGTTGGGACACTTTCACATTGTCCCCAATAAAATGAACAGCGCCGCGCCGAATCGTACTTTTGAACGCTCCCGTATTCTTGGAACATTTTTTCAATGCTTTTGATGCCTGAACGATTCTCACCAACCACAACGATTTCTGTACCAACGCCTAATTTACTCATGAGCATGGCTAATAAATAGGCCGCTTCTTTTTTCGACTTTGGCCAATACAGTAATACTAGATCTGCTTGGACACCCTCTGGCAGTTCTTCACTAAAATAGCATTGTATATCGTCAGACGCTTTCCACTGACGAGCATAACGGTAGTCGGTAGTAAAAATACCAACAGACGCGCTGTGCTGGATAAGTTGTTGAGGAAACTGGTCTTCAGCTTCGCCTGCGACTAAAACGTGCTTGTCTGCAAAGTAGTCGAGTTGACGTTCAGCTATTTGACTCGGAGCGGTGTAATTCGCCATGGTATGTCTCATTCAGTTGATAAGCGGCAGATTCTCGCACAAACCAGCGTTCGCTTGAAGCTAGGAATGCTGGTTTATGGCTAAATGGCTGGGTTAAGATCAGTTTTCATCTTGCCAGCTAAGAAAGTCACGAAATTCTTCGTCATAAAGGTTAAATAAAACCACAGTAATGGCAAAAATTAACGGACCATAGATTAACCCAATCAATCCGAAAAATTGAATGCCACCTAATAACGCAAAAAAGATCATTAAGGTGTTCATGCCACCGCTACCTTGCATGAGAAATGGTCGTAGCAAGTTATCAATTGAGCCCACGATGACCATACACCATACGCCAAGAAAAATAGCCCACGTGGTATCGCCGGTAACAAATAGATACAAGGTCGCTGGTACCCAGATTAATGCAGTACCGACGACAGGAATAAAGGAGGTAAAACCGATCATGGTCCCCCAAAATAGTCCGGGGAAACCTGCTAACCACATGCCTAATCCACCTGCAATACCCTGTGCAATTGCCGTGAGAAAAGAGCCCATTACTGCTGATTTTGATACGTTTTCAACCTCTGTTAGCAGTCTATCTTCTTGGCTACGTGATAGCGGTATAATATGTCTTAAGCTGCCCATGATTTTGTTGTGATCTCTTAGCAAGAAAAATAAGACAAAAATCATCAGGAAAAAGTTGAGGATAAACCCAGTGGCATCGCCTAATACTTTTGCACTCGCTCCAACAAGCTCGGAACCAAAGCTGGTGGAGAATTTAGCGACACGTTCACCGAGCTTCTCTGGGGTTAAACTATCAAACGGTAGATAATGATTCGAAAAGTTCAGCGCTTGCTCAACGAGAGGGTGATTCAAAAAGGCTTCGAACCCGCCATGGGTGACCCATTGATAGACATTTTGCGAAAACTTCGAGCCTTGCTGGGCAATTGCAGCGAGAAATGCCAATAAAGGAATAACGACGATGATCGTGAGTACAAAGCAAGAAATAAGCGAGCTAATGTTTGGGTAGCTTGGCATTTTACTATTAATTCGATTATGAACGGGAAACATCAGTAAAGAAATAATAAAGGCGATGATGATCGAGTTCATATATGGGGCGATAAGTAAGTAGCAGGCGACAGCGGCTGCAAGTAAAGCAAAGATTAGCACCCAGTGGCTAGAATTGATTCGTACTTTCTGATGTTCAGTCATTGTCGGTCTCAATATAAAAGTGGTATCACGGTATAATGACGAATAATCAGAAATGACGCAATCGATACGATGAGGTGATAGGAAATGTAATCGGACTAGTGAATGTTCAGCGAGCAGGGCCCCTCTTATCGTACGAATGTTTTTGGGGCGCTGCGCGCTGGAAATAAAAAAAGCTGCCGTAGCAGCTTTATGCATAATTTATGCTTCGTTCATTGCCGCAAAACTGCGATCTGCGGCCTCAATAGTCGCATCAATATCAGTAGAGCTATGCGCCAGAGAAATAAAGCCTGCTTCAAACGATGATGGAGCGAGATAAACCCCAAAGTCGAGCATAAGATTAAAGAACTGCTTAAAGCGCTCAGTATCGCATTTAGCGACATCTTCATAACATGTGACACGTTCTTGATCGGTAAAGAAGAAACCAAACATACCGCCCACTTGATGAACAAGTAATGGCACGCCGTGCTTATCAGCAACGGCTTTAATGCCTTTCGCTAATGCTGAGGCTTTTTGGTTTAAACGACGTTCACTGTCTTCTTCTTTTAGCAATGATAAACAAGCATGACCTGCCGCCATAGCAATCGGGTTACCAGATAGTGTCCCTGCTTGGTATATTGGGCCTGTTGGTGCGATATGTTGCATCACTTCTTTCTTGCCACCAAACGCCCCAACTGGCATACCACCACCAATGACTTTACCGAGTGTGGTTAAGTCTGGTTTTACATTGTAGTAAGCCTGAGCACCGCCAAGGGCGACACGGAATCCGGTCATGACTTCATCAAAAATCAGTAACGCGCCTTCTTGATCACACAACTCACGTAATCCTGTTAAAAATCCATCAACAGGCGGTACGCAGTTCATGTTACCTGCGACAGGTTCGACGATAATACACGCGATACTACCTTTATTTGCGTTGAATACTTCTTTGACCGATTCTAAATCATTATAACGGGCGGTGAGAGTATGCTTGGCAAAATCTGCTGGAACCCCAGGAGAACTTGGTTGGCCAAGCGTTAATGCGCCAGATCCTGCTTTGACTAACAAGCCATCTGAGTGGCCATGATAACAGCCTTCAAATTTAATGATTTTATCGCGTCCGGTATACCCACGAGCCAGACGAATCGCACTCATGGTGGCTTCTGTTCCCGAGTTAACCATGCGAATTTGCTCCATGGATGGAACTAACTCTGATACTAGGCTTGCCATATCGGTTTCTTTGGCTGTTGGGGCACCAAAGCTAAGGCCTTTTTGCGCCGCACTGATAACCGCTTCACGAATAGCTGCATGGTTATGGCCTAAAATCATCGGTCCCCATGAGCCGACATAATCGATATATGCTTTGCCATCGGCGTCAAATAGAAAGGCGCCATCGGCGCGATCGATAAAAATAGGTGTACCACCTACACCATTGAATGCGCGGACAGGAGAGTTAACGCCGCCTGGGATTTTTTCTTGGGCCAGTTGATAGAGATCGGCGGATTTGGTCATGAAATTTCCTCTTCTTTTTTTCGGGACCGATATACTGCGCATTGTACGCTTCTATTGATGTATGCGAAATATTTTCCCTGCTTTTCTCTCGGGCAGCCGTTTGGTGAAAGGAATTATTTAAAAAGATTGCGTTAACTTGGGCAACTAAGGCAGTGTGTACCACACTATGGTGGGCGTGAGTTTTGGCACGAAACGTTAACATCAGCTAATACTTGATTGAAACAATGAGGTATTAGATAATCGTGAGTTATATAAGAATGCTCATCACTGGTCACTCATTACACTTAAAGTGAATAGACTCATGTGGTGACACGAATGGGAGAGAGCGTTGTGAGTGAAAATAATATCCCTTTATCATTTTCAGAAGCCGCGGCAAAGCGTGTAAAAATTCTGATTGAGGAAGAAGAAAATCCTGCACTAAAACTACGGGTCTATATTACTGGCGGCGGTTGCAGTGGGTTCCAGTATGGTTTTACCTTTGATGAGAGTGTCAATGATGGTGATACCACTATTGAGAAAGAAGGCGTAACCCTGGTTATCGATCCAATGAGCTTACAGTACTTGGTCGGCGGTAAAGTCGATTATACCGAAGGTCTTGAAGGTGCACGATTTTTTGTTAATAATCCTAATGCTACAACGACTTGTGGCTGTGGTGCATCATTTAGCGTATAGATACGTAGTAATAATGATAAAAAGTAAAAAGCAGAATGATGATCCATTCTGCTTTTTTGTGTCTAATGTTATTTGCTAGGCACAAACAAAAAGTGGCTATAGCGTTCTAATTGATGCAAACGTTCCTTGGCCGATGCGAGAAATTGTTGTTTAGCTCGGCCTTGTAGCGCGCGCGATAGTGGCAGATCAACGGTTCTCGGGTTTTTATGTACGCCATGTACGAGAAATTCATAATGCAAATGCGCCCCAGTCACCCTGCCTGTACTACCGAGTGTGCCAATGGTTTGTCCTTGCTTAATACGTTGGCCTGTTTTTACAAAGCGGCGCTTAAGATGTAAGTACTTGGTTGTGTATGTATTACTGTGGCGTATAAATACATAGTTACCATTATATTGATTATAACTGGCTTTCTGTACCACCCCATCGCCAGCGGCCCAAATAGGGGTGCCAACAGGTGCTACATAGTCGGTTCCTCGGTGAGGACGCACACGACCAGTGACAGGATGTAAACGTTTAGGGTTAAAGTTTGATGAAACTCGGCGAAAATCCAAAGGAGATCTTAGGAACGCTTTTTTCATGGCACGCCCCGTTTCGTCATAATAATTACCGGTTGCATCATCACGAATCGCCGTGAATGTTTTGCCTCGGTTCGTGAACGTTGCAGCAATAATATCTCCACGCTCAGCCACCTGACCTTCGACGACTTTTTCTTGATATAGCAGCTCAAAATGGTCACCAGCACGAATATCTAACGCAAAGTCGACATCCCAACCAAAAATACCTGCTATTTGCATGATTTGGTTGGGGGTGATGCCAGCTTTGCTCGCGGCTTTCCAAAAATTTGATTTGATGGTGGCATTGGCATAGTTGTATTGAAAGTACACCTCTTTAGCATCGATGGCCGACGTATAATGGTTACCACTTTTTTTGACGACAAATGTTTCATAAGCATTCAGTTTACGGCGTAATTGAATTAATTCATGTTGATCATTCAAGCCAAAATACAGTTCATCACCGGGACGTAAATGTGTTAAGTGCTGGCTAATATCTGCGTTACTTGATGTCAGTGTATAGAGCACTCGAGAAGATAAGCCAACGCGTTTAAATAATAAGGCGCTACTTTCTCCTGGTTTTACAATATGTTTTTCCCAGCGTAAGGATGCTTCTTGTGGGATATATTGTTCTTGTTGCGTCAGCAAGTCATGATCTAATTGCAACTCGTAAGGATGACCAACCTCAAGCCCAGCTTGCTTATTGATAAGTGAGTCTGGATCGGGAAGAAAAAACACAGCGGCAAAAATCAAAGCAGAAAATAGCACAATAGAGAACTTGTGCAGCCATGATAAGCGGGAAAGAATGGTCGTCATAATGGGCATGGTTTGAAAAAGATTAAATTAATTCATGACTAGTTAGTTTAACTGGTTTCAAAAGTAGTCGCTATTCAAGTAATATGTGGAATTATTACATTTTGCCAAATCTGTGGGAGTGAACAAAGAATGGCGAGTATTGAAGCCGCTTTAGCTGAACTTAAGCGTGGTGTAGCAGAGCTGATTCCAGAAGAAGAGCTTATTGCTAAATTGAAAGAGAACCGACCGTTACGAATCAAGCTTGGCGCGGATCCAACAGCACCGGATATTCACTTAGGTCATACCGTAATTTTGAATAAGTTGCGTGCTTTTCAAGAACTTGGTCATGAGGTGACATTCCTGATTGGTGACTTTACTGGGATGGTCGGCGACCCAACAGGGAAAAACACCACACGTCCGCCATTAACACGTGAAGACGTGATGCATAATGCGGAAACCTATAAAACGCAAGTATTTAAGATTCTCGACCCAGCTAAAACTACCATTCAATTTAACTCAGAATGGTTATCAGAATTAGGTGCAGAGGGCATGTTGCGTCTTGGCTCTCAACAAACGGTTGCGCGTATGTTAGAGCGTGAAGACTTTAAAAAGCGTTACTCAAGTGGCCAAGCCATTGCGATTCATGAATTTATGTACCCATTATTGCAAGGTTACGACTCTGTCGCGATGGAAACAGACGTTGAATTGGGTGGTACGGACCAACGCTTTAACTTACTGATGGGGCGTGAATTACAAAAAGCCAATGGACAAAAACCACAAGTAGTCATGATGCTGCCGTTATTAGTCGGCCTAGACGGCGAGAAAAAAATGTCTAAGTCTGCGCATAACTACATTGGTATTAATGACGCACCTAGTGATATGTTCGGTAAAATCATGTCTATCTCTGATGAGTTGATGTGGGATTATTACGAACTGCTGTCTTTCCGTCCATTGGAAGAAATTGCTCAATTTAAAGCTGATATTGCTGGTGGTAAAAATCCACGTGATATTAAGATTTTGTTAGCGAAAGAAATCATCGCACGTTTCCATACAGATGCCGATGCTGATGCTGCCGAGCAAGAGTTCATTAATCGCTTCCAAAAAGGCGCAATGCCGGATGAAATGCCCGAATTTGAATTCGAAGCTGGTATGGGTATTGCAAATATTTTGAAAGAAGCTGGGTTAGTGAATTCTACTTCAGATGCGATGCGTATGGTGCGTCAAGGGGCTGCGAAGTGTGAAGGTGAGAAAATTACCGACACCAAATGGGCGCCAGAAGCTGGTACCGCGGTATACCAAGTCGGTAAGCGTAAATTTGCACGCATTACGATTAAATAATGACTGACTGTTGATAAAAAGCGCCTTATGGCGCTTTTTTTCTCTGTATATTTAATATCTTATGCGGTGTACAGGAAACGAGTTTATTGAGTTAAACGCGCTTGCTCAATCAACTGGCGATAAAAACGTTGCTCGACCACCGTCAGTGGTGCAGGGCGAGCATCACGTTGCGCTTGGCTTGGGAAATTATCAGTAATGTATTGCACAAAGGTGCTTGTAGGGACACCGGCCGCATTATAAACAAAACCAATCAGGTTATGAGTCCCGTATAGCGTGCCACTCTTGGCCGCTAACGCGCCTTTTATAGGGGAGCGCATTAAACTGCGCCGATATTTCAATGTCCCAGAAACCCCCGAACGAGGTAATAAACCAATCAATTGAAGCTGCGCATCATGTTTATAGATATATTGCAAAATAGACAGCATGGTTGAAGCGGCAATGCGGTTATCACGAGAAAGTCCTGAGCCATCGACAAGCTTTGCTTGCTTGAGAGAGACTCCAGTGGTGGACTCAATAATCTGTTTAATGGCGGCAGTACCATTACGGTAACTACCGGCTTGGTGAAAAGAGACGCGACCTAAAGTTTTGGTTAAGCTATCTGCATAGAGGTTATCGGATTTTTTCAACATCTTTGAAAGTAGCTGTGGCAGCGGCTTTGAGTAGTGGATAGCAATTGTATGAGTTTGACCTCGTTGGCTGGGTTTTCCAATACGAACCCGACCATCAATCGTCATTTTTAATTGATTCAGAATTCGGTATATCATACGTTGCGTATATTTCTTCGTATCCTGAATCGCAAACTTGAGGGGTAATGGTTGTTTACGCTGAAGTAAACAGCCACTGATAACATAGCGGTTCTCGTGCCTTGCTTGTAAATCAAGCTCGCAATGCTGCGTTTCTTGTTGCTGCTTGGTGACTGTGATGGATTTATTTTCAACGTGAATAGGGTACTGCTCTGGGACGTAAATACGAGTGTTCCCTTTTTTACGGCTATAGATAGATGCAGGCACACAATTATGATCGAGATTAATGGCACTGGAAGGCGCACTGTAACACACACCTATAGCATTCCAAGGCCAACCTGTGGCTTTTTCAAATCCGTCAAACGCAGAGTCATCCAGCCATAAGTCTCCACGAATATGCGTCACGCCTCGTTGTTTCAATTTCAATAGCAATGTTTTGAGATCTCGAGTTTTTAAAGAAGGATCGCCCGAAAATTGAATGCTGTAATTAGTGTTTGATTGGCGTAAACGTGTCGCAAAGCGAAAATCGTCACCTAATTTTATTGTGGCTGCCAGTGCTGTAATGACTTTGAGAGTGCTTGCGGGGGGGAAATAATCGCCATTAGCGTGCTTGAAGGTTGTCTCATTGCTATCGAGTGCTTGAGCTTCAAAATGGTAACGCACATAAGGTGAAAGAGTGGAAACTTGTGTTTTAAAATCTTGTTGAGCTTGCGCCTGTAGTGATAAAAACAGGGAAGAAAAGGCCAAGGAAAGCAGAATTAAACGCATAACGTCTCTTTTAAGTTGAAAGCATTAATCACCCAGTATAACGGCATAAAAAAACACCCGCTATACGCGGGTGTTGTCTCTTGATAAAACTTACGTCAACTTATTAGAAACGGTATTGTAAACCAACCATCGCTTGGTCTTGCTTTTCTACGTTTGCAAGGCCTTTATCGCTATCATCAAGTAAGTTCCATTTGTAACCTACATATCCGAAGAAGGCAGGCGTAAAGAAGTAGTTTACTTCTGCTGATAGCACATCGACTGTATCATACTCGCGTTTACCTTTGTTATAAGTCGCGACAAGCTTGGTTTTATCGATGGTGTATGCCGCGGCAAATTCATAACCTTTGTAGTTGTGTAAGGTATTATCATCGTAGTCTACATGGGTGTATAACGCAGCTAGGTATAAAGCATCGTAAGTGAATGCAGTGGTCACCATCGCTTGCTCGTTATCATTTTGCTCAGAGTAACCACCACCAACGATTACGCCAGTATCTGCGATACCGTAAGTTAATGATAGAGCATAACCGTCTTGGCTATTATCGACACGGCTGTTTCTATCTCCGCTATCTTGACCATCTGCAAAACGGTAACCAGCACTGACACCAAGTGCATCAAATTGGGCATTATAAGCAAGGTAGTTATCAGTACGTCCTGCTAACGAGTTATATTCGTCAGGATTACCTTGAGTCGTATCGTCTGCAGCAATGTTACCATCATAATCAACAGATGCCGCTTTACCCCATGTTGACATAATATCGGTAAAATTGGTCAAGTGAACTAAGGCGCCATCTTGTTGGCCGTACGTGATTTCACCGGCGTCCATACCCAAACCTGCGAACAAGTAACGGGTATCAATGTCAGTAGCGCTGGAGTCAACTTCACCATTATTATTTGCTTTAGACCACTCGGTCTCGAACTTTGCTAGGCCGTAAAGGTTATCGTTAACTTGGTGTTTGCCTTCAAAGTTCAAGCGAGCGCGAGTTAAATCATTTGCGTCGCCATCTTGTTGTAGTAGACGTGCTTCGACACGACCACCAATAGAGAGTGAGGTTCCGTCTGCGTTGTAAACTTCAGCTGCGTTTGCACCTGTAGTAAGAGCCGCTGCTGCCACAGCTGCTGCGATGATAGTCTTTTTCATCTCGTTAAGTCCTAAAGTAGTGTCCACAAAAAACGTTGATAGCGACGTTTTATCCGTCCTGATAAAATGTCGTCTTAGCGTTAGCATAGGTACCTTACATACCCTCAGGTAACTAGCGTTACAACGTAAGCATTTCAGTATTCAATTCTGGTCATATAGTTCCCAAAGAGTTAGTAAAATGATATAAAACAGGGAAAAGAACAGTGTTTTATTATAACATAAAAAATATCAATCCATTGTTTTTAAATGATTTTAAATTGGAAACAAGCACTTAATAACCACTAGTGAAATATTATTTTTTTATATTTTTTGATGCTTTTTTCATCTTTTATAAGAATTTTCTTGTGCACCAGATCACAATGCATATTTGTTCGCAACCCTTTGAACTAGATTTAAAAAGTTAAATATGGATTTTGGATGATTTCATTTTAAACTTTGTTTAAACTGTTACGTATTATTTTCATCGGCGCTACCTAACCTTATATGGGTTGGGTGGTATTGTTTTGTCCAAAGATCGCTTTGGCATAGAGGTATAAAATGGAAAAAGTTCCTATGACTGTACGTGGCGAAGAACTGCTACGTAACGAACTTGATAAACTTCTCAAGCTACGTCCACAAATCTCTGCCGCTATCGCAGAAGCTCGCGAGCTAGGTGATTTGAAAGAGAACGCCGAATACCACGCTGCACGAGAAGAGCAAGGCATTTGTGAAGCTCAAATTCGCGATATCGAGTATAAGCTCTCGATTGCGCAGGTGATTGATGTCACAAAAATTGACAACAACGGCAAAGTCATTTTTGGTTCAACAGTGACCGTGATTGATGTGGATAGTGAAGAAGAAAAAACCTATCAAATTGTGGGTGATGATGAGGCTGATATCAAAAGCGGCCGTATCTCGATCAGCTCGCCAATTGCGCGTGGTTTAATTGGTAAAGAAGAGGGTGATGAAGCGGTAATTTCAACACCGGGCGGTGATAAAGTGTTTGAGATTGATAGTGTTAAATATATCTAATCTCTAATAGAAAAGGTCGCCCAAGGCGACCTTTTCTTATTGAGAACTTAATATTGTCTACTTACGTGGTAGTTCAATCTTACGCTGTTCTGTCGGGCGGTATAATACTAGTACTTTACCGATAACTTGAACTTTTTCAGCTCCAGTTTCGCGTACGATAGCATCAACGATAAGTTGTTTTGTCTCGCGATCTTCAGAAGCTACCTTCACTTTAATTAGTTCATGGAAGTCTAGCGCGATTTCAATTTCTGCTAAAACAGCTTCAGTTAATCCGTTGGCACCCATTAGCACAACAGGCTTCAGGTTGTGTGCGAGTGCTTTTAGGTGCTGTTTTTGTTTATTGCTTAGGTTCATTACGCGACCAAATTTATTTAATATTAGGGTTGAAAAGCCACATTTTAGCGCCATCTATCACTGAAGACTATATTTTCTAGCATACTTTCTTTGATAGATGCATTTTAGTTAGGAAACGAATGAGTAAACAAAAGCATTCAGCGAGCTCGGGCCGCTGGTTGAAAGAACACTTTGATGATAAATACGTAAGCGAAGCAAAGAAGAAAGGTTATCGTTCTCGTGCTATCTTTAAGATTGAAGAAATACAGAAAAAAGATACGCTTATTAAATCTGGCATGACGGTTGTTGATTTGGGGGCTGCTCCGGGTGGGTGGTCACAATATGCAGCTGGCATCGTTGGTGATAGTGGTCAAGTTATTGCTTGTGACATACTGTCTATGGATTCGATTGCAGGGGTCTCGTTCTTACAAGGCGATTTCCGTGAAGAAGCGGTATTGAATGCATTGTTGGAACGCATTCAGCCTACAATGGTTGATGTAGTAATGTCTGATATGGCGCCTAATATGGCGGGTAACCAGTCGGTTGACCAACCAAGAGCGATGTACCTAGTCGAACTTGCATTGGATATGTGCCGAGAAGTTTTGGCAATAAATGGCAGTTTTGTGGTCAAAGTCTTTCAAGGAGAAGGATTCGATGAGTATATTAAGAATATCAGAACGATGTTTAAGACGGTGAAAATCCGTAAACCTGATTCTTCTCGGGCTCGTTCTCGTGAAGTCTATGTTGTTGCTACTGGTTACAAAGGGTAACCTTTTACTAGTAATCATGACATTGAACCCTATAGCTACGGCCTGAAAACTGTAGTACCCTACCTTTAATTACAACTAGTTATCGCGAGGCTGACACCTTGAGTGACATGGCAAAAAATTTAATTCTTTGGTTGGTAATTGCGGTTGTTCTTATGTCTGTTTTTCAGAGCTTTGGCCCTGGGGACAGTAATGGGAAGACAGTAGATTATACAACATTTGTACAGGAAGTTGGCCAAGGCCAAATACAGGAAGCTAAGTTCAACAATAGTGAAATTACCTTCACTCGTAATGGCGGGAATTCGCACTACGTCACTTATATGCCTGTGTACGATCAAAAGCTTCTTGATGATTTAATTAACCAGAACGTTAAAGTTCAGGGTACACCACCAGAAAAGCAAAGTTTGTTAGGAACGATCTTTATTTCTTGGTTCCCAATGATTCTGTTGATCGGAGTTTGGATTTTCTTCATGCGTCAAATGCAAGGCGGTGGTGGCAAAGGTGCCATGTCGTTTGGTAAGAGCAAAGCACGTATGATGAGCGAAGAGCAGATCAAAACAACATTTACCGATGTTGCTGGCTGTGACGAAGCAAAAGAAGACGTGAAGGAGTTAGTGGATTACTTACGTGATCCAAGTCGATTCCAGAAGTTGGGGGGTAAAATCCCAACCGGCGTACTGATGGTTGGTCCTCCTGGTACCGGTAAAACCTTACTCGCAAAAGCTATCGCTGGTGAAGCTAAGGTGCCATTCTTTACAATTTCTGGTTCAGACTTTGTAGAAATGTTCGTTGGTGTTGGTGCGTCTCGTGTTCGTGATATGTTTGAACAAGCGAAGAAATCCTCACCTTGTATCATTTTTATCGATGAAATTGATGCAGTTGGTCGTCAACGTGGTGCTGGTGTTGGTGGTGGTCACGATGAGCGTGAGCAAACCCTAAACCAGATGCTAGTAGAAATGGATGGTTTCGAAGGTAACGAAGGTATTATTGTTATCGCCGCGACTAACCGTCCAGATGTATTGGATCCAGCGTTGTTGCGTCCTGGTCGTTTCGATCGCCAAGTTGTGGTTGGTTTGCCGGATGTGCGCGGCCGTGAACAAATTCTGAAAGTTCACATGCGTAAGGTGCCTTTAGGTAATGATGTTGAACCATCACTCATTGCTCGAGGTACTCCTGGTTTCTCTGGTGCGGATCTGGCTAACTTGGTCAATGAAGCCGCATTGTTTGCCGCTCGTGGTAATAAGCGTAATGTGTCAATGGTTGAGTTTGAGCTGGCTAAAGACAAAATCATGATGGGTGCTGAGCGCCGCTCTATGGTGATGTCGGAAGAGACCAAAGCTTCTACTGCTTACCATGAAGCGGGTCACGCGATTGTAGGTCGCATGGTTCCAGAGCATGATCCTGTCTACAAAGTGTCGATTATTCCGCGTGGCCGGGCATTAGGTGTGACGATGTATTTACCAGAGCAAGATCGTGTGAGTATGTCGAAACAACATCTTGAATCTATGGTGTCTAGCTTATACGGCGGTCGTTTAGCTGAAGAGCTCATTTATGGTGTTGAGAAAGTATCAACGGGTGCATCGAATGATATTGAGCGTGCGACTGATATTGCACGTAAGATGGTCACTCAGTGGGGCTTTTCTGAGAAGCTAGGCCCGATGTTGTATTCTGAAGAAGAGGGCGAAGTGTTCCTTGGGCGCAGTGCAAATCAGAGCAAACATATGTCTGATGATACAGCGAAACTTATTGATGACGAAACACGTAAAATCATTGACAAAAACTACGAGCGGGCACGTCAGATCCTCGTTGATAATATGGATATATTGCACTCGATGAAAGAGGCATTAATGAAGTATGAGACGATTGATGCTGGTCAAATTGATGACTTGATGGCACGTAAAGAAGATATTCGTGAACCTGCAGGTTGGTCTGATCGTTTAGAAAAAGCGAGCGAGGCAGATGAAGCAAATGCTGAGTCTGATACCACTGAGAAATCAGACGCTTCTGAATCAACAGACAATCAATCTGACGAAGCCAGCGAGCAAGACTCTGACTCTAGTTCTGACAGCAAAGCTGATAGTGAAGAAACTAAAAGCGATAAGAAAAAAGACACTGAGTAACGTTAACTGAGTGTATAAAAACCCCGACTTGTCGGGGTTTTTTTTTTTTGATAAAAGGAATCTTACCAATCATGATGAAACTACAAACGCCTACAAAACAATTGTTACTCGATAGCCCTCTGGTAATGGGGATTCTCAATACCACGCCAGATTCGTTTTCAGATGGAGGACGTTACACTCAGATTGAACGGGCGTTGCAACGGGCCTTACAAATGCGCGATGCGGGTGTGGCCATGATCGATATTGGTGGTGAGTCTACACGTCCTGGCGCTCCAGAAGTGTCATTAGAAGAAGAATTATCACGTGTTATTCCTGTAGTAAAAGCGATTCGTGAACATGATAAAGATATTTGGATCTCAATTGATACCAGTAAAGCAGAAGTGATGCAGCAAGCTATTGATGCAGGGGCAGATATAATCAACGATGTCAGGTCATTGACGCAAGAAGGGGTATTAGACGTAGTGGCTAAAGCACAGGTACCAGTATGCATTATGCATATGCAGGGGCAGCCAAAAACGATGCAAGATGCACCGGATTATGATGATGTAGTCGCCGATGTGGATGGCTTTTTGCAGCAGCGAATCTACGAATGTGAGCAAGCCGGTATTCTACGAAGCAATATTATCATAGATCCTGGATTTGGATTTGGTAAAACCTTGGCACACAATTATCAGTTACTAGACAAACTTGAACAGTTTCATCAATATAATCTCCCTATTCTCGCAGGCATGTCACGAAAATCGATGATCTTTAAGCCATTGAACAAAAAGCCCGCAGAGTGCATGGTTGGTAGTGTAGCTTGTGCTACACTGGCGGCATCAAAAGGGGCGCACATTATTCGTGTTCACGATTTTGAAGAAACAATAGAAGCGATAGAAATCGTTAAATTAATGAAAAAATAACTAAGAATAAATAAGTTAAGGGCTAGATATGTCTCAAGAAAGACGTTACTTCGGTACCGATGGCGTACGCGGCAAAGTAGGGCAGTATCCTATTACACCTGATTTTGTTTTGAAGTTAGGTTGGGCAGCTGGGCGTGTACTTGCTCAGCAAGGTACAAAAAAAGTCATTATTGGTAAAGATACCCGTATTTCAGGGTATATGTTGGAATCAGCGCTCGAAGCCGGTCTTGCTGCCGCTGGGCTTAATGCAGTATTAACTGGGCCAATGCCCACTCCAGCAGTTGCTTACTTGACGCAAACATTCCGTGCAGAAGCCGGCATTGTTATTTCGGCGTCACATAATCCGTATTATGATAATGGTATTAAGTTTTTTTCCGCTCATGGAACCAAATTACCTGATGATGTCGAATTAGCGATTGAAGCGCAATTAGATCAAGATATTGATTGCGTTGAATCCGGTTTACTTGGTAAAGCGTCACGCTTGATTGATGCTGCAGGCCGTTATATCGAATTTTGTAAAAGTACTTTCCCGCACAGTTTGAGTTTAGAAGGACTAAAGCTAGTTATCGATTGTGCTCATGGTGCCACCTACCATATTGCCCCTAGTGTGTTCCGTGAATTGGGAGCAGACGTAATTGCGATTGGTGTTGAACCTAACGGTACGAATATCAATGATGAAGTTGGAGCGACAGACGTTCGCGCGCTACAAGCACGAGTAGTGGCAGAACAAGCTGATCTTGGTCTGGCTTTCGATGGCGATGGTGATCGCTTGATTATGGTCGATGCGAAAGGTAATAAAGTTGATGGTGACCAAATCGCGTATGTTATTGCACGTAATGAGCAACGGCGTGGTACGTTACAAGGCGGTGTTGTTGGAACATTGATGACCAACCTTGGTATGGAAAATGGGCTTAAAGAACTCGGCATCCCATTTCAACGTGCGGCCGTTGGTGATCGCTATGTGATGGAAGCGCTCGTTGAAAATAATTGGTCAATAGGGGCTGAAAATTCAGGTCATATCATTCTTCTAGATAGTGTTACAACCGGTGATGCCATTGTGGCGGCCTTGCGTATGCTGACAGCTATAGCGGAAAGTGAACAGCCATTGCATGAACTGACATCCGGAATGACGCTTTACCCACAGGTGCTAGAGAATGTTCGCTTCAGTGGGGAAACCGATCCTTTGCAACACGAAAAAGTCCTAGCGGCTGTTGCAGCTGTTGAAGTTAAGTTAGCGGATAAAGGGCGTGTACTGTTACGTAAATCTGGTACAGAACCCTTGATTCGTGTGATGGTTGAAGGCGAAGACGCCGAGCTTGTTCAACAATCTGCTCTCGACATCGCTCACGTTGTTAAAAATAACTGCTAAACGTGCAATATTGGTGGGTAAGCTAGGCTAATTACTTGAAATCCATTAGAGAATTTGAGTTTTTGGCCTTTTTTTGAGCGTTTGAGTTAATAAGTGGTTTTTTTTATAAAATACACTTGTCAGTTGCGTCAGCATTGGTTAGTATTGGCCTCGCCTTCTGAGATGAAGGTCGCTAGCCTTGTTCAATTCAAATGATGAGAATAGCGCTGGCTCAACAAATTGGAACATAGGTGGACGACATGTATACAGCTCTACTTGTGATTTACCTGTTGGCTGCGGTTGGTATCATTGGCTTAGTGCTGATACAGCAAGGTAAAGGCGCAGATATGGGAGCCTCATTCGGTGCTGGTGCCTCAAACACAGTTTTTGGTTCTGGTGGCTCAGGAAATTTCCTAACTCGAATGACTGCAATTTTTGCACTAATTTTTTTAGTTACTAGCTTAGTTTTGGGTAATTATTCTACTCATAAAGCAGATTCTAAATGGGTTGACCCAGCGCAAGGGCAGACTCAATTAGATAGCAAAGCGAGTGACAATGCAGCAGCTGCTGCGAGTGACGATACAACAGATAATCAATCTGGTAGTGACGTTCCTCAATAACTTATCTTAGGATAAGTCAGGTTTATGCCGAGATGGTGAAATTGGTAGACACACTAGCATGAGGTGCTAGCGCTTCGGTGTGAGGGTTCGAGTCCCTCTCTCGGCACCATATTTACAAACTTGTAAATCTTTGCTTTATGCGTATAATGCATAGCAAGTCGGACGCGGGGTGGAGCAGTTTGGTAGCTCGTCGGGCTCATAACCCGAAGGTCGTTGGTTCAAATCCGGCCCCCGCAACCAACCTTTTAGGTTTGGATGCAAGTTTGGCAGTGCTAACCTCACTGCAATTGAGAAGTAATTCTCAATTTATCAGGGTCCAGCATCAAAAAACCCCGGCTTATCGGGGTTTTTTGTTATCTGAATTTCATAAAACGATGATTCAGATTGTGCTTGGAATTTAAATTGGGCTATAGGCCCTTTTTTTGTTTCTGGAGTGGTTGAAATGACTGGTTTAGAGAGACAACTAACAGAACTACTTGAAGCACCAGTTGTTGCTTCAGGTTATGAGCTGGTTGGATTAGAATTTATACGCGCAGGGCAGCACTCAACATTACGCGTTTTTGTTGACCATGAGAATGGTATTAATGTTGAAGATTGCGCTGAAGTAAGTCGACAAATTAGTGCGGTTTTAGATGTAGAAGATCCTATATCAGTGGCTTATAACCTAGAAGTTTCTTCTCCTGGTTTAGAGCGACCACTGTTTAAAATCGCGCATTATGAGCAATTTATTGGTCACGAGGTCAGCCTCGTTCTAAAAATGGCTGTTAGTAACCGTCGTAAATGGAATGGCATCATTGACTCCGTAGACGGAGAAACCGTTGCGATCAGTGTTGATGGCCAACAAGAACATTTTGCGTTAAGTAATATCGCAAAAGCTAACCTGATCCCTAAATTTTAAGTCTTAGAGGCTAGAAAGATGAGTAAAGAAATTTTAGCGGTTGTTGAGGCGGTTTCTAACGAGAAAGCGGTACCTCGTGAGCGTATTTTCGAAGCGCTTGAAATCGCGTTAGCGACTTCAACGAAGAAAAAGCATGAATTCGAAATTGAAGTGCGTGTTGAGATTGACCGTAAAACGGGAGAGTTTGAAACTTTCCGTCGTTGGTTGGTCGTTGAAGAAGTTGAAAACCCAACGAAAGAAATTTCGATTGAAGCGGCTCAATATGAAGATGAGACGCTTGTTCTGGGCGACTTCGTTGAAGATGATATCGAGTCAGTCACGTTTGATCGTATAACAACGCAAACGGCTAAACAGGTTATTGTACAAAAAGTTCGTGAAGCTGAACGCGCTCAAGTTGTTGAACAATTTATCGACAATGAAGGTGAGTTGGTGACTGGCGTTGTTAAGAAAGTGAACCGTGAAACGGTCATTCTTGATCTAGGTAATAATGCTGAAGCTGTTATCTTACGTGAAGACCAACTACCACGTGAAAACTTCCGACCAGGTGACCGTGTCCGCGGTTTGCTGTATGCTGTTCGTCCAGATGCACGTGGTTTCCAATTATTTATTACTCGTTCTAAGCCTGAAATGCTTGCTGAGCTATTCCGTGTCGAAGTACCGGAAATTGGCGAAGAAATGATTGAATTGAAAGGCGCAGCACGTGATCCAGGCTCTCGTGCAAAAATTGCCGTTAAAACTAACGACAAGCGTATCGACCCTGTTGGTGCATGTGTTGGCATGCGTGGTGCACGTGTTCAAGCGGTTTCCACAGAACTTGGTGGTGAGCGCATTGATATTGTTCTTTGGGATGATAACCCAGCACAATTTGTAATTAACGCAATGGCTCCAGCAGATGTTGCATCGATCATCGTGGATGAAGATGCTAACTCTATGGATATTGCGGTTGAAGCTGATAATTTAGCTCAAGCAATTGGTCGTAGCGGTCAAAACGTTCGTCTAGCTTCTCAACTGACTGGTTGGGAATTGAATGTGATGACGGTAGAAGACTTACAGAAGAAACACCAAGAAGAATCTACGGCAGCGATCGAGAACTTTATGAAGTATCTCGATGTTGAACAGGATTTTGCTGAATTATTGGTGGAAGAAGGATTTTCTACGCTAGAAGAAGTGGCTTATGTGCCAGTTAATGAACTTCTGGAAGTAGAAGGTTTAGATGAAGATCTTGTAGAAGAGCTACGCGGTCGTGCTAAACAAGCACTAACGACTATCGCTCTAGCGCAAGAAGAGTCATACAATGGCGCAGAACCAGCTGAAGATTTATTGAGCCTATCAGGCCTTGAACGTGACTTAGCTTTCAAATTGGCTGCTAAAGGTGTAGTAACACTGGAAGATCTTGCAGACCAAGGTGTAGATGAGTTGGAAGACGTTGAAGGTTTGTCTGAGGAGCGTGCCGGTGAGCTTATCATGGCGGCCCGAAATATCTGCTGGTTTGGTGAAGAAGCGTAACATCGGCAAGGGGAGGAAGCGGCATGACACAACTTACAGTTAAAGCACTGAGTGAAGAAATTGGTACTCCAGTTGACCGCTTATTAGAACAACTTGCTGAGGCTGGTATGCCTAAGTCTAGTTCAGATAACGTAACTGATGGTGAGAAGCAACGTCTTCTTTCCTTTTTACGTAAAGATCCTAGTGATAACGTAGGCACAGAACCAACTCGTTTGACATTGCAACGAAAGAAACGCAGTACACTTAGCGTGAATGCAGGCGGTGGCAAGAGTAAAGATATTCAAGTTGAAGTTCGTAAGAAACGTACTTACGTTAAGCGCGCAACAGTAGAAGACGAAGAAGCGAAACGTGAAGCTGAAGAAGCAGCTAAACGTGAAGCAGAAGAGCAAGCAAAACGTGACGCAGAAGAAGCAGCACAACGTGAAGCCGAAGAAAAGGCAAAACGTGAAGCTGAAGCAAAAGCGAAACGTGAAGCAGAACAAACGGCAAAGCGTGAAGCTGAAGAAAAAGCAGAGCGTGAGCCTCAAGACCAAGCGAAACGTACGCAGACTGATGAGCAAAAAGCTCAGCAAGAAGCTGTCCGTCTAGAGACCGAAGAGCTGAAACGTCGTCAGGAAGAAGAAGCACAACGCAAGGCAGAAGAAGAAGCCCAGCGTCAGCTTGAAGAAGCACGCAAACTAGCTGCACAAAACGCCGAGCGTTGGTCTGCCGATGAAGAGAAAAAAGGTGCTATGGAAGAGAAAACAGATTACCACGTAACAACTTCAACCCACGCTCGTGAAGCGGAAGATGAGGCTGATCGCCGTGAAGAAGGCGCAGTAACTCGTCGTGCGGCTAAGAAAAAAATGTCCTCACGTGACGATCGTCAAGAACGTAACTCTCGTTCTCGTGGCAAAGGCAAAGGCCGTAAAGGTCGCATGAGCAAGCCTTCGTCAATGATGCAGCATGGCTTTGATAAGTCAGCGACAGTCGCAAAATCTGAAGTTGTTATCGGTGAAACTATCGTCGTGTCTGAGCTTGCTCAGAAAATGTCGGTAAAAGGCACAGAAGTCATCAAAGTTATGATGAAAATGGGCGCAATGGCGACCATTAACCAAGTGATTGACCAAGAAACAGCACAACTTGTTGCTGAAGAAATGGGTCACAAAGTGATTCTACGTAAAGAAAATGAGCTTGAAGAAGCCATTCTTTCTGACCGTGATCAATCAGATGTTCAGTCTAAGGTTCCTCGCGCACCTGTTGTAACAATCATGGGACACGTTGACCATGGTAAAACATCAACATTGGACTACATCCGTCGCACTCACGTCGCTACCGGTGAAGCTGGCGGTATCACCCAGCATATCGGTGCTTACCATGTGAAAACTGAGACAGGTATGATTACCTTCTTGGATACTCCTGGACACGCCGCATTTACTTCAATGCGTGCTCGTGGTGCTCAAGCAACAGATATCGTGGTATTGGTCGTTGCAGCTGATGATGGCGTAATGCCACAAACAATCGAAGCCGTTCAACACGCGAAAGCAGCGGGTGTTCCTTTGATTGTCGCGGTAAACAAAATCGATAAAGATGGCGCTAACCCAGATAATGTTAAGAATGAATTAGCGGCTTACGATGTTATCCCTGAAGAGTGGGGCGGTGAGAACATGTTTGTTCACATCTCTGCTAAACAAGGAACTAACGTTGAGCAACTACTTGAATCTATCTTGCTACAGGCTGAAGTTCTAGAACTGAAATCTGTTTCTGAAGGTATGGCGTCAGGTGTGGTTATCGAATCTCGCCTTGATAAAGGCCGTGGTCCAGTAGCAACCGTTCTTGTGCAATCTGGTACGCTAAATAAAGGCGATATCGTACTCTGTGGTCAAGAATACGGTCGTGTTCGTGCGATGCGTGATGAGCTTGGTCAAGAAATTACAGAAGCGGGTCCGTCTATTCCTGTTGAAATCCTTGGTCTGTCAGGTGTTCCTGCTGCTGGTGATGAAGCGACAGTCGTCCGTGATGAACGTAAAGCTCGCGAAGTAGCGAACTACCGTCAAGGTAAATTCCGTGACGTGAAACTGGCACGCCAGCAAAAAGCAAAACTAGAAAACATGTTCTCAAACATGACTTCTGGTGACGTTGCTGAACTGAACATCGTATTAAAAGCGGACGTTCAAGGTTCTGTTGAAGCGATTGCTGATTCACTACGTAAGCTATCAACTGATGAAGTAAAAGTGAACATCGTTGGTTCTGGTGTCGGTGGTATCACTGAAACAGATGCGGTTCTGGCTGCAGCATCAAACGCTATCGTGGTTGGCTTTAACGTCCGTGCGGATGCATCTGCACGCCGTACAGTTGATACTGAAAACCTAGATCTACGTTACTACTCAATCATCTATCAATTGATTGATGAAGTGAAACAAGCCATGAGTGGTATGCTTGCTCCTGAGTTCAAGCAGCAAATCATTGGTCTTGCGCAAGTTCGTGATGTCTTCAAATCTCCAAAAATTGGCTCAATTGCCGGTTGTATGGTGACTGAAGGTGTCATTAAACGTAATAGCCCAATTCGTGTTCTACGCGAAAACATCGTTATTTACGAAGGTGAACTTGAATCACTACGTCGCTATAAAGATGACGTTCAAGAAGTTAAAAATGGCTACGAATGTGGTATCGGCGTTAAGAACTATAATGATGTTCGCGTTGGTGACCAAATCGAAGTATTTGAAACTATCGAGATTAAACGTACGATTGATTAAGCGACGATGCTTGCTTAATCAGGCAACAATCGGTTGTTAAATACACCATGGGGGGCTGGCTTGACCATCCCCCCATTCTTTCTGTAAGGGAGAAAAGATATGCCAAAAGAATTTAGCCGTACTCAACGAGTCAGTCAGCAGCTACAAAAAGAACTGGCGATGATTTTACAGCGTGAAGTTCGCGACTCACGCATTGGAATGGTCACCATTTCAGATGTGGAAGTATCGCGCGATCTTTCCTATGCAAAAGTATTCGTGACCTTTTTATGTGTTGGTGAACAAACACCAGAATCTTGTTTGGAAGCCTTGCGTGAGCATGAAGTCCATGTTCGTATGATGCTAGGTCGCCGTATTCGTCTGCGTCTTACACCTGAAATTCGCTTCCAATACGACAACACACTTGTCGAAGGTATGCGCATGTCTAACCTTGTCTCTGAAGTGGTCAGTAATGACCAACGTAAACAACAAGAGTCAGGTAAAGAGGACGAAGAGTAATGGCGAGACGACGCAAAGGCCGTGCCGTCAATGGAGTGGTACTGCTAGATAAACCGACAAGTATCTCTTCTAACGATGCATTGCAGAAAGTAAAACGTCTTTTTTTTGCAGAAAAAGCAGGACACACTGGGGCTTTAGATCCGTTGGCGACAGGTATGTTACCTGTGTGCTTAGGCGAAGCCACAAAGTTCTCGCAATTTTTGCTCGACTCCGATAAACGCTATCGTGTGATTGCCAAATTAGGCGAGCGTACGAATACGTCTGACTCGGATGGTGAGGTCGTTGAAACCCGTCCTGTTGATGTAGAAAAAGACACGTTATTGCGTCAAATCGAAACCTTCAGAGGTGAAAGTCAGCAAGTTCCTTCGATGTTTTCGGCGTTAAAATATCAAGGTCGACCGCTGTACGAGTACGCTCGTGAAGGTGTCGAGGTACCACGAGAATCAAGACTCATTAAAGTCTACGACATTGAGCTAATTCGCTTTGAAGGCGATGAAGTGGAGATGGAAGTGCACTGTTCTAAAGGGACGTATATTCGTACTATCGTTGATGATTTAGGCGAACTATTAGGCTGTGGTGCCCATGTGGTTTATCTGCGTCGTACTGGGGTGGCTAATTATCCTTACGAGCGAATGGTGACATTAGAACAACTTAATGAGTTAGTTGAGCAGGCTCAAGCGCAAGACATCGCGCCGAAAGATCTGCTTGATCCTTTGTTATTACCGATGGATACCGCGGTTGAGAGTTTACCTGCTGTTTATATGACGGTTGAGCAAATAGATAAAGTTCAGCATGGTCAGTCTGTTACAGTGTCTGAATCTCCGGATAGCGGTATGGTACGTATGCTTGGCGGAGAGTCGGCGTTATTTCTTGGTGTTGGTGATGTTACTGAACCTGGAAATATTGCACCGAAACGTTTAGTGGTTTACCCACAAAGCGAAGAATAAAGTCACGGATTAGCAAGGGATATTGCTTGTATGATGGGCACATATTCCCTATAATCCGCGGTTCATCGTATCGGCTGAATCAGAGATTGGCTGGTACATTTGTTTATATTAACTCTTAGGAGAGTATTATGTCTCTGAATGCAGAAACTAAAGCAGCTATCGTTGCAGAATATGCACGTGAAGAAGGTGACACTGGTTCACCAGAAGTTCAAGTAGCACTACTTACCGCTTCAATCAACCACCTTCAAGGTCACTTTAAAGAGCACAAAGGCGATCACCACAGCCGTCGTGGTCTTCTACGCATGGTTTCTCGTCGTCGTAAACTTCTAGATTACCTTAAAGGTAAGAGCCTAGACCGTTACCACGACCTAATCAAACGTCTTGGCCTACGTCGCTAAGATCCGTTTGAGTAAAAAAGGGGCTTTGAGCCCCTTTTTTGTTATCTAAATTTGGCATATCCTCCCCTAAGTAGTTTATACTACTCGCTGTTGGTTAATCATTGGTTAGCCACTTCAAAATTGCTCATTGCATTGCTGTCACCTTAGTCGGCCAGTAGGTCGCGGCTATTCAAAATAGATTTGTCGGTTGACAGTCTGTTTTCACTAGTCGCGATTGGCGATGCCTTGAGTGTTAAATGATACATCTAATGAGTACATTACTAGAGACTTATTAGAAACAAGGAACACTTAATGTTTGAAAATCCAGTAGTTAAAACGTTTGAATACGGTAACCATACCGTTACTCTTGAAACCGGTGTGATTGCACGCCAAGCGACAGCCGCTGTTATGGCCACGATGGACGATACGTCAGTATTCGTTTCTGTTGTTGGTAAAAAAGAAGCCGTTGAAGGTCAAAGTTTCTTTCCTTTGACTGTTAACTACCAAGAGCGTACTTACGCGGCAGGTAAAATCCCAGGTGGTTTCTTTAAACGTGAAGGTCGCCCTTCTGAAAGCGAAACGCTAACGGCTCGTCTGATTGACCGTCCTATTCGTCCGCTATTCCCTGAAGGCTTCAAAAATGAAGTGCAAGTTATCGCGACAGTTATGTCGGTTAACCCGAACGTACAACCTGATATCGTAACAATGCTGGCGACGTCGGCTGCGCTTTCTATCTCAGGAATGCCTTTCCACGGCCCAATCGGTGCGGCACGCGTTGGTCATATCGATGGTCAATTGGTATTAAACCCAAGCCCAAGTGAACTAGAATCTTCTCGTCTTGACCTTGTTGTGTCTGGTACAGAAGGTGCGGTTCTGATGGTTGAATCAGAAGCTGACGTTCTGTCTGAAGCGGAAATGCTATCAGCCGTTGTTTACGGTCATGAACAGCAACAAACTGCTATTAAAGCGATTAATGAATTCGCGGCTGAAGTGGGTACTCCTGCATGGGATTGGGCTGCGCCAGCAGTTAACGCATCATTGAAAGCGCAAATTGCCGAACTTGCTGAAGCTCGTTTAACGCAGGCTTACCAAATTACTGAAAAAATGGCTCGTTATGAGCAAGTCAATGCAATTAAAGCAGACGTGATTGCTGCTATCGTTGCACAGGACGAATCTCAAGATAGCGACGAAGTTAAGAAGCTTCTAGGTTCACTTGAGAAGAACGTTGTACGTGGACGCATTATTGCGGGCGAAAAACGTATCGATGGCCGTGAAAAAGACATGGTGCGTGCGCTTGACGTTCGTACTGGCGTATTGCCACGTACTCACGGTAGTGCTCTATTCACACGTGGTGAAACTCAAGCCGTTGTAACTGCGACTCTAGGCACACAACGTGATGCACAAATCATCGATAGTCTGCTAGGTGAACGTAAAGATCACTTCTTACTACACTACAACTTCCCTCCATACTGTGTTGGTGAAACAGGGTTTGTTGGTTCGCCTAAACGTCGTGAAATTGGTCACGGTCGTCTAGCTAAACGTGGTATTGCTGCAGTAATGCCTTCAGCCGATGAATTCCCGTACACAGTGCGTGTTGTTTCTGAGATCACTGAATCTAACGGTTCATCTTCAATGGCATCAGTTTGTGGTACGTCTCTAGCGCTAATGGATGCCGGTGTACCAATCAAGTCTTCAGTTGCGGGTATCGCAATGGGTCTTGTTAAAGAAGGCGATGATTTCGTTGTTCTTTCTGACATTCTTGGCGATGAAGATCACCTCGGTGATATGGACTTTAAAGTCGCAGGTACCTCTGAAGGTGTGACTGCACTGCAAATGGATATCAAAATCGAAGGTATCACTCAAGAGATCATGCAAATTGCATTGAACCAAGCGCAAGGTGCTCGTATGCATATCTTGACGGTTATGGATAAAGCGATTTCTGGTGCTCGTGATGAGATTTCTGAATTTGCGCCACGTATTCACACCATGAAGATCAGCTCTGAGAAAATCAAAGACGTGATCGGTAAAGGTGGTGCGGTTATCCGTCAATTGACGGAAGAAACAGGCACAACGATCGAAATTGACGATGACGGTACGATTAAGATTGCAGCAACTGACGGCGACCAAGCGAAAGATGCCATTGAGCGTATTAAAGCTCTAACTGCTGAAGTTGAAGTGGGTAAAATCTACACGGGTAAAGTTGCACGCCTTGCAGATTTCGGCGCATTTGTGACGATTCTTCCTGGTAAAGATGGCCTAGTCCACATCTCTCAAATCGCTGATAAGCGTGTTGAGAAAGTATCTGACTACTTAACCGAAGGTCAAGAAGTTCAAGTTAAAGTTCTTGAAATTGACCGTCAAAATCGTGTTCGTTTAAGTATGAAAGAAGCGGTAGAGAAGCCAGCAGAAGAAGCACCTGCAGTGGATAACTCTCAAGCAGAGTAATCAACTCTATTTTTCAATAATAATGGTTTAGCATTATTATTTGAAAGCATGATATAAAGGGAGCGTTTAATTACGCTCCCTTTTTTATTGGTAGGAGTGTTCGTTTATTTCAGTAATGTCATTGTAATTGTGGCATTACGTGTCTATTTAGGATAACAGGAGTAAGTATCTGTGAAGTGGTTTCGTACCCTAGCGGTGAGTGCGGCAATGGCACTGGTAGCAGGATGTGCACAGCAATCTGCGTCTAAGACGCAATGGATTTATGCACCGATGGCTATTCCGCTACAGAATTCTGTCAAGGATGAAGTGCAAATTGCACGCCTAAGTGAGCTATTACAACGTCAAGATATCAGCGATAATGTACGCTCTCGTATGCTAAACCAACGGGGAAATGCGTATGATAATGTTGGACTACAGGATTTGGCCCGCCTAGATTTTGTTAAGTCGATAGCGATTAACCCCAAACAACCGGCCGTATTTAATATGCTAGGTGTATTCTATACTGGGGTGAATAAACATGATGCTGCATATGATGCGTTTGACTCCGCTTTAGATCTAGACCCGAAAAATGCTTTTGCACTGCGTAATCGAGCGGTGGCTTTATATTATGGTGAGCGTCCCGAGTTAGGTCTTGAGGATATGGGGAAATTGGCTAAACAACAGCCTCATGACCCATTTAATGCGCTTTGGGTTTATTTTATGCAATACCAGCAAGATGCTCAGCAAGCCAAAAAAAACCTACTCAATGAGTATAGTGTTCATAATGAACAGTGGGGATGGAATTTAGTCGCACTGACTTTACATGAAATGACGGAAGAGCAAGTTATCAAAGCGATTCTCGATTCCACCCATGATAATGAGTTGCTTGCACAGCGACTGACAGAAACGTATTTTTATCTAGGTAAACGTTATCAGTTAGAGGGGCAGTATGCCCATGCGTTATCATTGTTCAAATTAGCGATTTCTCTTAATGTTCATGAGTATGTTGAATACCGGTATTCATTTTTAGAGTTGGAAAATATTTACAAGCATTTACGTCGTGTCCACGCGGCTCAACATGCCGCTAAACAGAAATAATAGAGCCTGATTGGATCTGATTGACTATTACTAAGCGACTCGTTAGAGTCGCTTTCTTTTTAGCGTGAAACCTTATGTTGGTACTCTATGAGGTATTTCTCAGCCCTGATAGAGAGTGAGTTAGATTATGAATTTAGAACAATTAGAACGTTTTTCTGCAAAAATATGTCGTACTCATGGTGATATTGACCCGATTTCTCAGATGAATAAGATAGATTATCGTTACTTAGATGCTGTACTTATCGCAGATTGTGCATGTTCAGTGGATTATCTAGCGACGCAGGTAGAGGGCGATATACAATCGACTCAAGCTGATATTGACACTCTATGTGAAAAACATTATTTGATTATGTCTGAATTAGGTCGTGTCAGTATTACGGAGTTAGGAAAGCAAAAACTCGCGAATGATCGCCGTGTACATGCTTTGATGGCGTTAGAGATGACGGCAAGCATGAGTGATGAAGAAGCCCATTTATTGGATAGCGTGTTGCACCGCTCTTAATGGTCAAGGATTAATGATAACGGCTGCTGAGTCTTACTCAATAAAGTATTAATATTAATACTTTATTGAGTGTGAGAGTTCTTTTTCTGATAGTGACGAATAAACAGTTCTTCTACTTCTTCTTTGGGTTGAGGGCGGTGGTAAAAGAATCCTTGAATGGTATTACAGTTCAACTGTGCTAACAGTGTTGCTTGCTCTTGAGTCTCAATCCCTTCCGCAACCAGTTCTAAATCTAAAGATTTCCCTAAATTAATGATATTTTCTATAACCGTAATTTGTTTTGGATATTGTTGAATATCATTAATAAAACCCCGATCTATTTTTAATTCATCGATAGGAAAGCGAGCTAGGTACGCTAACGAAGAGTAACCGGTACCAAAATCGTCAATCGATAAAGCGAAGCCCATATTTTTTATGGCTCGCAACATCTCTTGTGTATGCTGATTGTTACTCATGACCGCGCTTTCAGTTAACTCAAAAGTAATGCAACTTGGTGATATTCCTGTTGAGTTGAGTTGGCGCTCTAGAAACTCTAATAATTCACGATTACCGAATTGTTCAGGAGAGAGATTGATAGCCACTCTTCCAGGTAAAATATTCTTCTTTTTCCAGCGTTTTACAGTATTAAAAACTTCGCGAATGATAACTCGTCCGAGATGATCAATTAACCCAGACTTTTCTGCAACAGGAATAAATGAACCAGGACTAATGTAGCCTTCAACAGGGTGTTTCCAACGAACAAGCGCTTCTGCGCCATTGATCTCTTGTGTTTTTGCATCCACTTTGGGTTGATACCATACATCGAGTCCATTTTTCTGTAGGGCTTTTTGTAATTCAATCTCTAACCATAAGCGGGCTCTTGCTGCTTTATTCATATTTGAATGATACGTAACAAGGCGATTGCGTCCGCGTTCTTTGGCTTCAAACATTGCTGTGTCAGCATTTTGTAGTAGGGTGCGAGAGTTTGCCCCATTCTCTGGATATACCACGCTGCCAATCGAACAAGACATGCGTTTGCTAAAGTGTTGTAAATCAAACGGCTGGTTAATCAATGTTATCACTCTATCTGATAACATTTCTGCTGCGCGAGTATATTCTGGGTTTGGCCAAATAATCGCAAACTCATCTGCACCTAGATGACCAAGTACCCCGTGTTTCGGTAAAATACGTTTTAAACGAGCGGCAATTTCCCGAATGACTTTATCGCCAATATGATGCCCCAATGAATCGTTGACACTTTTGAAGTTATCGAGGTCGATATACAGCATGAGTACAGGAATTTCATGATGAATGAATTGCTCTAGTCGCTGCGTAAAGCCGAAGCGATTAATTAGTCCGCTTAATGGGTCGATATGGGTACCTAAGGTATTAATAGGCACCGTTTTGTTATCGTTATCTGCTTTGCTCGTGGTTTCTTTTAAGAGAATGATATGTGACTGATCGCCCCATAATTGAGTTGGAGTAGCAGAGACTGATAAAGTCCTTTTAACCGCTTTATGGGCGTTGGTTTGGCACAATAAGGGGGAAGCAGCATGCTCAATAAAAGTGTCTGGTAATGGGGTATCTGAATTGGGCAAAGTCAGTAAATGAGAGAGTTCTTCTCCCAGGATATAGTGGGTATCGTCAAAGCCGAGCTGTCGAACAGCCGTCGCGTTAGCTGATAAAATGATATTACTTTCAACGACCAACAATCCATCGCTAAGCAATGCAGATAATGCTAAAAATTTGCTTTCTGATTCATGTAGCGAGTTTAATAGTTGTTTTTGTTCAGTGATATCGAAAGCTTGGAATAGAATGTGCTCGACAGTGCCATCGTGTGATAATGGCGTCAGCGAAAACTGTAACGTCAACGAGTACCCATTGCGGTATAACTCAACTTCGCCCTCACTCGTTTGACCTTGAAAAGCCAATCGGTAATGTGGCAGTAATGAGTTATAATATGATTCACCGAACGTATTGTAATCATTAGAGTTTTTTAATTTCTCCACTGACAAGCCAGATAGCTCAGCATAACGCTCATTCACCATGTTATAATGATGAGCAGCATCTAGAATAGCAAAAAAGAACGTATTGCTTGCGGCTAACGTTGTAAACCCGTATTGCAAATTGTCCGATAATGTTTGCTCAGGCATGAAATCCTTACCAACTTTTCTTTATGCTATTTATAAGGGAGTCAATAAATAGCTTGGCATATTTATGTACTTTTATTGCTCTCTAGCATAGAAGCTGAAGAGACCGGTATCATTCACTCATTCAAACGATGTCGTTTGAATTTTTTGGGCTGCTATTTCTACATTAAGGAATATTTATGATAGAAACAATAATCATTCCTATGCTATGTAAAAGATTATGCCAGCTTTGCGATCTTCAATATATACTTGTGCGATATTTTTACATAGAAACTTTATTATTTACAGGTAGTCATTGCTCTTCAAGTGACTATTAATGAGAATCAACTGATTTTTTAGTGAGAACATCACGAAAATGATATTATAAGCTTATTATTTTGTGTGTTTGGAGCGAGAAGAGGGGTATTACATTAATCTCTAAATTAGGAAAGTAAGTCGAGTGCTTTATATGAATGATGGGTTTATTGAACGCTATCTTTTTACTTATCTCACTGTTTTTTTAAGTTTTTTAAGCGACATCATGAAATGTATAAAGTGAATTTTTGTGTTGATGCAGAGTTTACTTTCCCTATGGGGATATTTAAGGCATAAAACGATGTTTATACTCAATCCTATTTCAGAGGTTATGAATGCTAATACGTACTGAAGCTCCCGCCGATATTCTATTTATCAAACAGTTACTCTCATCAATATTTTCTTCTAGCGAAGAAGTGTCGTTGGTCACAACGCTTCGCGAAAATGGTCGCCGTACATTGTCCCTAGTGGCGTGTACTGATGAAGGTGAAAAAATAGGCTATATAATGTTTAGCCCACTGATTGTTAATGGGGAAGATAGCCACTGGCAAGTCATTTCGCTTGTGTGCATAGATGAACAATACCGAGGTCAAGGTTTAGCGACTCAGTTAGTAAAAGAAGGATTAAATTCATTAATTGAATTCGGTTATCCTGGCTGTGTGGTAGCCGATAACTCCTCTTTTTGGCAAAAATTAGGTTTTCGCCATGTTACGTTAGATTTTTCGAAAAAATTGCAGATTTTTAGTTTTAATGAACAACCCTTTCCTCAGGGCGACTTATCGTTTGGCGACGAATTTGATGGTTTAGCATTGGCGCAAATGCGTTAATGTTTTGCTTTACTTGAGCGAGTGTCAGCATATTTGCTAGCATACGTGTCCACTCTAAATAGAACATATATTATGTCACAGTCGTTTGGTTCGTATTTACATGAAATGGGCATTCAACCATGGGAGCTTATACATCCCGAACGAATGCTCGGTGTGCAATCCGCTAAGTTAGAATTGCCTCAAAAGTGTTGTCTACTTTTGGTGACGGATAAAGCGCTTAGAGACGCTGATTTGTCTTTTTTTGAACGGATTCTTGCGACTTTTGATGTAACGTTAGATCAGGTTTGCAGAGTAACACCGGATAACTTCGTTTTAGTTGAGCTGTCGACGATTGAGTGGGTATGGTTTGCAGGCTGTTCTGCTCAGCAGCATAACCTAAGTAAACAGCTTATTTCTCCTTATGTTGAAGAGATAAATGGTAACACCCAGCATCGCCGAGAGTTGTGGCAGCAAATTTGTGCTTACAGAGGTCAGCAATGAACATTCAGATATTACCTTTTCAAGATGAATATATTGATGATATCTGGGAAATTGAGCAAAAATCACATGCTCATTGTTGGCAAATGATGTCGATATTTGCTTGGCAGAGCCCGATGCAGTGTAACCAAGTGCTTTTGGTTGACGGTCACGTTGTAGGATATTATTACGCGCAAAATGTGGTCGGGGAAATATCGCTGCTGAATATTGCCATAGAGCCAAGTTATCAAGGTAAAGGTCTTGGTCGGCGCTTACTAAACGGGTTGATTGATGCTGCTCAGCAGCAGGCAAGCACTATTTTCCTAGAGGTCAGGGAAAGTAATGTGGCCGCTATTCATTTATACCGTAAAGTTGGCTTCATAGAACAAGGTCGCCGCAAGAATTATTATCCTACCGAAACTGGTAGGGAAGCGGCTGTAATTATGTCCTATGATTTATCGACTACTGAGACGTCGGTGCATAGCTAACTTGACTAAATCGTTCTCGTAACATTTCTTCAGGGAGAGGCTTATCAAAAAAGTACCCTTGGAAGTGCTCACACTGCATACTTAATAAGGTGTTTAACTCATGTTGGTTTTCTACACCTTCAGCTATTACGTCAATGTTAAGCCTTTGTGCGATAATAATCATAGTATCGACAATAGCTTGTGAACTATTGCTTTCATGTAGGTTAGTAATGAAAGAGCGATCGATTTTTAGTCCATTGATATCAAGATATTTCAAATAGCGTAGTGAGGAATAGCCCGTACCAAAATCATCGATTGAAAAATAGAGTCCATGCTCTTTGAGCTGACTCATCTTGTCACGAGCACCGTCGACATTTTCGAGCAGAAGATTTTCCGTGATTTCTAGTTCAATATTCTCTCCCGAAATATTGGCATCGCTTAACGCTGTTTTGACCAACTCAACAAAGGACTCTTGTGCAAACTGGAGTGGACTAATGTTGATGGCTAACCGCTTAAAATGCTCGGGTAATACGCCATCATCGCGCCACTGGGCATATTGATGGCATGCCGTTGTCAGTATCCAGTTACCAATATCAATGATTTGTCCGGTTTCTTCTGCTACAGGCATGAAGATACCAGGTGGCAGCATGCCACGTGTCGGATGGTTCCAACGTACCAGGGCTTCGACGCCGATAATATGGTTGTGCTTGTTAACCTGAGGTTGATAGTAAAGCTCCAATTGGTGGTTTTTTACTGCATGATGCAACCCTTTCTCAATATCCATAAATGCGGCAATTTGCGATTGCATTTCAGGTAAGTAAAACCGATAAGGTTGCCGACTGCTTTTGGCTCTAAATAATGCGGTATCTGCCTGACGCAATACATCGATATTGCAATGCACGGTCTCATCGGGAAATAACGAGATACCAATACTGGCGGTGCAATATAATTGATGAGCATCGATCATATAAGGTTGCGATAGCTCACCTAATAAATCATTGACGATATGATCCACATTCGTTTGATCATAAGCGGGCAGTAGTACCGCAAATTCATCTCCACCAATACGTGCCACGGTATAGTTATAATGTGCCCATTCGTCTATACGTTGACCAACCGCAATAAGAAGCTTGTCACCGACAGTATGACCGAGAGAGTCGTTAATGGTTTTGAAACGATTTAAATTGAGGTAAAGCAGTGCACATTTCGTCCCTGTTTTCAAGCTCGTATCAATGGATTGGTTCAGCACCTTCATTAGCATGCTGCGGTTATTTAATTGAGTTAACGAGTCATAGTAGGCCAAATGATTTAACTGCTCGACAGCCTCTTCACGCTCAACCCACATGGAATAGAAGGTATTCGCCAGTGCTTTAAGTTCATTACTTCCTTTAAGTAGTGACGCTGGAAGTGGTGTTTTAGTGTTGTGTAGCTCTTGTACCCACTGGGTTAGTTGTACGATTGGTCTAGATAGTTTGACGTAGAAAAATGCCAGCAAGATTACCGTCAATAAACATGTTCTAAATAAATCGAATAAAAGCAACTTACAGTGATCGGCAATGAAGCTATCAGCTATTTTATTGGCGTGAATTTTAAAACTAAGTTGCCCAACGATCGTTTTAGAACCAGGTTGATGTAAAGGCGTAGAAAAGATGGATGATTCAGGTGTGATGTATTTAGCTAACCATTGGCTGAAATAAGAGTTATCAACTGATTCACGTTCTTTAGTGAATAAAATATCGTCAAAGTCATCTTTCAAACTCACTCTTTGAATTGCTGGGTCAGTCATCAAATTTGCCGCTATCTGCTCAGCTAATACTGGATTGAGTCGGTAAGCTGCTTGACTAGCCGTATTATAGTTTTGCATGAGCGTAAAACGATAATGTTCGGCAATACGTGTTTTCTCGTTATTCAGATCGAGAATTGTGTACTTAAGGCTGAAAACCACACCGAGTAGCATGGAAACGATAAATACAGTAAGTGCTTGTTTTGCAGCAAGTGACTGTCTAGTTTTGATGTTTGACATAAGCCTTTTTAGTTTAATTCAGACACTAGAAAATTATAGATGATAAACAAGAGTTCGCTGTAAAGTTTGGACTTTATTTACTAGATAAAGGCCTTTCAGTTGCTCAAAAGCCGAATATAGGGGAAAATACGCGGTAAATTCGAACCGAATACTTAGGGTGCTTTGGCAGCTTAGGTCATAAACAAGATTGGTTTTACATGTCGAACAGTGTATTAGTTAGCGAAGTCGCCAAGCGCCGTACTTTCGCGATCATCTCCCACCCGGATGCGGGTAAAACAACGATTACTGAAAAAGTCCTGTTATTCGGACACGCCATTCAAACTGCTGGATCAGTAAAAGGTCGTGGTTCGAGTAACCATGCTAAATCCGATTGGATGGATATGGAAAAAGAGCGTGGTATCTCGGTAACGACATCAGTGATGCAATTTCCTTATCATGATTGCCTTGTAAATCTATTAGATACTCCAGGACACGAAGACTTTTCTGAAGATACGTATCGTACACTAACGGCTGTCGACTCTTGTTTAATGGTGATCGATGCTGCAAAAGGTGTCGAAGATCGTACCCGTAAATTAATGGAAGTAACGCGCTTACGCGATACACCAATCATCACGTTCATGAACAAACTTGATCGTGATATTCGTGATCCAATGGAGCTTCTAGACGAAGTTGAAACAGAGCTGGGTATGATGTGCGCACCAGTATCATGGCCGATAGGCTGTGGTAAAGAGTTCAAAGGGGTATATCACATTCATCGTGATGAAGCGATTTTATACTCAACAGGACATGGTCATACCATTCAAGACGAACGCATTGTGAAAGGTCTTGATAATCCAGAACTAGATAATGCAGTAGGCGAAGAGCTTGCGATGCAACTGCGTGAAGAACTTGAACTGGTGATGGGGGCATCGAATGAATTTGATGAAGAGTTATTTTTATCTGGTGAATTGACTCCTGTCTTCTTTGGTACGGCATTAGGCAACTTTGGTGTCGATCATATGCTTGATGGCTTGACAGAGTGGGCGCCAGCGCCTCAACCTCGTGAAACAAACGAGCGTCAAGTTGAAGCGACAGAAGATAAGTTCAGTGGTTTTGTATTCAAGATTCAAGCAAACATGGATCCAAGACACCGCGACCGTATTGCCTTTATGCGTATTGTTTCTGGTACGTATAAACAAGGTATGAAAATGACCCATGTTCGTACCGGTAAGCAAGTCAGTATTTCCGATGCTGTAACGTTCATGGCAGGGGATCGTGCTCGAGCGGATGAAGCGATTGCAGGGGATATCATCGGGCTGCATAACCACGGAACCATCCAGATTGGTGATACTTTCACTCAAGGTGAGAACCATAAATTTGCTGGCATTCCTAACTTTGCACCGGAACTGTTCCGTCGTATTCGCCTGCGTGACCCATTAAAGCAAAAACAATTGCTCAAAGGGTTAGTACAGTTGTCAGAAGAAGGCGCCGTACAGGTATTTCGTCCATTACAAAACAATGACTTAATTGTTGGCGCGGTGGGTGTGCTGCAGTTTGACGTGGTGGTTGCTCGCTTAAAGTCTGAATACAATGTCGATGCGATGTATGAAGGGATTAACGTTGCTACCGCGCGCTGGGTTGAATGTGACGACGAGAAAAAGCTGGATGAATTCCAACGTAAAAACCAAAGTCATTTAGCATTAGATGGGAGTAATAATCTTAGCTATATTGCCCCGACTATGGTGAATTTAAACTTAGCGAAAGAGCGTTTTCCTGACGTTGATTTCCGGGCAACTCGCGAACATTAATCTCGACGATAGAAGCAAAAAACCGCTGAAAATTCAGCGGTTTTTTTATTACTAATGAAGTGATGGTGATTGATAAATTACTTCTTTTTAGCGGTTTTCTTTTTTGGCTTTGCTTTGGTTTTTGCTTTCGCTGGATCTTTTTTCTTTTTCTTCTTAAAGACTGATTTTTTATGCGTTGGGCGCATGTCTTTAATAAAACGTTCTTTGATATCTTCTTGAATATAGCGAGCGACCCTTTCAACCATTGGTTGATCGTGCGCTTCAACTAATGAAATAGCATTGCCTTTTTTACCTGCGCGAGCGGTACGCCCAATACGGTGTAAGTAGATGTCAGCAGTACGTGGCATATCAAAGTTAATCACGTGACTGATATCTGGCACATCAAGGCCGCGGGCCGCGACGTCGGTTGCTAATAATACATTAACTTCACCACTGCTAAAGCGTGAGATCGCATTATTACGACGATCTTGCGGCATTTCACCTTGGATCCATGCACACGCGATTTCCGCTTTATCCATTTCCGCACGTAATTCAGCAAGGCGCTCGCGTGTTTTGAGGAAAATGATGGTGCGTTCCGCTTGATTGATGAGGATATGCTTTAGTAACGCTAATTTGTGTGGCATGTTGTCAGCGCGATGATACCACTGAGAAATCTTTTTACGTTCACGACGAGATGGATCGGCATCAATCGTCGCAGGATCGCTGAGCAGATCTTCTGTGAATCCTTCAACGCCTTTCCCTTCTAACGTGGCAGAAAATAAGAGCGTTTGCTTACGCCAGCGACATTCATTAGATAAGCGATCGACAGCCGGGGCAAAGCCCATATCTAGCATGCGATCGGCTTCATCTAGTACGAGCCATTCGATCGCGCGGCAGTCAAAACGCTCAGCCTTGATGTACTCAAGAAGACGCCCAGGAGTCGCAACCACGATATCTTGCGTGTGTGCTAAAAGATCGGCGTGTTCTTGGTATTGAACACCACCTGTAATGGTGAAAATTTTAAAGTCCGTATTTTTCGCTAGGGCTTTAGCTTGTTCGGTAATTTGCATCGCCAATTCGCGGGTTGGCGTTAAGATCAACACTCGTGCTGGTCCTGGCTTACGGCGTGGGAAGTCCTGTAGATATTGCAGTGCAGGAATAACGAAGGCCGCCGTTTTTCCTGTTCCTGTTGGCGCCGATGCTAAGACATCTTTACCATCCAAGGCTTGGGGGATTGCTTCAGCTTGAATTTGAGTTGGGCGAGAAAAGCCCATTTCTTCGATTGCTTCAACAATGTTTGAGTCCAGTTCTAGGTCAGCAAAGGTTTTGATCACAGTGTCGTCTCCGCAGGGTATGGAATGCCCAGTAAAAATAAGTCGCACATTATAGGGGGATTCTGCCTCAGATCACATCTTAATTTCTACATCTTAAGATAAAAATCCCTTGTTAATGCTGTAAAGCATTGAGAATAAGAGCCTTTTTTTCTTATAACTAATTGTTCTAGTTGTGTTTCTACCGGTTCTCGAGTCAGTTCTAACATGATGCGAGAATGATTTTTTGTCTCGGTAGACGCCACTCGGCAACAGCGTTTTATAAACCAGCCAGTTTGCACCGCTTCTTGCATAAACTGTTCACCTTCAACGATTGGCAGGATGAAAGCCGCGTAACCGCGTAAATCTAAAACTTGCTCGCACTTGGCAAGCAAAGCCGAGTGGGAAAGGCTGGCGGTATGTCGTGCTTGCGCCCGTGAGATCTTCTCAGAGGAGGGGCCGGTATTAAAATAAGGTGGATTACATATAATCCCTGAAAATGTATTTTGATTTTCAAAGGTTAATATATTGTCTAAGTGTATGTGTAATCGTTTTGACCAAGGCGATTGATTAAAGTTATGTGATGCACAGTGAAATGCCTTGAGATCCAATTCAACGGCTTCAATGGACGCATCAGGGTGTCTTTGAGCACACATTAATGCGAGCAAGCCGCTGCCAGTACCAATATCTAATATGCACGATTGTGGTTCTTTTAATGCCCACGCCCCAAGTAACACGCCATCCGTGCTAATGGGCATGCCAATATCTGGTGGTGTTAATAAACTAAACTGCTTAAATTTAAAGATTTTTTCATTCATGATATGCAACTGTTTATATTATCCTAAAGATAATTTTAAGATAAATTATCTGACTTTATTGACTTGGTTGGGTGATTATTCTGATTGTTTTGAATGTGATATAGAATTGTTTTAGTTTTTTATGCTGATAATTTAGGTTTAATATAGTGTTTTTAACTGCCTTTTTGTTTGTTGTCTGGGTTAATATAGTGTTTATTGCCTAGGTGTTGCTAATTGTGCATGAATTCTTCATTATTCGCGCCAGATTGGGAGAATGTATCGACCCAACCCACCAAACACAATATCAAATCAATAAATAATTAAGGATTATCTGTGAATCAGCGTTTAAAATTAACAGATATTATTGCTATAGGCTTTATGCTTTTTGCGTTCTTTTTGGGCGCAGGTAATATTATTTTTCCACCACAAGCTGGACAGTTAGCGGGGCATAATTTGTTGCCTGCCATGAGTGGATTCTTGGCGACAGCCGTCGGTTTACCGTTAGCGGGGATTATTGCCGTTGCGATTGCTGGTGGTAGTTGGGGACACTTAACCAAAGATCTTCCGGTGAAAGTATCAACCGTTATTGCTAGCCTTATGTTTATTATCATTGGCCCTGCTTTTGCGGCACCAAGAACAGGGTTAGTCGCTTATGAGATGGGCGTAAAACCTTTGCTAAATAATCCAGGTGTATCGTCGCTTGCGATTTACTCTGTGGTATTTTTTGCGGTCGCGATGTTTTTTGCATGGTCGCAGGGCAAACTCATCGATATGATTGGTAAGCTACTGACACCAGTATTGTTTATTTGTTTAGCCATATTAGCGGTTGCGGTATTTATTGATCCTCAAGGTGGGTTAATGGCCGCACAGAAGCAATATGCGGTAGCGCCTTTTACTACGGGTTTTTTTGAAGGCTATAACACGATGGATACGTTCGCATCGTTAATGTTTGGCATTTTGGTTGTTGAAGGACTACGCAGTAAAGGTATTACTGATAAGAAAGCCACTACTAAGTACTTGATCAGTGCAGCATTTATTGCGGCTGCGGGCCTAGCGTTTGTTTATATTTCATTATTTTATCTAGGCGCAACAAGCTCAAGTATTGCAAGTGGAGCTGCTAACGGCGGTGATATATTAAGCCTATACACACAAGCGTTGTTTGGTGGATATGGTCAGGTTGTGCTATCGATCATTGTGACTTTGGCGTGCTTGACGACCGCGATTGGATTACTTTCTGCTGTTTCTGAATATTTCAGTGGTATCAGTCGCTTGTCTTATCATCAGTGGGTAGTGATCACTGGCGTGACGTGTGCCTTGGTGGCAAACGTTGGCTTGAATCAATTGATCTCGATTTCGATTCCAGTGTTGTTTGCTTTATACCCTGTCGCGATAGCATTGGTTGCGCTAGCATTTATTCGTCGTTATTTACCAAACCCGGTTTTAGCCTATCGTGCAGTTTTATCCGTCGCGTTTATTTTTGCGTTGTTTGATGCAGCCAAAGTATCAGGACTGGATGTTTCATGGTTAAGCTTTTTACCATTATTTGATAAAGGGTTAGGATGGTTAAGTCCTTCTTGTGTTGTTTTAATCGGCATGTTCTTTGTGGGGAAATCTGATACACAGAACACAAATACGACGCTGTAGCACCGAATCCTAATTAAGATGATGTCATAACGAAAGGCAGTGAGTTTTCACTGCCTTTTTTTGCGTTGACTCGTTTATTATGCTTGCAATAAAAACACCGTTTAGCGTGTCAATGAAACACGTTTTGCTGCTTATCAAAAAGTGGCGTTTACGCTGAGAGCAACGAATTACTGTGATTTTTTCCTGTATTCTGACGCGGTTTTTCAGTAGAATTCTCCGGTTAAATTCTATTCATAAGTACTAAATTAATATGTTTGAAATCAATCCAATTAAAACTCGTCTTCAGGATGTGTCAGAGCGCACAAATATCCTGAGGGGGTACCTTTGACTATGATGCGAAGAAAGAGCGTCTAGAAGAAGTCAATGCAGAATTAGAGCAACCCGATGTATGGAACGAACCTAAGCGAGCACAAGCGTTAGGCAAAGAGCGTTCAGCATTGGAAGCGATCGTGAATACGATAGTTCAACTTGATCAAGGGGTTGATGATGTTGAAGGGCTGCTAGAACTGGCAGTTGAAGCTGAAGATCAAGAAACTTTCGATGAGATTGAACCAGAATTAGCGGTTTTAGAAGCACAATTAGAAAAACTTGAATTTCGTCGTATGTTCTCTGGTGAGCAAGATGAAGCCGATTGCTATATTGATCTTCAATCGGGCTCTGGCGGAACCGAAGCCCAAGACTGGACCTCAATGTTGCTGCGTATGTATTTACGCTGGGCTGAAGCGAAAGGTTTCAAAGCTGAAGTGATTGAGGTTTCAGCAGGTGAAGTGGCTGGCTTGAAATCGGCAACAGTGCGTATTTCTGGTGAATATACTTACGGTTGGTTACGTACAGAAACGGGAGTTCACCGTTTAGTCCGTAAATCTCCGTTCGATTCAGGCGGTCGTCGTCATACCTCGTTTGCTTCTGCATTTGTTTATCCTGAGATTGATGACAATATTGAAATCGATATTAATCCAGCAGACTTACGTATTGATGTATACCGCGCTTCTGGTGCAGGTGGTCAGCACGTTAACACGACTGAATCGGCTGTTCGTATAACCCACTTACCAACCAACCTTGTGGTACAGTGTCAAAATGATCGTTCACAACATAAAAACAAAGACCAAGCGATGAAACAGTTGCGTGCGAAATTGTTTGAATACGAAATGCAGAAACAAAATGCTGAAAAACAAGCAAATGAAGATGCAAAATCAGATATCGGCTGGGGCAGTCAAATCCGTTCATACGTACTTGATGACTCGCGTATTAAAGATCTTCGTACAGGTGTTGAAAACCGTAATACACAAGCGGTTCTCGATGGTGATTTAGATAAATTTATTGAAGCTAGCCTTAAATCTGGCCTTTAAACTTTTTACCGACAAATAACAGGGTACATGCAAAATGACTGATGCTGTTCATAACGAAAAGAGCGAAGCTCAACTCGCGCAAGAAGAAAACAAACTGATTGCAGAACGTCGCAGTAAGCTAGAGCACATCCGTAAGGATTCTAAGGCGAACGGCCACCCAAATGACTTTCGTCGCGACAGCCTTGCCGGTGATCTTCAAAAAGAATTCGGTGAAAAAACCAAAGAAGAGCTAGCAGAGTTAAACCATGTCGTTGCGATTGCAGGGCGAGTCATGGCAAAACGTGGTCCATTCATCGTATTACAAGAAACCACAGGTCGTATTCAAGCTTACGCATCAAAAGATGTGCAAAAAGAATTGAAAGAAAAATATCAAGGCTTGGATATTGGCGACATCATCGGTGTGAAAGGTACGCTAGATAAATCTGGTCGTGGTGATCTTTATGTTCATATGACTGAATATGAACTGTTAACCAAAGCATTACGCCCATTACCTGAAAAGTTTCATGGTCTAACTGACCAAGAAATGCGTTACCGCCAGCGTTACGTTGATCTTATAGTGAATGATGATTCTCGCCAAGCGTTTATTATCCGTTCTAAGTTGGTCAGCGCTATCCGTCAATTTATGTCATCACATGGCTACTTAGAAGTTGAAACGCCAATGATGCACGCCATTCCTGGCGGTGCAACGGCGCGTCCATTTATTACTCATCATAACGCATTAGATATTGAAATGTATCTGCGTGTTGCGCCTGAGTTGTACTTGAAGCGTTTGGTTGTTGGCGGCTTTGACCGGGTGTTTGAAATCAACCGTAACTTCCGTAATGAGGGTTTATCGGTTCGTCATAATCCAGAATTTACTATGATGGAGTTCTATCAGGCTTACGCGGATTATAAAGATCTGATGAACTTAACTGAAGAGATGCTCAGCCATGCAGCGCAAAGTGTATTGGGTTCTACATCAGTACAATATGGTGACGAAGTTGTTGAGTTTGGTGGCACATATGCACGTTTGAGCATGTTAGATGCTATTAAGCAATACAACCCAGAACATGTGGATATTCAAGCGCTCGATAACGACAAAGTACAAGACCGTGACACTATGGTCAGTATTGCGAAATCCGTTGGTGTTGAAGTTGAATCATTCTGGACGTGTGGTCAATTGCTAGAAGAGATTTTCGGTGAAACCGCTGAGCCTCAATTAATCCAGCCGACTTTCATCACAGGTTACCCAGCTGATATTTCCCCATTGGCACGCCGTAGCGACGATAATCCATTCTTCACTGATCGTTTTGAATTTTTCATTGGTGGGCGTGAAGTCGCTAATGGTTTCTCAGAATTGAATGATGCAGAAGATCAAGACGCACGTTTTAAAGCGCAAGTGGCCGCTAAAGACGCGGGAGATGATGAGGCGATGTTCTATGACGCTGACTATATTACCGCTTTAGAGCATGGCTTACCGCCAACGGCAGGACAAGGTATTGGTATTGATCGTCTGGCGATGTTATTTACCAATTCTCATACAATTCGTGATGTTATTTTGTTCCCAGCAATGCGTCCTCAGCATTAAGTCGAATTAGCCTCATAAAAAAAAACCGCCAAATTGGCGGTTTTTTTATTTACCATACGGTATTCTAGTGTTTGTACAATTGAGTATTGTTAAATATTTTAAAATGGATAAACACAAATTGCCGACTAATCTTAAAAATGAGACAGACTCAAATCAAAAGTCTCGTTATTGTAGCGAGGCCTGTGTAATGCCGAAAGTCACGCAGCAATTTGAGGTTAGATAAGGAAGCGGGTACATGGGAACACAATTTCGTATGGATTCAAAGTCAGGATCATTGATTCTCGTTGGGGGAACGTATGAGCCATGGCTATCAGTATTAGAGCAAGCCGGTTGGAATGGACAGCTGTGCTCTGATCTTCGTAAAGCTGATGTCTTATTTAGTGAGACAGGGCCATGTATTGGCATTATTGATTTAAGTAACGATGAATTCAGTCTTAATGGTATCGCTAATTTAGTCAGTAATCATAAGCACGTACGTTGGTTAGCCTTTATTCGTGAGGCGCAATTATCGTCAGATACGATTTGCCAATTTATAGTCAATTTTTGTATTGATTTTTTCACCGCTCCCATTCCTGATGCTCAGTTATTAAGTACAATTGGCCATCAGCTGGGTATGTTAAAGCTTGAAAAAAGAGTATGGCCTAATTTTGGTCAAACGAATGATTTAGGCCTGATTGGTGATTCAGATACATTGAAAAAGCTGCGTGAGCAGGTCAAACGTATCGGCCCAACAGATGTCACCATGCTATTATGCGGTGAATCTGGTGTAGGAAAAGAGCGTGTAGCGCGAGCGATTCATCAAACATCTTCTCGTGCTCAAAAGCCATTTATTTCTGTTAATTGCCGCGCAATGTCAGAAAAACGCCTTGAAAGTGCATTATTTGGAATTGAGAGTGAGACTGACGAAGAGATTATGTCTCTACAAGCTGATGGTGGGACTTTGTTATTAAATGACATTGTCACGCTACCAAAACGTCAACAGTTAAATTTACTTAAATTTCTCCAAGAAGGATGCATTGAAACAAGGCAAGGCACGCGTGAGGTCGATGTGCGTATACTTGCCTCTAATTCATCAGATATTGAAAAGGCGCTGTTATCGGGCGATTTTTCTGAAGAACTTTATCATTATATTAATGTGTTGCGCATTAACGTGCCAAGCTTAAGAGAGCGTTCTAGTGATATTAGTGCTTTGGCTCAACACTTTTTGCAAGTGTATTCTAAAGAGTATAATGCTCGCGCAAGAAGTTTTTCTGAAGATGCGTTAAAGGCGCTGTCTGAGTATACTTGGCCTGGTAATATTCGTGAATTAATGAACTTAATTAAGCGTAGTGTATTACTGTCAGAAACAGTCATGCTTTATGAAGCTGATCTCGGCTTGCCCAAGCGTGTGGCTAAAAAGCAAAGTTTAAAAACTATTCGAGAAAACTCTGAACGTGAAGCGATATTAATGGTCTTGGAGTCGAATGGGGGGCAGGTATCGCATGCGGCAAAAGAATTGGGGATATCGCGTGCGACTATGTATCGTTTATTAAATAAGCATCAATTAATCTCTGATACGCATTATACGTTATAGATATCTATTTCTAATGCACGTTAACGGTATATATAACTGAAAATAGAGAAAACACTCGGAATAAATTCGTTTTTACCGAGTGTTTTTTATTTTTACCAGAGTATTTATGCCTTTTAAATTATTATACATAATGTCACTTGATTCATATGATTAATCGGGTACTATTTATACATCAGATTTAATATCTGATTAACATTTACTTGGACTAATTTTTTGCTAGGAGGCACACAATGCTAATGAATATTGCAAGCGCATCTGCTGTGTCTATGTCGGTATGCACCGATACCTGTGGCGGACTAATGGTATGTTTCCATTAAAAACCACAATAAGCAAACCCTCTAATTAGTCCGTAACCTCAAGCAGGCTGCGGAAGGGCAGCATGTATTGAGGATAAACCCCTCTATTCATATCTATACGGCTTTACGTATTTATCGTATGCTTAAGTGAGCATTACTTTAAGTAAGTATCGTTATATGGCTGCCTATTTTTCAGCTTTACTGAATCATAGGAAATTATTATGTCTCAATCTTTATATTTAAAAGTAGCTGTATTGCTCGTTCGTGCGGATATTCGTTTAGAGCAGCGTCGTTGGCAAAGTCAAATACGTAAACAAGCTCAACATCTGCCATTTATGACGGACTTTTTGCTGCGTGATATTGGCTTTGATCGATCTGGCTATGTATTAACAATGCACACCCGACCAGAATCAGCAAAAATTGAGCGTCGTTTGTATCACATTCGCCGTATTATATCGTCGCGAATACTGACGTAATTTGCTCGGGCCAGTGACGAGTGTCACTGGCCCGATAAAACAGTTACGGACAAGGATTAGAATATAAAGTCGCGATACCTTCTATTTTTTGTAGAAGCTCATCACTTAATACGATATCTAAGCTATCAATATTCGCTTTCAATTGCTCTAACGAAGTTGCGCCAATGACATTACTCCCGACAAATGGACGTTGGTTTACAAAAGCTAGCGCCATTTGTGCTGGGTCTAAACCATATTCGAGTGCAAGATCAACATACGCTTGTGTCGCTTTCATGCCTTGCGGAGTGAAATAGCGTTTAAAACGTTCGTATAATGAACACCTTGCGCCGTTTGGACGAGCACCATTAAGGTATTTACCACTTAAAATACCAAACGCCATCGGGGAATAAGCAAGCAGTTTAATGCCTTCTTGATGCGTAATTTCAGACAGACCGATTTCGAAAGAACGATTGAGCAGATTGTATGGATTTTGAATTGACGCCATTTTAGGGAGATCGTGTTTATCCGCTAAATGTAAATAATTCATCAAGCCCCAAGGCGTTTCATTAGACACACCGATTGAGCGGACTTTTCCTGCTTTAACTAAGTCGTTCATTGCTTCCAATGTCTCGAGTAAGCAGACAGTACTTTTTTCATTGGGGTAAGGATAGCTTAGCGTTCCAAAGGTATTCGTTACTCGCTGTGGCCAATGTAATTGATACAGATCGATATAATCGGTTTTTAAACGGCGTAGGCTATCATCAATAGCTTGATGAATATTACGGTGATCCAATGCCATATTATCTCGAATATGGGGGACGTTACGTGGGCCAGCGACTTTCGTGGCTAAAATGATTTTTTCACGTTTACCTGATTTCTCAATCCAGTTACCGATAAATGCTTCCGTTGAACCTTGAGTTTCAGGTTTAGGGGGAACAGGATACATTTCAGCAGTGTCAATCAAATTGATCCCACGTTCTAGTGCATAATCTAATTGTTGGTAAGCCTCTGCTTGCGTGTTTTGTTCGCCAAAGGTCATGGTGCCTAAAGCAATTTTACTCACTTCTAAATTTGAATTTGCTAGTTTGGTATACTGCATAACACTCCCTTGTCAGTGCGAATCGTGTATGAATGAAATTATCGTCGCACATCAAACCTATCTTATTGAAGTCATTCTGTGTTTATGAAGACTTCTTCGATCCTATTTGTTGCTCACTATAAGCGAATCGTTATGATAAAAGGAATACAAACATAACTTGAATTGGATCTTTGGCACATTTACTTGAAAAATAAACGACCAGTTAACAGGCGTAATAGCGTTGCAGTATTTGGGCGGTAAATTGGGTTCGCAGGTAAAAACCTCTTGGGAGAGTTTTTATTGGTTTACCTTGTTGGCCATAGGCTTCCGTCAAGGCTTTCCCATTGGCAGCTTTTGGCCTTAGTTGCATGACTTCACCATGCCGTGCGCTAATTTGCGAAAACTTTCCTAATACAATCAATTCCATCAGCTCTTCCCAATCCGCTTTTAACTGCGCATCTTCTTCTTGCGAAGGGCTCCAAATTAGAGGTGAACCGACGCGGCGCTCAGCCAACGGAATTTCTCTTTCTCCTTGGACGGGAACCCATAATACGCGTGATAGTTTATTTCTCACATGACTGGTTTCCCAAGTGATACCATGGATTCCAGTTAATGGTGCAACACAAACAAACGTCGTTTCTAACGGTAATCCGCTATGGCTAATCGGAATACTTTTGAGTTCAATGCCTAATGACTCGAAATCTTGCTGGGGTTTGCTGCCAGCGGTTGCACCTAAGTGCCACTCGAGTAGTTGCCCAACCCAGCCTTTATCTTTACGTAGATCTGGCGGAACACTAAAGCCGGCTTCTTTTGCTAGTTCAGCAAAAGTTAGGCCTGCAATGGCGCGAGCACGGAGTAAAAGTTCTTGTTCGGTATTTGGTTCTGGTTTCATGGCTAGCAGTATACTTTATCAATCGAAGTCTTGATGCAGGGATCCTACACCAAAGCGATGATCGGTGCAGAAGATCTTCATGCACATTTTATCCACAGATAAAGGCGGTTGATAATTTGTTGCACAAACTACTGTGTAGATAAACAGGGTGATATGCGTAATAAAAACCACGACTTGCGTGTGATTTAAACGGAGTGTGGTGTCTATGTGTGGATAACCCTATATCTGGTGGATCTTTAATCAATTTAAAAAGTGGGTTGATCTTTTTTTATACACAAACAAAAATTATGCGTATATTTTTATTTAACTTTTTGTTTTACATTGATTTTATATTAAGATTAAAACAATTAACGCAGGATCTTTTTTGTTCGCTTTGATGTTTTTTTAAACGAGATAGACGCTTCTTCACACACTTATTCACAGAAAACGTGAATAAATGTGCGCTAGTTCGCAAATAATTGTTGATAAGTTAAATATGACGACTTTTTAAAGAAATATGGCCTGTTGGGCATAAATATCGTCTGAATCACACTAGTACATTTGCTCCTATTGGGGATATGTGGAAAAATCAGGTTAATTAAGAATATTTTAGAGGTTTGCCAGTGATAGATGGCGATGGTTATCGACTCAATGTCGGTATCGTAATATGCAACAACCATGGTCAAGTATTCTGGGCGAAACGATACGGACAGCACTCATGGCAATTTCCTCAAGGAGGCATTGATGATGGTGAAACGCCAGAACAAGCCATGTATAGAGAGCTTTATGAGGAAGTCGGTTTAACAAAAAAGGATGTGAAAGTCATCTCGACCAGTCGTCATTGGTTAAGATACAAATTACCCAAACGATTGGTTAGATGGGATTCTCAACCTGTGTGTATCGGGCAAAAACAGAAATGGTTTTTACTGCGTCTGGAATGTGATGAGTCTAAGATAAATATGCAGCGTGGAATATCACCAGAATTCGACGGATGGCGCTGGGTCAGCTATTGGTATCCAGTAAGGCAAGTTGTGTCGTTTAAACGTGATGTGTACCGCCGGGCCATGAAAGAATTTGCTGCAATCGCGATGCCGTTTAAGGAGCGTCGCTCGAAAGGGCGACGTAAACAAAGAAGAGGTTAACAATTCATATGCTTGCTCAGCTAAGAGAGATAGTGGAACAAGTTTCAAAAGTCGATGATGTTTATGAAGCATTAAATACTTTTGTTCGGCAGACGTGCGCGGCTATAGGCACCGATTGCTGTACTGTCTATTTAGCGAATGAAGAGCATCAAAGACTAGAGTTGATGGCCACTCAAGGTTTGCAGTTTAAAGGCGATAAAATTCATATTGGCTTTGATGAGGGGTTAGTGGGGTTTGTGAAACGCACGGCAGAGCCGTTAAACGTTGCTGAAGCTTATAAGCACCCTCATTTTAAGTACTTTAAGAAATTAGGCGAGGAAGTGTATAACGCATTTCTTGCCACTCCGATTATCCATCGTAAACAAGTATTGGGCATTCTTGTTGTACAACAGAAAACCCCACGTTTGTTTAGTGAAATGGAAGTCTCTTTTTTAATCACATTGGCTGCGCAATTAGCCGTCATTGTGACCCATGCGCAAACGCAGGGGCAGTGGTTGCTTTCTAAGCAGCGTACAGTGAATGGGATTCCTGCCTCGTCAGGTGTGGCGATTGGTGAGTTTTGGTTTGATAATACTCAGCCGAGATTGTCTGATGTGGCTCCCGCATCCTCGGTGAATGTCGAACGTGAACAAGAATGGCTCTCTTTAGCCATAGAAAGAGCACTTGCTGATTTTCGAAAAATGCGTAAAAAATTAGATAGTGAGATCCACAAAGATGCTCTGGCTATTTTTGATTTATTTACGCACTTACTAAACGACCCGATTCTTAGAAAAGAATTGAAAGAACATATTCAGCAAGGGGATCGTGCCGATTGGGCTTTACGCCAAGTAATTGAATCTTATTCCAATCGTTTTGCTTGTATGTCTGATGGGTATCTTAAAGAGCGTGCTCATGATGTGCGTGAGTTAGGGCAGCGCTTATTGTATTTTCTCTATAATACAGAAAAAGAGCAGCAGCATTTAGATAAACCGATCATCTTAGTGGTGCGTGAGCTTAGTGCGTCACTATTAGCGACCTTACCGAAAGATAAGCTGCTGGCGGTCGTCTCCTTAGAAGGTGCTGCGAATTCTCACGCGGCGATTTTATCTCGCGCTTTAGGCATTCCGGCTATTGTTGGCGTCAAGATCAACCTTAATGATATTAACGGGCGTCGTGGTATCGTCGATGGTTATAGTGGCGCATTGTTTATTTCTCCGAACCGCCAATTATTACGTGAATATAAAATCCTCGCGAATGAAGAGCGAGCGTTAGCAAAAGTCGTTAATGACCGTATTTTTGAACCCGCCGTTACTCTTGATGGGCAGCGTATAGAGTTAATGTTAAATGCTGGCTTGAGTGGTGAAAGTCATTTAGTCCCCAATCAAGCCGTGGATGGTATTGGTTTATACCGCACCGAAATCTCTTTTTTAATGCAGCAACGTTTTCCGTCAGAAGAAGAGCAAGTCGCCCTCTATCATTCGGTGTTAACGGCTTATAGTGATAAATCAGTCGTGATGAGAACTTTGGATGTGGGGGGAGATAAGCCCTTGCCGTATCTTCCCATCGAAGAGGATAACCCTTTCCTTGGTTGGCGTGGCATTCGTTTTACGTTAGATCACCCAGATATCTTTTTGATCCAGATGCGCTCTATGCTAAAAGCCAGCGCAGAGACAAAAAATTTATCGATCATGCTACCAATGATTTCCTGCGTAAAAGAATTAGATGATGCGTTACGTCTGTTGAATCAAGCATTCAATGATGTCAGTGCCAACGATCCCAATATTACTTGGCCGTCGGTTGGGATTATGTTGGAAGTTCCTTCAATGTTGTACCTCTTGCCAGATATTGCAGATAAAATCGATTTTGTTTCTGTGGGTACTAATGATTTAACTCAGTATTTGCTCGCGGTTGATCGTAATAATACGCGAGTCGCGGATGTGTATGATTCTATGCATCCGGCAGTGATTAGAGCGCTTGACCAGATCCAAACTTTTTGCCGGCAATATGACATGCCAGTTTGTGTCTGTGGTGAGCTTGCCGGGGATCCGATGGGAGCATTACTACTGACAGGCTTAGGTTTTACTTCTCTGAGTATGAATCCTTCCAACATAGCCCGCGTAAAGTATTTACTCCGTCACTCCTCTTTCGATGATTTAAAAAAATTAGCACAATCGAGTTTACTTCAATCATACGGTAACGATATTTATATTATGATGCGCACATACTTTGAAGATAACGGCTTTGCAGGATTCATTCGAGCTGGTAATAAATAGGGTAAAATGTGAGTATTGAATTATTGATTGTGCTGCTGATAGTAGGCGCATTTGTTGGGCTTCTCGCTGGCTTACTAGGCATCGGAGGAGGGCTTGTTGTTGTTCCAGCCTTAATGTTTATACTGCCATATGCTGGAATTTCTGAAAAAATTGTCATACAGCTTGCATTAGCGACGTCGCTTGCGACTATTATTGTGACGTCGGCCTCTTCAGCATTAAGCCACTTTAAGTTAGGCAATGTCGATTTTTACGCGGTAAAGTGGTTGATGCCTGGCGTGATTGGCGGCGGTTTTTTGGGAGCGACGATTGCCGATTGGATACCCAACCAATATTTACCTAAAATATTTGGCGTAATTGTGCTTTTACTCGCCATCAAGATGTACCTCTCGATTAATACACAATCGAAAGGTGCGCTGCCAAGCGCAATCATTACGACATTGTGGGGAGGTGGCATTGGTATTATATCCAGTTTGGCTGGAATCGGTGGGGGGTCGTTATCTGTGCCATTTTTGAATCGTCATGGCGTAGAAATGCGTAAAGCGGTCGGTTCCTCATCCATTTGTGGTTTTGTCATTGCTTTATCGGGTATGGTGGGGTTTATTGTGCACGGTTTTGCAGTGAAAGGTTTACCTCAATACAGCATAGGATATGTATACTTACCTGCATTATTCGCGATTGCTTCAACATCAATATTTACCACACGTATTGGCGCTAAATTGGCCGTGCGTTTATCAACATCCACACTTAAAAAAGTGTTTTCTATTTTTCTCATGTTTGTTTCGGCAAGCATGTTATTGCATTAGTAAACAATAAAAACGTTAAGAGAAGCTCATTATGTCGCAAGGCTACTTTCATTTCCCTGATTTTGATCCAATTCTAGTGTCCATTGGACCTGTTGCAATTCGTTGGTACGGTTTGATGTACCTTCTCGGTTTTCTCTTCGCGATGTGGTTAGCCAATCGCCGAGCAGATAAACCAGGCAGTGGATGGAACCGAGACCAAGTCTCTGATTTATTATTCGCCGGTTTTCTTGGTGTTGTGATTGGTGGGCGTATTGGCTATGTCTTATTTTATAACCTCGATCTCTTTTTAGCTAACCCTCTGTATTTATTCGAAGTGTGGACGGGGGGCATGTCTTTTCATGGTGGTTTGCTTGGCGTTATTACCGCGATGTTCTTGTATGGGCGTAAACATAATCGCTCATTCTTTAGTATTGCGGATTTTGTCGCCCCATTGGTTCCTTTTGGGTTAGGAGCGGGCCGTCTAGGTAATTTCATTAATGGTGAACTATGGGGACGCGTTACGGACGTGCCATGGGCGATGATTTTTCCTGGTGGTGGTCCTGTTCCTCGTCATCCATCCCAACTGTATGAATTTTTGTTAGAAGGGGTTGTGCTATTAATTGTACTGAATATCTTTGTACGTAAATCGCGACCTTTAGGCTCGGTATCTGGTCTCTTTCTTATGCTCTATGGTATATTCCGCTCCTTTGTTGAATTCTTCCGTCAACCAGATCCACAACTTGGCTTGTTTGATGGGGTGATCTCAATGGGACAAATCTTATCAATACCAATGATCCTTATTGGCTTGTTATTGATTGTTTGGTCCTATAAACGCGGTGTCTACAAAGACAGTGTTATTCAGAAGTAAGGTAGGAAAGTGAAACAGTATTTAGAGCTTTGCCAGAGAATTGTTGACCAAGGTCAGTGGATCGAAAATGAACGAACTGGCAAACGTTGCCTTACGGTTATCAATGCTGATTTAACCTACGATGTTGGCATGAACCAGTTTCCTCTGGTCACCACGCGTAAAAGCTTTTGGAAGTCGGCTGTAGCTGAATTACTTGGCTACATTCGTGGCTATGATAATGCAGCTGACTTTCGTAAGCTGGGAACAAAAACGTGGGATGCTAACTCAAACCTTAATGATGCATGGTTAAATAATCCTTATCGTAAAGGCGAAGACGATATGGGCCGTGTGTATGGCGTACAAGGCCGAGCATGGGCGAAACCTGATGGCGGCCATATTGATCAATTGAAAAAAATTGTTGATGATTTAACTCGTGGTGTGGATGATCGAGGAGAAATCCTTAATTTCTACAATCCTGGTGAGTTTCATATGGGATGTCTACGACCTTGTATGTACAGTCATCATTTTTCGTTGCTGGGTGATACATTGCACTTAAATAGTACTCAACGTTCTTGCGATGTCCCGCTAGGTTTGAACTTTAATATGGTCCAAGTCTATGTATTTTTGGCATTAATGGCGCAAATTACGGGTAAAAAGCCAGGTAAGGCATACCATAAAATTGTCAATGCGCATATTTACGAAGATCAATTGCCACAAATGCGTGATGTTCAGTTAACGCGTGAACCATTAGGGATGGCCGAGTTTCATATTAATCCTGAGATTCAATCTCTGGAAGATTTAGAAACATGGGTAACACTTGATGACTTTAGTGTCACAGGTTATAACCATCATGATCCCATACGATATCCATTCTCTGTATAAAAAAGCGCCTTTATGGCGCTTTTTTATTATTTAAAATAAGAAGACAATATTTTATTTATTATGACACTTTTGTTTCAATGAAATATTGTTTGTGTACGAATAATATAAGCCGGAAGATTTATAAATGTCGCATCTTAATTATAACCATCTTTATTATTTCTGGATGGTTTGCAAACAAGGCTCTATTACGAAAGCAGCTGATGCGCTGTGCTTAACGCCTCAAACAGTGACAGGACAAATTAAATCGTTTGAAGAACGTATGAAAGGTAAGTTAACTAAACGTAATGGCCGTAGTGTTGAGCCGACAGAGTTAGGCCAGCTGATCTATCAATACGCCGATCGCATGTTTGGGTTGAGCTATGAGATGATGGACATTGTGAATTACAGCCAACAATCCAACTTGTTGTTTGATGTAGGGGTCGCTGATTCGCTTTCTAAGCGCTTAGTCAGTAAAATATTAGGCACTACCCTACCTGAAGACCAAAGTATTCACCTACGCTGTTTTGAGTCGACTCACGATATGTTATTGGAGCAACTCTCGCAGCATAAGCTGGATATGATTCTTTCTGACTGTCCGGTGGATTCAGGACAGAGCCCAGGATTGTTCAGTAAAAAACTGGGGGAAAGTACGATGAGCCTATTTTCCATTACGCCGATGCGTGCTCAGTCACTGACCCAAATTTTGCACGATTATAAAATCCTTATCCCCGGAAGCCGCACTGCCATGGGCCGCAAGGTTCATCAGTGGTTTGAAAGTAAAGGTGTGCAGCCCAATATTCTTGGAGAGTTTGATGACGCCGCATTAATGAATGCATTTGCACGTTATCATCCTAATACCATTTTTCTCGCGCCAAATTTTTATTCACATGAATGGGATAGCCATATTCCTTTGCATAAAATAGATCAAATTGAGGAACTTAAAGAAGAATATTATGTCATATTTGCTGAAAGGATGATTCAGCATCCAGCGGTAAAAAATGTGTGTCAGGCTCATTTTAATAATTTATTCGATTAATTTATTTATTCATTTTAACAAATCGATTAATATCGCGATCAATCACCATTAATAATAGAGTAAATGACCTAATGGTGGTTTTTAATATGTTCTAGAATGTGTATCGTTTTTTCTCTCCTCTATTAAATATAAACACTATTTGAGGTGATGAAGAGGCTTATGAAGTGTGTCTTCAGGTATAGCAGCCTAATGAACTGAGGAATATAAATAATTGTCCTAAGAGGCTTTTTTACTAATGAACCTACAAGAAATAGAAGAAAAATCAGCGGAAGCCGTTATCTTACTGAAGGCAATGGCGAATGAACGCCGCTTACAGATTTTGTGTTCGTTACACAAACAGGAGTTATCTGTCGGTCAGTTGTGCGAAAAATTGCAACTGAGTCAATCTGCGCTATCGCAACATTTAGCCTGGTTACGACGAGATGGGTTGGTAGCAACTCGTAAAGAAGCACAAACAGTTTATTACACTTTGACAGGTAATAAGGTGCATTCAATCATGACGGTTTTACATAATTTGTACTGTGATGAGTAAGAGAGGAGTGGTGCATTTTAGATAATGCGCCATTTTTTGAAATGATAGGTAAAAAAAAACCGGCTAATGCCGGTTTTTATCGCTGTAGAATCAAATATCTATTAAAGAGCTTTGATTGCTGCAGAGAAACGAGACTTATGACGGGCAGCTTTATTCTTATGAATAAGGCCTTTAGTCGCCATGCGGTCAAGGATAGGTGTTACTGCAGCGAATGCAGTAGTTGCAGCTTCTTTATCGCCTGCAGCGATAGCAGCAACAGTTTTTTTCATGTAAGTGCGCATCATTGAACGACGGCTAGCATTATGCTGACGACGTTTTTCAGATTGGATAGCGCGCTTCTTAGCAGATTTGTTATTTGCCAAGGGTCTAACTCCCAAAACTTTAGTTCGGTGACAATTTAAGGGACGGAAATATCCCTCATTTGCACTCAAATGTCAAATGATATGTGCAAAAACCCATCTAGACCAAACAAATTTGGATTCAGAAGAGCTTCGCGGTTAAGATGGCGTGGATTCTAACAGTATTTTTTTTCCAATGCTAATACTTATCTGTGCATGAACTGACATTCTGACTTTTCTTGAGTAGATAATACGATTTTAACGGATAATTTCGAGGTTGCTGTGAGTAGACGCTTGCTCAAGTCTGGCATGATTGTAAGTGCTATGACGTTGATTTCACGGGTTTTAGGGTTAGTTAGGGACGTGGTTGTTGCTAACTTGATGGGGGCAGGTGCGAGTGCGGATGTTTTTTTCTTTGCCAATAAAATCCCTAACTTTTTACGCCGCTTATTTGCCGAAGGGGCATTTTCACAAGCTTTTGTCCCTGTTTTAACTGAGTATCATGCCAGTGGCGATATGACAAAAACACGTGACTTGATCGCTAAGGCATCGGGCACGTTGGGTGTCATTGTCTCAGTCGTAACGTTATTAGGTGTGCTCGGCTCGAGCGTGGTCACGGCGATTTTTGGCGCAGGGTGGTTTATCGATTGGTTACACGGAGGCCCGGCAGCGTATAAATTTGAGCTAGCGAGTCTCGTCTTGAAAATTACCTTCCCTTATTTATGGTTTATCACTTTTGTGGCTTTATCCGGAGCCATACTCAATACCATGGGACGGTTTGCGGTATCCTCGTTTACGCCAGTGTTTCTGAACGTCATGATCATTAGTTGTGCCTTATTTGTGGCTCCACATATGGCGCAACCTGAGATTGGCTTAGCCATAGGGGTGCTTGCTGGTGGTCTGGTGCAATTTGTGTTTCAACTGCCATTTCTATTGAAGGCTGGCATGTTGGCGCGCCCTCAATGGGGGTGGAACGATCCAGGTGTAAAAAAAATCCGCACTTTAATGATACCGGCTTTGTTTGGGGTTTCGGTGAGTCAAATTAATTTGTTGTTCGATACGTTTATCGCGAGCTTTTTACAAACAGGCTCAATTAGTTGGCTTTATTACTCTGATCGTTTATTAGAGTTCCCACTCGGATTGTTTGGTATTGCCATTGCAACGGTTATTTTACCTGCATTATCTCGTAAACATGTGGACGCGGAGCCGCTTGGGTTTTCACAGACCATGGATTGGGGGGTACGTATGGTGACGTTATTAGGTGTCCCAGCAATGCTTGGTTTAATGGTATTAGCAAAACCTATGATTATGGTGTTATTCATGCGTGGCTCGTTTGCACCAGAAGATGTCCACCAAGCGTCTTTATCTTTACTGGCCTACGCGGGCGGTTTGCTTAACTTTATGTTAATAAAAATATTGGCGCCAGGTTACTACTCAAGGCAAGATACTAAAACGCCAGTTCGTTATGGGATCATCGCGATGATCAGTAATATGGTACTCAATGCTATTTTTGCGTACTTTTATGGTTACATTGGCTTAGCGATTGCAACTGCAAGCTCTGCCTTTATTAATATGGCGCTTTTGTATCAAGGTTTGCATAAACAGGGTGTGTATAAAGTGACGCGCAAAACGATTATCTTTATGGTTCGTTTATTCTTGGCTGGTGGGATGATGGTTGCCGCCGTATTATGGGCACTTGATGACACCGCAGTATGGTTGACATGGTCTTTTGTTCAGAGGGTTGTTATGCTGCTTAGTCTCATTGCTGGTGGTGCATGTGTTTATATTGTGGCGAGTTTGCTATTAGGCGTACGCTTAAAAGATCTAAAAACAACGACAGATTAATGCACTTTAGGGTATAATCCGCCAGTTTTATGCATAAGCAATCAGAAAGTAGGTGTTAAACATATTCCAATGGAATTCGTTCGTGGTATACACAATATTCAACCACATCATCATGGGTGTGTTGTCACTATAGGTAACTTTGATGGTGTTCATTTAGGGCACCAGCAAGTGCTACGCCAGGTTTCGCAACAAGCGAAACAGTTGAATTTGGACTCAGTGGCCATGACGTTTGAGCCACAGCCTTTAGAGCTTTTTGCCAAAGAACGGGCGCCAGCTCGTTTAACACGCCTAAGAGATAAATATACTCAGCTTGACAAGTTGGGTATCGATCGTCTTTTGTGTGTGAACTTTAATCATCGCTTTGCTTCATTATCGGCGGATAGCTTTATCCGCGACTTGTTGGTTAAACGTCTCGGTGTTAAGTTTCTAGTCGTTGGTGATGATTTTTGTTTTGGCCGTAATCGCAGCGGTAATTTTGCAATGTTGCAAGCGGCCGGGAAGCAATTTGGTTTTGAAGTGGTCAGCACACAAAGCTTTTGCTTGAATGACTCGCGTGTCAGCAGTACGGCGATACGCGAGGCATTAGCCAATGATGATTTAACCTCTGCTCAGCAGATGCTAGGCAGACCATTTAGCATTAGTGGTAAAGTTTCCCATGGTCGGAAATTGGGGAGAACGATAGGTTTTCCGACCGCTAATGTGCCACTTAAACGTATGGTATCACCGGTAAATGGTGTGTATGTCGTTGAAGTGCAAGGGCTCGGTACTTCTCTAATCGGTGGTGTTGCCAATGTTGGGCAGCGGCCAACGGTTAGCGGTGTGCGTAAACAGCTCGAAGTGCATTTATTCGATTATCATGGCAATCTATATGGCAAACAACTTGACGTTATTTTACGTCATAAGCTACGCGATGAAGTGAAATTTGAATCTTTCGATGCACTAAAACAACAAATTGAATTGGATGCTGATGCCGCGAGGGTGTGGCTGCGTCAGCTAAAGGGTTGATTGGTTAATTAATCCTTTCAACATAATGTCTAACTTCGCCCAACACAACGGAATTAAGAATCGATGAGTGAGTATAAAGATACCCTGAATTTACCTGAAACAGGGTTTCCGATGCGCGGTAACCTGGCTAAACGTGAACCAGAGATGCTTGAGCGTTGGTATCAAGAAGACCTTTACGGTGCGATCCGTAAAGCGAAAAAAGGCAAAAAATCTTTTGTATTACACGATGGCCCTCCTTATGCCAACGGTGATATTCACATGGGGCACGCCCTGAACAAGATTCTTAAAGACATTATTATTAAATCCAAAACCTTGTCAGGATTTGATGCCCCTTATGTTCCTGGTTGGGATTGCCACGGTCTTCCTATTGAACTGATGGTAGAGAAGAAATTTGGTAAACCAGGCAAAAAACTGACGGCTGCAGAGTTTCGCGAAAAATGTCGTGAATACGCAGCGGGTCAAGTTGAAGGTCAAAAAGCGAGCTTTAAACGTTTGGGGATCTTAGGCGATTGGGAAAAACCATATCGTACGATGGATTTTACAACGGAAGCGAACATTATTCGTGCTCTGGGTAAAATTGCTGACAATGGTCACCTACACAAAGGCTTTAAGCCTGTGCACTGGTGTACCGATTGTGGTTCAGCGTTAGCAGAAGCAGAAGTTGAATATCAAAATAAAGTCTCTCCATCGATTGATGTTCGCTTTAAAGCTGCTGATGAATCAGCGCTATTAGAGAAGTTTACGTTTGACGGCGCACAAGGTGACGGCGATATCTCTGTTGTGATTTGGACAACAACGCCTTGGACTATGCCTGCCAACCGTGCGGTATGTATGCGTGATGATCTTGAATACGTGTTACTGCAAGTTGCAGGTGATAAGCCAGAGCGTATCATTGTCGCGACAGAACTTGCTGATGATGTCATGAAACGTGCTGGTATCACAGAGTTTCATGCACTGGGGTATGCGAAAGGCGCGGATCTGGAGCTACAACAATTCCGTCACCCATACTTAGATATGAGTGTACCGGTGGTACTGGGTGAACATGTGACCACCGAATCAGGTACGGGTGTGGTGCATACCGCCCCTGGTCATGGTCAAGAAGACTTTTCTGTGGGCACACAGTATGGCCTTGAAGTGGCAAATCCTGTGGGTTCAAATGGTGTATATTTACCTGATACAGAACACTTTGCAGGTCAGCATGTATTTAAAGCTAACCCTAATGTTGTTGCATTGCTTGAAGAAAAGGGCGCGCTACTTCATCACGAAGAGTTTGAGCATAGCTACCCACATTGTTGGCGCCATAAAACGCCGATCATTTTCCGTGCGACACCACAGTGGTTTGTGTCGATGGATAAAAATGGATTGCGTAACCAAGCTTTAGAAGCAATTAAAGGCGTTCATTGGATGCCTGAATGGGGTCAAAGCCGTATTGAAGGTATGATTGAAGGTCGCCCTGAGTGGTGTATTTCTCGCCAGCGTACCTGGGGGGTGCCAATTGCCTTATTTGTCCATAAAGAAACCGCTGAGCTACACCCTAAATCACTAGAAGTGATTGAAAAGGTTGCCACTCTTGTTGAAGAGAAAGGCATTCAAGCATGGTGGGATGTGGAAGCGAAAGACTTAATCGGTGATGACGCTGATAAGTACGACAAAGTTTTAGACACACTTGATGTATGGTTTGACTCTGGTGTTACGCATTATGCTGTCGTAGATAATCGTGAAGAATTTGCCGGCAATGAAGCTGATCTTTATCTTGAAGGGTCAGATCAACATCGTGGTTGGTTCCAGTCTTCATTGATTACCTCTGTCGCGACAAAAGCAAAAGCGCCGTATAAAGAAGTATTAACGCACGGTTTTGTCGTTGATGGTAGTGGCCGTAAGATGTCGAAATCTGTTGGTAACGTCGTTGCGCCAAAAGATGTGACCAATAAATTAGGCGCGGATATTCTACGTCTATGGGTCTCTTCAACCGATTATACTGGTGAAGTGGCAGTGTCAGATGAAATTCTCAAGCGTAGTGCTGATTCATACCGCCGTATTCGTAATACATCACGTTTCTTTCTCGCCAACTTGAATGGCTTTAATCCGGCGACAGATATTGTTCCTGCTGATGAGATGGTTGCTTTGGATCGCTGGGCGGTAAGTCGTGCTCTTGCTGCACAAGAAGAGATCGTGAAAGCGTACAGTGAGTACAACATGCATAATGTTGTACAGCGTTTGATGCATTTCTGTTCCATTGAAATGGGTTCATTCTACCTAGATGTAACGAAAGACCGTCAATACACCGCTAAGCCTGGTAGCCACGCACAACGCAGCTGCCAAACCGCATTGTATTATATTGTCGAAGCATTAGTGCGTTGGATGGCACCAATCATGTCGTTTACTGCCGATGAAATCTGGAATGAGATGCCAGTTAAGCAAGCCAATGGCGAAGATCGTGGTCGATTTGTGTTTGCTGAAGAGTGGTTCGACGGCTTGTTTGGTCTAGAAGAAGGCGCCGAGTTGGATGATGAGTTTTGGGGACAAATTCAGCACATTCGTGGTGCGGTCAATAAGCTACTTGAAAATGCCCGTAATGAGAAAGTTATCGGCGGCTCTCTACAAGCGCAAGTTGTGTTATTTGCTGATGACGCAACAATAACGGCACTTAATAAGCTCGATAATGAGCTGCGTTTTGTATTAATAACGTCATCTGCGGTCGTTAAACCATTAGCAGATAAAACTGATACCGCACAAGCCACCGACTTAGAGGGTCTGTTTGTTGACGTGATTAAGATGGATGCAGAGAAGTGTGATCGTTGTTGGCACCATTCATCGGATGTTGGCACTATTAAAGGTCATGAGACTATTTGTGGTCGTTGTGTATCGAACATTGAAGGTGATGGCGAAATTCGTCATTACGCATAAAGAAAGATAGTGATATGACAAAACAAGCAATAACGCTAAAACAATCAGGAATACGCTGGCTAGGGCTGGCGTTACTGGTTTTCATCGCTGATATTGGTATTAAATATTTTGTGATGAATACGATGAATTATGGATGGGAACATCGACTTGAAGTATTACCATTTTTCAATTTTGTTTACGTGCATAATTTCGGTGCAGCGTTCAGCTTTTTGAGTGATCAAGCTGGTTGGCAACGGTGGTTATTTAGTGCCATTGCTTTCGCTGTTGTGGCTTTTCTGATTTTCTCAATGCGCCGTTCAAATGCGAGTGAAAAGTGGGGCAATATTGCCTATGCATTGATTGTCGGCGGAGCTGTCGGCAATGTATTTGATCGCATTGTGCATGGTTTCGTGATTGATTATCTCGATGTACATTGGGGGAATTACCATTGGCCAGCATTTAATTTAGCCGATAGCGCGATTTGTGTTGGAGCAGTTATGATTGTTTTAGAAGGTTTTTTTGTTAAAAAACAGCAATAGAGTTTCTGCTCTTTCAGTCATATCCCAAAGCGCTATCCGTTGATTCGGGTGGCGCTTTTTGTTAGAAACGTATAAGTTTTCACCCTGTCATTCCATCTATTTGATAAGTAAGGACACCATCTCGTGAGCGAAATTTCACAATGTTCCACCGTTACCCTGCATTTCTCCATTAAATTAAGCGATGGATCTGTAGCGGACAGTACGCATAATCTAGGTAAACCTGCACAGTTTGTTATTGGTGACGGCAATATTAGCGAGAACTTTGAACAACATCTTATTGGTCTTAAAGCGGGGGATAGCCAAGCGATTCCATTAGCCGCGAAAGACGCGTTTGGTGAGCCTAATCCTGATAATATCCAGCATATGGACCGCACCAAGTTTATGGGTGATGCCAATGTGGAAGTCGGTACAATTATGGCATTCTCGGGGCCTGACGGTCAGGAGTATCCGGGGATTATAAAAAATATCTCTGGTGAATCTGTGACGGTCGATTTCAATCACCCACTAGCGGGACAAGATGTGACTTTTGAAGTGGACATTTTATCTGTCGACTAACTTCGCGTAGAATATTGAGCGATTAACTTATCCATGAGCGAAAAAATGAAAATATTATTAGCTAACCCACGTGGCTTTTGTGCCGGTGTTGATAGAGCCATTAGCATTGTTGAGCGTGCCTTAGAACTGTATCAACCGCCTATTTATGTCCGTCATGAAGTCGTACATAACCGCTTTGTGGTAGAAGGTTTAAAGCAGCGCGGAGCGGTATTTGTCGAAGAGCTAGATGAAGTTCCAGATAATAATATCGTTATTTTTTCCGCTCACGGTGTGTCGCAAGCTGTACGTAAAAAAGCTCAAGCGCGCGAGCTCACGGTCTTTGATGCAACCTGTCCATTAGTAACCAAAGTTCATATGGAAGTGGCTCGTGCGAGCCGTAAGCATATGGAGGTGGTATTAATTGGGCATGCCGGGCATCCTGAGGTGGAAGGTACGATGGGGCAGTACATGAGCTCAGAAGGCGGCATGTACTTGGTTGAAACCACTCAAGATGTCGAGAAGCTTGTGGCTACCGTGAAAAATCCTCAGAATTTACACTATGTCAGTCAAACGACATTATCAGTGGATGAAACGGCCGATGTAATTGATCGCTTGCGTGAGGTTTTTCCTGATATTCAAGGCCCACGTAAAGATGACATTTGTTATGCCACTCAAAACCGCCAAGATGCGGTCAGAATCATGGCCAGCCAAGTCGATATGATGATTGTGGTCGGGTCAAAAAATTCATCAAACTCCACGCGTTTAAAAGAGTTGGCTGAAAAGTTAGGGACACCCGGCTATTTAACGGATAGTAGCGAAGACATTAAAGAAGAGTGGTTTGAAGGGGTTGAGCGTGTTGGTATCACGGCAGGAGCCTCTGCTCCTGAAGATTTGGTTAACCAAATTTTACAGCGTATTAAAGATTGTGGTGCCGATCAGGTAGAAGAAGTGCTTGGACGTGAAGAAAATATGGTTTTTGAGGTCCCTAAAGAATTACAAATCAGACAAGTAGACTAGTCTTATAGGATTAGGCGATACAAAGGCTCCTGAACAGGAGCCTTTTTCGTTATGTCACGCTCTGTTATCGTCATTCATTATGCGAAAATGTTTCAATAATGTTAATAATGTTGTTATTTAATGTGAGCGATTAACAATTGAAGTGCTTTTTAACGATATCGTTGGTTTTTTTTGCAGTCTAGCTTTTGATAAAACGATACACTAACCAAAATACGTCCCTTTTTGGTTGGCGTTTCATAATAGATAAGCCCATGTTTATCGAGGCAAGGTTGTTAATGAAAATAAGTATCGGTGTATTAGCCCTGTTATTGGCGGGCTGTTCAAGCAGTGCTATGGATCAGCCTGCGCATAGTGATTGGTATCAGTTAGGATTTAAAGATGCGATCCGAGGCAATGATGAACGCTCACATTCGACATTGTCGAGTTTAGGTGCAGGAAAAGAATCTGAGTATGACTCAGGATATGCGGCAGGATTAGAGCAATACTGTAATCCAGACAGAGCCTATCAAATGGGATTAAACGGACAGCAGTATCAAGGTGTGTGCGATCATAAAAAATCAGGTCAAAAATTTCGTATGGAATGGCAGCGCGGCTGGCGCGACTATAATCAATAACTATTAAAAATTTCAAGGAGTGATGATGCACGGAGAATTGATTGCATTGTCGGTAGCCGGTATTGGTATCGTGGGTTTGCTATGCCAATGGTTAGCATGGCGATTACGCTTGCCTGCTATTTTATTTCTATTAATCGCTGGTATTGTTGTTGGTCCTATAGCTGGTGTGTTACATCCTCAAGAACTGATGGGAGATTTACTATTTCCGCTGATTTCTTTGGCTGTCGCAGTGATCTTATTTGAAGGGAGTTTAACGCTCAACTTTAAAGAGATCCGTGGGGTGAGCCATACAGTCTGGAGTATTGTCACTTTTGGTGCGCTTATCTCTTGGGGATTAACGAGTACCGCAACTCATTACTTTATGGGACTAGATTGGGCGATGGCATTACTGTTTGGTAGCTTGACAGTTGTCACCGGTCCAACTGTGATTGTGCCCTTATTACGTACAGTACGGCCGAATACCAGACTTTCTAACTTCCTACGCTGGGAAGGCATTCTTATTGATCCATTAGGCGCGTTATTCGTGGTAATGATCTATGAGTTTTTGGTGTCGAGTAGTGAAGCACATAGCTTACACGTCTTGGCTATGATTCTGATGATTGGTTTAATTATCGGTGCGGTCTCTGGTGCTTTTGTTGCATTCGCCTTACGTCGTCGTATGCTCCCCGTTTATTTACAGCCGTTTGCCGTACTAAGTATTGTTCTAGGTGTGTTTTCATTATCGAACGCATTAGAGTCTGAGTCTGGTTTGTTAACTGTGACCGTGATGGGAATGTGGTTGGCGAATGCAAAAGGCGTCAATATTCGACATATTTTACACTTTAAAGAACACCTCACCGTTTTACTTATCTCGGGATTATTTATCTTACTCGCAGCGCGTATTGATCCTGAAGATTTCACGATCTTTAGTTGGGGGGCATTGGGCTTATTTGTCTTTATGCAATTAGTCTCTAGGCCTGTGTCCATTTTTGTGACGACGATTGGTAGTAAGTTGACCTTCAAAGATAAATTGTTTTTATCTTGGGTCGCTCCGCGCGGTATTGTCGCCGCGTCGATTTCGGCGTTATTTGCGATTAAATTAACTAATTTAGAGGTAAGTGGGGCGAGTCTACTAGTGCCTTTGACCTTTATGGTTATTATTGGGACTGTGGTGTTGCAGAGCGCAACGGCGCGCCCAATAGCCGTATGGCTAAAAGTTGCAGAACCCGCACCGAAAGGTTTTCTTATTATTGGTGCCAATGATATCGCAAGACAGCTTGGTCAGGCGATTCGTAAATATGACTGTCGTGTGGTAGTGACCGATTCTAACTGGGATTACATTCGCCAAGCCCGCATGATGGGATTGGAGTACTACTATGGTAACCCCAACTCTAGTCATGCGGATAACTATCTTAACTTAATTGGTATTGGTCATGTGGTGGCGCTAACGGCGGATAAGCATTTTAATGCTATGTCTTGTATGCAGTTCTTATCAGACTTTGGTGAAACGCGTGTATTCTGCCTTCATGATAAAGTCAAAGCGGATCCAACCGACAAGCATAACGTGGCTCAGGAATATCATGGTTTACCGTTCTTAGGTGGCGAAGTTAGCTATAAAAAACTCGCCAGCCTGATGAATCAAGGTGGCGAGATCAAACACACTAAATTGAGCGAAGCCTTTACGTATCAAGATTATTTACTGCAGCACAAAGATCGTTACTTTTTGCCGCTGTTCTTAGTGAATGCGAAAGGCCGTATTAAAATGTGCCATGACATTTCGTCTTTTGATCCGCAAACAGGAGATATTGTTGTTTCACTGATGACCGGCGGTAAATCCTCCACCACCGGCAACGGTCAGGCAGCACTAGAAAAAGATAACGCATAACGCGTTATCATTCTTCTGAAATTGCGCGGCGTAAGTATCCTTCTGCGTCGCGCAATTTTTCATCCGCTTCTTGAAAGCTAATCCCTGTAAGGTGCATTAAAATAGCCGCTTTTGCATTATTGTGACTGTGTTCTAAAAGATTTTTTGCCTCTTTTTCACTGCAGTCAGTCGCTTGCATGACAATGCGAGCAGCACGAGCTTCGAGCTTTTTATTGGTGGCCTTTACATCAACCATCAGGTTTTGATAGCTCTTCCCCAAGCCAATCATACTGGCGGTTGTTAGCATATTGAGTACCAATTTTTGGGCGGTTCCTGACTTTAATCGTGTTGAGCCTGTGAGTGCTTCAGGACCGACTACCGGAGATATAGCAACGTGAGCGATCTCGGCAATAGGGCTGTCCGGGTTGCAAGATAGTGCAATGCTTTTCGCGCCAATGCGGTTCGCATAATCAATTGCACCAATCACGTAAGGAGTTCGTCCACTGGCGGCAATGCCGACGAGGACGTCTTTGTCTGAAAAACGAATACGTTTGAGTTCTTCCTCGCCAAGTACTAGGGAGTCTTCAGCGCCTTCTTGAGCCTTAAACATCGCTTCTTTCCCGCCAGCGATTAACCCTATTACCATATCATCACTGACACTAAAAGTTGGTGGGCACTCTACCGCATCAAGTACGCCTAATCGTCCGCTGGTACCAGCGCCAAGATACACTAAGCGTCCACCTTGCTTAAATGCATTAGTGATAATATCGACGGCATGGGCAATGTTAGGCAGTTCTTGCTCTATTGCCAAAGGAACCAATTTATCTTGTTGGTTAAGACGGGATACGACGTCGAATGAGTTTAAAGTATCGATATCCATGGTATCAGGATTACGGGTTTCTGATACTAAGTGTGACAAAGCGGAAAGTAACGCATCGTTAGTCATAAATGAACGGCTCCTAAGGTTAATCTGCAGTATAAATTACGCCTAATGATGCAAAGCGACAAGCGCCAGTGACACTAGGTAAATTACTCGGTAAGTTGTGTAGGCGTCGCTGTGCGAGCCAAGCGAATGCCATCGCCTCCATAAAGTCGCTATCGACACCGTGTTGTGACGTCGTTGTCATATGCCAGTTAGGCAGAGCCGCCTGAATCCTTTCTACTAGTAAAGGATTATGCGCGCCACCGCCACATAGATATAGTACGGGGGATTGCCCAAATTGATGTCGGTCAACGGCTTCTGCAAGAGTCTGTGCGGTAAGCTCACATAAGGTACGTTGTACATCAGCAGGATCGTCGTATGGCGAGAGTAATGGCCGCAGCCAGTCTAAATGGAAGTATTCACGTCCGGTGCTTTTAGGCGCGGCCAAGGAAAAGTAGCGATCATGTTTGAGCTTGCTAAGCAGCGGTTGGATTATTTGACCCGTTTTCGCCCATTGTGCATTGGCATCATAGTGCTTACCTTGGTGAGCCAAACACCACGCGTCCATCAGCATATTGCCAGGCCCCGTATCGTAGCCCAGAGTTTGTTCTGGGGTTAATACGGAAATATTAGCAATGCCTCCGATATTAGCAATCACTGTGGTCGCATCGTGTTGTCCGAACAAAAAATGATGGAATGCGGGAACCAGTGGCGCCCCTTGACCACCGAGCGCCATGTCTTTACGTCTAAAGTCTGCAACGGTCTTTATCCCTGTTTTTATCGCTAATAAATTCGCATCACCTAACTGACAAGTAAATGGGTGAGCATGGTTGGGGCGATGAAAAACGGTTTGTCCGTGGCACCCGATAGCTTGAATATCTTTGGAGGTTAGCGCTGTACGTGCTAACAGTTGGTTGACGGCTGTGGCATATAACGCGGCGAGTTGATGATCGGCGTCGCCTATTTGTTCAATGGTTGTCGCTTGATTACTCGCGATAGATAATAACGTACTACGCAGTTGTTGAGGAATAGGGTATTCAAGTGCGTCGATTAGCTGTACGCGCTTCGATTGAACATCAACTAACGCGACATCAATGCCATCAAGGCTGGTTCCTGACATAATACCGATATAAAAAGCACGCTTAGACATAGTCAATCCTTCGTCATATTTACCTAATATTTGCTTGCCATTGTATACTCCGAACAGACCTATCGTCACAATAGTTACCCCAGATAATGGTGGACTGTTGCTCTTGATAAGGTTTACGAGCATAGTTTATAACCTAATGTTATCACTCATCGCGTGTTGTCAGTGAGTGGAGCGTAATTTTAATAAACAAGGAGATAGCATGGGGCCGCTTTGGTTAGACGTGTCGGGATACGAATTAGATAATGAAGAAAAAGAGATTCTGGCGCACCCGACAGTGGGGGGTGTTATTTTATTTGCACGTAACTATTACGATAACGATCAATTGAGCGCATTGACTGCCAGTATTCGTCGTGCCGCAGGGCGGCCGATTCTAATTGGGGTTGATCAAGAAGGTGGGCGCGTGCAGCGTTTTAAAGAGGGATTCTCTTTAATTCCAGCAGCGCAACAGTATCAACATGCGCAGCATGGTGAGTATATAGCCGAGCAAGCAGGCTGGTTGATGGCAATGGAGCTGATTGCTCATGATATTGATTTAAGTTTCGCTCCAGTGTTGGATAAAGGGTATGAGTGTCAAGCGATTGGTACTCGAGCCTTTGGAGAAACGCTATCGTCGGTGATTACCTATAGCTCAGCTTTCATGCGTGGCATGAAATCGGCGGGTATGGCAACAACAGGTAAGCATTTCCCAGGTCACGGCGCCGTGATTGCTGATTCTCACTTAGAGACTCCTTATGATGAACGCCGTTCGATCGCCGATGATTTGGCGATTTTTCGCCATCAAATTGAGTCAGGATTGTTAGACGCTATGATGCCCGCTCATGTGATTTATTCTTCTTATGACTCTGCGCCAGCCAGTGGTTCTGAGTATTGGCTTAAGCAGGTACTACGCCAAGAAATGAATTTTTCTGGAATTGTGTTTTCGGATGACTTAAGTATGAAAGGTGCACAAATCATGGGGGGGCCCGTGGTTCGAGCACAACAGGCACTGAAGTCGGGGTGTGACATGGTATTAGTGTGTAATGATCGAGAGGCTGCGGTCAATGTTCTTGATGGTTTAACCATTCAATGTGTTGAGAACGCCTCTCAATTAAGAAAAACTCAACAAGTATCACGTGACGATTTGATGCGTTCTCGTTTATGGAATGATGCAGTACGCTCGATGGAAGCGTTACTTGTCTAGGGCGCAGAAAGTTAGGATGGGTGTAAACAAAACTGTACATTAAATGTTTTTATAAATGTACACTTGAATTGTTCGATAAGCCTGTTAACTTATATATCAAGGTTAAGGCCATACATAATGAATTGTATGTGTAAAAAAAAAATTACAGGTATGTGGTAATGAAAAAGAGCGAGCTAAGCGATATCCATATCGTGGAAGAAGATATTCTGATTACACCGGATGTGTTGAAAGAAAAAATCCCGTTGAGTGACAACGCCCGTCGCTTTATTCGTCAATCGCGCCAAACGGTTGCTGATATTATTCATAAACGTGATCACCGTTTATTGGTCGTGTGTGGACCTTGCTCTATTCATGATACCGAAGCCGCAAAAGATTATGCCCGTCGTTTAAAAGCGTTATCAGAAACCATTAGCGATGAAATATTTTTAGTCATGCGTGTGTACTTTGAAAAACCAAGAACCACGGTGGGATGGAAGGGGTTGATTAATGACCCACATCTTAATGATACCTTTGATATTGAGCATGGTTTACATGTTGGGCGTCAATTGCTGGTGGATTTAGCTGAAATGGAGATTCCACTTGCAACTGAGGCGTTAGACCCAATCAGCCCTCAGTATTTGTCTGATACCTTTAGTTGGGCTGCGATTGGTGCTCGCACAACTGAATCACAAACTCACCGTGAAATGGCCAGTGGTTTATCTATGCCAATTGGTTTTAAAAATGGCACTGACGGCAGTCTTGCTACTGCGATTAATGCGATGAAAGCCGCTTCGTCTAGCCATCGCTTTATGGGCATTAGTCGTGAAGGACAGGTGTCGTTATTAACGACACGAGGTAACCAAAATGGTCATGTCATTTTACGTGGCGGTAAGCAGACCAATTACGATTCTGTTTCAGTTGCAGAATGTGAACAGGAAATGGCGGCAGCGAAGTTAGATGCTTCACTTATGATTGATTGTAGTCATGCGAATTCATGTAAAGATTACCGTCGACAGCCTTTGGTTGCCCAAGATGCCTTTACCCAAATTATTCAAGGGAATCGTTCCATTATTGGTTTAATGATTGAAAGCCATATCAATGAAGGTAATCAGTCCGCAGACTTACCATTTGATGAAATGGACTATGGTGTTTCAATTACCGATGCATGTATTAATTGGCAAGATACTGAGCAATTACTCACTCGCGCCCATTCTGAACTTGCTCCGTTCTTAAAAGCGCGTTTAGACAACGAATAAGGGTAGTCCCATGGCCGTGGAACTGAATGAATTACGAGATAAAATTGACAGCGTTGATAAGCAAATTGTCGATTTGCTTGCGCAACGATTATCCTTAGTTGAAGAGGTGGGGAAGGTTAAAAGCGAGCATGGCTTGCCTATTTATGCACCGGATAGAGAAGCGGCTATGCTGGCATCACGCCGTGAAGAAGCCACACGACAGGGCGTACCTCCACAATTAATTGAAGATGTGTTACGTCGTGTCATGCGGGAGTCTTATGCCAGTGAAAAGGACTCCGGTTTCAAATGTTTGCGACCGCAGTTACGCTCTGTAGTACTGATTGGTGGCAAAGGACAGCTGGGCTCATTATTTGCGAGAATGTTCCGGTTATCTGGCTACAACGTTGAAATTATTGAACGTGATGATTGGGATAACGCCGACCCTATTTTAAGTCGTGCAGGATTGGTGATTGTCACGGTTCCCATTCATCTGACTGAATCGGTGATTGCTAAGCTAAGTGGTTTACCTGACGATTGTATTTTAGCGGACTTTACGTCTGTCAAAACTAAACCGTTACAAGCAATGCTAAATATTCATAAAGGGCCTGTTGTCGGCTTACATCCAATGTTTGGACCCGATGTCCCAAGTTTAGCTAAGCAAGTGATTGTGTGTTGTAATGGGCGAGATGTGGATGCTTATCAATGGTTGTTAGAGCAGTTTGCCATTTGGGGGGCGAGTGTCTGTGATGTATCAGCGGAAGACCATGATCATGGTATGACCTTGATTCAGGCGCTACGACACTTTACGACTTACGCCTATGGTGTTCACTTGTCACAGGTGAAACCAGATGTGCAAAAGCTATTACAATTGAGCTCGCCTATATACCGTCTTGAGCTTGCTATGATTGGACGCTTATTTGCACAGGATCCTAATCTTTACGGCGATATTATTCTTTCTTCCCCAGAGAATTTGGCGATGATTGAAAACTATAAAGTCAGCTTTAATGAATCGGTACGTTTGATTCAGGAAGGAGATCGACACGCTTTTATTGAACAATTTAATGCGGTGAGTGATTGGTTTGGTGATTACTCTCAGCAGTTTATGAAGGAAAGTCAGAGTCTGCTGAAGCATGCGCATGACGCTGTGCATCGAGGCTAACTAACTTTCCTGAAAGCGTTGCTTTAGTTAATGACGCCGCCATGAGAGACGATGGCGGCGTTTATTTATGGGGTGGCAGCTCGATCAAATGCTCTAAATCTTCATGGAATTGCTTATCATCACCCATATTCAATTCTACTAATCGCTTGTAGTGGGCTAAGCTTTCAATATCCACATGATCGACATCCAACTTGATGTAGTCACTGGCTATATCTTTTACTTTTGTACTTAAATCAATTTCAATATCTGTATCAGGCAAAATCAGAACGACTTCAACCACTTTATTGATATCTAAAGATTGCGGCGGCTGGCACGCAATCATTAATCCATGAATAGAGATATCCTGTATATGGCCACTAAAGCTCAGTTCATCCCCTTGCAGTAAGGTGACAGGTGCATGATAGGTGACTCTTACAAACTCTTCTTTTTCCATTATGTTGATTCAACTCGTTAGGATGTTCTAATGAGGATAGCAAAGATTATCAAGATTGGTGTAAATAAAAGGGCGACTTACGCCACCCTTAATACGATTAAAAAGTTACTTAGTAATACGTTTGTATTTCACACGATGTGGTTCCGTCACCTGTGAACCTAATGTCGCTTTTAACCATTCCATATAATCGGTGTAGTTACCTTCATAGAAGTTCACTTGCCCTTCATCACGATAATCCAATATATGAGTCGCGATACGGTCTAAGAACCAGCGGTCGTGTGAGATAACCATGGCACAGCCAGGGAATTCTAACAATGCTTCTTCTAAGGCACGTAGAGTTTCTACGTCCAAATCGTTGGTTGGCTCATCGAGTAGTAATACGTTACCACCTGATTTTAATAGTTTGGCTAAGTGAACACGGTTACGCTCACCGCCTGATAGCTCGCCAATGATTTTTTGTTGATCAACACCCTTGAAGTTAAAGCGTGAGCAATAGGCTCGAGCTGGAATTTCAAAGTTATTAATGCGAATGATATCAGCGCCTTCGGAAATTTCTTCGAATACGGTGTTTTTATCATTCATGCTATCGCGGAACTGATCGACAGAGGCCAGCTTAACCGTTTCCCCAAGATCAATCGAGCCTGAATCCGGCTTCTCTGTACCACTTAGCATCTTAAATAGTGTTGATTTACCTGCACCGTTAGCACCGATAATACCGACAATGGCGCCTTTTGGCATACTAAATGATAGGTCATCAATTAATACGCGTCCGTCGAACGATTTGGTTAAGTTGTTTACGTCGACGACTTTATCACCTAGGCGTTCACCTGGCGGGATAAAGAGTTCGTTGGTTTCGTTACGTTTCTGATGTTCGCTGTTTTGTAGCTCTTCAAAACGTGACATACGCGCTTTTGATTTAGATTGGCGTCCTTTTGGATTCTGACGAACCCATTCGAGCTCTTTCTCAATCGTTTTTTGATGCGCTTTTTCTTGTGCGGCTTCATTGCGTAAACGAGCGTCTTTTTGCTCTAGCCACGAGCTATAGTTACCTTGCCATGGGATACCTTCACCACGATCTAGCTCGAGGATCCAACCCGCCGCATTATCGAGGAAGTAGCGGTCGTGGGTAATAGCAACAACGGTACCGGTATAATCACATAAGAAGCGCTCTAGCCATGCGACAGATTCGGCATCCAAGTGGTTGGTTGGCTCATCGAGCAACAACATGTCTGGTTTTTCTAGTAATAAACGACAAATTGCAACACGACGGCGTTCACCACCTGATAAATGTTCAACTTTTTGATCCCACTCAGGTAGACGCAGGGCGTCAGCCGCACGTTCTAAAGCGTTATCTAAGTTGTGGCCATCTTTGGCTTGGATAAGGGCTTCTAATTCACCTTGTTCTTTGGCAAGGGCATCAAAGTCGGCGTCAGGTTCTGCGTAAGCTGCGTAGACTTCATCTAAACGGGTCAACGCTCCTGCCACATCAGACACCGCTTCTTCAACGATTTCACGGACCGTCTTGCTCTCATCCAATACCGGTTCTTGCGGAAGGTAGCCAACATTCAAACCTGGTTGAGGACGTGCTTCACCATCAAATTCATTATCGATCCCTGCCATGATGCGTAGCAGAGTGGATTTACCTGAGCCGTTTAGACCAAGGACACCAATCTTAGCGCCTGGAAAAAAACTTAAGGAGATGTCTTTAAGGATTTGTCGCTTGGGTGGCACAATTTTGCTCACCCCAGACATGGTATATACGTATTCAGCCATTGCCGATCGTTCCTACTCTTTCAAATGAAAACCGTCATTCTATACTAATCATAGATTTTTTGTTACCGGGGCGAAGGCTTTTTCCTTGTTAACGAAATGCACTAATATCTTAGTTAAAATATGTGAACTAAGCGGATTAACAGAGAGAAAAACGTGAGTTGTCTAATTACTTACATCAACTTTACATCCTGCTGGTTTACATTTGCCTTGATAGTTTGCGTAATGAACAGTCCACAGCAAGCATGGAGTAGGAACTTTAACTCATGACGTTATATCCGGCAGTAAAACGAAAAGTGTGGGTCGTATTTTCACTTTTTATGATGAATTCAGTGGCGAGCGTGAATGCCTACGCTCAGCCGTCTTTGGACAAACAACGTGAGCTCTATGAACAAGCACAAGACTGGTTAGATCACGAGCAGGTATCTAAATATAAGCATATTCGACATAAGCTGGTTGGGTATCCATTAACCCCTTATTTAGACTATCGAACCTTATTGGTAGGGATTGGCGATAAATCACCGGTAACTGTGCGTGCTTTTATTGATAGTCATCGTGAATTTCCTTTTTCACGGCGTATCAGTGCACCGTATTTGTCAGCGTTGGCTGAGCAACATAAATGGAAGACATTGCTGGCATTTCAAACGCATGAACCTTCAGGGGAGAAATATCGCTGTGATTACTACTATGCCAAGTTAAAAACGGGTGATACTCAAGCGGCTTTTCAAGGCGCCAAAAAAATGTGGCTGAGTGGACAAAGTATTTCAGATGCATGTGATGATTTGTTTAAACAGTGGGCCGCAGCTGGGCAGCGTAGTGATGATTTGATATATCAACGTATGTTGTTGGCGTTTAGTGCTCATCAGTCACAATTATTAAGCTATCTTGCTCGGCAATTTTCTGGCTCGAAATGGGTGACAGCAGGGCAAGCAGTACGTGAGCTTTATGACGATCCTGAGAACGCCATCGCAGTCGCGAAACGCTTACCCAACTTACCTCATCGAGAGCAAGTACTCACGCTTGCTTTAAAAAAGTTGGCAGTACGAGATCCCGAGCAAGCAAAACATGAGCTAGAGCAAGGTAAGGCATTATCGATTTGGTCAGATTCCCAAGCCCATAGGCTGGAAAAACGGATTGCTTCTCAGCTATTTGATAGTGACGATATCGCCTTGATCCAGTGGCGCGATCATGTCATTGCACAGAGTCATGATACTCACTTGATCAGTCGACGCATTCGTTTTGCAATTCGTCATGCTGATTGGAAAGGTGTCAAAGTATGGATCTCCTTATTACCTAAGAAAGACCAAAAGACGTTACGCTGGCAGTTTTGGCAAGCGCGAAGTGACATGATGCAAGGGCATTCTGCTCAAGCGAAAAAACAGCTACAAGCCATGCTTGGGAAGCGAGATTTTTATAGTGTTGCCGCGGCTAAATTATTAAATCAACCTGTTAAGTTTCCTACGAGTACATTGACTTATCAGCCTCATTCAGTGAAAGATTATCACGTCGCTTTAGCGCGTATTGATGAATTAATTCAGCAAGATAAAATCACGGCTGCGAAAAGTGAGTGGTCATGGTTACTATTACGAGTACCTAAGAAAACTAAAACCATGTTAGCGGCTTACGCGTTACAACAACATTGGTATCACCTCACCGTTAGCGCAACGATTTCAGCGCAGTTATGGGATTATCTTTCATTACGTTTCCCATTAGCTCATCAGTGGTGGTTCCAGTTTTATGGTGAAAAGCATGATATTGAGCCGTTAACGTTAATGTCAGTCGCGCGCCAAGAGAGCGCACTGGATAGTGAAGCACACTCTCCTGTGGGAGCTCGTGGTATTATGCAAATCATGCCTGCGACCGCTCGTCATACGGCATCTAAATATCAACTCGATTATTCTAATGCTAAGCAATTATATGATGTGGGTAAAAATATCGAGATTGGTAGTCGGTATTTTGAAAGCCTGATGAATCGCTATGATGACAATCGTATATTTGCGCTAGCAGCCTATAATGCAGGGCCGACAAGGGTTAAGCGTTGGAGAGGGGATACTCAAGGTCGCTTAGGTCCATTTGCCTTCATTGAGGCGATTCCCTACAAAGAAACACGTGGGTATGTGCAGAACATTTTAATGTTTGAAAATTACTATCGCCGCTTAGCTCAGTCACCTAAAGCGTTTTTACGCCACAAGGAGATGAAAGCAAGATATTGATTCTTTTCCATAGTCATCTAAAATGGCTAGGTGTATCACTGGACGAGTACGATTATGTCACTGCAACCGGAATATCAAGACTGGCAACAATTAATGACGTTGTTAGATAATGCCACGCAACAGGAGCAACACGATATGTTGCTGACAATGTTAATGACGGCAGATGAGCGAGAGGCGTTGATCGCTCGCGTTAATATTTTATGTGAGTTGATGAAAGGCGATATTTCTCAGCGTCAGATCAGTCAGATGTTAGGCGTCGGTATTGCGACGATTACTCGTGGCTCTAATGAGTTGAAATCGTGCTCGGAAGATCAAAAAGCACATTTAGAACAATTGCTGTTGCCAAAAGGGACCTAACTAAAAACGCTAGTGAGTCATTCACTAGCGTTTTTTATCAATGGCTGGTTAACCGAGTTAATGGCCTAATGAGTTAAAGGCTTGCTGGATAATGGTCTGGATTCAGAAAAGGCACCAGTGCAAGAATTAACGCTTGATGATAAACAGAGCTGCGCGTCAAATGATGTTGTGTCAATAAGCCAATGGCTCCGCCTTTTTGTTTAATATTGTCGGTCGCAAATACCTCATCCATCACATCTCCCAATTCGTGTGCGTTGGCAAGTTTGGCAAGCACTTTCGGCGGTAGAGCTAAACTCGAAGAACGTGATTCACCCTGATGTTGCTCTGACTCAATCACAATCCATGCAAAAGTGGCATTGCCTTCAATCCCCGCTTCAATTCCGACATAATAATCTGAACCAGGTTCTGCTTGTTTGGCATTATGGACTCGATTTCTTGCGCCATGACGAGTTTCGTTATCACTCATCGGCTGATCTGCTACCCCCGATGGAATATCAATGCCATTAAATTGAAAAACGGTGTCTGGAAATACCATTTCAAACGCACTTTTCACTGCATTAATTTTAGCAGGGTTAAGAGAGGCAATAGTCACGGATGGCATAAGAGGTCCTTTAGCGTAATTGGATGGTTGTTGGCTTAACATTTTCAATAGGATAAGATCCTAAAACTTTTAAATGAGTAGTCAATGCCGTTAATTCAACCAGTGCTTGCTGCATCTCTGGAGAATCAAGGTGCGTTTGTAGATCAACGTAGAACATTTCTTCCCAAGGGTTCCCCATGATCGGCCTAGATTCGAGTTTTGTCATATTAATGCCATAACGTTGTAGCACCTGCAATGAGGAGACTAAAGAACCCGCTTCTTGAGTGGTGGACATGATCAGTGTGGTTTTTGCTGGAATTTGCAAAGAGACATCGACCGGTTTTCGAGCGACAACGATAAATCGGGTATAGTTTTCGTTTTGGTTAGAAATATGCGTTTTAATTGGCTGCAACCCATACAATTTACCACTGGCAGCACTGCCTATCGCAGCAACATCGCTGCGCCCTAATGATTGCACTGTTTTCATGGCATCGGCGGTACTCACACAGCTTTTAAGTTCGATGTTTTCCATGTGGCGTAGAAATTCGCTGCATTGTTGGTGTGGTTGTGGATGCGAATATAACTCACGAATATGTTCTAGCGGTACATCCCCGTTGGTTAATAAGCTATGCTCGATTGGATAGGTGATTTCTCCGACGATGTAAAGTGTGGTGTGCTGCAATAAATCATACACTTCATTAATTGAGCCAGAGCTGGTGTTCTCTATTGGGAGCACTCCAAAATCAGCCTGTCCGGCTTCAACCGTATCGGTAATATCGCGGAAATGTTGGCAATTAATTTCGAGTAAGTCAGTGTGCTTACGGCTAAAATAGTCACGTGTGGCGAGGTGAGAATAGGAGCCTTTCGAGCCAAGAAAAGCGACACGTGTGCGAGGAGTTCCATCCTGTGGATTAGCAAGTTCTTGTAAATACGCTTGTTGTAGTAAAACAGAATCTTCAATGATGGTATGGAAAAGTTTAGTAATGTACTGGGCATCCAGATCATAATTGGTCTTACCTGACTGAATTAATTTGACCAGTAGCTGCTGTTCACGTTTGGCGTCTCTAACGGGTTTTTTGGTATTCACTTTACTTTTCGCGACTTCAATGCTGAGTGTGCGCCGTTGTGAAAGCAGTGCAAGCAATTGATCATCTAGCTCATTAAGACGTAATCGTATTTCATCCAAACTCAGTGAAGTATCAGTCATAACAGTATCATCCTTATAAAAAAAGCCTCCCAACAGGGAGGCTTTCTGTTCGTTTTTGACTTTTTTATGCCAACGAGCATGCCTCCAATAATTAATGGAGAGTAAAGAAATCAAAGACGAACAGTTGTTGTGTCATATCGGTTGTGATTATTTTATCGATAGATTCGGTTTGATTTTACAATAAGCAAGGGGAGCGTTAGCGTCAAGCAAAAAAATAGCGCCCTCAGGCGCTATTCTTGGAAACGATTATTCTTCTTCAAGAGGAATTGGAGTGACGCCTCTTTTGGCTTCATGTTTATGACTGTATTTATTCAGTTGTCGCCCTAGTTTCTGTTCAACTTCGTTGATGGCAACATACAAATCTTCATGCACAGCGGATGCGGTTAATTGACCTTTAGGAACACGGATACTGGCTTCAAATTTTTTCTGCTTGTTAGGCTCTTCACTGAATGTTGCTTGGCAGCTAATCAAATCAACTTGCCACTTTTCCAGTTTTTTAAATTTGCTTTCAATATGATTACGGATGGCAGAGGTAACGTCGATATTTTTACCTGTAATGTTCAATTTCATAATGCCCTTCCTTCTGTGGTATCCCTTATGGGGTGTGACCAGAATGCAGGATAAATGACTTGTGATGTGTGACCTGAGTCACTTTTTTGTGTGAGATTTGTTAGATTAAAAATGAACGTGATCTGTCGCAAGGAGTGAGGTAAAAAACTCAAGAAAAGCCTTGAGATTCGTGACAATCACGTTACATTGAAGGTATTGAAACTAAAAATACTCGGCATTTTAGCGGGTCTTCTCGTTTCAAAATAAGGTAGTGCAAACTAATGTGGCCGGATAAACAGTGATGTCATGCACTGATTATCCGGCCATATTCATAAAAAAGGCCGCATCGATGGATGCGGCCTTTGCTTTTGTGGGGATTATTTTACCGGATTGAGCTCCATGAGCTTCTTAGTGCGTTCAATCGGTTTTTTTAAGCCTAGTGCTTGGTAAGCTTTCAATTCGATTGGAATTGATTTGCGTGCAGCTTGTGTATCTGGATACGTTTTTTGAATTTCTTGGGCTCGATTAATTGCCGCGATATACGCTTTTCTGCGCAAATAAAAATCAGCGGTTGCCAGATCATAATCAGCGATGCGGTGTTTTAAAGACTCCATACGTTTTTTCGCATCTTTTGCATATAAGCTATTCGGGTAGCGTTTCAAGAGTTTTTTGAAATCGGCGAAAGCAGATTTTGCTGGCTCAGGATCTCGGTCGCTACGATCCATACCAACAAATTCTTGTACAAAGTTACGATCTTGAGCCATATAAATGAGGCCACGCATATACAAAACCCAATCGATTTGTGGGTGGGTTGGGTTTAAACGGACAAAGCGTTGACTGGTGGCAAGAGCCATCGCGTAATCATCGCTCTTGTAATAAGCGTAAATAAGATTAAGTTGTACTTGTTTTGAGTAAGCACCAAAAGGATAGCGAGAATCAAGTGCTTCGAGTTTTTTGATGGCAGTCTGCCAGTTCCCTGATTGTAGAGACTCCTGAGACTCGGAATAAAGCTGTGAAGGAGGTACATCAGGCACTACTTTGTCGCTGCTAGAGCAGCCATATAATAGTGTGAGTGTGAGTAAGCCTGCGATAGTCTGATATTTCATGTCAGGAGATGCTTCCTTGAAATTAGTGCTTCTTTAACTTAAGAGCCGTAGCTCCAAAAAACGTGACGTTACTTTCTGGACAGTAACAGATACAATGGCGTCATATATTATCCATACTAGTGGCATTAGTCCCAAGGTTTTTGAAAAAGTTCGATATGGCGCAACAGATTGAATTAACCCAAACAGTAACAGAGCAACAGTTAGGTCAACGTTTAGACCAAGCTGTCGCTGAACTATTTACCGATTTTTCTCGTACTCGCCTGAAAGAATGGCTCATCACTGGAAAAATTTCTGTTGACGGCAATGTCGTCACTAAACCCAGAACTAAAGTCTTAGGCGGTGAAGTTATCACTGTTCAGGCTGAACTGGAAGACGAGGAGCGTTGGGAAGCGCAAAATATTCCTTTAGAGATAGTTTACGAAGATGATGACATCATTGTGATCAATAAACCGCGTGATTTTGTGGTTCATCCAGGAGCAGGCACTCCTGATGGCACCATTTTGAATGCGTTGCTTTATCACTACCCACAAATTGCGGAAGTTCCGCGAGCTGGGATTGTGCATCGTCTTGATAAAGATACCACGGGCTTGATGGTGGTGGCTAAAACTGTGCCAGCGCAAACTCGTTTGGTTCGTGCTTTGCAAAAGCGTAATATTACGCGTGAGTATGAAGCCATTGCGATTGGTACAATGACAGGTGGTGGTCAGGTTGATAAACCGATTGGTCGTCATGCCACGAAACGTACTCTAATGGCGGTGACTATTTCGGGACGTCCAGCAGTGACTCATTACCGGGTAGCTGAGCATTTCCGTGAACACACCCGTATTCGTTTACGTTTGGAGACGGGGCGTACTCACCAAATTCGTGTGCATATGTCTTATATTCAGCATCCGTTGTTAGGTGATCAAGCCTATGGAGGGCGAGCTCGCATTCCAAAGGGTGCAACAGAAGAATTGGCAGAAGAAATTCGCGCATTTGATCGTCAAGCGTTGCATGCAGTTATGCTACGATTTGACCATCCTATAACCAAAGAAACATTAGAATTTCACGCACCAGTACCGGATGATATGGTAGAAATGGCGGCAGCCTTGCGTTTAGACGCAAAAAACCATCGCACTGAAGAGTACTAAAACTATGCATCATGTTATTCCTAACTGGCCTGCACCGAAACACATTAAAGCGTTTTCATCGACGCGGATTGGTGGGGTATCACAAGGGGTTTATCAAGGTTTGAACTTGGGAGCCCATGTTGGGGATAATATGAATCATGTCGAAAGGAATCGACATGCTATTGCCGAGTCTCTAAATATGCCATCTGCCCCCATTTGGCTAAATCAGACGCATTCCACTTGTGTGTTACGCGCAGAATCGCCTCAATTAGATACGCATGATGCTGATGGTATTTGTACAGCATTACCTCAGGTTGTGTGTACCGTCATGACGGCGGATTGTTTGCCTGTTTTGATTACCAATACTAGCGGAACGCAAGTGGCCGCCGTCCATGCTGGGTGGCGAGGTCTCGCGGGAGGGATTATTGAAAATGCGTTGGCGCAGATTCAAGGTGAAGCATTAGTGTGGCTTGGGCCTGCAATTGGTCCTGATGCATTTGAAGTCGGGGCGGATGTGATTGAAGCCTTTACTCAAGTTCACCCACAAACCGAAAGCGCTTTTACCCTCCAAGAAAATGGTCAATGGCTGGCCAATATGGATGAAATTACGCGTATTCGCTTACAGTCATTAGGCGTAGATGGTATCTATTCCTCAAAAGTTTGTACCTACCAACATCCACAACAATTCTATTCCTATCGTCGTGATGGCATTACAGGAAGACAAGCAAGTTTCATCTGGATCCAACCTTAATTCTCAATGTGCAATTAAACTCATTCTTAAGCCTTGAAATTTGCTGATTCTGCTACCATTTTGCTAGCGTAGTCCATTTTACTCATTTGAGGTTAGGAAGGTTGTTATGCGCCTTGATAGATTCACCAGCAAATTTCAAGTAGCAATATCTGATGCCCAGTCATTAGCATTAGGCCGCGATCATCAATACATTGAGCCAGTTCATTTAATGGTGGCATTAATGGATCAAAATGGCAGTCCGGTTCGTCCTCTATTGACGATGCTTGATGTGGATGCCATGCAGCTTCGTTCTAAGCTCGGAGAAATCCTTGATCATTTACCTAAGGTGAGCGGTATTGGTGGAGACGTTCAGCTCTCTAATCACTTAGGCTCCCTGTTTAATATGTGCGATAAAGTCGCGCAAAAAAGAAAAGACTCCTACATCTCTTCGGAAATCTTTTTACTGGCCGCGATTGAAGACCGTGGCCCGCTAGGCAAACTCTTAAAAGAATTTGGATTGACCGAGAAAAAAGTCAATGAGGCGATTGAAAGTATCCGTGGTGGACAAACGGTCAATGATCCTAATGCTGAAGAATTAAGACAAGCTCTCGAAAAATATACGATTGATCTGACCGAGCGTGCCGAGCAAGGTAAGTTAGATCCGGTGATTGGCCGAGATGATGAAATCCGCCGTATTATTCAAGTGCTGCAGCGCCGTACCAAAAATAACCCTGTTATCATCGGTCAGCCTGGCGTTGGTAAAACAGCGATTGTTGAAGGCCTTGCTGAACGTATCATCAATAATGAAGTGCCAGAAGGCTTAAGAGGCCGCCGCGTATTAGCTCTTGATATGGGCTCATTAGTGGCGGGAGCAAAATACCGTGGCGAATTTGAAGAGCGTTTGAAGTCGGTGCTCAATGAGCTAGCGAAAGAAGAAGGCAACGTCATTCTCTTTATTGATGAATTGCATACCATGGTCGGAGCCGGCAAAGGCGAAGGTTCGATGGACGCCGGTAATATGCTAAAACCAGCGCTCGCGCGAGGTGAATTGCATTGTGTCGGGGCAACCACTTTAGATGAATATCGCCAATACATTGAAAAAGATCCTGCACTGGAGCGCCGTTTCCAAAAAGTGCTGGTGGATGAACCAACTGTGGAAGATACCGTCGCCATTTTACGTGGATTAAAAGAGCGTTATGAACTGCATCACCATGTAGAAATTACCGACCCGGCGATTGTAGCCGCTGCTGCGTTATCCAACCGCTATATCTCTGACCGTCAACTTCCAGATAAAGCAATAGATCTTATCGATGAAGCGGCCTCAAGCATTCGTTTACAGATTGATTCCAAACCTGAATCTCTCGATAAGCTAGAGCGTCGTATCATTCAACTTAAAATCGAACAACAAGCGTTAACCAATGAACATGATGACGCGAGTGAAAAACGCTTGGGTATCCTCAATGAGGAACTGGATGAAAAAGGACGAGAATATGCCGAGCTTGATGAAATTTGGAAAACTGAAAAAGCAGCACTTCAAGGTACTCAGCATATCAAAGCTGAATTAGAGCAAGCGCGGTTAGATATTGAAATGGCAAGGCGTGCTAGTGACTTAAGCCGCATGTCTGAATTGCAATACGGGCGTATTCCTGAATTGGAAAAACAGCTTGATCTGGCTACTCAAGCAGAAATGCAAGAGATGACGTTATTACGCAATAAAGTGACTGAAGCAGAAATAGCGGAAGTGTTATCTCGGCAAACTGGAATTCCGGTATCGAAAATGCTTGAAGCAGAGAAAGTGAAGCTGCTGAGTATGGAAACGGTATTGCATGAACGTGTAATTGGTCAAGTTGAAGCCGTCGATGTGGTTGCGAACGCGATTCGCCGTAGCCGGGCAGGGCTATCGGATCCTAACCGCCCGATCGGTTCCTTCTTATTCTTGGGGCCAACAGGGGTCGGCAAAACCGAATTGTGTAAAACGTTAGCGAACTTTATGTTTGATAGTGAAAACGCCATGATACGTATCGATATGTCAGAATTCATGGAAAAACATTCTGTGGCTCGATTAGTTGGTGCTCCTCCTGGTTACGTGGGCTATGAAGAAGGTGGCTACTTAACTGAAGCCGTGCGTCGTAAGCCTTATTCCGTCATCTTGTTAGATGAAGTCGAAAAAGCACACCCCGATGTTTTTAACATTTTATTGCAGGTGCTTGATGATGGACGTCTAACCGATGGCCAAGGTCGTACCGTTGATTTCCGTAATACGGTGGTCATTATGACTTCCAATTTAGGCTCTGAACGTATACAAGAGCAATTTAATACGGTTGATTATCAGGGTATGAAAGATCAGGTCATGGACATTGTGGCTCAGCACTTTCGTCCAGAGTTCCTTAACCGTATCGATGAGAGTGTAGTCTTCCACCCATTAGGGCAAGAACAAATTCGCTCGATAGCTTCTATTCAGCTGCAACGTTTACGCGAACGTTTATTAGATAAGGACTATGAGTTTCATGTAAACGATGAAGCGCTATCTTTTATTGCGGAGATAGGCTTCGATCCGGTATATGGTGCTCGACCTTTAAAACGAGCTATTCAACAATATGTAGAAAATCCACTGGCAAAATCAATGTTGGCAGGCGAGTTGTTACCGGGTGAACCAATTATGATAGGGGTTAACAATGGTCATATTACGGTTAATCAGTAACGATTAGCTTGTATTAATAATAGTGATTAAGCAAAAACCCAGACCATGAAAGTAAAAGTCTGGGTTTTTTTGTGCTTTTAATGAGCAGGTAGCTCGATAATTAGGCGCTTAAACCCAATTGTTACGTTTTATTGAAATTAGCTATTGCGAACTGTCAGAAAGTGCCTATAATTCGATTCCGTTGTCAGGCAAAGACAAAACGTCTTACTCGCAACAAGCGGCATTAAGTTTAAGAAATTAAATGAAAAAAGTGATTGACTTTCAAATACTAATCGCTAAAATGGCCGTCCGCTTTGAGATGAAACACGAAGCGCAGCTCTTTAACAATTTAAACCTATCAATCTGTGTGGGCACTCGTTGATGATAATCAATAGTTTCTTCGGAAACAAAATTGGTTTCAATGAACTGAGTGACCAATCGAGATTAACTTTGTTAATCTTGGCACAGTCAATTCATTATCATTCTGTTGGAATGATAATAGCTTTAAGATTACATGTTTGTTTTAAACAAATATTAGTTTTGAAGTCAGTATTCATTGAGCCGAAAAAACTTTAATTGAAGAGTTTGATCATGGCTCAGATTGAACGCTGGCGGCAGGCCTAACACATGCAAGTCGAGCGGTAACATTTCTAGCTTGCTAGAAGATGACGAGCGGCGGACGGGTGAGTAATGCCTGGGAAATTGCCTTGATGTGGGGGATAACCATTGGAAACGATGGCTAATACCGCATAACGCCTTCGGGCCAAAGAGGGGGACCTTCGGGCCTCTCGCGTCAAGATATGCCCAGGTGAGATTAGCTTGTTGGTGAGGTAAGAGCTCACCAAGGCGACGATCTCTAGCTGGTCTGAGAGGATGATCAGCCACATTGGGACTGAGACACGGCCCAAACTCCTACGGGAGGCAGCAGTGGGGAATATTGCACAATGGGCGCAAGCCTGATGCAGCCATGCCGCGTGTATGAAGAAGGCCTTCGGGTTGTAAAGTACTTTCAGCAGTGAGGAAGGGGTAACGTTGAATAGACGTTATTCTTGACGTTAGCTGCAGAAGAAGCACCGGCTAACTCCGTGCCAGCAGCCGCGGTAATACGGAGGGTGCGAGCGTTAATCGGAATTACTGGGCGTAAAGCGCATGCAGGTGGTCTGTTAAGTCAGATGTGAAAGCCCGAGGCTTAACCTCGGAATTGCATTTGAAACTGGCAGGCTAGAGTACTGTAGAGGGGGGTAGAATTTCAGGTGTAGCGGTGAAATGCGTAGAGATCTGAAGGAATACCAGTGGCGAAGGCGGCCCCCTGGACAGATACTGACACTCAGATGCGAAAGCGTGGGGAGCAAACAGGATTAGATACCCTGGTAGTCCACGCCGTAAACGATGTCTACTTGAAGGTTGTGGCCTTGAGCCGTGGCTTTCGGAGCTAACGCGTTAAGTAGACCGCCTGGGGAGTACGGTCGCAAGATTAAAACTCAAATGAATTGACGGGGGCCCGCACAAGCGGTGGAGCATGTGGTTTAATTCGATGCAACGCGAAGAACCTTACCTACTCTTGACATCCAGAGAACTTTCCAGAGATGGATTGGTGCCTTCGGGAACTCTGAGACAGGTGCTGCATGGCTGTCGTCAGCTCGTGTTGTGAAATGTTGGGTTAAGTCCCGTAACGAGCGCAACCCTTATCCTTGATTGCCAGCACGTAATGGTGGGAACTTCAGGGAGACTGCCGGTGATAAACCGGAGGAAGGTGGGGACGACGTCAAGTCATCATGGCCCTTACGAGTAGGGCTACACACGTGCTACAATGGCGCATACAGAGGGTTGCCAACTTGCGAAAGTGAGCGAATCCCAAAAAGTGCGTCGTAGTCCGGATTGGAGTCTGCAACTCGACTCCATGAAGTCGGAATCGCTAGTAATCGTGAATCAGAATGTCACGGTGAATACGTTCCCGGGCCTTGTACACACCGCCCGTCACACCATGGGAGTGGGCTGCAAAAGAAGCAGGTAGTTTAACCTTCGGGGGGACGCTTGCCACTTTGTGGTTCATGACTGGGGTGAAGTCGTAACAAGGTAGCGCTAGGGGAACCTGGCGCTGGATCACCTCCTTAATACGAATGATTATTGCGATGAGTGTTCACACAGATTGATATGGTTTAGAAAGTTAGAGCATACCTTGCTTTAAGCAAGGGTAGTGGGGCTATAGCTCAGCTGGGAGAGCGCCTGCATGGCATGCAGGAGGTCTGCGGTTCGATCCCGCATAGCTCCACCATCTTTAAATATATTAATTAGTGTATTTAAAAATGGTGTTTTTTTTGTGAAAACAGTATTGCTCTTTAACAATTTGGAAAGCTGACAAAATAATCGTATTTAGCGATAAATATGAATTATTTGTAAAAGTTCTCAATGTTTGTTGTATCAATTGATATGAACAAACACCAAACACATTCAAGTGTTCTTGGAAAATCATGCTCTTTTAATAGAGTATGTATTCAAAATTGAGTCCGGCAATATCGAGTCTGCAACATGTCCTTTTTGTCTTCACTTTTCAAAGTGAAAGCAAAGAGTTATGCAGACAAACCTTGGTGACTTTGTTCATCAACTCAAAACTTTTTTGGGTTGTATGGTTAAGTGACTAAGCGTACACGGTGGATGCCTTGGCAGTCAGAGGCGATGAAGGACGTATTAACTTGCGATAAGCGTAGATGAGGCAGTAAAAGCCACTTGAGTCTACGATTTCCGAATGGGGAAACCCAACTGCATAAGCAGTTATCGTTGCGTGAATACATAGCGTAACGAGGCGAACCGGGAGAACTGAAACATCTAAGTACCCCGAGGAAAAGAAATCAACCGAGATTCTGGAAGTAGCGGCGAGCGAAACCGGATTAGCCCTTAAGCTTTTTATGCGTCAGGTGAAGTGTCTGGAAAGGCACGCGATACAGGGTGATAGCCCCGTAACCGGCAACGCATTTTAAGTGAAATCGAGTAAGGCGGGACACGTGATATCCTGTCTGAATATGGGGGGACCATCCTCCAAGGCTAAATACTCCTGACTGACCGATAGTGAACCAGTACCGTGAGGGAAAGGCGAAAAGAACCCCTGTGAGGGGAGTGAAATAGAACCTGAAACCGTGTACGTACAAGCAGTAGGAGCCTCTTTTATAGGGTGACTGCGTACCTTTTGTATAATGGGTCAGCGACTTATATTCAGTGGCAAGGTTAACCGATTAGGGGAGCCGTAGCGAAAGCGAGTCTTAACTGGGCGCACAGTCTCTGGATATAGACCCGAAACCGAGTGATCTAGCCATGGGCAGGTTGAAGATTGAGTAACATCAATTGGAGGACCGAACCGACTAATGTTGAAAAATTAGCGGATGACTTGTGGCTAGGGGTGAAAGGCCAATCAAACTCGGAGATAGCTGGTTCTCCCCGAAAGCTATTTAGGTAGCGCCTCGGACGAATACTACTGGGGGTAGAGCACTGTTAAGACTAGGGGGTCATCCCGACTTACCAACTCTTTGCAAACTCCGAATACCAGTAAGTACTATCCGGGAGACACACGGCGGGTGCTAACGTCCGTCGTGGAGAGGGAAACAACCCAGACCGCCAGCTAAGGTCCCAAATTATTACTAAGTGGGAAACGATGTGGGAAGGCTCAGACAGCTAGGATGTTGGCTTAGAAGCAGCCATCATTTAAAGAAAGCGTAATAGCTCACTAGTCGAGTCGGCCTGCGCGGAAGATGTAACGGGGCTAAGTAATAAACCGAAGCTGCGGCAATATTCCTTTTGGAATGTTGGGTAGGGGAGCGTTCTGTAAGCCGTTGAAGGTGGATTGAGAAGTCTGCTGGAGGTATCAGAAGTGCGAATGCTGACATGAGTAACGATAATGGGGGTGAAAAACCCCCACGCCGGAAGACCAAGGGTTCCTGTCCAACGTTAATCGGGGCAGGGTAAGTCGACCCCTAAGGCGAGGCTGAAAAGCGTAGTCGATGGGAAACGGGTTAATATTCCCGTACTTCTTACAATTGCGATGGGGGGACGGAGAAGGCTAGGTGGGCCTGGCGATGGTTGTCCAGGTTCAAGTGCGTAGGCTGAGTATTTAGGTAAATCCGGATACTCATTAGGTCGAGACACGACGTCGAGCACCCAAGGGTGTGAAGTCATTGATGCCATGCTTCCAGGAAAAGCCTCTAAGCTTCAGATTGTAAGGAATCGTACCCCAAACCGACACAGGTGGTCGGGTAGAGAATACCAAGGCGCTTGAGAGAACTCGGGTGAAGGAACTAGGCAAAATGGTACCGTAACTTCGGGAGAAGGTACGCTCTATATAGGTGAAAAGACTTGCTCTTGGAGCCGAAAAGAGTCGCAGATACCAGGTGGCTGCAACTGTTTATTAAAAACACAGCACTGTGCAAAATCGTAAGATGACGTATACGGTGTGACGCCTGCCCGGTGCCGGAAGGTTAATTGATGGGGTTAGACTTCGGTCGACGCTCTTGATCGAAGCCCCGGTAAACGGCGGCCGTAACTATAACGGTCCTAAGGTAGCGAAATTCCTTGTCGGGTAAGTTCCGACCTGCACGAATGGCGTAATGATGGCCACGCTGTCTCCACCCGAGACTCAGTGAAATTGAAATCGCTGTGAAGATGCAGTGTACCCGCGGCTAGACGGAAAGACCCCGTGAACCTTTACTACAGCTTGGCACTGAACATTGAACCTACATGTGTAGGATAGGTGGGAGGCTTTGATATGCAGACGCTAGTTTGCATGGAGCCGTCCTTGAAATACCACCCTTGTAGTTTTGATGTTCTAACTTGGTTCCCTTATCGGGAATGAGGACAGTGCCTGGTGGGTAGTTTGACTGGGGCGGTCTCCTCCCAAAGAGTAACGGAGGAGCACGAAGGTGGGCTAATCACGGTTGGACATCGTGAGGTTAGTGCAATGGCATAAGCCCGCTTAACTGCGAGAATGACAATTCGAGCAGGTGCGAAAGCAGGTCATAGTGATCCGGTGGTTCTGAATGGAAGGGCCATCGCTCAACGGATAAAAGGTACTCCGGGGATAACAGGCTGATACCGCCCAAGAGTTCATATCGACGGCGGTGTTTGGCACCTCGATGTCGGCTCATCACATCCTGGGGCTGAAGTCGGTCCCAAGGGTATGGCTGTTCGCCATTTAAAGTGGTACGCGAGCTGGGTTTAGAACGTCGTGAGACAGTTCGGTCCCTATCTGCCGTGGGCGTTGGAGAATTGAAAGGGGCTGCTCCTAGTACGAGAGGACCGGAGTGGACGAACCTCTGGTGTTCGGGTTGTGTCGCCAGACGCATTGCCCGGTAGCTAAGTTCGGGATCGATAACCGCTGAAAGCATCTAAGCGGGAAGCGAGCCTTGAGATGAGTTCTCCCTGGCGCTTTAAGCGTCCTAAAGGGTTGTTCGAGACTAGAACGTTGATAGGCAGGGTGTGTAAGCGTTGTGAGGCGTTGAGCTAACCTGTACTAATCGCCCGTGAGGCTTAACCATACAACACCAAAAAGGTTTTGTAACGGACTCAATATGAGTACTTGAGTGTGTGAGAACGGCTTTTAAAGCCACAAAAAACAGCTTTCCAGATTATTGTTATGGCCCTTGGGCGATAACAGAAAGAATTTGCTTGGCGACCATAGCATTTTGGACCCACCTGATCCCATGCCGAACTCAGCAGTGAAACGAAATAGCGCCGATGGTAGTGTGGGGTTTCCCCATGTGAGAGTAGGTCATCGCCAGGCTTTAATCCTTGTCTTCAGATGTTAAATATCTAAAGACAAAACTAAAGATATAGCATTGTTTTTGTAAGACTTATCTTTAGATACTGAACATAGCGGAGCGGTAGTTCAGCTGGTTAGAATACCGGCCTGTCACGCCGGGGGTCGCGGGTTCGAATCCCGTCCGTTCCGCCATTTATTTTAGGGGTGTAGCTCCAATTGGCAGAGCAGCGGATTCCAAATCCGCGTGTTGGGAGTTCGAATCTCTCCACCCCTGCCATATCAATAAGCCTCAGTCGCAAGACTGGGGCTTTTTTGTTTGTTGTTTCTTATCGATTGATTTGTAGAAAAGCGCAGCGGATTCGCTTTCCATAAGCCCGTGCGTGTTGGGTGTTTGAATCTCTCCACCCCTGCCATATAAAATAGCCTCAGTCGTAAGACTGGGGCTTTTTTGTTTGTTGTTTCTTATCGATTGAGTTGTAGAAAAGCGCAGCGGATTCGCTTTCCATAAGCCCGTGCGTGTTGGGAGTTCGAATCTCTCCACCCCTGCCATATAAAATAGCCTCAGTCGCAAGACTGGGGCTTTTTACGTCTGTAGCTAAGGCTATAGATGAGGGGAGATTTGTATAGAAGCGCAGCGGATTCGCTCTTGGTAAGTTGATCTTGTTAGACGTTTGGGAGGAATGTCTGTGGTTAATGCATGGTGATGCAGTAGATTTTATTCGTTGAATGTTCGTTCAAAATATTCTCGAAGGGCTTATCGTTAACTGGTACTCTGTTAAGTCGAGCTGTGGCACATAATGTGTCAGCTCATAATCATTGATATTACGATAGAGGAGCTGCTATGAACTCAGTAGTTAACACGATACAAGCCCACCGTTCTATTCGAGCATTTACAGAACAACCTATTAGTAAAGAGCAACTCGACTCGATTATAGAAAGTGGTTTAGCGGCGTCCACATCGAGTTTATTACAAACCGTATCTATAGTCAGAGTCACGGACCCTGCGAAGCGTAAAGCGCTAGCAGAATTAGCAGGCCCACAACCTTGGATTGAAGCTGCCGCTGAATTCTTGGTGTTTTTCATTGACTACCAACGTCACCATGAAATTAGTGATCAAGTGAAGTCTGAATATACTGAGCTAACCCTTATTGGTGCTGTAGATGCAGGTATTATGGCGCAAAATTGCTTATTAGCGGCCGAGTCTATGGGGCTTGGCGGTGTGTATATCGGTGGACTACGTAATGATCCAGCTCGTGTTGATGACATTCTAGGCCTGCCAGAAAACAGCGCGACTTTATTTGGGATGTGTTTAGGACATCCGGCGCAAGATCCGCAGAAGAAGCCTCGTTTACCGGCCAGTGTTATTGTACATGAAGATCAGTATCAACCACTGGATCATCAAGCGATTGCAGACTATGACCAAGTGATGTTGGATTATTATGCCACACGTTCTGGTAATACTAAGCAACAAGGATGGTCTGAGCAAATCACCAATACATTAAGTAAAGAGTCACGTCCGTATATGCAAAGCTATTTGCATAGTAAAGGGCTGAATAAAAAATAGAGGATAAGGTGCCAGTATGAGACTGGCACTTTTATTTTCCATTTAGGGCAAATATGCCTTTAATTCAGCTTGGCTAAGTGCGGCGCTAGAAAAATCAGAGATGATCACGCCATGGGATTGTTTTTGTCCTTTGCGCTCATTGAAATAGTTGAGCAATCGCTGGTTAATATCATTAGAGACTTTTGGAATGTTAGGTATTCCTAACGTTGGTGAGTAGCCGCTAGAAAAGTTCAATGTTAAGACTCCCGGTGACTGTGCTGCATTATCTAAGTTTTGTTTAATAACTGACCATTTATTGTTATTGGTTGAGCTTTTGACTTTATAACTGTCTTGTACGTGAATCTTCACCCCTTTACTTTCCTGCGTATTAAAAGAAGTATTATCTTCCCAATACGTCATATCTATTCCACCAGATGTATAGAAAGAACCCGCAAAGCGACGGAGCAGAACAATTTTACCACGGGCTTGCCCCATCGTAGGTAAATAGCTATGACCCCACCAAAAATTGCGATAAGCAGGGCGGTTTTTATAGTCCACGAAGGTTTGCTCAAAACTGTGTGTATTACCCGTAGCATCGTATTCTTCTTTGACTTGCATGAGCACGGTTTCACTGGGATGCAGGTTCAAGAAATCCGTCACTTGCTGCATAACGTCATCAAAATTTAAGTGTTGGTAGATGGACCCGTGGTGAACCAGCAACGAGTCTTGATAATGGCGTAAGCGAATATCGAGGTAGCGAACACCATTATCCAATTGCTGAGCGATAGTGGTATTTTGAGTTTTAGCAATACCAGGCAAAGGTTCATGTGTTGCACCAGAGTCATGGGTGCCAGGAATGGTCATAGCGGTGAGTTGTGTATCATCACTAACGGTGTTCATCCAATCGGCCAACGGAGCCGCTTGGGCGTTAAATGCAGTGCAAGCCCCTGTTAACAGGGCAATATTGATTAATAATTTCATTAATAGCCTACTTATTCGTCCATAATATAATGCAATTATTTGCATTGCTTATTAGCTTATATAGACAAGTAGGTCCTTCAATGACAAAGCGGTTGCAAACGTATTTTTTGGAATACATTCTTGTTTTTTTTTGCAACAGAATAAAAAAAGCCTGACGTTAGTCAGGCTTTTAATCGAGATGGGCTAAGCAAGGCCTTGAATAATTACAAACTTTTCAAGGAGCTGTTCTTCTGTCTCAATATTATTAGGGTCGGTAACTATGCACTTATTGATCGGACAGACCGACTGGCACGTCGGCACTTCATAATGACCTTTACACTCGGTACATAGGTCGGGATCGATTTCATAAATCTCATCCCCTAAGTAAATCGCACCGTTAGGGCATTCGGGTTCGCACATGTCACAGTTGGTGCACTTTCCCGTGATCAATAAAGCCATGGTTATTTTCCTACTGGGTTACGCGTATCTTGACCGCCACCTAGGTTACGCATCAACAGTGCATAGTCTAAGTTCATATCTTCAGGCATAGGGATAAACACAAAGTGTCCATTGCCTTTTGCATCATCAACAGCTTGGCTTTTACGGTTTTCCATCATTTCAAGAGTGAATACAACATTACCATTTGGCGTCATAAGCTCGAGGCTATCACCAACAAGAAATTTGTTTTTCACCTCGACTTCTGCCAATGCGCCGCGACGCTTACCTGTGAATTCACCGACAAATTGTTGAGTCTCAGAGACAGAGTAGCCATTATTATAGTTTTGGTAGTTATCATGGGTATGACGACGTAAAAAACCTTCTGTATAGCCACGATGCGCTAAATTCTCTAGTGTTGACATGAGTGACTCATCAAACGGCTTACCCGCAACGGCATCGTCGATCGCTTTGCGGTAGACTTGGGCAGTACGTGCACAGTAGTAGAATGATTTGGTACGGCCTTCAATTTTTAATGAATGGATACCCATCTTGGTCATGCGTTCTACGTGTTGAATCGCACGTAAATCTTTTGAATTCATGATGTAGGTGCCGTGCTCATCTTCATAAGCGGCCATTTTTTCATCGGGTTTATGGCTTTCAGATAATAACACTACGTCATCGGTAGGTTTGCCTAGACCAATCGCCGAATCTGGACGTTCATTTTTGACTTCAATGGCTTGAGTGTCGACATCTTTTTTAGGATCAAAAGCTTCAACAATTTGACCGGATTCGTTTTCGGTGCCTTTTTCGACTTTATATTCCCAACGGCAAGCATTAGTACACGTCCCTTGGTTAGGATCGCGCTTATTCATGTAACCTGAAAGTAAGCAGCGGCCAGAATAAGCCATACATAATGCACCGTGTACAAATACTTCAATCTCAGTATCAGGACAGTTTTCACGAATTTCTTCGATCTCTTCTAACGATAATTCACGAGACACGATAACACGCTCAACACCATTGGCAGCCCAAAACTTTACGGTTGCCCAGTTAACGGCATTAGCTTGTACGGACAAATGGATAACAGTGTCTGGAAACGCTTCTCGCACCATCATAATCAGTCCTGGATCGGACATGATCAAAGCATCTGGCCCCATATCGACAACGGGTTTGAGATCGCGAATAAAGGTTTTTAGTTTTGAGTTGTGTGGCTGGATATTACATACCACATAGAACTTCTTGCCTTGAGCATGAGCTTCATCAATGCCGATTTTGAGGTTTTCATGATTGAACTCGTTATTACGCACACGAAGACTATAACGAGGTTGGCCGGCATAAACGGCATCGGCGCCATATGCAAAGGCATAGCGCATGTTTTTAAGGCTACCAGCTGGTGATAGCAGTTCAGGGACGAAAGTGCTGGATGTTGTCATGGTTTGTATTCTCAATCTGATTTCAAGTCAGGCTAATACCACCTGATGGTATTAGGTAGGGGCGCAGATTTTACGTCAAATCGAGCGATATGAATAGAGATCACAAAAGAAAAACCACTCTATTTATATGGAAAATAGAGTGGTCAGTAGTTATTTAATGCTGAGTATCAGAAAATCCACCCAGTGCATCAAATAAATTGGGTAAGAATGCGCCTAATTCACCACACATAAGCGAAAAATCGGCATCAAAACGCGCCGCTTGGTCTTCACGTGGAATGTCTTCATTTTCATCTTTTAATTCATCGCTAAAGCCCAGACGCTTAATGCTGCAATCATCACTAAGTACAAAGCTAATACGATCTTGCCAGTTGAGCGCCAGCTTGGTGACGACTTTATTGTGTTCAATATGGCTCAAGATCTCTTCGCTGGTTAACTCTTGTTTTTTACAACGAAGCACCGCGCCATCTTCGAGTAATGAACGGAGCTCAGCTTCATCCATTAACGAAAAGCCTTGTGGAAGTTGACCTTTTTGTACCCATTCCGTTAGCGTAGTTTCAATCGGAGTTTCAGGAATCGCGGGTACAACCGGTAAACTTCCCATTGTTTTACGTAATAATGCCAGTACATCTTCTGCTTTCTTATAGCTACTGGCGTCCACTAAAATTAACCCTTGGCTTGGCATAATCAATACATAGGTGTATTGGCTGCGAGGGAACGCACGTGGCAGTAAATCAATCACAATATCTTCTTTGATATTGTCTTTTTCTTTTTTCTTCAGTGGGCGACCTTCTTGCTGCTCGATGGTTTCGACTTTTTCAGCAAGTGATTCTTTAATCACAGATGCTGGCAGCATTTTTTCTTCTTTCTTGGCACACAGGAGAATACGATCATCACTCACGTGAGTCATCATGTCGCCTTGCTTACCCATGGCATGAACCCAGCCAAATTTTTGTTTATCTTGGCTGCCGCACGGCGTGAAGCGAAATTCGTTCAGTTGTTGTTCTAGCTTGTCAGCATTGAAAGTTACATCACGGTTGACGCGATAAACCATACAGTTTTTAAACCACATATCTCTTTTTTCCTTATCCGAAAGTTCACCATAATAGGGCATTTCATAGCGCTTGTCTTAAGCAATTTAATCGCGATAATGGTGAACAACGCGAGAAACTTATATGAAAATTTCTTTGCAAAGGTCACAAAAGTGTCATAATTATTATTGATAATGCCTACAGTTGATAATAAGCAAAGGTTATTCAATTATGACTAGAAGGATTCTAGTAGTTGAGGATGAAGCTCCAATACGTGAAATGCTCTGTTTTGTTCTTGAACAAAAAGGTTACCAAGCCGTAGAAGCTGAAGATTACGACACGGCAGTCAGTAAACTCTGTGAACCTTTTCCTGATCTAGTATTACTAGATTGGATGCTCCCCGGTGGTAGTGGTATCAACTTCATAAAACATATGAAGCGTGAAGAACTAACGAAGAATATTCCGGTTGTGATGCTCACAGCTCGTGGTGAAGAAGAAGATAAAGTTCGTGGACTTGAAGTCGGAGCGGATGACTACATCACTAAACCTTTCTCACCTAAAGAATTGGTCGCGCGCTTAAAAGCGGTGATTCGTCGTGTTACCCCAACCGCGTTAGAAGATGTGATTGATGTACAAGGTTTGAAGCTGGATCCTGTGTCGCACCGTGTCACATCAGAAGAAGCGCCGCTTGATATGGGGCCAACCGAGTTTAAAATGTTGCACTTTTTCATGACCCATCAAGAGCGCGTGTATAGCCGTGAACAGCTTTTGAATAACGTCTGGGGCACAAATGTCTATGTTGAAGATCGTACCGTTGATGTTCATATTCGACGTCTACGTAAAGCGCTAGAGAGTGTCGGTCATGATAAATTGATTCAAACAGTACGTGGTGCGGGTTACCGTTTCTCTACTCGAGCTTAAATAAGGTACCGACTTAGACCTATGGCTGAACGATTAACTTGGAAAAAGCTGGCTTGGGAGCTGGCTTTTTTTTACTTACCTTGGATTATCACTGGATGCATCTTTGGGCACCTCTCTTGGTTATTGTTTACGGCAACTGCACTGCAGTTGTTGTGGCACCTCTATAATCAAATTCGCCTATCTTCTTGGTTGTGGGATGAAAAACGCTTATCGCCACCTTCAGGATCCGGTCAGTGGGAATCGCTATTTAATGGGATGTATCGATTACAGCAGCGACAACGTAAGAAGAGACGTGAACTAAGTAACTTGATTCGTCGTTTCCGCAATGGTGCCGAATCTTTACCTGATGCGGTCGTGGTTTTTCGCTCCGAAGGTAATATCGTATGGTGTAACCGTTTGGCGCAGCATCTATTAGGGTTTCAGTGGCCAGATGATAATGGTCAGCCGATTGCCAACTTAATTCGCTCTCCCGATTTTATTAAATACCTTAAAAAAGCCGATTTTACCGATCCATTAGAAATTCGTTCCCCACTAAACGTTGAACGCTCATTAGAATTACGGATTGTGCCCTACACCGATGGTGAGCATTTGATGGTGGTACGTGACGTTACGCAATTAAAGCAATTGGAAGGCATGCGTCGTAATTTCTTTGCCAATGTATCTCATGAGCTGCGTACGCCAATGACGGTGTTACAAGGGTATTTAGAAATGACTGAAGACCCAGATATGGTGGTAGGGCCTATGTGGCCCAAAGCTCATGGTGTTATGACCGAACAGTTATCGCGGATGAATAGTTTAGTTAATCAGCTACTCACATTGTCGAAAATTGAGGCCGCGCCCAAGCATGAGTTGGAAGAAACCGTTAATGTACCGGGCATGCTAGAAGTGCTTGAAAAAGAAGCGCAAAGCCTAAGTGGTGATGGCGCACATCAACTGAATTTTGAGATCGATAAACAGTTAACAGTGCTCGGAGATGAAGACCAACTGCGTAGTGCGATTTCTAACTTAGTGTACAATGCCGTGAAGTACACTCCTGATGGCTCAACCATCACAGTACGCTGGTTCTCCAGTATTCAGGGCGCACACTTGCAAGTTATTGATACCGGCGATGGTATTGAACCTCAGCATTTACATCGTTTGACGGAACGCTTTTATCGTGTCGATAAAGCCCGCTCTCGTGATACCGGAGGCAGCGGCTTAGGTTTAGCGATTGTAAAGCATGCTTTGTCACATCATGAATCGCGCTTAGAAATTCAAAGTAAAGTCGGAGAAGGGAGCCAGTTCTCCTTTGTTCTTCCAACTCGATTGGTGGTAAACCTTGATCCAACGACGTAATTATCATATCCGCGTGACTATGGCTCTGCTAGTTGTTATGGCTTTGTCCTTGGCTTCTTCTGTGTGGGCAAAGGATAAGGTCGTTTTACCTCAGTATCAAAAGAGTATCGGTGTGACGGGCAGCCTTACTAGTGTGGGGTCGGACACCTTAGCAGGCCTAACTACTTTGTGGGTTGAAGACTTTAAAGAGATTTATCCGAATGTGGATGTACAAGTACAAGCCTCTGGTTCGGCAACGGCGCCGCCAGCACTAACCGAAGGTACCGCACAAATAGGGCCGATGAGCCGCCCAATGCGCTCGCGAGAAATTGATGGCTTTGAACGTGAACATGGCTACAAACCTGTCGAGCTCAAGATTGCCATTGACGCAATTGGGGTGTTTGTACAAAAAGACAACCCGATTAAAGGCCTCAACTTTACTCAGCTCGATAGTATTTTTTCTGAAACGTTAAATTGTGGCGCGACTAAAAAAATCAATACTTGGGCTGAATTGGGATTATCTCAGCGCTGGGCAAAGCGTGGCATTCAATTGTTTGGTCGTAATTCCGTATCGGGAACCTACGGCTACTTTAAAAAAGTCGCGTTATGTCGTGGTGACTTTAAACGCAACGTAAATGAACAGCCAGGTTCGGCATCTGTTGTGCAATCGGTGGCATCATCGATTAATACCATTGGCTATTCAGGAATAGGCTATCGTGTATCGGGTGTTAAATTACTGCCGATAGCAAAAGAAGGCACCGATTATGTCGCGCCGACTAAAGAGAATATTTTCTCCGATCGCTATCCATTATCACGCTACGTCTATGTTTACGTAAATAAGAATCCACTCAAACCTCTTGCCCCGATTGAACGAGAGTTCATCCGTTTTATATTTTCTCGGCAAGGTCAAGCGTTGGTACAGCGCGAAGGATACCTTCCTCTGCCAGCACAGCAAGCAGAGGAAGAACTTGCGAAAGTTGGATTAACGCCTTAATCATGATGGCTTAAAAGACTAACTCCCAGCCGATTTGATCCCAATATTGTTGTTCGGTTTGTAAATCGGCATGTAGCAGCAAGTTATTTTCTAACCAGTTCTCATCAGCACAAGTTAAATGCCATGCATCGTCGTGGATAGATAAGTAGAGTTCGGGTAAGACTTCTTCGTGACGTTGGCTGTTAACGACAATCGCGAGACGTAAAATACGAATTAAGCCCAGAATGTGTTTTTTCTTAAAGAGTGCAAAATTACTCAATTCATTGAGCTTGAGCGCTTTACGCTGAAAGCGGGCTAAGGTCGCAAGAACTTGTTGTTGTTCACGGTTAAACCCTGCCATATTGGTGTAGGTAAGAATGTATGCTGAGTGACGGTGGAAGGCTTGATAGCTGATATTCAAACCGACTTCATGGAGCAAAGCACTCCATTCGAGTAATGCGGGTAACTCTGAACTGGATTTTATTCCGATATCACCACCGACTTGATCTAAAAAGTCGCGAGCATAACTTTTTACTTTCGCGGCATGCTCTAAATCGACAGCATGTTTATCTGCCAACGCTTCTGTAGTGCGCAGGCGAATATCACTGTATTTGAAGCGATCTTCCATTTCATACAGCAAACCTTCACGTAATGCGCCATCGGAAAAATGCATTTCTTTAATATGCAGATCGCGAAAAATCGCCGCCATGATCGCCACACCTGCGGCAAATACTGGTTTACGATCGTCACTTAAGCCATCAAGTTCAATGTCATCAATAGTGCGCCATGTACATAACCGCTCGATTAACTCTTCTAAACGTGGTGCGGTAATGATGCCATCTTCATGCCCCAAGCCAATAAGGACATCTTTAATGGCTTTCGCGGTACCAGAAGAACCAAATGCGACTTTCCAGCTTGCTTTACGATAAGTGTGTGCCAGAGACTCTAAACGTTGTTGCGCCGCTAAAATGGCTTGTGCAAAGTTCTTTTTCGATAGCTTATTATTTGTAAAAAAACGTTGGGTATAGCTAACACATCCCATTTGTTTGCTGTTCACATGGGTGGGTGCAAAACCTTGACCAATGATCATCTCGGTACTGCCGCCACCAATATCCACCACGAGCATCGCATCATCAGACGTGGGCTGAGTATGAGCAACCCCCAGAAAGATTAAGCGCGCTTCTTCTATCCCGGCGATGACTTCGATAGGAAAGGGTAAAATCTTCCGGGCTCTTTCAATAAACGTTCTTGAATTAGTGGCTTGCCTTAGGGTATGGGTTGCAGCAATCCGCACATTATCTGGCGCAAAATCTTGAATACGTTCGGCAAACATAGCAAGGCAATCTAGTGCTCTTTGCATGGCTTCTTCACTGAGATTTTTGTCTTCATCCAGACCTGCCGCAAGATGAACACGCTGTTTATGGCGGCTCACAATTTGTAAATCTTTATCAATGACTTTAGCCACGACCATGTGAAAGCTATTGGAACCAAGGTCTAGAGCGGCGATATCACGAGAATCATTCGTTAAATTCATGTTTTCTCACTTCGCTTATCCGTTTACGAGTTTGTTTTTCCATATTTTTAAGATAATCGTAAATTGCGCTTTGTGAGCGAATTTTCTTCCGATTTCCACGCTCAACATAACGGTTACTCATTTCTTTATCAATCACACGCGCTTTGACGGTATCGGTGAGCTGAATATTAAAAATATCAATGATGCGTTTTTTGAGCCGTTCATCGCGAATAGGAGCGGAGACTTCAATGCGGTAATCAATGTTTCGTGTCATCCAATCGGCGGACGATATCCACACTTGTGGATCCCCATTATTGTGAGTGATCAACACACGTGGGTGCTCTAAGAAACGATCGACAATACTAATGATTTTGATGTTATCGCTAATCCCTTGCACTCCCGGCACTAAAGAACACATGCCGCGAATAATCATATCTATTTTTACACCGGCTGAGCTGGCACCATAAAGTTTGTTAATTAACCCTTTATCGACCAAATTATTGACTTTGATTTTCATCGCAGCAGGTAATCCGGCACGAGCATTGGCGATTTCATTATCAATAATACGGTAAAGCTGTTTACGCGAGTTACGCGGAGACACAATTAAATGGTTAAATGTGACTGGTCGATAGGGGTTTTCAATATATGAGAATACATGGCGGACTTCTTCGGTAAGATCTTTATCTGCGGTGAGTAACGCAAAGTCGGTGTAGATACGTGCCGTTTTCTCATGGAAATTACCTGTGCCAATATGAGCATAACGATTGATTTCACTGCCTTCTTTACGCGCAATGAGCAGTAACTTAGAGTGAATTTTCATGCCAGGTACGCCAAAAATGACCTGAACGCCTGCATCAGTAAGGATTTTCGACCAACTGATATTGGCTTCTTCATCAAAACGCGCTTGCAGTTCCACTACCACCACCACCCGCTTACCATTATGCACGGCATCGATTAACGAATTCATTAATCGCGAATCTTTGGCGACGCGATAGATATTGATCTTGATACTGATAACTTTGGGATCAAAAGATGCCTGACGGACTAACTCCGAGATATGTTCGAACTGATGATAAGGGTAATGCAGCAAAATATCTTTATCTTTAATGGCATCAAAGGCGTTTAAGTGGCCTTCAAAATCCGCACAGCGTAAAGGTGGTTGTGGTTTATTTTCTAAATACGCACGGCCAAGGTTAGGAAAGCCAATGAAATCTTTGAAATTGTGATAACGGCTCCCAGGAAGTAAACTATCATAATCAGAAATTTGCATTTTATGACACAGGAACTGCAGCATATCGTCGGGCATCTCGCGTTCGTAAACAAAACGGACTGGCATGGCGGTCAGCCTTTGCTCTAATCCTTCGGATAGCTGTTCTAATAAACTGTATTCGACTTCATGACTGAGATCGTATTCGGCATCACGCGTCATTTTCATCGCGTACCCATTAAGCTCATCGTAGTCAAAAAAGCCACGAAAAATATCGTCTAAACAGAAACGAATAACGTTATCGAGCAAAATAATGGTTTTACGGCGTTTTCCTTTCGCTTCAGGAAGCTGTATAAAGCGAGGCAAGTGATCGGTAGGAATTTCAACTAACGCATATTGAGAGTGATGATTTTGTTGTAATTCGACGGCGATATACGCGTATTCGTCTTTAAGAAATTGCAGAACATCGATGTCATCATCCATGAGAAGAGGGGTGATATGTGGTAGAACATGATCACGAAAATAATCGGTTAACCAAAGCTTCTGATGATCATCAAGCTGAGTTTCATTTACTAAAAAAATACGGCGCCTGGCCATTTCAAGAATCAATTCGTTGTACAGATTATCGAACTCTTGGCTTAGTTTATACGCCTTATTTTGCATTTGTGCGAGCAAGTGCTTCGCTGGGTTATTGCCACCGCGTTCATTATTGATCAGAATACGGCGTTTCACATCAGCAAAACGAACTTTGTAGAATTCATCGAGGTTATTGGAAAAGATACCGAGAAAGCGGATGCGCTCAATTAAAGGGACTGTTTTATCTGCCGCTTCTTGCAGTACCCTCTCGTTAAAAGATAACCAACTAAGCTCTTTTTCTACGTAAAGCTTTTCTGCACTCATGAAATACCTTTTTCTGCCGATGGAAAGAAATTTTAGTTCATAGTCTGCAAACTAGTTTTTTTGTATGACATTTTTATTACATCGATTGCATATTTGACAAACAAGGGACTTTTTGCTGCTTTAACCAGCAATGTAATAAATTTGTCATTTAAACGACATATACTCCGTTAACGCTACCTAAGTTGAGAACCTCATGATACACACCGATTTTTCGTTAAATCAAAGAGACAAGCAAAGACGTTGGAAAGACCGTCTTGTGCGAGTTGGTGTGACTTTTGGAGGCGTCGGCGTTTTAGGCTTTCTTGTTCTCATGTTTGTCTATTTAGCTATGGTTGTTATGCCGTTGTTTAGTGGTGCGAAATTTACCCCTAATATTTACAAACAAACGCTGCCGATTGCCAATGTTTGGCACGTAGATCTTGATGATTACGGTAAGCACCTATTAACCGTGAGTCAGGCGGGGGAGGGTCAATTTTGGTCATTAACCTCTGATGAACCTAAGCCGCTGAAAAGTGTATCATTATTAAAAAAACCACAACAGCTGGTGGCGATGCCGTCGGATTATGCGTGGTTTGCTTTACTGGATAACCACGATCAGGTTGTCGTGGCTAAGCCAACCTTTCATTATCAGGTTACCAAGAATGGCCGTACGTTCAACCCTGGTTTTCAGCAGCATCGTTATGATTTGACGCCAGACTCAAAGTCGACCCAAATTACTCAATTTACATTTACTAAGACACCTGAGCTTGTCATGTTTGCAAGTTACCTATCGGATAACTCGTTACATGTGCGCTGGAAAAATGCAACGGATAAAAAGTTCACGAATTTTCAATTTCCAGCCGCGTTCGATGCGGTTGATCAGCTACTATTGACCCCCGATGGTAAAACGCTTTATGTACGTAACCACAATAACCTAATTGTCGCTGAACACAAAAAATCTCGCTTTGTGGTGAGGGAAATCGTCGATCTGACCAAGGCTCAGCCGAAGCGTCAAGTTACCGATGTCCGCTTACTCTCTGGAGCTTACTCATTACTTGTATCGTATGATAATGATGAAGTAAGCCAGTGGTTTGATGTATTAAAAGATCAAGTGCGTTCTTTGCACCATATTCGTGATTTTCACTTAGCAGCCCATAGCCAGTTTTTGTTACCGGATACCTTTAGCAAAGGGTTTTACAGTTTTCATCAAGATGGAACAGTACAAAACCACTTTACCACCAGTCATAAAACGTTATTTTCTGAAAAGGTGTTTGAGAAAGCGCCTAAGCTTGCGTCAATGACGAATAATGAACGTTATTTAGCGACCTATAGTGATAATCATGTGGTGTCAGTATCACGCATTAGTAATGATTACCCTGAGATTTCTTGGTCCTCACTGTGGGGAAAAGTTTGGTACGAGCATTACCCTGATCCGCAGTTTGTGTGGCAGTCTACGTCAGCCAGTGATAAATTCGAACCTAAATTCAGCTTAGTACCAATTGCATTTGGAACCTTAAAAGCGGCGGCTTATGCGATGCTTTTTGCGATTCCGATTGCGGTTTTTGGCGCGATTTATACCGCCTATTTCATGACGGCTAAGATGCGCCGTGTGGTTAAGCCGAGTATTGAGTTAATGGAAGCGTTGCCGACGGTGATTATTGGTTTTTTAGCCGGCCTGTGGTTCGCACCATTGGTTGAAAGAAACTTAGCCGCCATCATGTCTTTGATGCTCGCTCTACCGCTTACCACCATGATCGTGGGCTATTTCTGGTCCGTCATTATTCCTGAAAATATGCGTAAACGTATCCCCGGTGGTTGGCATGTGATTATTCTTATTCCGGCTATCGTACTCGTGACGTGGGCAACATTATCGCATAGTCAACTGCTCGAAATGTGGATGTTTAATGGCGATGCCCGTGTATTCCTTATGGAACACGGTATTGACTTCGATCAGCGTAATGCGCTGGTTGTTGGGTTTGCTATGGCCTTTGCTGTGATACCGACGATTTTTACCATTGCTGAAGATGCGGTGTTTTCTGTTCCCCGGCATTTATCCGATGGATCGCTCGCGTTGGGGGCTACGCCTTGGCAAACCTTAACAAGAGTGATTTTACTAACGGCGAGTCCTGGTATCTTTTCTGGGATTATGATGGGGTTAGGGCGCGCTGTCGGTGAAACCATGATCGTCTTAATGGCGACAGGTAATACGCCCATACTCAATTGGAACATTTTTGAAGGGATGAGAACCTTATCAGCAACGATCGCGGTAGAATTACCGGAATCGGAAATCGGCAGTTCGCATTACCGCGTATTATTTTTAGCGGCTTTATTGCTATTTACCTTTACGTTTGCAGTGAATTCGTTAGCGGAGTGGGTTCGCCAACGCTTACGTGCTCGTTATCGCATGTTATAAAAGGGGAACGAAGTGATCAACTGGATAAAATCCGGCGCCCCTTGGGTTTGGCTTACCGGCGGAGCAGTCAGTATTAGCTTGATCTCCGTGCTAGGATTGTTGCTATTAATTGGCTGGAAAGGATTAACCTATTTTTGGCCAGCTCCTTTGTATCAATGGCAAGATAATTCTGGTCATCGCCTGATTGGCCAGCTTTACGATCACGATGAAGTGCCACTCAGTCATTTGCATATTGATAAATTGCATTTAAGTAAAGCAATTAAGCAAAAGGGATCGGTCGAACGTCTGCACATTAAGATTGCGAATCGAGAACGTAATACCGCCGATTTTGTATCTGTTCTTGGTATCGATCTCTCCAAGCCCTCTCGGCCTAAAGATTGGGCGGTGATTGACCGTGAGCGCAATGGACAATTTTATGGTCGGCCGGTGCAATATGTATTAGCGAACGGACACACAACGGCTGATATTGGCCCGAATCTGCAACAAGGCATGCAGCAAGCGGCTGATATTCGGCGTAAAATTGATGATCTTATCCAACATAAAATAGGCGATTTAGGTCAAAAAATTGAACGCCTGCAACGGGAAAAACGCCGCTTACAGTTGAATGATCAATTTACTCCTAATCAGCAACGCGAAATTGAGTTAGAGAAAACGCGTTTGGACAACCAATTGTCTTTGGCGGAAAATCATGTGGATGAGTTGCGTAAACACCTCGGAATGCAGGCCTTAATTTTAGAAGATATGACTGGGCAGCGGGTGGCGATTCCGGTTAAACAGATTTTACGTTTTTGGTATCCAAATCAACTGACATGGACAGAAAAAGTCACACATTGGGCGAAAGGTGTGTGGCTGTTTTTATCGGAAAAGCCGCGCGAGTCGAACTCGGAAGGTGGGGTGTTTCCGGCGATATTTGGCACCATTTTATTGGTGTTACTTATGTCGATAGTAGTGATGCCATTAGGAATCGTCGCCGCTGTGTATTTACATGAATACGCAAAAGATAATGCTTTTACTCGTATGATTCGCGTGGCGGTGATTAACCTTGCCGGTGTACCGTCAATTGTTTATGGAGTATTTGGTCTGGGCTTTTTCGTCTACACCATTGGTGGGTCAATCGATAAACTTTTTTTTGCCGATCGTTTACCCGCCCCAACATTTGGTACACCAGGATTATTATGGTCGGCATTAACGTTAGCGGTATTAACCTTGCCCGTCGTCATTGTGGCTACCGAAGAAGGGTTAAGTCGTATCCCTTATTCGATTCGCCATGGCTCGCTTGCTTTAGGGGCTACACAGTTTGAAACGGTCTGGCGCATTGTGTTGCCGATGGCCAGTCCAGCGATGATCACAGGCTTAGTCTTAGCGGTGGCGCGCGCTGCCGGTGAAGTTGCGCCATTAATGTTGGTCGGTGTGGTAAAATTGGCCTCTAACTTACCCGTTGATGAGCAATTTCCGTATTTGCATTTAGAGCGTAAATTTATGCATTTGGGCTTTCATATTTATGATTTAGGTTTTCAAAGCCCCAATATAGAAGCCGCTCGACCATTGGTTTACGCGACGGCATTTTTATTGGTTGCGGTGATTATTACGTTAAACTTAACGGCAATCAGCATCCGTAATAACTTACGCGAAAAATTCAGAACCTTAGGACAGGATTAAGCATGTATTCAGTCAATCAGACATTAGGCTATGAGCTTCCTTTGGACGTCAATAACCTTGATGACGAGCAAACTTCGATAGAAATTGAGAATTTGAGTCTTTATTACGATAAGCAGTATCAAGCGTTAAAAGAGATATCAATGCGTATTCCCAAGGGCAATGTGACGTCTTTTATTGGCCCGTCTGGATGTGGTAAATCCACACTGTTACGTTGTATTAATCGTATGAACGATTTGGTTGAAGATTGTCATATTGAAGGTCAGGTCAAGCTACATGGTAAAAACGTTTATCAGCATGATGTTGATGTACCGACGTTACGTCGCCGTATCGGTATGGTGTTCCAGCGTCCCAATCCTTTTCCTAAATCGATTTATGAAAATGTAGTGTATGGACTACGTTTACAAGGGATTAAAAATAGTCGGGCGTTAGATGATGCCGCCGAACATGCGCTGCGCTCAGCAGCGCTCTGGGATGAAGTTAAAAATCGATTGCATGAAAATGCATTTGGCCTTTCTGGCGGTCAGCAGCAACGCTTGGTGATCGCGAGAGCGATAGCTATCGAACCTGAGGTACTGTTGCTTGATGAACCTACCTCAGCATTGGACCCGATATCAACGTTAACGATTGAAGAGCTTATTCATGAATTAAAACAAAAATATACCGTCATCATGGTGACGCATAATATGCAGCAAGCGGCGCGGGTCAGTGATTATACGGCATTTATTCATATGGGCTCACTGGTTGAATATGCAGATACGGATACGATCTTTACATCGCCAACCAAAAAACAAACCGAAGATTACATAACGGGGCGTTATGGCTAAAATAGGCAGAAACCACCAATGATGCAATTAGGTCGACACATCTCAGGGCAATTCAATGCAGAGCTAGAGTCTATTCGTACGCATTTATTAACGATGGGCGGGCTGGTGGAACAGCAGCTTTCTTATGCCATGCATGCTTTACATAAAGACGATATTGAACTGGCACGTAAAGTAGTGCGCGATGATCATAAAGTGAATGCGATGGAAGTATCGATTGATGAGGCTTGCACGCGTATTATTGCCAAGAGGCAACCAACGGCCAAAGATTTGCGTCTTATCATGTCGATCATCAAGACAATTACAGATTTAGAGCGTATTGGTGATGTTGCAACAAAAATGGCGTATATCACTATTGAGAGTAGTACGGTTAAAGAGCGCACGTTTCAGGCCGCATTAGAGCCATTGTGCCGCTCTGCAATTGAAATGCTCCATCAAGTTCTCGATGCGTTTGCTCGTATGGACTTAGAAGCTGCAGTCCGCATTTATAAGTTGGATGATAAACTCGATAATGAAGTCGAGAGCGTGATTGCGAGCCTGACGACATCCATGATAGAAGATAGCGATAATATCCCCAATATTCTTACTGTCATGTGGTCGGCGAGGGCGATTGAGCGCATTGGCGATCGCTGCCAAAATATTTGTGAATATATTATTTATTTCGTTAAAGGTAAGGATGTAAGACACATCGACGAGCATACGATAGATGAAGCGGTTGAGGATTAACGTTGTTTGCTGATTCAAACCCCTGTTTTTATTACATCAATAGTCTATCTCTAACCTATAAAAAAATCCCAGCCTAGGCTGGGATTTTTATTGATGATGACTTTTTAACAGCGGCACTGACTGAGTCAGTGCCATGTCCCTTAAGCGTACTTAAGGCAAAGTAATTTATTTTTTGTCTAGATCTGAAGAGTGCTCAGAAAGGTAAGCTGCAACACCGTCTGTAGACGCTTGCATACCTGATTTACCTTTTTCCCACTGTGCAGGACATACTTCGCCGTGCTCTTGGTGGAAAGAGAGTGCATCTACCATACGTAGCATTTCGTCAATGTTACGACCTAGTGGGCCGTCGTTCACAACTTGGTGACGAACAACACCGTCTTCGTCGATTAGGAAAGAACCACGTAGTGCGATGCCAGGGCCGTTTGGATCAGCAACGTCAAACGCGTTAACAACTTCATGCGTTGTGTCTGCAACTAGTGGGTAGTTAACTTCACCGATACCACCGTTGTCTACAGACGTTTTACGCCATGCATTGTGTGAGAATACAGAGTCGATAGAAACACCGATCACTTCACAACCTTTTTCTTGGAAGTCAGCTAGACGTTTGTCGAATGCGATGATTTCTGATGGGCAAACGAAAGTGAAGTCTAGTGGGTAGAAGAATAGAACAGCTTTCTTACCTTTAATGAATTCAGAAAGGTTGAAGTTATCAACGATTTCACCGTTACCTAGAACTGCTCCAGCGGTAAAATCAGGGGCTTTGCGACCAACTAGTACCATTTTTATTGCTCCTAAATATAGCATTATGTGTGAGCCCAAACAGTGTGTTTGGGTCATTCCGTGTAACTACAAGACAAACTATAGTACAAAGGGTAGTATAGAAAAAAGCGAATAAAATAGATTATCTTAATCGAAAAAAGCGATGAGACATCGCTGTCGGAATTTCTCTGTGTATTGCAATAAAATAGTAATAAAATTATGAATAAGTGGCCAAGTTTAAAGCAAATCCATTACCTAATCACGTTGTATGAGACACGTCATTTTAGCGATGCTGCCGAACGCTGTTTTGTTAGTCAATCGACTTTAAGTAAAGGCATTCAAAATTTAGAAGAATTGATCGGTTGCGCGCTTTATGAGAAGAAAGATCGCAAAAGTCCGCTGGTGTTTACGGTTGCAGGCGAAGAAGTCGTCAAGCTAGGTCGTGAATTATTAGCTCAAGGGCAAGATTTAGTTGAATTAGGCAAAATATGCAGTGGTAGCACCATGGAGGGGCAACTCAAACTTGGTTGTATTCCAACCATTGCGCCTTTCTTATTGGGAGATTTAGTGCAGCAAGTGAATCAACATTTTCCTAAGCTACATTTACTCTTACGAGAAGATACCACGACAAACTTACTCGCGGCTTTGAGAGCCGGAACACTGGATGCGTTGGTGTTGGCGCTCCCCGTTGAGATTGGCGAAATGGAAAAGCGCATTGTCGGTAAAGACGGTTTCCATATGGTTATGAGTCGTGAGCAAGCGCAGGCCTTACCTAAGCCGCTACGCTATCATGATTTGCCTGATCAATCGGTATTCTTACTAGAAAATGAGCATTGCCTTACCGAGCATGCGGTATCAGCCTGTCGGCTGACTGAGAAAGAGAAAATTAATCCATTTACTGCCACCAGTTTACATACATTGGTGCAAATGGTCGCGAACGGGTTAGGCACGACATTTATCCCCCACATGGCAATCAAACATGGTTTATTGAATAATCAAAATTTAGTCACCGTAGATCCACCTGGGCAACAAGCCTATCGGGATATCGGGTTGGTATGGCGGCCGAGTTCGTCGCGTTCGCAATCTTTTCAGCAATTAGCGGACATTATTAGTACCTTACTCGATCCTTAAGTACGCCAAGTTGACTGACACAATAACTAGGAGTAAGTATTTACTCACTCCTATGTCGCATTAATAAAAGGGGGGCTGATGTTAATCGGCTGCCTCTGTTTCTTCTGGTTCAATGTTTTCTTGTATTTCTAATAAGTTAATTGCAATGGCAATGAAGTCGGTATCGGTAATGATGCCTTCTAATTGGCCTTTATTGACCACAAGTAAGCAACCAATACGATGTTTGTGCATATATAGCGCACTTTCTTTCAAGCCTGCTTGAGGAGCAACGGTCATGACATTGGTATGCATGATTTCATATAGTTGAGTGGTATCTTCGCTCGGGTTTACGCGATGTTGCTGTAGAGTCGAGACTTGCGCTGCGAGGATATCGCGTTGGGAAATGACGCCCTGCAATTGTTGGTTGTTATCAATAATTGGGATATGGCGAATATCTAACGCGTCCATCATATTACGCGCATCAGCAATCGTATGAGTTCGCGATAATGTGTGTGGGTTACGAGTCATCATTTCTTCTACTTTGATCATTATTAGCTCCATTTCCTCAACGATTTTATTCACTATAGTTTCTTGGACGTAAGCATACTGAGAGCTACTTCAGTTTTCCTGCTGACAACATCAAATTGATGCGAGAAAAGGGCAGTCCTGTATCTTATCGATACTTAGGTATATACTATCGCGCCGCGCAAGATCGCATTCATTCACTAAGTAAAGATCAGAAGTCATGCACGTTTCAGATTTTCATTTTGACCTACCGGATGAGCTGATTGCTCGTTATCCGAAAGAAGAGCGTACCGCGAGTCGTTTATTGCAGTTAGATGGCAATACTGGCGATGTTGTGGATGGGACGTTCAAAGATGTTTTAGACATCGTACAACCGGGTGATTTGCTCGTATTTAATAATACTCGAGTCATTCCTGCTCGTATGTTTGGGCGAAAGGCCTCTGGCGGTAAGCTGGAAGTGCTCGTCGAGCGTATGTTAGATGATAAGTCTATTTTAGCGCATGTTCGTTGTTCAAAACCGCCAAAGCCGGGCACACAGTTGTTCCTAGGTGAGAACGATGAGTATCAAGCTGAAATGTTGGCTCGTCATGATGCGTTATTTGAACTGCGTTTTCAGTCTGAACTGACTGTCCTCGAGATTCTTAACGCCATCGGACATATGCCACTGCCGCCTTATATCGATCGTCCAGATGAAGACGCCGATAAAGAGCGCTACCAGACGGTCTATAATAAAAAACCGGGCGCGGTCGCTGCGCCGACAGCCGGACTGCACTTTGATACCCCTTTAATGGAACAAATCAAAGAAAAAGGTGTCGAATTCGCTTACGTTACTCTGCACGTTGGTGCTGGGACTTTCCAGCCTGTTCGTGTTGATGACATCGAAAACCACCATATGCACTCCGAATACGTTGAAGTTCCGGAAGAAACTGTTCAAGCCATTCAAGCTGTGAAAGCACGTGGCGGTCGAGTGATTGCTGTAGGCACTACGTCTGTACGTTCTCTAGAGAGTGCGGCGCAAGATGCATTGAAAAACGGAACCGAACTGGTGCCATTTTTTGGTGATACAGAGATATTTATCTACCCTGGGTATGAATATCAATTGGTTGATTGTCTTATCACCAATTTTCACTTGCCGGAGTCGACCTTAATTATGTTAGTCAGTGCCTTTACGGGTTATGACAACATTATGTCGGCCTATCGACATGCAGTAGAGCAAGAATATCGCTTCTTTAGTTACGGTGACGCGATGTTCTTACATAAACGAGATATATAATAAATGTGTTTCGTCGGTTTCTGGGTTAGGTAAATAACCCAAACCAAATATATCAATTGATTCTTAAAGGTCGCTAGGGTTGTTAACTTAGTGACCTATAATCCCGTCAGACTGTTTCTCTGACATTGGAGGCTTTGTGAAATTACAGTTCGAATTGAACAAAAAAGACGGTACCGCCCGTCGTGGTAAAATAACGTTTGAACGCGGCAGCGTACAAACTCCTGCATTTATGCCTGTCGGTACCTACGGGACTGTCAAAGGTATGACTCCGGAAGAAGTAAAAGGAACTGGCGCTGAAATTCTATTAGGGAATACGTTTCACCTATGGTTGCGTCCAGGCCAAGAAGTGATGAAACTGCATGGCGATCTGCATGACTTTATGAACTGGCAAGGTCCGATTCTGACTGACTCAGGCGGTTTCCAAGTCTTTAGTTTGGGCGATATTCGTAAGATCACTGAACAAGGGGTGCATTTTCGCAACCCAGTGAATGGTGATAAGATTTTCATGGATGCAGAAAAATCGATGGAAATTCAAAAAGATCTAGGGTCTGATATCGTCATGATCTTTGATGAATGTACTCCATATCCAGCGACGCATGCGCAAGCAAAAGCGTCAATGCAAATGTCACTACGTTGGGCTCAGCGTTCACGTGATCACTTTGATGCGTTAGAAAACCCTAACTCATTATTTGGTATCGTGCAGGGTGGCGTGCATGAAGATCTGCGTGATGAGTCGGTTAAAGGTCTGACTGATATTGGATTTGATGGATACGCTGTTGGCGGTTTAGCCGTGGGTGAGCCGAAAGAAGAAATGCACCGTATGCTAGAGCATACGTGCCCGCAACTTCCTGAAGATAAACCACGTTACCTTATGGGTGTGGGTAAACCAGAAGACTTAGTCGAAGGCGTACGTCGCGGCATCGATATGTTCGATTGTGTTATGCCAACCCGAAATGCGCGTAATGGACACCTATTTGTGACAGGTGGTGTGATCAAGATCCGTAATGCGAAACATAAAACGGATACAACCGCCCTGGATCCAGAGTGTGACTGTTACACTTGTCAGAACTATTCTAAATCGTATTTGCATCATCTAGATCGTTGTAACGAAATTCTTGGTGCACGTTTAAATACTATCCATAACCTACGTTATTACCAACGTGTTATGGAAGGTATTCGTCAAGCAATTGATGAAGATCGTTTTGATAGTTTTGTTGAGGAGTTTTACGCACTGCGCAACCGTGAAGTGCCACCTCTACAAAAAGATAACGCTTAATCATGGGAACCAAGCAAGTTTCGCTATGCCATTAACTTAATGGTAGGCTTGAATTTTGCTTGGTTCAGCCCAATTACAATCATATATAAATTAACAACAACTTAGAGGACGTTTTAATGAGTCTAATTTCTGTAGCACACGCTGCTGGCGAAGGTGCAACACAGCAAGGCGGCGGTATGAGCATGATTATTATGCTTGGTATGTTTGCTGTCATTTTTTACTTCATGATTTTCCGCCCGCAACAAAAGCGTGCTAAAGAGCATAAAAACCTTATGGCTTCGATGTCAAAAGGCGACGAGATACTAACCAGTGGTGGTTTCGTTGGTATTATCAATAAAATCTCTCCAGAGAATGATTTCATTGCAATTGAATTAAACTCAAGCAATGTTGTTGTTATTAAGAAAGATTTTGTTTCTGCAGTACTACCTAAAGGTACTATGAAGTCCCTTTAATATAGCCAAGGATTCTTGCTGTGCTAAACCGTTATCCTCTTTGGAAGTATTTAATGGTGCTGTTTGCCATCATTATTGCCGCAGTCTATGCGCTTCCTAACTTATACGGTGAAGACCCGGCTATTCAAATTACAGGGGCACGTGGTGCCTCTGTTAATATGTCAACGCTGGACTCTGTCACTCAAGCGCTCGATACCGCGCACATTTCTCATCAATCTGTTTCTCTAGAAAATGGTTCCATTTTAGTTCGTTTTAAAGATACAGACACTCAATTAACCGCACGCGACACGATTCGTTCTGCTCTTGGGCAAGATAAGATCGTCGCGTTAAACCTTGCACCAGCGACGCCAACTTGGCTACAAGATATTGGTGCTGCACCAATGAAGCTCGGTCTTGATTTGCGTGGTGGTGTTCACTTCTTAATGGAAGTGGATATGGATGCCGCTCTTGATAAGCTGGTGGGTCAACAAGAAGATGCATTCCGTACTGAGCTACGTGATGATCGTATTCGTTACCGCGCGATCAGCCCGAAGAAACATAGCGTAGAAATTACGTTACGCAGTGAAGAGCAAGTCTCGAAAGCGAAGGCGTTACTTGAAGAAAAACATCGTGATATGACGTTTACTGAAAGTGACAAAAACGGCCGCCCTCTTTTGGTCGCGAACTTTACAGAAAAGCGCATGCAAGAAATTCGTAACTATGCGGTAGAGCAAAACCTGACGATTTTGCGTAACCGTGTTAACGAATTAGGTGTTGCTGAGCCGCTAGTTCAACGCCAAGGTACAAACCGTATCGTCGTGGAACTTCCTGGCGTGCAAGACACGGCTCGTGCGAAAGAAATTTTAGGCGCAACCGCGACACTTGAATTCCGTCAAGTGGATGAAAGTGCTGATATTGGCGCAGCCGCCAATGGCCGAGCGCCAGCAGGCAGCGAAGTGAAAAAAGATCGCGATGGGCGTCCGGTTGTGTTGAAAAAACGTGTCATCTTAGGCGGTTCAAGTATCACTGATGCGTCATCGAGTACCGATCAATATGGTCGACCACAAGTTAACATCTCACTCGATAGTGAAGGTGGTAGCAAAATGTCGGCGTTTTCGAAAACCCATATTGGTAAGCTAATGGCGACCGTATTCACTGAATACAAAGATAGTGGCAAGAAAACCGCTGATGGCAAAGTTATCTTGAAGAAACATGAAGAGGTCATTAACCAAGCGACCATTCAGTCAGCACTTGGTAGCAGCTTCCGTATTACGGGCATCAACTCAGCATCTGAAGCTCACAACCTTGCCTTGCTGTTGCGTGCGGGTGCCTTGATTGCGCCTATCTCCATTGTCGAAGAGCGTACGATTGGCCCATCAATGGGACAACAAAATATCGACATGGGCGTTAAAGCATGTATTTGGGGTTTGGCTGCAGTGATGCTGTTTACGCTATTGTATTACCGCCGCTTTGGTCTGATTGCGAATATCGCATTGTTATCTAACTTGGTGCTGATCATTGGTGTTATGTCATTGATTCCAGGGGCAACTATGACATTGCCAGGCATTGCCGGTATTGTCTTAACCGTTGGTATGGCAGTCGATGCAAACGTATTGATTTTTGAGCGTATTCGAGAAGAAATTGCCGATGGACGTAGTCCTCAACAAGCCATCAATCAAGGTTATGCGAATGCGTTTAGCACCATTGCCGATGCCAATATCACCACCCTAATTACTGCGATCATCCTGTTTGCAGTCGGAACGGGAGCGATAAAAGGCTTCGCGGTGACATTATCCATTGGTATTTTAACGTCCATGTTTACGGCTATTATCGGGACACGTTGTATCGTGAACCTGATGTATGGTGGTAAACGTATCAAAAAATTGTCGATCTAAGGTTAGGAATCATTATGTTTCAAATTCTGAAACCAGGAAAATTGATCGACTTTATGAGTCGTTCAAAATACGCGTTTGTTTTTTCAATGGTATTGATCATAGCTTCTATCGCAACCTTATCGATTAAAGGGTTGAACTGGGGCTTGGACTTTACTGGCGGTACCTTGATTGAAGTCGGCTTTGATCAATCAGCAAACTTACAAGAAGTTCGAGAGTCATTGAAGGCGAAAGGCTTTGACGAAGCGACGGTACAAAACTTTGGTTCTACTAAAGAAGTATTGGTTCGTTTACGCCCAAGTGGTGATAAAGTTAAAAGCGTCGGTGAAAATGTACTCTCAGCGATCAGAGAAGGTACCGGTAAACACGTTGAGATGCGCCGGATTGAAACGGTGGGCGCGAGTGTCGGTGACGAATTAGCAGAAGATGGCGGTCTGGCCATTATTGTCTCGCTAATTTGTATCCTGATTTACGTGTCCGCACGTTTTGAATGGCGTTTGGCAGCAGGAGCCGTGTTATCGTTGGCGCACGATGTGACCATTACTTTGGGTGTGTTCTCTTTGATGCAAATTGAAGTGGACTTAACCATTGTCGCGGCACTGCTAACCGTGGTCGGTTACTCATTGAATGATACTATTGTGGTATTTGACCGAATTCGTGAGAACTTCCGTAAGATGCGTAAGGGCTTACCGGCAGAAATCATGAACAGTTCAATTACGCAAACATTGAGCCGTACGTTAATTACGTCGGGTACCACGTTATTTGTGGTGATTGCCTTGTTTGCTGAAGGTGGTGCGATGATCCATGGTTTTGCTACCGCATTACTGCTTGGTATTACCGTAGGTACTTATTCATCGATTTATGTCGCATCGGCATTAGCGTTGAAACTGGGCATTACCAAAGAACACCTCACACCTGTTCAGGTGGAGAAAGAAGGTGCTGAGTTTGACCAGTAACCTTAAATAAAAAAAGCCACATTACGTGGCTTTTTTTATCACTGATAGATTGTTTTATTAACCGTGAAAGGGGAGTAGTCATGACTATTTCACAATTAGATTCCAAGACAGCACTTATTGTCATTGATTTACAAGAAGGCATCGTACCTCTCGCTCCAGAAGCAGAGGCAAAAGTTGCCGTTGAAAACTCGATAAAATTAATTAATACCTTTCACACCAAAGAGTTACCTGTGGTGCTTGTCAATGTGGCAGGTAGTGCCCCTGGGCGGACGAGTTATGCCCACTCCGGCGGAGAAGAAGTACCGACAAACTGGGCTGATTTGATTCCAGCATTACCGCGCAAAGATGACGATATCTTAGTGACAAAACACTGTTGGGGAGCCCTGATGAACACGGACTTACACACTCAGCTTCAGCAACAAGGCGTCACACAAGTTGTCGTGGTGGGTATTGCCACATCTATGGGTGTTGAGTCGACAGCACGTCAAGCGTATGAGCTGGGCTATAATGTGACCTTGGCCAAAGATGCTATGGCTGATCTAAGTTTCACTAACCATCAGCATTCGGTTGACAATATATTCCCAATGATAGCTGAAATAGGTTCGACGAACGACTTACTTAATATCTTGAACGCTTAGAGTTTATCTGAGAATACAATAGGCGTGTATCAGCGTGCATAAAAAAGCCCGAACTCATTGAGTTCGGGCTTTTAGCATCTGTGACGAGGCTTAATAACTACTTCAGGATAGCGTCGTTCGCGTTTTCGCGGATGTGTTTAATAATTGTTTTTACACCACGAGCGCTTGAAGCAACAACGTTACCGGATTTTAGATAGTTAGTGCCACCCGTAAAATCGGTCAAAATAACGCCTGCTTCGCGAGCGATAAGATCGCCAGCGGCTAAATCCCAAGGTTTCAAACCAAGCTCGAAGTAACCTTCAACGCGGTTGGCCGCTACGTAACATAAATCTAAAGCAGCAGAGCCTGTACGACGGAAATCAGCACACTCACCAAATAATGAAGAAAGGATCTTCATGAAAGATTCTGAGTGCTGTTTTTGTTTGAATGGGAAGCCAGTCGCGAGGATTGCGCCTTGCAAATCTTTGATTTGTTTTACGCGGATACGTGCATTGTTCAATTGTGCACCAGAACCACGTTGTGCGGTGAACAATTCATTCATCATTGGGTCGTAAACACACGCAACTTCTGTTTTGCCTTTCATGCGCACAGCAATAGAAACAGCAAAATGAGGAATGCCTTTTACAAAGTTAGTCGTGCCATCCAGTGGGTCGATGATCCATTGTACGTCCTTATCTTTTCCTTCGATAAGACCGCCTTCTTCTGCCACAATACAGTGCTCAGGGTAAGAGCTCTGGATAGTATGAATAATCATGGCTTCAGCTTCTTTGTCTACGTTTGTGACAAAGTCATTAATACCTTTCTGAGTTGTTTCAATTTTCTCAGCGTTTTCTAGAGATTTAGCAATATGATTGCCTGCTTTTCGCGCGGCGCGAATAGCAATGTTTAGCATTGGATGCATACGGTTTCCCAACGGATGTTAAAGAACGAAAAAGCGGCGGGCAGTATACCAAAACTTTACCAAAAGGGAAGTGGTTATTTTATAATCATTCATTGGAAGAGGTTGTAAAAGGGTCTGACCATTTTTATAAGGAGTATGATAAACTCACATCCGCGATTTTTTAAACGGTGTAATCCTTCATGCTAGACAATATCAAAGTCGTTTTAGTTGAAACGTCACATTCCGGTAACATTGGTTCTGCTGCTCGCGCCATGAAAGTTATGGGTCTTAGCAACCTCGTTTTAGTGAACCCTCAATGTTCTATTGATGAGCAAACCATGGCGTTGGCTTCAGGTGCCAGTGACATTGCAATGAATGCTCAAATTGTTGAAAGCTTAGATGAAGCGGTCAGTGATTGTGGGTTAGTTGTGGGCACCAGCGCACGTTCAAGAACACTAGAATGGCCAATGCTCGATCCAAGACAATGCGGTGAGAAATTTGCGATTGAGACAGAGTCCCATCCTGTTGCGATCGTATTTGGGCGTGAACGCACCGGTTTAGAAAACCATGAATTACAGCGATGTCACTTTCATGTAGCGATTCCCGCTAACCCTGATTATAGCTCCTTGAATTTGGCGATGGCAGTACAAACATTATGTTATGAATGCCGAGTCGCGCAGTTAGATCGTGATGCTGCAGCGTATGCGAAACCGCCAGCAATGGAGTACCCGCGTCAACAAGAGCTGGAATTGTTTTATGATCACCTTGAAAAAGTGGCAACACAAGCGGATTTCATTAACCCAGATCAGCCAGGGCAGGTAATGAACAAGTTGCGTCGTTTGTTCAGTCGTGCGCGACCAGAGGCTCCTGAGTTAAATATTTTACGAGGAATTTTGTCGTCCGTTGAAAAGAAAATTAAAGATAAATAACCTTTTAATTTTTGTGGATGAATACCTGAGTAATTTACTCAAATAAATACTTGACCAAATTAGTCGGGTATGGAACACTGAGACCATATAAACAATGTGGATACGGTGTGATATGAGACTGACTTCGAAAGGAAGATATGCAGTAACAGCGATGCTTGATGTAGCGCTGAACTCGCAACAAAATCCGGTGCCTTTGGCCGATATATCAGAAAGACAAGGTATTTCACTATCATACCTTGAGCAATTGTTTTCCAAGTTACGCAAAGCTGGATTAGTCTCTTCTGTTCGTGGTCCTGGTGGCGGTTACCGTTTAGGTTCTGAACCAACAGATATCTCAATCGGTACAGTTATCGCTGCGGTGGATGAATCCATCGACGCGACCAAATGTAATGGTAAAGGGGACTGCCAAGGTGGAACTCGTTGCTTGACTCATACCCTTTGGCGTGACTTAAGCTCACGTATCAGTGACTTCTTAGATAACATCTCGCTCGGTGAGTTGATGATTGATAATGAAGTTTTACAAATTTCCGATCGCCAGACTGCTGGTTTGACGGTTAACCACGGGATGGCACAGAATAATTCAAATACTGTCACCGTTAGTGCAACCCCCGCTGGTATTAATGCTCGCTCGTAGCGGCAATATTACATTGGAGTAGAAAATGAAACTGCCTATTTATTTCGACTATTCAGCAACCTGTCCTGTTGACACACGCGTTGCTGAAAAAATGGTTCACTTCATGACGATGGACGGTAACTTCGGTAACCCAGCTTCTCGATCGCATCGTTATGGTTGGCAGGCAGAAGAAGCAGTAGACACGGCACGTGAGCAAATTGCTGATCTATTGAATGCTGATCCTCGTGAGATCATCTTTACGTCTGGCGCAACTGAATCTGATAACCTTGCAATTAAAGGTGCCGCGCACTTTTATGGTAAAAAAGGTAAACACATCATCACGATTAAAACGGAGCATAAAGCCGTTTTAGACCCTTGTCGCCAGCTAGAGCGTGAAGGTTTTGAAGTGACTTACTTGGCCCCTGAACCTAATGGTTTGGTTGATATCGCCAAGCTAGAAGAAGCGATGCGTGAAGATACCATCCTTGTCTCAGTGATGCATGTGAACAACGAAATCGGTGTGATTCAAGATATTGAAGCGATTGGCGAACTATGTCGCTCTCGTAAAATTGTCTTCCACGTTGATGCGGCTCAATCGGTGGGTAAACTGCCTATCGATATGCAAAACCTTAAAGTGGACTTGCTATCCATTTCTGCACACAAAATTTATGGTCCTAAAGGGATTGGTGCGCTTTACGTACGTCGTAAACCACGTATCCGTTTAGAAGCGCAAATGCACGGCGGTGGTCACGAACGTGGTTTCCGTTCAGGCACACTCCCGACTCACCAAATCGTGGGTATGGGTGAAGCGTGCCGTGTCGCTAAAGAAGACATGCAAAAAGATTACGATCATGCCATGGCGCTTCGTACTCGTATGCTAGATAGCTTAAAAGATATGGAAGCTGTGACAGTCAATGGCGACTTAGACCAACGTCTTCCAAACAACTTAAACATTAGCTTTGCTTTTGTTGAAGGTGAATCATTACTGATGTCATTGAAAGACATTGCTGTCTCATCAGGTAGTGCATGTACATCAGCAAGTCTAGAGCCATCATACGTACTTCGTGCGCTGGGTCTAGATGATGAGCTTGCTCATAGTTCTATTCGTTTCTCTTTCGGTCGTAACACGACAGAAGAAGAAGTAGACCACGCAGTGAAACAGATTCGTGAAGCCGTGACTAAATTACGTGACATGTCACCACTTTGGGATATGTATAAAGACGGCGTAGACCTAAGCACTGTTGAGTGGAGCAGTCACTAAACTGCTTCGATAACACAAAGGATTAAAGGTAAAAATCATGGCATATAGCGAAAAAGTACTCGACCACTACGAGAACCCACGTAACGTAGGTTCATTTGAGAGTGAAGACCCATCAATTGGTAGCGGCATGGTTGGCGCACCAGCATGTGGTGACGTAATGCGTCTACAAATTAAGGTGAGCTCTGAAGGCATCATCGAAGACGCAAAATTTAAAACGTACGGTTGTGGTAGTGCGATTGCTTCAAGCTCTCTTGTAACAGAGTGGGTTAAAGGTAAGAGCATTGATGAAGCTGCATCAATTCAAAACTCACAAATTGCTGAAGAACTAGAACTTCCACCTGTGAAAGTTCACTGTTCTATTCTTGCAGAAGACGCTATCAAAGCAGCGGTTTCTGACTACAAGAAAAAATCTCAGTAATTAGAGTGAATAAAGAGTGGGACTTGCTGGTCCCACTCTGTTTTGTGAATTTAGATAATTTAAGGTTGTAGTATGGCCATTACTCTTTCAGAAACCGCTGCGCACCGCATTCAAACCTTTCTCGATAATCGTGGAAAAGGCATCGGTCTGCGTCTTGGTGTGAAAACAACCGGATGTTCTGGTATGGCATATGTACTGGAATTCGTTGATGAGCTGAACGAAGAAGATCAGGTTTTTGACGACAACGGCGTAAAAGTAATTATTGACCCGAAAAGTTTAGTTTACCTAGATGGTACTGAGCTGGATTACAAGAAAGAAGGGTTGAACGAAGGTTTTGAGTTCAATAACCCGAATATCAAAGGCGAGTGTGGTTGTGGTGAAAGCTTCACCGTTTAACTGTAATTGCTCAGAGTTCGGTGTATTGGCTAGCCTGAAAAACAGGACAAGTTTGACATGAACTATTTTGAATTATTTGGGCTACCAACTCAGTTTACACTGGATGGTAGCCTTCTTGCTTCTCAGTTTCGCGAATTACAAAAACGCTTTCACCCTGATAACTTCGCATCAGGTTCAGAAGGTGAACGGTTATCCTCGGTTCAGAAAGCGTCGCAGATCAACGATGCTTATCGCGTTTTAAAAGCACCTATTAGCCGTGCTGAATATCTTGTGTCTCTGCATGGTATTGAACTGCGAGGTGAGCAGCAAACACTGCAAGATCCTATGTTTTTGATGGAACAAATGGAACTGCGTGAAGAGCTGGAAAATATAGCGTCTAGCTCCGATCCTGACAGCGCCTTAATGACTTTTGATAGTAAAGTTTCATCACTGATGAAAACCCACCTTACACAAGTTGAACAGCAACTTGATAATGAAGAGTGGGAGAGTGCAGCTGAGACAACTCGCAAACTTAAATTCATTGCAAAATTAAAAGATGAAATAGAAAAAGTCGAAGATAAATTACTCGGCTAATTCGAGAATAAGGATCCATCCATGGCATTACTTCAAATTGCAGAACCGGGTCAAAGCGCCGCTCCACATGAGCACAAGCTGGCAGTCGGTATTGATTTGGGCACGACTAATTCTCTGGTCGCGACTGTACGCAGTGGCACCGCATCAACACTGAATGATCCTCAAGGTCGTAGTATTCTGCCTTCTGTTGTCAGTTACACTAAAGATACTGTCAATGTGGGCTACGATGCCCGTGAGAATGCGAAATTCGATCCGCAAAATACGGTTAGCTCCGTTAAGCGTATGATCGGCCGCTCTCTTGAAGACATTCAGACTCGCTACCCAGACTTGCCATACCAGTTTAAAGCCAGTGAAAAAGGCTTACCTATTTTGCAAACTGCACATGGCGAGAAAAATCCAATTCAAGTCTCCGCTGATATTTTGCAAGCCTTAGGCGCCCGTGCAGAAGAATCTTTGCAAGGTGAACTATCCGGCGTAGTGATTACGGTACCGGCTTACTTTGATGATGCTCAGCGTGCTGGCACGAAAGATGCCGCGAATCTCGCAGGGCTGCATGTATTACGTTTACTTAATGAACCTACCGCTGCGGCCATTGCTTACGGCTTAGATTCGGGTCAAGAAGGCATCATTGCCGTTTACGACCTGGGTGGCGGTACCTTTGATATTTCTATTTTGCGTTTATCAAAAGGTGTGTTTGAAGTCTTGGCAACCGGTGGTGATTCAGCCCTTGGTGGTGATGACTTTGACCAATTGATTGCTCAGCACTTGAAAGAAGCAATAGGTATAGAAGGCGCATTATCTGCAGAGAAGTACCGTGAGCTACTTAATGCCGCCACTCAAGCAAAAGTTGATCTGTCTAATGCTGATAGCGTGATTGTCGACGTGCTTGGTTGGCAAGGCACACTCACGCGTGCCGACTTTGATGATTTAATTAGGCCTTTGGTTAAGAAAACGCTCATGTCTTGTCGTCGTGCTCTACGTGATGCCGATGTCGGAGTCGATGAAGTCCTCGAAGTTGTCATGGTTGGCGGCTCAACACGTACTCCACTGGTCCGTGATATGGTTGGCGAGTTTTTTGAACGAGAACCACTGACGAGTATTAACCCAGATGAAGTGGTGGCGATTGGCGCAGCTCAGCAAGCCGATATTTTAGTCGGTAATAAACCCGACTCAGAAATGTTGCTGCTGGACGTTATTCCATTGTCGTTAGGCATTGAAACCATGGGCGGTTTGGTGGAAAAAATCATTCCACGTAATACCACTATTCCTGTGGCTCGAGCTCAAGAATTTACCACGTTTAAAGATGGCCAAACTGGCATGACTGTTCATGTGATGCAGGGCGAACGTGAACTGGTTGACGATTGTCGTTCTCTAGCCCGTTTTTCTTTAAAAGGCATTCCGCCAATGGCGGCAGGTGCAGCGCATATTCGTGTGACTTATCAAGTGGATGCGGATGGCTTACTGTCAGTAACTGCCATGGAAAAAAGCACAGGTATTCAATCAGAAATTCAAGTGAAGCCTGCGTATGGTTTGAGCGATGATGAAGTGGCTAATATGCTACGCGATTCTATGACGTATGCGGAAGATGATATGCACGCTCGTTCGCTTGCCGAGCAACGTGTTGAAGCGGATCGCGTGATAGAAGGGTTAATTTCTGCTATGCAGCAGGATGGGGACGAGCTTTTGACAGACGCAGAACGCGCAGTCTTACTTGAGTCCATCGAAGCATTGATTGAATTACGTAACGGCGAAAATCCAGATGCGATTGAACAAGGCATCAAAGATACGGATAAAGCCAGCCAAGATTTTGCTTCTCGCCGCATGGATAAATCTATTCGTGCCGCATTAGCAGGTCAGTCTGTAGACGATATATAGAGATAATAACCATGCCAAAAATTATTGTTTTACCACATAGTGAGTTATGCCCTGAAGGTGCTGAACTAAGTGGAAATACCGGTGAGTCGGTGCTTGATGTGGCACTGAAAAATGGCATTGATATTGAGCATGCGTGCGAAAAATCGTGTGCTTGTACAACTTGCCATCTTATCATTCGTGAAGGTTTTGACTCACTTGATGAAAGTGATGAGCTAGAAGATGATATGCTTGATAAAGCATGGGGGCTTGAGCCTGAATCTCGTTTAGGTTGTCAGGCTCGTATTGCTGACGAAGATCTCGTGGTTGAAATTCCGAAATACTCGCTTAACCACGCGAAAGAAGATCACTAATCGACAAAGCCGTCTTTCGCTAGGCGACATCAATAATAGGAAGCAATTATGATATGGACAGACTCGCAGGATATTGCGATCGAACTGAGTGAAAAGTTCCCAGAAGTTGATCCCAAAAACGTCCGCTTTACAGACCTTCATCAATGGATATTAGATCTTGAAGAGTTTGATGACGATCCAGAGCGTTCTAACGAGAAAATTCTTGAAGCCATCATTCTTTGTTGGATGGATGAGCTTGATTAAGGGTTTTTCGTGAGTCGCTAATTTGTAGTGCGGTCTCATCGTCAATTGAAAAACGAGCCTAAATGGCTCGTTTTTTTATTCTAACTGTCATTTTTTTCGCGCATAATGCTAATATGCGACAATAATGATTCGTCATGGCGCAGGTTCGCGTCATAGTAGATAAGACAAGGAGAAACCATGTCTGCACATATGTCTGTATTTTTAAGTACCGAAGCTCCTCAGCCTCAGTGGGGAGAAAACGCATTGATTTCGTTTGATGAGCATGGTGCTCACATTCACGTCAAAGAACTCTCTGATTTCGCTAGTGTGCAACGCGCCGCACGCAAATTCTGCTCGCAGGGCATTCGTCAGATCCTACTGGCCGGAGAGAACTGGGGCTTAGAAAGCATTTGGGCCTTTTATCAAGGCTATCGCGAAGCGAAACACCGCAATCATGTTGAATGGGCAGAGCTACCAGCGGCAGAGCAAGAAGAGCTGAATGCTCGTATTAAAGTCATCGACTGGGTACGTGACATCATCAACAAAACAGCAGAAGAAGTGGCACCGCGTCAGCTGGCAACAATGGCGGGTGAATTTATTAAATCCCTGTCCCCAGAAAAGGTTACTTACCGTATCGTCAAAGATAAAGATCTATTGACGGAAGGTTGGGAAGGCACTTACGCCGTCGGCCGTGGCTCGCAACGTACATCCGCCGTCCTACAGCTTGATTACAACCCAACAGGGCAAGAAGACGCGCCTGTTTATGCATGTATCGTCGGCAAAGGTATCACGTTTGATTCAGGCGGCTACAGCTTGAAACCGTCTAATATGATGACGTCGATGAAATCGGATATGGGTGGTTCAGGCACGGCGACAGGGGCACTAGCGCTGTCTATCTTGCGCGGATGCAATAAGCGCATCAAACTGATTTTATGTTGTGCTGAAAACATGATTTCAGGTCGCGCACTCAAGCTAGGCGATGTTATTCGTTACAAAAATGGCAAAACCGTTGAAGTGATGAATACGGATGCGGAAGGCCGTTTGGTATTGGCTGATGGTTTGATTTATGCCAGTGAACAAAAACCAGAAATGATCATTGATTGTGCAACATTGACCGGTGCGGCCAAAAATGCCTTAGGTAATGATTTCCATGCGCTATTGAGCTTTGATGATGCGCTGTCAGATACCGCACTCCAATGCGCAGCAGAAGAGAAAGAAGGCTTATGGCGTTTACCGTTATTTGAATTCCACCGTGAAATGCTGCCATCAAACTTTGCTGATATGTCGAACATCTCTTCTGGGGATTATGCGCCGGGTGCAAGCACCGCTGCCGCGTTTTTGTCGCACTTTGTGAGCGACTACCAGTCAGGTTGGTTACACTTTGATTGCGCAGGTACCTACCGTAAATCAGCGAACGACAAGTGGGCGGCTGGTGCAACGGGGATGGGTGTGAAAACCCTTGCAAATATCTTAACTCAATAATATTAATCGTGACTTAGCGAGGATTAACGGGCAGGTAATATGCCCGTTAATTTTCTCTAATCATCATACTTTGTGTGATAACAATCATGACTTGCACCAATCGTGGTCGATAATTCGTCACGAATGCTAAAATTTATCTTATTGTTATCCAAAGTTTTATAATCCAATTCATAGTCATTTAACGATAATCAAAAAGGACATCTTATGTCTCTAGAAAGAACATTTTCTATCATCAAACCTGACGCTGTTCAGCGTAACTTGGTTGGCGAAATTTATAACCGCTTTGAAAAAGCGGGTTTAAAAATCATTGCCGCTAAAATGGTACACCTGACAGACGAGCAAGTTTGCGGATTTTATGCCGAGCATGAAGGCAAAAGCTTTTTTGGCCCGCTAAAAGAGTTTATGACGTCTGGGCCGATCATGGTGCAAGTATTGGAAGGCGAAAGTGCGATTACCCGTTACCGTGAACTCATGGGAAAAACCAACCCAGATGAAGCTGCATGTGGTACTTTACGCAATGATTATGCGTTAAGTATGCGTGAAAACTCGGTCCATGGCAGCGATAGCCCAGAATCTGCGGCCCGTGAAATAGAATTTTTCTTCCCAGCATCAGAGATTTGTCCGCGCTAAATAGCAATGAAATCGATGTGAAAATGAAAGCTTCTGACGACAGAAGCTTTTTTTATACTCATCACTTATTGGCTCGGGTAAGTAAAACCATAGTTTAGATAAAGACTTAGAGAAAACGCGGTTTTAATACACTTGTTGTCATTGCGTAAAGCCTGTACAATTCGCGCCCTTATTGACTATTCCACGTTTGAGAGGCCTTCATGACTAGTAATAAAGTCAACTTATTAGACTTTGATCGCAAAGGTATGCGTACATTTTTCTCAGAAGAATTAGGTGAGAAAGCGTTTCGTGCCGATCAGGTCATGAAGTGGATCTACCATTTTGGTATTGATGACTTCGATAACATGACTAACCTAAACAAAAAGTTGCGCGAGAAACTACACGCAAAATGTGTGGTACAAGCACCAACAGTCTCTGCTGCTCAATATTCATCAGATGGTACGATTAAATTTGCAATGAATGTCGGCAACCAAGATGTTGAAACGGTTTATATTCCAGATGGTGATCGTGCCACATTGTGTGTGTCTTCACAGGTCGGTTGTGCCTTGGATTGTAAGTTCTGTTCAACCGCACAGCAGGGGTTCAACCGTAACTTACGTGTCTCTGAGATCATTGGTCAGGTATGGCGTGCCGCGCGAGAAGTGGGTCTGGAAAAAGAAACAGGCCGCCGCCCAATCACGAATATTGTCATGATGGGAATGGGCGAGCCATTACTAAACATGAAAAACTTAATTCCATCATTGGAAATTATGTTAGATGATTTAGGGTTTGGTCTATCGAAACGTCGCGTTACAGTATCGACATCGGGTGTGGTTTCTGGTCTAGAACAAATGATCGATAAAATCGACGTGGCCTTAGCGATTTCTCTCCATGCACCCAACGATGCGTTACGTAGCCAAATCATGCCGATCAATGATCGTTGGAATATTGATGCGTTTCTTGATGTGGTGCGCCGTTATATTGCGACATCCAACGCTAACCGCGGTAAAGTAACGGTAGAATATGTACTATTGGATCATGTGAACGATGGCACTGAGCACGCAGAAGAACTGGCTCAGTTAATGCGTGGTACGCCATGTAAAATTAACCTAATTCCATTTAATCCGTACCCAGGTTCTCCGTATAACAAGCCAAGTAACTCGCGTATCGATCGTTTCCAGAAAACATTGATGAAGCATGAGCACACAGTGACCATTCGTAAGACGCGTGGTGATGATATCGATGCGGCTTGTGGCCAGTTAGTTGGTGAGGTTCTTGATAGGACTAAGCGAACGAAAGCCAAAGAGCTCGCCGCTCAAGCAATTCCATTTACTGCGATCTAAAAGAACGAAAGAAACAGGCCAGCAATCGCTGGCCTGTTTTGTAATAAAATGTGCAAATGGATGATTTTTGCCCATCCTACTGTCAAAATCAGGAAAAACCTTGAGCTGTTTGTTATTTCTGATTCAATTCATTGTTGTTTCGTTACTAATATCTATTAGAATGAAACATTAGGCTAAAAGTAATTTGAAACTCAGTTGACACTGAGGTTAGTAAGTATCACCTTGTTGAAGTCTGCCATTAACTCTAATAAAAAAATCTAGCAATAGGCTTTTGACTTGAGCACAAACAAGAGATAAATATCGCGGATGAATATGGAACACGACGACACAACAGTGAACAACAACAAAAGCACGCTTCCACCCGGCACGTTATTGAAAAATAAACGTGAGTCTTTGGGGTACTCTAAGCAGGATGTTGCGAGTAGATTGCGTCTGCGTATTGCGATTATCAATAGTATCGAAGGTAATGAGTTTGAATCCGATCAGGTCGCAACGTTTACGCGTGGTTATTTGCGATCTTATGCCAAAGCCGTCGGTATGTCAGATGCTGAGATTTTAGAATCGTACGAAGAACATTGCAAAGTGGCAGATGCAGAACCTGAATCTATGCAAAGTTTTTCTAAGCAAACCAAGCGCGATAAAAATGATAATCGTTTGATGACTCTAACCTGGGTTATTCTGTTGGTGATTATTGGTATGTCTTCTTTATGGTGGTATCAAAATAGTCAGCAAGATACGTTGTCTCCCCAGTCTAATTCAACGAAATCGTCGATTCCTAGTGTGTCAGAGATAAAAAAAGCGGCAGTGGACGAAGAATTTAACACGGTGAGCGACCTGACAAACCCATCAGTTGATAACCAAGCAGTGCAAGAGTCTCAAGAGCCAAAAGAAGATGCTCAACAAGAGTCAACGGCAGCGGAGCAGTCGAGTAGTGATGACAGCATAGACAAAAGCCAAGCTGCAGCACCCACTGCATCAAAAAGCACCCAATCAACGGAACAAGCGACACCTAATACCTCCTTATCAATGCGCTTTATCGCGGATTGTTGGATTCAAATAAAAGATGCGACAGGTAAAACCTTAGCAATCGGTATCAAGAAAAAAGGACAATCTCTAGATGTGAGTGGTAATAAACCATTCAAAGTTGTCCTCGGAGCTCCTGAAGCGGTTCAAATGTCCTTAGGCGATGAATCCGTTGACCTTTCTGGTTATACTTCAGGGAAAGTAGCAAGATTGACCTTACCTTAGACCATTATTATGCAACAACAAAATCCTATTAAGCGTCGTAACTCGACTCGGATTCATGTCGGCGACGTTCCGATCGGCGGTGGGGCACCCATTGCTGTTCAATCTATGACGAACACCAGAACAACAGACGTTGATGCGACCGTCGCGCAAATTCGCTCATTAGAGCAGGTTGGCGCTGATTTAGTTCGTGTATCCGTTCCAACCATGGATGCGGCTGAAGCGTTTAAACAAATTCGCCAACAGGTGAATCTTCCTCTTATTGCGGACATTCATTTTGATTATCGTATCGCGCTGAAAGTGGCCGAGTACGGGGCTGACTGTTTACGTATTAACCCAGGCAACATTGGTAAAGAAGAACGTATTCGCTCCGTTGTCGATTGTGCGCGTGATAAAAATATCCCGATTCGTATTGGTGTCAATGGCGGCTCATTAGAGAAAGAGATTCAAGAAAAATATGGCGAGCCAACACCAGAAGCTTTGGTTGAATCGGCTATGCGTCATGTGGATATTCTAGACCGCCTCAACTTTGATCAATTTAAAGTCAGCGTGAAAGCCTCAGATGTGTTCTTATCAGTGGGGGCTTATCGTCTATTGGCAAACCAAATCGATCAGCCATTGCACCTTGGTATCACCGAAGCCGGTGGTGCGCGTGCGGGGGCGGTGAAATCGTCCATTGGCTTAGGCATGTTATTGGCTGAAGGTATTGGCGATACATTACGCATATCTCTGGCGGCGGATCCAAGAGAAGAAATCAAAGTTGGCTTTGATATTCTGAAATCACTGCGCATTCGCTCGCGCGGTATTAATTTTATTGCGTGTCCGAGTTGTTCTCGTCAAGAGTTTGATGTCATCAATACGGTTAACCAATTGGAACAACGTTTAGAAGACGTGCTAACACCGATGGATGTTTCGGTGATTGGTTGCGTAGTGAATGGCCCAGGAGAAGCGGAAGCTGCACACCTAGGCTTAGCGGGTAGTAATCGCAAAAGCGCTATTTACGAAGACGGCGTGCGCCAAAAAGAACGTTATGATAACGACAACCTTGTCGACCAATTGGAAGCAAGAATTCGTGCTAAAGCATCAATGCTCGATGAGAAAAATCGCATCGATGTAACTGAAGTAAATAGTGAATCTTAAAATCTCAACGATATTACGGTAAGTATTGTGGCTAAAACAATTCAAGCAGTTCGAGGCATGAATGATTGTCTCCCAAGTCAATCTCCACTTTGGCAGAAAGTGGAAGGTGTAGTTAAGAATGTAATCGGTGCCTACGGGTATAGCGAAGTACGTATGCCAATCGTTGAGATGACCCATCTATTTAAACGCGCCATTGGTGAAGTCACCGATGTTGTTGAAAAAGAGATGTATACCTTTGATGATAACGATGAAAGCTTAACTTTGCGTCCAGAAGGCACGGCAGGCTGTGTGCGTTCAGGCATTCAAAACGGTTTGCTATACAACCAAGAACAGCGTCTATGGTACATGGGCCCGATGTTCCGTCACGAACGTCCACAGAAAGGGCGCTATCGTCAGTTCAACCAATGTGGTGTTGAGGTGTTTGGTATTGATGGCCCGGATGTCGATGCAGAGCTTATTATGATGACGGCTCGTCTATGGCGTGAGCTGGGTATTTATGAACACTTACGTTTAGAGCTTAATTCGATCGGTTCTCTTGATGCTCGTGCTAATTACCGCACGGCTCTGATTGAATTTTTTGAACAGCACCAAGAAGTTTTGGACGAAGATGCGAAACGTCGTATGTACACCAATCCATTGCGTGTATTGGATTCAAAAAACAAAGATATTCAAGCTATTCTTGGTGATGCGCCAAAATTAGCTGATTACTTAGATGATGAATCCCAACAACATTTTGCTGGTTTGTGTGAACTTCTTGATGCTGCTGGTATCGAATATACAGTTAACCAACGCTTAGTCCGTGGTCTGGATTACTACAATCGTACTGTTTTTGAATGGATCACCGACAGCTTAGGTGCCCAAGGCACGGTATGTGGTGGCGGACGTTATGATGGATTGGTAGAGCAACTTGGCGGCAAAGCAACGCCTGCTGTCGGTTTCGCTATGGGTCTTGAGCGTCTTGTATTAATGATGGAAAACATGGGGAATCTGTCATTGCGCCGCGCGGTTGATGTTTACGTTGTGACGGCAGGTGCAGGCACGATGTTAGCGGGCATGAAAATGGCTGAGCAACTGCGTGAACAAGTTCCAGGACTGCGTGTGATGAGCCATTGTGGCGGCGGTAACTTTAAGAAGCAGTTTAAACGTGCCGATAAAGTAGGAGCTGCGATTGCGCTCGTACTAGGTGAAGACGAAGTCAACCAAGGTACAGTTGTGATTAAAGATCTGGCTGGTGGCGAACAAACCACAGTACAACAAGCCGAAGTAGCGGATAAACTCGCTCACCTCGTATAAGTACGCTGACTTTGCGATATTTCATTTAAGAAGGACAAGAAGTGGAACTCTACGATACTGAAGAACAGACAGTTGAAGCGATTAAAGACTGGTGGAAAGAGAATGGCAAAGCGGTCATCGTTGGTGCCGTTATTGGTTTGGGTGGCTTGTTAGGATGGAATTACTATCAAGGTGCGCAGACGGATAAGCAAGAAGATGCCTCTGCAAACTACACCCAGACGATGCAAGCGTTATCGACCGACAGCGACAAAGCTCAATCACAAGTGCAAGATTACATTGATGCTCATAAAGATACGTCTTATGCCGTGTTAGCGTCCATGCAACTCGCGAAAGTACAAGTAGAAGCAGGTGAACTTAAGAAAGCCGCGACTCAGCTTAAATGGGCACAATCACATACAGATGATGACGCATTAGCACCGGTTATAGCGTTACGTCTTGCACGCGTAGAGTCTGAGCTAAAACAGTATGACGATGCACTGACCACCCTAAAAGGTGTTAAAACCAAAGGTTGGGAAGGACGTGTTGATGAGTTGCGTGGTGATGTATTGCTCGCTAAAGGTGATAAAAGCGGAGCTTATTCTGCGTACTCACAAGCTCAGCAAGCGAAAGATGTTAGCCAAACGCTACAAATGAAATTGGATGATTTAGCCAAGTAAGGGCCTAAGTTGATGAGAAAGATGTTCAACAAAGTGCTGCTTTCAGCTTCTGTACTGGGCTTATTGGCTGGTTGTGCTGGAGAAGAAGACAACGTAATCATGGCACCTGTTCCACAGGTAAAAAACCAAATTACGATGGATTCAGATTGGAGTACTTCGATTGGTGATGGTGTTGGTGATTTTTATTCCAAATTAAAACCTGCCTATGCCTATGACAACGTATATGTCGCCTCGCGTGACGGCGAGGTGCAAGCTTTAAACCCAGCGACAGGAAACGTTGTTTGGGAAGCTGATTTGGAGAAAGATAAGCCAGCTCGTTTAGCCGGTGGTATCGGTTATGCCTATGGGCTTATCTATATCGGTAGTGAAAACGGGGTGATTTACGCGCTGGATGCTAAAACCGGTAAGGTAAAATGGACGCATGATGTAGATGCGGAAGTATTAGCAACGCCAGTGGCGGATAATAACGTCGTCATGGTGAATACCAGCCGAGGTTCTCTTATTGCCTTGGATCATACTACAGGTAAACAAAAATGGGTGATCAGTACCGAAGTTCCTAACCTAACATTGCGTGGAGATAGCGAACCTGTTTCGTTTTCTGGCGGTGTATTTTGGGGGACGCCATCTGGTAGTTTAGCGGCAGCGATTATCGATCGCGGCCAACTGATCTGGCAACAATCAATTGGTCAACCGAAAGGCGCTACTGAAATTGATCGCTTAGTTGATGTCGATGCGTCACCGCTAATCATTGGCACTAACTTATATACGATTGGTTACAATGGACAGCTAGTGGCTGTGGATTTACGTTCCGGTAAGCCAATTTGGAAGCGTAATTATTCTTCAGCGACCGACATCGCAACCGATGGCTCAAAAATTTTTCTAGCGACTGATGATGATCACTTAGTGGCCGTTGATTCACGTAGCGGTACTGAGCTATGGAGCAATGCTAAATTAGAAAATCGCCTAGTGACAGCACCCACCATGATTGATGGTTACTTAGTCGTAGGTGACTCTGAAGGCTACCTATATTGGTTAGACCCAGATACAGGTGATTTTGTTGCCAAGCAAGAAGTCGATAGCAGTGGGTTTGCGGTATCGCCACTCGCATTAGACGATGGTTTTATTGTGGTCACGCGTGATGGTTCTGTAAAGAAACTGACGCTAGACAAATAAAACGTGATATAATTCACAATTGGCTCCTGGCTGGTAACAGCTAGGAGCCGTTTTATTCTTATTTATAGTATGTGATTTTAGGTAAACATTATTCTATAAGAGACTTTTTCCCTATAACTACATAAAAACGAAGATGTGTTGAGGTTATTATGGTACCTGTAATTGCTCTTGTTGGGCGTCCAAATGTTGGTAAATCCACGTTATTTAACCGACTGACTCGCACTCGAGATGCATTAGTCGCTGACTTTCCTGGATTAACGCGTGATCGTAAATACGGTCAAGCGAAACTAGGCGAGAACGAATTCATTGTGATTGATACCGGCGGTATTGATGGCACTGAAGAAGGCGTAGAAAACAAAATGGCTGAGCAATCGTTGGCGGCTATTGAAGAAGCGGATGTTGTATTGTTCTTAGTGGATGGACGCTCTGGTTTGACATCCTCAGACGAAATGATCGCTGACCATTTACGTAAATCCGATAAGCCATCGTTTTTAGTGGTGAACAAAGTCGACGGTGTTGATGCCGACGCCGCCAGCGCTGAATTTTGGCAGTTGGGTATTGACCATATTTTCCAAATAGCGGCAGCTCATGGACGTGGCGTTAGCGTCATGATTGATCGCGTATTAACCCCGTTTGCAGAAGAACTAGCAAAAGAAGCAGCACTTGAAGACCTCACAGGTATTGAAGACGAATCTGAAAAGCTAGACTACACCGAAGAAGAAGCAGAAGAAGCGTACAAACGTTTACAAGATCAACCGATCAAGCTTGCTATTATCGGTCGTCCAAACGTGGGTAAATCGACTCTGATTAACCGTATTCTTGGTGAAGAGCGTGTTGTTGTTTATGACATGCCCGGTACGACGCGTGATTCAGTGTACATCCCGATGAAACGTGATGAGCGTGAATACGTATTGATCGATACTGCAGGTGTACGTCGCCGTAAACGCATTAACGAAACTGTTGAGAAATTTTCCGTCGTGCAAACGTTGAAAGCCATTGAAGATGCGAATGTTGTTTTAGTCGTAGTCGATGCACGTGAAAATATTTCAGATCAAGATCTTAGCTTACTTGGTTTTGCCTTGAACGCAGGTCGTTCAATCGTGATCGCGGTAAACAAATGGGATGGATTGGATAAAGACGTAAAAGAAAGCGTGAAAAAAGAACTCGATCGCCGCTTAGGCTTTGTTGATTTCGCACGTATTCACTTTATTTCTGCATTACATGGTACCGGCGTTGGCCATTTGTATGAATCAGTACAAGAAGCGTATAACTCGGCAACCACTCGTGTGGGAACCTCAGTACTCACGCGCATCATGAAAATGGCGACAGATGATCACCAACCACCAATGATTCGTGGTCGTCGCGTTAAAATGAAGTACGCGCATGCCGGGGGATACAACCCGCCAATCATCGTTGTACATGGTAACTTGGTTGAAGAGTTACCCGATTCGTACAAACGTTACCTGATGAACTACTATCGACGTGCTCTCGAAATCATGGGGACACCGATTAAGATTCAATTCCAAAGCAGTGAAAACCCGTATGAAAATAAAGGCGGGAAAGGCACTCTCTCTCAAGAACGTAAACGCAAGCGCTTGATGGAAATGGTTAAATCACGTAAGAAATAGAAAAAAAAGCCCAAGTTATCTTGGGCTTTTGTTATTCTGGGCCAATAACATTTATGAGGCCCGATCATGTTCCCTTCGACACTCGTTACTTTTCCCCATTCTTCAGATACATTGACTGCCACTGTATTAGCCGTACAGCCACACGCAGACGGTATCGATATTGTTACAGATATTACGCCATTTCATCCAGTGAGCCATATTTGGCCTGATCAGCCTGCCGATAAGGGCGAGCTGTATTATAGCGGGCAAACCTATCCAGTGACCGATTGTTTCACAGGGGTGGTCGAACACGCTACGGGGCAGCTTTACGTCCATCATGACATTCCAGTAAAGCGTAATGAATCAGGATGGAGCTTTGTTGTTGTGCATCGCATTGATCATTCCGATGCAAATATTGCTTGCCATGACTCTGTTGAGCTCTCAATCGATAAGGAATATCAAACATCGCTTAGCCTTGCACACACTGCAGAGCACCTGGTCAGCATGGCATTGAATAAAGTACTTCACGAACAGGGATATTGGCGCAAAGAGGCTGATCGTAAAGACCCGCTTGGTCACTATCATTTTCATAATTATGCTCAAGAAGCGAGTCGAATTACGCCTTATGCAGCGTTGGTCTCTTATCGATTAGGCAAAACGCTACGCAAACGTGGCCTAAATACCCATGAAATGATGGAAGATCTCACAAGCATCATAGAGCAAGTCAATGCTCAATTAGCTCTCTGGATCGCTCATTCGGGGAAAATTGAACTGATTTGTGAAGGTGATACTTTAACAGACTCTCGATACTGGCAATGCTATTTACAAGATGATCTGGTAGCAAAAATGCCATGTGGTGGTACCCATGCGACACACTTAGGTGAGTATAAAGTGATTACCGCAAGTGTCATACCGCATGATTCACTGCATTTTGAACTCCAAACGCATGTTGATGTAATTTGAGTCAACGATCTTTTTATTAAATGCTGTATATTTCCTATTATAATCTCATGGTTAGTATAATAATCTTTAATAAATCCATATACAGCATATGTAACTCATGCTTTCGGGGTGTGGTTATATAAAAGTTCTTTTAAGTACAGATCGCTGATCAAAGGGTATTAAGGGCAAGATCATGCAATGATCCATATGTACAGAGTAGAGCATGACGAATAAATGTGGTCGAGTTCTACTCATTTGTGATTTAGATCATGATTTATAGTGCAACGATCGTTGAAACTAACACAAAAGGAATGAGGAAAATGTATGGAAGATCGATGTCCGCAGTGCGCAGAATTATTACAGTGGGACGGGGGTTATGTGTGTCACTCATGCGAGCAGCATTATCACAAGCAAGTTTACTGCCCAAGTTGTCATCGCCCATTAGAAAAGCTACAAGCGTGTGGTTCAGTTAGCTATTTTTGTAATACATGCAATGAGTTAAAGTCTAAATCAGCCGTAAATACAGTATTTACGGCGAGTGATCATGAGGCTTAAGACGAAGTGACTGTCGAGTAAATTTCACCGTCGGCAACGCGAGTAATAAGCTTATCACCCGGTTTAACATCCGTAGTGTTATGGATAACTGTCCCTTGCTCATCTTGGGTTATCGAGTACCCACGAGAGAGGGTCGAGAGTGGGCTAACGGTATCGAGTTTCTCTGTTAGCATACCGAATTGATAGCGACGTTTGAGTAACTGACGTTGCATCGCGTCTTTAAGTTGGCCTTCGGCTATCGATAACGCATGCTTTTGACTGGTAATGCGTCTTACCGGAGATTGTAACTGTAAACGGTACTCTTGCCGAGCAATATGCTGGCGAGTATGCGTTAAGTGACGTTCAATCGCACGGCGTAAGCGCGCTTCTTTATCATCGAGTAACTGTTGCTGTCGCTGTAAACGATACATTGGGTGTTGCTGATTCAAGCGATACTGCAGTTGCTGAAGCGCGTTTTTGTGTTGTGACACATAGTAACGCCATTCACCCAGCAGTTTATGCTGATAATTAACAAACGCTTGCCGTTTATCACTATTATCACGGCTGACCAATTCAGCTGCGGCAGAAGGCGTTGGCGCGCGAACGTCTGCAACAAAATCCGCAATCGTCACATCTACTTCATGGCCGACAGCACTGATCACTGGGATCTGGCTGGAATAAATAGTCCGAGCGACAATCTCGTTATTAAAACACCACAGATCTTCAAGTGACCCACCACCGCGGCCGACGATCAACACATCACATTCGTTACGGCTGTTGGCACAACCAATGGCCTGTGCAATGTGCAGCGCCGCATCATTCCCTTGAACCATCGTAGGGTAGATGATAACGGGTAAGCTTGGATCGCGGCGTTTTAGTACATTAAGAATATCATGCAAGGCTGCACCGGTTTTAGAGGTAACGATTCCCACACAACGCGGATGCTCAGGCAATAAGTGCTTATGATCTTGAGAGAATAAGCCTTCTCCAGCCAGCTTCATTTTGAGTTGTTCAAACTCTTGTTGAAGTCGGCCATCACCTTCTGGTTGCATACTATCAATAATGATTTGGTAGTCGCCGCGTGGCTCATAAAGGGATAAACGGGCTTTAATGAGTACTTGCTGGCCATTTTGAGGACGAAATTGTACAAGACGATTACGACCTTTAAACATGGCGGCTTTGACTTGCGCTCGAGAATCTTTGAGCGTGAGGTACCAGTGACCGGAGACAGGTGCGGAAAAGTTAGAGATTTCACCCACTAACCAAACGATGCCCATTTCAGATTCTAGAACACGACGCACTTCAGCATTGAGACGAGAAACCGTATAGATATTTTGATTGGCGAGGTTAGACAAAGCAAATTTCCGAGACGAAGGTATGGAAGTTAGCGACAAAATAATACATACCTAGGGGGGTAATGCAAATTATTTTTAAAAAAATGTATAGCCAACCGATTGCTTGGTGGGTATAATCCTTCCGCAATATCAAATATTAATCTTTATGGTTATGCGAAACGACGATAAAGATTGTTTACTTTAAACTCCACTGTTTGTGAGATATTGCACATGTTACGAATTGCAAAAGAAGCTCTGACCTTCGACGATGTTCTACTCGTCCCAGCCCATTCCAATGTTCTACCAAGTACAGCCGATCTTCGCACTCGACTTACGAAAAACATTTCGCTAAACATCCCAATGATTTCAGCGTCTATGGACACAGTGACAGAAGCTCGCCTTGCTATCGCACTTGCCCAAGAGGGCGGTATTGGATTTATTCACAAGAATATGTCTATTGAACAGCAAGCTGAAGAAGTTCGTCGCGTGAAAATTTTCGAAGCCGGCGTGGTCACACACCCTGTGACGGTTAGCCCTGATGCGACTATCTCTGATGTTAAAGCACTCACTGAAAAGCACGGTTTTGCCGGTTTCCCTGTGGTGTCTGACAATCACGAATTGGTGGGTATCATCACTGGCCGTGACATTCGCTTTGTGACGGATATGACTAAATCTGTTTCTGCGGTAATGACGCCAAAAGAGCGCCTAGTGACGGTTGCCGAAGGGGCGTCACGTGAAGTAGTACAAGAAAGCATGCACCGTGATCGCGTAGAGAAAGTGTTAGTCGTGAATGATGAATTTCAACTAAAAGGCATGATCACAGCAAAAGACTTCCACAAAGCAGAGCGTAAACCAAACGCGTGTAAAGACGAGCATGGACGTTTGCGTGTTGGTGCTGCAGTTGGCGCGGGTGGTGGCAATGTTGAACGTGTTCAAGCATTGGTTGATGCTGGCGTTGACGTGCTATTGATCGATTCTTCTCATGGTCACTCTGAAGGCGTTCTACAACGCATTCGCGAAACTCATGAAGCATTCCCTAACCTCGATATTATCGGTGGTAACGTCGCAACAGCAGCGGGCGCGCAAGCACTTATCGACGCTGGTGTGAGCGCAGTGAAAGTCGGCATCGGCCCAGGTTCTATTTGTACCACTCGCATCGTCACTGGTGTTGGTGTGCCACAAGTAACGGCTGTGTCTGAAGCAGCATCGGTTGCTGACGAGCATAATATTCCGGTCATTGCTGATGGCGGCATTCGTTTCTCTGGCGATATTTCAAAAGCGATTGCAGCGGGCGCATCGTGTGTCATGGTTGGCTCAATGCTAGCAGGCACGGAAGAATCTCCGGGTGATGTGGTACTTTATCAAGGTCGTTCATACAAAGCTTACCGCGGTATGGGCTCGTTAGGCGCGATGTCTAAAGGTTCATCAGACCGTTACTTCCAAAGCGATAACGCGGCAGACAAATTGGTTCCTGAAGGAATTGAAGGTCGTACCCCTTATAAAGGTCGCCTAAAAGAAATCGTTCACCAACAAATGGGTGGTTTACGTTCTTGTATGGGGCTGACTGGGTCGGCTGATATTGAAGCTCTACGTACTAAAGCAGAGTTTGTTCGCATCTCTGGTGCAGGCATCAAAGAATCACACGTACATGATGTGCAAATCAGTAAAGAAGCACCGAACTATCGTGCTTAATTAATACCTCAAGTAAACGTTTGCTTTTTTTGCTTGAAGACTGATGAGGAGGCGGGTAGACTCGCCTCCGTTCCCTAATTTAGCTGGTAAAGACTCCCCAATATGACAGACATTCATGACCAACGAATTCTAATTTTAGATTTCGGCTCTCAATATACTCAACTTGTTGCTCGTCGCGTGCGTGAAATCGGCGTTTACTGCGAACTATGGAGCTGGGATGTTGAAGAAGCGGATATCCGCGAATTTAATCCAGATGGAATTATCCTTTCTGGTGGCCCTGAAAGTGTAACAGCGAACCAGTCACCACGTGCGCCCCAGTATGTGTTTGACTCTGGCGTTCCTTTGCTCGGTGTATGTTACGGTATGCAGACCATGGCAGAACAGCTAGGCGGCAAAGTTGCTGGCTCTGATCTGCGTGAATTTGGTTATGCGCAAGTAAAAGTGAATAATGACTCTACCATCTTCAATGGCTTGAAAGACGCCGAAGATGAGAACGGTAACCCACTGCTTGACGTATGGATGAGTCACGGCGATAAAGTCGTTGAAATTCCATCTGATTTCGTAAAAGTGGCGTCAACGGATACCTGTCCGTATGCGGCGATTGCGAACGAAGAGAAAAAATACTATGGCGTGCAATTCCACCCAGAAGTGACTCACACTAAACAAGGTCTTCAAATGCTTGAAAACTTTGTATTAGGCGCGTGTGCTTGTGACCGTTTATGGACGCCAGCATCGATCATCGAAGATGCCGTTGCTCGTATTAAAGAAACCGTCGGCGATGACGAAGTTATTCTTGGTCTTTCTGGTGGTGTTGACTCTTCTGTTGTGGCAATGCTGGTACACCAAGCGATTGGTAAGCAGCTCACCTGTGTGTTTGTGGATAATGGCTTATTGCGTTTGAACGAAGCTGAGCAAGTCATGGACATGTTTGGCGATAAATTCGGCTTAAACATTATTCATGTCAATGCGGAAGATCGCTTCCTTGATGCATTACAAGGCCAGTCTGACCCAGAAGAAAAACGTAAGACCATTGGTGGCGTGTTCATTAACGTATTCGATGAAGAATCACGTAAACTGAAAAACGCAAAATGGTTAGCGCAAGGCACTATTTACCCAGATGTGATTGAATCAGCCGCATCAAAAACCGGTAAAGCGCACGTGATCAAATCTCACCATAACGTTGGCGGCCTGCCAGACGACATGGCAATGGGCTTGGTTGAACCACTACGTGAATTGTTTAAAGACGAAGTGCGTAAAATTGGTCTTGAACTTGGTTTACCATACAACATGCTATTCCGTCACCCATTCCCTGGGCCAGGTTTAGGTGTGCGTGTACTGGGTGAAATCAAAAAAGAATACTGTGATTTACTGCGTAAAGCCGATGCTATCTTTATTGAAGAACTGCACGCTGCGGATCTTTACAACAAAGTATCACAAGCGTTTACGGTTTTCCTTCCTGTTCGCTCAGTGGGCGTAATGGGTGATGGCCGTAAATATGATTGGGTTGTGAGCTTACGAGCCGTTGAAACCATCGACTTTATGACCGCGCATTGGGCACACTTACCATACGATTTCTTAGGTAAGGTCTCTAACCGCATCATCAATGAAGTGAATGGTATTTCCCGCGTGGTTTACGATATCTCAGGCAAACCACCTGCGACGATTGAGTGGGAATAATGCTCCTTTAAGAAAGGTCTGGCATTAACAGGCACTAAATCATACCTAAGTCCGCGTAATTGCGGACTTTTTTTGTTTTTGGCTTAGTCATTTTTGGCAATGTCTGGCAACACCAAGCACGGTTTGACCGTGGTATTTTGATGGGTATGATTCATCGGTAATGCCATGGATTACGCCCGATACCATGCTGAGTGTTTTTGATGGGACATGGTATTAAATCATTATATCTATCTGTTTTATAAAGATTAATCTCTGGTTTTTTAGGGGTGTTTCAGCATGGTATTAAACAACAATAATAGGTCGAAACATGCTGACTGATACCAAGCTACGCAATCTCAAGCCCAAAGATAAACTATATAAAGTTAATGACCGTGATGGCCTCTATGTTGCTGTCACCAAAGCGGGGTCTATCTCCTTTCGTTACAACTACTCGATCAATGGTAGGCAAGAAACCATTACCTTTGGTCGCTACGGAGTAGGGGGCATCACGTTAGCAGAAGCGCGTGAGCGTCTCAATGAAGCGAAGAGAATGGTTATTGATGGAAAGTCACCGGCCAAAGAGAAAGCCCGTGCTAAGGCGAGAACGAACGACGCTGAAACCTTTGGTGCCTGGGCCATAAAATGGCTGCGAGGCTATCAGATGGCCGATTCTACCCGGGATATGCGTCGCTCAGTTTATGCTCGAGAACTTAAAGATAAATTTGGTAACTGGAAGCTCACAGAAATTACGCATGAAGATCTGCGTTCACTGACTGACTCGATAGTAGAGCGTGGAGCACCCGCAACGGCTGTACACACGCGTGATATTGTACTCCAGGTGTATCGGTGGGCAATTGAACGGGGCCAGAAAGTTGAGAACCCGGCAGACCTGGTTCGGCCCGCAAGTATCGCGCGATTTGAACCAAGAGACCGAACGTTAACACCAGCTGAGATCGGTTTGATGTACCGATATATGGAAAAAGTAGGAACCACGCCTTCGATTCGTGCTGCGGTAAAATTGCTATTGCTAACTATGGTGCGCAAAAGTGAGTTAACCAATGCGACTTGGAGTGAAATTAATTTTAGCGAAGCGCTGTGGACGATTCCGAAAGAAAGAATGAAAAGACGAAAGCCTCACCTGGTGTTTTTGTCACGCCAGGCGATGGACATTCTTATTGCCTTGAAGACATTTGCTGGTGGATCTGATTACATTCTTCCTTCTCGTTATGACTCCGATGCCCCAATGAGCAGTGCGACAATGAATCGTGTATTGGCTCTAACGTACAAGGCCGCTCAAAAAGAAGGTCAGTCACTAAGTAAGTTCGGGCCACATGATTTACGTCGAACAGCGAGTACTTTACTGCATGAGGCTGGATACAATACGGATTGGATAGAAAAATGCTTAGCACATGAGCAGAAAGGGGTTAGGGCTGTTTACAACAAAGCCGAGTACCGAGAACAGCGCGCGGCCATGTTGCAGGATTGGGCTGACATGATTGACGAGTGGGTTAATTTATATTCCTAGAAAAAGGGGGATATACTGCCCCTTTTTAATTTTACGGTACAGACTTTACCAAGAAGGCATTTTAAATAGACGTCCACTTTGTCCATTATCGTGAAGATTTAGGACGATTTCCTCGTCTGAGAAATTAACTCCAGATGGCATATCGGAATCAATAACTGTTAATATATACTGTATGCCGTATAGTTCAGAATAAGTTCTTACAAAGTTTAAAAAGGCTTTTTTCTTACGTTCATCAAGTGTTTCTAATCCACCGTCATGATAAATAAACCGAACGAAGTCGGCATTTGAATAAGCAAAGCTAACTGATAAATCATATCCCATACAAAGAATCTTTTTATATGAATGACCATCACTCTCACCTGTCTGCTCACCGGTATCACCCATTATTCCGGCATAGAACTCTAAGTTTCCTTCTTTGTTCTGTTTAGTGCTAATAAAACCGTTCTTATCTAAAACACTTAGAACAAATATAGAGAATAGATTTTTAATTGAACTGTAAACACCTTGTTTATCTTTAGTTACCTCTTCTCTGTTATCCTTAATTAACGCTTTTGTAAGCGATTGCTCGTTTTCATCTTCGTTTATTTTTTCTTCTGTTTCACTTATTTTTTTACTTAATGTAAGCTTTCTATTTATATCATTTATCTCTGTTTTAATAGAAAGAAGTATAGATGTGACTTCTTTATATTTATCAAAAGTTCCTATTTTATTTAAATATGATAGTTTTTTGGAACGAGATGTGTTTAATTCTTCAAGTTTATTTGTTACGAGATTAAGCTCGTCTTCTAATTCTTTAACTTTGACTTTAACGTATTTTTTTCTTTCTGTTGTTATTTTTCTTTTGAATTCTATTAGATCATCATAGGACTTTTTTATCTGTCCATCGAATATTATCCCAGCTTCCTCAAATAGTTTTTGGGTTAAAGATGTTTTCAGGTTTATTTTTTCGTCTTTTAGTGTATTGTTTAGTTTTCTTATATTGGCAGAGAGGTAATACTTTACTTTGTTTAATTCGGAAATGTCTTCATCTATTTCTGATACTAATTTATTTATATTTTCCGTGTCTACCTTATTAAAGTTAAACGTGTCTAACTGTTTCTGTAATGATTCAGATTCTTTATTCTTTATATCCAATAATCCAGTTAATACTTCTTCTTCGTCTCCTAGTATTTCTCCAATATCTAAGCGTAATTCCGTAAGTAGTTCTTTTGATTTCTCAATATCATAAGCTAGTTCATAGTTTCGCTTCAGATTATCCGCATTAAAACCGAGGATTTTTCCTACGTATGGCTTCCAGTGTAGATGTCTTCCTAGGAAATTACTCAACTTAAAAATATCAGAAAAATCATCTTGATTTCTTAGAGCATAATTAATTGCAGTTCGATAGTCCCATGGAGATATACTTTTTAAATTAAAGTTTGCATCCAGAATTAACTTCGCTGTATCAATAGGTATATCGAAATAATCCCAGAACTTATCACTTGATAAGGTGAAGTCTTGTTCTTTTTCTTTGTGTATTTTTATCGATATTTTTGTGTTGGATGATACAGATCTTTTTACAGTTAAGTACTTTCCGTTGTTTAACTTTAATTCTAAAAAAAACACAAAATTCTTAAATTTTTCAAAGTATTTAAATAGAAAGAATGAAGGCTTTCTTTCTTTTAATAAACAATAATCAATTAGGTCCATTAATCTGCTTTTTCCAAGATTATGGGTGTCCTTATCCTGATTTTCACGAAGTTTTATTTCTGCAAATACAACATTGAATCCTTCATTAAATGTAATAGGATTAAATATGTTATTTTTGTTTGAGTAGATTTTAGTTAATTTCATTTTCCTATATACTCAACTAAGTCATTTTTTTCATGATATTCAATTAAACCAAGAATAAATAAAAACTCCAATGATAGATCCAAAAGATATATCGCCTTTTCATTCTTCTTTTTTAGTTCTTCGTATAAGTTGCTGTAAGGCTCAACTTTTTTATATTTTATCCGCTTTAGCAAAAAAGAAGATACAGCTAAAACAGTCAAATCAGGATGAGAGTTCTTATTAGGCTGTAATAGCATAAATGCCATCCTTTTCACTTTCCACTTCACCTATATCACAAATGTAATACATATAGTGTAGCATTAGTTTTGTTAATCTTTTGTTGGTTTTACAGTCTTGGTCTCTAGATATTATTAGATCATAAATTTTTTCAATTATGTAATTGAATTCATGTGTTGGTTTTTTTATTGCTCTGATTTTTTCGTCTAACTCTGATTTGCACTCTAAATATTTTTCCTGAAACTCTGAGTTTTCGGGTCTAGACAAGAAGTCGCTTATTTCATTAAAGGCAATCATTTTGTTTTCAATTATCTTAGAATAACTTGAATTTAAATTATTAATTTTGTTTTTCTTTTCTAAAGATGTTCTTTTAATATTTTCTATGGTTTTTTCTGGTTTGGTATTAACTAGTTCATTAATGTTTGTTATTTCATTTTTAATGCGAATAATCACATCCGCAAGCTCATCTGGTTCTATATTTAGAGGCATATCAAAAGCATTTAGATCTACTTTTTCAGGAATGTCAGGAAAAGCCTTTAAATAATTTTCAATGTCTTCAACTCCAAGTAGGACTATATTTCTTTTTTCCAGGCCGGTTTGATTCGACATATAGTCTAAAATTTCTTCATGAGCATTTGCTGGTAACTTTCTATTAGCGAATAGCATGTAGTTTTTCATACCATCTTCTAAAATCAACTTTCTCATTTTTTCGACTTCTTCATTCACGATAGAGCTTTTAGAACCGAAAAAGTCGTTGTCTGAAAACTTTTTATTATACTCGGTGGTATGCTTCGCCTGAATGATTGTTAAGCCTGTCCATGGATCCCTATAGCTAGGTATATCTGTGGCTTTACCGTCAAACCGAGCATCTCGACCTCCATCAGCTCCATCTGCAAAGGTTTTAGTGCCGTAGCCCAATAACTTATAACATAGTTGAATAACCAACGACTCAAATTGTTTGGGAGATATTTCAGAATAGTTGTATTTCATAGCATCAAGTTGCATTCGGTTTTGATACATTCTCTTCCATAAACACATAACTATCAACCAATTGGTGAAAATATCGTGAAGTTAGTAGTTGTAACGCATTGTCCACCTAGAGGGTGGCGCAGCCTTTTAGTGCTATTTATATAAATTGGTTGGATTTTAGCGGCTAAAGTTTCTCATTAATTTTGAACGTTGGTAGCTGAAATTCTTCTCGAATAGTTCCCAAGGCCTTAGACACAGCTTGGTTTGACAAAGGCTTACCCGTGATTTCACCCAGCAATATACCAATATTTTCATTAGATTTGTTCTGTTTGCGAAGAACCAGCATGCGCTTTTTATTGTCCGTTATCCGATAATCTACCATCTTGCGCGCTAAATTGCGTAGTTCGGGTACATTAGTTGGGGCCAGTGAAGAGTTCAGCATGAAGTGATAAAAGTACTCATCAATTAATCTATCTCCGGACTTAGCGTTATGACGGTCTGGATGAGCTATTTGGCGTCGTAATCTCAAGACTTCTTTCTCAAATTGTTCTGTAGAGCGCTTGGCTTGCTTATATAGAGAGTTCCATCGGCCATGAAGCTTGGGACGATGGTTTAGACAGTAATTCGTACTCAGATCTGGTCGCTTTTTCTTTCCTTCTTTTTCATCATTGTCTTTAGCATTGTCATGATCATTGTTTTCTCTCTCAATATATCCGTGTTTTGTCCATGTGTGCATGAACTGTGAAAACTCTGTTGGGTTCCCACACAAGGCACACAGTCGTGTTTTTTTATCCGCTTTTAAACTGATATCAGGCGCTAGTTTTGATCTATGAGGTTTCTTTCCTTCACAAATCATAAACAATGATTTGAGCATATCTTGAGTCGATATGAATAGTATGTCTTGCTCTGTGTGGGAGCTCTTCTCAACAAAGTCGCGTAAATAAAAGTGAATTTGGTCGGCCGTATAACGAAAACCTCTCAACTTGATGAGATCACTATAGTTACACTTTTCTCTTGAGATAGAGCAATAGGACAAATACTGGTTTGGAAGGCTACTCAAGTATTCCGATACCACGGGATCAATCACCTGTTTAATCAAGTTTATGATGCTGTGGCTTTTAGACTCTTCCGAGTATGAATGCCATTTCTCCCTAAAAATGCGAATGGCATTTGCTACAGACTTATCAGAATTCTCCCATACAGGGATATAAAACTGACCTAGTCGTTCTGACGCATCTACCTCAGTTTCAAATATTTTCATATCCCACTTTTTTGTCCAATGATTGGTCTAATCTACAGGCAACTCCTGGCATTATCAACCCAAGAATGTTGAAAAGGAGAAGGTTATGAATCCATCAATGACAAACAAAACGCTGATTAATCGCAAGACCTTACTCAGCATGATCCCTTTGTCTGATCGAACAATCTATAACCTGGAACAGCGTGGTGAGTTTCCTCGTCGTATTGTTCTGACCAGCCGAAGTGTTGCTTGGGACCTAGCTGAAGTGGAGAACTGGATAGAAGAAAAGCGCAGATCTGCGTTAAAAGCCGCAAGACCCGGTTTTATTTGGTAAGTCTGAGTTCATATGACGATCAAAGATGTAACGGATGTTCAGGCTAGGGGAACCACTCGGCAAAAAAGTGCCTCGGGTGCCAGCGGTAAGCTAGAGCTAAGCACGAAATATATCGACAACATCATAGCAATCCAGGAGTGCAGTGCTCAGGAGGCTAATGAACTCGGTTTTATCGCTCGGCTTTTGATTCAAGCAACCATACCGCATAGCAAACCCCAATCGAATGAGTGGAGTCGTAAGAATGGTAATTTCACAATGCACATGATGGCCCCCTCATCGGTAGGTTTGCCTTATGGTTGCTATGCACGTTTGCTTCTGGTTTGGATGACCACTCAAGCAGTAAGAAACAAGTCCAGATTGGATAAAGGTTATATCGATGAGGCAGAGGCGCGCAGGCTTGAATTAGGGAATTCTCAGAGAAGTTTTATGGCCGAACTAGGGTTATCGGGAACTGGGGGGAAAGATGGTTCTATTCCGCGTTTGCGTGAGCAGATGGGCAAACTTTTTAAAACCACCATTAGCGTTATGTTTACGGAACATAATGAAGGTGATGAATATATTGCTGAGGATGAGATTGGTGCCAGAGTGGCGGATGTTTCACATATATGGTGGAGCACAAAGCATCCAGATCAAAATTCATTATGGGGCTCTTGGGTAGATCTGTCGCCAAAGTTTTTTCAACTGATAACAGATAAACCAGTTCCTCTAGATATGAGGGTTTTGCGGTTGATTAAGCGCTCTCCTATGGCTCTTGATATATATTGCTGGGCAACATACCGAGTCAGCTATTTAAAACGTTCAACAGTCATTCCTTGGGAAGGGCTAATGGACCAAATAGGAGCCAATTATCCTAATACTTCTCAGGGGCATCGAGATTTCAGAAAACGGTTTCTCGATGGGCTTAAAAAGGTTCAATATGCATGGCCAGAGCTAGATGCTACTCCAACTCAAAAAGGATTGCTTTTGAAGCCTAGTGCTCCTCAAGTACCTCGACGGACAAAGCGATAGAGTGAGCGGCATGAAACAGTATGTACGCACCATTCTTGATGTTATTAAGCCTGGGTATTTAGAAAGTTATCCACGCATGTTCTGTCCCGCTTTAAAGGGGGTATTTTGCGCATGTTCTGTCCCGGCTTACGCATGTTTTGTCCCGGAGTGCGCATGTTCTGTCCCGCGAAGTACCAAAAAGTTTTTTAATAACAGGTGGTTGTAGATCCCCCTATAGTACTTTCCTGTAGGTATACCTATATAAAAAAATAAACCTGTAGTTGAACAAACAAATATTGTGGATAACTTTGATAAATAAGTTGCTCAAAAGTGTCAATGAAATCATTTTTTGGGAAGTTATGTATTTTTAACGTTATGAAAAATAAAGTATTTTTATTTTAATTACCTTGGCGTTTAAACATTTATTGACACTTGAGGGGCAGTTAAACACGAAGGCTTTGAATTTAGCCTAGATCGGAAAGTGTAAGGAAAGCTGTGCTTTTCGGTGTCGTGATATTGAGTAAAGCCAACACACATAAATTACTGTAAGACCGCTATTTCAGCGCTATTCAGTCGTTATAAGAGTGCTGTAACTATCGGCTTTTTATATAAACAGATTACCGAGCAGGCAAAACAGGAAAATACACAGAAATGCAGACTTGTATGCAGAGGTTACCTTGCTAAAACCAATGCTGATATGCGGGCAGGATGTGTGAAGTAGGCCCACCATGCAAGCATGGCGAAGCCTCTTCACTTATGACTTATTCGCACCTTCGGCACTCAACGTTGATCCTGCCCTGCGGGGCCTGAGAGAGGATACACAGATGGAGAACAACACAAATAATACGACGAGAAAGAATAGTCCTCCGATTAAGGTCTATTGCCTACCGGAAGAGCGTGCGCTGATCGAATCCATGTCAGTACAGGCAGGGCTCAGTGCTTCGACCTATTTGCGTGAAGTAGGCCAAGGCTATCGTATCCAGGGAATTACCGATGCAGAGCATGTACGCGAGTTAGTGCGGGTTAATGGTGACTTAGGACGTCTGGGTGGATTGCTGAAGTTATGGCTTAGTAATGATGCCAAGGTGGGACATGTTGGGGCCAATACGATCTTGGCAGTGCTTAATCGTATCGAGGCGACGCAAGATCAAATGAGTTCACTTATGGAGACTATTCTTCGCCCGAGGGTGGACCAATGATCGCCAAGCATGTCCCGATGCGTTCTCAGGGGAAATCTGACTTTGCAGGCTTGGTGAATTACATCACCGCTCACCAGAGCAAAGAGCATCGACTTGGTAACGTTCGTTTAAATAACTGTGAAGCGAAAACCGTGCGCGATGCGATCAGTGAGGTGTTGGCGACTCAGTTTGCGAACACCCGAGCAAAGAGTGATAAAACCTACCACCTGATAGTGAGCTTCACTAATGGTGAACAGTTAGAAGCGCATACTTTAGCCGCGATAGAAGAACGCCTTTGCCAAGGCTTGGGCTACGGTGAGCATCAGCGTGTCAGTGCTGTACACAATGATACGGACAATCAACATATCCATATAGCAATTAACAAGATTCACCCTACTCGCAACACAATCCATGAGCCGTATTACCCGCATAAAAAGCTAGCGGAAATGTGCGAGGCCATCGAGCAGGACTTTGGTTTGCAGCCGGATAATCATATACCGCGCAAGCGCGGGGCCGAATCACGTGCGATGGATATGGAGCGGCATTCGGGTATTGAAAGCTTAGTGGGGTGGGTGAAGCGCGAATGCATGGACGAGATTAAATCAGCCAATAGCTGGCAGGCGTTTCACCAGGTCATGCAGGACAATGGTTTGCAGTTAAGAACGAGAGGAAATGGTCTAGTGATCGTTGCCGACGGTGAAGCGATCATCAAAGCGAGCACCTTGGGACGTGAGTTTTCTAAACCCAAACTCGAAGCGCGCCTTGGTCCCTTTGAAGCGACTGCATCGGATTCTGTTAAGCCGAGCCGCCAATATACACACCGACCTGTTCGCTTGAAGGTGAATACCACCGAGCTATATGCCCGTTATCAAGCAGAGCAGAAACGTGCCGCAGAGAGTAAAACGCAAGCCCTTGAGCAGGCTCGTCGTGATAAAGATCGACAGGTTGAAAACGCCAAGAGGAAAGGGCGTGGCCGTCGCGCAGCGATTAAGTTAACCGGTAGTAATAAGCTTACTAAGAAGCTTTTGTACAAACAGGCCAGCGATGCATTGAAAAGCGATCTTGAGCGCATTCACAAGCGTTACCAAGAGCAACGGCAAACGATATATCAAAGCAATAAACGCCAAGCCTGGGCAGATTGGTTAAAGAGCCAGGCATTGCAGGGAGATAGCGAAGCCCTCAAAGCGCTACGTAGCCGAGAGGCTGCACAAAAGCTCAAAGGTAATAACCTCAAAGGAGACGCAGTTCAGGCCGAGCCCAAAGCAACGGTCGATACGATTACGAAAAAAGGCACCATTATTTATCGAGCAGGTAACAGCGCCGTGCGTGATGATGGTGAGCGTCTACAAGTGGCGACGGCTTCCAATCAAACCAGTGTCTTAGCTGCGCTAAAGGTAGCAATGGAGCGTTACGGTAATCGTATTACCGTTAATGGTTCGCCTGAGTTCAAAGCGCGAGTAATCAAGGCGGCGGTAGATGGCAATCTGTCTATCAAATTTGCCGATCAAGGACTAGAACGCCGTCGTCAGGCATTTATGGCCCAGAATAACATGGCCAAGCGGTCTGATAAGCCTGGCGTGTTACCGATTGGCAAAGTGCCACCTCCACGCCGTGGCCGGTTGCAAAACCTATCTCAGTTAGAGGTCTTAGCGATACAGTCAGGCTCTGTAACTCAAAAAGCGACGGTCATGTCGGCACTAGAGCAGCGTAAAGCTAAGCTCCAAGCTGAGCAGGCAGCTAAAAAGGCGAAAAGACAACATAAGAGCCGATCACGTTGATGTGATTGCAAAGGAATCGACGGAAGCCCTAACCGCTTCGGTTGGTAATAACACCGATGTTTAACCCTATTTGGCCGCGCGTTTTACGGTGTCGCGCAGGTCGGGCGCCGGGATAGTAAGTGGCGATCTATCTCTGAAAAGGCCCACATTCACCGCTGGCAACGGCAGGAGTAGGAGACGAGCCTACAGGTTGGTGAATGCAACTTTTAGTCATAATAACTAAGAGTAATTAACCATGTTAAAACGAAAAATTTTAGCGGCTAAAATTCCCGTGCTTGCCATCTCCTTGGCGTTAAACCTTTCTAATCCTGTATATGCGGGGATTCCGGTTGCAGATGGTACGAATCTAGTTCAGAACATCATGTCGGCAATGGAAGCTGTTACACAGACTACTAAGCAAATTCAGCAGTATCAAACCCAGTTGCAGCAGTATGAAAATATGCTGCAAAACTCGATGGCCCCTGCTTCATATATTTGGGACCAGGCGCAGCGGACCATCAACGATCTGAACCAGGCGACCAACACACTCGCCTATTATCAGAACCAGCTTGGTAGCCTCGATGCTTACCTAGGCAAGTTCCAGGACGTAGCCTATTACCGCAGCTCGCCATGCTTCTCTTCGGCGGGGTGCAGCGATGCCGAACGCGCCGCAATGACCGAGAACCGACGCCTTGCGTCTGAATCGCAGAAAAAGGCCAACGACGCGCTGTTTAGGAGTTTGGAACAGCAGCAAGATAACTTGGAAGCCGATGCCCGTCAGCTCAATCGCCTGCAATCTGGTGCTCAGAGCGCGGACGGCCAACTGGCTGCGATTGGTTACGCTAACCAGCTTGCTAGCAACCAGGCCAGCCAGCTCCTGCAAATCCGCAGCTTGCTGATTGCTCAGCAGAATGCCGTTGGTACTCGGATGCAGGCGGATGCTGACCGCGAAGCTCAATATCAAGCGTCCCGTGAAAGGTTGTTCGATATGGGTGAGCCAACCGACCGTTCAGAAAACAGGAGTTTTTAGTTATGAAGAATATTACCCGAGTTTTTATCGTTAGTGCGTTGGCCTCTTTTGTCCTGGTAGGATGCGGTGAAGATAACGGGCCAAAGCCTGCAACGATCAACTGTAACAACCCGAACCTGACGAAAGAGCAGAAGGAAAAAGGGAACTGTCTTTGGGATATGGGCGAACCCACGGATCGCTCCAAGAATAAGGGGTTCTAATCATGAGCAAGATATTCATTCGACTTGTGATGCTCCTGGCCGTTGTACTGACTTCGCAAACTGCGTCAGCGGCCATTGATCCTAATGGTGTCTTGGATGAAGTGGCCGTGCGTTTCATGACGGCCAGTGCTACTTGGGGCACGGTAATTACAAACTATGCCGCCTGGCTATTCTGGACGCTGGGAACTATATCCCTTGTTTGGACTGGTGGGACCTTAATCCTTAAACAAGCGGATATAAGGGAGTTTTTTGCCGAGTTCGTCCGCTTCATCCTGACGTTTGGTTTCTTTCTCTGGTTGCTCAGAAACGGCCCAGACTTTGCGACGTCAATCATCGACTCGTTGAGAATGATCGGTGCTCAAGCCGGTGGCCTTCCGAGAGATCTAACCCCGTCAGAGCCTATTAGTATTGCGTTCGACATTATTGTGAAAGCTGGTGAGTCCTACAGCATCACAAGCCCGATAGATAACTTGTCTATCTTCTTAATCACGTTGGCAATTTTGGCGTGTATGGCGGTAGTGGCGGCAAATGTGTTGTTGGCCTTGGTGACGGCTTGGATATTAGTCTATGCCGGTGTTTTCGTGCTGGGGTTTGGTGGTTCGCGTTGGACTTCAGATATAGCAATCAACTACTTCAAAAGCGTATTAGGCGTTGCTTTGAAGTTGATGACAATGACGTTGCTTATTGGCATTGCTATGTCGATCATGGACGGTTTCTATGCCGAACTATCCAATGATGCTCCCATGCGTGAATTGTTGGTGATCTTTGTCGTTTCATTGGTTCTCGTGATGCTCATTCACTCGGTTCCCAATGTGGTCGCTAGCCTGGTTCCTGGAGGCGGTACGGCGACGGGTGCTGGCAGTATCAGTGCCGGGGCGATGGCCGGAGCGGCTGTTGCCACTGGTGGTATGGCTGCCGGTGCCGCAATGGCTACCGCCGGCGGTGCGTCTGCTATTCAGGCTGCATTTGCAAAAGCGGGTGAGAATGTAGCGAATAATACTGACGTTATGTCGAGCTTGGGCGGTGCATTTAATAGCGGTGGTGATTCTGATGAGGCTGGCTCCTTCTCCCAAGCTTCCGGTCAATCTTCTAGCGGTGGCGAATCCTCTGGCGGCGGCTTTAAAGGTAGCGCTGTAAAAGCGGGGCGTATTGCAGCGGATACCGGTGCGAATTTGGTCAAGGGAATGGGGGATATGGCCGGGGATAGAATCAGTGGCACTAGCGGAGGCCGTTTAGCCAGCTCGATCCGAAACAGTACGAAAGATAACGGGGATGATGACGATAAGGAGGGCGACTGACGATACTTCCCCTGCATTTGACAACGATAGCTTAGGCGGCGGCACTGGCTGGATGAATCAAACCGGCGGCTTTGATGGCCTATCCAGTGAGGACCAGAAAGAAGCCCGCCAAGCACACGCAGAATGGCAAGAGCGCGACCCGGAAAAGCACACCTTCGACGTTGAGGATTACGTTTCGTATGCCCAGGAACGTGAACAGGAACGAAATAGTGAGATTGCCAGCTTTGTTAAAAAAGGCCGCATGGCCTAACTAGATAAGGATTACTGATTATGGAGTTTAGCTTTCCACCTCAAAACCTTGCGGAGGTATTTGGTTTCTTCGCAGTGATGTTCATTGTGATGCTGGCCTTTTATTTTTTGGGGCAGTGGCTGCACAGCACCGGACACGGCCCGAAGATGAAAGCCATTGCCGACAAAATGGAGGTATTCCAAAACAAGCTGGCAGGGCGTGCTTACAAGGACATGACGAGAACGGTCGATCAAATCGACAAAATGAGACGCTGGCTATTTGGCCGACGCAAGTAGTTAGAAAGCACACGGGCCGGTGATGGTTGACTGGCTCGCATTATGTCCATTACATACTTATCAGGTATGAATAGAATGTGAAGGATTCTACCCAACTGCCATGTTTATAAATCTACTGTCTTAAGATCTTCTATCGGAAAATCACCATCAACTAACTCTACTGGTTCGGAGTTTATACCGATAGCCGCATAATAATCTTCACCGTGAAGTGATTTGTAGTTAACGAAATATGAATGTATTTTATTTTCTAAAATAATATTTTTTTGTTTTTCAAGCCATTTAAGTCTGTCAGTTGTGAAGAAAACAAGCTTACAGATAAACATACGGCTTAGAACGGATGGAATATATTCTTTTTTATCGAATGTTGTAAAAGGGTTACCTATGGAAAGAACAGATATAGATTTATCTCCCCCTTTATCACGCATCCTCTCTGCGGAGTTATAAATTCCACTTGGCAAGAATACACCTGTTTTAACTCCTTTCTTCATAGCAATTGACGCCATTCTTTTATCAAATGCAGATCCGCCAAACAAAATGCTATAATTGTTTTTAACACAATAATTTATTAATTCATCTACGATAGACTTTTCTTCATCGTTAGGCTTTGTGCTAGAAATAACAGCAACATCAAACTCTGTAATTAAATCCCCAAGAACCCAGAGATCTTTTTCTGTATAACGTATTAATCCAGATGGATAATTATTTTCATCTTTAGCTACAGCGTATACACCTAGGTTCTCCAGTTCAAATATTTTCTTAGACGGAATTGATACTTTTTTACCAGCCTTCTTCGAAGATTCTGGTTCAAATACAAGAATTTTGTTTGACGTTTCTTTAAGGTATTTTGTGATTAGCTTCTTAACTCGTTCCCAATCTAGTCCCCCATGTCCACATCCAAGAGCAGGCAATGTTATTGTCAAGCCCTCTTTATTCTTTAAGTAATTGGAAAGCCAGATAAGTCCATCTTCAATATACTCATACTCAGAGGGCTTTCTCCAATGATTCTTTGTGGGGAAATTTATGATTTCAATCTGTTTCGAAAACATATCTCCTTGTTTCCATACGCAAGGTCTTCCGGGGGCTATTTCATTTGCCTTACATTGCCGTACATATTCTTTGAACATCTCAGGGTATTTATTCTTGAAAGCCAGTGCTACGCCAGCGCCCATAACGCCCACGCAATTGACCGTGTTAACCCTGATGTCAGCATCAAAATCAAAGAAATCACCTTTAACAAATTCTAGCATTAGCTATCACACTCTATTTTTTGAAGAGCTCTGTTTTTCAAGCATTCAATTGATTGATTATGGATCATCACCCAAGCCATATTGATTGAATTCATGTCTGCCTTAGCAATAGCAACAAGCATCTTTAGATCATTTTCATCTTTAATTATATCAACTAACTGCTTCTCATCGCGCCCTTTAGCAACTATATCTCCAATAAGATCGTCATAAGTTACTAAAATTACAATTTTCCTTATGTTGTCTTCGCTAAGCCCACCAATATCTTCAGTTAGGATTCGTTTTAACATTGGCAATGATTTAACCGCATGATCGTTATCAGCCTTAGTCATTCCGTCTTGTCCCCATCGAGACTTCGGCCCTTTCCCAATATCATGAAAATACGCTGCCAAACGAACAATCTCTTTGTCCTGATTAGATAAGTCATTGTATTCGGGAAACTGAGCAAGTCCATCTGCCACTTTTTTACTGTGTGTACCAACATCATCACTATGAGGCCCGTAACTAGCTCTTAATCCATCGATATCGTCAAGCTCTTTTATAGATGAAAAATCATATGCTATAGCATCTAGTGCGGCGCGTGCACTCCCATATTTCTTAGGGATATTAATGCTTTTACATATATCTGAAATCGTCTTTTCTACTTCATGCTTTAAAAATCTTGGACCTGTTACGATAGACTTTCTACCGCCTTCGTAAAAATTAATGTAGTAATGACCTTCATCATACTTGATTGTAGGGGGCTGAATGCTTTTGGCTTGAAATATTTTTTCAACCTCTTTCTTTATCCATTCATTCCAAACAACAATGTAAGACACTTCGGAAATTTGAACACCGTTAGGAACAAGTAGCTCTGCCATTTTTTGATGTCGATAATCATCAGTTGGACATCCCCATTTTTTGTCATCAATCGCATCCCAGTTTAAAGAATTCAGCATGTTTACTGAGAATACGTTGTAGAAGTTTGGCGGTGTATCTGTGTTTGCAGAAGCATCTGAGAACACGACGCCAGCAGTTTGCTCAATAATTTCGATAGGAATGGCAAAGTATATAAGTAAAGGTTGGTCTACATTCTTTTTATTAATAACACCGAGCTGCATGGAAGTTTTTTTGGAAAAATAAAAAGGAACGTAATCGTGAACAAAATTGCCTCCCGAACAGGGCACAGGCATAGTGCTTCTTCTGCCCTGGATAACTTGCTCTGCGATGTTTTCATGAGATATCCCGCGTTCATTCTTTAGGTTTGTACACAGCAGACCACTATCAATGATCGATTCTAGGTTGTCGACCAAAGTAAAATGATACGCATATCTTCCTCTTAATCCCTGTGGGATACTCATATTACCACTCCTTGGAATTCAATGTCCGTTGGAAATGTAACAGTGCTCCTAACTAACAGTACACATACTTTCCATAGATAAAACATAACGATAGTTGACGAAAATTTAATATGCTTAATACAAATGTCAAATTGGTATTAATCATCATGACACTTGCGTAAAAATACTCAACTTAACACATAATGGCTGACTGAAATGATAGGTATGTAGCATCATTACTACATTAAAGAATGGTCGAACAGCTACTTATCGATTTAAGTAACAAGAGCCAGTACAACTCACTCTGACTCGACATTGAGATACAGTTACTTGGTCGAGGATTTACTCGGCTTTAGGCCCGGAGTGTTTCCTGGAGTTTTTTTGTTGTCACGTCGACGTTGATCTGGCTTGCCGGTTGACTTGGCTATTGGTTTTGGTCCTGGTTTTAAATCCATGATTTAATAGTTTTTTAATGAGGTCACTCCCTCATTGTATAATCTTTGGTCAGTGTTGATAACTGTCAAGATGTGTATGAAAAATAATCTAACAACATCCGCAAGGTTTCTTGCTAGTAACTCATGTTTTGATGCACTATCTAAAACATATAGCAGCAAATTGGAGACACGAGGTGGATAGAATTACATCTGGCCCTCGAGTGCTTACGGCTGAAGAGAAACAAGAGCTTCGTCGTGATATGGCAGAATCCTCTGCTTGGGGCAGGGCTGAACTAAAACGTCGACGAGTAGCAAAAAATCAAAAAACTCTGAGTATGAAGTCCAAGAGTACTTTTTATTAAATCAAGGGTAAAGAAGCTTGAGAAATGAGGATAGGGATTTCAATGAACTTAGAGTGTAGAACTATTCATCATCAGATAGAAATAGAAGTCCTGCTTCAAATATTTCTTTCTCATCACGAGCCTTCTTTTCACTGATTAACTTTTCAGATTCTGCTTTTTCAGTGTCATCTAAAAAATGAATCACAACATTTGTATAAGCATTATCTATAGATAAGTTCGAAATTTCTTGGTGATAACCACAATCAGAGGAAGAGCAATAATTACCTCTTTTTAATGTATCAATAGAAAAGAGTAAGGCAGAGTAGTTGCATGATAAAGGGCTACAATGATCAACTTTATAGTTGTATCGTTTTGAAGGCTGAATATTATGTAGTGGATCTAGTAACAGTATATTGAATACACTGTTCTCGTCCCAGAACCCTACTACGCGCCCAAGTGCTTGTGAAACTTGGAACTGAACAATTGGGTATTCTGCTTCATTTTCTCTGTAATCTTTATCTAACCAGTCTAAATCCTCACGTTGAATAGGAATATTTGTCTGATTCCAATCGATATTATGATACCGCCAAGCATCGCGTTGTTCACCCGTTGATACGAAGCTTTTAACATCTTTGCCTGATAGGTCTTTTAGTTTCTCAATTAAAGAAACAAACCAAGATGGATTAGATTTATCTAGTCCAAAAAACTCGATTTGTTTCCAATATTGAAAAGAAAAGGTCCACTTTTTTTCACCAACATCTACCAAGACTGGTTTGTTGTTTGATGGAGTATGTTCTAATACGGGCTTCATTTAGTTAGGACAAACGGCTTTTGTAGTAATCTCTGATGATTGAATTGTCGAGATACTCTTCACAACGTTGGCTTGAACGATAACCTTGTCTTGCTTCTAGCCAAGGTTTTTCTCTATGTGTCATTTCTTCGAGCTGTGCTCCGGAGAACTTACCGTACGCCTCTAATATAGTGTCAATATGCGAGGAATATGCACTTACCGAGTCCATATTAAAGTCATCAGCACAATCGCTTAAATAAACCTCAGAATAAAGAGATTTAGAAGAAGAAAATCGGTCGTAGAGTTCTCGGCATACTGGCCCGTGAATCCACGCTTGAAAATCAGTATCTACCAGTTTTTTATCGTAGAAAGCCAAATGCCAAGCATCACAGTAGTAAGTCAGTTTTTGAAGCTTAAGGTTGTTAAGGCTTTCTCCACCTTCACTGAGCTTCGTGATGATGTAGTCAGCTAAGTCATTGATTTTTATCATAAAATAATCCTGCTAACTTTCCATAAAATTGAGGGACGCATTATACACAAAATGTTCAGCAGTTTGAACAGAAGATCGTCACTTATATAACACTACTAGCAATACATCAGATGTCTATTTAATTATACTCGAAAGGATCCACTACTCTCATTACTAGCATAAAAAATTAGATTTTTAATACAGTTATAGGGTCAATCACACTTTTCTAGTACTTATCAGAAACAAAGCTGATGCTGTGTAAAGGTAAATTATGGAAGCGCACAAATTGCAAGCGCGTTAGTGTTCAATATCTTAGGTATTTGTCTATACCTAATAAGTTAGGTATGCGCGAGATGTTACATCTACATAAGGAAAGAGTGAACCGATAGATCGTCGGTTGACACTAGACAGGTTGTAAACTTCGTTGTGAAATGAAGGACTTCTCCGTCTGGGCCGAAGCCGAACTAAAACGTCGATGAGACGCAAAAAATCAAAAAAATTCTGCGCATGGTATAGATGATGGTATCGAGAAAAGCCACCTTTCTAACTAGCTGTTATTTAGATTAATTTCCTTCTCGTTGATATTCGAGTGGGAATAGGGCTAGCGATTAAAGCCTTTAGCCAATGAATGAAATGCCAGTCAGTATTACTGACTGGCATTTTTATCGTTGCTGCTTATTAAAGCGATGAAGACCGTTTGGCCGACGCGCGTAATTAGAAAGCACACAGTTCTGTGATGATGCAATAGTCTGCATTTTCACTTACATCAAACTGATTATAGTGAGGCTGTGACTTTTTTGGACGACTTTTAGCCAGGCTTTTCTCTGACTCGTTATTTTAGATTTGTGCTATTAAAGGTGTAACCTAACTCAACTCTAATCGTGAAGCTTCGCACCCTTAACAACTTTGTCTACTAATTTTTTCTCTGCACACATAGCAATCCCGACTAAGGGTAAGCTTTCCGTTTCATAGTAACGAACGGTGCTTCGATTAGCTTCATCATGACCTGTTGCGAACATATCTTCGATAAATATTGCGGTTTCTATTTTTGCACGGTTAGCACGTTGGACAAAAGTTGATAACTTACTTCTTGTGACTTTAAGTACTATTGTCGGCTGGATACAAAGTGTCAAATATGTATTATCATTCCCATCCACATATTGCTTGCCAGTTTCTATCATTGATGTCGATGTGACTCCACCAGATAGAAAACTCACAACATTCAACTTCTTCCATACTGGTAAATCATCTGCTACCACGATGACAAATTTAGAATCAAACTGCATATTTCCTCCTACTAATCAGTACACTAAATCAATGACAGGCGGCAAACCTATCTTTAAACCAACAAACAGTAACAACACGGCCATGAGCTTATTCATTACAACTAAATACCTAGTCTCGTTTATCTTTTCGCCAATAAGACGTCCAGCGATGTAGTAAAGAGTAGGAGCGCCAAACGCAAGTAGTGCCAAAATAGCGCACCATACAAAGATATATCCGTCCGTAATACCTGCTGATGGAAACTGAACCGTTGCAATAGGCAATGCAACTGTAATACCTTTCGGATTAAGTAGCTGAAGCATCAAACCGTCTCTCAGGTTCACGCGTTGACTTGGTCTAAGTTCAACCTTACCTACTTGGCTAACGAATATTTTGTAGGCCAACCAAAGAATGTAGATAGCACCCAGTATTGCTGTCCATTGTAAGAAAACATCATTCATTAATGTTTCACCAATCAGCGAAACAGCACTGAATAATGCGAACATGGCAATCGAGACACCGATACTAAAGCCCAATATTGAGTTTTGTTTCTGTATGCCACTGTTTAAGCTAATAGTATTGACTGGCCCTGGGGTGTACATGACCCCTAGAGCATAAAGAATTATGTCCAGCATAGAGTTAATCTTTTGGTTGGTGCTTTAGTTTAAGCTAAAGCGAGAGTTGTTTTTGATATTGGATTGGCGTGATACCAAACGTATTCTTAAAGTTACGATTAAGGTGACTTAAATCTGAAAACCCATACTTAAATGCAATATCCGCAGCGCTATTACCTAGCTCTACCTCTCGTTTTACACGATTGATTTTATAGCTAAGTACATACTGGTGTGGCGTCATGCCAAACTGTTTGTTAAACAAACGAATGAAATGATATTTAGACATATTGGCAGCGCTTGAAATCTCTTCAATATCTAGTTTTCGATTAAGGTTAAAGTGAATAAACTCCTTTGCTTGTTCCAATAGTTTATCAGTTCGCCCATAAGCTACTTTATCGATAAAAGAGCCATCTCCAAGACGAACAATTGAATGAGCGATGCCGAGTAACAGGTGCTCTTCTTCTAGTGAAGAAAGTGGCTGCTTCAAGTTCATAGAGCGTGCAATTGACATAATCTGTTTTTGCAAAATCGCATCATGGAAGGATGATACTTTCAATCGAGACTGATCTTTAGATACATTGCCTATGCTTTGCATCAAACTCATTATTGTCGATTCAGGTATGTATAGCATTTCATACTCCATATCTTTTCCGCCTCCAGCATGCCCATCATGAACCTGTTCTGGATTAAAAAAGATCACGTTTCCTGCCTGACTTTTATGAAAAGATCCATTACTAAAAAAATCCTGACGGCCACGGCATGTCACACCGATACTGAATTCTTCATGGGCATGTTTACCGTAGCTAAAGTCTTTGATCTTTGCCGAAAATGAACACAATTCTTTAGTGTGTGCACTTTTTTGATATCTAAATTGTTCTTGCATGTTTACAGACTCAATCTATTTAGTGGAAACATAATGAAAGTATAGGGAGCAAGTGATAGGGAAGATAGAACAAAATTGCTGAATGCATAACAGTTACTTTTTCTTACCTAGAAAATTTTGGAGCAAAAATGTGTTTTGGGTTTTAGCAACAAGAGTCGCACCCCTTACTCTGACTCGATATTTGCGACACTCAGGCAGAAGTAAGGCGTGGTAATACAGTCACTGCGGACTTTATGGTATGCGTGAAGTAGTTAAGCTAGTCGCTTGTTGATTTAGGGTTATTGTCGGTCGGCGATGATAATCGCTATTTTGGTAATAGCGGGTCAGGTTACTTTCTTTGCCCAACGATATATGGGTATGCTGCTCAAACTCGCTTTAAATGATGAGCCAATTATTGGATGAGATATTGAGCCTTTGCAGAATTGGCATCAGTGATGCGTCAATATGGCCGCACTGATCATCATGAAGTATTTGCCCGGTTAAATCGACGAGTTTAATGTACGGATACTATGGGTGTTCTGCTCGTGTTTCCTTCTCATTGATATTTGTGTGAGGAGTAGGGCCGGTTGTAAATAACTAACCTGTTTAGAGAACAAATGAAAGGCCAGTCATTAATATTGATTGGCCTTTTCTATCTACTATTATCGATAGGTTACGAGTTTGTATTTTTGGCTCCAGAGTATGCTGAAGTTTTCGCTGTGTTTATATCCAAATCAAAGGATTGAACGTTATATCGCGAATGGTCTGACGGCCTTATTCGACCCCTTCAACAAGAACAAACGTGCCAGTAGCCGCCTGGGCACGTAACTTTTTCGCGGCCTGATAGCTGTCACTGTAATAAAAGCGTTTAGCCTCGGTAAAAGAGGAAAATTCAAAAATCATATGCTCTTGGTGAGCTTCTCCTTCGAGATTTTCATATTGCCCAGTCCAAGCCACAATTTTGGGGTTGAATGGTTTAACTGCGGCTTCAGCCGCTTTGCCGTACTCCGCATATAAATCAGCATTAGTGACGGTAAGGTGTGCGATAAGGTAGCCTTTAGACATGGTATTACTCCTAACTGTTTTCAGTGTTGATAATTATAAAAAGCGACGTAAGCTAATATTTTCTAGATTAAACTTGGAGCTCTGATGATGGCGGTTGACGGTACTCATTTTGCTGGGCAATCATCCAGCCGGGGTAGTAAGGTGGTAGGGCACTGACGTTATCAAGACGCGCTAACTCGTCGGTACTTAATACAACGTCACAAGCTCCGAGATTATCTTCAAGTTGCTCCATACGTTTCACTCCGGTAATCACGCTAGTGACTGCCGGACGGCTTAATAGCCAAGCTAACGCAATACGACTCACCGACACCTCTTTAGCCTGAGCAATGGAGCGCATCTCTTTAACACATCGCCAAGCTCTGTCTAACTCTACCGGTGGAAAATTGAAGTTGTTGCGTCTCGCTCCTTCTTCTGAGGGGGCTCCGGGACCGAATTTTCCAGACAATAAACCGCCCGCCAGTGGCGACCATACGAGTAAGCCCAATTTCTCTTCACTCACCAGAGGCATCAACTCACGTTCAAGATCACGTCCGGCAATAGAGTAATAAGCCTGCAGAGTCTGAATTTGGTTGATATGTAGTGCTTGGCTTAAGCCCAAAGCTTTACCGATACGACCTGCATTCCAGTTTGAAACCCCGACATAGCGCACCAAACCCTGATGGATTAGATCATCTAATGCCCGCAGTGTCTCTTCTATCGGTGTGATCGGATCACTGGCATGAATTTGGTAGAGATCGATATGATCCAGTTGCAACCGTTCCAAACTGCGTTGAACTGAGTCCATAATATGGCCTCGTGACGCGCCGTTCTGATTGGGCTTTGGCCCCATCAGCCCACCGGTTTTTGTTGCAAGAATAACTTCATCGCGGGATATGCCGAGTTCTTTCAGTGCTTGTCCAACCACCCGTTCTGACTCACCGTGAGAATAAATATCCGCGGTATCGATAAAATTAATACCGGCATCGACAGCACGTCCAATCAAGGCAGTTGCTTCATTTTGTTTTACGCCGCCAATATTTGACCACTTACCAGCATCATCATTGCCCCCTAAAGTCATGGTGCCAAGGCAAAGCTCGGAAACATAAAGGCCGGTTTGGCCGAGTTGGTTGTACTTCATACTCACTCCTCTCGCTAAAAATGCCAAAATTACGAAATTGCAGGGTGATGAATCACGATGCGCTTAATAGGAATATTGTGTTTTTTCATGGCTGTGTGTCTTAGTGAAAATTATCGATAGACGACAGATGAAGCTAGATTATTGGTTTAATTAAGGTAGATAAAGTAGTATAAAAATAACTAACTGTTATGGATTTTGGTAACAATGAAGAATCTCACTGTTTTAACTATTTTTTGTCGAGTGGCAGAAATGGCCAGTTTTACTCGCGCCGCGGAAGCACTGGGTATTCCTAAAGGGCGGGCCTCCGTATCCGTTCGCGATTTAGAAAAAGAATTGGGGATTGCATTATTTCATCGCACCACGCGTAGCGTTCAACTGACAGAGGATGGTCAAGCATTTTATAAGCGTGCAGCCGATCTTCTAGTTGAAGCGCAAGAGTTGGAAATGATGTTTGTTGCCAAAGAAGCCTCTTTGGTGGGGAAATTAAGAGTCGATATGTCAACCGAAATGGCTCGAAGTGTCGTGATCCCTGCTCTTCCTCAGTTACTTTCTACGCACCCAGAACTTGAATTGGAGCTTTCCAGTACGGACCGACGAGTCGATCTAGCGCGTGAAGGCTTCGACTGTGCTATTCGTTTTGGCCCTATTGTGGATGAAACGTTAGTGGCGCTACCATTGGGCCGACTGCGGATGATTAATGTTGCCAGTCCTGATTATTTGCGCCGTCATGGCATCCCCCATACACTAAATGACCTCATAACTCATGGGCATAAAATGGTTCATTACAGCCCAACTCTGGGTGGTGAAAAAGATGGTTGGGAATATCCTGATAAGGACGGTTATAAATCGCTTATGTTGCCGGGGGCAGTACAGGTAAACAATGTGCAAGCTTATCATGAATGCGGATTGGCTGGGGTTGGGCTTATTCAGGCAGGGCAACCCGCTCTTAATGGTCATATAGAAAATGGGAGGCTGGTGGAGGTCTTACCAAATCTACGCCCTGAGCCACTTATTGCATCCTTAGTCGTTACTCATCGGCGTAATCTATCAAAACGAGTTCGGTGTTTTAAACAGTGGCTAGAAGAGATATTAGAACCGTATCTTGTTTAGGGGGTGTTACTTTCTTTTTATTGGTTAGAAAACCAGTTTCGTTCATTTTAACCTTCACGTTTGAGGTGAGTAGGCAGACGTATTATTAATTTATATCCCTACTTTTTACAAAATCAATAAATGTTCGTAAGGGAGTTGGCACCAATCTTCGACCAGAATAATACAAATACGGCCCGCTAAAAGACAACCACCAATTTTCAAGAATAGGTTCAAGTTGCCCTGAATCAAAATAGGGTTGTAACCATTCCTCAAACAAATAAACAACACCGGTGCCAGCAACCGCAGCATCAACAGAAAGATCGACAGCGCTACCTATATTAACCACTAAAGGACCTGAAACGTTGACCTCTATAATTTTATTATCGTTCTCAAATTCCCAAGTATTGGCTACCCCCGAACGAAATCGCCCCGTTAAACAAGGATACTTTAATAAGTCGCGAGGGTGAGTTGGTCGACCTAATTTATCTAACAATTTAGGTGCAGCGGCTAACGCATATCTTTGTCGGCGTGGGCCAATAGGAATAGCGACCATATCCTGTTCCAGTCGCTCGTCATAACGAATACCAGCATCAAAACCTGCATCAATAATATTGATAACATTACTTTCCGCCGTCACTTCAAGTTCAATATCAGGGTAGGCTTCCAAAAATGCAGGGACAATGGCTGGCAGTATTAATTTTACAGCACTAACAGGTACGTTAAGACGAAGTTTACCCGCGGGTTTATCACGATATAGATTGACCATATCTAACGCCGAATCAAATTCACTCATAATAGGATTCATACGTTCTAACAAAACCATACCTACTTCCGTAAGGACAACACTGCGAGTATTACGATGAAACAATCGCACTCCCAATTCCTCTTCTAAGCGTCGTATGGCATCACTTAAACGTGAAGCACTCATATTTTCTACTCTTGCCGCCTCACGAAAACCGCCGGCTTTGGCAACAGCAACAAATGCCGCGATATCATTCATAGGTGACTTCATTGTTCTAAATCTCGCACAATATGTCCTAATTAAATGGATTGTCGCACAAATTAATCAGACCTAGAATAGATTATCTACTCAACATTTCACATAGGAAAATCACCATGGTTAACATTCAACAGGCTGGCACATTTAAGCTCGGTAATAAAACAATCAACCGAATGGGTTACGGTGCTATGCAGTTGGCTGGCTCCGGCGTTTTCGGTCCACCTAAAGATAAAAAAGAAGCTATTGCTGTCCTTCAAGCCGCAATAGAAAGTGGTGTTAACCATATCGATACCTCTGATTTTTACGGCCCACATATTACGAACCAAATTATTCGTGAGGCGTTACACCCTTATAGTAAAGAACTGGCATTGGTGACTAAGGTTGGTGCTCGTCGCAATGAGAAAGGCGAATGGTTGCCCGCTTTTTCAAAGCCTGAACTTATTCAAGCCGTACATGATAATCTAACCAACCTTGGCATAGAACAAATCGAGGTAGTCAATCTGCGAGCTATGTTTGATGCTCATGGCCCAGCCGAAGGCTCTATTGCAGAACCATTATCCGTACTGGCCGAGTTACAAAAAGAAGGTCTGATACATCATTTAGGTGTCAGTAATGTTACTGCAAATCAAATTGAAGAAGCACGCAGTATCGCGCCAATTGTTTGTGTACAGAACCAATACAATCTAGTGCATAGAAGAGACGATGCACTTATTGATCTGCTAGCAAAAGAAGGCATTGCCTATATACCTTTCTTTCCACTTGGCGGCTTTACACCATTACAATCATCCATTCTAGAAGAAGTTGCGGTATCGCTAAACGCCACAGTAATGCAAGTCGCTTTGGCTTGGTTGCTTCAGCGTTCAGCTAATATTCTATTAATACCAGGAACATCTTCAACTAACCATTTACAACAGAATTTAGCCGCAGCGGAGTTGATTTTACCGAGTGAGGCCATTGCCAAATTAAATAAAATTGCTGTTAATATCTAAAAAATCTGAATTTTGGTATAGCGTGATTTTTTCATAGCGAGTTCTCCCTGATTCACTCAGTGTATGCAGAAGAATTCCACAATAGTATGCCACTATGTTAGGGGATGATTACAAATGAATGAAATGCCAGTCAGTAATACTGACTGGCATTTTTTATGTATGTTTACTTTCTTAAAACCTTGCGGAAATATTGGGGTTCTTTGCAGTGATATTCATTGTGATGCTAGCCGTCTATTTTTTAGGAGAGTGGCGGCACAACACCGGATACTAACCTGTGATGCAGCATCGTTCTGAATCCATTGCATATTATAGGTGTACTGTTATAACTGTGTTTCGGTGTTAATTTAAACATCAGTACCTATTAATGGTAAGTGCTGTCGAGTTCTTTAAACTGTCCCGGTGTTTTACCAAAGCGTTCCCGGAATATCTCAATGTAAGAGCTGACATTGCTATAGCCGCTCAGATAGGCCACTTCGTTTACGGGTAATCCGGCAAAAATCCATTGAAGTGAAGAAAGGATTTTTGCCTGCTGACGCCATCGACTAAAGGTTAGCCCTGTTTCCTGATGAAACAAACGGCTAAGATTTCTGACACTTATTCCCCATTGATGAGCCAGCTGTGTCTGATCCAGTGCGCATCTGGGGTTTTTTAATAATTCGTTCGCCACGTTTCTTGCCCGACGATCTTCTGGAAGTTTGAGTTTAAGTGGTAATTCACAAAGTTGGTGCAGCTCGTAGGTTAATACTTTCAGAAGTGAATTTATGTAATCAACAGATCTGCTCAGGAAAAGGCGCTCAAGTAGCGCCAGGATAAAAATATCCCTGCCATAAACCCCTGAAAGACGGGGTAAATGGATACCTGATGATTGTTCAAGGTAAATACATTTTCCACTTACGGTCCCTGTACTCCGAGCTCTGTGGTACTGATTCGCTGGAAACCACCCTACCGTTCCGGGAGTGATAATCCATTGACTCACTTCCGTTTCAATTATCATCTGTCCTTTATCGAACCAAAATAACTGCCCTGATTCATGCTTGTGCCATTGTGTTGAATGCGCCACATCATGTTCAATTCGAGTTGTTTTTATCTGCATGGCCGATTAGCCGTATATATTGTCTTGATGCCGATATTATACCAGTCAAGTACTGAAGTAAACTTCCTGTCATTAATCATAAAGGTGAATTAACATGCAAAATATTAAGCAGACAGTTATTGCGGCACTACAGGTGCTTATCATGGATCCGTTGCATGATGAGAGTAAAATTGAAGCGTTCTTTGCTCCTGACTATCAACAGCGCGTGGATGGTAAGCAACTGGACTACCGTGGGTTTATCAGACATATGGAGACCCTCAAATTGCATACAAAACGGATGAGTATTTCTATTAAAAGTGTTGTGGCTGAAAATGATACGGTGTTCACTCATCACTATGTGAATGTAGAAAAAAATCAGGGAGAGAAAAGCCAATTTGAAGTTTTTGCTCGCTTTACTCTCTCATCTGGAAAAATTATCTGTTGTGAAGAGCTAACAAGAATGATTAATGGGTTACTCGGGGACAGCGATCTGGGGAGCAGAAGTTAGTTTTTATTCAGTCTATAGTAAGTGGCCTGGAATAAAGCAGTTTTATCCTTCACTTCTTTATAGGAATATCTTTGCCGAGTTTACATCCAAGCGGCGGCTTTCGACATGTAAGGCTCCCGGCCAAATCTGTCATCAGAGGACATAGCTGCCGTTCGCCCCTTATTGTGCGTTAGTGCACTCAGCTTCGGCCACTGCTGCATCATTAAAATGATCATTTTGTCCATTGAAATTTCATGCTGAGCCTATTTTCAAGAAAACGAACTACTATTCCCTTTTTATAGCAGGTGTCAACAATATGGACCATAACTGCGATATCACACCTGAGTGCTCTATTTTGGTACAGATCATAATATTGTTTCCGATATTCTCATTTCAATGACGAGCGTGCTCTCTCATTTATTAACCTGAGACGAATCCTCTGGCGGTGCTTTGAAAGGTAGCATTTTAAAAGCAGGGCGTATTGCAGCGTATACCCCGGTGCGAATTTGATGAAGGGAATGGGTGATATGAACAGGGATGGAATCAGCGCCACTACCGGAAGGCGTCTAGAATAAACAAGACATCCACATTATAAATGAACCATATTTTCGCTGTTCTCGCACTGTTCATTGCGATCTGATGCTTGAATTTGCGAGTAGTTCTAGAGTTTGTAAGGGAAATACGCTGTTTTACTCGATATTTGCGTCTTTTAGGCAGAATAGATACGTGGCAATGCTGCTTTTACGTATGTAGAGGTGCTACTTTCTTCAGTGCTTGCCTTGCCAAACAGTTGGATCGCTATATGTCTACTGACATTTGGTGTTGCTGGTGTAGTCGGGAATTTCATGTGCGCAATGTATATAGACAAACACTTAAAGAGAGTCCTTGGCGCAGGGCTTCTACTTATTTCGTTGTGTTTGACATTAATTAGCCTCGCGACGTTTAACAGTAAAGTCGTTACATTGTTGCTCGTATCGGGATGGGGGCTTGGGGTTGCGATACTATTCGTTGGTCTTCAAACATGGATCATCCGATTAGCCAAAGACGATGCATTACCAGCTTCCGCTATTTATGCTGCTATTTTCAATGGTGCTGTTGGTATGGGGGCGGTATTAGGCGCTGGAATTTTAGAGCATTGGAATATTAGTACGCTTTATTTATCTGCTTCATTAATTACGTTGCTAAGTCTTGCTTTGGTGGTTGGTAGTCGTAAAGGAGCCACGGAACAAGCTACTATGGTATAAGTTTGGAATGTTATGAAATACGTCGACTATCAGCAAAAAATCAAAAATTATATGCATGGTGTGGATGATGGTATCGAAAAAGTTAGAATTTCTAACTAGCAGTTACTTCGATGTATTTTTTGCACGTTGATATTCGAGTGGGAATAGGGCTGGCTATCAATAGCGATTAAAGCCTTAAGCTAATAAAAAATGCCAGTCAGTATTACTGACTGGCATTTTTTATGTATGTTTACTTTCTTAAAACCTTGCGGAAATATTGGAGTTCTTTGCAGTGATATTCATTATGATACTGGGTTGTAGCCTGATGGGCGTTGGTATGGGGCTGATCATGCCTAATTTTATGGTCAAAGGTATGAAGTGGGTGCCCAGCGCGAAACGGGGATTTGCTTCGGGCGTATTAACCAGCAGTATTTTTATTGGGCAGTTTGTCTAACCGTTTATTACCTCATTTCTCATAGCTAGGTTGGATTACAGCCAATTTTATTTATTAGAGATGGTGTTTACGTTGGTTTTAGCCATCGTAGGCGCTCTCATGCTGAAAAAGCAATCACCGATAACCACTATTCCTAATTAAAGTTATTGAGAAGAGGCGTATTGGCGCAAGTCATAGCCAATACGCCATCGACATAACACGAGCGTGTTATGTCGATAGACTTTATATGCTAGATAGTCGAGTATCAACAAGCGGAGTAATATTGCGCGACTCGCTTTGATTGCCTCATTACCGCGCTCTTATCGCGCGGTATTAGCACTCTATGTACACCGTACACGCTGATCGGTTAATGAAAATCGGTTTCGAAATCTGACGCAATCATACTACCGGGGAGGGCAAGTGCACCTGCCGTGGTTTTACTCACGACCAATTCATTATTGACCGTAAAGGTGACTGGATCAACCCCGTCGACATCTGATGATTGACTGATATAGGCCTTATACACCCCTGGCTCAATAATCCATTGATTTCTAGTAGCGTCAAAGCTGGCTAACCATTTTGCTGGAATATTGAACGTCAATTTCTGACGTGTAGCCGGTTCTAACTGTTTTGTTTTAGCAAACGCTTTCAGTTCTATCGCTGGTTTCTTGAGTCTACCGGCAGGAGCAGCAATATAGACCTGAGCAACATTTTTACCGGCCACCTTACCAATATTAGTGACATCAACAGAGAATGTAACCTTGCCTAGTGATTGTTTTGTATTCAGTGTATTTTGCACCATCAGTGCAGAGCTATACTCAAAGTCGGTGTACGATAAGCCATAGCCAAACGGATAACTAACCGGTTTATTGAACGTATCAAAGTAGCGGTACCCGACATAAATGCCTTCATTATAGTAATGAGTATCGACTTTGCCATCTGAATCGGTATCGGTTCCTGGGAAGTTAGCTGCAGAAGGCAAGTCTGTATATGAAACCGGTATAGTCTGTGTAAGTTTGCCGCTTGGATTTACTTTACCTGAGAGTACATCAGCAATAACGTTTCCAGCTTCTTGACCTGGCATATAAGCTAATACAACCGCGTCAACTTTATCCTGCCAAGAATCCATGTTAATGATTCCGGCCACATTCAGCACTACAACAACTTTTTTGTCATTCTTGTGAGCCGCCGCTGACACGTTATTGATCAGTTCACGTTCGTCGGTAGATAATTGATAATCACCAGGTGTATTCGTTCTATCTGTTCCTTGTATTGAGGTTCTGCCAATACTGATAACAGCGATATCGTTGCTGTTTATATAGCTCTCAATCTCATTGGAAGTTAGAGGGGGTTCTGCGCACTCAACAATGGTCGATAATCCCTGAAAATCAGTTTCTGACTTATTTTCGAAAAAAAACATCTCGTAACGCTTCTTCAAATCGGTATCAAGAATAAACTGTTTGGACAAGCCATCGGCAATGTTAATGGTATAGGCTGCATTTACATCACCACTACCATATCCCCCTTTAAAAGTATTGATCTGGTTGATACCGAATGAAGCCACTGACAATGAGGAGTCAATGGGCAGTGTATTCGCTGTATTTTTTAACAGAATGATCCCTTCGCTGGCCGCAGCCCTAGAGATAGAAGCATGAGCATGCAAATCGGGGCTATTGCTGAACTCATAACCTTGGTTAGTTGGTGTTTTTAGAGACTGAGTTAATACTCTCACAGCACTGTTTTTAATCGTGCTTGAATCTAAATCTCCAGATTCATAGGCGGCGTTAAGTTGATCCAAAGCGCCCACTTCGTTAGGTCGATACGCCCACGCTTTACCGCCGGATTCAATAAGATCATTTCCTGATTTTATCATTTCTGGGTAGTTACCATCACCTGACCACCAATCACTCATGACCATGCCTTTAAATCCCCACTCATCTCTTAATACGATAGTATTCAGATCTTTCCATTGCCCCGAGAAATGACCATTCACTTGATTCATTGCTGTCATGACAGCCCAAGGACTCGCATTTTTAACCGCATACTCAAAGCCGCGCATGTAGATCTCACGTAATGCTCGTGGAGAAATGATATTATCGACGATATTGCGTGATGTCTCTGCGTTGTTAGCAACAAAGTGCTTAATTGTAGTACCGACACCTTCTGACTGTGCTCCTTTAACTTCCGCTGACGCCATCACTCCTGACAGAAACGGATCTTCGGAAAAATACTCAAAGTTTCTTCCGTTAAGCGGGTTGCGCTGAATATTCAGACCAGGGGCGAGCCAAAAGTCTAATCCATACTCTTTCACCTCATTAGCAATTGTCTTACCGACCAATTCCACAAGCTCAGGGTTCCAAGTAGAAGCAAGCAGTGTACTAACAGGAAATGCAGTACCGTAATAGGTGTTATTATCCCCAGCTCGGGTAGGTTCAATTCTTACCCCTGCCGCTCCATCGGCCAGTTTAACAGCACCAATATCGAGTCCAGACTCTGTGTTATGAACCCCATTGATATAGCCAACGGTGCCTGGAACATCACTCTTGAGGTTGTTCAGTGCGCTGTAATTGACGCTAAAACCTTCAGGGCCTGGAGCAAAGCCCGGCCCCACCAGAATACTCACCTGTTCATATGGTGTCATTTTAGCTACCAGCGCTTCTGCCTGTTCTTTATAGGTTTTAGGAGCTTCAATATTGTCAGTACTGCTTTGCTTACAGCCTTGCAGTAGCACAAGAGGTAAAAGGGTTGCGAGTATCGTTTTTTGGGTTTTCATTGTTATTTCCTATATCACGTTTATTGGCATAAATTGATCTCCAAAATTTGTTGTCTTCATCGGTAGGTACGTTAGCCAGCGAATGACAGGCTAAAAATATCGCGAAGCAGCTAGCCGTGGTCACCACCTCCAATTACCGCTCCTGAGCCGTGAGTGTTGGGGGGGGGCCTCACTCTTTTTAGCCATAAGTGAGGGGGTAAGTTACAACCACTGGCTTTTAGCTTGTCTTCGTCATGGCGCGGTTGGTGAGCGCGTTCGCTGTTCAGGGGGATGAAGGAGTTTTTACAAATTTGGATTTTCTTGTTTTTGTGTCGAGAGAATAAGGGGGGTAAAGAAATATTCAATGACAAAAAGACGAACTATAGCGGTAGTTCACACTTGATTGTGTCAATATGTAATAAATGTTCACTTACGCGAAATGAAAGGTCAGTTATTATGAATTGATAATCATAAAAACTTTGTATATCAGTGATATGGGAGGTGTCTAGAGGAATGTGACCTTATCAGGCGTATTCATTGTAATTGTAGGGGCTGTCCCATGTGCAGCGTGTTGTATGATTAACCATAACAAAGTTACCAAGACCGCTTTTGTCATGGTTGTTCTCAAAGTGACTCCCGGCATCCACTTAGACATAATTATCCTTCGCCTATTTATAAAAATACACAAACGTGCCATCACTCTGTTTATTTTAAGTACCATCATGATTGTACTTAAATTTTACTTAGTTTATTTAGAAAGTCGTTTTTTGAGGTGAATATTAGAGGGTGAAGAAAACAGAGTATGTTCTCATTTTATATAAATCAGCATACTGATTATTAATGGGTTGTTAAATTAATTCTCTGATTTTATAAAATCAAGCCTGGCTGAAATGCACACCCAATTTAGTGATTCTTCTCTACAATAATTTTTTATTAGAAATAGAAAGGATAAATGTAAATCCTATGGTTTAGAGATTGACTAGCATAAAATTCCGCAATATGTTCATTATCATAAAATGGTTTTTGATCATTAATTTGTCATCTATCTGTAACCTATCTGTAACCCATCTGAACTTACTTAATCATGGTGAGGGGCATGAGCTTCTATCTTTTGAGATAGCGATAAATCTATGTTACCGAATAGCAATGCCATATTTTTTTATCGCGTTAAGATTAATTTTTAATAATGATGATATTTGCAAAAATAGCCCGGTAAATATGGGAAATTGACCGCAAATATTCGAATTTATTCGTGACTGATTTTATTTTATTGCTATAGGTATAGGGACAAAATATCGTCTATAAAAATGATGGGAATAAATTCAATGTTGAAATTTATTCCATCTTCTCTAATAAAGGATTGTCTATGTTAAAAAAAGTAAGGATAGCTGGCTTAGGGATAGCCAGCACAATGCTCATGAGTCTGGGCTTTGTGATGCCTGCGACTGCCGCGAGTGTTCCCAGTGGCACGGTGTCGACAATTTTAGGAGAACATGCCGGAAAATGTATTGGCGTAAAAGGTTCGAGTAATGCAGCTGGTGCGTTGTTGCAAAGTCAGAACTGCTCGGATTCTGGTTTTCAAAACTGGAAAATGACAAAGCAATCCGATAATTATTATGAAATTAAAAATGTCGCCAGCGGCAAGTGCCTTGATGTAACCGGATGGTCAACTGTGGCGGGTGAGAACCTACAACAATGGGACTGTAACGGGTTAGAAACACAACGCTGGAATATTTCCGATCAAGGGAACGGTATTTTCGCTATCATTTCTAAGATGAGCGGACTTGCAGTAGAAGTTGCTGATGCCAGCACTCAAAATGGCGGCCGTATTGTACAATGGGATTGGATGAACCAATCTCACCAACGCTGGAGTTTTCCTAGCAGTGGTTCAGGTGGAGGAAATGCCGGTGGTGATAATCCTATCGGATTTGGTGCCAATGTAACTGGAGGTGCTGGTGGAGAAGTGGTAACGGTGAGCACACCAGAGCAATTACGTACTGCAATTACTGGCAACACCCCACGCATTATTCGTGTTTCTGGAAGCATTGATTTTCGTCGTACTGAAGGCTTTACCACAGGGCTTGGCTGTACCAACTCCGAAAATTATTGTTCTTTGAATGGTAAGCAGGAAAAAATCCTAGACCGTATGGATTACTGTGTTGGCCATTCTAAGTACAATATCACTTACGATAGTGCGGGTGTTCAGCCTTTACTTGTTGGCTCTAACAAAACCATTATTGGTGTGGGAGCAAACTCTGGTATTAAAGGTAAAGGTTTCCGTATGGTCAATGGTGTATCCAACATTATTATCCGTAACCTTTCGATCACTGACATTAATGACGGAATAGTATGGGGCGGTGATGGTATAACAATCGATAACGCCTCACGTATTTGGGTAGATCACAATTACTTCGCCCGTATTGCTCGTCAGTTTATTGTGACGGGGTGGGGTACGGCGCAACAAGTGACGATTTCTGGTAACTATCTAGATGGTACGACCGATTATGGGCATTACTGTAATCGTCGCCATTACTGGATGATGCTATTCCTTGCAGAGCGACAAAGTATTACGCTGGCAGGTAACCGTATTCATATGGGATCAGGTCGTTCTCCTAAAGTGGGAGCTAACACCAATGCTCAAGGTGGTGTCGTTCATATGATTAATAACTATCTTGACCAGAACTACGGCAGTGGCGCTGATAACATGCAGCAAACAACGTTGCTGATGGAAGGTAACTATTTCGAGAAAGGCACACGTTTCGAGCCAATTGCTCGCTCAGCAACCAGTAATCCTTTGTTCGCACCAACGAGTGCTAATATCGGATATGCTAACAATTACTGTAGTTCAATTCTTGGCCGTAGTTGTGTCTCCAACGTTGACCTCAATAACTCCGGTAACTTTGTGGTGAACTCATCGGCGATGAGCAATATCAACGCCAATAGTAACTGGCGCAATGTTATTCGTAGCGTGCGTCCGAAGAGAGCATCCGAAGTTCGTTCACAGCGCTTTGGACCTCAGTCTGATATTAAATAAGATAACCTTTTGATATATCAGTAATTAACACCCCACTTAGGTGGGGTGTTTTTTAGAGCGCATGACGGAAAAGAGAGTGGGCTAGATGACAAAATGTTAGAGTCTGCGCCATCTATCTTACCCTGAGAAATAAATGATAGGATGGTGAGACTTGATAAGAATGAACGTGTGACGTTACCTCGACATCATCAAGAGATGAGTCAGGCTGGGTAATACTAATTAGTTCATTCCATAAGTTAATTAATTCAAGGAGGTAGAATGCAATCTCATATGCTCGTTGTTGGAGGCTCTGGTGTGACCGGTAGTGGCGCTGTCAGTGAATTACACAATGCTGGATGGAAAGTCACAACATTATCTCGTTCGGTTAAATCCCCTCATGAAACGGCACATTTATCTGCCGACTTATTGGATATATCATCGCTGCAACAACATACGGATAGTTTGGCATCGGTGACACATCTTTTTTATGCCGCCATCAAACCCTCTAATGATGCGCAGGTAGAAGCCGAAGAAAATAGCTTGATGTTCAAGAATATCATCGAAAGTGTCATCGCGGCCGGTGCGGATTTAAAACGCGTGATATTTTTACAAGGTGGCAAGGTCTACGGTGCGCACCTTGGCGTGTATAAAACCCCCGCACGTGAAAATGATAGCCGTCATTTCCCACCCAACTTGTACTTTGAACATGAGGACTATGCCCGTACTTTGCCAGAGCGAGGCATCCAATGGACCGCTTTACGACCGGATATTATGATTGGTCATTCACTGGGTTCTGATATGAATATGGGGAACTTGATTGGTCTTTACGGAACATTATGCAAGCACTTTGGTGTGGCAATGCAGTTTCCGGGGTCAGCCGCCGCGTTTAATGTGCTTATCAACTTTACCAGTGCTAGTACCTTAGGAAAGGCCGTGGTATGGGCAGCTGAGAACGATAAAGATGGCGCTTATAATATTACGAATGGTGATGTATGTCGTTGGCAACACATTTGGCCTAAAGTCGCGCAATGGTTTGGTTTAGAGCCTGGTGAGCCACAGCCGATCAATCTTCAGCAGCGGTTGAATCAATATTGTTCTGACACGTGGAGAGAGCTGGCTAAAATGTATAACTTGCAAGAATCAGATATTAATCGTATTGCGCAAGGTGGGTTTGGTGATTTTCTCTTTCATGTTGAAACCGACGGCATATTTGATGTCACTAAGGCTCGTCAGTCTGGATTCAATAACATGACTCTTTATAGTGACGAGCAAATGATTCAGCACTTGGACAATATGGTGGCGCGTGGATTAATTCCTGATCCAAAAGCCATGAGATAATCGCACAGTTGTTTTGGCTGTAAGAGAAGCCAGAGCGCCTATCGGTTGGCAACACAATTTAACTAAAGCCCGTTTTTATAGCGGGCTTTTTAGATTAGCGATAGCAAAGAGTAAACATGCTACTATCCTTCGATATTTAATTGAATGGATAAAGAGAATGGACAGCGATTGGGGGGAATGTTTTTCCATACTTTGCTGGTGCTTTTAAGATTATTATATTATGTATTGGCGCTTCATTTAGCCATTAAGTGGCATTTTATGAAGATAGACGAGTAAAGAAGCACGCGGTGAGGCCGTGGATACAAGCAGTGTTGCGAAAAAGTGACTAAGGTGGTTGTTTCCGTGACTCTTTTCATTCTATTTATTACGTTTGTTGTGTATGCCACTAACTGGTATTACAGCGATGTACCATCTGATAGTAGATAGTGTTCGATGAAAACATCAATGAACCGGAATGCCAGTCAGCAAGAGGCGGTAAATACGGTAAAACAATGTGGCATTGTGCTATTGGCGGCTGGCAAAGGTGAGCGGTTTATTGAAGCCGGCGGCGTGGGCAATAAGCTATTGGCAAACTATCCGAATTCCCAAGGTAAACCTGTTCCCTTATTGTCGATTGCCTTGTCACAGGCCGTAGCTTGCGGGTTACCCGTCCGTTTGGTTACTCGCCCTGACGAAAACGTTATTATCAATTTAGCGCAGCAGTTTAGCGCTGCGATAACACTTATTGAGAGTGGTGGCTCTGGAGAGAGTATTGCTGCTGGTGTGCGTGATAGTTGTGAGTGGGATGGTTGGCTAATAGCACCTGCTGATATGGGCTGGCTACAAAGTGATGATTATTTGCAGGTTGCGGCAGCGTTAACCCATGATGATGCGCAAGCTCGAATGGTGAATGCAGACATGCCAGGCCATCCAGTAGGGTTTGCCAAAAGTTATGGGAGTGCGCTTAGCCAACTCACGGGCGATCACGGGGCGCGCCAGTTACTAGATCGTACCAAGTTACAACAACTTGTGGGGCATCGCGGCGTGATTAAAGATGCCGATCTGCCCGTATAAATCTCTGGCGCAATAATCCGTATTTTTCTTGTCGATTAGAGAGCGCAGTGCTCTCCATTGTCTTCGGTTAGTGGGGCAAGTTGATTGAGTGTGCTTTGTATTGCGGGCTTAGCATTCATATGACCTAAGTTTTTGATGCGTACAATATCGGCCATAATGGCTAAGCCAATTTCAGCGGGCGTTTTACTGCCAATGGCTAAACCAATGGGCGCATGAATACGTGATAGCTGAGCGTCATTTAGCTCACCAATACGCACTAGTCGTTCACGTCGTTTTGCGCTATTGCGCTGTGAGCCCATCGCACCAATATAAAATGCGGGTGTATTGACCGCTTCCATCATGGTGAGGTCGTCAAGACGAGGGTCGTGCGTCAACGACACAATAGCGGTATTAGCATGGCAGCTATGCTGCTCCAAATATTTTGCTGGGAACGTTTCTATCAAACTTACCCCGTACGGCAACTGAGCGATATTGGCCAGTACATGTTCGCGCGGTTCGAGTAGTATCACTTCAAATCCTAGCGCATGACCAAACTCCATACAGTAGTGAGCGACAGGCGAGTAACCGGCGACTAATAAACGTGCGGCAGCGGCCATACGAATATCGATATTTGGATGTTGATAAGTAATCGCTACCGTTGTTCCTGCAAAATCATCGGGAATAAGTTGCGAGCAGGCCGAAGGAAGCGTCACCTGTTTACGCATCGCTTGATAGCCTTGAATTGCATTAAGTTGCTGCGTGAGGTAGTCAATGGTTGTGTTACCAGCAGGTAGGTATTCCACCAAAATCTCTAACACGCCACCACACGGCAAGGTCACTTCGGGGGCGAGTTCACCATCACCGTAGCGGACGACTTGTGAGGCTTGATGCCAGCGGCCATTAGCAACTTGCTGAATAAAATGTTCTTCGACGCAGCCGCCAGATAACGAACCTTCTTGATGTCCTGCCTGAGTGGCCACCAACAAGCTGCCCGGCGAACGTGGTGATGAACCCCAAGTCTTCAATACGGTGCACAGCCAGATGGGCATAGACTCTGCCCATTTTATGGCGCTTTGCAGCACTCGAACATCAAGTGGTTGCGAAAAATGAGACATAGTTGCTCCTGAATTCATAAGCAAGATATCCGCATCTCACTCAATAAAATAAAACTGGCCCGACAGAGCGCCGGGCCATACTACTTAGGCGTTTAAAGCCGTTTTGAGATCGTCTGGCATCATTGGGATTCGACGCAGACGCACGCCAACCGCGTTATAAATAGCGTTGGCAATTGCTGGGGCAACAGGGGTGACCGCAGGTTCACCTAAACCAGCCGGAGCGTACTCGTTTTTAATAAACTCGACATGTAACTCTGGCGTTTGGCTGATCCGTAGCGGGGTGTAAGTATCAAAGTTAGCGTCTTTGAACTTGCCATCAACCAACTGGGTGCCTTCATACAATGCCATTGATAAGCCCCATAACGCGGCTCCTTGGCATTGTGCTAGCGCACCATTAGGGTCAACGATAATGCCAGCATCAACAGCAACCTGCATTTTTTCCACATGCACCAACCCTGTCTCGCGCTCTACCTTTACTTGTACCGCTACTGCGACCCAAGTCGGCATATTGCGTTCCTGTCCAAAGGTAGACGCAATACCGATACCGCTGTCCTTCGGTAGTGTCTTTCCATAACCAATCATTTCTGCAGCTTTTTTCAATACCGCAGCCTGACGATCTGCCCCGCCTGAGGCGATAGGACCTGAGCCAGCATTACGGCCTTGCGCCTTTAAGTGGTCCAAACGAAAGGCGAGTGGATCAGCGCCTGCGTGATGGGCGGCTTCATCCATAAAGCTCTCGACTGCAAAACCAGTCCAACCAGGGGCAACAGAGCGTAGCCAACCGGGACGAAACGTCGCATTCGCTAAATCGTTGGATACCGCGCGCACTTTTTGTGCACCGACGGTATACCAATGGTCAGCCCCTGCAATCGAAAACGGGTCATAGGGTTCGCCATTAGTGCCTTTTGGCATAAACGAAGGTACCATTGCCTGCGTTGGCCAGCCAGCCGTCGCATGGTGTTCCATTGCGATAACCTGCTTGTCATCGTCAAAGGCCATTTTCAATTGTTGCAGTGAGGCCGAGCGTGGACTATCAAATTGTAAATCTTGCTCGCGAGTAAAGACTAACTTAACCGGTTTGCCACCGATAGCTTGTGATGCTAATGCAGCAGGAATGGTATAGTCACCATTTAGGCGACGGCCGAAACCACCACCAAGCATGTATGCACGGATCATCACTTGCTGTTCTGGCACGCCCAATGCTTTCGCGAGTACAGGCAAGGCCAGAGATTGCCATTGGCAGCCAGAGTGGACTTCCCATACACCATCGTCATTTTTGAATACGGTCGCATTCAACGGTTCCATCTGTGCATGCAGCACTGTGTCGGTAATGTACTCATGTTCAATCGTCGATGCCGCTTTTTTAAACACAGGGGAAGTATTGCTGTCACCGGTATCTAAAATTGCCCCTTTGTCGGTGTCTTCGAGCAGTTCACGGCCATGGCTGATGATATCGCCTTCTGATACGTTGGCGGCATCACCAGCTTGCCATTTTACTTTCACCAACTCAGATGCTTTCTTCGCCGCATAATAGCTGCTCGCTAATACGACTAACCAACCGGGTACAGTGTTACTGGGATCGTCCAAGGTCAATACTTGTTGGAACCCTTTGACTTTTTTGGCGGCACTATCATCAAACGACAGCACTTTTGAACCATAACGAGTCGGCGGTAGGATAGGGATGGCGTAAACCATGCCGTCGATATTAGCATCAATACCAAATATCGTTTGGCCTGTGGTTTTGTTGTGAATATCAAGCCCACGGACTTGGCGACCAATCAATGTCATATCTTGGTTGGGTTTAAGCTCAAGCTTTTTCAATTCGTCTTCAGTGAATTGGCGGTTAATCCCTTTAGCAACGAGCTCACCATAACTGATGGATTTATCGCCACAGATGATCTTACCTTTGCTGGCATGGCATAAACGTTGAGGCACGCCCCACAGCTTAGCCGCTGCTTCAATCAACGCAGTACGACCGGCAGCGCCTGCTTGACGATAAACTGGCCAGCTTTGGGACACCGACCAGCTACCGCCAGTGACCATAAGCCCCCATTTTTTGTCGCTATCGACGTGGATAATTTCGACATCATCCCAATCAGCTTCTAACTCATCAGCGAGAATGCGAGCAATAGAAGTACCAACATGTTGGCCCATCTCCGCGCGCACAATGTTCACTTTAATTTTGCCATCGCTACCGATGGAGTACCACAATGAAGGCTCATAGACAGAAGAGGCATCTGGTAACGGTTTGCCGTCAGCTGTCGCTGGATCCATCGCCGCAAATGCAGCACTTGGAAAACCGAAGCTAACTCCTGCGGCTGTCATTGCGACTAAAAAGCCACGACGAGTCATGCCCGTCTCGTTGTTTTTATCTTTGTTAAACAGCCTGCTCATCGTTGCCTCCCTGCTTCATGCTCATCGTATTTGCAGCTTCACGCACGGCTTCGCGAATACGCACATAGGTCATGCAACGACATAAGTTGCCACTCATTACCGCATCAATATCGTCATCACTTGGATTAGGAATATCTTCGAGTAGCGCCACCGCTTGCATGATTTGCCCTGATTGACAGTAACCGCATTGTGGGACTTGATGTTTTTGCCACACCACTTGTACTGGGTGAGCGCCTTCTTCAGAAAGTCCTTCGATGGTCGTAATGTTAGCATTTTCAACCGCAGAAACTGGTGTCGTACAAGAGCGTGTCGCTCGGCCACCAACATGAACAGTACAGGCCCCACAAGTGCCAATACCACATCCAAACTTGGTGCCAGTCATATTCAGTTCGTCACGGATAACCCACAGTAGGGGAGTATCACCGTCTACGTCGACAGCCACAGGCTCGCCATTTAAAATAAATTTAGTCATGTTACTCACTTCTCCCGTGATTATTGCTCGAAACGGGGCTGACGACGGATCTCACCCACATGCTTTTCTAGGTTAGGCCAAGGTTTTTCACCGGCTGTTTCACGTAAATACGCGGCGACGGCGGTGATGTCTTCATCGCTCAGTGCATCACGAAATCCTGGCATCACCACGCCCTTGATTCCTTGATCGGCACGGAAGCCATCTAAAATGACGTTAATCAGATTGGTGGGCTCATCCAAATGTACCGCGGAACCTAAGGTCAACAATGGGCGGCCTTTAACCAGTTTTTTCTCGCTGTAATGACAAGATTGACACGATGCCGCATATAAACGCGCGCCTTCGTGAATGCGCAGATCCGGTAGTTTCTGTGCATCGACTGCTTTTTGCAGTTCAGGGCTTTGCGTTGGGTCGTCGTTAGCGTTACCCGCTTTATCAGCAAAGTAAGTAGCAATAGCCTGAATATCGTCTTGGGATAGTGCGGCTAAACCATCATGAACCACCGGCGCCATTGGACCCCCAGCACTGCCATGGTAGAGAGAGTTACCCGTACTTAAATATTCAACGAAATCTTGCTTACGCCATTTTAGTGGTGAGGTACTTGATGATGTAAGCGATGGTGCAATCCAGCCATCAATCGGCGCGCCACTATACATTTCATCGTGCTTTTCACCACCAAGCACGTTACGTGGAGTATGGCATGCGCCGCAGTGAGTAATCCCTTCCGCAAGATAGGCGCCACGGTTCCATTCATCTGATTTGTTTAGGTTAGGTTCAAAATCACTAGAATCAGCAAACAACAATTTCCAACCTGCTTGTAGGAAACGAAGATTTAACGGGAACGGGATGCCATTCTCTTTTTTCTCTTGATGCACTGGTTCAACAGACGACATGATATAGGCGTAAACCGCCTTAATATCTTCATCGCTCATTTTATTAAAGTGTTCATACGGAAATGCAGGTAAAAGGTGACTACCATCACGGCTTACGCCCGTACGCATGGCACGAGCAAAAGCATCTTCCGACCAGTTACCGATGCCGGTTTCTGGATCGGGCGTGATGTTACTAGAATAAATCGTCCCGAATTCTGAATGTATCTCATAGTTACCGGCTAACGGTTTGCCACCCGATGCCGTATGACAGGTACTGCAGTAACCTGCCGCTGCTAACACTTTACCTTTTTCAATCAGTTCTGATGAAAATGTCTCTTTGGCTGGTGGCTTTATTGGAGCGATCGACGGGTGCCAAGCATAAATGCCAAAGCCTACCGATACGACGACCACAGCAAAAAGCACGCTGTATAAACCGCGTTTCATATCACATTGCCTCATGTATTACGTTGTTTTTATTGTGATGGTAGATGGATTCCACCACCCTTGTTGACTTGTCGCTTTATTATAGACGCTCAGAACAAGCTGTGGGATGTTACGCATGTTGGCGATGAAATGCGACCAAACCAACAAGCGTGGTTATTGTACCGATAATACCTTTATAAGTGAATGACTTATAATCTGACAAACGCGAAATGTCATGAGGAGATTGAGGATAAAAGCTGCACTTTTTATGTGTGTTTATAACCTAGATCGAATTTTTCACTCTAACCTACTAAATTTATTTACTAAATCTTCAGTTTGAATTAAGAGAAAAACGCTATGACGCGTTCTCTTAAACAACATTATCGTATGGTTTAGTGTGCAGTTGTCGAGAAAGCGAACGGCAATAGCACACTGCATGGTTGTTTATGCAACAAACCCTCAATGTTTGGATTGATAGGCACTCGCTAACTTATCTAAAAATTCATGAAGCTTTTGATTCATTTCTTCATAGTTATGATTGACTAATACATCACGCTCATCGATAAATTGGTGGTGTGCTGCGTCACTGATATCATCATTTTCAATGAGCAAAGCGACAAGTTCTGGCGTGAACTCCATATGACATTGAAAACCAAACACCCAGTCGCTATAAGCAATGATCTGGCGCGGACATCCTTTGCTGTAGGCGATAATACGAGCATCACAGGTTAGGCTAGGCATATCACTGTGCCAATGACCCACTTCGAGGGACGTGCCGAAATGATGAAATAGTGAATGGGTTCTTGCTTGTTCAGTGAACGTGATAGGAAATTTCCCAATTTCTCGTTCTGGGCTGCGTTCATGCCGTCCGCCTAATGCCTCTCCAATCAGTTGTGCTCCCAAACAAACTCCAATAACGACTTTGCCTGCATCTATTGCCTTTTTAATGATTTTTTGCTCTTTTTTAGTATCGAAATGAGGGCATTGTTCGAGGGGCGTATCCGGAGATTGCGGCCCACCCATCACAATCAGAAAATCGATATTTTCAACAGACTCTGGGAGGCGTTCGCCTTGATAGAGGCGTGAGTACGTGATGGTATGACAATAGGTTTTGGCCCAAGCTTCATAAGCGCCTGGAGCTTCGAAATGTTCATGGATAATGAAATGAATATGCATATTTTTGTCTTTTGATTGAAAATAAGCGTTCATTTTATATCAAACTCATGTGGCGTCATTTATAATAAATGACACTTAATATAGATAAGTCGCCAATTAATTATGCAAGCGAATGCTCTCATCAGCGCGAGTGTGAATCACCAATTCGTCACGAAAACCATTCATATGGTTTCTGGCTACATTGAAGATTTTCATGCGCATCCATGGCATCAAATCGTGTTTCCACTTAAAGGCTTACTGCAATCAAATATTGGTGATAAATGTGTGGTCGTCCCCCATAATGGAATGCTCTATATTCCCGCCCATACCGTGCATAAATCGACGGCGATTACGGATACACAGTTTTTGGCAATTTATCTCAATCCCGATAAGGTTGTTCAATATGGAGAGAAGCCTAAATCTTGTCAGGTCAGTGCGTTTATCAAAGAATTGATATTACTGTTATTTAAAAGCGATACTCACGCGCTAGCACCCTCCCATATCACATCTTTATTGATGGTATTTCGAGATCAAATTGAGTTAGCACACCGTTATGAAATACCGCTACTCATTCCAGCAGATAGGCGTCTTTTGTCGATTTTTGTCATGCTTAAACAACAACCTGATTTACCCCTGACGTTAAAGCAATGGGCCCAAAAAGTCGGGGCTTCTGAGCGCACTTTGTCGCGATTGTGTGCAAAAGAATTTTCTCAATCATTTGCATTGTGGCGACAAAACATAAGGCTCGTTCTGTCTTTACAATTATTGGATTCAGCCATGACAATCCAAGATATTGCGATCGAATTAGGATATGGCTCTGATTCGGCTTACGTATATGCATTCAAGCAATTGTTTAATCAAACCCCGAGTAAATACCGTACTGTTAATCTAAAGCGTGGTTTTATGCTCGGTGATTTGATGGCAGAACAATAGTATGGACTGCGCTTGAGTATAGAATGATGCGTTACCTTACAATACAGGGGCAATAAGCCGGGCTAATTTGACCCCTAGCCACCACCACAGTGGACGCTGTTGTAATTGTTTGGCATTGAGCTCTGTGGCATAAGCGAAATCTTGCTCGAACATCGTTTTCATTTGTTGTGCGAAGTCATGATCGACGGTGAGCATCGATATTTCAAAGTTAAGACGAAATGAACGATTATCAAAATTATGTGTTCCGACACTGGCGCTATGATCGTCAATTAACATCGCTTTTTGGTGAATAAAGCCCGGTTTATACGCGAAAAAGCGAATGTTTAACTCAAGTAACTGCTCGATGTAGTGAAAAGAAGCCATATACACAGGAAGGCTGTCTGGATTGCCGGTTGTTATAATTCGTACATCTACACCACGTAAGGCGGCGAGTTGCAGCGCTTTCATGACGGCTTCATCAGGAATGAAGTAAGGCGATGAGATCCACACTCGATGTTTAGCGCTATTGATAGCGGTCACAAAGAACAAGCTAGCATTTTCTAATGCGCCCGTGGGGGCGGTAGGAAATGCCATTACGTGCTGATGATTGTGAGGTGAGGGCACTGGTGTCCAGTTGACGGGAGGAATTTCACGCGTTGCCCAATACCAATCAGCAAGTAACGTTAATTGTACCTGTAATACGGCAGGCCCTTCGATTTTTACATGAGTATCTCGCCAAGGACTTAACTTGGGATCGCGCCCCATATATTCATCGCCAACATTGTGGCCGCCTACCCAAGCGGTATGCCCGTCAATCACGATCATTTTTCGGTGGTTACGAAAATTCAATTGCAAGCGGTTGAACCAGCCTTGATTGGGTTTGAAGGAGCTTACGTCGATGCCAGCAGAGCGCATATCTTCTATGTACGTATCTGGTAAACCTTGACTGCCAACTTCATCAAATAACACTGTCACTTTAACGCCTGCTTGGGCGCGCTCTGACAGTGCCTGTTTGATTTGTTGCCCTAAATCGTCGTCGCTCAGCATGTAAAACTGAAATAGGATGTAGTGCTGTGCTTGCGCGATCCCTTCAAGAATACTGCTAAACGTGGCGTTGCCGTTGATAAGTAAAGTGACGGCATTATTGCTGACCAGTGGGTGAGGCGAAATATCTTGGGTAGCCTGATACCACGATGGGCATTCGTTAGCCGCAACTTGCCATGGTTTAAGTTGCTCGGCGCAGTTCTCGATAATCGTTTCTATTTCTTTCGCGCGTTGTTCAAAGGCCTCAGCCCGACCTTGAAAACGGTTACGACCAAAAACAGCATATAAAGGCACCGCAATAAAGGGGATGCTAAGAAGAGACACTACCCAAGCAACTGCACCGGTTGGTGTTCGTGCTGTCATAGCCGCATGTAGGGCGGTAGCTACACCAAGCGTGTAGAATACCGGCAGAATAATTCCAATCATTTTTGACCATCCATCAATATTGTTATGTGGTTCATACGTTTCCCTTCTTTTGTTGAGGTGCATTACTCAAAGTTGATTGTAGCCAGCAAGTACGGCATACCTAAGTACACAGTAACATTGTTATTTCGCTTGTCCTAGGCGCTGCCTCACAAGGCACATAGAGCGAGATTTTCACTTCTTAAGCTTAACTTAAGCTTCTCTTTATAAGATGCCAGTAACAAAAGAAGTGACTGGATCTGTTATGAAAATGAAGACTGCTTTACGTCATATTGACCGTTATCGCCGTAAAAAAATGGCTATCTTTGACCCCGTGCTATATAAGGCGCTGAGCTATGATACTTATCATCAGGATACATTGATCCCGGTTGAGCAAGTGCAGAGGATTTTGATCGTTCGTAACAATAAAAGAATCGGCAACATGTTTTTTTTACTGCCATTTGTTAAACAAATACGCACAGCCTATCCTCATGCTCACATTACTTTACTGCTCTCTCAGAGCTGGCAGGGGCAAATATTTGATGGGGTAGGCGTTGATGATATTCGGTATTCGAATTTTTCATTTGGAAAAGCGGCCGCATTTTTCTCCGAAATTAAACAGCTAAAAAAAACCGTGTTTGATCTGATTGTGGCTCCGTACTCATCGGTGGAAGATAGCTTAATCTCTGCAATGTTAGCCGGTAAAAATAAAGTGTCAGTGGCTCATGCGAAGAGAAACAGCGCCTTTACTCATGTGTTTGAGAAAAATACCGCAGAGACACATAGTGCTCTGCATCAATTGTTTTTAATTGAAGCATTAACGCAACAACCACTTGTTTATGCTAACCATGAGATGATATTTACGGAGGAAGAGCTAGCGTTGGGGGTGAAAGAAAAGCAAGTACTGTGTGATAACGAGTTTAAGGTTATCGCCTTCTTTCGCGGCGCTCGCGGTGCGAAAAAACTAACCGATGATAAGTGGCGAAGTATTCTTGATACGATACAAGGGTTAAGTCCATTACCGATAAGGTGGATTGAAATTTTAAGTCCTGATATCCAACAGCCTTTAATGCCGAATGGTTTAACTTACCAAAATAGTAATATGCGTCGGTTAGGGTGTTTTATAAAAAATGTGACGGCATTTATATCGTGTGATACAGGGCCTTTGCACTTGGCGGATGCGGCTGGGGCAAAGTGTATTGGGCTATTTACGCATACGTGTCCTAAAAAGTATGGCGTATTAGGCGAAGCAAGTATCAATATTGACGATGTTGGTTCATTGGAAAAGCGTGGCGAATTACAGCAACTATTTAATGAAAGCCACATAGAGATTTATCGTCATGATCATCGATAACGTGATACTTCTAGGGGGGACTTATGATGTGGGCGAGAGGGGCGAACGCATGCGTTTTTTCTTGGGAGTCGACATTTATCGTGAATCGGTTATATAAGTGAGAAGTTGAATACCGTCGACAAATTAAAGGCTGTTACATCGACACCGAATGCAACGTTATGTCATGCTCAACTCCAAATGGAAGTTAAATAAATCGATTTAACGGAGTATATCGTGTCTTACGCAGCAAAAAAATTGCGCTACTTGATCGTATTAAGCTTATCAAGCCATATTGGTTTGAGTATGGCAGCCAATACCAATCATGAAGGTGAAATGACGATGGATAATCAATATCAGCAACGTGCCAAGACACTCATGGCACAGATGTCAATGAGTGAAAAACTCGATTTACTCTCCGGACCTGGCATGGATCTCACGACCTACACCGGTAATTCGGCCATCAACCTTGATCCTAAATATGCAGTAGAAGGCGTGGCAGGGTATATCAATGGTGTGAAAAATGATCATATTGATATTCCAGCAATAAAACTTGCTGATGGTCCAGCTGGATTGCGCATATCACCAACACGAGAAGGCACTGACGATACCTTTTATGCCACCAGTTGGCCCATTGGTTCTTTACTGGCTTCCAGTTGGGATACTGAGTTAGTCGAGAAAGTGGGCCAAGCGGCTGGCGATGAAGTTAGGCGTTACGGCGTCGATTTTTTATTAGCTCCTGGGATGAATATTCAGCGTAACCCTCTTTCCGGGCGAAACTTTGAGTATTACTCAGAAGACCCTGTCGTGTCTGGTGAAATGGCAGCGGCTATGGTTAATGGTATCCAATCTAACGGTGTCGGTGCGACGATTAAGCATTTTGCCGCGAATAACGCGGAAACTAATCGCTTTTTTAGTGACTCGAAAGTGAGTCCCCGTGTCTTACGTGAAATTTATCTCCGGGGTTTTCAAATCGCTGTATCTGAGTCACAACCGTGGGCGGTGATGACGTCATACAATAAACTCAACGGTGCGTATACTGGTCATCGTCACGATTTATTAACGGATGTATTGCGTAATGAGTGGGGATTTAAAGGCCTTGTGATGTCGGATTGGTTTGCCAGTAATGTGACTGGCTTAGCAACGGATTTTAAAAGCTATGCCACTAAACCCGATCATGACTCTGCCGCAGAGCAAATCAAAGCCGGTAACGATTTAATTGAGCCGGGCGGGTTAAAAGCGGATCTTGAAGCCTCTTTGAAAAGCGGTGAGCTAAGCGCCGCGGACGTAGACCGCAGTGCATTGGCCATTTTAACTCAGATCCAAAAAACACCATCATTTAAGCACTTACCTTACAACAATGATCCCGATCTAAAAGCACATGGCCAGTTGGCACGCACAGCGGCGGCAGAAAGTATGGTGCTGCTGAAAAATGCACAGCAAGCGCTGCCATACTCTAAGAATACTAAAGTAGCCTCGTTTGGTACTGTCCAGATCAATACGTTAAAAGGTGGGACTGGCAGCGGTGAGGTGAACTCAGAGAAAGCGATTTCCATTGCTCAAGGATTAGGGCAGCGGTTCGAATTGGATGATGCTATTACGCAGTACTATCGCGATTATTGGGATGAAAATAAGCAGGAGAGTGACAGCCTTTTGAGCAAGCATGCGTTTGCAGAGGAACCTGATATTGAAGGTAACCCACAATTACAACAGTTGATCGCGAATGCTGCCAAACAAGATGCCGCTGCGGTGATCACGATTGGGCGTCAGGCTGGTGAGGGCAAAGATCGCACGGCAACACGCGGCGATTATTTGCTGACTACGCAAGAATTAGCACTGATTGATACTGTCTCGACTGCTTTTCATCAGGCAAATAAAACCGTAACTGTTGTACTTAACGTCAATGGCGTCGTGGATACTCATGAGTGGCAAGATAAGGTCGATGGTATTTTAATGGCGTATATGGGCGGTCAACAGACGGGGTATGCGGTTGCGGACATTTTATCTGGAGCAGTAAATCCAAGTGGTAAGCTTGCACAAACTATTCCCATGAATTACGACGATGTTCCTTCAGCGAAAACGTTCCCCGGAAAACAAGATGAACATCACTCAGGCATGACCAATGTCGATTACAACGAAGGCTTATTGGTGGGATATCGCTATTACACCACCGAGCAAAAACCAGTGGCATATCCGTTTGGCTTTGGTTTGTCTTACACCGACTTTCACTATGAAGACGTGCAGGTGAGCCACAATGGTTTAAACGATAAATCGGATAAAGCGGAATTAACACTCAGTGCCAAGATTCATAATACAGGTAAAGTGGCCGGAAAAGAGGTGGTTGAGCTATATGTGGCGGCGCCGAAAAATTCGTTAGAAAAACCAGCTTACGAGTTGAAGGCCTTTACGAAAACTCCGCTAATTGATGCAGGTAAAAGCAGCACCGTCAGTATGAGTGTGACCGCAAAAAGATTAGCAAGCTTTGATCCAGACCGTCATGCGTGGGTGGTTGCCCCTGGAGATTATCAATTCTACGTTGCGCCCTCATCAAATGTGTCTGAGGTGACACCTCTTAAAGTACATATTGACCATGAAATAGTGGTTGAGCGCACCAGCAAAGGCGCACTAGAGAGTATTAAATAATGAGCTTGGTTGATGAGGTGTGATGGGGAGTATCACACGTAAAGGGCTACGTCATAGTAGCCCTTTTTATCTATGAGACGTCAATTCGTCTATCGAAAGAATAGTTGAGCACAGCGCTTAATAAGATAATCAACGGCACCAATAGGCGTGAATGGATATTATAGATAATTACTCCGCGCGTTAATAAAGGCCGACAAGGAGCTTGCATTGGATTCACTCACACAAGTGGTATTGGGTAGTACGGTTTCTTACGCTGTATTTGGTCACCGGCTTGGGCGTAAGGCGTTATTAGTCGGGGCGGCGTTTGGTACCTTGCCAGATCTAGATGTGCTGATTAATTTTGGGGGTGATATTGAGAACTTTGTTTATCATCGCAGTTTTAGTCACTCTTTACTGGTTCAACTTTTAGCTAGCCCCTTATTGGCGTGGCTACTCTTGAGAATGAATTGGGCAAAAACGGTGTCGATAACCCGTTGGTCGGTCGGTATCTTTTTAATATTGAGTACCCATGCATTACTGGACAGTTTTACCGTCTATGGCACCCAGTTACTGTGGCCACTATCGACGTATCCTTTTAGTACTTCCAGTATATTTATTATTGACCCCCTTTATACCGTGCCGCTGCTCGTGGCTTGCGTATTACTTTGCTTTGCCCGTATGCGTCCGTACGCTGCAATTATCAATACGACAGCGCTGATTATTAGTTCGCTCTACTTAGCGTGGGGACTTGGGGCGAAAGCGCTGATTAACGATAAAATTGATAATGCGCTTGCGAAACATAACATCACGTTTACTCATTTTGTTAGCACTCCAACCCCGTTTAATACGTTGCTGTGGCGGGCTGTTGCGGTCACTAATCAAGGTCACTATGAAATTTATGCGTCGATATTTGATACGCCCGATGACGTCGATATACAGTTTTACCCAACCGACAATACATTGTTAGCCCAATTTAAAGACACTAAGCGTGTCAGGTTACTGCAGTTATTCACCAAGGGGCTGTATGGAGTATATCAACAAGATAAGCAAGTCGTTCTGAGCGATTTAAGAATGGGGTTGGAAGGGTATTATACGTTTTCATTTGTGATTGCTGAGCAACACGATCAGCATTTTACCCTTGGTTCATACCAAAAAATTCGTTCTCAATTTCCTAGGGAAAAACTGCAATTGATTTGGTCACGTATCACCGATCCGAGTGTCGAGTTATCAAGCGTACCGCCCAATGATCTCGGCTCACAATAAGTATGGTGTCTTAATTATGCAAACGCAACCCAACGTTATTCTTGGCGTGATTTTAAATGTGATTGGCTCTGCTTGCTTTGCGTTGATGTTTGCTTATACGCCCTGGTTAAGTGAACTCAATGGCGAAGAAATTTATGGATGGCGTGTCACATTGACGTTGCCATTATTAACCATTTTTATCGTGATGAAGGGGTATTGGCCTCAGGTTACCGATATATTGACAAGGATTCGGCGTGATCCCTATTTTTTGTTATCTCGATTGATATCAGCTTTGTTAATCGGTATTCAAATTTGGCTGTTTCTATGGGGGCCTGTCAATGATTACGCACTGGCGGTGTCATTAGGGTACTTTATTATGCCGATGACGGTGGTGTTGGTTGGGCAATTTGCTTTTAAAGATCGGATGTCTCGCTTTCAGAAGTTAGCCTGCTTACTGGCTTTAGCTGGCGTTATCAATCAATTAGTAATATCGCAAACCCTTAGTTGGCCAACCTTGGTGGTGTGTTTAGGGTATCCTCTCTATTTTTGGATTCGTGTTAAAACCCATACCAATCATATTGGTGGTATGTGGTTTGATACCATGCTGAGCCTCCCTGTTAGTGTGTTTTTTATTGTACAGGGTGGCGATGTGATCCACACATTTACCACGCATGTGGACTTAATATGGCTAGTGTTTGGCTTGGGCGTGATTAGTACCTTAGCGCTTGCATTTCAGTCTTTATCTGCCCCTCATCTTAATCTCAGCTTATTTGGCTTACTGGTTTATGTTGAGCCATTTTTATTAACTTGGGTGGCGATTTTACTCGGCGAAACCATTGCCCCAAGTGAGTGGCCGACTTACATTGCCATCTTCTCAGCCGTGTTTGTGTTGATGATTGAAGGCATACTCAGGATGAGGCGTCCAAGGGATAGCTAGATCATTTTCTCAATAATTTTGCTCACTTTGCGCATAAACCACCAAGCGTAAATGGCGCTCGGCATCGATGGTTAATGAGGTGTGGTCAAACGTGACAATTTCACCATTAACTTGTAGATCGCGAATGCCAGTACACGGGGCATGCACATCGTGCTGTTGCCACCAAGTATTAAACTCCGGTGATACTTTCTGTAATTCATCCACTAACTCGCGGATATCCGTTTCCTGATTAGCTCGGGCATAGTCGCGACGAAAACTCGACAGTATGCGAGGAGCCTGCTGCTCCCAGCCGACAAACAGTGTACGTAAATCCGGGTCGGTAAATAGCATCCAAAGCAGGTTACGCCGTTCAACTGGGTGTCGTTCGAAATTAAACAGTTGGTTTGCTTTGTCGTTGAAAGCGAGAACATCCCAACGCAGATTGAATACATAAGCCGGATGTTGGGGGATATCATTCATGAGGCGGCGAATGAGAGGTGGAACCTTACAAAAGGTTTTTCCGGGTTCCGTCGGTGGGCGTTCATGAGCCAATAGAAAGAGGTGACGACGTTCCGCTGCATCGAGTTTGAGAACGCTTGCTAGATTATCTAAAAAGGTGGTTGATACCCCAATATCTCTTCCTTGTTCCAGCCATGTGTACCAAGTTAATCCGACCCCGGCGAGTGCCGCAACTTCTTCGCGGCGCAGTCCAGGTGTTCGCCGTCTGCCACTGCTGGGTAGGCCAACATCTGTTGGTAAAAGCCGTTCACGGCGTGAACGTAAAAACGTTGCGAGCTCTTCGCGGGTTCGTTGCATGGTGCGCATCATTTATCTCACCGACAATAGTACTATTAGTAATAGTATAAAGTGTTAAATTGTAACAGTCTAATAAAGGCATAGAATGAGCGTTTTATTTCTTTGGAGACGTACTATGCATGTCCATTCTCGCTTGATTAGCCGTGACGGTTCTTTGAATTATTCACCGCCGTGGCGTGGTTTAATGGTGTTATTACTCGCTGGATTTATGACCATCTTTGATTTGTTTGTGGTGAATGTCGCCATTCCTAATATGCAAACAGGGCTTCAGGCCAGCTTCGCTCAAATCGGATGGATTGTGGCAGGTTATGAGTTGGCATTTGGAGTGCTACTTATCACAGGCGGAAGACTTGGTGATATGTATGGCCGTCGGCGTTTGTTTATAGTGGGGATGGCTGGTTTCATATTGGCTTCGGTTGGTTGTGGGGTTGCGCCTAATGCCAATATTCTGATTGGCACCCGCGTATTACAAGGATTCGCTGCGGCGCTGTTGTTTCCGCAGGTTTATGCATCGATTCGTGTGAATTTCGCTGGTGATGATAGCCGGCGTGCATTTGGTTTGTTAGGCATGACACTAGGGTTAGCGGCGATTGCGGCGCAGGTTTTAGGCGGTTGGTTGGTACACAGTAACTGGTTTGGATTAGGCTGGCGAAGCATCTTTTTGATTAATGTGCCTATTGGATTGCTCGCTGTGGTGGCTGCTCGGTGGATTCCAGAAACTCATGCAGAAAAACGGCCACTATTGGATTGGGTCGGCGTATTCATGGTGAGTGTCGGGCTATTACTGCTGTTAGTGCCGCTGATTGAAGGGCCAGAACATCATTGGCCAACTTGGAGCTGGTGGTCGATGGGCAGCGCAGTGCTTATGTTGATACTGTTTTATCGATACCAAGAACGGGTGAGAAAATTCGGCCAATTACCCTTGGTGAATATGCAGCTGTTATTTCAAAAGCGCTTTGCTCTCGGCGCTGTATTGGTGTTACTGGTATATTCCACATCCAGCTCATTTTTCTTAAGTTTTGCTTTGCTTGTGCAAACTGGGCTCGGGCTGGATCCATTTATCGCTGGCAGTATTTTTGCTCCATGTAGTGTGGGATTTGTAATTGCCTCATTAACTGCGCCAAAGTTAATGGCTCGGTGGAGTACTCATGCAATTGTTGGTGGCGCGCTGATTTATGCCGTGTCGATCGGTGGGTTAATTCTACAAGTGTATGCCGCGGGTGCCGGTTTAGTCCCTGTTCATCTTATTCCTATTTTGGTCGTGGTGGGGGTTGGTCAAGGCTTAATTATGACACCGTTACTTAATTTAGTACTGAGTTTTGTCAACGAGCAGCACGCTGGAATGGCTTCTGGCATCATCTCAACGGTTCAACAGTTGGGCGCAGCACTAGGCGTCGCGGTGATCGGCATTTTGTTTAATCATGCATTATCAACCCAGCCTGATGGCGCTGGGTTAGCGGGGCAGTATGCCTCAGCGTTTGTCGCCGGAATGCTGTATAACTTTGGCGCATCGCTTGTAGTCTGTTGGTTATTGATGAAATTGGTATCAAAGCGTAAGCAAAAGTAATGGTAAGCTATTTTATTTTGAATGATTGTGCTGGATAAAATCTCCAAGATAGTGGAGGCAGAATTCAACACTGCCTCCACATACCGATGGCTTAGTGACTGGAGGTTAACCCATGAGCGATATAACCCAATGCGTAAAGAGGCGTATTTTGATATTCATTGAGCTCTGAGTCGCTAATCCATTTCAACTTGAGCGCTTGCCAAGAGTGGTAATTGATACCACAAACATCGATTGTTTGTGCACCGCTAGGCTGCATGCATGCGAAGTGATGTTGGCTTGTCGGTTCTACTGGCGCGGATTCAATAAACCAAGTTTTCACACTTGGTTGGCCAAATTGCTCACATAGGGCTTTGAATCCATCACTATTGAGAAATGACATCATGGAATGATGATTTTCCCAAACGTAGAAAGGGGCATAACTATTAACAGGGCTATGATAATTTTTTGCATCTTTACGAGCGTATAAATAAGCTTTGAACACCAATCCGGGGTAACCATTCAATAGATGCCCTTTGTTTTTTATGCGGTTTTCTATCTGTTCCATCGAATAGTCGGAAGGTAGAACGAATGTATATTGCATTGCAATCATGGGTTAGTTCCTTATAAATCTTTAGCAGAGAGACCGGAAGAAAAAGACCAGTCTTCCACATTATTAAATTGAATAATCACCATGATGTCTTCTGCACTAATGGTGATTTCATGTGTTAATCGTTGATTAAGTGCTCGGTATAAAGCTCGTTTTTGAGCATGGCTGCGTGTCTTTCCAGCAAAAATGTGAAATAGAATCCCTGATTCGCTGCGCCCTTGGGTTAGATTTGGATAATATGAATTGAACTTAATTTGCTGTGGCTCAAAGATATCAAACATCTGAAAGCAGTCTTCAGTTGGCACATCAAAATGTTCTTCCAAACACTGCTGTAAAATGATCGAAATCTTTGCATGAACCGTTTCAAAGCGCTCTTTACTGAGTGCAATACGCGTGAATGGCATTAATTACCTCTAGAGTTATTGACTTCATCGAGGCGCTCAATCGCAGATGCGGTGACCGGCCATCCTGCATAAAAGGCTAAATGTGTCATAACCGCACTGAGTTCTTTGTTAGTTAATCCGTTATCGAAGGCCCGTTGCAGATGGCCCGGTAATTGTTCTGTTCGGTTTAAAGCGATAAGGGCTGAGACAGTAATCAAACTGCGTTCGCGAAGGCTCAAAGTGTCATCCTGCCAAACTTGTCCAAATAAAGTATCTATAGTGAGTCGGTGAAATTGAGGAGCGAGTTGGGCGATTATCGTCATGAGTTCGTTTTCTTGTGATGTCATTTTTGTCCTTGTTTAGTTTCGGGGGATAGGGAAATAATAAGTTGAAATTTTGATGTAAAAAATCAAAACTATTGGTATTAACTGTTTTGTTTTTCAGGATTATCAAATATGCGCAGTCTTGATTTAGATGCTTTACGATGTTTTGTTTTAGGCATTGAACTCGGTAGTTTTGCTTTAGCCGCAGAGCGACTTAATCGTTCACCCTCTGCGGCGAGTGCCCAGTTAAAAAAATTAGAACAGCAATGCCACATGCAGTTAGCAATGAAAGTGGGCCGACACCTTGAGCCAACCGAGGAAGGGGAGGTGGTGTTGTCTTATGCTCGTCGTATGTTGCAGCTCAACGATGAACTGATGGCTAGACTCACTGGTGAACGATTGCAAGGGAAAGCAATATTTGGTCTGCAAGAAGATTTTAGTGATGCGTTATTACCTAAACTCCTCGGGGCTTTTTCACGAACTCACCCCAATATACAGTTGCAGTCGGTCGTGGGTCGTCACCAGGAATTACTTGATGGGATTAGCTCTGGTGAACTGGATTTTTCGCTAGGCTGGGAAGGCGAGAAAGGGGCAGCCTATAGCGAGTTTTTAGCTGAGTTACCAATGCAGTGGTTTGGGCCTGCGAATAAACATCTCAGAGAGTCGGTGCTGACTGGGAAGCCTTTGCCACTAGTGATGCTTGATGGTTCCTGTTTAATTCGCAAACAGGCTACAGAAGCGCTCGATCATCATGGAATTCCGTGGAAAATTACGTTTGTTGGCCGTAGTCTTAGTAACTTATGGAGTGCGGTTGATGCTGGATTAGGCATTACTGTACGTTCTTCTTTTAGTCATCCCAATAACATTACGACGCTGAACGGTTTACCCCAATTGGGTAAGCTAAGGCTATGCCTTGATAGAAATCAGTATCAGTTAGATCAAGTCCAAGCTCAACTTTATGGCGAATTGAAGCAGCAGTTGTTGCACTATCTGGCAAGTTAATCAGCTTTCATTGCATGCTGAGCGAGGTGTGATTGTGAAAGTATTATGAATTCTTAAGCTTCCTTAAGTCTAAATTAAGTTTGTATTTATACTATAGGTAGCACATTACGTTGCTATTGAGGTTTTATGAGTATAAATAACGTCTTACGTTAAGTTGACCATTATCGCCGTCAGAGAATGTCGATACTGAACCGATGTTGTACAGAGCATTGGGCAATGATACTTATCACCGTGTAGATCTTATTCCGGTCTCACACGTACAAACGATTTTAATTGTTCGTAATAATAAGCGAATCGGAACATGTTTTTTCTTCTGCCATTTGTTAAACAAATGCGGACCGCCTACCCAGATGCGCATATTACCCTGCTATTGTCTCAGCCTTGGCAAGGACAAATATTTGAAGAGATTGGTATCGATAATATCGTGTACTCGAACTTTTTAGCAGGGAAGTTATGGTCTTTTTATAAACAAATGCAACAGTTGAAGACGCAAATGTTTGATTTATTAGTGACGCCATATTCTTCTTCTGAAGATAGTTTGATCGCGTCGATGATTCCAGCCAGAAATAAAGTGGCCTCGGATCATCCGGGACGAAATAGCGCATTTACTCATGTTTTTGATAACAGTATGGCGAGAAACACAGCGCATTCAGTAAGTTATTTCTAGTTGAGCGTTTAACAAAACAAAAACTCAATCGAGTAAACCATACAATGGCATTTACGGATAAGGAATTAGCGGAAGGTATTGTTGAAAAACAATTACTTTGCCGTAGTCATGAGCCGACGATCGCATTTTTCCGAGGGTCGCGAGGAGCGAAGAAACTCAATGACCAGCAATGGCGAGAAATTCTCGATACGATTCAAAGCTATAGCCCAGTCTCGATCCAGTGGATTGAAATATTAAGTCCAGACATTAAAAGCTCACTTATCTCCAATAGCTTAACTTACCAAAATAACAATATGCGTGCGCTGGGGAGCTTTCTAAAAAACACCACAGAGTTTTTATCGTGCGATACTGGCCCATTACACTTAGCCGATGCCGCTGGAGTCCAATGTATTGGTTTATTTACTCATACCTGCCCTAAAAAATATGGTGTGCTCGGGGAAAATAGCATCAGTATTTAAAATGTTAAATCACAGGAAATGAAAGCGTATTTAACTCGCTTGTTTAATCGCTCGGCATCGATGGTTAATGAGGTGTGGTCAAACGTGACAATTTTACCCTTAACCTATAGATCGCGACGGCCAGTACAGGTACGTATGCCTCTCTATTCACGTATAAATAGCCATCTAAACTTCTATCATGAATATTCTTCATGCAGCATATTAAGTAATAACATTGTTCTTCGTTCAGAGTTATCGCTATAAATATAGTCAAGACATCACTTAAATCGATATACCGCTCAATCTCAGTCAGGTTGTTTTAAGAAATACTGAGATGAAATAGGCATCAAAACTTACGTTTTATCTCAGACTACGGATACCAGATCGCTATGAAGACAGAATTTGCATTTACAATCAGAAGTATCACTCTTGATGAAAATTATCATCCTGCCACCAACACACGTACCACGACGAACTTTGCTAACTTGGCACGTGGCGAGCACCGCCAGCAGAATTTACGTAATGCTTTAGACATGATTGACGCACGTTTTAATGAGTTAGCCTCTTGGGATAACCCGCACGGTGATCGTTACGGCGTTGAGTTAGAGATTATCTCGGCGGATATGGATCTGGAAGGGTGCAGCGAAGTTTTCCCATCGATTGAAGTATTGAAAACTTACATTGTCGATCGTAAAACCAATCAGCGTATTGAAGGTATTGTGGGGAATAACTTTTCGTCTTATGTGCGTGATTATGATTTCAGTGTGTTACTACCAGAGCATAACAAGAATAAAGAGACGTTCACCATTCCAGATGACTTTGGGGTGTTGCATGGTCGAATCTTCCAGTCATTGGTGAATTCAGATGTGTATAAAGAAAACTTTTCTAAACGACCAGTGATTTGCTTGAGCGTGTCTGATAGTAAAATTTACCAACGCACTGAGAACCATCATCCTATTTTAGGCTTTGAGTATGAGCCGAACGAATCGTCATTAACAGAACAATACTTTAAGAAGATGGGCTTACAAGTTCGCTACTTCATGCCTAAAAACAGTAAAGCGCCATTCGCATTTTTCTTCTTTGGTGACTTACTTAATGATTACACAAATTTAGAGCTGATTAGCACGATCAGTACCATGGAAACGTTCCAAAGAATTTACCGTCCTGAGATTTATAATACTCACAGTGTGGCCGGTGAGCGTTATCAGCCGAATTTAAAAAATCCCGATCATTCACTGACTGATATTGTTTATGACCGTGAAGAGCGTAGTCAATTGGCGATCGAGCAAGGCAAGTTTGTTGAAGCGAACTTCATTAAACCTTATCAAGCATTTCTTGAACAGTACGTAGCGGACTGCGCTTAATAATTAATTGAATTTACAATGGCTTATATTATGACTAAATTATTTCCGACTTCAACAGCTGGCAGTTTACCGAAACCCACTTGGCTAGCACAACCCGAAGTACTGTGGTCTCCCTGGAAACTGGAAGGTCAAGAACTGATTGATGGTAAACAAGATGCATTGCGTGTTGGGCTGCATGAACAGCAACGAGCCGGTATCGATATTGTGAGTGACGGCGAACAGACTCGCCAGCATTTTGTAACTACGTTTATTGAGCACCTTAATGGTGTGGATTTCGAAAATCGCCAGACTGTCACTATTCGCAATCGCTATGAAGCGAGCGTGCCTTCTGTAGTAGGGGAAGTATCACGTCAAAAACCGGTGTTTGTGGACGATGCGAAATTCTTGCGTCAACAAACCGATCAACCAATTAAATGGGCATTGCCAGGCCCAATGACCATGATTGATACCTTGTATGATGGTCACTATAAGAGTCGTGAAAAACTGGCTTGGGAATTTGCTAAAATTCTTAACCAAGAGGCCAAGGAACTAGAAGCGGCAGGAGTCGATATTATTCAGTTTGATGAGCCAGCGTTTAATGTGTTTTTTGACGATGTCAATGATTGGGGAATTGCCACGCTAGAACGAGCCATCGAAGGGCTTAAATGCGAAACTGCAGTGCATATTTGTTATGGTTACGGCATTAAAGCCAATACAGATTGGAAGAAAACTCTTGGAAATGAGTGGCGCCAATACGAAGAAGTTTTCCCTAAGTTGCAACAATCCAATATCGATATTATTTCGCTTGAATGCCACAACTCGCATGTGCCTATGGAATTAATGGAATTGGTGCGCGGCAAAAAAGTCATGGTGGGGGCGATTGATGTGGCAACTGATGTCATTGAGACGCCAGAAGAAGTCGCCGCGACCTTGCGTGAAGCGTTGAAATACGTTGATGCAGATAAACTGTACCCTTGTACGAACTGCGGTATGGCACCACTGTCACGTCAAGTAGCACGCGATAAAATGAAAGCACTACATGCTGGTGTTGAGATTCTGAGACAAGAGCTTTCGGCTTAGTTTTACCGCGGTTGTTTGTTGTCACAATAATCGGTGACCTGAACAGCCAAGCCCAGTTTAATCTATAACCTAGGTTACCGTTGGATAGGAGCGTCTATAGCGCACTGTGCAAACGGTAACCTTTTTGGTGTCTGCCTCGATGATACTGAGCTACCGTAACGTTGAATGGTTTTTCTTAATTCATCGAATTATGAAAGCGTTACCGTTCTCGCATAAATCAATCAGCACACTAATTTAAGAAAAAAAGACATACCTTTTTGGCATGTCTCCTGTTATTCTTTTGGCGTAATAGTCGGGGGGCCAGTGCACATTGTATTGGCTGAGATCGAATACTCGAGACCCGCAGAACCTGATTCAGTTAGCACTGGCGTAGGGAACTATTTGCACTTTGACATTAGCGGGTTTCATCCAGTTAATTTTTTTGCCAGTCCGATCTCCGATCCTTCTTAGCATGGCCAAAGTTGTTAGTTCCTGTTACGCCTGTAATAGGAATGACTATGGCACAATCAAAACAGCAAACAACACAAGTTACCAATTCACATACTATTCCTGTGGTTTTGACTATCGCAGGATCAGATAGTGGTGGCGGTGCTGGGATCCAAGCAGATATAAAAGCGATGTCGGCGACCGGCAGTTTTGGCTGCTCGGTAATTACGGCGATCACCTCGCAAAATACTCAAGGCGTTTCGGCGATTTTTCCTATTCCTTTAGCGCACGTTGCCAGTCAGCTCGATGCCGTGTTTACCGATCTCAATATTGTCGCGGTGAAAATTGGTATGCTCGCGGATGCAAACATTATCCAAGTTGTTGCCGATAAAATACAACAATATCAACCTAAGCATTTGGTGATTGATCCCGTAATGGTTGCAACCAGCGGCGATTTATTACTCGAACAAGCGGCAATCAGTTCCTTGAAAAACAAACTCATCCCACTTGCCGACATTATCACCCCCAATTTGCCAGAAGGTGCCACATTAACGGGACGGCCAGTACCGCAATCAGAAGTAGAAATGAACGATATGATTGACGATCTGCGTGCGTTAGGCGCAAAGGCTGTCTTGTTGAAAGGCGGACATTTAGAAGCGGATGAAAACAGCAACGATGTATTGATTTTACCGACATCATCAGAGGTTATTAGAGCCAAGCGTATAGCCACCAACAACACTCATGGTACCGGATGTACGCTGTCTTCCGCGATGGCTTCTTATTTGGCACAAGGACATGACTTGTCGCAAGCCGTTGTATTAGCAAAGCGCTATATCAGTGCAACTCTTGCTCATGCCGATGAGCTTAATATTGGGCGTGGGCACGGCCCAGTACATCATTTTTTTGCAGGTCATGAGTATGTACGCTAGAGCATTTGGTATTGAGCTGGTGAACGCTGGGTTGCAATACAATGATACCCAAACACCGGTACTTGCCGGGATTACGATGACTATTCCCGCCCAGCAATGGACAGTAATGTTGGGGCGTAGCGGCTGTGGAAAAACCACAATGTTACGTTATCTCGCTGGGCTTTTAGAAGACCAAGTACAATGGAGTGGGCACCTTAATATTACGCATAATCACAGGCGAGAACAGCCTATGGTTGTTCATGAGCATATCGCTTATATGGCGCAGCAAGATTTGCTCTTGCCATGGTTAAATGTATTGGACAATGTCTGTCTTAGTACTCGTTTTTCTGCTTCACCCTCCCATTCAGAGCAAGACCGTCAACGTGCGCTAACACTGCTTGAACAAGTGGGGTTAGCGGACAATGTCGACGCTAAACCTGCTCAACTTTCCGGGGGCATGCGTCAACGTGTTGCGCTAGCACGCACCTTAATGCAAGACAAGCCGCTAGTGCTAATGGATGAGCCATTTTCGGCGCTTGATGCGGTGACTCGTCATAAATTGCAGGCGTTATCTGCTGAATTATTAAAAGAAAAGACCGTTATGCTGATTACTCATGACCCGCAGGAAGCGGTGCGTTTAGCGGATCAATTGTATGTATTGCAAGGCACGCCAGCACGAGCCCAGCGTTTGGATGTCCCTATGACAAAACCGCCGAGAGTGATAAATGGTGAATGTGCGGAATTACAGCAAATGATTTTGCAGCAATTGGAGAAAGATTATGAGTGAGATAGCTCAACCAAACTCTGCAGCGCAACGCTTGAGTAAAAAAGAGCCTATTACTTATCCAGCGCTGCGCTTGGTGATTAGCCTTATCGTTATATTCGGCGGATGGCAATTGGTCGTTATGGCGTTTGCAATACCTAGATTTATCTTGCCATCACCAGTGGCGGTCCTTGAGCGTCTCGTCGTCCGTTATGATGTTTTGTTGAAAAATACCTGGGTGACGGCACAAGAGATTTTATTGGGTTTAGGACTTGGGTTATCGATGGGCTTACTGTTTGCCTTGATGATGCTGATGTTTAAGCCGCTTAAACGTTGGTTACTGCCAGTCTTGATTGCCAGTCAGGCGATTCCAGTGTTTGCCATCGCCCCGGTTTTGATGCTGTGGTTAGGCTATGGCATTGCTTCTAAGGTCGTGATTTCAGCCATCATTATTTTCTTTCCTGTGACGACATGTTGCTATGACGGGTTACGTAATACCCCAACTGGCTACTTAGATTTGGCCAAAACCATGGGCGCCTCAAAGTGGCAGTTATTGCGTCATATTCAGTTGCCAGCGGCTTTACCGACGCTGGCTTCTGGAATACGGGTGGCGGTGGTCATTGCTCCTATTGGTGCGGTCGTTGGTGAATGGGTCGGCTCAAGTGAAGGTTTGGGGTATTTAATGATCCAAGCGAATGCTCGCATGATTATTGATGAGATGTTTGCGGCGTTATTTATTCTCGCCGCGGTGTCGATCGCACTGTATTTCATTACCGATAAATTTTTGAAAAAAATGATCCCTTGGGAAAATAATTAGAACTGATTGAAAAGGAATTTTTTGTGAAGAAACAAATATTAATTAGTGTTATGGCGTTACTCGTTTCCGTTGTATCCAGTCACGCTATCGCCGCACAACAAACCATGACGCTGATGTTAGATTGGTTCGTTAACCCCAATCATGGCCCGATAATTATTGCCAAAGAACGTGGCTATTTTAAACAACACGGTTTGCATGTAAAAATCCAAGAGCCGGCTGATCCTAGCACTCCCTCTAAATTAGTCGCGGCTGGCAAAGTTGATATGGCGGTGTCCTATCAGCCTAATTTAACTATTGATGTCGCAGCTGGCTTGCCGCTTATTCGCTCGGCCACATTAATTGCAACACCGCTTAATACCGTATTTGTTTTAGATAATGGCAAGATTACATCGATTGCCGATTTAAAAGGCAAAAAAATAGGTATCTCGAATCCTGGTAATGAAGAAGCCGCAGTAGGAACAATATTAGCCGATGCTGGTTTAACGGTGTCTGATGTGAAAATCATTAATGTGGGTTGGGCATTGTCTTCATCACTCGCATCTGGAAAAGTGGATGCTATTTCGGGTGGATACCGTAATTTTGAAGCGAATCAATTAGCATTAGAAGGGTACAAAACTAAGGCGTTTTATCCAGAAGAACATGGCATTCCTGCATATGACGAATTGGTGTTTGTGGCCAATGCGAAAAAATACGACCAGCAAAAAATCGAAGCTTTTAATGCCGCCATCCAGCAAGCAACAACTTACATTATTAACCACCCTAAAAAGTCTTGGCAAGAGTTCGTTGCTTATGCACCTGATACTTTAGATAACGAACTCAATAAACGTGCGTGGAAAGATACCCTGCCGCGTTTTGCGCTGCGCCCAGCCGCCGTTGATCTTAAACGTTACGATGATTATGCCCAATTTTTATACGCACATAAGATGATTAAAACGCTACCACAAGCCAAAAACTATGTGCCGATCTTTCACTAAAGGACAGGGATTGAATTATGAACTATCAAGATCTTATCGACGCATGCCAAGACGACTGGCATGAATATGTCGAACACTCGTTTGTTCAGCAACTTGCGCAAGGCACGTTAGCACAGCCTTGTTATCTGCATTATTTAAAACAAGATTTTCTATTTCTAAAACAGCGTGCCCGAGCTTACGCATTAGCGATTTATAAATCTCGTACGTTACGTGATATGCGTCAAGCTCTGCCAACCATTTACAGCCTGCTCGACGGAGAAATTGCGCATCACGCGGCTTATTGTGCCGAATGGGGGATTGATGAAACCACCATCGAAAGCGAGGTTGAAGATTTTGGTACGGTTGCATATACCCGCTATGTGCTCGATGCCGGAATGGCAGGGGATTTAGTTGATCTGTATGCCGCGTTTGCTCCCTGCTCAATTGGATATGCTGTCATTGGTAAAAAGCTGATGGAAGATGATCATACTGTCTTGGAAGGGAATCCTTATAGCAGCTGGATTCATTTATACGCAGGTGAACAGTTCCAGAGTGGTGTGGCAAAAGGAGCGGAATATTTTAATCAGATGTTGGCTGAAATCGATATTCATAGCCAGCGTGGTCAAAACCTAATTGAAGTGTTTAAAACTGCGACTCGGATGGAAGTCGCATTTTGGCAACAAGGTTTAGATGTTAAACAAGGCTGTTGAGGAGTGACCATGTTAGTAGAGCAGATCACGCAGGCGCTGACAGCCGTGCGTGAGCAAAAACCGCTAGTGGTGAATATTACCAATTTTGTCGTGATGAATAATACGGCGAATGCGTTGCTTGCCATTGGCGCGTCACCGATTATGGCGCATTCAAAACAAGAAATGGCAGAGATGATGTCGTTTGCTGGGGCGCTAGTGATTAACATAGGTACGCTAGATAGTGACTGGATACCACGGATGAGCTTTGCGGTTGAACAAGCCAATATTCATAACAAAGTCGTGGTGTTAGACCCGGTAGGATGTGGAGCCAGCTCATTGCGCACTGCGACCGCACGAGAGATTGCTCGCTTGGCCAAAAAACTCATTATTCGTGGCAATGCGTCAGAGATTATTGCCTTAGCCTGTGAGCAGGCAAAGAGTAAAGGTGTGGATGCACTCAATAGTAGTGATTCTGCAGTAAGCGCTGCACGCTTTTTAGTCACAGAGTATGACGCGAGTGTCGTTATCTCGGGCGAGGCTGATTATGTTGTGACTCATACTCATACGGTGAGACTCAATAATGGTCATGCTTTAATGCCTTATGTTACGGGGATGGGGTGTACGCTGACCGCATTGACTGCCGCCTTTGCGGCAGTAGGTGATACCTCAGGGGTAGCAGCTGCTGCCGTTCTTGGGGTGGCTGGCGAAATGGCGGCCGAACAAGCTCGTGGTCCGGGGAGTTTACAGATGACGTTGCTTGATGAGTTATATCAACTAAATGATGAAACCTTAAAAACACGGTTAACACTGCAAGTCATCTGAGCCATCTATTGTTTATCAATATTATCACTCTTGTTTGCGTTGAACGTTGAACGGGTCATCGCAAGCAAGGGAGCAAGGGAGCAAGGAAATACAATGAATAACGTATACCGTTTATACTTGGTCACCGATGATACGCTCGATCTCACCACACTAAAGCATGTGGTCCGTGAAGCGGTAAAAGGGGGAGTGACATTAGTCCAAGTGCGAGAAAAGCATGGAAATGTACGCGCTTTTATTGAGCGGGCACAAGCGATTAAAGACATTCTGCAAGGCACTGGCGTGCCGCTAATTATTAACGACCGAGTTGATGTTGCGCTTGCGGTGAATGCCGATGGCGTGCACTTAGGTCAATCTGACATGCCGGTGACCATCGCCCGTCAGCTTTTGGGGGCAGATAAAATCCTCGGACTATCCATAGAAACGCAAGCACAATTGACTCAAGCACAGACGATGCCGCTCGATTACATCGCGTTAAGTGCGATTTTTCCAACTCAGACCAAAACTAATACGACCATGTATTGGGGGGTTGAAGGGCTGCAGAAAACCGTGAGCATGACATCGTTACCTGTCGTTGCGATTGGCGGCATTAATGAACATAATATTTCCGAACTTTGTGCCACCGGCGTTGATGGTCTGGCGCTTGTTTCTGCGATATGCAGTGCGGATGATCCTCAAGCTGTATCACGATATTTTATAGAATTAATGAATTGATTTTTTGTGATGACTTTTCATAAAGCTCTTATTAATAAGTCGTGATTGATGCTGGGGAACTCCGACTTCTTATGAGGTATTTCTACCGATTGCCCATCCTGAGCGTTGTTTATGACTGCTTTTTGACTTGTTTATTACTCCTTAGGTTTTTGCTCACTTTACTATGGCTTATCGTCGTTCAATGTTCTGGCAGTGACGATTGTTAAGTATTTAGTTGATAGTTCTATAATATAAATTATTGAATTTATTTGTTTTATAGGCTTGGCAAAGCGTGATGTTCACGACTAGAATCAACTCATCTCTCTCTATGTTATGTTGATGGAAGCATTAATTATATGGATCACTCCAGCAAGCAAGATGTCACCGATACTTGGAAACTTGTCGATAAGGTCCTGTCTCTTGTGCGCCCGTTTGGTGCGATTACCGTATTGTTTGGTATAATATCGCTTGCTGGATATTTCGGCTCAATAGAAGGACTATATCGTCCCATTGATAATGGCCCCGCCACTCATCCACTGACTGCGCTAATTATTGTTTTACTTGGTTTTTCTTTGTATAAAAACGTGCAAACCCCCTTAGAAATTAAACAACGCCATCTATTTGCCTTTCTTGCTTTTATCTTTACCGTTATTCGACTGACTGATGTGGTATACCAGTCTGATTTTTCGCAATATATTACGCCATTTCTCAGTGATGTATTAAGAGAATTGCAAACAGGTAAAAGTAATTATATGGGAGGAAATACCGCATTAATGTTGCTGTTTATCTCTAGTTCGATAGTGGCATATAACTTTAAAAAATATGTGTTCTCACAGATGATTGCGACCATTGCGGTTTCTATGCCGTTGATTACCATTTTGGGTTATACCTATGGGCTGACTAAGTTTTATGGACAAATGTCGTTGTTCACTGCGACCGCTGGTTTTGCGCTTTCTGTGGCAACGGTGGCGTTAACGGCAGATAAAGGCCTAGTTCATGCGTTATTGAGTCCACATATCGGTGGTAAAGTGGCTCGTTTTCAGTTCGTGACTGGCTATATTTTTCCGGTTGTTATTGGCTATTTCATAGTTAAACTAACCGTTGCGCCACAAGGGAGTTTATTTGGTGTGTTTGTGGTTGGCGTGTGCTGGTTTATTATGATTATGGTGGGTATTTCTGCGCTTGTTGTCGAAAAAGTTGATCATAAACGCCGGCTTGATGAGGAAAAGCTTCATCAAGCAGCGACAACCGACTCTCTGACTGGGTTATTTAATCGCCGTGTGTTTTTTGATGCGGCTAATCATGAAATGGCTCGCTTAAAACGCTCCGGTACATCGTTGTCAGTATTGATGCTTGATGTTGATTTTTTCAAAAAAATTAATGATAAAGCCGGACATGCGATGGGAGATCAGGTCCTCATACAACTTAGCCAAGTGCTCAACTCATCTCTACGTGAAGTTGATATTATCGCGCGTGTAGGAGGGGAGGAGTTTGCCATTATTTTACCTGATACCTCACAAGAAGGAGCACAACGAGTCGCTGAAAATTTACGTCGCAATGTTGAAAAAATTGTCGTTGCTAACTGGACACCGATTTATGGGCCCGTGACGATATCGATTGGGGTCGCTATGGTAGAAACCAATACGCAACAGACTTTTGATGAGATTTTAGCTAATGCAGATAAAGCGTTATATCAATCGAAAGCGAATGGACGAAATCAAGTTTCTCTATATCAAATCGATGGTTGTTAACACTATTTTGGACGAGTATGGACATACGCTTTTAAGTTGGTTGGCCACTTTCAATCGTTTTAAAGCCTCTAACGCTGGTATTTTTTCAATCAAAAAAGTGGATAAAGTACGTTGCAGTGCTGTAGCTGGTTTAAGGCTAAGATAGACACTGACTGAAGCTTACTCTTTGTGGCGGATGGTTGTATATTATAGACCATTTGTATGGGATCTTATATTTCATTTTTACTGTCTATCTTTTCGATCTCGCTTCTTTACAATCCGCGCTTTATTTCTATATATATTTCTATTATTCAGGGTATTTGAATGTCGACAAAATTAGCGAATCCAGCACCACTAGGGTTGATGGGGTTCGGGATGACGACCGTATTACTTAATATTCATAATGCGGGCTTTTTTCCTTTAGATTCTATGATCTTAGCAATGGGGATCTTTTATGGTGGTTTAGGCCAAGTATTGGTCGGCATGATGTGTTTTAAGCGTGGTGATACATTTGGTACTACTGCGTTTACTTCTTACGGTTTATTCTGGCTATCTTTAGTTGGTCTTATTGTGATGCCAAAAATGGGCTTAGCTGCGACACCTCCAGGATTCATGGGATGTTATCTCGCATTGTGGGGGATCTTTACCGGGTTTATGTTTATTGGTTCTCTGCGTTACCCGAAAGCGAAACAAGTGGTATTTGGTTCTCTTACCATCCTATTTGCATTACTTGCTGCTGAGCACTTTACGGGAAGTCATATGCTTGGGAAAATTGCCGGTTATGAAGGTATTTTCTGTGGTTTAAGCGCCATTTACTTTGCGATGGCTACCGTACTAAATAACGAATATGGTCGTACGATTTTACCTGTAGGTGAAGCAAAATAAGATCACAACAATCGTGAAGAAACATGCTCATTGATGTGTTTATTGAAAGGCCAGCAAATGCTGGCCTTTTTATTTATATCGATAAATTCTAACGACTTATTTGTTCAATCTATAGGCAAGTTAGCAGAAAACCGTTAGGCTAAGCGGTGTTCACTATGGACGAGGTAAAAACAGTTATGGACTGCTGTTGATAGAGAACACTATATTTAACCTATGTATAAACGGTTTATTAAAACATAATAAAGAACACGTTCTGCGTAACGGTGAATGAACATATAATAAAATTTATCACTGTTATGTGATACGCAGGATGACAAAGGAATGTATCATGCTTAAAAAATTAACGAATCTCTTCCCTGTATGGGCAGTGTTATGCTCATTATGTGCTTTTTGGCAGCCAGAATGGTTTACGAGCCTGAAAGCTGGAATTGTCCCTTTACTCGTCGTGATTATGCTGGCGATGGGACTGACGCTACGCCCAGCCGATTTCCTAAATGTGGTGAAAAATAAGCGTGCTATTGGCGCGGGATTAGTGCTGCAATTTAGTGTTATGCCATTGACCGCGTTAATGGTGAGTACACTATTAGGTTTTGACCCTGTGCTGACTGTCGGCATGGTATTAGTTGGGAGTGTGGCAGGAGGAACCTCTTCTAATGTGATGTGTTATCTCGCTAAAGGAGATGTGGCGCTTTCTATTACAATGACTGCTATTTCTACATTGGTGGGCGTATTGATCACGCCATTATTAGTCGCGGTGTTGGCAGGAAAAAGTGTCGATGTGCCAGTTGCAGGTATGCTGCTTAGCTTAGTCAAAATCGTACTTGTTCCCGTCGCTATTGGTGTTATCGTCAATGTGTATTTTCATTCCGTTACGGCCAAAATGGACGATATTCTACCACTCGTATCTATGCTCGCGATTGTGACAATTATTGCGATAGTGGTGGCGCTAAATGCTTCGCAACTTACTCAGATTGGTCCAATTGTCGCCCTCGCTGTCATTATTCATAATAGTGTAGGGCTAACACTCGGTTTTTGGGTGTGTCGTTTTCTGGGGTTTGAGAAAAAAACTTGCCGCACAGTGGCTTTTGAAGTCGGGTTGCAAAATTCTGGACTCGCCACTGCACTTGCTATGAAGTTTTTCACGCCAGCGTCTGCGGTCGCCGGCACGATTTTCTCTGTATGGCATAATTTATCTGGTTCAGTGTTAGCTGGTTATTGGGCGAAAAAGCCGTTAGACCATGATAAAGCGCAGAGTTAACCACTTGACGATGGTGTCTTATTATCTTGAAAAAACCGGCAATAAGCCGGTTTTTTGTTTGAGTGATAGGAATGTGAGCATAGAAAAAATAGACAAATAGAATAGTAAAAACGCCTTACAGATGACTAATTCTCATCTAAAATACGTTAATATCAGCGTGTATTTAATTAGTGCTTGCTGTTTATTCAAGGCTCGTTTTCATTAATTATTCTATTTATTTTTATTTAATTTATCGATTTTTAAGATGTTTCAATATGAAACTCGCGATAAAAAGAGGCTCACTATGTTTTTCAAAACAAAGTCACAAGGTCCGAAATCAGATGCCGAATGCGCTGTGACCCTAACTAAAACACTCAAAAGTAATGAAATTAATACACAGACATTATCTGATTGTGAGTTAGTGGGTGGGACAGCTTTGGTGTTAGCGTATATTTCCCCGCACTGTGATTTTACTGAAGTCAATCGTAAACTTAATAGTGCTATGCCTTTTGCCAAACAGGTTATTGGTGTGATGACCGCTGGTGAGTTGGGTGGTGGAGATAAGGATGGCAAGCTGTATCATGACGCCCCAAGCAGTTGGGATCGTGTCATTGTACATGCTTTTTCTACTCGGTTATTTAGCCAGTTATCTATTCATACTGTGCCATTATTTAATCAAGATAAACAAGGTAGTGGCAGTCTCTATACTCAATCGGAACACCGCGTACAAAAAATCATTACAGAACTTAAGAAAGTTAAGGTCCCTTTTTTTATTGATAGCCACGATACCGTGTCGTTAACGTACTTTGATGGGGCGATAGGCAGTGAAGACTTCTTTACGAAAGCCATGTATGAATCGAAAATGTTTCCTTGTTACTTCATCGGTGGCAGTGCAGGGGGAAAATTAGATTTTAAGCATGCACCTGTGTCTGTTAATGGCGAGATGAAAACGGGCAGTGTGATCATGTGCTTTGCCAAAATCGCTAAGGGTTATCGTTATGGAATTATGAAAAGTCATAACTTTGATAATACAGGCCACGGATTTGATATTGTTGATTTTAATCCATTTACCCGGACATTGCATTCGGTCCTCAATGAGCAATTACAGCTACAAACCCCCGTTGAATGGTTATGCCAGTACTTTAAGTGCTCACCAAAAGAGGTAGAGTCAAAACTTAATAAATACTCGTTTGGCGTTCAGGTTGGTAATGAGTTGTTTATACGCTCTGTCGGTACGGTGCAAGATGATGGTTCACTTGCGATGTTTAGTGACTTGGGATTTGGTGAGCGTTTATTTTTGGTGAAAGCAAAGGATTTTGTGCAGTCAACGACACAGGACTATCATAAATTTCTCGCAGACAAACCGTCTAAACCTGTGGCGATGCTGCTAAATGATTGTATTTTACGTCGCTTGAATAATCCGGAGAGTTTATCCAAAGTAGATACGTTTAAAGGTGTCTGCTTATCCGGCTTTTCAACTTTCGGTGAGTTTTTAGGATTACACCAAAACCAAACCGTGACAGCCATTGCGTTTTTTAAAGTGGGAGAGAATGACACATTCCGTGATGAGTATGCGGATAACTTTAGCTTTCATTTAGCCTCATTTATTAGCTATTACATGCAAATGAAGTTGGTGGGCGAAAGAAAAATAAGTTCATTACAACGTAATGTTATTGAACATATGAGTCATATTAATCCAATGCTACAGGGCGCGATTGAGCAGCTTGAGAGTAGCGCCTCGCATTCTGCGACGGCGGCTGGGCAGCAAGCCACTTTAGCAACTCAGTTTTCACAATTTATGACGCAAATTCATCAGCAGCAAGCTGAACGTGAAAATTTAGTGCAAGGTATGGGGCATCTAAAAGAGAGCGCGGATCGTATCGTTAATATTATCCAGTCGATCAGTGGTATTGCCGACCAGACAAACTTACTGGCTCTCAACGCGGCAATTGAAGCGGCTCGTGCAGGCGAAGCTGGGCGAGGTTTTGCTGTGGTGGCGGATGAAGTACGTGCTTTATCTAAGCGCACTCAAAAAAGTGTGCATGAAACAGGTAATACGATTGAAGATGTCACTAAAGCTATCAGCGAGATTAGCAAAGGCATTGAGAGTATTAGCCAAGTGCTTACTCAGGTGGAAACCGACTCACAACAGTTCAGTGGTGAACTCAATACGATGTCGGCCGATTCGAAAAATATTGCACAAGTAGCTGAAAAAGATATTCAACAAGCCCAAGAGGCTCAGGAAAGAATTACAGAAATAGAGAAAGAAACCCAGCTAATTGATAAGTTAGACGCGATTGCTAATCGTCGTTAATTACTTAGAAGTCATCGTATAGGGGGCAAGTTCAATTGCCCCCTCATGGTTTTTTGTTATTGTTTTCTGTGATAGATACGCTCAGGCCTACCGACTTTACCATGCATAATGTGTGCATCTAATAACCCGCTTTCTACTCCAAACTCCAAGTAACGACGGGCAGTGGTTTTACTGATCCCTAATGCATCACCGAGCGATTCAGCGGTGTACGCTTCATCCGATTGTTTATATAGCGCTTTTAATTTGTCTAAAGTCAGTTCATCGATACCTTTGGGGAGGCTTTCGATATGCGTATGTTTGGCCTGAAAATTAAATAAATCATCAACATGACGTTGGCTGACATTATCACTCGCTTTTAAGGAGCTCATGTATTTGAGATAACGATCTAGAGAGTCAACCATTCGTTCATAAGCAATTGGTTTCAAAAGGTAATCAAACACACCACAGCGTACTGCTTCACGTACCGTATCAATATCGGTAGCAGCCGTGATAAAAATGACGTCTGGTGGGTTAGGTTGGGTATTCAATTCTTTTAGTAACTCAATTCCATTGCCATCAGGTAAAAAATTATCGAGAAGAATGAGTTGAGGTTTCATAATTTTGATGATTTTGCGTGCTTCGGCGATTGAGTTAGCCATGCCCGTCGCGCGAAAACGGTGCGTACGTTGCAGATAATAACTGTGTAACTCTGCAATCGTCGGCTCATCTTCAACAATCAGTACATCTATGAATTCCATTGTGCATCGGCTCTATTGAGGGTGAAAATTCAAAATGGTATCTCATGGAGCGGTATAGTGAACAATCGAGCCCCATTAATTCGCCTAACATATTGGTTGTTAAATATAAATTAATCAATGATTATTGTGGTTACGTTTATATTGTTTGTCGGGTTTTCGTAGTATTCGCTTTATATTCATAGAGTTATTGTCTCATTTCATATGCCAAGTTAGCGTTACCTTGTCTCCGTTTTGCTCTATTTTTAGATAAGCAGGCATGCCTAACAAAAGGGAAGTTGCTCCACAGTTGAGTGTTTTAATTGGTTTAATAATTAACGTCATAAAAACCATAAACAGCATTAATACCTTGTTTTAGAGTGATAAATATCTATATGTGACGCAGAGAAAACTTTCATGATGAACATGAGTGTGATTGCAGTTGCATCAAATTTTTTGTGTAAAAATAAAATTTTTTTGATAATACGCATTGATTCTCATCACATTTCACGCATTATTGAATGTAAGAGGCAATAAAGCATTCACGGTATTGTGTGCCAAGTTTATCAAGGCTTTGTGGTATCACAATATTCAGTTGTTTCAATAAAACCATTGTCAAAGCAATGAAACTTGGAAATATAGGTAATATACATGGCTATTCCCATCGACGTTGAAGTCGGTTTAAGTGATTTAATGAAGCGTCGAACCGCTCGCGGTTATCAACAATCCGCTTGGATTAAGCGGCACTCCCTTCCCGTTATTTCTTTTCGCATCAATATGCCTGGGCCTGTGAAAATGAATCACGCCAGTTTAAAAGTGATGAATGCTGGATTACAAGCGGTGCGTAAAATTTGCGCTGAAAATGGTTGGACTATCATTGGCAGCCAAAAAATTAATGAAAAAACGGGTCCAGAGGCGATGATCTGTATTCAAGTTCCCTCTGCTACGTTACTTAAAAAAGCAATGATGGAGATTGAAAATACTCACCCTTTAGGTCGCTTAATGGATTTGGATGTTATTGATGCTGAAGGAAAAGTTATTTCACGCCAAGGTGTTCAATTACCTAGACGACGTTGTTTGCTGTGCGAAAAAGATGGGAAATTGTGCGCACGTTCACGTCGTCATGATTTAAGCGATCTTATGGCAGTCATTGAAGAAATGACACATGACTATGAGTGCTACGCTTAATACATTCATTATGTTATTTAATCGAGGTTATCGTGGCGACTCCTTCTCCTAGTCAGAAACCGGTTTTTAGTTTACCGAAGCTAATCGCTAACTTGGCCTATCACGCAATGAGTGTCGAAGTTTATTTGACACCAAAACCGGGATTGGTAGATAAGCGAAACAATGGATCTCACCATGATATGAATCTTGATTTGTTCGTTGCCAGTGCTGATGCAATTGCTCCTTATATGGAACGTTTCGTTATCGCAGGTCGAGCAAGTGCTAAGCAAAGTGTTACTGAGTTATTACAACGATTACGCCCAATAGGCCAAGAAGCCGAGCGAGTTATGCTGCGGGCAACTCACGGGGTTAATACCCATAAAGGCATGATTTTTAACCTTGGCCTGATTTGTGGTGCTGTGGGATGGCTTGAAGCCAAACAACTCAAAGTGGATACCTTGCACATCAAAGAAGTGATTCGTCAGTCCTGTGAAGGGTTGGTTTACGATGAGTTAAAAGCGCGTGTCGAGTTACCTGCTGCGACGGCAGGTGAACGTATTTATCAGCAATTTGGTATTAGTGGTGCTCGCGGTGAAGCTGCTTCAGGTATGGCGACTGTCATGAATTATGCATTACCAACCTATCAAGAGTGTCTGCGGGCATCATGCTCTGAAGAAGATGCGTTATTACGTACGTTACTCATTATTATGGCAAATAACGATGATACGAATGTGGTCTCTCGCGGCGGCATTGAAGGGTTAAGATTTTTACAAAATCATGCGTCTCAAATACTGGAAAATACCTCGATTAGGGACCACAATATAAAGACTGAATTGATCAAGTTTGACCAAGAGCTTATTGCTCGCAACCTCAGTCCTGGCGGGGCTGCAGACCTATTGGCGTCCACTTGGTTGATTCATGAAATAGTACAGTTGTTTACAAAAAAATAAGATTGGGTTCGTCATTTATTTAAGTGGCACTTTGTGTGTTTGCCTCCCCCAAAGAAAAACATGCTGGGTGCCACTTATTGTTTCCATATCCGCGGCTTTACCACCTTTCTACTTAAGCCATTATTTCATGACGTGATATCAATAAGGTTGCCTTGTTGGCGCTTCTCGCCGAGGATCGCTTCTATGTATGCTGTATTGAGCAGTAAATTGTGCGCGAGCAAGCATGCGCCGTAAAAAGGCGGAATAGTGTGCAATAGAGTTTAAATTTGCATCGAGTGTTTAAGTTGACTAGGCTGACGTTCTACAATCACATTGCCGTGTCTGACTGACCACAGTACATCCGATTGATTACGAATGACCTCGATATCATTACTGCCTTCTACAATGATGAAATTGGCAGGCTTGCCCTCGGAAATACCATAGTTATCTTGGATATTCAGTACTTTGGCACCATTATTGGTAATGAAGTCTAAACCGTAATTGAAGTCGTTATACCCCATCATATGACAAGCGTGGAGAGCGAAATCTAATTCACGAATTAACTTACCGTTACCTAAGCTATACCAAGGGTCTTGGATCGAATCTTGTGCGAGCGCAACGTTCATACCTGCTTCATTCAGTTCTTTGATACGAGTAATGCCTCGGCGTTTAGGTAAGGTATCAAAACGTCCTTGTAGATGAATGTTGGAGGTTGGACATGAAACAAAATTGATCTTAGACATTTTCAGTAAACGGAACAGCTTTGAACAATAGGCATTATTGTAAGAATGCATGGCCGTGGTATGGCTAGCAGTGACTTTATCTCCCATCCCAGATTCTAGTGCTGCGGTGGCGAGCACCTCCAGAAAGCGTGAAGCTTCATCGTCTATTTCATCACAATGCACATCCACTAGCTTACCGTGTTTCTTGGCGAAATCCATCACCCAACGCATTGACTCTACGCCATATTCACGGGTGAACTCAAAGTGGGGGATACCGCCAATGACATCCGCACCTAATTCGACTGCCTGTTCCATTAAACCAGTACCATTAGGATAAGAGAATATGCCTTCTTGTGGGAAGGCGACAACCTGTAAATCGATGTAAGCTGAGAATTCAGATTTGAGCGCCACAATGGCTTTGAGCGCAGTAAGATCGGGATCGGTGACATCAATGTGAGTACGAATATGTTGAATGCCATTGCTTACTAGCAGTTGCACCGCTTTACGTACTCTTGATTGTACATCTTCTGTGGTGAGCATCGGTTTGCGTTCGGACCAACATTCAATGCCTTCAAACAAGGTACCACTCTGGTTCCAGCGTGGCTCACCGACAGTCATTATTGCATCAAGATGAATGTGTGGCTCAACGAAGGGAGCGCACAATAAGTGCCCATTAGCGTCAATATCCGCCGCACTATCAACAGTTGTACTGTTTTGCTTTTCAATGGTTTTGATTAAGCCTTCTGCACAGTAGATGGTAAATAAGTCGTCCTGATGACGTAGTCGAGCATTGATAATTTTCATAGTTGTCCTTGCGTTGGTTAAGTTAGCCGACATAGTGTTGAAAAAAGCGTTGCTCTTGGCGTTGTTGTTCAATCGCGTTTTCTAAGCTGATTAAACGAAAAGTGATGTGAGTTCCGGGTTGGCTTTGTGCAAGTTGATTAACGCTTTGGGCACTTAGGCAACCAAGCTTTGGGTACCCACCGATAGTTTGTCTATCACGCATTAAAATGATCGGTTGACCGTCTGCCGGGATTTGGACGGCTCCCAGAGCCGTTCCTTCTGAAATGAGTCGCTGCTGATGACATACGATTGGTGTACCGGATAGTCTAAACCCCATACGGTCACAATGTGGTGTTAGTGTATATTCGCTATCAAAAAAACGCTGATGCTGTGCCTTAGTAAACCAATCAAACTGGTAGCTAGCAATTAAATCGAGAGTTACTTTAGGTGAATAAGCCGGAATAAATTGCGGAGGCGTTTGGCGGCGCATCATTAATGGTGTGTTAGGATAAGGAAGGCAATCGTTAGCTTTTAAAGCCTCACCTTTGGTTGTTAAACCGCCAAGTTCATCTCGCATAACCGTTGCACTGCTACCTAATATATTAGGCACGCAAAACCCGCCTTTTACCGCTAGATAGGCGCGCGTTCCTGAACTCGCGCCTCTTAACTCGAGAGTATCGTTAGCATACGCATGATAGCTTTGCCATGGCGCTATCTTTTTGCCATTGAGTGTACCTGCCATTTGTGCTCCAGTGAGCGCAAACGTCGTTTCATGCGTAAATTGTGCTCGGAACATTCCGATGGTGATCTCTACACATGGTGTGTTGATCGGGTTATCCAGCAGTCGGTTAGCCCATGAAAATGCATGTTCATCCATTGGGCCACCTGGGCTTACGCCAAGATGTTGGTAGCCTTTGCGGCCTAAATCTTGAATAACACTTAATGGGCCAGCCGAGAGAATGATTAACATGACACACCACCTTGGCGACTTAAATCAGCGTATTTACTATCGCTTATATCTAACGAGCCACCCATAGACAAAAAAGTCGCTCGCGAGATCGCTCGGAAGCGAACTTTGTCTCCTGGAGAGAATAGCGTCAAATTGTCACGATAAAAATCGACGAGTTCGAGTGGAGTGCGTCCGAGTACTTGCCAGCCACCAGGGGAGTCTTTGGGGTAAATAGCCGTTTGTTGATCAGCGATGGCGACGCTCCCCTTGGGAATACAAAAACTGGGGGTGTTTTTGCGTGACATGTTTAATTTCATATCGGTATTACCCAGATACGCAAATCCAAGCGTAAATCCTAATGCGTATACGCGATACTCTTGTTGCGAGTGTAAGTGAATAACTTCATCGAATGATAGGTGGGTATGCGCGCATATCGACGCTTTATCTAGCGCAACCTCGTCGCCGTAGTACACCGGGATTTCAATAACGTGACGCTGTTTTGGCATCGAGTGTGTGAAAGTATGAGCTGACGCCGATTGTGACATTTCAAGCTTTTGCAGTTGGGCTGTAAGCATCTGAACACAAGCAGTTACGTCAGTTTTTAAACTATCAAATCCAACTAAAACGGTGGTGTAAGCGGGAATGATATCGACGAGCCCTGTATCCAATACTTGACGAATAATAGGCAGAGAGGTGGCAATCGTGTCGGCAATTTGTGGCGTTATCTCGTTGCCGAAATCGATCAGCAACGAGGTTTCGCTTACTAGGTTGATGTTTATCACTCAGAGGTTCCCTTACTGTGTAACAGGCGCGCGAGTAATTGCGCGGTAGGGAGTGCTTGTGGGCCATCTCCATGGATACATAAGGTATCTGCGTAAACATCGACAGTATGACCGGTTAACGTCGTGACTTGGTTATGATGAATCAGCGACAGTGCCTGAGCTTGAATGGCGTCGATGTCGTTATAGGTTGAGCCGGGTTCCTTACGAGGGACAAGTCGACCATCGTCGGCGTAGGCTCTATCGACAAATGCCTCAAACCATAATTTGATGCCATATTGGTGAGCTTGTTGCTGGTATTGATCATGATTAGGAACCGCCATACAGACCAAGGGGAGTGATGGGGCAGCTTGCTGCATAGCTTTTAGTAAGGTGATAAAAACCGTATCATCTTTCATCATTGTGTTATAGAGCGCGCCATGCGGCTTTACGTAGCATAAGGGAACACCTTCACTCTGGCACATAAGATGTAAAGCCCCAATTTGATAGATAAATAAAGCGTGGAGTTCATCTGGTGATAGTGAAATATTTCGGCGCCCGAACCCTTGGAGGTCGTGATAGCCAGGATGAGCACCAATGGTTACGCCATTTTGCTTTGCTAAGCGAATGGTATTAAGCATCACTTGTGGATCAGAGGCGTGCATGCCACAAGCAATATTGGCCATATCGAGGTAGGGCATCAATGATTCGTCTTGCCCCATTATCCAAGGGCCAAAACTCTCGCCCATATCGCAATTAATCTTCATCATAACATCCTTGTTATTTCGCTATTTATCGACAAGTTATCGTAACACTGACTATAACGCGAAGAGAAATATTATACGGTTGTCGTTTGAGTCAACGTTGAGAAGATAGATCATGTTGGTTATCTACGAAGAGAACGGTACTCGTCTTTCTAGAATATGTTTCCAGCGCCGCTCTCCATACGAATTCCCCTTCATACTTCGCTCGGCCTAAAGTGTGACACGCTACCCAAAAGTTATTTTTTGTTCAATTAATCATTAACGGTTTCTGAGCTCTGTGTGACAATCATTTAACACAATCTGTGCACAAAAATAACACTAAAACGGGTTAGGGATTGTTCATGACAACTCCAAGTATAAATGGGGAGAACCTCAAAACGACAGTATGGGAACGCCGTTTTGAGCTGTTCGACCGACTAGAAGCCGACAAGAAAGGTCGGCAAGATGTTTTACAATCGGCAACTTATAAAGCGTTACTACGACGTGAGCGCTGGTTATTGAATTTTAATATATTCGCGCTATTTGGCGGTTTTTTCTTTTATTTAAGCAAAGGCATGTATACCAAAGCAGGTGTCATGGCTACGATGACGTTGTTATGGGGCGCCTTTCTCTCATGGATTGAATATACGCTAGGGGTTAAATTGCCAGTCTTATGCTACTGGTTACCTCCTGGTGTTGTGATGTCCCAGTGGGCGAATTACGATTATTATCGTAAAATGAAAAACGGAGAATATTTGTGGTTGGGGTGGCCTGCATTTGCTTATCGACGGGTTACGATACCCAGCTTATTACTCGTTGCGGCCTTACTATTGATGGGAATAAAGGCGTTCAGTCATTTTTATCAGCATGCGACGGCACAAGCGATGGTCTCAGAAGATCCAATCGCCATTGAGTGTGGATTTAACAAAGTGTATGTCACGACACAAGAGCTCGATTTGTTCGGCAAAGAAGCGTTATGTAGCAACTTTTAGAGCGATAATGTACCTCTAACGTGGTGGTCAATGAGAGTGTCTGCTTAAAATGCCACCAAGTGAATGATTATTTAAAAAAGCCGCAGCTTATAACGCTGCGGCTTTTTTATAAGAAAATGGTCGCTAAGTTACAGAGACGGCAGATAATTTTTTATTAGGTTGCATTTATATGCAGAGCTAAACTGAATGATTGAGTTGAGTGAAAGGTTAAATTGCCTTAATCATTGAAAAATACTGTGATAAACTCATCATAATGCTTTATTGTTTTGCAAGTATTTGCATTTTTAGTCATTTCTTTTGTGTCGTGTCAGAGTACTAATGTATACGTCACAGACTACTATTCTTCAGGAGCTTTCCGGATGTTTTACGGATATGGAGGCATAATTTGGCAAGGTACATTGGTAACTATTCAACTATCGCTACTATCGATGTTGGTTGCTTTTGTGCTCGGGCTTATTGCCGCAATTGCTAAATTATTTGGATCTAAAATACTGGTGTGGTTTGCGGATATTTATACCACGATCATTCGTGGTATTCCGGATCTTGTGCTTATGTTGGTGATTTTTTTCGGTCTACAGATTGGTTTAAATCATGTGACTGAATATTTTGGTATGGCGCAAATTAACATTGATCCGTTTTCGGCTGGGGTTATCACCATTGGCTTTATTTATGGTGCTTATTTTACTGAAACGTTCCGCGGTGCATTTTTGACAGTTTCAAAGGGGCAAATAGAAGCGGGGACGGCTTATGGTTTTACACCGAGACAAGTTTTTCAAAAGATCATTTTCCCACAAATGATGCGTTTTGCCCTACCTGGTTTATCGAATAATTGGTTGATCACCATGAAAGCCACAGCATTAGTATCGATTATTGGTCTGCAAGATGTGGTTAAAGTCAGCCAAGATGCTGGTAAAGGCACTTATCAGTTCTTCTACTTTACGGTCATCGCTGGTGCGATTTATTTAGCGTTTACGACGCTCTCGAATATCGTGTTTTGGTGGTTAGGAAGAGTCTATTCAACCGGTAAGAAAAAGGCTGAGTTATGATTGAGATTTTACAACAATACGGCCTGAGCTTTTTATGGACGGATGGTTATAAATTTACTGGGGTTGCGGTGACTTTGTGGCTATTGGTGATCTCTGTCTCGATCGGTTTTTGTCTTTCCGTTCCTTTGTCTGTCGCTCGTGTATCGAAATACAAAGTGTTGTCGTGGCCTGTATGGCTATTTTCTTATGTATTTCGTGGTACGCCATTATATGTACAGTTACTGATTTGCTACTCCGGTATGTATACACTGGGTTTTGTACGTGAATCTGAATTTTTGAGTTGGTTTTTCCGCAGTGGTTATAACTGTGCATTATTGGCTTTAGTGCTTAACACGTGTGCTTACACGATTGAAATTTTTGCAGGTTCGATTCGTGAAACCGATGCTGGTGAAGTGGAAGCGGCGCGAGCTTATGGTTTTTCGACGTGGGCACTGTATACCAAAATTATTTTACCTGCGGCACTTCGCCGTGCTATTCCGGCTTACAGTAATGAAGTGATTATGATGTTGCACTCTACATCATTAGCGTTCGCGGCTACGGTGCCGGATATTTTAAAAATTGCCCGTGATGTGAACTCCGCAACGTATATGCCGTTTCATGCGTACGGTATTGCCGCGGTGATTTACTTAGTGATTTCTTTTGTATTAATTGGTTTATTCAAACGCGCAGAAAAACGGTGGCTGAAACACCTAGCGCCCGTGTCACAGACGCCATAGTGAGGATATAATGACAACTTCAAAACTCGCAGTTACTGATCTGCATAAAAAATATGGTAGCCATGAAGTCCTAAAAGGCGTGTCTTTAGAAGCGAACGCGGGCGATGTAATTAGTATTATTGGTTCATCAGGTTCGGGGAAAAGTACGTTCTTACGTTGTTTAAACTTTTTAGAAAAACCAAGTAGCGGTAATATCTATATCAATGGCAACGAGATTGATATGAAAAAAGACGCGAATGGTGAGTTAAACGTCATTAACAAAAAAGAGCTGCAAAAAATGCGCACTCAGCTCACCATGGTGTTTCAACACTTTAATTTGTGGGAACACATGACGGTATTAGAGAATGTGATCGCAGCGCCAATTAATGTCTTGAAAATGTCTAAACAAGAAGCGATGACACGTGGCAAAGCGTATTTACAAGAAGTCGGTATTGATGAGCGCGCCTATGATCAATATCCAGCGCAACTCTCAGGTGGACAGCAACAGCGCGTATCGATTGCGCGGGCACTGACAATGGAACCTGAAGTATTGTTGTTTGATGAGCCAACGTCTGCGCTCGATCCTGAATTAGTCGGTGAAGTGTTGAAGATCATGCAAAAGCTGGCGGAAGAAGGGAAAACAATGGTGGTGGTGACTCATGAGATGGGGTTTGCTCGCCATGTGTCTAATCATGTGGTGTTCTTGCATCAAGGGAAAATTGAAGAGCAAGGTGCCCCGCAAGATGTGCTAGAGAATCCGCAAAGTGAACGTTTACAGCAGTTTTTATCTGGCGCGTTAAAATAGCGTTGTCTGAGTAATAAAAAGGCCTGACATAGCACTATGTCAGGCCTTTTTTGTTGATACACAGCGTATCCCTATTTACGATTTTTCCGTTTGAATAGGTGCAAGCGTTGCCCAAAAACATTGATCAATGCTCCAGAGACAATGAGCGCCCCACCAATATACGTCCAGCCATCAGGGATTTCTTTAAACCACACAATCCCAATCAAAATTGAAAAAACAATTTGTATATAGGCAAATGCAGACGCCCGACCAGCATCTTGAGTTTGCATCGCTTTGGTAAAGCCAAATTGTCCGATTTGAGTACACACACCTACCATGATCAGCATGAGCGAAACATGCCATTCAGGCCAGATAAAATCGGGAGCCATAATGATGGCTGAGATAGGTAACGCGACCAACGGAAAATAAAATATAATTACAGAGCTATCTTCTGTTGTGCTTAATTTTTTTACAATGACATACGCAATAGAGCTACCAAAGGCACCTAACAGCGCGATCCCAACACTGAAAAAAGACACCGGCTCAGCACTTGAGGCTTGTATATCAGGCTGTAACATGGCGTAGAGGCCAAGAAGACAAAGAACAATACAGATTAGCGTAGGAGTATGGATGCGCTCTTTTAAAAAAATAACCGCAAGTACGGCGGTAAATACCGGATGCATGTATTGCAAAATAGTGGCTTGAGCAAGCGGAAGGTTGGAAATCGAGTAATACACACACATTAGTGCCATTGTACCTACTGCCCCGCGTGCCAATAGCAGGGGTTTATTGTTTCCCCAAATCGATATGCCCTTACGGCGCACATCGGCATAGCTAATGACCAGAGAGACGAGCGCACGTGCGGCGACGATTTCAAAAACGGGAATGCCATAGTTATGTACGCCTTTTACAAAAGCAGACATAAACGCAAAACCAAGTGCAGAAAAAAATATAAAACGCACCCCAATTGGGAAAAGGGGGGCATTGGGATTTACGGGGTCCATAAAGTTACGGTCTATTGTGCAAAAAACGCTACTTTAGCTGGGATGCCTGTTAATGTCTTGTCTTTTTAAGTAATGATTACGGCTGTTTTTGGTATTTACGCTCCACTCGGTATCATTACTGTATCGAGAGATTTTTTTGCTGAGCGAGCCAGTCTAAACGGACGAGTCCTCTTTCTTTTATTGCGCGTTCGCCGTCATGACTAATTTGCCAGAGCGTCTTTTCATAAGGTGTATATTGAGGCCAGTGAGCAAAGCCAATTGGATCTGGATTACCGTGCTTTGCAAAGTGTACCCAACGCTCCATGAGGTTATCGGCTAATTCTTTATCTTCCATGGTTGGTGTATAACTAAGTTGATCAAGGTTGCCGAAAACATAAGGAATTTCAGAGGTATGAATCGCTCCTACATGGTGGCGGTGATCGGCTGTGCTTTGATAGGTAAAGTAATAACGCCATGTCGGAATTCCCAGCATAGCTGTGGTCTGAGCAAATTGACGTGTAGGTAGCGTCGCGAATACATCCGTTGCCAGTTGCACCGCTTTCAAGTGTTCTTGCTGCGTGCCATAACCATCAGTTAATGAGAGCGCATAAGGCCACATCGATCCCAGCTTATCTTTCATTTGCTCGCTCCAAGCTGGTGGAAAAAACTGCGCTTCATCATTATTACTACCAATTAATAACGGTATATGGTGAATCTTACCGGTTTGCAGCGCATTGCGGGTCGAATGGGTGATTGAGCGACCATCGACGATAGGCATGGTGGATGTTTTGTTGATAGGTAGATGCAATAAAGTCTTCGCAGGGAGCTTACGTAAAGCCGCTGGGGACATGTTGTTTATGGTTGATGGGAGAGCTTGCTCGAACGCTTTGATTGCTTGGTGGCGAGATTTATCAAGTAGAGAAAGCGCGCCAGACTCTATGATTGCTTTATTAAATAATCCCTTACTCAGTGGAGACGTTAATAGATATCCCACGGATGCACCGCCCGCCGATTCTCCCCAGATCGTGACATTATCAGGGTTGCCCCCAAAAGCGGCAATATTGTTATGAATCCAGCGCAATGCTTGTATTTGATCCATTATCCCAAAATTCATGGGTTGGTTTGGCTGTGCTTGAGATAATTTACGTTGAGGGAATACGCCAAAAGCACCTAGCCGATAGTTCATTGAAACGACAATGACACCTTTCTGGGCGAGATTGGCACCATTATACAGAGGCATAGATGACGAGCCGAGGCGAAAGCCACCGCCATGAATCCAAACCATCACAGGTAAGGACTGCTCTTCGAAAACACGTTTTGGCTTCCAGATATTGAGTGTCAGGCAATCTTCGCTCATCGTTTGATGACGTAGAGCAGATTCTGGTCCTTGCTTTGGTGGCGTTTGCCAGCAAGCAGGGCCAAATGCTGTGGTATTTTTAACGCCTTTCCAAGGATGGGGAGGTTGAGTTGCACGCCAGCGTAAAGCACCGACAGGAGGCGTAGCGTAAGGTATTCCCTGCCAAGTATCAGTATGCTCGGTCGCTTTACCTCTTATATCTCCAGAGCGAGTATGGACGGTGAGTGAAGGACGGGTATGAGCATGACTCAAGGTGGAATAACTGATACATGCTCCAATAAGTAGTAATACAATATTGCTTTTCCATGCCTTGAACTGAATTAAATTCATTGATTACCTTTTATTATTTATGTGTTTAGCCTCTATTAAACAATAGGTGACCAGTGCTTGGTGAGTGATGAGTAAGCGCTAGACATCAATCTTATGGTATGCAGAGTGATAAACTGAACTGTATGGCTAATGGCAGTTAACTTTCGTCTCTTTCTTTACGATTGAGTAACGCGTTTAGCAACTAATAAAATAATTTTCATGCAAAGTGTGATGTTGCTCCATTTGAATACGACTCTGACAAACCTCTGACCCCGATAAGGAAGAATTATCACAAAACCTGTGTAGAATTCAGCCTGTAAAATAACAACTATCAATGGTTAGGCACGACACAATAATGATGTATCAACCGACTCGGCAAGCAGAGCAGGCTTACTCTGATAACAGCCAAGTTGAAGAGAACGAACATCAAGCAACGGCAAAAAATGCTGTGCCATCGCAAAGTCAGGGGCAACCCAATGCTTTACGTAATGATGCGTCTCTTTTACTGCGTAATGACACTCCTAAACCCGCGTTGCTTACCTCAACGGCGGACGCCTTTGCTTGGGAGAAACCCTCCACCAGTAATGATACCTCATCACTGCGTCGCGACGCGCGAGGAGATCACTCGACGCAAAATTGGTCTAAAACGGCTAAACACTCAATTCGACCTGACTTTACCGATGATGTTAAACCGCTTCGCTATGAATTTTGTTTCGAAGTTGCCTGTTCTGAACAAGCGCTTATCAACAATGTAGGTTGCTCATTTTCATTAGGAAAAACTATCCGTGAACCTGAGCTCGGCCATTGGCATAAAGCACAATCAAGCTTTGGCACAAAATTTACCATTCATACCGCTTACAACGAACCTAAACGCTTAATGATTCAAGTCGGTTCAACCCCGATGGGGCTGACGATTAATCATAGCGTTAAATTAGAAGACATTGGGTCAGACAGTATCCGAGATAGTTTTGTTCCCGTTATTCCCGCGGTACAGCATGGTGACTATTTAGGTTTACCAACGAAAGGATATTATTATCATATTTGTAATCGTCGCTTGATCCAAGAGTACAAAATTCTAGGTGATAATAAATGGAGTTTTTATGCGACACGTTCGACGCATGAAGCGCTAGATGAGCGTCGTGGATATAATCGTTATCAAAATGCCATCTTGTTATTTTGGAAGCTAAGAGGGCATTTAGTTCGACAACAACATTTGGTTTATTTAGAGCAGCAAATTACCCGAGAACAACTAGACAACTTAAGTGATGAATGGTTACAACAACACAGCGTCGCTATTGATATTCCTACGTTGTTGAAATCACACCAGTCAACTTATGAGCGCCCGAGGATGACGACCTCAGGTGAGGTGGCTAACGTAGGTCAATTAAGTTATTTCGTGCAAAACCAACTTGGAACGAATCAGCGTGAGAGTTGGCATGATATTGCGAAGAAACATGGTATGTCACCCAAAGCGTTACTTGATCTGAATCCAAAATATCAAGCTAACCCAGGTTCACTGAATGTTGGTGATGAAATATTAATTGCAGATGCAACCGCGAAAGCGATGGCAGGGTATGAGGCTTATTCCTTACCAAAGCTGCCGCCACAGCGCTACAATAGAGCGAAAAATGTACGTTATCGTTATCCTTCGTCATTGATTGAAGGGACGCATCTACGTGCGATTAATAATAGTAGCGTGATTGATAGCGAGCTGCCGATTGTCAATGTCCGGCAGTTGCACTCTAATCGTTATCTATACGCTTAATTTCCCACGGCGAGATTTTTTTTCACTCAGTTTTTTCTTGTTATCGACACGACGAACCTTTGAAGCACGCGTAGGCCGAGTCGGGCGTCGTGTTTTCTGTACGACCATAGCTGCCTGAATAAATTCCACTAAGCGTTGCTGAGCATCTTCACGGTTTTGTTCTTGCGTGCGAAAGGATTGTGCTTTGATGACAAGTACCCCTTCTTTCGAGAGACGCGAATCGCTCAATGCTAATAAACGCTGCTTGTATACATCAGGTAGGGTTGAGTGAGGTATATCAAAGCGTAAATGAATCGCGGTGGCAACTTTATTGACGTTCTGCCCACCGTTGCCAGCAGAGCGAATTGCTGTCATTTGTATTTCCCAATCTGCCAATGAGACGGTATTTGAAATCTTAAGCATAGTGAGCATTCTTTGAGAGTGAAGCGCGATTGTAAAGCTTAGCGTAGGAATGTCAAAGTTGGCCATAAAAGAGTCTATCGCTTGATTCGCGCTGTTCAATGACACTTGAACAGCGCGCGGATGCCGTAATTTGGTGGGAGGCTGGAGTTATGCGTCCAGCGCCATACTGGTACCGGACAGGTTCTTTAGATTGACGACGACTATGTCGTTTTCGAGTAAAGAGGGAGTATTGATAGATTTTACTTGCCCAGAGATTAGGTAGCGCTCATCAAGCGCATAATGGACATTCTTTGGATGATTGAATATCGCTGGTGGTATGGCAGGTTGTGCTAAACCATCGAGAGATTCATCACCATGTATAACAGGTTCGTTAAGCGTGTTGAGAAGCTTAAATGGTTCTATTTTGACGGCATTGTGTGTGAGCCAGTCTTCTGTCATCGTGACAAGCTGTTCACTGGTCAATGGGATGGCAGAATACAATACAGATTGACCGGTTACTTGTTGTCCATTACGTTGACATAATAATAATATTGCCGATTGATATTTATTCGCGCCTTGATCCGAGTCGAGATGTTGGGCTGTAGAGCGGGTAGCAAAAAAACTCCAATTACCTCGTCCAACGACTTTATATTCCTGAATAAGCTGGGTATGTAAAAAATGGTAATAGTAACCGAAAGTCGGTAGCCCTAAACGAGGCCCGAATTGAACCGCAGGGATGATAGGAATGAAAGATTCTTTTGCTGAGTGCTCTCCCATTTTATGCAGTTGTACAGGCTGGCTAGAAATGCCAAGTTGCATTGAGCCTATCGTTGCGATCAGTTTTCTGGGTTCATCACTATAAGCTGTAGCAGTGTAGTGTGTCCCTGCCGATGATGCGTTTTTTTCCCAGTGACTTATTGTCGCTTCACTGGATGTTCGGCTGAGAGAAAATGAACAGCACACATTCGTCACAAAGGAGTGATCGGAACAAGCAACATCAAAACAGTATTCGAAGTCTGCCTTTGGCGGACTTGCTGTGCGAGATAGCTGCACAGGTTCTGGTTCATAGTTGGCAACCGGATCATTGTTTGAGAGCAACGCGGCTGATTCTTTATTGGTTTGAGCTTTTTCTTCGGCTGCCTTTATACAATTTTGCAGCGCATTTTGTACGGCTTTATCCACGGCATGACGAGCTTTCTCGTTAATGCTCCATACTTGTTTATCCTCTGCGTTTTTCTTGAGATGCAATAGTGGCAAAACAGGGGCTTTGCACAGTAAAACATAATCCCCAGATTGTAATTGCTCACGGAGCACAGGCACATCGCCATTAATAGCAATAGACTTAAGCACGTCATCATTGAGCGCTTCAAACCCTGCTTCAATCATATCAAACTCATAGGTCATAAGTTCGCTAACAGGTACAACTCGATAGGTCACAGCATGTACTCTTTATTTCTGAACATTTTGCTAACTTAACAAAGAAAAGTGTGGGTAATACCAGAGTAATGTTGGCGCTGTGTAGTTTTAAAATAAGACAAGATTAAGCAAGGAGTTAATCGGGTGCATGAGCGCACCCGACTTACTGAGATGGTACGCTTGGCTTTATTCGACACCACCAGAACCGAAGGCTTCGGCGTGAATACGACTTTCATCTATGCCGAGTTGACGTAATTTTGGCAAATAATTTTGCATAAAGCCTTCTGGGCCACATACGTAAAAATCGGCATTGTGATAGTCGCTCGGCAGTACATCCTCAAGAGTCAATGGACCTTGTTGTACGTCGCTATCCGCTATTGTCTTGTTATCGTAGAAATAACTTACCGAGAATTGCGGGCTGGGTAAGTTATCGGTGAATGTTTTAAAGGCATGCACATTGCTAGAACGCGCACTGTGAATGAAATACACCTTTTGTGTGTCGTTAGCCGCATTGATGGCATCGGCAATAGCCATCATTGGCGTAATTCCTACCCCACCACTTAATAGGACAGTAGGATGTGTTGAATCACTGTCCCAAAAGAAATCACCGTAAGGCGTAGAAACATCAATGATCGAGCCCTCGGTATACTCTTCATGTAATAAGTTTGATACCACACCTTCTGGGTACTTATCCAAAGCTGGCTGTTTTTTGACGGAGATGCGTAAGTATTCATTATTTGATGCTATAGATAAGCTATATTGACGAGGTTGATATAGGTCGGTATCGGGAATAAATACCCGTACACTAATGTATTGTCCTGGATGATAGTGAGGTAACGTTCCTTGATCGCATGGGGTTAAATAAAAAGACGTGATTTCATCGCTTTCTTGTACTTTCTTAGCGATTTTAAAAGGGCGCCAACCGGTCCAGCCTTGATGGTCATTGATAGCAGTTTGGTAAAGCTGAGATTCAACTTGGATAAATAGATCAGCAAGCTGCTGATAGGCGATGGCCCAAGCGTCGATAAGCTCTTGACTTGCCGCCTCTCCCAATACTTCTTTAATTGATGCTAACAGGTGTTTACCGACAATGGCATATTGTTCTGGTCGAATTCCTAAGCTGGTGTGTTTATGTGCGATGCGTTCTACCACAGCATTTAATGCCGACGGATCATCAATATGCTCGGCATAGGCAAGAACAGCGTTCGCGAGGGCGCGTTGTTGTCGGCCTTTTTGTTGGTGTACTTGGTTAAAAATATTTTTTAGCTCTGGGTTATGCGTCAACATGCGTTGATAAAAGTGGCTCGTTAGGGCAACTCCACTTTCACGTAATACAGGCACCGTGTCTTTGACTAAGGCGATTTGTTGTTCATTCATATAAAGCATCCTGTTAGTGATTCGTTAATCAGGTTTTCAGTTTCATCATTTACCTTCTCTAAACAGTCAATCTTTATGCCAGTTTATAAGTTATTAATTTTATTTGATTTTATTGTTTGGTATGGTATTTTTCACCCTAATGAGTAGGGTAAAAAATACCATTAGGGTAAAAAACACCATGATAAAAATGTTTAGTGCGCAAATGCTTAGCCCAAAAACGTCGATAACTGAGCGTTTACAACAATTCGTCAGTGAGGTTCAAGAGGTTTTACAATGTAGTGCCGTGGGCTTACTCAAACTTGAAGGAGAGCAGCTAAAACCCATCGCACTAAAAGGGGTTGTTTCGACCACCATGGGACGGCGTTTTACGGTTCAAGATCACCCGCGTTTGGCACAAATCGTCGCGAGCCAAGAGTTAGTGCATTTTACTGAGCAATGTACCTTACCCGATCCTTATGATGGACTTCTTGATACTTGCCAAGGTCAGCCATTACCTGTTCATGATTGCATGGGGATCAGTTTGTGGATCAACCATAAACAGTGGGGAGTCTTAACCTTAGATTCTCTTGAACAAGATCACTTTACCGAGGAACAACATGCTTCTATTCCCGTTATTGCTCGTTATTGCGAAGCTATTTTGAGAGTCAGTGAACTTGAAAGTGAAGTGCGAGCTGTAAGACTTTATCAAGATAAATTAATACCGGAAAAATTGACTGCCCACCATGAACCAGAATTGATTGGTGAACATGACAGTATGCATACGTTATTGAAAGAGTTAGATATTGTCGCTGACTCTGAATTATCTGTTTTACTGACGGGGGAGACTGGTGTTGGCAAAGAACTGTTTGCCCATCGGTTACATCGTCACTCTCGACGAGCGAATCACGGGTTAGTTCAGGTTAATTGCGCCGCCATCCCAGATAATTTAGTGGAGAGTGAACTTTTTGGTCATAAGAAAGGGGCATTTTCTGGAGCGCTTGTTGATCGCGCTGGTCGTATAGAGTCTGCTCATGGTAGTACGTTATTTTTGGATGAAATCGGTGAGTTACCATTATTAGCACAAGCTAAGTTATTACGAGTATTACAAAATGGTGAGATTCAGCGTGTCGGATCGGATCAGCTCAAAAAAGTAGATGTTCGTATTGTCGCTGCGACCAATCGTGATCTGAAAGAGATGGTTAAAAATGGCGATTTCCGTGCGGATTTATATCATCGACTTTCGGTGTACCCTGTAGAGATTCCGCCATTGCGGGAGCGAGGGCACGATATTCTCTTGTTAGCCGGATACTTTATTGAGCTTAATCGTAGTCGTTTTGGGTTTCGTAGTTTACGCATCTCGCCAGAGGCTGAGACTCTGTTATTACATTACAATTGGCCTGGGAATATCCGTGAATTAGAGCATGTGATTAGTCGAGCAGCCCTACGAACGGTCAGTGAAGGTGCGGATAAAAATACCATCGTCACGGTGACGCCTTTACATCTTGATAACGAATTACAGGCATTATCAGTTTGTCATAATACGAGTGACGCCAATATTGAAATGTCACAACAGATCTTGCAAGTAATGCCACTCAAATTGGCAACGGACGCTTTTCAAGCTAATCATATTAGGCAGGCGCTCACCCACACTCAGAATAATTGGGCACAAGCAGCGAAATTGTTGGGAATAGATGCGAGTAATTTACATAAGTTAGCGAAACGTCTCGGGCTTAAGTAATGCGCTGTTTCATGAGTACATGGGGGATATTAAGAAAGTGAGTACATTTTTATGTACCCACTTAATGACGACTACGCGAGTGTGACTGCGCCTTTAGATAAGCCTTCGCTGACCTTGACGCGTACAGAATGTGCGTCAGGGTTGAGATCTTTAACTAATACAGCGATGTGCTTTGAAATGTTTTCAATTGAGGGTTCGCCTTGTACTATCTCGACCAACTGATTGGGTATCTGCACTTCAAAGTCACCTTGAGAGGCGCTATAACGTACTGTCGTACGTTCTTCACCAACGGCCACATCATTGGCGTTGAAAAAGTGTTTCCCATTCAGATTTGCTGCCATCCAATCGTGATGCTTCGGGCATGTTTGACCATTGATTTGAATCTCAAGGTCCGAACTGTGACCATGAATGATACGCTGACAATTGCCATCATGGAGCTTTAAACCGTGGTTATATTGGAAACTAGCCGTAGTGCTGCGCGTCAGTTCAATCTCGAATTCAAACTCAGGCATTGCTTGGCAGAATTTGGTGATTAGGTAGTGTTTAATGTCTGCAACATAGTCTTCAGAGACCATAGGAATAGCACAAAACATGACACTTGGACCTTGGGCATGAATAATACCACCAGAGACTGGAAATTCTCCGGCGCTGCGATCATTATCCACAGTTAGGTAGCGGCTATCACAGACTAAGCGGTGATCCACTTCTTCATCGCAAATGAATTTCAGTTTTGGTTTGATTTTACCAAAATCAGAGATCATCCCTGTCTCGTTTTCTTCTCCTGTCACCATGACACTCAGAGAAATGCTATCTCCCTTGATATCTGTACCGTCATATACCGAAAAATCGATAGCGGTCAAATCATCAATATACATCGCAGTTTTCACACGAATACCTCTTTTAAAAAATAGCTCGCAAGCTAAAACGGAAGCGATTGTGGATAAACTTACGGTGTTTTTCAAGTCAGTTCTATTAGCAAAGGTTTATCAGTAATATAAATTGATATGGTTACTAGAAGAAAACTTTAAAACTATCAATATGTTTAGTGCTTTTTTAGTAAAAAAGGTGCAAGTAACAAGACCAATAAATACTTGGGGGAGAAGCGACAACGAGTGAGGTAGATAGAGATGGTAGAAACGATATGGGCGACGATGACAACAGCAAGAAAAATCGCAATGAGTTTCCTCATTGCGATTCTATTTGTTATAGCTTGAATTGCTTTACTAACCCATCGAGACTGTTTGATAACTGTTGCAAACTTTGACTCGATTCCGTCAATTGATCGGCAATTTGTGTCGTCTCTGTTGATAATTGATTAATTTCAGTTATATGCGTATTCATTTGATTAACTACCATAGATTGCTCTTCGGTTGCTGTCGCGACCTGAATATTCATATCACTGATTTGGCTAACGTTCTCGGTAATGCTTTTTAGAATAACACTTGCTTTTTCAGCCTGTTCAACCACTTCTGCCCCTTGTTTTTGGCTGGCTTCTGTGGCGGTAAATGTTTTCTTAGAAGTGACTTGTAACTCACCAATCATCTCTTTAATTTGATTAGCAGATTGAGCTGAACGCGTCGCTAAATTACGGACTTCATCAGCGACGACTGCAAAGCCTCGACCTTGTTCACCAGCACGCGCAGCTTCAATTGCTGCGTTGAGTGCTAGCAAGTTTGTTTGCTCAGAAATGCCTTGAATCGTATCGAGAATACTACCAATAGATTCTGTTTTGGCCGCGAGTGAGTCAATCTCTGTTCCAACGTTATTTAGTCGTTCTGAAAGCGTTTCAATTTCATTACGTGCACTGTTTACTTGGTTAGCCCCTTCATGAGCATTGCTATCAGCTTGTTTGGCTGAGTCTGATGCGTGAGAGGCATTGTTAGCAATCTCACTGATCGAGACACCCATTTGATTAATGGCCGTGGCGATCATTGTCGCGCGTTCACTTTCATGCGCACAGTTTTTATGGGTAAGTTGGGCGCGTTGTGATATCTCAGAGGCTGTTTGAGCAAGCGCTCGCGAATTGTCCATCACGCTGGTAATGACCGTGTTAAAGCTCGATACAAAATAATTGAATGAATTAGCGATATCAACAAATTCATCACTACCAGATAGTTTAATCTTAGCTGTGAGATCCAAGTTTTTAGAAGCTTGGCTAATACTCGTTTGCAACACTTTGACACGTTGATTTAAGCGGCGAGTGATAAAGCCAACTAATAGTAAGGAAATGATGAGGGCTCCTCCTGTAAGCGCCCACATATACAGTCGTGAATCTTGGTATTGTTGCTCACTATTTTGGAAGCTTTGTTGTCCATTTGCTAATAACTGGTCGAGAATATCATCGGCTTGCTTGCGCATATCACCGTAAGCATCCCGATATTTATCCATATAAATTTTACGAGCTAAGGCAACATTATTATTGTCGAATGCTTGGATCATTGGCAAGAACACTTCTTGACGTGCTTGCTCAAAGCGCTTTTGCAGGTCTTTCATCATTTTTTGCGCTTTAGGATCGACCTGTGCATCGTAGGCATTCTGCATTGCTTGAGCAACGGCAGGTAAGTCTTCATTTCTCAAATCGTTTAAATGAGGAAGAATACCTTCTTCACGTTCCATTCCTTCTAGAGGATTCATAAACATGACATCAATCCCAACGCGCATGCGTGGTATTAATGATGCAACACTCGCCATTGAGCGCATGGGCTTATTAGTATTTTTTGTCAGTAGTCGAGTTTCATTTTGTAAGCCTTCCATACTGCGTATGCTCGACATACTGAGAATGATAAGGATGGCACAAGGTATTGCTACTAAAGTGAGCAATTGAGCTTTTAAGTTCATTTTATTGATAATCACATTCATCTCCATTCCCCTAAGCGTCTATCAGTTAGAGGCATGCATTATTGGTATCGTCATTCATTATAGTATCGATCATAGTATGGACATTACGCTATTATTTACGCACATTTTTTATATTTATAATGCTTTGAATTTAATGCATTTTCATATAATTTATATATTTATTAGGTGTTTTATTTAGTTTGCACAATATGATGTGATGTTAATCTCAGTATGCTGAGTCTAGAAATGTAAAAAACGATCGATTAATCGAATGATACGTACCGCATTCACTTTACCTAGCGTATAGCACGCCAAGTAAAGTGAAAAAGTCGGTAATATATAGAAAGGAAAGCGTTATAGTTTAAATTGTGCCACTAATTCATGCTGTTTGTGCGAAAGCTGCGTTTGTTCGTTGGCGGCAAGAGTGATTTGTTTTCCCGTTTCAGCGCTTACATCGGCAAGATCATTAATAGTACGGATGTTTATCGCAATTTCATTGGTTGCCGCAACTTGTTCATCCGCTGCTGTAGCGACCTGATGACACATCGCTGTGATCGAGTCGATCGCACGGTTGATGGCTTCGAGGTTTTCTTTTACTGAATTCGTTTGTTGTGATGATGTTTTAACATACTCAAATGATTCTTCGATAATTTCAGAAACATGGCTGGCTTCTGATTGAAAACGTACCACCATTTCTTCAATTTGTTGCGTCGATTTTTGCGTACGCTGCGCTAAACTACGCACTTCATCAGCGACGACGGCAAAGCCACGTCCTTGCTCGCCAGCGCGAGCTGCTTCGATTGCGGCGTTTAATGCCAGTAGGTTCGTTTGCTCAGCGATTCCTTTGATGACATCTACAATATTATTAATTTCTTGGCTGGAATCTCGTAACTGAATAACTTGGTTATTGGCTCCAGACATTTGATCATGCAGCGTATTCATACTCGTAGCATTACTTGCGACAATTTCCATCCCATGATGTGACAATTGGGATGCTTCATTAGCGGCGTCTGCGGTATTAGTGGTATTGGCCGCAATTTCATTAACTGTTGCCGTCATTTCTTCTGTGGCGGTAGCGGCTTGAGATGTTTCCTCGCTTTGCTTTTCTAAGCTATTAGTATTCTCGGATATCGAGATACTTGTCTGCTCTGCGGCCGCAGAAAGTTGCACGCTGCTATCTGAAATTTGATTGAGCATATTTCGGATGACCGTAAGCATTTCATTAAAGCTTTGTGCACTGCGGCCAAGTTCATCGCGAGAGTTGACATCAGCTTTTAATGTCAGATCTTTGGTTTGGGCTACGGTATTGATCGTTGTCGCTAAATTCATTGCTTGTTGGATGAGAAGACGCGCGACATAGATGGATAATACGGTGGTAATCACGATTAACACGATAGTCAATATAAGGCTTAAATAGATGGAATGTTTAGTTTGGTTATCAATCGATTGCACCGTGATTGTCGCTTTGTGTGCTAATCCATCTTCTAACGCTTTCATTTGATTGATTCTATCTGTTGCAGCGTTAAACCATTCTTGTCCTGAAACGCCGAAATTACCGGTCACAAATTTTTCATTCGCGATAGCTCGAATTGCTTTGACTCGTTTGCCTGCAGGGCTAGTTCGTAAGTCTTCAAGCTCTTGCAATTGGCTTTGGGAAGCAAATTGTTCAAACGAGGCGAGGTACGCGTTTTGATAAGACTCTAAGGTGACAAATTTCTGATAAGCCCCTGGTCGAAATGAGCCGAGTGAGAGCGCAATGTTAAGTAATGCTCGTTCTTTACCGGCGGCTTCTTTAGCTTGTAAGAAAGTATAGTAATTACGTAATTGACTTGTCAGATGACCATAAGTAGACAGATCGGCAATTGTTCCACTGAGTGCTAATAATGAGGCATTCAGATCGGTATAAAATTGCGCGGCTTCGGCCGCCGATAATGACAGTGAATCGACTTTTGTTCTTAGCTCAGGTAACTGTTTTAAGCCGCCTATAACCATTTGTATGTCTTGCGTTACTTTTGGGTAAACCGAGCGTAGTCGTTCAGTAAGTGACTGGGATAATTTCGTTTCTCTCACTACACTATCGGTATTCTTACGTTGCTGCTGCATATTGTCGACAAAATTGTTTCCGTTTGAACCGACAAAACCTGATGTTGTACCGCGCTCTTTTTGTAACTCATGTACGATGAGGTTACCTTTAATTGATAATTTAACAAGAGCTTGAATATCTTCGGCTAGTTGTTTGTCGTTAAAGTCCTGTTTTAATGTCATTCCGGAAAAAAATAATGCACCTAAAATTGGTGGTATGACTAGCAATAATAATTTTTTCTTAAAAGATAGATTTTTTATGATATTCATAATAACTCATTGTAAAAACGATACATTGTAAAATTATAAATCATACAAAAATTGGATTACTATTCTTTAATGAAATACTGTGTTAGTGATCTCATTTATTTTTATGTTTTTATTATTTATTAATGAGTTATTAACAATGTATTTAAATGTTTCTAAGGTATTTGTTTTTATAATTGTTAATTTATTAAGGTGTTTTTCTTTATCTGTTAACATGATTAGTTTATCTACTCCTTAATAGTAAGGAGTTATATAAATATCTTTATTTTTATGTTTTTTATTTTTAATCATTTAAAATCAATCACTAATGTTATTTTTAATCTACTACCTAAGGAGTAGTTAATTGGCGAAAAGGTACAGCCTTTAATGTAATATTGATATATATCAATAAGTGACTTAGATAGAGTCGGTAAAAGTTTCTTCATATTAATTAATAGGAAGGACTAGGCTATGTCTCGTATCAATAATGATGCTGTTAACTCCTCTCAGAAAACATTAACACATTGGTTACCTGATGACGCACAATTTTGGCAATCGCAAGGTGAGGCGATTGCGAAACGAAACTTATGGATATCCATTCCGTGTTTATTACTGTCTTTTTGTGTTTGGATGTTATTTTCAGCGGTTGCGGTTAACTTAAATCAGGTTGGTTTTAATTTTACTACGGACCAATTATTTTTATTAACCGCATTACCAGCAGTGACTGGCGCAATTGGACGAATCCCTTATTCATTTATTATACCGGTCGTTGGTGGCCGCAGATGGACAGTCTTTAGTACGCTTATTTTAATCGTTCCATGTCTGTGGCTCGCATATGCGATTGAACATCCTCAGACGTCCTTTGAGCAGTTTGTATTAATCGCTTTATTATGCGGTATTGCCGGTGCCAATTTTGCGTCGAGTATGTCGAATATAAGCTTTTTTTACCCAAAAGCGCAGCAGGGCAAGGCTTTGGGGCTTAACGGTGGGCTCGGTAATCTTGGGGTCAGCGTTATGCAACTTTTGGTTCCGCTCGTGGTGTCAATAGGTATATTTGGTGGGGTGACATCTGGCGTCCTACAGCCTTCGGGCAAAGTCTTATATTTAGCCAATGCGGCATTAATTTGGGTCCCGTTCCTTGTGCTACTGTCGTTGTGTGCATGGTTTGGTATGAATGATCTTAAATCCGCACAAGCCTCTATTCGTCAACAACTTCCCGTACTTAAAGAGCCGCATTTGTGGGGCTTAAGTCTTCTCTACTTGGCGACATTTGGATCTTTTATTGGCTTTTCTGCTGGTTTTTCGATGTTGTCAAAAACACAGTTTCCTGAGCATGACATTTTAACATATATGTTTTTGGGACCTTTATTGGGCGCACTTGCGCGGCCGCTAGGAGGAACGCTGTCCGATCATTTAGGCGGGATTCGAGTGACATTGGTTAACTTTATTGCGATGGCAATACTCACCGCCGCCGTGTTTATGACCTTACCGTCGGCAACCAATCCAGGTTCATTTTATTTTTTCTTTTCCATTTTTATGGGCTTATTTGTGACTTCTGGTTTAGGTAGTGGTTCAACATTTCAGATGATTGCGGTTATTTTTCGTCAAATCTCTAGTGATAAAGCGCGTGTGGCGGGCCTATCATCTGATGCCGCGTTACGTAAAGCGACCACAGATTCTGCCGCCGCATTAGGGTTTATCTCTGCTATAGGTGCGATTGGTGGATTCTTTATTCCGCGCGCGTTCGGATTATCACTATCCATTACGGGCTCTCCGCTCACCGCGATGAAAATCTTTCTGGGTTTTTATATCAGTTGTGTCTTTATCACTTGGTTTGTCTATGGCAGACGCTTAGATCGTTTAGCAACGAAAAAATCAAGTGTTACCTCTTAAGTACTCCCTAATAGTGATGCACTCAATCTACCCCAAACTATGATGCGTAATTATTTATTAACTACATAAAAAACAATTGGTTATTTTTTTCTTTGTTACTACTTCTTAAGGAGTAGTGAGTGTTCCGAAGATAATGTTAACCGGAGCGCATTTGACGTGCATCAATAAGCCATAAGGGTCGTTGCTTATCCTTAGCGGCATACATTATTAATACGTAGTAGTGCGCTACTACTTTACACAAGGAGAGAGCGCCATGAGCAAATTTCTGGATCGTTTTCGCTATTTTAAACAGCGTGGAGCGACATTTTCTGAGGGGCATGGACAGTCGTATGATGTAAACCGTGACTGGGAAGATGCGTACCGCAGTCGCTGGCAGCACGATAAAGTTGTCCGTTCGACACATGGCGTCAATTGTACAGGATCGTGCAGTTGGCAAATCTTTGTAAAAAATGGGCTAGTGACATGGGAAATGCAACAAACCGATTACCCACGTACACGACCCGATATGCCGAATCATGAGCCTCGTGGTTGCCCTCGTGGGGCGAGTTATTCTTGGTACCTCTACAGTGCCAACCGCGTTAAATACCCGATGATTCGTCAAGAGTTACTCGAGTTATGGCGGGACGCTAAGTTAACCCACGCCGATCCGGTAGATGCATGGGCATCAATTGTTGAAGATCCATCAAAAACAAAACGTTATAAAAAATCTCGTGGGCGCGGTGGGATGATTCGCTCTAACTGGGATGAAATGAATGAATTGATTGCCGCATCGAATGTCTATACCGCAAAAACCCATGGCCCGGATCGTGTTGTTGGGTTCTCTCCAATTCCCGCCATGTCGATGGTCTCTTATTCCTCTGGAGCGAGGTATCTATCGTTAATTGGTGGGACGACTCTTAGCTTTTATGATTGGTATTGTGATTTACCGCCGGCCTCGCCAATGACATGGGGAGAGCAAACCGATGTACCTGAATCTGCCGATTGGTATAACTCAAGTTATATTATGGCGTGGGGCTCCAACGTGCCGCAAACACGTACGCCAGATGCGCATTTTTTTACCGAAGTTCGCTATAAAGGAACCAAGACCGTTGCGGTAAGCCCCGATTATTCAGAAGTGGCGAAATTATCTGACGAATGGCTTAACCCTAAACAGGGCACCGACAGTGCATTAGCACTAGCGATGGGGCATGTGATACTGACCGAATTCCACCAACAGCGAACGGTTCCGTATTTTCGCGATTATCTACGCCGTTATTCTGATATGCCAATGTTAGTGAGGCTAGATCAGACAACAGAAGGATTGTACACCGCAGGACGTTTCTTAAGAGCCGCTGATTTGGTTGATGATTTAGGCGAACATAACAATCCTGAATGGAAAACATTGGCCCTGACCGAACAGACGCAACAACTAGTGGTGCCGCAAGGCTCGATTGGATTTCGTTGGGGAGAAAAAGGTCGCTGGAATTTAGAAACCGTGACAGGGCCTGATCAGCAAGAGAGTATTTTAGCATTAGGGATTGAAACGCCAGATGCACATGCATGTGTACAGTTCCCATACTTTGGTGGCACTGAATCGGAACATTTTGATTCAGTGACATTATCCGATGTGATTGAGCATCAAGTGCCGTATAAACTGGTCACACTGGCCGATGGTAGCCATGCCAAAGTCACAACTGTCTATGATTTAATGCTCGCTAATTATGGCGTGGACCGTGGTTTTGATGATGCTGAATGCGCGCACAATTATGACGACATCAAGGCGTATTCGCCCGCATGGGGAGAGGCGATTACGGGAGTGGCTCGTCAGCGTATTATTCAATTGGCTCGTGAGTTTGCCAGCAATGCGGAAAAAACACGCGGTCGCTCGATGATCATTGTCGGCGCGGGAGTCAACCATTGGTATCACATGGATATGTCTTACCGAGCCATGATCAATATGTTGGTGTTTTGTGGATGTGTTGGCCAAAGTGGCGGTGGTTGGGCGCACTATGTGGGTCAAGAAAAACTACGCCCACAAACCGGGTGGTTACCGTTAAGTTTTGCTTTAGATTGGCAAAAGCCGCCACGTCAAATGAATTCAACGTCGTATTTTTATAACCATTCAAGCCAGTGGCGTTATGAAACCGTCAATACCAGTGATTTACTGTCTCCACTTGCCGATAAAACCCGTTATAGCGCGCACCTAATTGATCTCAATATAAAGTCAGAACGGATGGGCTGGCTGCCTTCAGCGCCGCAGTTGAACGTGAATCCGTTATCCATTGCGCAGCAGGCACAAGCAGCCGGTATGGATCCTGTTGATTATACGGTTGCCTCGCTTAAAGATGGTTTGATACGTTTTGCTTGTGAGCAGCCCGAACAACATTACCCACGCAATATGTTTATTTGGCGTAGTAATTTATTGGGCTCATCCGGTAAGGGGCATGAATACATGCTCAAATACTTATTGGGCACTGAACATGGCATTCAAGGCAAGGATTTAGGCAGTTATGCCGATACTCGTCCTCAGGAACTTGAGTGGCAAGATACAGCAACGGAGGGCAAGTTAGATTTAGTCGTGACACTCGATTTTCGTATGTCGAGCACTTGTCTCTATTCTGATATCGTCTTGCCGACGGCTACGTGGTATGAAAAAAATGACATGAATACCTCGGATATGCATCCGTTTATTCACCCATTTTCCAAAGCGGTCGACCCCGCATGGGAGGCGAAATCCGATTGGGATATTTATCGTGATATTGCCCATAGCTTCTCGACAGTATGCCAAGGTCACTTAGGTGTTGAAACTGACATTGTCACTCTGGCCAATCAACATGATAGTGATAGTGAAATTGCTCAAGCTTTTGGTGGGGCGGATTGGCGTCATGGGGAGTGTGAGCTTATCCCGGGTAAAACCGCACCTAAAATTATTCCTGTGAAACGTGATTATCCAAATACTGGCGCGCGTTTTTGTTCTGTTGGGCCTTTGCTTGATGAGCAAGGTAATGGCGGTAAAGGCATCCGTTGGAATACTCAAACCGAAGTTGAGTTACTAAAACATCTTAATCGTGTGCATACCTCGGGACCAACGCAAGGCCGACCTAAGCTAGAGTCAGCGATTGATGCGGCAGAGATGATTCTTACATTGGCTCCGGAAACCAATGGTGAAGTCGCGGTGAAAGCCTGGCAAGCGTTGAGTGAGATTACCGGCCTTGAGCATACTCATTTAGCGCGTAGTAAAGCACATGAAAAAATTCGCTTTCACGACATACAAGCCCAACCCAGAAAAATCATTTCGAGCCCTACATGGTCAGGGATTGAAGATGAGCACGTTTCTTATAATGCCTGTTACACCAATGTGCATGAGTTGATTCCGTGGCGCACGCTGACCGGACGTCAACAGTTATATCAAGACCATCAGTGGATGCGTGACTTTGGGGAAAGTTTAGTAGTGTATAGGCCGCCGATTGATACCCATGCGATCCGCCAAGTGGATCAGCGTCACGATAATGGTCAGCCTGAGTTAGCCTTGAACTTTATTACGCCTCACCAAAAATGGGGAATACATTCCACCTATAGCGATAACTTATTGATGCTGACGCTCTCGCGTGGCGGGCCGATTGTGTGGATCAGTGAAGTGGATGCACAAAAACTCAATATTCAAGATAACGATTGGCTTGAGGCGTATAACGCCAATGGCGCATTAACCGCGCGCGCCGTTGTCAGTCAGCGGGTTCCGCAAGGTATGGTGATGATGTATCACGCCCAAGAACGACTGGTCAATATCCCTGGCTCGGAAGTGACTGGGCAACGCGGAGGTATTCACAATTCAGTCACTCGTATTTGTCCGAAACCTACCCATATGATCGGCGGTTATGCCCAGCAAAGCTATGGTTTTAATTATTACGGAACCGTGGGATCCAACCGCGATGAGTTTGTTGTGATTCGCCGTATGCACCGTGTCGATTGGCTAGATGACGAATTGTCACCCAGTCAGACACAACCCACTTGTCAGTAGGAGAACGCTATGAAAATTCGTGCGCAAGTTGCGATGGTACTGAATCTGGATAAGTGCATTGGCTGCCATACCTGTTCGGTAACGTGTAAAAATGTATGGACCAGCCGTGAAGGTATGGAATACGCCTGGTTTAATAATGTAGAAAGCAAACCGGGTGTGGGGTATCCCAATGAGTGGGAAAACCAAACTCGTTGGCAAGGCGGCTGGATTCGCGGAGTGAAAGGTAAACTGACGCTGCGCCAAGGCTCAAAAGTGGGCGTATTATCCAAGTTATTTAATAACCCTCACATGCCAGATATTGATGATTATTATGAACCGTTCACGTTTGACTACGAACACCTTCAGAATGCGCCGAAAAGTCGCCATCAGCCGATAGCTCGTCCGCGCTCTTTAATTACCGGTCAACGAATGGAAAAAATTACCCAAGGGCCTAACTGGGAGGAAATCCTTGGCGGAGAGTTTGCAAAGCGGTCGGTGGATTACAACTTTCACGATATGCAAAAGCAAATGTACGGGGAGTTTGAAAATACATTTATGATGTATTTACCGCGCTTATGTGAGCATTGTTTAAATCCGGCCTGTGTTGCCAGCTGCCCAAGCGGGACCATCTATAAGCGTGAAGAAGATGGGATTGTTCTCATCGACCAGGATAAATGCCGCGGATGGCGGATGTGTGTTAGTGGTTGTCCGTATAAGAAAATCTATTTCAATTGGAAAAGTGGCAAATCAGAAAAATGTATTTTTTGCTATCCACGCATTGAAGCGGGCATGCCGACGGCATGTTCGGAATCTTGTGTGGGGCGGATTCGTTATTTGGGCGTCATGTTATATGACGCGGATCGTATTCAAGAGGCCGCCTCGGTTGAAAATGAACACGATCTCTATGAAAGACAATTGGATATATTTTTGGATCCCCATGACCCAGAAGTGATTCGTGAAGCTAAGGCACAAGGCATCAGCCAACATGTTTTAGAATCAGCCCAGCAATCGCCGGTATATAAAATGGCGGTTGAATGGAAGCTGGCGTTACCGCTGCATCCAGAATATCGCACCTTACCGATGGTGTGGTATGTGCCACCGCTTTCCCCTATTCAGTCTGCAGTAGATTCTGGGTATATCCCGACCAAAAATGGACTGCCTGAAATCGAGAAGCTACGTATTCCGATGCAATATTTGGCCAATCTATTAACGGCTGGCGATACCAAACCAGTATTACGAGCACTCAAACGTTTAATGGCGATGCGCCACTATAAACGCAGTGAAACGGTTGAGCAGTCGATTGATACAACGGCTATCGATGAAGTGGGTTTGAGTGAGAAAAACGTAGAAGAGATGTATCGCTACCTCGCGATCGCCAACTATGAAGACCGCTTTGTTGTGCCTTCAGGTATGCGCCAAGAAGCTGATACCGCGTTTGCAGAATCGAACGGATGCGGGTTTAGTTTCGGTGATGGCTGTCATGGCAGCGATAATCGCGTCAATTTATTCAATAGTCAGCGCATTGATGCGATTGACATTATGGCGGAGAAAAAATGATGTTGAGTCTAAGAATTATTTCACGCTTATTAGATTACCCCAATGAAGAGTTATGGCTGCATATTCACGAGTTAGCCGAAGCTGTGTCTGAGTGTTCTGAGTTAACAGAGCAGCAACGGCAAACGTTGAACAGTTGGATTGATGAATATCGTCAACAATCACTATTCGACGCACAGGCACAGTATTGCGCGCTGTTTGATCGTGGACGTGCATTATCCCTTTTATTATTTGAGCATGTCCATGGTCAATCACGAGATCGTGGTCAGGCGATGATTGACTTACTTGAACAATATCAAACAGCTGGTTTGCAACTGAATGCGAAAGAATTGCCAGATCATCTGCCGTTGTATTTAGAGTATTTAGCGATAGTGCCTCAAGCAGAGGCAATACAAGGTTTGGATGATATTGTCCCTATCTTGAGTCTATTGGCTGAGCGATTAAACCATCGTCAAAGTCGTTATGCATTTTTGATGACGTTGCTGTTAGAACTCGCGTCGATTGATGTCAATCTTGCACCGATCGTTGATAAGGTGCGCCAAGAGCCGCGAGATGATACTCCGCAAGCACTCGATCAAGTGTGGGAGGAAGAGCAAGTGACGTTTATGGATAATGCTGATTGTGATTCACAGACTAAGCATCATCAACGTCGTTTTGCCGATCGTATTCAACCACAATATTTGGATGTGAGCCAATTAGCGGGAGGTCAGTGATGTCGGTACTTAATCAATTTTTATTTGGAATCTACCCTTATATTGCCGCGATTATTTTCTTACTCGGCAGTTGGCTGCGTTATGACTACGCTCAGTACTCGTGGCGCGCGGGATCGAGCCAATTACTAGACAATAAAGGTATGCGTCTAGCCTCTAATCTTTTTCATATTGGTATTATCGGTGTGTTAGGGGGGCATGCGTTTGGCTTATTAACTCCGCATTGGGTCTATGAAGGGTTTTTTTCCATCGCACTCAAGCAAAAGTTGGCGATGTTTGGCGGAGGAGTGTTTGGGTTAATGACGTTAATAGGGGGCGCATTATTACTTAAACGTCGCCTCTATAATCCGCGAGTCAGAGCGACATCATCCTTGGCTGATATTGTTATTTTATGTTTGCTGGTGGCACAGGTATGTTTGGGATTATTAACCATCCCTTTTTCTGCCCAACATATGGATGGTTCTGAAATGGTCAAATTTATGGATTGGGCACAGGCAGTGGTGTACTTTCATGGTGGAGCTGCCGCCCATTTAGAGGGCGTCGCATGGGTATTTAAACTGCATATTGTGTTGGGGATGAGTTTATTTGTCGCGTTTCCATTTTGTCGTCTGGTCCATATTTGGAGTGCGCCGATTGAATATGTAACTCGTCGTTATCAAGTGGTTCGCTCGCGACGTTAAGTAAGTAGTCAGCGGCGTATCCATGACGCCGCTGACTTTATTCTACGCCCTGTTGATGAGCCCATACCGCCGCTTCTACTCGTGAACGTAACTGCAGCTTTTTAAGTAAGTGCTTTACATGAACTTTGACGGTGGTTTCCGCGATATCTAATTTTCTAGCAATGGTTTTGTTCGGTAAACTTTTTGCGAGTAGCTTAAGAATATCAAGCTCGCGAGCGGTTAATGAATCCACTTCGCGAGTGACAGGGGTGGGTTTGCTTCGCAATTGTTTGGCGAGTAAATTGGCAAGCTTAGGACTGACCACAAGCTCACCTAAACAGATTTGCTCAATAGCATGGAGTAAATCTTCTGCTTCCATATCTTTAAGTAAATAGCCATCGGCACCAGCTTGGATGGCTTTAACTAAATCTTCTTCATAATTAGAGACGGTAAACATGATAATGCGACTCGTAATATTCTGTTCTCGCATCATTTTTAATGTTTGTAGTCCATCGATGTTTGGCATATTGATGTCTAATAAAATGACATCCGGCTCCTCTTGCAAAGCCAAATCTAATGCGTGTTGTCCATTATTACTCTCTGTAACCACATGGATTTGCGGATTCAATTGTAAAAGCTGTTTTAAGCCTTGACGTAACATAGGATGATCATCGACTAACATGACGGTCGCCGGTGATGTTTTCACTGAGCTAGGGGAATTCATATCAATCCTTTTGTGAAGGGCTAAAGCCAATCAATAGCGTTGTCCCTTGATGTTCTTGTGAGTCTATCTTTAGTCTACCCGGTAGCGATTTTACACGATCAGCAATAATCGTGAGTCCATAATGAGTGCTGAGTGTCTGATTTTGTGGCGAGATTCCCACACCGTTATCACGAATGGTGAGGTGACACTCTTTGTCACTATCACGAGTTAAACTCACCAAAACATCGGTAGCGCCTGAGTGTTTGTAGATATTACTCAATGCTTCGCGAATAATATGTAATATATGAATGGCTTGTTGTGGCTGTATACAATGCTCTGGCCATTCATTTTTCAGGTGAATGATAAAGCCAAGTTTCTCACTATATTCATCAATGGTTTTTTGTATGGCATTGGCTAAGCAAGCGTCATCAAGTGTGAGGCGAAACGTGACGAGGAGCTCTCTTAATTGGTGATAGGCTGAGTTGATTTCTTGGCTTATTTCTTCTAATAACTGGTATTGTGATGGCGTTAGATTGTCACTTTTTATACGTAAGATGCCACTTTTGATTTTTAAAAAGGAGAGAGATTGTGCAATTGAATCATGCAGTTCGCGCGCAATAGTTTGCCGCTCTTCCAATACTAACAATTGATGGGTTTGTTGCTCTTGAATAAAGGCGCCGAGATATTGGGTAAAACTATCACAAAAGGTTTCGATCAATTGCGCTTGTGCCGCGGGGATTGCATGTGTACTCATGGTTTCTAATCGACCATACTCACGTGAATCATCACTGACTGACCAAGCTTGAGTTATCAGTTCTTGCTCCGTATTGCTGCGTTTAGACGGTTGGTAATCCATTGTATTATCGAGTATATAGCGCAAATGTTCACTAGGGTAAAATGTGATTCTTTGTAAGTCGGCGATGACCATTAACTCGTTAAATAATGATGCAAGTGCATCTACGCTGAGTCGATGGCGATTGAAGCTTCGTCCACTGCGATATAAAAAGTCTAAAAACTGATTTTGGCGTTCAAGTTCGTGTGTCTTGGTGTTGACTCGCTGCTCTAAATCGTCATAAGTCAGTTTAAGTTGGCTCGACATATCGTTCAGAGCATTACCGAGCACCGCCATTTCATCTCGATAATCACGTGATTCAAATCGCTGTTCAAAATCTCCCTGTCGTACCGCGTTAGCGATATGCAGTAAAGAACGCCAAGGGGTAAATAAGTGCTTATGTAACGCAGAAAACGCCAAAAAGAGAAACACTAAAGTGAGTAGAAAAAACACATTTTGCGTATTGGAAATCGCCGTAATATTGTTTTCTGTATGATGATCAATTTTTGAAATCAGCACATTGAGCTGGGCGATAAATGTTTTTACCGCTTGACGCTTTTGTAATGGAGCCACTGATGGTGATAATAATATCTTTTTCGTTTCTGACTCCCATAGCTTAATGATTGCGTCATAGGAATCGATAAAATGTTCATCGGCGATGAAGGTAGTAAATGTCGGGGCCGTGAGTGCTGCTTGTAAGCGTCGTACTTCCTCTCGAGCCTGGTTGAGAGAGGCTGGATTGCTGAATGCAAGGATACGATAACTTTGCATACGCATTGCCCCGACACGATTGATCATATGGGCATTACCTTGAATGCTTTTACTGGTTTGGGCGCTAATTATCATTCCGGTGGTGGATAATAACGAGAAAGCGAGAATGATGATGCTGATTTTTTTTACAAACGAGCAATGGCACCAAGCCTGCAAGCGATCAATGAACATAACACCTTTAAATGCCGAGGAATTAGTGGCAAATTATATCATTACCCCTACAAACTGTGTAAGTTTATAATGTGACCTCGCTACGATTGTAGATGTTATTGACGAGAAAGTACGCTTGCTGGTCGGGCTTTAGCAATGGATGCAGTTAGTAGGCCAGCGATAAAGGCTTTAATGATGTCTCCAGGAAGAAAGATGCTCGCCATGGTTGTACATTCCCATATACTCTTTTTCAGCACGATGGCCATCCCTGCGATACCAAATATATACACCACAACAATCCCACCGATAACAGAGGCGACTCCCGCAACCAGCGCTAGTGAACCTTTTTGGCACTTCTCTACAATCCACCCGATGATCAGTGCGCTAATAGGCCAGCTAATCAAAAAACCACCAGAAACAGAAAAGAAGACACCTAGGCCGCCATTTCCGCCTGACAGAAGTGGTAAGCCGACTGCGACAAGCAATAAAAATAATAAAACAGCTTGTGAGCCGCGTTTGGCGCCTAAAATGGTGCCACAGAGCATAATACCAAGATTTTGAGCGGTAATCGGCACCCCAAATCCCAATGTTAGTTTGGGAACTAATCCCAGAGCGGCAATTAATGCGGCAAAAAGTGCCACGTAAGCGACGTGTTTTTCAGTGTTATTTCTCATGTAAATTCCTATAAAAGAGATGAATGAACGTTACTCTTGAGCATCATTATCGACCGGGTTGATACCACCTCGTGCGCGGATGGCATCCGCGACATGATCCGCATCATCGAGGGCTAGTATGGTAAAGGGCAGTAAAATTCGCCATCCAGAACGTTTGTATGATCGTGCTTGCCATGCCCACTTTAATGATTGCCCTTTGGTAATCAGTACCGGCGTCATACGAATTACTAATGCGATTGCCACCTCTAAAGCGTGTGGGTTAAGGCCGATCTTTTGCAGTGGGCGAGTGATTAAACTGACGACATCGACCATATCAGAGAGGCGAGTAGTCATCGTCACTAAGTTTGCTAGGGCGACCGTTGAAAGCAGGCGTAAAATTAAGGTAGCGCCTTCTTGATACTCGCCAATCCAAACATGCCAAATACCGACAAGTACAATAAACGGGAATAGCAGTGATAAGGCTTTCCAGCCGTGTTTAAAAAAAGACCATCCAGGCAAGGCGTACAAGCAAAGCACTAACAATAAAACACTCGCTTGAATGATAATATTTTCAATAAAAAACAAGGTAAGTGTAGTGATGCATAATGCAGCAAGTTTTTGTCCTGCAGGCCAATGATGAGCACGAGTATTAACCGGCGAGGTCAGAGATATCATCACTGTCTCCTAACGTGTTCATGGTATTGAGATAATGTGGTAGAACATCATTCGGGCTTCCGATTCGTTCGAGTTGACCTGCTTCTAGCCACACAATTTGCTCGTAATGTTCTATATCACTGGGGTCATGGCTAATGTGTATCAGTTTGCCAGGAAAACGGTCAAGATAGCGCTGTAGCTGTTTTTTGGTAGGAATATCCAATCCCGCAAAAGGTTCATCAAGGATAATGAGTTTGGGGCGCATAGCGACGACTGCCATTAGGCACAACAAATGTTTTTGCCCTTGAGATAGCGAAGCCGTGTGGGCATCCTTCCAATGGCTTTTACCAAATTGCTCTAAGATCTCGAACGCGTATTGCGTTGCTTCGGATTTTTTCTGTCCCAGCTGGCGTAAACCGAAGACCATTTCTTCTAACACTGTCGGGAAAATAATCTGATGATCAGGGTTTTGAAACAATAATCCGACTTCTTGTAACGCTTGTTTACGTTGGGTCTCCGGGTTAATCCCCGCGAGTGTGACAGCACCGGAATCAACAGCAAGTAAGCCTGATAACACACGCGAGAGCGTTGATTTACCAGAACCGTTGCGTCCAATAATACCTAATCGTGGCACGTCTGATTGAAAGGACAATTGGTTTAATATTCGTTTGCCTTGGATATCCAAATTCACCGCTTGTAAGTTGATGCCGGTCTCTGTGTAAGCATGTTGATGGGGAGGGGCGTATGTAACCGTCATGTTTATGGCACCTAGCTTATGTATTAACAATACAACTGATTAACTTTTATTCAATTGTAAACATTTGTTGTATTTTATTGTTTACATACTAGCAAGTTCGATGAATGGGGTAAATATTTTATTAGGATCAGCTCAGCAAGGATGGAAGGTATTGATCAATTTGGCTGCGAACCATAGCTGCGAACTATAGTTGCTTAGAAACCATAAAAAGAGTCGTTCGCAGCCATATTATCTGTGATCTTATATTGATGACGAGTGGGGGGTTACTCGAACTTCAGCCAATCAAAGTTAGGTTTGCCACTGTTCACTTGTAATGTGATCGTGTGTTGCCCAAAGGGGATATTGATTGTTGAGATACTATCAGCCCAATAATAGATACTGCCCGTGTTCCACAACGATAATTTTTTCTGAGCAGTACCATCAACGAGTATGGTTACCTCGGAGTATTGCTGCGCAGCATAGTGCAGGGTTAAGTTATATGAGCGTGGTGTTTTTACGTCTATTTGATAACTCAGTGTTTGGCTTTGACTGCCAGTTTTCGAAAATAACTGAATATCTTGATTGTCAGAGACTCGGTGCGTAAAGCCAGAGAGAGTAATAGCGTCTTGCGCTTGTATGACTGCCGGGATCTGGCGGTAGTCCTGAGGACTTTGAATACCTTGATAGAGTTTTCCAAGTATTGACCACTGACCAGGGGCATCGAGTAGATCCATATAGGGCCAGTTTTGTGAACCGTGGGAGCTGCGTCCGACAAACCATGCATAACGAAACACTTCATCAGATTGATCCATCCACCTGACAGTCTCGGCCATATAATTCATTTGTTGTTCAAGGGTTTCAGTTTGTTCTGGTAGACTTAAGTTCCATTCTGTGACCCAAACAGGTTTATGATAGCGCTCATAAAATTGGCGTATGTATTGTTTGAATGAATCGACACTCGCCATATAACTGTGTACGGCGATATAGTCGACGCGACAGTGAGGGCATGCCTCAAAAAATGCATCAAGGTAGGCAAAAGGGCTGCCGTTATCCTCTGTATTAGGGATATTCACTTCGCCAGGACTGTAATTGACAGCTGCGCTGATCAATTGAAGCTGATAGTCATCCGCTATGGACTCGAGTCTTGGCCAAATATTGGCAAGCTCTTGTGGCGTAAGGTTCGCTTGATCGACAAAATTGGGTTCGTTAAATGCAAGCAAGTACTCAACATTAGGATGATTATCGAGGTACTGGCGTAAAGCCGTCTCATCAAAATCTGAACGATGTGTCATGGGTACATAATCAACATTACGGTCGTTTGGCGAGTTGTCTTTTATATTTGTCGGTTCGGTGCTCCAGTTATACCACCAAGCAATACGGCCGCTCATAATGTCAAGATCGGCCGGGTGTATATTGGTCGATGCAATGCCGCGTTTAGAAGGTATCCCCTGACTGTATGCGGTATCTAGGAATATAATACTACAAAGTAAGAGGAGTAAAAATTGACGAGTAAGGATATACATAGAGGATTACTTTTCTTAAAAAAAAGAAATACTAATGACTGATGAAGTAATTCTAGTCAATTAATGATAAAAATGTCTTTTTTTTGGGAGCAATATAAAAAAATAGGTTTTTGTTGCCGTAATATACCACTGAAAAAATGTTCTACTTAAATGCTAATCATTTATTTTATTAAGATTACAAGACAAATAGGCATAAAGATGTCATTAATAATCAAGATTACAAATATTGATAATAAATCTCAATGATGAGACATTTAAGTTAAGTCATTTTTTTGTTAGGTTTGTGCAAATTAGTGAATAAATTAATAATATAAATATCATTTATATCATCTATTCTATTTTTTATTTTTTATGTTTATATTTTAACTTTTTGTTTTATAAGGTTTTTATTATATACGCCAATTAAGTCAATATATGAAACATGTTTTATTGCTTGTTTTTTGTTCACTATTAATTTGGTTTTTATTTCTGTAGGATACGCACGAATTTTATTCATAATAAAAATAATTTTATTTAAAATTAATTTTACAGTAGGAGTTATGAAATGCGTCGATTAGTTCAGCGTATGTTAACTGTTAGCGTCATTTTGGCAAGTGGATTGCCAAGCTATGTTTCTGCTAACACATCTGATGCCTCAAATCTATCCGAGGCGCGTAAGCATTACGAACAGCAAAAAGAACAGATAACTCACGCGAGCGATTACATGAAGTCGCGCCAGAAGCAATCCAGACAAGAGTTATTGCGTGTTGAACAAAGCCATGAAGATGCGATGAATATAAAGGTAGAAAAAAATGAAAAATAAAGGCATTGTTTTTAGTTCATTGATTGCCTTAAGTATATCGTCTTCAGCAAGCTTTGCTGCATCTTCTGACGATTCGAGCGGGTATTATAATGGACGTTCTTGGCTTGATGTAGAAGCCAAAGTTAGCTCAATTTTGGATAATATGTCACCGTCTGAAAAATACCAATTTATTCGAGTTGATGACGGCCATATGATTCCAACCAATCAACGCTTTGGTATTGAAGGTACGGTTGCGAATGACTCGACAATGGGTTTATACGTCAACGGAAAAATTTTTGGTGCGAGTTATCCATCACAAACGATGATGGCGGCGACATGGAACCTACAGCGTGCTAAACAACAAGGTAAAGCGTTAGGGTATGAAACTCGCATGGCGGGTGGTGAACAGTTGTTATCACCTGTTGTTAACTTATACCGCACACCATTGAATGGTCGAGCAGCAGAGTCAATTTGTGGTGAAGATCCTTTCCTATGCTCTGTTTTAGCTCCATCCATTACCAATGGTATTCAAGCTCAAGGCGTGCAAGCGAGCGCCAAACACTTGATTGCCAATGAGCAAGATGCTAACCGTCAAAACTTAGATGTGAAGGTCGATGAGCGCACATTGCGTGAAATGTACCTTGTGCCATTTGAGTCGTTGGTTAAAAACGCCGATATCGCATCATTGATGTGTGGTTTTAATAAGATTAACGGTGATTACTCTTGTGAAAACCATCATATCATTACGGATATTGTGAAAGGTGAGTGGGGCTATCAAGGCTTTGTTTTATCGGATTTTAACTCCATCAAGCATGGCTTAAAAGGTGCTCAAGCTGGTACCGACCTCGACATGCCTTCTGGTCTTGAGTTTACTCAAAACAAACTGCAACCATATGTAAATAGTGGTCAGCTTCATCCTGACGTTATTAATGACAAAGTAAAACGTAATTTACGTGCACTGATTCGTTATGGTTTTGATGAACGTACTTTTGAAGCACAAAACTTAGCGCATCCAGAATATGGCCAGCAAGCGGCTTTAGCGACAGCGCGTGAAGGTATTGTGTTACTGAAAAACCACTCACGTTACCAAGGTAAATTGTTACCGCTTGATAAATCAGCTCATATCGCGGTAGTCGGTAATGCGGCGCAGCTGGCACCAAGCTCTCCTTTTGGTACCGCTAACTCTGATGCAACAAGTGATTATGTGTCTGAGCTAGCCGGTTTAAAAGCGTTGAATGTGTCTCCAGAGAATGTGACTTTTCTGAAAGGTATGGCGTTAGATCCAACACAACTTCAGTTCCTACAGCCATCTTGTGTGAAAGGAAACGATGCGTGTGCACCTGGCGTAACTGTTGAGTACTACAACAACTTGGATCTTGCTGGCACACCATCACTCATACGTCGTGAGCTGGGTGTGAATTTCAACTGGGTTGATATGACCAACAAGGTTGTTAATGCCTGTAATGACACACAAGCTGATGTTTCGCGTATTAAATGCAATGCGATACCGACAGGTGCTGAAGATGGTTCTCGTGATCTAAACGATATTAATCCTCAGCAGGGCGCATTCTCTATGCGTGTTATCGGTAAAATTCGTCCACAAACAACCGGTCCTCAAGTACTAAAAGTACGTGCGGACGGTCCATTTGAAGTGTATCTAAATGATAAGCTAATGATGGAAAGCGATGGCATTTCGCGAGCGAAAGATGTTCCGAATGCGATTCCCGTTACGGCTAAAACGCCACGCTTGAAAGCGGGTAAATTGTACACTGTGCGAGTAGAGTACAAACGTAATCAAGAACGTTTCCAAACCAACTTAGGTGGTATGAACGGTCTTCAGGTAAGCTGGGCATCACTAACACCGCCAACGGATATTAATCGTTATGATGCCGTTGTTGCTGTCGTAGGTCGTAATTATGAATACGAAGGTGAAGGAACAGACCCTAGCTTCAATCTACCAGATCAACAGAAAGTCATGTTGAAAAAACTGACCAAAGCCAACCCTAACACCATTGTTGTTATGCATGGCGGTGGCGGAATGAACATGATGCCTTGGAATAAAACTGCAGCAGGCGTGTTACATGCTTTCTATAGTGGTCAATTTGGTGGTCAGGCTCTAGCAGAAATTCTGTATGGTGATGTGAACCCATCAGGTCACTTACCGATTACGTTGGATAAGAAATTTAAATTTAATCCAAGCTATCCGTCTTACCACGATATTGATGCGTATGTGGGTAAGAATGCTAAAGATACCATGACCTACAGCGAAGGAATTTTCTTTGGTTACCGTGGTTACATGCAGTCACGCCATAAGCCGCTGTATCCATTTGGATTTGGGTTATCTTATACAACGTTTAATTACTCTGGTTTGAAACTAAGCGATCGTGTTGTGAAAAATGGCACTATGTATGCAACGTTCGAAGTGACGAATACCGGTTCTAAAGCTGGTTACGCAGTCCCTCAGTTGTACATTGCACCAAAACATAGCGAAGTTAAGCGTCCTAAACGTGAGTTGAAAGGGTTTGACAAAGTTTATCTACAAGCGGGTGAAACCAAAACAGTCACTATTCCACTAAATGCGCGTTCTTTTGCTCATTATGAACAAAAAACAGATAGCTGGGATGTCGACAAAGGTCGCTATAAGATTCTTGTTGGTGACAGTTCAGCGAATATGATTCTTCATAAAGTGATGAAAGCAAAACAAGAGATTGTATTGAAAACGAGTACTTCTAACCCATTACCAACACCTCTACAGAGTGCGGTAAAAGTTTCTAAGTCAGAGTCTTACTTTAATTAATCTTAGTATTATATTGCAGTAGTGAATCACAAGCCTAACCGCAACGCGGTTAGGCTTTTTTTATATATGAAGGGTGAGGGGAGTTACCTTCATTCAGTTGCTTATATCTCCGACCGTATATTTTCTGGTAGCTATTTTTCTCGTTATACTCATCATCATATGATAATAATTGTGTGATTTTACTCCCATTTTGTAGTAAATTCCTCGGCTTATATTTGAACAACCATTTGTGATGTTGCCCGTAAAGGCGTGGCGGAGAGTAGTGTGGAAATGGCATTAATATTACAGCCCTGGTTTATCTTCATTGGTATGACAATCATTATTGTCTTACAAGGCCTATCATTGTGGCTACAACACCGTCGACATACTCGTGATATTACGCAAGCGATACATCAAGACCAGAGCTTACGTAATCAATGGCGAGACCATGAACTGTACGTTACTGAAACGCAGCAACATATGAATAATGAATTGTCATTGGTGCGTGAGGCAATGCGTTCACATTCTATTTTGTTAGAGAACATTCAATCTCTAGTCGATGGATTAGTTGATATTCCGAGTGTCATTCACGATGATATTAAAGCTCAATTAAACATGAAATTTGACGGATTAAATGCATCGTTTCAGAAAATCATCTCCCAAAGTTACCAGAATTTAGTTCAGCAACAGAAAAGTCAGAGTAATGAATTGAGCACTCTGTTACACGATCATAGTGTCGCGGTTCAGCAGCACTCTAAAAACCTTGTGGACGCCACACAAAATCAATTAATGGGCATCAATGACAGTCTCCAACATACCATTATTAAAACCAGTGAACAGCTTGAACTAGAAGTGCGTAGTACCCGTGATTATGTAGAAACACAGTTACTTAATCGCTCTGAAAAATTACATGAACTTGTCGGTCAAATTAAACCACTAATGACGCAAGCCATCACCTCGTCATCGCGAGGACTGCAACAACAGATGAATCAAGATAGTGAAAAAATGGAGGCTCTTTTCGCATCATTAACTCAAGATTTATCCGTAATCAATCAACTTATTTTATCGAATGAACAACATGTTATATCACATGTTAATGATACTCATGAACAGCAATTCCCTCGTATTAAGAAAGTGATTGTGCAGGCTTATCAAGCATTAAAATCGCAACACTTAGCTATCCAATCAGCATCGACTGAACTTACTGAAACACAGAAGCAATCTCAAATAGAATTGTTACAGCAGCTTATTCCTATATTGCAGGCGTTGGACGTGGACAAATTATCAAATGTAAAGTCTAGCCCCACAATGACGTGGTCTACCTCGAATGAGCAACCATCGGTAGAGCAAAACAAGAGGCCTTCTCATTTATCAGCATCGTCGATGTCTTGAAAATAAATAATATTACCAAACTTATTTCATATTTATTAAGTTACTAAATTTAATAAATAAAAAGAAAGTTTACTTGCTAATCACCGATAGCATCTACTTTTTTGAGTGGGCTATTAATAAGGGAAAATAGTGAGTTAATGAGTGCCTATTAATAAAATTACGATAACAAGCCGATAGATCTTTAATGAATTATCTATCGGCATGACATATAGAATTAGTTATAACAACCTTTAATTCATAATTTATTAATTATAAATCCTATTCTTGTTGGTAAGTTGGATAATCTGAATATCCGATATCTGTACCACCATACATAGTTGCGGCGTCTACTTCGTTGAGCGGCCAATCGTTAAGAAAGCGTTCTGGGAGGTCTGGGTTAGCAATAAACGGACGACCAAAACCAAACAGATCACCGTAATTGTTGTTGAGTACACGATGTGCTTTTTCCTGAGTATATTTTCCTGCATAAAGAATACGACCCGAAAAATGACGGCGTGCTGCTTGATAGAACTCTTCTGGGAGATCGGGGGCATTATTCCAGTCGGCTTCTGCTAGAGATAAATAAGCAATACCTGCCTCATCTAAACGTTTAATGGCTTCAACATAAGTAGTTAGTGGATCACTTTCTACTAAACCAAGATAAACGCGATCATCGTCTGTACTTTCAAAGAGTGGGGCAAATCGTACACCGACCTTATCTTTGCCAAATACGTTGACGACGGCATCAACGATCTCAACGAGGAATTGTAAGCGGTTATCTAAACTCCCACCATACTGATCAGTGCGGTGGTTGGTATGCTCAGAAATAAATTGGTTGACGAGGTAACCATTAGCACAGTGTAGTTCGACGCCATCAAACCCTGCTTCTTTTGCATTACGTGCGCCTTGCGCATACATTTCGACGAGTTCTTGTACTTCTGCGGTTTCCAGGGCTCGTGGCATGCTGGGATCGGTTAATTTACCTTCTCCAGGACCGGTTTCAACAAACACTTTTACGGCATTCGTTTTGATTGCAGAGGGGGCGACAGGTGCGCCGTTACCCGGTTGTAAGCTGTTGTGTGATACACGTCCAACGTGCCAAAGCTGTGAGAAAATGATGCCACCATTATCATGCACACTTTGGGTGACTTTTTTCCACCCTTCAATTTGCGCTTGGCTATGAATACCTGGAGTCCAGGCATAACCTTGGCCACGTGGTTCAATTTGCGTGCCTTCCGTTACCATGAAGCCGGCACTAGTACGTTGAGAGTAGTAATCAACCATCACATCATTAGGAATATTTCCCGGTTGTGAACTTCTCGAGCGTGTTAACGGCGGGAGAAAAATACGGTTTTTTAAGGTGTAGTTGCCAAGGGATACAGTATCAAATAAGGTTTTTTCCGTCATAAAGCGATCTCATTATTGTAAGTATAGTCTGAATAAGCTGATGACTTAGACTTAAGTCATCAGCTGTTTAAGTAAGAGGTGCGCAGCATAAGCAATATAAGGTACAATCTGAAACAAGATATTATTGTTTTGGTTACAATTATGAATGGTATGCAAAAGCTGGATATTAAACAGCTACGAATCCTCAATGCTTTATTGGCAGAAAAAAACTTATCGCGAGTCGCGGATAATATGGGGTTAACTCAACAAGCTATCAGTGAACAGTTACGAAAATTACGTGATGTGTTTGCCGATCGTCTGTTAGTGCGCCAAGGCAATAGTATGGTGCCTACGCCGTTAGCACTAGAATTAGGCACTAAGATTCACACTATTTTATCGGATATTGAGTCGTTATCTCAGGTTAATGAGTTTTCGCCTGCCACTTACAAAGGTGTGATAACCATCAGCGCGACGGACTATGCGATTGAAGCGGTACTCCCCAGTTTTTTACGGGTAGTACGAGAGCAAGCGCCTCATTTAAAATTGATTGTTACGGATTTTGAGTCTGATCAATTATCCGCGAAGCTGACCTCTGGTGAGCTTGATCTTGCGTTAACTTTTCCTCCTTTTGTCTCGAATGACATTCCGTGGGCGCACCTTTTTGACGAGCAACATATCTGTGTAGCGAGCGCATGCTCTGAGTTATGTAATCAAGCGCCCTTATCACTAGAACAGCTGGCTTCTTTGCCTCAGTTGGTTATTTCTCCATCCAAAGCGAATTTAAAAGGTTCTCATGATCGATGGTTTGCCGAGCAAGGTTTGGAGCGTAATATTGTAATGTCACTGCCTAGCTTTAAAGGTGCACCTGATGTGTTATATACCACAGATATGGTCGCGTTTTATCCCTCCCGTTTATTACCTAATAGCAAGGTCGCCAGTATTGCAATGGATGTACAACCTCCTAAGTTTGAGGTCATAGTTGCTTGGCATCCTAGAACTCAGCATAGCCAAATCCACCAGTGGCTCCTTGGTAAATTACAGGAGATATGCGGTAAGTCGCTTATTAATCGGGCTTACTAGTTCAAATAACTTGTAAGTAATAGTAAATGAAAGAGTATTTAAAAAAATAGACTATTTTAAACTACTGTAATCAGTTACTTAGTTGGTTTTTTTTGATAATTACCCCTTTGGTTGTATTTTTTCTCATGTATAAGACTTAAGGAAACTATTGTCATATAATATTTGTCATTAATGATAGTAACTAAACCCCTATCATTATTTTATAATAATAATAAAATCAAGGCGGTAAATATGCCACTAAGCTCAAATACCCCGAGTAACCTAAAACCTGTTTTTATCGACAAACTTCGAAAATCAGCCATAAGAGATTTGTTTATTATTGCGGGCGTTTTTTTTACGGCTTTATCGCTAGTCGTTGTTTTTCATTTAGAGCCATCCGAGCAGTTGTTGGCTAACGTAAAATATAATAATTTGTTAGAAATAAATGAGATTCTTTTACTTATTATTTTTTCTGGATTTTGCGCTTTTATTTATATTTGGAGACGATTTCAGGATATAAAACTCATAAATAAAGAATTTGTGCATAAAGCCTATTTTGATGATATGACTCAATTACCGAATAGAGCGTTAGCGTTTGAGCGTTTAAAGAAACAAATGTTACATACCAGAAGAGGCGGGCATTTTGCTGTAGCGTTTATAGATTTTGATCGTTTTAAAGTCATAAATGATACTTACGGACATCATGTTGGAGATGAGTTGTTACGACAAGTTGGTAAACGGTTAGCAAGTGTTGTAATGGAGGGTGAAATGATAGCTCGCTTAGGCGGTGATGAGTTTTTATTTGTCTCTCCACTGGATGAGTCTTGCGATATTGAAGCCGTTATGGCTCGCATTAAGTCTACGAGAAAAGAGACTTTTACTATTAGCCATACAGAGCTTAATGTCGACTATAGTATCGGCGTTGCCATTTATCCCGATGATGGCGAAACAATATCTGAACTACTGAAATCTGCAGACACCGCGATGTATCATGCCAAACTACAGGGGGATGAATACTGTATTTATACCAAACCTGAGACAAAAAGCTTATCGTTTCATTAGGGGAGGATAATTACTCGTTATTAAATGGGCTGTATGCATATTAGTAACCGCGTGAATATAGAGATAATACAATGAAGTGTTATTTAAAAGCGCCCAAAACGATAAGGGGTCGGATCGGTCAATAGCTCAGTGTCCATTATGAGGTCCGCCGCAAGTTGCCCAGCGGCAGGTCCTGTGCCAAAGCCGTGCCCTTTTAACCCACTCGCGAGAATCAAGCCCGGCATTGCGTCGATATGATCAATTACTGGATTAGAATCTGGAGTTACCTCAATGATTCCGGCCCAAGCTTCCTCTATCTGGGCTTGTTTAAACACAGGCCATACCTTTATATGCGTTACTTTATTTTTAATCTAATAAGGAGAGATTGTATTTATCAATGTTTATCTGCATAGTTAGTATTTTTATGTTTAAGGCTATGCACTTATGATTCATTATCACATTACTGCGATCGATCCGGTAGCTCATCTATTTTCAGTCTCTATGACCATAGATTCTCCCCAAGCACAGACCGAAGTGTGGCTACCCGCATGGCTGCCAGGTAGTTATATGATTCGAGATTTTGCAAAGAATCTCATTGGCTTGCAAGCTTATGATCAGAATAAGCAGCCTCAATCTGTAACTCAATTGGATAAGCAGCGCTGGTTGATTGATTGTGATGGTTCACAACTCCACTTGAATTATCAAGTCTATGCGTGGGATATGTCAGTACGTACCGCGCATCTCGACCAAACTCATGGTTTTTTCAATGGCAGTAGTGTGTTTTTAGCCGTAAAAGGCTTAGAGCGTAGCACTCATTATGTCGAGATTGGCGCGCCTCAAGGTTTAGAGCATTGGCAGGTAGCGACAACATTGCCACGTGTAACTGGCGGCGATTTTGAATTTGGTCGCTTTTATGCGAACGATTATGAAGCTTTGATTGATCACCCTGTGGAGATGGGAACATTCACGGTCGGCACATTTGAAGCTTGTGGCGTGAGGCACGATGTCGTGTTAACTGGGCGCCATTATTGTCATATGCCTCGTCTCCTGCGAGATCTTAAAGCCATCTGTGAAACCGAAATCCAGTTTTTTGGAACTCCTGCACCTTTTGAGCGATATGTGTTTATGACTCATGTAGCAAAAAATGCGGGTGGCGGGCTAGAGCATCGTGATTCTACGGCATTACATTGTTCTCGTAATGAGTTGCCTACGAGTGATGATGAGCCTATGAGTGATGATTATCGTAATTACTTAACGCTCTGTTGCCATGAATATTTCCATTCGTGGAACGTCAAGCGAATTAAACCTGCCGTATTCACGCCTTTCAATCTACAAAGTGAAACCTACACGCCTCAATTATGGGCATATGAAGGGATTACTTCTTACTACGAAGAGTTACTGACATACCGCAGTGGCTGTGTTGATAAAACAGGATACCTAGATTTACTGGCGAAAACGTTCACTCGTGTATATCGCGGTGCGGGTCGCCTTCAGCAAAGTCTCAATGAATCGAGCTTTAATGCTTGGACCAAATTTTATAAACAAGATGAAAATGCAATCAATGCAATTGTTAGTTATTACACTAAAGGTGCTTTATTTGCACTCTTTTTAGATCTTACTATTCGCAAAGAGACCGACGGGAAACAGTCGTTAGACGATGTGATGCGGTCACTTTGGCAAGATTATGGGGTTACTGGAATAGGCACCGATGATGATACGCACCTAAACATTGTGAGTGAGATCCTCGGACGTGATGCCAGCCCAGAGTTTGCATGGCTCGATAAAGCAGAAGATTTACCTTTAGAATCACTACTCGCAGAGTTTGGCGTTGCAATGACGTTGCGAGCCAGTAATAGGAATGGCGATCAAGGTGGCGGTGATTCTCCAGGGTTAATTTATGGTTTCGGTGCACGTTATCGTCCCGAAGGCTTGGGGGTGCGTATTATGAATGTTGCCAATGGCTCGCCAGCGCATCAGTGTGGCCTAAGTCATGCTGATTTGTTAATTGCAGCCGATGGTTTACAAGTAAGCAGTGGTTTTGAACAATCGTTATCCGTATTTAAACAAAAATCAAGTATCACTTTACATTGGTTCCGAGATGATGTGCTGATGAGTGGTGAAATGCCGATTGAAAGTGCTAAAAAAGATACCATATTCTTGGCTTTGCAAGACGAATCTAAAATTCAGCAATGGCTCGACTCATCGGTAGAGTGAGTGTGTGTGGATGCGTAGATAACTGTGATAAATGTCTGCCTTTAACTCTTAGTGATTAATATTGGTAAGAAGTGAATCACATTCCTTATGAGTGTGGCTTGTTGTAAAAATGGTTTCACCTTATGTTGATTCCACAGCGTAGGATTGTAACTGCTTAGCAGGCAAGACCTGACACTCTTCTCATAATGCGTTTTATAAAGCGTTTTCATCATGTGGAAGGTGTCGGGTCTTTTTATTTTATGCTGATAAAAACCGGATTGTTACCTGAAAAGGGCAAAACCTGAAGTCACATAGCGCAAGCTATGGGGGGTCAGGTTTTTTTATTCCTATAAAACCTACAAACGTGAAAGCAGAGGTCCACCCATGAAAACATTACTTTCATCCTCAATATTATTAGCATTATCTAGTATTAGTGTTAGCGCATATAGCGCCCCACACGATGATGGCAACTGGATCGAAAGCTACTCCGATCCAAATTATGGCAGTACTTTAGAGCAGTTTACCGATTTAGATGAAGGGTCGCGCTGGTATTACAACTTGCGTCTACAGGCGACTGCGTCTGCGGGAGAGTCACTGGAGCATAATGCCAACAAAATAGAAGCAAGTTTGCGGTTACGAGGAAAAACCATGTTTACCGACGATCTAGGTTTCATGGGAGACTTCTGGTTAAAAGCACGTGAAAATTACAACCAAGAAGATGGTGTAACGACCAATGCGTATGATGATTTGGATGAAGATGCAGCTTGGGAAAACTTGATTTTTGGTATTGAGTCAAACAAATATGGCTCGATTGCCTATGCTAAACATACCTCTAACTGGGCTATTTTTGCCGCAGATATTGGTATGCATGGTCAATTTAATATTCAAGGAGAAGCGGGCGGTAAAAATGCCGGTAAAATCATTTATAAAAACTTTTTCTCAAACAATCTATTTGTACATACCAGCTACGATCGTAACTCGGATATCGTCGGTATCGATATTGGTTACCAAACCGCGAATATTTACCCTTTTTATCCAGACTCTTATGGTATTTATGCCTCCGTGCATAATGGGCAGCCCTCGTTAAATAATGGCTATCAAAAAACCATTATCGGTAACGTTGATCAAAGTAAAGATATTAAATCCGATACTGACTTTAATCGCCATAGTGATGACTTATACACTTACTCATTATCTGGTTATAAACAGTTTGGTATGAATGGTCGGTTTGGCTCAGTCTTGGCTTATTCAGAACGCGAAGACGGAGAAACTAAACGAGAAATACGTGAGCGTGGATATACCAAAGGCGGTTTGGGCTTTTCAGCCTCTGCAACTTATGAATATTTTCCAGAGAACATTGAAGGGTGGGGAGCGGCTGTCACCGCTTCACATGATGAGTTTAGTGATCAATTTGTTCCCCAAGTGTATTACTGGTTCCACCCGCAAATGCGTATGTGGGCGGGCCATGTATTTACCTCACATGGTGAAGAGTCGACACAAATAGAATTTCAAATCGATTACTAACATAAGCTATTGTAAAAAATAAAAAAGTAGGTCATCTAGAGTGATGACCTACTTAAAAACGACATTGAATCTTTAGTTAAACTTTGAATTTAGATACTTGATCATCGAGCTCATGATAAAGCTGGTTAAGCGCTGTAAATTGCGTGCGAATATTGCCGGCCGCATCATTAACCCCATCTGTTTGATCTTTCATATTGACTAAGTTTCTACTAATTTCATTGGACACTTCAGATTGCTCATTGGTGGATAGTGCCGTTTGTTCAGATAAATCACGTACCGCGTTGAGCGATGTATTCAACGCATCAAATACCGCAATCACATTATCAAAGTTGCTTGCCGCATCAGTCGCGTTGCCTTTACTCATTTTAATTGCATCAAAGGCGTCATTCACGCTCTGAGTAAATTGATTTATCATTTCTTCTATTTTATTGGTGCTTTCCCCTGTTTGTGTCGCTAGAGTGCGAACTTCGTCGGCGACAACAGCAAAACCGCGGCCAAACTCTCCGGCTCGCGCTGCTTCAATGGCGGCATTCAGCGCCAAGAGGTTAGTTTGTTCAGAAATACCGCGAATGACTTCGAGTACGGAATAAATAGATTGCGTATTTTTCTCAAGCTCTTCGGCTTTGGTCATTGTGATTTCAATGTTACCGACTAATGATTCTATCGTGGTATGCGAAGAGTTAATGGCTTGACGACCTTGCTCGATATTCTCAGAAGATTTGTTGGATTCTTCTGATGTATTACTAGCCACGTTTGCCATTTGATCCGTCGACATAGACATTTCATTGGCGGCTGTCACAATTGAATCACAGGAATTCGCCAAGACTTTGGTAATGCCACTCACCGAGTGAGCTACTTTATCGAGTTGTTGAGTCGATTCGCCCAATGCCGCACTTTTTTGTTTAACGACACGCATAGTGCCTTGTAAGTTATCTAAGAAGCCATCAAATTGCGCCGATAAGTCTCCGAGTTCATCTTTAGCCTCTGAGTTAATTCTTGCCGTAAGGTCACCATCGCCTTCCGATATTTCTTTGATGCGTTTAGATAAGCTTTTCACATTGTTAGTAATTTTCTTCGGTACGATATAACCTAAACCAAATGCAAAGATAAAGCCGACGATAATGATCACAATCGCTATATTTTGGATACGTTCAGTCGTATTGACGACTTCTTGTTCCATTTTACGTCCGTGTTGTCGTACGGTTTCGCCCGCTTTATCTAACAGATCACGGATATTATTAAATGCTTTATCAGCGGATATGAGGGTGTCGTAACGCTCTACTGATTGTCCGAATTCATCGGACTTGAGCAGTATCAGACTTTGATTAAGCCACTCCGTAAAGAGATCGTTAAATTCATCATAGTCATTGATATAGCCTGGAGCATTTTGCATTAAAGACTGAAAAGAGCGAACGCGAGTGATTGCTTGTAATGCGTTTTCATCGAATAAATGTTTGTTTTGTTGATAATCGCCAATGTTGGATAGAATATCTTGTTGTGCCAGCCTAGCTTGATACATATCTCGATCCGCGTTGAGAACTTTGGCAATAGCATTTAAATATCGATCCATTACAACTGGTTGTACTGGCGTATCAGAGGCTTGCCAGTTATTAACTGTTTTACGTAATTGTGCTTCCATTTCATCGAGCATATTTCTCAACGTTCTAAATTTAGCGTTTATCGTATCAAACTGTTGATCAACATGAATTTTTGATTGATAGCCACTTGTGACATCTTTACTCCTATTTACCCAAGTTTGATATAACGTATCAAAATCACTAAATGGCGCGAGTAGTTCAGGTTCGTCTTCCAAGAACTTACGATATTTGTGAAAACGGTCGTATACTTGCTGCGCATTTTCTTCGAATGTTTTTTGCTGTTCAGCTTTATCCCCATAGTCAGTGAGCATTTCAGCTTGAGCGAGGCGCGCTTGATAAATATCTCTATCAGCGTTTAGAACGACTGCGATTGCTTCAAAATAAGACTGAGTCTGTGTCTTCATTGCATCACTTTCATATTTTAGTAATGCCTGCATAAAAATGAATAGCCCTAAAAGCAGTAGTGCCAATAAAATGATAGGAAGCATCATTTTTAAGCGAATGGAGTGTATTCTCATAGCGGCCTCATGTTCGGTCGATGTTCAAACTGGGTGACAGGTAAGTATAAATTTTAGTTTAGGAAGGGTTTATAAGCTTATCAAATTGCTTGAAGGGGAAATAGGGAGTGTTAAGTCACAAACTAGGCGGAAAAATTTAATGATAAACTTATTATATTCATTAATTTTTGAGTTAATATATTGGCTTAAATGTCATGTCGATATAAAGACATTTTTTATTTTATCCAAGCTACCGAATTTAGTTAGAATACATTTCCCATCGGTTTCGGCCGTTTCCTTTTGCTTGATAAAGCGCTTGGTCTGCCTCCTCGGTTGTAGGTATGACGAGGTGCGTATTAATAGTATGGCTAACTGAAATACCAATACTGATCGTCAGATGTTGAGCGACTTGGCTAAATAAGTGTGGTATTTGGGCCTGATTGATAGCCGCTAAGATATTATTCGCAACGGTTTTTGCCCCTTCTTGTGACGTGTCAGGCAATAATATAATGAACTCTTCGCCACCGTAACGTGCGACAAAATCGGATTGACGAGATAGCTGCGCAGACAGAATGTTTGCGACCTGCTGTAAACAGCGGTCTCCGTCCACATGGCCATAATTATCATTAAATTGTTTAAAATAATCCACATCTAGTATCATTATCGCAAGTGACTGTTGCTGTCGTTGACATAAATTCGCAATATGACCGTAGTATTCATCAAACGCTCGTCGATTCGCGATTCCGGTCAGTGGGTCCTTCTGCGTCATATCCTTTAATGTGGCGGTTTGTTTTTCGATGGTGCTCGCGTAAAGCTCAAAACTTTGCGCAAGTTGAGTGATTTCATCATGTCCTGTAATCGTTATATCTTGTTGCGGATCTTTTCTGCGTTGCTGAACTTGATTTCGCAATTTTTTCAGCCGCTTGATGATAAAGTAGTGAATGAAAATAGCGAAACCAATATAGCCAATAAATATACTTAAGAACGTTAAACTTGCGTGCTCAATCTGTTTTCTTACTAAAAATGAAGTTTTAGATGCATCAGACGTGACCGTGGAATTCATTAAGAAAGATTGAAATTCGGTGAGCCGCGCGTAATCCGATATTAAGTTACTGACAAAGTTACCGCGACTCCGTACCTTACTGACCAATTTAAGTTGGGCGATACGCAAGGCGATGATACCAGTTTCAGGCGCTAAAATAACATCGTGCAGTGTATGTATATCTTCTTGTTTCTGCGGGGTTAATGCAACGTTATGCTCATCGATAATTGTGTTTAACTCATGAAATTGAGATCGCAATTTTTTACGTTGCTGACGAATAAGATTAATATCTTCAACCGTTAGTAATTCGCCTGTTAGCATAATGATATTGGCGAAAGTCATTTTCCATGGTGTGTCTTGGTGAGTGTTTGATAATTTATCAATATAGTCACAAAGATCATCACGAACTTGATACATAATCTTTTGTTGCTGAGATAAATGCGCTTTAATGGTGAGTTTTTTTACGACTAATTCGTCCAAAATAACAATTTCTTGTTGGAATAACGCTAATTGCGAACGATTGTAAGAGTCTTTTGTTCCCGCTTGGTCATTGGCATAGGCTTGAGAAATTTGTTGTTCAATCCCGCCCATTGCAATTCTGCGCATGGCTTCTGAATTTGCCATGGTTAATTGCTCAGTCTTACCTCTTAATGAATTCATATAGGCATATAAGTTTCCGGAATGAATAACATTAGGGAGAGACTGTTCACTGATCTTGGTTATTGTATTTTCAAACGTTTTTAATTTGGAGTAAGTCGCCAGTGATAATGCCAAAATGGCACAAATAAAAGTGACAATACCAATATTGATGATACTGGCTAATGAGTAATATTTTGGGGGAGAGCTCACGTCGCCGTTAGCGGTAGTTTTCTTAGTCATGGTTAGCTCCCTTTATAAATATACGCCGCGTTTGGGGAGCGGATAATGTTGGTTTACGGCGCAAAAAATTAATGACGACATCAGAGATAAGTGGCGTAGCTTGCTGACTAAACGCAACCGTTTCAGCATGCATAAAAGACGTATAACCATCTCCGCCTTCCCTTAAGAAATCCGAAGTTGCCAGTGTATAGTCTTGGTCCAATTGTACAGCTTTATCGTGAATCAGTAGTTGGCTTATCCGTTTGCCTTTAGGCTTAGAAAAATCGACATGAAAACTCATGCCTGACACCTGCGGAAATGCGCCAGTTCCTTCAACATGGCCGACTTTGCTAACCCCGTTTTCTAATGCGTCTTGGAGTTGCTGTCCGGTTATTTTCAATATTTGTATATGATCGCGATACGATAACGCGGCCAGAACATCACCATAAGTTAAATGATATCCAGAGGGATACGTCTTATTTGTACGGATAGTTCCACCATTAATCAAGGCGATGTCGCTATGACTGCCGATACGCATGGCATCTGTAACAACATTACCAAAGGCATTTTCAGACGTTCTAACTGCGCTTCTATGTAGGTCTAATGACGAGGTAAGTTGAGTCAACGGTTGATTAAACAGTATGGAAAAACGGCGACTGTAATCTTTCACTTGTTGTTGTATGAACGGGTCTGCTGGCAACTCGGCTAGGGGAACCATTTGCGTGGTTATCGAATATTGCTCAGGTTGCGCTCGGGGCCAGGTTATCGTGATAGCAGCAGCGGTATTAGGTTTATTGATAAACACATCGCTATCAATAGGGCTCGGCTGAGAGCGAGTGTGGGAATCTATAAAGGGGTTTTGTCTTAAAATAATATCAACGACAGAGTCGTTGAGTAGAGACTGGCGGTGCGGGGTATTTTTATGTGCCATTAATATAACGAGTTGGGCACCTTGCTGACGAAGGGCTTGTGCTTGCTGGGTAATGACTGCCTTTCCATCATCGACGTGTAGGCGTGATAATGCGTAACCGGAGAAGTCGCTGGAATGGTCAGAAGCAAGAATACCAATTTTTATGCCATTTTTCTTTATGATGAGACTACGCTCTATACCATCAATATGGTTCTTTTCTGTCAATGTATCGGTCACATTGCTTAATACCATTGGAAATGCCGCTTCATAAGCGCGAAGAGACAGTTCATCGATAGAAAAAGTAAACTCTCTATCGGCGACAGCCATCGCATTGGGTTCTAAGTCGTTGAGCAAATCGATAATATGAGCGCCGCGATCCAGTGATGACATCAAACTAGGCGCAAGGCTAGACCCACCAAATAAAAACAGCGTTGGTTCTTGCTGACGATAGGTTCTAAGTAATGTTGCGAGTTGCGCGTAACTACCTTGCGGGCTGGTAATGTGATTAAGGTATCCTGTATAAACAATCGTTATCTGTTGTGTCGCGGCACTGACCGATGTTGTGAAAGACAAACACAGTAACATTAATAGTTTAACTGTATGACTTACCATTAAACTTCCTTCTATACGTAATTACGGAATCACTGCCATTGCGAGAGAGTGTTTATCATTGTTCATAAAAACGCAAAGGCTATGATTCTTCTCCCAGAGAGTAACCGAATCGGCTCAATACTCATACGCTAAGGTGAACACCTTTGAGTGTAGCTAAATACGCAGCTATATGGTTATTGTTTAATAATTAAAGATATTATTTTTTGTTCTGGTTGTGAGGTCGATAGAGTCAATATTATCGGGTGGTGCTCCTAACCAGTCGGTGATGGTTGACTGGACGACGCGATGCCGGCTTTGGAGCCGCTCTCAAAGTGAGAATGCCGAGACGTCTCTAATCGAGTTGTGATTACGCAGTTGATCGTTATCAATAAAACAGTCATTTCTCGCAACTTTCGATGTGCAAATATCATCAAATTGCTAGCATGACGCCATTCAGGCTATTGTGAGGGAAGGCGATATGACGATGGGCGTAAATCAAGTACTGCTTAATATTGCATTAAACTTAAGTTCTAATCGCTCTTATAAGGAGCAATATCAATATCTTATTGACGGTGTGGCTCAGGTCTTTCCCTGTGATGCGAGTTGTCTCTTTATTTTCGATGAAGAAGGTTTTCTTGTCCCTGTCGCGCAGCAAGGGCTATCCAGCTCGGTATTAGGGCGGCGTTATTTTCCTAACAATCATCCGCGCTTAGATGCGATTATTCATAGCCGAGAACCTGTTCGTTTTGCCGCTGACTGCACGCTGCCTGATCCTTTTGACGGAGCGCTTCTGACCGTTGAACACTGTATTGACGTTCATGATTGTATGGGAGTGAGCTTGTATGTTGAAGAGCAGTTGGTTGGCGTGTTAACGATTGATGCGTTAGCGGTAGGCGCGTTTGATACCATTGATATGATTGAGATTGAAACATTTGCAGCGCTCACCGCGGCGATGCTACGCAATATTTCTCAATTAAAAGCACTGAAAGCACAAAATCAGAAACAAAAAAGCGTGACCCAAACCCTGATTCAACAAGCCCGTTCTCAGCACGGTGAAATGGTGGGGGGAAGTGTGCAAATGCAGCAACTGCGTAATAATATTGCCACGGTTGCCCAGTCTGATTTTTCCGTCTTAATCACGGGGGAAACGGGGACGGGGAAAGAACTGGTTACCCATGCGGTACATGCACAGTCACATCGCCGAGATAAACCCATGATTTATGTCAATTGCGCCGCGCTACCGGAAGGCCTTGCCGAGAGTGAATTATTTGGGCATGTCAAAGGTGCATTTACAGGTGCCAATAGCCAACGAGCAGGTAAGTTTGAACTTGCTGATGGCGGCACGATTTTTCTTGATGAAGTAGGCGAATTGCCACTCATCTTACAAGCCAAATTGCTGCGTGTGATCCAACAAGGTGAATTGCAACGGGTGGGGAGTGATCAGCATTTGCTCGTCAATGTACGCATTATTGCGGCCACTAATCGTCAGTTAGAACAGGAAGTGGCGGCGGGGCGATTCCGCGTGGATCTTTTTCATCGCTTGAATGTATTCCCGATTCAAGTCCCTCCTTTACGAGAGCGTGATGGCGACATTCCGGTATTAACTGGCTATTTATTGGAAAAAGTGCGCCAGCAGTTTAATGCGCCAAATCTACATGTTCACCCTAAGGTGCTTCATCAAATCGAATCCTTACCTTGGTATGGCAATGTACGAGAACTGGAGCACGCCTTAACACGAGCTGCGTTACATGCGATTCGACAAGGTGAAAACACGATTATGCTCAGTCATTTTGACGCATCGTTATTTATGGATGATGTCAAAACAACATCATTTAATTTACCGGCAGAAAGCCAACCGTTACGCGAGCTGGTGGAGTGCTATCAACGGGAGTTGATAGAGCATGCGTTAGCAAAAACAGGGGGCGTTTGGGCAAAAGCGGCGCTATTTTTACAAATGGACCGCGGTAACTTGTACCGTATGGGAAAAAAATTAGGGATTAAACCCAACTGACACTCTTTAATGTGTCTTAATGACATCATAAGTGATGTTATTAGGACATCGTCCACTATAGTGTTATTATTTTAAATCCTTTAAATTCAATAAGTTAAATGTTGGCATGTATTCTGCTTTTAGTGATTAACATCATACGATGAACACAATCACTGGAGAAGCCAATATGTTCTGTATTCAATGTGAACAAACGATCCAAACCCCAAAAATTAAAGGGTGCTCTTTTGCGCAAGGTATGTGTGGTAAAACTTCTGAAGTTTCTGATTTACAAGATGTATTGGTGTATACCCTACAGGGCGTTTCATTCTGGGCAAGCCAAGCTGACCACTTTGATTTCTTTGATGATGAAGTGAATCGATGGGCGCCGAAAGCATTTTTTGCCACATTAACCAATGTTAACTTCGACCCAGAGCGTATTCTAGAGCTTGCTTCGCAAGCTGCCGTGTATAAAGACCGCTTAAAAAATCAGGTGATGACTGCGGCAACGCTTGCTAATACACCGTTAGATCCCCTTCCAGACGTTGCTCTTTTCGAATTACCTAAAACGGCCGAAGAAATTCTTGCATTTGCCCCACAGGCGGCGGTAAATCGCGGCAAAGAGTATGTTAACGACGATGTAATCGGCTTGCGCTTATTGTGTCTGTACGGCTTAAAAGGCGCGGCGGCGTACATGGAGCATGCGCGCGTATTGGGGCAAACCAACCGCGATATTTATTCGCAATATCATAAGATTATGGCTTGGCTTGGTACCAATCCAGATGATCTCAACGCGCTATTAGACTGCTCGATGCAAATCGGCTTGATGAACTACACCGTGATGGAAATGCTCGATGCGGGAGAAACCGATACCTTTGGTCACCCTGAACCAACATCTGTGAATGTGAAACCAGTTAAAGGTCAGTGCATTTTAGTTTCAGGACATGATTTACATGATCTCGAGAAAATTTTGCAACAAACCGAAGGAACAGGCATTAACGTATACACCAATGGTGAAATGCTGCCAGCTCACGGCTATCCACAGCTCAATAAATATCAACATCTAGTCGGAAATTACGGCAGCGCTTGGCAAAACCAACAAAAAGAATTTGCCAACTTTCCCGGTGCGATTGTGATGACATCGAACTGCTTGCTAAACCCGAATCTCGGTCAATACGCGGATCGTTTATTTACGCGCAGTATTGTAGGGTGGCCCGGAGTGCAGCACATAGAAGGGGACGATTTTAGTGCAGTGATTGCCTGCGCCCAGCAACAAGTCGGTTTTCAATACGATGAAATAGAACACCATATAACCGTGGGCTTTGGGCGCAATGCGTTAATGAGTGCCGCGCCGGCAGTGATCGATCAAGTGAAACAAGGGAATATCCGCCACTTTTTCCTTATCGGTGGGTGTGATGGTGATAAATCGGAGCGCAGTTACTACACCGATTTTACCGCGCAAGCGCCAGAGGATACGCTGATCCTTACCTTGGCGTGTGGCAAGTATCGGTTTAATAAAAATAGCTTTGGGGACATTAATGGCATTCCGCGTCTTTTGGATGTTGGGCAATGCAATGATGCTTATTCGGCTATTCAACTCGCGCTCGCGTTAGCGAAAGAGTTTGAGTGTGATATTAACGAACTGCCGCTGACATTAGTGCTTTCTTGGTTCGAGCAAAAAGCCATCGTAATTTTGTTGACGCTGTTTGCCTTAGGCGTCAAAGGTATTTACACCGGCCCGACAGCGCCTGCCTTTTTAACTCCGAATCTGATTGCCATCATGCAAGAAAAATTTGATATGCGCAGTATTAGTAATGTGCACGACGATCTAAAAACCATTCTGGCTGCCTAAGCCCATGCTAAGCGGTGTCTTCTTTACTGAAGACACGCTTATCACATCATTAGAGATGTAAATGAGGAAAGCCTATGTTTTTTGAATGGCATGGTCAGCAGCCAGTGATGCTGCGCTGCATTGATAAATACTATGAAACCTATGATACCGTCAGTATTAAATTGGCGGATTGCACCGAACCCCGACAATTTCAATATAAACCCGGCCAGTTTGTAACCCTGGGCATCTCTATCGATGGCCACATGGAACACCGCGCTTATTCGATCAGTTCACCGTCTCATGAACCCTATCTGCAACTGACCATTAAACGTGTGTCTGGCGGGAAAGTGTCTAATTACATAATTGATACACTGCAAGTCGACGATAAAGTACAGGTTTTGCCGCCGACAGGGCGCTTCAACTGTATTGACTGCCCACCAACGTATCACAAGGGGCAAGCGCAGGTATTATTAATCAGCGCAGGTTGTGGAATTACCCCAGTATTTGCTATGACGCAGCATTGGTTAAACCAAGCCACACCCGCTGAGAGGCCGGCCGATATTGTCTTTCTGCATAGTGCACGTAGCCCGGAAGCGACTATTTATTATGATCAGTTAGAAACGCTTGATGCGGTTTATGATAATTTTCATCTGCAACTGTTACTGAAAAATCGGGATGGTACTCAGCATACCCAAGGGCGTTTGCGCGAGTCACTGCTCCAAGCATTGGTGCCAGACTTACGGCAACGAAGCGTATATTTGTGCGGGCCAAGCCAATTTATGCAAGATGTAGCAACCTACTTGCAAGCGCTTGGCTGCGATATGGCTAACGTCTATCAAGAAAGTTTTACGCCCACTAGTCACAGTCACGCCAACGCCGAGCACGCTTCACAAACTGTGCAGGTTACGGTGCCTGACTATGCGCAAACCATTAATGCGCAACCCGGCCAACTGCTCGCCGATGTACTCGAAGAGGCAGGTTTACCAATAGTGACAGCGTGCCGTAGTGGGATTTGCGGCTCTTGTAAGTGCCGAGTGCAGCACGGTGAGGTATCGTCGCTTAGCCAAGAAACCTTGAGCGAAGAAGAAATTGCGCAAGGTTATGTGCTGGCGTGCTCGGCAACCATTAACACAGACGTAGAAGTGGAGCTGGGGTAGGAGGCAGACAGCAAGCGACGGCTTAAGATTAACCTAAGCCGCCGCGGTATTGCTTGCTCACGATTTGAGGCTGAGTTATTGAACTTTATCTAAGCGAAAGAGCTGGTTATCACGATTGGCGACACAGCGACTTTGCATTAAATTGGCGCCATTTTGAGCCGAGTTATCGGCAACAGTTAAGCATTTATCACTGTGTAAATTAATGATGCGCCATAATCCGGTGCCTGCGCTTTTAAAACGAAATAATTGCCCAGTACCGCCCCAGTAATTCCAAAGCATCGCATTCGCCCCGTCGTTGTTGCTCATATCCTCTATATCAATAGCGCTTGATGGGCTGACAACCGGCGAAATACGGTGCCACATACCGCTTACTGGCGATATGGTAAAGTGTTGGCAGGTATTATCGAGCCATGCCCATTGCGAGAGATTAGTGCCATTTGCGGTATCGCAGTTGTTGACATCCACCGCCATATTACTATGCGCAGGTGTGAGGCGATAAGTACCAGAAATCACACTGTTGTTGCCATAGCTGGGTTGCTGACCGATAGCGTTGCACCCGTTCACATGAATACTGGAATTATTGGTGCGCACCAACTGGCAGTTAGGACGATTGATGCTATTGGTGACTGTACCTGCTAAAACATGTGTGTTGGTCGCATCTTCTAAAAAAATGCCTTGTTCGGTGGCTTGATCAATATCGACATAGTCAATCGTTGTGCCGTGACTGCGTGATACGCTAAAGAAGCCTCGTCCAGATTGGCGAGAATAGACGCTTTTCACATGAATATTGGGGCCATTATCATTAGCGACCCGAAACGTTGCGTAGCCACCATTAATATTATTGCGTTCTCCCCACACGTTGCCCACTTCGGCATTACGCGAGTCATTAAGAATCAAGCCACATCCGCCATTATTGGTCACGGTCACATCGCCGATGTTGATGCCGTCAATGCCATAGGTTTCAATTCCATGGCCTGTCGCGCCATCGATATTAATATTACCGGTGATGGTTAAATTACGAGCATTGCGCGTTGAGGAATCAACACGAATTCCCAAACCAACAGGATTTTGACCATTTAATGCCATGGTGATGTTCTCTAACGTCACATTCGAACACCCTCGAAACCACACGCCATAACGAGGTGCGCCTTCGACATGTAAATTACGCACCGTAATATCATCGCGGCGATCACAATAGACGGGCACGACAAGGTCGCCGCCATTCGCCGTTACAGTATGATTATGAAAGTCGAGCGTTTGCCCAGGCTGTGGCCGCATACCATAGACGTTACCGCCATCACTACCACTCACGCCAGAATTACGAATATGAATCGTGCCACTGGTGAACGTATCTGCCGCGGCATTCACCGCATCGAACATGCGACTACCGCGATAAACAACGCGACCATCCACAGCAGCCTGCCACGTACTGCCACTTTTAGTGATCTCAGCATCCGCCCAAGTTGCTTGAGCGTATAAACTCAAACAGGCAAGCAGTGCGAATTGGCGCAAGAATTGGTTTATTTTTTCCATATTGCATTCCTTATGCATTGATGTGAAGCTTTATGCATAATAATCATAATGGATTTTCGTAATCTCTGAGCGTGGATGATTATTTTTTTGAAGCAAGCGTTAACTTTAGAATTGTTACCTGTGTATGCGGGGCGTCAGCAGCGCACCGCCTACCAAACTTCGTAGTTATACAAAACGTGACGACACTTATTTTAGGAGTGAATGCTGGCGGGTAAGTTGAATACTGTTTTAAGCAGGCAGATCGTGTGCCTGCTGATTCAGTTCATCGTATTTAAACGTTTTGATTGTGCTTTAAATTATTCATTGTCGTAAGCACGAATGATATCTGTTTCAGCCTGAGATATTGATAATGGGAGAACGATTTGAGCTGAGAAGAACTTAACTAGTTTATCTAACTAAAAGGCGTCTAGGAAATCAGTGGCGATTCAGAGAATACAACGAAGAGCGCCCTCATGGTGCACTGAATGATCTGACCCCATGGTAATATTTAATGAAATATGAACAGGCTGAAAACTCTAATTATGAGTGTAACTAATTAGGGGAGGTTTACAAAGCTGCACAATTAACCCTAGATAAGAACTATCCAGCGACTGAGATTACCCAAGCTATAAATGTTGTACAGTGGGGTCTACAACTCATAAAAGAGTTTAGGGGGAAGCTGAAATCTTCAAATATGGTGCCCCAAAATATCTTGGATATGAGTATAGGGTAAATCATTGGGTGCTAAAAACGTGAGCAGATATGAGACAGAATAAGACAGTGAAGTGAGTTAACTAATTGAATTTCAGTGTTTTTAGATACAAAAAAGGCCACCCGAGGGTGGCCTTTTCCAAACGTTTGGTGGAGCTGGCGGGAGTTGAACCCGCGTCCGAAAATCATTCATCTTTGGTACTACATGCTTAGTCGATCTTTAATTTCGCCATCCACCTGCGAACCGACACGCGAGCGAATGACTAACCTGAATTATATCTCGCGATTCATCCCTCAGGTGGGGGAATCCACGCCAGCTTGTTTTTGTTTGATCTTTTGAACTCCCCGTCCTACAAGCAGAGGCTAGGGCAAAAGAGCTCTCAGCAGGTTATTAAGCTGCTAGTGCGTAGTTTTCGTCGTTTGCGACTATTTTTTGCGGCTTTTTAACGAGGCCTACCGCAACCTCGGCATGCACCTTAGACTGCAAAATTCCCGTCGAATCCTGAATCAGCCCCAGTGTTAAGAAGATAGTAACAGATTTTTTGAACCTGTCTACCTTCTATTATTCAAGTGGTTACTATTAACGCATTCCACTCTTCATAATTCTTGCTTTCTGGCGTTGCCAGTCTTGCTCTTTTACGGTTTCACGTTTGTCATGAAGCTTTTTACCTTTCGCAACACCGACTTTAATCTTCGCCCAAGAGCGAGACCAATACAATGACAGTGCGATTAACGTCATACCTTCACGGTTAACTCGTCCGAACAAGTTATCAATTTCACGGCGTGATAGCAATAACTTACGCACACGCGTGGGGTTGGCGACAACGTGAGTAGACGCTTGTTGCAGAGGAATGAGGTTCATTCCTGAGATATACGCTTCTCCGTCTCGCAGAAATACGTAACTTTCTGCGATATTCGCTTTACCTTGGCGAAGTGATTTCACTTCCCAACCTTGCAGCTCAAGCCCCGCTTCTACTTCATCTTCAATAAAGTATTCGTGGCGAGCTCTTTTATTTAGCGCGATGGTATTGCTACCCGCTTTATCTTTAGATTTCTTTTTTACCATAGTGGGCGCATTATACGGATTAGTTAGTGTTATGAAAATGCTTTTCTTTTGAATCAAGCTTTGATGTAGCATACGGGCATGAGCACACAGAAACAAGCACTTGTATGACGCTAGACGTTAATTATGTCACACCATCATTGTTTAACTACATGAGGGCTGTGTGATAGGTTTTCAAGTGTTGTTTATAATCCATATGTGTAGACTTGAGCCGGAGCAAGGTAGGCAGTACAATCACTCTTTGCCGGAATGTCATGAGGAGAAAAGATGAATCAAGTAAGTCGTTCTGCGTTAGTCTCTTTTAGTGCAGAGCAGATGTTTCATCTGGTCAACGATGTCGCGAGTTACCCTGAGTTTCTGCCGGGGTGTTCGGGAGCGCGGGTGTTGGAATCTACCGATGAGATGATGGTCGGCGCGGTCGATGTCTCGAAAGCTGGCATCAAGAAAACATTTACTACACGTAACGATCTCACTCAAAAGAATACGATTCTTGTGGAATTGGTTGATGGCCCGTTTAAATCGTTGAAAGGGGGGTGGTATTTTACTCCGCTGGATGAGCAGGCGTGCAAAGTAGAACTGAAATTAGAGTTCGAGTTTTCTAGTAAGATGGTTGAGTTAGTCTTTGGAAAGATTTTTAATGAACTCACTAATAACATGGTGGATGCTTTTACACTACGCGCTAAACAGGTATATCAATAATGAGTGAAGAAAACGCGATGATACACGTGGAAGTGGTGTATGCACTTCCTCATGAGCAACGTGTTATTAACGTCATGGTCAAACAAGATATGACGGCCGAGCAGATTATTGAGCAATCAGGGGTACTAACGATGTACCCAGAGATTGATCTCGATAAGAACAGTATTGGGGTGTTTTCTCGTAATATTAAGCGTAATGCAACGGTACGAGATGGCGATCGCATTGAAATCTATCGGCCTTTACTGGCAGATCCTAAAGAAATTCGTCGTAAACGAGCAGAGCAAGCAAAACAGAAAACGTGATATTTAAAGCGCTTGCAACTGGTTGTGCGTATGTCGATAAATACATCGCTCATTGAATTCAATAAAAAAGCTCGTTATTCAACGAGCTTTTTTTATGCAATTGCTTTTCAGAACACACCACGAAACTAGTTCATACTTTTGTAAAAACTTTTACCTACCTTGTAATCGCCTGAGATTTTAACGAGTTTGTCTTCGTCATTAAACTTAGCGATCAGGTTTTTTTGTATATTGTCATCATGTCCGTGGGTGTGAGAATAGATGTAGTACCAAGTGTTTGGGTATCCATTTTCGACTAGCATAGGGGTGCCTAACACATAACGAACTTGGTCTTTAGACATACCAAACTTAAGTTGGTTGATTTCTTTTTGATCGATATAGTTTCCCTGATTAATATCGATTCTATAGACCAAACGCTCAACAACGGAGCAGCCTGAAAGCATTGTCAGGGCTAAGGGGAGGGCGATAAGCCACTTGGTTAACTGCATATTCAAATATTCTGTACTTATAGTAATGGGCTCAAAAACTCGACTGATAATAAACAAGCTCAGAGCAGAAGTAAAAACATCATCTTCTTCCTGAACTTATTAAGACTACGAATTTTGAATTTGGTTGCAAACTTACACGAAAAAATCATTTTTCTATGTAAGTGATGAGCGATTCTCATCCATTATTACGCGCTTCGCAACCCATTTATGCCGCAATTAACAGCTCTTTAGCATTCGCTAATGTTGTTGAGGTTATTTCACTACCACCAAGCAGGCGTGCTAGCTCTTCAATACGCTCTTCATGCGAGAGCTTAATCATTTGGGTTTCAGTCATGCCAGATTTGGTTTGTTTTGCAACAAACATTTGGTTATGCCCACAACCCGCGACTTGCGGCAAGTGAGTCACACACAACACTTGAGTGGACTCTCCTAATTTACGCAGCATTTTGCCGACAACAGCGGCCGTTGGGCCGGAAATACCCACATCAACCTCATCGAAAATCAAGCTTGGAGTATCGACTTTTTGTGCGGTGATGACTTGAATCGCGAGTGACATACGCGATAGCTCACCACCGGAGGCGACTTTAGCAATGGGCTGTAATGGCTGACCTGGGTTGGTGGAAACTAAGAAAGTAACCGCATCAAACCCGAGTGGTGATGGGTGTTCTTGAGCATTGATCTCAATTTTGAACTGCGCTTTTTCCATGCTGAGTTCATGCATACTTTGAGAGATCAACTTATCGAGCTCTTTCGCGTAGCGATTACGTGATTTATGCAGTTTTTCGGCAATCGTTACCAAGCGCTGATATTTCTCGGCGACGTCTTCTTCGTACTCTGCCATTTTCTCATCTGAGCAGTCGAGCTGTTCAATTTGTTGCAGCAAGGCTTGATGATGACTATAAAGTTCATCTGGTTGCACTTGGTGTTTGCGTGCCAGTGACATGATTTTTGAATAGCGAGATTCTACGAATGCCATCCGATCTGGATCAACATCGATATTATCCAAATAGGCACGTAGTTCACTGTTGGCTTCTTCAAGTTGAATCATCGCATCGGAGAGCATAGTTGGCAGGCTAGCTAATTGTGCATCCATTTCAGCGAGTTCTGTCAATGTGTTACTTGCCGTTTGGAGCATGCCTATTGCGTTTACATCATCCCCTTCATAGAGAATATCAATGGCTTTTTGGCAGTTCATTGCCAAATCTCCACTGTTAGACAGACGTTTAAACTCGCTTTCAAGATCAGTAAATTCGTCTTCGCCAATGCTTAATTCATTGAGTTCTTTAATTTGATATTCGAGTAGCTGAAGCTGCGCTTGGTTGTGCTGGCTGTTTTCTTGCAATTGGCGTAATTGATTATTTGCCTGACGCCAGTTTTGATAAGCAATACGGGTTTTTTTCAACAGTTCATGGTGGCCGGCGTATTGATCAAGCATGGCAAGCTGTTGTTCATTTTTCATCAGCTGTTGATGGGCATGCTGTCCATGAATATTGATCAATAGCTGTCCCAATGCTTTGAGTTGCGAAAGAGGAACGGGGCTGCCATTGATAAAAGCGCGTGAGCGGCCTTCTTTAGTAATGGTTCGGCGTAATATACAGTCTTTATCGTTGCCGTCCATTAGGTCGTTATCTTCTAACCAACGGATGGCATTGACGTTGCTATCTAAAATAAAGGTCGCACATACCTCGGTCTTTTGTTCACCTTGACGCACAATGCCCGCTTCAGAACGCCCGCCTAAACAGAGGCTTAATGCATCTATTGCGATGGATTTACCCGCACCTGTCTCACCGGTTATGGTGGTCATGCCTGCGGCAAGATCGAGTTGTAGTGACTTAACAATAGCGAAATTGTTGATACTTAAATTAGCCAGCATATTATTGCACCTGTATAACTGAACAACACTGTATAGCTAAACAGTATATACTGTTTGCCTATACAGTAAAGTTATACAGGTGTTTTCTTTTCAAAACACAATAAAATGTGATCTTTCTCTAAAACAGTTTGCTCGACCAGCCTAATTTATTTCGCAGAATACGGTAGTAATTATAGTCCTTGGGATGAATCAGCTTGAGCACGTTAGGGCTTTGATAAATATGGACTTCATCTCCTGGGGTTACAGGGAGTGTGACTTGGCCATCGCAACTCACTTCTTGATTTTGCACATTATTAGGGGAAACCACTAACTTTATACGCCGTTTACTGTCTACTACCAGAGGGCGGCTGGATAATGTATGTGGAAACATGGGTACTAACGTAATGGCATCAAGTCCTGGTGATAAAATAGGGCCGCCACCGGAGAGTGAGTAGGCAGTAGATCCGGTCGGGGTCGAAATAATTAGCCCATCAGAGCGCTGTGAAAATGCGAAGTTATCGTCAATGTAGACTTCAAACTCCGTCATACGTGCTACTTGGCCTGGATGGAGCACCGCTTCATTTAGCGCAGAGTTATGACTTTTGATTTGCCCATGACGATGAATTTCCGCCTGTAAGAGAAAGCGTTTTTCTTCGATGTAGTTGCCTTCGAGAACTTGTGTCAGCCCCTCACAGACTTCATCGGGCTTTAAGTCGGTGAGAAAGCCAAGGTTACCTCGGTTAACGCCAATGACAGAAATGTCAAAGCGGGAGAGGACTCGAGCGGCACCAAGCATATTGCCGTCGCCACCTACAACAATGGCAAGGTCGGCTTTTTGGCCAAGTTCAAGTAACGAGGCAAATTGCGAGTCGGGAATGTCAGGTAAAATCTCAGCCAGGCGTTCATCAACATACACAGGGTAGTTAAGAGAAGTAAGCCAATGGTAAAGCTCTTTATGTGTTTGAATCGCGTGTGTGTCACGAGGTTTACCTATGATAGCTATCACTTCAAATGGTTTTTTCATATGCTTTCCAACCGAATAGGGCTTGAATCAGAAATCTTCATCCCCATAATAAAGGCAAGTCATACTTTTATGCGAATTTTTGTGTCACGAAAAAGACGAGAATTCGATTCCTAACCACATAGAGAGTGGAATTCTGGAGATATCATGAGCAACGAAGAAAACAAAATCCAAGAAGAAGAGCTACAACAAGACGCGACAGTCGAAGAAGTTGCAGCAGACGCCGTTGGTACAGACGCCGATGTTGATTGGAACGAAACCATCATCGATGAAGAAGGCGAAGTGCTGGAAGATGACCAAGAAACGAAAGTTGCTCAGCTAGAAGCGGCATTGCACGCGAGCCAAGAGCAAGTGAAAGAACAGAAAGATGCAGTACTACGTGCTAAAGCCGATGTAGACAACATGCGTCGTCGTTCTGAACAAGAAGTCGACAAAGCGCGTAAATATGCGTTGAGTCGTTTTGCTGAAGAGTTGTTACCCGTTATTGACAACCTTGAGCGTACTATGCAGGCCGCTGACGCTGAAAATGAAGCGGTTAAACCGCTTTATGAAGGTGTTGAGCTAACCCATAAAACATTCGTAGATACGATTGAGAAGTTTGGTTTAACGCCTATTAACCCTGAAGGTGAAGCGTTTAATCCTGAACTGCATCAAGCCATGTCGATTCAAGAGAGCGAAGATCATGAACCAAATATGGTGATGTTTGTGATGCAAAAAGGCTACTTATTGAATGGCCGTGTGGTTCGTCCTGCAATGGTTATGGTTTCAAAATAAATCCATCGCTCACGATAGGTGAGCAGGATGGTTGAAATAAAAAAGTCGGTGCGTACCGGCTTTTTTATTGGTATTTCCGGTTTTTGTTGAGTAAATGCCGTTTTCGGTCATCTAAACAGCCAAAAAATCGAGAAATTTTAATTTTTTTTCTATGACTCCCTTGAAAAGGATATATACGCCCTTATCTATGGGTCATAGAGAAGCAAACTTGATACGTTTAGTTTGTGAATCGGGTGCGAAACCCATTCTCAGTCCCCCATTTTGGGGAGTAACCAAACGAACATAGAATTATTCGGAGATAGCTCGATGGGTAAAATCATTGGTATTGACTTAGGTACTACAAACTCTTGTCTTGCAGTGCTAGATGGTGATCAACCACGCGTCATTGAAAACGCAGAAGGTGAACGTACTACTCCTTCAATTGTCGCTTACACAGATGGTGAAACACTGGTTGGTCAACCGGCAAAACGTCAAGCGGTTACTAACCCTCAAAACACGCTATTTGCAATTAAGCGTTTAATTGGTCGTCGTTTCGAAGACGAAGAAGTTCAACGCGATATTTCAATCATGCCTTACAAAATTGTTAAAGCTGACAATGGCGATGCATGGGTTGAAGCACGTGGCGAGCAAATGGCTGCACCGCAAGTTTCTGCAGAAATTCTTAAAAAAATGAAGAAAACCGCAGAAGACTTCCTAGGTGAAGAAGTGACTGGCGCAGTAATCACTGTTCCTGCTTACTTTAACGATTCTCAGCGTCAAGCAACGAAAGATGCGGGTCGTATCGCAGGTCTAGAAGTTAAACGTATTATCAACGAACCAACAGCAGCAGCATTGGCTTATGGTCTTGATAAGAAAGGCGGCGACCGCACTATCGCTGTGTATGACCTTGGTGGTGGTACATTTGATATCTCAATCATCGAAATTGATGAAGTTGAAGGCGAGAAAACATTCGAAGTATTGTCAACAAACGGTGACACTCACTTAGGTGGTGAAGACTTCGATAACCGTCTTATCAACTACTTGGTTGAACAGTTCCAAAATGAACAAGGCATCAACCTTAAACAAGATCCGCTAGCGATGCAGCGTCTAAAAGAAGCGGCAGAAAAAGCGAAGATCGAACTGTCTTCAGCGCAACAAACTGACGTAAACCTACCTTACGTGACTGCTGATGCGACAGGTCCTAAACACATGAACATCAAAGTGACTCGTGCGAAACTAGAGTCATTAGTTGAAGATCTTGTGCAACGTTCACTTGAGCCAATGAAAGTGGCACTTGCGGATGCTGATCTATCGGTTGGTGAAGTGACTGACGTTATCCTTGTTGGTGGTCAAACACGTATGCCAATGGTAAGCAAAGCAGTTGCTGACTTCTTCGGTAAAGATGCACGTCGTGATGTAAACCCTGATGAAGCCGTGGCGATTGGTGCAGCCGTTCAAGGTGGCGTACTAGCGGGTGATGTGAAAGACGTTCTTCTTCTTGACGTAACACCTCTGTCATTTGGTATCGAAACCATGGGCGGTGTGATGACGAAACTTATCGAGAAGAACACAACGATCCCAACAAAAGCGAACCAAGTGTTCTCAACAGCAGAAGATAACCAAAGCGCAGTAACGATTCACGTATTGCAAGGTGAGCGTAAGCAAGCGACTTACAACAAGTCTCTTGGTCAGTTCAACCTAGAAGGTATCAACCCTGCGCCACGTGGTGTGCCACAAATCGATGTGACTTTCGATTTGGATGCTGACGGTATTTTGAATGTGTCAGCGAAAGATAAAACTACTGGTAAAGAACAGAAAATCACGATCCAAGCTTCTGGTGGTCTAACTGACGAAGAAGTGGAAAAAATGGTTCAAGAAGCAGAAGCCAACAAAGAAGCGGACAAAAAGTTCGAAGAGTTAGCAACTGCACGTAACCAAGCGGACCAAATGATCCACGGTACTCGTAAGCAGATGGAAGAAGCAGGTGATGCTCTACCAGCTGAAGACAAAGAGAAAATTGAAGCTGCAATCACAGCACTTGAAACTGCTCGTAACGGTGAAGATAAAGAAGACATCGATGCGAAAGTTCAAGAACTTGTGACTGCGTCTCAAAAACTGATGGAAATCGCTCAGCAGAAAGCACAACAAGGTGCTGAAGCACAAGCTGGCGAGCAAGGTCAATCAGCTGAAGACGACGTTGTTGATGCTGAATTCGAAGAAGTGAACGACGAGAAAAAATAATCGTTAGTAAAACGAGACCTCAATAAGAATGTGCCTTTGGCACATTCTTTATAAAGGTTAGTTTTGCATTCACTTCAGACTCTCTTTTAAAGAGAGTTACGAATAAGATACGGGCGTTTGAGGTGACTCTAACGCCCGTATGCTGTCCACATCGTGTGGCTATAGATAAGGCGAAAGGATACGGTGAGCAAGCTCTTTAGAGAGTTTCGAGCTTTATCTATATCGATACAAACACCAAGCGGGCGAGCCCGTTTGTAGTAACAATTGGTGATCAAGAACATGTCAAAACGTGATTTTTACGAAGTATTAGGCGTCAGCCGCGATGCCTCCGAGCGCGACCTGAAGAAGGCTTATAAACGCCTTGCAATGAAGTTCCACCCAGACCGCAACCCTGGCGACGATGAGTCTGCTGTTAAGTTTAAAGAAGTAAAAGAAGCGTACGAGATTTTGACTGATCCGCAGAAAAAAGCGGCGTATGATCAGTATGGTCACGCAGCCTTTGAACAAGGTGGCGGCGGCGCTGGTGGCTTCGGCGGTGGCGGCTTTGGCGGCGGCGGTGCTGACTTTGGCGATATCTTCGGTGATGTGTTTGGTGACATCTTCGGTGGCGGTCGTCGTGGCGGCGGCGGTGGCTTCCGTCCACAGCGCGGTTCGGATTTACGTTACAACATGGAACTGACGCTTGAAGAAGCGGTTCGTGGTTGTGATAAAGAAATCGAAATTCCGACCTTAGTAGACTGTGAAGTTTGTGACGGTTCTGGTGCCAAGAAAGGTTCGCAGCCACAAACATGTGGCACCTGTCATGGACATGGCCAAGTGCAAATGCGCCAAGGTTTCTTTGCGGTACAGCAAGCGTGTCCAACGTGTGGTGGTAAAGGCTCAATTATTAAAGATCCATGTAATTCTTGTCATGGTGAAGGGCGTAAGCAAAAAACCAAATCACTTCACGTTAAGATTCCAGCAGGTGTCGACACGGGTGACCGTATTCGCTTATCTGGCGAAGGTGAAGCTGGCGAGCATGGTGCTCCAGCTGGTGATTTGTATGTTCAAGTCAACATTAAAGATCACGCAATCTTTGAACGTGATGGTAACAACTTACGTTGTGAAGTGCCGATCAGCTTTGGATTAGCAGCACTTGGTGGGGATGTTGAAGTTCCAACCTTGGATGGTCGCTTGAACCTGAAAGTGCCGGAAGAAACGCAAACTGGCCGTATGTTCCGTTTACGTGGTAAAGGTGTGAAAGGTGTTCGCGGTGGCCCTATCGGCGACTTAATCGTCAAACTGGTTGTTGAAACGCCAGTGAAGTTAGACGCGGATCAGAAAGAATTACTGCGTCAGCTTGAAGAATCTTTTGGTGGAGAAACAGGCAATAAACATAAGCCAAAATCAGATGGTTTCTTCAAAGGCGTTAAAAAATTCTTTGATGACCTAACGAGCTAATATCACGCTGATGTATTTGAAAAAGCCAACGCCAAGCGTTGGCTTTTTTTATGTCTTTTTGATGGGGGGGATTGGTTTTTCGCTTTAATGGTGTCGTTTATTATTATACAGCGATTCTTATTCTTACTACCATTCTACTACCAACACTCCTTAGGCATCTGTTCACCATTACTACGGAGTAATAGAGATCTATATTGGATCCCTTGGCAGGTGTCTTGTTTTTGCTTATTTTGTGGAAAGGCCGTAATTAAATAAGTATCAGTGTGTTGTTCGATATGGATTTGGTAAACATCAACGGGCGTGCGACAAAATGTATCACAGAGCCCTTGATTGGTGATGGCGTTAATGGCTTGCGATACGGAGAGTTGGCTATCAAGATAGAGCTGAATGCGCGCCATATCGATGATCACTTGCTGACGCTGGTTATTGAGTACATACCGAGTATATGATGGATAGGCGAGAGCACTTACTATCCCAATGATGCTTATCACCAGTAAAACTTCGAGCAATGTCATACCTTGCCTACGTATATCAGTGTACTTACTGAATATTTTTAGAATCATTTCCCACCTCTTTTTATGACGAGACGACTTAACCAATGTGCTTGATATTCTCATTACTTTACTCATTTTGAGGAAAGCATATGGCGATTTTTCGGGAGTTGCCTCGCGGAATGACGTTTATCGAGCTTGTGCTTGTCATTGCTATCATGGGAATTGCGTTATGTTTGACGCTGCCTTCATTCACTCGTGGTCAGCAATCAATGCAAGCCGCTCAATTAGCCGATGAGTTGGTGACTTTCTTAGCTACGGCGCAGCGCCTTGCCGACGAACGCCACCAAGATTTATTAATAAAAAAACACATGACTGGCTCGCAAGATGAGGATTGGCAATTACAGCTGACAACAAAATCATCATTGCTATCTCCTGCACTACTTGTGTTAGAAGGAGAGGGATTTTCCGATATTGATATTGCTCTGCGTTATACCCAGCAGCAAATATTGTTGGATGGTTTTCGCCATAAGCTAAGCAATGGCCATATTAAAATTATCGATAGTGAAGGTGTGGAGCGTTTACGCGTTGTGACTTCATACAGTTCAGGACGAATTCGCGTATGCGCTCAGGCGGGGGCAGGTCATGTTTATCCATCGTGTTAACCAACAAGGTTTTTCTTTATTAGAGCTGCTTGTCGCATTAACACTCGGTAGCGCTATCATCGGCAGTCTTAGTCGTTTATTCGTACAGCTAGAGCGTAGCGTTCAGCAGCAGCAACAAGCGCAACAGCTTCATCAACAAACGGCTGCGATTGTTGAATCGATAGCACTTGAATTACGGCGAGCGGGCTATCACCGCCACCAAGGGCTCATTGCGACTTTTGCCGGCGAGACGCTGAGTGTCGTCACTTCACAGCATGGATCTGCGCTCGGTATTATTTATCAACTTCCGCCGAGCCAAGACACGGCCGAATACCTGCATATGGTTTATCGTTATCAAGCGTCTGAGCAGCAATTGCTGTTATGTGAAAGTTTGTCCATCTCCCCAGCTACGATGGCTAAAGTTATGCGTTCGACAAGATCTGAGCCGTGTTATCAAGTGGTAGACCCTTTGCAATATCGAGTAACCGCTTGGTTTGCCGATAACACAACCTTCGTTTTAGAATCCGGAGCGTTAGTGCAAGAGGTGTCGGTTAGCGTAACTTTGCAATCGCAGATGAGTGATATTCCGACCGACACTCAGCAGATAACTCGTATGGTACTGAATGGCGGATATTTGCGATGATAAAAAATAACCAGCAAGGCGCAGCCCTATTGCTAGTGGTCATTGTATTACTGAGTTTCATGCTCACTATCAGCCTAGCGCGCTACCGTGCACAGTGGTATCAGGCGAAACAAATGAAACAGCATATTATGGTTAGCCAGCATCGATGGCACGCTCGCGGCGCGGCAGAGTGTGCGATATCGGAAGTATTCAGGCGCTCTTCTGGAATCATAAATCGGTGTCAGGGGGTTACTGCTGCAGAGATAAGTATTGATAAACACGATGCTCTTTGGAGCATCCACAGTCAGTCTGGACAGCAACAAGTTTGGAGTGATGTCGTTTGGTTATCCGGTGAGCCTCATCGTTTAGCAGGCAGCTATTATGAGCCTTAATGGAGTCCGAACCTCTGGCATCAGTTTGCTTGAAGTGTTGGTCGTGATGGTGATTATGTCGATGTCCACTCTGGGGCTGTTAGCGTTACACCAACAGATATCTCAGGCAGCTCACCTTACTGAGCAATCGCTAAAAGCCGAGCAACTAGCGACTCAGCAGTTGGTGCAATGGCAAAAAAAGTCGCTCACCGCTGACTCTGGAGTACCTTGGCAAGATGGTGCGAAACAAACGGGAGAATACGATATGCAGTGGTGGGTGACGCAGCCGATTAATCTAGACAGTTATTTGATTAAGCTCGAAGTGAGTTGGGAAAGTGCAGAGGAAGATAAACGCTATTCATTACACTTTATGACGATATATACGTACGTTGGCCTCTCGATGATAACCGCGCCAGAGGTATTGACTGATTAATAACAAAAAAGCCTGCTAAAACTAGCAGGCCGAAAAACAAACCGTGGATTAATCGTTGAGCAATTGGCTGGCATGGAACGCCAAGTGATCATTGATAAAGGTTTGAATAAAAAAGTAACTATGGTCATAACCAGGCTGTATGCGTAGCTCTAGAGGAACGTTATTCTCTTTTGCTGCTTGCTGCAAAGTCTCTGGCTTTAGTTGATCATCAAGGAAACCGTCAGCATCACCTTGATCAACAAGGATCGGTGTGGTGACGTTATGCGCTTTGATAAGTTCAACGGCATCGTATTCTTTCCACAGAGCTTTATCTTCACCTAAGTAGTGACGAAACGCTTTTTCTCCCCAAGGCACGATGCTTGGGTGACAAATCGGACTAAATGCTGAAATAGATGCATATTTTTCAGGGTTTTTGATGCCGATCGTTAATGCACCATGGCCACCCATACTGTGACCAGCAACCGAGCGTTTACTCGTTACTGGGAAATTAGCTTCAATCAGGCCCGGCAACTCATCAACCACGTACGAATACATTTGGTAATGTGTTTTCCACGGTTCTTGAGTGGCATTGAGATAAAATCCCGCACCCAGACCAAAGTCATAACTTTGGTCTACATCATCCGGTACAGCTTCGCCTCGTGGGCTGGTATCCGGTGCCACAATCGCAATGCCTAACTCTGCCGCTTTTTGAAAAGCCGCTGCTTTTTGCATAAAGTTCTCATCCGTGCACGTTAAGCCAGACAACCAGTACAATACTGGAACTGGTTGCGCGGCAGATGCGTGCGGCGGCAGAAAAATAGCAAAACGCATATCACAGTGTAAAACCGATGAAGTATGTTGGTATTGCTTATGCCAGCCATTAAAGACTTTGGCTTGGCTTACATTAGTCAAATCCATGACGACTCCTCAGGCGGCGTTAATAACGCCGCCGTAGTATGCATAATTAAAAGTGAATAACAGAACGAATGCTTTCGCCTTTATGCATGAGTTCGAATGCTTCGTTGATATCTTCGAGCTTCATCGTATGAGTAATGAATTCTTGTAGACCAAATTCACCAGCCATATAACGCTCAACAATTTCTGGAAGCTCAGAGCGGCCTTTAACGCCACCGAAAGCGGAGCCACGCCATACACGACCAGTTACTAGCTGGAATGGACGAGTTGAGATTTCTTTACCGTGACCTGCAACACCAATGATGACAGATTCACCCCAGCCTTTATGGCAACACTCTAGCGCTTGACGCATTACGTCAACATTACCGATACATTCGAATGAATACTCAACGCCACCGTCGGTCATTTCTACAATGACGTCTTGGATTGGCTTATCGAATTTTTGTGGGTTAATACATTCAGTGGCGCCGAGTTTCTTGGCGAGATCAAATTTACGCTCATTGATATCAATACCGATGATCTGTTTCGCACCCGCCATACGAGCACCAATAATCGCCGATAGACCAATTCCGCCTAGGCCAAAGATGGCAACATTATCACCTTCTTGAACGTTCGCTGTTTTTGTTACCGCGCCCATACCGGTTGTTACGCCACAACCCAGTAAGCACACTTCTTCTAGCGGTGCTTCTTTACTGACTTTCGCCAGTGAAATTTCTGGAAGTACCGTGTATTCAGAGAACGTTGAACAGCCCATGTAGTGGAAAATAGGCTCGCCATCTTTATAGAAACGCGTGGTGCCATCTGGCATCAGGCCTTTACCTTGTGTCGCGCGTACCGCTGAACATAGGTTGGTTTTACCTGATAGACACATTTTACATTCACCACATTCGGCAGTGTAAAGAGGGATAACATGGTCACCGACTTCTACATGTGTCACGCCTTCCCCAACCATTTCAACAACACCACCGCCTTCATGGCCGAGGATTGATGGGAAAACACCTTCAGGATCTTCACCTGATAGCGTGAAGGCATCAGTATGGCAGACGCCAGTTGCGATGATTTTTACAAGCACTTCGCCTTTACGTGGCAACATAACATCCACTTCTTCCATCTTAAGTGGTTGATTTGGCCCCCACGCAACAGCAGCGCGAGATTTAATAAATTTATCCTGAGACATTAGTGTTTTCCTTATTAAGTGATGTGTACTTTACAGCTTATTCACAATATTAGGCAGTATAGTCGATTCCATTTAAAAGATAATTAGGGCAAAATAATAATTACTTTTACAATATTGTAATAATTGGGTGCTATGGCGAATTGGGAAGGCGTAAATGAATTTGTGACGGTAGCGGATACGGGCAGTTTTACTCAGGCAGCGCTACGTCAATCAACCTCAGTGGCGAATATTAGCCGACGCGTTAATGCGCTAGAACAGCGTTTAGGGGTAAAACTCTTGCTAAGAACGACACGACGCGTGTCATTGACTGAAGCAGGTCAGCTGTATTATCAATATTGTCGTTCTTTGGTTGAAGGCCTTGCTGAGGCGGAGTTAGCCGTCACGCAAATGCAAGCAACACCTAAAGGGAAAGTTAAAGTCACCGCTCCAGTCACGTTTGGTGAGTGGAAGATTGCGTTGTTATTACAAGACTTCCTACAGCTTTATCCAGAGTTAGAACTTGAGTTAGTACTGACTAATCGTAAGCTAGATTTAGTGGCTGAACATATTGATGTTGCGATTCGCTTAGGGCAGCTTGACGACTCTAGCTTTATTGCACGCAAGCTCTGTGATCGCCAATTGTATGTGTGTGCAACGCCACAATACTTGTCTAAGATGGGGGTTCCGCATACTTTATCTGAACTACAAAATCATCAATGCTTGGTTGGTACTCACGATCATTGGCGGTTCAACGTTGGTGGGAATTCACGTACCGTGAAAGTGAGTGGCCGCTTATCGTGTAATAGTGGTTTTGCTTTGTTAAATGCTGCCTTAAAAGGGATGGGGTTAGTCCAGTTACCTGATTACTATGTCCGTCCATATTTACGTACGGGTGAATTAGTAGAAGTATTGGATGGCTCCAAAACCGATAGAGAAGGGGTATGGGCATTATATCCGGAGAATCGGTTATTATCCCCTAAAGTGCGATTATTGCTTGATTACCTCTCAGACAATCTAGAGGTGTAGCTTTAACAGAGATTGGTTATAATGCGCAGCCCAATAATGAAGGTACCCCAGTATGACGGACTCTGACACCGCATTTAGTGAACAAGACCAGCAATTTATGCAGCGTGCAATGCAACTTGCCCATCAAGCGGAGCTGGCTGGAGAAGTGCCAGTGGGGGCGGTATTGGTGAAAGACGGGGTAATCATCGCGGAAGGTTGGAATCGCTCGATCAGCGACCACGATGCTACCGCTCATGCTGAAATTCAAGTGATTCGTCAAGCTGGGCAAGTCCTCAATAATTACCGCTTATTAGAGACAACGTTGTATGTCACATTAGAGCCATGCCCAATGTGCGCCGGCGCGCTATTGCATAGCCGAGTAAAGCGGATTGTCTATGGCGCACCAGATCTCAAGGCTGGCGCAGCGGGCACAGTATTAAATTTGTTTGAAAATGATGCAGCATATCATTATGCGTGTGTTGAATCTGGCTTATTGGCTGACGAATGCCGTGCACAGCTACAGGCATTTTTTAAGCGTCGTCGTAAAGAAATTAAAGCTAAAAAACAACAAGAGCAAATGCGGCTAGGATTAAGCCAAAACTCTGAGAACAAACAATAAGACAGGTTGTTTATCTTGGTATGAGTATCTTGGTATGAGTATATGGGGGGATGTGCAAACACCTGTATCCATCTCCTCGATGTTGATGTTTGCACTGCGGTGATTAACAACTCATAAGGACATAAGAGTTGTGACGCTCGAAAATTTTACGTTTGTTATTCGTTTGCATTCTACGGCGTCGGTTAGCAGCTGTTGCTTGTTTTTTGAATAATTTTGATTGTTTACGTTTCAACATAAAACAACCTCCTATACGTCTAATTTCATCTATATTGATCTCTTCTCGCGTCTTGGCGCGTTCTTGTTTGCTTGATTTTTTGAATCAATCCGCCGTGATATGCCAAGTAAAGCCATGATGCGTTTAGTCGTGTTTGTTTGCATAAATCGAAGCATTCATCAAACAAAAAACGACATGCACATCATTGCTGCCATCGTCGACATATCAATGAGATGATGAGTTGAGATAAAGGGTATCTGCGGTTAATCACACGTTCTCAGCATTGGAGTATGACCCTTGCTATGACGAGAACTTTCTACTGTTTTAGGGCTTTTCAGTAGAAAGATCAAGTGATAATTTCGTGACGACACAGACCCGTTTTATTGTTTCTCTGCTTGGCTCACAGTTTTAGGATGAGCGGCGTCTTTATCATTGTCCGTGTCCGTGTCCGTGTCTGAATTGTCATCTTCAAGATCTTCAGGTAGTGGTGTCACGTCGATGACTTTTAAATCGTCAGTATTACTATCACTTGAAATGATAGTGTTTTGCTCTAAGTGGCCAACAATACTTTGATAGTAGCGTCGAATGTTTTCGACATAGACTAAGGCTTCATCACCACGAGCATAGCCATAAGTCGTATGAGTAAAGTACTTCTTCTGACGTAATTGTGGTAATCGGTCTTTGACATCCCCCCAGGAATTTGGATCACCGCCTTGCTCACGTGTTAAACGTCGCGCATCCATCATATGCCCATATCCTACGTTGTAGGAGGCGAGTGCAAACCAAATCTTTTCATGTCGAGAAATAGAATCTGGTATACGGTTGACCATTCGGTCTAAATACTTGACGCCACCACGGATCGATTGTTCTGGGCTTAAACGGTTTCTGACTCCAACACTACGAGCCGTAGGTAAGGTTAACATCATCATGCCACGCACTCCCGTCGGCGATTTAGCGCGCGGGTTCCAATGTGATTCTTGGTAAGCTACAGCCGCTATTAAGCGCCAATCAAAATCACCAGAATACTTTTTAAATAGTGGCGTCCATTTGGGTAAACGGCTATCTAAAGCACGAATAAAAGCCCGTGTATCAACATAGTCAAAGGTGCCAATGTGACCAATGTATTTTTCTTCGATCGAGGCGAGATAGCCGGATTGTTTTAAATCACCGAAAAACTCAATCATTAATGCGTATAAGCTTTCATCATCTGAACGCCGCATAAACCATGAGATTGGTTGATCTTCTGTCATCTCAAACGCGACAGCTAAATTTGGATAAATACGTTGTGCGAGTGACACTTGTACGGAATCGGCGACGGTAAACTGTAAATCTTTTTTCGATACTTGGCGTAATAAATCGTTGATATCACTATTTTTATCGACTTTAAATTCAAAACCTGGATGACTATGTTGAATATCCGCGAGGGTTTTTTCAAAGTGTGAGTCTTTGACGACATGAATGACGGATGCGTCATCTTGATTTTGTTTAAGCTGAGCTTGATGGCGAATTAACTGATTGATGTTTCTTGGGCGCCATTGGCCTTTACGGTAGATCAACTGTTGTGACACGTAGTAATAAGCTGGCCCGGCACGAAAATGCTTTAAGCGTTGCTCTGATTGACTTAACCCTGCAGCGATAATATCTATTTCACCGTTTTTTAGCGCAGGAAACAGGCTTGCGAGGCGGTAGGCCGGTTTAATCTCTAATTTGACCCCGAGCTCTCGGGCAAACTCACGGGTCAGTTCATAGTCTAGGCCGGCAGGCCCATCTGGACCAATATAATACGACAATTGGTTATTTAAAGTTCCTACGCGCAAAACGCCGCGTTCGCGGATTTGGTCCAATTCGCTTTTTGGCTCTGAATCAATTTGGCAGCCGGATAGAATGACTGAAAAAAGCATTAAGGCTAGGCAGCGTTGCAAAGTGTTGGAGAAGAGCGTTGTCATGAATTTGAGATCTCTCGCGGCTAATATGGACTTTATATCAAAGTCGGCTCATTTGGCAAAGTTCTGACAATTCAATACGCCAGATATGTTCCACCATTATACCAATTCACTGAAATTTTTGTGATTTTCTCAAACATTTTGTGCCAAGCCCCGTGAATAGTGATGATAGCGGTATGTAAGCGCGATTTTTACTAGGAATATTGCGGTTTATAACCTTCAACTCTTTGCCATTTTGCTACCCCATATCAAGGGGGTTATAAATGCAGCAAAATGGGTGGATTTCAAACTTCAGCAAAAAAATGACGCAAACGGTTGCTTTTAGTGTTACGTCACAAAAAAAAATCCTCTATAATGCACCGCATTCAACGAGGTTAAATCGCGATTTAGTTCAATAAAAAATAATAAACAACTGTTTTTTATTGAATTTATTCCGATTTCTATCACACTCACTAGTCAATAGAGACCTAAGCACATGAGAATTTTGCGTGGTTCCCCAGCTCTTTCTGAGTTTCGTGTACAAAAGTTACTTGAAACTTGTCGTGAACAACAGCTCCCTGTCACTGAAATCTATGCTGAGTTTATGCACTTTGCTGAGCTCAATGCTGATCTTGCTGATCAAGAAGTAGAAAAGTTAGCCAAACTGCTGACCTACGGCCCAACGATTCAAGAGCATGAACCGCAAGGCTTACGTCTACTTGTTACACCTCGCCCTGGTACTATCTCTCCTTGGTCGTCAAAAGCAACGGATATTGCCCATAACTGTGGGTTAAGTGCTGTTGAGCGTTTAGAGCGTGGTACGGCTTATTATGTGACGTGTGAAACGGCTTTGTCAGAAGCACAAGAAGTGACACTTAAAGAATTACTTCACGATCGCATGATGGAAGTGGTTTTCAGTGATTTTTCTCAAGCAGAAGCATTATTTCGTCACGCCGAGCCAGCACCTTTAACCCCAGTCGATATTCTTGCTGGTGGGCGTGCGGCGCTTGAAGAAGCGAACGTTTCTCTTGGTTTAGCGCTGGCGGAAGATGAAATCGATTATTTGGTTGAAAGCTTCATTACGCTGGATCGTAACCCAACGGATATTGAGTTGATGATGTTTGCGCAGGCGAACTCTGAGCATTGCCGTCATAAAATCTTTAATGCCGATTGGACGATTGATGGTGAGAAACAAGATAAATCCTTGTTCAAAATGATTAAAAACACCATGGAGATGCATCCAGATTACGTGCTTTCAGCGTATAAAGATAATGCCGCGGTCATGGAAGGCTCGAAAGTCGGCCGTTTTTTTGCTGATTCTAAAACGGGTCAATATGGTTACACTCATGAAGATGCTCACATTTTGATGAAGGTGGAAACGCATAACCACCCAACGGCCATTTCACCATGGCCAGGAGCATCGACTGGTTCCGGCGGTGAGATTCGTGATGAAGGCGCGACAGGGATTGGCGGTAAACCGAAAGCTGGGTTGGTTGGCTTTACGGTTTCTAACTTACGTATTCCTAATTTTGAGCAGCCATGGGAAAGCGATTTTGGTAAACCAGGTCGTATTGTTAACGCGTTAGATATCATGCTGGAAGGCCCATTAGGTGGCGCTGCGTTTAACAACGAATTCGGTCGTCCAAATTTATTAGGTTACTTCCGTACTTACGAAGAAAAAGTCACATCGCATGCCGGTGAAGAAATTCGTGGTTACCACAAGCCAATTATGATTGCTGGTGGTATGGGCAACATCCGTGATAATCATGTTCAGAAAAAAGAGATTCCTGTCGGTGCGAAACTGATTGTATTGGGTGGCCCTGCCATGAACATTGGTTTGGGCGGTGGCGCTGCGTCGTCGATGGCATCAGGCCAATCTGCCGAAGATCTTGATTTTGCTTCAGTGCAGCGTGAAAACCCAGAAATGGAACGCCGCTGTCAGGAAGTGATTGACCGCTGCTGGCAGATGGGCGATGACAACCCAATCGCCTTTATTCACGATGTTGGAGCGGGTGGTATTTCTAACGCGCTCCCTGAGTTGGTTGATGATGGTAATCGCGGTGGCCGTTTCCAATTACGTGATGTACCCAATGATGAACCGGGTATGACTCCGCTAGAAATTTGGTGTAATGAATCGCAAGAACGTTATGTAATGGCGGTAGCACCAGAGCATATGGATTGCTTTGATGCGATTTGTCAGCGTGAACGAGCGCCTTATGCGGTTGTGGGTGAAGCAACAGAAGAGCGTCACCTTACTTTGGAAGATTCGCATTTTGATAACACGCCAATTGATATGCCAATGGAAATCTTACTGGGTAAAGCGCCGAAAATGTCGCGCGAGGCGAAAACATTGAAAGTCGATAGCCCTGCGATTAACCGTGCCGGTATTGAGATCAATGATGCTATTAATCGCGTCTTACGTTTGCCGGCTGTCGCTGAAAAAACCTTCTTAATTACGATTGGTGACCGCTCTGTGACCGGGTTAGTCGCTCGTGATCAGATGGTCGGGCCGTGGCAGGTTCCCGTTGCAAACTGCGCGGTGACTGCGGGCAGCTACGATACCTATCATGGTGAAGCAATGTCGATGGGCGAGCGTACACCAGTGGCACTGCTTGATTTTGGTGCTTCGGCGCGTTTAGCGGTTGGTGAGTCTTTGACTAACATTGCGGCAACGGCGATTGGTGATATTAAGCGTATCAAATTATCCGCGAACTGGATGTCTCCCGCTGGTCACCCAGGTGAAGATGCAGGCTTATATGAAGCAGTGAAAGCGGTCGGTGAAGAGTTATGCCCAGCGCTTGGTTTGACTATCCCAGTCGGAAAAGACTCAATGTCGATGAAGACCAAATGGGAAGAAAACGGCGAGCAAAAAGAAGTGACATCGCCACTATCGCTTGTGATGACAGCGTTTGCTCGTGTTGAAGATGTTCGTCAAACGGTCACTCCTCAGCTGCGCACAGATAAAGGCGCTTCACAGCTTATCACTATCGATTTGGGGAATGGCAAAAACCGGCTTGGTGCAACAGCATTGGCACAAGTGTACAAACAGCTAGGTGATAAGCCTGCTGATGTAGACAGTGCCGAGCAATTGAAAGGTTTCTTCGATGCGATGCAAGAGCTCGTCATGCATGATCGCGTGATCGCTTATCATGATAAAGGCGATGGCGGCTTGTTTGTGACATTGGCAGAAATGGCGTTTGCGGGACACTGTGGTATTACCGCGGATATTGGCGAGCTTGGCGATGATGCGTTAGCGGCGCTCTTTAACGAAGAGCTAGGCGCGGTAATTCAAGTGCTTGATAGTGACGTTGAGGCAGTAAAAGCCACCTTTGCACAACACGGTTTGAGTGCGTGCTCGTATGTTATCGGTACGGTGAATCCATCCGATGAATTCGTGATTACTCAAGGCAGCAACGTGATAGTTGAACGCTCTCGTACGGAGCTACGTACTATCTGGGGGGAGACCACTTATGAGATGCAAGCTCTGCGTGATAATCCGGTGTGTGCCAAACAAGAGTTTGATGCGAAGAAAGACAACAGTGACCCGGGTCTAAACGTTTCATTGTCATTTGATGTGAAACAAGACATTGCTGCGCCTTATATTGCCAAAGGCGCGAAACCGCGTATGGCCGTATTGCGTGAGCAAGGAGTTAACTCGCATGTTGAAATGGCTGCCGCCTTTGACCGAGCAGGGTTCGAAGCGCAAGATATCCATATGAGCGATATTTTGACAGGTCGTGCGGTACTGGATGAATATCAAGGACTCGTGGCGTGTGGTGGTTTCTCTTATGGTGACGTGTTAGGCGCGGGTGAAGGCTGGGCTAAATCCGTCTTATTTAACGCACAAGCACGTGAACAGTTCGAACGCTTCTTCCAGCGTGATGAGACTATTTCTTTGGGAGTTTGTAACGGTTGTCAAATGCTGTCTAACCTCAAAGATTTGATCCCAGGCGCTGACTTATGGCCGCGTTTTGTGCGCAATGAGTCTGAGCGTTTTGAAGCACGTTTTTCATTGGTTGAAGTGCAAAAGTCGGACTCTGTTTTCCTTGATGGTATGGCTGGTTCACGTATGCCAATCGCGGTATCTCACGGTGAAGGTCGTGTTGAGGTGCGTGATACAGATCATCTACAAGCCATTGAGCAGTCTGGCACGGTAGCGTTGCGTTTCGTTGATAACTTGGGGAATGCAACTCAGCAATACCCGAATAACCCAAATGGTTCACCTAATGCGATTACTGGTCTAACGACAGATGATGGCCGTGTGACGATTATGATGCCGCACCCAGAACGTGTTTTCCGTACGGTAGCGAACTCATGGCACCCTGATGAATGGGGCGAGAACAGTGCGTGGATGCGTATGTTCCAAAATGCACGTAAGCAGCTTGGTTAAACCTTTAGGTTGAATACATCCGGTTATGGATGACCGAGCAAGCCAGTGATACCAAACAAAGCCCTGCGATCTGCGCGGGGCTTTTTTATGTCTGTCAATCAGGATAATTATAAGAAGATGACTGCGAGTTTGCTTCCGTAATCAAGGAATAAACTGAATAAATGCAACACGTTATGACATATATCAAGGTTTCTAGGATAAGAAGAATACACAATGTATTGAGCACAGGGTTGAATCGTAGAATGATAAGCTGTGCACTATCTACCTATCGTTAGATATGAGATAGGGGGAGGCTCCGCCTGATACTTGAGTAACGTATCAGGCGGTTTTTTTTGATTATTTATGTCTAGAGACGTTTCACTAAAGTCATCGTGTTAATTCACATCGACATTTAAGGATTAACGAAATTGCCCAACGTCAGGGAGGAACTCAAAGCCTGCTGCCGCAAGCTTGTCGATGAGCGTTTGACGATCCAGATCAAATGAAGTAACTAGCTTATCGAGATCCCCATCAAAATCATCACGCAGTTTAGTATTGATTAAGCTAAACAGTAGGATTGGATCCATGTTGGCATAATTATCAAGATTCATTACGCATCCTCAAAATCGGAAATTAATAAATTAGCTGCTGCAAACGCTGCGCGTTCACGCGTGGTTTGATCCAGTGTGTCATCTGCGGCGATATCATTCAATGCTTTGAGCGCACACCCAATCGCTTTCGGAATATACCCCTGATCGCCACTGCCAATTTGAGCGTACAGCTCTCGGACTAAGTCACAACAATCATAAACTTGCATATTTTTTTCCTTAACTGATAATCTCTCTCAACTATACCTAAGCTTACCTTGATAACAAGTTCAGCATATTGCGCTATCCCAAACAATCGTGCGTTAAAGTGGGTAATGATTGCCCCTGAGGCAAACCGCAGAGGAAAAAAAAGGCCGACATTGTCGGCCTTAAAATCATGGGTATATCGTCGTCGCTATCATGGTCATTAAGCGATGAGAGACTGAAGGTGTTCAACCATGTTTTCCATCGTAACCGGCGCTTTTTCACCCGTACGACGGTTTTTATATTCAAAGTTGCCTTCGTCCATACTACGGTCACCAATAATGACGGTGTGTGGTACCCCGATCAGTTCCATATCTGAGAACATGACGCCTGGACGTTCTTTACGATCGTCAAACAGCACTTCAATACCAGCGGCGGTCAGTTCAGCATACAGTTTTTCAGCCGCGTCTTTTACACGTTCTGATTTATGCATGTTCATTGGTACGATAGCCACTTGGAAAGGAGCGATGGCATCTGGCCATGTAATACCAAATTTATCGTGGTTTTGTTCAATAGCCGCGGCCACAACCCGGGTGATACCAATACCGTAACAACCCATTTCCATCACTTGGCTCTTACCATCAGGACCGAGGACGGTCGCTTTCATTTTCTCTGAGTAGTTGTTACCCAATTGGAAAATATGACCCACTTCGATACCACGTGTCAGTTGCAACGTTCCTTGACCACATGGGCTAGGATCGCCTTCAACCACGTTACGAATATCGGCCACTTGACCTAATTCAACATCACGACCCCAGTTAATCCCGAAGTAATGTTGACCGTCAATGTTCGCGCCAGCACCAAAATCGCTCATAACCGCAACAGAGCGGTCAACGATTAATGGAACGGTTAGACCGACTGGGCCGAGTGAGCCAGGACCTGCGCCAACGATGGCGCGAATGTCAGCTTCTTCTGCCATTTCAAGCGGCGTAGCAATTTCTGGTAAATGTTCCGCTTTCACTTCGTTAAGCTCATGGTCACCACGGACCATCAGAGCCACGATTGGCGCTTCTACTTCATCAGAGGCTTTAAAGAATAAGGTTTTCACGGTTTTCTCGATAGCGATACCGTGTTGGCTTACCAAGTCAGCAATGGTTTTGGCATTGGGGGTCGCTACCTGCGTCATCTCTTGTGTTGGCGCATCGGCTTGAGCTTGTGGTGCTAGCGCTTCTGCTTTTTCGATGTTGGCCGCGTAGTCAGAGTCGGTTGACGATGCAATCAAATCTTCGCCGCTTTGTGCCAATACATGGAACTCGTGAGAACCACTGCCCCCAATTGAGCCTGTATCTGCCAACACTGGGCGGAAATCTAAGCCCATGCGGTTAAATACGTTACAGTAAGCCGTGTGCATTTCTGCGTAGGTTTCTTGCAGGCTGTCTTTGTCTAGGTGGAACGAGTACGCATCTTTCATGATGAATTCGCGTGAACGCATTACACCAAAGCGTGGACGAACTTCATCACGGAATTTGGTTTGGATTTGAAACAGGTTCATCGGAAGCTGTTTGTATGAGCGTATTTCGTTACGCACCATGTCAGTGATCACTTCTTCGTGCGTTGGACCCAGTACAAACGAACGGTCATGACGGTCAGCAATACGCAACAGCTCGGGACCGAATTTTTCCCAGCGACCGGTTTCTTGCCAGAGCTCAGAAGGCTGAACCACGGGCATCAATGTTTCAACAGAGCCCGCATTGCTCATTTCTTCACGAACAATGTTTTCGACTTTACGCAAGACGCGTAGACCGGTAGGAAGCCAAGTATAAAGACCTGAAGCTAACTTACGGATCATACCTGCACGCAACATAAGCTGGTGGCTCGTGATCTCTGCGTCGTTTGGCGTCTCCTTCAGGGTAGAAAGAAGATATTTACTGGTACGCATTTATGGTATCCATTATTCAAAGTGGAATGGAGTTGCCGCAATGTTCATCGTTGCAACAAATACAATTATTTTCCCGTAATGATATCAGTCAAATGGCCTTGTCAAAAGGGTTCTATTGCGGTTACGCGCACGAAGTTGTCCATAACGATGAATTTGACATTTAAACTGTACAAATTTACCGCATATTGTTTGTCGTCTGGTTTGTTTTTCTTATAAGCAGGCCGAGGGTCTTGGGCGAGTACCTGCTCGATGACCTTTTGTATCGTTTGTCGCTCCGGGAGCGAATGCAAAGCCAATTGGGCGTGTTCACTAAACGTAACGGGTAAAGTGAGTGGTTCAGAGTCGGCGTAGCCACCTTGTGCTGAGGCGATGGCATCAGAATAGGGAATATAGGGTTTTATATCGATAATTGGTGTACCGTCGACCAAATCGACACTACCGACATCAATGTAATGCTGTTCACCAACCTGAGTGATACCGTTGAGTTGTACTGCTGACATACCTATCCCGTTGGGGCGAAATGTCGATCTTGATGCGAATACTCCGATGCGTTCATTTCCCCCCAAACGCGGCGGGCGTACGGTCGGTTTCCATCCTTTTGCTAGATTTTGATCAAATAAAAACAGTAGCCATATATGACTAAATTGTTCGATGCCGCGCACAGATTCAGCACAATTAAGCTCACCGTCTAACCGTATACGTGCGTTTGCCGCAGGCACAAGACGTGGCTGACGAGGCACTGCAAATTTTTCTTTGTAAGGACTTTCTATCCAACCGATAGGGGCGATGTTATGCATAAGAGAGACAATAATAAATGATAAATTGCGGAGTAAAATAGCACACATCTGATGGTAAATCTGTGTGCTTTAACATCAGTATCACGAGGAGAAAGTGTGATATTCGTGCGTGAGTCGGACATCTTGGTTTGAGCACATAGCAGCGAGTGTGCGAGGAGTGGTGACTCGATTAAATCACCACTCACAGAAAACAGATCGCGGCTAAATATTAGCGTCGGCGTTTGGCAAGTAGTCGATCCAGTTGATTGGCGAACTCACGACGATCGGCTTGTGATAATCCCGCGGGGCCTCCAGTTTGAATGCCGCTAGAGCGCATCGTATCCATGAAATCGCGAATATTGAGCCTCGCGCCAATGGTTTCTTTGGTATACAGCTCACCACGCGGGTTGAGCGCCTGTACGCCTTTGGCAATCAATTCGGCGGCAAGCGGAATATCGGCAGTAATGACTAAATCACCAGCGTCTGCTCGTTGTACGATTTCATTATCGGCGACATCAAACCCACTTTGTACTTGCAAACGATGGATATTATGACGCGTTGGTAGCGGGATCGCGTGGTTAGCGACAAAAGTACATGAGACTCCTGTTCTTTCGGCGGCGCGGATTAAAGTGTCGCGAATCACTTTAGGGCAAGCATCGGCGTCGACCCAAATTTTCATGATGAGTGTTCCGTTAGTTGCTGTTCGAGCTGAGTCAGTCGCTGGGTTAAATCCGCCACTTGTTGCTCTAATTGTATGATACGTTCATCAGCCGTAGCGCTATTGGCCATCACTTCGACTTTGGGAACATGAGCACTCGCTTTCCAGCGACGAATGGCACTGATCAAGGCTGGCATTGGGACGGATGTAGTTAAGCGTGTTTTGAGTATAGCAACGCTCGGTTTTTTTCCTTCTCGCTCTAATTGCATGAAAATCTGTTGCAGCTCGTCTGAAACATCTTTAGTCAACATGGTGACTCCTTATGGTGATAGCTCTGTCTATGATAAATACAAATGCTCTCTAGCAAAAGTAGATTCTTACTGTAAGAGATCTCTCACAGTGCTTGTAAGAAAATGAGAGTACAGAACGAGGTTTTATCGCATATAATTATCTATCCATATGATATATAAGGTTTTTGTTTTTATGGTATAAAAATATGGTAAGAATATTCGTTCTACCCCGTTGTATCTATAGCCTAAAGGGGTAAATTTAACGGGTCGGAAGGAAACGATTTAGAATCATTGCTTTGGATAGGCTGCTTCAGGGTGAAGCGACAATGGCGGGAGTTCATTGTGAAAGGGCATTTAGGCCACGCGCAAGGATTCGATGATGTAGCAGGATGGCTCATCAGCAGGGATTGAATCAGGACGATGTGCAGGATGCTCGGACACCATCAGGATGATGGCAAGGACACCGCTTACGGAACAAGTGATGAACGCGTCTCAGGATAGAGCACGCACGAAGGAATCTTAGGACACCGCTAAGCTGGCGATGTAGGGATTAGGCATAGGGAAACGCCACTATTATGGATGATGCATGGAGCAACATAAGCGGCCGGAATGCTGCGAGTAAGGATAAGGCCCCGATACTTTTGTGTCGGGGCTTTTCTTGGTTATAAAAACGCACTGTGCTCCAAAATACTGGTCAATAAAAATAACGACTTAAAAAGTATTTGATAGACAGATAGATGAGTCATGTACCGTGTGAGCAAGACTCATGATAAGAACCACACAACCATGGTGTGTGTTCGATTGGCTTTGGTGCCATCGTATTGAAGAACAAGGATTGTCCGTGACGATAGTAACCCGCAGGATGCTTTTAGTGCCTTATATTGAGGCGTTAGAGTCAGAATTTCTTTTATTGAATTGCTGTACCCAAAATCGTGCATTCATGAATGGCCCGTTAACGGTCTCCCTCGCACGGAATGCTTTTCAACGTTTTTTATATCAGCCTGATGCTCAAGCTATGGCGGTACTCAATAATGTCACCCGTGAATATATGGGGCATATGAGTTTGGACATGATAGGAGAGCACGTCGCAAGCTTAACGTGTATCTTTGATAAGTTATCATGGGGAAAAGGTTATGCCAGTGAGGCCATTAATGCTTTTTTACCGCATATATGTCAGCAAAAGCAGATAAACACCGTGATGATGAATATTCCAGTTGACCATCACGTTGGCTTACACCTAGTGAAAAAGTTAGGTTTCACCCAAAAAGCCCATATTATGGATGACTTTTTGGGTGATTATTATCAGTTTGAATGGCACTCAGAGATTAATCCGATGGCGGTAAATGATGTGGTGGCACATAGAGCTGTTGCGAACGAAAGCCATTCATAATTAAACGACCTTGGTAGCAATCATCCCCTAATGCAGAGAATTCGAATAAGTAGGTAGAATTCCAGCGCCACTGACCTTGTGGTGTGCGTAGCCGATGATGAGCAAAGGCAATACTGACCACTTGTAAGTTCATTTGTGCACATTTTTGCTCGATAATACGGCGCGCCAGTTCAGACTGGCGACGCTGTTGCCAAAAGATAAACCCAACCATGGCTGTTATCAGTATGCCGAATAATCCTGTTTTCATTCGCGGTCTCTTTTCTATGCTTTCGCAGAGCGTTGTAATTCAATCAGTGCGGCAGACAATTCTGGTGATGGGCTGGTGTGCAGTAATGGCAGTAGCACCATACGTAAGCTAGGTAACATTACGAGATCGGCAAATAACTGATTGAAGAGATCTTGGTTGCCAGTTTGTGCGAGGCGCAATAAAAAGCGTTGTGCTCGGGTGCCATCAGCAAGGATATGCCATGAACGTCCCGCTAAACCAATTAATACTTCCTGATGACTTAACTCTGCACTGGCAAGTAAAGTGTCCGTTAACTGTGCTAAATCTTGAGTAGGCGCTCCGGCGAGTGCTCGTACTAATGCTGAGATAAAGAAGATATCCGGTTGACCACTCTCTATCTGCTCATTGGCTAATTCAACTAAACGCTCGGCCAATTTTTCTGGTAATTCTATATGCTCTAAGGCGCCGAGTAAGGCATAGAGAGGCGGTGTTGGTAAGTGTGTGATTGCTTTACGTAATAGAACGCCATTTTGTTCTTGGTTGATACGAGCACACATATCGGTAATGCCTTGCAGTCCGACGGTTTGCCAATTCTCCCAGCCTAAATTTCCCGTAAAGTAACACTGGGCATGCTCATAGTATTGGCTGCATGACAGCGATAATTGAGCGCGAATAACACTATGGAACATGGCCATTTTGTCATCGTTGGGTTTAAAGGTGTATGGGTTATTGGTTAACTTTTGTTGTTGTTCTTCAGTTAACTCATTATTCAAACGAGCGCCCATTGCTTCCAAAACATACTCAATGAATTGCGTGACATGTGGTTGTTGTAATAGACCGCGTTCATCGAGTTCAAATTTTAAAAACCAAATCCATGGTTGTTTGGTTTCATCCCAATACGCGATGGCGAACTGAGCGCTGCGCTGTACAGGGTATGGGTAAGGTTGACTCCCAGCTTCAATTGACTCAAATTTTGAGTTATCAATGGCTTGAATGCGTCGGCCGAGATCGAAAATAGCGTATTGATTGCCACTCGTTTGCAGCATCTTACTTAGCGTTTGGATGGTTTCCATGGAATTATAGGGTCCTGCAGGTGTTTACTGTCGTTATAGTACCTGATTCAGAGGAGAGAACAAAATGATCTCCATCCATTGCAATTCTTCACCAAACTCATACTATGCGCACTTTGCTAAACCACATGACGCGTATTTGCGTGTTTGCGTATCCATAAATATCATTTAGGTAGTGAATGAGTAACAATTTCGGTGAACTAACGACATTACTGCAAGAGCTTGAGTTTGAATTAAAACGGACCGAGTTATGGCAAACGACGCCACCTCCAGTTGAGGCATTGCAGAGTCAACAACCTTTTTCTGTCGACACTTTAGGCCCCCATGAATGGCTACAATGGGTATTTTTACCACAGATGAAGGCGTCACTAGTACAAGGCTGTCCCCCGAGTGGCTTTGCTATCGCACCGTATTTTGAACAAGTTTGGCCATACCAAAACCGATCACTATTACGGGTGTTAGTTCAGATAGATGAGGTCTGTCAGTAATGGTTGAATTGGAAATTTTGTATCGTGATGAGTATTTTATTGCGGTCAATAAACCTTCTGGGATGTTAGTCCATCGCACATGGCTCGATCGCCATGAAACCCAGTTTGTGATGCAGACCTTACGCGACCAAATCGATCAGCATGTGTATCCGGTACACCGTTTAGATCGTCCAACGTCTGGTGTTTTGATGTTTGCGTTGTCTAGTGAAGTGGCACGAGAAGTCATGCCACTCTTTGCTCAGCATGCGATTCAAAAAACCTATCATGCGGTCGTGCGCGGTTGGATAGACGAAGGTGGGATTTTGGATTATCCATTAAAAGAAGAACTGGATAAAATCGCGGATAAACGAGCAACGGATAACACCGAAGCGAAAGAAGCCATTACTCATTATCAGCCATTGGCACAGGTTGAAGTCCCATATTCGACTGGGCGCTTTCCAACGACTCGTTATGGCCTTGTTGAGCTTAAGCCGCAGACGGGGAGAAAACATCAGTTGCGTCGCCATATGGCGCATTTAAGGCATCCGATAGTGGGTGACACCCGGCATGGAGAAGGGCGACACAATCGTTTATATCGTGACAAGTATAATGTACACCGATTAATGTTACATGCCACTCACTTTGTTTTTGACCATCCTTACCATAAACACCGCGTGTCGATCAGCGCCGGTTTTGATAGCACATGGACCGAGTTATGTGACGCGTTAGGGTGGTCATTGCCGCAGTAGCGGCACTATATTGCCTGTTTTATCAATGAGTCAAACATAAAAAAGCTCAGAAAATTCTGAGCTTTTTTATTGCTAATGTCTGGCGAGAACTATTTTTCGAGATAGCTACGAATCGAGGCTTCAATGCCGGTCGCGTCGAGACCTAATTCAGCATATAGCTCTTCTTGGGTGCCTTGTGCGACAAAATGGTCTGGTAACCCTAATGTTAGCACTGGCAATAAGCATTTCTCTTGCATTAAATATTCAATCACCGCAGAACCTGCGCCACCAGTAATGGTGTTTTCTTCCAAGGTAACGAGTACATCGTATTGCTGTGCTAATTCCAGAAGTAAGTCTTCATCGAGTGGCTTAACAAAGCGCATATCGGCGACCGTCGCATTCAAGTTCTCTGCTGCTGCCATGGCTTCTGGTAAAAACGTACCAAAGTTTAGGATAGCCACTCGTTCCCCTTCTCTAACCAGACGGGCCTTACCAATATCTAACTGAGTAAAGTCTTGTACGATTGGCACACCACAGCCAGAGCCACGCGGGTAACGCACCGCACTCGGCCCTTGATGGAGATGACCGGTATAAAGCATTTGACGACATTCGTTTTCATCAGAAGGTGTCATGATGGTCATATTCGGGATACAACGCATAAAGCTGATATCAAACGCTCCTTGGTGAGTTTGACCGTCCGCGCCAACTAAGCCGGCGCGATCGATCGCAAACATCACAGGCAAATTCATAATGGCGACATCATGAATCAGTTGATCATAGCCACGTTGTAAAAACGTCGAGTAAATCGCGACGATAGGGTGATAACCACCAATTGCCATCCCTGATGCTAAGGTGACCGCATGTTGCTCAGCAATGGCGACATCAAAGTATTGGTTGGGAAACTCTTTGGAGAACTTCACCATACCAGAGCCTTCACGCATCGCCGGAGTGATCGCTAGAAGCTTAGGATCTTGCGAGGCCATATCGCATAGGAAGTCCCCAAAAATGGCCGAGAATGTCGGCTGACTAGAGGATTTCTTCGGTAATGTTTCTTGGTTTGGGTCAAATTTAGGTACCCCGTGATAACCAATCGGATCTTTTTCTGCAGGCTCGTAGCCTTTTCCTTTGGTTGTCATGACATGTAAAAACTGTGCGCCTTTTAAATCGCGCATGTTTTTCAATGTTTTGATGAGTTCTAATACATCGTGACCATCGACTGGACCAATATAATTAAAGCCTAGCTCTTCAAATAACGTACCGGGCACCACCATGCCTTTTAAATGCTCTTCAGTACGACGAACTAATTCTTTAATCGGCGGCAAACCTGACAGAACCTTTTTGCCACCCTCACGCAGTGAGGTGTAGACATTGCCAGATAACAGCTGAGCAAGGTGATTATTCAGCGCGCCAACATTTTCTGAAATCGACATTTCATTATCGTTCAACACGACCAACATGTTGGGATTGATACCACCTGCATGGTTCATGGCTTCAAACGCCATCCCGGCAGTAATTGCGCCATCACCAATGACACTGACGACTTTGCGGTTCTTTCCTTCATGCTCGGCTGCAATCGCCATCCCTAAACCAGCACTGATCGACGTCGAAGAGTGGCCGACTGATAAAGCGTCATATTCACTTTCTTCGCGCCAAGGGAAGGGATGTAAGCCATCTTTTTGGCGAATGGTGCTCATTTGTTCACGACGACCCGTTAAAATCTTATGCGGATAAGCCTGATGGCCAACATCCCACACTAAATGATCATTAGGTGTGTCGTAGACATAGTGCAACGCGACAGTCAATTCAACCGTCCCTAAACCTGAAGCAAGGTGACCACTGGATTGACTGACTGAGTTTAATAAGTACGTACGTAACTCATCACAAAGCTGAGGCAAGACCTCCTTTGGTAGGCTACGTAAGTCAGTCGGTGTGTTAACGAGAGCTAACGTTGGATATTTTGAAATATCAAGAGTCATAGTTATGCGCGCTTATAGTGTTAGTTTTTGCGCTCGATAACGTATCGGGCGAACGCTTCGAGATACTCTGTGTCATAAGGAATAGCCTCTAATGCCCGAAGAGATTCCTCAAGGAGAGCTTGCGCTTTTTCAATCGCACCTTCTAAACCAAGTAAGGCAGGGTAAGTGCTTTTATGTAATTGTTCATCTGAGCCCTGAGGCTTCCCTAGGGTCTGTGTGTCACTGACTACATCCAGAATATCATCCTGAACTTGAAAAGCGAGCCCAACGGCTTGAGCGTAGGTATCTAGCTGCGGTAAAACGGCGAGGCCTTTTTCTCCAGCAGCGAGAGCACCTAAGCGAACGGCACAACGAATGAGTGCGCCGGTTTTATTGCGGTGGATATGTTCTAGTTCATCGACGGATACTGAACGGTTTTCGGCCGCTAAGTCCAATGCTTGTCCAAGACACATGCCTTGGGCGCCCGAAGCTTGGGCAAGCATTTGAATCATCTTAACGCGTTGCGATTCACCTTCTGGTGCTAATGGCCCTTCAGCTAAAATACTGAATGCGAGCGTTTGTAGAGCGTCTCCGGTCAAAATTGCGGTGGCTTCGTCAAATTTCACATGACACGTCGGTTGGCCGCGGCGCAGCTCATCATCATCCATCGCTGGTAAATCATCATGAATTAATGAATAAGCATGAATACATTCAATCGCTGATGCCGGAGTATCTAGTTGTATTAACTCACAACCTAGCATTTGCCCTGTGGCATAAACTAAAAAAGGACGGACACGCTTACCACCTAGTAATAAGCCATAATTCATCGCTTGTATTAATCGTGAATCTACGTTTGAAAAGTGCTTGAGCCACAGTTCAAGTTGCGCATTGTTTCTTTGCTGTAAAGAGGTTAGTGCCTCATTCATAACGACTTTTGCATCCATTATTCTGGCGAATCGGTAAAATCACTCAGTGCCTCAGTATCACTGTTATTGAGCAAAATACTGACCCGTTGTTCGGCATCATCTAATTTTGCTTGTCCAGAGCGAGCGAGTGCGATACCTCGTTCGAATTTCTTGAGGGCATCATCTAATGCCAGCTCACCATTTTCGAGTTTATCAACGAGTTGATCGAGTTCGCTGATGGTGTCTTCAAAGGACATGTTTTCCGGTTTTTTGCTCGCCATAATGATTTTACCTTAGGAAAGATGCACGAAAGTTACCTTAGGGATAACTAAGGGTCAAATGTAACGGCATAATTGTGTCATAAATCCCTGCTATTGGTTAGCATTAGAGATAAGATTTTTTGGGGAATCGATGTTTATCACGCAGTTTTCGTTCGTTGAAATAGCAATCTGGCATATTTATGTAATGCTTTATGGACAATGTGTCATTTTCTAAGATTACAGCCCCGACCTAAACAGTGGTACGATTATTGTATTAATATGCGAACGCCATGGTCAGTATGGCTTGTGTGGTGCGTTGTTGCGCACGTTATTGTAAGGGTATTCACATTCACTGATGTAAAGTTGCCGTAATCGCTACACCGATTACATTATCGAATAGAATTGGTTTAAAGATTTGATAACTTTGCCGATACAGTAGAATCAATACTGGGAATGAACAGTAGCATGAGGAGTGCTTCGTGGATTTAGCAACGCTATTAGGCCTGATTGGTGGCTTGGCTTTTGTAATTATGGCGATGGTCTTAGGCGGAAGCATCATGATGTTCGTCGATGTCACATCGGTGCTGATTGTGATCGGTGGCTCTGTATTCGTGGTTATGATGAAGTTCACTATGGGGCAGTTTTTCGGGGCGGCGAAAATTGCTGGTAAGGCCTTCATGTTTAAAGCCGACAACCCAGAAGATTTGATTGCAAAAGTCGTTGAAATGGCAGATGCGGCTCGTAAAGGCGGCTTTCTTGCTCTAGAAGAAATGGAAATTCCTAACGGGTTCATGCAAAAAGGCATTGATTTGCTGGTGGATGGGCATGATGCGGAGGTAGTGAAAGCCACGATGCAAAAAGATATTGCGTTGACCAATGAACGTCACGAGTCCGGCGCGAACGTGTTTCGCGCATTCGGTGATGTGGCTCCTGCGATGGGAATGATCGGTACCTTGGTTGGTTTGGTTGCGATGCTATCGAATATGGATGACCCCAAATCGATTGGTCCTGCGATGGCGGTGGCTTTGTTAACAACACTCTATGGCGCAATTTTATCGAATATGGTTTTTTTCCCTATTGCCGATAAACTGGCACTACGCCGTGAGCAAGAGACGTTAAACCGTCGTTTGATTATGGACGGCGTACTCGCCATTCAAGATGGACAAAACCCGCGAGTGATTGATAGTTATCTGAAAAACTACCTCAATGAAGGTAAGCGTAGTTTAGATATCGATAACGAATAGTGGAGTGACGTATGGACGACGAAGAACAACCGTGTAAATGTCCTCCACCAGGTTTGCCTCTGTGGATGGGGACATTTGCCGATTTAATGTCACTATTAATGTGCTTTTTTGTACTGCTTCTCTCATTCTCAGAGATGGATGTACTCAAGTTTAAGCAAATTGCCGGCTCGATGAAGTTCGCTTTTGGTGTGCAGAACCGTTTGGAAGTGAAAGATATTCCGAAAGGAACCAGTATTATTGCGCAAGAGTTTCGGCCGGGTAGGCCGGAGCCAACACCGATTGATGTCATTATGCAGCAGACTATTGACATTACTCAGCAAACGCTAGAGTTTCAAGAAGGTGAATCTGACCGAGCTGGGGGCGCGCAGCGTGATGCTGGAAAACTGGATGGGGGACAATCGCCGCAAACTTCAACGGAAAGTAATCAAAATTCAGAATCTCAGCAACAGCAGCAACAAGCTGAAGCAATGAGTGAAGAAGAAGTTGATTCTACGGTAGAGAAAATTAAAAAAGCCTTGCAGCGTGAAATTCAACAAGGGGCAATTGAAGTAGAAAACTTAGGTCAACAAATCGTCATTCGTATTAAAGAGCAGGGCGCATTTCCAGCCAGCTCAGCGTTTTTACAACCTAAGTTTCGTCCGTTAGTTCGTCAAGTGGCGGAGTTAGTCAAAGATGTACCGGGTAAAATTCGTATTACCGGTCATACCGATAACCAACCGATTGATTCTGAGCTCTATCGTTCTTTATGGGATTTGTCTTCGCAACGCGCGGTCTCGGTTGCGCAAGAAATGGAAAAAGTCCAAGGCTTTGACCATGACCGCTTGCAAGTGCGTGGTCTTGCTGATACGGAACCATTAGTCCCTAATGATACGCCCGCACATCGTGCAGAAAATCGTCGCGTCGAAATCAGTATTATGCAAGGTGAGCCCTTGTACAGTGATCCTGTCTCATCAGGGAATGCCAATAATGCGGCGCCAACTCCACAGTAACTAGCTGATTGAGAATAAAAAAGCAGAACGCCAGTTCTGCTTTTTTTATAACCTTTTATCAAGTGGTCAATATCGTGTATAATCCCGCACCCTTAGCGGTAGCGCTGAATGTAGGCACACTTTTCTTAAGCAAAGTGACTACGAACGGCAGACCAAATCTCTAATTTACAATGCGAATACACACCTATGAAATTTATTGTTAAGCCTCATCCGGAAATTTATGTCAAAAGCGAATCTGTGCGTAAACGCTTCACAAAGATTCTAGAGAGTAATATTCGCATTATGGTCAAACGCCGTACTGAGTCAGTCGCCGTATTTAATCGTCGTGATCATATTGAAGTGGCTGCCGATAGCGATAAATATTACTCCGAAGTATTGGAAATTCTGACCCATACGCCTGGCATTAATCATGTTTTAGAAGTCAAACAGACAGAATTTGAATCTCTGCATGACATTTATGAACATGTATTAGAACTGAATAAAGACGCGATTGAGAATAAAACGTTTGTGGTTCGCGCTAAGCGCCGTGGCAAACATGATTTTTCTTCTATTGAACTTGAGCGTTATGTCGGTGGTGGGTTGAACCAAGCGGTGGAAAGCGCCAAAGTTCAGCTGAAAAAGCCGGATGTGACCATCAATATTGAAGTTCGTGATGAACTATTAAATCAGGTTATTGCGCGCCATAATGGGTTAGGCGGTTTTCCTATGGGCACACAGGAAGATGTGCTGAGCTTGATTTCAGGTGGTTTTGACTCGGGTGTTTCTAGCTACTTACATATTAAACGTGGTTCGAAAGTGCATTACTGTTTCTTCAATCTAGGTGGGCCTGCTCACGAGATTGGTGTCAAACAGGTGGCTCACTACTTATGGAACAAATACGGTTCATCCGCTAAAGTGCGTTTCCTCTCTATCGATTTCGAACCTGTTGTGGCGGAAATTTTAGAGAAAGTAGACGATGGGCAAATGGGCGTAGTATTAAAACGTATGTTTATGCGTGCCGCGTCAATGGTAGCAAATAAGTTTGGCATCCAAGCGCTCGTTACTGGGGAAGCATTAGGGCAAGTGTCTAGTCAGACGCTAACCAACCTACGTTTAATTGATAACGTAACAGAAACGTTAATTTTGCGTCCATTGGTGACTTGGGACAAGCAAGATATTATTAATGTCGCGCGTCAAATCGGTACGGAAGACTTTGCGAAAACCATGCCTGAATATTGCGGTGTCATTTCTCGTAAGCCAACGGTGAAAGCCGTGAAAGGAATTATTGAAGCAGAAGAAGCAAAATTTGATTTCAGCATCCTTGATGACGTGGTCTACAACGCGCGTCAAATGGATATTCGTGACATTGCGAAAGAATCACAAGAAGCGGTGCCTGAAGTTGAAATGGTAGCCGATGTTCAAGATGCCGCGGTGGTGCTTGATATTCGCAGCACGGAAGAAGAAGACGAGCAGCCTTTAGAGATTGAAGGGGTTGAAGTTACTCATATTCCGTTCTACAAGTTATCGACTAAATTTGGTGATTTGGATCAGTCAAAAACTTACCTACTTTACTGTGCTCAAGGTGTCATGAGCCGTTTACAAGCCTTGTATCTTAAAGAGCAAGGTTTTGATAATGTTAAAGTTTATCGTCCGTAGTCGATTGCTGGTTCAGTCGTGATTATGTAAGGCGCTGTTGACTTAGTCGGCAGCGTTTTTTTTATGGGGAATTTCTATGCAGGCACAGCTAATATTCGCGTAGACCTTAAAGGGCACAGAATGTTTTAGATAAAAAAACACCGCCTGAGGAGGCGGTGCACAAAATTTGACAGACAGGTCAAATAAATACAGGAAGTATGCTTTGTGCAGAGGATGACTGCACAGAACAGGTTGGTAGAAACTACCTAAACTCGAGAAAATACGAGTTTGCAAACACAACATCGTAACAAATTCCAATTGATTTCAAAAAAACCAAGCCGTTCAGGTCTTTGCTACGGGGGGCAATATAGTTTTTCTCTGGCTGGTTAGCAATGAACAATTTATAATGTTTCGAATAAGAAAAACTAATCCTTTATAAGGCAATAACTATGGCAAGACGTTTACCACCGTTAAACTCATTAAAAGTGTTTGAAGCTGCCGCTCGCCATTTGAGTTTTACTCGTGCAGCGGAAGAGTTGTTTGTGACGCAAGCCGCTGTGAGCCACCAAATTAAAACGCTAGAAGAGTTTTTAGGTTTAAAACTATTCCGCCGTCGTAATCGGTCACTATTATTGACTGAAGAAGGGCAAGGTTACTTTTCTGACCTCAAAGATATTTTCACCTCAATTGGCGAGGCCACAGATAAACTATTGGAACGCACTGAAAAAGGTGCGCTGACAATAAGTTTACCGCCGAGTTTTGCCATTCAATGGCTGGTCCCAAGATTGGCGGATTTTAATCGAGAAGAGCCAGATATTGATGTACGTATTAAAGCGGTTGATTTAGAGGAAGGCTCGTTAACCGATGATGTTGATGTGGCGATTTACTACGGTAAAGGTCATTGGCCTGAATTACGATGTGATTTACTGTATCAAGAGTTTTTGATTCCGTTGTGTGCACCGAATGTGTTACTTGGAGAGAAGCCGCTGGCGACATTGCATGATTTATCGCAACATGTGCTGTTGCATGATACCTCGCGCCAGCATTGGAAACAGTTTGCCAAACAAAATGGTATCGAGGGTGTGAATGTGAATCATGGCCCTATTTTTAGCCATACGACAATGGTGTTGCAAGCGGCTATCCATGGACAAGGCATTGCTTTGGGGAATAATGTATTAGCCCAACCAGAAATGGAAGCAGGTCGCTTGGTGGCACCTTTTGATGAAGTGGTCATGACGCCAAATGCTTTTTATGTGGTTTGTGATGAAAAGCAAGCGGATATGGGACGTATTGCGACCTTCAGAGATTGGATGATTCGTACGGCTCGACGCGAACAAGAGGAAGTATTAGATGAGTAATCAATTGCAGTGGGATGGCCCTGAAACTGGTCCAATATTTGTGTTTGCCCATGGCGCGGGAGCAGGCATGGATCATGAGTTTATGCAAAATGTATCGAAGGGATTAGCACAGCAAGGTATTCGCGTGTTGCGCTTTAACTTTCCTTATATGGTTAGACGAATGGAAGAGGGGACGAAACGTCCGCCGGATCGTGCGCCTAAGTTGCTAGATGCATTTACCGATATTATTGAAACCCAATGTTCTGGACCGGTGGTGATCGGTGGTAAGTCGATGGGGGGGCGTATGGCGTCATGGCTTGGTGAACATGAGCAAGTCGCCGGTATTGCTTGCCTTGGTTTCCCATTTCACCCGCCGGGCAAACCTGAAAAATTTAAAGGCGATCACCTTGCAACAGTGGCTAAGCCGTGTTTGATCTTGCAGGGGGAGCGCGATACGTTTGGCAAACAAGAAGAGTTTGCCGATTTTATTTTCAGTCCTCATGTTCGTTACCAATTTATCCCCGATGGTGACCATGGCTTTAAGCCGCGTAAACGCTCTGGCTATACAGAGGAAGGAAATATTAAACAGGTTGTTGACGCATTGAGCCTATTTATTCGCGAGGTTTATAATGAATACTAAGCACTTACTTACTATTGGTGGAGCGTTATCTGGTCTTGGAGTGTGTATTGGGGCCTTCGCGGCGCATGGATTGAAAAAACTGATTTCTGCCCAGATGGTCGAGGTTTTTCAAACCGGGGTTCATTATCAATTTATTCATTCAGCGGCTTTGTTAGTGTGTGGAGTATTACTCGCCTTACCGATAAATACAGTTAATTCACGAAAGTATTTTTGCCGAGCGGCAATTTGCTTTATCATCGGCATCTTTTGCTTTAGCGGCAGTCTGTATGCGTTGGCTTTAACTAGCGTGAAATGGTTCGGTCCCATAACTCCTTTAGGAGGAGTATTCTTTATTGTGGGATGGATTTTCTTTGTATTGGCTGCTTTGAAATTAAATGAGGTAACGTCGTGAAACAGATCATGCTGTATTGCCGCTCTGGATTTGAGAAAGAGTGTGCCGGTGAAATACAGGATAAAGCCACTCAGTTGGAAGTTTTTGGCTTTCCGCGCCTAAAAACCAACACTGGTTTTGTGTTATTTGAATGCTTTCAAGACGGCGACGCAGAAGCATTATTAAAAGGTATTGATTTCCAAACATTGATTTTTTCTCGTCAAATGTTTGCTGTGGCCGCGGAATGCACCGACTTGCCACAAGATGATCGTATTTCTCCTTTATTGATGGCACTGTCTGAGCAAGAAGACTGGCCAACGTGTGGTGAACTACGCGTGGAAACACCGGACACCAATGAAGCGAAAGAACTGCTAAAGTTCTGTCGTAAATTTACGGTACCATTGCGCCAAGCGATGCGTGGTAAAGGTCTATTGCTAGCAAAAGAACACAGCAAAAAGCCTGTATTGCATGTGTGTTTTGTCGCGCCGGGACATTGCTATGCGGGATATTCGTATCCAAATAACAATTCTCATTTTTATATGGGGATCCCTCGCCTTAAGTTTCCTGCTGATGCGCCAAGTCGTTCAACCTTAAAGTTAGAGGAAGCGTTTCATGTATTTATTCCGCGTGCTGAGTGGGATGAGCGCTTATCCTCAGGCATGTGGGCGGTTGATTTAGGTGCCTGTCCTGGTGGTTGGACGTATCAATTGGTGAAGCGTTCGATGTTCGTGCATGCGATTGATAATGGCATGATGGCTGAAAGCTTGATGGACACGGGGCAAGTACAACACCATATGGTTGATGGGTTTAAATTTGAGCCACCGCGAAAAAATGTGACGTGGTTAGTGTGCGATATGATTGAAAAACCATCACGCGTCGCGCAATTAATGGGTGAGTGGTTAATTCATGGCTGGGCAAAAGAAGCATTGTTCAATCTAAAATTGCCAATGAAAGGCCGTTATGATGAAGTGCTAGACGACATCGAAAACCTGAAAGTTTTCTTACAGCAGCATGATGTGAAATTTCGACTACAAGCTAAACACTTATATCATGACCGTGAAGAAATTACGGTCCATGTGCAAGTGCTGAAAACTATTTCGCCTTGGTAAGTACATCACTTATGGTGAATACTTAACCCGTGCTAAATAAGCCGAGTTGAAACAGTAAAACGCCTGCTAATGCAGGCGTTTTACTGTCAAGTACGACTCATTTCAAGTGATAGAATGAAACTCACCGCTAGGCTTTGGCAGCTTGGTAGCGAATATCCTGTAGATTAAAACCGAGTTCTATGTCGGTTTTTAGCATCGCCACTTGTTTACAGATTCTTGCCATTTCAATATGTTCATCTAATTTTTTGCGGTATTTCGCTAGCAGAGTGTCACTGTGATAGGCTTCTTCAATATCGTTGAATTCATTTAATATGTCTTTCGCCGCTTTCGGACCTAAGCCAGGTACACCTGGTACTTGGCTAGAACTAATGCCTGTTAATCCCCAATAGTCAGCAAGCTGTTCTGGACGCACGCCAAATTCTTGTTTAATAAACGGCGCATCTAGCCAACGATGCTGAAAATAATCACGAATTTGCAGTGTAGGCGATAACAATTGGCAATAGCCTTTGTCGGTTGAGATAATCGTTACTTTTTGACCATGCTCAGATACCTTACGCGCTAATGTTGCGACTAAATCATCCGCCTCGTCACCACTAGAGAGTAAGGAATCGATGCCGAGATCCCACCACGCATCTTGAATCGGTTCTAAACCTTGTTGTAACGGCTCGGGCATCGGCTTACGGTTCGCTTTATAGTTGGGCAATAACTCTGCACGCCAACCTCTATCTTGTAGGTAGTGATCAAATACGGCGATAATGTGAGTCGGTTGCGACTCGTCAATAATGCGAGACAGGGTGCGGCAGGTAGTGTCGATAGTTCGCGCAATATCACTCGGATCCGGTTGAACTGAGTGATTGCGACGAATAAGGTTTAAAGCGTCAATGATGACCAGATGCAGTGACATAGAAATACAAAAAATAGAGGCTGATAGCCTCTATTCTAATGATCTGACTTAAGATTACTACTAGCGCTTGCTTAGAGCTTCTTTATTGGACAATTTTGTAGCAAGGCTCATAAGCGGATCCCCCAGGTAGCTTCATACGATCTTGTGCGACAAAAGCCTGCAGTAGAACGTCCATCTTGGCCATGAGCTCGGAATCACCATGGATTTCGAACGGGCCATGAGCTTCAATTTCCTTAAGCCCTTCGGCTTTAACATTTCCTGCAACAATCCCTGAAAATGCCCGACGTAGGTTTGCGGCGAGTTTTTGCTTAGGTTGGTCTAGGTGTAGATCCAAATCTGCCATATTGGCATGGGTTGGCTCAAAGGGCATTTGAAAATCGGGTTCGATTTTTAATGACCAGTTAAAGCTATAAGCATCTTCCATGTCTTTACGGTGCTGACGTACCAGTGGCATCGCTTTATTCATGATGCGTGCAGCTTCTGCGGGATCATCAATCACGATTTGATAGAGACTCTGCGCTTCTTCACCCAAGGTATCACCAATGAATTGGTCGATGGACTCAAAGTAGGCGGCACTCTCTTTTGGACCAGTAAGAACAATAGGCAAGGGTTGTTGTTTATTATCTGGGTGCATCATAATACCAAGGATGTACAGTAGCTCCTCTGCGGTGCCGGCCCCTCCCGGGAAAATAATAATGCCATGACCCATGCGTACAAACCCTTCCAAACGTTTTTCAATATCAGGCATGATAATGAGTTCATTGACGATTGGATTTGGTGGCTCAGCAGCGATGATGGACGGCTCGGTTAGGCCTAAATAACGTTGTTGATGATAGCGTTGCTTCGCATGACCAATCGCTGCGCCTTTCATTGGCCCTTCCATGGCTCCAGGGCCACATCCGGTACAGACGTTGAGCTCACGCAGCCCAAGCTCATTACCGACTTCACGGGTATATTGGTATTCAATGGCGTTAATAGAGTGCCCACCCCAACAGACAATCAGGTTCGGTGTGATGCCGGGGATCAATCCTTTGGCATTACGTAAAATAGCAAACACTAAGTTAGTGATATGCGTCGGATCATTTGAGTGCTTGCTCGTACTATTTTCCATATGAATATTGACGTAGACAATATCACGCAAGACAGAAAATAAGTGTTCTTGAATACCTTTAATGATTTGGCCATCGACAAACGCATGTTCGGGAGGATTGATCAATTCAAGTTTAATCCCTCGCTCACGACGTTTCACATTGATATCAAATGGCAGATATTTATCGAGTAATTCTTTCGAATTGTCGGTATGGCTCCCTGAGTTTAAGACAGCAAGGCTACAATTTCTATACAGCTGGTACAGTTCACTTGAAGCCGTATTTTGTAGTTGTTCGACTTCCAATTGTGATAATAGATCCATACTGCCCGCTGGGCTGACTTGTGTGATCATTCTGCTCTCCCTATAAAAGGACAAAAAACCACCGAATGTTAACGCTGAGAGTGCATAATGCGTTCGCACACTGGTGGCTAATAACTTATTGATATAATTTGCTTATAACAATCTAGTGTGCATTTTTGATTAAGGAGAATGAGTATGACACAGAGGTGTGACAGCAAGCACACTTTTAGTAATGGCTTGCTGTTTTTTTGACCAGTAATGAGGTTATAACCAAACCAGTTGGCTTGGCGTGACAGTATGTTGTGTAATGAGCTGATTACTGAGTTCTTCTAAAATCCCTTCCGGCGTATCGCCTTGGCTAAAGGCTTTACTTGCGACACTTAACGTAATTTTTAAGTTATGATTGCGAAATTTAAAGGGCAGGGTCGCGACACGCGCTTGTATCGCTTCGATCAGTTCTTTGGCCTGTTTATCACTACGAGTAGGCAGTAACAAAATAAATTCTTCACCACTAAAACGTGCAAAAATATCGCTGCACTTTATATCGCGATTAATCGCACGAGAAATAATTTTGAGTGCTTTGTCACCAGCGGTATAGCCGAAGTTATTATTGACGTAGCTAAAATTATCAATATCAAACAAAGCAATGCGCAGAGGGTGTTGGTTACGTATCCAGTGACGATATTCAGACTCAAGTTGCTCGATAAACGCGGTGCGGTTATATATTTTGGTTAATGGGTCACGGCGTAATCGCTCATTTTGTTCATCAATGCGGCGACGATGCTCTTTTGTCGAATCATTCAGGTTATCAATTTGACGTTTCGCATAAGAAACTTGCTCTAAGAGTACTTTTTCACGTTGTTCTGCTGCTTGGTAACGGTCGGAAAGCTGTTTGAGATCGTGCATCATAGTGGCGACTTGCTCGCGCAGTTTGGTCGTATCTGGCTCGTCTGCAAGGTCGCGATATTTATCTTTAACCAGCGAATTAAAGCGGCGATTCATCTCTTGGCGCTGTATAAAATGATCCCGTGATTTATCACTAATTTGTTCAGTGTTGATACTAATTCGACTAATGAAATCATGCGACTGCTCTAAGAATTGCTGAGACATTTCTCGCTCTTGCTCTGTACCTAGTGCCACGAGCTTAAGCACGTCTAAAGTCAGTTCTACTAAGTCATCGCCACGTACCCCGAGCAAAAGTTTGGTACGTATATCCATGAGTTGTTCGCCATATTCACCATCAAAATCAAGTTCAGTAATCATGTTTTGCAAGGCATTATTTAACCGTGCGATTTGTTCATTACTGGCCTTGTCGCCATCGGGAGCTTGGGAAATATTGCTGTGATTGGTACGAAGGATTTTGATTGTAATATCGTAAAGGTGCAGTAGACGTTGCACTTTTTCTATCGGCCATTCGCCTTGAGTTCCTGCTGAGGTAATATTAGCCACTTGTTGTAAATCACGCCGTATACGCTCAGGAATGCTAGGCGTATTCAGCAAAACTTGAATACTGTTTTTGATTTGAGCTTCAAGACTGGCTGCGTCAGTGCCTAGTGTCGAACTTTGTTGCATTGAAAAGTGCTCCATTACAGCATGAGAAATGAGCGTTAACAAAGGTGTGCTCAATGAATACACGTCGTGGTTGCGACGGAAAATATCATTTATTTGGCTCGTTAAATACGGATAGCGAGCTCTAGGGTGATTCTATAAATCTTTAAATATCATGCATTAGCCGCATAAATAACCGAGTCTATTATTACACGAAGTCAGGGCGTGATGAATAACAAAAGTCGTTATTTTTCAAATTATCAATTCGAGTGGGCAAAAACAACTTAATACTGCAAAAATCGTTTTAGTGTTTGTTCATCTGTACACGATGAATGGACTTTTACTACGCCTTGCGCAATGGCGTGCAAGCAAGAACGACGCATGTCATTCGACGCGAAACTGGCCGCCGGCGCATTGTCAATGGCTCGGAAATAAGCCCAATGGCTACCATTATCTTGTTGGTTCAATTTCTGAGCGAGTTCCGTTGCCATTAATAATATATCGAGTAACTCTTTATCATTAATAGCGGTGTATGCACGCGGTAAAAAAGGATAATCAGCAATGCCTACGCTGATATTTCTATTGATCTCTCTGTCTGCTTCAAACTCATTGATCCAGCCTTGAATACGTTCGACAACTGCTTCTGCGGGCTGCTCGCGATCGCTGTTACGTTCTATGTAGAGTAGGTTAGAATCTGAGAAATGATAGATTCTTTGTTCTTCTGTGAGTTTGGATTTAAGAAATAGACCGAACTCATGTTCCATTTCTAGTCCGCCACTGTACCCTTGCTGTAGGTACATATTGCCAAGAAAAGGTATATCAATCATGACAAAGCGTAGGCGGTCATTCAAGGGTTCATCAATCAGCTCACCAATATGCCACTCTTCAAAGCTACGACTACTTTTTTCTAATGAGGTCGCAAGCTTAGCGTTAAGCATGCGTAAATTACGTAGCTGTGAACGCGAGTGTGTAAATAAACTGTTATTGAGTTCTTCTATTTCATCTTTTTGTCTTTGAATAATATGGCCACGGCGCAGCATGAAGAGCAACAAAATTGAGGCTGCAATGAATAAAGCAAACGCTAATTTCTGAAACTTACTGTATTCGCGTTTGAGTGTTTTTAACTGTTGCTCTTGTCCTGACATATGTAATGTCTGTTCAACAAACTCTTTTTGTTGACGAAAGGCATCTTCACTAATTCGGTTAAGCTTTTCTTGATTAAGTTGCGCCAGTCGGTTGTGGTACTTCATGTTTTGTAGGGCTTTTTTAAACTGCCCAGATTGTTCAAACCCGCGGGAAAGTAATAAATATGCTTTGCTTTCTAATGCGTTATTATTGACGTGGCGGCTAATCGTTAACGCGTTTTGAGCAAAGTTAATGACATTTTTGGTGTCTTTTTCATGAAACGCGAGACCCGCTTTTAATAAGGCCGCTTGAGCTTTTAATACTGAGGTATTGCTCGATTCCAATAGTTGTTCTGCACGGTGTAAATATTGCGCGGCTAATGGATAGTTATAAAGCTCTAAATAGGTGTCGGCAAGAGCCAGACGTGTCTCAATGATATGGTTTAGGTTTTGGTCGTTATTTTCATGGTCAATCGCATTGAAGTAATGCACTAATGCGAGATTATATTTACCTTGTAGGTAATAAATATCTCCCATACGTTTGAGCACGCCACTGATGAGTGGTGAGTGTTGATACTTACCATAAAAATCAGCAGATTGAGAATAATAAATAATGGCTTTATCGAGTACGCGGCGTTCAAAAAATAGACGCCCGAGTAGCGCATTAGTTTTGGCGAGTAAAGCACCAGAGCTATGCTCGACAGCAATCCAATAGGCACGTAATAGTTCAGATAAGGCCATATTATATTGCTCGTGAGTCAAATAATGTTTGCCGATGACAATATAGTACTGAATTTCGGTGCTTGGTGAGTGAGTAGAGGTGATAAACTCTTGTTGTTTCGCAAATAGAGTATTCGCTTTTTTCATCAGCCCTGCATGAGAGGCGACTTCTGCCCGTAACATATTAATTTTATAGTTTATCGAACGAGCGATATGATCATGACCTTTCAGTCCGTCGAATGTGCTCGTAATATTATCGAGTCGTTGATTGGCCGCAGCTGCACTCTGGGTGTGACGCCAGTGCAAACGTGCGGCCAGTAACTCTACTTCTAGCCCTTTGTAAGATAAACCGAAGCGCTCAGCCAAAGCACGGGCCTGATGAATGGAATTAAAGGCGCCGCTCAGGTCATGTAAATTGAATTCCGCTTCTGCAAGAACTTGTAAGGCATTAATACTGTTACGTGGACTACGCACTTGGGTGTCAGATTCATCACGCGCAATCGTTGTTGGTGTTTTCTCTTGAGACTCGGTTAGACGGCGCTGCGAGAGATAATCGCTGACTAGCTTCTTCGCTTGTTTCGGTGAAAGTTCAACCAGTTTTTCTGCGTCTCGCAATGGAGGATAGGCGGATATATCCGCCTGAGCCCATTGTGATATCGTCAGGAAAAAAAGTATTAGCCAAGGTTGCCAGCGAAAATTGCTCATGGGTGAATACCGTCCTTGTTATTGACGAGCTAAGCGATAGTTATGAGTCGGACCCAGATTATGAGTCGAACGGAACGGATTAATATCTAATCCACCACGGCGAGTATAACGCGCATATACGGTTAGCGAGTCTGGCTGGCAAAACCGTTGAATATCGGTGAAGATACGCTCCACACACTGTTCATGAAACTCATTGTGTTCTCTAAAAGACACCAGATAGCGCAGCAACGCTTCACGGTCGATTTGCTTTCCTGTATAGCGAATTTCAACGCTCCCCCAATCTGGTTGACTGGTGATTAAGCAGTTTGATTTGAGTAGGTGGCTATTGAGGCGCTCAGTCACAACCATATCGTTGGTTGCCCCTTGTAAGAGGTTCTCATCAAATTCGTAGTGGGTTATCTCGATATCTTGGTCATCGATATTTTCCCCTTGCATGTTTACAATCGGCTGATTAGTAAAGTGCGTAACGGGGAATATTTCCACGCTAACCGCTTCTCCGGCACAGGCAGAGAGATCGTTGACTAATGTTTGACGCACGTCATCGATAGAAGAAAATCGCGTTTGATTAAAACTATTAAGGTATAGCTTAAACGATTTCGATTCGATCAAGTTTGGGCTAGTCGCCGGTAATGTTGCCTGCGCGACGGCCACTTGCGGCAGACCTCGTTGGTTTAGCCAGGAAAGTTCATACAGCGTCCATACATCACAGCCTTTGAATGGGAGTTCAGTTCCCAAGTTTAGGTCGTCGCGGTTTAAGCTACGAGGTACACCTTGTAATAGGGTTACGTCATAGTGAGAGGTATAAGCGGTGCCTTTACCTAAAGTTAAGCCTGTTAACTCTTTAGCGTCAGAATATTTACTCATTTTTTATCGTTACTTCGATTAGAATACAGGGAATTTTACGCAATCTCGATGCCACTGTCATTATTCACCATAGGGGAAATGAAACATGGAAAACACAATGGCTCAGTCAGCAGGCGCATTGTATCACTTTAGTCAGCGATACGTTGAACAATGCCAAGCCATGTATGATCAATTACCAAGCAATCAGGAATTGATTGATTTAGAATCGGTATGCGTACAGCGTAAAACTCAAAGTTGTGTCTATTGGCAACCAGTATTACGTCACTACATGGCAAATCTTGATAATGTAGAAACCGCAATTGAGCTAACGTTACATGATGATGTGACCGAGTTTTACTGTAGCCAATTTTCGGCGGATATTCCTGCTTTATGGGAAGAGACTCCTCTTACATTACTCCAAGTCTGGAATGACGATGATTTCGTACGATTACAGGAAAACCTGCTCGGGCATCTTGTGATGCAGCGCCGTTTAAAGCAAAAACCGACGGTATTTATTGCCTCTACCGATGATGATATGCAAGTGATCTCAATTTGTAACATCAGTGGGGAAGTCGTGTTAGAAACCCTCGGGACTGACACGCGTCGAACGCTTGCCAACACGCTCACTGAATTTTTAACCCACCTACAACCAGTAGTCTGAATTATTTATGTATGTTGTTGAATTAGAATTTGAATGTTTTGCCGACACTACCATTACCGCGGTTGATAAAGCGATAAACGGTTTAATGGAAGCATTAAGATATAATGGTCAAGTCCTCGGTCGTGAGTTTCCGATGATTATGGGCGAGGGCGAGTTTTCAGTGCGTGCAGTTTGCCCTGAACAAGAGAGCTTACACCCTAAAAATCACTCTGACTTTGTTCAAGCATGTTTACAGCGTCTACATGATGCGTGTTTAAGAGGCCCACAAGTGCGTCTGTTGGGGCGTGATATGAACTCAGAGCAAGCTGCTGATTTTGGCACGCCAAGTTGGCAAGTGCTTTACACGACGTATGTACATACTTGCTCGCCATTACGCAGCGGTGACGATTTATTACCGATACCTTTATATCGTCAAACTCCGACATTCAATGGTGATCACAAAGCGGTTGTGAAGTGGCAAACCGAATGGCAAGCGTGTGATGAGATCCAAATGGCGGGGAGTTGTAAAGCAGAACACGCGGCGCTTCATGAAATTTGTGATACGACCAGTGACTTATTTATCCGCGGTTGGGATCTTCGTGGTCGCATTGAGTATCTATCCAAAGTACCGACCTATTACTACTTATACCGAGTAGGAGGAAGTAGTCTAATGTCAGAACAAGCCCGCCGTTGCCCTAAGTGTGATGGTGAATGGTTACTTGAGGAGCCACTGCATGAAATTTTTCACTTTAAATGTGATAAATGCCGCTTGGTGTCCAATATATCTTGGGATCACCTTAAATAATTCTCAGCTAATTGATGGCAGTGAACGGTACAATAAAAAAGGTTGGCACTTGGCCAACCTTTTTACTTTCAAACACACCGTGCTCTGTAGGTTGTTAAGGGATTACCAACCTTTAACAACACCGCCTTTGAATTCTTTTTTTGCGGCCTGGAAAACTTCGTCAGTTTGGTAAGCTTTTACAAACTCTTTTACTTTTTCGCTATCTACGTTGTCTTTGCGCGCAACAACGAGGTTCACGTAAGGCGAATCATTGCTTTCAACAAACAGGCCGTCTTTTTTTGGCGTTAAATCGATTGAGCTCGCAAACGTGCTGTTAATAATCGATACGCTAACATCGTCAAGAGAGCGTGGTAGTTGTGATGCATCCAACTCAACAATTTTCAGTTTTTTCGGGTTAGATACGATATCACGTACAGTTGCTTCCAAGCCGGCGCCGTCACGCAGTTTTATCAAGCCTTGTTTTTCTAGCAAGATAAGTGAGCGCCCTAGGTTCGTTGGGTCGTTCGGTACTGCAATGCGGTCACCTTCTTTTAGTTCGTCTAGTGACTTGATTTTCTTTGAATAGCCAGCAATTGGGTAAAGTAATGTATTCCCCGCAATCGCTAATTTGTAACCACGGCTTTTGATTTGCTGATCTAGGTATGGTTTATGTTGAAATGCGTTCGCATCCACAGTGCCATCTGCCAACGCGGCGTTTGGCGTAATGTAGTCGGTAAACGTGACAAGTTTAACGTTAAGATCGTATTTTTCTTTCGCTACTTTTTTAGCCACCTCTGCAACTTGAGCTTCTGAACCTGCAATCACGCCCACTTTAATGGTTTTTTGATCCGATGAATCATCACCACAGCCAGCTAGAACGAGAGTGGATGCGGTTACCGCAACCGCTAATAATGCTTTTAGATTAAATTTCATATGTATCTCCTGTAAAAATATCCATTTTTATTCTAGTTTATCGGTGATCGACTCTACGGACGATTGCATCACCTAATGATTGTATAACTTGTACTAAAACGATCAGCATGATGACTGTTACTGCCATAATAACGATATCATATCGATAGTAACCATAGCGGATCGCAACATCACCTAGGCCGCCGCCACCCACGGTCCCCGCCATTGCGGAGTAACTGACCAATGTCACCAAGGTGACGGTAATGGTGTTTACAATACTCGGCATTGCTTCTGGTAGGAGTACTTTATAAATAATTTGCAGTTGGCTAGCGCCCATCGATTGAGCCGCTTCAATCAACCCAGATGGGACTTCCATTAGGGCGCCTTCGATCAAACGGGCGACGAACGGAATAGCACCAATGGTCAATGGGACAATAGTGGCAGTGGTGCCAATAAAGGTACCGACCAGCAGTTTAGTGACTGGGATGATGGCGACCATCAGTACAAGAAAGGGCACCGAACGTCCAATATTAACAATCGCGCCTAGTGCAAGATTGACTTGATTATTCTCAAGTAGGCCGCCTTTTTTGGTGGTATGTAACACCACCCCAAGTGGAATACCAACGGCGAATCCAATGATTCCCGATGCTAATACCATATAAATGGTTTCCCACGTTGCAGTTAGAATGAGATCACTATTTTGTGATACCCATGAAATAAGATCATGCATTGAGGTACCCCAGTACTTCTACTTTAACTTTGTTGTCGCGAATAAATTGAATTGCAGCTTCCGTATTGGCTTGATCGCCTTGCATTTCCGCGAGCATCATGCCGAATTTCACGCCACCTGTATAATCAAGGTCAGAGTTCAAAATACTGACATCGATATTAAATTGTCTAGATACCTGCGAGACCACCGGAGCATCGACACTCGCACCAGTAAATTCTAAGCGAATCAATGGATGAGAGCCTTCGCTATGTGCCACACGTAAACGTTCGGCAATATCATCAGGCAGTGAAAGATCTAAGGTTGAGCGTATAAATTGGTGTGCTAGCTCTGTTTTTGGATACGCAAAAATATCGCCAACGGTGCCTTTTTCAACCAGTTTACCGCCACCAATGATAGCGACTTCATGGCAGATGCTTTTTACAACATCCATCTCATGCGTAATCAATAAGATAGTAATATTTAAGCGACGGTTAATTTCTTTTAGCAGTGCTAAAATCGATTGAGTTGTCGCAGGGTCAAGCGCGCTGGTGGCTTCATCACATAACAATACTTTTGGATCGGATGCAAGGGCTCTCGCAATAGCAACACGCTGCTTTTGCCCACCACTTAAATTGGCTGGGTATGTGTTACGTTTATCTGCCAAACCGACTAAATCAAGTAACTCGGCAACTTTTGCCTCGATGTCCGCATCGCTTTTATTGGCAAGCTCTAATGGTAGCGCCACATTACCAAACACCGTGCGTGATGAAAGCAAGTTAAAGTGCTGAAATATCATACCGATATTACGACGAGCATTCGATAATTGCTGAGCATTCAATTGCGTTAAATCTGTTCCATCAACAACGACCGAACCCGTAGTCGGACGCTCTAGCATGTTAACGCAGCGAATCAGAGTACTTTTCCCTGCACCTGAAGAGCCTATGACACCAAAAATCGTGCCTTGTGATATTTGAAGATTAATGTCTACTAAAGCGGGAATTTCCGTTTCGCCTTGGTAGAAAACCTTATTAACATTCGTTATTTCAATCATGTAAAAACCTGTGCAGGGAGCAGTAAAAACCCTATGTTAGCTGCGATATCGTCTCACAGAATATTATGCTGTATTGCTTAATAGCTAGATAAGAATCCTATGAGTTATAGGTATTCAAGTCAATAGGTATTTTTACGTCTAGACGTCTAAACGAAAAATTATCCGCGCTGATCGATCATTTGATAGTGATGAAAGAAATAAGCTATGCAATAATTATAAGACTTCTTATCGCTCAATTGAGAGAGTCATTTTGGCAAAACCAGCAGTATTTTTAGACCGTGACGGTGTGATCAACGTGGATCACGGCTATGTCCATGATGAGCATGATTTCGAGTTTATCGATGGGGTATTTGATGCAGCGCGTAAACTGCAGGATAAAGGGTATTTACTGGTATTGGTGACTAACCAATCGGGAATCGCTCGAGGTAAATTCAGTGAAGATCGCTTTTTATCGCTGACGCAGTGGATGGATTGGAACTTTGAAGATCATGGTGTGGCTTTAGATGGTATTTATTACTGCCCACATCATGCTGAGTTTGGTCTCGGTGAATACAAACAAGACTGTGAATGTCGTAAACCTAAACCGGGGATGTTTTTCTCCGCGCGGGATTTTTTAAGTATCGATATGGCCAACTCCGTTATGATCGGCGATAAAGCGGAAGACATGATGGCAGCAGAAGCGGCAGGCGTCGGGACTAAGATTCTTGTCCGTACAGGAAAGCCCATTACAGAACAAGGTGAAGCGCTAGCAAACACAGTATTGGATAGCATTGTTCAAGTTCCTGATTACTTAGATAACTAGTCTTTATGAAGCGCTGGTAAATCGGTATTGGGTTATTGATAAAAAGGCCACAGTCAGTGGCCTTTTTTGATCCAGACGTCTCTAAGAATGAATGACAATACGCCGTTTTTATATCGTGGCGGTCTTTATATTGTGATTGCGGGTTAATAGAGGTGTTGAGTGTCTGACAGGTATAAAAAAACCAGCTCACTGAGCTGGTTTTTTTATATATGGTGGAGGAGGACGGATTCGAACCATCGAAGGCGGAGCCGGCAGATTTACAGTCTGCTCCCTTTGGCCACTCGGGAACTCCTCCAGGAGGTTTTATACTTAACTGACGTTTTCCCAACGCAATCAATCAAGTGCTCTTCTTACGAAGAAATATGGTGGAGGAGGACGGATTCGAACCATCGAAGGCGGAGCCGGCAGATTTACAGTCTGCTCCCTTTGGCCACTCGGGAACTCCTCCAGGAGATTTTTATACTTAACTGACGTTTTCCCAACGCAATCAATCAAGTGATCTTCTTACGAAGAAATATGGTGGAGGAGGACGGATTCGAACCATCGAAGGCGGAGCCGGCAGATTTACAGTCTGCTCCCTTTGGCCACTCGGGAACTCCTCCAGGAGGTTTTTATACTTAACTGACGTTTTCCCAACGCAATCAATCAAGTGCTCTTCTTACGAAGAAAATATGGTGGAGGAGGACGGATTCGAACCATCGAAGGCGGAGCCGGCAGATTTACAGTCTGCTCCCTTTGGCCACTCGGGAACTCCTCCAGGAGATTTTTATACTTAAAGAATGTTTTCCCAACTCATCCCTCAAGTGCGGGGCGAATCATAGCAAACTGTTTGAGGCTGTAAACCCTTTTTTTGGTTTTTCGCACCAAGCGCTGTCTTTTTGGACAAAGTTGCGTGTTATTGATCAACTTTTCAGCGAGTCAATCAAGAAGGGGACGAGAAAGATGAGCAGAATCAGTGAATAACTTCCCGTTACTTTATCGTACTGAGTGCGTGTTAATGAGTTAAAAATAGCTCATCTCTGGCATAACCCCTTGTGACTGTGCAATTTTAATGTGGTGTTGATGATTTTTTCTCTATATAGCGCAGGCATCGCAATATAAAGTGCTCTAATGGTTGTGCTCTTATGAGCAAAGCGCTAATTTATCACTTAGGATTCTTTAGAGTATTAAGCTCTTATTTATCATAATGGTAGAAGCTGGTTATAACAGTGAAAAAATTGCCTCATAATTTCGGTAATTAGTGCTTTATGAAAAAGATCAATTTATGTAGAATACCGGCCATTACGGTGACGAAAACGTTTGCGTGGCGTCATTGTTCGGGTTTTACCTCAACTTTCAGTTAATCTGAGTCAGGAGATACAGATGCTTAAGCGTGATATGAACATCGCTGATTACGATCCGGAGCTTTACGCTGCGATTCAGGAAGAAACTCTTCGCCAAGAAGAACATATTGAACTTATCGCTTCAGAAAACTACACAAGTCCACGTGTTATGGAAGCGCAAGGCTCTCAATTAACGAACAAGTATGCTGAAGGATATCCTGGTAAGCGCTATTACGGTGGTTGTGAGTATGTTGATAAAGCAGAAGCTTTAGCGATTGACCGTGCGTGTGAGTTATTTGATTGTGCCTACGCAAACGTGCAGCCTCACTCTGGCTCTCAAGCTAACAGTGCTGTTTATATGGCATTATTGAATCCAGGCGATACGGTTTTGGGGATGAGCCTCGCTCACGGTGGTCACTTGACTCACGGCTCACCAGTCAACTTTTCTGGTAAGCATTACAATGTTATCCCATACGGTATCGATGAATCGGGTCAAATTGATTACGACGCGATGGAAGTATTGGCACAAGAACATCAACCGAAAATGATCATCGGTGGCTTCTCCGCTTATTCTCAGGTTGTCGATTGGAAACGTATGCGTGAAATCGCCGACAAAGTGAATGCTTACTTGTTTGTGGATATGGCTCACGTTGCGGGCTTGATTGCTGCTGGCGCTTACCCAAGCCCAATGCCTTATGCTCATGTTGTTACCACGACAACACATAAAACGCTTGCCGGACCTCGCGGTGGTCTTATTTTGTCGAATGCGGGTGAAGAGCTATACAAAAAACTGAATTCAGCTGTTTTCCCTGGTGGACAAGGTGGCCCTTTGATGCATGTTATTGCAGCAAAAGCGGTGGCTTTCAAAGAAGCAATGGAACCTGAATTCAAAGCGTATCAAGCTAATGTTGTGAAAAACTCCAAAGCAATGGTTGCCCAGTTCCAAGAACGTGGTTACAACATTGTATCTAACGGGACAGAAAACCACTTATTCCTGGTTGACCTTATCGACAAGAATATTACAGGTAAAGAAGCGGATGCCGCATTGGGCGCTGCAAACATTACTGTGAACAAAAACTCAGTCCCTAATGACCCACGCAGTCCGTTTGTGACATCTGGTATTCGTATTGGTACACCATCAATTACACGCCGTGGTTTTAGTGTTGAAGATGCTAAAGCGCTGGCAAACTGGATTTGTGATGTACTAGATAACATCAACGATCCTGCTGTTATTGAAGCAACCAAACAAAAAGTGTTAGATATTTGTAAACGTCTACCTGTTTACGCATAGTATTGCGACGACTAAAAAATAAAGCCTGCATTATATGCAGGCTTTTTTTTATTGGGGTTCATAACGTTAAGTTCAGTTAAACTATTTAGCGATGCTGATTAATGTCCCTGATTTACATTTAAACATATAGTATTTACGGGTTTCATTAAATTGCCCTAAACCTTCGCCGCTGCAGTAGTTAACATTGATATCCCGCATGGTTTCAAGAGTACTTTCATTGGCGAGTGAAAACTTAGATTGGTCGGAACAGACAATCCGCACTTGGCCATCATCACTCACGGAATAAATTTTGACATCGGTATTGCACAGTTCAAAAGAGGCTTCTTGGTAATTATCTCTTTGCTCATTTGATGCACAACCAGTAAGCAGTGTGCCAACTGCCATTAAGGTTACGAGTCCTAACTTATACATTGATACCATCCTTTTTGAATTGCTTACCATTATTGTAGTCAATATGAGATAACAGGGTAAGAAACTTCATGTATAACAGCAAGCAGTTAATTGATCAAAAAAGCCGATATGGACTCCACATCGGCTTTTTATTGCAAGATAACCAGTCTCTCTTACTTCACTTCCATACCTTGAGCTTGTAAATCAGCATGATAAGAGGAGCGCACGAAAGGACCGCAGGCAGCATGAGTGAAGCCCAGTTCCAACGCGATTTCTTTTAATTCTTCGAACTCAGCTGGCGGCACATAGCGAGCAACCGGTAAATGGTGACGGCTGGGTGCTAAGTATTGACCTAAGGTGAGCATGGTGACGCCATGGCTACGGAGGTCTTTTAATACTTCGACCATTTCTTCTTTGGTTTCACCTAACCCCATCATTAAGCCTGATTTCGTTGGGATATCTGGATGCTGTTCTTTAAAGCGGCGTAATAGATCAAGCGACCATTTATAGTTTGCGCCTGGACGTGCTTTACGATACAGACGTGGGATGGTTTCTAGATTGTGGTTAAAGACATCAGGCGGATTGTCTTTGAGTAATTCTAACGCCGTATCCATACGACCACGGAAATCAGGGACTAACGTTTCAATACGAATATGCGGATTCTGCTCACGAATGGCTTGGTTACAATCGGCAAAGTGCTTAGCGCCACCATCACGTAAGTCATCACGATCGACTGAGGTGATCACCACGTACTTCAGTTTCATATCTTTGATCGTTGTAGCTAACTTTGTCGGTTCGTCTGCATCGGGGGTAATCGGGCGACCATGAGCGACATCGCAGAATGGGCAACGACGCGTACAAATTGCCCCTAAAATCATGAAGGTCGCTGTGCCGTGAGTAAAACACTCGGAAAGGTTAGGGCATGACGCTTCCTCACAGACAGAGTGCAAGTCGTTTTTGCGCATTGCATCTTTAATTTCACGAATGCGTTGAGTATCTCTTGGGAGTTTGATTTTCATCCACTCCGGTTTACGCAAGATTTCTGTCTCTTCATTCGGCATATTTTTGACTGGGATGAGGGCCATTTTATCCGCGTCGCGGTATTTAACCCCTTTTTCCATTTGGATAGCTTTACTCATGATTATAGGCTTCTGTGCTAAATTCGACTTTATCGTATTCCAATAGGTTTACGAGCTCTGTTATTAGGATAGATTCGGCGTCATGCAATGAGGCTGAAGGAATGATATCACTGAGTTGTATCATTTCCATCCCCGCATAACCACACGGATTGATTCTTAAAAATGGGGATAAATCCATATTGATATTCAGCGCTAAACCATGGAAAGAGCATCCTCGACGGATACGTAGTCCGAGCGAGCATATTTTCTTACTCTCAACGTAAACGCCTGGCGCATCAGGTTTAGCGGCTGATTCGACACCATACTGAGCTAGGGTGTTGATGACAATAGTTTCAATATTACTGACTAACTGACGTACGTTAATCGATTTCCGGCGTAGGTTAATGAGAAAATAGACGACGAGCTGTCCAGGACCATGATAAGTGACTTGACCGCCACGATCACTCTGTACGACAGGGATATCACCGGTATTAATGAGATGTTCCGGTTTACCCGCTTGGCCTTGGGTAAATACAGGGAAGTGCTCGACCAACCAGATTTCATCTCGGGTCTGACTATCTCGATGGTCAGTGAAATCCTGCATTGCCTGCCAAACAGGCTGGTAATCCTGTTGGCCTAACTGTCTAATAATCAGCTCACTACTCATTGCATTATCCAGTGGTGTAGAAATGCCCGCTATTATAAACCTCATTAGCGTGAGTAACTATGCTTCGCGAGCAAGTTTTTTAACAAATAGGAAACATTTTATTATTAACTGTTTGATTATTAATAAAAAAGCAGCTTAATCGCTGCTTAAAAAAAACTGGGTAAACTTAAAAAAAAGTTTAAATCTACAATACCATACGGACTATTTCGATCTCACCAAGCTCTTTATAGAGCGTTTCGACTTGTTCAATTGACGTGGCATTGATGGTCACAGAGACGGCATTATAGTTGCCTTTAGCACTCGGTTTGATTTTTGGACTGTAGTTACCAGGCGCGTGGCGTTGAATGACTTCTAGTACCAAATCAGGCAGTTCTGGTTTAGCGTAGCCCATGACTTTGTAGGTAAATGAACATGGAAATTCCAATAGATCTTTTAATTTGGCATCAGAGTTAATGGTCAGCATAAGGCACTCCAAGGTGACAGAAAGTTAAGCAGCCCAGAATAGTACAGTCATTCATAGTGAATCTCAAGTAAACAAAAAGCCGCACAAGGCGGCTTCATGTATCTCTATGGCTTGGGGTTAAAATAAGCCATTGAACATTAGAATAATGTAATCCCAAAGACGGCTGAAGAGTCCGCCTTCTTTAACATTTTCTAACGCAATTAGTGGGTATTGAGCCACATCTTTACCATTCACTTTGTAGTAAAGCTTACCGACAACGTCACCTTTTTGAATAGGCGCTTTTAGTTTTTTGTCTAAGACAAAACTTGCGGTTAAATCTTTCGCTGTACCACGCGGTAATGTTACATAGGTGTCTTTATTCACACCCAGTGCCACTTTTTCCTTGTCGCCCATCCAAACACGCTCTTTAACAAACGTTTCGCCTTTTTTATTTGGCTCAACAGTTTCAAAGAAACGGAAACCATAACCGAGTAACTTTTTACTTTCTGCTTGGCGAGCATTTGAGCTATGCGTACCCATCACGACACTGATCAAGCGCATTTTGCCTTCTGTAGCAGAAGTCACTAGGTTATAACCGGCATGGCTAGTATGGCCAGTTTTCATACCATCTACATTCATGCTTTTATCCCACAATAAACCATTGCGGTTGTATTGTGTGATGCCATTATAAGTGAATTTCTTGTCTGAGTAGATTTTGTACTCTTCAGGAACGTCACGAATGATCGCTTGAGCCAATATAGCTAAGTCATGCGGGGTGGTATAAAGGTCTTTATTATCCAGACCGTGAACATTGGTATAATGCGTGTCTTTCATGTTCAGGGTGTTAGCCCAAGCATTCATAAGATCGACAAATGCATCGGTTGAGCCGGCAATGTGCTCTGCCATCGCGACACAGGCATCGTTACCTGAATCAATGATAATCCCTTTGTTGAGTAGGCCTACTTTGACTGTAGTTCCGACTTCAATAAACATTTTTGATGATTCTGGGAAGTTTTTCGCCCACGCATTGCGGCTGATGACCACATCATCATCACGGCTAATATTGCCACGTTTAATTTCTTGACCGATAACGTAACTTGTCATCATTTTTGTCAAGCTGGCGGGTGGGCGCTTACCGTTCATGTTTTTTTGCGCCAAAATTTTGCCGGAATGGTAATCCATTAAAACATAACCTTTAGCGGCAACTTGAGGAGCATCTGGAACGACAACAGGAGACGCGTTGGCGGTACCTGAAAGACTAGCTGATAGCGTAATAGTTGACGCTAAAACAGTATTTAAAATGGCTTTTTTCATGATGAGTTTGACTTATTTTCTTAATTATCCGTTATCTTATCAGAAATGATATTTAAAACAGCCCCCAAGAGTAACTTTCGAGGGCAAGTTGTTAGCTATCAAGGCGTGTTGATGTACTTTTTAACGAATGCGGTCTTATGACCCAAGGATTTTACTCTCGTAAGAGTATCTTGCGTCAGCGTATAGTCAACAAAAGGACCTAAAAAAACGCGATAGCTTCCGGTCTTGCTATCAATAAAACTACGCACTGATAACTTCTGACTCATATTCTTCGCTAAAGTTCGCGCATTTTTTTCATTTCTTGATGATGACAGCTGAATGTAATATTTATGTGCATATTTTGCGGCTTTTTTATGCTTTGCTACGCTCGGTGTTATAACGTTTAATCGGACATTGGCTGTACCGGTTTTTAGTACTCCCAGCTTTGAGGCTGCCGCGTAACTCAAATCAATGATACGGCCAGTATGAAAGGGGCCACGATCATTGACTCGAACAATGGCCGCTTTGCCATTATCCGTATTGGTGACTTTGACATAACTTGGCAGCGGCAGAGTTTTATGTGCCGCGGTCATTGAATACATATCGTAAACTTCGCCATTCGAAGTACGATGTCCGTGGAATTTAGACCCATACCAAGAAGCTTTACCTGTTTGGGTAAAGCCTTGTGGGTTTTTTATTATATGATACTGCTTACCACCCAGAGTGTAATCTTTGTTACCTCCCAAGCTATAAGCTTCACGTTGTGGATGCGCATCTTCAATATGCTCAACTGAAATCGGCGTATTTGGCGCTACGTCACTATCAATTGAGTAGCGTCCTGATGGGGTATTAGAGCACCCCGCCAACATAAGTACGGTAAGTGCCAACGGCAATCGTTTATTTGTCATTAGCTTGCCTTTGAAAATGCTTTTCTGTGTGTATGAATGGACATCAAAATTCCAAATCCTGCTAGTAGTGTGACCATAGAGGTACCACCATAACTAATTAATGGAAGGGGAACGCCAACAACAGGTAAAATTCCACTCACCATACCGATATTAACAAACACGTAGACAAAAAAGCTTAGCACAATACTGCCGGCCATCATGCGACCGAAGGCAGTCTGTGAGTTGTTCGCCAGAATCAAACCGCGCGCAATAATGAATAAATACACACTAAGTAACACAAGGACACCGATCAGTCCCCATTCTTCGGCGATCACCGCGAAGATAAAATCGGTATGTCGTTCGGGTAAAAATTCGAGTTGGGACTGGGTACCATGTAGCCAGCCCTTACCGAGTAACCCTCCGGAACCAATCGCGATTTTACTTTGGATGATGTGGTAGCCAGCGCCTAATGGATCCGATTCTGGATTAAATAATGTTCTCACACGCGTTTTTTGATATTCGTGCATTAAAAAGAACCACAATACAGGCACGAAACTGCCCACAGCGATTACGGCAGCGGTAATGATTTTCCAACTGATACCGGCAAGAAAAATGACGAATACGCCTGATGCGGCAATCAAAATTGACGTACCTAAATCAGGCTGCTTGGCAATTAGGATGGTTGGCACAAACACCATCGCTAGAGAAATGAACAGTGTTTGCCAAGTTGGCGGTAATTGGCGAGCACCAATGTAGCGTGCGACCATTAATGGCACCGCTAATTTAAGAAGTTCTGAAGGCTGAAAGCGCACCACACCGAGATCGAGCCAGCGCTGCGCGCCTTTAGAAATTTCGCCAAAAAACAGCACTCCAAACAGTAATACCACGCCGACTGAAAAAAGCAGTGGTGCCATGCGTTCGTATGTGCGAGGAGGGATTTGTGCGGTAATGATCATGATGGCTAACGCCATAACCATCCGCATACCTTGACGCTCCATCATTGCCATATTCTGGCCACTGGCACTGTACATAATCACCAAGCCAAAGAACATTAATACGATAACGGCCAGTAGCAGTGGCAAATCAATGTGTATGCGTTGAAAGAAAGAGCGACTTTCAGTTGTTGGATCCATATTCATTACTTATCGCCTTTATTATTCTTTATCAATAAACGGTCAAAAATCTTACGTGCAACGGGCGCTCCGTGGCTGGAACCACCACCGGCGTTTTCCAGCACCACTGTGACAATGGCTTTCGGGTTTTTGACCGGTGCAAAAGAGGTATACAATGCGTGGTCTCGCAAATGTTCTGCAATCTCGTCGGCATTGTAGGATTGACCTTCTGCAAGTCCGAATACCTGCGCTGTACCCGATTTACCCGCGCTGGTATAGGGGGCTCCATGGAAAGCGCGTCTTGCAGTACCACGGCGACCATTGTTCACTAAATACATCCCATTAATAGCAATGTCCCAGTATTTTTCTGGTACATTTTTAATCGGAGGGTAGGTCACAATTTCCGCGTCTTTACGAGTGGTAAACGCATTACCGTTGTTAATCGTTGAGCGTAGCAAGTGTGGTGCAATCACTTGTCCGTGATGAACCAATACTGAGGTCGCTTTGGCTAGCTGTAGTGGTGTTGCGGTCCAATAACCTTGTCCAATACCAACAGGAATGGTATCACCTTGGTACCACGGTTTATGGAAGCGCGCACGTTTCCATTCACGCGTGGGCATGTTGGCTTTACTTTCTTCATAGATATCGATACCACTGTAGTCACCAAAACCAAATTTTTTCATCCACGTTGAAATACGATCAATGCCCATGTCGAAAGCCACTTGATAGAAGAAAGTATCTACAGATTCTTCCAGTGCTTTCGTGACATTGACTTTGCCGTGGCCCCAACGTAACCAGTCACGAAATGGTCGAGTATTAGAGTTGGGAATGCGCCACCATCCCGGGTCATTACGGGTTGTAGAAGGAGTGATAACACCTTCGGTTAGTGCCGATACTGCCATGAACGGTTTGACCGTCGAGCCTGGAGGGTAAATCCCCAGTGTTGACCGGTTGACTAATGGGCGATCTTTATTATGAAGTAAGTTATTGTAATCTTTACTCGAAATGCCATGTACGAACTTATTAGGATCGTAACTCGGACTGGAAACCATAGCGAGCACACCGTTATCTTTGGCATCAAGAACGATCGCAGAGCCGCGTCGCCCATCGAGCAATTTAGATACATACAGTTGCAAGTTAATATCGATATTTAAAACAATATCTTTACCTGGCGTAGGTGGAACATATTTTAGTGTGCGGATAACACGCCCACGGCTATTGACTTCGACCTCTTGATAGCCGGCGGTACCGTGCAGAATATCTTCGTAATAACGCTCTACACCAAGCTTACCAATGTCATGCGTCGCTTTATAGTTGGCCCGTTTGCCTTCACGAGCAAGGCGAGCAATATCTCTATCGTTAATGCGTGAGACATAACCGAGCACATGAGTTAACACCGCACCATACGGATAATAACGTTTTAATGCAGCGGTGACTTGAACACCAGGAAACTCATATTGATGAACCGAAAACACGGCGACTTGCTTTTCGGTGAGCTGGTTCAGTAACGGGACAGCGTTAAAACGGCGTGTATGACGACGCTCTTTTGTGAAGCGTTTTATATCGTCATCAGTGATGGGTAAGATACGTTTGAGACGTGCAATGGTCTTATCCATATCTTTGATTTTTTCTGGGGTGACTTCCAGGCTATAAACTGGACGGTTTTCTGCCAGTAAATGTCCATTTCGATCGTAAATTAACCCGCGATTGGGGGAGATCGGAACAATTTTAATACGGTTGTCGTTAGAACGTGTTTTGTAATCCTGAAATTGATTAACCTGAATGTTATAGAGGTTACCAATCAACACGATAATCAGTACGATAATACCTAAAAATGACACCAAGGCACGGTTGCGAAACAACCGTGCCTCAGCTTTATAATCTCGAAATTGGCTACGTTTACGTAACATGAAGGCCTATTCTCGGTGATAAGGATGGTTGGCTGTGATACTCCAAGCTCGATAGAGGCTTTCAGCCATCACGACACGAACCAGTGGGTGAGGGAGTGTCAATGGAGATAAAGACCAAGACTGTTCTGCAGCTTGTTTACAAGCAGGAGAAAGGCCTTCTGGCCCGCCAATCAAGATGGAAACATCACGCGCATCGAGCTTCCAGCTTTCTAATTGACCCGCTAATTGTTCTGTATCCCAACGTTTTCCTGGAATATCAAGCGTGACGATACGGTTACCTCTTGGCACGGAGGCTAACATTGCTTCGCCTTCCTTTTGTAAAATACGTGCAATATCGGCATTTTTTCCTCGTTTCCCTGCCGGGATTTCGATGAGCTCTAAAGGCATATCGTGAGGGAAACGGCGGCGATACTCTTCAAAGCCTTCGGTTATCCACTTGGGCATCTTATTGCCTACCGCGATCAGTTGTATTTTCAAAGGATCAGCTCCAGAGCTTTTCTAATTGATACATTTCGCGTTGTTCTTCTTGCATGATATGCAGCATAGTGTCACCAAGATCGACGACCACCCATTCTCCTTCGACTTCACCATCGATGCCCAGTAAATGAACGCCTGCTTGGCTTGCGTTTTCAGCCACATGCTCAGCAATGGAAGAAACGTGACGTTTTGATGAGCCAGTACAAATGATCATTACATCGGTAATGCTTGATTTGTCTTGTACATCGAGGGTAATGATATTTTCAGCTTTCATATCATCGGCTTTGTCAGTAATAAATGCAGTTAGTTCTTCGCGTTGCAAGTTAGTATCCTCAAACATCAATTAGGAAACGAAAAAAGGTCGAACAGTATAGCATGCCTAGTAATTAAGACGGTATGTTCACATGAGGTAGACAACATTCTAAGGAGATTTGCTGCAATTGTGGCCATACAGGCTGTTCATATTGAGTTTTTGTCAAGATTTCACATTGAGCAAGTAATTTTACCAAATGGCGTAATTTTTGCGTAGAGAGACGCTGTAACGCAGCCGAGTATAAGGGGCGTTTATTATTCCAGACACGAAAGCTTTCCATGACCGCACTCAGAGGCTGCTGCGTTGTGGCGTGTTGCATTTTTATCAGTTGCAGTAGTTCCTTTTGCAGTGTTCGCAAAAGGATGATGGGTTCTGCGCCCTCTGATTGTAATTGCGCCAAGATACGCTGAGCACGTTGGGCTTTACCTTCAAGTAAAGCATCGCTCCAATGAAATGGCGTATAGTGATTATGGCGACTGAGTGAGTCTTCCAATCGAGCAAGGTTCAACGTGCCATCAGGATAATTGAGAGCGAGTTTCTCTAAACTTTGCGCCAGAGCTAATAAATTACCTTCATGCCATTGCGCGAGCATTTGCAACGCATCGCGATCAGGCGTGAGGTTTAGCGAGCGGCAGCGAGCAGCAATAAACTGCGGTAAGCGGTGAATGTCTGGTGTTAAACAATTGACTAAGCATCCATTCGCTAACAGGGCTTTACACCATGCGGCATTTTCCTGAGCGCGCGTAATTTTTTGCCCAGTCACAATTAAAATAATGTCGGGGTTGAGCGCATCAGCCACTGACTGTAACGCTTTGGTTATGGTCGCGTTCAACCCTGATTCGGGAAGGTCGAGCTCAATAATTTGTCGACTAGAGAATAAACTCATCGCATGACAGCAGTCGAGAACATCGTTCCAGTCTAGGTTTGCATCCACATTGAAACGGTGAGTTTCGTCATATCCTTGTTGTTTCGCTGAATGCTCGATAGCTGCTTTAGACTCGTGCAGTAAGAGTGGTTCGTTACCAAACAGCAAATAACATCCATAAAGCTGTTTGGATAACGAATCGGCCAATTTATCGGCGTAAATCTTCATAAATAGGACTAGTGACGTCGTTTAATTATCATCAGAGTTTGATAAGTCAGAGGCGGCTTTTTCCTGACGTTTTTCTATAATGCGTTGTTGTTTGATTTCATCTTTCGTCAATTTATCGCCGTTTTTATCCAACTGCATCGTGCCAGCTTGAATATTGGCTTTCAAACGCGCCATTTGACGAATAATTTGGTTGGCTGCTGTGTGACGCATTTCATCTTCAAGTTTATCTTGTTCCATCGATTTAGCCAGCGCACTAAGCGGGTTATCAAGATAGCTGCGGGTCACGCTGGTTGAGAATGAACGCGAGCCGATATTAGGAATCGTCACGGTATATTGAGCGCTATAAGTGATCTCTTTTTCTGCCGTACGAGTATTTTGGTAAAGAGAAAGCGTACGCTCGCTGGTATTTTCGCCATCAAGGTGCAAGTTAGGTGTTTCAGGGTCGGGAGACACGATATTAATCGAGTTCATACGTAACTGTCGGTGCACGATGCGAGTCAGTGTACTGTACTCATCATAGCTCGTGAAAGACATGGTACTTAATGCATCTGGCACATCATAATCGCCACGCAAGTGAAAGCCACAAGCACTAATGACAGTGGTGAGAAATAAAACAATCGCAAGTTTGATTGGGGTAGAGTGTGTTAAACGCATTGGTTATCGGTTCTCTATTATCGAAAGACTTATCTTAATGCATTGAGCAATAAATTAAGATAAAGCTCCCTTATAAGGAAGAAATAAAGTGGCCTAAGGCCACTTTAATATGCCGTCTTGCTCTCAAAATAGCAAGACGGGAATAAGGCTTAGTTTGCCACAATATTCAGTAGTTTACCCGGTACATAAATCACTTTACGGATGGTTTTACCTTCGATAAATTTCATCACATTTTCGTCATTCATACCAAGTTCTTCAACTTGTTCTTTCGTGGCATCAGCGGCAATTGTCATTTTGCTGCGTAGCTTACCATTTACTTGCAAGATGATCAGTTTTTCATCTTCGACTAACGCTTCTGGGTCGAATGTTGGCCAATTTGCGTGATCAACATCAGATTCGCCGAGAGCTTCCCACATTTCGAAACAGATATGTGGGGTAATTGGCGCTAGCATACGGACAATCGCTTTCAGGGCTTCGTCCATGATCGCACGATCTTGGATATCAGCTTGTGGTGCTTTCGTCAGCTTATTCATCAGTTCCATGATCGCGGCAATGGCGGTATTGAATGTCTGACGACGCTCAATATCATCACTCACTTTCGCAATGGTTTTATGTACATCGCGACGTAGTGCTTTTTGATCATTGCTAAGGGCTGCAGTATCGACGCTGCTAGCTTCACCTTGCTGAGTATGCTCGTGCACCAGCTTCCATACACGACGTAAGAAACGGTTGGCACCTTCTACACCAGATTCTTGCCATTCTAACGTCATATCTGCAGGAGATGCGAACATCATGAACAAGCGTACGGTATCCGCACCGTATTTGTTAACCATTTCTTGTGGGTCGATGCCGTTGTTCTTCGACTTAGACATCTTGATCATGCCTGAGTGTTCAACAGGACGACCTTGACTATCGACAGCTTTAGTAATGTGTCCTTTACCATCACGCTCTACTTGAACGTCTGTTGGTGAGACCCATTCTTTGGTGCCTTTCTCGTTCACAAAGTAGAAGGCATCAGCTAGCACCATGCCTTGGCATAGTAGTTTTTTAAACGGTTCATCACTTGTCACATAACCTGCATCACGCAGCAGTTTATGGAAGAAACGTGAATAAAGTAGGTGCATACACGCGTGTTCGATACCACCGATATATTGATCGGCAGGTAACCAGTAGTTGGCTTTTTCTGGATCAAGAATATCATCGGCATGCGGTGAACAGTAACGCGCGTAATACCAAGACGATTCCATAAAGGTGTCGAAGGTATCCGTTTCACGAATCGCAGGTTGACCTTCGAATGTGGTTTCGTACCAGCTCTTATCTGCTTTGATTGGGCTGGTAACCCCATCCATCACGACGTCTTCTGGCAATACCACCGGGAGCTGCTCTGCTGGAACAGGGTGAACTTCACCATCTTCGGTCGTCACCATTGGGATTGGTGCGCCCCAGTAACGTTGGCGAGATACTCCCCAATCACGCAGACGGAAATTAACGGTTTTCTTACCTTGGCCGTTACTTTCTAGTTTTTGCGCGATAGCATCAAATGCGTCAGAAAAATCCAAACCATCAAATTCACCTGAGTTAAACAGTGGCCCTTTTTCTGTATAAGCCGCCTCAGAAATATCCGGTGCTTGACCTTCTTCGTTCAGAATCACAGGTTGGATATCAAGGCCGTATTTTGTCGCAAACTCAAAGTCACGTTGGTCGTGTGCCGGAACGGCCATTACCGCGCCAGTACCGTAATCCATCAAGACGAAGTTAGCGACGTAGACAGGTACTTCACGACCATTCAATGGATGAATAGCCGTTAGGCCTGTTGCCATGCCTTTTTTCTCCATCGTTGCTAATTCTGCTTCAGCAACTTTGGTATTACGACATTCATCGATGAATGCGGCAAGTTGTGGATTATTCTCGGCCGCTTTCGCTGCCATAGGGTGACCTGCTGCGATTCCCACGTACGTTACACCCATTAGAGTATCTGGGCGAGTCGTGTACACGTCTAGATTGTGCGCGTGATCTTTGACAGCAAAAGACAGCTCTACACCTTCAGAGCGACCAATCCAGTTACGCTGCATGGTTTTCACCATTTCAGGCCAACCATCAAGGTTGTCCAGATCATCAATCAACTCTTGCGCGTAAGCAGTGATTTTAATGAACCACTGTGGAATTTCTTTTTGTTCCACAGGCGTATCACAACGCCAGCAACAGCCATCTTCAACCTGTTCATTTGCCAGTACCGTTTGGTCATGTGGACACCAGTTTACCGATGACGTCTTTTTGTAAACTAAGCCTTTTTCGTACAACTTAGTAAAGAAATCTTGCTCCCAGCGATAGTATTCTGGTGTACAGGTTGCAAATTCGCGGTTCCAATCGTAACCAAAGCCCAGCAGTTTAAGCTGGTTCTTCATGTATTCGATATTTTCGTATGTCCAAGGAGCGGGCGCGGTCTTGTTTTTAACCGCGGCATTTTCGGCGGGTAGTCCGAACGCATCCCAACCGATAGGCTGCATCACGTTCTTGCCTTGTAAGCGTTGGAAGCGAGAGATTACGTCACCGATGGTGTAGTTACGCACGTGACCCATGTGGAGTCGGCCACTTGGGTATGGGAACATAGAGAGACAATAGAATTTTTCTTTGTTAGGGTCTTCATGAGCAATGAAGGTTTCATTGCTTTCCCAGTGCTGCTGAACTTTTTGTTCAATATCTTGCGGGTTATATTGATCTAGCATCGATGATATCCGGTTATCTTGGAATTTGTGAGTTCAATTAGAATAGAAACTATTAGATCGTCATAGAATACCTAAAGGATGTCAGGACAACAATAGCCAATCCACTTTGAAAGGGGTGACTTATGCCAAAACACAAGAGTGAATATGAAACACTGATGGAAAATGTCGTGGAGTCATTGAAAAAAAGCCCCACAGAGCTGCATCATGTAATCGAAACATCCAAGGACGTGCTGCATGCGGCGAGCGACATGACAAAAGATGAATTAGCTTTATGGTCGGCTTATGTTGAGTCGGATCTTAAAGAATTTGCAGAAGCATTTGAAGAGAGTAAAAGCGGACCATTTTATTTAACTATTACGAATTCCATTTGGCAAGGCCTGATGGATATTACCGATAAAACCAAGATCGAGTGGTTAGAGCTGACTCATGAGTTGGAAAAACGTGGGCTTTATCAAACCGGGGATATGATCAGTTTAGGGGTATTAGTGTGTGAAAAGTGCGGGCAGCGTACTGAGTACACCCATCCATCGACAGTGATTTCTTGTACCGCTTGCGGTAATGATGCGTTTCATCGCCAGTCGATAAAAAGCTAGAAACAATGATAGCCATCAATGTGCAACATTGATGGCTATCATTAACACATAAGCAGTAAAGCGTGGAAATTATGCTTCGGCTGTTGTCTCTACTGACTGCTTGCGGCGGCGCCATGCCCAAATCAAACTTATCAAGACCCAGCTATACAGCGGCCATGAGCCCCAGATATAGTAAGGAGTTTCACCTTCGGTAGGGTGGATGGTTGCGGTGAGTACGCCTGTCTCAAATTGTGGCAGCTCGTGAGTAATCTGGCCAAGGTAATTGGTGATTGCTGTGACGCCATTATTGGTCGAGCGAATCAGCGGCTTACCAAGCTCTAAAGCACGCATTTGGGCGATTTGCATATGTTGTAATGGCCCAATTGAATGGCCAAACCATGCATCATTAGATAGGGTTAATAAAAAGTCGGTTGTATCATCAACATTGGCTCTGACTTGATCACCAAAAATAATCTCGTAACACAGCGCTGGTGCGAAAGAAAATCCGTTCGCAATGACATTGGGCTGAACGTATGGTCCTGCCGAGAATGACGACATAGGCAGATTAAATAACGGCGCTAGCGGACGGAGAATACTTTCAAAAGGGACGAATTCACCAAATGGCAGTAGATGGTGCTTATGATAACGCGCATCAATATCATAGTGGTAACCATCACTTGGGGTTTTACCGAGTGTAAGAATACTATTATAAAAACGTTTTTGGTCATCATAATTGATCACGCCAGTGATGATGCTGCTGCCTTTTATATTGGCGGCGTGGTCTAAGTTACCAAGAAAAGTACGAACATCACGCTCGACTGCGGGAATAGCAGCTTCAGGCCAAATGATGACGTCGGCGTCCCAGTTTTCACGGGAGAGATCGACATATTTATTGATGGTTGGCCAACGGTGATCAGGTTGCCATTTTAACGCTTGATCGATATTACCTTGGACCAGGGCGACTTTGGCCGCTCGGTCGCTATCAGGGGTAACCCAATGTGCTGATTTTAAACCATAACCAGCGGCGAATATAACAACGGTGATCAGAGCATATTGCCACGATCTTCGCAGCCAAGCACTGGCTAACGCAGCGGCACAAACCATCAGTAATAGACTCAGCAATTCGACGCCACCGACGGGCGCGAAATAGGCCAGTGGGCTATCGATTTGGCTATATCCAAGGGATAACCATGGAAAACCAGTAAACACCCAGCCACGTAGCCACTCAGAGACTAGCCAGAGTGCGGGAGCGGCAAGAAATAAACGAGTATGATGGCGGCGAGCAAAGAATCGGTTGAGCGCCCAACTAAATAATGCGGGGTATAACGCAAGATAAGCGGCCAATAAACCTGTCAGTATGAAGCCCGCGATAGGGGGCATCCCACCAAAGGTGTCAATGCTGACATGGACCCAACTTACTCCAGTACCAAATTGCCCTAACCCCCAAAAGAAACCCATCCAACCGGCTTGCTTAGGCGTCGTCTTATTGAGTAAGAGCAGAAGTAAGCAAGGACTAATGAGCGCGAAAAGCCACATATGGAATGGAGCGAAGGCTAGCGTGGTGCTAGCGCCGATAACAGCGGCCATGATAGGCCGCTTAAGGTGATGAAGACTTATTTTTATCATCTGAAATTGCTCTAGGCTCGATTAAAAGCGCAGGTTAGATTACTCTTCAGTCGATTCTGGTTGAGGCGAACTATCAGGAATCGTGACATGGATTTGTATCACGCGGCGATTGTCCGCCGAAGTTACTTTAAAGCTATAGTGCTCTATTTCGACGACTTCTCCTCGGCTTGGTAAGTGACCAAATGCCGTGGTAACCAGTCCACCGACCGTATCTACTTCGTCATCATTGAAGTTTGCGCCAAAGGCTTCATTAAAATCTTCAATGGTCGTCAGTGCGTTGACAGCGTAGGTATGCTTGCTTAGTTTACGGATCTCTTGCTGTTCTTCGTCATCGAATTCATCTTCGATATCGCCAACAATTTCTTCCAAGACATCTTCAATCGTGACCAAACCAGATACACCACCAAACTCATCTACGACAATCGCCATGTGATAACGTTCCTCTTGAAACTCTTTTAAGAGGCGATCAACACGTTTACTCTCCGGTACAACAACCGCAGGACGAATGACTTCTTCGATATTAAATGGTGAGCAGTTAGAGCCTAAGTATTTGAGTAAGTCCTTCGCGAGCAGCAGGCCTTCGACATGATCTTTGTCTTCGCTGATAACTGGGTAGCGTGAGTGTTGCGCATCAGTAATTAATGCAACAATGTTGTCCAGAATTTCGTGACGCTCTACGGTCACCATCTGGGAGCGAGGAATCATAATGTCCCGCACACGCATATCAGAAATCTGCATGACGCCTTCAAGCATTCCGCGTGTATCATGATCAATGAGATCATTAAGCTCGGAATCTCGAATGACATCGACCAGTTCTTGCCTATCTTTCGGGTCACCCTGAAAAAGTTGGCCTAAACGCTCAAAGAAGGACTTTCTACTCGGACCTTCAGAACTCTGCGAGTTATCTTCGTTCATTGTTTCTCTGTTAACTAATGCTATCAGACGTGTGATAGCTCACATAATACTCCCGCGCTATTCAGGGAGTGACGCTTTTTCGATGGCATACGGATCATCAAACCCCATATGCTGCATAATATCAGTTTCGAGAGACTCCATGATTTCGGCTTCATCGTCTTCGATATGGTCATAACCTAGCAGATGTAGACTACCGTGTACAACCATATGCGCCCAGTGTGCGTCCAGAGTAGTATTTTGCTCTTTGGCTTCACGCTCAACGACTTGTCGACAAATAACCAGATCACCTAATAAATCAATATCAAAACCTGGAGGAGCGTCAAAGGGAAAAGACAACACATTGGTCGATTTGTCTTTTCCACGGTAGTCCAAATTTAGCTGGTGGCTTTCTGCTTCATCCACGATGCGAATTGTGACTTCAGCTTGTTCTCGAAAACGGCTGACCGCTTGTGTTAACCAACGAGCGTAGTGCTCCTCGCTAGGTAAGTGCTCTGCATTGTCGCACGCAATCTGTAAGTCTAATTCAATGCTCATGATTGATCGGATTCCTTTAATGCAGCGCGCATAACTTCAATTTCCGCTTTTTGTGTTTCAAGACGTTTCTCTTCACGCTCTTCGCGGCGGCGCTGTTCAAATTCTTTACGCTCTTTTTGATCTTCTGCTTCCCATTTTTCGTAGGCATTAACAATGCGTGCGACGACTGGGTGGCGTACGACATCGTCGGCTTGGAAAAAGTTGAAACTGATGTCTTCAACATTATTAAGCACTTGAATGGCATGACGTAGACCCGAGCGTGCCCCACGAGGCAAGTCAATTTGAGTAACATCACCGGTGATAATGGCGCGAGAATTAAAGCCAATACGGGTTAGGAACATTTTCATTTGTTCAACCGTCGTATTTTGACTTTCATCAAGGATGACAAACGCGTCATTAAGGGTACGGCCACGCATGTAGGCAAGCGGGGCAATTTCAATCACGTTGCGTTCAATGAGTTTTTCTACTCGCTCAAAGCCCAGCATTTCAAATAGCGCGTCGTAAAGTGGACGTAAGTAAGGGTCAACTTTTTGACTGAGGTCGCCGGGTAAGAAACCGAGTTTTTCGCCCGCTTCAACCGCAGGACGAGTGAGCAAGATACGACGAACTTCTTGACGCTCTAAGGCATCAACCGCTGCCGCAACCGCTAAATAGGTTTTACCGGTGCCCGCAGGGCCAATACCAAAGTTAATATCATGCGTGACCATATTCATCAAATACGCCGCTTGGTTAGGTGTGCGCGGTTTGATGATGCCTTTTTTGGTCTTAATCACGACTTCTTTGCCGTAATTGATCGACGCATCGGTGATTTCTGGGTTTTGCTCTAAGACACCCGATTCTTTAATGGCAAGATGAATTTGATCCGGTTCAATATCGGGAATGTTGCCACGAACGGGCGCGGTATCGACATAGAGTGTTTTGAGAATATCTAATGCCGCCTCAGAGGTATGAGGTTTACCGACGATGGTGAAAAGGTTATTACGATGATTGATTTCAACCCCTAAACGTCTTTCGATTTGTTTGATGTTGTCATCGAAAGGTCCGCATAGGCTGGCTAGACGTTGATTATCTGCTGGTTCAAGATTGCTTTCTACGGTTACTGTTTTATTGCTCAAATTAGCCTCTCATTGTGTCATGGGAAAGGGCCCGATTACGACCGGGCACCTAATGACAATTTATACGAGCTTATGGAGTAAAAGTCGATACCCCTAGCTCATCTTCGCGACGTGTCTTCGCTTTCATCTCTGATGGAGAGACAATGCTACGAAGACCCATTTCTTTTTCAGTACGGATTAATTCACCACGTAGTGAGTTGGTGAAGACATCGACGATTTTCACGTCGACAAATTGTCCGATAAGATCTGCCGATCCTTCAAAGTTAACCACACGGTTATTTTCAGTACGACCACGCAGTTCCATCAAGTTCTTTTTCGATGGACCTTCAACCAAAATACGCTGTTCTGTGTCCATCATGAGACGAGAGTAGCGCATGGCTTGCGTATTGATTTGCTGTTGCAACTCTTGTAAGCGAGCTTTTTTCTCTTCTTCCGATACATCACATGGATAGTCGGCAGCTGGCGTACCAGGACGCGCTGAGAAAATGAAGCTAAAGCTCATATCAAAATCGACATCACGAATGATTTTCATGGTGTCTTGGAAATCTTTATCCGATTCCCCTGGGAAGCCGACAATAAAGTCTGAGCTGATTTGAATATCAGGACGCGCTTTACGTAGCTTACGAATGATCGATTTATATTCAAGACCAGTGTGCGGACGCTTCATCATGGTTAAGATGCGATCGCTACCACTTTGTACCGGTAGATGTAAAAAGCTCACGAGTTCAGGCGTGTCTTTATACACTTCAATGATGTCATCACCGAATTCAAGTGGGTGGCTCGTGGTAAAGCGAATACGATCGATACCATCAATGGATGCCACTAAACGGAGCAATTCAGCAAATGAGCAAATTTCACCGTCGTGCATTGGTCCACGGTACGCGTTAACGTTTTGACCCAGTAGGTTAACTTCACGTACGCCTTGTTCTGCCAGTTGAGCGATTTCAAATAAGACATCGTCCATCGGACGGCTGACTTCTTCGCCGCGCGTGTAAGGTACTACGCAGTAAGTACAGTATTTAGAACACCCTTCCATGATAGAAACGAACGCTGTTGCGCCTTCGGCACGTGGCTCTGGCAGGCGGTCGAATTTTTCGATTTCTGGAAAAGAAATGTCCATCACAGGCGCTGAGTCACCTTGCGACTGTTTGATCATTTGTGGCAAACGGTGCAGGGTTTGCGGGCCAAAAATAACGTCTACATAGGGCGCACGTTGTCGAATGTGATCGCCTTCTTGCGTTGCAACACAACCACCTACACCGATCACAACACCAGGTTTTTTGTCTTTTAAGTTCTTCCAGCGACCAAGCTGGTGAAAGACTTTTTCCTGTGCCTTTTCACGAATGGAGCAGGTATTTAGTAGTAGGACGTCTGCTTCCGCTGGGTCTTCTGTTAACTCATAGCCATTTGCCGCGTTCATCAGATCCGCCATCTTTGACGAATCGTATTCGTTCATCTGGCAGCCCCAGGTTTTTATTAGCAGTTTCTTACTCATCTCACTTCCGCTCGTTTAATAGTTCATCTGTTTAATATACCTAAGCTACCTTTATGCAGTATAGCTGGGCAAAGAAGCTTAGGTATGGTGTGTTGTCTTACCAGCCTAGCTTTAGTAAGCGGCGTATTGTACTTCTTTAAAAAGGCACTGACTAGTCATGAAGTAAAATCTCTTATGCACCTTGCTATTCATAGCTTTTAGCCACAAATTGAGTGTGGGAAAATAACAAAATAAGTCGCAAAATTTATCCGTAGACGTACAATAGAAATGTCACAATAACCGGCAAGAAAGTAGCATATGAAAAAGTTTGATGTGGCGGTCATCGGCGGAGGAATGGTCGGTGCTGCAGTGGCGTTAGGATGGGCTCAGCAAGGCCGTCGTGTAGCACTTGTTGAAGGTGTACCCGCGGCTCCGTTTGCAAAAGAGCAGCCTATGGATGTGCGAATTTCAGCCATTTCGCAAAACTCGGTGGCCTTATTAGCCTCACTTGGCGCTTGGGATGCAATCAAAGCGATGCGTGTGTGTCCATATCGTGGGTTAGAAACATGGGAGCAGCCGCATTGTCGTACGCGCTTTCACAGTGATGATCTCGGTTTATCTGAACTGGGGTTTATGGTGGAAAACCGCGTCATTCAATTAGGGTTATGGGAACAGTTTGCCCCGCTGCAAGCATCCGGGCACTTGAGTGTATACTGTCCAGACACCTTAACTCGTATGGCAATGAATGCGCAATCTGATGGACGAGAGCTTTATTTGGATTCAGGAGAGGTGATTTCTGCGCAGTGGGTCATCGGTGCTGATGGAGCCAACTCGCGTGTGCGTGCCGCTGCTGGTATAGGCGTTACCGCTTGGGATTATCGCCAAGATTGCATGTTGATCAATGTCGAGACTGCAGAGCCGCAGCAAGATATTACTTGGCAGCAATTTTTCCCCTCAGGGCCACGTTCCTTACTGCCACTGAGTGGCCACCAAGCTTCATTAGTTTGGTATGACAGTCCATCACGTATTCGCCAGTTGAGCAATATGACCGCACATCAACTCGGTGATGAAATCATGACTCATTTTCCCGCTGAGGTAGGCGAGGTCACCGTCTTGAATCATGGCAGCTTCCCACTGACTCGTCGTCATGCGCAGAGTTATGTGAAAAATCGTTGTGTGTTGGTTGGGGATTCGGCGCATACCATTAACCCTTTGGCTGGTCAGGGGGTCAATCTTGGCTTTAAAGATGTCGCGGTATTATTAGAGCAAACACAAGGGCTGCATGAGTTAACGCAAAGTGCTTTACTTAGTTATGAGCGACGTCGTCGTCCGGATAACTTGTTAATGCAATCAGGGATGGATTTCTTTTATAAAACCTTTAGTAACTCTCTGCCACCGCTAAAGTTCGCGCGTAATGCGATGCTTAAAGTAGCGGAGCATAGTGGCCCCATTAAAAAAAATCTCCTTAGGTATGCGCTCGGATTGTAAGTATGAGTTAGCGAGGGCTGAGCATTCATCCTAATAATCAAAAAAAAACGCTGCCACTGGCAGCGTTTTTATTCAAACGTAAACTAATTATTTGGTGACGCGTAGTACTGGCGTTTCACCGACAACAACTGAACCAGCAAGCTTGTTCAGTTCTTTGATTTCGTCCATGTTTGAGATAACAACAGGCGTTAGTGTTGATTTTGCTTTTTCTTGTAGAACTGCAAGATCAAATTCGATAACGGTGTCGCCAGCTTTCACACTTTGGCCTTCTTCTGCGATACGTGTAAAGCCTTCGCCTTTCAGTTCCACTGTATCGATACCGAAGTGAACAAATAGCTCAACACCGTCGTCAGACTCAATTGAGAATGCGTGGTTCGTTTCAAAGATCTTACCGATAGTACCGTTCACAGGAGCAACCATCTTGTCGCCTGATGGTTTGATTGCGATACCGTCGCCAACAATTTTTTCAGCGAACACGACGTCTGGCACGTCTTCGATGTTTACGATTTCTCCAGAAAGCGGTGCGATGATTTCAATTGCACCTGCGTCAGCGCTGTCGTCAGAGACCAGCTTTTTAAGTTTGTCAAACAGACCCATTGTGTCATGCTCCTAACGTTTTAAAAATAAGTGTCTATCGGAGTATAGTATACCAGTGAAAGACATTAGACGAATACTTTTGATCATCTAATGTCTTGGTATCACTTCAATTATTTTGAGTTTTCTTCGATAAATTGCTGAACGCATTCATCGATTTCAGCTGCAGTTGCTAGTGAAAGCGCTTTATCAGCCATGGCTTTTACATCTGCAAAGTTAGTATTACGAATGACTTTCTTCACTTTCGGGATAGAAATACCACTCATAGAGAACTCGTCTAGACCCATACCAAGTAGAAGTAGAGTTGCACGTTCATCACCTGCAAGTTCACCACACATACCCGTCCATTTGCCTTCATCATGAGACGCATCAATCACCTGTTTGATAACGTTTAATACCGCAGGTGATAGTGGGTTATATAGGTGTGAAATCATTTCGTTACCACGGTCAACCGCCAGTGTGTACTGGGTTAAGTCGTTAGTACCGATTGAGAAGAATGACACTTCTTTTGCAAGGTGGTGTGCAATTGCAGCCGCAGCAGGAGTCTCGACCATCACACCGATTTCGATGCCTTCGTCAAATGCATAACCTTCACTACGCAATTCTGATTTGTATTCTTCTAATGCCGTTTTCAACTCGCGAATTTCTTCAACCGAGATGATCATTGGGAACATTATGCGTAGTTTGCCGTGTGCAGACGCACGTAGAATACCACGTAGCTGAGCGCGCAAAATTTCACGGCGATCTAAGCTGATACGAATCGCACGCCAACCCAAGAACGGGTTCAGTTCTTTTGGCAAGTCCATGTACGGAAGGTCTTTATCACCGCCAATATCCATAGTACGAATGATGACAGAGTGACCTGACATGCTTTCAGCGACTTCTTTGTATGCTTCGTATTGCTCTTGTTCTGTTGGAAGAGAAGAGCGATCCATAAACAAGAATTCAGTACGGTACAAACCAACGCCTTCACCGCCGTTACGCTCGATACCTGCACAGTCTTTAACCGTTCCGATATTGCCGCATAGTTCAACTGTGTGTCCGTCAGTGGTTTCTGCCGGTAAGTCTTTTAATTTCGCCAATTCTTCTTTTTCTGCCAAGAAGTCTTGTTGTGCTTGTTTGGCTTGTGCTAGCTGCTCATCTGTCGGATTAACGATGATTTGATTATTAATGGCATCTAGAACCAGCATATCACCAGATTTTACCGTTGAGGTAATGTCGTTTGTGCCGACAACCGCTGGTAGCTCAAGCGAACGCGCCATGATTGAGGTATGTGAAGTACGACCACCGATATCACATGCAAAACCAAGAACGTAATCAAGATTGATTTGTGCTGTTTCTGATGGCGTTAAATCGTAAGCAACCACGATGACTTCTTCATTGACTTCGCTTAGCGAAACAATGTTGATACCCAGTGCGTTTTTCACAAAACGGTTACCGATATCACGAATATCACTGGCACGTTCTTTTAGGTATTCGTCATCTAACGATTCTAACGCTGCTGCTTGCTCTTCAATCACGGTGTAGATCGCGTTATCAGCATGCATTTTGTCGTCTTTGATTAGGGCGATGATTTCTTCTTCTAGCTCTTCATCTTCCAGTAGCATGATGTGGCCTTCAAAGATCGCTTCTTTTTCTTCACCGAATGTTTCAAGCGCTTTTTGTTTAACGATATCTAATTGTTGCGCTGATTTATTACGAGCGTCATAAAAACGCTGAACTTCTGATTCTACTTGGTCGTCAGAAATGGTGTGAGTATTGAGGACAATGTCATCTTCTTGAAGTAGTAATGCTTTACCAATAGCAATACCAGGAGATGCTAGGATGCCTGAAATCATAGCCTTACCTTAAACTGGTGATACGTAAATTTGATATGTCTGCATATTTTCTGTTTCGTGAAAATATGGAGTAGTATGTTCATAAAAGCCACCCCAAAAATGAGGTGGCTTTTTAAATGGTGTGCTGCAACTTAGTGCAATTCATCCATTAGTGCAACAAGGTGATCAACGGCTTCTTGAGCCTGAGCGCCTTCTGCAGAGATAGTCACTACTGTGCCTTTTACTAGGCCAAGCGTTTGTAGCTTGAATAGGCTTTTCGCGCTAGCACTTTTACCGTTTGATGATACGGTAATGTCTGCGTCAAACGCTTTTGCTTCTTTAACGAACTGCGCTGCTGGACGAGTGTGAAGACCATTTTCAGCAGTGATTTCTACTTGCTTCTCGTACATGTGATATACCCCGGTTACATTATTTTTTTGTATGAGTGTTAACCTGACTAGCTTACCTTGATAGTGAAGAATGTGCTAGCAACAGCTGCACGCAAAACCATCAAATGTCGTCGATTACTGTAAATGCTAACGTTATAGGTGGTAGTCATTTACATAACACTGTTATTTCACTTCTTTATTTTGAAGCGGAAAATAAAACAGCCCCGATATTACCAAAGGGTGAAGCATAATCAACAAAAAAGCCCCATAGTGGGGCTTTTTTCAGTGAAAATTTGATTTCGATACGTATTATTCGCCGTTTTCTTTTTCAGAGAAAATTCCTGCAAACAATGCGGTAGAGAGGTAACGCTCCCCTGAGCTTGGTAAGATAGTAACGATAGTTTTATCTTTATATTCAGGTAGTTCAGCTAGTCTATTGGCGGCTACAACCGCTGCGCCGGAGGAAATGCCGGCTAAAATACCTTCTTCTTCCATCAGGCGTCTTGCCATGGCAATCGCATCATCGGAAGGAATCGTTTCCACTCGGTCAATTAATTCTAAATCTAAGTTTGCAGGAATAAAACCTGCGCCAATACCCTGAATCTTATGAGGGCCAGGTTTAATTTCTTCACCTGCCATTGCTTGTGTAATCACTGGCGATTCAGACGGTTCGACGGCTACTGAGGTAATGGTTTTACCTTGTGCTTTTAAGTAGCGAGAAGTGCCGGTCAGCGTACCACCTGTGCCTACACCTGCCACAAATACGTCAACATCACCATCTGTTGCATCCCAAATCTCAGGCCCCGTTGTTTTTTCATGAATCGCGGGATTTGCAGCATTATCAAACTGTTGCAACATCAAATATTGCTCTGGGTTGCTTGCCACAATTTCTTCAGCTTTGGCAATTGCGGCTTTCATACCGCCAGCCGCTGGTGTGAGTTCTAGTTTGGCGCCAAGTGCTTTGAGTAATTTGCGACGTTCTAAACTCATGGATTCAGGCATCGTCAATGTCAGTGAGTAACCACGTGCAGCGGCGACAAATGCGAGAGCGATACCAGTATTACCACTGGTTGGCTCAACCAGCTCAATACCGGCTTTCAATTTGCCCTGTTGCTCCGCGTCCCAAATCATGTTGGCTCCAATACGACATTTGACACTGAAGCTTGGGTTACGTGACTCGACTTTGACGAGTACATTGCCTTTGCTGACTTTGTTCAAACGTACCAGTGGCGTTTGACCAATGGTAAGGGAGTTATCTTCGTAGATTTTACTCATAATGACGATCCTTCATTTCACATGGTTATGTGCTTTGTCTGTTGAAGTGAATATGGCACTAGGATAGGCACTTCAACAGGGGTGTAAAAAGATTTAAAAGTTATATGATATACAGGATGTTTGCATGGTTCGACCCTGCTATACCATAGGTTTATTTTTATATTGATGACGAAATTCATTCACCCACATATCGGTCGCGCCACACACTGCGATGGGAACCACAAATATATTGATGATAGGTAGCGTGGTGAGCAGGGAAACAATCATGCCGAAAGTATAGGCTTTCCCTTGTTTTTGTTTCATGCTCATACGCATAGCATTGAAATCTACTTTATGATTATCAAAAGGATAATCACAATACTGAATGGCAAGTGTCCACGATGTAAATAAAAACCAAGCAATAGGGCCGACGGTTTGACCAATGGCCGGTATAACCAGCAAAATTAGCAACCCGATAGTTTTGGGTAAAATATACATAAGTTTGCGCCATTCTCGCGCCATGATACGCGGTACATCCTTGATGATATCAAGAACGCCCTCATCATTGAGAGGTTGGCCAGTCAGTTTGAGTTCGACTTTTTCTGCCAATAGCCCGTTGAACGGTGCGGCAATGAAATTAGCGATAGTCGAGAAAAAATAGGAAAAAGTGGCTAAGATCGTAATAACAAGCAAAGGCCATAAAAGATAAGAAAGCCAAGAAAGGAAATCAGGAATATAAGACATCCATTGGTCTATCCAGCCTCCAAGGTGTTTAAATAGAAAGTACAGTGAGCCACCTAACAGGATTAGGTTAGCCAAGAGAGGCAAGATAACGAAGCGACGAATACCCGGGGAGAAAGCGATTTCAATACCGTGAAAAAAATAGCCAATACCAGTGCGTTGTTTTGTTTCCATTGCGGTCTTCCGAAGATGAATTGAACGAGTGTAAAGTGAGATTGTATTGTATATCAGTCGTTGAGTCATAAAACCACGATAAAAATGGCGTTTTCATGGGAACTTCTTACATTAAGTTGTTCTAAATGGGGTAAGAGTTTTGGTAGAGTAGGTGTTATCAACTGACAAGCCTAATCTTGCTCAACAACGTTCAAATACAGGCACTAAGCTCAGAACCCAAAATCGAGAAACTGAGAGTTAAAAATGCAGGAATTGCGAACCGTACTCATCTTTGTCGGCGTGCTAGCGATAGCAGCGTTATTATTTCATGGTCTTTGGACGTCAAAAAAAGAAGGAAAATCCAAATTTGGAGAGCGCCCTTTAGGTAAAATTGATGTCGAGGAAGACAGTGAAGCGTCGCAGGTAAATACCGACTCTGCGCCTCAAGATGATGAAGCGAAAGACACGCTATTCTCTTCCAAAGCAGGGGAAGAGGAGATTGACCCTCTGATATCAAGTCAGCCTTATGTGGATGATTTGCCCTCAGATGTGCCGCCGGTTGCAATGGAACCTGAAGCGATGTCAGAAGAAAAGCTTGAGGTTTCACCTGACGAGCATATGCCCGCGTGGGATGAAAATACCCGTATTGATCAATTGGCAACAACGGAAGAACCCGAAACTCAGACAGCTGAGCCGACGCAAGCTGCTGATGATGGTATGCCAGAAGTACTGGTACTGAATGTCCATTGTGCGGGTACTGAGCCGTTTGTCGGCACGCGTTTATTTGATAGCATGCAACAAAATGGCCTGTTGTATGGTGAAATGAACATTTTTCATCGCCATGCGGACCTCTCAGGAACAGGTAAGGTATTATTTAGCGTGGCTAACATGATGCAACCTGGTACTTTAGAGCATGATGACCCTGATACCTTTACGACGAAGGGGATTTCTTTCTTCATGACGTTACCGTGCTTTGGTGATCCTGAACAAAACTTTAAGTTGATGTTGAAAACAGCCCAACAGATTGCGGATGATATGGGTGGAAACGTGTTAGATGATGGTCGTAACTTAATGACTCCTAATCGTTTAGAGCAATATCGTCAACAGATTAAACATTTTAAACACAATAACGCATAAGCCTAAATCTGAAGTTAAGGCTCCTTTCATGGAGCCTTTTTTCATTCATTCGAGAGAATAATCACGATGCAGACTGTCGAAAAGCGACTAGAAGAATTACGTCAATCCCTGAATTATCACGCAGTGCGATATTATGTAGAAGATGCCCCCAGCATTCCAGATGCTGATTATGACCGCATGATGCGTGAGTTATTGGATATTGAAGCTGAGCATCCAGAGTTGATTACCGCTGATTCGCCGAGTCAACGTGTGGGTGGGCAACCTCTCGAGGGCTTTGAATCCGTTGCTCATGACATTCCGATGTTATCACTTGATAATGTATTTGATGATGAGGAACTCGATCGTTTTTTCCAACGTATTGCTGACCGGCTTCCTGCGGCAAAAGGTGCGAAGATATGTTGTGAGCCTAAGTTAGATGGTTTAGCGGTCAGTTTGTTATATGAGAATGGACGTTTAGTCAGAGCCGCAACACGTGGTGACGGCGCAACAGGGGAGAATATTACGGAGAATGTCCGGACGATTAAATCCATTCCTTTGATGTTGTCGGGAGAAGGATGGCCGGAGCGTATTGAAGTCCGTGGTGAAGTCTTTATGCCTAAAGCCGGCTTTGAGCAATTAAACGCATTAGCGGACAAACGCGGTGAAAAACGTTTTGTTAACCCACGTAACGCGGCGGCAGGCAGTCTGCGCCAATTAGATTCACGTATCGCTGCTAAGCGCCCCTTGGCCTTTTATGCATATAGCGTCGGAGTGATTGAAGGCGGTGAATTGGTGGATAGCCACTATGAGCGTTTTTTACAGCTCAAAGGTTGGGGGTTGCCAATGAGCCCAGAAACGAAACGCGTGGATTCGATAGACGAAGTAAAAGCTTTTTATCAAGATATCATGGCACGTCGTCCACAGCTCTCTTATGAAATTGATGGCGTGGTACTTAAAATCGATGATATTGCGTTACAGCAAACACTCGGCTTTGTGGCTCGTGCTCCGCGTTGGGCGATAGCGTATAAATTTCCAGCCCAAGAAGAAACGACGTTACTGAATGATGTGGAGTTTCAGGTTGGGCGTACTGGCGCCATTACTCCTGTCGCTAAGCTAGAACCTGTGTTTGTTGGCGGGGTGACAGTGAGCAATGCGACCTTACACAATGCCGATGAAATCGCGCGCCTAGGCGTTATGATTGGTGATACGGTCATTATTCGCCGCGCAGGAGATGTGATTCCACAAATTGTGTCTGTGGTTTTAGAGCGTCGCTCTGAAAATGCGCAAGCCATTACGCTGCCAAAAAACTGTCCTGTATGTCAGTCTAAAGTTGAACGGGTTGAAGGTGAAGCGGTGGCGCGCTGTACTGGCGGTTTGGTATGTCCAGCACAGCGCAAAGAGGCGCTAAAACATTTTGTCTCACGTAAAGCCTTAGATGTTGATGGGCTTGGTGATAAAGTCATTGAGCAGCTCGTGGATAAAGAGATGGTCCAAACACCAGCCGATTTGTTTACGTTGTCTGCGGGGCGTTTGACGGTGTTAGAGCGTATGGGACCAAAATCTGCACAAAATGTGATTAATGCGCTGGATGTCGCGAAGTCGACAACCCTGCCTCGCTTTTTATATTCTTTAGGTATTCGTGAAGTAGGTGAAGCTACCGCTCTTAACTTGTCATTGCATTTTAAAACGTTACCTGCAGTCATGGCGGCAACCGTAGAGCAGCTGGTGGAAGTTCAAGATGTGGGGAACATTGTTGCTTCTCATGTGCATACTTTCTTTGAACAAGAAAATAACCAAGAGGTTATCAGTCAATTACAAGCACTTGGCGTACATTGGGATGATATCGATACCAATGAGAAGGGCGATGCGCCGCAACCGTTAGCCGATAAAACGGTGGTATTGACTGGCAGCTTATCGCAATTAACCCGAGATGAGGCAAAGGCAGCGTTGCAATCCTTGGGCGCAAAAGTCACGGGAAGCGTGTCGAAGAAAACCGATATTTTATTTGCCGGAGAAGCGGCCGGTTCGAAGCTTGCTAAAGCGCAAGAGTTGGGGATTGAAGTACGCTCAGAACAAGATTTGATCAATTTAATGAATTAAGCTAACCCATCGATGTGCGCCCGAGAGGGCGCACAGATGATTATCGGAGTCAGAGTATGATCACTATTAGTGAGGTTGCGCAGCGTACAGGATTAACGACGAAATCGATTCGTCTTTATGAAGAAAAGGGGCTGATTGAGCGGCCATCACGTTCTGATAGCGGTTATCGACTATATCACTCACAGCATGTGGCGGACTTACTGCTGATTGCACGTTGTAAGCGAGTCGGATTTAGTCTGGACGAATGCAAGCATATGGTGATGCTTGCTAATGACCCTCACCGGCAAAGCCGCTCGGTTAGAGAGCAGGCGTTAGAAAAACAGCAACAAGTCGCGAGTAAAATTGCTGAGTTGCAAGCGATTCATCAGCAATTAACGGCGTGGATTCAAGCGTGCCCTGGTGATGAGAAAAGCCGTTGTCCGATCATCGAAGACCTAAAAAATAACTCATAGTTTTACTCTATTGTTGGTGACGAAAAAAAAGCCCTAACGGGCTTTTTTTTCGCTGAGTTCACCTTGAAAGTGGACTAGTATAGACGTGAATACAACAGGCGACGATAACGACTCGCGAGTGGATTTCCTTGACCGAGGGCACTTAAAATATCCATAAAGGTCTTTTTCAGATCTCCCTCTAACGCATTGAGATCTTTTTGCAAAAAGCTCCATAGCAGTTGTAGTGCTTCTTCATCGCGAGCCACTTCGTGATAAGACGTTGCCAGTTTATTAGCAAGCTCGGCATCTTGCGGATTGTGTGCGTACGAGTCTTCTAATGCCTGTAACTCTGGGCTATTCGCTGCATTTTGATGCAGTTCAAGCTTGGCACATAACCCCGTATAATAGTTATCTTGGTATTCGAGTGGAATGGCCGAGAGCAGCGTTGCTGCTTGTTCAAATTGCCCAGATTCTAAGAAACAGTCAGCCATAGCTAATTTTATATCACCACGTTGTTGCCATTCTTCTGATAAAGCTTGCAGTAAACCTAGTGCTTGCGCATGTTGATTGTCTTGGACAAATTGCAGTGCTTGCTTAGCATCGCGTTCATCTTGACTTGGCAAGTGGCGAGTTAACATGGCTTCAATGGCATCTAACGGTTGTGGTCCGGCAAGGCCATCAACAGGTTGACCATTAACAAACATCGCAATGGTCGGTAATGCTTGAATTCCAAATTGACCCGCAATGGTTTGTTCTTCTTGGCAATTCAACATTGCCAGTTGGACAGCGCCTGCATATTTTTGAGCTAATTGCTGAATATGAGGCAGCAGCTCTTCACTTTCTTGGCTCATTGGTGCCCAGAAGTAGAAGAGGATCGGAGTAGTAGCAGAACTTTGAATCACTTCGTGAAAGTTCTGTTGATTAACTTGAATAACTTGAGGTGCTTGCATAACAAATCCTTATAACTCGGCGCATGCCCTATACATGGGGGGATGTATGTGGAAATTCAAGGGATTGGCAGTGAGCAAACTCAGGAAATGCGAACCTTGCTTCCTGTTGTGGCAGGAAGCAGCGGATTCGGTTAGCTTGGTCATCAGAAGGCGATGAATAATACGACAACGACGACGACACCAAGCCAATTAAATTGATTGAATGTCATAAACCGTACTCTGTAAGTGAATAAAAATTCTATCCACTATCCCTGTGGAACAAAGCTATTATGATGACAGTTTATGAACGCTTAATGACAATTCACATGTTAGGAGGCTTTTTGTACGATCTTATCGATCATTTTTCCAGGTAATAGTCTTTTAAGGATCGCAATGATCTTGGTTGGCCGGGTGATACGATAGCGTAGTTGCGGATTGGAAGACTCAAGAGCCTCTAATAGTGACGGTAAACATGCCTCTGCAGGCAAAGCTTGGGCACTTTTTGATTGCGTGCGAGATAAGCGGTCAATTTGTTGTTGATAAGCCGCATAATGCACACTCTTTTCTGGCGTCACCCAGCGCTGAAATGCCTGTAAACTATTGGCTCTAAATTGGGTTTCAATCGCTCCAGGCTCTAATAACACCACTTTAATACCTGTTTCTGCTAGTTCTAAGCGTAGGGTATCTGTCCAACCTTCGATGGCGAATTTTGAACTGTTATAGGCACCACGATAACTCATTGCCACAAATCCTAACACCGAGCTATTTTGTACAATACGAGCATCTTTAAACTGCCGAAAATGCGGAATGAGCGAGGTCGTTAATTGATGCCATCCAAAAAAATTCGTATCAAATTGTTCTCTCAGTGCCTGTGTCGGTAAATCTTCTAATGCTCCGGCCAAACCGTATGCCCCATTATTAAAAAGTGCATTAAGTCGTCCTGCGGTGAGTGTCAACGCTTGTTGTATACCTGCGTCAATGCTGTCTGGTTCAGCGAGATCGAGCTTAATACAGGTAAGCCCCTCTGCTTGTAAGCGCGCGACATCATCGGATTGTCGGCAGGAAGCAATCACTTCATAACCACGTTGCTTAAGCGCATGAGCGGCCATATAGCCAATACCCGTTGAGCAGCCTGTGATGAGTATAGAATGAGTCATCGTAATCTATGTCCTTGCTGGAGATCAGTGTGTGTGGTGAATTAAATGCTTCAGCGCAGGCTCAATACGGCAAAAGTGAAATTGGAAGCCAAGATCACTCAACTTTTTCGGTTTTGCTCTCAGACTATCGAGGAGCAATTCGGATGATTCACCCATCGCTAATTTGATAGCAAACGCCGGAGTGAACAAAATATGCGGTCGTTTGAGTGTGCGAGCTAGGCATTGGCTGAACACTTTGTTAGTCACAGGATGTGGAGCGGCCATATTAAACGGGCCACTAGCACGACCGTGTTCTAATAAATAGACAATAGCGCGCACCATATCAATCATGTGTATCCAAGGAAAGTATTGACGACCTCGTCCGATAGGTCCCCCAAGGCCCAATTGATAAGGAAGGAGCATTTTTTTCAGTGCCCCACCTTCTGAAGAAAGCACAACTCCGGTCCTTAACAAGCAGACACGCGTTTTATCACTCTGCGCCCTGAGAGCGATTTTTTCCCAATTTGAGCATACATAATGAGAAAAACCATTACTGTGGACTTCAACGGTTTCATCGATGATATCGTTTTGATGATCGCCATAATAGCCAACAGCGGATCCACTGATAAACGTATGAGGTGGGTGTTCGCTTGCTTGAATTAATGTGGTTATCTGCTGAGTAATGGCCCAACGACTGTCACAAATGCGGCGTTTTTGTCGCTTCGACCAGCGCTTATCAGCGATAGGTTCGCCCGCTAAATTGATGACGGCGTCAAACTCATCTAACGTTGTGAATTGCTCCAGGGATTGAATGAAGCGCAGTTTTCCTGAATGTATATGTGAAAGTTGTCGCTCGGCTTCATCTACATTGCGGGTTAATACGACTAAATGATGAGTCATGATGAGTTTCAGTAACTCTTTGCCAATCAGGCCCGTCCCTCCAGTGATGAGAATCTTCATTTCTACTCCCTTGCTTATATACGTATCAACGCATGTTACTTAAATGAAACCCTATAGAAATCATACTCTACTTATAAAGTTCTCGCTAAGAAACTGACATGATCTATGGATAAAAATGCGGTTTCAGTGTGACGGCATGATAAATAGCGGGTCAATAACAGCAATAGCAAAGGAGAATCGACAATAAACCTAAGAAGATTGCCGCGGCAGCGTAGAAAGAGAACGAGGTGCTCTTTCTACGTGCTATTGAGGATAGGTTTGGCGCGTTAGTTGCTGAATAAAATTTGCGAACCATGGCTTAAGCTGGTCAATAAGATGGTTTTATTGTTAATAATGTCAATTCGGCGACTTTGCTCGGCATCCATTTTGAAAAATTGCGTGATAAGTTTCACTTGTTCACTAGTAAAGTCACGGCTTTGGCTATTAGACACATCTTTAAATTGCTTAGGCGTGACTAACAAATAATTATCACTGACATCCCAATTGCCGGTTTCTGAGATATTAATTACGCTATCTGGCGTTGACTTTTTCCCCGCATATAGCGACATCACAGACACACGTAAGTAAGTACCGTTAGGTAAATACTTCATGTTTGATGTGACATCAACACGAGTCAGTGGACCTACGGTACGCTCCTTTTCTAAACGCGTAACGATATGAGCTTGCCATTCTCGTGAGGAGAGTAGTTGCTCAACCTTTAAATCGCTATCAAAATACAGCCAGGCTGAAAATGCATAGGACATAAACAGGATGAAAAATGCCAATTTTTTCGTCATTGAATTACACCTCTGGCTACTGACAGATTTGCGATAAATCGTGCTGGTTAGCCAAGATTTTAACCGTAAAATTGTGTGATGAATGTTTAGGCTGATGAATATAATTCAGTACTAACACATTGTCTTGCCCGCCTGTTGCGATCACTTCAACGGGCTTATATTCACCAGAATGGTTTTTACTATAGGTTTCGATACAGTGTTTGATCGAAGGTAACCAGGTAGTTAATTCCGGTTGATTGATTGGCGCGTTAATCGTGATATTGTCGATCGATGTAATGTGTCTAAGCTTTGCTTTAGTTGGGTTAACCCATACCAAGGCGCATATCGGTATAAGAATCGCGACAAGTAAAGCGATAGCAGAAAATATTCCAAAGCGTTTAGAGATTTTTTTATCTATTTTTTGCTCATCATGCTGGCGATTGACAGGCTCTTCGAGTTCTTGATGAACCGATTCGTTGATGTCGTCAATCATCGGTGTCACTTCTGATGTTGAATCGAGCTCTGTTTCAGCATCAACAGGGTGCGACTCCGGGATCGACACAATGTCATCCATTGGAGCGGCGCTTCTGGCCACCTCTTCATGAATATCAGAATGTTCAGATAACAGTGTCACAGTACAAATCAACTGGTAGCCACGCTTAGGTACTGTTTTTACGTACATTGGTGACTTTGTAGAATCGTGAAGATTCTTTCTCAGCGTTGAAATGGCTTGTGTTAAGCTTGAATCATCGACTTCAAACCCTTGCTCTCGCCAAACAAAGTCGTGTAGCTCGTTACGAGTGACAACTTCATTGGGACGTTGTGACAGCATTAGTAAGATACGGCTTTCGTTACTTCCCAGACGAACGATCTCGTCCTCGGCTTCTTTATCAACTAATGAGTTACTTGTCGGATCAAAGGTAAATCTATCTTCAAGAAGGAACTTTGGACCTATGCTACTCATCGATATCTTCTTTTATAAGTATTAGATTTTTTGACTTTTTATCCAGAGGGATAATCCATGTCAATGAGTTAATTATGAGTTAAGACTATAGCATTTTTTAGCTTCCTTTATAAAAAATTATACAGAAACTTATGTGGTATAAAGAAATTTTATCAATTTATTGAACGGTAGACTTGAATTTAGAGGGTTAAGCCTCATGTATAGGAACAGTCCTTAACCTGCTGTGTTCTTTGGTGGAACACTGCAATGTGTTTATGAAGTAATGGAGCAATTATGAGCGAAACTGCAACAGCAAATAAAGAAACTCGTGGTTTTCAGTCAGAAGTAAAACAGTTACTTCACCTCATGATTCACTCTTTGTATTCAAACAAAGAGATCTTTTTGCGTGAATTGATTTCAAACGCATCTGATGCGGCTGATAAATTACGTTTTCGGGCACTTTCTAATACCGCTTTATATCAGGGCGATGCTGAACTTGGTGTGAAATTATCTTTTGATGCTGACTCGAATACCATCACCGTTTCCGATAATGGTATTGGTATGACCCGCGAAGATGTCATTGAAAACTTAGGTACGATTGCGAAATCTGGCACTGCTGACTTTTTCGAAAAATTATCAGAAGAACAAAATAAAGATTCGCAACTGATCGGTCAGTTTGGTGTTGGCTTCTATTCAGCATTTATTGTTGCCGATAGTGTGACGGTTCGCACTCGTGCAGCGGATGCTGATGTTGATGAAGGCGTAGAGTGGCACTCAGAGGGTGAAGGTGAATACACCATCGCGACCGTGAGTAAACAATCTCGCGGTACTGACATTATTTTGCACCTTCGTGAAGAAGGTAAAGAATTCCTTTCTGAATGGCGCTTACGCGACGTTATTTCTAAATACTCTGATCACATTAGTATCCCTGTTTATCTACAAACACCTGAAAAAGATGAAGAAGGTAACGATACTGATGAGACTAAATGGGAACAAGTCAACAAAGCACAGGCGTTATGGACGCGTGCAAAATCAGACGTGTCGGAAGAAGAATACCAAGAATTTTATAAACACATCAGCAACGACTTTGCCGATCCACTAACGTGGAGCCACAACAAAGTTGAAGGTAAAAACGATTACACCAGCTTGTTGTACATTCCATCAAAAGCGCCATGGGATATGTTTAACCGTGATCATAAGCATGGGCTGAAACTCTATGTACAACGTGTATTTATCATGGATGATGCCGCGCAGTTTATGCCATCTTACTTGCGCTTTGTGCGTGGTTTGATAGATTCAAATGATCTGCCATTGAATGTCTCTCGTGAACTATTACAAGATAATAAAGTGACACAGTCACTGCGTAGTGCATGTACTAAACGTGTACTAACCATGCTTGAGCGTTTGGCGAAAAATGATGAAGAGAAATATCAAGCGTTTTGGAAAGAATTTGGCTTAGTGATTAAAGAAGGGCCAGCAGAAGATTTCTCAAATAAAGAGAAGATTGCGAATCTACTGCGCTTTGCAACCACTCATACCGACACAGAAGAGCAGACGGTTTCTCTCGCGGATTACGTTTCGCGCATGAAAGAAGGTCAAGATAAGATCTACTACCTTACCGCAGATAGCTATACTGCTGCGAAACACAGCCCGCACTTGGAGCAGTTTAAGTCAAAAGGTATTGAAGTCGTCTTGATGTATGATCGCATCGATGAATTCTTGATGAACTACTTAAATGAGTTTGATGGTAAGCAATTCCAATCCATCACCAAAGCGGGCTTAGATTTAAGTCAGTTTGAAGATGAAGCTGAACAAGAAAAGCGTAAAGAAACACAAGAAGAGTTCAAAAATGTGGTTGAACGCGCGCAAACTTATTTAGGTGATCGCGTCAAAGAAGTGCGTACGACCTTTAAGCTGGCAAATACACCAGCGGTTGTGGTGACTGACGACATGGAAATGGGCACACAAATGGCGAAGTTACTTGAAGCGGCAGGTCAGGCTGCGCCAGAAGTGAAATACATTCTCGAGCTAAACCCAGACCATGCAATGGTGACGCGTATGGCAGATGAACCAGACGAAGAAGCGTTTGGTCGTTGGGTTGAAGTGCTACTTGGCCAAGCTATGCTGGCAGAGCGCGGCGCAATGGAAGACCCATCTCAGTTCTTAACTGCGGTAAACCAGTTGCTCGGTAAATAGTCAGTATTAATGAGTATAAAAAGCTCGCGTTAGCGCGGGCTTTTTTTGCACTATGCAAATATAAGAGTGATTATTTACCGCTTTTGGGTGGTTTTTTCTATGAGATGCCTCATTTTCGCTGGTTTTCTATGATAGAATCACCGCCTAGAAGTTCATGACGAACCCGTGAATTCCCATGCACGGTCAAGAGCGGAGCTCTTTTTATACCGAGTTTTATCGTATAAACGCAGTGAGCTTTGGTATAACACGTTAGTTTATTAAGAGGATCAAACATGCGCATCATTCTTTTAGGTGCTCCAGGTGCCGGTAAAGGTACTCAAGCCCAATTTATCCAAGAGAAATTTGGTGTTCCACAAATTTCAACGGGCGACATGCTACGTGGCGCGATTAAAGCTGGCACTGAATTAGGTAAAAAAGCGAAAGCTGTTATCGATGCAGGTCAACTGGTTTCTGATGACATCATTTTGGGTTTAATTAAAGAGCGTATCGCTCAACCTGATTGTGAAAAAGGTTTCCTGCTTGATGGTTTCCCACGTACGATCCCTCAAGCCGATGGTTTGAAAGAAATGGGCATTAATATCGATTATGTGATCGAATTTGATGTTGCGGACGATGTGATTGTTGAGCGTATGGCAGGACGTCGTGCTCACCTTGCTTCAGGTCGTACTTATCACGCAGTTTACAACCCACCAAAAGTGGCCGGTAAAGATGATGTGACAGGTGAAGATCTTGTGGTACGTGATGATGACAAAGAAGAAACTGTCCGCGCTCGTTTGAATGTATACCATTCACAAACGGCACCATTAATCGAGTATTACAGCAAAGAAGCCGACGCTGGCAATACTCAGTACCTTAAATTTGACGGTACTAAAGCGGTTGCTGATGTGAGTGCTGATATTGAGAAAGCATTAGCTTAATCACTTGCTGTAAATGTGTTAATTTAAAAGCGACCTGATGGTCGCTTTTTTTATCGGTGTATAGTGCGGTAATATATACGTTCACTTGTATTGAACCAGCGTAGAAGGACAATATGGATAACAATAAAAAAGTCGGCGTTTTGCTGGTGAATTTAGGCACGCCTGATGAACCAACAGGACCTGCTGTAAAACGTTTCTTAGGGGAATTTCTTCACGACAAACGCGTCGTTGATTTAAGTCGCTGGCTCTGGTGTCCGTTACTACATGGCATCATTCTACCTATTCGCTCTCCACGTGTTGCTAAGCTTTATCAATCCATTTGGATGGACGAAGGGTCACCTCTTATGGTGTACTCAAAACGTCAACGTTCTAAGCTACAGGAGCGTTTATCCATTCCCGTCGCGCTCGGCATGAACTATGGTCAACCTAGTATGACCCACGGTCTAAAAGAGCTACAAGGACAGGGCGTAGAACGCATTATAGTGTTACCGCTTTATCCGCAATACTCTTCATCGACCAATGCAGCGGTATTTGACCAAGTGGCAAAGAGTTTAAAATCGATGCCAGTGGTACCTGAGCTGACCTTCATTCGCGATTATCATGATCATCCGGCTTATATTAAAGCACTGGCTAATCAAGTCCGCGATGCTTGGAAAACTCAAGGTCAGGGACAATCGTTGCTGTGTTCTTTCCATGGCATTCCTAAGCGCTATGCAGATAATGGTGATGTATACCCATTTCATTGCTTACGGACGACTGAGTTACTTAAAGAAGAGTTGGGATTGGGGTCAGAACAGATCATGATGACGTATCAATCTCGGTTTGGGCGTGAAGAGTGGTTACAGCCTTATACGGATAAGACATTAGAGAAGCTGCCAGCACAAGATCTTAAAAATATTGATGTTTTCTGTCCTGGGTTTTCAAGTGATTGCTTAGAAACCTTAGAAGAAATTCAGGAACAAAATAAAGAAATCTTCATGCATGCGGGTGGACAACACTTCCGGTATATTTCGTGTTTGAATGATAGTGATGCGCATATTGATATGATGTCGGCGATTGTTAGTCCATACTTGCAGCCAGAATAAGTGTTAGCACTACGACCACGATAAAAAAACCTCGCTTTGGCGAGGTTTTTTATTAACGGCTCTAGTAACGAGAAAGAGGTTTATGATGCTGTTGCTTCTTTCATTGCCGGAGCATTGCCACCGCGAGCGATCTTGGTCAGCTTGGGGGCAATGATAAAGGTAAACACAGCAATAGCTGCGGTGGTGTAACCAATCTTGCCAAAGATATCGCTATAAATTGCCAATGAGGCATGCGCATCAGAAATACCTTTAGGTGCAGATGTCAGGCTTGCCACCCAACCCGCGATAACAGCGGCTGTCGCTGATGTTAGGAACCACATTCCCATCGCAAAGCCCATCATGCGTTGTGGAACTAACTGTGCAACCATAGCAAGACCAAGGCCAGAGACAAGTAACTCGCCGATAGATTGGAAGAAGTAGCTTGCGACTAACCAGTTTGAGCTGATGATGCCTTGAGCGTTGGCAAAATGACTCCCCCAAGAAAGCACGAGGAACGACAACGCGCACAGCACCATACCGGTGGCAAACTTATAAGGCATTGACAGACGTTCACCAACTTTACCATACAAAATAGCGAGCACAGGGCTAGCGACCATGATCCAGAAAGGGTTCAAGGCTTGGAATTGTTCAGGCTCTGCGGCAAAACCAAGTATTGAGTGGCTAACATTGTGAATAGCGAAGAAGTTCAATGACGTCGGCATTTGGAAGTACAGAACGAAGAATACAACACCTTGCAGCATAAGAATGAAAGCAACAATCATTTTCTTACGCTCAATACCCGTTAACGCAAATGCTTCTTTAAAGTAGAAGAATAGAATGCTTAAGCCAGCAACGACTAAAATACCATGGGCAAGCATTAAGTGTTGCAATAGGTAAGAGCACACAAGACTCGCGATGACCGAGCCTACAATAACAATCATAAGATTGCGTTTTTTAACCGGGGCTAAGTCAGCAGGAGAGCCGACGGATTTGAGCATTTTTAAGCATGCTAAGAAATTTAACGCCGTGATCAATAGACCAACCGCACTCATACCAAAGGCTAACCCATAGCCTAATTTCTGAGCCACGAGTGGGCTTAAAATCATAGAGATAAGAGAGCCGACGTTAATCGCCATATAGTAAAGTGTGAAGGCACCATCAAGACGAGGATCGTTGTCATCATACACTTTAGCGAGCAAACTTGATGGGTTGGCTTTAAATAAACCATTACCCACCGTAATGAACCCCATCGCGATATAAATTAGTGTGGGACCACCGATATCTTGGCCGGCGGTTGACAGCCCTAATAGAGTATACCCGACCATCATGACAATCGCCCCAAGCGTAACTGCTCGCTTGGTACCGATCACTTTGTCTCCGATCCAGCCGCCTGCTGCAACAAAGCCGTAGATGAGGGCAGAAAAGGCACCAAAAAGAACAAATGAATCAGATTCATTCATTCCCATAATTTTAACCAAATAAACGGTCAGGATGGCTTGCATCCCATAAAAACCAAAGCGTTCCCAAAATTCGATAGAGAAAATGAGGTAGAACGACTTAGGTTGCTTGAACACATTCAAGTCAGACATAAAAATTCCTGTAAATTCCTTTAAAGGGGTGTAATGCACTAAAATTGGGCGTCTCATAAGTGAGATTGTCGCCCGAAAATTGTATGAGAATATTTTAACTATTATTTGTGTTATTTAAAGTTTTTTATTCCATGCATACATATACAGAATAGGCTTTTTACTCGCAATAGGTTTGGTGTTTAGTTTTTTAAACTAAAATACTATTTTTTATGGTAATCATAATGTTATATGGAAAATTAATTTTAAGTGATGAAGTGCAAAATTATTTTGCACAAATAACATTGTTGCTTTTATTTATGTGATGCAGATCTATTTAGGTGCTTTGGCAGCGGCATGATTGAGCATACTGCAACGACATGGTTGCCATATCAAATTATTGATGAAATGTGTTAGGATTTAGAAAAAATTATAATCGTCAGATATAGGTTGGGCTTATGAAATCTTGGTATCTTTTATATTGTAAAAGAGGCGAACAGCCGCGGGCTAAGTTACATCTAGAAAACCAAGGGGTCGAATGTTACTACCCTGAGGTAGTCGTAGAGAAAGTGGTGAGAAATAAGCGTCAGTCTGTAAAAGAGCCGCTTTTTCCTTCTTATGTTTTTATTTGTTTTGACGTAGCGCAGGGGCCCAGTTTTACTACTATTCGATCTACACGAGGTGTGGTTGATTTTGTTCGGTTTGGCGCACAACCGAAATGTATTAATGAACAGTTGATCTCAGATTTAAAATCGCTAGAAGAGCAAGAATTGTTGGTAGTGAGAAAACAGGGGCCTAAAAAAGGCGATCCCATGGAAATCACCGGTGGGCAATTTGCGGGAATTGAAGCGGTATATCAAGAGCCAGATGGTGAGATGCGTTCGATTATGCTCGTAAAAATGATTAATCAAAACGTTGAATTGAGTATCGATAATAAAAATTTACCGTTAACCGAGAAGTGCTAAATCGATCCTATGAATAGTAATAAAAAGGGGCATGGATATGCCCCTTTTTTGGTTTTAAACGTAAACAACCACTTAATAAGCTTCGTTATGTACGTTTTGTACTGCACGACCTGATGGATCAATACAGTTTTTGAAGGATTCATCCCATTCGACTGCTTTAGCACTTGAACATGCTACTGATGGCCCCCCCGGCACACAGCGAGCAGCAGATTCTAGAGGGAATAACTCTTCAAAAATCTCGCGGTACAGGTAGGCTTCTTTTGTCGTCGGTGTGTTGTATGGGAAACGGAAAGCAGCGGCTTCCATTTTTTGATCCGAGACTTTTTCTTCTGCCTGTGACTTTAGAGTATCAATCCAGCCATAACCAACACCATCAGAGAATTGTTCTTTCTGGCGCCAAGCGATAGATGATGGTAGATAGTCTTCAAAGCATTCGCGTAAAATATGTTTTTCTATTTTGCCATTACCACACATTTTATCTTTTGGGTTCAATCTCATCGCGACATCGATAAACTCTTTATCCAAGAAAGGTACACGACCTTCAACGCCCCAAGCCGCTAGGGATTTGTTGGCTCGAGCACAATCAAATAAGTTCAGTGCCAAAAGCTTACGAACGGTTTCTTCATGGAATTCTTGAGCATTGGGCGCTTTGTGAAAATATAGATAACCGCCAAACAGTTCATCAGCACCTTCGCCTGAAAGCACCATTTTAATCCCCATCGCTTTGATTTTACGCCCCATTAGGAACATAGGCGTTGACGCGCGAATGGTAGTGACATCATAGGTTTCAATGTGATAAATCACATCACGGATCGCATCGAGGCCTTCCTGAATTGTATACGTCATTTCATGATGCACAGTACCAATCTGATCCGCGACTTCTCGTGCCGCTTTTAAATCGGGTGCCCCTTCCAAGCCGACGGCAAAAGAGTGCAGCTGTGGCCACCATGCGGTTGATTGTTCGTCGTCTTCAATACGCATCGCGGCAAAACGTTTCGCAACGGCGGAAGTAATCGAAGAATCCAGCCCTCCAGAGAGCAGTACACCGTAAGGCACATCGGTCATGAGCTGGCGTTTTACTGCCGCTTCTAAGGCCTCTTTAAGTTCTGCTTTATCAGATGGGTTATCTTGTACAGCGCTGTATTCAAACCAATCACGTTCATAATAACGTTGTGGCGCACTATCGCCTGAACGATAGAAATGACCAGGAGGAAACTCACTGATAGTTTTGCAGACTGGGGTCAGTGCTTTCATTTCTGATGCGACATAGTAGTTACCCAATTCATCGTGACCTTGATAAAGTGGAATAATACCGATGTGGTCGCGTCCTACTAAAAATTCATCCTTCTCTTCGTCGTAAAGTGCGAAGGCGAAGATGCCGTTCAATTCTTCCATGAGGTCGGCACCTTTATCTTGATAAAGTGCGAGGATGACTTCACAGTCGGACTCTGTTTGAAAGTCGTAAATACCTTCATAGCGAGCACGAATCTCTTTGTGGTTATAAATTTCACCGTTAACGGCAAGGACAAGTTTTCTATCTGGGCTATAAAGAGGCTGTGCTCCGCTGTTCAAGCCGACAATAGCAAGGCGCTCGTGGGCGAGAATAGCGTGATCTGCTGTGTAAATGCCGGACCAGTCTGGGCCACGATGTCGCAGTCTTTTCGACATTTGTAGGGCTAGTGGACGTAGCGCCTCTGCATCACTTTTTATATCCAGAATCCCGAAGATAGAACACATACAACTTTCCTTTTTTGAATACGACTTAATCTTATGTCTTCAATTTGCCACTTTGATTAAAAAAAGCAACCTCTTATTGTGTACAAATTTACAAAAGAGAAGCTTAATTAAATAATTTTTAATTAAATTAGGTAAAAAGTGAATACTTTCTATTGGTTGGTGTTAAATGCAACGGTTTGAGTAATCAAGGGACGAGTTAGATAAATAGGTCGATAATCTTTTATGAGAATAAAGAGGTGCCATATAGACACCTTTTTGGGTGAGAAAGGACTAAGAGTGAGCAGAAAACTCGGTTTTTAACTCTTCACAGACGTGGCGAGCAAACCCAGTTCCTGCTTCATTGTATACATTGTAAGCGGCATGAGCACCGGCTTCGATAAGCTCTGCTTTTTGGTCGTTATATTCGGCAATGGCGGCAATGTGGCCATTAAATTGGTGTTCTTTGAGTAGATCGAGAGCGACGCGATTCGCTTGGTTATGTGGCATGGCTAAGAGCACCAGTTTGACGTGTTCTTTGACCAAAATACGTTCCCAAAAATCAGGGTCAGTTGCATCACCAGTAATGACATTGCGCCCCTCTGATTGATGCAGCTCAGAGGCATCAGGAGTTAACTCTATACCTAAGCAGATATTTCCATAGCGTTCATGAAGTTCATCATAAGCCCCAGAGCCAATACGGCCCATGCCTAAAATCAACACTTGAGCATTGCCGGGATTGATAATGCCATCCTTAGGGTTGAGCTGTTCAATACTTTGTGGTTTTAACCATTGCGAGGTTTTTTGATATAAAGCATGCCCTTGACGACCAAGAGGAGCTGAGACAATAAAAGATAAAGGCACGACTATGGCGATAGTCACCATAATATCATTCGGCAACCAGCCCATTTTAAAGGCTAAACCAGCGACAATCAGTCCGAATTCACTGTAGTTGAATAAACTCAGTGTGGCGAGCAAAGAAGTCCTGACACGCAGATGGTGTTTGTGTAATAACCAAAAGTATAACGCCCCCTTTAGTGGCAGAAGGAGCAGTAAAAGTAGCGCAAGTAATAGTCCGGTTAGGGTGGGGTCGGCCGATAAACCAATATTTAAGAAAAAGCATACTAAAAACATTTCTTTAAGATTAAACAGTGATTTAGCCAGCTCAGAGGTTTTGGAATGGCCAGACAGTAACATGCCAAGAATGATCGCACCGAGATCGGGTTTTAACCCGACGAGTTGGAAAAGGCCGCCGCCCAATACTAACGCTGCAAAAATGCCAAATAAAACCAGCATTTCGCCATGACCCACCCAGTCCATAATCTTATAGAGTACGGGGCGTAAAAACGGAAGCAAGAATAAAAGGACCGCATACCATTCTGGGAGCTTCCCCGTCGATGCAGAAAGGAAAATAACGGCAAAGATGTCTTGCATCACCAAAATGCCAATGGCAATGGTCCCGTAAATGGCATTCATTTCGCCTTTTTCTTGTAAAGACTTAACGGCAAATACGGTACTTGAAAAAGACAAAGCAAAACCAATTAACACTAACTGCCCAAGGCTTAGAACGGCTAAAGAATTGAGCCCTAAAAACTTGAGTGCCAGTAACCCTAGGGTGAACATTAATGTGCATAGAATATTGTGTACTGTAGCACTTACCCAAATTTCTTTAGAAAGCAGTGTTTTAATGTCAAGTTTTAGACCAATCGAAAACAGTAAAAGGGTCACCCCTAAATCGGCGAGTTGATTGATGGTGTGATTAGACTCGTAACCATAAGCATGCAGAGCAAACCCAGTAATTAAAAATCCTACAAGAGGGGGAAGGTGGCATTTTATTACCACCAGTCCGGCGATGAACGCCGCTAAAATAAAGATCAATTCCATAATAGTCAGACTGCTTTTTACGCAGCATTTTTAGAACAATGAATGACTTAGACTATAGGACAAAAATATTGATAAGTATCACTCTTTGGTTGTGCTTGGGCATTAATCTAATAATCTTTGCAGTAAATCACCATTTAGCATTGCCCGTTTGATTAATGCAAAGGCATTCAGCGCGGGGTGCTCATCAATATTGGATGGCACAATCGTAAGTTGTTCACGAAATGCATGTAATGATTGATGATTGATATTGCGTTGTAGTGCAGGGTAGACGATGCGCTCGGCAAGATTAATTTTGCCGGCAATGACAATTTTTTGCGGGTTGAACATGTTCACTGTCATGGCGATGGCTTTCCCTAAATCGTTAGCCGCCTGGGTAAGCGCCATTGTGGCCAGTTCATCGCCGTTAATGGCGTGATAGCAAATAGTTTCAATACTAAGGAGTTCATTGTGTGGTAATGACGATGGATAACCTTGTTCTAAACGTTGTCGAATATGGTGGATAATCGCCGGTTCTGATGCCACTGTTTCTAAGCAGCCAAAATTACCGCATTGGCAGCGGTCACCAAGTGGATTAACTTGGATATGACCGATTTCTCCGACGTTGTGATTATGGCCTAAAAAGACTTGGCCGTTAACAATGATACCCGCACCCACACCATGATGAACGCTGACAACAATCGAGTCATAGCTATCTTTACTCGCCCCAAAATAGTGCTCAGCTAGCGCCATGGCTCGGACATCATTCCCCACAAAACAACTAATGTTAAAGTGTTGTTCAAGCGTTTCGGCGAGTAATAATTTATGGGTGTCGATACTGATGTTAGGCATGTATTCGATCACGCCATTCTCTGGGTTGATTAAACCAGGAAGAACCACGCTAATGGCAATAAGTTGGTCAATCATGACGCTATGACGCTGTTTAAAATCCTCGATGAAGTGTGTTAATCCGTTAACCAGTTCTTCTTGAGTCGTATACGTGAATAACTGACGCTCCAGATGTTTTTCTTGTCCGGCTAAATCATACAAACCTAAATAGATATAATCTCGTCCAACACGAATCGCAATGGAATGAAACGGGGCGACTTCCGTGGTAAGAGAAATCGCCCGTCTGCCGCCCGTTGAGGCTTGTTGAGCGACTTCTTTTATCAAGCCACGCTCAAGCAATTGGCGAGTAATTTTGGTCACACTTGCTGGAGCAAGTTGGCTAATATCGGCAATTTGAATTCTTGATATAGGCCCTTGTTGATCGATTAAACGATACACAACTGCACTGTTTAATTGTTTTACTAAATCTACATTACCGATTTGCCCGCCAGTCATTCTCAATGTTTTCCGTATTGTCCGTTTACTACAGTGGCCATGATATTCAAGTCGCCGTCGAACATAGCAAGATTGGCAATATATCCAGGCGCGATGCGTCCAAATTGATTATCTACGCCAATCGCTTGAGCAGGATATAAGGTCGCCATACGTAGCGCTTCATCTAGAGCGATACCTACATGCTCGACGGTGTTCTTGATTGCGTGATTCATGGTGAGTGCAGAGCCGCCTAAGGTGCCGTTTTCATCTATACACTTACCATCTTTGTAATATACTGTTTTCCCCACAAAAATAAAGGACTCAATATCTGCGCCTGCAGGGGCTGTGGCATCAGTCACTAGTATAAGCTTCTCTTTCTTGAGCTGTTTGGCGATCCGAATATTGGCAAAATCTACATGGAACCCGTCGGCAATGATACCGGCATAAATCTCTGGTGTATCGTAAACCGCGCCTACGGCTCCTGGTTCACGTCCGGTGATTGAAGACATGGCATTAAATAAATGCGTTGCCGCGGTCATACCGGCACTAAACCCTGCTTTTGCTTGGGCGTAAGTACAATTAGTATGACCTAGTGAGACGGTAATACCTGCGTCAGCGAGCTGACGAATATGACTCAAATCGTTCATTTCCGGCGCCATTGTTACCTGTGAAATGACATCTTGATTGTGGCACAGAAAATCGATCATCGATTGATTTGATTGACGAATGAAATCGAGATTGTGAATGCCTTTTTTCTCTGGGTTAAGGTAAGGCCCTTCTAAATGTAATCCTAATATCTGGTTAGGGTGCCCAGACATGTGTTCGCGTGCAATATTCACCGCTTGCTGCATGTTGTCATCTGACGAAGTGATCAGTGTTGGCAGAAAGTTAGTACAGCCAGAAAGAAGGTTCGCCTTATGCATCGTTTCTAGAGTGTCAGAGCTAATATCATCATTAAACATGACGCCGCCACACCCATTTAACTGTAAGTCGATAAACCCAGGAGATATATTCGCGCCTTCTACATCGATAACGGGCATGTCTTTAGGGAGTGCATGACTAGGAATTATGTCACTAATGGTTTGATCATCAATGATAAGGCTATGATTCGTCAAAATGTTTTCGCCAGTAAAAATTGTGCCGTTAACTAACGCATATTTCATTTTTATTCCTTCACTTCTTTATTTGTGTTGATGCAACTAAACCTTAACACTGACTGAGAGTGCAGCATTCATCGTTAAGTAGCCATAAATCCTAAGCTATCTGAGATAATATCAGTCAATATAAGAGTGAATTATTATTTCAGTTTCATATACTATCGCTAATATTTATAATACCGCGAAGTATTGATATTTTACAGAGAAAAATAAGTTATTGATTATCTCTTAAATGTAAAAATTTATTTACTAAATATAGTGATTATGATCACAACACTATGAGTGTTTGGTTTGATGTTGTGGCGAACCTGCTTACACTAATACTACTAATTTGAATGTGTGAAAAAAGTATACTGACCGAGATACGGAAATCTAACTGGAGAAATATAACGTGAACATTTTAGGATACGCGCAGAAGCTAGGTAAAGCTCTTATGTTACCTATTGCTACGCTCCCTGTTGCAGCCCTGCTGCTTCGACTCGGGCAAGGCGATTTATTAGATATTCCCTTTATGGCGAACGCTGGTGGGGCGATTTTTGAACACCTACCTTTGCTATTTGGTCTAGGTATCGCGGTCGGATTATCGATTGATGGTGCAGGTGCTGCTGGTATAGCCGGTGCCGTCGCCTATTTTGTTCTGACGGCGACAGCGAAAACCATTAATGCTGAGAATGATATGTCGTTCTTCGGCGGGATCTTCGCCGGTATCATTGCAGGGCATTCATATAATGCTTTTTATAAAACCAGTTTACCGCAATGGTTAGCTTTTTTCTCCGGTCGTCGTTTAGTCCCAATTATGACTGGGCTCTTTTCTTTAATTGCTGGTAGTCTGTTAGGCTTTGTTTGGCCTTACGTGCAGTCTGTGTTAGATGCGTTAGCTCATGGTATTTCTTCTTCTGGGTCTTTAGGCGAATTTGCCTACGGTGTACTTAATCGCGCCTTAATTCCAGTCGGATTACATCATGTCCTTAACACTTACATGTGGTTCGCTATGGGAACGTGTCAGGAAGTGATAGTGTCTAACGCACATGCGGCGGCCAATGCGCTACCAAACATCACTAAATTATGTGTAGCGCCAGATATCGCGAAATCCTTGGTGGCGGGTAATGTGCATACATTCCACTTTACCAATGTTGTCACACCAGAAGTCACCGCAATGGTGGATCAAGTAACAGACACGGTGAAGACAGGTGACTTGAACCGCTTCTTTGGTGGTGATTTGAGTGCTGGTCGTTTTATGAATGGCTTCTTCCCCGTGATGATGTTTGGTCTGCCCGGTGCAGCGCTAGCTATGTATCTGTGTGCGCCAGTAGAAAAACGCGCGCAAGTTGGTGGTATGTTATTCTCTGTCGCGTTTTGTGCCTTTTTAACTGGTATAACGGAACCTTTAGAGTTCTTGTTCGTGTTCTTAGCGCCAGCGTTGTACGCGATACATGCGGTCTTTACTGGGCTTTCATTTGTCATCGCCAATGCGTTTGGTACGCTTGATGGCTTTGGTTTCTCAGCCGGTTTACTTGACTTTGTCTTAAACTGGGGACTGGCGACCAAACCGCTAACGCTATTGTTGATTGGGTTTGGGTTCTTTTTCCTCTACTTCATCACGTTCTATGTGGCAATTCGTACCTTCAACCTAAAATCGCCGGGCCGTGAAGACGATGTTGCAGTAGCACCACAGCAAGGTAAGTCACAAGGTTCAACCAGCAATAAAGAGTTAGCTAAGCAGTACTTAGTTGTGCTCGGTGGACATGATAATGTCGAGAATATCGATGCGTGTATTACACGTTTGCGTCTAACGGTTAAAGACAGCCACTCGATTGATGAAGGTGAATTGAAAGCCTTAGGTGCAATGGGTGTAGTGAAACTGAGCCAGACTAGTATTCAAGTTATCTTGGGGCCAATGGCGGAAATTATTGCCGGCGAGATGAAAGAGCTCGATTAAGACTTGGTGTCTTGTATTCTATTAAAGACCCAAAAAGCCCTCATCAGAGGGCTTTTTTTACTTGATGCGCAGCTTTTAAACAGACTCCAAAGAAATAATTGGCTGAAACGCATAGTTTCTATTGTGCATCTGTTGAGAATTGTGGATCATTACTGCCATCATCGCGGTTATCATCACAAAGACAGTTTTTGATAATACGGCGACACATTTTCTGACAATACTAAATAAAATTGAGGTGCTATAGATGAGTGAAGCTGCGGCTCGTCCATCGAATTTCATCCGCCAAATCATTGATAAAGATTTAGCCGATGGTAAACACACTAGCGTGCATACTCGTTTTCCGCCAGAGCCGAACGGTTATCTGCATATCGGGCACGCCAAGTCGATCTGTTTAAACTTTGGTATTGCTCAGGACTATCAGGGACAGTGTAATTTACGCTTTGACGATACCAACCCTGAAAAAGAAGATCTTGAATACGTTGAGTCGATTAAGCAAGACGTTAGCTGGTTAGGCTTTGAATGGGCAGGGGATATCCATTATTCTTCTGATAATTTCGATAAGCTTTACGAATATGCAGTCGAACTGATTAACAAAGGTTTAGCGTATGTTGAAGAGCTAAGTCCAGAGCAGATTCGTGAATATCGCGGTACATTAACCGCACCGGGTAAACACAGTCCTTATCGTGACCGTCCTATTGAAGAAAACCTTGAGCTGTTTGAAAAAATGCGCCAAGGCGAGTTTGCAGAGGGCACAGTGTGCCTACGTGCAAAAATAGATATGTCATCATCATTTATGGTGTTGCGCGATCCTGTGTTATATCGCGTTCGTTTCGCCTCTCACCATCAAACCGGTGATAAATGGTGCATTTATCCAATGTACGATTTTACCCATTGTATTTCTGATGCGTTAGAAGGGATTACTCATTCTATCTGTACGCTTGAGTTCCAAGATAACCGTCGTTTGTACGATTGGGTACTCGAGAACATCACGGTTGATTGTGTTCCGCATCAGTATGAGTTTAGTCGTTTAAACTTAGAATATACTGTCATGTCTAAACGTAAGCTCAACCAACTTGTGACTGAAAAATTAGTGGATGGCTGGGATGACCCACGTATGCCAACCATTTCAGGTTTGCGCCGCCGAGGGTTTACCCCAGGTTCAATTCGCGAATTCTGCCAGCGTATTGGTGTGACGAAGCAAGACAACCTCATTGAATTTGGTTCACTTGAATCGTGTATTCGTGACGATTTAAATGAAAATGCACCACGTGCAATGGCGGTGTTGGATCCAGTTAAAGTCGTGATTGAAAACTACGACGCTGATCAAGTTGAAACGTTAGTGCTACAGAATCACCCGAATAAACCTGAGATGGGTACTCGTGAGGTGCCATTTACACGTGAAGTTTGGATTGAGCGTGAAGATTTTCGTGAAGAAGCGAACAAAAAATACAAACGTTTAGTGTTAGGTAAAGAAGTGCGTTTACGTGGTTCTTACGTAATCAAAGCTGAGCGTATTGAAAAAGACGCAGAAGGTAATATCACGACAATTTACTGTACGTACGATAATGAAACGCTGGGGCAGAACCCAACGGACGGCCGTAAAGTAAAAGGGGTGATTCACTGGGTATCGGCTTCTCATGGAGTGCCAGCTGAAGTGCGTCTATACGATCGCCTATTTAATGTTCCTAACCCAGGAGCGGCAAATAACTTTGCTGAAACAATCAATGCCGACTCTTTGATTGTAAAACGTGGTTTTGTTGAGCCGAGTCTGACTTCTGCTGAAGCGGAATTTGGTTACCAATTTGAACGTTTGGGTTATTTCTGCGCGGATAATAAAGATTCGTCACCAGAAGCTCTAGTCTTTAACCGCACGGTTGGTCTGCGTGATACTTGGGCAAAAATTGAAGCTAAGTAACACGTTACACTGAGAAATGTTAAAGCCAGCCTAGTGCTGGCTTTATTTTTGCTTCATGATATAGGGAATAATGTTTCAAAATTCAACGAAAAAAACAGGCAATAGTGTGAGGCCCATACGATAATTGAGCCATTACACTCATTTTTATTCGTGTTTCTATAGTTTTACCTCATTATTCCGATATATTAAATAGATCGGTATTTATTTTAAAAAGCACATAGCTGAGCCTTATATGCGTCAATTTCTTAAACGTTTGTTACTGCCTTTGGCAATAGCTGCCGTGACTCAGATTTCTTTTGTACGTGCTGAAGGGATTCGTTTAATTGGCCCAAGCGGTCAAGTTCAGTCTTCTCCCCAGTTCAGTACTAATGTGGAGCGCAACTCCCCATCGGCAGAGAGTCAACCTGCGAAATTTTTTGGACCAACCACGGAACGCGAGACCTTATGGTCCATCGCGTCACAATTACGTCCGTCTAATCAAGTAACGGTCCAACAAACGTTACTCGCTATTTATCGTTTAAATCCTCAAGCGTTTGAAAATCAAAATATTCATAGTTTATTACCTGGCAGTAATTTACGCATTCCTTCTCTAGCTCAAGTAAAAAGCGCGTCAACAGCGGAAGCTGTTCGTATTATGCGTGCTCATCAAGCACGTTTGGCGAAATCTTCAAACGCTAGCCCGTCGCCAGCCAAAACCGTTAAACAAGAACCAACGTCAGCGTCTAAAAATACCAATAACGTCGTTGAGCAACAAGTTTCCAAAATTGATAAAGAACTTAATAGCTCGACGAGCGAATTATCAGCACTGGAAGAGCGTAATCATCGTTTACGTTTAATGTTGTCTGAAGTTCAACAAGAAGTCTCTGGGCTAAAAGAGAAGCTCAACGATGATGGCCGTATTCGTACCGAGTTTGAAAAATTACAAGCAGAGCAGCAATCCAAGCGTCAAGAAGCCAGCAAACTGCAAGAAAGCACGTGGGATCAATTATCCTCTAACGGTTGGTTAATCGGCTTGTTAGCACTGCTCCCCGGTTTATTGATTGGTCTGCTGGTAGTGTGGCTACTTGGCCGCCGTAAGAAAGAAGAGCCGGTGGTAGAAGACACGGCTGTGCCTGAAAGTGAAGAACCATCATTAGTCATGACAGATGACTCGTTAATCATGGAAGAGGACGACCTCAAATTAGATGACGATCTGTTTGGTGAAGATCCATCAAGTGATGAAGAGAAGTTATTTGGAGATGAGTCCAGCTTAGAAGCGGATGAAGACGATTTATTCTCTGAACTAGCAAGTAGTGATATCGACTTTGACTTAGAAGATGAGAATGATGGCGAGGACTTATTTGCGGGTATTGCCGATGATGGTGAATTAACCAGTGAAGAAAATCAAGCGTCAGCTGAGCCTGCGATGTCTGAAGAGGAACTGGATTCGTTATTAGGAAAAGAGGAACCCTCAGAAGACTTAGGCAGCGATGGACTTGATCAGTCACTGCTTGACGAATTATTTGCTGAACCAGAAGATGCAGAGCAAGATCCACTCGAACTCGGTCTTCCGGAAGATTTGGATCTCAGCAGCAGTGTTGCATCAGATGAAGAGCTCGATGATTTATTTAATAGTATTTCTCAGCAGCCTGATTTAGAGACGTTAGAAGAGCAAGCTTCGACTGAAGAAGCCTCGGCTGCACCAGAAGAGGATGCGGCGTTGCTGGATGAACTGCTTAATGAAGCCAGTGATACAGACCCTAAAGCCAGTGAAAATGACGACTCCCCAGCGAATGCTGATGAAACCGCGCTACTTGATGAGTTGCTGGATGATGCTCAAGATGATGATGATGATTTCACACTTGAAGACGATAGCGTCGCACTACTTGATGAGTTAATGGAAGGTGCTGATGATGAAGAGCTTGGCGATTCTGAACTATTGAGTGAATTGGAATCGAGCGATCAGATGCTCGACGAGTTGTTAGAAGATAGCGATGACGACACACCGGCATTTGATGCGAATAGTAGCGATCTTCTCGATGAGGTACTTGGTGACAATTTGGATGCCGAAACGGCATTAAAAAATGATCCAGAATTAGAGGCACTGGCAGAGCAAGATCCGCAAGTTGAAGAAGATGATGGCACAGAGTTATTCGATGAATTATTAGAAATCGAGCAAAGCGCCCAGGAAAAAGCAGATAACGAGAAATTTGATAGTGAACATTTTATTGATGATTTAATCAGTAATGTGCCTGAAAAAGATCCTTTATTAGAAAGCGTTGAGTTTGAACCAGCAGTGGCAGATGACGCGGATAATGAAAGTAATATTTCATCAGAATCCTTTGATTTTGCCCCCGAAATTGAGGGACCATCTGAAGAGCCAGAGCCAGAGCCAGAGCCAGAGCCAGAGCCAGAGCCAAATGAGTTTGGTGTCCCACAAGATGATGATTGGAATATTGATGACGATGAACCGTTGCCGTCGCAGATGCTTCAGCAACCATCAGCAGAACAAGCAAGTGGCGCTGCGCCTACCTCTGAGGACGTGAATGATCCTGAGGTATTAACGTCAACAACCGAGCTTGAACAATCGGATAATAATGCGTCGTTGCCAGAAGAAGAGTCTGTTTTGGCGGGACAAAATAATTCTGATGACGATTTTGATTTCGATCTTGATGACTTTGATGTCTTCGAAGATAACGAACCTGCAGAAGACTCTGCGCCTGAGAGCAGCGCAGAACCTGTCGTTAATGACATCACAGAAGAACCGTCTGTGGAAGAAGCGCCCTTAGACACTGCGCAGACAGAAGATACAGAGCCACAGCCACAAGCAGAGAGTGAAGAAGCGGCGCAACCGCAAGCGGAAGCACGGCCTGTTGATGACGAGCCAGCGTCTACGCCGCAAAGCGCAGCGGATGAGGTGCCAAACGAGCCAGAGTCGGATGACTTTGAGCTTGAGTTTGATCTCGATGATGAATCACTGCCTGAATTCGGCGAAGATGATGTGCTAGCGTCGTTGGATGAGCCGAGTAATGAGGAATTGGATGCATCGCCTAGTCAACCAGACACAGCGGTTGAACCACCTGCGGACGCCGTAGCGGACTCCACTGTTAGCGAGCAAAGCGAGGCCGAGCCACAGCCACAAGCAGATAGTGAAGAAGCGGCGCAACCGCAAGCGGAAGCACAGCCTGTTGATGACGAGCCAGCGTCTACGCCGCAAAGCGCAGCGGATGAGGTGCCAAACGAGCCAGAGTCGGATGACTTTGAGCTTGAGTTTGATCTCGATGATGAATCACTGCCTGAATTCGGCGAAGATGATGCGCTAGCGTCGTTGGATGAGCCGAGTAATGAGGAATTGGACGCATCGCCTAGTCAACCAGACACAGCGGTTGAACCACCTGCGGACGCTGCAGCGGACTCCAATGTTAGCGAGCAAAGCGAGGCCGAGCCACAGCCACAAGCAGATAGTGAAGAAGCGGCGCAACCGCAAGCGGAAGCACAGCCTGTTGATGACGAGCCAGCGTCTACGCCGCAAAGCGCAGCGGATGAGGTGCCAAACGAGCCAGAGTCGGATGACTTTGAGCTTGAGTTTGATCTCGATGATGAATCACTGCCTGAATTCGGCGAAGATGATGCGCTAGCGTCGTTGGATGAGCCGAGTAATGAGGAATTGGACGCATCGCCTAGTCAACCAGACACAGCGGTTGAACCACCTGCGGACGCTGCAGCGGACTCCAATGTTAGCGAGCAAAGCGAGGCCGAGCCACAGCCACAAGCAGATAGTGAAGAAGCGGCGCAACCGCAAGCGGAAGCACAGCCTGTTGATGACGAGCCAGCGTCTACGCCGCAAAGCGCGGCGGATGAGGTGCCAAACGAGCCAGAGTCGGATGACTTTGAGCTTGAGTTTGATCTCGATGATGAATCACTGCCTGAATTCGGCGAAGATGATGCGCTAGCGTCGTTGGATGAGCCGAGTAATGAGGAATTGGACGCATCGCCTAGTCAACCAGACACAGCGGTTGAACCACCTGCGGACGCCGTAGCGGACTCAACTGTTAGCGAGCAAAGCGAGGCCGAGCCACAGCCACAAGCAGATAGTGAAGAAGCGGCGCAAGCGGAAGCGGAAGCACAGCCTGTTGATGACGAGCCAGCGTCTACGCCGCAAAGCGCCGCGGATGAGGTGCCAAACGAGCCAGAGTCGGATGAGTTTGATCTCGATGATGAATCACTGCCTGAATTCGGCGAAGATGATGCGCTAGCGTCGTTGGATGAGCCAAGTAATGAGGAATTGGACGCATCGCCTAGTCAACCAGACACAGCGGTTGAACCACCTGTTGACGCTGCAGCGGACTCCAATGTTAGTGAGCAAAGCGAGGCCGAGGCACAGCCTGCTGATGACGAGCCAAGCTCTCAATCAAATTCGTCTGATGAAGTCGCAAGTGGTGAACAAGATCTTGATGATGACTTCTCTATCAATCTTGACGATGATTATGAAGAGTTCACTGAGCAAGATGCACTGGAAAGCGCAGAAGGAGAATTAGAACCTGAGCCATTTGAAGATCCGGTTGGATTTAGCGAAGAGGAACTTGAACGTGAATTGGCTGATGGTAATTTCCCTGAGTTTAATGAAGAAGATGCGTTAAAGCAGCCGGATAAAGCGGCAATGCCAAACGGTATCGAACCTGCTCCGCTAACTGAACCAACGTCTCCTGATTCTCTGTTTGATGAAGAACAAGAGAGTGAGGGAAGTGACGGTGAAGAGGGTGAAGATAAAGCCGATGCCTCACTTGCGCAGGATGCAGAAGAAGAAACGCCCACAGGTGCTGACAGTGATTCAGGCACAACGAGCCCTTCTGCGAAGGATTTGGAGTTTGATGAAGCCTCACTCAATAACTGGCTAGATGACTCTCCAGAGCATACTGATTTTAGATTCGATAAACCCATTGATGCCGATACTATTGATAGCGCGGGTATGGATTTAGAAGCGATGCTTGATGTCGGCGGTGAAGATTGGAATGGTTTTAACTTAACACCAGAACAAAAATCACAAATCTCAGATGATGTGCCTGATGATTTAGCGGATATTTGGAGTAATGAAAGTCAAACACCTGCGCCTGAAATTGAAAATGAAAACTGGGGCGAGCAAGAAACACTGGATGAACTGCCTCCAGGTGCTGACCCGAGCCAGTTTATGACCATTGATGAATTGATGGCACAGGTTGAAAACGAAGAAAGCAATGTGAATGCATCGTCATTGGATGATGATGAGTTACAGCTTGATGTGGGTTTAAATGAATTTCCTGATGTTCTTGGTGATATTTCTGAAGTTGATGTCGACTTGAACGCAGCTGCTGCAGGAAAATTAGATTTAGCTAAGATGTATATGGAAATGAATGATTCTAAAGGAGCTATTAAGCTCTTAGAAGAGTCGATTGTCGATGGTGATGATGATATTCGCCAAGAAGCTAAACGTTTAATTGATCGTTTACAGGGTCGTGGTTAACAGAAAGGCGGGAATTTTTCCCGCCTTTCTGTTTGTTGATTAGAAATTTACGTCAATTACTATTATACTTCCCGACCCATTTTCAACGAGAAGAACATCATGAGAATTGCTTTAGGTATTGAGTATGATGGTGCTCGTTACTACGGTTGGCAACGACAGCGTGACGTGAGAAGCGTCCAAGAAGCGCTAGAGAAAGCATTAAGTGTCGTCGCCAATCATCCGATTGAGGTTCAATGTGCGGGTCGTACGGATGCAGGCGTTCATGGCACAGGTCAAGTGGTCCACTTTGATACCACAGCCGATCGGAAAATGGTTGCGTGGACAATGGGAGCCAATGCCAATATGCCAAAGGATATTGCGGTGCGTTGGGCGAAACCTGTCACAGAAGAGTTTCACGCACGTTTTAGCGCAACCGCAAGGCGTTATCGATATGTGATCTATAATCATGCATATCGACCGGCAATTATGGCGAGTGGTGTCAGTCACTACCATGGAGAACTCGATGCAGAACTTATGCATCAAGCTGGGCAATATCTGTTAGGCGAAAATGATTTCACTTCATTTCGCGCAGCCCATTGCCAGTCAAGGAGTCCATGGCGTAATATTATGCATATTAACATTAGCCGCCATAATCGCTATGTGGTTGTAGATATTAAAGCTAATGCGTTTGTTCACCACATGGTAAGGAACATTGTTGGCAGCTTAATTGTTGTTGGCAAAGGGGAAAAATCACCTGAATGGATTGAATGGCTATTGCAGGCTAAAGATAGAAATTTAGCTGGAGCAACAGCGAAAGCTGCTGGCTTATATTTAGTTGACGTCGATTACCCACAAGAATTTGAACTACCGAATGTTCCGATCGGTCCGCTATTTTTACCTGATGAGCTACTTTAACGGTTAATAAATAGCGAATAAAATTCTATCCAAGTTATGCGTGATGGTTGCAGAGAAAAAATAGGTACAACCAGTTTTTTGTCTACAGCGAGTTGGTTATATGCTTTAATCGCACGCATTTGTTTCTGTTTTGTATCTTTCGCGATGGTGCGGGAGTGTAGAGAGTAAAAGGTCTTCCATGAGTTGGCTCGAAAAGATTTTAGACAAAACCCATATTGTAACTTCTCGTAAAGCGAATATCCCTGAAGGGGTATGGACGAAATGTACTTCATGCGATCAGGTTCTGTATTATGCAGAATTAGAGAGAAACTTAGAAGTTTGTCCTAAGTGTGATCATCACATGCGTATGAGTGGACGTCGCCGTCTAGAAACGTTCTTAGACGCTAACACTGGTGTTGAGATCGGTGCGGAGCTTGAACCTCAAGATAAATTGAAGTTTAAAGATTCTAAGCGTTATAAAGATCGTCTCAGTGCGGCGCAAAAGAAAAGCGGTGAGAAAGATGCATTGATTGTCATGAAAGGTGAGGTAATGAGCGTGCCAGTTGTGGCGTGTGCATTCGAGTTCTCTTTCATGGGGGGCTCTATGGGATCCGTAGTAGGTGCTCGCTTTGTTAAAGCGGTGAATGCGGCGATAGAAAACCAGTGCGGTCTTGTATGTTACTCGGCCAGTGGTGGTGCGCGTATGCAAGAAGCCTTAATGTCTCTGATGCAAATGGCGAAAACCAGTGCGGCACTAGAGCGCTTATCTAAAAAAGGTTTACCTTTTATTTCAGTGCTGACCGACCCAACAATGGGTGGCGTTTCGGCAAGTCTAGCCATGCTAGGTGATATTAATGTTGGTGAGCCGAAAGCATTAATTGGCTTTGCAGGACGCCGTGTTATTGAACAAACAGTACGTGAAGACCTACCTGAAGGTTTTCAACGTAGTGAATTCTTACTAGAACATGGCGCCATCGATATGATTGTCGATCGCCGTGACATGCGTAAGCGTTTGTCAGGCTTATTAGCGAAGATGACAAACCATGAATCGACTCAGATTGAAGAAGATAACGACGATCAAGAGTCATATTCAGTACCAGAAGCAGAAAAAAAAGGGTAAAGTAGACACTAACTAAACCACGCAATCAATTGGTTATACGTTAGATGAAACAGAACCCGATCCCTCAAGCCACTTCACCTATGAGTGAGTGGCTTGATTATTTAACTCATATTCATACCTCCTCTATTGACCTCGGTCTGGAGCGAGTCTCAAAAGTTGCCACACAAGCGAACCTGACTAAGCCTGCTCCAACGGTGATCACTGTTGCTGGGACGAATGGTAAGGGGTCAACTTGTGCATTGATGGAAGCCATCTTATTAGATGCTGGCTATCGAGTTGGTGTTTACTCTTCCCCCCATTTAATTCAATACAACGAGCGTGTACGTATTAATGGTCAAATACTGCCTGATGCGAAGCATACTGACGCGTTTTCGTTTATAGAAGTGCAGCGTGGCGAGACCACTTTAAGTTTCTTCGAGTTTGGTACTCTAGCGGCATTACGTTTATTTCAAACGGAAAACGTTGATGTTGTTTTGTTGGAAGTTGGCTTAGGCGGTCGTTTGGATGCCACGAATGTGGTCAATCATGATATTTCTATGATCACGAGTTTAGCGGTCGACCATGTCGATTGGCTAGGAGATGATATTAATGTGATTGGCTTTGAAAAGGCAGGTATCTTTCGTTCCGGTAAGCCAGCCATTTGTGGGCAGCCTAAAGCGCCAGCGACGGTGGCAGCTCATGCGGATGATATCGCAGCAGAATTTCATCAAGTGGGTATTCAATTTGACTATGAACGATGTGATGACCGTACTTGGCGGTGGTGGAGTGGTAGCTTTGATTTAAATGATTTGCCGCTACCTTCTTTGCCATTACCGAACGCGGCAACGGCTTTAATGGCATTGGGTGTGTCTGAACTCGATATTTCCGATGTAAATATTGCTAATGGGCTAAAAAACGCTCAGTTGCCGGGTCGTATGCAGCAAATATCTCAGCAACCAACCATACTTTTAGATGTGGCTCATAATCCACATTCTGCACAATACTTAATGAAAGAGTTGCAGGTTCGTTATCCGCAAAAATCCTTTCATATAGTGATAGGCATGCTGCATGATAAAGATATTGATGCCACGGTTGCCGTGCTAGCTCCTAAAGTGACGGCTTGGTATCCGGCTTCCTTAAGTGGTGACAGAGCGGCGAGTGCGAGCGAGTTATGTGCTGCAATACGGCCACATACTGAGCAAGCGCTGACTGAGTTTGTGAATCCTGCTGAGGCATTTGAAACCGCCTTGACACAAGTGTCAGCACAGGATGTCATAGTAGTGGTAGGATCGTTTCACACCGTGGGTGAAGTCTTATCGCATTGGCAAAGTAGAGGAGCATAAATGGCCAGTAAATTTCAATGCCGTTTAGTAGGAACAATTGTATTAGTCGCCATTGGGGTTATCGTGTTGCCAGATATTCTCGATGGGAAAAAGAGCCATTACGACGATGATGTCGCCAGTATTCCGATTAAACCTCAAGTCGATGATCATAGTGAATCATTTGATGTGATTGAGCCAGAAAAGGATCACACCACATTACCTGATTCTCCTGTCAAAGAGGTCAAAAGTGATCGTGCTACTGCCGACACTAAGTCAGATCCGTCTGATAAAGTGGCGACAAAGATCGAGTCAACGCCGGAAAAAAATGACTATCACGACAGTGCATGGCTCATTCAGCTGATGGCTTTAAAAAATACCAGTAATGCGAAAAAAGTAGTCGCTGATTTACAAAAACGCGGTTACCAAGCGCATACCAAGCAAGAGAATGGTTTTACGCGAGTAATTATTGGGCCTGATGTTTCTAAGAGTAAATTAGAGCGTCAAATCGGTGAATTAAAAGAAATCACTGGTGCAAAAGGTCGATTGCTTAAATTTAAACCACTAAATCCATAAGAAAACGTTTGCGTCGCGTATTTTTCTGTTAAAATGCGCGCCAACTTAAGATGTAAAAAATATATGAATTGGTTAGATATCGTCATTTTAAGTGTGATCGGCCTGTCTGCGTTGATCAGCCTAGTACGAGGCTTTGCGAGAGAAGCTGTGTCATTGGTTATTTGGTTTGGGGCATTTTTTATTGCTTCGCAATATTACGCCAAGTTAGCGGTGTATTTTACCAATATTCAAGACCCAGTTTTCCGTAATGGAGCTGCAATCGCCGTATTGTTTGTCGCGACATTGATTGTTGGAGCCATCGTTAACTATGTCATTGCGCAGCTAGTGGAAAAAACAGGACTGTCTGGGACAGATCGAGTTCTGGGTGTGGTATTTGGTGCACTAAGAGGCGTATTAATTGTTTCTGCTGTATTGTTTTTCTTGGATGCGTTTACCGCATTACCAGCAACAATTTGGTGGAAAGACTCACAATTAGTGCCTCAGTTTAGCCATATTATTTCACCATTTTTTGAGCACTTACAGGCAACATCAAGTTTCCTATCTGGCGCGAAATAGCGCTAGATATAGTCGCAAATCGAGGATTAGCACATGTGTGGTATTGTTGGAATCGTGGGCACAACCCCTGTAAACCAGTCTATTTATGACGCCTTAACGGTATTGCAGCATCGTGGCCAGGATGCCGCGGGTATTTGTACCATAGAAAGCAATCGTTTTCGTCTGCGTAAGGCGAATGGATTGGTCAAGGATGTATTTGAAGCAAGACACATGCAGCGCTTGCAAGGGACTGTGGGTATAGGACACGTCCGTTATCCAACGGCTGGAAGCTCAAGTGCTTCTGAAGCTCAACCTTTCTATGTTAACTCACCTTTTGGTATAACTCTCGCGCATAATGGTAACTTAACCAATGCGAAAGAAGTCCGTGAACGAGTGTTCGCTAAAGATCGTCGTCATGTGAATACCACCTCTGATTCAGAAGTGTTGTTGAACGTCCTTGCTCATGAGATGGATACGGTCCGTGGCATGATTAACGAAGATGATGTGTTTCGTGCTATCAGTAATGTTCATCGTACTATTAAAGGTGCGTACGCCGTTGTGGCTATGATTATTGGACACGGCATGATTGCTTTTCGTGATCCCAATGGCATTCGTCCATTGTGTTTAGGTAAACGTGAGCTTGATGGTCGTACTGAATACATGGTGGCGTCTGAATCGGTTGCACTTGATGCTGTTGGCTTTGATTTCGTACGCGATGTTGCCCCTGGCGAAGCGATTTATGCGACATTTGAAGGGCAGTTGTTTACTAAGCAATGTGCTGATTTCCCAGTATTAAACCCATGTATTTTTGAGTTTGTTTATTTTGCTCGTCCAGATTCTTTTATTGATAAAGTTTCGGTATACAGTGCTCGTGTAGAAATGGGTAAAAAATTGGGTGAACGGATTAAACAAGACTTTTCTGAACTTGATATTGATGTGGTTATTCCGATCCCAGAAACATCGTGCGATATCGCACTACAGATTGCTCAAGCCATTGATAAGCCATATCGCCAAGGTTTTGTTAAAAACCGTTATGTTGGTCGCACCTTCATCATGCCGGGTCAACAGCAACGTAAGAAATCAGTACGTCGTAAACTTAACGCCATTCGCAGTGAGTTTAAAGATAAGAACGTATTACTGGTTGATGATTCGATTGTGCGCGGAACTACTTCAGAACAAATCATTGAAATGGCGCGTGATTCAGGTGCAAAGAAAGTATACATGGTCTCTGCTGCTCCTGAGATTCGTTTCCCTAACGTCTATGGTATCGATATGCCTAGCGCTAATGAGCTCATTGCACACGGCCGTGATAATGATGCCATTTGTCAGCAAATCGGCGCAGATGCGTTGATTTTTCAAACATTGGATGATTTAGTCGCCGCTGTTGGTGAAGGTAATCCTGATATTCAACGCTTTGAAACATCTGTGTTTAACGGTGAATACGTCACTGGCGACGTTGACCAAAACTATCTAGAGTTTCTTGAGTCAATGCGTAACGATGACGCTAAGCTTGAGAGCAATATTCAGCAAGAATTAGTCAATTTAGAAATGCATAACGAGGGGTAATCTCGCTCTCACTATGTAGAAAAAAGCAGCATCATAAGATGCTGCTTTTTTTATCTGTTGTATACCAGATTATCACAGTAAGAAAGGGCGCTTTTGTATAAGGCGAGTCTGCAGTGAATGAGTAGCGCCTATAATGCGCTACTCACTATTACTACGACTAGAGAACCATGGCAGCAATCCAGCCAGCGATGATCAATGGAATATTGTAGTGTAAGAAGGTTGGTACCACCGTATTCCAAATGTGCTCATGTTGACCATCTGCATTAAGACCAGAAGTTGGACCTAGGGTTGAATCTGATGCTGGTGAACCTGCGTCACCTAATGCTGCAGCCGTTCCTACCAATGCGATGGTGGCCATCGGAGAAAAACCGAAAGCTAATGCCAATGGCACATAAATAGTGGCGATGATAGGGATAGTAGAGAATGACGATCCGATCCCCATAGTAACCAATAAGCCAACCACTAACATTAATAACGCAGCCAGTGGTTTATTATCGCCTATATTGGTCGATACCGCTTGAACTAATGTTTCAACGCCACCTGTATCTTTCATTACTGCAGCAAAGCCGGCGGCAGCAATCATAATAAAACCAATCATTGCCATCATATGGACGCCTTGGTTAAATACATCGTGCGTTTCTTTCCAAGCGATCACACCACCAAAGGTAAAGACCATAAAGCCCGCTAAAGCACCAATGATCATTGATCCTGTTAATAACTGCACACTCAGTGCCGCAATAATACCGATAATCGCGACAAGGATATGGCGTTTATTAATGGTAACAACTTTAGGCTCGGTTTGCGTAAACTCTGTTTCATGGTAATGGCGAGGTTTACGGTAGCTGATAAATACGGCAATCAGTAAACCAGCAACCATCCCCAAACCTGGGAGCAGCATCGCCATCGGTACTTGTGAGGCGGTAATGTCTGTTAAGCCATTATCGCGGAGGTTTTTAAGCAAAATATTGTGTAGGAAAATGCCGCCAAATCCCACGGGTAGAACCATATAAGGCGTAATTAAACCGAAGGTTAAGACACACGCCACTAAGCGGCGATCCAGTTTAAGTTTAGCTAACACGCCTAAAAGAGGGGGAATAAGGATCGGGATGAAAGCAATATGAACGGGAATAATGTTTTGCGAAGACACTGCCATGAGCAAGAATACGACCAATACACCGTACTTAAGACCGGTTGTCGCCGCGCCATGTTCTTTACCATGGAGTCTTTTAATAACAGATTGAGCAAGTAAATCGGTAATACCAGAGCGTGAGATAGCAACTGCAAAGGTCCCAAGCATGGCATAGCTTAGGGCAATTGTAGCGCCTCCACCAAGTCCACCTTCAAAAGCGGCGACGGTATCGGTGATGCTCATACCAGACATCAAACCGCCGACTATCGCACTGAACGTTAATGCGACAACGACATTGACACGTATCAGCGCTAATAGCAGCATGATACAAACAGAAATTATTACTGGGTTCATAAATGTCTCAATTTATTTAGTTCACTAGGCAAAAATAGCCAAAGGTTTATTGTTCATTGACGTCGCTAGAAGGAGCGTCATCAACCGGAGCGATGGGCCAGCCGCCTAACGCTTTCCATTTATTCACAATACGGCAGAATAGTTCAGCCGTTTGCTCGGTATCATAAAGTGCTGAGTGGGCTTCATTATTATCAAACTCCATCCCAGCGACTCGACAAGCTTTGGCCAGTACAGTTTGCCCAAAAGCTAAGCCACTTAATGTTGCGGTATCGAAGGTTGCAAAAGGATGGAAAGGCACGCGTTTTAGTTTGCTACGTTCATTCGCTGCCATGACAAAACCATGATCAAATGCCGCATTATGTGCCACCATTATTGCGCGACTACACCCTGCATTTTTTTGTTCTTTACGAACCAGTTTGTAGATTTCTTTTAACGCATAATCTTCGCTAACAGCGCCACGTAAAGGGCTATATGGGTCACGAATTCCTGTAAATTCCAGCGCCGCTGGTTCTAGGTTGGCACCTTCAAACGGTTCAACATGAAAATGAAGAGTAGAAGCCCGATGAAGGACACCGTTTTCATCCATGCGTAACGTCACTGCGCAAATTTCTAGTAATGCATCAGTGTGTGAGTTAAAACCGGCGGTTTCTACATCAATGACAACCGGAAAGTAGCCACGAAAGCGCTTTCTTAGTGTCAATGTTTCATCAATTTCGTTCATGTTTACTCTGGTAGATATGACAAGCCCAGTATTATTACAGATTCTGAGAGTAAGAAAAACCAAACACAGCGGTTTGTATGAATAAATTATGTTGTGAGTTTCTGTATCAAGAAAAGGGACCTAATCCCATGGATTGATGGGACAACAAGCAGGGCAATGTCGTTGATAACCCCATTGAGTTAATCTTTATGGCTAGAATATTGCATAGATTCTAGCTCCACAGCGGGGTCGGCAATCCCTGTCCTTTCGTGAACCGTAAACTGAAGAGAAGACAGTTATGAAAAAAAGGGTGATGTTTGGGCTAGGCGCATTCGTTATGATGATGTCATGTCATGCCCTTGCATTTGAGCAGCGTTATGTGGCCAAACCAGAAGAGTCGACATGGACAATGGCAGAAAATACGCCACTAGAATGCCGTCTGGTACATCCGATACCTCATTATGGCACTGCGGTGTTTTCTTCGCGTGCCAGCAAGAAAATTAACTTAGATTTTGAACTCAAAATGCTGCGTCCGATGGGGAAGACGGAACCTGTCAGTTTGACTTCTATGCCGCCGGCCTGGCGTCCAGGACAAGCGGCGATGAGAATGAGCCAATTAAAGTTTTATCAGCAGTTTGATGGTTATGTAGGTGGGCAAACCGCTTGGTCGATGCTCAGTGAGTTAGAGCATGGCAATTATCCAACGTTTCATTTCCAAGATTGGCATAACTCAGGACAGACGGTTTCTGTGGCCCTATCTTCCGTACTATTTCAAGATAAATATACGGCGTTTAGCCATTGTATTTCGAGTCTATTGCCTTATAGTTTTGAAGATATTTCGTTTACGATTTTACATTATGATCAAGGGAATAGTATTGAACTGAATAAAGCTTCGCAGAAGAGGCTAAAACAAATTGCGGACTATATTCGTTATAATCAAGATATTGATTTAGTCTTGGTGGCCACGTACACCGGTTCATCCATGACAAGCGATGTCAGTCAAGATTTGTCAGACAAACGCGCAGTGTCATTACGTAAATATTTTGAATCGTTAGGGTTACCGCAAGATAGAATCCAAGTACAAGGATATGGGAAACGTCGACCTGTGGCGGATAATTCTTCCCCTATTGGTAAAGCCAAAAATAGGCGAGTGGTCATTTCTTTGGGGCGTTCGGATAAGTATTATTAGAGTGTTTAGCTAGGAATGATGTGTGAGACAAGACAAATAAAAAGTGGCCAAATGGCCACTTTTTACGAATGCAGCATGCAATAATTGAAAGGATTAACCTTCTAGACCTTTGCTTGCTTGTGAGTTTTGAATCAACTCGATTTTGTAGCCATCTGGGTCTTGTACAAATGCGATTTGAGTCGTGCCGCCTTTGACTGGGCCTGGCTCGCGAGTCACACTGCCACCCGCTGCTTTTATTGTGTCACAGGTTGTATAAATATCATCGACACCAATAGCGATATGACCATACCCATCGCCAAGATCGTAGCTTTCTTGACCCCAGTTATACGTTAGCTCGATGACGGCACCTTCTGATTCTTCACAGTAGCCAACAAAAGCCAAGGTGTATTTGTATTCTGCGTTTTCGCTTTGACGTAGCAGTTTCATGCCCATGATCTTAGTATAGAACTCGATAGAGGTATCAAGGTTACCGACACGTAGCATCGTATGTAAAATACGGTTGTTTGACATTGTGTGCTCCTAATCTTCCGGATAAATTTTGTCTTTGTATTCACAAAGATCTTCGATAATACAGCTTCCACAGCGTGGCTTTCTCGCTACGCAGGTGTAGCGTCCATGAAGGATTAACCAATGATGGACGTCCACTTTAAATTCTTTAGGAACGACTTTTAATAATTTTTGCTCTACATCATCGACCGTTTTGCCCATCGCTAATTTGGTGCGATTGGCAACTCGGTAGATATGTGTATCAACGGCAATCGTTGGCCAGCCAAAGGCGGTATTTAATACCACATTTGCCGTTTTACGCCCGACTCCTGGTAGTGCTTCAAGCGCTGCGCGATCTTGGGGGATTTCACCACCATGTAGACTCACCAAGCGTTGACATGTCTTAATGACATTCTCTGCTTTTGAGTTAAATAAGCCAATGGTTTTTATATACTCTTTAACGCCATCGACACCTAATGCCAAAATGGTTTCAGGTGTATTAGCGACAGGGTACAACTTGGCTGTTGCTTTATTGACGCTGACATCAGTCGCTTGTGCTGACAATAACACAGCGATTAATAACTCGAAAGGGGACTGCCAGTTCAACTCTGTTTGCGGGTGTGGGTTATTCTCTCGAAGTCTTTCGAGAATTTCACGGCGTTTTATATTATTCATGATAGTGGCTTTCAGTAAAACAGCCTCATTACTCAGTACTAATGAGGCTATCGTTATGCTTATATGAGGTGATGTGAACGCTATCCAGCGTTAGTCACACGAGCCCGTTCAATCTCTGGTTTCGCTTGCTGTGGCTGGCGATCAGCAATACGTTTATCAATCACATTTTTAAGAGCGATTAATAAGCCAACGCCGAAAAACGCGCCAGGTGGTAGTAACGCCAGCAAAAACTTATTATCAAAATGAAACAGTTCAATACGCAGTGATGTTGCCCAATCACCGAGGAGTAAATCGGCGCCATCAAACAGGGTGCCATTACCTAAAATTTCACGCAAAGTCCCTAATACTACGAGTACTGCTGTCATACCTAACCCCATCCATAAACCATCTAATGCAGATGGTATTACATCATTTTTGGATGCAAAGGCTTCAGCGCGTCCAATGATAATGCAGTTCGTCACGATGAGCGGGATAAAAATACCTAAGGATAAATAGAGGCCGTAGGCATAGGCATTCATGAGTAATTGTACACACGTTACCAATGACGCGATGATCATGACAAATACGGGAATACGCACTTCTTTTGGGACATGATCACGCACTAAAGAGACGATGACATTGGAACCGACTAATACGAGCAATGTCGCAATGCCTAACCCTAACGCATTGGTCACCGTAGAGGAAACCGCAAGTAGCGGGCATAAGCCCAATAACTGTACGAGCGCAGGGTTATTATCCCACATACCATCTTTTAAGAGTTTTTTGTTCATGTCCATATTAATCTACCTCACATTGGTGAGCTTGGGCGAACAGTTTAGCGTGGTTTTTTTCGACAAACAGTGCTGTATTACGTACCGCTTTTACGACGGCGCGTGGCGTAATCGTTGCCCCTGTAAATTGATCGAATTGTCCGCCATCTTTACGGACTTTCCACGTATCGTAATTTTTCTTGGTCACTGTTTTACCAGTGAAACCTAAAATCCAGTCCGAGACTCGTATATCGATTTTATCGCCCAGACCCGGCGTTTCATTTTGTGATAGCACGCGAGTGCCCGTAATCACACCCTGTTTATTGATACCGACAATGATTTTGATTGCTCCGTTATATCCATCGGGAGCGATCGCTTCAATCGCTATCGCTGAATAATCACCATTTTTAGTACCAAAGTAAGCGGGCATCGCTTGATTTGTGCCTAATTGCGGGTCGCGAATCATGGCACATGTGTTGGATAACACATTATCATGTAGTGCTTTAGGCACGACTTGATTTAAAATCGAGAGCAATTGTGCTTGTTCTTGCTCTTGAATTTTATCTTGTGTTAAATAATTTGTCAGTGCCACCACACCAGTAGAGGCACAAGCGAAAATGGCCAAAATGGTGCCATTTTTACGAATAGCATTGAGCATACGTTTCCTTAATGACCATAAGTTCTAGGTTTGGTGTAGTAATCAATCATAGGGACGCACATATTGGCTAGAATCACCGCAAAGGCGACCCCATCGGGATAACCGCCCCAGCTACGTATAATGACGATAAGACTCCCGATGAATGCTCCATATACGAGCCGCCCTTTATCTGTGGTTGAGGCGGATACGGGATCCGTTGCGATAAAGAATGCCCCTAACATCGTTGCACCAGAGAATAAGTGTATTAATGGGCTAGGGGTCGTTCCTGGAATCAACAAAGTAATCACCGAACTGGTGATCAATAATCCTGCAATGAAAGCCACTGGGATATGCCAGTTAATAATTCGCATACGTATTAGCGCTAAACCGCCAGCCAAGTAAGCAAGGTTGACCCATTGCCACCCCACGCCAGCAAGCAAACCGAATTGTGGTTTTTGCATAATCTCATTTAATGATTCTCCGGCACGCACTGATGTTTTAATCGTATCTAATGGCGTCGCCATACTGACTCCATCTAAGCCAGTGCGAAGCTGTTGCAGTGAATAACCATCGATACTAAACCCGGTAAAAATTAACGAGATCGAATCACTCAAAGAAATCGCTTGCGGGGCAAACTGCGATGGTGGAATCCAACTGGTCATTTGTACGGGAAACGAAATAAGCAAAACGACGTACCCCACCATAGCGGGATTAAACGGGTTTTGTCCTAAGCCGCCATAGAGTTGTTTACTGATCACAATGGCAAATATGAGGCCAATGACCAATAGCCACCACGGAGATAATGGCGGGATGGAAATCGCGAGTAGCCAAGCTGTGACCAGTGCACTGTTATCACGCAGTGCTGTGCTGATTGGGCGTTTACGGCATTTCATGACAATAGCTTCGCAGCTTAATGCCACTACGATCGCAAAGAGTAACTGTATTAAAGTGCCCCAGCCAAAATAGTAGAGTTGGGCAATCAGGCCTGGAATGGCGCATACCGCTACCCATTTCATAATGTCAGCAGTGCTCCGCTTCACATGGGTATGCGGTGAACTTGCTATAAAAAAGGCCACTAGTCATTCTCCTCAGAATTGTTAGATGGACGTTGTTTATTGGCGGCTTTACGTGCTTTAGCGCGAGCAATCGCAGCGGCGACGGCGGCCTTTTTCGGGTCAGCGTCAGGCTGAGGCTCATCATCTACGCTTGGCGCCGTATTCGGCGCCGATGCTAGCGATGATGCGTCTTGCTCTGGCTCTGCCTGAGAGTCATCAGTGTCAGATTGTGCCTGTTGCTGCTTACGTGCTTTGGCACGAGCAATCGCAGCGGCGACGGCGGCCTTTTTCGGGTCAGCGTCAGGCTGAGGCTCATCATCTGTGCTTGGCGACGTATTCGGCGCCGATGCTAGCGATGATGCGTCTTGCTCTGCCTGAGAGTCATCAGTGTCAGATTGTGCCTGTTGCTGCTTACGTGCTTTGGCGCGAGCAATCGCAGCGGCGACGGCGGCCTTTTTCGGGTCAGCGTCAGGCTGAGATTCATCATCCGTGCTTGGCGCCGTATTCGGCGCCGATGCTAGCGATGATGCGTCTTGCGCTTGCTGTTCTTGAGAGTCATCGGTGTCAGATTGTGCCTGTTGCTGCTTACGTGCCTTGGCGCGAGCAATCGCAGCGGCGACGGCGGCCTTTTTCGGGTCAGCGTCAGGCTGAGATTCATCATCTGCGCTGGGCGACGTATTCGGCTCGGGTGCTAGCGATGATGCGTCTTGCGCTTGCTGTGCTTGAGAGTCATCGGTGTCAGATTGTGCCTGTTGCTGCTTACGTGCCTTGGCGCGAGCAATCGCAGCGGCGACGGCGGCCTTTTTCGGGTCAGCGTCAGGCTGAGATTCATCATCTGCGCTTGGCGACGTATTCGGCGCCGACGCTAGCGATGATGCGTCTTGCGCTGGCTGTGCCTGAGAGTCGTCGGTGTCAGGTTGTGCTTGTTGCTGCTTACGTGCCTTAGCGCGAGCAACCGCAGCGGCGACGGCATCTTTCTTATCACTGCCGTTGCTGGTTTCAGTCTCGTTAGCTACTGTATCTTTTGATGGCTCAGCTTGCTGCTGCTTACGTGCTTTGGCGCGAGCTACAGCAGCGGCGACGGCGTCTTTTTTCCCATTGCCTTCATTAGTGTCCGCCGTTGATGAAGCGGTGTCATTCGTCGCAGATTCATGCTCTGAATGGGACGCTTTTTGTGCTTGCTGGGCGGCTTTACGCTCACGGGCCTGACGTTTACGTTCTTCACGTAATTTCATCATTTCGCTATTATCAGGGGTCTCCGCATCTTTGTTCATTGCTTCAGCTTGTTGGGCTTTGGCACGAGCAATTGCTGCAGCGACAGCCGGTTTTGGCCCTGCGTCTTGTTGTGTTGCTTGTTTTTGTGATTTTACGCGCTCAATCGCTGCAGATACTGCGTCATTGCCGCCACTGGTTTCCGTCATTTTCTGGCGGCGTTGTTCAGCTGCTTTTTTGTGGCGATTTTCTCGTTCTTCTTTCTCACGTTCCATGCGTGCTTTTTTCGCTTCAAAGCGTTGTTTCGCTCGTTCAGCGGCTTCTGATTCTAGGCGGCGTTCACGAATTTCTGCTTTCGCTTGGCGGTAATATTGAACTAATGGAATGTCGCTTGGACAGACATAGGCGCAAGCACCACACTCAATACAATCTTTTAAATCAAGCTCTTCACACTTTTCGTATTCTTCCGCTTTCGCATGCCAAAAGAGCTGCTGCGGTAATAATGAAGCTGGGCACGCGTCGGCACAAGCACTACAGCGAATACAGGGCATTTCAGGTTTCGGTGGCGCTAATTCTCGGCGCGTGGGCGCTAAAATACAGTTGGATATTTTGGTGATCGGCACGCCGCTATGGGGAAGAGTAAAGCCCATGAGAGGTCCACCCATAATCAAACGGGGAACTTTTTTATCTTCTTTATAACCAAATTGGTCTAATAAAAATTGAATCGGCGTACCTAAGCGAGCCCAGACATTTTGTGGGTGCTTTATGGCTTTACCGGTGAGTGTCACGACACGTTGAATTAATGGCTCACCATCCATCACGGCATGTTTTATCGCGTGAACCGTACCAACATTAAAGACCATTTGGCCGAGTTCAGAAGAACGTCGTCCGCTAGGGACTTCTTGATTGGTTAACAATTTAATTAATTGTTTAGCTCCGCCTGATGGGTATTTGGTCGGCACGACACGTATGACAATGTTGTCGTGATGTTGTGCGGCCGTTTCCAGCGCTTTAATCGCTTGTGGCTTGTTATCTTCAATCCCAATAATGGTCAGCTTTGGGGACAAAATATGCTCAACCACCTCAATGCCGGCGATAATGTCAGCGGCATATTCGCGCATCAATGCATCATCGGCAGTAATATAAGGTTCGCACTCGGCCGCATTGATGATGACCATATCAATTTTGGCTTGGCCTGATTCAATTTTACGCGCGGTTGGAAAACCGGCTCCACCCATACCGGAAATACCAGCTTGGCGAATATGTTCAATCACATCCGCTGGCGTAGCCAAATGATAATCGCGGTAGGGAGTACGCTCAATCCAACGATCGTCGCCGTCAGATTCCAAAATCAAACACGGTTCACTTAAGCCAGAAGGATGGGGAACCGTTCTATCTTCAATGGCTTTGATTGTACCGGAGGTTGGCGCATGAATAGGCACAGTGAATGCGGTATTGCATTGGGTTAGCGGCTGACCTTTTAACACATGATCACCCACTTTGACGCTCACACTGCCAGCACGGCCAATATGTTGTTTTAATGGCAGTATTAACTCGTGAGGCACGCCAGCGTCAGCGAGAGGTTTTTTAGTGGATTGTTTTTTATTTTCTGGTGGATGGATCCCACCAGGAAAATCCCACAATTTGCCACTTTTGATTTGCTCGATTAATGACATGTTATCCATTATTTCACACCCTGTTCAGCGGCGGCATTGGTCACGTCAACAATAGGAATGGCATCTAATTTCCATTTCCAGTTATCAGGGGTGGTTTCGACAGGGATCATTTCAATACAGTCAGTTGGGCACGGTGCGACACATAAATCACAACCAGTACATTCATCTTTGATCACGGTATGTAATGCTTTCGTGCCACCAACAATAGCATCAACTGGGCACGCTTGGATGCATTTAGTGCAGCCAATGCACATATCTTCGTGGATAAATGCGACGGTTTTGACATTGTCTTCAAGGTCATGTGCAGGCTCTGGGACATCGACTCCCATGAGATCAGCCAATTTTTCGATCGTCGCTTGTCCGCCTGGAGGACACTTGTTAATGGTATCGCCATTGGCGATCGCTTCGGCATACGGGCGGCACCCCGGATAGCCACATTGGCCACATTGAGTTTGGGGAAGAATCGAATCGATTTGATCGACAATCGGGTCGGCATCGACTTTGAAACGCACAGATGCAAATCCAAGTATTGCACCGAATACAGCCGCGAGAACGGCCAGTGCAATTACAGCAATCAAGATGGTACTCATTACAGTTTCACCAATCCGGTAAAGCCCATAAAGGCAAGAGACATTAATCCTGCGGTGATCATCGCAATCGATGCACCTTTGAAAGGAGCAGGAACATCGGCAACGTGGATCCGTTCACGCATTGAAGCAAAGAGAATTAACACCAAAGAAAACCCTAAAGCGGCTCCAAATCCGTAAATGATGGATTCGATAAAGTTATGATTTTCATTAATGTTAAGTAATGCCACACCGAGCACTGCACAGTTGGTTGTGATTAACGGCAAAAAGATACCGAGTAATCGATATAGTGTTGGGCTGGTTTTATGCACCACCATTTCAGTAAATTGCACAACCACCGCAATCACTAAAATAAAACTCATGGTACGCAGGTAATCAATACCCAGCGGTCTTAAAATATAGGTTTCAACAAGATACGAACATACGGACGCTAACGTTAATACGAACGTTGTCGCTAATCCCATGCCAATGGCTGTTTCCAGTTTTTTAGAAACCCCCATGAATGGGCATAAACCTAAAAATTTTACGAGTACAAAATTGTTAACCAGCACAGTGCCGATCAACAGCAACACATATTCGGTCATAGTCAGCCTAGGGTGAAATTCTGATCCTAGTATTATCCGTTTTTGTTGCGAGGATAACAACCGAGGAAAGCTAGGGTTTTATACGGCTGAATAAAATCTGTTCGAGCATTGCTAGTCGGAGCACGAGTCAGGGTACGGCGCCGTATCTGGATATTGAATGTATTAGTGATTCAATTGTGGTAATTGTAACACAACACATTATCAAAAGAAGGGAAGGTTGGGTGGTCTTTATGTGCCTCTTAGGAGATTGGGTGAATCCTTATACCAATCATCGCGTTGCATTATTAACTGCCATGTAATTTGCCGAAGGCGTCAACGCGAAAGCTCTTCAATAAACCCCAAAAATACGGCGTCAAGTACACACATGGTGAGTATGTACTTGACGGCTTTAAGTGAAACCTAGACGTTGGTGTGCCTTGTCTGCCGCGCTTTATTGGCGACACGCCAGCGTTGAAGATAACGTTGGATCAATAGAACAATGGATCAAGAAAAGACTGGATCCTGATCATGATTATCGCGCGGCAACATCAATTTGTAGTTGTCACTGTAGTCCACAGGGATAGCAACAACGGATGGCCCTTCAACGTTCATCGCCGCCTGTAATACTGACTGTAATTCATGGGCACTGGTCACGGCAAAACCTTTCGCTCCGAATGATTCGGCATACATCCTGAAATCAATCGGGCCAAATTTTACGCCGGAATACCGTTGGTATTTTTTCAGTTCTTGCATTTCTACCATATTGTACGCGTTATCAACCCAGATAATATGGAGAATGTTACAGTTGAGCCGGACGGCTGTCTCTAATTCCATGCTCGATTGCATAAAACCACCGTCTCCAGAAACCGAAATGATTTTATGACCAGGCTTGAGTAAACTAGCGCTGATGGCCCAAGGCAGCGCGACGCCCATGGTTTGCTGGCCGTTAGATACCAACATTTGGCGCGCGCGGAAGCAACTAAGGTAGCGAGCAATCCAAATATGGAAGCTGCCCATATCTAAGCACATGGTTGTATCTTGCGACACAATTGCCTGCATTGCTTTAATAAGGGTCAGTGGATGAAACCCCTGTGAGTTGTGCGTGAGCGGGTAATGTTTAATCACTTCTCGTTGTGTGGCGACTTCATCAAGCACAGAGCAGGCAATCGGAGAAAGTAATGTTGCTTCCGATATGGCCTCACTGACCTTGTCGAGCGATTGCGCGATATCACCAATAATCTCGACACAAGGTTGGTAGTTCAATTGATATTCGGCAGGTTCTATATCGACATGGATAATGGCACAACGATGACGATTCCATAATTCCGGATCGTATTCTATGGGACTAAAGCCAACCGTAATAATTAAATCCGCGTCACGCAGTAATACATCACCCGGTTGGTTATTAAATAATCCGACACGTCCGGCAAAGTGATCATAGTAAGTAATGTCGACGGCGCCGGCAGCTTGATAGGTACCGACAACGGGAAGTTGCGTTTTTTGTAAAAATTGAGCAATCGCGGTTTTGTTGGTACTCCGACTGGCATGTAGACCGAGTAATACCACGCATCGTTTAGATTGTTTGATACGGCTCACCGCCTCTTCTGTTGCGGCGCTGTCGGCTATGCCTGGTTGGCTATAATGTGAGGGAACAATAATGTCCGTTTGTGTTGAGTCGGTTAAGACATCTTGCGGTAGGCTAACAAAGCAGGCTCCAGGGCGACCCGATTCGGCGATACGAAACGCATTAGCCATCACTTCGCTAGCAGCATCGGCATGCTGCACTTCCGCGCTGAATTTGGTGATGGAACGAAAGATGCTTACCGTATCAATACTTTGGTGAGTCTGCTTTTGTTGGTCGGTACGTTTCACAGCACCACCAAGTGCGATCATCGGGTCGCCTTCTGAATTGGCCGTCGCGACACCCGAAACCAGGTTTCCACAACCGGGCCCAGAGGTCACCATGGCAACGCCCGCTTTGCCCGTTAAACGGCCAACAGCACCTGCCATAAACGCGGCATTGGCTTCGTGGCGCACAGGTATCATCTCGATATTTGTGTCTTCAATGGCATCAAACAAGGGGTCGATTTTGGCACCCGGAATACCAAAAACCGTTTGGATACCCAGCGACTCCAATTGTAGTGCGATTAACTGAGCTCCGGTTTGGTTTGCAGGTTGAGATGGCATAGTTTATTCCTTATTAGGTTGACCTAATTGTGTTATTTTTCTGCTTTTTCAATGGCGGACCGGATATCGTCAGGTGCCAAGTTGGCATTGAGAAAACCGTCTGATGTTGGGGTGTCAATGACTAACTTTGACACTTTACCTATCTGCAGAACGCCCGATGACACTCGATAATCTTGAATGTGTCCGCCACCTTGGCGGTCATCGGTAATGAAATGTTCGTGGTAACCGGGAACATTGATTCCCGTCGTGTATTGCGGGCTACGAAAGCCAGCGACAACACCGTGCCGATGAGCAAAACTAAACGTCGGTTGTGCTTTGATCGCTTCCAACATTGGTCGATAAGGCGGGGTCTGTTTAGGGACAGTGCGGGTGCGTACAAAGTCAAACACGCCATCAATGCGTACGGCGCAAAAAATGTTATCGCTAGGAACCATTTTATCGATGAGATCATGGACCTCAGAGCGAGTCATGGCAGCGTTGAGGGGCAGTTCGATATCTGCATTGAAAAAGGTCATCACCGCAAATGGTGTTTTTTGTTCCATCGTCGCAGGATTGGCCGAACCATCGGATTTAAGCTGATAAACGTCTTGATCAAAAGCAATAAGCTCACCATCAAGTTGGTCAAACGTACCTAAACCAAAATCGCCGTGCTCACGTAACTGAGCTATGCTTGTCGTTCCTTCATAAATGCCTGCAATCAGGGCACTCATCAATGATGTTTGATAAATTTCGCCCTCACCTGTGGTTTGATGGTAGAGCGCATATTCTTTTGCAACATCAAACGAGCAGGCACATTGGGAGTTAGAAAGTTCACGCATGTTTTTATCCGTTTATGCAATAGTGTGTCTATTAAGGTTGACTTTGTTACACGGATAAATCCAATATAAAAAAGATTTATTTTGATATAGAAAAAATATGGAATTTCGTCACTTAAAGTACTTCGTTACCGTTGCTCAGTTACGCCATTTTACGAAAGCGGCTGAACAGCTAGGAATTGCACAGCCACCGTTGAGCCAGCAGATAAAAAAGCTGGAACATGAATTAGGTGTGGATTTATTTAAACGTCTATCTCGTGGTGTTGAATTAACGCGTGCAGGGGAGGTCTTTTTAAAAGATGCAGAAAGTATATTAGCGGATGCACAGCGTGCAGAGGCAAGGGTACGGCAGGTGGCTCGTGGTGAGAGCACGCAAGTGAATATTGGTTTTGCGACCTCTACCTCAACGTGTATCCCTGTACTGGAAAAAATGGCTTCCATCCAGAGTAATGGCATTCACTTTAATACCGCGGAAATGCCGATGCCAGAGCTGGTGGCGCAACTTAAGAATAAGCAACAAGACCTTGCGATCATGCGTGTACCTTGTTACGCCAGTGAACCGTTTGAACGAAAACGGTTACTTGATGACCCGTTTGTTGCTGTGATTCCGGCCCATCATCCATTAGCGCGGTTTAAGAGTATTCAACTGCATCACCTCAAAGAGCAAAAACTGTTGTTGTTTCCGCGAGAAACGGGCCCTGCGCTGTATGATGCGTTGAGCGCGTTACTGGGCGATGCGGGTATACGATTGCAGCCGCAATTTGCCTCGCCGCAGTTGCGCACCACTATTGCTATGGCTCAGGCAGGATTTGGAATCGCTATCGTGCCATATTCCTTAGCCGAGCATTTGGATGATTCTGCGGTGATTGTCAGCATCGAGGGTATGACGCTTACTAGCCAAATCGTGGTGGCTTGGCAGGCATCCAACTTGAACGCTCAAGCACTGAATGTCGTAGCGAAATTGAGTGCTATATCTGCAGGCGAAACACGTTAGCAACATCGTATTTGCGAAATAGTTAAAACAAAAAGGATGATATCGTTCAGAGTCGGTTGTCATTTAATCGCGTTTATCAACACTTTGCTTTTGCGGACTAAAAGTACGTATTAAGTCAACCTTATGCCTTTTTGTTATAAAGAGGGGTCGTAGGCTCAAATGTGTCACACTTAAACGATATTTTCCTTCGTTTATTGGGTACACTAGCAACGTTGTTAGATTACGTAAGATTGGGTATGGAAGTAGAAGAGATTTATCGGCGAGATTTGAATCTGTTAGTTGCGCTGCGAATTCTGGTTGAGGAGCGCAGTGTGAGCCGAGCAGCGAATCGTTTAAACCTAAGCCAGTCAGCAATGAGTCGGATTTTAGGGCGGCTACGCAGTTTACTCGCCGATCCTTTATTCACACGTCAAGGTCAGTATCTGATTCCGACTGAAAAAGCCTTATCGGTAAACCGAGCGTTAGGTGAGCCTCTTGAGTCTTTTCGTCAGCTCTTATCACCTATCGATTTTGATGCCAAATCTTGCGAGCAAACGTTCACGATTGCAACGACCGATTATGCCATGCAAACGCTTATGCCTTTTGCGTTACCTCGTATTTATCAGGAAGCTCCGCATGTTGCGTTTGATTTTTTGCCGCTACAAAATGAGCACTTTAAGGATCAATTTACTTATGGCCGAGCTGATTTAGCCATCTGCCGCCCTATTCATTCGATTGAGCCATTGCAGCATGAAATATTGGGTCGGGTGGGGGTGCTATGTTTGTTGTCTAAACATCATCCACTGGCGGATAAAAACATGGAGCTGGATGATTATTTAGCTTACCCCCATGCCATGATAGCGATTAGTGATGGGGTAAAACTACTGCTTGAACAGGCTCTGGCAGATAAACCGCAACGGCGTATGGTTTTGAGGGCTTATCATTTAGAAGCGGCACTCGCGATCGTCGATATGATGCCGCTCATTATTACCGTCCCTGCCGATTTGGCGTATTTAGTCGCGGCGCGTTATGACTTGATCGTAAAACCGTTACCCTTTGATTTTACGCCTTTTGATTACTCGATGATCTGGCACCCGCGTTGTGACCACTCACCAGCACAAATCTGGTTGAGAAATATCGTCAAAGAAGAGTGTGGCAGGCTTATCGCGAAACGTGTAGAAGACATGGGACTAGATGAAGTAAGGCCGTGATCGGCCTTACTCAAAAAGCGGTTAAAGCTTGATTACGACACGGCCTGTATTTTGGCCGGTGGTAATTTTTTCTGCATAGTGCGGCGCGTCAGCTAATGTGATTTCGGTGCACGCTTGCTCGAAATATTCAGTAGGTAATAATTGTGCCAGTTTTTCCCATGCGGCCATGCGTTTTTCACGAGGGCAGCTTACCGAATCCACGCCTTGTAGGCGAACATTACGCAAAATAAATGGCATGACGGTTGTCGGCAAATCAAATCCGCCGGCAAGTCCGCAGGCTGCCACCGCGCTGTTATAGCTCATTTGAGTTAACACTTTTGCTAACATTTTGCTGCCAACCGTATCAATGGCGCCAGCCCAGAGTTGCTTTTCTAGTGGACGTGCAGGCTCTTCAAATTCAGAGCGTTCAATGAGTTGACTCGCGCCGAGTTTTTCTAGTAATGGACCATTTTCTTCGATGCGACCAGTGACGGCAGCAACCTTATAACCAAGTTGTGATAGTAGAGTGACGGCGACAGAACCGACGCCGCCGCTGGCGCCTGTTACCAAAACGGTGCCATCTTCAGGTTTTATTTCAGCGTCAATGAGCGCTTGAACACACAGCATGGCTGTTAAGCCAGCGGTACCGACCATCATCGCTTGTTTTGAGGTTAAACCATTAGGAAGAGGAACAAGCCATTCTGGCTTCAAGCTCGCTTTTTGAGACATCCCTCCCCAGTGATTTTCTCCCACTCCCCAGCCTGTTAAGACAACTGAATCACCTTCTTGGTAACGAGGGTCATCTGAAGTAAGGACTTTTCCTGCTAAGTCAATGCCTGGGACCATTGGGAAATTACGGATAATTTTGCCTTTGCCGGTAATCGCAAGGCCATCTTTATAATTGAGTGATGAGTAATCAACCGCAACCAACACTCCCTCGTCGGGAAGTTGTGATTCCTCAAGCTGTTCAATCGCGGCAATGGTTGTTTTATCTTCTTGATTCAGAATTAACGCATCAAACATAACGTGCTCCATAAATAGGGAATGATAATTTATGGCAGTCTAACGCTGATACTGTTATGAATGAAATGAAAGTTTAGCATATAGGGTTATGCAAAATAATCATACTCAATAGCGTCTCGAAACGTTTGTATGCTAAGCATAGCAACGACCATCCATAATGTTAGCGGAAGTTCTCGTTATTAGTATGGTGGTTGACAAGACGCTTGCTGAGTTGTCCGGTTTAATCTAGCCGAAAAAGCCGATTAGTCGAGGTACCAGTTTGTGGCATAAACCACGAGCACGATAAGCAGGACTAGTGAGATGAGAGAGGTGATGATTATCGCTAATTTCTTCATGTAGCTTACTTTGTCAAACACTTCGCCTTTGGCTTCTCTGACTCTTCTATCTTCCTCAAAATGCCACTTAATTGCAAAGTAGCCACCAATACACAAGACAATAATTTTGAAAGCGCCTGCTACGTAAGGGAAAGCATCACCTAATATGTGACCCATTATCTACCTCCATTAAAAATAGTGATTTTATAGTAACATAATCAAAGGGACATGTTGACGTTTAGGGCTCGCTAAGCATGGGCATTTTATTGTTTGTGGATGTGTTTAAAAAGCAGGAATGTCGCTTGTTTTCACTACAAGCTTGACTTTAGGTATAAAAAAAGACGCCTAGAGGCGTCTTTTTTTATTGAATTTGGCTCCCCCTGCGGGACTCGAACCTGCGACATACGGATTAACAGTCCGGCGTTCTACCAACTGAACTAAGGGGGAATTGCTTAATGCGGGGCGTATACTAGCGATTGTGATTTTTTCTGTCAACGTTTTTACGCGGTAAAAATAATAAAAAAGTAACATTTTTTTCTTTACATTTCTGTAGCCCTTACCAGTTCTAGGCTGTGTTTACTTATCCACTATTTTTGTGGATAAGTGTGTGAATTACCTTGGGGTTATTATTTTTTTATTCACAGGGTTAAAATGCATGTGACAATATAAGGAATGGATTTTTCTTTTAACTTGTTGTTATTATTAGTTTTAAATTAAATTTCCACGTTGAATCTATTCTGAGTGTCATGGACTGAGAATGTTATTTTTATGTGGATTTTAGAAAAAATGGGGACAAGCCGTGGATTGTTTTTTTGTTTTTTGATGGTGTAGAGCAGCGGGGCCGAGGATAATATCAGACTAAGCAGGAGCGATCTATAGCTATCCGTAGAAAAACAGAAAATTCATCATGATAAAAAATACAAGCATGATTAATGCTGATCATTACGGCAAATATGTTTAATAAACGATAGATAATTCTTTAAGGAATGTCTTGCTATTAGAGAACGTCAGCGGCGAAAATAGAGAATAAGCAGTCAGCCGGAATATTAGGGGATTTATGAGTAAAGCGTTTGAGTTAGTGTCTCACTACCAACCAGCTGGGGATCAACCTGAAGCGATTAGCGCACTTTTGGAAGGCATTGATGCGGGTTTAGCCCATCAAACTCTACTCGGTGTCACTGGCTCAGGAAAAACGTTTACGTTAGCGAATGTGATCGCCCAGTCACATAGACCGACGATTCTGTTGGCGCCAAATAAAACGTTGGCGGCGCAACTTTATGGTGAGATGAAGAGTTTCTTTCCTAATAATGCCGTTGAGTATTTTGTATCTTACTATGACTACTACCAACCTGAAGCCTATGTACCGACAACAGATACATTTATTGAGAAAGATGCCTCTGTAAATGCTCACATTGAACAAATGCGACTTTCTGCAACTAAGGCTCTGCTCGAACGTAAAGATGCCATTATCGTTGCGTCTGTGTCGGCGATTTATGGCTTGGGTGATCCGGATTCTTACTTAAAAATGATGCTGCATTTACGTCGCGGTGATGTCATGAACCAGCGTGATATGCTGCGTCGCTTGGCTGAATTACAGTACACACGTAATCAAATGACGTTTGAACGTGGTCAATTTCGCGTCCGCGGTGAAGTGATTGATATTTTCCCTGCCGAATCAGAACAAGAAGCGGTAAGAGTGGAAATGTTTGATGATGAAATTGAAAAAATCAGCTTGTTTGATCCACTAACTGGGGTGATTAAACAGCGAGATCTTGCCCGTTTTACTGTCTACCCGAAAACTCACTATGTGACGCCTCGCGATAAGATTTTGGAAGCCATCGATAATATCAAGCGCGAGCTACAGCAGCGTCAGCAGTATCTACGTGATAATAATAAATTGCTAGAAGAGCAAAGAATTACGCAGCGCACGCAATTTGATATCGAAATGATGAATGAATTGGGGTTTTGCTCTGGTATAGAAAACTATTCGCGTTATCTTAGTGGTCGCAATGAGGGTGAGCCGCCGCCAACTTTATTTGATTATTTGCCCCATGATGGTTTGTTGGTCATAGATGAGTCACACGTGACGGTGCCACAGATCGGTGCTATGTATAAAGGTGATCGCTCACGCAAAGAAACCTTAGTGGAGTATGGTTTTCGTTTGCCTTCCGCGTTAGATAACCGCCCATTAAAATTTGATGAGTTTGAAGCGTTAGCGCCACAGACCATTTTTGTGTCTGCGACTCCAAGCCAGTATGAATTAGATAAATCTGACGGAGATGTCGTTGAGCAGGTTGTCCGCCCGACAGGCTTGTTAGATCCAGAAATTGAAGTTCGTCCAGTAGCGACTCAAGTTGATGATTTATTATCAGAAATCCGTCTGCGCTCAGCAGAAGGAGAGCGAGTCTTGGTGACAACGTTAACCAAGCGTATGGCTGAGGATCTAACGGAGTACTTGCACGAACATGACATAAAGGTGCGGTACTTACATTCAGACATTGATACGGTTGAACGTGTCGAAATTATTCGTGACTTACGCTTAGGTAAGTTTGATGCGCTAGTGGGGATCAACTTACTGCGCGAAGGTTTAGATATGCCAGAAGTGTCACTAGTAGCAATACTTGACGCGGATAAAGAAGGGTTTTTACGTTCGGAACGCTCACTGATTCAAACGATTGGCCGTGCGGCACGTAATGTGAAAGGGAAAGCAATTTTATATGGAGATCGTATTACACGCTCCATGAAGTTAGCGATTGATGAAACCCATCGTCGGCGCGAAAAGCAGCATTTACATAATGAAGAATTGGGGGTAACTCCGCAAGCGCTCAAAACTAATATTAATGACATTATGGAGCTTGGTGAGGCAACGAAAGGCAATAAACAGCCTAAATCGAAAGCCATACCACTGAGTAAAGTGGCTGAGAAATCAGGAGATTATGACGCATTAACGCCTCAAGAGCTAGAGAAAGAAATTCAAAAACTTGAAACCACCATGTATCAGCACGCTCAAGATTTAGAATTTGAAGCGGCAGCTAAACTTCGCGATAAAATCGAAACGCTCAGACACCAATTTATTGTCAATAGCTAAACTTAATTACAGACATAAAAAAAGAGCCAATAGAAAGGCTCTATTGGCTATAATATTGTGAACATCGAATTCACTAACAACGTCAGTTGGCTAGGTGACCCTTGCGGGTCATAATTATATAAAGCATATACTGTGCCAAAATGTAAACTCTGAAAAATCAGTGATGTTGTAGTGAATATAACTAAAAAAACAAAAGAATTTGCATAATGCAATGATGAATGCGAAGATTCTGCGCAAAATGCAAATCCGTTACGGCTAGGTTATGGAATTAGAATATCCCCCTCAACATTCAAAGTATTTGTTGATGGTGGAAGATACGGCATCAGTGGCAGCACTGTATCGCTCGTATCTTACGCCGTTAAACATTGATATTACGCTGGTTGGTACCGGTCATGATGCGATTCGTTCAATTTCCGAGCGAGAGCCTGATCTGATTCTGCTTGATTTACGCCTGCCTGATATGACGGGCATGGACGTGTTGTACGAAGTCAAACGTGATCACCCACATGTACCGATTGTGTTTATGACTGCGCATGGTTCCATCGATACCGCCGTGGATGCGATGCGTCATGGTGCTCAAGATTTTTTAATTAAGCCGTGTGAAGCGGATCGCTTACGGGTTACTGTAAACAATGCGATGCGTAAAGCTAGCAAGTTAAAAGATGACGCGTTGGACCCCGATAATCAAAATTATCAAGGGTTTATTGGTAGCAGCCAAACGATGCAAGCGGTATATCGTACGATTGATTCAGCTGCCAGCAGTAAAGCAAGTATTTTTATTACCGGAGAAAGTGGCACGGGTAAAGAAGTATGTGCGGAAGCAATTCATGCCGCGAGTAAACGCGTAGATAAACCGTTTATTGCCATAAACTGCGCGGCGATTCCGAAAGATTTAATTGAGAGTGAATTGTTTGGTCATGTGAAAGGGGCGTTCACGGGCGCGGCAACCGATCGCCAAGGTGCCGCTGAGCTTGCCGACGGTGGTACGCTCTTTTTGGATGAGTTGTGCGAAATGGATTTGGATCTGCAAACTAAATTATTAAGATTTATCCAAACCGGAACGTTCCAAAAAGTCGGCTCTTCTAAGATGAAAAGTGTTGATGTACGCTTTGTATGTGCAACTAACCGTGATCCATGGAAAGAAGTACAAGAAGGCCGTTTTCGTGAAGATTTATATTATCGTTTATACGTGATTCCACTGCACTTACCTCCGTTAAGAGAGCGAGGTGAAGATGTGATTGAAATTGCTTATTCCTTGCTCGGTTTTATGTCGAAAGAGGAAGGCAAAGGCTTTGTGCGCATGGCTTCTGAAGTTGTTGAGCGCTTTAAACAGTATGAATGGCCGGGTAATGTACGTCAGCTACAAAACGTATTGCGTAATGTTGTGGTGTTAAATGAAGGCCGAGAGATATTGCTTCCTATGTTGCCACCACCGCTCAATCAACCCGTAGAGCCCCAACCGGTCACCAGTGGTAACAGTATGATGGATATGCCGCTATCAGTGAGTGATATTCATCCTTTATGGTTAACTGAAAAACTTGCGATAGAGCGCGCTATTGAAGCGTGTGACGGAAATATTCCTCGTGCCGCTGGTTACCTCGATGTTAGCCCTTCGACCTTGTATCGTAAATTACAAACGTGGAACAGTCAGAAAGTGAAAGAAAAGGAAAGTTAGTCTGCATGGACTTATTGAATAAGAACAAGATAGATACGCTTGCCAGTGAAATAGGGCAAGAGAATGTTCCAGTATTACTCGGAATTTTTTTAAGTGAACTCGCGTCGTACGAAGAGACCCTACGTGGGCAAGAACATGGCGATAGTGAATACTTAAAAGAAGTCAGTCATGCATTGAAAAGTAGTGCAGCAAGTTTTGGCGCTGATAAATTATGCGCCAAAGCCATTGAAATCGATAGCATGGTGAAGCTTGGGCTCGATATGGATGTCGTAGCAGAACATGATGATTTACAGCGGCTATTAAAAGAAACGCGTGAGCGATATGAACGGCTCCAGCCATCATCGGAAGCTTAAGTCACAAGCCATTGCTTATCGGCAATGGCTTGTTGTCATTATGGCTGCATGTGTTCTTCGATAGCCTGTTGTAGTTTACTGCGATCATGACGCCAGCGACGGTTTAGTGATGCCAAGTCACGCGTGACACAATTCCAGCGATCCTCTAATTCTGGGTGAGCGTGCTCGCCAATCACCACATCAATTGGGCGGGCGTGAAAAGAACGCTCACACCATTCCAATTTTTGTTGCAGTGTCATCAGTTTTGCCGGCCCAAATTCTGGGCTCAAATTCTCAATAAAGATGACAGTGGCGCGAGTATTCGCGGCAATAGCGTTGGCGAGTTCGGGTAATAATAGCGGAGGCATCACACTGGTTAAAAAACTGCCAGGACCAAGGATGATAGTATTGGCATGATTAATAGCATGAATGGCTTCTCGAGTGGCAGGCACTTCAGGATCCAAATCAAGCCTTAGTAACGGCTCCTGCATATCATCGATGTTAGTTTCACCAGTGACCCATTTTCCTGTTGTTGACAGGCCAGCTAAATCACTTGGGTGCTCTGCCATCGGCAATAAGTTCACTTCGACACCCAGCATATTGCGAATTAAATTAATGGCATCCAAAGGTCGCACCGACAGGTTATCCAGCGCTGTGAGGATAAGGTTGCCTAAGTTATGACCGTTGAGCTCCCCGGCTCCTTTAAAACGGTATTCAAACATCATCGAGCTAATGCAAGGCTCAGTAATCAATTGATTGAGACAGTTACGCATGTCTCCCCAAGCGATACCACCTTGGCAATGACGAATTCTGCCAGTAGACCCACCATTATCTGTGGTCGTGACAATCCCCGTGGCATGATTGCCGAAGTCTTTCAGCGCGGCCAATACGCGGCCTAATCCATGCCCTCCGCCGATGGCGACGACTTTATGAGTGTTATGCAATGACATATTTATTTTCTATTTTGTCACAGTCACCCAGGGTGGGTGACTCATTAATAATAATGGATAGTATAGAAAATTTGGTTTAGATGGGGAATTTTTTATCAATTAGGGTAGAAACCGCTGCCAACATTAAGTATTTTAACGCCATGCTGCTGAGCGTATTTTTTATTCTTAAAAAGACCTCAGTTGCCATAACTCCGAGTTTACTCACCTAAGTCTTCCGGATAGGGTGTGTAATCCTGTGGCAATACCGCCACGCGGGCATCACTAGAAATGATGATGCCTCCCGTGTTTGGAAAGGTGTTTCATGGCGCAACAATTCGAAGATAGTTTTCGGCGTAAGTTTAATTATTTACGCCTGTCCGTTACGGACGTATGTAATTTTAAATGTACCTACTGTTTACCCGATGGGTATTACCCAACAGGCAGCAAAAACTCGTCATTTCTGACCTTGCCCGAGATCGAACGTATTGTGACAACGTTCGCCGCTTGTGGCACGTCAAAAGTGCGTATCACCGGTGGTGAGCCGACATTACGCAAAGACTTTTTAGACATAGTGTCGACAGTGGCTAGTGTTCCTGAAATTAAGAAAGTAGCGACGACAACTAATGGTTATCGCATGGCTGCAAATGTGCATGATTGGAAAGCCGCTGGCCTGACGAATATAAATGTCAGTATCGATAGCTTAGATCCACGCATGTTTAAGCAAATCACGGGTCAAAATCGTTTTCACCAAGTCATGCAAGGGATTGATGAAGCGTTTATCGCTGGTTATGAGCAAGTCAAAGTGAATGTCGTCCTACTCAAAGATTTAAATCATCACGCTTTGCCTGATTTCTTGAATTGGATCAAAGACCGTTCGATTCAATTGCGTTTTATTGAGTTAATGCAAACCGGAGAAATGGATAGTTTATTTGATAACCATCATGTCTCGGGCGTGCAGATTCAAAATTCACTGATCGCCAATGGTTGGAGTATGAAACCACGTCAACTGACCGATGGCCCGGCTAAGGTATTTACTCATCCTGACTACCTAGGGGAAGTTGGGTTAATTATGCCTTATGAGCGGCATTTTTGTCAGACCTGTAACCGTTTACGAGTATCCGCACTGGGTAAGCTGCATTTGTGTTTATTTGGTGAGGAAGGTGTGGAGTTACGCGATCTTTTGCAATCTGATTCACAGCAAGAAGCGCTTATCGCGCGTATCGGTGAGCATTTACAGGGTAAGTCAGTGAGTCACTATTTACATGATGGCAATACGGGGATGACCCCACATTTGGCATCGATTGGTGGTTAGTGTGGATCTGTTCTGAACGCCGCATATGCGCGATGTTCAGTCATTACAAAAAATCAGAGGCAGTTGTCGTGGTATGACTGCCATGCATAAAAAGTGAAAAAGGGGAAGACTATGGGTCATGGTGCTAATGAGTTTCAAGCCGCCAATATCGCGGTGTTAACTGTGTCAGATACGCGTACTGAAGATGATGATACATCAGGCCAATATTTGGTTGAATCATTAAAAGATGCCGGTCACCGCTTAGCCGAGAAAAAAATTGCGATTGATGATCGTTATTTAATTCGTGCCATTGTGTCGCAGTGGATTGCAGATGAAGATGTGCAAGTTGTTTTGATTACTGGTGGGACAGGATTTACCTCTCGAGATAGCACACCAGAAGCCATTAAACCGTTATTTGATAAAGAAGTTGAAGGGTTTGGTGAGCTATTTCGTATGGTGTCTTATGATGAAATTGGTACCTCCACGATTCAATCGCGCGCGTTAGCGGGTTTTGCTAATCACACCGTTATTTTTGCTATGCCAGGGTCTACGGGCGCATGTCGTACCGCATGGACAAAAATTTTACGCGATCAGCTCGATTCGACGCATCGCCCATGTAACTTTATTCCTCATTTATAAGCGAGAATGTGAATGTCTGAATTGACACATATTAATGATGCGGGTGAGGCCAATATGGTCGATGTGTCGCAAAAAGCTGAGACGGTACGTGAAGCCCGTGCTGAAGCTTGGGTTACGATGGCACCTGAGACTTTGCACATGATTGTCTCAGGGCAGCATCATAAAGGCGATGTGTTTGCTACCGCCCGTATTGCCGGAATTCAAGCGGCAAAACGTACATGGGAGCTGATTCCGCTTTGCCATCCATTATTATTGTCCAAAGTGGAAGTACAGATTGAAGCCTGTGAAAAAACGCACCAAGTACGAATTGAATCACTGTGTAAGTTAGCGGGAAAAACCGGTGTTGAAATGGAAGCACTGACGGCAGCCTCAGTGGCGGCACTCACGATTTACGACATGTGTAAAGCCGTACAGAAAAATATGGTAGTTGAGTCGGTACGCTTGCTAGAAAAAACGGGCGGTAAATCGGGTCACTTTAAGGCGGAAGTATGATTACGGTATTATTTTTTGCGCAAACACGCGAATTAGTGGGATGTGACAGCTTAACAATATCCGCAGAGTTTTCTGATATTGAAGCCGTGCGTCAACATTTAGCTACGCAAAGCGATAAATGGGCGCTTGCGCTCGAAAGCGATAAGCTACTGTCCGCGCTTAACCAGACGATTGTGCCAATGAACACCAAATTGAGTGATGGTGATGAGATCGCGTTTTTCCCTCCCGTGACTGGGGGCTGATATGGAAAGAAAGGTGGTAGTTCAAGCTCAGGATTTTGTGTTGTCTGAGGAATACGAACGTTTATCGCAAGCAACGGATATTGGTGCCGTGGTCAGTTTTGTTGGTAAAGTTCGTGATATGAATCTAAACGATGATGTCATTGGGCTAAGCCTTGAGCATTATCCTGGTATGACCGAAAAATCGTTGCATGAGATTGCCGAACAAGCAGAGCAGCGTTGGCCATTATTGGGTGTGACGATCATTCATCGTATTGGTGATTTAGATTTAGGTGACCAAATTGTGTTAGTTGGTGTGGCGAGTGCCCATCGACAGGCCGCGTTTTCAGCGTGTGACTTCATTATGGATTACCTGAAAACCCAAGCCCCTTTTTGGAAAAAAGAACGCACAACGACAGAAACTCGTTGGCTTGACTCTCGTGAGTCAGATCGATTGGCCGCGCAACGGTGGCAAGAAAGTTAACAAGACAAAGAGCGCTGCGGCGCTTTTTTTTCATCTATTGAATACAATGAGAGCCAAATAGGCTTGACCTTGGAGTTGGCTCCAATGTGTATGCTTGGGCTATGATTCACTAATTAAGAGAATAGATGATGTGTAGTAAACATAAAGATTGCTGTTCTAGTAAAAAAACCGTATCAAAACCGGCTCATCAACATAGCTCGTGTTGTGGCACCTCACACCAATCGATGGATACATCAGACAAGCATGCAGGGCATAATCATTCTACTGCAGAGAGCGGTTGCAGTGGCGGTGATTCGCCGGATGACGACAGTGAGCCTGAGCGGCGAGCCGGTCAACATCAGCAGCGCTGGACGATTCTGGGGATGGACTGTCCCTCTTGCGCGCGCAAAGTTGAAACTGCCGTTAATAAGCTAGCGGATATTGAAGCGGTAAAAGTGGTCTTCAGTACCGAAAAATTGATTGTTGATTTCAATCATGCAGAAACAGAACAAAAAATAGAACAGGCGGTGAACGCGACAGGTTTTCGCTTACACAAGTCTGCTAGCCATTCCTCTCCAGACGTTGATTCCTCCCCATGGTATAAAGATTCAGACACCCAACGTATTATTGGTCTGGGTTTTGGTGTCGCCATTGCGGCGCTAACGGGGATGTGGAATACCACACTTAGCCAGTGGATGTATGTCATTGTCTGCCTAATTGGATTAATCCCGATCGTCGGTAGCGCATGGCGTTTAGCGAAATCAGGTACGCCATTTGCGATAGAAACCTTAATGTCAGTGGCGGCAATTGGCGCGTTATATTTAGGGGCGACGGCAGAAGCGGCAATGGTCATCGTTCTTTTCATGATTGGCGAACGCTTAGAAGGCTATGCGGCGTCTCGTGCCCGCAGTGGTGTTCAGTCGTTAATGGCACTCGTACCAGAAACGGCGATCCGCATTCAGGATAATCATCGTGAAGAGGTTGCCGCGAATGAACTCACACCGGGTGATATTGTTGAAGTGAGTCCAGGCAATCGCCTACCTGCTGATGGATGTCTGCTAGACGAGTTAGCGAATGTCGATGAAAGCGCATTAACCGGTGAGTCGATTCCCGTTGAGCATCATCAGAATGCACACCTAGCGGCGGGCTGTGTTGTGGTTGACCAAGTAGTACGTATTAAGATTACTTCTCGCCAGGGCGACAATGCCATTGATCGCATTTTACACTTGATGGAAGACGCAGAGTCACATAAAGCGCCGTTAGAGCGTTTTCTTGATAAGTTTAGTCGTTGGTATACACCGCTCATGTTATTTGTCGGCTTGGCCGTGGTGTTTATTCCTCCTCTATTTTTCGCACAGCCATGGGAAACTTGGTTATATCGTGGTCTGGCAACACTATTGATTGCATGTCCATGTGCTCTGGTTATTTCAACCCCCGCAGCGATTACCTCTGGTTTAGCCACTGTGACTAAGCATGGGGCGTTAGTAAAAGGCGGCGCAGCATTAGAACAACTTGGCAAGATTGACACTATCGCGTTTGATAAAACTGGCACATTAACGCAAGGTAATCCACAGGTGACCGATGTTTTGGTCGTTGATGGAATCGATGAGCATAGCCTAATTGCCAAGGTTGCGGCCGTTGAAAGCGGGTCGTCACATCCACTCGCCAAAGCGGTCATTCGCTACGCTCTCGCGTCTAATATTGCGTTTAAAGACGCTGAGCAGCGTAATGCACAAGCAGGGCGAGGCGTGAGTGGCGAGGTTGATGGTCGTTCGTATCGCATTGTGTCGCCGCGTTTTTGTGAACAAAGCGTGCAGTGGGAGTCGCTACTTCAATTGGAATCACAGGGTAAAACCGTCGCGTGTGTGTTACGAGACGAAGAATTAGTTGGAGCTGTGGCTTGGCAAGATACGCTTCGCCCAGAAGCCAAAAAAGCGATAGAGCAATTAAGCCAATTGGGTATTCGCAGTGTAATGCTGACTGGGGATAATGAACGTAGCGCTGCTGGCATCGCTCAACAGTTAGGCATGGACTATCAAGCCCAATTATTACCACAAGATAAAGTCAATGCTGTACGAGAACTCGCCAAAACTCAGCACGTTGCGATGATTGGTGATGGGATCAACGATGCGCCGGCCATGAAAGCCGCCCATATTGGTATTGCGATGGGAAATGGGACGGATGTCGCGCTAGATACTGCCGATGCTGCGTTAACGCAAAGTCGTTTAACCGCGTTAGCCAATATGATTGTGTTATCACGTTCAACCGTCAGCAATATTAAACAAAATGTATCAATCGCGTTAGGGTTAAAAGCCATTTTTCTGGTTACCAGTGTCTTAGGGGTGACCGGTTTATGGCTGGCTGTTCTCGCAGATAGCGGTGCAACTGCGTTAGTGACGTTGAATGCATTACGTTTATTACGATATAAGCAATCGGATTAGCTCAAGCGGTCTATACTCTCTCAATGACTCAGGTTATAGTGGATATTTCATGAAGTAAGTCACACTAATATGTAATGGTGTGATTTCCTATGACTGTTTTTGTGATATTGATCGATACCAAATATCAAGTTCTCACTTACAGTAAGTGATGTATCCCTATTTATCATAACTATGAAGAGCTGAATAAGCCGACTTAAGGAGTATCTTATGACTCAAGCTGTATTTCATTTAGGCGTAACCACAGAGGATCTTCAAGGAGCCACCTTGGCGATCATTCCCGGCGATCCGGCTCGCGTAGAAAAAATTGCTAACCTGATGGACAACCCACAATTTCTTGCCAGTCAACGTGAGTATACCGTGTATCGTGGTGAGCTCGATGGCAAGTCCGTTGTGGTCTGTTCTACTGGTATCGGTGGTCCATCAACGTCTATTGCCGTTGAAGAATTGGCTCAGCTAGGAGTGAGAACCTTCTTGCGTGTAGGCACTACGGGTGCGATTCAGCCACATGTTAACGTTGGTGATATGATTGTGACGACGGGCTCGGTACGCCTTGATGGGGCAAGCTCGCACTTTGCTCCGATGGAATTTCCTGCGGTTGCGGATTTTGAAGTGGCGACGGCAATGAAGCAAGCGGCCGATGAAAGCGGCGCTAAAGTGTTCACAGGGGTTACGGCCTCTTCTGATACTTTTTACCCAGGTCAAGAGCGTTACGACACGTTTAGTGGGCGTGTTGTGCGTCGTTTCCAAGGTTCGATGCAAGAGTGGCAAGACATGGGTGTCTTAAACTTCGAAATGGAATCGGCGACATTGCTGACCATGTGTGCAAGCTCTGGTTTAAAAGCAGGATGTGTGGCAGGTGTAATCATTAACCGTTCACAATCTGAAACACCGGATCATGACACATTGAAAAAAGCCGAAACACGCTCTATCAAAGTGGTGGTGGAAGCCGCGCGAAAACTTCTATAACACGGTTTGTTAATGTAAAAGCCCCATAATGCGTGTCAGTTCATTATGGGGCTTTTTTCATTCAGCTATTAAGCGATAACCAATTTAGGTAATGGAATAAATAAAGTTTTTGTCAGCCGGCTGAGAATTAAATCGTATTCATTGGCGATGGCCATAGAGAGTGAATGCATCAGTTGATAAAGCTCGAGCGCTTCTATATCGATCTCTTTTTCTTGTAAACAACGGTGTAATGTTTGTAATGCGAGTGAACACTCGGGGGTGGAAATCGGTAAAGCGCTAATGAAAGAGAGCTGATTCACTTTTTTATAGACAATATCGGCATACATGAGAAAACGTTGTTGACCCGCTTCGCTAGCAAGATCTTCAATGCAAATACGGAGTTGAGTTAACGAATCAAGACTGTCGATGACCATTTGCCATTGCTGGTGGTATTCATCACACAACATTTCTTTATTTGAAGTTAATAGCCAGTCCAAAACCACTTCATCGATTAAAAACATGCCATGACGAAGGGTTTTTCCGTGTGTCATTTGATTGCGACTGAGTGAGTACGTTGGCCACTCATGCATCAGCTCCTCTAGTTTGGCTTGGAAAATGCGATACATAGGTTTGTTATCTAAGTGCGTGGTGGAGAGGAGAGTGCTGGAGCGAGACGTGATTTGTTTTTGCAGACTCTCAATCTCAGGCGAGCGATCTTCATCTTGTAGTAAAGAAAGGTGAGTCTCACGACGATGTTGATGAGTCAGATTCAGGAGTTGACGTAGTTCTACCAACATATCGTATTGGCGCTGCATTAAAGCTTGCTGACGTTGAGAATACTTGTATATGGCCGCTAGTATCGCCAACGAAATGATTATCGTAAATAAGATAAACATAACCGACTCCAAGTTGGTGTACGTAAGTGTTCAGTTATGTTGCACGCTTAATGCCAAGTTTTTATTTTATATTTTTCAGTGATTTATGTTTATACTTGCGAATTTTTCGCACCAATGAAGTGCAGATTTTGTCCAGGTCGGTGCTGCTATAAAAAAAGCCCACATCGAATTGATGTGGGCTTTAGGCTGTCATAATACTCGGTGAACGCGTAATTACATGACGCGCATACCAGGTTGAGCGCCTTCATGGGGCTCTAAAATCCATAACTCGTCACCACCAGGTCCGGCAGCAAGAATCATTCCTTCAGACATACCAAACTTCATTTTGCGTGGTTTAAGGTTGGCGACCATCACAGTGTATTTGCCCACGAGATCTTCAGGTTGATAAGCGGCTTTGATACCTGAGAATACTTGACGGGTTTCACCACCAATATCTAATTGGAATTTCAGCAGCTTATTCGCTTTTGGTACCGATTCACATGAAATAATCTTCGCAATACGCATATCGACTTTCGCAAAATCATCAAACTCGATTTCATCCGCGATTGGGTCTTTATCCAATTCTGTTTGTTGAGCTTGAGTCGCCGCTTCTACCGCGGCTTTTTCTGCGGCTGCAACTTCTTTAGAATCTTCCAGCATATTTTCGATATGTTTCGGATCGATACGGTTAAATAGGGCTTTAAAGCGACTAATACTGTGATCCGTTAAGGGTGTTGCAATGCCATCCCAAGTCAGTTCTTGGTTTAAGAACGCTTCGGTTTTTTCTGCCAATAACGGCATGACAGGCTTCAAGTAAGTCATTAATACGCGGAATAAGTTAAGACCAACTGTACAAATGTCTTGTAATGCTTGTTCTTGACCTTCTTGCTTCGCGACAACCCAAGGGGCTTTTTCATCGACATATTGGTTGGCTTTATCGGCAAGAGCGGTAATTTCACGAATTGCTCGGCTGTACTCGCGGTTTTCAAATAGCTCACCAATATGCTGCGCAGCATCAACGAAGGATTGGTATAACTCTGGCTCTGCAAGCTGGGATGATAATTTGCCTTCAAAGCGCTTCGTAATAAACCCTGCGTTACGAGAGGCTAAGTTAACAATTTTATTGACGACATCCGAGTTAACACGCTGCGTAAAATCATCAAGATTTAAGTCAAGATCATCAATACGATTATTCAGTTTGGCAGCGTAGTAATAACGCAAGCACTCTGGGTCGAGGTGACGCAGGTAAGTACTCGCTTTAATGAACGTCCCTTTTGATTTAGACATTTTCGCGCCGTTAACCGTTACATAGCCATGTACAAAGACATTGTTAGGTTGGCGGTAACCTGCGCCTTCAAGCATCGCTGGCCAGAACAAGCTGTGGAAATACACGATATCTTTACCGATGAAGTGATAAAGCTCTGTTGAGCTATCTTTCTTCCAGTACTCGTCAAAACTTAAATCATCACGTTTGTCACAAAGGTTTTTGAATGAGCCCATGTAACCAATTGGTGCGTCAAGCCATACATAGAAGAACTTGCCTGCTTCACCTGGAATTTCAAATCCGAAATAAGGTGCATCGCGCGAGATATCCCATTGTTGAAGGCCAGATTCGAACCATTCTTGCATTTTGTTTGCGGTTTCTGTTTGTAGAGAACCTGAGCGAGTCCACGCTTTTAGCATGCTTTCAAATTGCGGCAAGTCAAAGAAAAAGTGTTCTGAGTCTTTTAATACTGGTGTCGCCCCTGATACGGCAGAACGTGGGTTGATAAGCTCGGTTGGGCTGTAGGTTTCACCACAAACCTCACAGTTATCGCCGTATTGATCTTCGGCTTTACATTTAGGACAAGAGCCTTTCACGAAGCGATCGGGCAAGAACATTTGTTTTTCAGGATCAAATAACTGCGAAATTGTACGACTTGATATAAAACCGTTTTTCTTCAGTTCGAGATAAATATGTGATGCTAACTCACGGTTTTCTTCACTATGAGTACTGTGATAGTTATCAAAACTAATGTTAAACCCTGAAAAATCTTGCTGATGTTCTTCACTGACACCGGCGATCATTTCTTCTGGCGTGATACCCATCTGTTGCGCTTTAAGCATGATTGGCGTGCCGTGAGCATCGTCTGCACAGATGAAGTTAGTTGTGTTGCCTCGTAGGCGCTGATAACGAACCCAAATATCAGCTTGGATATGCTCAAGCATATGACCCAAGTGGATAGAACCGTTAGCGTACGGAAGGGCACAAGTTACCAGAATTTTTCTCGGTTCAGTTGCCATACTTAATTATTCGCTTTTTTGATAGGTATTGAAAACAGTGGTGGATAATACTACCTCATGATAGGTAGAACGCCAAGCCGCAGTCCACATGGATCGAGGAACTTTTTCAAGCTTCTTTCTGAAGAGATTGAATGCTAGCATGGCAAAAAAAGGAGGGCTTATGCATTCGTTAACGTCCAAACACGATTTTTGCGTGTGGTTAAATCAATTTTCTCATCCTCATTTAATCCCAAATTGGGCCGATCAGCCTAATGTGGTATCGCTTTCGTCAGAGCACCTGTTGCAGATTGCCTTGCCTTTTGCGGTTAACGATATTAAAACCGAGCTAGCTCAATGGATTGAGGCTCAAATCGACAATAATGAGATTGACCGTATTGCTTATGAAATCATCGTCAAACCCAGCACATTACAAACCACGATCGACAAACCGATTCGTGGTGTAAAAAACATCATCGCTGTAACATCTGCGAAAGGCGGCGTCGGTAAATCAACCACAGCAGTCAATTTGGCATTAGCGTTATCACAATCAGGAGCCAAAACGGGTTTGCTTGATGCCGATGTCTATGGACCATCGGTCCCGTTAATGTTGGGTACCATAGATGCCAAGCCTGAAGTGGTCGATAACAAATGGATGCAGCCGGTTAAGGCGCACGGTATTTATACCCATTCCATTGGTTATTTAGTGGATAAAGCCAATGCGGCTATTTGGCGTGGGCCGATGGCCTCAAAAGCCTTTGAGCAACTACTGCGCGAAACCCATTGGCCAGAGTTAGATTACTTGGTCATTGATATGCCGCCTGGTACCGGCGATATACAATTAACTTTAGCTCAGCAAATGCCCGTCACCGGCTCAGTAATCGTCACTACTCCGCAAGATTTGGCGTTAGCCGATGCTCGCAAAGGAGCCGCGATGTTTGAGGAAGTGAATGTGCCGGTCATTGGCATTGTGGAAAACATGAGTTATCACATTTGCAGTCACTGTGGAGCGCATGAAGCGATTTTTGGCAGTGGTGGTGCCCAGTCGCTCGCATCTGACAGTGGTCTTGCCTTGTTAGCGCAAGTGCCTTTACACATGGCAATGCGTGAAGATATTGACGCCGGTATCCCGACTGTGGCTCGTCGTCCGGATAGCGAACATGCAGGCTATTATTTACAATTAGCTGAGCGGATTGCGTCGACGCTGTATTGGCAAGGGCAGGTCAAGCCCGATGCTATTGATGTAACATTCGTATAAGCGATTCAATCGAATAAAGCTTGATGCAGGGATAATGTAATCGTTATCTCTGCTGCTTTGTTAATCAAACAGTCTATTTACGCTGCATTTTCCCTGTTAGAATCTAGTATAACTGGCCTGTTCTCCCTATAATCAGGCGGTTTACCTAAATCCTCACATCTATCACGTATCGGGTGCTAATACATGTCTGATTATAATCAATGCGTCATCATTGGTATCGCTGGCGCTTCTGCCTCTGGAAAGAGTTTGATCGCAAGTACTGTCTACAAAGAACTTCGTGCAAAAGTTGGCGATAACCAAATTGGGGTGATTACGGAAGATTGCTACTACAAAGATCAGAGTCATCTTAGTATGGAAGAACGTGTAAAAACAAATTATGACCATCCTAGTGCGTTGGATCATGAATTGTTATGCGAGCATTTAGAACAATTGGAGCGTGGCGAAGCGGTTGATGTTCCTGAGTATAGCTACAGTGAGCATACCCGAACAGAACAAACGACGCGCATGACTCCAAAGAAAGTCATCATTTTGGAAGGTATTCTATTACTGACTGAACCCCGTCTACGTAACTTAATGCACGCGAGTGTCTTTATGGATACACCTTTAGATATCTGTCTATTGCGCCGTGTGAAGCGTGACGTGGAAGAGCGTGGTCGTACGATGGAATCGGTATTAAATCAATACCAAAAAACCGTACGTCCGATGTTCTTACAGTTTATTGAGCCGTCCAAACAGCATGCGGATATTATTGTTCCGCGTGGTGGTAAGAACCGAATTGCCATTGATGTCCTAAAAGCACATATTTCTAAACTTTTAAAATCATAATTTTTACTGAATAATGGCATAGAGTTAGAAACATTGACTAAGATAAGTGGCACTGATGTGCCACTTTTTTTTACCGCAAGGAACCCCGAGATGAAGAAGCTTTCTATCTTACTCGGTACGCTATTAGCCATCCTCGTTAGTTGCGTGATCGTGTTAGTGATTTTTGTTAATCCCAACCAATTTAAGCCATTAATTGTCAACCAAGTGAAAGATAAAACAGGGCTAGATCTCGTTATTACAGGCGATATTAGCTGGCAGTTTTTTCCATCGATTGGTTTTCAATTGGGGCAAACCGAATTAAAGAACCCGCAAGGGTATTCTTCTGCCAATATGTTTAAAGTTGATGAAGTAGGCATTGATGTCTCACTCTTTGGCTTGCTTGATCATGAGCTTAATATTGGCAATGTACGCTTGGAAGGAGCCGAAGTACACCTTGAGACATTGAAGAATGGTCAATCGAATCTGGATAGTTTTAAAGCGCCAGAATCGGCCAGCTCTCAAGCAACTAAATCTAAATCAACCCCATCTCAAGCAAAAGAAGAGCCGTCAGACACGGTTAAAACCGATGATTCGTCGCAACCTTGGGAGCTATCGGTACAAGGTGTGGATATCGTTAATGGGGTGTTGGATATCCAAGACCAACAAACGAAGACGTTTACTAAACTCTATGACTTACAACTCAGCCTTGATAACTTTGCGGTTAACCAATGGTCGAATGTCACCTTTGGTGCCAAAGGCTCACATAATCAACAGACCTTTGCGGTCTCTGGCACCACGGAACTGAATGTGTCTAATCCTTGGCAAGATAGCACGTTACGTGATATGTCAATCAAGGCCAGCTACAGCGACAAGCAAGTACAAATTAAGCAGGCAGAGGTGACGGCAGAATCGCTTAGCCTCACGAAGGAAAATCTTATCAAGTATCAGGTGTCTGGTAAGGCCAATGACATGGCATTGTCGGCCGATGGACAAGCATCGATGACGATTGATGAGGCATTGAATCATATTAGTTTGACACAATTTAATGTGAATACTCAGCTTGATGGTAAAAGTGTACCTAATGCGCCACTCAAACTGCAATTAGCCGCAAAGGGTAGTTATGACCTTGGTAAGAAGCAAGCAAAGCTTAATCTTGATACCTTAGACATCAATGAGATGCAATGGCAAGGTAAAGTCAACGCCAAGTTAGATGAGATCCCTAAAATTACCTTTTCTTTATCCAGCGATAATGTGGATTTGGATCCGTTTTTAGTGTCTCCAGAGGCTCAGTCTCAAGCAAAACCGAAAACGGTACCAGCGAAAACCCACGATCAATCGTTAATTGACCAAAAAGCGGCGGAGCCGGATCTCAGTGCGTTAAGTGGTTTAGATGTGAGCGGCTCTGTGAAGATGAAGCAGTTTAAAGCCGCCAATGCGAAACTACATAATGTTGATATTAACATGGCGATTCACCAAGGTAAGGTCTTACTCAACCACTTTGATGCGGATTTGTATGACGGTCATGTGAATGCTAAAGCGACACTGGATGGCAATGATTTACCCGCGACGTACAAAGCAAGCGGGACCATTAAACATGTTGAGGCATTGCCTCTACTAAAAGATCTCACGAAGAAGCAGTGGCTGGCAGGTAATATGAATGCCGATTTTTCCGTACAGGGCGCAGGCCTTACACCGGAGATACTTAAGCCTAATCTTGAAGGCTCTTTGGATATGGCTTTTAAAGATGGTTCGATTAACGGGGTCAATGTCGCGCAGTTGATTCGTACAACTTATGCCAAACTGAAAGGACAAAAGGTTGAAGATGATGCGCCGCAGAAAACTGATTTCAGTTCTTTAACGGCTAAAGTTAAATTAGATCAAGGTGTTGCCAATGTAACCAGCTTACATTTACAGTCACCTCTATTGCGTATTCAGGGGGAAGGCAGTGCTAACTATTTAGAAGAAACGATGGATATGTTAGTGCGTACTTCGCTGGTTTCTAGCCTTAAAGGGCAGGGTGGAAAGAGTATTGACGAACTGCGTGATGTCACTATCCCACTTAATATTCACGGTCAGTGGGCGAAGCCTAAATTCAAATTAGTGTTTGACGATGTGTTGAAACAGAAAGCGCGTAAGGAAGTCGATCGCGGTTTAGAAAAACTCGATGGTAAAATCAAAGACGAGAGAACCAAAAAAGCCGTTAATGGCTTGATTAAAGGCCTGTTTAACTAACGAGCCATTTTCATCGTCATGTTTATAAAAGCCTCATGCCATTCTATTGCATGAGGCTTTTTTGTTATTACCAATCAACGCCTTTAAGCGCTTTGATACCAGAATCAAAAGCATGCTTGGTGTTTTTAACTTCCGATACGGTATCTGCAAGCTCTATTAAGCGGCGGTGTGCGCCTCGCCCGGTGATAATCACAGATTGCATTGGCGGGCGCTGTTGTAGCGCGTCGATCACCTCATCGAGATCAATGTAGCCAAAGTTAATCATATAGGTGATTTCATCAAACAGCAGGACGTGTAATGAGGGATCTTGCAGCATGCGCAAACATTCTTTCCACACCGCTTGCGCTGCGTCGGTATCGGTTTGTTTGTTTTGCGTTTCCCATGTAAAGCCAGTCGCCATGACTTGAAACTCAACGCCAAGCTTTTCCAACACATTACGTTCGCCATTATCCCAAGTTCCTTTTACAAATTGGGCGACTGCACATTTCTGCTCGTGCCCGATAGCGCGCGTTATGGTGCCAAAGCCAGACGTAGATTTGCCTTTTCCATTGCCTGTGACTACCAGTAGTAATCCCTTTTCCTGTTGCGCTGACGCAATTTTCGCATCAACGTTTTCTTTAACTTTTTGTTGTCGTGCTTGATGTCTTTGTTGATCTGACATGATTAATCCTATTGCTGTCGCGATGAACGATGGTGATTATCATACGATAATGCGTAATCACTGAATACGACAAACTTGATAATATCGTACCGTTGCAAAGCAGCACATTATGCGACAGAGTGTATAGGTTCCATTAGGCTAGGAGAAAGCGATGACGATTGAACCACCAGTAAAAGTACTCATGGTTTGCATGGGCAATATCTGTCGTTCGCCAACAGCGCAAGCGGTGTTTCAATACCAAGCGCAAAGACTCGGCATCAACATCGATATTGATTCTGCAGGCACACTTGGTTTTCATGAGGGAGAAAAACCGGATCCGCGAGCGAGAGCGGCCGGTGAGCAACGCGGTTACTCTTTTGAGCACATGCGCTCACGCCCCGTTGCGTTGCAAGACTTTGCCCGCTTTGATTATATTTTTGCCGCCGATACGCAAAATGTGGCGGATCTCACCGCCATGTGCCCGCCGCAGTACCGTTATAAAATTCAATTACTGTTAGCCGGCCTCGGCCTTGAAACGGATGAAATTCCAGATCCCTATTACGGTGGAAGCGACGGTTTTGATTATGTCCTTGATTTACTCGAGCAAGCAGCGCAATTACGTTTGCCAGCTATGCAAACCACATGAGCATCCTCAATTGCATATTGGATGCCTGTTTTTATGACCTGAGTAGTGTTTTTTTGCTTAGTTTGTCATAGTTGTGTCAATGAAAGTGTATTAAGATCAATCGTTAACCATTTTATCAGCCAGAATAACGTGCTGTGGAAAAATGATATAACGCGCATGCTCGAATTGGTATTTTGACTTGCTTTGGGGTAACCCTGAAAAATGCTTTTAAAACAGATACTTAGAGTTTATTTTTTTGAACTCTCAAGCTCGGTTTAAACGCGCATGTGCACTATTAAAATGTTGGGCATCAAGCGAAATCGAAGCGGAGTGAATGTGGCAATGAAGAAATTTGACCTGAACATCGAGCGGATGCTTGAAAACTGGGATGCATACCATGCCATTCGGGAAATCATTGCAAACGCGCTCGACGAGCAAATATTGACTGGCACGCGGGAAATTACCATCTCCCGCGACGGCGACGGTAATTGGTGCATCAGGGACTTTGGCCGTGGCCTCCGCCACGAGCACTTCACGATGAACGAGAATCAGGAAAAGCTCGATCATCCCGGTCTCATCGGAAAGTTCGGCGTAGGCTTGAAGGACGCTCTGGCTACATTCGACCGAGTGGGCATCGAGACCCGTATCCGCTCTAAGTTCTGCGATGTCTCCTTCGATCGCTCTGAGAAGCATGATTTCTCTGATGTTATCACGCTGCACGCCTGCATCTCCGAACCGTCCGATCCGACATTCGTCGGAACTGAATTCATCTTGAAAGGTTGTTCTGTTGAGGACGTCGAGCAGGCGAAGTGTCTGTTCCTGTGTTTCTCCGGTGACGAAAACCTAGAAAAAACTCAATATGGAGAAGTCCTGCAGAAGGCGGGTAAGGTCTCCTTTATTTACATCAATGGCATCCGCGTAGCCGAAGAGGAGAATTTCTTGTTCTCCTACAACATCACTTCGCTGACGGCCGTTATCAAGAAAGCTCTCAATCGCGAAAGGACGAATGTCGGGAGAACCGCCTACTCGGACCGAGTGAAGTCCGTCCTGCTCGCTTCTTCTTCGGAAGCAGTTGCCAGAGCCTTAGTCGATGATCTCGGCAACTTCGGGAGCGGCACGCTGCATGACGAAATGAAATGGACGGATGTCTCCGTACATGCGTCGAAGATCACCAACGCATCTGGAAATGTACTGTTTCTAACGGATGAGGAGATGATGAATGCCCCGCGTTTCGTCGAAGAGGCTCGGGTGAACGGGCGGCAGATTATTACGATACCGAGCACTGTCAAAGAAAAGCTGTCGGGACAGGTCGATACGAAAGGTAACACGATACAGGATTTGGGTAATTTCATTTCTGAGTGGAATGATTGCTTCGAATTCAAATTCGTCCCGCCCGAAAAGCTTATGCAGGCCGAAAGATGGGTATTCGACATGACCGGAAGGCTAGCAGATCTTGTCGGTGGACTTCCTTCGAGGGTTCAATCGGTAAAGATCTCGGAGATTATGCGCCCCGAGACCGGAAGCTTCTCGGAGGCCAGCGGCCTTTGGACTGGCACGGAAATCATCATCAAGCGTAGCGAACTCGCTTCTGTCGAGAGCTATGCATCCACCTTGCTTCACGAGATCGCTCATGCCCGAAGCGGCGAAACCGACGTCACTATCGGTTTCGAGCACGAGTTGACCTCGCTTCTCGGGATGGTCGCGTCTAAGGCTCTACGCATAGCTTCCGCCGATACCCAATTGCCGCAAGAGTCGACAAAAACTCAAGTCGTTGAAATCCAGGCCGCATCACAGCACCCACAGGCTGCGAGACACGACCCTAGTCCCGCGAAGAAGGCGGGGTTCTGGAGTAGGTTGTTCGGTAATCCTTCAAGATGACATAATGATGTCCAACCAATCATTCCACCGTACCTTCGCAAAAGGCGCGAAGACCTAATAAACAACAATAAACAAGACACCCATACTATAAAAGGTTGCCAGTACAGGTACATGCGAACAGTACATCAACCCTGTTTGCATAAAAAAGAGCCGCGACGCGGCTCTTTTGATGATCCATAGGCTGTATTTGCCAACACATTTCTATCGTTTAAAAAGTATGGCTATATTGGAGACCCAATAAGATAGCATCGGCTTTCGTGGTTGCCGTTAAAGTTGTTCCCGCACCATTTTCGGTCACGTCCACTTTTTCGCCTAACAGATACGTCGCGCCAAAGTCGATAGTTGACTGTTTCGACAGTTTATACCCAATACCTGCAGAGAACCATTGGCGATCCGAATCAGGGACTGAAATCGACGTCAGTTTATCTTGAGCACTGGTATCGTACATGTAACCAGCACGTAAGGTGACGGCTTTTGTCATGTAATAGGTGCCGCCAATCGCGTAGTGCCAGCCATCTTGCCATTGGTATGGTTTTTTGTAGTTGCTGCCAGATGTTGCACTCACAATTGGAGATTGCGACGCATCTAAGTCATCAAAGTCGATATTGTCAAACGAATCCCAACCAATCCACTGCACGCTGTAATGCACCGCGAACTTGGTGTTTTTGATTTTATGAAAACCGGAAAACTCGGCAATGTCGGGCAGTGGTAGCGTAATTTCTTGGCCGTAATCGTCTTTTGCTGAAAATTTAGGGCTATAGTGGTAAGCAAAACCGAAACGGTTATTTTCATCTAATTCGTATACCGTACCGACGTTAAATCCAACGGCCCAGCCATCGGCTTTATCAACATCGACTAATGCCGTTCCTGCCGGAATGGTGGTGCCCAGTTGCGCTGAACTAGCTTGAGCTAACGTGTTACTTGCATAGCGCTGCATCGTGCCTTGACCATACAAAATATCGATGCCCGCGCCGAAACTCCATTCTTGATTTAAACGGTACGAACCGGCTAAACCTAAGTTGATGCTTTTAAGATCGGTTTTGCCTCCATATTCTGATGCAATATAGTCATCAGCAAATTCGGTCTTCGTGCCAAAGTTGGTGTAGGCATTGATACCCCAAGCAAACTTATCATTAACTGGCACAATTAAATGCAAGTTTGGCGCGACAGAGGTGCTACCGACATCATCGACGTCATCAACAGGTGCAACCCCGTTATAGGTTGCTTCGTTCACATCAATCAGTGTCTTGATGGTTTCAACCCCAAGAGACATTGCAGTGTGATCAAATAATGCCATGGTGGCTGGGTTACGAGCCATGGATGAGGCATTATCGGCGATCACTGCATCACCAGCAAATGCCCGACCGAGGCCAGTAGCGGATTGTGCATTCAATTGGAAACCGGCTGCGGATGCTTGTTGAGTCACAAGGCCGACGGCCACTGCGAGCAACGTTTTTTGATACAAGCGAGTCTTTTTCATTTTATTTATCCTACAAGTCTGCCTCTATAGGGCATTATTTTGAGTTAATACTCAATTTCGCGCTGATACTAGTGGCTAGTGTATAAGATACAAATCCGACCATTGCAAAAATAGGTGACATTTTGTGAGAAATTAGCGTGAACAAACGTAAATATGCAGGAAATATGCATTATTTAGAGTAATGACTCTATTTAGAGTTGGAAAAATGTCTTACACGACAATAATTCTATTTTTAACATAAAAATCAGATAGTTAATGGTTTTTAATCGTGCTAAAATCTTCGTAAGGACTGGTTCTGTATCAACCACCCGTGTTATATGGGGTTTAACTGCAACAAAATTGATCTGTTACAAATTTTATTTTGTTGAATGCGCTATATTGATGTTCGTCATCTCGTTAGTCGAAAGAGTAACGTGTGAGCAAGATGACCTTTCCTTTGAAGGCTGACTTTACTTTCTCCCTAATCAGTTCTCTGATTACTTTAGTTAACGCGAGTTAATTGTTTCATTGCAACCACACAGTTTACTGTGTGGTTTTTTTTTTTGCGGTTATTTTGAGAGCGCCGTCATCTCTCTCATTGTCGTTTTATGCCACAGAGCTCATGTTTGATAGCCCAGCAGTGGCGAAGCGTCTCGTTGTCATTACACTTACCTTTAGCGCTTATCATAAGGAAGGAGTGTTATGGTGACTCAGCAACAAGATCGAGTAGCATTTGTGTCAGGACTTCGGACCCCGTTTGCGCGGCAAGGTACGTCGCTCAAAGCATTAACCGCATTGGAATTAGGGCAACATGTCGTCAATGAATTGCTTTTACGTTCGCCGGTGGCTGCAAGTCGTATTGAGCAATTGGTTTTCGGGCAAGTCATTCAAATGCCCTCGGCTCCTAATATTGCCCGTGAGATAGTCCTTGGAAGTGCGATGCCTGTAACGACGGATGCTTATTCTGTTACTCGTGCTTGCGCGACAAGCTTTCAATCGGTTGCCAACATTGCGGATGCCATTTGGCAGGGGCGAATTACGACAGGGATCGCCGGTGGCGCTGATTCTAGCTCTGTTTTACCGATTGGATTATCTCGACCGTTAGCCGAGCGTTTACTCGCCATGAATAAACAAAAAACCTTATGGGATAAAGCGAAACAATTGCGTGGGTTACGATTTAAAGAGTACCTGCCAGTGCCGCCTGCGGTTGCGGAATATTCCACCGGAGAAACCATGGGGCAAGCGGCTGAAAAAATGGCAAAGACTTTCGGTATATCTCGCTTAGAGCAAGATCACTTTGCTCATCAATCACATCAAAAAGCTCATCATGCATGGGAATCTGGGTATCTTACTTCTCAAGTTATGACCATGTACCCCAAACCTTATACCGATTGGATTGAACGTGATAATACGTTGAGAGCTGACGCTTTATTGGTTGACTATCAATCTCTAAATCCCGTTTTTGATCGCCAGCATGGCTCAGTAACGGCGGCGAATAGTTCACCGATGACTGATGGTGCTGCTGCTTTACTCATGATGAGTGAAAAGCAAGCGAAAGCGTTAGGCATTCCCATCCTTGGTTATTTAAAAGACTACGCGTTTGCGGGGTTATCGGCTCAAGATGCGTTGTTATTAGGGCCCGCGTATGCAACGCCTAAAGTGTTAAAGCGGTGTGGATTACAGTTAACGGACCTGACATTGATCGATATGCATGAAGCGTTTGCTGCACAAGTACTGGCCAATACAAACATGTTTGCCAGTCGCCAATTTGCCAAGGAACAATTGGGGTGGGATAAGCCTGTGGGCGAGATTGATCCACAAAAGCTCAATGTGTTAGGAGGCTCGATTGCATACGGACATCCTTTTGCTGCCACTGGAGCACGGATGATCTTACAAACCTTGCATGAATTAAAGCGCCGTGGTGGTGGTCTTGGGCTCACGACGGCTTGCGCTGCAGGTGGGCTAGGGGCAGCAATGATATTGGAGGTAGAGGCATGACACAAACGAGTGGATTTTCTTATACGCGAGATGCACAGGAAGTCGTATGGCTCGCCGTTGATGTGCCTAATGCCAAAGTGAATACGCTAAAGGCCGAAGCGTTTGATGATGTCGCCGAGATTTTGCAGCAACTGGAAGTGAATCCGCCTCAAGCTGTCATTCTCTATTCGCTTAAAACGGATCATTTTATTGCTGGCGCTGATGTTGCCATGATCGATGCATGCGAAAGTGCTGAGCAAGTTAAAGATATTGCCAAGCGAGGGCAGCAAGTATTTCAACGGTTAGCAAATTTACCGTGTCCAGTGGTTGCCGCTATTCATGGCGCTTGTCTGGGAGGCGGGCTGGAGCTTGCGCTGGCGTGCGACTATCGTGTGTGTAGTGATGCTAAAGTGACAAATTTTGCGTTCCCTGAAGTGCGTTTAGGTTTACTTCCGGGAGCCGGAGGGACGCAGCGTCTACCGCGATTAATTGGTGTCTTACCTGCATTAGACCTCATCATGACAGGTAAAACGATTTCGGTGAAAAAGGCTCATAAGTTAGGTTTGGTTGATGAAGTTGTTTCAGAGCATCAATTACTTAAAGTAGTTAAAGATAGCGTGCTTACTAAGCATATTCGAAAACGCACGCTTGATTCTTGGCAATGCCAGTTATGGAATAAAAGTCGTTGGATCGATTGTCTAATGGTGAAATCAGACTTTGTAGCCAAACAAGTGATTGCTAAAGTACGAACTAAAATGCTGACAAAAACGGCGGGACATTATCCAGCGCCGAAAGCGATTTTAGAGGTGTTTTATCACGGTATTCAGTCAGGGTTTTCTACTGGACTTGAGCAAGAATCTGACCAGTTTGGCTGTTTAGCTATGACTCCTGAATCCCAGGCATTACGGCGTTTATTCCATCAAACGACGGCCCTTAAGCGTGAACAAAATAGTGACGCTGTTAATAGCATTACTCAGGTAATGGTATTGGGGGGCGGTTTAATGGGGGCAGGAATTGGTTATGTCAGTATGACAGCAGCCGAAGCCAATGTACGCATTAAGGACATTCAGCATTCGGGAGTATTAGCGGCATTGCGTCATTGTCACGACACCTTAGCAAACAAAGTTGTGATGCAGAAAATGACACCGCGTGAACAGAATACCTATATGCAGCGGTTATCCGGAAGCGTTGATTGGCAAGGAGTGCAGCAATGTCAGCTCATCATAGAAGCGGTATTTGAAGAGTTGAGTATCAAGCAGAACATGGTTAAAGAGGTCGAATCTCAGGCCGACCAATCAGTAATCTTTGCCTCTAATACATCGTCGATACCCATTAGCCAAATCGCTGAGGGCGCTGAACGCCCAGAAAACATTATTGGCCTACATTACTTTAGCCCAGTAGAAAAAATGCCTCTGGTGGAAATTGTACCTCATCAGGGTACCTCCTCACAGACGATTGAACGCGTCGTGATGTTTGCGAGGCAACAAGGTAAAACCCCAATTGTTGTTAAGGATAGTGCGGGTTTTTATGTGAATCGTATTTTGGCGCCATTTTTGCGCGAGGCATTAGTGATGCTGGAAAATGGTGAGCCGATTACCGATATTGATCAGGCTTTGACCGCATTTGGTTTTCCAATGGGGCCATTTAAGCTTCTTGATGCGGTGGGTATTGATGTTTGTAATAAGGTCATGCCTGTGATGATAAAAGAGTTAGGAGAGCGTTTTGTTGGGCCGAATATCTTGCAAACTATGATAGATAAACAGTGGCTCGGTAAAAAATCTCGGCTTGGGTTTTATGATTATCAAGGTAAAGGTAAGGTTGTTGTTAACGAAAAACTGTATGCACAGTTGCATGTCACGCCAGAAAACTATTTAACGGCAGAAACCATTGCGATGCGCTGCCTATTACCGATGTTAAATGAAGCGGCTCGGTGTTGGGATGAGGCGGTGATCATCAATGAGCGAGATGGTGATATTGGCGCGATTTTTGGCTTAGGGTTTCCGCCATTTTTAGGCGGGCCATTTGATTATATGCAACATTTTGGCAAGGACTCGCTGTTAGAACTTATGCACAGTTATGCGCAAAAATATGGCGAGCATTATTTACCGAGTGAAGGTTTACAGCGCTGGTTCGTGTCACAAGATAACAATAAGAATGATGGCTAGATAAAATGGATTAGTATCACCTGGGTATCGACCTAGTCTTGAGTTTATTGATACTCTCAAAGCGCGAGCTGATCAATGTGTGATGAGCTGACGGCGTATTTATAATGACTGTAAGGAGAGTGCACTATGGACGCACTAGAAATGCTGCTAAACCGACGTTCTATGGCGAAGTTGAAGGAGCCTGCTCCTCATGGGGAAGTACTAGAAAATATTATCCAAGCAGGATTGCGAGCCCCAGATCATGGGTTATTGACGCCATGGCGCTTTGTTATTGCGCAAGGTGAAGGCTTAGATACTTTATCCGCTATTTTTGCCGAAGCAGAAATCAAATCCGGTAGTGATGAAGTTATAGTTAATAAAGCCAAAAATGCACCTAAGCGTGCACCAATGGTGATTACTGTTATTGCGACCGTTAAACCACACGAGAAGGTTCCGGCTTTAGAGCAGCATTTATCGGCAGGATGCGCGGTGCAAGCAATGCAGATGGCAGCATTAGCACAAGGTTTTCAAGGCATGTGGCGCAGTGGTAGTTGGATATTTAATGAGAACGTAAAAAATGCTTTTCATCTTGAGCAAAACGATCAGATTGTTGGGTTCTTATATTTAGGATCACCTGCAATGAAACCGCTGGATGTGCCACAACGTAATAGCCAAGACTTTGTTAGCTATTTGTAAAGATATGTAATTTATTATGTTAAATGGAAAGGGTCTTGATGACCCTTTTTATCCATGTTTTTAGGTTAAATCGTATCCAATAACGAAGTCGATGAAGAGACGAACTTTTTCGGGCAAGTGATCTTTGTGGTTATACAGCATGTAAATATCACGGGGGTTAGCAGACCAATCATCGAGTACGCGTTTCAACGTTCCAGCTTCAATATACTCTTCTGACATCATATCTGGCATGAGTGCAATACCTAGCCCTTGTGTGCATGCATGCCTGACAACATCAATCGTATTAGCTTGAAAGCGCCCTTTGTCCATATTGACAACATTGTCCCCTTTGCTATTAGTTAAATGCCACTTAATTAAAGGGTAACCTTTGAGTAGATAATGTTGATGTAAGTCATCGGCGTGAGAGGGAATAGGATTTAATGCGAGATAATCAGGACTTGCGACAAGTACGTCTTTCACTTCGCTAAGTTTACGGGCAATAAGGCTTGAATCACGTTGTGGACCAACCCGAAAAATCACATCCCATTCCGTCGGATCAAGTTGATCGGCATGATTACTGGTTGTTAGTTCAATGTTGATGTCGGGATATTGTCGCATAAACGCGATAAACATCGGCATCATTAAGCGTTTAGTTAAGTTTGAAGGGGCGGAAATTTTTATTTTACCCGATGCGCCACGACATTCATCCGTAATTTCTTCGGTCATACTGGCTAATCGATTGAGTAAAGGAGAGCATTCGTTAAAGAATCGTTCCCCAGCTTCGGTTAACGACAGTTTTCTCGCATGACGATTCAGCAATCTAAGATTTAAGGAATCTTCAAGTGCCTGAATGCGTCGGGTAATGGTGGCTACTGGAATCATAGTCTTACGGGATGTCGCCGTGTAGCTGCCATTTTCGACCACCAGTCGAAAGAGGTTGAGGTCATCTAATTTCATAGTTCCTGACACATTATTTACTGGGGTGGATTAATTTATCTCTACCTCAAAATTTATTGCTTGAGGCATGTCAATACGATGTATGATATGTCATATTTCATACATATAGTATGCATCTTTACGGAAAACTGGAATATTTGTATAAATCGTATTTCAAAGCTACCTTAATAGGTGAAGTATGAAAGTACCCTATAAAAATAAAAATATCTCTTTAGAGAAAGAACATAGTGAGGTTACAGATATGTACAAAGCTGATGTTCGACTACAAGCCGACACTGCCACACAACTAGCTCCAGAAACCGTTCAGGGCCAAATTATCATGCTGGTGGATGACGATCCAATTTTTCGTCATTTGACTCGAGCTTTTTTAGTTTCCTATGGCTATGAAGTCGTTGAAGCCGAGAATGGCTTGGAAGGGCTACGCCTGCTTTCTGAGCGTTGCCCAGACTTAATACTGTGTGATTTGTCGATGCCAGTATTAAATGGAATGGAGTTTGTTGAAGAAGTGAGTTTAGAGTACCCATCTCTACCGCTTATCATCATTTCTGCGACCGACGATATGTCGCAAGTAGCGAAAGCGCTGCGATTTGGGATCAAAGATTTTCTGCCAAAACCGATTCGTGATCATGAGCATTTACGTGGTGCGATTGAAAATACCTTAGCGGATAATAGGGACACTCAAGCTGATCAACGAGATTTTTCTAGTCAATGGTACCGTGTTGACGATGAAACAACGTTAGCAGAAGAGCGTGATTTGTATTGGCATCTAGAGTACTTGCATAAGCATCCTAATGCGGCCAGAGAGTTGTTACAGGCTTTATTACCTGACAACGAGTCAGCACAAGGTGCATGGCAATGCAGTTACCGACTATTACAATCGACAGAAAATATGCCGTTGGTGTTTGACTATTCCTGGTTGATCAATGGGCAAATGATGTTTTATATCGTGGATTCTAGTAGCGATCCGGATGACGGTGTTGGTACCACTTTACTGGTTCGCGCGTTGTTTTATGATTACCTCAGAAATACACGTAATTTGAGTGTCGATCTTAAAGACTTTGCAGATATTGTGGAGAGGGGAATTAAATGCACAGAACATACTGCGCCAGTCTCTGCCATGTTTGGTTTAGTGAATTTTAATGATGGTACTCTATCCATCCTTCCTGCTGGTTTATCGTGTCGATGGTCTAATACTATCAAGCAGGTGAGTGTGTCTGGGGATGTACAGCTTGGTAGTAACTGTTTGAAGAACTTTATGGTGACTGAATTGCAGTTAAAAACGGCATGTAAACTTACCCTTAGTGAAGTGGGTAGCAGTAACTTTGTGTTTGATATTTATATGAAAGAAAAAATTTAAGATAAGGGTTACGCAGTGACGGCGTGGTTAAGGTGTATCGTTTAACTAGCGCCATCGTTAATATCGAATGTTAAACAATGTTGAGCTTATGCTTTTTCGATAGAAAGTGCGTTAAAAGTAACCAAACGAATACATGTGTTTATTTTTATTCTAAGTTTATGTTTTATAGTTTATATTACCTATTTTTCGGTGTTTTTTTCGGCGTTTTTTTACGTGAAAAGATGATTTTCAGATGGTTTATTCAGCGCCTCCCTCACGAGATTGTTGCTATGCGTAGCGAAAATCACTAGCATTAACGGGAAGTGTGCCCACTCTTCGAGTGGGCGTTTGTATTTTTGGCGCCTGTAAATCGTTAAGATGAATGGCCACTAACCGTAATTAACATTGCTTTTGTAACCTGAGAGCATTGTGTCAAACGAAGTTAATTAAATTATGACAACCGAAACTCTTTCACTGATCAAATCAAGTATCAAAAGCGTCGCAGATTACCCTAAGCCAGGGATTTTATTTCGTGATGTAATGAGCTTGTTAGAAGATGCCAAAGCCTATCAGGCGACTATTCAACTGTTTGTTGAGAAATATGAGTCGATGGGTTTTACTAAGGTAGTCGGCACAGAAGCTCGTGGTTTCCTATTTGGGGCACCGCTAGCGTTGGAATTAGGTGTGGGTTTTGTGCCTGTACGTAAGCCGGGCAAACTACCTCGTGAGACAAGGGCACAGTCTTACGAACTAGAGTACGGTACGGATACCTTAGAAATTCATGTTGATGCAATTCAACCGGGTGACAAAGTGCTTGTGGTTGACGATTTGCTTGCAACAGGCGGTACGATTGAAGCGACAACAAAACTCATCCGCGATCTTGGCGGTATTGTTGAGCATGCTGCATTCGTTATTAATTTGCCTGAAATTGGTGGTGATAAACGTCTGGAAAGTTTAGGGCTGAACGTTTACAGTCTGTGTGAATTTGACGGTCACTAAACACCAAAAACGGAAGTATTCATGAGTTATCTTGCTCTCGCGCGTAAATGGCGACCAACGCAGTTTAATGAGGTTGTGGGCCAAGCTCACGTATTAACTGCGTTAGAGAACGCTTTGACACAGAACCGACTCCATCACGCCTATTTATTTAGTGGTACACGTGGAGTCGGGAAAACAACCATTGCTCGTTTGTTAGCAAAAGGGTTGAATTGCGAACATGGTATTACAGCCACACCTTGTGGCCAGTGTGATGCTTGTCGTGAGATTGATGAAGGGCGATTCGTCGATTTGTTGGAAATCGATGCCGCGTCTCGCACCAAAGTCGAAGATACGCGTGAGTTGCTCGATAACGTGCAATACAAGCCAGCAAGAGGACGTTTCAAGGTTTATTTGATAGATGAAGTGCATATGCTGTCTAGGCACAGCTTTAATGCGCTCTTAAAAACCTTGGAAGAGCCTCCTGAATATGTGAAGTTTTTACTCGCGACAACCGATCCACAAAAACTCCCAGTGACAGTATTGTCGCGCTGCTTGCAATTTAACCTCAAGCCGATTGGGGTTGAGCAGATTCAAGCGCAATTGGGGAGTGTCTTACAGCAAGAAAATATCCTCAGTGACGATAAAGCATTATCTCTAATTGCGCATGCCGCTGACGGCAGTATGCGTGATGCATTGAGTTTAACCGATCAGGCAATTGCTCTAGGTAATGGCAGTGTAGAAGGTAGTTTGGTGTCTCATATGTTGGGAACATTGGATACCGACCAGGCATTGCATCTTTTGCAGTCTGTGGCAAGTAAAACGCCGCAAGGCATCATGAGCGGGTTGCAAGCACTCGCTGAAAATGGTGTCGAGTGGGATGGTTTGCTACAACAACTGGCAACTCAATTGCATCGCGTTGCTATGTATCAAGCGCTACCAGCAACGTTAGATGAACAGTCCCCTGATGCTGAGAAGGTGATGCAGCTTGCGAATGTCCTGACCCCACAGGATGTACAGCTGTACTACCAGATCGCTTTAAAAGGGCGTGATGACTTGGCATTAGCACCGACAGCACGCGTCGGTATGGAAATGATTTTATTGCGCATGTTGGCGTTTCGTCCCGCTAAGCAGACCGCCATAGAATCCGTTGTTGCGCCAGTCTCGCCGGCGCCAGAACCAGCAGGTTCACCTGTATCGCCAGTGGCAAGCCCTGAGGCAGAATCGGTTACATCACCATCTCACACTATGCCAACACAAGCCGTGTCAGCACAAGCTTCGATGGGAAGCGCTCACTCTGCGCCAACGAGTAACGTCCAGAATGCTAGACCGATAACACAACCGGCGTCTACCGAGCAAGCGACAACATCACAAACACAATCGGAAGTATCACCACAAGCGCCTGAGCCTGCTGCATCCGCACCTGCATCGAGCCTAGGTGGGCTGCGTCATCAGTTACGCTCCAAACGTCAAGGTACGGCATCTACGCAAGATGGTGGTCGCGTAAAAAAGACGGTAGCGGCATCTAAATCTAAAGAGTCGGTATTGGATCGCGTATCACAACGCGCCCAACCAACCGCCGATACTCAATGGATGTCGCCTAATGAGACACCTGATAATTCGTCTACAGCTGTTGAGAATGAACGTGATTATCAATGGAAACCAAGTCAACCCGTTGTACCGACTGTTAAGTCTGATGTTACTCCAACGAAGCTGAAAAAAGCGCTAGAGCATGAAAAAACGCGGGAAATGAGTTATAAGCTTACACAAGAAGCCGCCGCCCTTAATGAGTGGGCAGCCTTAATTCAACGTTTGACTGTGCCTAAGTTAGTTGAGCAACTGGCTTTGAATTCTGTTTTTCATCAGCAAGCGGAACATATTGAATTAACGTTGCGGCCTAGTCATGCTCATTTGAATACTGAAAAAGCCCGTGATGAACTATTAACTGCATTAAACATTGCGTTAGGGCAGACATGCCAGCTTACAGTTTTGGTCGGCGAACACGGTGAAACTCCATTAGAATTACGTGAGAGTTTGTATCAAAATAAACTTTCACAAGCCATGCAAAGCTTATCTTCTGATCCTAATGTACAATTTATCCAGCGCCGCTTTAATGCGACACTTGATGAAGATAGCGTAAGGCCTATTTGAACGATATGGGGTTGAATAGTAATAAAATCATCCCCATTTAATGTTGAACTAATCAAGACTAACCAGAGAGAATGACAATGTTTGGTGGAAAAGGCGGTATGGGCAACCTCATGAAGCAAGCCCAACAAATGCAAGATCGCATGCAACAAATGCAAGAAGAAGTAGCGAATATGGAAGTGACGGGTGAGTCCGGTGCTGGTCTAGTTAAAGTGACCATTACCGGTAGCCATAATGTCCGCCGTGTCGATATCGATCAAAGCTTGATGGAAGACGATAAAGAAATGCTAGAAGATTTGATTGCCGCTGCATTTAACGATGCTGCGCGTCGAATTGAGGAAACGCAAAAAGAGAAAATGGATTCTGTGACTGGCGGTATGCAATTACCACCAGGTATGAAAATGCCATTTTAATCGAATAAGAAGGTAAATAATGCGAACCAGTCCTATGCTGGAGCATTTGATGGAGGCCTTACGTTGTCTGCCGGGAGTCGGTCCTAAGTCAGCTCAACGTATGGCCTTTCATTTGTTACAGCGCGATAGAAAAGGTGGCTTACAGTTAGCCGATGCGCTTAACAAAGCCATGGTTGAGATAGGCCATTGCAGCGAATGCCGAACTTTTACCGAAGATGACATTTGTCATATCTGTAACAACCATAAACGTGCAGAAAGTGGGCAGATTTGTGTGGTAGAAAGCCCTGCAGATATCGCAGCATTAGAAGCGACAGGGCAATTTTCTGGCCGCTACTTTGTACTGATGGGCCATCTTTCACCGCTCGATGGTATTGGCCCTAGTGATATTGGCCTAGATATTCTTGATTACCGCTTACAACGTGGTGATGTGCAAGAAGTGATCTTAGCAACTAATCCAACGGTTGAAGGCGAAGCTACCGCTCATTATATTAACGAGCTGTGCCGAGAGCATGAAGTGTCTGCTAGTCGTATTGCTCATGGTGTCCCGATGGGAGGTGAGTTGGAATTAGTCGATGGTACGACGCTTTCACACTCATTACTGGGTAGACTCAAATTATCGTAATAAAAAACCGCTTTTGAAGGCGGTTTTTTTTATTCCCACCATATATTATGGCACTGACGCATACACCGCTAAGTGACTATCTCTAATTCGGTAATAATCGCGATGGCCTGCGTGCTGGTTTGTCCGCATATCTCAATATCTGCTTGAAACTGACTACACACTGCAGGGCGTTCTGGCTTACCAAATAACTGGCATAAGTTATCTTGATTGAGCTGTATGCAGCGCACTCCCGCAGGCTTGCCATTTGGCATGCCCGGAATGGGAGAGGAAATGCTCGGGGCAATACAACATGCGCCGCAGCCTAAACGACATTCCATGACGATACCTATTCTTGCGTAATAAATTTAAGGAGCGGCATCCTAGCAGAAACACTTCAGCACGCCTAGTCTTGGATGCCGAATGAACGACACTTGTTATTGTTTATAAGCGAGTGAGCAGTGGTTGCACTTTATGAGTAAGCTAGGTATAAAGGGCGCCCATTTACCCACAGTATGAGTGCGAGATTCACAATGACAACACCTTTTTGGCAAGCTAAATCCCTAGAACAAATGTCCGAACAGGAATGGGAGTCTTTATGTGATGGTTGTGGAAAATGTTGCCTACATAAACTGATGGATGATGATACCGACGAAGTGTATTACACCAATGTGGGCTGTAGTCTATTAGATAATGATACCTGTAGCTGCAAAGATTACGAAAACCGCTTTGATTCTGGTGAAGCTTGTCTAAAACTGACCCGTGATAAAATTAATGAATTTAATTGGTTACCTGATACCTGCGCTTATCGTTTATTGGCGGAAAAAAAACCGCTGCCAGAATGGCACCCACTGATCACGGGCTCAAAAACACGCATGCATACTGCAGGGCAAAGCGTACGCGACCAGTTTGTTTATGAAATTAATGTGATTGATTGGGAAGACCACATTATTAATCACCCAGGGCGAGAGTAATCTAAAGATTGACAACGAATAGACATTTTGTGCATTCCAAGTCTATGGGGTTAGCCTGTAATAATGACGTTGTACGCAACTAGGCTTATGAGTCTAGTTGTATCAAGTGCTTAATTAATAAGTGTATTGTTGTATTTGTGTACTGATTAAAATTGTAATGTATTAAACAACATGAGTGAAACTGCGATTATTTTGGTCTATTATAAGATATCTGTTCCATATTGATGAAATTTTGCATTAGTGTTTCAATGTTGAGACTGATGAGTGACAGAGCGTAAAACGCGTATAATTTAGCTTTGCATCGAAAACAAATCAGGTACTATAACCTGCATGAAACATCACAGTTAGTTGACGATTTATTAACACAGACTGATGGAATTGGTTGTCGCCGCGAATGAGTAGCTATACTCTGTAAGGTTAGCCAATGATAACCAGTTATGTTAGCTGATTGCCGATTTTCGTTACTCGCCGATTTTAAGGCAAGTTTTATAATTACTCTATTTTACGAAATCATTTTATTTTAAGGATTACACCATGTTTAATAAATTATGTGCAAAAGCTTACGCAACGACTGCTTCTTACGTTCACTCTTTTTCTGCTGATAAACGCGGTGTGACGGCAATTGAATACGCAATTATTGGTGTAGCAATCTCTGCAATAATTTTTGCTATGTTCAATGGCAAGTTATCTACAGCATTGGACGGTGCAATGAAGACTATTTCAGACAATATTGATAGCGCTTCAAAAATTAAGTAGTAACGTATTAATGTTACCTATCTTGGGGGGGGGCTTTTATATGCTGCCCCTTATTCTTATCAAAGTTCTGTATACAGATATTCGGTATAGAGAAATAAGAAATATTGATGTATTACTTATATTACTAAGTATCTTAATGGTTCGCTATGCGCACATTAGTCACTTACCTTATAAGATAACTTTACTTGTTTTATTTATTGGTATTGTGTTGTGGCATTGTGGCTTTTGCGGTGCTGGTGACATAAAGTTAATAACGGTCTTAACATTAGGGGTGGATGAGCAATGGTTCTTACTTTGCCTTGTTAGCACGCTGTTGTTAGGAGGTGTGTTAGCGATAGCGCTTTGCTTATGGGGACGTTTATCTTCTAATGGCGCACCCTATACTAAAGGCGTTCCTTATGGGGTACCTATTGTTGTTAGCTTTGGCTTCGGTATTGTGTTAACCCTGCTACCCAGTTAATTGTTTATTAACGATATTGTGGTTATCTATGAATATAAAATTAGTCAGTTTATTTGCCGTATTAGCCATCGCGATTGGTGTCTATGGTATTACTCATCAACAGCAGCATAAAGAAACTAAGCCTGCCGTCGCTAAGCAAGAAAAGCGTTTTACTGTATATCTCGCTAAAACGGATCTTTCACCCAAGCAAGCCGTAACACGTTCAGATGTGTATATTGAGCAGTGGCCAGAAGCCAAAGCCAATCAATACGGTCTAGATAGTAACCTTTCTATTGATTTCTCCCAGAATCCGATTGCACGTAAAACTATTCAAAAAAATCAATTAGTGTATCGCAGTTCCATGATTTATGAGAGCGACCCCGAGTACGTTGATTATATCGTTGATGCTGGCATGATTGCTTTTCCAGTGGATATCAATTCAGATTCGATTGTCGGTGGTGTCATTCATAGTGACTCTAAAGTCGACATTCTAGCATTGGCATCAACTCGACAAAACCTCGCTAATGGTGAGACGGTCAATAGCTTCCGAGGTGTTTCTTTAACCCCCGTACTACGCAACGTACGAGTTCTGAAATTAACCAAGCATATGGTTAAAAATAAAGATGGTAAGGTCGATGGCGAAAAAACCTCGCTTGTGCTTGAGCTAAACCCAAAGCAAGTGGCGACATTAACCATTGCTAAGCGCATCGCTCAATTAGAAGTGCATCAATCAGTAAAAAATGCTACAGCGAAAGAGCTTTCTGCTGATGCTGGCGATGTACTAGATTCATACCACGCAATCACTGAGTTTCGCGCAGGCAGCGCGACCGTTAAATAGGATAGAATGAATGAAACCTGTGCGCTCTTTTATAGGAAATGGGATGACGAGGATATTAGCACTCACAATATTCCTGGGTATGAGCTCCTCAGTTTTTGCTGCTGGTGTGATGAATATCAGTAATGGTGAAGCTAATTCTCTTGTTGCGAAAGATGCAATAAGTTCCGTCTTTATTGCCAACCCAGCTATAGCGGATTACCAAGTGATTGGTAAACGTAAAGTGGTGGTCTTTGGTAAAAAGGTCGGCAACACCTCACTGATTGTGTTTGATGGTGATGGTAATGCACTCATTAATAACACAGTGGTTGTCAATGAAAGTTTATTAGCAATTAAACAGCAAGTTGCCATGCGTTATCCACATCTCGATATTTCTATCTACAATTTGGGCAAACAAATTGTGCTGAGCGGTGTGGTTGCCAGTGAAGAGCAAAAGCAAGGTATCGAATCGCTTATTGGCGAGTTGATGGAAAAAACATCGACTGAAAAAACGGTTAAGGTTCCTTCCGATTCGAATGGTAGTTCTGGATCTGGTACAGGTTCAAATTCATCATCTACAGGTTCAAACTCGGATAGTGATGAACAAAGCTTAGACTTAGGTAAGCAGTATCAAGGTATTGTTAATAATCTTGAAGTGGCAGTGACAAAGCAGGTTAATGTAAAACTTACCGTTGCTGAAGTGTCCCAGTCATTTGCTGAGAACTTAGGCATTCAAATCAACTCAGCGGGCCAGAGCAATGGTATTTTTGTTAATAGTATTACTCATTTTAGCGCCAGTGATATTGTCTCAGTTATTAACGCCGTTGCGGATAATACTGTTGGACAAGTTTTAGCAGAGCCAAATATTTCTGTTATCTCGGGCGGTAATGCGAGCTTCCTGGTGGGGGGGGAGTTACCTGTAGTGACAACCAGCAATAATGGTAGCAGCGTTTCTTATAAAGAATATGGCATTCGTTTAAATTTAGCCGCAAATGTGTTGCGTGATAATAAAATTAAGCTCGCTATTAATCCTGAAGTAAGCTCATTAGATTCTCAGTTTAAAAATAATACTTATGATGTTCCTGCGCTGAAAACCCGTAAAGCGAAGACCACAGTTGAGCTTGGCGATGGGCAAAGCTTTATCCTTGGCGGTTTATTAAGTAATGAAGAAACCGAGTCACTATCCAAAATTCCTTATATTGGTGATATTCCAATTTTAGGTGCGTTATTTCGTTATACTCAGACCGAGCGTAAAAAAACCGAACTTGTGATTGTCGCGACAGTCAGTTTGGTGAAGCCGATTGAAACCAACCAAGTGACATTACCTGCGTTTGAGCGTACTACCAACTTGCAACGCTTCTTTGCTTTGGATGATAAAACCGATAGTACTTATACTGCGCGTGAGTGGTTATCAAATGGAGGGTTTATCCAATGAGTATCAAAGTGATTCGCTCTCTTTCTATATTAACCACGCTACTTTTAGTGGGTTGTAGCCATGTGCATGATCGTACTGGCACACAGGTCAATTTGTATCCAGTAGACACAGCTTTAGCTTTGCAAGTAAACAGTACTCGCAACGCGATAAAAACCGTCGCGGCGTTTATTGATAACCATAAACAGCAAGTGTTATCGCAAAACATTCAGATGCACTATCAAGGCCATGCGGCTAAACAAGTTATGCAAGCGGCAAAACGCCAATTACTTGCTATGGGCGTGGATCACACGATGTTAACGATCACGGCTAGCAACAAAAAGCAGTCTTTTTCTATTAATTTATCAGAGTACAAAGTAAAAATTAATGACTGCCGTTATGTCAATTATAACTCATTAAGCCAGTTCGATGGCGACTTTGGGTGTAATGTAGAAAAAAACCGTTGGATGTCGATGACACATCCCGAACGATCTGCTTCTATTACTGAGTCTGGAAAATAGCCTTATGCTCGATCTTGTTGATATTCTGAAAACGGGTAAACCGACAGAGAAAGAATCGGAGAGTATTACCTCCGCTTTGTTTTACCAAACTCAACAGTGCCGCCAATTGGTGATTGAATCTTACCGTTTTGAAGGGATTAGCGAACCGGTTGTCGCGCCAAATACCGATGACGATATTTCTGAATATGTTCGTTTACAGACAGTAGAGATTGTCATTATCGAGCTAAATGACAGTCAGAATGTCGCCGAGGACGCTAAGCGTATTAGCCACTTGTTGCCAAGCCATGCGTCAGTGGTGGTGATTGGGAGTGAAGATGCGATATCGACGATTCGTAACCTGAAAGAATTGGGCTTTTATTACCTGTTTTGGCCAATTACCAAGCAAGAGCTGATCGATTTTGTGCGCAGTGTTCATGATAACCGCCAGCGTAATCGTGGTCCTGGTCAAAATCGTCGCGCTAAGCAGGTGTCAGTCATTGGCACAAAAGGTGGCGTAGGAGCAACGGCAATTACTGCCGAGTTATCGTATTTATTGTCAGAACAAAAGCATGCCTCTTGTATCATCGTTGATCACAATTATAACAGTGGCAATATCGATATTATGCTGGGTATTAAGCAGTTTGAAAAACGTGAAGTGCAAAGTGGTAGCTTCACGGATACGTTAGATTTAGCCAGTGCTAAAAGTCTACTCCATAAGCAAAGTGATTTACTGTCACTATTAGCACTAACTGCGCCGAATTTAACTCAAAGCGAAACCACGGAATATCATCGATTTGTGGTCGATATCATGGCGTCGGAATGTAACTTTATTATTGAAGATATGTCGGCATCTTCTGGTGTGGTGTTTGAAAAAAATCAACCTTGGCTAAAAAGTGACTGTGTCATCTTGGTTGTGTCACCAACGGTTTCTTCCCTACGTGACGCTGGTCGTATTAAGCTATCAGTTGAAAATTTGCCGCCATCAGAAAGACCAAGATTATTAATTGTCGCTAACTATATTTTACCGGAGAAATATGCCACCGTCTCACAAGCCGAGATGGAACAATTTCTTAAGCATAAAGTGGATGTTGTCATTCCTTTCATTAGTAATTTTGGTAACGTCATTCTCGGTGGTAAGCGTTTAGCGAATAATCGTCATAAATCATCGGCTGCGATTAAATCATTAGCATCTTTAGTCGTAGGGGAAGAGTCTAAATCGTCGACATCCCTATTTAAAACCTTATTTAAAAAGGCGTAATGCATGCTTGGGACCAAACAGCTCTACATTCGACTCCGTAAGCAAATTTTTGATGCGTTAGATCCGGCTGCAATTGCGAATATTACTCGCAGCCAGCTTGCTAGTCAGATTGAAAATGCGATTGATATGTTGATTGATAACGAGAATGCGTCGGTATCATCAGTGGTGCGCAAGGAGTTTGTCTCAAGTTTAACGGATGAATTGATTGGGTTAGGGCCACTACAACGCTTAATGGATGATGAATCGATTACCGATATTATGGTCAATGGTCCCGATTCGGTGTATATCGAGCGTAATGGTTTAATGGAAACCGCGCCAATCAGTTTTATTGATGAAGCTCAGCTGCTTGCCATAGCGAAACGTATCGCCGGACGAGTAGGACGGCGCGTCGATGAAGCATCGCCGACCTGTGATGCGCGCTTAGAAGATGGCAGTCGGGTGAATATCGTCATCCCGCCTATTGCCATCGACGGTACGTCTATTTCGATCCGTAAATTTAAAAAACAAAGCATTGATTTGGGCAAACTGTGCGAATTTGGCGCCATGAGTCCAGAAATGGCGCAGTTATTGATGGTGGCTTCTCGCTGCCGTTTGAATATTCTCATCTCTGGTGGTACTGGCTCTGGTAAAACCACCATGCTCAATGCGTTATCGCAATTTATATCGGAGAAAGAGCGCATCATTACCATAGAAGATGCGGCCGAATTGAAGATGCAACAACCTCATGTGGTGCGTTTAGAAACACGTACCGCGGGTATTGAAAACACTGGTTTAATTAATCAGCGTGATTTGGTGATTAACTCACTGCGGATGCGTCCGGATCGTATTATCGTCGGTGAGTGTCGAGGTCCGGAAGCCTTTGAAATGCTCCAAGCGATGAATACCGGCCATGATGGCTCTATGTCGACCTTACACGCCAATACTCCACGTGATGCTATGGCGCGCGTGGAATCTATGGTCATGATGGCAAACAACAATCTACCATTGGAAGCGATTCGTCGAACGATTGTTAGTGCGGTTGATCTCGTTATTCAAATTTCACGTTTACATGATGGTAGCCGTAAAGTAATGAGTATCACTGAGGTGATTGGTTTGGAAGGTAATAATGTTGTTATGGAAGAAATTTTCCGTTTTCAACCAAACTATCAACAAGCTGAAGATAATAAAATTCGTGGTAATTTTGTTACAGCGGGATTAATGCAGCGTTCTGTCTTGGTAGAAAAAGCCAAATTCTTTGGATTAGAAGATAAGCTGATGTCCGCTTTTCGTGCTGGAGAAGCCTCACAATGATCTACTTACTCATTATAGTATTAGGTATTATTGCTCTGATTTATATCGCGTTTTCTAATCGCTCATCAAAAAAGAAGCGTATAAGTTATTTGCAAGAATTTAATAATACTGAGTATGTCGGTACGATGTCGACCTCTGAGCAAGCGATCAATCTTTCTTCGTTACTCGACCGGAGTTTTTTAGAAGATATTGCGTTGCGATGGGAAAACTTTAAAAAGCAGATGGGGAAACAAGCAGAGATAAAGATTGTGATAGTGATGCTCGTGTTATTTGTGGCGGCGATCTTTTTCAATCGAACTTTTCTCCGTGCCTCACCGTTATTAGTAACACCGATATTTATGTTTCTCGGTGCTGTTATGTTTTATCGTTGGATGCAAAATCGTGAACGTAAACTATTTGAATCCCAATTTCCAGATGCTCTGAATATGATGACCAGTGCGGTTTCATCTGGTGAAAGTGTTATGCATGCCATTTTGTATGTGGGCGATAAGTTAGATGGCGACATTGGTAAAGAGTTTAATATTATGGGGCGGCGCTTACAGTTAGGTGAAATGCCGGATGAAGTGTTTCGTAAATCCTGTCGTCGTTATCCCTACCCATCATTTTACTTTTTTGTTATTACGTTGCGAGCCAATATGCAGCGCGGTGGGCAGTTAAAGGATGTTATGCATCGTTTAAACCGAACTATGTTCAATGCACGTTCTATTGAAAAGAAAAAGTTTGCGCTTACCTCAGAAGCACGAACGTCGGCGAAAATCGTTGCAGCGATACCTTTTATATTTTTATTCGTATTGCAGTTTTTAAGTCCCGAGAACTATGAGTTTGTTATGACAAATGATAGTGGCCGTAACATTTTATATTACGTGATTATAAGTGAAGCGATTGGTATCGGAATCGTGTGGATGCTTATGAAAAGTGTTAAGTAAGTGGGAATGAATATGAATGTTTTCGTTATTATCTCATTAGTACTGATTATTTTAGGTGTTATTGCTTTAATTTATTCCTTCTCACATTTAAGTCGACAAAAGAAGTTAGCTCAATTTAATCTCAACATGCAAAAAAACAGTCGTTTTGATGTATCTAAAGCGGCAAGTTTTTTAAATGGCGTTTTTTCTTCTGATAAAGAAGATATAGAAGGTAAATTTGTTGCAGCTGGTTTTTATGAAGCGACGTATGCCAAGTACTTTGTCGCGATTAAATATACTGTGCTTTGTGTCGGCGCGGGGGTTATTTTTGCTCTGCATATTTGGTTAGGGATTGATAAAAATACTTTTATTATTCTTGAAGCGTTATATTTGGTGGCAGTATTAATTGGTCCTGACGCGTACTTAGCATCGCGTGCAAAATCACTTCAGCGGTCCATATCACAAAAGCTTCCATATATGCTTGATTTAATGGCGGTGTGTGTACAAACCGGTATGACAATTGAAGCGGCTATTAGCTACCTTGCAGCAGAGTTTGGGGCGTTTGATAAAGATCTAAGCCATTTACTGCGTAAGGTGGATAAGCGAGCACGCATTGTCGGACTAGAGCAGGCATTGCAAGAGCTATATAACCGTGTGCCGACGGATGAAGTTCGTAGCTTTGTGATGACGTTGAACCAAAGCTTGCAATATGGCTCATCCATTTACAGTGTATTAACTACATTATCAGCTGATATTCGAGAAGTTCAGTTATTGCATGTTGAAGAGAAAATCGGTCAGTTATCGGCTAAAATGTCGATTCCTTTGATTGTGTTTATTATGGTACCAATTGTAATATTAATTGCAGCGCCAGGTGTTATGAGGATGATGCAAAATGCCAGTTTCTAAATATGTAGTTTATGGATTGTTAATGCTTGCCATGTCTGGCTGTGCGCAGCAAAATAAGCAAAAATTTTCTGATACCACTAACGAAAAAATTCTTGAAAGCAGTGGCAGTTATAGCCAATTAATTGAGTTGTATAAAAAACAGTTGGTGAAGAAAGAATCGTTAAAAACTCGCATAAAGTTAATTAAGACGTACGAGAAGGTGGGCGACTATTCTTCAGCAATATTTTATTTACAACCACTATTAAAAACTCAGCCGAAAGAATTTGCGATCCAACGCCTAGCCGGCAGGGCGTATTTAAATACCCAAGAATATAAGCAAGCTGAGTATTACTTGTCTTTGGCACATCGTAACCACCCGACAGATGCCAAAGTAATGAATTTACTTGGTGTGATGGCTGGCTATCAAGGTGATTTAGTTCAAGCGCAGTTATGGTTTTCGAAGGCACGTAGCTCGATGGGGAACGACCACACCATCAAAAATAATTTAGCTTTAATCGCGTTACTACAAAAAGACTACGGCACGGCGCGGAGCTTATTAGAATCATTAATCAACGATGAAACCAATAAAAATAAGCAGACAGTGACAGCGAACCTCGCGCTGGTGTATGCGAAACAAGGTGATCAAGCTGCATTTTTAACACTCACCAAACAATTAGATGAAAATAAACAAAGCTTGTTATACAAACAATTACGAGCATTAAAACTAGTGAATTTGCAGCAACTATCGGTGAGCCAAAATGATCAAGCGCTTCAACATAAATAAAATGCAGCCTTTGAATTTCGCTAGGAAAATCAAGCAACGCGGTGTGGCGTCGATAGAATTTGCCATTGGTTTTATCTTTTTTTGGTTGATGTGTGTCGCGTGGGTGGAAATGAGTTATTTGTCATTTGTTTCTTCAATTGGTGATTTAGCGATTTCTCAAGCCGCGTTACATAGTAAACGTATCGAAAATGACACTGATTTCTTGAACGATTTTAGAACAGTATTAAGTCGTAGTGATAGCTTATGGCGCTACGTAGTGGATGCTCAAGACTTCACATATAGTATTCACTATGTGTCTAATTTTAAAGCGTTATCTCTACTATCTCAAATAGAAGAACAATGTAAACCTATAACCGAATCCGCAACAGACGACGAGAAAAAACTACACAAGGAAATGTGCGCTAAACCACAAAGTTCGGCCATTGCGATTTACCATATTAGCTATAACGCTCCGCCTATTTTTAATTATTTTACTAATAGCGATACATTATTCGCTCGTGAAGCGATCGTCATACAGGAATATCAGCGTAGTGACTTTAAAATCAACTAATCAAAGCGGTAACTTTACGATTGAATTCGCAATAGTGGGCATATTTTTTGGTTTGCTACTGGTATTCAGTGCGGATTTGATTATTAAGATTAATATGAAAGGCACCCTAGAGCGTTTGTCTTATTCAATGGCAAGTGTGGTAAAAGAGAGAACACAACTCTTTAATACGAATAGTAAAAATGATTCGGCCAATTATAAACTTACGTCAGATCAAGCGATAGACGCCTATAGCATTACGGTAAATTCGCTAAAACGTACCTTAGGCAGTTTTAATGAGAATAAATTTGGATTTGATATTCAAGTCTTTCAGCGGTCAGATTATGGTCTTGGAAATATTATACCATTAGACCATTGGAATAGTTTTGATGAAAAGAAAATTGGTATTGCTTGTAACGGTGGTGAGCCGAAGAAAGACCTAATTTTTCAAACGTCTTGGGGGCGTTCTGCAACCCTGTATCAAGTTACCTTGTGTTACGACACAATGAATTGGTTCGGCGGTTTGGTTGGGAAGGATTTTTCCCGGGTGTCAGTTCGTTCGATTTCGGTAGGGCGCTAATTATGACTAGGTATCAACGCCAGCAAGGCCATGCGGCGATTTTATTTGCTCTAATGATTCCTTTATTGTTTGGGGTATTCATTTTAGGTACCGATGGTGCGCGCGCCTTACAAGACAAAGCTCGCTTAGAAGAAGCATCGGAAGTAGCTGCTTTAGCGATTGCGGGGCAAAGTGGTGGTAGTGAACAAGCTCGAAATAAGTTAGCAACTGATTATATTCAGTATTACTTCCCTAACGCTAAAGTAGATGGCTTAAAAACAGCAGTAATTGCCTGTGAAAATAATTCTAGCTGTAAACAAGGAGGTAGTGCTTCTGAGCGATTTTTTGAATATCAAGTGGCAGCGCATATCCAAGAACCCAATTGGTTTTCGAAGGCTAGTATTGAAACCAGTTTTGGCGATAATTTAAATGTTGGTGGGTATTCCTCTGCGCGTAAGTATCAGTCCAAAACGGTCGATGTAGTATTAGTTGCCGATTTTTCATCTTCAATGGAAAACTCGACAGGTGATAGTAATAATCCTAAATATGTCGACTTAAAAAATGTCATTGGCGGTGTTTCTGATATTCTAAGCGAATATAATGAAAAACTCACTGATAAATCAACACAAAGTAAGATCGCCTTTGTTGGTTTTAACCGGTTTGTCCCAGATGATGCAGAAGTTTCTAATGGAAATTATTACGCTGACCAATATACTTACATGTTTTGCTCCGGTAAGGCTAGATATAAGCACACTAATAACGATGGTTGGTGTTTTAACGATGCTCAAAGAATTGATTATGATAAAACCATAAATAATATTTTTTATCCAGAAAAATTTTCGCCAGTCTACGCTCATAAAAAGGTGACGTTCTATCCGGTTAATTTAACGTCTGATTTTAAAAAATTTAAAAATACAATAAAAAATTTCACTCCTGAGGGGACAACAGCATTTTATGGCGGATTGATTAAAGGCGCACAGATAGCTCATCAGGGCAAAAACTCTAGACGTCTAATTATTATTTTATCTGATGGCATGAACTCCAATAAAGAAGTGACACAGAGAATGATAAGTCATGGTTTATGTAATACTATTACGCAGAAATTAAATAACGATGTAACCCCTTCTAATGAAGCTATAACGTCTCGATTATTTGCGATAGGCGTTGGATATCGTTTGGTTAATAAGTATCCCGAAATGTCACAGTGCGTTGGCAAAAATAACGTATATGATGCAGATGATACTCAAGAAATAAAAAACAAAATACTCGAATTGATTGCAGAAGAAATGGGGCGTTTATCGCCATCAAACGAACAATAACAAGGATAACAACATGAAATTACCGCTTATTATCGCCTTGGTGGCAAGTAGTCTTTCTTTGAGTGCTACGGCGCAAGCAACCTCGATGTATGCGTATTTATGCCAGCGCCACAATAACGTTGAAGCCTACACTCTTAATACCGCCGATCATGGTAAAACGTTGGTCATGTATGCTGGTGATCGCGCTCAGACGCCCGCGATGGACTCGCAAGCGGATATCGCTTGGATTAAAGCGCATGTTAGCGCCGATCAACTGCCATCTGATTGTGTTAGTTATTTTCTTAGCCAAGGCTATTGGCAAAATACGCAGAACATTGCTCGTTTCCATTTTGAATTTGATAGCGCGAAAATGAGCGCCACTGATAAGCAAATTTTGTCCCGTTTAGTCACAGCGCTTGAATCAGTGCCGAAGGTTTCTATCGTCGGTCATACAGATTCAATGGGGTCAAAAGCTTATAATGCGCAACTAGGGGCTCAACGCGCAACAACGGTGTCAGCTCGTATCGCGAATAAAACACAAAACGTTGCCATGCTGACCAGCAGTAAGGGCCAAACACAGCCTATAGCAGCGAATAATACCAGTTATGGTAGAAAGCTAAATCGCCGAGTTGAAATTATCTTAAATGATAATGCCACTAACTAGCGATTAAGCCGTGTTTATATGATAGTTAAAAAGCTGTTCATCATAATGAGCAGCTTTTTTGATTTTTACCATGTATACCACGGTCCAACTAAGGTACCTATTAAGCATTATTTTTGCTTGCCTAGCGTGTTTATGCGTATCAAGTGAGTAAAAAGAGTGACCTCACGACATGTAAATCTTGAAATGTACTATACTTCGTTCATAAGTTTTTTGACGTTATAAGTATAAAATACGTTGATTAATAAGATGTAATTAAGAGCGCTGCACAGGTGATAGGCAATTGATGATTAACTTTATAAAAGAGTTGAAGGTTAGCGAAAAGAAAAGACTCGTTATTCTTTCCTTTTTATTTATATTACTGTCGATCGCGTTCGTTAGATTCGTCACGCAGGAGGTCTATGAGCGCATTTCTGATGATAAGAAACGCGATCTAGAATCACAAGTCTCCTTGGTGCGAGCGAATATGGAAGCGGCGATCTACATGGATACGTATCTGGCAGACAGTCTAGCGATGATTGTTACTATTAACCCAGAGTTTGCCCTAAAAGAGTGGCATTCTATTTCTGAAAAAGTGATTACTAAAGCCCAGTATGTTCGTAATATGGGGATAGCGCCCAATGATATCATCAGTAACACGTATCCTTTGAAAGGCAATGAACGAGCGATAGGGCTAAACTTTCGTGAGCTTCCTGAGCAATATGAAACGGTTCTTAAAGCGAAAGAGAGCGGACGAGTTTATATTACTGAGCCAGTCGCGTTAGTTCAAGGAGGTAAAGCAATCATCGCGCGCTATCCAATATTTACAGATTATCCTTTGAATCAAAATTACTGGGGCGGGGTGAGTGTTGTCATTAATTATGAGAAGATGCTGGAAGCGGTCGGAATTCAAAAAATTAGTAATGCCTATGTCACGTTAAGCAAAGGTAATTCGATTTTATATGGTGACGGGTTTCTTGACCAGCCAGATATTAAATTACCTATTCATTTACCGAGTTCCAAGTGGCAATTAGAAGCAAAACTAAATTTCTCTAATAATCCAGATGTTAGCCGCTATACCACAGCCGCTTGCTTGATTTCAGTTTTGATATGTATTCTTGTTTATATAGTGTTATTACTCTTAATCAGAAGTTATTTTTTTGCTCGTCGGCATGCGCTTCAGGATGAATTGACCCATATATCAAATCGTAGGCATGCTATTCAGTATTTACGTAATACTTTAAATAGCCGTGCTAATAAGCCATTTTCTTTATTTAGCATCGACTTAAATGGCTTTAAGCTGGTTAATGACACGTATGGCCACAATATTGGGGATGAATATTTAAAATTTGTTGCACAAAGTTTGTTGGGCTTAACGCGTGAAACAGATTTGGTCGCGAGAATTGGCGGTGATGAGTTTATTGTCGTGTTGCTTGATGTACATAAGCCGGGTCAAGTTGAGGTTGTGTTAGATAAAATTGATCACCATTTCAAAAAACACCTGTTTAAATCCAATGATATTACGTTACAAGTCTCAGTGGCGGTGGGTGTTGCCGTATCCAATGATAAAAAAGCGACGTTGGATGATTTGCTCGCTCAAGCCGATGAGAAAATGTATAAAGATAAATATGATAAGAAGAACAAAATGCAATAGGGGCAGAGCATGGTATCTACAGGTTGCAATTTATCGTTATAGGCAGCCAACGTTATACGCTACCATGTGAGTCTTAATTTCCTCTGATAAGAAGTATGGAAATCGGATGTTTAGTGAATGCTATATTTTTTGACGATTTTTTCAAATTGCCCGTTGCGCTTAATTTCGTCTAGACCTTTATTAAAAATATCTAAGTAACGCTTCGCGTTTGGGTTAGTCTGGCCAATCGCAATATGTAAAGGATAGGTAGATAACGGTGTCGAGCTGAATGCAAAATTCGTCAGGGATAATTCTGACTTTTGCATTGTGTACTGTGCGACAATTTTATCTGCTAATGCTAAATCAATCCGATGTGATCTGAGCTGTTTTAAGTTTACCAGTAAACTATAGCCATCGATTTTTTCAAAATTAGTCGCAGTTAAAAAAGTATTGTCGTAGCCGTAGCCTTTGATGATACCAACTTTTTTACCCGTTAGACTTTCAAGACCTGAATATTCATACGGGTCGTTATGCCGCTTAATAAAGACTACTTCGTTATCAAGAAAGCTATGGCTATATGAAAATTGCTTGGCTCGCTTTTCGGTAAACCAAATTGCAGGAATGATATCAATCCGATTTTTCTGGACTGATTTTAGTGCCCTTAACCAAGGCAGCGTTTCAAACTGTAACTCATACCCTTGGTTTCTGTAGGCGGCGGTAACAATCTCTACGGCAATACCTGGTTGTTTAGCATTACCATTAATAAAAGGAGGCCATGTACCTTGAGCTGCGGTGATTACCTCAGCGGTTGCAAACGGTGTTAAAACTAACCAACTAGCAAGAATACAGCATACATACTTCATTAACATGCTCCGAGTATATTAATGGTTTATGTTGGAGGTGGTGTTATCACCATATAAATTCATTTCGATGATCTATGAGTAATATAGACAATAACAATTAATCACTTTTCTACGATTTATAGATATAAAGTTTAGTACAGACTGAAATAATTGCCGTAGTTATACTTTATTTATTCACAAGGGCAGCCCCAAAGAAGCGATGGTGGAAAAGAAAAAAGGCACTGAAAGTGCCTTTTAGCGCAAGAATGATTAAGATGGTGCAGAGCTAAACCACAGCTAATAAAATGCCACCGATTGTTGCTGCTGCCTTCAAATATTTTCCAGCAGAATATGAGCTATCTTCTTCTGCTTTTTCATTGATTTCGTCAGGCCTATCCAATCCCAATGCACCATAAGTAAAGGATTCTACTTTATCACTCAGGCTTTTTTCTTTAGGTAGCGATAACGTTCCTGTCTCATCGATGTGCTCCAACGTTTTCATTAACGCTTGCCCCTGTTTAGACAGTGACACGGTATCTGAAGTTTTATCGTGCTCAACGAGTGAAAAGTTCGGATCTACCTCGACTTTCTTGGGCTCTGAATGTGTCGCTGTATGAGTTTTCACCGTTTGGGTGGAGTTCAGGTGCGCAGAGCCTGTTCCTACTGGGTTCATACTTTTCTCCTAAGTCATTCTTAGTAATGCTATCGGCTGCGCAACAGAAAACTTGCGCAGAATTTACATTAACCAAGCATAATAACCTTAGCAAACACTGTGCCTAACTTTATTTTTACAAACATTATTCGCTATTGTGTTAATAAATGAGTTAAATAATGAGGTGTAACGCATAATTTTAAGCAGTGTTTGTGCCAATAGACCGACGTTAAAGGCTGACTGATAAAGAAAAAAAATATCAAAATGTGATATAAATCGACCTGTTAGGATTTACGATACAGGTGAACCATAAAATCCGCTTCACATGGGAAAATCGTTGCCTGAGACAATGAATCACGAAAATTGTCATTGGCATGCCAATAAAACGGAGTCATTTGTAATAAATCGAAGGCATCGCTACCTGGTAGCGCCATGGTGTAATTGACCTTTTCACTGTGCTCTAGCGTAAATCCATCCAGTGACTCGGGGGTTTCATCGTGCAGTTTAACAGTATCGTAAATACATTCTTTATATTCAAATAGATGTCGGGCAGCGGGGGTGACTGTCAGTAAAAAACCACCAGGACGAATACAGCGTAAGATTTCTTTCGGGTTACTGGGAGCATAAATGCGCACGACGGCATCTAAACTGTGCTCAGAAAAAGGTAAACGCTGACTCGAGGCAACGCTAAAGTGGCAATGATGGTAACGTTTTGCCGCGTAACGTATTGCGACTTTAGAAATATCTAATCCGTAGATCGTCGCATTGTTATCACGAGACTGTAAGGTATTGGCGATATGTGTGGTGTAGTAGCCTTCCCCACAACCTAAATCTAAGACTTGATTGCATGTGCCTGCTAAGTGCTCTGTACATAGTGTGGCGACGCGATCACGCATCGCATCATAATGACTGCCATTGAGAAAACGCCGCCTTGCTTGAGTCATGGCTTTGTTGTCACCGGGATCTTTAGAGCGCTTATGTTGAACAGGCATTAGATTTACGTAGCCTTCTTTTGCGATATCAAACTGATGTTGATTATCACATACGTAGGAGCGTACTTGGTGTGTTAGCGGCGTGTGACATAAAGGGCATTGATAAGCCATACATAATCTCAAGTGTTTAATGAATGGCGGTAGTGTAACGATCTGCTGTCTAAATACCAAGAGCGATGGGGCGCTCTTGGTTGGAAATTATTAAGTAATTAGCGTTTAGCGTGGACGGCTAGAGATATTGGTCGATAATTGGTAGGTTTTTGCCGGTTGTACGGTTTTTCCTTCTTCTATCGTCGGCGCATACCATACTGACTCAACACATAACATGTGCTGATAGCCATCGTCTTGCATGTCAGCCATGCTTTGCGCACCTTCTTGCCATGGGTTCCAGACAACCGCACTGTTGTGCCCTGAGTTTTTGATGATAATGTCACGACCTAGAGTCGGGTCATGTACCACAATTTCCTCTTTTGGCTCGGTATAGATACGATCAATAGCTGAGGTTACGCTTAATGTTTCTGGTTCAGCCTGTGGGGCATTTTCATCCAATTTATCGATGAATGTTTTACCTAAGCCGGTGACACTTAATGTGTCTATATCACCAATATTTAAGTAGGTGTGCAGGGCGCCAGTAAATGTCCAAGGGTGACCGCCGATATTCATCACTTCAAGCGTAACGTTGAGTTCTTCGCCTACTTCAAACAGAAGCCTTGCTTTGAATGGGTGTGGCCACGTTGCATCTGTGCCTTGGTCATCTTTTAATTGCAAAGTAATTAAAGCATTTTCCTGCGTGATCTGATAAGCATGTAGCTGCCATTCACTGGTTCGAGCAAAACCATGAGAGGGGGACGCTGCTTTTGCAAACCATGGAAAACATACAGGGATACCACCACGGATCGCGGCTTTACCATCAAACTGACTGTTGTCACTGAGCCAGAGTAAATCTTCTTCACCAGTCGGCTGATAAGACAGCACGTGAGCACCATGTAATGAGATAACACCACTGGCTTTAGGGTGACGAACACGAATAGCTCTAGATTCACCGACGTAAATAAATTCAATACTTTTAGTCAGAGAGTAATCAATGGGAGCCGTATATAAATTCATAGGTCTAACCCTTACGTTGATATAATTATTGGTCGCATGAACAACCCACACAAAGATAAGCTACATTGTGCACAAAAAGTAGGAATAAAAAAAGGTGGCACTAGGCCACCTTTTTTATTCTAGCAAAAAGCTTACATTACTTAGAAATGTGCGCGATTAGGTCTAGAACTTTGTTTGAGTAACCGATTTCGTTGTCGTACCAAGATACCACTTTAACGAATTTGTCAGTTAGGGCAATTGCTGCACTTGCATCAAAGATAGAAGTGCGAGTGTCGCCGTTGAAGTCTGTTGATACAACAGCATCTTCAGTGTAACCAAGAACGCCAGCAAGCTCGCCTTCAGAAGCGGCTTTCATTGCTGCTTTGATTTCATCGATAGACGCTGCTTTTTCTAGGTTAACGGTTAGGTCAACAACAGAAACGTTAGCAGTTGGTACGCGGAATGCCATACCGGTTAGTTTGCCGTTAAGCTCAGGTAGTACTTTACCTACTGCTTTAGCTGCACCAGTTGATGATGGGATGATGTTTTGAGCCGCACCACGACCACCACGCCAGTCTTTTGCAGACGGACCGTCAACAGTTTTTTGCGTTGCTGTTGTTGCGTGAACAGTCGTCATAAGACCAGATTCGATACCAAACTTGTCGTTTAATACTTTAGCAACAGGTGCAAGACAGTTAGTTGTACAAGATGCGTTAGAAACGATGTCTTGGCCAGCGTAAGCGTCGAAGTTTACACCGTTAACGAACATTGGCGTTGCGTCTTTAGAAGGGCCAGTAAGAACTACTTTCTTAGCACCAGCTTCGATGTGTTTACGAGCAGTTTCGTCTGTTAGGAAAAGACCTGTTGCTTCTGCAACAACGTCAACACCGATTTCGTTCCATTTAAGGTCCGCTGGGTTACGCTCTGCTGTTACACGAACAGTTTTACCGTTAACGATAAGGTTACCGTCTTTTACTTCAACTTCGCCGTCGAAACGACCGTGAGTTGAATCGTATTTTAACATGTAAGCCATGTATTCTACATCGATTAGATCGTTAATGCCGACTACTTCGATGTCTTGACGAGCTTGCGCCGCACGAAATACGAAACGACCGATACGGCCAAAACCGTTAATACCTACTTTGATAGTCATTATAGTTGCTCCACAACTTAAATTTCTGAAGAAAAGGAAACTGGTAGTAAAATTACAGAATCCGGTTAAAGTCTGCAACAGATAATCCGACTTAACTTGTTTAAAGTCAAAAAAAAGACGTGCTTTTTTTTATAATCCGTCATGATTGTGTGTTTTTTGCGCTTAGTGATGAATTCTGCTTACCAGTAAGCACGAAAGCGAGTCTATTCGTTAGTTTATCAATAGATTTGGGACCCGCTGAAGGCGTAAGTATGTGCTACAACGCATTTACGATGCAAGTAATATCAGACAGAATAGGCCTGTAAAATTGACAAAAATAGAGAGATAAACGTGAATATGGATGACAAAAAAAACATTAAATCAAATGACTACTGGCGCGATAAACTGACGGAAGAAGAGTTTAGAGTGTGTCGGGAGCAGGGAACTGAGCGTCCATATTCAGGGACATTGCTACATAATAAGAAGTCTGGGATCTATCATTGCACTTGTTGTCAATCACCTCTGTTTGTATCGAGTAATAAATACGATTCCGGCTGTGGTTGGCCAAGTTTTGATGCACCGATAGCGTCGGAAGCCGTGCGCTATATCAAAGATACCAGTCATGGTATGGAGCGAATCGAGATTCGCTGCGCGGAATGTGACAGTCATTTGGGGCACGTATTCCCTGATGGGCCGGATACGACAGGTGAACGTTATTGTGTGAATTCGGTGTCGTTAGTTTTTAACAACGAACATACGCAATAAAAATATGACGATGGAACGGGTGACCATTCCATCGTCATAGTCAATGTTAACTTACGCTGGTTAATTATTTGAGTAAATCGGGAACCAAGTTGGCTTTATAATTGCCTTCTTTGAGGGCCACAATGATTTTATTGGTGATCTCATCATAGGTTTTATATTGCTGCTTGGTAAACCCATACAATAACTGCAGTTCTTGTGCCGATGCGATGTTGACACCATATTGTTTGGCCACGATAGCCCAAATATAGGCCTGCGGCTTGCGATCTAATAGCTGATAGTTACTGGCTAATGATTTGATAATGTCCAAGTTAAGATCGTCGTCATCGGTATACAGTTCTAATGCATGATTAAGTAGTTGAATGGTTTTTTCAGGATCACGAGAGGTATAGAACGTCGCCAGTGCATATTGCATCTTGGGTGTATTCAATTTAGCACTGCCTTCCATTTGTAAGAATTGTCGCTGAGCTTTCTTATCGCCAGTCTGACTCCATAGAAAATACAGCGCCTCTGGATCCTTAAGTTGACGAATGCGCTCAACTAATATTTCTTCATCCTCGGTAGAATTGCGTAGAGCAATAAAACGTTTTTCTTTTAGCTTTGTTTGATCGATAGCGCGAATTTGTGATGCTAAATTCAAGCACTTTTGATACGCAGCCAGCGTGTGGTATTCCTTAATAAGGTTATCGACTGAGGCATCTTTTAGCACGCTATAACGTTGCCATATAAGGTCGGTTCTTGTAATGCGACATTGGCCATCATTAATATTAAGACGTTCACACCTTAGATTTGGGTTATCATCACACAACTGGCTGGTATTGTTGCGGTTCTCAAAACACCCACTGAGCAACACAGTGATCAGAGTAATATAGGTCAATTTCATGATATTCATAGGGCTCACTTGTGATCCATAACACTTATTGTTTTAGCTGGTCTTGACTGAATATGCCAGAAAGTTATGTTGTCATGCTGTAGACTTGAGCGATAAGACTCATTCATTAACTACGAGAATTCGTTATGGATAAACAACAACTCATTAATGCTATTACTCCAGACATCTATCAACGTTTACGTAGTGCCGTCGAAACCGGTAAGTGGCCGGATGGTACCGCGTTGACACAGCAGCAACGTGACTCTTCGATACAAGCGGTCATGATGTATCAAGCTAAGCATAATGTCGACGCCGATCATATGACGATTGATACTCAAGGGGAGATGGTGTTTAAATCAAAACGTGAATTACAACAACAGTTTCAAGATGAAGATGACCAGATTATACGCGTAAATTTAAGCAAAGAGTCATAAGAATAGGTCTAAAATTAGCGAGAATGCCGTTCTTTACTTAAGTCAGAACGGCATGAAATATAGTCTTATAAGGACATTTCACCACGTAATACTTGCTGCATTTTCTGTTTCACTTGTTCATAAGTGAGGTCTTGGCTCAGTAAGTAATGCAATTTAGCCAGTGCAGCCTCTGGCGTCATATCAAAACCACTAATCACGCCAGCGTCATTGAGCGCACTGCCGGTTGCGTAGCCTTCCATATTGACTTTACCTGCCAAACATTGGGTGAGGTTGACTACAATGACGCCACGTTCAGATGCATCTTGTAACTGAGCGAGTAATTCTGGATTTTGCGGAGCATTCCCTACACCAAAAGTCAGCAGAATCATGGCATTTACTGGTTGCATCAACGTGTTACGAATGACTTCATAAGAGATCCCCGGATACATAGTGATAACTCCAATAGGCTGGGGAGTAATATTATGAACCCGAAACTCTCCTTCCGGCCGAACATCAATAGCACTGTGGTTACCGACTTGAATGTTAATACCGGCTTCCAATAGCACTGGCATATTAGGCGAAGTAAACGCATTGAAACCATCAGCATGAGATTTGGTACTACGATTACCGCGCATCAATTGGTTATTAAAAAATAATGTGACTTCATTAATCGGGAAGCGTGCGGCGATATGTAGCGCGTTGAGTAAATTGGCTTGGCCGTCTGAGCGTAACTCAGCCAACGGAATTTGTGAGCCAGTCACGATGACCGGTTTACCGAGATTTTCGAGCATGAACGATAATGCAGAGGCGGTGTACGCCATAGTATCGGTACCGTGTAAAATCACAAAGCCGTCATAGTGTGCGTAATTGTCACGAATATCATCAGCGATTTTTTGCCAGTCTAACGGTGTCATGTCAGAGGAGTCGATGAGCGGGTCATACTCTTTGATTGTATATTTTGGCATTTCTTCGCGATGGAATTCTGGCATATTTGCCAGTTGTTTTTCCATGTAGCCAGCGACTGGCACATAGCCGTGGTCCGATTTGGTCATGCCGATGGTGCCGCCTGTATAAGCGATATAGATATGTTTTCTGGCCATAGCTAAACATTACTCGTGTAATAAAAGTGAGAGAGGTGAATTATAATGAAAAATCTAAGAATAAATACAGGCGCTTAAACCAGCGCCTGTGAATAATGAAATGAGTCGAAATATTTCGCCTGTTTATTTGACTTGGCAAGGTAAGCAGTAAGCATACTCACCTTTGGGATCGTTAAACTTACTGAGCAAAGAAGCACTGGTGCTTAATTGCTGAGCTGCTGGCTGCAATGCTTCTGGGATTAAGCTAGAGATATTGAGCCCTAGGCTGGCATGCGCTTCGCTCATTAAGCCTTTAAGTAACTGCTGGGCTGGTGTCAATGGCTCTTCCATCCATTGTAAGTTGTAATGCTTAAGTTTGGCCATTTTAGCTGCCGCATCCACCGCATCGTCAAAATCACCCAGTTGGTCAACTAAGCCGTTTTTCACCGCGTCTTGCCCGGTCCAAACATGACCTTGTGCAATCTCGTCGACCTGTTTGGTCGACATATTACGATATTTACCAACCAGAGAAATGAAGCGCTGATAACCATGATCAATCGCTAATTGCATGGCTTGTTTAGCGCCGTCACTAAGACCCGATGTCACGCCTTCACCTGAAAACGGCGTTGTGCCGACACCATCAGTTGCAATGCCGAGTTTGGATAAGCCTTTTTCAAATGTGGGTATGACACTAAATATGCCAATAGAGCCCGTTAATGTTGTTGGTTGCGCGATGATTTTGTCAGCGGCCATTGAAATCCAATAGCCACCGGACGCGGCTAAACTTGACATGGAGACCACGACCGGCTTACCTGCGGCTTTCAGAGTGGTGAGTTCTTCACGTACCACTTCTGAAGCAAATGCGCTTCCTCCTGGGCTATCAACACGTAATACGACCGCTTTCACGTGTGGGTCATTGCGTGCATCTCGCAATTGCGCTGCGAGTGTATCGCCACCGACTACGCCGTTGGATTCTTTGCCATCTTTAATTTCGCCACTGGCCACAATGACCGCAATATCACTATTGGCTTTAGGTTGCTCTGTGGGTAAAGAGTCTTTGTATTGATAGTAGCTAATGGATTGGTAGCTATCGGCTCCGTTACTGCCAAATTTATTGGCAAGTAGACGACGGACTTGATGACGGCTAGTGAGCTTATCAACCAAACCGAGACGTAAAGATAAATCGGCTAAGCTACCTTTGGACTGCCTGAATTCTTTTAAGAACGTTTCCATATTTGGACGCAATACTTTGACATCAATATGACGGTTGGTCGCAACATCGTCGGTATAAGCCCCCCACAATTGACCTAACCAGCGTGTGGCCGCTTCACGTGCCGCTGGAGACATGTTGTTTCTCATGAAAGGCTCTACGGCCGATTTGTATGTACCGACACGAAAAATATGAGCATTAACATTCATTTTTTCGAGGAAGTCTTTCATGTAAAGCCCGTAAGCACTATAGCCTTTGAGTAATACGGAGCCTTCTGGCGAGAGGTACACTTTATCGGCATAACTGGCTAGGTAATATTGGCTTTGACTATAGAAGTCCCCGGTGGCGAAGACTGGCTTACCAGAAGATTTAAATTCGTTAATCGCTTTGGCGATATAACGTAATTTAGTCAAACTTGTACTTGGCATATCGCCCAGAGATAACACTAGTCCGGTAATCGCCGGATCGGTTTTGGCGTGGCGAATGGTGTGTACGATATCAAATAATACATTTTCTTTGGGCATATCGTCGCCAAGTGCCGAGCCTTTGAATGAATCAAGAGGGGTAAGGTAACTCGCTTTTTCGACAATAGGGCCATTAAGGTTGAGCACGAGTGCCGACGGTTGGCTTTGCTCTGGCGGAGTTGTTTTGGTTGCATTGCTAATACCAAACCAAATCGCCACCACGAGTATGATAAATAGGACATTTAATAAGGCCACTCTCAGAAAGGTAATGGTTTTCCATAAGCCTTTGATGAGTTTGCCTAAATAACCAAACAGTGTTTTCATTGTCTCTCCAAGTCTAGCGCTGACGTTAACTTTATATTCAATGCATAATAATAGGCGTAATCCTACGTGATTACCCATGAGCAAACAATCATTACGCATGCGGTATGAGGTTAGTGTATGAGTAAATTATGAGTTTTGACAATGAGATAATAAAGCTTGTGACGAGTGAGGAGTGGAGAAAAGGTCAATAGGCTCTGGCTATATATCCTAATTGCAGCGCCATACAACTAGAATCGGCATAGCCAGAGTGACATGGTTATAAAATAATGGTTTTGTTACCTTGCACAAAAACTCGATCGCTGAGGACTTTACTTAAGGCTCGGCTCAAAACATTTTTTTCAACATCTCGGCCTGCTTGTGCCATATCTTTCGCGTTTGAAGTGTGATCAACAGGAATGACATCTTGTTTGATAATTGGCCCCTCATCGAGATTACTCGTGACAAAATGTGCCGTCGCACCGATGATTTTCACACCGCGCTCATAGGCTTGGTGGTAAGGCTTTGCGCCAATAAACGCAGGCAAGAAACTATGATGAATATTAATGATTCGGTACGGAAAGTGCTCGACAAAATCTGGACTTAGAATGCGCATGTATTTCGCTAGCACTAGGTAGTCGGGCTGGTATTGTTCAATCACTTCGAGCATTTGGGTGTCATGTTGAGCACGTGTTAAGTCGTCGTGAGAAACACAATGGAACGGAATGCCAAAACGCTCGGTGAGGGCTTGTAGGTGATCGTAATTACCAACAACGGCTGCAATGTCTACATCTAAACTACCATCGAAATTCTTCATCAAAATATCGCCCAAGCAGTGTGATTCTTTAGTGACAAGAATCACCACACGTTTACGTTGTGCGCTGGCGAGTTGATATTTTGCTCCTTCAGGGAGAGCCTGCTTTAAATCGGCGAGTAAAGTAGTGTCATTAAAGTATCCTTCTAGCTCAGTACGCATAAAAAACTGGCCCGTCGTGTTGTCGACGAACTCACTGTTATACGTAATGTTGAGTTGGTGTTTGTAACAAATGTTCGTGATTTTAGCGATAAGACCAGGCTTATCGCAGCAGTGTGTTAGCAGCGTTTTCTTTTCCATCAATCGATGACTTCCATAATAATTTTTATTGTATAAACCTACTCTGAAACAAGCGCAGTACTTATTGCTTTTTAGAGAGAGCGACTATAATTAATTCATAATAAAGTGAGTTGCAACCTTTATACCCCTTCATTGGCGTGTATCCGGTTACAGCGTTCGATGTTGTTGCAAGGATGATGACAATGGCAACCAATAATTGGCCTAGAATTAATCAACTTGAGGATAACACGATGGATAGAGACTTTTTAGCCCACAAACTGTATTGCGAACGTGTTCGCGCATTGATAGGCGATGATATGCTTGATAACCAACTGATTGAACGCTGCTGGGAAAGTAAAATGTCACCGTCAGAGGCGGTGCGATCGTTGAGTGAACTCACGCCCGAAGAAACGGTTTTTTCGGCGTCACCTTGGCTGCAACGGTACTTAAGCCGTTAATTGTCTTTTGATATGACTTAGGTGGCTGTGTCTGTTTAATACGTCGTTGCTGGCGGAGTAATTAGAGTCGCGCCGATCGCAGAAAGCTGACATAATTAAGGCCACCTTCATTGTTTTTTTGATATGGAATGATCGCAAAAACCTTTTCTCAACAGGGGGCGTTAGGCCAAGCTATCCCTGGATTTCAGCCTCGTCAGGCACAAATTGATATGGCGCAATCGGTCGCCGATGCTATCCGCAATGACGGCCAACTGGTTGTGGAGGCAGGGACTGGAACGGGGAAAACCTTTGCTTATCTCGTCCCTGCACTATTGAGTGGTAAAAAAACCATCATCAGTACGGGTTCAAAAAACCTGCAAGAACAGCTGTTCCACCGTGATCTACCGTTGATGATCCGCGCGCTAGGCTTTTTTGGTAAGGTCGCATTATTAAAAGGGCGCTCGAACTACTTATGTCTGGATCGTTTGAGCCGCCAAATGATAGAGAGTCACACCAACTATGCCGACCCTACACTATTGAGCCAATTGGTCAAAGTTCGTCAATGGTCATCTGAAACGAAAAGCGGCGATCTGGGGGAGTGTGAGTCGCTTCCTGAAGATAGCATGATCATTCCGACCATCACATCAACCAATGAAAATTGCCTTGGTAAAGAATGCCCAAGTTATGACGATTGCTTTGTGTCTAAAGCACGTCGTAACGCAATGGATGCCGATGTAGTTGTGGTCAATCATCATTTATTCTTAGCTGATTTAGCCATTAAAGAGACAGGATTTGGTGAATTAATTCCTGAAGCTGAAGTGTTTATTTTTGATGAAGCTCATCAGTTGCCTGATATCGCTAGTCAATACTTTGGTCAGTCACTGTCTAGCCGCCAGGTACAGGAACTCGCGAAAGACATTGAAATTGGTTATCGTACTGAAGCAAAAGACATGCGTCAGTTACAAAAAATTGCAGAAAAATTGCAACAAAGTGCGATGGATTTACGCTTAGCGTTAGGGGATACCGGTTATCGAGGCAATTGGCGTGAGGCGATTGCCTCTCCAACGGTTTTACGTGGTGTCGAGCGATTAAAAGAAGGGTTAGACTTTGCGCTTGAAGTATTAAAGCTTGCCTTAGGCCGCAGCCAATTATTGGATGCCGCGTTTGAACGTGCCACTTTAATTAAAGGCCGTTTAGATCGCGTTTGTGACGTTTCCATTACCGGATATTCATATTGGTTTGATACTACGCCTCGTCATTTTATTTTGCACATTACACCGTTAACGGTCGCTGATAAATTTCAAGAGCAAATGAACATGCACCCAGGTGCTTGGGTGTTTACGTCTGCGACGTTGGCGGTAAAGGATGACTTTTCTCATTTTACGCATCGCCTAGGCCTTAAACCGCAAGCGCAATTTTCATTAGCAAGCCCCTTTGATTATCACAATCAAGCAAAGTTATGTGTGCCACGTTATTTACCAGAGCCGAATAGCGCGGGCATAGCCAAAAAGCTGGTGGCAATGTTAGCGCCAATTATTGAAGCTAATGGTGGCCGTTGTTTCTTTTTATGCACTTCGCACAGCATGATGCGCGAGTTAGGTGAGTTGTTTCGAGAGCAACTGTCGCTTCCGGTGTTATTGCAAGGAGAAACAACGAAACAGAAAACGTTGGCTGAGTTTATGGATCTCGGCAATGCGCTATTAGTGGCCACGGGCGCATTCTGGGAAGGGATTGATGTTAGAGGCGATGCCTTAAGCTGTGTTATCATTGATAAGCTACCGTTTACGGCACCTGATGATCCATTGCTTAAAGCGCGCATCGAAGATTGCCGTTTACGCGGTGGTGATCCCTTTAGTCAGGTACAATTACCTGAAGCGGTGATAACCTTAAAACAAGGTGTCGGACGACTGATTCGTGATAAGAAAGATCAAGGTGCGCTGATCATTTGTGATAACCGATTGGTAACACGTGATTATGGCGGCACGTTTTTAGCGAGTTTACCTCCTATTCCACGTACAAGGAATTTGCAGGTGGTCAGCGACTTTCTTCAAACACTACCTAAAACAGAAATAAATTAGAGAATTCAATGAGCGCAAAAATCCTTGCCATCGATACTTCAACAGAAATGTGTTCTGTTGCCTTAATGATGGGCAATACTGTCTACACGCGTAGTGCTATTGCTCCTCGTGATCATACGAAAAAAATCCTCCCGATGGTGGATGAAGTGCTAAAAGAAGCGGGCGTATCACTGCAAGAGCTTGATGCTCTGGCTTATGGTCGTGGACCGGGTAGTTTTACTGGTGTACGTATCGGTATTGGTATTGCTCAAGGATTAGCGTTAGGTGCAGACCTGCCAATGATTGGTATCTCCACGTTGGCCGCGATGGCTCAAAATGCCTACCGTCATACAGGATCCACTCACGTGGCGGCGGCAATCGATGCTCGCATGAGTGAGGTCTACTGGGCGCAATATCAGCGCCAAGATGATGGCAATTGGCAAGTTGTTGGGCAGGAGTGTGTTGTTGCGCCAAGTGCATTGACGCAAAGCTTAGCCAATGATGGGATTACCTGGACACAAGTTGGAACCGGTTGGGCTGCTTATAGTGATGATTTTGACCAACTGAATATAACGTGCGAATCATCAACTATTTTGTATCCAGAAGCGCAAGATATGGTGTTTCTTGCTAAGTTTGCTTTAGAGCAAGGTCATACAGTGGCGGTGGAAGAATCGAGCCCAGTGTATCTGCGTGATACCGTGACTTGGAAGAAACTACCAGGACGAGCTTAATCTTGATATGCAGACTGGGTAAAGACGTTTTTACCCAGTTCGATAAAGGATATGTATGGTAACAATTAACGGTTTACCCCCGTCTATACCGGGCCCGAATCGAACATCGAGAAGTAAAAAAAATGAGGTTGGTCAATCTCATCAGCAAGACTCGACCGCACAAACGTCGAAAGTCGCGAATGCCGTCTCGCAGTCGATTCGCCATATGAGCGAGTCGGATTTACGTGGTGCGACTTTACAATATGATTTACCGAAAGGACGCGGGCGCAAAGCAATGGAAGAGTACATGGATGTTATGCATCAGGCCAAGAGAGACGAGTTGGCTCAACTGCTTGGTGTGGATGTATATATTTAATTAAGGATAAGGAAATCCCTATGAAGACTATGCGTTCCGCGACTGGTGTATTGACCTTCTTGATCTGCTTGATAATCACAGGGTGTGCTCAAATGCCCAATGAATTACGAAGCCCCGCTTCAGTTGATGTGGTGACCGATTATACAAGTCTGGTTACGTTATCAAAAGGACCGTCAACAGACGTTGCCACGGCACGTTTGGGCGGCGTCATTGCAAGTATTGATAACCAAGCTACGCAGACGCGCTTAGTATTGGTGTCGCTTCCTATCGAACGAGGTGGGCGTCCTGATATTAGTCATGAGCCACAAGGGCGTTTTGTGGTGTATGTTAATCAATTTTTAGATCCGATAGCGTACCACAAAGGACGTTTACTCACGGTGCTGGGAACCAGTAAGGGAACTGAGTCGATAAGGGTGGGTGAACACTCACAATCTGTCCCTGTGATTCATGCCCAAGGAGTACACTTGTGGACCATAAAGCAAAGAGTATTGATTGACGGTATTGCGCCTTTGATGTCGACATGCCGAGGTTGGATGTGCCCCTATATGAGGCCAAGCAACGGTCAGATTATAAAGACGGTGGAATAACGTGCGAGAAACACAATATGATCTCTCTAACGTGACGTTAAGTGCGCTAGAAATCGGCACGCCTTCTTCGTTGCCATCGATCATTTTGTTGCATGGTTGGCTAGATAACGCCGCAAGTTTTGCGTCGGTCTTAAAATCGTGTGCCAAGAGAGCGCCAGAGAGACATTTTTGCGCACTTGATTTAGCTGGACATGGGCTTTCGACTCATAAAGGCACAGGCTACTATTATCCATTTCATGATTATATAGATGATATTTATCAGCTAATTACCTCTTTTTTTCCACAGAAGTGCATTTTAGTGGGGCATTCACTTGGTGCATTGATTGCAGCTTGCTATAGTTCAACGTTTCCAGAACAAGTAACTGGATTGCTGCAAATTGAAGGTGCTGCGCCGTTAGCCGAACAATCTGATAGGGCGGTGCAACGTCTGCGCGAGGGGATTATTAGTCGTGAGCAGGTGCGTTCGCAGGTTACGCGCGGCTATGCAAGCTTCGCGGCAGCGCTTCGTCATCGTGCACAAGTCAATAGATTAGGCCCGGAGTTGATTCAACCTGTGGTTGAGCGTGGGCTCGTGGAGCGAGATGGGCGTTGGTTTTGGCGACATGATCGCCAATTGCAAACGCAATCGGCATACCGAATGCCCGCTGAACAAGCGAGCGCGTTTATACAGGGAATCCGTTGCCCGCATTGTCTCATCCTAGGCCGTGATGGTTATACTGATTTACCCCAAACCGCAGCGGTGCATTTATCGAAACAGTGTACTATCTTAACGATAGTTGGTGGACATCATTGTCATCTCGAGCAGCCTGAGAATGTTGCACAGACAATGTTGGAATACATTGATTAAAAATTAACGCGTGTCAGCGTAGAGCTGACATTATCTGGCTGTAGGTTTTCTACTATAATAACGACAGTTATACAGCCAAGAACGAGGAGTATTACTTTGAATAAACCTTGGCTTTCACGTTATCCCGACGATGTGCCTGAAACTATCGATCCGGATCAATATCCAACGTTAATGGATATGTTTGAAAACGCGGTTGAGCGCTACGCTGATAAAACCGCGTTTATTAACATGGGCGCGACACTTTCGTATCGAGAATTAGAGCAACGCAGCCGTGCTTTTGCCGCGTACTTGCAACATGATCTCGGTTTACAGCCGGGGTCACGGGTTGCGTTAATGATGCCTAATCTTTTGCAGTACCCTGTGGCACTGTTTGGTATTTTACGCGCGGGAATGGTTGCGGTTAATGTTAACCCATTATATAAGCCGCGAGAGTTAGAGCATCAAATTAAAGACGCGCAAACAGAAACCATTGTTATTGTCACCAACTTTGCACACACTTTAGAAAAAGTCATCAAGAACACACCGATTAAGCACGTTATTATCACGTCGCTTGGGCAAATGTTGCCGTGTGTCAAAGGAATCATTGTCGACTTAGTGGTGAAACACCTCAAACGTAAGGTTCCTGACTATCATTTGCCAATGGCAGTGTCGATGAAACGCGCACTAAAGTTGGGAAGCCAGCATACGTATGAACGCCCACAGCTGAGTGGCAGCGATGTGGCTTTCTTACAATATACGGGTGGTACGACGGGCGCAGCCAAAGGGGCAATATTGACCCATCGCAATATGGTCGCGAACGTGCTGCAAGCTAAAGGCGCTTATGGACCGGTCTTATCAGAAGGGGATGAGCTTGTAGTCACTGCGTTGCCGCTTTATCACGTTTTTGCACTGTCAGTGAACTGCTTACTCTTTGCTGAGATGGGCGGGACGAATTTATTAATTACTAACCCGCGTGATATTCCCGGCTTTGTAAAAGAACTGGGAAGTTACGATGTCACGGCAATCACGGGCGTTAATACATTATTTAATGCTTTAGTGAATAATAAGCACTTTAAACAACTTGATTTTAGTCATTTAAGGCTTTCTGTTGGTGGTGGAATGGCTGTACAGCGGGCCGTCGCTGAAAAATGGAAAGCCATTACCGGTATTCATTTATTAGAAGGTTATGGCCTAACTGAGTGCTCACCGCTGGTGGCTGGTAATCCTTATGATCTTAAAGACTACTCTGGAGCAATAGGGTTGCCTGTTCCTTCGACTGATGTGCGTATCATCGATGATGAAGGGCAAGTCTTACCAATGGATCAAGTGGGTGAATTGCAAGTAAAAGGTCCTCAGGTCATGAAGAGTTATTGGAACAATTCTGACGCAACGGCGGAAGTTCTCAGTGATGATGGTTGGTTGGCTACCGGGGATATTGTCCGTATTGATGAAATGGGGATGATTTATATCGTTGATCGTAAAAAAGATATGATTTTAGTCTCTGGATTTAATGTCTATCCGAACGAAATTGAAGACGTGGTGGCGTTACATGAAAAAGTACAGGAAGTTGCCGCGATTGGTGAACCTTCAGAGTTAACTGGCGAAGCGGTGAAAGTGTATGTCGTCGCTAATGACACCTCTTTGACCAGTAAAGAATTGATCGCCCATTGCCGTCAATATTTGACAGGCTACAAAGTGCCTAAAAATATCGAATTTCGCCAAGAATTACCCAAATCTAATGTCGGTAAAATTCTGCGCCGCGAATTACGTGAAGAAAACGAGCAGCAAAAGCCTACCTCATAACGAGGATGCCAAGACATATCATGAAATAATGTTACAATGCCGACATAATCTGTCGGCATTATTTCGTTGCCAGAACCCATTTCAACAAAGTGAGCCTTGAGTGAACTACCGAATTATTAATACCTTTAGCGAACTGGAACGTGTGTGTTTAGCGGCTCGTGAAACGGATGTCGTCATGTTGGATACAGAGTTTGTAAGAACTCGTACTTACTACCCACAATTGGGATTGATTCAAATGTACGATGGTGAAAGCTTGTCATTAATTGATCCGCTAGAGATCGATGATATGACGCCATTCGTGCATTTAATGAAAGATACGGCAGTGCTAAAAGTATTGCATGCCTGTGGCGAAGATATTGAAGTCTTTTTTAATCAATTTCAATGTGTCCCTACGCCGATGGTGGATAGCCAAATTATGGCCGCGTTTTTAGGCTATGGTTTATCGACGGGCTTTGCCGCACTATCTAATGAATTACTCGGGGTTGAACTTGATAAGAGTGAATCGCGCACCAACTGGCTGGCCCGTCCTCTGACGGAACGTCAATTAACTTACGCGGCGGCTGATGTGTTTTACTTGATGCCGATTTATCAACAGCTGTTAGAGAAAGTACAAACGGCAGGCTGGTGGGATGCCGCATTAGCGGAATCAGAATTACAATGTGAAAAACGCACTCGCCCTCAAGATGCAGACCTTGCTTACTTAAATATTAAAGGAGCGTGGCAACTCAATCCGGCAGAGCTGGCGATTTTAAAGCCGCTCGCGACGTGGCGTTTTCATGAAGCGGTTAAGCGTGATTTAGCGTTAAACTTTGTGATTCGTGAAAATGATCTATTGACGATAGCTCGCTCAAGATTGACGACAGCGAAAGCCATGGAAGAAGCCGGTATAGATGTTCATGCTGTGCGTCGTCATGGCAATAAAATTGCGTTAATGGTTAAAGAAGCCATGCAACTAAGCGAAGACGAGTACCCAGAGCCAATTGAAACACTGATGGATTACCCTAGTTATAAGCAGCTGTTTAAAGAATTGAAAGATACCGTAAAAGGCGCGGCGCAAAGTCAAGGCTTAGCCCCAGAGTTTGTCGCGTCGAAAAAGCAACTTAATCAATTATTAAGTTGGGTTTGGAAAGGCAATCAAGATCCCGAAAAAACACCTGATGTTATGCAAGGGTGGCGACGCCAAGTGGTTGGTACGCGCCTAATGAAAAAACTCGGATAATATTACAAAACCCTACTTTATCTTTATATGGTAGGGTTTTTTCTATTGTGAGTAAAAGATGGACTTTAAGATAAAGGATACCTATGACTGCTACAGATTATTTAAATGACCTCAATCATCGTTATTTAGGCATTCATCGTGTCAAAGAAGATTTCTTCTGGGACACCTACATGGGACTCAGTGACGACCATCAGGGTGCCGCGCAAGCACAGATGGAGTGGACCAAGTTTCTCAGTCAAGGGACACAAATTACCGCTGTCAAAGAGCAGCTCGCTGCAGTTGATACCATTGCCGATGAGCAAGAGCGCGAACAAACGCGTATCGGTTTGCAAGGCTGGTTGGCAATGTTCGAATCTCATGCATTGGAATCACAGCAAGCTCAAGAATTAAAAGATGAATTAATCCGTTTCGAAGCCGACTTGTTTGAGAAAAAACAGCAACATGTCATGACTTATCAAGATGCACAAGGCAACAGCGTTGAGGCTTCTTTAGTGTCTTTGGGGGCAACAGTACGAACCAATGATAATGAAGCAGTACGTCAAAGTGCCCATCAAGCTTTGCTGGATCTTGAACAGTGGTTACTCCACAACGGTTTTATTGAGTTAGTGAAGTTACGTAATCGGTTCGCTCGTACGTTAGGATATGCCAATTTCTTTGACTATTCGGTGAAGAAAGGCGAAAAAATGTCATCAGATGAGCTTTTTACGATTCTTGATGATTTTGAATCTCGGACACGAGAAACCAACTTACAAAGTTTAAAGGCGTTAGCTGATGAGAAGGGAGATGCGGCGCTTTATGGGCATAACTTTACATTCTCTTTTGCTGGCGATGTAATGCGCGACTTGGACCCGTATGTGCCGTTCTCGCAATCGCTACGACGTTGGGTTGAGTCGTTTGGCCGTTTGAATATTGATTATTCAGGCGCTGAGTTAACGCTCGATTTGTTAGATCGCAAGGGTAAGTATCCTAATGGGTTCTGCCATGGGCCAATCCCGTCGTTCTATGATAAAAGTGACTGGGTTGCTGCGAAAGTTAACTTCACCAGTAATGCAAAGCCTGACCAAATAGGTAGTGGTTACGACGGTATCAATACGTTATTCCACGAAGGGGGTCATGCCGCCCATTTTTCGAATGTGAAAATGAATGCGCCGTGTTTCTCACAAGAGTTTGCACCAACATCGATGGCCTATGCAGAAACGCAATCCATGTTCTGCGATAGCTTACTCACGGATGCCGATTGGTTAAAGACTTATGCATTAGATGCTCAAGGTCGAGCGGTTCCTGATGATGTCATTAAGGCCATGATTACCGCCCGTCAACCGTTTAAAGCTTACGGTGAGCGTAGCATTATGGTGGTGCCTTATTTTGAACGCGCGTTATACCAGCTTGATGAGGATGAATTGACGCCTCAAGCCATCACAGAGTTAGCGCGTGAAAGCGAGAAACGCATTTTGGGTTTAGAGTGCAGCCCTCGACCATTGTTGTCTGTACCGCATTTATTATCGGATGAGTCTGCCTGTGCGTATCATGGTTATTTGCTTGCCCATATGGCCGTCTACCAGACGCGCGCCTATTTTCTTGAAAAATTTGGTTATTTGACTGACAACCCGAAAATTGGTCCATTGTTGGCTGAGCACTATTGGAAGCAGGGGAATTATCTCTCTCATAATGAGACGATCCAATCGTTAACGGGTGAGGGCTTTAATGCAAAATATCTGGCGGATATCTGTAATTTGTCGGTTGAACAGGCATGGCAACAGCAGCAGGAAAAAATCGAATCGCTCATGTCGCGCACTCAAGCACCTGTTGCGCCACTCAATGCTACAATCTATGTTGTCGATGGCGCAAAAGAGCTGGCATCCAATCGTGTCGCGAATGACACCATGTGCGATCAGTTTGAAGCATACATCGCTGAGCATTACCATTGTTAATGACGATTGGCTAACCTAGGTGGCCATAAACGTTTTCATTACTGCTTGTAGAGTCAGGGCTTGGCAGCACATGTGTATAATTCATGTCTGAGCACAGTTACAAATGGTAAATAATAAAAAACCAGTCAATCATGACTGGTTTTATTGTTTTTAACTAGCGCTTACTTTTCTTCTTCAGGTAATTTTACATTCAATTCTAGAACTGAAATGTCATCGCCTTTTTGCTCGAAAGTTAAATCGACCATATTGGGGTCGATGACGACATATTTAGCGATGACTTGCAGGATGTCTTCTTTCATTTGTGGCAAATAAGTCGGTGCTGGTTCATCAGCATGACGACGTTCTGCAACAATGATCTGCAAGCGCTCTTTGGCTAAACTTGCCGTCGTTTTTTTCGTTGGACGGAAAAATTCAAGTAGTGACATGTGTCATTAGCCCCCAAACAGTCGTTTAAAAATTCCTTTCTTAGGCTCGGTGAGAAAGCGAAATTCGATTTCTTCTCCAAGTAAGCGGCTTACGGTATCATCGTAAGCTTGGCCTGCATCTGATTGTTCGTCAAAAATGACAGGTGTGCCTTTATTTGATGCATTCAGTACGGCTTGGCTTTCTGGAATCACCCCAAGCAGTGGAATGTGCAGAATGTCTTCAACATCTTGCACGCTGAGCATCTCACCTTGCGTGACACGAGAAGGATTATAACGTGTTAACAATAGGTGTTGTTTAACAGGCTCTAACCCTTGTTCTGCTCGGCGTGATCTTGAATCAAGGATACCCAGAATACGGTCAGAATCGCGTACTGATGAGACTTCAGGATTGGTTGTCACAATCGCTTCATCCGCAAAATAAAGAGCCATCAACGCGCCTTGTTCAATGCCTGCAGGAGAATCACAAACGATAAAGTCGAACTCCATGGCCGTCAATTCATCAAGAATACGTTGCACACCATCGACAGTTAACGCTTCTTTATCGCGTGTTTGAGACGCCGGAAGAATGAATAAGTTTTCATTGCGCTTATCTTTAATAAGAGCTTGGTTTAATGTTGATTCACCGTTGATGACATTCACGAAATCGTATACAACACGGCGCTCACAGCCCATGATGAGATCAAGATTACGTAAGCCAACATCAAAATCGATGACCGCGGTTTTTTTGCCCTTTAGGGCTAAGCCGGAAGCAATTGCTGCGCTAGATGTGGTCTTACCAACACCGCCTTTTCCTGACGTTACGACAATAATGCGTGCCATTTTCTTTTTTTCCTTTCAAACTTATAGAGTCAGCAATTCAAAGTATAGTGAATCTTCATGCATTTTGAGGACCACTCGTTGTTGCCAAAACTCATTTTCAATTTGGTCACTGAGCCAATAGTTACCAGCGATTGAAACTAGTTCAGCTTGTAAATCTTGACATATGATTCGTGCTTTTTTTTGTCCACTAGCACCCGCAATGGCTCGGCCACGCAGCGTACCATAAATGTGGATAGACCCGTCAGCAATCACTTCTGCTCCTGGGCTAACATGATTAAGTATGACTAAGTCACTGTCTTTAGCGTACACTTGCTGCCCTGAGCGGATCGGAGTTTCGACCACTTTTGTTGGGGCGCGAGGTGCCGATGGGACATTTTTCGGTGAGTTACTGGTGGTCATCACGGCAAACCCAGCCTCACGTGCAAGGTTTTGAATCCGTTTGTTTGAACATCCAGTGACACCCACGGGAATAAACCCGGCATCAGAAATGCCTTGTTTGAGAGTAGGGAAGTCAAGATCCCCACCGACTTTCTCAATATTGATGACCACAGGGGCTCCAGCAAAAAATGCAGGAGCCTGATCCACCTTCTGTTTCAAAAAATCGACGCAATTTGCGATCTGATTGTCAGAAAGGTGCAATACTGACAAAGTAAAACTACTGCCTTTTAGGTCAGGTATATTGGACATTGTTACTTTGACCTCGATAAACTCATGGCTTAATGTGAAAGGACGTTGCCTGAGACTAGGGGTGTCATGTTATATTTCATGGCTAACTACAGCAAGTTATCTTACAACCTTTTGAACGATTTGCTGTCAATTTTATGGAAACTTACTGTTACCTAGATAAAAATGCGATAAATCCCGCGTTTTTTATACTTAAAGGCCTGTCATGCTTTGTTCTATATATAAAAGTGCTAAAAAAGAAGGGACGTATTTATACTTACCCAAACGCGATGATTTCTCACAGGTACCTGACACCTTATTAGATATGTTTGGTAAACCTGTATTTGTCATGCTCATCAATCTCAAAGATCGTACACTTGCGACTGTCGATATTGATCATGTAAAAGAGTCTATGCTTGAAAAAGGCTTCTTTTTACAATTGCCACCACCACCAGAAAATTTATTAGAGACATACAAAAAACAGAAATCTCGCTTAGATGATACATCGCACGATTAAGTCATTATAGGCTATATGCTCAAGGAGGAGATCTTGAGAAAGTTACTTTCGGTCATTTTAGGGGTGACGCTTGCGTCGCCAGTCCTCGCTGCGGATGTCAGCTTTGACAAATATGTTGAAGGCTTAAAGCAGGAAGCACGTCAGGAAGGCATTTCAGAGCAGATTCTGAAAGAAGCATTCAATGATGTGAAGTATCGTCCACGAGCCGTGGTTGCGGATCGTAATCAACCAGAGAAAAAACTGACGCTGGATGAGTATATTCCTCGCGCAGTGCCAAAATGGAAAGTAGAAAAAGCCAAAGCTTTGTATAAAAAATACTATCCTCAGTTGCAAACTATTGGGGCGAAGTATGGCGTACAACCACGCTTTATTATTGCACTATGGGGAGTGGAGAGTAATTTTGGTACCTTTACGGGCGGTTATAATGTCATCGATGCATTATCGACCATGGCTTATGATGGGCGCCGAGAAGCGTTTTTCCGTAAGCAAACCATGGCAGCGTTAACCATTCTTCAGCAAGGTCATATTGATGCCAGTCATATGAAAGGTTCATGGGCAGGAGCCATGGGGCAATGTCAATTTATGCCTAGCTCTTTTTTGTCGTTCGCTGCTGATGGTGACGGTGATGGAAAAAAAGATATTTGGGAGTCGAAAGCCGATGTCTTTGCTTCCACGGCGAACTACTTAAGTCAGTCTGGTTGGAAAGAGCATCGTACTTGGGGACGCCAAGTCAAATTGCCGAAAGGATTTGATGTCAGCCTTGGTGGGCGTAGTGCGTCGCAAGGAAAATATCTATCCGAATGGAGTAAACTGGGTATTACTCGTTACGATGGCCGTGCACTCCCTAAGTTGAACAATGATATTAAAGCATGGCTGATTGTGCCAGATGATGCACAAGGCCGAGTCTACTTGGTATATAACAACTATAACGTATTGATGAAATGGAATCGTTCATATTATTTTGCGTTAGCAGTATCACACTTGGCTGATGCGATTGTGTTCTAATATTGGCTATTGGCTATTGGCTATTGGCTATCGTGAGTTGGGCAACGAACAACAATTATTCATAGCAAAAAAAAGCAGCATGAGTGCTGCTTTTTTATTGGCTGTTATCACTAATTAGTGGTTTTCATTGGTTTCACAAGCAATCAGTGTGTTTTCAATCAGGCTTGCTACTGTCATTGGACCAACACCACCAGGCACTGGAGTAATAAAACTGGCACGTTCTTGAGCGGCACTAAATTCCACATCGCCAATGAGTTTACCGGTTTCAAGACGGTTGATGCCAACATCGACCACTACGGCTCCATCTTTTACCCATTCACCAGGAATAAAGTTGGGTTTACCAACTGCGACAACCAGAATGTCGGCTTGTTTAACGTGATAAGCGAGATCCTCAGTGAACCGGTGACAAGTCGTGGTGGTACACCCAGCCAGTAGTAATTCTAATGTCATCGGGCGGCCAACGATATTCGAGGCACCAACAATCACGGCATGTTTACCCATCAAGGAAATGTCATAACGCTCAAGAAGCGTGATGATGCCCTTGGGTGTGCATGAGCGTAGTTTCGGTATACGCTGGCATAAACGGCCCACATTGTAAGGATGAAAGCCATCTACGTCTTTCTCGGGCGTAATGCGCTCTAAAATTTTGGTTGAGTCAATGCCATCTGGTAGAGGTAACTGCACTAAAATACCATCGATTTCTGGATCTTGGTTGAGTTGGTCAACTAATGCGATGATGTCATTTTCTGTCGTTGTCATGGGCAAATCGTAGGATTTTGAGATAAATCCAACTTCTTCACAAGCGCGACGTTTGCTGCCGACATACACATGTGATGCTGGATCTTCACCGACAAGGACTACAGCAAGTCCTGGGGCGCGCAAACCTTTCTCGAGGCGTGCTTGCACACGTTCAGCTACTTCAGAGCGCACAGTTTGAGATATATGCTTTCCATCTATTTTTACGGCAGTCATGACTTTCCTTAACACTTATTATACGTGAAAATTTTTGCCGCTATTGTCGCAGATTACGACATTAACATCCACAAGCAAACGTTTGCTAAGAAGGGTTTTTGAGCAATTAATTCCTTGGTGATAACTTTTTAGGCACCTGAACGGTTTTCATCGATAAATTCATTGATTTACACTCACTAACTCGTATAATCCTCTCCCTGTAGCGCATCGTTTAATTCAGTCAATCGCGAAATAAACAGTGTAAAAGTGTTGCTATAACAAGCAGTGGTTATTATCAAAATATTCTTAATTATCGAATTGAGAGTGCTTTGAAATATTGATAATTCAATGCTCCGTTAGCTCAGTTGGATAGAGCACCCGCCTTCTAATTTGGCAGAAATGTAAATTTCAAAAATTGGGCTTCATAGAGGAAACTTTATGAATGTAAGACGTCAAATTCGGGGAAACCTTACAGTATTGTTGGCAATCCCGAGCCAAGCTTAGCAAAAGCTAAGAAGGTGTAGAGACTAGACGGCGTCTACCTAAAGCTGCAAAGCTAAGGTAAAGGGATAGTCCAGCGCACAAAGCCTATATGGTGGTAGCGAAAGTTATAGTGTGATGAAGCGGGTGGTCACAGGTTCGAATCCTGTACGGAGTACCATTTTAAAAAAAGCCAGTATCTGTATAAGATACTGGCTTTTTTGCGTTTATAGGAAGTTGTTGAGTATTTAGTATTCACAAGGAAGGAATAATGTTAGAGACCACACATACTCGGATTGATATATTGCGCCCCCAATATGCCGATGCGCTATTGAACTATTATCAACGTAATCAAACACACCTAGCCCCGTGGGAACCACTAAGAAATCCGGACTATTATACGAGAGAATTTTGGCAACAGGTGACAGAGAAAAACGTATTAGCGTTTGAGCTCGGGGAAGAATATCGCTTTGTGGCTTTTCATAAAAACAACTCGCGGCAAGTGATTGGCGTCTGTAACTTTACGGGGGTTATCCGTGGTGCTTTTCAAGCCTGCTTAATGGGGTATTCGCTGGACCACCAACATCTCAATCAAGGGTATATGACCGAAATCGTGCATGCGACGAGTCAGTATATGTTTGAGCAAGTTGGCCTACATCGCATTATGTCTAATTATATGCCCAATAATTGTGCGAGTGAGCGAGTCCTACAAAAATTAGGTTTTGAGCGAGAAGGCTATGCGAAGCGCTATTTAAAAATAGCCGGGCAGTGGGAAGACCATGTTTTAACGGCCAAAATTAATGATGTCGATTAACATTGAGTGAAGTGGTCAGGGGCGTGCTACCTGCAGAAAACAGATTGACATACGCCCCATTGATCAAGCGAGCTTACCAAGAGAGAGACTTACCTTGGAAATCAAGAAAGTGGTGACCTTGTTTGCCTTGGGCATTTTCAATTACCTTGGCAAGGCCTATGGAACTTGCGTCAACTGAGACTGGTGCTACTTCTCCACCCATACGAGTGCTGACCCACCCTGGATGCAAAGACAACAGTGTTATTCCATGCTCTGTTGCATTAGGGCGTAGTGAGCGAATCAGCATATTTAATGCGCTTTTACTAGAAGAATAAATTGGCATTGCCGCTTCGGTATTCTCATTTAAGCTACCCATCAGTGAGCTAGTAAATCCTAATACTCCTGTGTCAGGTTTAACATAAGGGAGTAACTTGGAGGCAAGTCGCATAGGCGAAATAGTATTGGTTTTATAAAGCTCAAATAAGTCTTCATCAGAGGCATTATCGACAAACGTACAATGAGGACCGTGGATGCCCGCATTGATAATAATAGCGTCATATTGCTGGCTTTGTAGTTGTTCGCAGAATGCACGATATTGATCGGTATCGTTTATATCCAATTTTAGCCAAGTAATCGCAGGATTAGGATCCTGTTCTGTCGTTGAGCGATAGGTTCCTGTTACATTCCAATCACGATCGGCCAAAATATTGCTAAGACCAAAACCAATTCCTTGTGATGCGCCAATAATTAGAGCATGTTTTTTCATAGTAATGCCTTTTTTCGGTGAGAGTGCCTATATCAATATGCATATAAGCGTCATTACTATTAACCCTAACATGCTCATTTTAAGTTGCATAATAAAGCCCAACCGAGGTTGGGCTTTGCAACGTTTACAGTGACAGTTTGAGATTGAGTAGATCAATTTCGGTTTGCCATTGTTGTTGTAACTTCGGCTTTTGGTGCTTGGGTTTACGTTGACGGTCTTGCGTGAGTTTCTCTTCTAATTCGATCAATCGTTCCAGATCATCATGAGATTGTTGTGATTGCGTGTAATAATCGTTCGCTACATTGCTTCTTTGGCTTTGTATACATATTTGGGACGAAGGCGGATGGACGTGGTTTTCTTGCACCTTGTGATCATGGTGTAAATAGGGCAGTGCTTTTTCAAACTCGTCAAATTCAATTATCTGGCCATGGTCAATAAGCCAAAATCGACCACATGTTTTTTGTAATAAATCACGATCGTGGCTCACCACTAAAGCTGCGCCTATATTGGTGTTTAAAGTATCGATAAGTTGCTCTTTTCCTTCTAAGTCGAGGTGATTAGTTGGCTCATCAAGTAATACTAAGTGATGTTGAGCAAGGCTCAATCCTAAAAAGAGTAATCGTGCTCTTTCTCCGCCACTAAGAGAGGCAACGTGCTGCTGGTGGCGCTCGAACGCAAAGCCAGCACTAATTAATGCTTGTTTTCGTTGATCGTCATTGAGGTTGGCGAAGGGAATTAAGGCATCTTTGATGGTCGATTTTGTGCTGATTTGCTCAAGATCTTGGTCATAATACCCAAGTTGACACAACCCATGCCACTTAATATCACCGATGATGGTAGCGCTATTGCGACTTTCATCTCGCATTATTGCAGCTGAAGGATTTTGCTCAGTGTAATGGGTAAATAGTGCTTGAAGCAGCGTTGATTTGCCGCAGCCATTGTGACCAATGATAGCAATATTTTCCCCACTTTTTATCAGCTTATGTTTGAGGTAAAGCAAAGGAGTGCGAGACTCAGGCAAATATAGCGAGAGCTCACTGATTTCAAGTATACGGTTGGCTTGTAGTGCTTGCCCGTGTAGCTGCAAGCGCCAAGTACTTCCTTGTGACACTATGGTTTGCTGTGTTTGGAGCTTTTCTTTACGTGCTTGCATGGTTTTAGCCTTACGAGCCAGATCTTCGTTATCATAGACTTTTCCCCAGTTAGCGAGCCGTTTAGCACTAGCATCTAAACGATCGATTTCTTTTTGTTCACAACGAAAACGCTGTTGATCGGCGAGGTCTTGCTCCGCTAATGCTTGTCTGGCTTGTGTACACGGCAAATCAAAGCAATGCAGGGATTGATCCCGAAGAATCCAACTGCTTGAGGTGACGTTATCTAGCAAAGTGGCATCATGAGACACCAAAACAAATGCGCCTTTCCAGCGAGCTAAAAAGCGTTCTAACCAGAGGAGTGATGGGAGATCGAGGTGATTACTGGGTTCATCTAATAACAACAAATCTGGTTGTTTAATCAAAGCTAATCCAAGTAGTAGGCGCATTTGCTGACCCCCACTTAATTCGCGGATTTTAAGTGATTGTGTATGCGCACTCAATTCAAGATCTTGGCATAAACACTCGGCTTGCCAATAGTCTTCTGGCGGCAGTTGGTTTTGTAATAACGTTAACGCGTTAAGCTCAAGTGAATTGTCGGGAAAATGTTGGGCGACACTGGCAATGACACAATGTTTGGATTGATGAATCGTTCCCGATGACGCTTCTAATTGGTGGTTTAAAACGTGTAATAGGGTGCTTTTTCCGCAACCATTATGGCCAATGATACCAATTTTGTCGTTTTTACTCACAGCAAAAGACGCGTTGTTTAGCAGCAAATGGGTATCAAGTGCAATAGAAAGGTTTTGGATTGTTAAGTAGGTTGTCATAGTGAATACTCAAGAATTTTAGGCATAAAAACGCCTTGTCAACATTGCTGACAATAATTCTTAGAGCTAGAGAGAAAGGCATTCGACTAGCAGTCTGTACAATGTGTTATTCGCTCAGGCTAAGATTATCGCAGCGCGATAGATGTCTTGCTTGAGCGAGCGTTAACGCCAAAGTAATGTGGGTTGATTTTGGTATTCCACATCATAATAAGAGCCTCATTGTTATCGTTGAGCACAATAGTGCAGTGGGTTTAATTATGTGATATTAAGTGATTATATGAGTAAATTCAACTATTCCACCGTGTGATAGTTTACGAACTACAACGGTATCTTTAGCTTGTTTTGAGCAACGCTGATTAGTGATGGCGTTGTTGGGTATAGGTGAGTAAAATGCGCGGAACATTTTTGGGAGAGCAGTATGAATACTCAGACTTTACCGAGCGTATCTAAGACGACGTTGTGCGTGTTATACCTTATTATTTTTTTAGGCTCAGCCGGATTTTTTATTACCATTCCTGCTTACGTGAGTTTATTTTTGACCAATGAACATTCTATGGCGATTGCCAAAGCCATGTCGCTAAAAGACCGCCGTGAGCTATTTGGTACGGTGATGTCTGCCGCTCCTTTTCTTTCTATGTTCTTTACGCCATTTATCGCTCGCTTTGCCGATCGCTTTAACCGAAAAATGGTTATGCTCGGGTGCTTAGGTGTCGCGGCTTTAGGATTTGCGTTACCGGTATACGCGATCGTCGCTGGCTCAGTGATATTGCTGTTTGCCGGCAATATGATCAATAGCATTGGTTCAGCGAGTCAGCCGATTGCACAAGCGATTTTAGCCGATAATAGTCATGGTAAAAATAAAGCTACGCTCATGAGTTTAGTGGCAGTGGTCATGACTGCAGCTATGTCGTTTGGTCCAGCGTTAGGGAGTAAATTGTTGGCCTCATATGGTCCAACTGGTCCTTTTTATGCGTGTTTATTGATTGCTGTGGTGTGTGGCGCATTATTACTCTTGGTGACGTGTCCAAAACAAATAACGGTACCGGAAGAAAATCCATTTTCTCTTGCTGCGCCTCTTGCTCGTAGCCATGCAGGCTTATTGAAATGTTTGTTGATTGTGTTTTTATGTCAATTTAGCTGGAGTCTGTACTTTCAGAATATTTCATTTATTTTCCCACAAATATTTCATTTGTCGGTGGAAAGTAGTCAATATCAATATTATATGATGGCGGTTGGGATTGTGATGATGGTGTCATTGGTGTCGCTACCACGCTTGGTATTGTCATGGCTGCCGCTAACACGAGCTTTAAAACTGGTCTTAACGGCTGCTGGTGCGGGGATGGTATTATTAGCTTGGACACCAAGCTTAGTGACGAATGCCATTGTTATGGTCTTGACTGCGACTATGGTAGCGCTGGCATTTCCTTTATATATCACCGCATTGTCTGATCGGGCGAGTGACCAAGACCAAGGCTGGGCAATGGCGTTATCCAGCGCTATGGTTGGCCTAGCATGGACATTAACTGGGTATTTAACCGCGATCATGGTCAATATTGATATTAAACTGCCGACTCTAGTTGCGGCATTTGGTTATGCAGCGGCATTAATGTTAATCCCTCGCTCACCAAGCAACGTATTGAAAGAGGCCAAGGTATGAAGTCAAATTTTGAAGCGATAATTAAACGACACCAGTATCACCCTGTGATCCCAAGCGAGCTGCAATTTGGTCGTCCACTTATTGTCGATCTTTCTCCGCAGAGTGATATTTGGGATAAAGTCAGAGCAGGGCATAATTATGAATTAGAAATTAAACGCCAAGCAGCGCAATTGGGGGCGACCGTAGAAGTAGGGCGGTATGCAGAAGAGCGTTTGATTTATCAAGATACGGCTAATTTTGTCGGTGAAGAGGCGCGTACCTTACATATTGGTATCGATTTGGGTATTCTGGCTGGCCATCCCGTTTATGCGCCAGTAGATGGGGTAGTGCTTGGGTTTGGTAATGATCCAACGGAGGGGTCTTATGGGCCGACTGTCGTGTTACGCCATGAACTGGAAGGTGTGGTTTTCCATACTTTATACGGGCACTTAGCCGCTACTTCATTAGATACGCTTGCAGCTGGGCAGGTCATTGTTCAAGGAGAGCAGTTTGCAACTATTGGTGAGCCGAATGAGAATGGCGGCTGGCCACCCCATCTCCACTTTCAGATTGTGCGTGATATGCAAGGTAAAACGAATGATTACACAGGTGTTGTGGACCCTAACGATGCGCAATTTTATTTAGCTAACTGCCCCGATCCTAATTGGATCTTAGGTATTGATCTTGAAAATACTGTCATTAATTAACGCTGAAGTGTGCTATATTCTGCAGCCATCAACTTGGATTGAATTGAACCATGAATCGTAAGAAACAAATAAATGAAGCGCTCAAGAAGCGTTTAAAAAAGCACAATGCAAAGCTACACCGCAGTAATAAGCCACGTTATATCTCTAAAGCAGAACGTGCCAAAATGGAACAAGAAAATGCAGCCGCGGATGTTACCGCAGCAACTGTTGGCGAATAACGACCCAACAGTTTGTGGTTATGGGGCTAGTGTATTTATCTTAGCCCCGATCTTTCTCATCGCGCTGTTAAGACGGAATGGAAAACCCTAAAGACGTGGCGGTGTCTCTGCGTGCTGCTCTGCTTCCCAAATCGTTACTTGCCTCAACCCATAATGTTGAACAACGTGTTCCGGTGCGACAAAACGCTAATATCGGTGTTTGTGCTGTGTGTAATATATCTGCAAACTGAGCGATATCTGCTTTAGTGATCGCGCCAGAAGTGACAGGCTGTTCGATAAAAGTCATACCTAACTGCTTGGCTAGTATCGCTAGCTCTTTATTCAATGGCTGTTCTTCTCCTTCGCCATCTGGACGGTTGCAGATGAGCGTCTTAAACCCTGAATCAGCAATGGATGTTAAGTCGCTGGGCTCTATTTGCCCGGCAACCGATAACGCTTCGGTTAGCGGTACAATCCTAATTGTCATGTCTCTTTGTCCTCTCTAATGAGCCATTATCGATACTGATAAGACCACACAGTTTGCCAGCGTTTTTTCCAGAAATCCAAAATATAAATCGCACAGATATTTTAAGTGATGGAATAAAAGACAAGTCTTCACCGTATTGTGTGAAATTTATCCAGATAACTTAAAATACTGTGACCATGATCATTTTGCTATCAATATGCAGATTGACTTATGAGCATTTATATCTATGGGGCGCTGTGTTTTTTATGGTTTATATCAGCTATTTATATACAGTTTTTTTGATGCTTTTAATTTAAAATCGTAAATTAAAAATTTGATTCATATCAATAAAAAAGGGACTAATAAGCATAAATTTATTTTAAGTATATGATTTTAATTGATTTTTGTTTTTTATGAGTTGAGGGGTTAAATAGTATTTATTTCACGGTTAAAAATTAATAATTATCAAAATACATACTAGGGGTAATAATTAAACAAGACTGGATAAGAAAGGGTTTGTTTTATTTCTGCCAGAGGTTTTGTGATGAAACTCTCAACTATATTGGCTGAAAGTATGGATAAAATAGCTGTAGTTTTGCTACTTAGAATTATTTAACAGTCATACAATCTGTAACAGGTTAAAAAGACCGCCATAACCATAATGTTGATGGAAATAAGAGGTCTCCTATGAAAAATTATAAATTATCCGTTCTGGAGAAGGTAGGATTTGGCTCTGGTGATATGGCGGTAAATGTCGTCATATCATCAATGATGCTAATCATTACTTTTTTCTACACCGATGTCTTCGGTATTAAGTCAGAAGACTTAGCCATGCTATTTATTGTGGTTCGTTTGATTGATGCAGTGACAGACCCAGTTATGGGTATGATTACCGATAAAGTAAACACGCGTTGGGGACGCTACCGCCCTTACATGTTGTTCTTGTCAGTACCGTTTGGTATTTCCGTATTCTTAGCCTTCAGTACACCAGACGTTGATTATAACGCGAAATTGGTTTATGCCTACGCGACGTACATTTTAGTGACGGTCATGTTTACCGCTGTAACGATACCCTACATATCTTTGATCAGTGTATTAACTAATGATCCGAAAGAACGTCTATCTGCAAACGGTTACCGTTTATTCTTCGCCAAAATTGCTGCATTTCTTGTGACCATCATTGTACCTCAGCTGGCGGCGGCTTCAGGTGACGGCATGCAAGAAGGCTACAAATACGCGATGGGTCTAATGGGCTTGATGGGCACATTATTATTCTTGTTCTGTTTCTTTACGACGAAAGAACGTGTGGCGCATGAAGTAGAAACGAAAACGCTATTACAACAAGCCACATTATTGGTAAAAAATGATCAGTGGTTGATTTTGTTCTCGGTTTGTATCACAGGAACAGTCGGTTACGTTATTCGTGGCTCTGTGGGCGCTTACTATGCGAAATATTATTTAGGCGGTGATGCTGGGATGATTTCTTCATTTCTAGCAACCGGTGTGACCGCTGCAATTCTTGCTATGATTGCCTCAACATGGATTACTAAGCGTTTCTGTAAAATCAAATTATTTCGTTACTCTCAAGTGGCGGTCTTAGTACTGAGTGCCTTGATGTACTTCTTGGTAGGACGTGACGATGTGGCTCTCGCATTTGTCTTTTACTTCTTAATTTCTTTTGTGGTTGATTTACACGCTCCCGTCTTTTGGTCAGCGATTGCAGAAGCTGTCGACTACGGCCAATATAAAAATCACGAACGTGTGTCAGGATTATCGTTCGGTGGTATTTCTTTTGCGCAAAAATTTGGTATGGGGATTGCTGGTGCCATCGTGGGTTGGTTGCTGACTTATTTCAACTACGTACCAAATCAAGAACAAACAGCGGATACGCTGACAGGTATCGCACTGATGCTAACTGTGATCCCTGGGGTGTTCCACTGCATCATGGGTCTGTTAATGTTTAAATACAAAGTGACAGACAGCTATTATCAAAAAATGATGGTGAACATGCCTGAAGATGCCGATGACGTCATCGCGGGTGATGCAACACCAGAGCCTACTAACGCAGTATTAAAATAAAATAGACAAGGATATTCGATGAAATTTGAGAATCCCATTATCACGCAACGCGCTGATCCTCAAGCTTACTTACATACTGACGGGTATTATTATTTTACGGCTTCAGTGCCAGCTTACGATCGAATTGAGTTGCGCCGCGCAAAAACATTAGCAGGACTTGCTGAGCCAGACGCGATCATTACAGCATGGCAGAAACCCGACGAAGGTCCGTACTCAGAGCTTATTTGGGCGCCAGAGATTCACTTTGTGAAAGGACGTTGGATGGTGTATTTTGCGGCGGCTCCGAGTCGTGAAATTAAACACGATTTATTCCAGCACCGTATGTATGCGATTGAAAATCTAAACTCTGATCCTATGACGCCTGAGTGGACCTTTTGCGGTCAAATTAATTCTGGTATTGATGCGTTTTGTCTTGATGCGACAGTATTTAGCCATCAAGGTACCGATTATTATATTTGGGCACAGAAAGACCCAAGCATTGCAGGTAACTCAAACTTGTATATAGCCGAAATGCTGTCTCCAACAGAGTTGAAACTGCCAGGAACCTTGCTAACGATTCCGGAGTTAGAGTGGGAGACGCGAGGGTTTATGGTCAATGAAGGGCCGTATGTGCTCAATAGCCATGGCAAAGTGTGGTTAACATACTCAGCGAGTGCAACGGATGAAAACTATTGCATGGGCATGTTGTGGGCAGACGAAGACAGCGACTTACTCGATGCCAAAAACTGGACGAAATCTCAAGAGCCAGTTTTTACCACGAACACACCTGCAAAAGTGTTTGGCCCAGGACATAGCTGTTTCACAAAAGATGAAAATGGTGATGACGTCTTGGTGTATCATGCTCGAGAGTATACCGAGATTGAAGGCGATCCATTATGGGATCCAAACCGCCATACTCGTATGAAGCACATCACTTGGGAAAACGGTTTTCCTCAATTTGGTGATGCAGAATAACCTCACGAAAGGTTAACTGTAAAAAGACAAAATGCCCCTCAAGAAGGGGCATTTTTGCGTTGAGTGGATGTGTTTATTATGGTTATTAGCTCAATAATAACCAAAGGGCGACACCGAGCATTAACGTTCCAGCAATGCGGTTGAGCAAACGAATGTTTTGTGGTTTGTTTAGTGCGCGGCGCAAGCCTTTACCACCTGTGGCGTATAAGGACATACATACGAATTCCGAAACCATAATAATCGAGACTAGATAGACTAATTGCGGAGCAATACTGGCTGAGTTGTCAATAAAAGGGGGAAGTAAAGAAATCATAAATGCCCAACCTTTTGGGTTGGCAATCGCTGTCACAAAGCCTTGTACCACAAGCTCCCAATCGGAACCTTCAACGGTTTGTTGCTCAAAACTAATGGCGAGTTTGCCTTTGGCTAACCACATTTGTAAACCGAGATAGGCGAGGTAAGCCGCACCGATAGCTTTGCACACAGTAAAGACGATAGGGTAGTTGAGCATAACAGCCGCAATCCCAACGACAGCCGCAACGGCGACAAGAGCCACACCAAACACCTCTCCTAACATCATCCAAAGTGTGCGTTTATAGCCGATACTCATGCCTAAAGTCAGCGCAAGTGTCATGCACATCCCTGGTGTAATTGAGACAAAGAAAAAGGTGGGAATAAAAACTCCCAGCATGGCGGTATTCATACATTATTATCCTTATAAAGTCTGTTCTACGCGTACAGTAATGATTTGTTATGCACTAAGCAAGTGCAAGGTATAAACAAAGGAGCACTATAAGGCATCTAGATCTATTTACAGCATATCGTTATAGTGAATAGAGATAACTTATTGAAAATATGGGGTTAGAAAAGCGATTATGTTGAAACTATATGTGTATGAACATTGCCCATTTTGCGCACGGGTGAGCTTTGTTGCCGGAATGTTAAAGATTCCATTTGAACAAATTGTGCTAGCTTATGATGACGTTGCAACACCCACACAGCTGGTCGGGAAAAAAGCGGTGCCTATTTTAGTCAAAGAAGATGGCACTGCGATGGACGAAAGTATGGATATTATTGATTACTTTTTGCAGCTACGTTTACCCAATACGCCGCAAGTCGCTCCTTCTGAGGAAGTGAGTCATTGGCAATCTAAGGCCTTTCCTTTATTACAAAAAATCGGTTATCCACGTTGGCATGAGTTAGGTCTTGGTGAGTTTTTGACGGTTGCAAGTCGACAAGCATGGCAGGATAAAAAAGAAACGGATGAACTAAATTTTATTGCGCTAAAAGACAATACTGCAGAGATAGCTGTTCAAGTTTCTGACTTGCTGCAACACGCTGAACCGATTCTGTTTTCACCCAAGGGGATGCCAACGTTAATTGATGAGGCGATAATGTTCTCATTATTACGTGGCTGGGTATGTGAACCGAGTATTGAATGGCCTAGAAATGTAATGCAATGGTTACGTGATCGCTCCGCATCGACTGGTGTGAGTGTGCTGATGTTAGACTAAAGCTTATTTGCCGAGTGAATTAGCCCGCTGCCCGCATCTTGAAGATGTTGGCGCGGGCTTTTTATCGTCCGCTCTTTGCGCAGTGAGAAGCGCTATCTATTTGCTTGCTATTTAGTGCTTGGTGACGTGAAGTTACCGTAAAGATCTAAGCGGCGATGACGCAAGTTTGTCACAGAACCTTCAGTATTGAGCTGTTTAAGCTTGTCTAAATCGACATCTGCAAAAATAATCATCTCGGTATTTGGGCTCGCTTCTGCGATGGTCGCATCGTGTGGAAAGTAGATATCCGATGGCGAAAAGACCGCAGATTGTGCGTATTGAATATCCACATTATCAACGCGCGGTAAGTTGCCGACACTACCGCCTATTGCCACATAGCATTCGTTCTCAATGGCTCGGGCTTGCGAGCATAATCGCACACGCTGATAGCCATTTTTGGTGTCTGTCCAGAATGGAACAAACAAAATTTGCACGTCTTCTTCGGCCATCATGCGAGCAAGCTCTGGAAACTCAGAGTCGTAACAGATAAGAATGCCAACACGTCCTGCATCGGTATTAAACACTTGCACTTGGTGACCACCAGTGATGACCCAGTCACGCTGTTCGTGGGGGGTAATGTGGATTTTTTTCTGTTCATCAATTGAGCCGTCGCGATGCAGTAAATAAGAAACATTATACAATTCGCCATCTTCTTCGACGGGCATGCTACCAGCAATAATGTTGATGTTGTAGCTCACTGCAAGCTCGCTAAAGCGCAGTTTGATTTGTTCACTAAATGAGGCGAGAAAGCGAATGGCTTCAACAGGGCGTTGTCCATCTTTAAGCCCCATGAGTGGCGCGTTGAAAAATTCCGGAAATAATGCAAAATCCGCTTTATAACTACAAGATGAACGCACAAAGAACTCAGCTTGTTCCATCAAATCTTTGACATCATTCACTGCGCGCATTTGCCATTGCACGATACTAATACGAATGAGAGTTTTATCCGCATCATGGATAGAGGTCACATCTTCTTCATAGAAAATATTATCCCATTCTAATAATGTCGCGTAGCCACGTGAGCTACTGTCTTCTGGCAAGTAATGACGCATAACGCGTTTTACATCAAACTCATTGGCGAGCTGGAAGGACAAAATATGGTCATGGATTTCTTTACGATTGACCTTTTCTATGTATTCAAGCACGGAATATTGATCAGCATAATCTTTATATTTGGGAATTCGTCCACCGGCCAAAATCGCTTTAAGATTGTCACTCCGGCAAATTTCTTTGCGAGCTTCATATAAACGTCGGCCTAAACGTAAGCCGCGGTAGTCCGGGTGCACAAATACATCTAAGCCGTACAACGCATCGCCATTACGTTGGTGCTGAATCACATTGTGTTCGTTGACGATATCGGTATAGACATGGGGTAGCGACATACGGCTATAATCGACTTTGATAGTCAGCGCCGCGCCAACCAGCTGGCCATCATCTTCAATGCAGATTTGCCCGTCAGGATATTGATGGATCAAATCGAGAATCGTCATACGCGGCCAAGCTCCACCGACATCTGGAAATACGAGGTTCATCAATTCGGCAAGTTGTGGATAGTCTTTCTTGTCAATGACGCGCAAGGTTAAGCGTGTATTAGGCGTTCTCATTTAAATTGTCCTTTATAACCATAATGCTTTCATATTGACCATGTTGTGTATGTAATTCAAGCGTTATAGTGTCATCACATAAAGAGTCACACGCTGTACAAACTTTGCTGCTAGGTGTTAAAAAGAGAAAACCTAGTCAATCACTCAGGTATTTGCTAGGGTTTTTGCTCACAAATAATGGAAACGTCTATGTCAATTTGGAATCGAGTCGAAGTCACTACACGATTTAGTGAATTACCAAGCGCTTTTTATACCTTGGTACAACCGCAGCCTTTAACCACACCGCATTGGGTGATTTGGAATGAAGACTTAGCGGCAGAATTTGGCTTACCTCCTGAGCCAAATCAGGAATTGCTGAGCACGTTTTCCGGACAAGAGGTTCCTGATGTGTGCGTGCCACTCGCCATGAAATACGCGGGTCATCAATTTGGCATGTATAACCCAGATTTGGGGGATGGGCGTGGGTTACTTTATGGTGAATTGCGGACATTACACGGTCAATACTATGATCTGCATTTAAAAGGCGCAGGGTTGACACCTTATTCCCGAATGGGGGATGGCCGTGCTGTGCTGCGTTCGTCCATTCGTGAGTATTTATGTAGCGAAGCGATGGCAGGTTTAGGCATCGCAACGACGCGTGCATTAGCTCTGGTCGGGAGCGATACTCCAGTTAGACGTGAAACCATGGAAACCGGCGCGATGTTAGCTCGAGTTGCACAAACTCATATTCGTTTCGGTCACTTTGAGCATTTTTTTTACACCAATCAAATGACAGAACTTGCGCTGTTAGCGGATACCGTCATTGACTGGTACTATCCTCAATGTCGCGGCGCAGAGGCACCCTATGCGCAAATGTTTACTCATATTGTCGAGCGTACGGCTCACATGATAGCCGATTGGCAAGCGGTGGGGTTTGCTCATGGCGTGATGAATACCGATAATATGTCAATATTAGGTGATACCTTTGATTATGGCCCATTTGCCTTCATGGAAGATTACGAGCCGGGGTTTATCTGTAACCATTCAGATTACCAAGGTCGTTATCGGTTTGACCAGCAGCCTTCGATAGGGTTATGGAACTTGACTGCGCTTGCTCGTGCGCTTTCTCCTTTGATTGAGCATTCTGAATTAGAGCGTATTCTCTCAACATATGAAAAAACCATGCAACGACGCTACAGTGTGGTGATGAGAAGTAAGTTAGGGCTGAAACACAGCCACGAACAAGATAGCCAGTTATTTGATGACTTGTTTCAGTTGATGGCGGCAAATCATACTGATTATACACGCTTTTTACGCCAGCTCTCGTGTATTGACATCGAGGGTGTACAGCCGATACTCGACTTAGTCATTGATCGCGAACAGGCAAAAAATTGGGTTGAGCGTTATTTAGTGCGCTGTGCGCAAGACGATGGCGGTACCACGTCTGATGACGAGTTACAAAGGCGTTGCGAATTCATGCGCACTAAAAATCCTAAATATATCCTGCGCAACTATTTGGCACATATCGCGATAGAAAAGGCTGAGCAAGGCGATTATTCTGATGTGGAAACATTAGCGTATCTCTTAGCGCATCCTTTTGAAGAGCATTCAGGTTATGAAGAGTACGCTTCGTTGCCACCGCAGTGGGGCAAAGAGTTAGAAGTGAGTTGTTCATCTTAAGTGTGATTAAACACATTTTATCTGTTGCAGTTGAACATTCTCCTTAATTAACACTCAAATGGTGTAGCGATAGGCTTTTTTTATCGCTTTAATGAAAAAAATTGGTCTTTTCCCTTGAAAAGATCCTTTTTCTTCCCCATTTCATTATTCACTGGTGTCGTGTGGTGCTGTTTTTTTTAGCACTTGATAGAGTTTTTAGGACTTAACGCCACTCAGGTTAGGCGGATGCTCGACAGGCTTCGATCTGCTCGTTAGAATGACGTGTCTATATATGTATATCCTGAGACTAATCGGAGATACCTTTCGATAATCCATCGTAAAGATATCGCTAATTAGTTCGATATTGTGCCCACAGGCAGAATGTCTAAACTCGATTTTGAAAGTGTTCACTTGAACACAACACATGGATGCAGCCAAATATCATTTGGCTCATGATGCTCAAGATTTTGAGCAAGCTTTGAGGTTTAAAAATAATGCAAGTTACTGTTGAAACTCTAGAAGGCCTACAGCGCCGCCTTACTATTACTGTTCCTGCTGCTACTGTTGAAAATGCAGTAACCGCTGAACTACGCAATATTGCGAAAAACCGTCGTTTCGATGGTTTCCGTAAAGGCAAAGTGCCTTTGAAAATGGTTGATCAAATGTATGGTCAATCAGTACGTCAAGATGTACTTGGTGAAGTAATGCAACGTCACTTCATTGAAGCGATCGTGCAAGAGAAAATCAATCCAGCCGGTGCTCCAACATTCGCCCCAACAGACGTAACTGCAGGTCAAGATGTTGTGTTTACAGCGACTTTCGAAGTATACCCTGAAGTTGAATTGAAAGGTCTAGAAAACATCGCTGTTGAAAAGCCAACGGCTCAAGTTGGTGATGCAGACGTTGCTGAAATGCTAGAAACGCTACGTAAGCAGCAAGCAGAGTGGACAGAAGTTGACGAGCCTGCAGAAGAAGGCAAGCGCGTAACTATCGACTTCGTTGGCTCTATCGACGGTGAAGAGTTCGAAGGTGGTAAAGCAGAAGCCTTCCCGCTAGAAATGGGCGAAGGTCGCATGATTCCTGGTTTTGAAGACGGCATTGCTGGCAAAACTAAAGGTATGGAATTTGAAATCGATGTGAACTTCCCAGAAGATTACCACGCTGAAAACTTGAAAGGTAAAGCCGCGAAATTTGCTGTGACTATCCAAAAAGTAGAAGCACGTGAACTTCCAGAAATGACCGATGAATTTGTTGCTAAATTTGGCGTTCAAGAAGGTGGTGTTGAAGGGCTTAAAGCTGAAGTTCGTAAAAACATGGAACGCGAACTGAAGCAAGCTATTAAAGCGAACATCAAAGAGCAAGCAATTGAAGGACTTGTTCAAGAAAACGACATTGATGTTCCAGCAAGCTTGATTGATCAAGAAATTGGCACTCTACGCCAACAAGCAGCACAACGTTTCGGTGGTAACACTGAAGCTGCTGATCAGCTTCCACGTGAACTATTTGAAGAACAAGCAAAACGTCGTGTTGTAGTTGGTCTATTATTAGGTGAAGTCATTAACGCGAAAGAGCTGAAAGCTGACGAAGAGAAAGTGAAAGCACTTATCGAAGACATGGCGACCGCATATGAAGACCCTTCAGAAGTAATTGCTTACTACGAGCAAGATGAAAAAATGATGGAAAATATGCGTAACCTTGCTCTTGAAGAGCAAGCTATCGATGCGATCATTGCTGACGCAAAAGTTTCTGAGAAAGAAGTTAGCTTTAACGAGCTTATGAATTCTCAACAAACTGCTGCTTAATAAGCAAACTATAACGCGGAAGGGTTGACGTTATGTTGACTCTTCTGCTAACAATGGTCCGTATGATACTTGTCATTCGGGCCATTTATTTTAGGGATATAAGACTATGAGCAACCAAGAAAATAATGCAATGTCTCCAATCATTGACGCACTAGTGCCAATGGTAGTAGAGCAGACCTCCCGAGGCGAACGTTCTTACGATATCTTTTCTCGTTTGTTGAAAGAGCGTGTTATCTTCCTGACGGGACAAGTCGAAGACCAGATGGCGAATTTGGTTGTGGCGCAACTGCTTTTCTTAGAATCTGAAAACCCTGATAAAGATATTTTCCTATATATCAACTCACCAGGCGGTAGCGTGACAGCAGGGATGTCTATCTACGATACTATGCAGTTTATTAAGCCAAACGTGAGCACGGTATGTATGGGTCAAGCAGCATCTATGGGGGCATTCCTCCTAGCTGGTGGTGAGAAGGGCAAACGTTTTGCGTTACCTAACTCACGTGTGATGATTCACCAACCACTCGGTGGTTTCCAAGGCCAAGCGTCTGATATCCAAATTCATGCGCAAGAAATTCTGTCTATTAAACAGAAACTCAACCGTTTATTATCAGAACATACAGGTCAACCGCTAGACGTCATTGAACGCGATACTGATCGTGATAACTTTATGTCAGCAGAAGCATCTGTCGAATACGGTCTAGTGGATGCAGTGTTAACACACCGCAATAGCTAATATACATCGAGTTGAAGCTGAATATCGGTTGTGTATCACTTCTGTAAATTGCTCACGCAATTTGATGAAATTTGATATACACTCAGTCTTAAATATATACAGGCTAAGAGGTTAGCGAATGACAGACAAAAGCAAAGAGAGTAGTAGTAGTAAGCTGCTGTACTGCTCTTTCTGTGGCAAAAGCCAACACGAAGTTCGCAAGCTAATCGCAGGTCCTTCGGTTTACGTCTGTGATGAATGCGTTGATTTATGTAACGACATCATCCGTGAAGAAGTTAAAGATGTATTACCTAAGAAAGAATCGTCAGCGTTACCTACGCCACGTGAAATTCGTGAGAATCTTGATGATTATGTGATTGGCCAAGATCAGGCTAAGAAAGTGTTATCTGTAGCGGTATATAACCACTACAAGCGCTTACGCAACGGCGACACAACAAGTGAAGGCGTTGAGCTAGGTAAGAGTAATATCTTGCTGATTGGTCCCACAGGGAGTGGTAAAACTTTGCTAGCTGAAACGTTAGCACGCTTTTTGGATGTGCCTTTTACTATGGCAGATGCAACCACATTGACCGAAGCTGGATATGTGGGTGAAGATGTTGAAAACATCATCCAAAAACTACTACAAAAATGCGATTACGATGTAGCAAAAGCAGAACGCGGTATTGTTTACATTGATGAAATCGATAAAATTTCACGCAAAGCAGAAAACCCATCGATTACACGCGATGTGTCTGGTGAAGGTGTTCAGCAAGCGTTATTGAAATTGGTTGAAGGTACGGTTGCATCTATACCACCACAAGGTGGCCGCAAGCATCCTCAACAAGAATTTTTACAAGTTGATACGTCTAAGATTCTCTTTATTTGTGGCGGAGCGTTCTCCGGTCTAGATAAAGTGGTTGAACAACGTGTTGCTAAAGGCTCTGGAATTGGGTTTGGTGCTGAAGTTCGTTCAAAAGATGAAAGTCAAAGCGTTGGCCAGCTCTTCACCCAAGTGGAACCTGAAGATTTAGTGAAGTACGGTTTGATCCCTGAATTTATTGGTCGTCTGCCAGTTACCGCTACGTTGACAGAGCTCGATGAAGATGCATTAATTCAAATCTTGAGCCAGCCGAAAAATGCACTGACCAAACAGTATGGTGCTTTATTTGAATTAGAAGACACGGAACTAGAGTTCCGCGAAGATGCACTGCGCGCGATTGCGGCTCAGGGTATGAAGCGGAAAACCGGTGCTCGTGGCTTGCGCTCTATTTTAGAAGAAGTGCTGCTAGAAACCATGTATGAGCTTCCATCTATGAAAGATGTAAGTAAAGTGGTTATTGATGAATCCGTAATTAATGGTGAGTCTGAACCCTTGATGATTTACTCAACCAATGACAGCCAAGCGGCTGGAGCAGAGTAGCATCGAAAAATAAGAAAAAAGGAGGTAGAAATACCTCCTTTTTTTATATTCCATCATTGATTCCAGTCAGTTAACCCCCATATACTTCCATATGAATTAAGCGGAAGAGAGAAAAATATGAACTTGGAACGTTCCGAGCGTGTTGAGATCCCCGTACTACCTCTGCGCGATGTGGTGGTCTATCCACATATGGTTATCCCATTGTTTGTTGGTCGTGAAAAATCGATTCAATGTCTAGATGCAGCAATGGATAACAATAAGCAAGTTCTCCTTGTCGCACAAAAGCAGGCGGAGACTGACGAGCCTACTATTTCGGATCTATTTGAAGTAGGAACGGTCGCCACCATTCTACAACTCCTTAAGTTGCCAGATGGGACCGTAAAAGTGCTAGTAGAAGGTCAGCAGCGAGCAAAAATTGAAAACTTCATCGAAGGTGAATATTTTTCTGCTGACGCACAATTCCTAGCGACTCCCGAACTGGATGAAAAAGAACAAGAAGTGATTGTTCGCAGTGCGATCGATCAATTTGAAGGCTTCATCAAATTAAATAAAAAAATCCCACCTGAAGTGTTGACGTCACTGAATGGTATTGAAGAAGCGGCTCGCCTCGCGGATACAATCGCTGCTCATATGCCACTCAAGTTAGACGAGAAACAGAAGGTATTGGAAATTTTAGACGTTACTGAACGTTTAGAATTTTTGATGGGACAAATGGAATCTGAAATCGATCTGCTACAAGTTGAAAAACGCATCCGTGGCCGGGTGAAAAAGCAGATGGAAAAATCTCAGCGTGAGTATTACTTGAATGAGCAAATGAAAGCCATTCAAAAAGAACTCGGTGAGATGGATGATGCACCTGACGAGTTTGAAGCGCTACAGCAAAAAATTGAACAGTCTAAAATGCCGAAAGAAGCGCGTGAAAAGACTGAGCAAGAGCTGCAAAAGCTAAAAATGATGTCACCAATGTCTGCAGAAGCGACTGTTGTACGCAGCTACATTGATTGGATGGTGAGCATTCCATGGACCAAGCGTTCAAAAGTGAAGCGTGACCTTGCTAAAGCGGAAGATGTACTCAACGCCGACCATTACGGTCTAGAGCGTGTCAAAGAGCGTATTGTTGAATATCTTGCGGTACAAAACCGTGTCAATAAGCTTAAAGGTCCTATTCTATGCTTGGTCGGTCCTCCTGGTGTTGGTAAAACATCGTTGGGACAATCGATTGCTAGCGCGACAGGACGTAAATACGTCCGCATGGCGCTTGGCGGCGTGCGTGATGAAGCGGAGATCCGTGGTCACCGTCGTACTTATATTGGTTCATTGCCAGGCAAACTTATCCAGAAAATGGCTAAGGTTGGAGTGAAAAATCCACTATTCTTGTTGGATGAAATTGACAAGATGGCAGCGGATATGCGCGGCGATCCGTCATCAGCCTTACTGGAAGTGTTGGATCCTGAGCAAAACAACTCGTTTAATGACCACTATCTAGAAGTGGATTACGATTTGTCTGATGTGATGTTTGTTGCTACATCAAATTCAATGAATATTCCTGGTCCTTTGTTAGACCGTATGGAAGTTATTCGTCTATCGGGTTATACCGAAGATGAAAAATTGAATATTGCTAAGCGTCACTTAGTCACTAAGCAGATTGAGCGTAATGGCTTGAAAGAAAAAGAGATAACGATTGAGGACTCCGCAATTATCGGTGTTATTCGTTACTACACACGCGAAGCGGGTGTACGTAGCCTTGAGCGCGAAATCTCTAAGATTTGTCGTAAAGCTGTTAAGCGTATTCTTCTTAATAAAGAAGAAAAGCATGTAACGGTGTCCATGGATAATTTGAAAGACTTCCTTGGTGTACAGCGTTGTGACTACGGTAAGGCAGATGAAAATAATCGAGTCGGTCAAGTCGTTGGATTAGCGTGGACAGAAGTTGGTGGTGATCTGCTGACTATCGAAGCGCAATCTATGCCAGGTAAAGGGAAAATGACTCAAACTGGCTCGCTTGGCGATGTAATGCAAGAGTCGATTCAAGCGGCATTAACCGTAGTACGTTCGCGTGCTGAAACCTTAGGTATTAACGCTGATTTCTACGAAAAACGCGATATTCACGTACACGTGCCTGAAGGTGCCACACCAAAAGACGGCCCAAGTGCTGGTATTGGTATGTGTACTGCATTGGTGTCTAGCTTAACGGGTAACCCGGTAAAAGCAGATGTTGCGATGACAGGTGAAATTACTTTACGTGGTGAAGTGTTACCTATCGGTGGCTTGAAAGAAAAATTACTTGCCGCTCATCGTGGTGGTATTAAAACGGTACTCATTCCGAAAGAGAATAAGCGCGACCTAGAAGATATTCCTGACAATATCATTGCGGATTTGGACGTGCGTCCAGTGCAATGGATTGATGAAGTTCTGAAGGTGGCATTGGTTGAAGATCCAACCGGTATCGATTTTGCGCCTGAAAAAGAGTGATACGTAGCAAAAATAAGTAAAAGATTACGCTGATAAGTCGAAAAAACGCTTGTCAGCGTTTTTTTTGGACGCTAACGTAGCTCTGTGTAGCGTTAGCCCTGTTATAACAAGGCTTGAGCTGGAGTTTTGGAATATTAATGGAACAAATCGGCACCATATACAGTTTTGGTCGCCAAAGGGGATATACAGTGAATAAAACACAATTAGTAGAACAAATCGCAGCGAATGCTGAACTATCTAAAGCGTCAGCAGGGCGTGCACTGGATGCATTTATTGAAGCAGTATCAGAATCACTACAATCTGACGATCCTGTTGCCTTAGTGGGCTTTGGTACTTTCCAAGTACGTACCCGCGCTGCACGTACTGGTCGTAACCCGAAAACGGGTGAAGAAATTCAAATCGCAGAAGCAAAAGTGCCAGCATTTAAAGCAGGCAAAGCATTAAAAGACGCCTGTAACGAGTAATCGTCGCTAAGTTGTTAATCGGTTTCAGTTCGAACCTTTTTTAATTATGCGCATCTTACTGATGCGCATTTCTTTTTCTGATACTATCGCGCTATTAATGTTGAACGACGTATCTTAATTACTTATCCGGAGAGCAATAACACTATGATGGATCGATTACGCGAGGGCGCTAATAGCATCGCGATCAAAGTTATTTTAGGGCTCATCATTCTATCTTTTGTGTTTGCAGGGATTGGAAGCTATCTTGTAGGTGGCAACAACAATGCAGCAGCAAAAGTAGGTGATACCACCATTAGTCGTGCTAAGTTTGAACAAGCTTACCAAAATGAGCGCAATCGTATGCAGTCTCAAATGGGCGACTACTTCTCTAATTTGTTAGGAGATCCATCTTATGTGGCTTCCTTCCGTAAATCGGTTCTCGACCGCATGATTAATGACCAATTGATTGAACAGCACGCTAAAGATTTAGGCTTGCGTGTAAGCGATAAGCAAGTTCGTCAACAGTTGTTACAAATTCCAGCGTTCCAGAAAGATGGTCAATTCGATAAGAGCTTGTACCAAGCTGCACTACAGCGTTCACATTTCACTCCCGACACTTTTGCCGAATACTTACGCCAAGACTTATTGCGTAACCAGTTGATGCAAGCGATTCAATCGAGTGAATTTACCTTGCCGAGTGAAGTAAAACAACAAGCGGGATTAATCGGTCAAACGCGTGCTATTCGCACGATTACGTTAGATACTGCTGATTTTGCAAAAAAAGTGTCATTGACGGATAAAGAAATCCAGCAATATTATCAAGAACATTCGCAAGCATTCACGCGCCCTGAACAAGAAAAAATCTCGTATTTAGAGTTATCAGCAAAAGAGCTGAAAGCCAACATCTCTATATCTGATAAAGCTGCGCAACAATATTACGATGATCATAAAGCGCAGTATTCTACGCCTGAACAGCGTAGTGTTAGTCATATCTTGATTAAAGGCGATGAGAAAAAAGCACAAGCGATTCTTAAAGAACTCAATAATGGTGCGAAATTTGCGACTATCGCGAAAAAAGAATCGCAAGATGTGGGTAGTGCTAAGCAAGGCGGCGAACTTGGATGGATTGAACGTAAAACGATGGATCCAAAATTTGAAGACGCTGCATTTGCATTGAAGAAAGTGGGTGATATTTCTGGTGTAGTTAAATCATCGTTTGGTTATCACATCATCAAGCTGGATGCCGTTAAAGCGCCAAAAGCGAAACCATTTAGCGATGTTAAAGCCAAAATCATCGCAGATTTAAAAGATCAAAAAGCGGTTGATCAATTCTATAAACTGCAAGATAAGCTAGAAAAAGTGGCGTTTGAATCGCCGGATTCATTAGATGCTTCTGCAAAGGCTATTGGTGCTAAGTACAAAACAACCGGTTTCATCGGTATGAATGGTCAGGGTCCTGAATTATTGCAAAATCAAGACGTGCAAAAAGCATTAGATAGCAGTGATGTTAAAGACCAAGGCTTGAATTCGAAAGTTATTCAACTCGGGCCTGAAGATGTCGCTGTTGTGCGTATTGAACAGACTCGCCCAGAGAAGTTATTGCCACTTGCTGATGTAAAAAGCAAAGTCGTAAAAACGTTAACCACAATGAAAGCGGAAGATAAAGCGAACACATTGGCGGATACAATCATTACCGCGTTAGATAAAGGCGATAAATCGGTATTGAAAGCCAATGGATTGTCTTTTAGCAAGCAACAAACGGTTGATCGTAACTCAGATATGGCACGTACAGTGTTTGCTATGACTAAACCTAAAGATGGTAAAGCAAGCTATGACCGTGGTCAGGATAGTGATGGAAATACTGTTGTGATTGCGTTAGATAGCATTGCGACGAAATCGAATGCCAAACTGATTACTCAGCTTAAGCAGCAGATGCCGCGTTTAATGGTTAAGCAAGACGTTCAAGGGTTGTTGTCTGTACTTCGTGCTAATACTGATATTGAGTATTATGTGAAGTAATCCCCAAGCGATGTGAGAATCAAAAGCATGATACGGCGGACTCTTTTAGAGTCCGTCGTAGTTTTATTTATGGAAGACTGATTAGTGATAAAGAACTTGTATGCTGAAAAGGCTAAACCATACATAGGAGCACTAATATGAACGTCCGGATATTTTTTTATACTCTTCTCTTTGTGTTTTCGATTGCTGGGTCGCCAGCAATGGCTGACTCACCACAGACTGGTGATGAAATTCAAGTCACTGTCAACGTTAATACGGCGTCTGCAGAAGAGTTAGCGACATTATTAAGTGGGGTTGGCCTGTCTAAAGCGAATGCCATCGTGATGTATCGTGATAAAAATGGGCCATTTGAGAGTCAAGATGAACTCAGTAAAGTTAAAGGGATCGGTACTGCGACCATAGCAAAAAACGCGCAACGCTTACGCGTGAAGTAATGGAAGTGGATTACAAGAGGACTCAAGCATACGGCTTGAGTCCTCTTGTTATGTTCATAAGAAAGAGGTTATGAATTTTGCCGCAAAACTGGCGTAATCATAGGTTTGTTATTATAATTTCTCGCCATCAGCGCATGGTGCATTCTTTCTGCGCAATTTTCATAATATTGGAGTTAATACATGTCTTCGCAAACCCCTGTCGTCACCGTAGATGGACCCAGTGGAGCCGGTAAAGGCACACTTTGTATGTTACTGGCTAAAAAACTCGGTTTTCATCTGCTCGATTCAGGCGCCATTTATCGAGTGTTGGCGCTAGCGGCGATTCATCATGGTGTGGATACAGACTCTGAAGAAGCACTGGTTCCTCTTGCGACTCACTTAGATGTACAGTTTATTGCAGAGGGTGAGCTTGTGAAAGTTATCCTAGAAGGCGAAGATGTCTCGGGTGATTTACGCAAGGAAGAAACGGGCATGGCCGCATCAAAAGTGGCGGCATTACCACGTGTTCGAGAAGCGCTACTGCGTCGTCAGCGTGCGTTTGCAGATGGTGTGGGGCTAGTGGCTGATGGTCGTGATATGGGTACGGTGGTTTTTCCGAAAGCTGAAGTGAAAATATTCCTCGATGCGAGTGCGGACGAGCGTGCACGCCGTCGTTATAAGCAGTTGCAACTGAAAGGGTTAGATGTTAGATTTGACGCCCTTTTAAGCGAAATTCAGCAGCGAGACGATAGAGATCGTAATCGCGCCGTGGCGCCATTGAAGCCAGCTGATGATGCTTTATTGCTTGATTCAACAAGTTTATCTATTGAAGAAGTGGTTGAACAAGCATTACAATATATAGAATCTAAGCTGTCTTGAACTAAGTAGTATCAGGGCAGATAGAGCGTTGGTTGCAAGGATGATGACCGGCGAATTTAATAACCCCATGAGGTAGGATACCCGTGGACGTTTACTCAAATTGAAGATTATATAAATGACTGAATCTTTTGCTCAACTCTTTGAAGAGTTTCTAAACGAAACAGAATTCCAACAAGGTACTATCGTTAAAGGTACTGTTGTTGCTATCGAAAACGGCTATGTACTTGTTGATGCAGGTCTAAAATCTGAATCTACTATCCCTGCTGAACAATTCAAAAACGCTGCTGGCGAACTTGAAGTTGAAGTTGGTTCTGAAGTAGATGTTGCTCTAGACGCTGTGGAAGATGGTTTCGGTGAAACTCAACTTTCTCGTGAGAAAGCAAAACGTCACGAAGCTTGGATCGTTCTTGAGAAAGCTTACGAAGAAGCTGAAACTGTTGTTGGTATCATCAACGGTAAAGTGAAAGGCGGTTTCACTGTTGAACTTAACGGTATCCGTGCATTCCTACCTGGTTCTCTTGTTGATGTTCGTCCTATTCGTGACACAACTCACCTAGAAAACAAAGAGCTAGAGTTCAAAGTAATCAAGCTTGACCAGAAACGTAACAACGTTGTTGTTTCACGTCGTGCTGTTATCGAATCTGAAAACAGTGTTGAACGTGAACAGCTTCTTGAAACGCTTCAAGAAGGTACTGAAGTTAAAGGTATCGTTAAGAACCTTACAGACTACGGTGCATTCGTGGACCTTGGTGGTGTTGACGGTCTTCTACATATCACTGATATGGCTTGGAAACGCGTTAAGCATCCATCTGAGATCGTTAATGTTGGTGACGAAATCAATGTTAAAGTTCTTAAGTTCGACCGTGAGCGCACTCGCGTATCACTAGGTCTTAAGCAGCTTGGTGAAGATCCATGGGTAGCTATCGCAGCTCGTTACCCAGAAGGTCACAAACTAACTGGTCGCGTTACTAACCTTACTGATTACGGTTGTTTCGTTGAAATTGAAGAAGGCGTTGAAGGTCTTGTTCACGTTTCAGAAATGGATTGGACTAACAAGAACATCCACCCATCTAAAGTTGTTAATGTTGGCGACGAAGTTGAGGTTATGGTTCTTGATATCGACGAAGAACGTCGTCGTATCTCTCTAGGTCTGAAACAGTGTAAAGCTAACCCTTGGCAAGAGTTTGCAGAAACTCAAGCTAAAGGTGACAAAGTTACTGGTAAGATCAAATCTATCACTGACTTTGGTATCTTCATCGGTCTTGAAGGCGGCATCGACGGTCTAGTTCACCTATCTGACATCTCTTGGAATGCTCCAGGCGAAGAAGCAGTACGTGAATACAAGAAAGGCGACGAAATCTCTGCAGTTGTTCTAGCTGTAGATGCAGATCGTGAGCGCATTTCTCTAGGCGTTAAGCAAATGGAAAATGACCCATTCAATGCTTACGTTGCTGACAACAAGAAAGGCACTCTAGTTAACGGTACAATTACTGCTGTTGACGCTAAAGGTGCTAACATTGAACTTGCTGAAGGCGTTGAAGGTTACATCCGTGTATCTGAACTGTCTCGCGAGCGCATTGAAGATGCAAGCACGATCCTTAACGTTGGTGACAGCATCGAAGCGAAATTTACTGGTGTAGACCGTAAAAACCGCGTCGTTAACCTGTCTATCAAAGCTAAAGACGAAGCTGACGAGCAAGAAGCAATGGCTACATTGAACACTAAGCAGGATGATACTGCTGGTTTCGGTAACGCTATGGCTGATGCTTTCAAAGCAGCAAAAAGCGAGTAATCGACTTTTGTGAAAGGGGGAGCCGTGTAGGCTCCCTTTTTTTGTCTACAATCTAGTATTAATTCCTATTATAACGACATATTTGCATGTTTTTTACACACGTTTTTGTAGTGGTTGTGTAAACTGGATCAAAGATTGATTAACGGAACGGCAGCTTTATCGACATTTGTTATCAAGTGTTTGTTGGAATTGGTATTACTGACTATAATGAGTTTGAATAACTCAATGAGGGAAACTATGACTAAGTCTGAATTGATCGAAAGACTTTGTGCTGAAAAAACACATCTATCAGCCAAAGAAATTGAAGATGCGGTGAAAGACATTCTTGAACATATGGCATCTACGTTGGAAGGTGGAGAACGCATCGAAATTCGTGGTTTCGGTAGTTTCTCTTTGCATTATCGTGAGCCTCGTGTCGGACGTAATCCGAAAACTGGCGAAAAAGTGGAATTGGAAGGAAAGTACGTTCCCCATTTTAAGCCAGGGAAAGAGTTGCGTGAGCGTGTGAACGAAAGTCTCTGATAACACATCTTATTTCTATAAAGCGGCATGCCATTAAGCGTGCCGCTTTTTTATAGAATGAATGTACATTAAGCGTGGTTTGCAAGCGCATTTTCCTGCATAATCAGGGGAAGCAGATTCTTGGACTGGTGATACATGATGAAAATTATAAAAGGTTTATTGATTCTGGTTTTATTCCTAGTTGCTCTAGCAATAGGTGCACAAAACCAAGCAGTGGTCACATTCAATTACTTGTTGGCACAAGGACAGTTTCACCTTTCTACGTTACTTGGCAGCGTTTTTATTGTGGGTTTTTTATTGGCGTGGGGGATTTGTCTTGCTTTTCATTTCAAATCTAAAGTGACTATACGCAAACTGAATAAGCAACTCAAAAAACATACGGCCAACAACGATGTTTCTAATGAAAACTGATTTAATCGTATAAGGCTGTTTTTTAATGTTAGAAATACTGTTCTTGTTATTACCAATTGCAGCCGCATATGGTTGGTATATGGGGCACCGCAGTGCTCAGCAAGACAAACAGAAACAATCACATCAAATATCTCGTCAATATGTAACGGGGTTGAACCTTCTATTGTCTGATCAATCAGACAAAGCGGTTGATCATTTCATCGAATTGCTTCAGGTGGATAACGATACGGTCGATACTCATCTTGCGCTCGGTAATTTGTTTCGTTCTCGTGGCGAGGTTGATCGCGCTATTCGCATTCACCAAAACTTAATCTCCCGTACCGGATTGACGATTGAGCAAAAAAATATCGCGCTGCAACAACTCGCTAAAGACTATATGGTATCGGGTTTTTTAGATCGTGCAGAGCGTATTTTTGAACAGTTAGTCGATGAGCCAGAACACCGAGAGTCTGCATTACAGCAGTTAACGGCTATCTATCAACAAACACGAGAATGGCATAAAGCGATTGACTGCGCGCAAGCCCTCGTGAAAGCAGGCCGAACCAAAATGAAACGCAGTATTGCGCATTTTTGGTGTGAAATCGCGATGCAAGAGAAGTCTGATGGGCATCATGACAAAGCAATTCAATTTTTCAAACGCGCTTTACAGGTTGATCCGAATTGTGTCCGTGCGACGATGTCATTGGGTAAACTTCATCTTGAGTATGAAGAGTACCAGCGTACAGCTGAGTATATGAGTAAGGTTTTAGAGCAAGATATCTATTTTGTTGGTGAAGTATTGCCTATTATTGCTGATTGTTATCATCACCTTGGGCAAGAGCATGAGTTAGTGCAATTCTTACGAGCATGTATCGCCAATAAAGCAGGTGTGTCCGCGGAATTGATGTTGGCTCAGATGGTCGCTAAGCACGACGGTACTGCGTCTGCACAAGAGCTACTCACACGCCAATTAGTTGTAAACCCCACGATGAAGGGCTTCTATCGTCTGATTGACTATCACATTGCAGAAGCCGAAGAGGGAAGAGCCAAGTCAAGTTTGCTGACATTGCAAAAATTGGTGGGTGAGCAACTTAAAGCAAAACCCCATTATCGCTGTAAGCAATGTGGTTTTGCAACACACTCACTATATTGGCATTGCCCATCTTGTAAAAGTTGGGGCACCATTAAACCGATTCGTGGTTTAGACGGAGAGTAAATAATTGTACCGTGTTGTTTTTTGGGGCAATTGTATAAAAAATAAATAATGCAGCCTGAGAGCTGCATTTTGTTTGTATAAAAAAGGAGTATAAATGAACGATTCAAAAGTCATTGTTGCATTGGATTATGAACAACAAGCTGATGCTATGGCGTTTGTCGATAAGATTGACCCTAATAGCTGCCGTCTAAAAGTTGGCAAAGAAATGTTCACCTTATTCGGCCCTCAGTTTGTCACGGCGTTACATCAACGTGGCTTTTCTGTTTTTTTGGATCTGAAATTTCATGATATTCCTAATACGTGTTCTAAAGCAGTTCGAGCGGCGGCCGAGTTAGGTGTATGGATGGTGAATGTTCATGCGAGTGGCGGAGAGCGTATGATGACAGCTTCAAGAGAGATTCTTGAGTCCTATGGAAAGGATCGCCCAATGCTCATTGGCGTCACTGTTCTAACGAGTATGGAGCAAAGTGATCTAAATGCGATTGGTATTAACGTTGATCCCGCGGCACAGGTGAAACGCTTAGCGACACTGACTCAAAATGCTGGCCTTGATGGCGTGGTATGTTCAGCACAAGAAGCGCCTATGCTCAATTCTGAGCTTGGGCAATCGTTTAAGCTAGTTACGCCAGGGATTCGTCCTGAAGGTTCAGCAGCAGGTGACCAGCGACGTATTATGACACCTAACCAAGCCATTGAAGCGGGGTCGGATTATCTTGTGATTGGTCGTCCAATTACACAAGCGGTTGATCCTAGCGCAGTGCTTGCGAGTATTAACGCTGGTTTGTAATCTTATTCGATAATATTAATGATGAATGAAACATAAAAAGGTCAGCGTTAGCTGACCTTTTTATGTTTACGGTAAAACAGGTGTCGTCGGAATTACTCCCAACTTGGCGTGCCGCTATGGAAGCGCAATTCGTCATCAGGCGTTTGGATTAAATCTGCTTCGACCCGGCCTATATAGGCAATACGGTCATTGATATTGGTACCGGCAATTTGCTTAGCAAGTGCGAGATAATCTTGGTAGTGTCGCGCTTCAGAGCGCAGCAATGAGCCGTAAAAGCGCGCTAAGTCATTATCAAGTAATGGCGCTAAACGTGCAAAGCGTTCGCAGGAACGCGCTTCGATATAAGCACCGATAATTAACTTATCAATGAGCGCCTCTGGCTCATAAGTTCTCATATGTGAAAGCATACCTTTTGCGTAACGGCTAGCTGGAATCGATTCGTAGGATATATCTCGAACCGTCATGATTTCTAGCACTTGATAAAAATGGTGTAGCTCTTCTTTAATCAGTAGAACCATTTTATCAATGAGCTCTTGGCTATAAGGTGAGTTTGATTTTGCGAAGATACGCTTAGAGATTTGGCTTTTATCTTTCAATGTCTCTAATGAACCAATACCACGATATACGAAGTCTTCATAAGGCTTAAACCATTCTAATAACGAATGTTGGCTGTCTTGATCAACCGCATACTTACGAATGAGATACATAGCAGATTGTCCCGCTTTCAGTTCGCACATCAGATGATCAAGCAGCAGCAGGCGTAGGTTCTTGGGTTTACACGCTTCATCTAGCCAAGCTTGAGGCGTAGGACAAGATAGAAAGTGCTGGATAGGGGATAGTAATTCATTGATCGTGTCTTGCTTCATCATAAAATTCATCAGGGTGTACATCAAAAAGGGCCGTTTTCACGACCCTTTTATTCAAATAGTGGTATTTAGTGAGTAGTTTACCATTTTTTCTTCTCACCGAAGAGGGCTTCCATATCACTATCATGTTCATTCGACTCGACGTGCTGGGTTAAGTCTGCCTCGTGTTTCGATTGGCGACTTTGTTCGAGCTCGTTAAACATCTGCTGTAGTTTTTCTCGTGCTTGAGTCGAGTAACTGTCATTTTTTGAACTTAAAACATCCAAGCCCTTACGCAGTAGCTGCATGGCAGTACCAGGCTGTCCACGAACAACTGAATCATTCGCACGTTTAATCACATTTTCTATATTGATACGAACTTGAATACTTTCTAGACGCGCGTTTTCAGCCACAAAAGTCTGAGTATCCAGTCGACCTTTATTGTGTTCACTACGCACCGTATCGCGCAAGCGCTTCGTCAGCTTTAACATCACCAGTGCTTGTTTATCACTGCTTGGTACTTTAAAGGGCGTACTTTCACCACCAGGATGGTTTGTTTTCAAGTTTTCGATTTGACTGCGCATGTTTTCAACACGCTGTTGCGTGTTTTTGTCTTTAGGATCAAGCTCATGCATGGCTTCTAATGCATCAAGAATGCGCACGTTCAAACATACCAATAACTCTTTGCTGAACGGCAAGTGATGCGCGTTACCAATCAGATCTTCTGTTGCATCGATAATTGCAATGTATTTTGATGCTTCTTGCTTTTTGGTCGATTCCAAGCGAACTTTGTATTGGAGCATAATGTTATACCCCAGAACCAATACCAGTAAAATAGCAACAAGACCGATAATTAAACCAATATTCATAAAATCCAAGTCTTCATTCATTTTAAGCGGCTAACGAACTAAGGATACACTATCTATCCTTACCAAGCACTACGTTGACAAGTTTATCTTTTTGGAACGCCTATTTGACAGTGATTATATGCCAATGAATGTTGAGTTTGGGTGAAACTTGGTATTTTTTCCATAGAAAGATGAAAAACTTTAAGGTTACTTGTCACAAATCCTTGTTTAGACGTTGAAATCGGGACATAACAAGGCATAACTTTTCAAGTTATAGGCAGATGTTGCATCGGTCAGAGGGAAGCATGGATACGTTCATAAAGCTAAAGTAACGAGCGTATATTGTCGAATGCTGAACGTGAGCAATTGTTTTAAAATATCGTCTTAGCCAAAAACTCAGTACTAGCTCGCTAAAGTCTGCGTTACTAGCACTGATATCCCCTCTACGCTGATTAGCTAAACAAGCTTTTTGCGTCGACGTAAGGCAAACCAAAGCTGTCGGCGACGTGCTGGCAAGTGACATGACCTTCGCATATATTTAACCCTTGCATGAGTCCTTTATCTTCAAGTAAGGCTTGTTTGTAGCCTAGGTTAGCAATCTTAATGATATAAGGTAGCGTGGCATTGTTTAGTGCCATCGTAGCTGTTCTGGCGACAGCGCCTGGCATGTTTGCAACGCAATAATGAATAATATCTTGTTCAATAAAGGTGGGCGCATCGTGGGTTGTGGAGTGTGACGTTGCAAAGCAGCCACCTTGATCAATCGCAACATCGACTAATACCGTACGTGGTTTCATAATAGACAAGTGTTCTTTGGTCACTAATTTAGGTGCTTGGGCTCCTGGGATTAATACCGCGCCAATCACTAAGTCGGCTTGGCAAAGCTGTTGTTCTATCGTTTCTTGTGTGGCAAAGAGCAATTGCACTTTGCCAGTAAACTCTTGATCGAGCCGACGTAGCACCTCAATATTACTATCGATTAAAGTGACGTTTGCTCGCATTCCTATCGCGATACGGGCGGCGCTAGAACCCACGACGCCACCGCCTAATATTAGTACGTTTGCAGGAGGCACGCCGGGTACCCCTCCAAGTAAGATTCCTTGCCCACCTTGTGATTTTTCCAGTATATGTGCGCCTGCTTGTACGGACATTCGGCCTGCAACCTCTGACATTGGTGCTAATAGTGGCAGTCGACCCATATAATCTGTTACAGTCTCGTACGCAATGCAGATAGCTTTGCTCTTGATAAGTGCTTCAGTTTGTGGAAAATCTGGAGCTAGGTGTAAATAAGTAAATAATATTTGCCCCTTCCTTAACATGCGGCGCTCTTTTTCGAGAGGTTCTTTAACCTTGATGATCATATCTGCTTGTGCGAAAACCTCCTTGGCAGTAGGAAGAATGGAAGCGCCTGCAGCGATGTAGTCACGGTCTGAAATGCCAATACCGAAACCCGCGTTGGTTTCAAGGACAACTTGATGCCCATGGGTGATTAACTCTTTGGCACTTGCTGGCGTTAAGCCAACACGGTATTCATGGTTTTTGATTTCTTTGGGGACGCCAATGATCATTTAAGTACCTCGCTAAGCTAGGATGTTAATGATAATGTTGGTAGTGAGGGAATATAACGAATTTAACACTAGTATAGTTGCTGGTTGTTTATATTTAATGCTAAATATGAGTAATGTATAACACATATATTTGCAAGGAAGTAAAAAGGTGGAATAAAAAATGGTAGACAACTATAAAAAGCCGTCAAAGGATTTAGATCGTATTGATCGTAATATACTCAATGAGTTACAGAAAGATGGCCGTATTTCTAACGTTGAACTATCTAAGCGTGTTGGGCTTTCCCCAACTCCGTGTTTGGAACGTGTTCGTCGGTTAGAGCGTCAAGGATACATCACAGGATATACTGCGTTGTTGAATCCGCAGTACCTTGACGCGTCTTTGTTGGTATTTGTTGAAATCACTTTAAATCGCGGTGCTCCTGATGTATTCGAACAATTTAATACAGCAGTACAAAAATTAGATGATATTCAAGAGTGTCATTTAGTCTCTGGTGATTTTGATTACCTATTAAAAACGCGTGTGTCGGATATGAGTGCTTATCGTAAGTTGCTTGGCGATACGCTACTGCGTTTACCTGGTGTTAACGACACGCGTACCTATGTTGTAATGGAAGAAGTAAAACAAACCAATCATTTGGTGATCAAAACTCGGTAATCAGAGTTTTGTTAAATATTGTCACTTCTTGCCACATTCTGACTTTACCTAATTGGGTTTTTGACGTGATTGTGGTTAAATCTTGCAACAAACCGAGCGGCCTTGTGCCGCTCGGACTGTTTTCACGTCTATCATGTAAGTATAGTATTTCCTATATTGGCAAAAGTCATATCAAGTTGGTGTATGTTCAGAGAACACAAGAATAAAGTGGCAACCATAATCAAAACAGGCGATGACTCGCCGATTTTTCGCTTGAATGGTGTCGAACGATTAAAAGAATGTGGCCTCATCTTAGCCGTATTGGCTTCGGTGTTGTTGGCTGTGTCCCTATTTACCTTTAATCCAGCCGATCCCTCTTGGTCGCAGACTGCATGGGGTTCTGATATCCACAATGCAGGTGGTCTACTAGGGGCTTGGGTGGCGGATACGCTATTTTTCATATTTGGCTCGTTGGCGTATACCATCCCTTTTTTATGCACTTTGGGTGCTTGGGTGGTATTGCGTAAACGTTCATCTGATGAAGAAATCGACTTTACCTTATGGGGAACACGTTTGTTGGGGGTGGTGGTATTAATCCTGACCAGCTGTGCTCTGGCTGATATCAACTTTGATGATCTCTGGTATTTCTCGTCTGGTGGTGTCATCGGTGATGTTATTACCAGTTTATCGCTTCCCACGCTTAATGTTTTAGGAACCACTTTGGCGATGTTATTTCTATGGGGGGCTGGTTTTACGCTTCTGACGGGGATTTCTTGGCTACGTATTGTTGAAGGGTTAGGGGAGTCGAGTATTCGTGCTTTCCATTGGCTGTTGAGTCGTATTCGTAAAGAGAAAGACGAATTAGTGACGCCTGATCTTAATACGCCATTTATTGCTGATGAAGAGATGGCGACAAACAATGTCTCTGTAGACTCTGGCGCAAAAGCAGAAGAAGTGGTTACCGCTCCAGAGAAACGCTCAGAAGATCAGGGGGATCCTTTATTTTCAGCACCGCCTGAATCTGAACCTGAACCTGAGTATTATGTGTCTGAGCCGGTAGAAGAGCCAGTAGAACGCCGTTTTAATATTCATATGCCGCAGGCGCAGCAGTATCGTGCTCCGGAGCCGAGCTATAATGAGTATGAAGATGATGCGACAGAAGAAGGCATTTCACGGAGTCATCAATTAGATGCCACGATTGAATCGTTAGATGAAGATGCTCGTAATCATAATGATTACGCCGCTGAGACATTTGATGAGCCGTATTGGCGTCCACAGGAAGAGTTAATCGATGTTTCATCCACTGATGATGAGCCTCAGCCATCGATTTCTAACTTCGATGCTGTTGAAGAGGAACTATCGGATGTCTCGTTTGAGGTCGCCGCTGAACCGGAGCCTGAACCTGAACCAGTCACGACGTACGCCGAAACTCTAAATAACGCAGAACCTGACGTTGACGATTATGAAGATGATGAGTCGCAAGCTGGTGAAAGTGTGGATGACGATGTACAAGCATTCCAAAGTTTAGTGTCAGATGCGCAAGCCAATATGGCCGGCAAACAAAACCCATTTTTGGTCAACCAAGAAGAAAAACTGCCCGTACCTGAAGAACCAATGCCGACCTTCGATCTGCTTTATCATCCTGAAAAGCGTGATAACTTTATCGATAGAGATGCGTTGGAAGACATTGCGCGTTTAGTCGAATCGAAATTAGCAGATTATAAAATCAAAGCTAAAGTCGTCGATATTTTCCCTGGACCTGTCATTACTCGCTTTGAATTAGACTTAGCGCCTGGCGTGAAAGTCAGTCGTATTTCGAATTTGGCCACGGATTTAGCCCGTTCATTGTCAGCAATGGCGGTGCGAGTCGTTGAAGTGATTCCGGGTAAACCTTATGTTGGTCTAGAGCTGCCTAATATTACGCGTCAGACTGTGTATCTTTCGGATGTCATTAGTAGTGATGAGTTCCAAGAGTCTAAATCACCGACGGCTGTTGTGCTCGGACAGGATATTGCTGGTGACGCTGTGATTGCGGATTTAGCGAAAATGCCTCACGTACTTGTTGCAGGTACGACAGGTTCTGGTAAATCAGTCGGTGTCAATGTAATGATTCTGAGTATGTTATATAAGGCGACCCCAGAAGATATACGCTTTATCATGATTGACCCGAAAATGCTTGAGCTATCGATTTATGAAGGCATTCCTCACTTATTGTCTGAAGTTGTGACCGACATGAAAGATGCTTCAAATGCGTTGCGTTGGTGTGTGGGGGAAATGGAACGCCGTTATAAATTGATGTCTGCCTTGGGCGTACGTAATGTTAAGGGCTTTAACCAGAAACTAAAAATGGCCGCTGATGCGGGTCACCCAATTCATGATCCTTTATGGCAACCCGGTGACAGTATGGATGCAGAAGCACCACTACTAGAGAAGTTACCGTTTATCGTCGTGGTTGTTGATGAGTTTGCTGATTTAATGATGGTGGTGGGTAAGAAAGTGGAAGAGCTAATTGCGCGTCTTGCTCAAAAAGCACGTGCAGCTGGCATTCACTTAATCTTGGCTACGCAGCGCCCATCTGTTGATGTGATTACTGGCCTGATTAAAGCCAACATTCCAGCTCGTGTTGCCTTTACAGTATCAACAAAAACCGATTCACGAACTATCTTGGATCAAGGCGGAGCAGAATCATTGCTCGGTATGGGAGACATGCTTTACTTGCCAGCAGGCTCGAGTCACGCCGTGCGTGTGCATGGTGCTTTCGCATCCGATGAAGATGTGCATGCGGTTGTAAATAACTGGAAAGCACGCGGTAAGCCAAATTATATTGAAGAAATTACATCTGGTGACCAAGGTCCAGAAGCGATGCTACCGGGTGAGAAAAGTGACACGGACGAAGAAACGGATCCACTTTTTGATCAGGTGGTGGAACATGTTGTGCAAAGCCGTCGAGGCTCTGTCTCTGGCGTGCAACGTCGCTTTAAAATTGGTTATAACCGCGCAGCTCGGATTATTGAGCAATTACAAGCCCAAGGTATTGTCAGCGCTCCTGGACATAACGGTAACCGTGAAGTGTTAGCGCCTGCGCCACCACGTGAATAATGCATAGATTCACGTCATAACATCACGTGTCATAAAAAAATAGCGTACCTATTGGTACGCTATTTTTGTATCAATGTTTTGTATCAATGCTTAATAAGATTAGTGAGATTGCTTAACGCCTTGAGAAAGGGTTACGAGAGCAAATGCCACTAAATTACCCGCAAAAATAATCACTAACCATTGGGGCATAGAGAGAGATAAAAACTGCCAGACAATGTCACCACAATCGCCATAGACTTTAAACATCCAAGGCATCCAATGATTGAGGGGTAGCCAATCTGGTAGGGTTACGAACATATCACAGGTCGTGAAAGGAGATGGGTCGAATTGTATTTTTACATGCTCTAGCGCTAACATGATTCCCTTAAGCGCACATGCCCCCCATACCAGTAAACCTACCCAACGGAACAGAGGATGGTTAGGTGCCAAAGCACCAATAATCGCGCCCCCACCAATACCTAGCATGGCGATACGCTCATAGATACACATCACACAAGGGCCTAACCCGAGTACGTGCTGAAAGAACAGCGCACAGGCTTCAAAAAACACCACAAATAACAATAAAAGTATCCAAGGCAGACGTTGCCGAGAAATGTTATTCAAAAAGGAAAAAATGGTCACGGTTTATATTCCTTACGACAAACAAAAAAGCTCTGACATATCAGAGCTTCTTATACTGAATGAGTTCCCTATAGTAGGCAACTTTTAATGACTTGTCCCTGATTGACTGGTCAAAACTTCAGAGTGATGTGAGATCCAGCCCATGTCGTAAAAGTAATGGGTCATCGGGTCAAGGAAAAAGACGATACCACATAATCCGACTAATGCTAAAACAAGCGTATAAGGCAATGCCATCCATACCATACGTCCATAGGATAAACGAATTAATGGGGCTAAAGCCGATGTTAACAAGAACAGGAAGGCGGCTTGCCCATTCGGTGTCGCGACGGATGGTAAGTTCGTCCCTGTGTTGATAGCGACAGCTAGCATTGCGAATTGGTCTGTATTGATAATGCCATGCATCAGTGCTGCTTTAACTTCATTGATGTAAACAGTACCGACGAATACATTATCAGATACCATAGAAAGAAGACCATTCGCGACATAGAATAGCGCTAACTGTGTACCGTTATCTTCAATGTGCAATACCCAATCAATGATTGGCGTAAACAAGTGCTGATCAATGATAACGGCGACAACCGAGAAAAAAACGGCCAGTAAAGCAGTAAACGGCATCGCTTCTTCGAACGCTTTACCCAGTGAGTGCTCTTCGATAACACCAGTAAATGCAGTTGCCATAATGATGACTGATAGGCCAATTAACCCGACTGCGGCTAAGTGCAACGCTAACCCAAGAATTAACCAAACCGCAATAGCGCCTTGAATCCACAATTTAGCCACATCTTGTTTGGTACGATTCTCACGTTCTTGCTGGTTAAAATCGACAAGGATTTGACGAACATTGGCTGGAAGTGGGGAGCCGTAGCCAAACGCTTTGAATTTTTCTACCAGAATGCAGGTGATAATACCGGCAATAAACACGGGAACGGTGACAGGTGCCATACGCAAAATAAACTCACCAAATAGCCAACCTGCTTTATCTGCAATGATTAGGTTCTGTGGTTCACCAACCATCGTCGTTACGCCACCAAGCGCAGTACCGATTCCGGCATGCATAAGTAGAGAGCGTAAAAACCCACGATATTGTTCTAAATCGTCTCGAGTTAACTCACTTAAGTGTTCGTCTTTGGTATGGTCATGATTGGAATGAAAACTTTGTCCAGACGCCACCTTGTGATAAATCGAATAAAAACCCACCGCGACACTAATAATCACTGCAATCACGGTCAGCGCGTCTAAGAATGCAGACAGTAGGGCTGCAGCGACACAAAATGCGACTGATAGCGCTACTTTTGAGCGAATGGTTAAGAGAATTTTCGTAAATATAAACAGCAATAGTTGTTTCATGAAGTAGATGCCCGCGACCATGAAAATCAGCAGTAGCAATACCTCAATGTTATTAACGAGTTCGTGTTTAACTTGTTCAGGACTGGTCATCCCGATAATAATCGCTTCAATCGCTAATAGACCACCTGGTTGTAGTGGGTAACACTTTAGCGCCATAGCAAGGGTGAAAATAAACTCCACAACGAGGAGCCAACCTGCAGCAAAGGGACTAACGAGGAAAAAGACGAAAGGATTAATAATGAGAAACGCGACAATGGCAAGTTTGTACCAGTCGGGAGCTTTGCCAAGAAAATTCTTGATAAACGCTTGTCCTAAAGTGGTTGGCATGATAATAACTCTTATCTTTAATGTGTATAGACGCGGTATACCTATCTATTCAACAGCTTTGTCGTTTGAAAAGAAATAATCACAGTGTGTTTAAGCATGCTTAGTTTGGGCATGATAGCCACTTAAAGTGCGAGCTTGCTTATCGACTTCAGCTTTTTAGTAGACAACGAGAAACCGCAACTGTCTTTTAAGCAGTGCTAAAAGATGGCGCTTTTTCCTAGCACTGCGCCGGCTAAGCCCTAAGCATAGCAAATTGAAAAACATCCTCTTCATTTAGTTCACTATTTAAAACACAAGTACACAATGTTTACTAAAGAATGTTTACTGAGTATGCTTGCAAGGCTTAACTATCATGAGCATATCACAACCACCTTATGCTCTTCAGTAAAACTATTGACCAATCAAAACCCTTGTATTTGATATGGATTTTTTTTGTTTTCATTACTAAGGTGTGAGTGATCTCTTATTTGGGTGTTGTTTTATTGTTTTTTGTGTCATTACTTGCTCATCATTTGTCGACCGTGAAATGTTTTGAAACATAAAACCTTCGAGTGTTTTGTGACAATATCTAACCGAAATCGTTGAGTTGTTAATCGTTATTCAAAATGATGTAAGAATTTCATTACTTTCTTGAAGATGGTTTTCGACTCATGACGTATGGTGGTATGATGAGTCCTATTAGACCCATAAATAAAAAACTGGAAAAGTACTTAATGGTCATTAAGGCAAAGAGCCCAGCAGGTTTTGCGGAAAAATACATTATTGAGAGTATCTGGAACGGCCGTTTTGCCCCAGGCTCTATTTTACCCGCCGAGCGAGAGCTTTCTGAGCTAATTGGTGTAACACGTACGACTTTGCGTGAAGTATTACAGCGTTTAGCACGTGATGGTTGGTTGACTATTCAGCATGGTAAACCCACCAAGGTGAATCAGTTTATGGAGACGTCAGGACTGCATATCCTTGATACGTTGATGACATTAGATGCTGATAACGCGACGTCGATCGTTGAAGATTTACTCGCAGCACGTACTAATATTAGTCCAATTTTTATGCGTTACGCTTTTAAGGTTAATCCGCAAAATTCACAGCGTACGATAGAAAATGTGATTGAATCGTGCGAGTCGTTATTGAATGCACCTTCGTGGGATGAGTTTATTGCACATTCTCCCTTTTCGGACAAAATTTTACAGACCGTCAAGCCAGACGTCGATTGCGATGAAACAACGCGTGAAATGCACCTAGTGGCGAAAACGTTTAATTTTTATGATTACATGTTATTCCAACGGTTAGCGTTTCACTCTGGTAACCAAATTTATGGTTTGATCTTTAATGGGTTAAAAAAACTGTATGACCGAATTGGTAGTTATTACTTTTCTAGCCCTGAGAGCCGCCATTTAGCTTTGCAGTTTTATCGTGATCTGCTGACGATTTGTGCGAGCGGTAACAGTGAACAGCTCCCGAACACCATTCGCCAATACGGCTTAGACAGCGCGCATCTTTGGAATGAAATGAAAAAAACGTTACCTTCTAGTTTCACGGAAGATGATAGTTAACGAGATAAGATGTGGGCGTATGTCTGCGTAGAAAGCAAAAAACCCTGATACTGATATCAGGGTTTTTTTATGTTTCATTATAAGTCTTGGCTACGGCCACCAGCGGCTTTAAACCATGTTGTCAGGTGTCTCTTTAAATCTTTGAGTTCATCAGGCCCAATCAGAGCTAACCCTAAGTCTTCCGCTCGGGTAATGTCATTGTGGCGCAATGGACGAAAGCTGACCAGCATGGCACGGGCTTGTAAGCCTCCGAGGAGATCGCGTAATGATTCTAGCTTGTATAAAGTGTCATCACCATCATCGCGCATACCTTTCGTTTTGCATTCGATAATATGCAGCTTATTATTGACCACGCTGGCGATATCTAATTCATTGCGAATTTCACGATCGCCTCGTTGACGATACACTTGCACATTGAGTGAACGATCTTGAATGGTTGGCATATCGTCTTGGATTTGTCGTACCGTGCTATGTACTAACGTTTCTAGCCATTCGCCGTTTGAAAAGCGGCGCGCGTCTTCATTTAAGAACGTTAAAAGACCATTTTCGTATGTGGCAATTTGTGCGCCGACGAGGTCTTGTAATAAAATATCCAGCTCTCTATAACCTTGCTGTTTCTCAGAAAGCTCAACATCCAATCTTTGCTCTTTACGACATGTCGTTGCTAAGTAATTTAAGGTGGCAAGTCCTGGGCCCAGTTCAAGAGCATGGCTTGCCCAGCGCTCACCGAGTTCATACAGCTTACGATCTAATTGAGGAGAGACTGGATGCTCAGTAAATTCACCACGCGCCCCAAAAATAGTCAAATAATCTGAGATTGTAATATGATCTTGAACTTGTCTGTCTTTATTTTCATCAGGGTATAGCCAGCAGAGCAAATCACTATTGGGTTCAACCACGAAAATTGGCCAGTGATATGAACGGAAAACTTCGTAAACCGCAAGCAGACGGTGCCTTGCACCACAGCTCGCATTAAGGCAGACATCAGCGTCGCGAGATTTTAAGTCGATGGCCAACTTACGAGTACTGTTTTTGATGTCAGTAATATTGGTGCCTGGTGGAATCATAAAAAATTCTGTTTTAATCCCACGATTGTTGAGAACGGTTTCTAAACGTTCATAAATAGCGATCTGCTCACTATCACCAACAAATACCATTTGGGAACACTCAATTCTATCATCGAGTAATGGTGTGATCAGGCGAATTGGATCCTGATCGATAATGCCAACATGAATATTCATTAATGTACTTATCCTCATGTACGGCTTGCAAACGAATGAAATAAAGGGGTGAGCGCAAGCTGTAAAAATGACCAAAAAAGTATCACTTAGTAGACCGACAAGAGCAGGTTGTGACGTTCTCTGCTCTTCATTGTGATAACAGCTAAGTGAATTGTTGAATTACGGGACGAATGCTTAGTATCTTTGTGATACCAATATAAATCATAACCTAAAAGGTTAGACAGCCGTATTGATATTAGTTCATCTTTCGTGAAGTAAATGATCAATTCTTGTCAGTAATCGAAGCGGGATAGGGTTTTTTATTGAGCTTTATGGACCCATGTCGCATACTCATAATTATTTACTAACTCTCTCATTTACTTGGAGTCTACTCATGGCTGAAGAAACCATTTTTAGCAAAATCGTACGTAAAGAAATCGCGTCGGACATTTTATATCAAGATGAATTGGTGACGGCATTTCGTGATATCACCCCAAGAGCGCCAAGCCATATTCTAATCATTCCGAATAAATTAATCCCAACAGTCAATGATGTTGAGGAAGAAGACGAATTAGCGCTTGGACGTATGTTCACGGTCGCAAAGAAAATTGCCGAACAAGAAGGGATTGATGCCGATGGTTATCGCCTGATTGTTAATACGAATGCGTATGGCGGACAAGAAGTCTATCACATTCATATGCATTTATTAGGTGGTCGACCACTCGGCCCGCTTTTAATGAGTTAAGTCTATTGGCTTGAATGCTTATGACCTGTTGTTATTGTGCTAACGGCGCTGTTATCAGAAGGATGTATTAGTGAACCACTATCGACGCTATGTAATGTTAGGCCTTACTACCTTACTTTTAAATGGCTGCGCCTCTTTTAGTGCGGGTAATTTGTTTAGTCATTACAGTGCGCAAAATAGTGATATGTATGATGCGGTGGCTTCTGGTCGTTACGCTGATGCTGCTGAAGACCTCAGTGATGATGTTATCGCTGGTGGGATTTTAGATAATATGGAACGCGGACGCGTATACTGGTTAGCTCAACGCTATCCGCAAAGCATGCAAGCATTTGATGCCTCTGATAACGCCGTACAAACCTTACAGAACAAGGCGACAGTATCGCTCAGTGAAACCGCAGCCTCTGTTGGTGCGCTTGCCGCTAACGATAACCTGAGTACGTATACACCTCCTGATTATGAGTTAGGTTTTTTGCATTTGTACCTTGGGTTAAATTATCTACAGAAAAACAACGTAGAAGATGCGGTCGTGGAAATGCGCCGGGCGAATGCAGTACAAAAAAAAGCCCGAGAGCAACGTGAAAAAGAGCTCAATGCTGCGCAAGATAAAATGTCTTCGGAAGGTATCTCGCCCAATTTAGGGTCGGTATTAGCGCATTATCCCAATGCAGGAAAAACGCTTGATGCGGTGCAAAATGGCTATTTATTTTTATTGTCAGGATTACTGTATGAGACACAAGGCAACCTCAATGATGCGTATGTGGATTATCGCCGAGCATTAGCGGTGGCTCCAAATAACCCAACTGTCATTCAAGCGACATTACGAGTGGCAAAAGCATTGGGTATGAGGCAAGATTTTAACCAATTAAAGACTCGTTACGGTAAGCCGACTATACTGGGTGACAAGCAAAGCCGCGTTATTGTAATAGATGAACAAGGGGTTGTTGATGCATTACAAGGGTGGCAATTGTCGCTACCTTTGTATGATAGCCAAGGGCATATGGCACTGTATTCGGTAGCGTTACCTCACTATAGCGAAAAAAATCATCCTCAGTTAGCGCCTTTAATGATCAATGGGCATTCTCGACAAGTTGCACCATTGATCGATGTTAACCAAATGGCGGTTTACAATTTGAATGAACGAATGCCAGTTCTTCTATTGCGCCAAGCGATTCGTGTATTAGCGAAAAACGAATTGCGCAAGGAGTTGGCAAAGCAAGATCAAATTGGTGGCTTAGTCATGAATATTTGGAATACATTAACAGAGCAGCCAGACACGAGAAGTTGGATGACACTCCCAGCGAAAGTTGGAACGATAAGCCGAATAGTTCCGGCTGGGGAACAAACGTTGACGGTTGCAGGTCATCATTACCGGTTTAATATAGCGGCAGGGAATACGGTGCTTGTGTGGATGTCTCGGCAGGGGCAACAAGCAACATTGTGGCATAAACAATTAGGACAATTAGAATGAAATTAGCATTAATCGCACTGCTTACTGTTACCAGTTTAGCTGGGTGTGCAACGAATACCTCTGGGTTGCAAATTGATGGCGAGCGACAAAGAGTTATCTTTGGGCAATCGGCTTTAGATGACGCGTTTAAAGTGACTGACATTGCCACCGTGAAAGTACATAGTCATATGCGTGGTTCGGTGACGTTAGTCAATCAAACGACACATGATCAGTCGGTGCAATATCGTTTTTATTGGTATGATCGTCAAGGACTAGAAGTCAATATTCAGCCTTCTGCTTGGAAACAGCAGATAGTACATGGCGGCGAAAAAGTCAGTCTTTCTGAAGTATCAATCAGCCCACAAGGGCAACAATTCCGTTTACAAATTCGAGAAAATAACCAATAAATTGACTCATTTGAGGATGAAGAACTATGAAAAAACAGATATGGGTGGCACTAGGACTCGCGGTCATGCTAAGCGGCTGTTCAAATACCGTGAGCTATGGTGATGCACAAGGCGTAGAAACGGTTAACGTCGACTTTGGTTCGACAGACTTACAAAAAATTGCGGCAGATATGGTCGATAGCATGATGAGCTCTGGCTCAGTGGCTATGCTCACGAAAGGCCAGCGCCCAATCGTATTTGTTGAAAGTATCAAAAATAAAACCAGTGAACATATTGATACAGAATCAATTACCGATACTATCAGTACGAAAATGTTGAACTCAGGTAAATTCCGTTTCGTGGATATGAACCGAGTGGATGCAGTACGTAAACAGCTACAGTTCCAAAACGATGATCAATTAGTTGATCAGCGCTCTGCGGTTAAGTTTGGTAAAATGGTCGGGGCGCAATATATGCTCTATGGCAACTTATCCAGCATTGTCAAAAATGGTTCCGATGTGAAAGACGTGTATTACAAAATGACGATGCGTTTAATGGACTTAAAAACGGGCTTGATCGAATGGGCTGATGAAACTGAAATCCGTAAAGATGAGAAGAAAAGCTTCTTTGGTTTGTAATACTTTTGTTGATTAGCGGAGGCGTATCATGGCAAAAATAGCTTGGACTGATGCGTGCCAGTTAGATGAGTCATTACGCTCACTTGAGCAGTTTTTTAATGCTGCGCCCGAGTATGCACAGACATTGGCTGGTGGCTTAACCAATCGTTGTTGGAAGATTGATATGCCAGGTCAGGGAAGCTTTGTATGGCGACCTATTTCGTCGCTCACGCAAGCTTTTGCTATTTCACGCTTCCAAGAATACCAGATCCTCAAAGCGCTTGAACCAGAGCCGTTTGTCCCGCAAGCGGCTTATCTTAATAATCAAGGATTACTGGTAGAGTGGCTTGATGGTGAATTAGTCTCAGAAGATGAAAATATAGCTACCGTGCTAAAATGTATGGTGAATATTCATCATGTTGATCCACAACGTGTGCCCGTCGCTCCTTTCCATTACACCGCGCGTATCGATCATTATTGGCGACAACTCTCTGCTGATTTAAAAGACGATGCATTACTTAAACTCTACACACAGTGGCGCGATGTGCCTATTTTGCCTCACGTTGATCTCACGTTATGCCATTTTGATTTAGGGTTTTATAACCTGATTAAGCAAAACGAAGGAATCGTGGTGATTGATTGGGAATACGCCTGTATTGCTGACCCACGTTTAGATTTGGCATTAATGATTGGTATGGCGGACGTTAATCTACCGACGACGGTCGCTCATTACTGTCAATTACGCAATATCATCGATGTAGATAGTTGGATTAATAGCGTCAAAATATGGCAGCCACGGACACAGTTATTAGCTTTGTTATGGTATCTGTTAGCGTTTCAAATTCGTGGAGACGTTCATTATAAGCAACAAGCCCAACAGCTCAAAGCAAGGTTATGTTGCTAAGATCACGGTTTATCTAGTGGATTAATTTAGGCTAGGCGCAGATGACATTAAATTATAAGGAGCGCCGTTGGTATGATTCTTTATTTACATGGCTTTGATTCGACAAGCCCTGGTAACCATGAAAAAGTCTTGCAGCTTAAGTTTATCGATGATGATGTACGATTCTTAAGTTACAGTACGCTTCACCCTAAACATGATATGCAACATCTTCTAAATGAAGTGCAAAAAGCTATTGAAACTAGTGATGATCAACAGGCGTTGATCTGTGGGGTCGGGCTAGGGGCGTATTGGGCTGAGCGAGTGGGTTACTTATGCGGCATAAAACAAGTGTTATTTAATCCCAACCTCCACCCTGAATACACGTTAAGCAATAAGATAGAACGTCCAGAAGCCTTTGAAGACATCGCGACCAAATGTTTGCCTGATTATCGGCAGCGTAATCAAGCTCAGTGTTTAGTGATTCTTTCGCGACACGATGATGTGTTGGATAGTGTGGAGAGCGCAGCAGAGCTTTCGCCTTATTACTCGATTATTTGGGATGAAAATCAAGGGCATAAATTCGCCAAAATCAGTCCTCATCTGCAAACGATGAAAGCCTTTAAAGCGGCTTAGTTATCTCGACATAAATGCGGCGACCGTTGTTTCGTCGCTTTTTTTTTAGAGGCTCATTCACCATGAAATAGGTGTGATTCTTTGGTTGCATGGGCTGAGTTGACCTTTATAATAGCCAAAAAACAATGATAAAAATAAAATTTATTTCAAGTTAGCGTGAAACTAAAGTAAAAACCAATGTCTAAGAAAGCCTAGTACGCACTTACCCCAACACCATCGTGAATAGTTTGTTTCTTTAGGCTGTGAAAGCCTCGTATTCAATCAGAATTCCTTTGGTTCGATACAATCGGGCCAAATCATGATTATTCACTTTTATTTTGAGGATCTTTGTTGTGACACGCATAATTGTTGTAGGCGGCGGCGCTGGTGGTCTTGAACTCGTAACCAAACTTGGCCGTACGTTAGGCCGAAAAAAACGAGCGCAAGTCACCCTTGTTGATCGCAAGTCCAGTCACTTGTGGAAACCTTTATTACATGAAGTAGCTACAGGTTCGATGGATGAAGGGGTCGATGCGTTAAGCTATCGTGCCCATGCCCGTAATCACCACTTCGATTTCCAGTTGGGAAGCTTAGATAATATTGATCGCGAGAGTAAGAAAATTTCGTTAGCGGAAGTTCGTGATGACGATGGCGAATTGTTAATCGCTAAACGCGAACTTGAGTACGATATCTTAGTTATGGCGATTGGCTCAACGTCGAACGACTTTAATACCCCAGGTGTTCGTGACCACTGTATTTTTCTTGATAGTCCTGATCAAGCGCATCGTTTCCGTACTCATATGAATAATGAGTTTCTAAAACTGCATGCCAATGAAGGGCATGGAGAAGTGGATATCGCCATTGTTGGTGGCGGCGCGACGGGCGTTGAACTCTCTGCTGAGTTACATAATGCGGTCAAAGAGCTCAAAAATTATGGATTTGGCGAACTGGATTCTAGCAAATTAAATGTTAATTTAGTTGAAGCTGGAGAACGTATTTTACCGGCGTTGCCTCCACGTATTTCGGCCGCAGCCCATCAAGAGCTAACTAAGCTGGGTGTGAATGTGCGTACCGCAACAATGGTAACACAAGCCGACAGTGATGGCCTCACAACCAAAGAAGGTGAAAAAATTCACGCACACATTATGGTTTGGGCGGCAGGGATTAAAGGTCCTGACTTTATGAAAGATATCGCAGGACTAGAAACCAACCGTATTAATCAGTTGGTTGTAAAAGATACTTTGCAAACCACACGCGATGAAAACATTTTCGCGATTGGTGATTTGGCGCAGTGCACACAACCAGACGGTAAGTTCGTTCCGCCACGCGCGCAAGCGGCGCATCAAATGTCGACACAAGCATATAAAAATATTGTGGCGAAGATAAACGGTAGGGAGATGAAAGGCTATATCTATAAAGATCATGGCTCATTAGTATCACTGAGCCGCTTTTCAACGGTCGGTAGCCTGATGGGGAACCTCACTAAAGGTTCCATGATGGTCGAAGGGCGCATTGCGCGCATGGTGTATATTTCTCTGTACCGAATGCACCAAGTTGCGCTGCATGGCGTCATCAAAACTGGCTTAATGATGTTGGTTGGCCGCATTAACCGAGTATTACGTCCTAACTTGAAGCTGCATTAAGCGAAGCTCAAGCAAGCCGAAGTAAAATAAAAAACAGCGCGTTGGCGCTGTTTTTTTTACTTAACGTGTATGGCAGAACGTTATAATGAGCGTTAAGGGATCACAGCATATACCGCACCATCTCTAGGTCGGTTGCGATCAATAAATCGATTGCGGGCGATCACTTCAAACTGTGCTCCACATCGCTTGGCTAAGTGATGACTTGGCGTATTGTTTGGATCGCACACAATTTCTAAGCGCGTCAGCCTAAGTTTGGCAAAAGAGAACTCGATTAATGCGCTGAGCGCCTCTTTACCATATCCCTGTTGTTGATGTTCATCGGCAATCCAATAGCCAAGACTTGCCATATTGAATGTAGGATAAAACTCATTGAGAGCAACCATACCGATGAACTCCTGGGTGTGTTTATGGTATACGCCAAAACCATAAGCCTCCGATTTAACCCAATTGAGCCGCGTTGCGGTAATAAATCGCTCGGCTTCGTCTTCTGAAAAACCAGCATGACACCAATCAATCCATTGATGCAGAGAAGGCGAGCGGCGGATACACTGCGCAAGTAAAGGCCCCTCATCGGCAGCAATAAGCTTTAACATTAAGCGTTGAGTGACGATATTAAAATCGGGAACCATACTCTTTACCCTACGATTAGGCTCGCGTTCTCATATCATCTGTAGTGATGTCATCGGCACGGGTATCTCCGTTATGAGAGGCGAGCTTGGTGTCAGTCTTCTGATTTATTTTACTTTGCGCACTTGGATGATCATCCCCATTAATGGGTGATCTAAGTAATGCGTTTCTCCGCTTCTCATGCGGCGTTTTTGTTCCATACGATACGGCTTTAAGAACGTTTCTACAGTCTTGGTCGGAGAAACCGACTCTAAATGCCCTAACTGTACGTCGCTGTCCTGATCGTCTGGACCCATTTCAAGATTCAGTGGACGGTCTTTGAGGACGACTTCTTGCGTCGTTGGCTCTTTTAAATCCAGATCGGTTTTTACGTATAAATAGTGCTGAACATAGACTTGTAATGTGCCATCGAGTTCTGGAATTGGCTTAGGGACATTACGTTCTTCAACATCCGCCGTAGTCCCATCTTGTGGTTGCGCGTTGCTTGTCTCAGACGTTCTGTTTTGCGGTGATGATGATTGGTCATTGGTGCGCTCGTGGCCATCTAAACGAAACTTCTCGGAGTAATCTTTTCCTGCTTGAATATGGAAAATAGGTGAGCGGTTACTGCCTTCATCACCTTGTCGCCACGCAGTATGTAGGAGTACTTTATAGCCAGCATGCTGGCTTAATGTGGCAGCTTGTGCATTAAGCTGATAAGCCGACTTTGGTAACAAAGTTGCGCCTTTTTTCTTTAAATAGTTGGCATTGGCAAAACTGGCGGACTTTTTGAGATCAATCGGCGGTAAGTTATTTGGCCAAGACTCATCGACCTGAGAGGGTGTAACGGCACGTTTAAAAATGATAACTTCAATATCAAATTGTCGTTTTGCCAATGTGGGCATTGAGACGAATAAAAGAAGTAAAGGGATCAGTGCTTTCATTGTGACTCCGTGATTATGTGTCCATTATCGAGTAGGGGATAGCGAGCTACCCCTCTCGATAGCGAAAAACTAGGCCGCTGGTAATAAGTTTTGCTCAAACTCGGCCAGCATACGTTTAATAAATTCGACCCGCTCTCTACGATCCACCAGTGGCATGGTAAATTTAAATTTGGTTGGACCATCCATTGAAAATTGTTGAGGCTGCGCTTGTAGAAGCTTAACTAAAAACATCGGGTTGATGTCAGCATTCGGATAAAACTCGATATATCCACCGCGTTCATGTGCTTCAATTTTACTTACTTTCAAGCGTGCTGCATGGAGTTTGAGTTGTGATATCGTTAATAAGTTTTGTGTCGCTTCTGGTAGCGCGCCAAAGCGATCAATCAAGGCCACTTTGAGTTCGGTTAATACCTCTTCACTGTCGACGCTCGCAATCTGTTTATACATCGACAAGCGTGTATTCACATCTGGGATATAATCCTCAGGTAATAGCGCAGGAATGCGAATTTCTATTTCTGTTTGCTCGCGCAGCAGTTCATCGAGCGAAGGCTCTTTGCCTGATTTTAAGGCTTCCACCGCTTGATCGAGCATTTCCATGTATAAGCTAAATCCAACCGATTGAATCTGACCGCTTTGTTCATCTCCCAATAATTCACCCGCGCCACGGATCTCCAAATCGTGAGTCGCAAGAGTAAATCCGGCGCCTAAATCTTCTAAAGAAGCAATCGCTTCCAAACGTTTGACGGCATCTTTCGTGATCGCTTTAGGGGGGGGCGTTAATAAATACGCATAGGCTTGGTGATGTGAGCGTCCTACGCGACCCCGTAACTGGTGTAATTGTGCTAAACCTAAATTATCGGCACGATCCATAATAATCGTATTGGCGGTCGGTACATCAATGCCGGTTTCAATAATGGTCGTACACACTAAAACGTTATAACGCTGATGGTAAAAATCGTTCATGATTTTTTCCAATTCACGCTCGCGCATTTGGCCGTGTGCGACGGTAACTCTCGCCTCAGGAATTAAGGCTTCTAAATCCGCTGTGACTTTATCAATGGTTTCCACTTGGTTATGCAGGAAGTAAACCTGACCACCACGCATAATTTCGCGTAAAATCGCCTCACGGACCACGCCACTTTCATTTTGGCGTACAAAGGTTTTTACCGCGCGGCGCCGAGCGGGTGGTGTGGCAATAATAGATAAATCACGCATCCCACTCATTGCCATATTTAGGGTACGAGGGATCGGTGTTGCGGTAAGGGTTAAGATATCCACATCCGCACGCATTGCTTTGACTTTTTCTTTTTGACGAACGCCGAAACGGTGTTCTTCATCAACAATAAGTAAGCCAAGATCGCGAAATTTGAGGTTATTAGAAAGTAGCTTATGGGTTCCGACGACGATGTCCACTTTGCCTTCTTCTATATCTGCCATGATCGCTTTTTGTTCTTTGGCTGATTTAAAGCGTGATAATACTTCAACACGAATCGGTTGGTTGGCAAAACGGTCTCTAAAGTTGTCAAAGTGTTGTTGAGCGAGCAAGGTGGTCGGGACCAAAACGGCGACTTGCTTATTGTTATCGGTCGCGAGGAAAGCGGCACGCATCGCGACTTCCGTTTTACCAAAGCCAACATCCCCACAGACTAAGCGATCCATGGCTTTTGCTTGACACATATCAGCGAGGACAGCATTGATGGCTGTCGCCTGATCGTCGGTTTCTTCAAACGGGAACGTCGCTTTAAAATTAGCGTATTGTTCTGGGTCTAGTTTAAATGGGTAGCCGGGCTTGAGCTCGCGTTTGGCATAGACATCCAGTAACTCGGCGGCGACATCGCGGACTTTCTCTGCTGCACGGCGTCTTGCTTTGGCCCAGGTTTCTCCGCCCAATTTATGCAGTGGCGCGCTGTCGTCTGCGCCGCCAGAGTATCGGCTGATCAAGTTAAGAGATGAAACCGGCACATAGAGTTTGGCTTCGTTTTGATATTCTAGCGTGACATATTCAGTGGTCATGCCACCAGCTTCTAGCGTTTGTAACCCTAAGTAGCGACCAATACCATGATCAATGTGCACCACGGGTTGGCCGGGCTTGAGCTCGGCTAAATTACGAATCACCGCATCGCTGTTAGTTTGGTGCTTGTTATTCTTACGGCGACGTTGCAATACGCGTTCACCTAAAATATCGCTTTCGCAAATGAGTGCGAGTGGTGCCTCCTCATATACAAAGCCATTCTCGGTATAACCAGTGATTAAACAGAGTGATGCGTCGTCTGCCAGTGCTTGAGAGAACGATGAAAAATAGGTTGGACGCAGTTTTAAAGGTGCCAACAATTCTAATAATGCATCGCGTCGACCTTCCGATTCGACAGAAAACACCAATTTACCGCGAAAAGATTCACAAAACTTACGCAGTTTAGCAAAGGGCTCTTTTTGTTGTTGATTGGCACTTAAATCTGGCAGTGTTTGTAATGGCAGATTGTGATGACCGGGTTTATTGTCTACAGCGTCAATATCAAGCTGCACTAATGGCCATCGTTTGAGCTGACCAAACAACTCGTCTTTCTTGAGCCATAGTTCGGCGGGCGGTAATAACGGACGTAGCGGGTCGACATTGCGTTGATCGTAACGCATCGCGGTGTCGGCTAAGAAATGGTCAACAGATGGCTCTAAGGCACCGAGCGTGAGAATCTGTGTATTCTCTGGTAAGTAATCAAACAGAGTGTCCGTCGTATCAAAAAACAGTGGTTGCCAATATTCTATCCCAGCAGGCCAAGTGCCTTTAGACACTTGCATGTAGACCGATTCGGGCTCTCGACGCGCTTCAAAACGTTGCCGCCAATGATTACGGAATGTTTCTATTGCATCGTCAGTGGTTGGGAATTCATGCGCAGGTAATAAGCATACATTATCGATTTCATCAATTGAACGCTGTGTTTCCGGATCAAAAGTACGAATGGTATCGACTTCATTATCAAAAAAATCAAAACGGTATGGGATGTTACTGCCCATCGGGAACAAATCTAATATCGAACCACGGCTGGCATACTCGCCAGGGCCAAACACTTGATCGACATGGCGATAGCCTGAACTTTCTAGCTGATGACGTAATTTATCTAAAGAAAACTCGTCGCCGCGGTTGACGATCAGGGTATTTTGTAGCAAATAACTACGCGGTGATTGGCGTTGTAGCAAAGTACTCACAGGAACGATGGTGACGCCTTGTGTGAGATTCGGTAAGCGATATAAACGAGAAATACGGTCAGATATGATTTCTTGATGCGGTGAGAAATGATCGTAAGGTAACGTTTCCCAATCTGGGAAAAGAGCAATTTCCGCATCAAGAAATTGTTCTATCTCGTGTAGAATACGCTGCGCAGTTTGTGGATCGGGCACGGCTAATACGGTATGGCTTGAGTGCGTCGCGGCAAGTTCTGCGATCGCAAGTGCTAGACTCGCGCCAGGTAAATTAGCGTTTACTTTTTTGTCGCCTGCGCCAGTGGACGCAACGAGTGGCAATAAGGTCTGTATTGTCATATGACTTGTTATTATTTATTCCGGTCGAGTGAACGTTGACGTAGTAATTTTTGCTGTTGATGCAAAGCGCTTTTGATAAGAAGATCTTGATCGATTTCTCTAAGTAATTCGTATCTTACCGTAATTTCGTTGCCTTGTTCACCCTCTTCGCATTGAGTGACAACCCCATAGCAATAGATAGCCGCAGCGGGATATTCTAAAAACAACTTGGCTCTTACTCGGGTATCAATCGCGAGCGTGTTATCCGCCAAGTATGAAAATTGGCTTGCACCAAAGGCGGTTGTTTTATAACGCCTGCTTTCGTCATCTTGCTGGGACAGCATAAATGTTAATAATAAATTTAATTTGGCATTTTGTGTGTCAAGTAATTGGCAAACGTGTCCGAAGCTATTGTTTTTAAGTTCAGACTTCGCCTGTTCGGTCATTGAATCTAAATGACTAAACTCACTGGCGACAATAAAAGGTGCTGGGATCTCTGCCTCGAATCTTTCTACCGTCGGCAATAAAAAGTCATGGCCTAGTGGCTCGACATTGATAGTCAGTGCATGATGTACGATAAAAAATTCTTGGTCGTTCATGTTAAGTTCCTTCATTATGCTTGTTTTGATTATCGTCATACAGCCCAACTAATCAAGCTAGTGAAGGCGGATAAACGTGAATGACCGCGTCTCTTACAGAGATTTAGCAAAGAAAAGCTACAACCTGAGCGTGATTCCCGTTACAGTAACGCCATTCAAGTAGTATGGTTTGTATTATGTTTCATCCAATTTCAATCTTTATAGGGCTGCGTTACCTAAGAGGTCGCTCTGGTGATCGTTTTAGTCGCTTTGTTTCCTATATGTCAACCGCTGGTATCACTATTGGTGTGATGTCGCTAGTAACCGTACTTTCAGTGATGAATGGTTTTGAATCACAACTGAAAAGTCGCATTCTTGGGGTATTACCTCAAGCAGTCGTATCACAAGACTACGATAAAACAGCGCGTACCAAAACGCCACCAGAGTTTATTCGTCAATTGTCGACGTCTAGGCCACCTGAGCCTATTGTGCACAGCGATGCTGTGATACAGAGCTCCAGTGAACTAAGCGCTGGTATGATGATTGGTATTGAGCCGCAAGAGAACGACCCAATAGCTCGTTACCTTGTGGGGGGCAGCATTAAAAAGCTCAAAGCCGGTAGCTACCGTGTGTTTCTGGGGCAGAGCTTAGCTCGCCAGATGAATGTGAAAATTGGCGACAAAGTCCGTTTAATGGTCACCAGTGCCAGTCAGTATACGCCATTTGGGCGCATTCCTAGCCAGCGCAATTTTCGTGTGGCAGGCTTATTTAATACAGGCTCTGATGTGGACTCTCAGTTAATCATTACTCACTTAGCAGACGCAGGTCGTTTACTGCATTATTCTGCTGACACGATATCAGGATGGCGTCTGTTTTTTGATGACCCATTTGTTGTCGGTGAGCTGTCTCACCATGCACTGCCTCCGGGCTGGCATTGGAGTGACTGGCGCGCGCAACGTGGCGAGCTATTCCAAGCTGTTGGTATGGAGAAAAATATGATGGGGCTGATGCTAGGGCTGATTGTGGGCGTTGCGGCGTTTAACATTATTTCAGCCTTGATTATGGTTGTGATGGAGAAACAACCGGAAGTGGCCATTTTAAAAACCCAAGGTATGACCGATCGCCAAATATTGGCCATTTTCATGGTGCAAGGCGCCAGCAGTGGAGTGATTGGTGCATTGGTCGGTGGGAGTTTAGGTATATTATTAGCCGACAACCTTAATACCATTCTGCATGCCGTTGGTGTCGATCTCTATTCTCTAGGTGGTTCTCTCCCTGTTGTTATCAATTCATGGCAAATTGTGGTCGTGATTATCTTAGCGATTGCCTTGAGTTTACTCGCAACTTTATTTCCGTCTTTCAGAGCATCTACTGTAAAACCCGCTGAGGCCTTACGTTATGAATAATTTATTATCTTGTCAGAACGTGTATAAAACGTATCAAGAAGGCGAATTCCAAACCCAAGTATTACAAGGTGTCAGTTTTGATATGAAGCCGGGTGAATTGGTGTCGATTGTCGGCTCGTCTGGTTCTGGTAAAAGTACACTCTTACACGTCTTGGGCGCGTTAGATGACATTTCTGAAGGTAGTGTGTCGTTTTTAGGGCATGATTTAAGCGCGCTAAGTTCTAACCGTCAGGCGAAAATTCGGAATACACACCTGGGATTTGTCTATCAATTCCATCACTTATTGACCGATTTTACCGCGCTGGAAAATGTGTCTATGCCACTATTAATCGGTGGTATGAAAGTGTCGCAAGCCAAGCAAACCGCGCAAGCGTTATTAGAACGTGTTGGGCTAGGCCACCGTACCGAGCATCGTCCGTCAGAGTTATCGGGAGGGGAAAGGCAGCGCGTTGCTATCGCTCGAGCGTTAGTGAATAAACCAGATTTAGTATTAGCGGATGAGCCAACCGGTAACTTAGATCATCAAACGGCATTGTCGATTTATGATTTGATGCGCGAACTCAACCAAGAATCTGGCACCGCGTTTTTAGTCGTGACTCATGATACGCAGTTGGCCGCCAAGATGGATCGTCAAATGTTCATGCAAGATGGGCTGCTTGTTGAAACTAAGAAGGAGGCGTAAGTGTTCTCCAGTTTATCGCTTTTTATTGGCCGACGCTTTAGCCGCGGCAAACAGCGCAACAAAATGGTGTCGTTTATCTCGATTTCCTCAACCATCGGGATTGCGGTGGGGGTGGCCGTTATCATCATCGGTCTTTCGGCGATGAATGGGTTTGAGCACGAGCTGAAAAACCGTGTGTTGTCGGTTATTCCTCATGGTGAATTCGAGGGCGTCAAAGGGCCAATTAAAGACTGGCAGTCGATGAGTGCTAAGGCGGAGCAAGACCCGCAAGTCATCGCATCGGCTCCTTATGTCCGTTTTACGGCGTTGGCTGAGCGGGGTAAGCAACTTAAAGCAATACAAGTGCGTGGCGTTGATCCGCAAAAAGAAAGCCAGGTATCGCAGTTATCTGAGTTTGTGACGGGCGATGCATGGCAGAAATTTCAGCCAAATCATAAGCAAGTTATTTTAGGTAAAGGGGTCGCAGACAAGCTGGGCGTGAAAGTGGGGAATTACATTACACTGATGATCCCCAAAACCAATAATGTTGGCCGAGTCGAGGCGCCACAGCGCGTACGTGTACAAGTCACAGGGTTGTTAGTATTAAACGGCCAAATCGACCACAGCCTAGCATTATTACCGATGGCGGATGCTCAGCAGTATACTCGCATGGGTGACACCGTGACAGGAGTTGCCATTAAAGTGGATGATGTCTTTCACGCCACACAAATTGTTAAATATGTTGGTCAGCAACTGAACCAATATGTATATCTGCGGAGTTGGAAGCAAAAATATGGCTATTTGTATCGTGATATAAATATGGTACGAACCATCATGTATCTTGTCATGATCTTAGTGATTGGCGTGGCTAGCTTTAACATCGTCTCCACGCTAATGATGGCAGTGAAAGACAGAGCCTCTGAGATTGCGATTTTACGTACGATGGGGGCCAATGATGGCTTAATTAAACGTGTGTTTGTGTGGCAAGGTATTTTTTCCGGAGTATTAGGGAGTCTTGTTGGTAGTGTATGTGGTGTCGTACTGGCTTGGAATCTTACCTCGATTGTTAAAGTGCTTGAACATATCGTTGGGCATCACTTTTTGTCAGGCGATATTTACTTTGTCGACTTCTTACCATCACAAGTACATGCCAGCGATGTCATTTTAGTTTCTGGAACCGCGATTGTATTAAGTCTGTTGGCGACTTGGTATCCAGCCAAACGAGCCAGTCAGCTTAACCCTGCACGAGTACTGAGCGGTAAGTAAACAGACTGGATAAATAAAAAGGACCTACGGGTCCTTTTTTTGTGCCAGTCATTTTGATGACACTGATAGAGCGGGTAGGGATTGTGATAAGCAAATGAGGATTGGCGTTACATCAAAAAGTGCTGACTGTCTCGCGGTTATCATGCCGTTAACTACTTTCATCACGTAAACTTCGTTAGCTTTACATTCAAGACCCGCTGAGATTAACGGCCGTCTTTATAGTTTCGCTATTTTATTACTTTGACGTTTTTGCCAACTACGCACGACAGAATAGCGCCACAAGCCCATGATACCGAAATAACCAATAATAGAGGCCACTGCAGCACATATACCACTACCAACAAATAATGGAACGAAAATAGTATGGAATTGGGTTTGTAAAAACTGCCAGCTTAGCTCGAAATGAAAGCTTTGCGGCGGCATTTGCATCACAAGAGCCCCTAACTTGTAAGTGAAGTAGAAAATAACCGGCATAGTAATTGGGTTCGTAATCCATACTAATGCGATGGATAAAGGCAGGTTGACACCGAACATTACCGCTAAGCCCGCGGCCATGATCATTTGGCTTGGTAGAGGAATAAACGCCATAAATAAGCCCACTGCGAAAGCGCCGGCAGCCGAACGACGGTTTAAACACCACAAGTTCGGGTTATATAACAGGTTGCCGAAAATTTTTAATGCCTTTTGACGTTTGATGACTTCATGGTTAGGCATTAACCGCTTAATTAATTTCCTAGGCATGGGGGCTATGACTCGCTTCTTCTCTAAATGGACGTTGATGACATTTGTACTCACGATGATGTCTTCACCTTTATGGCCCTCCATTCCGGGTTGGGGCGCGGTATTGAGTACTGGAATTATTGTTATTGTTAGCTCCGTCATACCAAGGTTGCGTCGCTGTTTCGGTATGGCAATCGCAGTGTCGCTGATCTTAACACATTGCCAGTTAATGCGAGTACAAAAACACGCAATTTTTCAGTCTGGAATGTCGATGCAAATTCAGGCGACGGTAAAGCACGTGTTTGCTCCATCACGGGCAGGCTATCGTGGGCAGGTAAAAGTCATCGCGATCAATCAACAAACACTGTCCAGGTGGCAACAGCCGACCATTAAACTGCTGTCTCCTATAAGACTTTATCCCGGTCAACAAGTTCATTTCTCTATTACGGTTAAGCCTATTTATGGGCAGCTTAATAGTGTTGGGTTTGATTATGAAAAATACGCCGTCAGTCAAGGATGGGTGGCGCAAGGGCGGGTCATCTCTAATTCTCGTTATCAAATATTGACTAAACCTTCATTGTTATCTGATGTTTACCAAAAAGTGAGCGCCGTGACCGCAGGGGATCCCGCTCAAGGCATGATCCTCGCACTGTTATTTGGTGACCGTAGTTTATTGACGACTGAGCAATGGAGTGGATTGCGTAATAGTGGTTTATCGCATCTCGTGGCCATTTCGGGGCTGCACATTGGTATCGCCTTTGGTTTCGGTTGTTTATGCGGCCAGTTAGTGAGTCGTTGTTATTCTTCTTTGTTGTGGACGCCTTGGTGGCTAGGACTCTGTGTGGCAGGAAGTTATGCATGGTTGGCTGGTTTTACGATCCCAACGATGCGCGCGATGATCATGTGCTTGACGATGGTGATGGTTTTGCGTCTACAGTTGCAGGTGTCAACGATCTGGCGTTTGTTGTTTGTTCTCGCCGTGGTGTTTGCTGTTGATCCTTTTGCCAGCTATTCAGGTAGCTTTTGGCTATCATTCGGTGCGGTTGTGGTGATCCTCTATTTGATTGCTCGGCCCAATTTCCCTACTCATTGGTGGCAGCAAATGGTGTGGCTGCAGGTTGGTATCTCACTATGCCTCCTGCCATTAAGTATCTGGCTGTTTAATGGCATCAGTTATGTTTCATTGTTGTTAAATCTTATTTTCATCCCGTGGTTCAGTTACGTTGTTGTGCCGGTATTATTGATTGCTTTGTTAGCTTTAGTCAGCCATGTGGAGTATCACTCTTGGATATGGCAGTTAGGTGAACGTAGTCTCTCGCCCATATTGTATGTGCTAGACAAGGTGGAGTCTGGATGGTTACCCATTAGTGACACTGTAATGTGGCTGATGATCGCGAGTTTTATCATATGGCGATTAAGAGACGTATTCACCCCCCATGGTGTGCTTTTTATCGTCGCGCTCGCGGCGGCGGAATGGGTTTATCACCCCCAGAAAACCACTTGGCAGGTGGATGTGTTTGATGTTGGGCATGGCTTAGCCACCATGATTTCTCAAGGAAATAAAGCTTTAATATTTGATACGGGCGCGAGCTGGCGTAAGGGCAGTATGGCGCAAAACGTGATTTTGCCGATGTTAACAAAGCGCGGTTTACAATTAGACGCGATTATTGTCAGCCATTTCGATAATGATCATTCAGGAGGGTTAGTTGAATTGCAACGCCATACTCCGAATGTCGCCGTTTATTCAAGCCAAGCCATCCCCGGTGGGCAGCCATGTATTCGCGGCCGCAATTGGTGGTGGGGAGCCTTGCATATTGAAGTCTTGTGGCCGCCAAATCTTGTTCGTCGAGCTTATAATCAACACTCTTGTGTGATTCGCGTACGGGATTTGTACGGGCATGCGCTGTTAATGACGGGTGATGTGGATGCAGTGGGCGAGTGGCTCTTAGTCAGACACCAGCCAGATTTAACCGCACAAATAATGGTTGTCCCCCATCATGGTAGTAACACATCCTCGACTCAACAATTGATAACAAAGGTCCACCCGAAGTGGGCCTTAGCGTCAGTCAATAAAGGCAGTCATTGGGGATTACCTTCGCCAGTCGTGGTACAGCGGTATCGCCAATCAGGGGCAATTTGGTTGGATACAGGTGAGTCTGGGCAAATTTCCGGACTTTTTAGCGTCAATAACGTGAAAATTATGACGAAGAGGTCAGATGATAACCAGCGATGGTATAGGCAGATGCTGCGTAACGGGGTAGAATAGGGAGAATTTTTTAACCAGTGATATTATTTCTATGTCGATAAATACTGACGAAACTACTTGGCAAACCTTCAAACGTTTATGGACTTACATTCGTAAGTATAAAGCAGGGTTGTTTGTTGCGACTATAGCGCTCGTTCTTAATGCGTTATCAGATACTTATATGATGTCACTGCTGAAGCCTTTGCTTGATGAAGGTTTCGGAAAAGCAGAGTCAGATTTTCTTAAAACGTTGCCCTTTATTGTTATTGGGGTAATGGTATTGCGTGGTGCGAGTGGTTTCATCTCAACATATTGTTTGAGTTGGGTCTCTGGCAATGTGGTGATGATGATGCGCCGCGCGGTATTTAAGCAGTTTATGCACATGCCGGTGAGCTTTTTTGATAAAGAATCAACCGGTAGCCTACTTTCTCGCATTACTTATGATACAGAGCAAGTAGCGAACGCGACAAGCCGTGTCATGGTGAGTATTGTGCGTGAAGGGGCCAGTATTATTGGTTTATTGGCGTTAATGTTTTGGCATAGCTGGCAACTTTCATTAGTGTTAATTGTCATTGCTCCGCTTGTTGCCATTGCGATTGGTATTGTCTCTAAGCGCTTTAGAAAGATTTCTAAAAACATGCAATCGGCCATGGGTAAAGTGACAGAATCGGCAGAGCAAATGCTGAAAGGCCACAAAGTCGTATTAAGCTACGGTGGTCAGAAAGTAGAAGCGGAACGTTTTGATAAAGTCAGCAACCGCATGCGCCAGCAGTCAATGAAACTTGTTTCTACCCAAGCCATCGCCAATCCATTGATTCAAATGATTGCCTCAGTAGCCGTTGTGACGGTGTTATTTTTAGCCAGTTACGATGATATTCGTCAAACGTTAACACCCGGTACATTCACGGTGGTATTTACCTCGATGTTTATGCTAATGCGCCCGATTAAAGCGTTAACCGGTGTCACGTCACAATTACAAAAAGGGGTGGCAGCGAGCCAAACGCTATTTGCGTTCATGGATATGGATAGAGAGAAAGACACGGGTATGTATGAAACCGATGTTGTCCGTGGTGACGTGACCGTTAATGATATTACCTTTACTTATGGGACAAAAGAGACGCCTGCATTAAAAAATGTCTCGTTTGAGATCCCTGCGGGTAAAACAGTGGCATTAGTCGGGCGTTCTGGTTCAGGTAAATCAACCATCGCGAACCTATTTACGCGTTTTTATGACGTAGATTCTGGCTCTATTCAGTTAGATGAGCATGATATTCGTGATTACAAGTTGAAAAACTTACGTTGTCACTTTGGTCTTGTCTCGCAGAACGTACATCTATTTAACGATACTATCGCGAATAATATCGCATACGCGGCAGAAAATGATTACACCCGTGAGCAAATAGAAGAAGCGGCTCGTTTGGCACATGCCATGGAATTCATTAATCTTATGCCACAAGGCCTAGATACCATGATTGGTGAAAACGGGACCAGCTTATCGGGCGGACAACGTCAGCGCTTAGCCATTGCTCGCGCTTTATTACGTGACGCACCAGTACTGATTTTAGATGAAGCGACTTCTGCCCTAGATACAGAATCTGAGCGTGCGATCCAGGCCGCCTTAGAAGAGCTACAGAAGAATAAGACTGTTTTGGTGATTGCTCACCGATTATCAACCATTGAAAGTGCTCATCAAATCCTCGTTGTCGATGAAGGACAGATCATTGAGCGCGGCTCACATCATGAATTAATGGCCAAAGGTGGAGCGTATGCACAACTGCATACCATTCAATTTGGTGATAAGGCGTGATGAATAAAATATGGTTTAAGAAAACGGTTTTCTATTATCTAATGTGGCCATTATTATGGCCACTGAGTCTCATCTATCGCCTGGTGAGTCACTCTCGCCGCAAAAGTTATCTGAAAGGCAAAAAGCCATCCTACCGTGCTCGCGTTCCTGTCGTCGTTGTGGGCAATTTAACTGCTGGTGGTAATGGCAAAACTCCCACCGTGATTTGGTTGGTTGAACAGCTGATCGCCCAAGGCTATAAGCCCGGCGTTGTCTCAAGAGGGTATGGAGGCAAAGCACCGCAGTACCCGTTATTAGTAGACAATGAAACCTCAACACACCATTGTGGTGATGAGCCCAAGCTTATCCACCAACGAACCGGAGCACCTGTGTGCGTTGACCCGAATCGTTCACAAGCGGTGAAAACGTTGCTGGCGAATTGTGAGATTGATGTGGTGATTACCGATGATGGTTTACAGCACTATGCTTTAGCACGAGATGTTGAATTTGTTGTGGTCGATGGTGTGCGCCGTTTTGGCAACCATAAACTGCTGCCGTTAGGGCCATTACGTGAGTCTATATCTCGCCTGACTAAAGTGGATTTTATCATCACCAATGGTGGTATTCCCAAACAGGGTGAAATAGCCATGAGCTTAAAGCCGGATCTGGCCATTAACTTGATGAGCGGCGAAACGCGTCGTGTTGTTGAGCTAGAAAACCTTGTCGCGATGGCAGGTATTGGCCATCCTCCGCGCTTTTTTGCTACCTTACAGGCAATGGGGGCTAAATTGATTGCACAGGAAGGGTTTGCCGATCATAAAGCGTTTTCACAATCAGATATCAAGGCATTAAGTGCGAAAGGCAAACACTTAATTATGACTGAAAAAGATGCAGTGAAATGCCGAGAATTTGCGCAAGAAAACTGGTGGTATTTGCCTGTTTCTGCTGAGATTAGTGTACGTGATACGCATCGTATTATGAAAAAAATTACAGAGGTAATAGAACGTTATGGATCATCGACTTCTTGAGATTGTGGCTTGCCCTGTGTGCAAGAATAAATTGGCATACGATAAAGATAAACAAGAATTGATTTGTAAGGCGGATCGCTTAGCCTATCCAATCAAAGAAGGTATCCCCGTGTTGCTAGAAAGTGATGCGCGTTCATTAGGTATGGACGAGGGACGCTAAATGTCATTCACGGTCGTCATTCCGGCACGTTATCAATCGTCCCGTTTACCCGGTAAACCGTTAGCGGATATCGTGGGTAAAACTATGATTGAACGTGTTTATGAACAAGCATGTTTGGCTGGAGCTGAAAGCGTGATTATCGCAACTGACGATGAACGTATCGCTGGTGTAGTGCGTGAGTTTGGTGGTGAGGTGTGTATGACATCACCGAATCATCAATCGGGCACTGAACGTTTGGCCGAAGTTGTTAAACTTAAGCACATCCCTGCAGATACGATTATCGTCAATGTGCAAGGGGATGAGCCTTTAATTCCGCCGCAAGTGATTGAGCAAGTTGCTAATAATTTGCAAAATTGTACGGCGCCGATGGCTACATTGGGAGTCAGTATTTCTGACCCGCAAGAAGTGTTTAATCCGAATGCGGTGAAAGTGGTGACCGATAAAGAAGGCTATGCCTTGTACTTTAGCCGTGCCAGTATCCCGTGGGATCGTGATCATTTTGCGTCGCAAAAAGTAGTACAGCCTTTGCTTCGTCATATCGGTATTTATGCGTATCGAGCTGGCTTTATTTCGACGTATCTTAATTGGCAGCCAAGCCCGCTTGAGCATATTGAAAGTCTCGAGCAATTGCGCGTACTGTGGCATGGTGAAAAAATTCATGTTGATGTTGCCGCTGTCACTCCACCGGCGGGTGTCGACACGCCAGACGATTTAGACGCGGTAAGACAACACGTGCTTCAGCATTCTCGATAATCGCATGGCTTAATAGAAAGAAGCGCTTTCTAAGGGAAAGCGCTTTGTCATTATGCGTAATGCCGATTAGCTCGTTAGAATCGGAATTTACCTTATCAATGCCCGCAGCCAATTTCGCGCAACATTATCATCCACTTAGCGGCTGACGACTTTCCCATCTCAACTCTTGACCACCTATTTCGAATAGCAGATTATAAGCCTAGTTGTATACTGGGTTGTGGTACGGACACGTTCTGCGATTTGTTTTAATCGAAATATAATAATATCGTTAAAACAATGTGTTATGATAGTTTCGTCAGTATTTTATGAAAATGTTAGGTAGGTGGTGGCTGCCTAATAACGGTTAGCCGTCAAAAATGGAGGAAACATGGAAGTCCAATTTCTAGAGAAAAACGCCGACTACACATCAGTATTGGATATGTTGCTGCAACTTCGCCCGAGTTACAATCGAGACTCACTAGCAGCTCAAGTCGAAAAGCAGCAGTCGATGGGCTATCAAGTCGTCTATGTAAAATCAAAGCAAAACATACTTGCCGTTGCGGGTTTCAACGTTGGTGAAAAGCTTGCTTGGGGTAAATATATTTACATCGATGACTTGGTAACACACTGTGAATGTCGTTCTCTAGGCGTTGGCAGTTTTTTGATCGATTGGTTTAAATCCTATGCCTTAGAAAATAGCTGTGATCAAATTCATCTAGATTCTGGCGTCCAGCGTTTTCTCGCGCATAAGTTCTACTTACGCGAAGGCTTTAATATAGCAAGTCATCACTTTTCAATCGTTGAAATAAACGCTTAACAAGCGTAATCATCAGATGAGCTAATCGTTTAGGTCGAGTTTGCTGCTGCAAACGTTATCACTCAAAAAGGAAAAAAGGGTGCAAGAATACACAATCAGCACGGATGAAAATCATCTCGACTTTGACGTCATTTACGGATTTCTTTCAGAAAGTTACTGGGCAGCAGGTATCCCCAAGCATACTCTTGCCAAAGCTATTTCAAACTCTTTTTGTTTTGGTGTCTATGATTGCCATCATTCTCAAGTAGGTTTTGCTCGCCTGATAACAGACCAAGCAACGTTTGCTTACCTTGCTGATGTATTCATAGTAGAAAATCACCGAGGCAAAGGTTTGAGTAAGTACCTCGTTGAAAGCATCGTGTCTCATCCCGAGCTTCAAGGTTTAAGGCGTATGGTATTAGCGACAAGAGATGCGCATGGTTTGTATGCACAGTATGGTTTCCAACCAATTGAAAACCCGGATGTACTCATGCAAATTTGGCATCCAGATATTTATTGTGAGTCCCAGGTATAAAAAACACGTCAGGTCTCGATAACTTGGCGGTAATTAGACAGAAACGTGTGAGGCTATGAATACTCGCACGTTTCTGTTGAGGTGGTACTGTCGGGTAACGTATTACCAGATTATGGTTCGCGTTTGGGGCAAGTGGCGAGTAGTTCTCTTCGCCCGGTTTCTTTGACTTCTTCTAGTTTGACTTCAAATCCCCATAAACGATGCATATGTTTCATGACCTCTTCGTAACTGGCATCGAGCGGTATTCTATCCTGTGGAACGTACTGCAAGGTGAGTGAGCGGTCCCCGCGCACATCCACGTTATAGACTTGGATATTAGGTTCAATATTACTTAAGTTGTATTGATCCGCCAATTTCTCGCGAATTTCTTTATAGCCCAACTCGTCATGAATGGCGCTAACTTCAATGAAATTTTTCCTGTCGTCGTCTCCAATCGCGAACATTTTAAAATCGCGCATTACCTTTGGCGACAGATACTGGCGGATGAAGCTTTCATCTTTGAAATTGTGCATAGCGAAGTGTACAGCATCTAACCAATCGGTACCTGCGAGGTTCGGAAACCATGCGTAGTCTTCTTCAGTCGGTTCTTCACAGATACGCTTAATATCTTGGAACATGGCAAAACCGAGTGCATACGGGTTAATGCCACTATAATATGGGCTATTATATGGGGGCTGTGCGACTACACTAGTGTGACTATGTAAAAATTCTAAAATGAATTTATCGGATACCACGCCTTCATCGTAAAGATAATTTAAGATGGTGTAATGCCAGAAGGTTGCCCAGCCTTCATTCATCACTTGGGTTTGTTTTTGTGGGTAAAAATACTGGCTGACCTTACGTACAATACGCACAATTTCACGCTGCCAAGACTCTAACAGTGGTGCATTTTTTTCAATAAAATAAAGAATATTTTCTTGAGGTTCACTTGGAAAGCAAGGCTCATCAGGGAGTTCTTTTTCCATTTTAGGCACAGTACGCCATAGCTCATTTACCTGAGATTGTAGGTAAGCTTCACGTTCTTCTTGGCGGGCTTTTTCTTCGGCTATTGAGATTTTCTCTGGGCGTTTATAGCGGTCTACACCATAGTTCATTAACGCATGGCAACTATCGATCAACGCTTCGACTTCTTTCTCACCATATTTTTCTTCACAATGATGAATGTATTTTTTAGCAAATAATAAATAGTCGATAATTGAAGACGCATCCGTCCAGGTTTGAAATAGGTAATTACCTTTGAAAAATGAGTTGTGTCCATAACACGCATGCGCCATGACGAGTGCTTGCATAGTGACGGTGTTTTCTTCCATTAAGTAAGCAATACAGGGATCTGAATTAATCACTATTTCATAAGCCAAGCCCATTTGACCATGCTTATAGCCTTGCTCGGTTTGAATGAATTTCTTGCCAAACGACCAATGGTTATAATTGATCGGCATACCAATACTAGAATAGGCATCCATCATTTGCTCTGAGGTGATGATTTCTATTTGGTTAGTGTACGTATCTAAACGGAAATGCTCAGCCGCTTGGCGGATTTCAGTATGGTATTGCTCGAGTAAATCAAAGGTCCAATCGGGTCCATCGGGTAAGCGCTCGCGTTTTGATGAATGGGTTGCCGCTCCAGATGGTTGGGTTTTTGTCGCCATACGCTAGTCTCCCTATGCCGTTTCTTTTTGGAACAATTCACGAAATACCGGATAAATATCGTCGACCGTTCGAATATTTTTAATGGCAAAGTTCTCAAAGGACGCTTGTAATTTCTCGTACTCATGCCATAAAGTTTGATGGGAGCGTCGTGTGATTTCGATATAGGCATAATAGCGACACTCCGGTAACAAGGTGTCACTCAGTAATTCTTTACAGCGCGGTGAATCGTCGGCCCAATTATCCCCATCGGAGGCTTGCGCTGCGTAAATATTCCATTCATTGAGAGGGTAGCGTTTTGCTATGATCTCTTGCATGAGTTTCAGTGCGCTCGAGACAATAGTGCCGCCGGTTTCCTGAGAGTAGAAAAACTCTTGCTCATCTACTTCTTTCGCTTGAGTATGGTGGCGAATATATACGACTTCTACATTTTCATATTTACGCGTTAAGAATAAGTACAGTAAGACATAAAACCGTTTCGCAATGTCTTTAGTCGCTTGATCCATAGAGCCTGATACGTCCATTACACAGAACATGACGGCTTGGCTGGATGGGATCGGACGTTTTTGGTAGTTTTTAAACCGTAAGTCAAACGTATCAATAAATGGTACGCATTGTATTTGATGACGTAGCGCATCGATTTCTTCTTGTATCCGGTTTTCTTCTATCAGTTGCGCCGGTTCGTGATGCTTTAGGTTGTCTAATTCAGCTTCTAACTCACGCATTAAACGTCGTTTCCCTGCGGTTAATGCGGTACGACGTGCCAGCGATTGTTGCAGGGAACGGACAATCGAAATGTTTGAGGGGACACCAGAGGTTTGATACCCCGAGCGATGATTTTTCCATTCGGTAATTTTGTTGACGTCATTTTTTTCAAGGTTCGGTAATTCAAGATCTTCAAACAATAGATCGAGGTATTCATCCTTCGAAATTTGAAAGACGAAGTCATCTTGGCCTTCACCATCGGCGCTGGCATCCCCTTCACCGGAACCACCACCACCTTGTCCGCCGGTAGGACGCTCAATACGGTCACCCCGTGTAAATTGATCATTCCCCGGGTGAACACGTTCACGCTCGCCCCCTTTACCTTGGTGAAATGAGGGCTCTTTAATATCACGGCTTGGAATGGAAATATCCTCACCGGAATCGGTATTGGTTATAGAGCGTCGGTTGACCGCATCTGCTACAGATTCTTTTATTTGGTCTTTATAGCGGCGTAAAAAGCGTTGGCGATTGATCGCGCTTTTGTTTTTGCCATTTAATCTTCTATCAATAAATTGCGCCATGCATTCCTCCTTATACGTCACCACGCTTATTATCTAGCACGTGGTGTCGAATGCCTTAGCAAGCGCAAGGACATCATCCAGAACTTGCTAAGGTGAATCAATGAATGTAATTACGAGGATTTACGAACTCGTAAATACCATTCAGAAAGCAAGCGAACTTGTTTTTCCGTATAGCCTTTCTCCATCATCCGTGCCACGAAATTGTCGTGTTTTTTCTGATCTTCAGATGAAGTTTTAGTATTGAATGAAATAACCGGTAACAGTTCCTCTGTGTTGGAGAACATTTTTTTCTCAATAACGGTGCGCAATTTTTCGTAGCTCGTCCAAAGCGGATTTTTGCCGCTATTATTTGCACGTGCACGCAGTACAAAATTAACGATTTCGTTACGAAAATCTTTGGGGTTACTGATGCCGGCGGTTTTCTCTATTTTTTCGAGTTCACTATTGAGCGATGAACGATCAAATAGTTGCCCAGTTTCAGGATCGCGGTATTCTTGATCCTGAATCCAGAAGTCGGCATACGTGACGTACCGATCGAAAATATTCTGTCCATACTCAGAGTATGACTCGAGATAAGCAGTTTGAATCTCTTTACCAATGAACTCGACGTAGCGTGGTACTAAATAGCCTTTAACAAATTCAAGATAACGTTCTGCGGTATCTTGTGGAAACTGTTCACGTTCGATTTGCTGTTCTATCACATAAAAAAGATGCACTGGATTCGCCGCCACTTCGACATGATCAAAGTTGAACACACGCGATAATATTTTAAAGGCGAAACGGGTTGAAAGACCGGACATGCCTTCATCTACTCCCGCATAGTCACGATATTCTTGATAGCTCTTCGCTTTTGGATCCGTATCTTTTAGCGTTTCGCCATCATAGACGCGCATTTTGGAGAAAATAGACGAGTTTTCAGGTACTTTTAAGCGTGAGAGTACACTAAATTGCGCTAACAAATCTAAGGTGCTGGGGGCGCAAGGTGCATGAAACAGCTCACTGTGTTCAAGCAGTTTTTCGTAAATTTTAACTTCTTCTGATACGCGTAAACAATAGGGAACCTTGACAATATAGACTCGGTCTAAAAAGGCCTCATTATTTTTGTTATTACGGAACGTTTGCCATTCTGATTCGTTGGAGTGGGCCAAAATCATCCCATCAAAGGGGAGGGCAGATAATCCTTCAGTACCATTGAAGTTACCTTCTTGTGTGGCGGTTAATAACGGGTGCAATACCTTAATTGGGGCTTTGAACATCTCAACGAATTCCATCAAACCTTGGTTGGCTCGACATAATGCACCTGAGTAGCTGTAGGCATCAGGGTCATCTTGTGAGAAATGTTCTAGCTGGCGGATATCCACTTTACCGACCAGCGCAGAAATGTCTTGATTATTTTCGTCCCCTGGCTCCGTTTTTGCGATACCGACTTGATCAAGAATAGAAGGGCGTACCTTGACGACTTTAAACTTGGTGATATCACCACCAAACTCATGCAGGCGCTTCGCGGCCCAAGGCGACATAATCGAGCGTAAGTAGCGTTTCTCTATGCCATAATCTTGTTTTAGTAATTCGCCATCTTCATTGACGTTAAATAAGCAAAATGGATGGTCATTAACAGGACTACGTTGCCCGTTCGCCGACAGAACATAGATGGGTTGTTGTTGCATGAGTGCTTTGAGTTTTTCTGCGAGCGATGATTTACCTCCGCCCACAGGGCCAAGTAGGTAAAGAATTTGTTTTCTTTCTTCAAGACCTTGCGCCGCGTGTCGGAGGTAGGAGACGATTTGCTCGATGGCTTCTTCCATGCCATAGAACTCTTTAAAGGGTTCATAACGAGCAATGACTCGATTAGAAAAAATTCGACTGAGACGTGGGTGCTTAGATGTATCGACCATCTCAGGTTCACCGATGGCCAAAAGCAAACGCTCTGCTGCGTTTGCGTATGCACTCTTATCGTCTTTACACTGAGCTAGAAACTCTTGTATTGATAACTCTTCATCCTTGGCGGCTTCATAACGTGCCTGAAAGTGGTCAAAAATACTCATAGTGATTCCCCTCTAAATAATGTCTACTGACATAAAACCGCTTAAAACACAATTCCTTCACTTTTTAATCCTAGTTCGGGTCGCTCTCTTTTGCTTAACAATTATGCGTTTATTTACATTTCTCAGTAGCTTTATGACTCATGTGGCATTAACATTATTCTAATGTATGCAAGGGACTTTCGATTTCGTTCTCTTCATCCCTATTCATTTAATCTAGGCTAAAACGTCGAAGATTGACCATTACTTACACAAAGCAAGTCACACGAAAGTGATCAAAGTGTCATTTTGAGTGAAAAAGGTGAACCATGACAAAGGCATCACGTTTGTTAATTATGGCGGCGGGTGGCGTCGCTTTATTGACATCTTATTCAGCCTACTCGCGATCAGAAGGTCTGGCGATAGGCGGTGGGTATCATTACAGCAGTAAGGTTTATAAAGAGACCGATAGCAGTAACGATGGCTTTCCAATGATTGGCTACCGAGGCGAACATTTTTATATCCAAGGACCGGAAATGGGCTTTGGATTATTCCCTCTTGATGCGCCGCAAAACCTCGTTTGGCAAGTGACCTATGATGGACGTAGTTTTGATCCCAAAGATTCTGATAATCTTGCCATGCAAGAACTCGACAAGCGTCATGCGACTGGCTTGACCGGTCCAGAGTTACGTTACGAATTACCTGTTGGTCAATTATCGGTAAAAGCAGCCTTAGAGTTTACGGGCGAGCACCATGGCTATTTAGTTGATGCTGGGTGGAGCTATACTCATCTAGTGTTTGGTGATTCAGGGATTACGTCTAAAGTTGGATATCAATATAACTCATCTAAAATGGCCGATTATTTATATGGTGTCTCCAGTGAAGAGTCAGCGCGCTCGAATATCCGTCGCTACGATGTCGGTGGCGCAGGCGAGTGGTACGCAGCGTTAGGCGTTTTCGCCAACGTAACACCGAATATTCGCGTATTTACCGGCGCAAAATTGACGTATCTTGATTCTGATATTAACGATAGCCCTATTGTGTCTCATGATGTAGTACACAGCGCTAATGTTGGTTTAACGTATCGGTTTTAAATCATCTATCCGCAAGTGAAGATAGAAAAAGGCGCAATATGCGCCTTTTTTCTTAAAGGGGATCAGTAATAATTAAGCATTGAATAGTTGATGAATCTCGCTCAAAGATAAATGATATTGACGGGGACATGTGTGCCAAATAGCCAGCATCCGTTGGTATTTATTCGTCATTGGCACTTGGCTGTTAAATTGATGTTCATTTGGAAGAAATTGCGGATAACGTTGCTCAGTATATACGAGAAAACGGACATAATTCATTGATTGTGTCTCGGTTTCGCCATCATAACCAAGGAAGCGGAGTCGGCGTTCATCGACATCATTTTGCGCGTCAGGTGTCAGTAAATTATAAGACTCTTGGATGGCATGAAACATCTCCATAGTTGTAATGATTTCATGGCATTGTGTTTCAGGTAAGCAACCAAATTCTTTGGTTAACTCTCTGATTTGTAGATCATAGCCACGCTCGATGATGGTTTTCAAGCGTTCGTAATGCTCGGCATTATTGGTGTCTAACTGCGACATTAATAGGTATTGGTTGGATAAAATTAGACGTTGTGCATGGGTCATTTCCATAACAGGCCTCAAAAATTTTTAATCAGTTATCGTAAGTTCTATTCTTAGATTACCTATCTTTTTACTCACAAAATATGATCTCAACACAGTGTTATACGTATTTTCATTTATTACTAATAAAAAAATACCGAATCATCGTGAATGATTCGGTATCGATTGTGACAGTATTTACTGTGGTGAATAATTAAAGTGTTAAGATAGTTTTATCATTAAAATTAATAGGTCACCTGGTCTTTATATTGCAGTAAGATATGTTTAATCCGCTCCATGGTGTCTTTACTTGGCGGGTTAACGCCCTCCAAGGGATATTCTTCTCCCATGGCCTCCCATTTATGAGCCCCTAATTTGTGATACGGCAACATTTCTATTTTTACAATATTATCCATATCCTTAATAAATTGGCCTAAAGAATGCGCTGACTCATCATCATCGGTATAACCAGGCACTATCACATAGCGCAGCCAAGTTTGTTTACCGATATTTTGCAGGTAACGCGCAAAGTCCAAAATTCGTTTATTAGAAACACCGACTAAGTTTTCATGCACGCTATTGTTCATTTGTTTTATATCGAGCATGACCAAGTCGGTTGCATCCATTACTTCATCGATGACCGGAGTATATTTACGCACATAACCATTGGTGTCCAAGCACGTATGAATGCCTTCGGCGTGGGCTGCTTGAAATAAATCTCGGACAAACTCTGGTTGTAACATCGATTCTCCGCCTGAGCAGGTAATACCACCACCTGAGGCATTCATAAAGTGACGATAAGTCTTGGCTTCATTAATAATGTCTTCGACGGTCGTCTCTTTGCCGATATGAGTATCCCAAGTATCACGGTTATGACAATATTTACACCGCAGTAAACACCCTTGTAAAAAGATGATGAAACGAATGCCAGGACCATCGACAGTACCGCAGGTTTCGTAGGAATGTATACGACCAATTGTAGACATAAGCATTTCTCTCTTAAGGCGTTTTCATTATTATTTTATGACAAAGTTAAAGCAGAATATAGTGATTTGCGAAGTATTTAATTGTATTTAAATAAAAATAAGCATCAGATATTAATAGTGTGTAAAAATATTAACGGATACGCTAAAAATAATAAAAAGCCTCGCCGTAGCGAGGCTTTTTAAGATGAAGATATCACGTGATTACATAGTTTCTGTAAATGTACGTGAAATAACATCTTGTTGCTGTTCACGAGTAAGTGAGTTAAAGCGAACCGCATACCCTGACACACGAATGGTTAATTGTGGGTAGTTTTCTGGGTGCTCGACAGCATCCAACAAAGTATCACGGTTAAGCACGTTAACATTTAAGTGTTGGCCGCCTTCAACGTTCTCTTGGTGGTGGAAGTATCCGTCCATCAAACCTGCTAGGTTAGACCGCTGTGAGTTTTCTTCTTTACCAAGAGCATTAGGTACGATGGAGAAAGTGTATGAAATCCCATCTTGCGCATCGGCAAACGGCAGTTTCCCTACGGATGTTAATGATGCCACCGCGCCTTTTTGATCACGTCCGTGCATTGGGTTCGCCCCCGGACCAAACGGTGCACCAGCGCGGCGACCATCTGGAGTGTTACCAGTTTTCTTACCGTAAACTACGTTTGAAGTAATGGTAAGAATTGATTGAGTTGGCACTGCATCACGATAGGTTTTCAATTCACGAATTTTGTTCATGAACACGCGTACTAGTTCGCAGGCAATGTCATCAACTCGTGGGTCATTGTTACCGAATTTTGGATAATCGCCGTCAATATCAAAATCAATCGCTAGCCCATCTTCATCACGAATTGGTTTCACTTTCGCGTATTTCACCGCAGACAATGAGTCAGCCGCAACCGATAGCCCTGCAATACCACATGCCATAGTGCGTTTGACGTGCAAGTCATGTAGCGCCATTAATGAAGCTTCATAGCTGTATTTGTCATGCATGAAATGAATGGCGTTTAATGCCGTAACGTATTGTTTTGCCAACCAATCCATGAAATGGTCCATTTTGCTCCACAATTCATCGTAATCTAATACTTCCGCGGTGATTTTTGGCATTTCAGGGCCGACCTGAATTTTCATTTTTTCATCCATACCACCATTAATGGTGTAAAGCATGGTTTTTGCCAAGTTAGCACGAGCCCCAAAGAATTGCATTTGCTTACCCACAACCATTGGAGAGACACAACACGCGATGGCATAATCATCAGAGTTGAAGTCTGGGCGCATTAAATCATCGTTTTCGTATTGAATCGATGAGGTATCAATAGAGACTTTGGCACAGAATTTTTTGAAACCGACAGGCAGTTTTTCAGACCACAAAACAGTAGTGTTTGGCTCTGGAGAAGGCCCCATAGTGTATAAGCTATTAAGGAAACGGAAGTTAGTTCGTGATACCAAAGTACGGCCATCTAATCCCATACCGCCAATAGACTCGGTTGCCCAAATCGGATCGCCTGAGAACAATTCATCGTATTCAGGAGTACGTAGGAAACGCACCATACGCAGTTTCATGACAAAATGGTCGACTAATTCTTGTGCATCTGCTTCGTTAATACGGCCAGCAGCAATATCACGTTCAATGTAAATATCTAGGAAGGTTGAGGTACGGCCAAGAGACATGGCAGCGCCGTTTTGAGATTTGACCGCGGCAAGATAACCAAAATACGTCCATTGAATCGCTTCTTGAGCGTTTTGTGCTGGGCGCCCGATATCGCAGCCGTATTTAGCGGCCATTTCTTTGATTTGAGCAAGCGCACGATGTTGCTCTGCTACTTCTTCACGCAATTGAATGGTCGCGCTAAGGTCAACACCGTTTTCAAAATCTTCTTGTAAAGAGGTAAATTGTGCGTATTTGTCTTCCATCAAACGATCGATACCGTATAGCGCGATACGACGGTAGTCACCAATAATACGGCCACGGCCGTAAGCATCAGGAAGGCCTGTTAAGATACCCGCTTTACGACATTTGAGGATAGACGGGGTGTAAACGTCGAATACACCTTGGTTGTGAGTTTTGCGTAATTCAGAGTAGATTTTTTTAGTGACGGGGTCGAGTTCGCGCCCATAGGCTTTGCAAGAGCCTTCAACCATACGAATACCACCGTTAGGGATAATCGCACGTTTAAGTGGCGCTTCAGTTTGTAGGCCAACAATTTTCTCAAGGTCTTTATTAATGTAGCCTGCATCGTGAGAAGTGACAGTAGAAATAACCGATGTATCGAAGTCAACTGGAGCATGAGTTGCGTTTTCTTGTTTAATGCCTTCCATGACTTTGGCCCAAAGCGCATTGGTCGCTTCAGTACCCTCAGAAACGAGGAATGACTCGTCTCCCTCATAAGGAGTGTAGTTTTTTTGGATAAAGTCGCGAACGTTTACTTCATTTTGCCATTCACCTTCAACAAAACTTTCCCAAGCTTTAGCAAATTGCTCTGCCATGACATACCTACCTTTGTAGTAGAAAAAAACACGTACTGACCTAGCTTATTGAGCCAGCCCCGCGCTGGGTGCCAGTACACTTATTTAAAGAATATTATGAATGAACACTAAGAGTTGCAGCATGCATTCATAATGCAATTTGTTTCTGTTGATAAACACTCTAAGCTAAAAAAAAGCTGCAAACCTTAAACTAAATCAATAAATGATCGGAAAACGTAATAATTTTTAATTTATATTGACTTCACAAAGTGACGTCATTGCATCACTAGGATTGATAAAAGCCAATTGCATACCATAAAGGGGAGTGATAGTTTTATGGCAGGCACACGGAGTTGTGTTTGCCATAGTGTCAACAGGGAAGAGCGGCATGAATGAAGCAGTATCACTGCACGTGAAAGATCTCCATAAAACCTTTGGGCAGCATGAAGTGCTCAAAGGCATTTCATTACACGCCCAAAAGGGTGATGTCATTTCTATTATTGGGGCATCGGGCTCTGGGAAAAGTACCTTTCTGCGCTGTATTAACCTATTAGAAACGCCAACAGCGGGTGAGATTTGGGTTAAAAATGAACAAATAAAAATGGCAGTGAACAAAAGCGGTAGTATAACCCCCTCCGATGCCCGTCAAGTGGAGCGTATTCGCTCACGATTGGCGATGGTATTTCAAAGCTTTAATTTGTGGTCTCATATGACGGTGCTAGGTAATATTATTGAAGCACCCATCCATGTATTAGGTGTTCCGAAAGCCGCTGCCATAGAGCAAGCGAAAGCACTCTTAAAGCGGGTCGGGATGTATGACAAACGTGATTACTATCCTGGGCAGTTATCCGGTGGGCAGCAGCAACGGGCGGCGATTGCTCGCGCTTTGGCGGTGGAGCCAGAAGTCATGTTATTTGATGAGCCAACGTCCGCATTAGACCCAGAGTTAGTCGGTGAGGTATTAGGTGTCATGCGCGGTTTAGCCGAAGAAGGACGAACCATGCTGGTGGTCACCCATGAAATGTCGTTCGCGCGGGATGTGTCCAATCACGTGATGTTTTTGCATCAAGGACAAGTTGAAGAGCAAGGTGACCCACACACTGTATTTACCCAGCCAAAATCCCCCCGGTTGGCACAATTTCTATCATCTATCTATTAATATAATAATCGAGTACCTAGCGGTGCTCGGCTAACTAGGTTGTTCGAGGACAAGGGCAATCTCATACGACACAAAAGGAGTTTGAGTATGAAAACGTGGTTAATTGGTACCGTATTAGCAGCGACAATGGTTTCTGGGCTTGCCCAGGCGAAAGACTGGACCACAGTGCGCTTCGGTACAGAAGGCGCTTACCCTCCGTTTAACTGGACAGATCCAGATGGTACCTTAAAAGGGTTTGATGTTGATATGGCGAAAGCGCTATGTAAACAAATGGAAGTGAAATGCAAAATTGTCCGCCAAGATTGGGATGGAATTATTCCTGCACTGCTAGCGCGTAAGTATGATGCCATTATTGCGGGGATGTCGATAACAGATGCGCGTCGTCGAAAAGTGGATTTTACCCACAAATATGCGCTGATGCCCAATAAATTTATTGCTAAGAAAACCACTCATATTGATTTTACTAAGCAAGGTCTGAAGGGGGTGAAAATTGGCGTACAACGCGCGACCACGCATGATAAATATCTCAGTGATAACTATGGTGATTATGTCAATATTGTTCGTTATGGTTCGTTCGACGAAGCTTACCTTGATCTCAGAAATGGCCGTATTGCTGCGGTATTAGGTGATGCTTCCGCGTTACAAGATGGCATGCTAAATAAACCGGGCGGCGATAAATATCATTTTGTTGGTCCAACACTAACCGACCCTAAATGGTTTGGTGATGGTTTTGGCATTGCCGTGCGTAAGCAAGATAAAGATCTAACAAAGCAATTAAACGCAGCGATTGATGCGTTACGTCAGAATGGGCAGTACCAAAAAATTGCGGGTAAATACTTTGATTTTGATGTTTACGGTGAATAGGCCGGGCAACATTAGCAAGTAAATAGTAACTTGATAGCTGGGGCAGTAAGCACTTGCTATCAAGTTTACAAGGAAGCCATTATGTTGGATTTATACAATTATGGGTTTGTGCTGCTAAAAGGAGCATTATTAACCATTGAAGTGGCGTTGCTGTCTTTGATAATCGCGCTCGTTCTGGGGATGTTAGGCGCATTAGCTAAGCTGTCATCTCATCGGCTCATACGGACAGTGGCGACAGGTTATACCACCATTATTCGTGGTATCCCTGATTTAGTGTTGATGATGCTGATTTTCTTTGGCGGACAAATATTTCTTAATAATACTCTATATAACGTTAATGAGTGGCTTAATCAGGTTATCCAATATTGGCAACCGTCTCACGAATGGACGGCTTACTTACCCGATTATATTGATGTCAGCCCATTTTGGGCGGGCAGTATTACGATTGGTTTTATCTTTGGCGCATACATGGCGGAAACCTTTCGCGGAGCAATTTTAGCGGTTGATAAAGGCGAGTTAGAGGCGGGTAAAGCGTATGGTATGAGCCCTTGGCTGGGTTTTAGGAGAATTTTATTTCCGCAAATGGTTCGGCATGCACTGCCAGGGTTTGGTAATAACTGGTTAGTCTTATTAAAAACCACGGCACTTGTCTCCATTATTGGCCTAGAAGATATGGTGAGAGTTGGCGGATTAGCGGCAGGCTCTACTCAGCAACCTTTTACCTTTTACATGACAATATCTGTGATATTTCTTTTATTTACGAGTATTTCGACTGGGATTTTACATGTTCTTGAACGTCGTTATCGCATCCATACAAGGTAATTGATTATGGATTTTTCGGTTATTATTGAAAACTTACCGTTGTATTTACAAGGGATGTGGACGACAGCGTGGTTAGTCGGAGCATCGCTTGTGCTAGGCATTGTGGTGGCGATTCCTTTGGCGTTATGTCGTAATAGTCATCTGCCATTATTGCGTTGGCCTGCGTGGACCTATATCTATTATTTTCGTGGTACGCCTTTGCTGATCCAACTGTATTTGATTTATTACGGCATGAATCAGTTTGTAAAAGTTGAGGGAACGTGGTGGGAAGATGCCTGGTTTTGTGCACTTGTGTCTTTCGTGCTCAATACCTCAGCCTACACGGCTGAAATTATTCGCGGGGCCATTAATGGTCTCCCAGCCGGCGAAGTCGAGGCAGGGCGGGCGTTTGGTATGAGTACGTTTAAAGTGTATCAACGGATTATTCTACCAGGAGCATTACGTCGCGCGTTGCCCGCGTACAGTAATGAAGTGATTTTCATGCTGCATGGTAGTGCTGTAGCTGGCATCATTACTATTATGGATTTAACAGGAGCGGCTCGCTTAGTTAATGCACGTTACTACGCACCTTTCGAAGCGTTTTTAACAGCGGGTATAGGTTACATGTGTTTGAGTTTTACATTAATTGGCTGTTTTAAACTCGCAGAGAAAAAGTATTTATCCTACTTGAACGTGTGATGCGAGCACTTTGTTGCGATGTGGTTTTGACAATTTTTATTACCCGGATTGTCGTTACACGATAAAAAAACAGCGCCCTGCAATGCGAAGGCGCTGTTTTTATATCTATAGACCTAATGCTTCGATTAATCGAGCTTAGGCAAAGGTTGACCAAATTGGCGCATGGTCAGACGGCTTGTCGATGCCGCGCAACTCGTAATCGATACCGGACTCTTGGCATTGCTGGGCCAATCCTGAGGTAGCCAGGACGACATCGATACGTAGACCACGGTTATCATCAAAACCACGTGAGCGATAATCAAACCATGAGAATTCATCATCAATACTTGGATGAAGCTGACGATATGTATCAATAAAGCCCCAATCAAGCAGTGTTTTTAACCATTGGCGTTCTTCAGGTTGGAACGAGCACTTACCCGTTTTCAGCCACCGTTTACGGTTTGCTTCACCAATACCAATGTCTTGATCCAGCGGACTGATATTGATGTCGCCCATCACGATTACATTGTCATCTGCGGTATGATGTGACGTTAAGTAAGTCATTAAATCGCGATAAAATTGGCGTTTATACGGGTATTTCGTTTCATGGTTGATGTTATCGCCCTGAGGAAAGTAGCCGTTTAATACTGTTGTTTTTTTGCCGTTTTCATCAGCAAAGGTTGTCATGATCATTCGTTTTTGATGATCGTCTGTATCGGTTGGGAAGCCATACTGGACCTGAACGGGCTCTTTTTTACATAGCATTGCCACGCCGTAATGGGCTTTTTGGCCGTGAAAGTAAACGTGGTATCCCATTGCTTCTACTGCTTCTACAGGAAACGCATCATTGTGAACTTTGATTTCTTGTAAACCAATCACATCAGGTTGATGTTTATCGATTAATGCTTGTAATTGATGCAAACGTGCGCGTAGTCCGTTGATATTAAAACTCACGACTTTCATAAAGGATCCTTTGCTCACTGATGATATGAAATAATAGTACCATGCTTATTGTCGGTAACAACCTCAACAAATCTGGGTTTATTGGGGCTTTGAATTGGCTTGTGCTGTTACTTTTGCTTGTAAGTCCCGTTTAACCACTTCTAAGGCGGCGAGCGCCGTGTGAGGATCAACTTCGTTACTTTCAAACAAATAAATCAAATCAACCGCCAGTTTTATATCATCTGGGGCTTGATCTAACGGTGATGATGAGTCACTCATTTATTGATTTCTCTCTCGGTAAGTAATTTGTTTTTCAAGGTTTGCTTTGGCGGTTTGGCATCGTTTTAAGCGTTGCTCTACGGCAAGTAGAGCTTGCTGAGCCGCCGTTTTGTCGGTTAACCCGGAATTATCGAGTAAATATTGTTTATCGCGCACCATTTCCGCCAAGCGTCTTTCCCATTCTTGGTGACGGGATAAATCTTGATACAGTAAATTAATTGGTTTACGGAAATAAGAAGAATGCTTGGGCTCAGAGTGACGAATTTTCGTCGTGGACAGCTCGCGTTGAATCGCACTTATTTGTGCGACCAAACGTTCGGTTAAATATTCAGCGCGATTGGCGGTTAAACGATGAGCGTTTTGCTCGCGATTTAATGCATCTAAGGTGCTACGTGTTTCTTCCACACAAGGTGCGATAAGTTTGGCATGGCAATGAAACAATAGGCCATCAAATAATGGCTGGTGGTGTTCTCCACGCTGTCTGTCTAAAGCTGCTGCTTGGTTGGCTAAGGTATCAATAACTTGGCTAAGCTGGCTCAAATCTTTCATATTATGTACTCACGTTGTGAAACTAGTAATCAATCACGCGCTTGAAAGGAGGCAGTGAATCCAATAGCTGTTTGCCGTAGCGTTTTGACACGACTCGGCGATCTAATAATACGATAGTACCACTGTCGTTTTCTTTGCGAAGTAGGCGACCGACAGATTGGATCAATTTTTTACTGGCATCAGGGACGGTAATTTGCAAAAACGGATTACCCCCCCGTGACTGAATATATTCTGCATGAGCCTGCTCTACAGGAGAGGTGGGAACTGAAAACGGAATTTTAGTAATGACTAAATTTTGTAATAAGTCTCCAGGCAGGTCGAGACCTTCAGAAAAACTACCAGTACCAAATAAAATACTTGTTTTGTTGTTTTTAACGAGATTTTTATGTTTTTTTAGAATTTCAGTGCGCGATTTTTGCCCTTGAATTTGTAGCGTCCATCCTTTTTGGGTGCAGGTTGTTTTTATTTTTTCTGCAACTTCCTTCATTTGCCAGTAGGATGAAAACAATACCAAATTTGCTTGTTCCGCTTGTAAATACTCCATTAGATGTTCAGCTAGATAGCTTGTAAATTGTGGAGCATTGGGCTCATATTTCATGGCGGGGACACGTAAAGTACCGTTGCCGGCGTAATCGAAGGGCGAAGCAAGTGCCAGAAAGCGCACACCCTCTTCTTCTTTCATACTAATACCAGCTTGCCGACAGAAAAATTGAAAGGAATTGAGTGCGCGCATGGTCGCTGAGACCATAATCGCACCAACACAGCGCGACCAGATTTTTTGATCAAGCTGCCAACCTATCTCTAAAGGGGAGACATGGACAATAAAGTCTTGGTCTTTATCTTTACTAACTTCTAACCAGCGGGCGAGAGGTGCGCCTTTTTCTTGGCGCGGTTCTGCCATTAAATGCCACACTTGCTGTAAATTTTCTAACCGCTGGATATAAAAACCAAGTTCAGAAAGCGCAGGCTCGGCTAAACGAGAGGCGAGTTCGCCTTCACGCACCCGTTCTGAAATCAAATCGGCGATCTTACTCACCGACTGTGTGGCTTTTTGGCTGTCTTTTTTAAGCTGGCGCGAAAGTTCATCAAGCCACGTAGGTAATTCGCCATTTTCAAATCGATAAATACCTTCTTCAAATTGCTCAGCCGAAAACTGTTGGGGTAACCGAGAAAGTTCGGGTATTAATGCTTGAAAGGACTCCTGTGCTTGCTGGCGAAAGCGGGCGACACGTTTTTCATCGCCTAAACTGGCAAATTTGCTTAATGATTGATTGAGCTTTTCTAGCCAACTGGCCGCGCCTTTTAATGATGCAAACGCTGCTGAATGATCACGTGCCACGTGTGGCAGGTGATGAGCTTCATCGAATACATAAATGGTTTGCTCAGGCTCAGGCAGGATGACTCCACCGCCAAGCTCTGCATCTGCCATCACTAAGCTGTGATTGGCAATGATGACGTCGTTTTTATCCAGTTCTGAGCGTGCTTTTTGAAATGGACAATGTCTGTGTGCATTAAACCCATGATTACAGGTGTGCTTATCACTCACAATAATCTTCCAAACCTCATTAGGGATTGGATCGGGCCAAGCATCGCGGTCGCCATCCCATGTATTTTTACTCAGGGCTTGATACAAAGATTGTAATAAAAGAATGTCATCTTCTTGGGGCTTGCTTTCAAACATTGCCATTTGGCCGCCATCACTACCAGAAGCAAGCGCTAATTTTTCTGCGCAGCAATAGCGCTGTCGGCCCTTAGCAACAATGAAGGAAAAATCCAATTCAGTAAGGCGCCGGTAGAGAGGTAAATCCTTATTAAGTAATTGTTCTTGCAAGGCAACGGTTGCAGTTGAAATCACCACTTTGCGATTGTTGAGTACCGCCACAGGAATTGTTCCCATGAGATAGGCGAGTGACTTACCAATACCCGTTCCAGCTTCGGCAACGAGCATACGGTTGGTTTTGTGGTATTCACCACAGAGGGTTTTCGCAATATCCGCCACCAAGTAATTTTGGGCACGACGAGGCACAAAATTGTCGAGCTGAGCTTGGAGGTTTTGGTAACTGTTTTTGATGTGCTTTTGAATGGTCGGGGTCAGCATAATGGTACTCAACGATAACTATCCATCATCCTATCACAGTTTGATTTGCGATGATAAATTTGTAAAACAACACTGTTTTAAATAAAAAACTGATCTTGTTCACAAAAAAACATTGAACCTTATTATTGATGGCTAAGACAACAAGATTTCTAGAGTAAAGTTCAACATTAATGTTTATATCTTTATAATATTCTGTTTACTGACGTTTATTTACAGTAAATTAAGATAATTATCCGGTTATGCTTACCAAAGGATAGTGATATACCTTGATGTTTTTGGTTGTTTTTTGAGCGTTATTGATATTATTTTGTAGTTAACAGTTTGAATTTAAAGGTTTTTTATGTTTTTTTGCTGTTTTTTTTAGTTGGTTTGACACTTAGCATAATCTTTTGCAGTCTAAAGCTCGCATTACAAAGCGGCGCCTCATTTAGCCGCAGAGTTGCAAACCTTCATCAAAAAAATTATATGGGATTCAGGAAAGAATCCTTAACTAAGAAAAGGCAGTGGATTATTATGAAAAAGACTCTGATCGCTCTAGCGGTTCTTGCTTCAGCAGGTTCGGTTAACGCAGCTGAGATCCTTAAAACAGATACCGCATCAGTAGATTTTTACGGTCAACTTCGTGAAGAAATCAAGCAAATCAGCTATGACGCTGGTAAAGTAAAAAGTACAGATACTTCTACAAGTATTTCTTCTGGTTCTTCTCGTGCTGGCGTTAACGCGCGTTACGCAGTATCTAGCGACCTAGATGTGATCGCAACGGTAGAATTTGGTATCGGTCAGACTAACAGCGGCGACAACCGTAAGCACTATATCGGTTTTGCTTCTAAAGATTACGGCACGTTGACTCTAGGTAAGCAATCTATCCTTACAGATGATATCTGGGGTGTGGAAAATGATTGGCTAGGTTGGGGCTACAGTGTTCTTCCTGAAGCAGAAGGCTACGATATGAGCTGGCTTCAAGATGCAATGCTTAAGTATACATTCCAAAGCGATAATGGTTGGGTGAGCGCATCTTACTCTTACGACAACGGTAAATCTGATCCAGAAACGGCAGAACTTTACGCAGGTACTGCGTTTGGCAACTTAGATGTTTACGGTGGTATTGGTTACCAGCGTGATGAAACATCTTCAGATGCGTCTGTTATCGTTAAAAATGGTGCTGCGACAGTTGATCCTGCTGCAACTAAAGACACAACGTTGACGCACGGTATGTTGACTGTTAACTACAACGGTGATGGCTGGAACCTAGGTACAACCTACTGGCATGCGAAAGTTGAAGACGACAACGCAAACACAACTCTAAACACTGATTCTTATGTGGTTGCTGGTTCTTACAACGTAACTAAGAAAACATCTGTTTACGGTGGTTTTGAGTACATTGATGACTTCCAAGCAGAAGACAACACTTACAACAACACTTACGCTGGTGTTCTTTATCAATACGCAAGCTGGTCTAAGCTATACGTAGAAACCGGTATCTCTGATGATGGCCGTTACAATACAGACCGTTACTACGGCATCGGTACTCGTCTATACTGGTAATCGCTGTTTAAGTGAAAGAGTTTTTAAAGCCCGGCATTGGCCGGGCTTTTTTTGTCCGAAAAATGAATCATTCTTCTGTTTAGGTCTAGATGGATAATCAGGAGCTAATGACATTTTCTATTGTTTCGTTACAATGCTTGGCAAACAAATGAATGCACATTGTATTTTGATAAAGGAATTAAGATGAAAAAAGCAGGATTATTACTTCTAGCGTTATCTGTTGTCGGCTTTTCTAATATTGCCAGTGCCAAAGTCGTGTTAAATATCCCGCAAAATGTCGATTTGTTAGCGGTTAATGGTAAAACACCTGAAAAGGCTAAAGGGCTATTTCCTTCTGACACGGAAGAACTGAAAGATGGTGTGACACAAATTGTATTCCAATATATCCCAACGTTTACCGTACATAAATCTGACTTACGTAAAGCGTATAGTGATGTGTATGTTGCTAAAATTAAAGCAAGTGATACATCGCTAACTTTCAAACTGCCTGAATACCGTAGCTTTAATCAAGCACGTCAAGATATCACAAACATGACTTGGTCTTTGATGGATGATAATGATCATAATGTTGTGATTGCCAAAGATAAGCTAGAAAAAGATGGTGTTCAATTTGGCCGCGATTATGTTGCCGAAGTTGCACGTTATAATCAGGGTATGGGGCCAGCTGTACTGTCGAGTGGGGCGGTTGTCCTGAGTCAAAATGAAAACTCTGCTAGTGATAGGTCTCAGCAGAACTCTGATGCATCAACATCGTCTAAGCCTAACGCGAATGTGACTAACTTGCAGCAATTAAAGTTATGGTATAAAAAATCTAGCGCTCAAGAACGCAAAGCGTTCCGCAAATGGATCATCGATCAGGAATAACTCGCGACGTTATTGATGTTATAACGCCAGCCTTAAAAGGCTGGCGTTTTTATACCTGCATCTCAGGCCTGATACACGCGACTTAATTAGGTCGAGTGTTTAGCCACAGCATTTTTTGAATTTTTTACCGCTACCACATAAGCAGGGCTCGTTACGTCCTACTTTTGGCTGTGGGGAACTGGCTGGAAATTCGCCATCGATGTAATACCAACGGCCATCTTCACGCAAGAACCGAGAGTTCTCTTCTAAGCAGTGTGTCTGGCTATTGTCGTCAAAATACGCTTTAAAATGTACAAAGCCTTCGTTGTCATGCGAGCCGGCAGAATAACCGATGACCTCTAACCCTTGCCACTCGTTTTGAATCGAAGCCGCAATCGCTGCACGCTCTTGCTCGGCCTGACAAGATGGGTGATAAGTATTCACAACAAAGTCCACCAAGCCTAAGGCATGGGCGCAGTAACGCGCTCGCATTAATTGCTCAGGGGTTGAGGCACGACTCGGGTCGTGATGGACAGGTCCACAGCACTCAGCATAGAGAGCACTTGAACCACATTGGCATTCGCTCATAATCAGTCATTCTCGTTGTAGGGGAAAGCCATAGTATCAAGGCTCACCACAAGTTGAGGAAAAGCGTATGCGCTATGGCACCGCCATTACAGCGCAAAGTCACGAGTATCGAGATAGTAGTCATCAGGCGTAACAACAAGCAACGAGCCTTGTTCGTACCAATCTCCCAGCACAATGCGTGTTTGCTGATGAGCGCTATCAGTATGGATGTTCGGACGATGTGTGTGTCCGTGGATCATCAGCTCTACATCGTGTTTTTGCATAACTCGCACCACTTCAGATGGAGTGACATCCATTATTTCAAGTTGCTTGGTTTGTTTATCGCTTCGCGCATCAGATTGAATCTGAGCAACTATCTTGCGTTTAATAAACATGGGTAATCGGTTGAATATAAATTGTAACCAAGGTTGATGTACTTTTTTACGAAAGGCTTGATAACTATAATCTTCGATACAGAGTGTATCACCATGCAAGATAACGGCGCGACGACCATAAAGTTCAATAACATATTCTTCTGGTAATACCGTCACCCCAGTTTGGCGGGCAAAGCGTTTACCGAGTAAGAAGTCGCGGTTACCTTGAATAAAGTAACAAGGCACGCCTGAGCTGGTCAGCGCTTTGAAGGCAGAACGAATCTGCACCGCAAACGGACTGTTATCATCGTCCCCGACCCAAAAATCAAAGAGATCCCCAAGCACATATAAAGCATCACAGTGAATCGCTTCATAACGCATAAACTCAAGAAAGCACGCAGTGATATCAGGTCGTGAGGGGGTAAGGTGGAGATCGGAAATAAAAAATGTTTTATGCATAAGAGTCAGATTAAACGAAGCGCCTGACGATCGGCGCTTCATAATTAGATTATTCTTCGATAGTTGTGCCAGTAATCACAACTTCTTCTAGTGGCACGTCTTGATGCATACCCATTGAGCCGGTGCTTACGCCTTTAATAGCGTTGACAACATCCATGCCTTCAACGACTTCAGCAAATACACAATAGCCCCAGCCATTCATGGTTTCTGAACGGTGGTCTAGGAATGTGTTGTCATTCACGTTAATGAAAAACTGAGAGCTGGCTGAATGTGGGTCCATAGTACGGGCCATTGCCAGCGTACCTACTTTATTACTTAAACCGTTATTCGCTTCGTTACGGATTGATTCACGACTCGGTTTTTCTTTAAGGCCAGAGGTCATGCCGCCACCTTGAACCATAAATCCATCAATAACACGGTGGAATAGTGTATTGTCGTAAAAACCATCACGACAGTACTGCAAGAAATTGGCACTGGTTTGTGGTGCTTTTTCTTCGTTCAACTGAATTTTAATATCACCAAAGTTAGTGTGAAGGGTGATCATGAGCATTACCTTTGCTTTGTTTGTAAGAAATCCAATTCTAACGTAACTTTTTGTCGATTCAAAACACCAAATGGATGACCGAGGGCAATGAGAGTTGTTATACTGTCCCACCTTATTCGTTTTAATAGATTAAATAGATAGAGATCATGCTGAAGATATATAACACGCTTACACGACAGAAAGAGGAATTTAAGCCCATCGTTGCCGGTAAAGTTGGCATGTATGTTTGTGGAGTCACCATTTATGATCTCTGTCACATCGGACACGGTCGTACGTTCGTGTCCTTCGATGTTGTGTCTCGTTACCTACGCTATTTAGGGTATGATTTAACGTTTGTACGTAATATTACTGACATCGATGACAAGATTATTAAACGCGCGGCCGAGAACCAGGAAAGTTGTGACGATTTGACCGATCGTTTGATTGGTGAAATGTATGCGGACTTCGATGCTTTGAATATGCGCCGTCCTGACATTGAACCTCGCGCGACTAAGTTTATTCCACAAATCATTGAATTAGTTGAAACTTTGGTTGAAAAAGGTTTTGCTTATGTCGCTGATAATGGCGATGTACTGTTCGAAGTGGCCAAATATGCCGAGTACGGTAAACTATCTGGACAGAATTTAGACCAACTACAAGCTGGCGCTCGTGTGGATATTGAAGCGGCGAAACGCAGCCCGATGGACTTCGTTGTATGGAAAATGTCTAAACCTGGTGAGCCTATGTGGGAGTCTCCATGGGGGCAAGGTCGTCCGGGGTGGCATATTGAATGTTCGGCAATGAACTCGTCGATTCTTGGCGACCATTTTGATATTCATGGCGGCGGTTCAGACCTACAATTTCCACACCATGAAAATGAAATCGCCCAATCTTGTTGTGCCCATGATACTCAATATGTCAACACTTGGATGCACAGCGGCATGGTGATGATAGACCAAGAAAAGATGTCAAAATCACTTGGAAATTTTTTCACAATTCGTGATGTACTAGGCCATTATGATGCTGAAACCGTGCGTTATTTCCTCATGTCTGGTCATTACCGTAGCCAATTGAATTATTCAGAAGATAATTTGAAGCAAGCTCGTTCAGCGTTAGAGCGTTTATATACTGCATTACGTGGTTTGGACGCAACGGCGGAACCAGTACATAACGATGATTATGTGGGACGTTTCACTCAAGCGATGAATGATGACTTTAATACACCAGAAGCGTATTCAGTCTTGTTTGATATGGCGCGTGAAATCAACCGTTTGAAAGGTGATAACCTTGAACAAGCGAGCGCGTTAGGGGCATTAATGCGTGAATTGGCCGACGTGATTGGTATTTTACATCAAGACCCTGAGCAATTTTTACAAGGTGATGCCGTTAATGATGAAGGCGCGGCAGAAATTGAAGCATTAATCAAACTGCGTAATGATTCACGAGCAGCGAAAGATTGGGCCAATGCAGATATGGCAAGAGACAAGCTTAACGAAATGGGCATCGTTCTAGAAGATGGGCCTAATGGCACGACTTGGCGTCGTAAGTAGCAATTTTACTTTACGTAAGGTTGTAAGAACAATAAGAGAGTGGGCTATGGCCCACTTTCTTTGTATAGGGTCTAGAGAATATTTCTAGACGTATATTCACAGTGGCAAAGATTGCGAGCACGCAAAGTGTCACCAGTCATTCGTAATGAACTAAGGAATTCCTATGGCAGGTCACAGTAAGTGGGCAAACATTCGGCACCGCAAAGCAGCACAAGATGCCAAGCGCGGTAAAATTTTTTCCAAATTAATCCGAGAAATCGTAGTAGCCGCCAAAGAAGGTGGAGCAGAAACCGATAAAAATCCTCGGTTACGAGCAGCAGTAGATAAAGCACTGTCCAATAATATGACGCGCGATACCATTGAGCGAGCCATCGCGCGAGGGGCCGGTGGTGAAGGTGATGACAATGTGGAAACGGTCACTTACGAAGGTTACGGCCCAGGTGGTACTGCGGTGATGATCGAATGTATGACGGATAATCGTAATCGTACGGTCTCTGGGGTTCGTCATGCTTTCAATAAATCTGGTGGTAATTTGGGAACCGACGGTAGCGTGAACTATCTTTTCAATAAGCAAGGCGTGATCTCTTATGCGCCGGGCCTATCCGAGGATAACGTTATTGAAGTGGCGTTAGAGGCGGGTGCCGAAGATATTGACGTTCATGACGATGGATCAATGGATGTTTACACCACACCAGATCAATTTGGCGTGGTGAAAGATGCACTTGATAAAGCCCAATTCAATGCAGTGCATGCGGAAGTAACGCTAGTACCGGCAACAAAAGCGGTTCTTGATGAGGAAACGGCACCAAAATTAATGCGATTGGTTGATAATTTGGATGATTTAGACGACGTGCAAGGTGTTTATCACAACGCCGAAATATCCGACGATATCGCGGCTACTTTATAATAAGAGGCGACAACTTTATTTATGTCCATCATTTTGGGGATTGACCCCGGCTCACGCATTACCGGCTATGGTGTTATTCGCCAACAGGGACGGCATTTAGACTACTTAGGCAGTGGTTGCATTCGGATGACCGATGAAGGGCTCCCACAACGCTTAAAGCAAATTTATGCAGGTGTGTCTGAAATTATCACTCAATTCCAGCCAGATGTATTTGCTATTGAGCAAGTGTTTATGTCGAAAAATGCCGACTCCGCACTCAAGCTGGGCCAAGCTCGCGGCAGTGCTATTGTCGCCGCGGTCAATGCCGATTTACCGGTGTTTGAATACGCAGCCCGTTTGATTAAACAGGCCGTTGTTGGCTCAGGCGGCGCAGATAAAAAGCAGGTTCAGCATATGGTCAAACAAATGCTTAAACTGCCTGCGACGCCCCAAGCAGACGCTGCGGATGCGTTGGGTGTGGCCATTTGTCATGCTAATACTAATAAAACCCTCATTGCACTATCAGGCAAAGCGACCAGTGCTCGTCGGGGACGTTATCGTTAAAGTGGGTGGGTTTTTACTGGCTATCCATCCAGTTATTGATTATCATCACTCTATGTTTCATTGATCCAAAAGGACCTACCGTGATTGGACGTTTACGCGGCACCCTAGTTGAAAAACAACCTCCTGAAATTCTGATTGAAGTTAATGGCGTCGGCTACGAAGTACAAATGCCGATGAGTTGCTTTTATGAGCTGCCGGAAACAGGACAAGAAGCCATCATATATACGCACTTTGTTGTTCGTGAAGACGCGCAGCTGTTATATGGGTTTAGCTCTGTTGGTGAACGTGCTTTATTTCGTGAAGTGATTAAAGCCAATGGCGTAGGGCCTAAAATGGGTCTCGCAATATTGTCTGGCATGACAGCCAATCAATTTGTCTCCTGTGTGGAACATGAAGATATCTCTACGTTGATTAAATTACCCGGTGTCGGTAAAAAAACGGCCGAGCGGTTAGTGATTGAAATGCGTGACCGACTGAAAGGGTGGGGCGCAGGTGATCTCTTTACTCCAGCTACCAACGCTGCGCCATTAGATAATCTAGCAGGCGTTGATCAGAGTGCGGAAGAAGAAGCCATGAGCGCCTTGTTAGTGTTGGGCTATAAAGCGGCACAAGCAGAAAAAGTGGTTAAACAGATCACCAAACCAGGCATGACTAGCGAACAACTTATTCGTGATGCACTGAAATCGATGGTGTAAATTGCGTCGTTGACGTTGTTGATTTACATTTAGTGTCATAAGCGGGCGATAAAATTTATCGCCCGCGATTCATTAGGAACCCATTCATGATTGAAGCCGATCGTCTTATTGCTGCCGACAACCCCACTTATAAAGAAGAAGAGCTCATCGACCGTGCCATTCGTCCGAAAAAGCTGACCGATTATCGTGGGCAAGATCATGTACGTGATCAGATGGAAATCTTCATTGAAGCGGCGCAAAAGCGTAGTGAAGCCCTCGACCACTTATTGATTTTTGGCCCTCCTGGTCTTGGTAAAACGACGTTGGCAAATATTGTCGCCAATGAAATGGATGTGAATATTCGTACTACTTCGGGCCCCGTTTTAGAGAAAGCCGGAGATTTAGCCGCGCTTTTAACGAACTTAGAAGAAAACGATGTGTTATTCATCGATGAGATTCACCGCCTAAGTCCGGTCGTAGAAGAAGTGTTATACCCCGCGATGGAAGACTACCAGTTGGATATTATGATTGGCGAGGGGCCTGCGGCACGTTCGATTAAAATTGATTTACCGCCGTTTACCTTGATTGGCGCAACAACACGAGCAGGATCATTAACCTCACCATTACGTGACCGTTTTGGTATTGTGCAGCGCCTTGAATATTATAAAGTGGCTGACTTGCAATTTATTGTCCAACGCAGTGCCGAATGCTTGGGTCTATCGATGGAGTCAGAAGGGGCATTAGAAGTCGCTCGCCGTGCACGTGGTACGCCACGTATTGCTAATCGCTTGTTACGCCGTGTACGTGATTACGCGGAAGTGAAGAGTAATGGACATATCAGCGCAGATATCGCAGATAAAGCCTTGAATATGTTAGATGTCGATCATCAAGGTTTTGATTATATGGACCGCAAACTCCTGCTGGCTATTATGGAAAAATTTGCAGGTGGACCGGTTGGATTAGATAACTTAGCAGCGGCAATCGGTGAAGAAAAAGATACCATTGAAGATGTGTTAGAGCCATTTTTGATCCAGCAAGGATATTTACAACGTACACCCCGTGGACGTATTGCTTCTGATCGCGCCTATTTACATTTCGGTATTGATAAAAAATAAATTAAGTCAGAAATCGTCATATCTGTTTATATTTGTAAGAACGTGATCGATCAAGATCACGTTTTTGAATATTTATTTGGTTCATAAAAGTGACGACTCGTTACCTAGTTGTTGCTCTTATGTAGCCACAAAACCTCTCCTATCTCTATATTTCACGCTTTAGTAACAACACGACCGCTAAACTATTGATCTGGATCATTTAGAAATGAGCTCATGTAGTTTTCAATGATACATATTGATTTTTATGACAGCGAGTCGCCTCTATAAACCTTTTGAAACATTCCGTGTTCCGCAGTATTATTAGCTCAAGCTATATTAGCTGGCGCTTAACAATTACCTAACCACACTGGTACATTGAAACAACAACAGTCACTTTTTGATAACAACTGATTAAGTTGTGTAACGAAAGCAATGTTTTAATGTATTTAACGTGTCTTTCAGCCGACACAAAGGAGTTACTATGATTGACGTAGTTGATCTGTCGCGGTTGCAATTTGCGATGACAGCGATGTATCACTTCTTATTCGTACCTTTGACTCTGGGCATGACATTTTTGCTTGCCATCATGGAGTCTCTATACGTAATGACCGATAAACAAGTCTACAAGGACATGACAAAGTTCTGGGGCAAATTGTTCGGTATTAACTTTGCACTGGGTGTTTCCACGGGATTAACCATGGAATTCCAGTTCGGGACTAACTGGTCTTATTATTCACATTACGTGGGTGATATTTTTGGTGCACCACTTGCTATAGAAGCCTTGGTTGCCTTTTTCTTAGAATCTACTTTTGTCGGGCTTTTCTTTTTCGGTTGGGACCGTTTATCAAAACGTCAGCACTTAGCAACGACATGGTTAGTCGCGATTGGCTCAAACTTCTCAGCATTATGGATTTTGATCGCGAACGGCTGGATGCAAAACCCCGTTGGTTCAACATTCAATTACGAAAGTATGCGAATGGAAATGGTGAGCTTTGCCGAAATCATCTTTAACCCAGTAGCACAGGTGAAATTTGTGCACACCGTTGCCGCGGGTTATACCACTGGCGCTATGTTTATCCTCGGTGTGAGCTCATACTATCTCTTGAAAGGGCGTGATCTACCGTTTGCACGTCGCTCGTTTGCGGTTGCAGCCTCCTTTGGTATCGCAGCTGTATTATCGGTGATTGTATTAGGTGATGAATCAGGTTACGAGTTAGGTGATGTACAGAAAACCAAGCTAGCGGCGATTGAAGGTGAGTGGGAAACTCAGCCAGCGCCAGCGGCATGGACGTTAGTCGGTTTCCCGGATCAAGATAAGCAAGAAACGAACTTTGCGCTTCAGGTACCTTGGGCACTTGGTATTATTGCAACACGCTCTTTGGATACAGAAGTGCCGGGGTTACGTGACTTACGTAAAGAGCATATTGAACGTATTCGTAACGGTATGTATGCCTACTCATTACTAGAGAAACTTCGTAATGGCACGCAAACACCACAAGAAAAAGCCGAGTTTGAAAAAGCGAAAGTTGACTTAGGTTATGGCTTATTGCTTAAGCGCTATACCGACAACGTAAGTGATGCGACCGAACAGCAAATTCAATCAGCCGCTGATGACTCTATTCCCAAAGTATGGCCATTATTCTGGTCGTTCCGCATCATGGTTGGCTGTGGTGTATTGATGTTAATTATCTTTGGTGCGGCGTTTATTCAAACGTGCCGTAACAAGATCCAACAACATCCTATTTTATTGAAAGCCGCGTTATTTGGTATTCCGCTACCATGGATTGCCGTAGAAACCGGTTGGTTTGTCGCCGAGTACGGTCGTCAGCCATGGGCTGTTGGTGAAATTCTGCCCACGAATGTGGCTGCCTCAGCGCTAAGCTCTGGTCAATTGATTACGACGTTGGTAGGTATTCTCGCGCTTTATACAATCTTCTTGGTTGTTGAAATATTCTTGATGGTTAAATTTTCTCGCTCAGGTCCAAGTAGCTTGAAAACTGGCCGTTATCACTTTGAGCAAGACGGTAACTCTGTTGAAGACAAAGTTAATCGCCAAGTAGATGCTTAAGTAAGGAGAGACAATAATGTTGGATTACGAAGCCCTACGATTTATTTGGTGGGTATTGATTGGAGTGTTGTTTGTTGGTTTCGCTGTCGCTGACGGTTTCGATATGGGTGTCGGGGCATTAGTGCCCCTCATCGGAAAAACCAATACTGAACGCCGAATGATGATTAACACCATTGCCCCACACTGGGATGGTAACCAGGTTTGGTTAATCACAGCAGGGGGCGCGCTATTTGCCGCTTGGCCTATGGTCTATGCAGCGTCATTCTCAGGTTTTTATCTGGCTATGACGTTAACGCTCGCTGCATTGTGGTTACGTCCACTGTGTCTTGAGTACCGCGCAAAAATCGATGATGTAAAATGGCGTAAAGCCTTAGATGTGGGGATCTCAATCAGTGGTTTTGTGCCTCCTCTTATTATCGGTGTTGCATTTGGTAACTTGCTCCAAGGTGTTCCACTCGATATAAATAACCTACTTATGGTGACTTACGACGGTTCATTTTTTGGTCTACTTAACCCATTTGGTATTTTGTGTGGTTTAGTCAGTGTGTTGATGTTCTTGAACCAAGGTTCAACATGGTTGCAAATGAAAGCGTCTGATGAAGTCCGTACTCGCGCAACCTCGTTGACTCAAATCACGGGTGTATTGAGCGCAGCTCTATTTGTTACAGCTGGTTTTTGGGTGAGTAATCTCGATGGTTTCGTCGTCAATAGTGTTATTGATGGTAATGCGGCATCTAACCCACTAAATAAAGAAGTGATCACGCAAGCGGGTGCTTGGATGAATAACTTCCACGAGTATCCACTCATGTGGGCAGCTCCTATCTTAGGTGTGGTGATGCCAATATTGGCCGCTGTTTTCTCTCGCGTTGGTAAGCCTGCGTTTGCGTTTATTACGGCCAGTTTAGGAACGGCGGGGACTATCTTTACGGCAGGATTTGCGATGTTCCCATTTGTGATGCCTTCAAGCATTAATCCGAATGTGAGTTTGACCATTTGGGATGCAACATCAAGTGAAATGACACTGAAACTGATGACCGGCGTTGCCGCTGTTTTTGTGCCTATTATTTTGCTGTACACCGCGTTTTGTTATTACAAAATGTACGGTCGTATTAGTAAGTCCGATGTTGAAGACAACCAGAAATCAATGTACTAAGGAGCATAACGATGTGGTATTTTGCTTGGATTTTAGGGGTGTTGTTAGCCTGCGCATTCGGTATCATTAATGCACTTTGGTTAGAACATCGTGAAATGATGGACGAAGACAGTGAATAGTCATTGTTCTGAACGTGTCGCCAAATGGCATGCCCCAATGGATAACTGGCCACTGCGTTTGTTATCCATTGTACTGGGATTCACCCATATCGGTTTAGTGATGTGGGATCCAGTGAACTACGCTGATCATATTGATGGTTTTAATGTAGTGAAAGGGATGTTACTGATTTGGGCAGTATGCTCGAGTATGATTTATGGCATCGGTTTTAAGCCGCGCCATTGGTTTTGGCAGGTAACTTTCAGTCCTTATTTTTCAATAACGATTTTGATTGTATTGACCATCGTCAGGTTCGCGTAATGAATAAGTCATTGTAGCGTAATCCTTTGACGAGGAATTGAGCACAATAGCGTTGTCTTTTTGAGACAACGCTATTTTTTTATCAGAACCCTGTGAAAAGTCCCGTTAAGCCTTGTACTCCGGTCATATTCTTGCGTTATAGTAAACAGTCAGTTGTATGAGGCAAGATTAGGATCTCGACATTATGAACATATTTGAATGGCCGGTACGTATCTATTATGAAGATACCGATGCAGGTGGTGTGGTATACCATGCGAATTATTTACGTTTTTTCGAGCGTGCACGTACCGAAATGTTGCGTAACGCAGGTTTGAATCAGCAGTCTTTTTTGGAACAAGGCGCAGGCTTTGTTGTCCGACACATGGATATTGATTTTATAAAAGGGGCACGACTCGATGACCTTCTTACGGTAAAGAGTTGGGTGACGAACGTTAAAAAAGCGTCAATGGTTTTCTGTCAAGAGCTAGTCAATCCTGACGGTGATGTATTGTGTAAAACAATTGTTAAGGTAGCATACATCGATAATACAAACATGAAGCCGATCGCTATGCCGACCACTTTAACCACGGAGCTGACCTCAAGTGAATGCTGATATTTCTATTCTAGACCTGTTTTTAGAGGCAAGCTTGCTTGTCAAAATCGTAATGCTACTGCTGCTGAGTATGTCTGTCTGTTCTTGGGCGATGATCCTACAGCGCAGCAAAAGACTAAAAGCCGCATTACGCGAAGCCGATGAGTTCGAAGATAAATTTTGGTCAGGCAACGATTTGTCTCGCCTTTATCAAGAGAGTAAAACCCGTAAAGATTCATTAACGGGAACCGAAGAAATCTTTTATAGCGGCTTTACCGAGTTTGGTCGCTTACACAAATCCAATGCAGCGTCTCCTGATTTTATTATGGAAGGCACCAGCCGAGCGATGCGAGTTGCGGTCGGTCGTGAAGTTGAAGAGCTAGAAACCAGTTTACCGTTCTTAGCGACGGTAGGTTCTATCAGTCCATACATCGGCTTATTTGGTACGGTATGGGGGATCATGCATTCGTTTATCGCACTTGGCCAAGTGAAGCAAGCAACGTTGGCGATGGTCGCACCGGGTATTGCAGAAGCGTTGATCGCGACAGCCATGGGCCTATTTGCTGCGATTCCTGCTGTGATTGCTTATAACCGTTTGACTGATAAAGTCAGTAAGCTTGAACATTCATATGCAAACTTCTCTGAAGAGTTTCATAGCATCTTGCATCGCCAAGCGATGGCAGGAAAGGAATAATTTATGGCAAGTTATCAACCGAAAAAACGGAAGATGACAGCGGAAATCAACGTCGTGCCATACATTGATGTGATGTTGGTTTTGCTGATTATCTTTATGGTGACATCGCCTTTTGTGACCCAAGGCGTGGATGTGGACCTACCTCAGACCACCACAGCTAAACCGGCTTCGGAATTGGCTGGTGATAGCTCAAGCTTCATTATTGTTGAGATTGATAAACAAGGTGACTTAGGCATCAGTGTCGATAATAAAGAAATGGAACGCGGAGTGTCATTACAAGATATCGTCGTGCGTATCAAGGCTGAGCGACAAGTCAACCCGAACACTCAGGTAGCGGTTGGTGGCGATAAAGCTACATCCTATTCTAATATAGTGATGGTTTTGGATCAGTTAAGTAAAGCGGGCATTCCGAAGGTCGGATTGTTAACGGATATTAAAGATGATGAATAGGCTTGGTTAGCATTCATGAGATCAAAAAATCAAAATAAGCCTCAGTTAACGACGCCAGTTATCGTCTCGATAGCATTACATGCTGTCTTGGTGGGCGCATTAATCTGGAGTGCGGATTTTAATCTGGAAAAGCCGAAGCCAAAATCTTCCGGAAAGATGGTAGAAGCGGTGGTGATTGATCCCAATCAGATCCATCAACAAGCAGAAAAAATCCGCCAACAGCGTAATGAGGCTGCACAAAAAGAGCAGGCACGTAAAGATCGACTCGCTAAAATGCGTCGTGAAGCAGAGCAGTTAGCGAAAAAGCGTAAAGCAGAAGAAGAACGCATTCGCAAACTCAAAGAGCAACAAGCACAAGAAGCCAAACAAGCTCGTGAGGCAGAAAAGGCTCGTAAACAGCGCGAGGCTCAAGAGCAAAAAGCGGCAGAAGAAAAAGCTCGCCAAGAGAAGGCTCGTAAAGCAAAAGCTCAAGCTGAAGCAAAACGCAAAGCTAAGGCTGCTGCAGCGGCTAAAGCGGCGAAAGAGAAAGCCGCCAAAGAGAAAGCGGCCAAAGAAGCTAAAGCTCGTGCTGAGCGAGAAAAAGCGAAACGTGCCGCGGCTGAAAAAGCTAAGCAAGCACGTATCGCAAAACAAAAAGCCGCACAAGAGAAAGCCGCGAAGGAAGCGGCAGAAAAAGCACGCTTGAAAAAAATTCAGGAAGAAAAAGCCAAGAAGAAAGAGCAAGAGCAGCTCAAAGACATTTTTAACGGATTACAAAATGAGTCGTCTGAAAATAGTGCTGCTCAAGCAAAGCACGTCGCCAGTGAATCTCAGCGATGGGGAGCCATTTACCAACAACTTATCCAAAAAAATCTGTTGCTTGACGACAATTTTAAAGGAAAAGAATGTAAAGTGAACCTGCGTTTGATTCCAACGGGTACTGGCGCAATATTGAAAAGTATCACAGTAGAAGGAGGGGACTCGCGTCTCTGCCGAGCCACACGTGCGGCCGTTGCGAAAGTCGATAATTTCCCTCTTCCGAAAAACGACCCGGCTGTTGTGGAAAAACTCAAAGATATCAACTTGACCGTTGCACCAGAGTAAAAAGGAAATGCTTGTGTTAAAGCGATTATTTTTAGGAAGTGTATTGATACTGCTCAGCAGTATCCAAATGGCCAATGCGGCGTTAGATCTCGTTATTACTGATGGGATCAGTGCAGCCCGGCCAATCGCAATTGTGCCTTTTAAATGGGAAGGCAAAACGCGCCCCCCAGAAGATTTGGCCTCGATTGTGTCATCGGACTTAACCCGAAGTGGTAAGTTCAGTCCAGTACCGGTTAGTAAAATGCCACAAACCCCTTATGATACGAATGACATCGATTATAAGGCGTGGACAAAAATGGGCGTTGATTCACTACTTACAGGCACAGTATCGCAAGATGCCAACGGTAAGTATGTAATTCGTTATCAGCTCGTTGACGTCGTTAGAGGGCAGCTCACTCAAGGAACCAACAAATCGCTAAGTGATGACGGGCAATTGGTAGTTTCTAACGACCAAGTGTTGTTCAAAAAAGTGGCACGCGTATCTGAGAAAAAATTGCGCATGTATGGGCACCGTATTTCTGACTTAGTGTATGAACAGCTAACGGGCGAAAAAGGCGCATTTTTAACGCACATCGCTTATGTGGTCGTTAAACACAAAGATAAATATCCGTACCAGTTACGCATTTCTGATTACGACGGTCATAATGAACGTATTGTGTTGCGATCTAAGCAGCCGATCATGTCACCTTCTTGGTCACCGGATGGCAAAGAATTGGCATATGTGAGCTTCCAAAACGGACATGCTGAAATTTATATACAAAATATTTATACCGCTAAGCGTGAAAAAGTGTCGGCTTATCCGAGACATAACGGCGCTCCAGAGTTTTCGCCAGATGGTAAGAAACTCGCGGTTGTGTTGTCGAAAAGTGGCTCGTTCCATGTTTACATTTTGGATTTAGCTAGCAAGAAGTTGACACAAGTAACCCATGGACGCGCTAATAATACAGAACCGTTTTGGGACCCGGATGGGAAGTCCCTCATATTTACGTCGGATCGGGGTGGTAAACCACAGATTTATCGAGTAAATTTAAACGATGGTTCGACGAAGCGCCTTACGTGGCAGGGCAGTCAGAACTTGGGTGGACAGCTCACTCCAGATGGACGTTATCTCATCATGGTGAACCGTAGTAACTCTGGCTTTAATTTGGCTAAGCAAGATTTGGAAACAGGCTCTGTCCAAATTTTAACGAAGACTTTGCTAGATGAGTCTCCAAGTATTTCACCAAATGGTGCTATGGTTATCTACAGCTCTATTTATAATGGGAAAAACGTATTATCCATGGTATCAATAGATGGGCGCTTTAAAGCACGCTTACCGGCAACGAACGGACGTGTAAGAGCACCAGCATGGTCACCATTTTTATAAGCACACACTTTTCAATAAGTAAGGAAAATGAAGATGCAATTAAATAAAGTTCTTAAAGGACTGCTTATCGCACTACCTGTAATGGCAATGTCAGCATGTAGTTCAAGCGATGATGCGACGGATGCGTCTGGTTCACAAACTAACCAGCAGCAAACGAGCCAAAGCAGCAAATCAGCAGACACTGAAGATACAATGGCAACTCCAATGGAGAGCAGTGAATCTCAAATGTCTGAAGAAGAAGCTAAGAATCAAGCACTTCGTGAAAAGCAAACCGTATACTTCGCGTTTGATAACTCTACAATTTCAAGCGATTACGAAGACATGTTAGAAGCGCACGCCTCATACTTGAGCGAGCACCCAAACATGAGCGTAAAAATCGAAGGGTACACAGATGAACGTGGTACACCAGAGTACAACATCGCTCTAGGCGAACGTCGTGCTAAAGCAGTTGAAAAATACCTAGAAGCATTGGGTGTTGAAGCAAGCCAAATCTCTATCGTAAGCTACGGTGAAGAGAAACCATTGGTTCTTGGTCAATCTCAAGCTGCATACGCGAAAAACCGCCGCGCAGTTCTAGTATACTAAGTAGGAATACTTTATGTTCAGTAACTTAAAGCAAGTTGTTATGCTTACGTTACTGGCAAGTGCAGCGAGCAGTACGCTCGCTGCACCGGCTCCAGTATCAGATATCGACTATTCATCAAATCAAAATAATGGCCAAGCCAGTGCTTCCCAAGCGAACGGTAGCCAAGATTCCGAGATTCAGCGACTTGAAAGGCTAGTAAAAAGCCGCAGCCGCATGCAATTGAAAATGCAGCAGCAGATGGATGAAATGTCTCAAGAAATTCGCAGTTTACGCGGTAAACTTGAGAAAAATTCGTACAATATGCAGCAAATGACAAAACGCCAGCGTGAGTTGTTTGTTGAGCTTGATGACCTGCGCAGTCATTTGAAAAAAAACACTGCAACAGGCACAGCTCAGCAAGACGCCAGTAGCGATGACGATCAAGGCACGTTTTCAAGTAATAAAGATGAACGTAGCGCATATCAAGACGCCGTTGATCTAATTTTGAAAAAACATGATTACGATGGGGCGATTCAAGCCTTTGAGAAGTTTCAAAAAGAGTTCCCAGATTCGGTATATACTCCCAATAGCCATTACTGGCTAGGCCAATTGTTCTTCGCCAAAAAAGACGATGTTAAAGCGGCGAAAAACTTCGCTAAAGTCGCAACGTTTAAGAAATCGAATAAACGTGCTGACGCACTCGTCAAATTAGGGGATATTGCGAGCCGCAATAATCAAGCAGACCAAGCGAAAAAATATTATCAGCAAGTGGTTGATGACTATCCTGATAGTTCTTCCGCTGAAGTGGCGAAACCCCACTTGAAGTAAGCGCCCAAGGTAATAAAAAGAGTCACGTCAATCGTGGCTCTTTGTGATTTTATCAAGCGTAATTCACCGTTGGGCACTGTCACTTTTGATTATTATAAACCATTCAGTGTAGAATATTCGGATTATCATCTAGCCTAGATTCGAGCCATGAGCCATATACTGGATAAACTTGACACGATTTACCCGTTCCCACCTAAACCAGCTCCGTTAACGGATGACGATAAGCATGCTTATGTGAGTCGTATTAAACGTCTACTTGAAGAAAAACAAGCGGTGCTCATTGCCCACTACTATACCGATCCAGAAATCCAAGCATTAGCGGAAGAAACCGGCGGCTTTGTCGGGGATTCGCTCGAAATGGCTAAATTTGGTAACCGACATGAAGCGACAACGTTAATTATTGCAGGCGTCCGTTTTATGGGCGAATCAGCCAAAATTCTCAATCCAGAAAAGCGCATTTTGATGCCAACTCTGGAAGCCGAATGCTCGCTTGATTTAGGTTGCCCTGCGGATAAATTCACTGAGTTTTGCGATGCTCACCCTGAGCATACTGTCGTAGTGTACGCGAATACTTCCGCCGCAGTGAAAGCACGTGCTGATTGGGTAGTGACATCCAGTATTGCATTAGAGATTGTCGAGCACTTGGATAGTCACGATCACAAAATCATTTGGGGGCCAGATCGTCATTTAGGCTCATACATTGCCAACCAAACGGGCGCAGATATGCTGCTTTGGAATGGGGAATGTGTGGTTCATGATGAATTCTCAGCAGATGCACTGCGCAAAATGAAAGCAGTTTACCCTGATGCGGCGATTCTTGTTCATCCTGAGTCTCCGGCGAGTGTGGTAGCGCTCGCTGATGCGGTAGGCTCTACGAGCCAATTGATCAAAGCTGCGAAATCGTTACCTCAGCAGCAAATGATTGTGGCGACCGATAAAGGTATTTTCTATAAGATGCAGCAGCTTGTTCCTGAAAAGACCTTGATTGAAGCCCCAACAGCCGGAGTGGGGGCAACGTGCCGTAGCTGTGCGCATTGCCCGTGGATGGCGATGAATGGCCTACAGGCGATTGAGCAGGCGTTAGTGGAAGGCGGTAAGCAACATGAAATCTTTGTCGATGAATCGGTACGGGTAAAATCACTGATTCCTCTTAACCGAATGCTTGATTTTGCCGAGCAACTGAATGGTTAACGATATAGCCGAAAAACACTAATAATAAACATCATTAGTGGTTAGTAAGCCATTAAAAAGCCAGCATTATGCTGGCTTTTGTTGTATTAAGATGTTTGTTTCTAAGCCTAAGTTATGAGCCTTGCGGATCTTATGCTTGCTCTGCTAGGGCGACGCCGCGCATCGTTAGTCCACACAGCATGGTTGGAATGGCGTTAAAAATCTCTTCAAATTGCTCTAAGCCTTCAATGCCTTGGTCATTTAAGGTGGCGATAGACGTTTCTGGGTCGTACAACATGCTTAATGACAGTAATACCCCTCCCAATAATGAGCTATCTTCACTCTCTTCCGGCATGATGGTTTCCCAATCATCTTGAATTAACTGCCAACCTTGTAAAAGCCCTTCGCAGAAATCGCGCACGTTGCTATTCACAATTTCTTGATCGTCTAACGCATAACCATCAGGCCATACCCAAGTGTTGCTCAGCAGCGCAGGGCGAAAGTGATTCCACATTGCAATGATTTGCTCTAAATAGTTTTCTAGTTGTTCGCCATCACTAAATGGGGCAACTTCATCGCCACCCCATAGGTATGGAACCCAGGCTTCAGGGGCGAGAACGTTAGGTGAACAGGCCATTGCGGTGACAAAGCCAGTCGTTTTAGGCTCATTGAGTAATTTTTGGTTTAACTCTGGTTGAGCAAGAATTTCTTGAAGCGTCAAAATGCTTTCCCGTTGTTGATCATGGTTAATTATTCTCTGCCTAGTGTACCTATAAAACCCGACGATGTGCGAGAGTTATACGCCAACTTTTGCAGTTTATCTTGCCGAGGTCAGGATCGTCTGATTTTTCTTTTAGTGAGTAGTGCTAGTTTTTGTCCAATATGTGGTGAATTATTAATAAACTGAGTTAAAATACAGAATCAAAAACCAGTAATTATCTGTTTTAATAGCGCCTTCAACTGCCTAATAACTTAAAACCCAGTGCATAACACTATGTACTGGGTTTTATTGTAGTTTTTTGTACTTATGTGGAGACGAGTAAGTGAAACCAAGCGCCCCCGACAGACTGCGTAATGCTGCCGCTGATACCTTTGCCATGGTAGTATTTTGTTTTATCACTGGAATGTGCATCGAAATCTTTATTTCAGGGATGACGTTTGAGCAGTCTTTGGCCTCACGTACACTGTCTATCCCCGTCAACATTGCCATAGCATTCCCTTATGGGTGGTTTCGCGATCGCGTGTTAGCCATGAGTAAGCGATTATCACCGTCTCGCTCGATGCGCAACGTTGCTGATTTGGTCGCCTATGTATTATTTCAATCACCAGTGTACGCGGGTATTCTGTTAGTGGTGGGGGCGTCTTGGGAGCAAACTATGGCTGCGGTGGCGAGTAACGCGCTAGTCTCATGTGCTATGGGCGTTTTTTACGGCTATTTTCTGGACTTTTGTCGTCGCTGTTTTCGTGTGCCAGGATACTATCAAGCGTAAAAAATGGAGTAAAAAACCGCAGATTAGCCACTTTGTGAGCAAATGCATCTGCAATCATGGTTTTTTATCAGTTTATGCTTGACCAAAGTGAAGATAATCATTAAATTACGCCTCGTTAACGCAAACAAGCTTTTGTTGTTAACCACAATACGGTGAGTTGTCCGAGTGGCTGAAGGAGCACGCCTGGAAAGTGTGTATACGGCAACGTATCGAGAGTTCGAATCTCTCACTCACCGCCACATTAAAAAAGACGCCTCTAAGGCGTCTTTTTGCATTTCTAGGACATGTAAAGTGAGTTTTTGGAGTTACTTTACTGATAAATATCGCTCGTCGTAATGTAGCCCAGTCTGTACGATGAAATGTTAGTGGCTTATCGCTTATCCATCCGCCGATGAAATCGCTTCTATCGCGCTCTGATGACGAATGAAGCCTCTGTGAGATAATTGGGTGATGATAACCTCCTAAAGTAAGTTGTCACCTTTGCCACACCCCAGTGAATCGTTAGTTTTTATGATGCTATCAATGAAAAAAGCCGCAGAGTCTGCGGCTTGAGTATGTCAATGGCTACGACGAGTAGAGCGGTTTAGCTAAACTCACCATGTGGGTCGATAACAAATTTCTTCGCGGCGCCGCCGTCGAAATCAGCGTAGCCTTGCGGTGCCTGGTCAAGCGAAATCATTTGCACGTTAACCGCATCGGCAATCTTCACTTTATCAAACAAAATCGATTGCATGAGGCCACGGTGATATTTCATCACTGGGCATTGGCCGGTGTGGAACGAATGAGATTTCGCCCAGCCAAGACCAAAGCGCATGCTCAGCGCACCTTGTTTTGAGGCTTCATCTTGTGCGCCAGGATCTTCTGTTACGTACAGACCTGGAATACCGATAGAGCCACCAGCACGTGTTACTTGCATTGCTGAGTTGAGTACCGCGGCTGGTGCTTCTTCGTGGCTTTGGCCACAGCCACAGCCGTGTGCTTCAAAGCCCACACAGTCAACAAAACAATCCACTTCACGTTCTTTAGTGATCGCTTCTATTTTATCTTCCATGCTGCCATCTTCGCGTAAATCAATGGTTTCACAGCCAAAGCTACGTGCTTGTTCTAAGCGATCTGGGATCATATCCCCAACAATCACACACGCGGCGCCCAGAAGCTGTGCAGACACGGCTGCCGCTAAACCGACAGGGCCGGCGCCTGCAACGTAAACTGTTGAACCTGGACCTACGCCTGCGGTAACACAACCATGGAATCCGGTTGGGAAAATATCTGATAATAGGGTAAGGTCTTTGATTTTTTCTTTTGCTTGGTCCGGATCTGGGAATTTAAGCAGGTTAAAGTCAGCATACGGCACCATTACATATTCAGATTGGCCGCCAACCCAGCCACCCATGTCGACATAGCCATAAGCGGCGCCAGGGCGAGATGGGTTAACGTTCAAACAAATGCCGGTAAGGCCTGTTTTACAGTTACGACAACGGCCACAAGCAATATTAAATGGAACAGAAACAATGTCACCGACATCCACAAATTCAACATCACGGCCTTTTTCGAGAATGATCCCCGTAATTTCATGGCCAAGTACTAAGCCTTCCTCGGCTGTCGTTCGTCCACGCACCATGTGCTGATCGCTACCACAAATATTGGTGGTCAACACCTTTAAGATAACGCCGTGTTCGCATTTGCGCTTACCCATAGCAAGTTCTGGGTAAGCGATGGACTCAACTGCCACTTTTCCTGCGCCTTTATAGACGACGCCGCGGTTAGATTGTTCGTTGGACATAGGGTATTTCCTTATTGAGGCTGTTTATCGTTGTAGAGGTTCTAGTACCAAGTGACAGTTTATTTACTCCGCTACTGACTAAGTGACCGTTGATTGAACGATGTTAACGCGTTGTAACTTGTCTGCTTGGTTATTGTTATCATAAGCACTTCTTGAACATACCGCTCAACCCTTCCTCTCAGCTATGCAATTACGTCCTTTTCATATCCATTTACGACATTGAGGTGTCAATAAATTCAATGCTGAGATTACGCTCACAATGGAAGGAAAAAATTCTTAATGCCTGATTTTAAGCAATAAAATAGCTCTAAAAGACACTTGCTCTCTAAAGTTAGAGTGCGGTTTTTAAGTGCTTATAAACAAAAATACTTCGAAGGTGGTAAATATGCATTCAACTGCACTTTTGTCCTTGTTTTAATCGACACCATATTGGTTGAAGTGAGTAATTATGGGCCACAATGCTCATTTTTTTATGTGTGTTTTTTCGCCGCATTTATAATTAACTTTTATTATTGTCGGTTAAATAGGGTTATTAATATGATTTTTATGAGGTTTTACAGTGTATGTCGAATGAAGAGTATAAAAGTTAGCTTAATGATCCCTTGATTAATCGGAAAGTAACGGTGTAAGACGCCTCTACATTTTGATTCTTGTTGCATGAATCAAAGCCGTTATAAGAAACAAGATGGTAACCACGCAAGAGAGTTAAGTAGGTGCGATGTTGTGACGCTGTCACTTAATGTCCTTGCTTACCTAATAAAAAATCAAAGAATTTAAGATGGGAAAGGAGGGAGTAAACATCATTTATCAGCATTGATACGAATACCAGTACGGAAGGCATACGTTATATCGGCGCTCTATTTAGTTAATAGCGATAATGACGATTATATATTGGATACAGGTAGTGGATTATAGTGTGTTGTGTGTCAACTCTCCCCACAAAGAGGAGAGTTAATAGCGTGATACTTTATTGGCTAGGATGTGTTAGGCAATGCCTGCGGTGAGATCCAATTTAGGGCTAAAACAGATGACGGCTAGGCTTGCGATAACGCCAACCGCTGATACGCCAGCCACATAATAAACCGGTGACATAGGATCATTCGCGATCATAGTACTCACCAGCATTGGTGTCATGCCTCCAAAAATCGCGTAAGCGACATTGTATGAAAAAGACAACCCCGAGAAACGAATGGCGGCTGGGAAACTTTTTACTGCAATGGCTGGCACCACACCAACAATACCAACAAAGAAACCGACAACCGCGTACATTGGGAATAAGTAGGTGGTATCTTGCAGCATGGTGCTATAAAACGCCCAAAAGCTTGCGGCCAACCCAATGCTAAATATTGCCATAATTGGGCCATTGCCAAAGCGGTCAGCCAATGAGCCTGAGACGATACAACCGATTAGGATAAAGATAATCGCAAGGCTGTTTGCTTCTAGTGCTGTTGTCGGATCTAAATCAATCAAGTTCTGAAGCAGAGACGGTGTCATAAGGATAGTGACGACAATAGCCGCAGTTAACACCCAAGTGACTGCCATAGAAACAAAGACAGAAGGTAGGTGATTCTTTATCACAGATTTGATTGGCATTTCTTCTGCTAAGGTTTTATGAGATTGCATCTCTTTAAAGATAGGGGTTTCATGTAACCAGCGACGCAGATACATGGTCACAAAACCAAATACGCCTCCCAATAAAAATGGGATCCGCCAGCCGTAAGCATGCACTTGCTGCGCGGTGAAGGTCGCATGGATGCCTGTCGCCACTAATGAGCCAATTAAAATACCCGCGACAAGGCCGGCAGATAACGTGCCGCAAGCCACACCGATACGATGCTTAGATACATGCTCAGTAACAAACACCCAAGCTCCAGGCGCTTCCCCACCAATTGCAGCACCTTGTAAAACGCGACATAGCAAAAGAAGTAACGGTGCGGCTAAACCAATGGAGGCATAAGTTGGCATAAGACCAATCGCCATTGTTGGTACGGCCATTAAAAATATGCTGAGCATAAACATACGCTTTCGGCCTAATAGATCGCCAAAATGCGCCATAATAATACCGCCTAACGGGCGTGCTAAATAGCCAGCGGCAAAAATGCCATAAGTTTGCACTTGGCGCATCCACTCTGGCATTTCACTCGGGAAAAACAGACTGCCGACCACATTGGCAAAATAGACAAAAATAACGAAGTCATAAAATTCTAATGCGCCGCCTAGTGCCGATAGGCTTAACGTTTTCGCATCGCTTTTGGTTAATTTTTTATTGTGTTGTGTTGAGGTAGTTCCCGGTTCTGCGTTCATAAAATTGTTCCATCAAATTATGTTCATTTTTATAGTAGATTATGCTGCATTTAAATCAGATTTGGGGCCAAGAACGGTCTTGGTAAATCCGTCAATCGATATGATTTTAGTGGGCATAGACCTAAGATAATAATGATGAGAATCCATCAGTAAAGAGGCATGAAGCAAGAAAGCAGCGTAGAGAGACGTATAGTAAGAAAGCTGGAAACGATATTGCATGGGGAGTGGTAAGCTCGACATTTTTTGATCGGGATCAAATTCTTTTTAATGGAATAAAATAGTGTTAAGTTGTTTTTTAAAAGAATTTTATATAAATCGAAAATAATTAAAGAATATTTACATATCGATTAATAATGCATCAATTTTTCATAGGGAACAGATGCCATTGATGAAAATCGCCATTAACGCTGACGATTCTTTGAGGCTTTAGATAGGTCAATAACTTGCGAGTCTCGCTGGTGGGGTTTCTGTTCATTCACAGCCTTCATGCTATTTTTCGCATGCAGTAAAATCGTATCGGGATCGGTACCGTGATCAGGGCATATTGAAGAGCCAATGTCGAGAGAGATATCTAGGTTATAGGTATTATTGACGTTAAATGAATGATAGTTAGTTCCCGATATTTTTTTCGTGATGGTCGCTAATGAGTTTTCATGATCATTAAGATCTGTGATGACCACAAATTCATGTCCATTAATATGATAAATAAAGTCGCTTTCACGTGTGACACTGCATAACCGATAGGTGAGTTCTTTGAGAATATCATCGCCAATTTTGTGACCATGTTTGTGTACGATGTCATTATAGTTTTCGACATGAATGTAGAAACAGGCAAAGCGCCCACCGAGAAATTTACTTTGCTGCGTTTTATGGTAAAGCGCGGTATTTAATGCATTGTGATTGAGCATCCCAGTGAGCGCGTTGCGGTTTGCTAGCGTAAATAAATTGTGTTCGTGCGCTAGGTACTGGCTTTTCTCTATAATTGTTGCGATAGAAATCGTTGTATTTTCTCGAATTAATTCACGATTATGAATCATTGCCGGTTGTGCTTGTCCATTGCTATCAATGACCATCGGTTCACTGTCATCGAGATTAAACACTTGTGATTTCGTCAAGGTTTTCATGGTGTCTTCATCGTAATTTAGCAGTGCACGAGCCGACTCATTAGACATGATAATACGCCCTTGTTTATCAAAAATGATTAAGGCTGCTTTTGCTGATTGAATGAGGTCGCTAAGGATATTGATTGTCTGCTCAGATTCTACGTGAGTACGACGAAAACGATAAATGATAAAAGCAAAGCTTATTAAGGCTAGGATAAACGTAATGAATTGTATGATGCGTAGCTGTTGAGTTTTGGCTTCTGCGTGTTTTTGCACCAGCACAGTCAATTGGTTCATTTGTTCAAGTAAGGGAGTATTAATCGCTTCTATGGTAGTGCGAATTTGTTGGTAACGTTCTCGTGTTAAACCATTACGCAATATCTTTGAATTCAAATTATTTAATGATTTGACAGACGCAGAAGCCTTACTAATGATGGCCTGTGCCTCCTCGCTATCAATACGATCAAGCTCTCGTAACTGTTTTTCCGCATCAATAACGTAACCGCTTTGTTTGAACGTTCTTAAGGTGTCGGCAAAAAGCTCAGAAGCACTGATATAACTCATCAAGTTTTCTTGAGTTGCTTTATCGTTGAGTTTTTGTGGATTAATGGCAAAAATGTGTTTAGCCATGGTTTGTGACAGCATGCGTTGCCGACCGGCGAGGTTAATGACCAAGGTTTGATTGGTCACTTGGCGAGTAATCTGAAAATTCAGAGTAAGCATAAGCGTATCCAAACACAAAAAAATGATGATAGCGCCGATTAAGAATGCTTGTCCTCTACGGTTAAGTTTAACGGGTAACATGACGACTCACATTAATTGAAACAATTATATCAATACTAGACTAGCAAAGCGGGATCTTCTAACCCCTAAGGGGTATTTTCTTACTGCCAAGCGTAACTGGTCGTTTTTTGTTCGGCAATACAATATGATATCAAAATAACATTTTTAGCTTTTCCTTTGTCATATGTTACATCGGGGATGCGTATTTACGCTGATAACGAGCTTTCATGCTGACATTGCCTAGTTGCCCACCTTGATGTATGTACAGCAGGTGTTTTTGATGATGGCTTGGCTGCTGCGGCCACCAAAGTAGTAGTTGTTGCCACATAATCGGGTCATACAGCAAATCAAACTCTATATCTGTTGCTGAAAATAACGCCTGCCAGAGTTGCCAGTCCTCTTGATATAATTTACCAAAATGATGTTTTTTGCCTGAATCTAAAATCAAAGGGTGACTGTCTTCTCCCAATTCCCGCCATTGTTGCTGTAAATATTCTCTCCCTCCAACACATGCACACGTCACCACTTTTATGCCGTGTGGTGCGAGCGCTTTATGTAAATATAAGGCTGTTGTGCCTGTACCAGAAGGAAGAGCAACTACCCATTGCTGTGTTGGTTGCTGAGCTATCCAGACGAGTAACTCGTTAGCTAATGTGTTAACACCTGCTTGCGCTTCTGGAAAGCGTCCGCCTTCAGGGATACGTTTTTCATTATCATCATGCGGTAAGCTGCCAACATAGTCAGCTGGTGACATCCCATACGTTACTCGTGTTGGAATAATATTAGCGCCCAGCTGCAGCGCTTGAGCATAATTACCAAGTGGCGCTGTTTGTAGCCAAGATGGGATATGATCCACGTAGTAATTTAATGTCCACCCTTTTAAATAAGCGAGTGCAGCCATGGAATATAGTGAGTTGGCTTGCGCAGAGCCATAACTGGTAAGGGTCTTAAATGTCTCCTGAGGTGTGTCGAGCAGCGTCATTAGCTTGCGCGCTTTATTGCCAGAAAACTGAGGATGCAATAAGTCATCACGCTTTAGTGCGAAAGGGATATGTTGAAAGCAATGATGTGTGACTGGAGAGTGTTGGAGTTGCATAGGTTATGGCTGTCATACCGAGAAAAGGAAACGCATTTTATCATGTTATGACGATTTTGCAGAAGACGAGAGATAAAGAGAGGTACTTGGTAAAGAGTGGATAAAAAAAGACCCAGAACAAAGTGAACTGGGTATATACAAACGTAGGAGTTATAAATATGAAAAATAAACGTAATATCGTGATGAAAAACAGTGCTGATAACAATTTTGCTCGCAGCTTTTTAACCACATAGATTAGGACTGTACTTTGAAAGAAGAGTTCCAGCTTGATCGAAAGTTTTTCCATTTTTTATTACTCCTACCATACCGCTGTCTCAAAACTCGCCATTTGTTGCATTCGTATATGGTGACTAAACGTAACTCAACTATAGTTGAGTTAAAGGTTAATAGCACATGGACTGCTGTTCTTATCGTCGAGATAAGTCAGTGTGAGAGAATGAATCGCGAGAGTCATGATGAGTAGGAAACTGCACCAGTAAAGGAATACTGCGTCGTTTTTCTATCGCTTTTCATTCACACACTGCGTAATAGAAGGAGCATTATATGGGCTCTCTACGTCGTAAATGGGTTAGTGACTCGGTATTAACTTGGTTTAAGCGTGCGCTGCCACCGCTGTCGGAAACAGAAAAGCAAGCGATGGAGGCAGGAAGTATTTGGTGGGAAGGGGAGTTGTTCTCTGGTGCGCCCACTTATAACACGTTACTTGATTATCCAAAGCCAAAATTAAACGAGCGAGAACAATCGTTTATTGATAATCAACTAAATCAATTATTGGCGATGGTCGATGATTTTAGTTTGATGAATCATGATCGTAACCTGCCTCAAGAAGTCTGGGATTTTCTCAGGCAAGAGCGTTTTTTCTCGCTGATTATCGATCAAAAGTATGGGGGGTTGGGCTTTTCATCTTATGCCAACTCTACCATTGTCACCAAAATTGCGACGCGCAGTATTAGTGCTGCGGTCACGGTCATGGTACCTAATTCACTTGGGCCGGGGGAACTACTCTCTCATTATGGGACCCAAGAACAACGTGACTATTGGCTACCACGATTAGCCGATGGACGTGAAGTGCCATGTTTCGCGCTAACTGGGCCTGAAGCAGGCTCTGATGCGGGCAGTATTCCTGATAATGGTATTGTGTGTATGGGAGAGCACGATGGGCAAGAAGTATTAGGAATTCGTCTTAATTGGAATAAACGATATATCACGCTCGCCCCTGTGGCGACGGTGTTGGGGTTGGCGTTTAAGTTGTATGATCCAGACCATTTATTAGGCGACGAAACATCTATTGGTATTACTTGCGCATTAATCCCTGCCGATCACCCCGGTGTTGTCACGGGTGAGCGCCATGATCCAATGGGTCTTGCTTTTATGAATGGGCCTACGCGTGGGGAAGATGTATTTATTCCAATGGATTGGTTAATTGGTGGCACTGAGTATGCCGGGAAAGGTTGGCGAATGCTGGTAGAATGTTTGTCGGCAGGGCGGGGGATTTCACTGCCAGCTCTTGGCGCGGCGCTGGGTCACTTAAGTATGCGTACCACCGGAGCCTATGCGTATGTCCGTAAGCAATTTGGTGTATCGATTGGGCGCTTTGAAGGTGTTGCTGAATCATTGGGTCGGATTGGCGGGTTGACGTATTTATTAGAATCGACGCGTACGCTTACCACGACAGGCTTAGACCTTGGTGAAAACCCTGGTGTGGTGACGGCAATTGCTAAATACCATATGACTGAGCTAGGCCGTACGATCTTAACTAATGCTATGGATGTACATGCAGGACGAGCGATTCAGCGTGGGCCATTGAACTATTTTAGCGCACATTACCTCGGCGTTCCTATTGCTATCACGGTAGAAGGTGCCAATATACTCACACGTAACTTAATGATTTTTGGTCAAGGGGCGATTCGTTGTCACCCGTATATTCTTAAAGAAATGGCGGCGGCCGCTGATCCAGATACTCAGCAAGGCAAAAAAGCATTCGACCGTTGGCTATTTAAACATATCGGCCATACAAGTATGAATGTATTACGTTGTTTTGGGCATGGGTTAACGGGCAATCGCTTTGCTAAGGTTCCCAAAAAAGTTAATTTTTCAAGGCCTTATCAGCACATTACTCGTTTAAGTGCAGGGCTGGCATTGTTATCTGATGTTGCTATGTTAACCATGGGCGGGCAATTGAAACGTAAAGAGTTATTGTCGGCTCGACTTGGCGATACGCTAGCGCATTTATACATGGCCAGTGCGGTTATGAAGCGTTTTCATGATGAAGGTGAGCTTGCTCAAGACCGCCCGTTTGTGGATTACGCATTACAGCATTGTTTCTATCATGCCGCTCACGCGCTTGATGAAACGTGTATTAACTTTCCCAAGCCTTGGTTAGGACGCATCTTAAAACGGGTGCTATTCCCGCTTGGTCAGGGGTTCTCACCGCCGAATGATAAAAGTATTTTATCGGTCGCTCATTTATTGATGAAACCTGGAGAGCAGCGAGATCGCTTTACGCACTTGTGTTTTGTTGGTCAAGACGAGTCCGATAACATTGGTTTGATGGATCAAGCTTTTGAAGCCATGGTTGCGGTGGCACCTTATGAGCAACATCTGCAACAAGCGATGGCTTCTGGTATAATAGAACGCAAGCTCCCTCTCGCGGAAAAATTGCAGCAAGCACAAGCCGCGGGAGTGTTAACTGAGTCTATGGTTGAAGAGGTCTTAAAAGCAGAAGCTTTACGAGTGAAAGCGATTCAAGTTGATCACTTTAGTTATGATTTTAAAGAAGTTTTGACCAACAAGAGCGGGCACTCTACACTTTAATACGTTATTACAAACGTCATTAGCGTAAACAAGGGCTTCATGATCGGAAGCCCTTGTTGTTTTTTTGTCTAATTTTACAGCGCTAGAGATCCAACCACTTGGCATTTCAAACTATTTTGACAAAAATAGGGTGCGCTCTGACGAGGAAACTTTTATCCTTACGCTGATTTTGAAAGGAAGTTGAATATGATCATCAAACCTAAGATTCGCGGATTTATCTGCACAACAACGCACCCAGTGGGTTGTGAAGAAAATGTAAAACAGCAAATTGCACATACCAAAGCGCAAGGCCCTATTAAAAACGCACCAAAGCGTGTGTTGGTTGTAGGTTCATCAAGCGGCTATGGTTTATCTTCTCGTATTGCGGCCGCCTTTGGTGGTGGTGCAGCAACGATTGGTGTGTTTTTTGAAAAGCCAGGCACAGAGAAAAAACCAGGCACGGCGGGTTACTACAACTCAGCGGCGTTTGATAAGTTTGCTAAAGAAGAAGGCTTATACTCTAAAAGCTTGAACGGAGATGCTTTCTCTAACGAAGCGAAGCAAAAAGCGATTGATTTGATCAAAGAAGATTTAGGTCAAATTGATATGGTGGTTTATTCATTGGCATCGCCAGTTCGTAAACTTCCAGAATCAGGCGAAGTGGTTCGTTCTTGCTTAAAACCGATTGGCGAAACTTATACATCAACAGCGGTAGATACTAACCGTGATGTGATTATTGAAGCCAGTGTTGAACCAGCTACAGAGCAAGAAATTGCCGATACCGTTACCGTTATGGGTGGCGAAGATTGGGAATTGTGGATCAATGCACTAGATGAAGCTGGCGTTTTGGCTGACGGTTGTAAGACCGTAGCTTATAGCTACATTGGTACAGAACTCACTTGGCCTATTTATTGGCATGGCGCACTTGGCCGTGCCAAGATGGATTTGGATCGCGCAGCGGCTGAGCTTAATGACAAACTGTCGGCAAAAAATGGTACAGCGAACGTAGCCGTATTGAAATCCGTCATTACGCAAGCAAGCTCTGCGATTCCGGTTATGCCACTTTATATCGCAATGGTATTCAAGAAAATGCGTGAAGAAGGTGTACACGAAGGCTGTATGGACCAGATTCTACGTATGTTTAACGAGCGTTTATTTAAAGAAGATGGCACAGCTCCAGAGGTTGACGATGAAAATCGTCTACGTCTTGATGACCTAGAATTGCGTGAAGATATTCAAGCGTATTGTCAGGCTTTATGGCCACAAATTACGACAGAGAACTTGAAAGAATTAACCGATTACGTGAGTTACAAACAAGAGTTTTTGAAACTGTTTGGTTTTGGTGTTGAAGGCGTTGATTACGAAGCTGATGTTAACCCACAAGTTGAGTTTGATGTGCAAGACATCTAACAAGATTACGTTCTGATGGCCAGTTTGGTGTTATGAACGAATAAAAAAAGCGCTCTTCGGAGCGCTTTTTTATTATTGGTATCTGTCGCTAATTACGGATGAAAAGAGCTGAGCTATGATGCTCACCGTGCTTAATTAAGTAAAATTAATATGGTACCAGCTAGAGTCATCAAGATATTGGCGATAGCATAGGTGCCCGCATAGCCTAATGCTGGAACAGTCGATTTAGCATAGTCATTAACGATATCCATCGCTGGCGCGCAAGTACGCGCACCAATGATCGCTCCAAATAACAAGGCGCGGTTCATTTTTAATACATACGCACCGACAATGTAAGCGAAAAACACCGGAACTACACTGACTAAGAAGGCCAGTCCTATGACTTTGAAGCCAATGTCTGATAGGTGATCAAACATTTGGGCACCAGCACTTAGTCCAATACTGACCATAAAGAACATTAATCCTAAGTCTTTCACCATATTAAGTGCGCCTTGTGGCACATAACCAAAGGTTGGATGATTGGCTCGTAAAAAACCTAGAGTGATTCCCGCAAGGAGTAATCCCACTGCATTGCCAAGGCTAAATGATACTTGACCAAAGGTCATAGTGACTAAACCAAGTAAAATACCAAGAATAAAGAAGCTACAAAAGGCGAGCAGATCGGCCATTTGGCTGTGAATTGAGATAAAACCGATTTTATCTGCTAATCCTTTGACCCGTGATTTCTCACCGCTAACCTGTAAAACGTCACCTTTCGCGAGTACGATATCTGAATCCATTGGCATTTCAATTTGCGCTCTAACTACGCGGTTAAGGAAACATCCGTATTCTGACATGTTGAGATCCGTTAAGCGTTTCCCTGCGACGGCATCACTTTTTACGACGATTTCTTCTTCCGATATGCGTAAGTCTAATAAGTTACGATCGAACACTTCTTTACCGTTACGAAAGCTTGGATCAAGGCGAGCGTGGCTGTCTGGATAACCTACTAAAGCGATTTCATCGCCTTCTTGTAAAATGGCATCGCCATCAGGGTGGGCGAGAATACCATTACGACGAATTCTTTCGATATAGCAGCCAGTTTGGCGATAAATGCCTAATTCACGCAAGTTTCTGCCGCCCACCCAATTAACGAGCTCGGGGCCTACCCGGTAGGCGCGGATGATCGGTAAATATACTTTGCGCTGGCTATTCGCTCCTAGGCCACGTTCTTTGGCAATTTGTTGGGCAGAGTCAGAGAGGTTTTGCTTTTGAATCTTAGGGAGAAGTTTAGCGAACATAATCATGCTGATTAAGCCAATCAGATAAGCCATCGCATACCCTACAGATACGCTATTGAGGATCAGGCTAAGGTCTTTATTGTGTGGAACTTGTGAAAGCCCAGAATTTATCGCATCTTGAGCGCCGACGAGCACAGGCGTGGAAGTGAGTGCGCCAGCCATCATACCTGCAGATAGGCCATAATCAAGATCGAGGTAGTAACTACCAAAGTAAGTGATCCAAGTCGCGGTAACTAACACCACTAAACTAAGGATTAAGTAGTGTTTACCGTCTCTAAAGAAAATGCCAAAAAAGTTGGGGCCAGCTTCAATACCGACGCAATAAATAAACAACATAAAGCCAATGGTGAGGGAGTCGGCATCAAAAGAAAAACCAAGGTGACCCATGACTAAAGAAGTGACTAATACGCCGATGGAATTACCGAGTTGTAGACTTCCTATGCGGATTTTACCAATCGCCAGTCCAATGGCCAAAACGACAAAAATAAGTAAGATGGGATTTTGTTTTAGTAGAAATACTACGTCAATATTCACAGGAACCGCTCAAATAGCATAAATGGCTGAAGAAGAGATGATGTATGCACATTGTATATGACTATGTAGAAAATATAAGGGGGAAATATCATCTTTCATCAAGAATTTTTAAAATAAAAAAGCCCGCAATTCGATGCGGGCTTCTTTAAAAAATCAGTCTTAGTCGAATAGACCTAGATTTTCTTTTGCGTAAGCTTCAAATTCGGTAAAACCGCCAATAGGTTCTTGGTCAATAAAGATTTGAGGAACCGTTTCAACAGGTTTGCCTACACTTTTAGACAAATCTTCTTTAGAGATACCTTCCGCTTGAATATCAACATAGCGGTAGTTAAAGTCTTCACGCTTCTCTTTTAATGTTTCTGCGTGCTCTTTTGCACGAACACAGAAAGGACAAGCAGGGCGACCAAAAATAACAACAAACATAACTCTCTCCTTAATTGCTTTAGTTGCCAATATGCCTTATTCGATATAGAAAATAAAGGTGCATTTACCATTCAGTTCAATAGGTAAAAGCTATTGGTTATAAAACGAACATATTAAAAAGAGTAGTGCATAAAGCGCTAATCATTCAACTAGGCACTGTTTAGCGCCTAGTTGACTCGATCGTTAGTTTTGAGGTAAGTCGAGCTATACGCTGATCAGTTGTTGGTGAATTGTGAGAATTTATCGTAACGTGAATCTTTTAATGATTCTTTCACACGCTTAAGATTGTCGCGAAAGCCAGAGCCTCGTCTTAGTGTAAAACCAGTCGCCAACACATCAATGACGGTCATTTGGACGACGCGGCTGGCCATCGGCATGTAGACGTCGGTGTCTTCAGGAACATCTAGGCAAATCGATAGCGAGCTAACTTGATCTAACGGGGAATCTTTGGCGGTGATGGCAATAACCGTTGCCCCATTTTCAATTGCAAGCTGGGCGATTTCCACCTGACTTTTAGTACGGCCAGTATGGGATATCAGGACGACCACATCGTTGTCAGTACAATTAATACAGCTCATACGCTGCATCACGACATCTTCAAAGCAGGTGATCGGGATATTAAAGCGGATAAACTTGTTTTGCGCATCACGTGCTACGGCAGACGAGGCGCCAAGGCCAAAAAACGACACGCGTTTCGCTTGAGTTAACAAATCGACTGCACGATTGATCTGACTTGGATCAAGACTGTTTTTGGCGACATCAAGACAGGCCATGGTCGATTCGAAAATTTTATGTGTATACGCATCTGGGCCGTCATCTTCTTCGACATTACGGTTTACATAAGGCGTGCCGTTGGCCAAGCTTTGTGCAAGATGCAATTTAAAATCGGGAAAGCCTTTGGTGTCTAAGCGACGGCAAAAGCGGTTGACGGTGGGTTCGCTAACATCGGCCATTTTCGCCAATGTCGCGATGCTAGAATGAATAGCCTCCTGCGGAGAAGCCATGATTACTTCGGCAACTTTACGCTCTGATTTGCTGAAGTTTTCTAGGTTTTTTTGGATTTTTTCTATTGTATTCATAGTATTCACGCAGGCATAAATAAGTAATCGTCGGTATGATCCTAGCTCTAAAAAGGCGCATTTGCTTAAGACACCAAGGTCCAACAGGAGTGGATCGAGTATAAACCCTTAGGGAAGGATTTCATAAATGAAACGTGCTATCAATCCGTGATTCTATGACAGGCCTCAAACTACATTTCATTAAAGTAACAGCGAACTGAGTTAACGAGTCATTATATACAGGTTTTTATCGTCAATTGACACTGAAAAAAGACTAAACAAGCGATCTGTGGTTATTTTATAAGTGAGCGAGTTATTTTTGCACGAGAATGCTTTGGCACATTGTTTTAATACGTTGCATTAATAATGTTGCTTGTGTGGCGATCGCACGCTGCTCTTCTAACACGGATTCTAATATGGCTTCTGTTGTCAGAGGGTTAGCCAATACGACGCGCAACACAATAATGGGATACCTCGACCAATTGTGCGGAGTTAACTGGGTACGAGACACAAATGAACGGCCGTTTTCTCGTTGGCGCTTTTGAATAAAAATGGTCAGTTCATTAAGCGTATCATTGAGCGCCGCTTGTTGAAGGGCGGTTGCTTGCGTCAACGCATCTTTGACTTGATGTGGTCGGTAGCGATAAGTTAATAAACATAACTCGGGCGCGGATATCAGTTCAAAATCTTGTTGCTGCTCGATGAGGTCTGCAAAAAATTTCGCTTTATTAATACTTTGATCAATCAGTAATTCATACCCAGCTCGCCCTAATATATGCAAACTCGAGTATACCAGCATGGCGATGCCAGACCGCGATCCTTCTAAAGTGTGACTGCCTAAATCTTTTGACCCGGCTCGCAGTATGTATTGTGCGTGATGCTCGATGGCGTGCATCGCGCAGGGGTCTTTAAACAGCACCACACCGGCGCCCATTGGAATGTACATTTGTTTGTGGGCGTCGATGGTAACAGAGTCGGCTTGCTCTATTCCATGTAATAAGTGACGATGCGTGTTAGAGAATAATGTCGCGCCGCCCCAAGCGGCATCGACATGGAAGTGAATATTTTCGCGTCGGCAAATATGAGCCATTTCTGGTAGTGGATCCACACTACCAGTTTCAGTCGTCCCTGCGATGCCGATGGCGGCAAATACACATACGTTACGTTGCTTAAGTTTGGTCAGTGTATGCTCGAACTCAGCAATATCGATACGGTTATTGTCATCTGTGGTAATAGTAATGACGTTATTTTGTCCGATGCCCAGAATATCCGCGGCTTTTTTTAACGAATAATGACCACGCTCAGAGACGATGATCGCTAAATCGTCGTAACCATAATAGCGTAGTGCCGCATGAGCCCCCGCTATAGCGATTCCGGGGAAATCACGACTTGCGGGTAGCGCTTGATTTCTTGCGACCCATAACGCGGTAATATTTGCAATCGTGCCGCCAGAACAAAATGCGCCCAGCGAATGTTCGGCGCTATGCAGTAATGGCGTATAAAATGCATCGCACTGTTGATAAACCAAGTGGTGCAGCATGCCCAGAACCTGTCGTTCTAATGGCGTAAAGGCTTTAGACGTTTCAATTTTTACTAAATTTTGGTTAAGAGCCGTCATCACTTTTGTGAGCGGCAGTAAAAAATATGGAAGCGCCGACGTCATGTGGCCAATAAAATGTGGAGATGCGGTATGCACTGAATGGGCGACTACTTTGTTAAGCAAGTGATCAGTATGCGTAGATACAAACTCTGGTTCGTCAGGGATGCGCGCATGGGCAAAATCGTTTTCAATATCCGTTAACGGAACGTCTTCCGTTACAATATGATCATTTAAAAACTCATTCACATTATGAGAGAGTGCGTGTTCAATCTGCGTTAACGTAGAATCAGGGCCTTCCGGTACAGTGAAGATACGCAATAAGCTATCGAAACTGACAGTGGCCTTTTTACTTTTTTCAGTGGTCATACGTTAACCCTAACAGTGCGAGAAAATAGCGAGCAATAATAGAATTATTTATCACTCGCGTGGGCTTTTATCAAGCTAATAGATTCAATGATTGCTCAGGATGACGGTTAGAGAGTCGATAGCGACACAAATAGCAACATAAAAATAGGGACGAATAAACTCAGAATAAAGCCACTGACAATCGCAATTGGAACACAGCGCACGCCACCTATATTTTGAATCACCGGCAAGGTGAAATCCATGGCAGTGGCGCCAGCATAGCCAATTGTGGTGCAAGGACGGCGATGAATCAGCATAGGAATTAATACCAACGCAATCAATTCCCGAGTAAGTTCAATGATAAAAGAACTGCCGCCCCAAATCGGTCCGTAGGCATCTCCCATTAAAATACCGGATAAAGAATACCAGCCAAAGCCAGAAGACATTGCTAGGCCTTGTAGAATCGGTACGTTCAGCGTCAAAGCGGCCAGTATGCCGCCAATCCAACAACTGACTACTACAACAGCGGCAATAATCGTACCGCGCTTATTGAGTACGATTTGTTTTAAAGTCAAGCCGCTATTGCGCAGTTGAATGCCAATAAAAAACAGTAGAAGTAATAAAATCCATTCACTACTTTGCGTAACCCAAGTCAACGAGTACGGCTGTAATATCCCAATGATGATACCGCTACCGACAACGACCAATAATTTACATGAGTCGAGCGCCATGTGGTAAAGCGGGAGGCGCTTTTGATTGGAAGAGGCTTCAAAAGGGAGTAATTTGTCGATAATAGGGAGGACGGCAAAATTGCATAAAGCCATAAAAGCAATAAATACAGCCGAGTATTTTCCAATCACGAAAATATTGCTATCTAGGTTATCTAATGCCGCAATACTTAATCCCATCAAAAATAAAATCACATAGATAAGATAAGAGGTGGCACGATTGATAAGGTTAAGCCAAGTATTGTTCTTTACTGAGAAAAAATAGCCCACAATAAGTGGGGAGAAAATAAGTAACATCCCTGAAAACATAGTTGTCCTGATTCTTTTGAACTTGTTGGTTAAAACCCGCTGCGTGAGATAGCAGAGCGAAGGCTCTCATTGAATTGGTAGTCAGAGAGGTTACTCAATTCAAATAGAACATCTGCACCGTCAGCATTGATCTCAACATCGTGCTCTGTAATGGCATTATCACTTTTACGAAACATTAATAAGTGGCTTGCAATACGTGCGATATCTAAATAATTCACTTCGTGTTGGTGAGTTTGTAATTCTTCGTTACTGGCGACTTCTTGAAAGTCCAAATCAAATCCCCAGCCCCCAAGTACGGATTGGCTGGTTTTTGAACAGCTCGAGCGAAATATTTGCAAGGCAATCTCTTCATCCAAATAGTTACCCCGCTCTAAATATAAGTGGTATTCATTGACCAAACAAAACAACCCAATGTCTGCTAATAAACCAACAAGTAACGCTTTTTCATCTTCGAGATGTGCATATTTTTTAGGAAATAATGCCTTAAACGTTTCGGCGACGAGCAGCATCGTCGCCCCTAGCTCTTTAGCTGTGTGGGCGCTGTTGGCTAGAATTTTATTACATTGTGGGCTCAAGTTACTTGAATGTTTTAGCTGGTCGATCGACTGTGCGGTGACGATATCACGTACACGTATCATGCCTAGACGAGAGACTGCCGTCAGTAAGTCATTACAAGTAATGTTACGGCGATTAAACACAACCGTATTTGCAATGCGAATAACGATCGCAGCAAGACTAGGGTCGTCCGCTAAACAATCGGCAACGTCAGAGACTGTGCTTGATTCTTTCATACAGAGCTGTTGCACACGAAGTACAACGGTTGGTATGGGAGGGAGTGATATTTTGCCACTATTGATCGATTGTTCGACCAAATCAGCAAATTCACTTTCTAAGCTACTAATTAAAGCCTGACGATTGTCGGGCAGCCAATAAAAAGATAAGTGATTCATAATTGTGCTAACTGAAAGAAACCAATCGGTATTTTACCTAGGTCAGACTATTAAGTACAAGTTAATCTAATTTTCAACCTAAATTTCGTCTTAATTTAATAGCAATTCGATATATCTAACATTTTTGTTAGTAATAAAGCCAACGCGTCACCAGTACTTGGGAGATGTACTCGAGAGAACACATAACATTTAGTGACATTTTTATAAATGGAGCTAATACTTTAATTTCACGTTGGTGGGGTGTTCTTGCTGTCATCAGACGAATCGTGCTCATTGAAATAGATCATACTGTGATACATAACGGAGGGAATTCAATGATCTCTATACAAGCTTTTTATACAATTATAGAACAACATGGGGCATTAAGTACGCGCTCTATGTTTGGCGGAGTTGGCTTTTTTCACTATGACATAATGTACGCGTTGATCAATCAAGAGCGCATCTACCTACGTGGCACACAGAAATTTGAATCGCAACTTATCACTTATGGCTGTCAAAGATATCAGCATGTCAAAAAAACGACGGTTGCCACCGTTAATTATTACGATATCACTGAAATGCTATATAGGCATCGTGAACTGGCGACAGAAGTGATCGGTGGCACAATGTGTGAGGTATTGTTCGAGGATCAACAACGTCGGAGCCTTTATAATCAGCGATTAAGAGATCTACCGAATTTGCAGCTAACAACGGAACGTATGCTCAAAAAAGTGGGTATTGATGATGTTGCGACATTCTTTGATGTCGGCGCGGTAGTCGCGTTCACTAAAATTACAGAACGATATGGGCATAAAACCGATATACGCTTATTGTGGAAATTAGCAGCTGCTCAAGAAGGAGTATATTGGGAGTTACTAGAAGAAACGCGGAAGCAGGCGTTGCTCAATGAATATGAATTGACGGTGTATTCATAAATGCAAAAAGCGTTGAGCCTGAGGGATCAACGCTTTAAAAAATCACTAACGATAATGTGTCGCGATTAATATTTGAAACGTGCGGTAAACATTAATTGATCGTCATATGCATCATTGAAACGAGCTGCCACACCGAGTGAGAATAATTCTGTAGAATGGAAACGCGCGTAGACGCTACCCGTCCAATCATCATTACTATCAATCGAAACATAACCAGCGTTACCACCGACTTCTAACTGTGGTCCCAACCATTGGCGTATGCCAATGTTTAATTCCATACCAGAATCCGGACTGTTTTGGTGTTTCTTGTCAATGACGCGCCATAGCATAGCGCCTGTCAAATCCGCCCAGTTGTTAATTGGTGCATGAAAACCAAGACCAGTGGCACTGTCAAAATCACCGTCAAACTCAGAATCAACACGAGCTAAAAAGTGTGCATTTGGGTGGATCGAATGACTAAATTCCGCGCCGTAAGTCACTGGGCTAACGCCGATTCGTGCATCGATGTAATCGTAATTAAAATTACTCATAGAAGATGAGCCGTCAAGATCGGTAGCGGCCAGAGTTTGACCTGATGCAAGCAGCAATGTTGCCGCAATTAAAACTTTACGCATAGTTTCGATAAACCTATATAGTAATTCAATTTTCCATTGGAAAGTGAAGGAACATACTGACCAATAGCCGACTATCGGTGTTGGCACCCAGTATCAAAAAATTGTCGCCATCAAGTGATGGCATAAATAAAGCAAATACGATGCCATAATGAAGCATTCTTACTTTTTAGTTTCACAATCTGAGTTCAAAGTAGCCAACAATGCCGTGGGTAGGCAAGTATGATGCTGGATAAAAACCGAAAAAAGGTAACTAATAGAGAATTTTAACAAAAAAACCTCAAAAATTCGCTTTTTTTTAAAATTCTCTGGTGGTTAATCCGCTAAACTGTGAAGATATTAAGAGAAACTTATGCCGACTACATCGACAGGAATATAATTTTTATGAACAACGTAAAGAAGGTTGGGGCTATTGGTGGTGCAATTGTAATTGCAGCATGTTGGCCACTTGCAGTAGGTCAAATTGGTCAGACGATCATTAAAGATGGCGTCCAGAAAATGCATTCACCGGACGTGAATGTCTCTCTTGTCAAATATGATCGTGGCTACTTGTCTTCTGATATGACCTCACGTATCACGGTAACCGATAGTAAGCTTGCTCATCAGTTTAAAGCAGATGGTCTTCCGACCACGTTTTTAGTACATAGTAAAATAGACCATGATTTACTGAGCCTGTCATCAACGACAACATTGCCGGATTATCCAGATTTTCCTTTCATGCTTGAAACCCAAACACAGCTTAATGGCAATACTAATTTCAAGCTTAATATTGAGAAATGGAATTATCAGCATAAGGGTAAAGATGCGTATTCAGTGTCGACCTCCGCAGGTAACGTCACAGGGATGATTACCAAACTAGGTGAAGTGAACTTCAAGTCGACGTTACCCTCGGTTGCGATTGATTTTGCGAATGATGCAAAAATAACGGTCCATGATATTGCTGTGGAAGGTTCTGGTAAACGTGCAGGGAGCTTATGGTTAGGCGATCAAACGTTGACAATAGGCAGTATGAATGCGGTAGGGACTTCTATGGCTCCTCCGAAGCCAGGTGCAAATTCACAATCAATGGAAAAAGCAGAACCGATTACCGCGACGGTGAAAGGGCTAACGTATAATTTCAATTCTCGTTTAGATAAAAAAGAAACGCGATTTACCAGTCAACACAAAGTCACTATTGATGAGTTTAGCTCAGATGATTTTGATGCTCATGACTTAACGTTAGGTGTCGCACTAAACAACATTGATCGAGCTTCGTTTATTCAGTTATCGGATATGTTCAACGGTCGCTCTAAAATTACAGGGCGAGATGTTGGTCGAGCTCTGCCTTTCATTGATACTATGTTTGCTAAAGGCTTTTCTATAGAGTTGACTCAACTTGATGGCAAAATCGATGATGGTGATTTCACGTCACAGTTGAAACTCTCTATGCCAGAAGGCACTGAGCATGTGACGCGTAACCCTGCGCAAGTCATGCAGCTACTTCAAGGTAATTTAGGGGTGACTTTATCAGAGTCGTTGGCCAAGCAATATCCTATGTTGCAACGTACGGCTGATGAGCTGGTGGTCTCGGAAATTGCCAAACAAGGTCAAGACGGCTACACCATGAAAGCCAAGATTGAAAAAGGTAATTTAGTGTTTGATGAAGGACACAAAATTCCGCTGCAAGCATTAATGATGATGGGCATGGGTTTATTACAGTACGCTCATTAATAATGACGATGCGGAGCCTGAAGGCTCCGCTTTTTTTTATAGCATGCGAGGGAATATGAGACACCTATCGAGTCATTATCGTGTCATGCTAACCTTGATTGTGGCATTCATGCTGATACTGGCGAGTATGCGTAGTCTTGATGAGCGTACCCATGTCATGATCGACCAAGCATTAGTCACGACCGCGAGCAGTTATGCGTTAGCGCGTACCTTAGATGCTGCTATTTCTACATTAAAAAGCTCAGAAGTCTCGGCTGGCGTTGTTTCTATTGATGTGGGACAGATGCTAAACCCGGTGAGCGATCTTATTGATAAATTTAGTGACATCATGGTGCTTGCCTTTACTTCTCTGTCATTGCAAAAAGTATGGCTAGTGATGCTATCGTCTTTGCCCGCCAATACCATTTTTGTCGTGGTAGGAGTGTTGTTGATAGTGAGTTTGTGGTTACCTAAACACTTACAAGGGCAACAGTGGCTATGGAAGATGTTCGCGTTTTTAGCTATAGGTCGGTTTATTGTCTTATTGAGTGTATTGAGTACATTGCTGGTGGATCATTGGTTTCTTGATAAACAAATCCAACAACACCAAGTCAGTGTCGCCAAAGTAAGTCAAGCGAGCCCGACCGCGGAATTGCAAAATACGGCAAGTCTTAAAACCGACGATAGCTTTCTAGGCATGATCGAGCGAATTAAAAATCAATGGGGATCGTTAGCCGATAACGTGCAAAAACGTAAACAGCAATTATTCGAGTTTGCGCAAAAAACCGAAGACTCCGTGATTGATATGTTAACGCTAATGGCATTATACCTACTTAAATCATTGATATTACCGCTATTGTTTTTAGGGCTTTTTTATTTGTGGCTACGCCGAGTATTGGCTGTACCCGTCACTCTAGCGCGATAATTTGACGACGATTTTCTCTTTTTATCATTAGCCGTTCGGTGTACATTACTAAGAATCTTTTCTCACTTTTTATTCATTTCTAAAAGTGATATTAATTATAAGTACTTATATTCAAATAAATTAGCAGGAGCGAGATACTCATGGAGTCTAATAAGGACGTCATCTTTAATTTTTCCGCAGGGCCAGCCATTTTACCTAAAGCTGTGATGAAACAGGCACAACAAGAATTCATCAATTGGCACGACATGGGGACCTCGGTGATGGAAATTAGCCACCGTAGCCAGCCTTTTTTACAAGTTGCCAAAGAAGCGGAGCAAGATTTACGTGATTTATTGAGTGTTCCTGATAACTATAAAGTGCTGTTTTGCCAAGGTGGAGCGCGAGCGCAATTTGCAGCTGTTCCAATGAACGTATTGGGTGAGCATAATAAAGCCACGTATGTAGATGGTGGCTATTGGGCAATGAGCGCGGTGAAAGAAGCGAAGAAATACTGCGCTATCGATCTTTATGATGCTAAAGTTGAAAAAGAGGGCAAAACGGCGGTGCAACCTGCTTCTGAATGGGTAATCGCTGATGATGCCGCGTATGTCCATTTTTGTCCGAATGAAACCATTGATGGTGTTGAAATTAACGATCTCCCAGTGACCGACAAACCGATTATTGCCGATATGTCATCGAACATTTTGTCCAAGCAAATCGATGTTAGTCAATACGGTGTTATTTATGCTGGCGCGCAAAAAAATATTGGCCCTGCGGGGATCACCATTGTGATTGTACGGGATGATTTATTGGGTATGGCGAATGAACTATTGCCAAGTATGTTGAACTATAAAGTCTTGGCAGAAGGCGATTCGATGTTTAATACACCACCGACATTTGCGTGGTACATGTCGGGGTTAGTATTTAAGTGGTTGAAAAAACAAGGTGGCTTAGCGGCGATTGAAGCGACAAACCAACAAAAAGCTGAGCTTCTTTACGATGCTATTGATCAGTCTGATTTTTATCGCAATACCATTCATCCTGATAACCGCTCACGTATGAACGTACCTTTCCAGTTAGCAAAACCGGAGCTTGATGACATCTTTTTGAAACAAGCAGAGCAGGCCGGTTTGATTTCACTCAAAGGACACCGCGCTGTCGGTGGGATGCGTGCTTCTATCTATAATGCGATGCCGCTAGAAGGTGTGCAGGCATTAGTCGATTTTATGGCTGAATTTGAAAAGCAATACGCATAATACTTGCGTGTTTTTATTAGCCTCGTTTTAAACGGGGCTTTTTTATGCGCTGAATACTGACTTGTGCCAACGTATTGGTGAAAAATTAATATTGGTCACCTATTTTAGACTCAGGTGACATTGAGTATGGTTCTGTTAACGTAAGGCTTATTTCTGGTATTATCACAGTATTATTTTATCAATGGTCATTTTCATGCTTCATTCTTTATTGCTTGTGTTGCCGCCGATGCTGTTGGGCGCACAGCTTATTCTTACGCTCGTATTAGTGAAAGGCGATATTTGCCCAGGACAGCGAGGGCGTATTCATAAAGTGCTACCTGCTATTGGCGTGCTTTGGTTGGCCTCTGCGACAGTACAACTTGGATCGTTATTGGTCGCAGGGGGGATTTTTTACTTTTATTCGAAAGTACAAACCAAGAAAACTCGTAAAGAAGGGCCACTATGGGTTTTACATGCCACGAGTGCCTACGCGTTGGTATTGTTGCTTTGGAACGCATTACAATTACCGCTATGGTCAGTTGGCGTGTCTTCTATACTGAATGTGGTGTTATTAGGCGCGATGTTTGCTCATCTATTGCTCACACTAGCACGTACTCGCTTGCAAGCATTTCATCGTATTTTACCGGTTGCGGGGATCCTAGCGGCGATGGCTGTGGTCTTGTGCGTTGTCCCGTATGCGCTACAGATACCGCAACAAAGTGTCGCGCAGGCAACGCATCATATTCTCACTTATTTTGCCTTATTGGTTTTGGCAATCATTATTTGGGCGTGGCATATTTTTACCGCTAAAACGGTGATGAAAACCCAGTTAGCTGTCGCGCAAGTGGTATTGCTAATCTCAATGACAGGCTTCGAACACGTATATTTATCAACATTATAACGGTGTGCTTGTGAGTCTGCTGTATCATAATGGAATAAAAAACGGTCGCTTTTCGCGACCGTTTTTTATGCAAGTAGAAACGTTGACTATGCGATTTTAATACCATCAAGGTGCAGCTGACACTGCTGGCGAGCTGTCGAGAAAAAAGCTTGTAGATAGTTTTTTTCTTTTTCATTATTTCGTGTCGCGGCAAATAAGCGACGTTTTAGCCCTTTACCTAAAGGCAAGCTGCAAATTAATCCTTGGCGAGAAAACTCACTGATTGCCCAATTGGGAAGGGCGGCAACCCCAAGGCCTGCTGAGACCATTTGTACTAGCATTAACGTGTTATCTGCTTGCTTCCACTTCATAGGCTCTATCCCAGCGGGTTGCAGAAAATGCTTTACGACGTCTAAGCGCTGTTTTTGTACCGGATAGCTCAACATGGTCTGATCGGCGAGATCACTGGGTTCGATAAACGCTTTTTGAGCTAGAGGATGAGTTGTTGCGGTAATTAAGCGCATTTCAAAGTCGAACAAAGGCTCATAATGTACCTCAGAACGCGGTAAAATATCCGACGTAATGACAAGATCCAATTCGCCTGCCAGTAATGCTGGTAGTGGTTCAAAGCCAAAACCGGATGAAAAGTCTAACGTGACGTTTGGCCACGCAATTTGATATTCCCTTAACGCGGGCATCAGCCATTGAAAGCATGAGTGGCATTCAATGGCCATATGCAAGCGGCCATTAATATCTTCTTTTAAACTCGCTAGATCCTGTTCTGCTTGCGCTATCCTCGGGAGTATTTCATCCGCTAGTTGCAGCATAATTTGGCCTTCAGAGGTAAATTTAACTGGACGAGTTTTACGAAGGAAGAGTTGCCCACCAAGCCGAGCTTCTAGATCTTTAATTTGATGAGATAGGGCGGATTGGGTCAAATGTAAGGCGGTCGCGGTAGAGGTTAACGAACCGCTATCGCGAAGAGACACTAAGGTTTTAAGGTGTTTTAACTCAATCATTACGACTTTTCCTTTGTCTTAACTGCGGATAAGCAGACATGTTAATTCCGTGATGCGATTTATCTGCTTTAATGTACCTTGATACTACGGCGGTGTAAACATCTAGACGTCTATTAATTAGCGCGTTTTACTCTACCCGCTGACATTAGTTTAGAGGATGGGCCGATAGCCTGTCGTTTAATATCCTTACTCTTTTGCTAGAGAAGACTGTCAGTTTGTTCACAACATGATGGTACTGATAGAAAGGAGGGAGAGGAACCTGGCGGTGTGTAATTCACTTTGTTGCTCAAAAAAGAAAAACCCTATTCATCAGAATAGGGCTCAGTTTTAGTTGTTATTTTTTGGGACGATTTTGTCGCAACTTTTCTTGGTTATAATATTGTCGATTAATAACTTACCGCGGCTATCACGTATTTTAACCCGGTAATCAATACCTTGATCTAAATTGTCTGCAATCGTTTGGTTTTGACAAAACGAGACGGCGCTTTGCTTCATGACATCTTGCACTGGTTTTGCTGCGGCAGCTTCTGTGTTGTAAACCATCATCATTTCAATCATCGCGCCTTTAGAGTTCGCACGCATGATATGTAATGGGCCATATTGCAGTGGGAGTTCGGCAGAGAGCAATGCGGCACGATTGGTCGCGATCATTTCTAAACGTTTTTGCTCTTTGGCGCTTGAGCTACAACCAGCGAGCAGTGCCACGGTTAACGCCGCAACAGCGAAAGTACGAATTTTCATATTAAAATACTTTTTTATAGGGTTTGACTACAGTATGAGCATAGACACCTGCTTCTGCATACGGATCTGCTGTCGCCCACGCTTGAGCCTCTGCAAGAGAGGTAAACTCAGCGATAACTGTTGAGCCAGTAAATCCCTCTTCTCCTGGGTTGTCTACATCAAGAGCTGGCATTGGGCCTGCGGTAAGAAGCCGTCCTTCATCCTGAAGTTTTTGCAGTCGTTCTAGGTGTTGAGGACGAACACTCATACGTTTTTCTAATGAATTCTCAACATCCTGAGAGAAAATAACATACCACATAAGACTTCCTTCTAATTTACATCGACAACAAGACTAATCTGTTATTTTGCTTGGAATGACGATGATTGCAACCTTTAATCTCACGCAAGTGAATCGAAGTCAAATATCCTAATCGGACAACTCGCCACACCATAACGGTAAGTGAGTGATATTAAATTAGTGTGACCCTTTTCCTACATCAATAGCGCGTGGGCGTCCATCGGCATCAACAGCAACATAGTGGAAGGTCGCTTCGGTGACTTGAAAACGATCATGCACACCGTCTTCTTTGACTGGTTTCACCCACAGCTCTAAGTTGATCGTCATTGAAGTGCGGCCAATCTTTATACAGTCGCCATAGCAACACACAACATCGCCAACCCGCACGGGCTTTTTAAACGTAATGCTAGAAACGGATACCGTCACGATACGTCCAGAAGAGATTTCTTTCGCCAGAATTCCGCCGGCTAAATCGAGTTGTGACATAATCCAGCCACCAAAAATATCGCCGTTCGCATTGGTATCGGCTGGCATCGCGAGGGTTCGCAACAACATTTGACCTTTCGGTGAGTGTACTTCTTGTGTCATATAACTAATCCAGGAGGTATAAAATTACAGCGACCATTGGTCGCTGATAAAAATATGATTATACCCTGAAATGGACGTAAGAGGCACTGAAAAGCCGTGCTTTAACGCCGTAAATATCGTTACGCTTCCGGATCTTTTTTCGGTAAGTGTTTGTACATATACAAGACAGTGAGTACGGTAAACACCAATGTAGCGATAAATAAACCAAAGACTTTGAAGTTGACCCACACATCAAGTGAGACACGGTACGCTAAGATGATATTGACAATGCCACTGAGGGTAAAGAAACCGACCCATGCCCAAGTCACTCGCGTCCATATGCTATCCGGTAACGTTAACTCCTTGCCTAGCATGCCTTTGATTAATGATTTGCCCATTAAATGACTGACCATCAGGCCAAGCGCAAAAATCCAGTTAATCAGTGACACTTTCCATTTAATAAAGTCTGGATTATGGAACGCAATGGTCATGCCGCCAAAGACGGTGACCAGTGCAAAAGTGATCAATTGCATTTTTTCACACTTTTTATAGATCACATAAGTAACGACAATTTGCAATGCGGTAGCCGCAATCAATGCGCCTGTCGCGGTATAAATATCGGCATATTTGTATAATGCAAAAAAAACGATCAGGGGAATAAAATCAAGTAATTGTTTCATGGATAGGTGATTCCTAATTAAATACTGTGGACAGTCTATCGAAAAGCGAGGTGAAGAAAAACAGTCATCATAACTCTCAGACAAAATAGCGTAGCTTTTATTTATTGACCACTAAAAAGCGTACTGTGGTTACAATTGTTTACTTACTTTTTTCTTCATTTTTATGTGACAAAGCCAAGCTGCATGGAAATGTTTCTGTGCGAGGGGCAAAAAAAAGACTCCCTTAAATAGGAGTCCTTGTTTGTCATTCAATGAGTAAAGCGGTAAACCCTACCAGTCATGCACAACCATCATGTAAGTACCCGTTATTGGCGGTGAGTCGCCGCTTTCATTGTTCGGACGAACTCGCCTAAATGCTCAAGAAGGGACTCTGGGTTGTTCTGCCGGGTTTCAATGATTTTTACCACTGCAGAGCCAGAAATAGCTCCGGCGGCGCCCGCATTGATCGCTTGCTGAACTTGTTCCGGCTCCGAGATACCAAACCCAAGTAGTGCTGGCGGGGCATTAAATTGCGCGAGCCGTTCAAGTAATGCGTGTACTGGCATATTGGCTTTCGTTTCCGTGCCAGTAACGCCTTGGCGTGATAATAAATACGTATAGCCAGCGCCGAACTCCGCCACTTTCGCTAACGTGGCATCGTCAGCTTGTGGTGGGGCAATAAAAATCGGTTTAATACCGTATTGTTTGGCTGATGCTACAAACGGGGCGCTTTCTCCGGTTGGTACATCGGCAATCAGTACCGAGTCTACACCGGCCGCTTGGCAACGCTGATAAAAGTTATCAATACCACGTGAATACACTAAGTTGGCATAAATTAACAGACCAATCGGAACATCTGGATTGGCATCACGCACCGAGCGAATAATATCAAAACAGGTGTCGGGAGTGGTTCCGGCATCGAGTGCACGTACATTGGCACTTTGAATGGTCGGGCCATCGGCCAGTGGATCCGAAAAAGGAAAGCCAATTTCGAGTGCATCAGCACCAGAATCAATTAAGGTTTGAATAATACGACGCGAGAGCTCAGGACTTGGATCGCCAATCGTCACGAAGGGTACAAATGCACCTTGTTTGGCTTCATTTAAGCGTGCAAATAATTGGTGATAGCGATCCATTAGAGTTCTCCTTTTTCTTCGAGGATTTTATTCACAGTAAAGATGTCTTTATCGCCACGACCCGATAAGTTGACGACTAATAGCTGCTCTTTTTCAGGATCTTCGTAAGCCATTTTAATTGCGTGAGCCAATGCATGAGCGGATTCCAATGCTGGAATAATGCCTTCGTTACGTGCGAGATTTTGAAACGCTTCTAGCGCTTCATCATCGGTTGCATTCACATAATCCGCGCGCCCCGTTGCACTAAGGTGCGCATGCTGTGGGCCTACCGATGGAAAGTCTAATCCTGCAGAGACGGAATATGATTCCTCAATCTGACCGAAACTATCTTGCATAAGAGGCGACTTCATTCCAAAGAAAATACCGGTAGTACCGTGTTTTAATGGCGCGCCATGTTGTGGCGTATCAATCCCTTTCCCGCCAGGCTCCACACCAATCAAACGGACGCTTGTGTCTTCAATAAAGTCAGCAAACATGCCAATCGCATTCGATCCTCCACCGACACATGCAATCACAGCATCCGGTAGGCGGCCTTCACGAGCGAGAATTTGATTTTTGGTTTCTTCGCCGATAATGCGTTGGAATTCACGGACTATGGTCGGGAATGGGTGCGGACCCGCAGCCGTTCCTAACAGATAATGTGCCGTTTCGTAGCTACCAGCCCAATCACGCATGGCTTCATTGCACGCATCTTTTAGTGTGGCAGCGCCGGAGTGGACAGGGATGACTTCCGCCCCCATTAAACGCATGCGAAATACGTTCGGGCTTTGGCGTTCGACATCTTTGGCACCCATATAAACACGGCATTTTAAATCTAATAACGCACAGGCTAATGCGGTCGCTACGCCATGTTGGCCAGCACCGGTCTCAGCAATAATTTCTTTTTTGCCCATACGTTTTGCCAGTAGTGCTTGCCCCAAAACTTGGTTAGTTTTGTGTGCGCCACCGTGCAGCAAATCTTCCCGTTTGAGATAAAGGCGAGTTTTTGTTCCTTTGGTGAGATTACGCGTGAGCGTCAGCGCCGTAGGGCGACCCGCATATTCTTGCAATAACCCCATAAATTCAGAACGAAACTCGTCGTCTTCTTGTGCGTCAATAAAGGCTTGCTCAAGCTGATCGAGAGCTGGCACCAAGAGTTGAGGGACATATTGGCCGCCAAACTCGCCAAAATAGGCATCTAATTTTGCCATGATGAATTCCTTGTTATATCGCCGGTCTGTGAATCAGACATCATTAATATTGATATCGCAGCGTACTGAGCGGTTAATGGTCAAGTGCTCAGTCTGCACGGTGACTGTCTATTCGTTAATTAATAGTCACGCAGTGCCGCGAAAATTTGTGTGAGTTTTTGTGCATCTTTTTTACCTGGTGCGCTTTCGACCCCAGAGTTAAAATCGAGGCCAATGCAGCCGAGCTGATGCGCATGCTTGACGTTATCGATGTTTAAGCCACCCGCTAACATGATGTGTTGCGGAGCGTCGATAAGTGACCAATCGAAAACCGTGCCTGTACCGCCACTTTGCTCATCAATTTGGCTATCAAATAGATGGCGATCAATGTTGTTGTTTAAGCATTGCGGGAGGCTTTGTTGAACGCCATAGGCTTTCCAAATATGCGTTGTAGCAGGGAGTGCTGTGCGTAATTCATCGACATACGCTTGATCTTCATTACCATGCAGTTGTACTGCATGTAAACCGAGTGTTTTAGCCGTGCTTGCCACCGTGTCGATAGCCTGATCGCGGAAGACGCCGACATAATACAGCGGTGCATCCGCAATAATCTCTTGTGCTTGCTGAGCATTGACACAACGTGGCGAGCTTTCGACAAAAATCATTCCCCCATAGACGGCACCAGCTTGGTAAGCTTTCATCGCATCGCCACTGGTGGTTAAGCCGCAGACTTTATTTTCGCCGAGTAGGACGCGGCGCACCGCTAATTCTAAGTTGTCTTCGCTCATTAATGCGCTGCCAATAAGAAAGCCACTCGCATACGGAATTAAATCTAAGACTTCTTGGTGGGTGTAGACTCCGGATTCAGAAATCACCGTCGTGCCTTTAGGAATAAGAGGCGCCAATTGTTTGGTACGATTCAAATCTGTGGTTAAATCTCGTAAGTTACGATTGTTAATCCCAATCACCTTAGCGTCTAATGCCACAGCACGATGAACTTCTTGTTCGGTACTCGCTTCGGTTAAAACACCCATTCCTAGTTGATGTGCAATATCGGCGAGGGTGCGATATTGTTCATCCGTTAGTACCGACAGCATTAATAAAATAGCATCCGCTTCATAATGACGGGCTAAATACACTTGATAAGCATCAATAATGAAATCTTTACATAATACGGGTTGTGATACTTGATGACGAACGTTAGGAAGAAACTCTAATTGACCTTGAAAGTATTTTTCATCCGTTAATACCGAAATGACGCTCGCGTAGTCTTTATAGACTCCCGCAATTTCTGTTAAATCAAAGGTCTCGCGGATCAAGCCTTTGGAAGGCGAGGCTTTTTTACATTCTAAAATGAATGCGGTGTTTGGCTGGCTCAGTGCATCATAAAAGCTGCGATCTGAGCGGGTGAGCAGCGACCGGAAACTATTGAGTGGTTGTGCGGCTTTACGTTCAGCAACCCAAGTCGTTTTGTCGTTGACAATGCGTGCAAGCACCTGTGCCATTTTGGTGTGTTCGACGGAAATATGCGGTGAAAGCTGTTGTGACATAATTAGCCTCGCTGTGCCAGTTGTTGTAACAAATGATAAGCTTCTCCAGAAGCCATTACGTCCTGAGCTTGGCGCACGTTTTGTTTCAGATCTTCACGGCCGAATAATTTGAGCAGCATAGCGACATTGGCAGCGACCGCCGCATTGTGAGCTGGCTTTCCTTGGCCACTTAAAATATCTTTACTAAATACCTGATTTTCTTCCGGGTTGCCACCTTGAATATCGTGTAAGGTGTAGCGGGCTAAACCAAAATCTTCGGGTTCTAAGGTATACTCTTCAATACGTCCATCGCGAATCTCTGCCACCTGCGTCGTACCGTGGATGGCGACTTCATCTAACCCTGCACCATGCACTACTGCAGCACGTTTCATTCCCATTTGTATCATGGTTTCTGCAATAGGGCGAACCAGTTCTTGGCTATAAACGCCCATTAATTCAATATTGGGACGGGCGGGGTTAATTAAAGGACCAAGAATATTAAAAATGGTCCGAGTTTTTAACGCTTGGCGGACAGGCACGGCGTGACGAAACCCGCCGTGATATTGCGGTGCAAACAGAAATGTGACACCAAGATCATCTAACGCATCACGGCTATCTTGTGGTGCCATGGTTAAATTAATTCCAAACGCTTCTAATAAGTCTGACGAGCCTGAGCGGCTGGAAACGCTGCGGTTACCATGTTTCGCTACTTTTACGCCACAAGCCGCCGCGACAAAGGCAGAAGTCGTAGAAATGTTAATGGTATTTGCTCCATCACCGCCAGTTCCGACAATATCGGCGACATCGTAATCAGGGCGCGGAAACGCACTCGCATTATTTTGCAATGCTTTGGCAGCGCCGGCTATTTCACACGGCGTTTCACCTTTGATTTTTAGTGCCGTCAGTGCCGCTCCCATGAGAATGGCATCGAGCTCGCCGCGAATAATATGGTCAAATAATGTTTCGCTTTCCAATTCAGAGAGAGAGCGCTGTTGGTATAATTTTTCAATAATATTTTGCATGATAATCATTCCTTGATAAGCATTAAGCCGTCTGTGTCTTTACATGTGATTGCAATGTCCAATTCACGGCATTAGTCAGAAGACTCGCCCCTTGTGTGGTCATAATGGATTCAGGGTGAAACTGAAAACCACACACTTTATGCGCTTCATGACTGACTGCCATGACCATTTCATCGACCGTGGCTAATACTGATAATGCGCGTGGGACCTCAGTGGCAACTAAGGAATGATAGCGTGCAACGGCTAATGGCGACGCCAAACCGGCAAACACCGCATGGCCTTGGTGGCGAATGTGCGACACTTTGCCATGCACGATGGCTTCTGCGTTATCGACTTTACCTCCATAGGCTTCAACAATCGCTTGGTGGCCTAAACAAATTCCCAACATAGGGATTTGTCCTTTAAAGTATTGAATCATTGCCGGCATGTTACCCGCAGCGGCTGGCGTACCTGGGCCCGGTGACAAGACTAATAAAGGTTGTTCTACAGCACGAGTGACGGCGTCAATTTGTTCGATGGACACCGTATTTCTGTATATCTGGACGTGATGACCTAATGCACGGAATTGATCGACTAAGTTGTAGGTAAAGGAATCAAAATTGTCGATAAAAATAATATTTGCCATGAGTGATCGTCCTTATGCTTGATGCGCTTGTTGAATGGCACAAATGACCGCTTGCGCTTTAGTACGCGTTTCGTCCGCCTCTGACTGAGGGTCAGAGTCGTAGACAACGCCTGCGCCAGCTTGTACGGAGGCAATACCATTTTGTACATAAGCGGAGCGAATAACGATACAAGTGTCCATGTCGCCTTGGCCGGTAAGATAGCCTACCGCTCCGCCATAGCTACCACGCCGCTCTTGCTCTACGTCGCGAATCAATTGCATCGCGCGGATTTTAGGAGCGCCAGTGAGTGTGCCCATGTTCATACTGGCTTGATAGGCATGCAGTGCATCCAGATCATCGCGCAGTTGGCCGACTACACGAGAGACCAAGTGCATGACATGGCTGTAGCGATCCACTTTGAGTAAGTCGGTAACATAACGCGTGCCAGCTTTAGAAATGCGCGCCACATCATTACGGGCTAAATCGACTAACATCATGTGTTCTGCGGTTTCTTTTTTATCTGTACGCAGTTCTAATTCAATCCGGCTGTCCAAATCAGGGTCGATGCTTCCATCATGATGTTTACCGCGACGACGAGTTCCGGCAATCGGATAGATCTCAACTTGATTGGTCGTGCGCGAGTATTTCAAGGCACTCTCCGGTGACGCCCCAAATAATGTGAAATGTTCATCTTGCATATAGAACATATAAGGACTGGGGTTGTTGATCTTCAATTGCTCGTAAGCGGCGAGTGGTGACGGACATGGTAAGTTAAAGCGACGAGATGGCACCACTTGAAAAATATCGCCTTTTACAATCGACTGCTTTAATGAATCAACAATGTCACAAAACCCGCTGTCGCTGATATTGGTAGTCAGGCAGTTTTCGACCAGCGGTTGAGCGGTTACCGGAGCTAATTGACCGGAAATGGTAAGTTTCATTGCTTCTAGGCGCTGTTGCATTGTGGCGTGTGCGTCACTATCACTATTGAAGAGTGCACCTTGTAAATAAGAGGTTTGGGTTTGATGGTCAATAACCATCAATGTTTCTGCTACATAAAAGACATAATCAGGACATTGAGTCGTATCTTTTACATCACCTACATTTTCAAAGTTAGCCGCAAGATCGTAGGCAAACAGTCCGCCGATAAAGAGAGCAAATGGGTCATGGCTATCGGTATTTACCGTACCTTGCACTAAGCGCAGGGCATCAAAGGTGGAGTGTTCACGCAAACGGCTATCTTCATCTAAAGCGTCATCAGCACCCACAAATGTAAGGTGTAAGTGAGTTGCACAAGCAAAGTCGTGCGTCACCGACTCGGGGATATTGTCCGCAATTGCATTCAGTAAGCGTTGGCCATTGTCAGTCAGTGCTTGTAGCGTGACAGTATGTTCAAAGCAGGTAATACGCAAAGCACTGTCGATGATGACGAGACTTTTTAGATCTTGTTTTGAATCGACTTCAGCTGATTCGAGCAGCAGGCAGTCAGAGCGATCAGCGCATAGCGTGTGAAATAGCGTCGTTGGGTTACGCGTATAAGTCAGCACTTGGGTCATGACTTCAAGAGAAACGCTTTGCTGGGTCGTCATGGTCTTTTTCACAAGACCTCCTTATTCATCACTGTATTGTTGTTAATTATGGGTCAACCGTAACGTTTGTTATTAACCCTAGAGTGTAAAAACAAAAAGCCCGCATTGGTGGGCGGGCTTTTACTCAGTGTGCAATCTTTTGCAATGATGCGTACACCTCAGCCCATAAAATGTGATGCCAACGATGCCAAAGTACCGATTGTTTTGGTGTCATTGTCGGTTTCACTTTATGTAGTGGGTTAAATTCTTGTAACATGAGAGTCCTTAATCGTGTACGCTGCATCTGTGTACTAGTTAACTAGTATGATGATTGAAAGTCAAGCACCAAATCGGCAAAAAATGAGATAATGATGAAAATAGATCTACATAGCCATACCACTGCATCAGATGGTCGTCTTACTTACGATGCCCTTATTGAACGATCTCGTGAGTTTGATATTGACGTACTGGCCATTACCGATCATGACTCTGTGGATTCATTAAAGCCGGCCCAAGATTATATCGAGGAAAAAGGGTATCCAATGACGCTGATCCCCGGTATTGAATTGTCTACAGTGTGGCAAAACAAAGATATTCATATTGTGGGGTTAAACATTGATCCGCAAAACCCACAGTTAACTCGGTTAATCACAGAGCAAAAAGCCCGCCGTCGAGCTCGTGCTGAATTAATTGGTGAGCGCTTAGAAAAAGTCACTCGCCCAGGGATTTTAGAAGAAGTACAAGCATTGGCTGGGGAGGCAGAAGTCACCCGCGCACATTTCGCTAAATGGCTGGTGGACAATGGTTATGCGAAAACCATGCAAAAAGTGTTTAAGAGCTATATGACCCGTAATAATCCCGGTTATGTACCGCCAAATTGGTGTACTATACCCGAGGCCATTGAGGCTATTCATGCTGCCGGTGGTCAAGCCGTGCTCGCGCATCCAGCGCGCTATCAACTGACCACTAAGTGGGTCAAACGTATGTTGGAAACGTTTGCGCAAGCGGGCGGAGATGCGATGGAAGTCGCGCAACCGCAACAAGCGCCACAAGAAAAGCGCACGTTGGGCGATTATGCGATACAATACAATCTATTAGCTTCTCAAGGCAGCGACTTTCATTATCCATCTCCGTGGATGGAGCTAGGACGCAATTTATGGCTGCCGAAAGGAGTAACTCCAATATGGGAAACATGGGAAGCATCGTGTTTCCCAACATTGTCGTAACAGGATGATTAAGGAATCGCTATGAGCCAGTATTTTTATGTTCACCCTGAAACCCCACAAACTCGTTTGATGAATCAAGCGGTTGCGATTATTCGTAACGGTGGGGTGGTCGTCTACCCAACCGATTCAGGTTATGCATTGGGTTGCCAGTTAGAAAATAAACGCGCGTTAGAGCGTATTTGTCAGATTCGCCGTTTAGATGACAAGCATAATTTCACGCTGTTATGTCGTGATTTATCTGAGTTATCGCTGTATGCACGAGTCGATAATAGTGCGTTTCGTTTGTTAAAAAACAATACACCAGGTCCTTACACTTTTATTTTTAAAGGGACGAAGGAAGTACCGCGTCGTTTAATGAATGCTAAACGTAAAACCATTGGTATTCGTGTTCCGGATAATGTCATTGCCCTTGAACTCTTAGAAGCATTGGGTGAGCCATTAATGTCGACATCTTTGATTTTACCTGGAAAAGATACGACAGAATCGGACCCAGAAGATATTCGCGCCGAGCTTGAGCACGCAGTTGATGTCATCCTCAATGGGGGCATTGTCGGCGAACAGCCAACAACAGTGATTAACTTTAGCGATGATAGCATTGTCATTGACCGTCATGGTGCGGGGGATACGTCACCGTTTGAGTGAGCGCGTGCTATAACGGTTGAACACGATTTGATCACAAAAGGGATGCTTTTTATTGACGGATTTGAGATACTACGCGGCCGCGGTCGTGTGGGATCGCATTTTGTTAATTGACGTCTGAGAAGACGACAGATAGGTAAATAGATGAGCGAAAAGTTACAAAAGGTTTTAGCACGTACTGGACACGGTTCTCGCCGAGAGCTTGAGGCCCTGATTAGATCAGGTCGTGTCAGTGTTAATGGCAAGGTAGCTGTACTAGGTGAACGCCTAGAAGATGATAACGCTGTAGTGCGTGTTGATGGCCATACTGTGTCGATTAAAGCGCATGAAGAAGATGTGTGTCGAGTATTGGCGTATTACAAGCCAGAAGGTGAGTTATGTACTCGCCACGACCCTGAAGGTCGTCGAACGGTCTTTGATCGTTTACCAAAAATTCGTGGTTCACGTTGGATCTCTGTAGGTCGTTTGGATGCGAATACATCAGGATTGTTGCTGTTTACTACTGATGGTGAATTGGCGAATCGCTTGATGCATCCAAGCCGTCAAGTAGAACGGGAATACTTAGTTCGTGTTTTTGGTGACGTAGACGAACATAAAATTCGTAACTTGGTAACCGGTGTTGAACTTGAAGATGGCAAAGCGCGTTTTGAAGATATCGTTTACACAGGTGGAGAAGGACTGAACCATACATTTTACGTTGTGATCAATGAAGGTCGTAACCGTGAAGTGCGCCGTTTGTGGGAATCGCAAGGAACGACGGTAAGTCGCCTGAAACGGGTTCGCTATGGTGATATCTTCTTAGAAAAAAGTCTGCCACGTGGCGGATGGATGGAACTGACTCTTAAGCAAGTGAACTACTTGCGTGAAATTGTTGAGCTTGCTCCAGAATCGAATACGATGTTGGATCAAAACAAAGACAATACTTCACGTAAACGTGAGCGTTCTCGTAGCCAAAAGATTCGCCGAGCGGTACGTCGTCATGAAGAGCGTGTGACCACGCCGAGCAAAGGACGTGGTGGCAAAGCCAGTGAAGCGGGTGGCCGTGGTCGAGCAAATACTGATCAAAAACAGACTGACAGTAAAGACAATGGACAGCGTTCAGACAAACGTACACCACGTAAACCGCAGACGGGTAAAAAACAGCGTCGCACGCGTCAATAATTGCAGACTCTGTCATTAAGAAATAAAAAATCCCGAGCCTCAGCTCGGGATTTTTTTTCGTCACCACTAACATAACTTGGCTTAACCACCTCGATGGTTGAACATAAGGTATGTTGCTGTGATACAAAAGCGACGCACTCGATAAAGTGCGTCGCTCAATTGAGGAAGCTATAATAGTAAAGTTATAACGTCTGGTTCAATTGAAAATATCGACCGCGCTGAGCCATCAAATCCTCATGACTTCCATGTTCAACTACTTCACCTTCTTCAATTAAACAGATGCTGTCCATGCTGTCTAAATCAACTAAACGATGGGTAATAAACACGACTGTTTTTCCTGCGAAGTGCTGGTGGAAAAGAGCGAGAATATTCTTTTCGGTTTGTTTATCCAAGCCTTCTGTTGGTTCGTCAAGCAGTAAAATAGGCCCGTCGTGTAAAATTGCCCGTGCAATACCAATGCGACGTTTTTCACCGCCTGATAATTGACGGCCACCATCACCAACCCAACCATCAAATCCTGGAGCATCAAGCAGCTTTTCTAAGCCAACACGATTAAGGGTATTGCTTAATTCTTCATCTGAAGCATCGGGTTTAGCTAAGATTAAATTGTCACGTAGTGTGCCATTGAGGATGTCGACTCGTTGGCTGACAACGCTGATCGCGGCTCGTAAATCACTTTCTTTCCAGTGAGTCAGTGGCGTACCCGCAATACGGATTTCTCCTTCTTGGGTATCCCAATAGCGCGACAGCAACTGCATTAAGGTAGACTTACCCGAACCAGTTTGTCCAACAATGGCGACTTTATGTTGCGCTGGCACCGATAATGACACTTGGTTAACCGCTTTACGATCATCCGCACTATAGCGGAACGTTACGTTATCAAAGTCTAGTGAATACTCACCGGAGTGGGGCGCCGATTCAGTTGGGAAAACCACTTCGGGCTCGGCAAGAATCACTTCGTTAAGACGACGTGCAGATGCAAGCGTTTGACTCAAGTATTGGAAAGCACCGGCAATAGGCATTAGCAGTTCAACACATGCCATGGTGGCAAATACAATTAAGGCAATCAATGGGCTAGGCGGCTGTCCACCGACACCATCGGCCGCTAACCACAACATCAGCACCATAGTCCAGCCGTTGGCGAGCATTAATAAAGCCTGAGCTAAGCCTGAAATATGCGCATTAATACGCTGATTATTGATAAGTTTTTCTTGTGCATCATTGATGGCCTGGCGGTAGCGGGGTTCGGCTCCGAATAATGTTAATTCACTGAAGCCTTCCAACCAATCTAGCATTGTAATGCGAAAATCCGCACGATTTTGCGTCAGTTCGTGACCATTACGTTTACCTAACTTATAAAAGATAATGGGCCAGGTCAGCAATATGGTTAATAGAATACCACCGAGGATTAAGCCTAAACGCATATCAAACCAACACACTAATGTTGTGATTGATGCGATTCCCAAGGTGCCTACCACGACAGGGCTTATTAAGCGCAAGTAAACGTGATCCATACTGTCGATATCGGCAACAACGCGGTTTAAAATATCCGCATCACGTAAGTTAGAAATGCGCCCAGGGATGAGCGGAGTCAGTTTTTGGAAGAAGAAAATACGCAGATCGGTTAATAGCTTGAATGTGGCATTATGGCTGACCACACGTTCACCCCAACGACCAGCCGTTCGTCCCATAGCAAAACCACGGACAAAGCCACTTGGTAGCATAAAGTTAAAGGTTTCTTTGGCAACGCTTAATCCTGCGACAGCCGCTGCAGACAAAAACCAACCAGAAATCGTTAATAGACCAATCGACGCTGCGAGCGTTAAAAAGGCGAGTAGCATGCCGAGCGATAATCCGAACCAGTGTTTCTTATACAGTTTCAGATAGGGTAGTAGTTCACGCATCGAGATTCCCCTTATCAGCTTCTTGGTGGGCTTGGTTCGCGGCGAGCATGGTCGCAAATAAACCGTCTTCTTGTTGGCTCAATGTAGTAAAGTCACCGCTTTGTACCAGCTGACCATTGTCCATGACTAATATGTGATCAACAGATTTTAATGGTGATAATTGGTGGGTAACCAATAGCGCGGTGTTTTTCTCAATGTGCGTTGTTAAGCCTTTCATAACGAGCTGTTCACTACGCGCATCAAGGCTTGCCGTTGGCTCATCGAGTAACCAAAAAGATCCGTGCTGAAGCATCGAGCGTGCTAAGGCTAAACGCTGTGCTTGTCCAACAGATAATCCTCCTGAGCGATCAGTGATGGCGTAATCCAAGCCGTGATAGTTAACGAATTCAGCCGCGAAGCTACTTTCTAGTACCGCCTGTAATTGGTCGTCGCTAATGTCCTTACCCATCGTGACGTTGTCACGAATGGTGCCATTAAGTAGCAGGGGATTTTGTCCCACCCAACTGATATAACGACGCCAATCAGTATGGTCTAGATCGCTTAACTCGATACCATTAATGGTTAAGCTGCCGTCATAAGGCATAAAGCCTAAAATGGCGTTAATCAGGCTAGTTTTTCCGGCACCACTTGGGCCAACGAGCGCTGTTGTATGGTTTTTACCAATCGTGAAAGAAATCGGCCCGACTAATTGATGACCTTCAGGGCTAAATACGGTTAAGTTGTCAGCGATGATTTCCACTGAATTCGTATCGGTTAACGCCTGCGTGCCAGAGGTTACTTTACTCACGTCGACCTCGAGAAACTCGACGATACTTTCTGCTGCGCCAACCGCAAGTTGCTTAGCGTGATAAAAGGTGCCTAAATCACGAAGTGGTTGATAGAACTCAGGCGCAAGAATCAGAATAAACATCCCTGAAAACAGCGTTACACCGGCCCCGTAATAACCAAAATCGAGTTTATCGATAAAGCTAAAACCAAAGTACACTGCGGTTAATGCGATGGCGATGGAGGTAAAGAATTCTAATACCGCTGATGATAAAAAGGCAATACGTAACACGTCCATGGTGCGGTTGCGAAACACTTCAGATGCTCCGCGCATGGTTTCGGTTTCGGCATCGGCACGATCAAATAAGCGGATGGTTGTCATTGATTGTAAGCGATCGTAAAAGTGCCCAGACAAACGGCGCAGGGCTTTAAAATTACGTCGACCAGCATCAGCGGCTTTCATGCCGACGAGAGCCATAAATAGTGGTACTAGCGGTGCAGTAAATAAGAAAATTAACCCTGCTGCCCAGTTAACCGGGAATACCACGACCAAAATAACGACCGGAATCATGACCGCTAATGCCATTTGAGGTAGATAGCGAGCAAAGAAGTCATGCATATTCTCGACTTGTTCGAGAGTGAGCGCTGCCCAAGTTCCGGCCGGTTGGCCTTTGATATAGGCTGGCCCTAGCTCTCGTAATTTATCCATGATGAGTTGACGGATATAAATGCGAATTTCTTCGCCACAACGGAATCCAGCGATTTCTCTGGCCCATGAACACAAGGCTCGTAAGCCAATTAAGGCGAGTAGGCCAAGGAAATAAGGGATTAATTCCGATTTGTCGACGTGGTCGATGATCAAGTCATGCAGTAAGGTGGCCAACAGTGCGGCCTGTCCCACTAAAAACACACTCGATAAGACGCCAAGGCCGATGGCGAGCATTAACCAGCGTTTCGCTAGTTTGCTTTGTGCCTTTAACCATTGGTTTAAGCTACGTTGTTTATTCTTATCCATTATGAGGGCTTTATTTAGAAATGTAGGTTGAGCGAGCAATCAGTATACATAAGAAAGCCCAGAGGTTATACCGCTGGGCTTTTTTGATTGGCTGGAATACTGAAAAATTAAGTTACATTTTAGTTTATTTATTCAGCTTACTTATTAGTAAGGCTATCTAAATAACGTTCAGCATCTAATGCAGCCATACAACCTGTGCCCGCAGAGGTGATTGCTTGACGGTAGTTATGATCCATCACATCACCGGCGGCATAAATACCGTCGATGCTGGTTTGGGTGGCATTACCGTTCAGGCCTGACTTCACCACAATGTAACCATTGTTCATTTCAAGCTGATCGGCAAAAATGCCAGTATTAGGTTGATGACCAATGGCGATGAATGCTCCCATTACCTCGAGATCTTCGGTTGAGTCAGAGTGGGTCTCTTTCATTCTTACGCCTGTCACACCCATGTCATCGCCGAGTACTTCATCAAGTGTGCGATTGGTATGTAGAATAATTTTACCCGCGGCAACTTTCTCGTAGAGTCGGTCAATTAGGATTTTCTCGGCACGGAAGGTTTCACGGCGGTGAATCATGTGCACTTCAGAAGCGATGTTGGAAAGATACAATGCTTCTTCAACGGCGGTGTTACCACCACCGACAACAGCCACTTTTTGATTACGGTAAAAGAAGCCGTCACATGTTGCACAGGCTGAAACCCCACGGCCTTTGAATGCCTCTTCTGAATCTAGGCCTAAGTACTTCGCTGAGGCACCGGTTGAGATAATTAATGCATCACATGTGTATTCAGTGCTATCGCCAAATAAACGGAAAGGGCGCTGCGAAAAATCAACACGGTTAACATGATCAAAAAGAATTTCAGTATTGAATTTCTCGGCATGTTCTTTCATACGATCCATCAAACCAGGGCCGGTAAGGTCAGTTGGATCGCCTGGCCAGTTTTCCACTTCAGTCGTCGTGGTTAATTGGCCGCCTTGTTGCATCCCGGTGACGAGAACAGGATTAAGGTTCGCGCGAGCTGCGTATACCGCTGCGGTATAACCAGCAGGTCCTGAACCAAGAATTAATAATTGTGCATGTTTTACTTCACTCATGTGAGCTCCCATCTCTTCGATGCATATGACTATATTTTGTAATTGTAAGGACTATATATGGCGTTGGAAAGCAGATACAAGGGCATTATGACAAAAATGTACTTTAGTGCTTCCTTATTAAACGTTCTATTTTAGCCAGTTTCCTATCGATGTCGTCCAATTTTTGTTTATAAGATAGGGTTTTTGGATATTTTCTACATTGTGGTGTCGAGTGTGAGTAAGCGTATAGCAACGGGAAAGAGAATTGAAGCTATTGGGCAACGCCCTCCCAACTTATGAACACTCGGGTAGGGGAGAGCGCAATACGCGAATTACTCACGTTATACTGTCATAACATTGACTTCATATGACGTGAATTTACGGACGTTGATGACGCCAGTATCAAAAATCAAATATTGGCCTTTGATACCTTGCAAGGTCCCTTCTACAACTGGGTTTTTATCAAAGTTATGCGAGACAATCTTGCTCGGGTAATGCTCAACCGGGTATTGGATATCGGTGGTTTCAGCATGTAACTCTTCAATCGCATCATCGCCAAAACGGGCACGGAGTTCCGCAATTTTTTCATCGAGGAGCGGACGTAACTCAACAAAGTGGTCGCTCAATGACATGGGAGTGGCATCTGTTTTTAACAGTGTTCTCCAATTGGTTTTATCGGCGATATGCTTGGCTAATTCGACTTCGAGCAGCCCTGAAATTTGGCGGGTCTTTACTTTGAATATAGGCAGTCCTTGCATCGCGCCTTGATCAATCCAACGCGTTGGGATTTGCGTATGACGAGTAATTCCAACTTTTAATCCAGAGGTATTGGAGAGATAGACGAAATGATCGACCATGCAATTTTTCTCACCCCACTCAGGCTCACGACAGGTACCTTGATCGTAGTGGCATTGCTCTGGTTTCATTATGCACATATCACAGCTAGCGAGTTTTCTCATACAAGGAAAGCAGTGGCCTTGTGCATAACTTTTTTTGGTTTTTTTGCCACATGCGCTGCAAAAAATATTGCCAGTGTGTTCAAGACGCAATTGGGTTCCAATCAGTGCATTAAGCTCAATGAATTGGTCTCCGACAGGCAAGCGATATTCTGTTACCGTGTCTAGGTTGGCGTGCATTTTTTTTAATACACCGGTTCCAGTAAAAGACATGACATTACTCATTATTGTTTATTGGTGCGCAATGTTACCAGAAGTTGCCGGCGGATAAACAATAAATCCTATTTGATATCCCTGGCCACTGATTAAGAGGCCGCCGCCGAAACGGCCGAGTTCCTTAATTCTATAGGATGCTTGGGGCCTAAAAATTTTGGCTGTGTGTCCATGATATATAAATCAAACATCGCTTTAGCTCGCGCTAACACTTCTCTGAGTCGCACAGTATAGCCAGAGTGATGGACAGGGCCGGGGACGGCAAGGCATTTTGCATTAATATCATGATATTGAGCGATATAAAGTGCACGCTCACAATGAAAGCCTTGCGTGATAATAAGGAAATGATCTTCTGCAAAGATACGTTTCGCACGTACGATGGAGTCGAGCGTACGAAAGCCTGCATAATCGAGGTAGATTTTATCGTCTGGGATGCCGGACTTGAGTAGGTCGCGTTTCATCGTCCACGGTTCATTATAAGAGCGGTGAGCGTTATCGCCACTCAGCAAAAAGCCTGATAATTTACCTTGGTGATACAGTTTGATCGCGGCATCAATTCGGTTGGCGTAATACACATTCAATATTTTCCCTAAATATTTACTCGTGCCAAGAACCACGCCCACTTGGAAGTGTGAGACATCATTAATGTCATAAATAATATTGTCTCGAGTCTGCCATGCTATCCATCGGTCATTCCCGATTAAACAGGCACACAGTATAAGAAGACTCAATAGTCCCCAAATAAGAATTCGGCGAATAACAACCCAGCACTTTGATAGGAAAATGCCAAGTTGCATTAGATTTGACGTTTCTTTTGTGCCCATAGGCCAATAATAACAAAGCTAGAAATAATCAGGGCAAACATCATGCCTCGTTCCATGGTAGCGAGTGTCCGAGCTAAGTAAGGGCTTGCTTTGACAATGATTAATCCGTAACCAAACGCATTAATTAAGATAAAAACGATGGTACGCACGATGAAATGTTGGTGGCGCATTACTCGGCGAATCGTGTTATTTATCTCGCCTCCCATCATGACAAGAAAGCAGGCGACAAATGCGGTCGAAATATCAGATAAGTACGGTGCAACAAATTGACCAGCTGGTGTTAAAAAATGTAGTAGTTCCATAAGTATTTATCAATTAAAAAAAAGCCCCAGAGAGGGGCTTTACGATAACTTAAAACGCAGTACGTTTATAGCGACGATATTCAGGTTGCCAGAAATGCTGGTCAATCGCTTCAATGATCGCTTTCTCAGAACGCTCCGGAGCGACACCTTGCTCGATGGCTTTTTTCGCCACCGCAAGAGCAATCTTCTTCGATACCGAATGAATAGATTCTAGTGGTGGTAATAATGCTCCATGGCCGTTAATCGCTAATGGCGATGTTTCAGCAAGGGCTCGGCTTGACTCTTGAAGCATTTCGTCCGTTACACGTTGTGCATTGACCGCTAACACACCTAGGCCAATACCTGGGAAGATATAACTGTTATTACACTGTGCAATTGGATAGGTCTTATCGTTGAGTACGACAGGAGCAAATGGGCTACCCGTTGCAACCAGAGCTTCACCGTTGGTCCACGTTAGAATATCCGATGGTGTTGCTTCTACACGGCTAGTTGGGTTAGACAATGGGAAGACAATCGGACGCTCACAGTTAGTGTGCATTGTTTTGATCACTTCTTCACTAAATAAGCCTGGCGCGCCTGATACACCGATCAATACGGTTGGCTTAGCTTGACGAACAACATCAATCAGTGAGTAACCGCCGTTCCCTTCTGAGGTCCAATCTTTGGTGTTTGCCTTGGTCTGTACCAAACGCTGTTGGAAGTCCAACAGATTAGGCATGCCTTCTTCAAGTAGGCCCCAACGATCAACCATATAAACTTGTGAGCGTGCTTGAGAATCTTTAATCCCTTCAGATACCATTTGTGCAATGATAGCTTCAGCGATACCACAACCTGCAGAGCCGGCGCCAACAAAGGTAATACGCTGTTGAGATAATTTAGTACCTGCGGCTTTACAAGCAGCCAGTAAAGAACCAACAGCAATCGCAGCGGTGCCTTGAATGTCATCGTTGAAACAACACACACGATCTTTATAACGCTGTAATAGTGGCATTGCATTTTTTTGAGCGAAATCTTCAAATTGGATCAATGCATCTGGCCAGCGACGCTTCACCGCTTGAATAAATTCTTCAACAAAGGCATCGTATTCTGCTCCCGTAATACGGGTATGACGCCACCCCATATACATAGGATCGGCAAGACGTTGTGGGTTATTAGTGCCGGCATCTAACACAACAGGAAGCGTGTAAGCTGGGCTAATACCACCACAAGCGGTGTATAATGCTAATTTACCGATAGGAATGCCCATTCCTCCAATGCCTTGGTCGCCTAGACCAAGAATACGCTCACCGTCAGTGACAACAATCACTTTGACGTTTTGGTTTGCAGCATTGTTAAGGATGTCGTCAATACGATCGCGGTTAGCATAAGAAACAAAGACGCCACGTCCACGGCGATAAATATTAGAGAAGTTTTCGCATGCTGCACCCACGGTTGGAGTGTAGATGACTGGCATCATCTCTGAAATATGGTTTTGGACAAGGCGGTAAAACAAAGTTTCGTTCGTATCTTGAATGTTACGAAGATAGATATGTTTATCCATATCATTTTCAAAGCTGCAGTACTGTTGATAAGCACGAACAACTTGTTCTTGGATGGTTTCGGTCGCTTCTGGCAAAAGCCCTTCCAAGTTGAAAGATACGCGCTCTTCTGCAGAGAAGGCGCTGCCTTTATTCAATAATGGTGTGCTCATTAAAGCTGCACCAGCATAGGGTAAATATAGTGGACGTTTGTCGTTGTTCATCTTTGGCCTTAAGGGGGATATTGAAGACGCGAAAATCATACGGATAACCGATCCCATTGTAAATAGAAAGCCACAGCGTAAATCGGATTATTTACGGCTTATTGTTTAATAAGTGAACACATTGTTGGTGAAAGTGCACTCACAGGTCGCAACGTTGGGGAGCAGTACTGACTTTTCTGTCGACAATTTGATCAGTACTCTCCCGAACCAAGAAAGTTGAGTGTAAACGTTATCATTTGTTTACAATAGAATTAATACGCTGTTAAAGCGTTTTATGAGGTCATTAAGCCCAGTTTTTTTAATTATTGGTGGTAACGTTTACACAATGTGTGGAGACTCACAGAATCACGTTAAGAAGGTCGGTAAACTATGTTAATAAAGGTGAGATACCAACCAATGGTATCGCCGTGGCGAATGATTGTGTTCTTTATCTAGCTCACCTATCAATAACTTGTTCTAGCTATGCGGATGTCATAGCTAAGCATCACCAACTAATGAGTAATCTTGCATGGCAGAATTAACATTTGATCCTGTGGAACATCCACATCGTCGTTTTAACCCTTTAACTGGCGAATACGTTCTAGTTTCCCCACATCGCGCTAAGCGCCCTTGGAGTGGACAAAATGACGTTGCTCCGACTGAAACGTTGCCAAGCTATGAACACAGTTGTTTTCTGTGCCCTACGAATACACGTGTCTCTGGTGACACGAATCCAGATTATACGAGTACGTTTGTTTTTGACAACGATTTTGCTGCTTTACAGCCGGATACTCCTAGCGCGCCAGTCGGACAGAGTGGACTATTTCACTGTGAAGATGCGCGCGGTCTTAGCCGCGTGATTTGTTTTTCCCCCGATCACAGTAAAACGTTGCCTGAACTTTCATTGCCGGCCATTCGCCGCGTCGTGGATACGTGGAACGAGCAAATAAATGAGCTTGGTCAAGATTATTTATGGGTACAAGTGTTTGAAAACAAGGGAGCTATGATGGGATGTTCGCAACCCCATCCTCACGGACAAGTGTGGGCGAATAGTTTTCTGCCTAATGAAATTGCGAGTAAAGAAACACATTTACGTCGCTACTTTGAGCAACATGGACGCAGCTTACTTGTCGATTATGTCAATGCTGAACAACAAGATGGTGCGCGCACTGTCGTCGAAACCGAGCATTGGTTAGCCGTGGTGCCGTATTGGGCGGCATGGCCATTTGAAACCATGTTATTACCTAAAATGCCGATTCGTCGTATGAATGAATTAAATGATGCGCAGCGTGATGATTTGGCTCTAGCCCTGAAAAAATTGACCAGTCGTTACGATAATTTATTTCAGTGTTCTTTTCCGTATTCGATGGGCTGGCATTACGCACCATTTTTTGAAGAAGGCACATCACTTGATCATTGGCAATTACATGCGACGTTTTACCCGCCCTTGTTACGCAGTGCAACGGTGAAAAAATTCATGGTGGGGTACGAGATGCTAGCTGAATCGCAGCGCGACCTAACTGCCGAACAAGCTGCAGAGCGTTTACGTGCGGTGAGCGATATCCATTTTAATGAGCAGTAGTAAGTAATGTAATCCACGTCGCTTTTGTTATTTTTAAAGAGTAAACCAATTATGTCTGAACCTAAATATACTGTGCTCGACACATTTCAACGTATTTTCCAACGTCAACCACAAGCATTAATTCATGCACCAGGGCGTGTGAATTTAATTGGTGAACATACCGATTATAATGATGGTTTTGTTTTACCCTGTGCGATTGATTATCACACTGTCGTGGCGGCGAGTCCCCGTGATGATCGCAAAGTACGAGTGATCGCGTGTGATTATGATGATCAACTCGATGAATTTGATCTTGATGAGCCGATCGAGTTCATCGAGAATAAGCTATGGGCGAACTATGTACGCGGCGTAGTCAAATGTTTGCTCGCGCGTGGTTATGTGTTTGCCGGCGCTGATCTAACCGTGAGTGGTAATGTGCCACAAGGTGCTGGGTTGAGCTCGTCTGCAGCATTAGAAGTTGTGATAGGTCAAACATTTAAAACGCTCTATCAGTTAGAGGTGTCTCAAAGTGATCTCGCTATTATTGGTCAGCAAGCGGAAAATGAATTTGTTGGCTGTAACTGCGGCATCATGGATCAATTAATTTCGGCACAAGGCGAACAAGATCATGCACTATTGATTGACTGTCGTTCGTTAGCAACACAAGCGGTGCCGATGCCGAGCGATATCACGGTAATGATCATCAACACCAATAAAAAGCGTGGCTTAGTCGACAGTGAATATAATGAACGTCGTCAGCAATGTGAAGAGGCGGCGCGTATTTTAGGGGTAGAAGCGTTGCGTGATGTTACATTGGATGAGTTTGAAAAAAACTTGCATCAATTACCCGCGATAGTGGCTAAACGCGCACGACACGTAATTACAGAAAATCGACGTACTGAGCTGGCAGCACAAGCATTAGCAGCCGGTAACCTTGCCGATATGGGCAAGCTCATGGCGCAATCCCACCAATCGATGCGCGATGACTTTGAAATTACAGTGGCAGAAGTTGATACGTTAGTCGACATTATTAAAGATGTGATTCAACTTGAGGGTGGGGTACGCATGACCGGGGGCGGCTTCGGTGGTTGTGTTGTCGCATTAGTCCCTCCTCATTTAATACAAGCGGTACGTGATGCTGTCGAGAAGCACTACATGGCTAAAACAGGGTTAAAAGAAACCATTTATGTCTGTAAAGCCATGCAAGGTGCTGGACGTCTTGCTTCTGAGTAGCAATCATGTCACTGTTTATTCGTTGACAAGTGAAGCAGGCAAACTTTTGCTTGCTGGGCAAGTTTTTGCGTTTTGAGTGCAATAACTTGCTCGCAACTGGCTAAATAAACGGATAAAGCTTTGTTTTTAGATGCCGAGAGTATGGTGTGATTATTGCACCATTCTTCTGAGAAAATCAGAGAGTACCGACTATGAGCAGCTCGTTTTAACGATGACGTTTTATTCGGTTGCCATACCATGAATAAGGAGCAGACATGCCAAATGCAGCGCGCTTAGGCGATATTGATACAGGACACGGTTGTTTTCCACCTACTGCAATTACAGCTGGTAGTGGTGATGTATTTATTGATGGTATTGCTGCTGCTCGAGTCGGTGACCCGTTAATGTTGCATGCGTGTCCTTGCCCAACCATGCCACATGGAGTACATGGACGCAGTATTGCTGCCGGTTCTGGTACAGTAAAAATTAATGGTCAACCTGCCGCGCGGATTGGAGATGCCATCGATTGTGGTGGTAGCATCGCGTTAGGATCTGGCACCGTTATTATTGGCTAGCATACTTGTCATAATTGCAAAAAAAACCAGCCTAGGCTGGTTTTTTTATTGCTAATATAAGCTCTTTTATAAAAGAGATTTAACCGAATCTCGTTTCACCATAGTTGGGGTATACTGAGTCGACATATCGGGGTCAAGCGCTTTATCATCGGCGAGTGTTAAGGCGATGTGCGCAGCACGTTCGGCCATCACTTGGATAGGATAACGAACGGTGGTTAAACGGGGTTTTACATAGCGAGCGATTAACCCATCGTCAAACCCAACAATAGAAATATGTTTTGGCACATCAATATCATTTTCATCCAACGTAGAAAGGGCACCTGCTGCCATATAATCGTTATAACTGACCACTCCTGTGATCGGTAAAGCGCGGTTGAGTAGATTGGTCATTGCGTCTTCGCCACCTTCTAAGCTCGGCGTACCATAACTGATGTAATCTTCTGATAAAACCAACCCATGCTCTTTTAAGGCTTGGCGATAACCATTAATACGTTTGTCGACATCTTCAATATTATGATTAGAAGCGATGCAGGCGATATTTTTGTGTCCGTGACGAATTAAATACTCGGTCGCTAAATATGCACCTTGGACATTATCAAGAGATACGCATCGTTCCGCAATCGCTGGAATGTGACGATTGATGACGACCATGCCTTTGGCTTCTTTAGCAAAAGCCGTAAGCTCATCATCGGATAAGGCTTTGGCGTGCACGACGATAGCATCACAACGGTTGTTGATAAGAAGCTCTAATGCTTGTCTTTCGCCCTCGGCTGAGTGATAGCCATTGCCGATAAGCACATGCTTACCATGCTGATGGGCAACCGTATCTATCGCTTTGATGAGTGTTCCAAAAAAAGGGTCAGACACATCAGCGACTAATACGCCCATTGTTTGTGTGCTTTGACTAACTAAAGCCCTAGCGGTTGCGTTAGGTCGGTAACCGAGCTCTTGCATAGCTTTCGTTACCGCTTCAATCGATGCGCTGCTCGCTTTCGGTGATTTATTAATAACACGTGAAACGGTGGCAACAGAGACACCGGACATTTTTGCCACATCTTTAATGGTTGCCATGGATAAAACTCAATATTGATTCATTGTAATAATTAAACACTTTTCAGGTAATTAAGGCAAATTTCTTGGTCACAACTTTTTATAAACTCTTTGAACTATCGTCATATTCACGGTTTTGATGAAGGATAGAGCTCTCTATGTGTTGCTTGTAAGAAAATCACGAGTGTAACGGTAGTAGAAAAACATGCATTGTGTCGTTGGGGTTAGGTAGTCCCTATATTATATAGCCAAGCGTTTTCTTGTCGTGCCAATAGGTCTATTGAATAGATGGTATTGCTGTATAGAGTGATGCAAGGAAACGTGTCATCAACGAGGTAGCAGCGAGTAGCGCTATGCTACAGATAAGTAAAATAAGGTATCTGCATGTTTTAGCGCGACGAGTGTTTGGCGAATCGCTCGCACAAAATATGACGTTGATTTAATGTGATGAAAGAGACACAACGTGTCTCTTTCTATTTGTTTGACGACACACCCATTAACATACCGGTGATGAGTGACTACTAGCGTGCGATTAGCTGGTATTGTTTATCTAAAATGTCGATGATTTCTTGCTTAGGATTGGTGCTGAGAGGGACTGGCTTACCGATGATTTTTTCAGCGATCCCTGTATAAGTGCGAGAAATATCCATCAAAGCATCATGAGGAAGTGCGTTATCGCGTGCCAAAGCCTCGCGTTCTTTCATACGCTCTTTATTCAGTAGAATATCGGGATCTGGGAAATAATTTAATAAAAACTGACGAAAGCCTTCTTTAGAGTTTTCAATTATTTCGCCTCGTGTATAAGCCTGTCCATCCCATATACGTGAGGAATCTGGCGTTCCCACTTCATCCATATAAATCAGCTTTTCTACGCCTTGGGCGTCCGTGACGTAACCAAATTCAAATTTGGTATCGACAAATAACTGATCAATGTTAGCAAGCGCTTCACTAATAACATGAAAACCTTGTTTTAGCAGTGTTTCGTACACATCAATGTCGCTTGCTTGTGTAAAGTTAAATGCTTGGTAGTTCGCATCGAGGTCATGGCGGGTAATATTGACATCATCGGCTTCTGGTACGCCAGGAATGCCGCGCAAAATACCTTTAGTTGAAGGTGTAATTAAAATATCATCCAAACGTGAATCTTTTTGTAAACCATCCGGTAGCTCGATACCGCAGAATAAGCGCTCACCTTTTTCATAGGCACGCCACATTGAGCCCGTAATGTATTGACGACAAATCGCTTCCACTTTTACAGGTTTCGCCTGTTGGACAATCCAAACAAATGGGTGAGGGATATCAACGATATGGCTATCAGCCAAACCATTTTGTTTGAAAAGTTCAAACCAATGATTTGAAATGGCATTTAATGCGGCACCTTTACCTGGAACACCATTTAGCCCACCTTCGGCATGCCAAACACAATCAAATGCTGAAATTCGATCGCTGATGACCATGATAGCAAGCGGAGAAGTTGGCGCAATATCGTAGCCTTTTTCTTGAATAAGACGTTGGCTGTCTTCTTCTGTTAACCAGTATACAGAGCGAACTTTACCGCTGTGTACAGGATGGTTAGTACGAATCGGGAGGTCGTCATTGACGGCAAGAACTTGATCAGCAAGGCTCATTAAGACATTCCTATCTTGTGTAATACGGTAAAATCGAAACTATCGATTACTAAGGTAATTCGAGGTTTAATACGCTCATGATACCAGAATCACATAAGGCTTCCAGAGAAAAAGCAAACGTTTGCTTTCTTTGTGTCTATTTCAATCAATTCGAGCCATTCACGCGTTGTTATATGTTCGTCATACCCAATACGTTTTATAACTCTGGTTTATTACCATCATAGTGACTGACGTTAGTTGTCCGGGGTATGGCCTTAATGAAGCACGGAGGGATGTTGAGCGACAAAAAATACTTCACAATGATGTTGCTGACCTGTGGTAATTAATGATTGGCGTAGGTGAGCCGGAATACGGTGTGACGCGACGATAGCGCTGGCTGTGCCACGACGAATGGCTTGCAGTACAATGTCGACTTCATTATGACGTTGTGAAGGTTTCATATGAATGACTTTATGGAAGTCGACTTGATACGTACTCAGTTCACTCACTTGAGGACGTGGGCACTCTCCGGTAAATAAAATCCATTGGCGTTGGTTAGATAGTTGCGCTAAACGTTGCATCATTGATGATACGTGAACGGATGAGCGCTTAGACGTGCCAAAACGAGGTTGAAAAAAATCGGTTGTTGCGTCATTTGAATAAAGCATAATACTGTTTCCCTATACATACTGTATGTATAAACAGTAGTGTGTTTCGTTGCCATGATCAAGTATTTTTTGTTGGTTTTTTGATCATAAAGGTGAAAGTACATTGGTAAGAATGAGAGGGGATAAGAGAGGTCGGCGTGACAGTTCCAGGAACAAAACGTTGCCATTGCTATCAGGTATATATAGAAGATAAGGGGAGTGATTAAACGTAGTTAAAGACTTAACGACGCTGTGCCAGTACGTATTTGACCGCCTTATTAAGACGTTTCATCTCATCATCACTGCCTTTCATATCGGGATGATAAATTTTACACAGTTGCTTATAACGCACCTTGATGGTTTTATTATCAGGTAAGGTGTCTGGTGTGTAACCGAGTAAAGCGCACGCTACCGACATCGTTTGATTGGTTGGTTCTGGTGGCGTTGAGGGAACGTGTGCTTGTTGTTGCAGCACTTTATGACTTTTTTGTAACTGTTGTAATTGATTGAATAAACGTTTCAACTGCTGTTTTTGTTGTTTAATCGTTTTTGATTGTAATAGCAGTTGCTGGTCTTGCTCGTATTGACGTTGTTTGGCTTGTTGGTTTAACCCTTGTTTTTTTAAACGTTTAATACGAGTTAACCAAAGTAATACCATTAAAAATACGATGAATAGTGCCATCAATAAGTTGCTATTCGAAACGTAGCCAGAGTTTGCTTGTGGTTGAGGTTCTGGTGAGATCGTCTCAGGCTCAGCTGATGAGGGAGATTGCGATACTGCTTGCTCGAGTTGATTGATGGAAGCGACTTGGCGAGCACGTTGCTGATTGAATTTTTCTTGGAGAATGTGAGTGTACTTTTCTTCGGCTTGCGGATCGTGAATGCTAGCAATTTTATACCAAAGTTCAGCGAAAGCACTCGCCGGTAGGCGTTCGGTTTTAAGACTGGCGTAGTAGTCCCCCAATTGTAACGGTGCGTGTGTTGCCCCTTTTAACGCCAATAGGGTTAGCCAATAGCGCACTTGCTGTGGGTTTTTGTCGGTCCCCTTTCCCTTTTCGTAAGCATTCACTACTTGCTGCATGGCGTTGGTATCGCCTTGTTGGGCGGCTTTTTCAAACCAAACCAGCGCTTGAGTCAAATCTTTTGTGGTGTTATCGCCTTGTTGATACGCTAATGCCAGCGCATATTGGGCTTGCACATTATTCGCTTGCGCTTGACTTTTAAGTATTGAAATATCAGTAGCATATACTGAAAAAGACAATAATACACTGACGATGATGAAAGGTTTCAGCACGGATTCACCATGGTTTCTTCCTGAAAAAGAGACTTAATTATCGATGTAAAGCTAGAGTGGCGAAAATTACGCCACAGAGCTAATAAGGATAGAGGGTCTTACTACGTAATGCCATAATGTTAGGGGAACAATGGCGTTTTTTTATGAAGAAGTATGACGTTTGAGCATTTTTGGTTTTTGTGCGCCATCAACGGCACGATTTACCGATAAACGGCGGCCTTTTTTCAAGCCGACTTCATAATCATCAGTCAGGTTTTTAATCGCTTCGCTCATTTGTTTTTTAAATGTTTCACGATCGATATTTTCGAACTCTTTATCAATATAGTTGTTGATTTTATTCGCCGATTCTTCGTCTGGTGTTATTTCAGGCAGCTTCTCCAGCGCTCCTTCAATCCAGCCAGAAATAAACGAGTTAACACGACGCGTCACTTCGTTGGTTGAGGTTCCTGAACCTGAAAAGCTATTACGAAATTGTCCAGTTTGCTCATTCAATTCACGATAAACAATATCAAACGCAAACGCTGCAAAAATTGCACGATCGGCTTCTCCAATAAATTCACAACGTTTCAACCCTTTATGGTTGAGCAGTACCGCTTCTACGCCAAACTTGGTATTAATACCGCGAATGATACGCAAAATACTAGATGATATGTTGGTCGGTAACAGATGCGTCGATTGGGTCTTACCCATTCTAATAAATTCGATGTCATCTTTATCCAATCCATACTTTAACATCAAGCTATGCGCCATTTTAATGGCATTCGCAGCTTCGTTTACATTGGCAGAATTACCCAATTCAAGACATTTGGCGATTCTTTTAAGTGCTTTTTGTTTATCCATAGGCTTGCTAAAAACGATTCTTAGGCGGTCGGAAAAGTGCGGTATTTTACCGTTTTTAGACAAAAATATAAAGAGCATCAGGCCGCTTGATGGTCAAGCAGCCAGAGAGTGTTGGAAATTAAATGCCTAATTCATCCAATAAATCAGAATTCAAATCATCAACCGCTTCTTTTTGAGCCGCTTTATTTTTTGCCATCGTTTCTTGGGTTGCCGCTAAAATGTCGTCAGGACTCTCGTCTTGTTGAATTTCAAAGTCTTCTAATTGAATGAATTCGGTTTTATCCATCGCCAATTCCAGATAAAAGATATTGTTTCGTTGGGTGGAAAAAGTGACTCGTCTCGCCTGTGGGCGATCTAAATTGGTATCAACTGATAAATTAACTTGTTTATTTAAGCACAACATTTTCGGTTGGTTTTGGGTAATATTGGTCTGTAATTCTTTACGAACTTTATTGGTAAAATCGCCGACCAGTTGGTTCATTAGTTCACCGAGAACATCACCCACTTCATCTGAAGTATGTAATAGAGCCAGTTCGTCTTCCGGAATCCCCATATTTTTCATGTAGCTTGAATACAGTTCTAATGCCGCTTTGGCAGTAAAGTTAATCACAACTAATCCTGAAAAACCGCCATCAAACAGAACAAAACAGCCAAAGTCAGGTTTTAACGACGTTTTTGTGATTTTTTGTACCATTGCCGAATAGTTGACGGTTTCATTCGTCGCAGAGCTAAGAACCGTAGAAACCGATTGGCAAAGCTTCAATAAAATATCTTCCGTGGTAATGGTTTTGTTTTTTCTCATTATGGTAACCCGTAATCCGATTTATGATGAAAATTGAAAGTAGACAACATCTTGTTTCATAGTATTTTTTGCTACTATGCATTCTGTCACTCAGATTCTGTTTTGAACACCTTTTTAAATGTTGTAAAGTGACTTAACTCAAAGATTAATTTTAAAATTAACTCAGTCCTACCACTGAATGAGTCAGTAGACGTAGGGGCAGGAAGCACATGTTACCAAGACTTCACCACCACTCAGATATAGACCCGAGCGTACTTCATTACCTGAATGAATTGGACGCTGCGGGCTTTCAAGGAGATATTGAGACTCAATACTCCAGCCGATTTTCTGTTGCCACTGATAACAGTGTATACCAACAATTGCCTCAGGCAGTGGTTCATCCACGCACGCCTGATGATGTCGCGCTCATAGGAAAGGTTAGCTCAAAACCTGAATTTGCAAATATCACTTTTTCACCGCGCGGTGGTGGAACAGGGACAAACGGACAATCTTTAACTCAAGGTGTGGTCGTTGATCTATCACGTCATATGAACCAAATTCTTGAAATTAATGAAAAAGAAGGTTGGGTTAGAGTACAGGCAGGCGTCATTAAAGACCAACTTAATGATGCAATACGCCCTTATGGTTATTTTTTCTCCCCGGATCTTTCGACCAGTAATCGTGCCACGCTTGGCGGCATGATTAATACCGATGCCTCGGGGCAGGGGTCGTTAAAATATGGCAAAACATCCGATCATGTGCTGTCATTGCAGGCCATTTTTGCGGATGGCTCTATTTTAGAAACGGATGGTAGTGGGACTGTCCCTGCGGAATCTTCTTTGGCTGCCCAAGCATTAACGGTGACTGAGCAGGTGTGCCGCACTCAGCGCGAGGCGATTCTTGCGAAGTTTCCGCCTTTGAATCGTTTTTTGACGGGATATGATTTAAAAAATGCGATTAATGAAGCGGATAATAGTTTTGATATTACCCGTGTGTTATGTGGAGCCGAGGGCTCGCTTGCGTTCATTACCGAAGCTAAATTGAACCTAACGCCGATTCCCAAAGCGCGTACCTTGGTGACGATTAAATATGACAGCTTTGATTCTGCGTTACGTAATGCACCTCTCATGGTAGAAGCGCAAGCGTTATCTGTGGAAACGGTTGACTCTAAAGTGTTGAATTTGGCTAAGCAAGATATTGTATGGCATGACGTTCGAGAGTTAATCACCGATGTGCCAGGCATTGAGATGCAAGGCATCAATATTGTTGAATTTGCCGATCAAACTCAAGATACCGTCGATCATTTAGTCACTGAGTTAGTGGCGCGCATTGATGTCACGATGCAAAAGGGTGAAGCAGGAATCATTGGTTATCAAGTATGTACCGATTTGGCCAGTATTCAACGTATTTATGGCATGCGGAAAAAAGCGGTCGGTTTATTAGGCGCAGCCAAAGGACGAGCAAAGCCAGTGCCATTTACGGAAGATACTTGTGTCCCACCAGAGAATTTAGCTGATTATATCAGTGAGTTTCGGGCGTTATTAGATCGTAATGAATTGGCTTATGGTATGTTTGGCCATGTCGATGCCGGGGTTTTACATGTTCGGCCAGCCTTAGATATGTGCGATCCTGAGCAAGAAAAAACCATGTTACATATCTCGGATGAAGTGGTGAAGTTAGTCGCGAAATATGGTGGTTTGATGTGGGGCGAGCACGGTAAAGGCTATCGTTCTGAATATAGCCCAGCTTTTTTTGGGGCGGAACTTTATCACGAATTACGCCGCGTCAAAGGCGCGTTTGACCCACTCAATAAAATGAACCCAGGTAAAATTTGTACCCCTCTTGAATCCGATGCAGAATTAGTCAAAGTGGCGAGTGTCACACGTGGCTATTATGATCGCCAAATTGATGTTCAAGTGCGTGATAGTTTTAAACAGGCGATGTTATGTAATGGCAATGGCTTGTGTTTTAACTATGACACCAGTTCCCCGATGTGCCCCTCAATGAAGGTATCAGCGGATCGTCGTCACTCTCCGAAAGGGCGTGCAGGGTTAGTACGAGAATGGCTACGTCAGCTCAGTGACGAAGGTATCGACATATTAAGCCTAGAGCACGACACCTATGAGCGTACACCAACCGTAAAAGCATTGATTAACCGAATACGCCACCGCCTCAATAAGCGTCATGAAGAAGACTTTTCTCATGAAGTATTTGATGCGATGAACGGGTGTTTAGCGTGTAAAGCGTGTGCCAGCCAATGTCCGATCAAAGTCGACGTACCGAGCTTTCGCTCGCGGTTTTTAAATCTCTACCACTCACGTTACCAGCGTCCAGCGAAGGACTACTTAGTGGCTAACATTGAACAGTTATTACCGACGATGGCTCGTATGCCAAATGTGGTCAATAATATGTTGTCTCAGGGCTGGGTGAAAACGCTGACTAAGAAAACAATAGGGTATGTCGACACTCCGTTATTATCGGTACCAATATTAGCAAAACGGATTCGCCGCCACCCACTCGAGGCGTTTGATATGCAGCGTTTGGCGGGACTGTCACCTGAAGAAAAGCAGCATTACGTCATTATTGTTCAAGATCCATTTACTTCATACTACGATGCAGATGTAGTCGAAGATATGATTGCACTGGCAGTAAAACTCGGTAAAAAACCTGTATTACTCCCTTTTAAACCCAATGGTAAAGCGCAGCATGTTAAAGGTTTCTTGCAGAAGTTTCAGTCGACCGCAACCAACACGGCGGAGTTTTTGACTCAAGTCGCGGAGCTTGATATTCCGTTGGTGGGAGTCGACCCAGCAATGGTGCTGTGTTATCGCGATGAATACGTAGAGATGCTTGGCGAGCAGCGTGGACAATTTGATGTGTTATTAGTACATGAATGGTTGTTACCGCAGCTATCAGCGCTTGACCCGTTAACGATGGCAGAGACAAACAGGCCTTGGTATTTATTAGGGCACTGTACAGAAAAAACCAAACTGCCGAATACGGAAAAACAGTGGCAAGCAATTTTTACTCACTTTGGTGCGCAATTAGAGACCATTCCAGTAGGCTGTTGTGGTATGGCGGGCACATTTGGCCATGAGGCGGATAAAGTGCAGATGTCGACAGATATTTACAGTTTAAGCTGGAAGCCTAATTTAGCATTATTACCACAAGAGCGTTGCTTAATGACGGGGTATAGCTGTCGCAGTCAGGTGAAACGCTTTGAACATTATCAACCCAAGCATCCGTTGCAGGCGCTGCTCCAAGTGCTTAATGCGGGTATTGGGTTATCGTGATGAATGAGTAACAGGCCGTACTTTGTCAGTACGGCCTGTTATTGCACTTAGAGTAGATAATAAAAAACGAGCCAAATAGGCTCGTTTTTTATTAAAAGAGGTGAGTTATTTATGCTGAGCAATACTCGGAAATAAATGCTTCTTTAAGGGTATTAAAGCGCGTCACTAAGTTATCAATGTCATCTTGATTATAAGGTTTTAGGCCGCTTGCTACCATGCGTTTGACCCCTCTACCAATCACAATACCCTCTTCTTTGAAGGTAAAGTTCAACGTAACAAGGCCACGTTTACCTTCCACATCGAAAGTAGCGCCTGTGTATTCGATTTCTGGATGAATTAAATCAAGCCGTTCGAACTCAACTTCCATGCTTTCGTAGATGACAAGAGGGCGCTGACAATTAATCATCATCTGCTTCTCTTTCATTAAAGGCACGAGTATGTGCGGGAAGTTTTTTCCAGAAAACTGCACATACTTGGTCACCATATGCTCGATAAATTCGGCATTATGCGTTGTTTCGCCTGAACGGTTTAAATGCAAAAACTCTTTACCGGCATCATTCACGACCGCACTTTCTTCTTCACTGCGTTTTTCAATATGCAGTAATACGTCATCGCTGACCATTCCAGAGAAATCGAAGCGCATTTTTTGGCTAATGCCTTCTTGTTTTAACAATACGGCAAACAGCAAATCCCCAGGGACGCAAAAACGTTTGTTGTCTTCGTCGTGAATAGGGTTGTAATCACCCGCTACTTTTTTAGCAAAATGACTTGCTTGGCGGCGTGTGAATCGAAACTTTGATTCTTGAGATGAAAAATAGGGATTTAAAAACATAATATACGCTACGTGACCAAAACCGTGCGGCATTATAACGGACAATTGCCTTAAATTGGTCTCTTCAGTCGAAAAAAAATATATTTTCTGTTTTTTACTATTATAATTTCACATTAAGTTATTGTTTTTAAATTATTTTATCTTTTTGTGTTATTTGTTGAAAATGCAAATAATTCAACAAATACTGGGTATTTAGTATGAATAAAGTCCACAAAAGGCGTCGTTATTACCATAATCATGGTCATTGGTTTGGCAAACTTGGTGATTGCGTGTTTAATGTATGCCCTTTATAGAGAAGCACGACAGCGCAATATTAAGGTATGCCCCAGATGAAACATATAACGTTTTTTGAACGGTTTGAAGCTGATATTTTATCCGGTAAAAAAGTGATCACGCTGCGAGATGAGAGTGAAAAAGACTATGAAGTTGGTGACGTGGTTGCCGTGTCGACATTAGAGCACGGACGCCGATTTTGCCATGTACGTATCGATGGTGTCACGCAAGTACGCTTTGATGCGTTGACTGCGCTGCATGCTGAGCAAGAAAATATGACGTTAGCTCAACTAAAACAGGTGATCCAAGAGATATATCCCGGCATTGAACAGTTATACATGCTGAAGTTTTCACTGATGACTGACGTTATTTAGTATGGTTCGCCAAGAGGCGGCAGGGATAATAAAAAGCCAACTCGAATGAGCTGGCTTTTGCTTTAAATTAGTCACGTTTCCATAACATATGACAAAACTTATGTTCTGGATCGCGGCTAACTAGCATACGTGCAAAGACGTCGTCGAGCACGTCGTCTTCTTCATTCACGAGTCCAATACGTACTTCGGCATAGCGTTCTTTATCAACATCGAAGCCAACATGTTCAACCCAGTCATTACCTGTTTCGACCACTTCGGCAGCGCCGCGTTCATCGAACTGAGCAGTGAATAAAATGACATCTGCTGGTTCTAAGTTATCTTCTGCCATTTCCAAAAAGATGTCATAAGCAGTGTCGATAGTATCGTCGTAAGAAATTAAGTCTGTCATAGTGCCTCTTTATGCTCGGCTCATGAATTTACGTTCTGCAATGTTGATCACAACGCGTTCGCCGCTGGCAATGTACTCAGGTACTTGTACCACAAGGCCAGTTGCAAAATATGCAGGTTTAGTACGTGCAGACGCAGATGCGCCTTTGATAGAAGGATCGGTTTCGTCAATGACAAGTTCCACCGAAGCAGGCATTTCTAAGGCCACTGGCTTACCGTCAACAAGTACCACGTGTAAACCTTGAATTTCTTCCGTCATAAATAGCAGTTCGTCTGCAATGTCGGTTGACTTAAAGTTAAATTGAGCGAAATCTTCATTATCCATGAAAATATGCTCGTCACCGTCAATGTAAGAGAATGAAACGGCGCGTTTATTCATATCAACGGTATCGAGGAAATCGTCAGATTTATAACGTTCATCGACGCGAGCGCCTGTTTCTAAGTCAGTACAACGGAGTTTATAAATTTTTGAACCGCCACGACCGCCAGGCGTCGTCACTTCGATATCTTTAATCAATAGGGTTTTCTTGTTCGCAACAATTGCGAGCCCTTTTTTTAATTCACTTGCCTTTGGCATGAACTGTGTCCTTCATTGTATGAGTATCGCTATTATAGCGAAGGTCGTGACTGAAAAACATCTCTGATTACGGTGTTATCTGGTTATAATATGGTGAGAATTCATGCAATGAGGCCTCATGCAGATGACAATTTGTTGATTAAGCATGGGGGATAGGGGAACATAGTATTCATCATTATCATAAGAGCGAGCGCAAGTAATGCCACTGAATGTGTTAACGGCACAATCGCCGTTACAGTCTGATTATGTGCCTGCTGTAGCAGAGTTAGTGAAATTTTTTCGTGCTGGTTTAGGAAATAACTTACACAGTCTCTATGTGTATGGCAGTGTGGCGCGCGGTACGGCGAAACCGGGGCGCTCGAACATTGATATTATTGTGGTCACTCATGACACCTTTGAAAGCAATCGAATGACGCTAGTCAATACGATTCGTTATCGTTTCCAACGGCATTATCCGTTTATTACGGATTTGAATGTGAAAACCGCATTAGCCAGTGACGTCGCTTCTCTCGACAGTTTGTTTTCATGGGGCTTTTTGTTACGACATTGTGCCCGATGTATTCATGGTAGTGACTTGGGAGAGTGTTTTGGCGACTATGAGCCTAGTTGGGAAATTGCCAAGTATTGGAATATGGATGTCGGTTATAAAGTGGCCTATTACCGAGCAAAAATCGCCAAAGCGACGCGGGGCGACGAGCAAATTCATGCGCAGACTGAAGTCGCTAAAAAGTTATTACGTGCCAGCTACTCACTGATCATGCACCGAGATAAGCAATGGTTTGATGATCCAGTAGAATGTGGCAAACAATTTTTGTTATATCATCCAGAGAAACAGCGCGAGGTTGATCGCCTAGCATTGCTACTGCGCGGTAAAATCATTGCTAAACGTTCGGTCGTCGGTTTACTCGATGACTTTGGCCCTTGGTTGGCTAAACAATATGAGAAAACCGAATTCAAAATTGGCTAAATGTGTGTCTGAATTTTAAAATAATCCCAACTGCGGGGCATTGAGTGCATCAAATTGGCGCTCAATGAAAGGTAATATCGCGTCGGCGACGGGCTTGAGCTGTTTGTCGATGTAGTGATCATAGTCAAGTGGACTGCGGCAATACTCTTTCGGCTCTGGCCCATTAACTGTGATCACATAATCGATAATGCCTTTATTTTGATATTGTGGTGCGCGGCCCAGTTTGGCATTGATGTCGTCGGCTAAGCGCGCTGCACGCACTTGTGGTGGTACGTTGCGTTGATATTCACTGAGCTTTTGGCGTAAGCGTTTGCGATAGACTAATTCTTCATCAAACTCCCCAGCGCGCGTGCGCTCGGTCATATCACGGATATAGTCATCAGGGGATTCACCATGGAATATCATGCGATACAGTTCCTTTTGAAACCGCTGAGCAAGCGCGGTCCAATCGGTACGCACACTTTCTAAGCCTTTAAAAACCATACGTTCATGGTCACCTTGACCTAATAAACCCGCATAACGTTTCTTCGATCCTGTTTCTGAACCTCGTATTGTTGGCATTAAAAATTTACGGTAATGATTTTCATACTCAATTTCTAAAATTGACGTTAATTGGTAGTTAGCGCGTAAATGATCAGTCCACCATTGGTTGATGGTGTCGACCAATTCTGTGCCGATACGCTTGGCATCAGCTTCCGTGCATTCATAACCAAGTGCCACAAACGTTGAATCTGTATCTCCATAGATAACTTGATAGCCATAGCTTTCGATAAGTTCGCGGGTCTGTTTCATGATCTCATGACCCCGCATCGTAATACTGGACGCTAAGCGGGTATCAAAAAATCGACAACCAGAAGAGCCCAATACGCCGTAGAAGGAATTCATGATGATTTTAATCGCTTGTGAGAACGCGTATTCATTGGCTTTCTTGGCGTGATCGCGGGCGATCCACAGTTGTTCGATCATTTCGGGTAGGAAATGGCGGGTACGGTGAAACTGACCACCACGAAATCCAGGTACGGCTTGATTCGCGTGTTTTCCTATTTCAAGCTGTAGCCCTTCAATGAGTCCCATCGGGTCGATAAGAAACGAACGAATAATTGATGGGTATAGGCTCTTAAAATCGAGCACTAATACTGAATCGTATAAGCCGGGTAAAGAATCCATAACATAGCCCCCGGGACTCGCTTGCCAATGTTCAGATTCTAAATTGGGAGCGATGTACCCCGCCCGGTGTAATTGTGGTAGATATAAATTGGTAAATGCGGCGACTGATCCCCCGATACGGTCGAGTTCCAAACCCGTTAAGCGCGAGCGTTGAATCGCAAACTCTAATAAATGAGTGTGCTGGAATATACGGTTTACTAAGGTGCAATCTTGTAGGTTATATTTGGCCAATGACGATTTGTCGTGGGCAAACATATGGTTGATTTCAGCCATACGGTCATGAACATTGTGAATGGCTTTGCCTTCACCTAAAAGTTCTTGAGATACGGCTTCTAATGACCATGAGCGAAAATGATAAGCCGCGGTTTTCAATGTATCGATGCCATCTAATACCACTCGCCCCGGAATGGTAATAAAACCTTGGCCGGTTTTGGATGCACTTCGAAAATAACTGGTTTGTTGTCCGCGACCAATTTGTAATGCAATGCCATGCCTCTGGGCGCGACGGTGTAATAGTCGAAAGTCAAAATCAATTACGTTCCACCCAATAATGACATCGGGATCATGGTGCTTGAACCAAGCAATTAACGCATGAATTAACGCTTGTTCATCATTAACCCACTCGATGTTGGTATCACTCGGTTCAGCGTCGCCTATCATGATGACGCGACTATCCATAGGGCTCGCTAAGCCGACGGAATATAATATGCCTTTTTCTGAGCATTCAAAATCGAGTGAAACGACAGAAAGTTGCGGCGTATAATCGGTTGGGCGACACTTGGCATTACGAATTTGGCTATAGCCTGATTGATTATAGACCGTACCAGTATAGTCGAGGCTGCCTCGAATAAAGCGTTCCATTAAGTAACGATCGGCTAACCGGATATCTGTTTCGTATACTGCAATATCTGACTGGCGTAATCGTTGTTGGCATAATTGTGATTGCGCAATCGTAGATGTGTACACGGCACTCACAGCAGCTCCTGAGAAGTGCATCATCTCTAATGGACGTACTTCAATATTTGCGAGAGAATCTAACGCCTGTAACGCTGCATTTTGTGCGGTTTGCTCAATAAAAAATACGGGCCTCTCATTGGGGATTAATAGCTGTGTTGGTCCGTGTGGTGTTGCTAGCCACAGTTCGATGTGAGTGTGAGAACCAAGGTCACGCGCATGCCGAGTCAGTAAGAAGCCAGTGTGGTGAGTCATAGTATCCGTTAAATGGTTAAGCAAACTGCAAGTTTAGCGTGCCATGTTAGCATAGAAAAGGCTCGCAATATGGAGAGTGCGTTTCACCATGCACGGTAACCATTGCCTTATTTTTTCTCAAAATGTGCACCGTAACCTTGGTTCATTAGGAGAGTTTGATATTATCTTCGATAAGCCACGATGAGTGGGTGCACTCATCATGGATCGAGAGATAAATAATAGTCAAAAAATAACCCGTGCCTCTTAGTGCATTTAGTTGCAATGCATTGATTTTGGGTTTTTTTACTATCTGGTAAGAAAGCGAGGTAATAAGTGCTTGCTAAACGTTATGTTTCAGCACATAGTCGGGTAATATATTTTTGCATTAAAGTTTAACTAGGCGAGTAATACACACGGCTAAATTGTGTACGCTAGCCAACCGATAATAAGCGTGGAGATACAAGTTTGATAAATGTTTTCCTTGTAGATGATCACGAACTGGTTCGCACAGGGATAAGACGTATTATTGAAGACGTCCGTGGAATGAGTATAGCAGGGGAAGCTGTCAGTGGTGAAGATGCGGTAAAATGGTGCCGCAGCAATCATGCCGATGTCATATTAATGGATATGAACATGCCAGGCATTGGTGGGTTAGAAGCGACGAAAAAGATTTTACGTTTTAATCCCGATGTCAAAATTATTGTATTAACGATACATACCGAAAATCCGTTTCCAACGCGAGTTATGCAAGCGGGTGCTGCAGGGTATTTGACCAAAGGTGCAGCGCCGGATGAAATGGTCAATGCGATTCGCGTGGTGAATAGTGGGCAGCGTTATATTTCTCCAGAGATAGCCCAACAAATGGCGTTAAGCCAATTTTCACCTGCATCTGAAAATCCATTTGCGGATTTGTCTGAGCGTGAATTGCAAATCATGATGATGATTACTCAAGGACAAAAAGTAACGGATATTTCCGAACAGCTGAATTTAAGCCCAAAGACCGTTAATAGTTATCGCTATCGTTTATTTGCCAAACTAAATATTGGTGGGGATGTAGAGCTGACGCATTTGGCGATTCGACATGGAATGCTAGACACAGAGAAGTTGTAGTGCCTGAATTTGATTCTGTTGCTTTTTTACAAACAGTGACCGATCAGCCCGGTGTATATCGGATGTATAACACTGACGCTGAGGTTATTTATGTTGGAAAAGCTAAAGACCTGAAAAAGCGTTTAACTAGCTATTTTCGTAAAAACGTGGATAGTGAAAAAACGAGAGCGTTAGTCAGTAATATCGCGAAAATTGATGTCACCGTGACACACACGGAGACAGAAGCTTTGATCCTAGAGCATAATTATATTAAGCAATATTTGCCAAAATATAACGTGCTGCTGCGAGACGATAAATCTTATCCTTATATTTTTATTAGTAATCATAAACATCCGCGTTTATCCAGTCATCGTGGTTCCAAGAAGCGTAAAGGCGAATATTTCGGCCCTTATCCTGATTCTCGCGCCGTGAGAGAAACGCTCCATCTCCTGCAAAAAATCATTCCTGTGCGTCAATGTGAAGATTCTGTCTACAGTAATCGTACTCGACCATGCTTGATGTATCAGATTGGTCGCTGCGCTGGGCCGTGCGTCAGTGAATTAATCTCCGATGATGATTATGCTGAGCTGGTGGATCTGGTTCGGTTATTTCTACGCGGTAAAGATCAACAAGTGTTGCAGCAGTTAATTGATAAAATGGAACAGGCGAGTGGGCAATTACGTTTTGAAGATGCCGCCAAGTTTCGCGATCAAATTCAAGCTATTCGTCGTGTGCAAGAACAGCAGTACGTGTCTGATGATTCCATGGATGATATGGATGTACTGGGTTTTGCTCAGGAAAATGGTATAGCTTGTGTGTATATTCTCATGATACGGCAAGGAAAAATTTTAGGTAGTCGCAGTCATTTCCCCAAAATTCCTAATAATACGACGCGCGAAGAAGTCTTTGAGAGCTTTTTAACGCAGTATTATTTGAACCACAACGAAGCGCGCTCAATGCCCAATCGTATTGTGGTTAACCGAGAGTTATGTCAAGACTCAACGCTGTTACAAACGGCATTAAGTGAGATTGCAGGAAGAAAAGTCCATTTCCACCTTGATCCCAATGGTTATCGTGGCCGATACCTTAATTTGTCCAACACCAATGCACGAACGGCGATTACGACGAAAATCAATCATAAGATGACCATTAATCAGCGTTTTAAAGCGTTACAGGAAGAATTAGGTCTAGAATCGATTCAGCGCATGGAATGTTTTGATATTTCCCATACAATGGGCGAGAGTACCATTGCATCTTGTGTGGTATTTAATCAAGAAGGACCGCTCAAATCTGAATATCGTCGCTATAATATAACAGGCATCACTGGTGGTGATGATTATGCAGCGATGGCGCAAGTGTTAGAGCGTCGTTATTCAAAACAACTGGATGTGGATAAAATTCCCGATATTATTTTTATCGACGGTGGTAAAGGGCAACTCAATCGTGCTTATGAAATAGTACAGCAATGTTGGGGAGATTGGCCCAAAAGACCATTATTGATGGGGATAGCGAAAGGGGTGACACGAAAACCTGGTTTAGAAACCTTGATCACCGTTGATGGACGCGAATCAAATTTACCTAGTGATGCGCCAGCGTTACATCTAATCCAACACATTCGTGATGAAAGTCATAACCACGCCATCAGTGGGCACAGAGCTAAGCGAGGTAAAACTCGGCGTACTAGTAGTTTGGAAGGAATCGAAGGTGTAGGGCCGAAACGTCGGCAAGCACTGTTAACGCATATGGGAGGGCTACAAGAACTGAAACGTGCAACTGTAGAAGAAATCGCCAAAGTCCCGGGGATCAGTCATTCTCTGGCAGAAAACATTTATCAGGCATTGAAACAATAGTGAAAATGCCGCACCATAAACGCGCTGTCGATAAGAGCTTATAATTATGCGTTTTAACATCCCAAATATTCTTTCTTTAATACGACTTTTTCTGATCCCAGTTTTTGTCGTGACATTTTATCTCCCATTTACTTGGGCGCCGTTTGCTGCCGCTATGATTTTTTGGGTTGCAGGGTTTACTGATTGGCTCGATGGTATGCTGGCAAGAAAGCTCGGCCAGACATCGCGCTTTGGGGCTTTTATCGACCCGGTGGCAGATAAAGTTTTAGTGGCTTCGGCCTTAATTGTAATCACTGAGCATTACCACACTATTTGGATTACTATTCCCGCGGTGACTATGATTGCTCGTGAAATCATTATCTCGGCATTGCGTGAATGGATGGCGGAGATTGGCAAACGTGCCAGCGTTAAGGTTTCTTGGATCGGTAAAGTAAAAACGTTGTCACAAATGTTCGCGTTATGGGTACTCATTTGGCACTATGATGACTGGATGGTATGGCTGGGTTACGCGTCTATTTACATTGCGACAGTATTAACTTATTGGTCAATGGCGCAATATCTAGCAGCAGCAAAAGATGATTTACTCAGCGAAGATAATATGTGACTTTCGGCTGTGACTCTGTCGACACTGATTGAAAAGCGAAGTCTTTCTATAGGGACTTCGCTTTTTTGTGTTTATCGCGGGTCTCATCGTCGAGCTAGTGACGGCAATGACAGAGCAATGAGTGTGTTTTCGTGTGCTTAGTCACGTCTAGCAGTAAAATCTGACTTATAGCGTTCTGCAATTTTCCCTTGAGTGGGGCGGTTAGCGGTAAACTTGCGATAATTTCATCCTAAGTTTCGTGACTTATCTCTCGGAAAATCCACTAGTTTAGGTGTGTTTTTAATCAAAATAGCTGGTTTTGAGTGTAAAATAGTCAAACGATGCAAAATCATAAAAAATTCTGTTGACTCATCTTCGTGAATCCGTAGAATGCATTCCCGTACTCAAGAGGAAGCGCACAAAGCGGTTGCCGATTCAGTATTGAAGGCGTGTTGGCAGAGTGGCTATGCAGCGGATTGCAAATCCGTGGACCTCGGTTCAACTCCGGGACGCGCCTCCATTGCGACACTAGCTCAGTTGGTAGAGCGCGACCTTGCCAAGGTCGAGGTCACGAGTTCGAACCTCGTGTGTCGCTCCAAATTAAAGGATATGGAGTTTACTCGGTATTCTAGATGGTGTGCCTATCATCGCAAAGAATTGCGTGCCCTGGTGGTGGAATTGGTAGACACAAGGGATTTAAAATCCCTCGGCGTTCGCGCTGTGCCGGTTCAAGTCCGGCCCGGGGCACCATCTATAAAGTCTACATTGACTATATGTAGCATGCGACACTAGCTCAGTTGGTAGAGCGCGACCTTGCCAAGGTCGAGGTCACGAGTTCGAACCTCGTGTGTCGCTCCAAATAAAAAAGCCCGAACCTAAGTTCGGGCTTTTTTGTTTTTGTTTACCTAAATGTGGATTGGTTGGTATTGTAAGTTGAGCGTTAGCACTTATGCTACTGCAATAACGATAGATAACGATAGATAACGATAGATAACGATAGATAACGATAGATAACGGTTTATAGCGTCAACTCCATCCACACATCACACCCAGTATGAATCACTCCAGGCATTGGGGTATCACGGTGCTTAAAACCGAGATGTTCATAAAGGCGGATAGCACTGGTCATTTCACTTAGTGTGTCTAGGTAGCATTGGGTGTAACCAGCCTGACGTGCAAAATCTAAGCATGTTTGAGTTAATTTTTTCCCTGCTCCTTTACCACGCGCTGCGGGTAATAAAAAGACTTTACATAGTTCACACGTTTTTGCTGAGTTTAAAAAAGGTTTGATCCCTCCGCCGCCCATGATTTGTCCATGTTCCACGGCGATAAAGTATTGCGAGCCTTGCTCAATACAGTAATGTTGACTCATGGCTTGTACTTCACGATCGGATGGACCAAACCCATCGCCCACGGCACCAAATTCTGCTCCTACCGCCTCAATAATGGTACGTATGTGTGCGTCATATTGAGCAGTAATAGGTTTGATATGCATGTAATATCCTTATTATGGTGGCCTAATAAGGTTGCAGGTTACCGAATTTCTCTATTTAGAACAAGAATGTGGCTAATGCCACTAAGGCTGACTGATAAATAGGCGATTTATTGGTTAATCACGCATTTCATTTGGCAATGAGAGCAGCATTCGGTACTATATAAAACTATCTAAAAACACCCCTAGAATCCCTTACGGTCAACCTAATGGGTACCTGTTTGGACTCTCGACCGGGACCCTGGAATGGATACTATTCCCAGAGGAAACTGCTTAGTGGCAGGCGAGGACATAATGCAACATCTACAAGAGATTATTGCTAACGCGACAGCCGCGATTGATTCGGCTGAATCGTTAGTCGCACTGGATGAAGTGCGAGTTCAATATCTAGGTAAAAAAGGTGAGCTTACCGCTCAGCTACAAAGCCTAGGTAAATTACCCCCAGAAGAACGCCGTACCGCGGGTCAAGAGATCAATGCGGCCAAAGGTCAAGTTCAGCAAGCAATTGTGGCGCGTAAAGATGCACTACAACGAGCAGAACTGGAAGCGAAATTGGCGGCAGAAACTATCGATGTGACCCTGCCGGGACGCCGCATCGAAAATGGTGGTTTACACCCTGTGACACGGACTATCGAGCGCATTGAAAGTTTCTTCGGAGAGCTAGGTTTTACCACACACGCAGGCCCGGAAATTGAAGATGCATTCCACAACTTTGATGCGTTAAACATTGCTGAAGATCACCCAGCGCGTACTGATCACGATACGTTCTTCTTTAATCCTGATCTGATGTTACGTACTCATACTTCTGGTGTGCAAATTCGTACCATGGAAAATGGTAAGCCTCCGTTCCGTTTCATTGCTCCAGGCCGTGTATACCGTAATGATTACGATCAAACTCATACACCGATGTTCCATCAAGTGGAAGGTATGCTGGTTGATGAAAAAGTTAACTTTGCTCAGCTGAAAGGCGTGCTTTACGACTTTTTAACCAACTTCTTTGAGGAAGAATTAGAAGTGCGTTTCCGTCCTTCTTACTTCCCGTTTACCGAGCCTTCAGCAGAAGTGGATGTGAAACGTAAAGATGGCAAATGGCTCGAAATTTTGGGCTGTGGCATGGTGCATCCTAACGTATTGCGTAGTGTGGGAATTGACCCTGAGAAATACTCTGGTTTTGCGTTTGGTATCGGTATCGAGCGTTTAGCAATGCTACGTTACGGCGTGAATGATCTACGTGCGTTCTTCGAAAACGATCTTCGCTTCCTAAAACAGTTTAAGTAATCCAGAGGTTTAATCACTATGAAATTCAGCGAAACATGGCTTCGTGAGTGGGTGAACCCTGCGGTCACGACTGACGAACTGACACACCAAGTAACGATGGCCGGTTTGGAAGTGGATGATGTGCTTCCTGTTGCGGGCGAATTTAGCGGCGTAAAAGTCGGTCAAGTGGTTGAGTGTGCTCAACACCCAGATGCAGATAAATTGCGTGTGACCAAGATTGACGTTGGTGCAGACGAGTTACTTGATATCGTGTGTGGTGCGTCTAACTGTCGCCAAGGTATCAAAGTTGCGGTAGCAACTGTTGGTGCCGTCTTGCCTGGTGACTTCAAAATTAAAAAAGCGAAACTACGAGGTCAGCCTTCTCATGGCATGCTGTGTTCATTTACTGAGCTTGGTATTGACATTGAGTCAGACGGCATCATGGAATTAGCTGATGATGCGGTTCTTGGTACGGACTTCCGTGAATTCCTTGGTTTAGATGATGTCACGATTGATGTTGACTTGACTGCTAACCGTGCGGATTGTTTTAGCATTCGTGGTTTAGCGCGTGAAGTTGGTGTATTAAATCGTACAGACGTAAGCGAACTCGAATTTGCCTCTGTGGCAGAAACGATAGCTGACACAGTGGCGGTCGACGTTCAAGCGCCTGCAGCCTGTCCTCGCTATCTAAGTCGTGTCATCAAAAATGTCGACGCGAGTGCGCAAACACCATTATGGATGCAAGAAAAATTGCGCCGTTGTGGTATCCGTAGTGTTGATGCCATTGTTGATGTCACTAACTACGTAATGCTGGAACAAGGCCAACCAATGCACGCTTTCGATCTGGCTAAGATTGACGGTGGTGTTGTGGTTCGCATGGCGACGGCGGGTGAAAAACTGACGTTACTTGATGGTTCAGAAGCGGAACTTCAAGAGGGGACTCTCGTGGTTGCCGATCACACTAAAGCGCTGGCTTTAGCGGGTATTTTTGGTGGTCAAGACTCTGGCGTTAGTACGGCAACCCAAGATATTATGTTGGAGTGTGCTTTCTTTACTCCGGCGGCCATCCGTGGACGTGCCCGTGAATATGGTCTGCATACCGACTCTTCGCTGCGTTTTGAACGTGGTGTGGATTATGAGCTACAAGCGGTTGCGATGGAACGAGCAACTCAACTACTGGTTGAGATCTGTGGCGGTAACGTGGCACCTGTTGTCACGGCAGAAGCGCAAGCTGAACTACCGCAAGCCAACAAAGTTGCGCTTCGTCGTAGCAAACTAGATGATCTGTTAGGTCATCATATTAGCGATGCGGATGTCGTCGAAATTCTACAACGTTTGGGTCTGACTGTAACAAGCACGGACTCGGGCTGGGAAGCAACGGCACCAAGCTGGCGTTTCGATATTGCTATTGAGCAAGATTTGATTGAGGAAGTGGGTCGTATCTACGGTTATGACAACATTCCAAATCAATCTCCGGTTGCGGCTTTAAGCATGAACCTGCACAAAGAAGCCAACATGCCGTTGAAACGTGTTCGTGACTTGTTGGTTGATCGTGGTTTCCATGAAGCGATCACATATAGCTTCGTTGAGCCAGAGCAGCAAAAACTGACGGTGCCAGGTGTTGAGCCATTAGTGCTGCCTAACCCAATCTCTGCTGATATGTCAGCTATGCGTTTGGGATTAATGCAAGGCTTGTTGAACACTGTCGTACGTAATCAAAAGCGTCAACAACCTCGCGTTCGTCTGTTTGAGTATGGTTTACGTTTTACTCCAGATACTACTGCTGAAAACGGTATGCGCCAAGAGCCAATGTTGGCAGGTGTACTTGCAGGCAACCGCAGTGAAGAGCACTGGGATATCGCGACGGCAACCGTTGATTTCTTCGACCTCAAAGGCGATGTTGAAGCAATCCTTGAGTTAACAGCCAATGAAAAAGCCTATCACTTTGAAGCGGTAAAACATCCCGCTTTACATCCTGGTCAAAGCGCAGCAGTGATGCTGGATGGTAAAAAGATCGGTGTGATTGGGACAGTTCATCCTGAACTTGAGCGTAAGTTTGGTTTGAATGGTCGTACGGTTGTCTTTGAAATTGAGTGGAATGCGATTGCAACTCGTGTGATCCCTGAAGCGGTTTCTTTGTCAAAATTCCCGGCTAACCGTCGTGATATTGCGGTCGTAGTTGATGAAAATACAGCTTCTGATGTGATTGTCCAAGCGTGTAAGAATGCAGGTGGCACATTGCTCAAAGACGCACAGTTATTTGATGTTTATGTGGGTAAAGGCATCGATGATGGTAAGAAGAGTCTGGCGATTGCGCTGAGTCTCCAATCAACGGAACGTACACTAGAAGAAGCTGACATTAGTGCTTCTGTTGACGCTATTGTTACCGAAATTGGTGAGAAATTTGGTGCAACATTGCGTGACTAATTGTTAGCTGCACCGCAAAAACAAAAAGCGGGCCTCGTCAAGAGGTCCGCTTTTTTGTGAGTAGTGGAAATTCATGACTTGAAATGTCATGGTTTTGTCATGTAAGGTGATGATATTTCAGAAAAATAAAATTTTTTTTGAAAATAAAATTTTCTATTAAAAAATGACATTCAGTTTTTAATACTGCGTATGGTATAAAAAAAGATAAATTACCTGTAAAATACCTATGAATTGACATATTTCGACGTCAAATATCGGTATATTGACATTTATATGCGTCTCAAATTTGTTAGTAACAAATTTTTTTGAGTGAAAAAAGTTGGCGAAAATCATAAGCTTGGCATACACTTTTCAGGTGCTGTCGATAGGTTGTTGATTCGGCAAGGCAATTATTGCCAAGGCGCTGTCGATAGGACAGCAAGATTAACTAAGCTTTGAGGGAAGTTTTATGGCGCTCACAAAAGCCGATCTGGCAGAAAGCCTCTTTGAAGAATTGGGTTTTAGCAAACGTGATGCCAAGGAAACGGTGGAAGTGTTTTTTGAAGAAGTTCGTAAAGCACTAGAAAGTGGAGAACAGGTAAAGCTCTCAGGATTTGGAAACTTTGACCTGCGTGATAAAAATCAACGTCCTGGTCGTAACCCTAAAACAGGGGAAGATATTCCGATTTCAGCTCGCCGCGTTGTAACGTTCCGCCCTGGGCAGAAATTAAAAGCCCGAGTCGAGAACATTAAGAGCGCGAATTAAGTTTCGAGCAAAGAAAGACCACGCTTTTAGGCGTGGTCTTTATGTTTGAGTCATAAGAATTATTGTATGGGCGTGTTACGCAGCTTGAAGCTGGGTGGTAATGTATGGATGCCATGCGTTTTGATATAAGTTCTTTGCTTGGGCTCGTAACTGTTCAATTTTTGCCCGTTCTAACTCTGTGAGATCTCGTTGCTGAGCCGCAGCAGTACGTTCTAATGTTTGAATATTTTCATAAATGCGATGTTCTTCGCCGCTTTTCACTTTCTCTATCCCTTTTAAATGTAACTGCACTTCTGCGATTAACTGTGTTTTAGGCAGTCTAACCAATATATTTAAGTCTCGATAACCTGATGGCGTGGGATTTTTGAAGCGATTTTTTACTTTCACTATGGTGGCTGAGCGACGTAACATTTCATATGCTTGAACCAAACTCGGTACATCGTTAGCCACGATTGTGGCACGAGCTAAATCGGTGATACGCTCATTTTGACCGGCAAAGTCAGCGGCGATTTTTTGTTGTGCTCTTTCACGAGATTTGACGCCACAAGTGAATGGGGTAGTGCCTGTGAGCATAGCGGTTTTTTTGCATAAGTTTGTGAGCTCGTGCTGCGCTTGATGAGATTTACTGTACAACACATCAAAATCACGATAAGGCTGTAGTGGTGTTGATGATATAGATTGAATGCCATACAACCCACTTAAGCTGTGTTTAAAAACTTCAGAGCTGATTTCACTTTGAGATTCCGTACTGCGATTGTCTTCGACATTCGTATCAACGGGCATGGCGGCCGCGAATGCGGGGGCACGGCTTAAAATTAACAGCATGAGTGCCGTGGTACGCAATAAGAGGTTCATATACTCTCCTTAAGCTATAACGCTGTTTGAGTCAGAAGGGGCACGAAAAGGATTCATGACTGTCACTCGCGAAAGTTACTAGCTCTTTGCTACTCTCTTTATATCTGGTCTGGTATGAAAAAAACAATACCTATGACCAGAAACTGACAATGGTTTGCAATTGAGAGCACGTTATTTAACGAACTGACCCTTGTTATCACTTCACAACGACGATAGATGAGACCAGTTACGTGGACGCTTGAGCAGATTTTAGGCTATAAATGTGATGAGGTTGTGTTAGAGGCTATCGTTTTTTGGGGCGATAAGTTAGGCTTAGCTACCTGTAAAATCGAAGAGAGTACAACATGCAAGATCCTGAATTCTGGCACCAAAAGTGGGCGGACAACAAAATTGGTTTTCATATGGGGGATGTGCATCCTTTTCTTGCTAAATATTGGTCAGCACTTTCTCCACAAAGAGGCGAGCGTGTGCTGGTTCCACTCTGTGGTAAAAGTGAAGATTTAGTCTGGCTCGCGGAGCGTCATGATGAAGTCGTTGGTGTTGAGCTTAGCCCGATTGCAGTTCGTGCCTTCTTCGCAGAACATTTATACACGCCGTTAGTGACTCAACTAAGTAGCGCCCATGAACTGTATCAATTTGATGAGTTATCGATTTATACCGGAGACTTCTTTGTTGCCCCATTAGAATCGGCCGATTTAGTTTATGATCGCGCCGCATTGATTGCTTTACCTGCTGCCATGCGTGTCGAATACGCTGAGCGTATAAAACGCTTGCTTTCCCCACAAGGCCGACTATTAATTGTGACGTTAGATTACCCACAGGAAGAAATGGCTGGACCTCCGTTTAGTGTCACTAAGCAAGAATTATGTGAGTTATTTGCGGGGTTTGAAGTGACGTTACTCGATAGTGATGAGGCTGATGAGCAGCACGCTAAGCGTGCCGAGCAAGGCTTGTCTCGTTTTGCGGAACATGTTTGGATGATTACTGCTGAAAAGCAATAACCATCCCATACTCCCAGGCCATAAACACGGTGTGCTATTCGACACCGTGTCTTAGTTGCCAGCTACTCAGTAATGAATGTTAACCGCTTTGGCACAGTCGGTTGCACGGTCAATCGCTTTTTCTAAGCTCTTACCACGGGCAAGGGCGACACCAAGGCGGCGGCGACCGTCGATTTCTGGTTTCGCAAATAGTCTCACTTGTGAATTAGGCACGAGCAATGCGTGATCTAGGCCACTATAGCTTAGGTTTTTTGACGTCCCTTGGCCTAATATCGCCGCTGATGCGCTAGCACCGTATTGGGTAATATCGCCAATAGGTAAGCCAGTGAACGCTCGCACATGGAGTGCAAACTCAGATAAATCTTGCGAAACGAGTGTGACCAAGCCAGTATCATGTGGACGTGGTGATACTTCGTTGAAAACAACAGTATTACCTTTTACAAACAGCTCAACCCCAAACAGGCCGTAGCCGCCTAAAGCATTCACAATTTCTTCAGCGACATATTCGGCGGCTTTACGGGCATTTTCAGACATGGCTTGTGGTTGCCAAGATTCACGGTAGTCGCCGTCTTCTTGACGATGCCCGACAGGAGCACAGAAATGGACACCATCAACGGCACGGACGGTGAGTAGGGTGATTTCGTAATCAAAGTCGATGAATCCCTCAACGATCACGCGACCGGCACCGCTACGACCACCTGCTTGCGCGTAATCCCATGCGGTTTGTATATCTTCGGGGGTTTTAATGACACTTTGGCCTTTACCTGAGGAGCTCATGACGGGCTTACACACACATGGAATACCAACGGCTTCGACACCAGCAGCAAACTCTTCATACGTATCGGCAAATCGGAAAGGAGAGGTTGGCAAAGAAAGCGTTTCGGCAGCTAGACGGCGAATACCCTCACGGTCCATGGTAAGACGTGTTGCATTCGCAGTAGGGACGACGTTAAAACCACGCTGTTCCAATTCGATCAGTTTTGTCGTTGCAATCGCTTCGACTTCAGGAACGATATAGTGCGGCTGCTCTTTCTCTATCACGGTTTGCAGCATATCGCCATCAAGCATATTAAAAACATGACGACGATGAGCAATTTGCATAGCCGGTGCGTTATCATATCTATCGCAGGCGATAACCTCTAAACCAAGGCGCTGGCATTCAATCGCGACTTCTTTACCCAACTCTCCAGAACCAAGAAGTAAGACACGAGTAGCATTTGTTCGCGTGGCGGTTCCCAACATAAAAGTCCTTCCCAATGTGTAATGCTAAGTAATAAACACGGCACATCATACGGATTTTAATGTAAAAAGCAAACGTTTGCGCAACAAGTTTTTAATGGGTATAGATACTATTCAAGGCAACCTTATCAGTGAATCCTGACGTTGTTTATGACGTTTCATCGCGTTCTATGCTATTGAAACGCCGCGCTCTATCGTGTGTCTCTATACTCGTCCTAAAGGGCATCGTTAATTTCGTCATCACTAGAATGTCATATGCAAACCGTATATTCTTGCTTATGCAAAACGTACAGAGAATTCTATCTTACCGTCAGTAGGTTAACGAAGAAATCCAGATATCCAATCACAGATTGATTGGGTTAAACTCGCTATTATTAAATTTGATATCTATGAGGAAATTATGTCAAGGATGAAAGCTACAGTGGTTACGTGTTTCGTTAGTGGGATGGCGGTATTACCCGCGATGGTACAGGCTGAGAGTATTGATATCTTTGCGATACCTTCAGATAATGTTGTCAACGTGGTAAAAGAAACCAGTGAAACGTTGCACTCTTATGGTATAGAGAGCTTTTACCGTCAAGGTAAACCCGTGCACATTACCTTGTATCTCACGGATTTCCCAGTGTCTGCAAAAGAGCGAATTACGCAGATTGCGCAGCAATTTGCACAGACTCATCAAGCATTCCCCATCTCGGCACATGGTGTGACGGTCACTAAAGGTCACTGGGCATTTGTCGATGTCGACCAAAACGCAGCACTACAACGGTTAGCCGATGAAATAACGTTGGCGATGGAGCCGCTGCGTTCGCCAAATCCTGAGATGCCGAATTGGGTAAAGGCGTTTCCAAATAAACAATCTGCATTTGAACGTTACGGAAGTCCGAATGTATTTCAAAATTTCGCGCCTCACTTGACGCTAGTGGGGGCAGAGAAGAACCCGAAATTAGCGAAATTTGCACAAGCCATGGAAAAAACACCCCCTCAAGCTCATGGTAAAATTGTGGGAATCGGCGTGGGGGTGACCGATAAATGGGGGCAGCAAAAAACCATTTTAGGTGAATATCGTTTCTCGCCCGCGCAGCCATAGTGAGTCAGGGATAGGTGTGCTACAGTGTAGATCAATTCAACACACGACTAGGGGTGAAATGATGACGTCATTAATCGTATTTTATGATGGAACTTGTCCTTTGTGTGCGAAAGAAATGAACCACCTACGTAAACTCGATACTCAGCAACGTCTGCACTTAGTCGATCTACACAGTGAAGAGTTTGCTCAGTTTCCCGATATCGATCCGGTGAGTGCGAGTGAAATCTTACATGCGGTAGATAAACAAGGCCGTTTGTTATTAGGACTGGATGCTGTACATAAAGCATGGCAAATGGTTGGTCGAGGCTGGCTATATGCGCCTTTACGTTGGCGATTGATTCGTCCAGTGGCTGATTGGTGCTATTTCTTTTTCGCGCGCCATCGTTACCGTATTTCGTTTTTATTTACCGGTACATCTCGCTGCGACAATGGACAGTGTTCAACGAAAAAATAATGAATTACTGCGCTGTAATAACGAAAGCCCTTGCACGAATACTCGTGCAAGGGCTTTATTGTTATGGTATTGCCTGTCTAAATGCGGTTATTCTTTAGGCACTTCGGCATAGCTAAATTCAATATCAGGATTTAATCCATCAAGCGTAGCTTGTGTGGTATCCAAGTGGCTAATGGGCGTATTGGCCATTTCGACCAATGCTACGTGCGTAACCTGTGAAAATTCAAGACCTGCCATACGCATTTGTACCAGCGCCACTTGCAGTGGTGGTAAACTTGGATTAAAAGCCGCGTTTTCTGCATAGGCGCCTTTGAAAACCTCACCATTAACGGCGCTCAGGGCGATACCACTGAAGTTTTTAGTGTAAGGAGCATGGCTTATGCTTAATGCAGCTAAAGCATCTTGTAACAGTGGCTCTTCAAATGCATAGTCAAAGTGACGATCGGCTGGATCCATAAGGCGTTGTTTTATGCCTAAATCGTCAGGCCCAAATGACTCGGGTAAATAATGTTGCAGTGATAGTTCTTCGCGCTGGGGTAACTGAATATTCAGTGACGGGGCTGTGGTTAATTCATTCATAAACTGTCGGCAATGACCACACGGAGTGTGATTGACCGTCACGTCTTTGATCCCGGTTTCACCTTTCATCCATGCATGGCTAATTCCCGCTTGCTCAGCATGAATCGATTGGCCTAATTGCACTCCAGAAAACTCCATATTGGCGCCAAAATATAAAGTGCCACTTAAGCCACGTACAATAGCACCAACAAAAAACTGCGAGATAGGTACATGAGCGTAGCATGCCGCTAAAGGCAGCAGCGCGACGCGCAAATCCGCATCCGTGAAGCCAGAGCGATGGAGAAGTGTATCAAATTGAAGACTAGAGATTGTCGCGTCAAAATCGTCGGCTAAAACAATCGGAGTTAGGGAGTCGGCGATAGACTCTGGTAGACGGCTTAGTGCCTGCTCGAGTAACTCTTTCATTGGAGCATCCTAGATTGATTATGGATGATCAGTTTAGGGGATGTATCAATCAATGAAGTGATTCACGTCACAATTTTGATGAGAACTGGGTTGTTAATTACATTAGTTGCTCTAAATCACATCGAATAAATCTAAAACGCCAACGTTGTTAACGCATTTTTGGTGTCGCTTAATTCAATAGTTGGTTAAGCCATAAGACCAATGTGAATAAGAAAGGGGCGAGAATCGATGTGATAACGCCACATAGTACTAAAGCTAATGAACTGAATGCGCCATCTCTAGCATTTGTTTCAGCGCAGGTGGCTGTACCGAGTGCGTGCGAGACGGACCCCATGGATAATCCCTTAGCCAGTGAATGCTCAATGTTAAAAAACCGGAAAATAGGGTAGCCCATAATCGCGCCAAATAGTCCGACGAGCATGACGACGATCGCTGCAATTGACGGTTCTCCACCAAGGTTTCTCGCGACTTCCATTGCAATTGGAGTCGTTACGGATTTTGCCATCAAAGAGGCGATGAGATGTACATCAGTATGTAACAGCACGGCAATGATACTGGCCGTAAGCATCGACATAATGCTGCTCAAGGTGCACGCCAACAAAATAATCCGCCAGTTAGCACGAATTTGCGGCAACTGTTCATAAAGAGGGAAAGCTAAGGCGACCACCGCTGGACCTAAAAGTTGGCTTAGATAGATATTATCGGCATAGTATGTTTGAAAAGGGACGTGTAATACCATTAATAAGCTTATTAGTAATGCTATGCACATCAATAATGGGTTGGCCAGTGGTGATGAAATTTTTGCGCCTAGCCAGCGGCACAAAAAGTACGCCACAATCGTCGCAATAATCCACATTAGTCGCGCTCCTTATGGATTGATTGTTGTTCTTTTTGCGTTATATATTTATCGAGTATCACACTCGATGTCAGTAGCACAATGAGGGTTCCACCAATGGCACTGGCTAAAATAGCCCATGCATTATTGAGCATGAGATCAAAGTGATCCATGAGTCCGACACTGATGGGCACAAATAGCAGCATCATATAACGAATAAAAAAGTGACACCCCGGTTTGACCCAATTTACTGGAGCTATGCCGCTGACGAGCAGAGCGAATAACACCAACATACCAAAGATGCTACCAGGAATAGCGATATCTAACGCATTTTGAATCCAATTACCAATGATAAGACACAGATAAATTAAGGCGAAAGAAACGCAATATTGCAATAATGTTTTAGGCATAATATGGAGATCGTAAAGTTAAGAAGCAATATGTTCTACGTATTGATACACCGCTTTGAGCAGTGCCATTTTATGGGTGTCGCTTTCGTGCTCATGCACTAGGTTTTCTAAGTTGAGCATATAAGATTCAATATTGTTTTCGAAGTAATCGCGACAATGATTTTTCCAGCGATGTTGCTCGCTTTCACTTAATGTCCAAGGAAAGTTGCGAGCACGGTATCGGAACAATAATGGTTCAATACGAGGATCGCTAAACTGGATGTCCAATGCGCCGAGATTTTCCGGATGACTGTCTCGGATGATGGCCATAGCCGCTTTATCCGCAGGCGAAAAAAAGCCATTATATAGTTGCGTATCAACGTCATCATTGGCTGGAAATTCACGTTCGTGCGCAAAAAGATTCACCAGCTTTTCTCGGACTTCTGGGTGGTCACGTAATAGCGCTAGATTCGCTAAACACTGCTGACGGTCAATACCAATATGCGCGGCGTTATCGGCAGTGAGGGTTTTTGCTGGCGCTAAAATTGGACACTTGTTGATATGCACTAATTTTACCGGAACGGGCGATTCGTCAAGCGCTAGGTCATTTTTCTTAGTGTAAAGGCGCGTTAGTAAATCTTCGGCAGAGAGATCTAAGATAACCTGTGGATCTTTGGCTAAGTCGACCACAATAACCGCGTTTTTATTGGTAGGGTGCCAAGCTATTGGGACTATCCAACTTGTATATTGACAGTCACGACCCAGCATACCCGATACATGCATTAGTGGCGTCATATTAACGATATCGATTAAATCGTTCAATGGACGCTTATTGCGCATGCTATAGAAATACTCAAATAATTTTGGTTGAGCTTGTTTGACCTTTTTGGCCATTTCAATTGTGGCGATGACATCGGCTAATGCATCATGGGCATTTTCGTGCTCAATACCATTTTCTTTCGATAAATGTTCGAGTTTAAAGCTAGGATAGCCTTCCTCATTTTGGGGCCATGTGATGCCTTCAGGACGCAATGCATGACAAGCACGCATTACATCTAACAGATCCCAACGAGAATTGCCGTTTTTGTACGCCCATTCATAAGGGTCTAGAAAATTGCGGTATGAGGTATAACGCGTCACTTCATCATCAAAACGAATGTTATTATAACCAACACTCGTGGTGTTTGGTGTGGCGAGTTCTTGATAAATTTTTTGGATAAACTCGGGCTCTGGAACACCTTTCTGCATTGCTAGCTGAGGTTTAATGCCTGTTACTAACGCCGCTTCAGGGTTGGGTAAATAATCTGCAGGCAATTGACAATACAGAACGACAGGTTCGCCAATGATATTGAAATCTTTGTCTGTGCGAATCCCTGCGAACTGGCTTGGCCGATCTTTAGCGGGACTGGTTCCCCACGTTTCATAGTCAAAGAAAAAGAAAGTTGGCTGGTGATCCTGTTGCATGCTTAATTTACCGTTTTTATCAATGGTTCCCTGCTATTAGACCATTGGCGTATACACATAGCAATGCTAGACAAAATAAAAGACCAGATTGAAGGGTATCAAGAGACTCTCGAGTATATAACTGGGCGTATAAAAAATTTGCTAAGCATGCCCTGCGTGTATTAAGTTGAGCATATATTGCAGTACTTACCGAATATCATAATGTTATGTGAGTGAAGCTAGTGCTTCTTCCTCCGTTTTAGAGATAGATCATTCACGTGCATAAAAGAGTCGGCATGATAGGAGTAACACGATGAAAATGATGACTATAAAAGCTTTGCTTTTGACAGCCGCTTTGCTATCACCAGAGGTGTTTGCTTATATGAATCCATCTGCTCACAATATGATGGGGGGAGCAATGATGGATCCAAAAAATCCACAATATCAACGGCATGATAGTGAGAATAAAAAAAGCAATGACTCCAAATCGACCAGCGCTTCACGCAGTAAGATAATGAGCGCCTCTGAACGCGCCCAATTGCGGCGTAAACAGCAACGTGCAGTAGTTAATCAAAAGGAAAGTCAGGCAGCTAAGCAAAATCGTGAGATGTTGTACGGTGAAGATGGCATGCCACTGAGACATTAACTGTCGAAATATAGGAATTCTCGGTGCTGGATTGGGACGTTGTTAACATTCTTATGCATATTGACTTGGTAAAACCGCTGACTCCTTGATTAATCAATGATTATCATCAACACTCTTATTACTGCCTTTGTGTTTATTTCCTCCTACTTGTTAGGAGGAATTTTTTTATACGCTGACATAGCATCGTTATCAATACAGCTTGGTCGCGGTGTCAAACATACCACTCGTACTGTCTTGGTTAAGGCATGAATATGGTATAGTCAGCTTTTTGTCGAAAGGTTCTCTCCATGGAAAAGGTTGTCATCCTAGTTGATGTTCAAAATGTTTATTACACCACTCGCGAAGCCTACCAATGTAACTTTGATTATAACGCGTTTTGGCGCCAAGTGACCGCAAACCGTGAAGTTGTTAAAGCGATTGCTTATGCCATTGATCGTGGGGATGAAAAACAACGTCAGTTTCAAAATATCTTACGAGCGATTGGTTTTGAGGTGAAAACGAAACCGTTTATCCAACGTGCTGACGGTACGGCGAAAGGGGATTGGGATGTTGGAATTACGCTTGATGCTGTTGAATATGGGCAGCAAGCGGATACCGTTGTCTTATTGTCCGGAGATGGCGATTTCAGTTTACTATTAGATCGTCTCTATAAAAATTATGGTTGTATGACCGATGTTTATGGCGTCGCTCCATTAACCGCTTATGCGCTCATTCAATCTGCGACACGGTTTATACCGATAGAAGGCTCGCTATTACTTAAATAAAGACAATAGCAAGCCTTCTATCGCGTTCAGAGAGATTAAACGTGGCGGTAAAGTCGAATTGGAGATTTAACTAAAATCGTCAAAATCACCAAAGCCGCCTCCATCGAAACCACTATCAAAATTATCACCGAACCCGCCATTATCGAACCCATTTGAAAATGGGTCATTGACGTCCATGCTGTTATCCGCAAATCCTTGGTCGCCGAGGTCAGTATTATCAAACCCAGGACTGCCCATGCCATTATCCATAAAATCGGAATTATTCATCATATCGTTAGCTGACCCCATACTTTGAGTTGGGTCATCATTAATAATATCAACGATTTCTTCCGGTCGGTGACTGGAAAACATATCCATCATCATGTTACCCAACATCATGCCGCCAGCCACTCCTGCCGCTGTTTTCAGTGCTCCACCTAAAAAGCTGCTATTTCTTTGATAGCCGCCATACCCTGGTGAATAACCTCCGGGTTGTGTGCCATATTGCCCTGGTCCGAAATCTGGACCACGACCGTAGGAAGTACGAGATCTTCTTGGATTAGGCTTGGTACGATTATTACCACCAAATAAGTTAGAAAAAAAACCGCCTGATGACGTTGTTGTTTGCTGCTCTTGAAGTGTTTCAATTTGAGCTTGTAATTGTTTAATTGTGGCTTCTTGCATAATCATGGTTTGCGCCATGTAGTAGGGGGCCGAAGGTTGTTGTACGACATGCTTTTCAATAAGAGACTCTGCGTCGCGGTCACGATTAGCATTGTCTTTTTCAACTTGACCGAGGCGTTGAAAGAGCTTATCGATAACGGTTTGAGTATGTTTATCCATCGTTTATTCCCATACGTATAATCGAGTAGTCATACTTATTAGTCTATAAAGGTATTACGGAGTTCAAGTTTTATGTGTTTAGAAATGTAATATTCGTATTGATAAGGGGTGGTCGCTACCCATTTTGTCCAGTATCGCTATGAGTCGACTACAGCTTAAAAGTGACGATGTCACAAAGTGGTGTTTAGAGAAAAATACAGGTAAAGTGGCGAGCTATTTTGAGCTAGGGGAGAATGTTATGTTTATTGGGTTTGATTATGGGACGTCGAGTTGTTCGGTTGCTTCGATACATAATGGGCAGCCTACGCCTATTCCGATTGAAGGTGATGACATTTATATCCCCTCGACATTGGCAGCCCCGAGCAGAGAATCAGTATCAGAAAGTTTATTCCGTTTCTATAATATTGTACCCGATACGCCAGAACGTAAGGCGTCACTCAGACGAGCTATTGCATTTAATCAAGAAGAAGGCATTGAGTTAACACGTGATGATATGACCTTTGGTAATGCAGCATTAAACCAATATCTGAGCGATCCAGAGTTTACTTACTATGTGAAATCGCCTAAATCTTTTTTAGGAAGCTCAGGGTTGCGTGATGCTCAACTACAATTTTTTGAAGACCTCGTGTGTGCCATGATGGCGAATATTAAACAGCGCAGCGAACAGCAATTACACACCCAAATCACCGATGCGGTGATAGGTCGTCCAGTGCACTTCCAAGGCAGTGGTAGTGATGATGCGAATCAACAAGCACAAACGATTTTGTTAAGTGCAGCGCACCGAGTCGGCTTTAAAAATGTTGAGTTTCAATTGGAACCTGTTGCTGCGGGCCTGGAGTTTGAAGCCTCATTATCTGAAGATAAAACGGTGTTGATTGTCGATATTGGTGGTGGTACTACAGACTGCTCGATGTTGAAAATGGGGCCCAGTTATCGATATAACACCGATCGCTCTCGCTCGATACTTGGTCATACCGGTCAACGTGTTGGCGGCAACGATTTAGATATTCACCTCGCATTTCGTCAAATGATGACAGAGTTCGGCTTGGGTTCACTCATGAATTCTGGCTTAGAAATGCCAATAACCCAATTTTGGAATCCAGTAGCCATTAATGATGTCCCGGCGCAAACCGACTTTTATTCACAAGCGAATCTCAAACGCCTTGCCGAGCTTAAAAAGCAAGCGAAACAGCCAGAAAAGCTTGCCCGTTTGTTACAACTGTATCATGCGATTTTAGGACATGGTGTCGTTAGGCGTGCAGAAGAAGCTAAAATCGCGTTATCACAAACCCATGAGATACAATCATCATTGGACTTTCTGTCAGATACTGTGAACGTGACGATTACTCGCGAGGCGATGATGGAAGCGATTGAATCACCTAAAAGCAAGATGATGCGTTTGGTAAAAGAAGCCGTTGTGCAAAGTGGTGTTACTCCGGATGTCATTTATATGACTGGAGGCTCTGCTAAATCACCCATATTACGTCAGGCAGTCAGCGAATTATTACCCAATGTTGAAGTGATTGCTGGCAATGATTTCGGTTCAGTGACTGCGGGCTTAGCTCGTTGGGCAGAGACGTGCTTTGCATAGTGGTAATGTTATTTATTGCAAAATGCGAATGTATATAATTTCTGTTTTAAGCCGTTGAATCACAGAGATAAATAAGAATAATAATAGATTCTGAGTGTTATTTTGTTTTTATTTATCCAGCTGGTATTTGATAGGAATGCTATTTGATTAATTAATATAAATGGAGGGTAATTTATATTAATTTTAACTATAATATGACAAACGTTGTTATTTTATGACTTTTTGCTGACATTGTTATGTGCGTATTAAAAAATAAAAAGGCTCCCAATAGGGAGCCTTTTCTACAATCTATGAGCGAATTATTTTACGCTTTTGATTGTACCTTTGTAGCCCATTACTTTCACGTGTACTTTTTTGAAGATGAAGTAATCTGCTGTTTTAATTTCGTAACGTGGAGCAACGATTAGATCGGCACCAGACGCTTTGATTGCGTTGTAAGCAGCTGCTGATTTAGCAGGCGCTGTTGGATCTGCGAAAGATAGTGCACCGCCGCCTGCGCCGTAGCTTACGCCGTCAACGAAGTGATCGCCAGCACCCCATTTGATAACGCCTGCAAGTACGTTGATAGTTGCTTCGCCAGAGATTTTTTGACCAACTTCGATATCAGCTTTAACTGAAGATTCTACTTTAGTTTGTAGAGCAGTTGATGGCTGGCTAGTGTTGTAAGAAGAACAACCTGCAAGAACAGTAAGAGCGATTGCAGCTGCAGATAGTTTTAGTTTATTAGTCATTGTGTATCCTACTTTGTTTGAAATTAAATCTCTCAGGTAGAGCCTAAAGAAATTTTTAATTAATCGAAGATTTTTAATAAAACAAATTTAAGTAATTTGTTTAAGCCGTTTATTTAACTTTATATAGATTAATAAACCTATGAAATTTTTCAAGGGTGTTTTTATGTGCCCTTTGTTATCTCATCGACGAGACTATAGAGTAAATTTTAAAAAAATAAAACACTCAATTATTAGAAATATCGAGAGATAAAACTCGACTGAGCGATTTATTAAAAAAAGTGTAGTCTCTCTGTCATACTCCATTATGATTATATTTGGAATATGGATCGCAAAATTCGTTTTCATTTTGCAAATAAACACGTAGCTACCTTGTGGATATCTTTTTTCAACGTGTAGAACTCGTCTTGTAAGCGTGGTTTTAAAAAAAAATCCATTTATTAATAATGAGATGAATGTCTCGTTTTGTGATTATTAAAGTAAGTAAATAGTCATTATTTTTTTTACAATCGATGACGGTTACAGTGATCGATTGCTTAATTATTGAGCGATCGTACTAAGTGAGAGCGAAATTTTTCACAAAAACTCTTATTTTTGACCTGTTTTAACGTCGGAATGAGTCATTTTTATTGTCAGAGGAATGTCAACTCCTCATTGTTGATGCTGTGGTTAGAATATTCTCACATTCGCTAGTCCCAGAATGGCATGTTTCTATTTCATTCCGTGAATGGACTTTGTCATCATTTGGAATGAGCTGCGATAACGATCGAGATTTGATGACCTTTGCTTTACTTAAATAGGCAAACCTTTCAAAATGAACGTATGCATCGATATATGCGATCAGCACTGTTGAGTATCTAGGCATGAGAAGTCGTGTCCGTGGTGGGTTCAACTATGATGATCATGTTGAGTTACAACAGGAAGGAATACGCATGACCAAGGCACTTTTTCAAGACACGTTGCTTAATGATACATTAGATATGACTCGCCCAGTTACGCTTGGTTCAATAATGAGTCAATCAGGCGTGACTGTTACCGTACACGAACGTGGGTTTATTGAAGTTATTCCACCAGCATCTCGTGACGTAGATAAGCATGTCATTATTTCAGCGGGAGTGCATGGAAATGAAACGACGCCATTAGAAATGATGGATCGTTGGATGAGTGACATTCTTGCTGGCAAGCTCGATATCGGGTGTCGTTGCTTATTCATTATTGCCCATCCTGAAGCGATTAATCAGCATACTCGCTTTATTGATACCAATCTAAATCGACTGTTTGACGATCAAGTCATACCTACTAATACTGAATCTGTCATTGCTGCACGCATCAAGCATTATACTGAGGCTTTTTTTTGTAATACGCCAAAAGACGCGCGTTGGCATCTTGATTTGCATTGTTCTATTCGTCGCTCGAAACATCACTCATTTGCCGTCAGTCCACGTTCTCGTAATGAGACGCGTAGTCTTGATCTGGTGAATTTTTTAAGTGCCGCAAAAGTAGAGGCATTGATGCTAGCTAATGCGCCATCAAGTACTTACAGCTGGTATTCAGCTGAACATCACAGTGCACAGGCTTTGACCATAGAGCTAGGCCAAGTGAACCGGATCGGAGAGAATGATTTGGCGCAATTCAAAGCGTTTGATCGTGCCATTCGATTTTTATTAGCAGGGCAAGGCTTAGCCATGGCAAAACACGATCATCTCCCAGTCATGTACCGGGTTACGAGAACGTTAATGCGATTGAATCAAGATTTTAACTTTTTATTTGCTGAAGATGTGGAGAATTTTACCTCATTTGTCCATGGTGAGGTCTTTGGCCATGATGGCGATAAACCGTTAATGGCGCAAAATGCTAACGAAGCCATCGTGTTTCCTAACCCACGAGTTGAAATTGGTCAAAGAGCCGCCTTGATGGTTTGTCAGGTGACAATTCGTTATGAACATGGACAAATCATTTTCGATTAGACGTCTATTTCTTTTCTAATTAGTGGGATTGCTTGGTTTAAAGGCCTTCCTGCTAACACCTTTCTAGGCATTATGAATTTTCAACAATTATTGAAACGTAAACGGCAGCGCTGGTTACGTGCGATGGCGATAATGACCATCTCGCTAATGGTTATCTGTGTTATGTATCTCGTCTTAGGTGGTATATCGATCAATCCTTTGAGTCCTTCTTCAGGATTGGAGTCGCGTTTATTGTGGGATCTGCGCATGCCGCGTTTAGTCGCGGCATTATTTATTGGTGCCGCATTGAGTGTCGCTGGGGCGACCTTGCAAGTACTGCTCGGTAATAGCTTGGCTGAACCTGGTGTCATTGGTATTTCAGGAGGTGCGAGCGTTGGAATGATGGGGGCATTTTTTTTCTTTCCTGCCGCGATGACGACATCCATTTTTATGTTTTTTGCCATGGGGGGAGCATTAAGCTTTACCTTATTATTGGTCGTGCTGGGACACACACTGCGCTTAACCACGGCTAAGTTATTGCTTGTTGGAGTCGCACTGGGGATTTTGTCAGGCGCGGTCGTGACATGGGCGTTCTATTTCAGTAATGGGATGAATCTACGTCAGTTAATGTATTGGCTTATGGGCAGTCTCGGTGGAATAACGTGGCAGCAACATCACCTCACTTTAATATTACTACTGCCAATGCTGTGGTTGATTTTGAAAGGCAATGCTTTAGATAAATGGATGATTGGTGAAGCTCATGCGAAGCAGCAAGGACTGAATGTGGATCGATTACGTTGGCAGTTGATTATAGCAGTAGCGATACTCGTCGGTGGCGCTGTTGCATTAGGAGGCGTTATTGGTTTTATCGGGTTGATCGTTCCGCATTTAATTCGGTTGATGTTGGGAAGTGAAAATCGTATGTTACTGCCGTTATCGGCTTTGGGTGGAGCGGGGTTACTAGCAGTATCAGATCTGGTGGCTCGAACGGCAATATCGGGAGGGGAGTTACCTCTTGGTGTGGTCACTACCACCATAGGGGCGCCTATTTTTATTTGGATGTTAGTGAAGCATCATGATTAAGATCAAAGATTTACAAGTTACTGGGCGTCTATTTCCACTGTCGGTGACATTTGATGCTGGTGATATTATTCATGTGATTGGGCCAAACGGCAGCGGCAAAAGTTCTTTTTTGAGTGCGCTTGCGGGTGTATTGGCGTACCAAGGAGAAATACACTTTGCTAGCCAGAATATTGCCAAGCTGAGTTCTCGCGAGTTGGCGTTATGGCGTGCTTATTTACCCCAACAGCAAGTCCCTGCTTTTCAATTGGATGTGTTTCAATATTTGGCTTTATCTTTGCCCAATGGCATAGATATCGTTGGTGATGACGTTAACCGTACTATCCACCAATTATGTGACAAACTTCAACTCACAGACAAGCTAGCGCGTTCTATTCAGCAGCTCTCTGGAGGAGAATGGCAGCGAGTACGTTTGATCGGGATGTGTTTACAATTGTGGCCCGAGTGGAATACTCAAAGCCAGTTGCTCATTTTGGATGAGCCAGCCGCGCCGTTAGATATTGCCCAAGAAGCCTTACTGTATGAGTTACTGCAAGAAATCAGTCAATTAGGTATTACGATCGTCATGGCCAATCATGATCTCAACCGTACATTTCAATATGCGAGTCAAGTGATGTTGTTAGAGCAGGGGAGGTTGGTGGCCTACGGAAAGCCGATGGACGTGTTGACAGCTGAGCAACTGGAAGCCGTATTTAAAACGACCGTAACCTTGACACAAGTTGCAGAACGCACAGTCCTCATCTTCGATTGATTGTGGTGCACAAAAAGCACAAATTTGGTTCAGTGTTTATTTGCAGCCCAAGAGCCATTATTGGAAAGTTACTATTAATTCATTATTAAACAAGTGGTTATATTTTTTTATAAACTTGGCATGCAATTAGCATTAATAAGAGTGATACATTCTCGTTCTTGTTAGGCTTTTATAAGTCTCCTTGCCACTTTGTCTCCCAAAGTGGCTTTTTTTTATCCATTGCTCCTGCAAGTGAGCGGTTTGTTATAACGTGTAAATGCTCATTACTGATATTAATTGCGGTTGGCGACCGAATCTCTGGTGACGAGATTACCTTGGATCATCATGGCAGGTTCTGTTTGCTGGTGGTTCAAAATGTGCTCGAGCTCATGCATCGCAGCGTTGACGAGTTTTTCGCTGGGATAGCTAATACAGGTTAAAGCTGGACTAAGCTGGTTGGCCAGAAACGAATCCTCTAAAGACATAATCGAAACATCTTGAGGCGTCGCTAAGTTGAAGTTTTTAAATAGCTTCATGGCAATGGCTGCGTGACTATCACGCATCACAATCATCGCCGTAAACGGTGAATAACTGTTGAGGAGGTTCATAGCCGCCAATTCTGGGTTTTCTGCTGCATGGACAATCAATTGGCGATTGATAGGAATCGATAAGTTTTGCATTGCTGTTTTATAGCCTTCGAGCACCTGTTCGCTGGCATAGTCGTTATCGTCCAAAATGATCGCGATCGAGGTGTGTCCTTTACTCGATAGATATCGGCATGAGCTTTCACACGCGAAACGATAATCATACGCGACACTGCGTTGAGTTCCATTATTATGCCCATCAATGGTGATAATGTTGTCATCTTCATCGACTTGTTTGGCAAGTGAACCACCGACGGCGATGATCGCGTCACATTGCCCACTACGGAAAGTATCCACACAGCGCGCAAATTCGTCTGGGTTGTCGGCAAAATTAACCAACATGTTTTTTCCACGACTTTTTAACGCGTTGGATAGTAAAGGTAAATAAGTCGAGACATGCCCAGCATCGGTGGTTGAAAGGATCACTCCTACGTAGTTTGAGCGTTGGGTGGCAAGATTTTGTGCCATAACATTAGGGCGATAGTTGAGAGATTCTGCTGCTTGCAAAACGGCTTGACGGCTTGCTTCTTTCACACCGCGCGTGCCACTCAATACTCTAGAAACCGTCGCTTTAGATACATTGGCAAGTCGTGATACATCATTGATAGTGGCCATGGCAGTCTCGTTTTGTGAAAAATGTTATGCAAAAAAGGAGTAGAGCATGGAAACGCGTTTCCAATATGCTCATTTTACCGCCAAAGCAAGATTAAACAAGCCTGTGATTGATGAATAGCGACAAAGTAGTAGCCAGTACTTTGTCGCGATAGTTGTGACAGAGTCGCGAGATTAGGAAGCAATACGCTGATGAACCGCAATGAGCTCACCAATGAGCTCTTTGGCTAACATAGATGTCATGAGATGATCTTGCGCATGAACCATGATAAGTGTCATTGTCGTTTTGCCTGTTCCTTCATCCTCTTCAATTAACTGGGTTTGAATGTGATGTGCTTGGCGTTCGAACTCATTGGATTGTTCCAATAACGATTGGGCTTGCTCAAAATCTCCCGCTTTTGCATGGTGTAATGCCTCAAAACATAAACTACGTGCTTGGCCAGCATTGATAATAATCCCCATGACTTGTTCTTCTAAATCGGCCATATTAACCTCCTTGTGGGTCGTTAAAGCCATTGTTCTTGGCAACGTTGGCATACCATTGCCCACTTTTCTTAATCCGGCGTTCTTGTGTGTTTAGGTCGAGCTGATAAAAACCATAACGATTCTTATATCCATTACACCAAGACCAGTTATCAATGAATGTCCACATGTGATAACCAAAACAGGCAGACCCTTCGTTGATTGCTTTATGTATCCATTTAAGGTGTTCTGAGACAAATTCAATACGGTAATCATCTTGAATTTGCCCATTCACCGAGAATGCGTCTTCACCTTGAACGCCCATGCCATTTTCTGAAATGTAACAAGGGAGATTTCCGTAGTTATCGCGTAGGTTAATTAAAATGTCATACACCCCTTTTTCATAGATTTCCCAGCCCCGATGAGGATTCATTTTCCGACCAGGCATTTCATAGCTATCAAATAACCATTCGGGCATGAATTGCGCATCTGGATGAATGGCATGAAGTTTGGCTTGGACTCGGCGCGGCTGATAATAGTTGATACCGATAATGTCGACTTTACCTTGTTGGATAACATCACAATCACTGGCTTCTACTGCAGGTAACTGATCGTATTTTTTTAGCAACGTCAGCAGGTCCTGAGGATATTCGCCTTTGACTGCGGGATCTAAAAAGCTTCGATTAAATAACAGATCGCAATGATGTGACGCCAATAAGTCGTTTGCGTTATCAGATCGTGGATACGAGGGGGTTAAATTCAACACAATCCCAATTTGTCCATCAATATTAAGTTGGCGAAAACGCATTACCGCTTGCGCATGCGCTAACATGGTATGAAATGCAACTACAGACGCTCGCTTAAAGTCGACGATATTCGGGTAGTGGAAGTCATATAGATATCCTCCTTCGACGGTGACAATAGGCTCGTTAAAGGTGAACCAATGCTTGACTCTGTCACCAAACAGCTCAAAACAGGTCTGTGCATAATTTGCGTAAGCCTCAATGACATCGCGATTTTCAAATCCGCCGATGTTTTGCATCGCAATGGGCATATCAAAGTGAAACAAGCAAATAAAAGGCTCTATGCCTTGTTCGATAAGCTCATCTATAACGTTATTATAAAATTCGACGGCTTGTGGGTTGACGTCACCAACCCCGTCAGGGATCAGCCTCGACCACGCTATTGAGGTTCTAAAACTGTTATGGTTAATCGCTTTCATTAATCCAATATCATTACGAAAGTGATCATAGAAAGTAGACGTCTCAGTCGGTAATACACCATTGAAAAAACGGTTTGGCTCTTGGCGAGCCCAGTGGTCCCAAATATTGTCGCTTTTTCCATCTCCCAGTGTAGTGCCTTCTGTTTGCGCCGCCGATGCCGCGCTACCCCAATAAAAATTGTTTGGAAATTGATATTGCATGGATGTGTCCTTATGGTGGGCAGACTCTCGTTTGCCCACCGATGTTGTGACGTTAATGACTTGAAACTGGTGTGCTATCTACGGCGCCGTTTTTTGCTTCTTCTTGTGCTTCTTTATCCAGCAACTGCTTTTCATAGGCACGCAGAAAAGGAAGGTACATGAGAGCGGCGGAAGTCATACACAGTAATGATAAAATGACGGGGCTTACCGCCCAGTTAGCCGCCCATGACGCTCCAATCGGCCCCGGTGTTGTCCATGGCGTGAGAGACACCACCTTCGCCACCAAGCCAAGATCAATAGCAAACCAAGCGATGACGGCGTTAATCATCGGAACAAAAATAAACGGTAAGAAAAACACTGGGTTCATGATGATCGGAGCACCAAATAAGATTGGTTCGTTAATATTAAATAAACCTGGAATGAAGCCCATTTTGCCAATCGTGCGCAAATGTGTTGCTCGAGAGCGTAAGAGCAATATAGCTAGAGGCAACGTAGAACCGACCCCGCCAATCAGTAGATAGTGATCCCAAAAACCTTGGAGGAATATATGTGGCATCGCTTCACCGGCTGCCATCGCTACTTGGTTTTCTGATAGATTCGCCATCCAAAAAGGGTTCATTATTCCGGTTACGATCAAAGCGCCATGAATACCTGCAAACCATAAAATCTGGCAAATAAGTACCGCAAGTAAGACCGCGGGTAAAGAATCAGAGGCGGACACGAGAGGTTGAATCAACGCCATAATCGCTTGTGGAATGATCATGCCAGTCTGCGCTTCAATAAAGAGGTTCAAAGGGTGTAAAGTGACGATAATCGCAAGAACCGGAATGAGAATTTCAAACGAACGTGCCACACCTGTCGGGACTTCTGGAGGCAGTTTTATCGTGACATTTTTTCGTTTGAGGAGTGCATAGAGCTCAGTGGAATACAGTGCAGTGAGAATGGCAGTAAAAATACCTTGGCCAGATAAGTATTGCATCGACAAGGCGCCGTCTTTCAGTGGTGCCGCGACCAGTAAAAACGACATCAATGACAGTAAGCCAGTGGTCAATGGGTCTAAATGATGGTGTCTGGCTAAACTGGCCGCAATACCCACCGAGATGAATAATGTCATAATCCCCATACTTAAATTGAAAGGTATCATGAGTTGTTCGCGGTACTCAGCCGATAGTGCTAACCACCCTTGAGCAAACGACCATGTTGAGTCGGCAGAGAAGGGGGGAAAGACAAAAACCAGAATGAATGAGCCGACAATCATGAACGGCAGCGCAGAAATAAAACCATCACGTATGGCAACAATGTAGGGTTGTTGCCCCATTTTAGTCGCAACGGGTGAAACTTTTTGTTCGATTATATCGACCATTTTATTATATAGGGTACTCATAGTGTTATCCCGCAGTCGTGAATGTTATGCGTGTTCGTGGATAGTATCGAGTGCAAACTGCAATACTTTCTCACCGTTTTGCATGCCATAGTCCATCATATCGATAACTTTAACGCTGATGCCAAATGGCTCCGCTTGTTGTTGTAAATCGTTCAACATATATTTAACTTGGGGGCCCAGTAACACCACGTCATAGTCTTCGACATGACTGCTAAATTCGGAAGCGCCATAGGCGTCGATTTGGACGTCGATCGCTTGTTGTTCTGCCGCAATTTTCATCTTTCTTACTAATAGAGAGGTTGACATTCCAGCCGAGCAGCACAGCATAATTTTGTTCATGATAAATACTCCTTTTATTGATTCATTTTAACTATGCGCCTTTATGGAAAATTTGGAAACCGGTTTCCTTTTGGTTTCTAAAGGAGTGTGAAAAGGATCATTAAATTGAGGTGAATAAGGAGAGGAAATATGATCACGTTAACAAACCTATTTTTAAATGAAATAGCGGTTAACTATTGCCAAATAATGAGTATTAATCTGTGATCAGTCGATTATCTATCTGTTGTTAATTGTGAAAGTATATGCGTATGGACGATCGGTTTCCGCATGAGAATAATTTTTACCATGGAGCAGTTATGAAGCATTTGATAAGTCGCGTGCTAGCGGTCAATATTGAAAAATATATGTCACCAACCGCTCGCAAACTGACGCGTAATAGTCATTTGATTGCTTTGCGAGATGGTTTTCAATTATCTATGCCGTTTATTTTTATTGGATGTTTATTTGTTCCGCTCATGTTTCCTATTATCACCGAGCCAGCGGGCGATGGATCATCGATATGGTTTAATGACATATTAAGCGTGTTACGTCCTTTATTATTGCCCATCCATCAAGCCACATTAGGGGCGATGGCGTTGATCGTTTCCTTTGGCGTCGCGGCAAGTTTAGGTAAACAATATGCGTTGCCCGAGCGTTTATCAGGTTTGACGGGCAGTTTGGCTTTTTTGATGTTATCGGGATTACCTCAAGAAGGAGGAATGGACATACGCTACCTAGGCGGAGCCGGTATTTTTACCGCTTTGGTTGCGAGTTTTTACGCGGTTGAAGTGATTCATTTCTGTGTTAAGCGGGGATGGTGTATTAATATGCCCGAAGATGTCCCGCGAATTACCGTTCAGGCATTTCGTTTAATTATTCCGATCTTTGTCGTGCTGACTAGTGTGTCTGCATTCAATCTCATTCTCAAAGAGCATATTGGCGTCCATTTCCCGCAAATTATTGAACAGGTATTTCGGCCACTCGTTTTAGCCTCAGACAGCCTAGTCGCAGTACTGGTGTCAGTATTCATTTGCCAAGTACTATGGTTTGTTGGTATTCATGGTTCAGTTATTGTGACTGGAATTATGAACCCATTTTGGATGACAAATTTACTGATTAATCAGCAGGCGATTTCTGCCGATTCACCGGTATTACCGCATATCTATACCGCTTCATTTTGGGATTTTTTCTTGTTAATAGGGGGCGTAGGGTCAACGTTACCTTTAGTTTTTTTAGCGATAAGAAGTCGTTCGAACCAGTTAAAGTCGATAGGTAAAGTTGCACTGGTACCGGCAATTTTTAATATTAACGAGCCCATATTATTTGGTTTTCCTATTATTATGAATCCTCTTTTTGTGATCCCATTTATTGGTGTGCCATTATTGAATGCAGTATTAGTGTGGAACCTAACGTCTATAGGGATTCTTGATCGTGTCGTCATGATGTTACCTTGGACACTTCCAGCTCCAATCGGTGCGGCTTGGGCGGCGAATGGAAGTATTAATAATGCGTTGATGACCTTAGTCGCATTAACTATTTCATATTTTTGTTATCGACCTTTTTTCCGTGCGCATGAACGTATTGTCTTAGATCAACAGCAAGCACAGCAATAAGCTTCGGCACGATACTTTTCAGCTAATAAGACATCATGACCACGGCGATCATTGCCGCGGTGGTCATGTTTGTCATAAAAAAGGGGGTAATGCCTTAAAAGTGAAAATCTAACTGAGTACGAAATAAGTTACGATCGTCGCCACGTTTGATTCCTGCGAGTTCGCCAGAACGGTTACGCTCTTGAATTGAATAGAAGGTTTCCCAAACGACATTGGTAAATAAAACGTATTTGGCACCAAATATCCATCCTCTCGCATCACTAGGTAACGAGCCCCATTCATCATCGTGGGAGTAATCTCCGTAACGTTCAAAATCAATATATCGAGTATATAAACTGTATGAACCCACGTCATTGAGTTCGATGTTTTTATAATCAATACGGTATTCTTGGCTCGTGTTGTAGTCATCAGCGTCGGTAAGCACAAACGCACCTCTAAGCAAAATATCTGACGTTGCTTGTAGTTGTAGTTCAACGGCTCCCATCCGATTCATCATTTGATCATCACTGTGATTTTCATTGGTCGCAAAGGTTAAACTGGTTTGTAAACTATCAACAATTTCGCCAGTGACATTGAGGCCGCTAATTTGTGTTTCTTGCCCATTAGGCATTGTAACCAAATCTCCCTGACGAGGGCGCAACCAAAACGCTTTCGCATTCCAATTCTCCACGACGTCGTAATCGAGCTGTACACCATCGGCGGCGTGTCCAAATGGTACGGCTTGAAAGCCTAATCCCCACCATTTGGTTCCCAATTCAACCCCGACACCGCCAGGACGACCTTCCACCCAAATCCGTTGAATTGTACCATCTTGGTCATCGCTACCTGCTTCACCATTACGCCATGATTGATTGACCGTATAACCTTTACGAGCTTCAATCTGGAAACGTGCTATCCAATCCTCAGATACTTTCATTTTACCTTCTAAGTCCATATAGAAGTGTTTGTTATTCGCTCCAGATCCTAATGGCTCGTTGTCATCGTGATCGTATTTCGCTCGAAAGAAACCGTAAATAGACACTCTATCTATCAAAGATTGTAGCGATTGATACGGGGCACCCTCTTCTTTGGAATCATTTTCATAGTCTGCGCGTAACAGTTCTAAGTCAGCAAATTGCTTTTGATACTGCTCTTGCAATTGTTGGACTTTTTTTATTTGTGTGGCGAGTTCGTCGTTATCCGCCGCTTGAGCGCATAAGGGAAGCGCTGCAGTGATGGATAATGCGAGACTGGCTAGGGGCAGGGAGGTTTTCATCATTATATCCTTCTTGTGGTTAATATTATTATTGTTGTTAGAGGTAATCGGTATGTATCACGAGCAGTATATAAACTCATGTCGGCGAATAGTGTGGGGAGAAACACGGTTTTTTCCAAAAAAGAATCAAAAAAGGAAACCGCTTTCCAAATAGATCGAATAGATCACTCTTTTATTAGGTCAATATGCAGAGATGATTTAATTAATAGATATGAATAGAGTAATAATGCCAGGCTCACTTGGACATGAAGTTAATGTAAACAAAATACGTGTATTGAGATGAGCATGTAGGGAGTAATCGATAGGTATCGATGAATATACTGAGAATCGAGGGAGAGAAAGGTCATAAAAAGACAATGGCAACGCGCTTATCACATTGCCATTGTTAGGCTACATTCAAACAGTATTATCTTAGGTAATCTCGCATCATTAAGCGATGGATGCTAAATCGGCTGGACGATAATAAATAGATTTTAGAACCTTGCCTTGTTTGATGCTTTTTTCTGGTGACGTAAAGTCTTTCGCGCATTTTGCAATGATGTAATCGCCTTTGGTAACAGGCATCAACTCAATCCCTTGTTTCGCGTAATAGGTTTGTGTCTCTGCATATTCTTGCTGCGTACGACAAACTTTGCTCATATTCGAGCTATGTACTTCATTCCAGCATGCCACAAAGTTAATCTGACGATTGGCGGCGACATTTAGCAATACATCAATAAAATAGCTAATGGCGATATTATCGTGAATATTACTCTGGCCTAAATGAACAAGACGTCCCATAAGCACATAAATACTGTCGACGATGGCATCGGCTTGTTCGGTTTTATCTGGCGCTTCGGCAAGCTCGGTTAATTCTTCGATAATGAGCGAAGAATGCAGGCTATCTTGCTGGTCATTAAGCGTATCAGGCTGGGCGACGGGTAAATTAAACGTTGTACGAAATTCACTGATATCGCGATAAAGGTGGTCAAAGAGGTCTTGGGTCAGTTTGGTCAGTTGCATGAATCCAGTCCGAGCAATAAATAATGGATTTATTTTATCAAAGCGACACACGACGCGCCATGAAAGAGTAGGGGAGAAACAAAACAAGGTGCCTTGTGGCACCTTGTTGACGCAAAGCGTTGAGCTTACAGATACATTTTAACGAGGTCTGCTGGCTCTACTTCTTTACCATCTAAATTTTGATTCCAGTTTGGACCGATTAATACGCCATCTTCATCTAGCGTAACGAGCCAATCTTCGATGAAGACATCAAGAGGGATACTCACAACTTCAAATTCTGCCCATTCTTCAATGTTATGAGTTTGAGCGTCTTCTTTAGTTGACCAAAATGGCATCACTTCACTATTTGCGAACTCAGTCGAGTCACATGATAACCAACCTTCTTCAGTTTGTAGACCCCAGACCGTGTGGGTATTTTGTGTTTCTTCTACGAAGAGTGCCAAGTTAGCTTGCATATCAGTGGTTAAATTACTCATTTTATATTCTCTTAGTGGTGATGGCGCTTAGGATAGCATTCCATAGGCATATTGCCTATGGCGAATACCAACTGAACGCTGAGAGACGTCCGTTAGTTTGTCTACGGACGGCCAAATAAATAAGGAAACAGCGCGTGCTTCTCTGTGTCTGATAAACTCGAGACTCGTGCGATGTTTGTGTCGGGAATGGACTCCGGATCAGGGTAATGCTTGAGGACTTTTTCCATACTGTCTTCACGAATCAGGTGATAAATAGGAAAAGGTGCTCGGTTGGTGAGATTGGCTGGATCATTGGTCTCGCAGCCGGCAAAGCAGTAATCTGGGTGAAATGTAGCGACCTGATAAACGCCCTCCCATCCTTCTTGGCGAAGGAGTGCCTCAATCCAGTCAATAAAAAAGTTGTAGTCAAAAAAGTCCTTTAGCATATCAGGGACAACGACTAACGTAGTTTCAAGGGTCGCGACTGGTTGTGCGTCTAACTCATGCAAACATTGTGTGATGTCTGAAAGTAGACCTTCTTCTGTGGTCTCGGTGCTCACATGAATCTTAACTTGATGATTTCTTTGTGGCTTTGCCGCAAAAGGGCATAGATTTAAACCAATTACGACGTCGTTAAGCCATTGGTTGACCTGCTGTGCAATAGTATCAATACGTTGAGTTGTGCTCATAAATTTAAGAAGTCGAGATTCGTGTCAGGATAATAACACAAAACCGTACAAAAACCTGTTTATGTATGCTCACTCTGGGTGGCGTCTTGTCGCGCCTTAACGGTACAATTTTTCAAAGTTACCTGAATTCCACCCGATCATCACGCGGTCGCCAACTTTTAATACGGGTAAACTGCGCGCACCCATGGCGTCTAATTCTTTGCGACCGCGTTGCATTTTCGCATTACAAAGACGGTAAGGGATATTTTTACTGTCTAGGTAGCGCTGAGCATCTTTACAGTGAGGGCATTTATCTTTGACATATAAAACGACGCGTTTCACCACACAATTCCTTAAGCTAAATTTAAGGGTACGGAGTTTAACTGCGCACTCACTGGGATGCAATTGTTCTTGAGTGGCATATTCATAGGATTCAGGTAAACTTTGGTTGTCAATCTGTGCCCATTAGTGGCATTTATTCTGTAATGAGAACAAATAATCATGGTAACGCCTGTCAACCCAGTGCCTCGCAAGCCTAAAAAAAAACGCCCAAGCCAAGCCACTCATAAGACGCAAGCATCATCTAATTTAGCGACAAGTCATGAGATGATGAATGTTATGACAATCCCTTCACCGCCGGGCTTACATCGTAATAATCGTCACCAAGGGTTGTATGACTTTGCCGCATTAAGCAACGTGGTACCTGAGCTGAAAACCTATATGGTGAAAAACCCGCGTGGTCAATGGACAATTCCCTTTAACGAACCTCACGCGGTATTATTGCTCAATCAAGCATTGCTCGCTCACCATTACGGAGTGAATCATTGGCAAATTCCGCCAGGATATTTATGTCCGCCTATTCCCGGTCGCGCCGATTATATTCACCGAGCTGCGGAATTACTGTTCACCGATTGTCCAGAACTATTATCACAAGCCATCACGATGTTGGATGTCGGGACTGGTGCCAATGCTATCTATCCTATCATTGCGGCGACGGAATATAACTGGACGGTTGTTGGCAGTGATATTGATCCGCTATCAGTAAAGTGCGCTAAGGGTATTGTGAAAAATAATGCCTGCTTGAAGGGGAAAGTGACGGTTAGGTTACAAACAGAACCAAACGCCATGTTCGCGGGTATTATTGGGCCGGAAGAGCGTTATACGTTGACAACGTGTAATCCACCATTTCACGCTTCTGCACATGAAGCGGCGCAAGGTAGTCAACGTAAGTTAGATAATTTAGGCAAGAATAAACAGAAACGTGGCCGTTCATTGGGTTCACAACAGAATACGCATACGAATGGACCGATGCTGAATTTTGGTGGGCAACACGGTGAATTATGGTGTGTTGGCGGTGAAGCCAGTTTCCTGCGTCGTTTAGCCCAAGACAGTGCCCAATTTTCGGAGCAAGTGCTGTGGTTTACGAGCTTAATTTCTAAAAAAGACAATGTACGTTGGATGAAGAAACAGTTAGCAAAAGTAGGGGCGTGTGATGTGAAAATCGTTGAAATGGCGCAAGGTCAAAAGATCAGCCGATTTATCGCATGGAGTTTTCAAAATGCTGCGCAACGCAATAAGTGGGGACAAGAAGCGTGCTAATTTAAGTTATTGCATTGATAGCCGATAAAGTAAGAACAATCGCTATGCCTCTTGGAGGTAATATGGACTTTGAGTTTTTTGTACCGTGCCAGCCGAACTGGTTATGTAAGCCATTTTTTTTCGTGTTTACGATTGTGCTGCTTATTGGCTTAGGGTTCTTTATACGTATTGTATATCGAGAATACCTTAAATCAGTGCGTGTTAAAGAAACGCATCAACGTCGCCGTACCCACTATCGCGATCGTAAAGGTGGCGATGATGGTCGACCGACAAATGCAACAAAAAAACGCTAGGGTAAACGGTGACCAATTGATGCGTGAGTGTTGGCGACCGGCTCATTTTCACGCTCTTGCTTACTTTGTTTCTCCAGTTGTGCTCGCCATTGGTCTTGTCTAATCGGACTCAATAACTCACCGTATTGTTGAAGTAACCTATACGCCTTATGTGCTTGTTGGTTGTTGGCATACATGGCCAACAACCGCTCTATCATCCGCGGATTACTTGGGGCATGATTGACGGCTGCACGCATCGACTCAATCGCTTTATCGGTTTGGTTTGCCAGCCATAAACATTGGGCGGCACTTTCATAGGTAAGAGCAACATGAGTATATTTCTGTTGCTTAATCGCTTTAGAAAAATAGTTATTTGCTTGGTTATACTTGCCTTGCTGACAAAGAAATATGCCAAAATTATGTAGGAGCTGACTGTTGTTTGGGTAGCGTTGTAACGCTTGTTGGTAAATCCCGCTGGCTTGGCGAGTATCTTGTACTGTGTTGTAGTAATGGGCTAATGCTAACAATGTCGGTAAGTAATAAGGCGCGACGTGCTTAGCACGTTGTAGGTTCTTAAGAGCTTTTTGTGGCTGATTTCGCTCCATATAGGCAATGGCTAACGCAAGTCGGTTATCGGCAATTTGCCGCGGGCTAGCGGCGGGTTTTATTACGGTCGACTGTACGCATCCTGCCAACATTATCAGTGCGAGCCCTAACATCGTTGCGGTTTTGCGTTGATTGGTTGCGTGTATGGTTACACTATCAGATAGCGATAAGAACAAAGACATTGTGTTAATCACCATGGCTTGGATAAAGTCCGATAGTAAACGTTGCGATTGATAGACATAGCATGCATACAAAGCACTGCGAGTGACTTAACACAACTCAATGTTCGATATTAGGATTCGGGCACCATGGATGTGATGCCCGCCGACGTTATTTACTCGTCATCTTTCGTAAATTTATCTTCACTAAAGTTTTCTAGGTCAAACGGAGTCTGCTGATACACGCAGTAGTTCAACCAATTTGAAAATAATAAATTACCATGGCTACGCCAAGTCGCGCGCGGTGAGTTGGCTGGATTATCTTCTGGGTAATAATTGATCGGCATCATTGGAGATAGCCCTTGATCGACATCCCGTTGGTATTCGTGATGTAGGGTTGATGCTTCATATTCTGGATGACCGGTCACAAACACATTTCGTTTGTCTTTGGTGCAAGCAAGGTAGACGCCAGCCTGTTGTGATACTGCAAGAATATCCAGATCAGTATTATCAGCAAGATAGGTTGGATCAAAATCAGCGTGACGTGAATGAGGAGCTAAAAACGTATCATCAAACCCTCGCGTCAATGGGTGATATTGATACTGAGTTTCATGCGAATAGACCCCGGAAAGCTTGTCTTCACGCGTACGTTTTGGCAATTGATAAATCGATTTTAAAGCGGCTTGCGCAGCCCAACACACATACAACGTTGATGTCACGTGGTTTTTTGCCCATTCAATGACGGTTTGTAAGTGACTCCAATAAATCACATCTTCAAATTGCACTAACCCGAGCGGTGCGCCTGTAATAATTAAACCGTCGAAGTTACGATTTTTAACCACATCAAATTGGCGATAAAAAGAGTTTAAGTGTTCTTCAGGTGTGTTTTTACTTGGCCTATCATCGATTCGTAACAGTTCCACATCAATTTGTAGCGGAGAGTTAGAGAGTAAACGCAGGAATTGTGTTTCGGTTTCTATTTTTTTTGGCATGAGATTTAAGATCAAGACTTTGAGCGGACGAATTTGCTGGGTGGTCGCTCGTGACTCCGGCATGACAAAAATATGCTCTTGACGTAGCACATCTCTTGCGGGTAATTGATCGGGGATCTTAATAGGCACAACATACTCCCTTTTATTATCTATGGACGTCTATACATCTAGACTTATAACTTAAATCTTCGATAATGTCGAGGTTAAACTCTAACTTTCACTATTTTTCAACCGCGATATAGCCGAGTTTGATGCGGATAAACGATAAGCGTCATATACTACTTTGGCGCTTTAACTAATTCATTTTAATAATGTAATACGTGGTCTAATGAGTAAAGTGCTGACAGTCACACTAGTGCGGGGGTTACCTGGGTCGGGAAAGTCAACCCTAGCGCGAGAATTACCGGGCGTTCATTTAGAAGCGGATATGTATTTTATTGATGAGCGCGACGTGTATATTTTCCAGCCAGAAAAGCTGAGTGCCGCTCACGATTGGTGTCAACAGCGCAGTGAATATTGGCTTAGGCAAGGAGAAAGTATTGTCGTATCCAATACTTTTGTTCGTCATTGGGAAATGGCATTTTATAAGCGCCTTGCGAAACAGTATGGCGCTAAGCTCATAATTAAGGTGTGCCAAGGAAACTATGGTAGCATTCACAATATAGAGCCGACGGTTATTGAGAAAATGCGCCGTCGTTGGCAATATTAGGTAGCGTTCGACCGTTACGCTTAAATTGCCACCAAGCTAAACCGCCCCATAATACAGTTTGCAACCATAGCTGTGTCCATTGATCCGCCACCTGCTGCCAAGCCGCATCCATTTGGTTTAAGGCTAAAAATCCTTGAATACCTGGGGTGCTTGGAAACAGATTCGCCAACCAGACCACTGGTCGCGAAATACTTTCCATCGGCCAGATAAAACCGGCGGAAAACACCAAGGGCATAGAGCTGACTAACACTAAAAGCGTGACATACTCTCGTTTTGGTGTCACCGCACCTAAAAAAATACCAAGAAAGCATGTGCTCAATAAAAAAGGCAACAAAAGCAAGCTGAGTTCGACTGGTGAGGCAAGCGTATTGACCCCATGCCAATAAAAGCTTCCGCCAAAGTAGTAAGCACTTAATACATAATAGATGAGTACCAATACGAGAGTACGATTGAAGAGCAGCGTTCGTTGCGAAGCGGTCGACCAGTATCCTGAACTGTGTTTTTGCGTCCCTCCCATTAACCCGGCAGCCATGACCATGGTTTGTTGCAAAATGAGGACAAACACCGCAGGAACCACATAATCCACGTATCCCATACGAGCATTAAAGGTCGGCTTTAAATTATTTCTCAGGGGAGATAAGGTTTGCTTTGCTTGAGGTAATGCATCACCACGGTTAAGTAGGTGCTGAATTTTAACTTGTGCCGCTAACGTTCCAGAGGCCTGAGACAGACCTTCAACCACCGTTCCGTATACTAAAAAGTAAGATGCGTCACCGGCATACGCGAGGGTTGGGTGTTTACTCATCGCTAAATCCCGATAAAAATGATGGGGGATGACTAAAAATCCTGCGATATTCCCATTATAAAAATCATCTTTTGCGTCTTCAATCGAATGTACACGCTCGACCACATGTAATTGTGGGGTAGCATCGACCATACGTTCTAGTTGATAACTGGTTTGGCTTTTATCTAGATTGACGATCGCGATGGGTTGCGAGCGTGGAATTTGATGAGCGTAGGGGAGTGGATAGAGAAACGAATAAAAAAATACACCGCCAAATACTGTAATAACCACGACGCTATTGGTAAATAATGCCTTACATTCATTCAGTAGTTGGCGCATTATTCTGTCCTCCTAGGTTATTTGTTAATGATCTGGCTAAATTAACACGTTTATAGATTAATCCGGCTGCAATGAGCAATGGCACGATATAAATCATCATCCATAGCATTGGCTGTAAGCTACGTAGTGGCTCTAAATCATAATTTACTTGATTGATTTGCACACTCATATAATGAGTTATAGGTAAAAGATTACGCCAAAACTGAGCAAGAGTATCCATGTTTGATGCGGGAAATGTAATCCCCATAAATGCAAAGCTTGGTGCAGTGTAAGCGGCAGCAAAGCTGAGCGCTCGCGCAGGATCAAGAGTGATGAAATAGAAAAGAATCCCCATGATCATACAGGCCACTAGAGTTATCCATTGTGCAAATATGACGACCCAGAGTTGCCCTTGTTGCGGCCAATCTAAAATGACATAAAACCACCATAAAAATGCGATTCCTTGTATGGCAAACCACACACAAAATGGCCAAAGAGTCACGAGCATATTCCGGTAGGGGGATGTACCTAGCCAAGTATTTAAGCCAAAGCGTTGCTGATAGGTTGATAAAATCAAAATAGTGCTTGTCACAATTGATATTTGCCATAATGCCGGAATAATACCGGAAACTAAGAACTGCGCGTAATTCATATTAAGATTAAATAAAGGCGTTAACTGAGTGCCGACCGGCACCGCTTGTCCCATGACTTGACTGACTGTTTTATTGCCTTTGGCAAGACGCTGCCCAGCATCTATGTGAGCGCTGAGGGTTTGCATCACCCTCGTCATGGCCGAGCTTATCAATCTGCCTGTTAAAATATACTGACTATTATAGAACGTTGTGACTTGCGGGGATTGCCCCCGTTGAATGTCACGATCAAAATGACGAGGAATGACGGTATAGGCATAAATATGGCTTTCAATAAGATCGGCTTTCGCCATTGCTTGGCTAGGATAAACCTTAAGAACCTTTAGCGTAGACGTGGCATCAATATGCCTGATCACTTGCCGTGATTGTGTACTGTGCGATAAATCGACGACTCCGATAGGTAGATCGCGAACAATCCCTTGAGAAAATATCCACCATAAAATCACCGATAAACCGATGGGCATCCATATCACACTGCTTTGTAGCCATCGGTCTTGTTTGATGAGTTGCCAGGTTTGTGATCTCATAAGACTAGGGAGCCAGTTGTAGCGCAACACTCATGCCCATGCGCAGTTCTGGCTCAGGTTTTACCGGGTGTGCTTCTACTTCAAATGTGCGTAAATCGAACCCTTGTGAAGCGTCGGTAGAACGCCACGTTGCAAAGTCACCCATGACAGCAATATGAGTGACCCTAAACGTGACGTCTCGTTTTAATGCAGGTACAAAAGCCGTGAATTCCTCGCCTTTTTTAAAATGTGACAAGCGGTCTTCTCGAACATTGAATACTGCCCACGTATCACTGGTATCGATAACCGTGACAACAGGAAAACCTTGCGGGGCAAGCTCACCACTGTGCAATAATACTTGCGACACTTCACCGTTAAACCAGCTCGCGATTTTGGTATCGTCGGCGTACGCTTGTACTTCAGCAACTTGGCCGGCAGCCGCTTTGGCTTTTTCACTTGCGGCTTCAATGGTTTCTTTTCGTGCGCCTTCTTTAGCTAAATGGTACATTTGCAACGCGGCGCTTTCAGTGTAGCTAGCTGCGTGCCATTGTGTTTTTGCTTCATCACGTTTTTGCTCGGAAATAACCCCATCATTATATAAGTTATTAATACGACGGTAGGTTTTCTCGGCCAGTTGCGCTGCACTGCGTGCCTTCATCCATTTGTCTTTGGCGGCACGAATTTTTTGTTCGCGAGCACCACTACGCGCTTCCGCTTCCATCGCTCCGGCGGCTTTTTGTCCTGCAACCGCTTGCTCTAACTTAGCTTCAATCTCTGGACTATGTAGAGTGAAAATATGCTGACCTTTAGTGACGCGGTCACCTTTTCGAACTAACACTTCATCAATACGCCCGCCGACTTTTGACGAAATACTGTATTGTTGAGCATCGATTTGTCCTTGAATTTGGACAGGCTGAGGTTGATAGGCTTGATAAAACCCCCACGCAATGGCACCGATAATGACGAGCGCAAGTAGTCCAAGCAAGCATTGGGTAAGACGTTTCATTTCGCAACCTCGGTTTGTCGTGATGGAGCGGTTTTTGGTGTGTGATGTAAGCGTAAAGCGGAACGCCGATAATGCGAAAATGTATCGACCTCACTACTAAGTGCTAATAACTTGGTAAGAGCAATCAAATAATGGTAACTCGCGACCGCTTGTTGAGTTTGTACTTGAGCTTTATAAAGTTCAGCATCCACTACATCAAGTGATGTTGACAGACCTTGATTAAAGGCTTTTTGGCGTAAACGTAAATTTTCTTTAGCAAGAGCGATACTCGAGTTCAACCCATCGACTTCTTCTAAAGCTTGTCCCGCTTGTTGATAAGTTTTTTGGACTAGTACTGACAAATCTTCATGAGCTTGTGCTCGTAAATAATGAATTTGTGAGATTGCACTGGATGCTGCTTTTGCTCGGTCGCTGCGGCCGGTACTTTCAATTAATGGAATACTGACGCCGATACCGGCTACCCAATCTGGCTTCAACTGACTTGCAATTGAGTCGTCTTCATAAAGATTGTAGCTACCATAAAGATACACGTTCGGGTAGTACTTGCCTTGTTCGGATTTTCTCAAGCTGGTGGCTTGTTTTTCTTTAGCATCGAGAATCGATAAACCAGGATAGGTCGCTAAGGTTTGTTCGGTAAATGCGCTCATTGGTGGCAATGTACGATTGGTGAAAAGTGTGTCTTTGGGTTCAACTTCAGCATCTTGGCCAAGAATTGTGGTTAAAGCGCTTTGTGCAATGTTGACATTTTTTTGTGCTTTTTTACGTTCAATGGTCGCTTTATCTAACGCCACATCGGCTTGCAAACGTTCGACATGGGCAATTTGGCCTTGTTGCTCTAGTTTGACGGCGTTATTGCGATGTTTTGCCAATCCAGCCTCGACCGCCTGACGTGTTGTTAGCACCTCTTTGGTTAACACCACACTAAAGTAATACTTTGCCAAATCTTCATAGCGGGCCAATGTTTCCATTTGCAATTGACTCGCGGCTTCATCCTGCTTGCCTTCGGCCGCGCTTTGCGCGGCACTAATTCTCCCGCCAGTAAAAATTGGCCACATGGCGCGAATGGATGAATGTACGACATCTTGCTTGCTGATTGTCGTCGTCGTACCGACGCCGCCTAACGCAGCGAGCTCTTGATTTATGGATGAAATTAATGACGACAAAGTGGCTGCGGTACCTGCAGGGGCTTCTAGTTTAGTATTATCGAGAATTTTCTTTCCTGAGAGTGTGACATTATCATCTAAACGAGTGTAGTTGGCCCCAATAGATACACGAGGAAGAGACAGATTATCTGTGGCATCTTTTAAGTATCGATAACGAGAAACGTTCTCTCGCTCTGCGGCTAAAGAATTATTATCTTTTTGCAGAACTTCCCATGCTTGCATGAAGGAGATAGGTGCTGCTGATACGGGCACCACTGGAAAAGCGAGCGTTGTGCAGATGAGATAAGGAACCAATGATTTCATTGTGTATGCAACCGACCTTGATTAGACGAGTTTAGAATAATAAATCTATTATAAGTCAGATATATAGCATATCAATTCTCGTCATGCTTGCTCGGAATGCAAAAACACCACAGAACCGCACAGTTTATACCTATTATTTTGTTAGAAGTGGTGTTGCTCACAGCAAAGATGTTCGGCTCGCCATTCTAACTCATCATCAGTCTCCATCGATTTTAACACGTCACGGCCCGTCATTTGCGGACTAGAAAAGATCACGGTGACATCGTTATGGTCTGATGAATCGACTTTATATGCCCGCACACTAGTAAACGTTGAATATAAATGACTACTAAGTAGGTGACTGCTCAAACAGATACCTAAATCGTCGCGTTCCATAATCGTCTCCTTTATTGTGTGTTGATTGCATAGCTAGTCGTGCATTAAGCACTACCTAATAAGTATAGTGCGACCATCTATTCTTTGTAGAATGAATGGTATTATTTTGCGCGAAACTTTGCTGTCATTGATTAGCGATATACTACTTAGTGCCTATTTATGCATAGAGTTATGAAATTATTCTCAAATATGAGTAGATAACTAGACGAAGATAAGAACAACAACTAAAGTTTTATCAACTGATTTAAATTCGTGTTTTGACAATGTTTAACACTGCACAGGTGTTTAAACCTTAGGATAGCGAAAGTAAATGATCGCAGGCACTCATAGGCTGGTTAACTAAATCAACAGAGTTCTTTAGAGAGATAAGAGTCGTGCGGTTAAGATCATTGACCCCAACACCTAAAATACAGGTACATTGTTTTAATTGACACAGAACTGCTTGGGATTGGCTCAATTTATAGTCATGAGCAAGGTGTTTTTTAAAGCGTATTCCCAATCTTTGAATGATGTGACAATTATGAGCAAAAGTGATGCAATTTTATTAGAAAGTGGCACCAATGAACTGGAAATTATTGAGTTTCATCTGGAAAAGCATTTACCGAACGGCAAAACAAAAACATGCTATTACGGAATTAATGTCGCTAAAGTACGCGAAGTTATTCGTGTTCCTGAAACCACAGATTATCCAAATGCTCAGCCACATATGATTGGTGTATTTTCTTCTCGGGATATTTTGACACCGTTGGTCGATCTCGCTGGCTGGTTAGGTGTTCCTGTCCACAGTGATATCGATAAGAAGTTTGTTATCGTCACTGACTTTAACCGTATGACTAATGGTTTTCTAATCGATAGCGTGAGCCGTATTCACCGTATTTCATGGAACGATGTAGAATCTCCCAGCCAATTTTTAGAAGCGGGTGAGCAAGATTGTGTCGTCGCCGTCGTACGCAAGGAAAATAAGCTCATTATGATTCTAGATTTCGAAAAAATTATTGCGGATATTAATCCAGAACTAAGTATGGAAAAGTACGATGTTACCATTGACCGCAGTGTTGATCTTAATCAAGCTATGGTAGCGAAACGTAATGCGAAGACCGTTATGATTGTCGACGACTCTGCGTTTATTCGTAGCTTAATCCAAGATACATTGACCTCAGCGGGGTTCAACATTATTGCTTGTAAAGATGGCGGAGAAGCTCATGAAAAACTGGTTGAATTAGCTGAGCATGCTAAAGCAGAAGGAGTGGGGGTGAGCAAGTTTTTGGATGCTGTCATTACCGATGTAGAAATGCCACGTATGGACGGTATGCATTTGTTGAAACGACTCAGAGAACACCCTGATTATGGCGATATGCCGATTGTTATGTTCTCATCTATTATGAGTGAGGATAATCGTGAAAAAGCGTTGGCGTTGGGAGCCAATGATACGATCACAAAACCAGAAATTGGTAAGATGGTTTCTTTAATGGATAAATTTGTGTTTTAAATGTGCACGATTATTAAAAAAACGGAGCATTCAATGCTCCGTTTTTTTATGTTTGGTGTAAACTTGCCCAAATAACATCATGAAAGGTTTATTCATTTTAGATTAACGCTCGATCAGATCATAAACCGCACAGGCATGTTAATTATTTAAGGAGAGCTGTTTGTATGTTCGACATCTTTGTTGTCGTCGCGATTTTAGTTGCGTTTTTTTATGTGATTCAAAAGTATGTTCTCAAGCAAGAGGACACTAAACGTTATCAATATCGGGTCAAAGGGCCAGTACTATCAGCCAATGAAGGTGCATTTTACAACGCACTGGTTGCCGCTGTAGGCGAACATGGCGTCGTACTGACACGAGTGTCGATGACATCAATTCTCGCGCCCTATAAAATCACCAATAAAAAAGCGTGGTTTATTGCTCACAATCATATATCACGCAGCTATTTTGATTATTTGGTCTGTGATGCTAGAACCTTAGAGCCTCGTGTTGTCATTGAACTTGATAATGGTAAGGCGTTAGATAAAGGGAAGGCTGAGCGTGAAAAGCTGGTGATGCAAGTGTGTAAATCGGCAAATTTACCGCTAATCGGTGCGAATATAAAAATGAGCTATCAAGTTGGCAAGTTACGTCGACTTTTGGCCACGCACATCGATTTAATCGAACCCGATAAAGAAGTCCGTTTTTGTAAACGTTGCGGGAGCCCAATGATTTTAAAAGTGGCTTCTCAGGGGGAATATAAAGGTCGACGTTTCTTTACTTGTAGTCGCCAACCACACTGTACTTATACAGAAAACTATAATGTCGTCTTTGATGAAATGAACGATGAGCCGATAATGCCAACACTATTTCACGACAATAAAGAGTAAAACTTAAGCGATTTGTTCATCTAAGCGACAACTAGTTAAAAAATTGAGATTTTTTCTTGCACCGGACAAGAACAGTCGTTAATATTCTTCCCGTTCCTAGGAATGCGTCCGTAGCTCAGTTGGTTAGAGTATCGCCTTGACATGGCGGGGGTCGGTGGTTCGAATCCACTCGGACGCACCATAGGAAGCAAAATGCGTCTGTAGCTCAGTTGGTTAGAGTATCGCCTTGACATGGCGGGGGTCGGTGGTTCGAATCCACTCAGACGCACCAAATTTTAAAAGCCTGCTATTTTTAGCAGGCTTTTTTCGTTTTGTCTTTAATTCGCTTTTATAGCCACTTATTAAGTCGGTTATATCATTTATCCTTTCCTATAACGGAATATACATCATCGCTTGTGGTGAATTGAATTATTCTAGTGTTCGATTGATCATAAATTAACAGCAAGGTAACGTATTTGGCTATCAACTGACTAAACTATAAAGACAACTTTATGGAGGAGCTATGATGAAAAAAACGTTAACAATAGTAATGAGTGCCATTTTTATTGCGAATGTTGTTGGATGCGGTACGATAATCTATCCAGAACGTAAAGGTCAGATCGATGGGCGTATAGATTTAGGGGTCGTCGCTCTAGATGCAATCGGCTTATTATTTTTCTTTATACCTGGTATTGTGGCATTTGCTGTCGACTTTTCTAATGGCACCATTTATTTACCCGGTGGGAAATCAGTGCAATTAACCCCAGATGAGATAGAACTGCTTAAAGCGCATCAGCAAGGGGATAAAGTTGATATGGCGGCAGTTCGCAAAGTTGCAGAGCAGCATAATCTGTCTATTCCTAAAGATACTTCGCTTGATGCTATGCCAGTTGCACAAGCTGAATCTTTACCTCCTTTATTTCAACATCATTTAGTAAGTAACCCATCTAACCAATTAGCCTCTACTAGTCGATGATACACGGATTCATTGTCATCGTATGGTGATATGATTACTCTACTATCTTGTTTTCAGCATCGGCCACTTGTCCGGTGTTGATTATTTTTGGAATATTAGTATTCTCCAAGCACTTTTTTCCATATAATCATTATGATAAAGACTGTCTGTACTCTGAAATATCCATGCATCTCCGCTGATGGCATCAGGAAATTCCTTAGCGTTCGCATAAGAGTACCTAACATTATAAGTTTATTAGGAACCAGATGTTATGTTTACAAATTTTGCACGTTCGATGGGAAAGGTCGTGGCTGTTGAACGACATTCATCGGTGATTGAATTGGGTATTCAGGTACATCAATCATTGTGTGCTCAATTTAATGTTGGTGCGCATGTTATTGTTGATGGAATGAAGCTTTCAGTGTCTCGTTGCTCTGGTGATGTGTTTTATTGTCAATTTGATCAGGCGTTAAGCCTTTCAACATTATCTAATCTTACCGTGGCTTCTTTTGTTCATGTATTTCTCGTGGATATAGCGGCGTCGTTTGAAAACTCTCGCGCAGTGTGTGGCAGAATAGATTTTCAAAGTCATATTCGTTCAATGGTCAGTGATAACGAGCAGGTACTCATAGAGTTATCTGTGCCTGTTGAACATGATTGGTTAAATAAATTACGAGTAGATACATACTTAGCCGTTAATGGTATTAAAGGCATCGTGTGTGAAATAGATAACTGTGCGCGAGTCATGACTGTCAGTATTGCTGCGACCACAAATAATACCCAAGTTTTGAATATGAAGTTTGTTGGTGATCAAGTTAATATTGAAATCGAGCGCCTTAGTTCAAAGGCGTTAAAAGCAGTTGATGAGAGGTTGAGCGAAACACTCGGTGAGCTCTATCCGACGTTTCAGCAATTATTGAAATTGCAGGGAACAAGTATGGAAAGCTTGGCTTTTCGAGCAAAAGCGAAGTTACACCAAAATACTGAAGATACAAAACAAACACGTGAGCATGCTTCTCTAGAGCATGTGGATGTATCGACATGTTAATATTTAAATAAGTCGCAAAATAGATAAAGTAAATAATAGATACAAACAATAAAGGCACCAATATGGTGCCTTTATTTAATCCAAGAACAATGCAAGAACACTATTTCTCTGGTATATCTTGTTTAAAGAGAGAGTGATAAGCATCGTCGCCATCATGATATGTTTCGATCAACACTTCACTGCCTTCAAAAGGTTGTGAAGCCTGTCCTGCTTGAGCGAGCAAATGAAACATACGCGTCCACATGCCTTCTTGCGGTTGTACTTTTAAATGATCCATTACTACCTCGTCACATATCATGTCTAATTCATTAGCCATGATATTCTCATCTAAATGGTGAGGTGACGAATGCTTTTGGTGCAATATCAGCGTTAGGTCACATGGGTGAAAACCAATATGAGATCCAGCGCTAATATTGACGTGACGATAGATAGCTTGATAGCGGGAACACAGCGAACCATACCGCCATAAATATTACGGTGTCAGTATAGCCAAACCATTGTGTGAGCGAAGTGGATATCAATATACTCCAATCATGTGTGCCGATAAGTTGCTGAATTAATGCAATAGTGACACCAAAAAGAGTAAAAGCCCAAAAATACGATTGTTTCATAAGGGTTAGCATCGATACTGGCTCTTTAGTGACTAAATCCCGTTCTTTAAGCGAGGCTTCAATATCAACGAGCATTAGTTGGGCATAGTGAACATCGACCATTTTTTCTAGCGTTAAAAATGCATCGTTTTGACGTTGTACCATTACTAACCAACGTGGAGAGTCGGGCATGAATAAAACAACGCTAGCAAACAGTAGACACGGGTAAAGTTCGAAACGAAGTAGTGTTGCCCAAGGTTGTGATGGAATCGATATGTGTTGGCTAAGAAAAAAACCGACGATGAACATACCCATCAACGCCATAACAAGTGTACCGCTCTGTAACCAATTGAGCTTTCCATGTTCGTCTCTTGGAATTACCTCACTAATATAAAGAGGGAAGACAACGGTGATAAGACCGATTGACATCGCACTGGCAATTCTAAAAAAGACAAACCAAGAGAAGGTGTCGGCGTGTGAAGAGCCAAGGGATGAAACTAAGAAAAGCACACTTGCTAGTAGCATCGTACTTTTTCGTCCCAAACGCGCCGCTAACCAACTGGCTCCGAATGCGCCTGCGATAGCGCCAAAGCCGATGTTTATCATAGCCCAAGATAGGCTGGCAGGACTCAATTGAAATTGACTAGAAACCGACGTGATGATCGTTGACATTACCTTGGTATCAAACCCTAGTAAAATGCCGCTCAGCGTCGCTGCGCTGAAAATCATTAAAATAAATTGTGTTTTGTAATTTGATATTGCAGACATGACTGACTCCTTTCATTTTTCTAGGAGTAGATTGTGTCTGGATTTGAAAGGTGCTTAAAACGAAACTGACATATCCAAAAACTCTACTCGAGATGAATCGCCTAAGACGAAACAAAATTTAGTAAGTTATGTCAGGAACGAATATCAATATGCGTAGAGCGAATTATGTGCCTTAAATTGTTTTTGATGGAACTGAGTGAGAAGCTCGCTCGTGAACCCAAAATGTATCTCCTTTGTAATGTAATTGTCTAAATCTTAGCATAAACAACGCTATGGTTCAAAATGCCATCGTTATATATCGTCTGCAAAACAACGAGTGCATGGACGTACGCATCACTTGTTTCAAAAAAAAGGCCTCGTAGTGAGGCCTTTAAATTGAAAGTTTTTTTTCAACAAGTTAAGTCAACTAGATACTTTTTGTCTTCTTCAGTTTTTTAGGACGAGGTTCAGACATCAAGCCTTTGACTAATGATACCGTCGCTACCAACAATACCACGGTAAATGGCAAGCCTGTTGCAATCGCCATTGCTTGAGCAGAAGCCAAGCCCCCACCTAACATCAAGGCAATCGCTACCAAACCTTCAAAACTACACCAGAAAACACGTTGTGCGGTTGGAGACTCCACTTTACCGCCTGCGGCAATGGTATCAATAACCAATGAGCCTGAATCGGACGATGTAATAAAGAAGACAATCACCAAGACAATTCCAACAAATGATGTAATAGAGTGCCACGGCATCACTTCCAACATTTTAAACAGCTTTAGTGACAGTTCAGCATTTTTTACGGCATCGTACCCATGATTAACGAACTGGTCGATAGCCGTGCCACCAAACGCAGTCATCCAGAACACACATACCAGCGATGGGACTAACATGACACAAATGATAAATTCACGAACTGAACGTCCACGAGAGACTCGCGCGATGAACATACCAACAAATGGTGACCAAGATATCCACCAAGCCCAATAAAATGCTGTCCAGCCTTGTGAGTAATTCACATCTTCACGGCCAAATGGCATCGACAGTTGTGGGAAATATTCAATATAACCGACTAAATTACTAAAAAAGCCTTCTAGAATTTGCAGAGTTGGCCCAGCAAATACAATAAAGGTAAGTAAGACGCCGGCGACGACCATGTTGATTTCCGACAAGCGTTTTACGCCGCTATCTAACCCAGCTAATACCGACCCTAAGGCTAGAGCTGTGATGCACACGATTAGCACAACTTTTGTGGTGTCAGTTAATGGGATACCAAATAAGAAGTTTAATCCTGTTGCAGCTTGTTGCGCGCCATATCCTAACGAAGTCGCAAGACCAAATACGGTTGCAACAACCGCTAAAATATCGATGATATGGCCAGTCCATCCCCAAACACGCTCACCAAATAATGGATAAAAGATTGAACGCATAGTCAGTGGCAATCCCTTGTTAAACGAAAATATGGCTAAGCCTAACGCTAACAAAGAATATAAAGCCCATGGGTGGAGAGCCCAGTGATAAATAGTGGAGGCCATCCCGAGTTTACGAGCCAATTCAGGATCGTTAAGAGCGCCGCCAAGCGGAGCCCAGTCTGTACGCACACCATTTTCCATTGCCGTACCGCCAAGTGCTGTACTGAAATGGGACATGGGTTCTGACACACCGAAGAACACTAATCCAATCCCCATACCTGCGGCAAATAGCATAGCTAACCATCCGGAGTACGAGTAATCCGGTGTCGCATCAGTACCGCCAATTCGTACTCGGCCTAAAGGCGAGAGTGCAATGGCTATACATGCGAAGACAAAGAAATCTCCTGATAATAAGAAGAACCAATCGAATGTTGAAACCATAGTGGATTTAATTGTTTCAAACAAAGGTTCAACTTGTTCTCTGAAAGCCAACGTTGCTACGACAAATAGCACAATGGCTAAGCCAGAAATGGCAAATACACGGTTATGTATATCTAAACCAAAGGGACCTACGGATAATACAACATTATCTTGTCCTACAGTATAATCGGTATCGATTGGGTTGGCTTTCCCTGTAGGACGCGGGATGCCACCATTTTCTTCATTGTTATGGTCGCTGCTCACCGTTATCTCCTTTTTAAACAGCCTAAAACAGCGCTAAGTGTAGATGAAAGCGAAGGAATTTGAAAATTTATACGTAGAATGAAATGTTAATTTATGACCTAGATGTGGTTATGTTACTCAATTCGCTATTTTTGATGGTTTTCTTTCCCCAAAACGCATAATGCAGTTGCATAATAATGAATTGTGAGCAGATTTGGACATTCAGAATGATAAGCGTGACGGAGTGTTTAAAAGTGAGTGCGAAAAGTGTCTAAGTTTGTGATCTATGATAGATAAATCGAAAGTTGCATGCATCATTCACAACTATACTAACGGAGTAATTTTTTTAATATGGTCATTATCTGGGCGTAAATATTGGAAATTATCCTCGACTCTGCATATTTTTATAGAGGTTTAAAGTGATAAGGCGATATGCATTATGCTTAACCTTCTGCTTAATAATATGGCTAACTTAATTGGTATACTTGTATGAAAATAAAAACCAAACTGATACTTGCCTTTAGCGTTGCTGTGATTATACCTGCTGGTATTTTAGCGTCTTTATCGATATTTGAAGCAACGACGGTAGCCAAAGAACAATTTAAGAAAGCCACTTATAAAGAAATTCTTCAAGTCGATCGTGCATTTACGATGTTTTTTGCTAATGCCAAACGTAATATTGGATACTTAGCAACCCTCCCTTTAAATAAAGAACACATTCCACAGTCTCCAAAGTTTTCGTCGCAAGAATATGTCGATAGTTTTTCTGGTTGGAATTCGCTACAAGGAAAATCGAGCGACTTATGGAACAAATTTGAAAGTTTTGCTAAATCTCACCGAAATTTGGCTTATGTCTATACCGGTCGTGAAGATGGTGGTTATATTGAATGGCCAGGAAGTAACTTCACCAAGCCCTTCGATCCGAGAGTCAGGCCTTGGTATAAAGCCGCGATGGCGGCAGACGGTGAACCAGTTATCACCAATGCGTACTACTGGGCTGGCGACGATGCGACGTATATTGCGATCGCGCAAGCATTAAAAAATGCTCAAGGCAAGCCGATTGGTGTCACGAGCTTCGATGTGTCGGTAAATGAACTCACTGATATTGTGAAAAATATTACTATCGGAGAGAAAGGCTTTATTGTACTAATCGAGAAGAATAATAATATTCTAGTGGATGCATTGCATCCCGATAACACGTTTAAGCCGGTGAGTAAGGTAGATACCCCATTTTTTAATCTGCTTGATAAAAATCCGCGTGGATTATTTGAAACAACTCGAGATGGCGTCGATTATTTTGGTCAGGTGATTACCTCTGAAGCACTGGGCTGGCATTTTGTCGCAATGGTGCCCCAAGCCGAAGTCTATGCGGCAGCTAAGAAACAAATGTACGTGACTATTGCCGTGACGGTTCCGTTGGCGCTGCTATTTATTATTATGGCTGTGTATGTAGCGCGGGCGATTACATCACAGATTAATAATGTCACCAGTGTTCTACAGCAAATTTCTCAAGGTCATGGGGACTTAACCGTTAAGTTAGATTCATCTGGAAAAGATGAAGTGGGTGAGTTGTCAACAGCCTTCAATGGCTTTGTCGATAAGCTTGCCAACTTGATTACCGAAGTCGTTAGTTTGAGTACACAGTTAAAAGTGATGTCTGAAGCGACCACAACGAAAGCGCACCAATGGCAAGATGACTCACGGCAGCAATTAGAAAAAGTGACGTTAGTGACTGAGGCGATCAGTGAAATGTCTAAAGCGACTGCTGAAATTGCTTCTAATTCTGAGCAAGCAGCGAGTGTTGCTGAAGAAGGGGCGTTAGCGTGTAATGATGGTAAAGTGGTGGTCGAGAGCACTCGCGAGTCAATAGAAACCTTAGCAACTGAGGTCAGTAATACGAATGAAATTATAGGTAAGCTGAATGATAATTCTCAACATATCACGGCTATTATAACGACAATTCAAGGTATTGCTGAACAGACCAATTTACTTGCACTAAACGCTGCAATTGAGGCAGCACGCGCAGGAGAGCATGGGCGTGGGTTTGCAGTGGTGGCAGATGAAGTACGCAACTTATCGCAAAAAACGACCTCTTCGACGGAGGAAATTCAAAATATGATACAAGAACTACAATCGACGACTCATCAAGCGGCAAGTGTCATGCAAAACAGTAAAACGATGACTGACAGTGCGGTTGAACAGGCCAATGTGGCGAGCGAAAGTTTGAGTAGATTGTCTCATGCTATTGATCAAATAAAAGGAACGTCGATTCAAATCGCGACAGCAACAGAAGAGCAATCTTGTGTCTGTGAAGATATTACCGTCAATACAAACCAGATTAATGATATAGCGAATCAGTTAACGCATGAAGCGCAGGGGCAGTTAGATAGTGCCGAAGAATTCCGCCGTTTATCTGATAAAATGTATGATTTAGTCGGTAAGTTCAAAGTATAGGTATAGCAAAATAGTCAGATATATCATGACCCACAAAAAGCCCCAAAGTTGGGGCTTTTTTACGCAAAGAGTAGTGAGCTATCGTCGCTAATATAGACCTCTGATTATAATGAAGAGGTTGAAATCATACCTTGACGATGCATCAGACTATATTCATTATTAAATCAATAATTAATGATGATGCTGTAAACATTCGAAATGAGAAATATGATGAACCTTCATATGTTAACGACCGATTTTAATGATAAATATGCCCCATGGATACGTATGGTTCGCGATACCGTGTTTGTCGAAGAGCAAGGTATAGCGCCATCGCTTGAACATGATGGTCTTGATGATAGAGCGCAGCATTCTTTAATTTTTGTTGAAGGTCAGCCTGTTGCTACTGGTCGAGTTTTAGCCGATGGGCACATTGGACGTGTTGCTGTTATCGCGTCTTTCCGCGGCTGTGGTATGGGAATGAAGGTCGTCTGCTCTCTAATAAACGTGGCCAAGAAAAAAGGCTATGCTAGAGCCTATCTTGGAGCACAATGTTCCGCGATTGGTTTTTATAAAAAATTGGGATTTAGCTGCTATGGTGAACGCTTTATCGAAGCGGGAATCGAGCATCAAGCGATGGAATATTCGTTAATTTAGTCACTTTATACATAAGATTATGGGAGTACATCAGCTATGGTTACTTGGCCTTGCTTACTAAAACTTGAAGGTGATGCAGAGTTAATATTTATTGCTTCTTACACAGCCTTGCTTGATGAGTGTGAAGCATTAATTTTGAGCCAAAATGATTGTATTATTGATAGTGTCGGGAAAAGTTACTATTTACGTACCAGTAAAGGTAGAACGGTTGAGTTAGAACCACAAAAACGTTTTTATACGTTAGAAAAAATTACTGAATTAATTCAAAAGCATGAGTTTAGCAAGGCGCAAATGTGTATTATGAAAATTCAGTTCCCCACCATTGAAAGTGCCGTGAGTGCACTCCAGTAGATCTCGTGACAGGAGTGGACTAAATTGGAAAGCAGCCTGTGATCTACATGCTGCTATCACCGTATTTTTAGTCTCGAGAAAAATCTACACTCTAGCCAATGAATAATGAATATCCTGTCTCCAATTCACACAATTTATCCATATAAATAGGTAGCAATTGTCTGGTGACTGGCTCTCTTCCACTAGGCGATATCATGCGCTCTGAATTGCCACTCATTTTTAGTAATTTAGCTCTAATAGCGTTTTTACAAACCATCGTTTTATCAGAGTTTTATACTGAAGCTTATGAAAATAAAGATATATTTATCCTAAAGTGGTAGGGGATTTGGGGATGCTATTTTAAAAACTCACTATACTTTTTATACAAAGTGTACCGTCGGTTAAAGTAGAGAGAGTTTATTATGGCTTCACAAGATGTAGCAATAAGTCGTAGACATATCATTGGCGAAGTGCCGATGATGGTATGTGAAATTTCCGATCGCTGTTTGTATACCGGTTTTTTCGGTTCGATTGATTCTGGGCGTATGGCGCAGATAACCGATAAGATTACGGAGCGTTGCGAGCTTGACAACGCTAAATTAGTTATTGTTGACCTTGCCAACGTGGATGCCATCGATACGGCCGTCGCGACTCATTTAGTACGCTTAGGAAAAGTACTTGAACTCGTTGGTGTTAAAGTTATTTTCTGCGGAATTAAAGGGAACCTAGCACGAACGATGGTAACGGCAGGTGTTGAATTTGACATGTTCAAAGTGACGAGAGATTTAAAATCTGCATTGCTATACTCTTATGAATTTACTGGCTTGAAACTTGTTCCTATTGATGAGAATACGCGAGCTTAAATAATCGTTTGGAGGTGGCAATGATCGAACTCAATATTGATAAGCCAGAAGATGCCTATCATGTGGCACAGCAAGCACGTCACCTTGCACATGATATCGGATTTTCAGAGTTTGATATTGGTATGATAACCATTGCCGTTGCAGAAATCGCAACCAACGTCGTCAGGTATGCACTCCCAGGCATCGCGTATATTAAAACCATTGAAAATCATCAAGGTATAGAGGTGGTGATTGAAGATTACGGGCCGGGAATATCGAATTTAGAGCAAGCCATGGTTGATGGGTTTAGTACGTACTGTGAACCGAGTATCGGCAAAGGGTTAGGATCGGCTAAACGCTGTGTTGAGGAATTTGTCGTTAATAAAACGAGCGAAGCCGGGACCATGATAACACTTCGTCATTTTTTACCGATCATTGAACATAAGATAGATAAAATGGGAATGTCTTTTCCTACACTTGGTCAACATTACAATGGTGATCGCTATCTTATAATGTCATATCAAGCCACTAAGCTTTTAGCTTGTGTTATTGATGGCGTAGGAAAAGGTGTAGACGCTTCTAAAGCTGCAGATTGTGCACTTGAAATAGTCCGAGCCAATTATAACCAAGATCTTGATATTATAGTTAAATATTGTCATGAAGCACTGAAAACCCATGAGTCGAAACATCCGGTTCAAATGGGTCTATTACGGATTTTACCTAAGGTAATCGAGTTTTGTGGTATTGGCGATATAGGAATAAAGATTCAAGCGGTGAAACGCAATAGCTTCCCGGTACAAGATGGCAGCATTGGTATGATTTTACCGAAGAAAATACATGTTCACACTATTGAACGCTCGGCAGATACCACCATTTTTTTACATACTGATGGTGTTAGCCTTCCCGAAAATACGCGATTAAATACTGATACGGGATTTGAACGGGCGTGTTGTTTGTTATACGAACAAACCGCTACACCCGATGATGATGCCACGTTAATTGTTATTAGGGATAGATAATGAATCACCTACTTAATCAAGCAACCACGTTACGCCAGCAATTGTCGAGCATTGTCTCAGCAATACCTTTTGGTGTTTTAGTTATTTCTGATGACCAAGAGATTGAAATTATTAATGCAAACGCGTTGGCGTTTTTAGGGATCCAAAATAAACTACCCGCTGATTTTATTGACCATAAATATGACTATGCGCTGGCAACTATTCCTATAGTGTTAGATAAGTATGAGAAACTGATTTTAACAGGCAAGCGTGATACGTTTTCTTTACCAAGTCGTGACCAGTTAAATGAACGTCAATTATTTATTACGTGTCAAAAAATGCTACAAGGGACATTATTTGTTATTGAAGACCGAACTCAAGAAACGATATTACTACACGACACGTCTCATGATTATTTAACTCAATTACTTAATCGCCAATGCTTTGAAGCATATCTAAAAAACGAATTAGAAAGTTATGATATTGATGAACAATCTGTTTTAGTATTTATTGATTTAGATAGATTTAAGCTTGTTAATGATATGGCTGGCCATGAAATTGGTGACGAAATTCTTAAACGAGTCACAACCGCTATAATTAGCTCGGTTCAAGATACTGATGAAGTTGCTAGAATAGGTGGCGATGAATTTGCATTATTAATAAAAAATTGTCGACTCAATCGAGCGAAAGATATCGTTAACGTTATTTTGAGAAAAGTCGAAAATATTAACTTAGTACATAGTGGGAAAGTGCTCAATGTGAGTTTGTCTGCCGGGATTGCACCTGTTGATTCAGGTGTTTATGCTAATGTTAGTCAAATAATGAATGCGGTTGATTCGGCATGTCGTTTAGCAAAAGCTGATAATGAAGAGCGCATACATATTACTGATTCGTTTGATAGAGAATATACTAATTATTTACAAGATACTAGTCTATTGAATATAATCAATAATGCGATTGCTGAGAGTGAGTTTTATCTTGTTGGGCAAGAAATTTCATCATTAGATTGCCATTCAGATTATAAACATTATGAGATATTGCTGCGGTTGAAAGCGAGCGATAACTCAAATATTCCACCAAATTTGTTTATTCCTGTTGCAGAGCGTTCTCGAATAATGTCAAAAATTGATCGTTGGGTCATTACGGAAGCATTTTCGATGGTTGTCGATAATATGAATATTTCCATTAATCTCTCAGGACAATCTTTATCAGATATGACGTTAGCAACATTTATTATGGAGTTAGCCGATCGTTATCGCGTTAATCCGGGAAATATTACGTTTGAAATTACAGAAACAGCGGCAATTGAAAATATTGAGAAAACGCAACTCTTTATCCAAACATTAAAAAAAGACGGATACAAATTTTCTTTAGATGATTTTGGAACAGGATTATCTTCTTATCAGTACTTAAAATCGCTTCCTTTTGATTACATTAAAATTGATGGAATGTTCGTTAAAGATATTGCTAATGATGATTTTTCTCATGCAATGGTCAGCTCTATTAATGATTTTGCCCATACTATCGGTCTTCATACTATTGCAGAGTTCGCCTCTAGTCAGGAAATCGTAAAGCATTTAAATAATATGGGTGTCGATTATGCCCAAGGTTTTTATATTCACGAACCGCAACTCTTATCTGAAATTGTCGCATTGGCGCTAAATGAAAGCACGTATCAAACTTAATTAATCACACAACCGCAATCAGAGTCTCAGTTTGATGGGGTAAATACTTAATAGTGATATAAAACTGTGCCGACTCCTACTTATGAGTTAGTTGGTATTGTGCCTTCTTCTATGCCTCAGTTGTTGATTGTCCATTCACTCATTGATTTCTCTCCTGTTTTTATCTTTACACTTCTGTCATAAAAACTTATTGCACATATGTGCAAAACGATCACGTAATTGTCATATCTATTTTTTAACGTAACCGCTCAACCTTAAAGAGACTGACTTGGAGTATAGCGGTGAATAATAGTATGAGTGATAGCCTTGGTATTATCCCTCTTCGCTATAGGATTAAGCACACGGTTGCTTTTGCCTATCGCGAGCCTGCGAATTGGATGGGCGTAATACTCGTTTGCTTTTTCGCGTATGTGATTGTCGCACCGGTTATTTCGATTTTACTTAATGCAGGGATCGTGCAGGTTGGAGATGCAACGCGCACCCACACGGCTGAAGGATCTTGGACCAGTTATTATTTTATCCGCACGTTATGGTCACGTATGTCGAACTTATTATTGTGGACACCCATGTTTCATACTTTGGTGATTGCGATAACGACTGTGATAGTGAGTTTGATGTTGGGGGTTACGTTGGCTTGGTTAGTCAATCGTACCGACATTGCAGGACGAAAATGGTTTATGACCACCCTGATAGTGCCTTTCATGTTACCTTCTTGGACCTTTGCTTTAGCGTGGAAAACCTTATTTAAAAATGATGTGATTGGTGGGCAGCCAGGTTGGTTTAGCGGTATGGGGATTGATATACCTAATTGGCTAGCATACGGCTATGTACCTACCATCGTGATTTTAACCTTACACTTTACTCCGATGGTGATATTAATTGTCGGTAACGCCATTAAGCGGTTTGATAGTCAATTAGAAGATTGCGCTCGTATTCTAGGGGCATCACGCCGCACCATTTCATGGTCGATTATTCTGCCAATTATACGACCAGCACTGATGTCGGCAGCGTTATTAATTTTTGCTGATTGTATCGGTGAATTTGCGATTCCATATATTCTTGGGTTACCTGTACATTTTGATACGCTTTCCACTCAGCTATATCGAGCATTAAGCTCACGGCAGAGTGGGGTGGCAGCGGTGCTTGCATTAGTGATTATGTTAATGGGAGTGCTGACGTTAGTGATTGATTTAAAAATGATGCGTGAAGCAAAGCGGTTTATCACTGTGGGTGGAAAAGGCGGAATGGAACGGGTTTCTGGTCTTGGTCGGTGGCGGTGGCTCGCGTCACTTTTGCCAATGAGCTTTATTGCCGCAGGCGTGTTTATTCCATTAGCGACTTTATTCTTATCAACAATTATGGTGTTACCTGGTCGGTTTACACTCAGTAATTTTACCTTAGATTTTTGGATAGGCCGTCACCTCGATACGGTAGCGTTAAAGCAAGGTATATTGTTGACCCCTGACTTTTGGCATTCCGTGTGTAATACAATAGTGATTGTTGGTATTGCATCAATGGTATCCGGTGTCTTGGGGTTATTGGTTGGATATACCGTGATGCGTTGTTCGTTTAAACCGCTTGGTAGTGCTCTACGCCAGATAACCTTTTTACCGTATTTAGTGCCCGGTATTGCATTTGCTGTCGCCGTTTTATCATTATTTGCGCAATCTCATGGTCCGATTCCCGCGCTCTATGGCACACCACTGCTACTGATTATCGCATTGATTGCCGAAAAAATGCCTTATGCGAGTCGTTCGGGAATTGTTGCTATGACGCAGCTAGGTAAAGATCCGGAAGAGGCGGCCCAACTGGCTGGTGCAGGTTGGTTTACACGGATCACGCGTATTATTATTCCTATTCAAAAAGGCCCACTCGTTACTGGAATTTTGCTTCCATTTATCTCCGGGATTAAAGGGGTAAGTCTGTTCATTATTCTCGCTATCCCCGCAACCGATGTGTTGACGACCTATTCGTTACGGTTAATTGACTATAACTACGATCAAGCCGCGAATGCCGTTGTCCTGATGATAGCGTTAATCGCTTGGACGGGCACCGTCGCCATTCAAAAATTCTCCGGTAATTCATTATCAGCCGGATTGGAGAGCTAATATGCCAACTATCCATTTAAAGAACTTAACCAAACGCTATAGCAGCCATACCAAACCGGCGGTGAATCAGCTCAATCTAACGGTCGAAGATGGCGAATTTTTATGTTTACTTGGCCCATCTGGATGTGGAAAAACCACCATCTTGAGGATGATTGCCGGTATTGAACCAATCAGCGATGGTCGCATCGCTTTAGATGACAAGGTAATCGATGACGTCGTCGATGGCTGCTTTGTCCCGCCGGAGCAGCGTCAAATTGGTTTGGTCTTTCAAAGCTACGCACTTTGGCCTCATATGACGGTGGAGCAAAATGTCGAATTTGGGTTAAAGCTGAAAAAAGTACCGACTGATGAACGCCGGCAACGCGTACAAGAGGTGATGAAAAAACTACGGATTGGCGATTATGCTAAGCGGTATCCCGCCCAGCTATCTGGAGGTCAGCAACAGAGAGTTGCACTAGCTAGGATGTTGGCGGTAAACCCTAAAGTTTTGTTGCTAGATGAGCCACTTTCAAATTTAGATGCCACGTTACGTTTAGAAATGCGCAATGAATTACGGCGACTGCATCAAAGTTATGGGACGACCATCATATTTGTCAGTCACGATCAATGGGAAGCGATGACGCTGGCCACCCGGATAGCGGTGATGAATGAAGGTCAGTTGCAACAAGTGGGGACACCTAATGAGATTTACTCACGTCCCGTTAATCGGTTTGTTGCCGAGTTTATCGGTAATCCGCCAATGAACATGATTGATCTGCATCAGCGTGATTCGCCGTTGGTCGCTCATATTCATTCTGTCGTCGGAGTCGATGCACGCAGCAATTACTGCGGTATTCGTCCTGAAGCGATTGATCTCACTACCACGCCAAGTATGGATTCCTTTCCTATGGTGGTTGAGAGCATTATTCCAACCGGTGGTAATTGGATTGTTGAGTTGGTATATGGCGCGGCGAAATTACGTAGTTGTATCAACCGTCTCCCCAAGTTTTCCACGCAGCAAACCGTACATTGTGTATTACCCCATCAGGAGTTGCACTTCTTTGATGCGCAGTCGCAGCGAGTGCCAGTCAGCGTTGAGCAAATTAACCAAAAAAACACTGAAATCGTGGCGAGTTTCTGTTCCGCCCCTATTTATCAATTTGGCTGAGTGACGCGCTCAATAAACGAAATGTAAAAACTAAGATAATTGCAACAGATAAGGATTGAATCATGACTTTTAAAGTAACACACCAATGCCTGCTCGCAATAATGACGCTGCTCGGAGCCAGCCAAGCTGACGCTGCGCAAGTAGATAGGCAAACCTTAATTGCAAAAGCGCAGCAAGAGGGGCACTTAACCATTTATGCTTCAACAGGAAAAATCGTTCAACAGGCGAAAGCATTCAGTAAAAAATATCATATTGATGCGACGGGCATTAAAGCGAAAGCACCACATATTATTGATATTATGAGCCATGAAGCTCAAGCACATAATGTAAGAGCCGATGTGGCATTAGTTGAAGATGCGCCGGCAGGGGCAATGCAGTTAATTGAGCAAAACGCCGTGTTCAATTATGTGCCAACGGATTTAAAGTCAACGATTGCCACCCGTTATCAGAACCCTCTTGCTGTGGTGTTAGCCCCAAATGTATTGGCTTATAACACCGCTCATCATAAGACATGCCCGATCACTAACTTATGGCAATTGACCCTACCGAAATGGAAAGGCCGTGTATCGATGCAAGATCCCACCGGTAAACCCGCGTATACCGATTGGTTTAACCAAATGGCCGAGCATCACGATGATGCGATCCGTCAAGCTTATCAACTGCAATTTGGTCAGCCACTGCAAACTCATGAAGACAGTGCGATGGCCGAATTTGTCAAACAGTTAGCGCATAACCGCCCGTTACTGACTCATTCTGATACGGATTCTGCTGCCGCGATTGGCTCACCGGATACAAAACAAGATTTCGTCGGTATGATTTCTACCGCCAAATTTCGTAAAAATAAAGACGGCATGAAGCTTGGGTTATGTACTGGTGTGCAACCCGTGCTGGGGTGGAAATACCCAAGTTTAGGAGTAATAGCAACGGGTTCTCATCATCAAGCGGCCGCGAAATTATTTATACATTATGTCCTTACACAGCAAGGCATCGCTCCGCAAGGAGTGGATGGGAAAATGTCGACCAATCGCCAAGTTCATGTCCCTAAAAATGAAGCCTCGGGTATCGAAGCCTATCGTGAGCAACTCATGGGTTTCAATATGAAGACCATTAAATCAGATTGGGAACACCGCCAAGATTGGCAAGATCTTTGGACACTCAGCTATAGGTAATAAACCAGGTTTAGCTTCTTCTTAACACACCGATAAACATATCAGGACCAACAAGTTAGCCTGATCCATAAGCATTCTAGTTGTATGAGGGCAGTTTTTTGAATCATTATCTTGATCAACGCGAAGTAGTACTTAATACCGTCATTAAACAGGCGGGTGAACTGGCTTTAGCGCTTTTTCATTCTCGCTCGGCTGGTCAATTTCAGCTGAAAGGTAACCAAGATTATCTTACTGAGGCGGATGGAGAGGTTGAGCGTTTCATTTGTGAGGCGATTGGTGCGCAGTTTCCACACGATATAATCTTGGGCGAGGAATCGGGACATACCTCTGGTGACGATCACGCGATTTGGGTGATTGACCCTATTGATGGTACTGCGAACTTCGCACGTGGCATTGAACATTTCTGTGTATCAATAGCGTTTGTTCGTGACGGTGTCACTGAGTTAGGCGCCATTTATAATCCAGCTAGTCATGAATTGTATAGAGCGCGTCGCAAAGCCTATGCCTATAAAAATGATCAACGGATGTCTGTATCAACCACAGAGCGGGTTGAGGCGGCGACTTTTGAACTGGGCTGGTCGAATCGGGTACCACAAACACGTTATATGTCGACGATGTCTGCCATGCTGGAGTTGGGAGCGAATGTACGCCGCGGTGGCTCGGGAGCGCTCGCTCTCGCGTGGGTGGCAGAGGGGCGTATTGACGGGTATGTCGAATTACATATGAATGCGTGGGATTGTTTAGCCGGGTTGTTGATGGTACGTGAGGCGCAAGGACAAACGGGTGCGTATCCACATAGTGTTGCGGATATTTTCACTGGTGGTAGCGTCTTGGCTGGCTCGATACGTTTTGCGCCGATGTTATCGACGCTTAGTCATATCCCTTTAATTGAGGATACGCCATCAACAGCAGTGAACAATGACACTGTAAAGTATCCTCGTCCCGAAATCAGTTTGATATGCCAGAAGTTACCACGCTGGAACACCGATATTTATATTGGCGGAGCAACCGGTGCGACAAATGTCTCTTTACTTGCTGAATATGGCATTAAAACGGTACTGAACTGCGCGGTCAATTTAGATATAGATTGGGTAGTCGCACCGAGTAATAACATGCATTCACAATTAGTAATGCACGGGGCTGGTGCGGTGCGCTACTACAAATTAGGTCTGATTGATGGACCCGGTAACACGCCGGAGCAAGTATATGTGGGTTATCAGATGTTACGGGCTGCACTTTTGCAACAATTACCTAATAAGCCTTCTTATCGTCATCATGAACATGGCCATGTTTTGGTGCATTGCCGTGGTGGGCGCAGTCGCTCCGTTATTGTTGTCGCGGTTTTTTTACATCTAGAGTGTCCTGAGCAATTTCCGACTTTACAAGCCGCGATTGACCATATTCGTGACAAACGCCAATTACATCCAGATGAATGGTATGAAACGCCGAAACCGGATTTGATTGTATTGGGTGAACGAGCAATTGCTATGCACCATGCCGTTGATGTCAGCCAGCGTCAATCTCATGTTGACTACCAACGCAAGGAAGCCTAACGATATGTGGGATGGAAAAGCCATACCGGTAGCCACTGCCAATGATGTGGCACGCCGAGCGGGCGTGTCACGCTCGGCGGTCTCGCGAACTTTTACACCTGGTTGCAGTGTATCTGCAGAGACGCGTCGTAAAGTAATGGCAGCTGCAGAAGCGTTGAATTATCACGTGAATATGTTGGCAAGAGGACTCTCGAAAGAAGAAAGTCGACCTATTTGTATTCTTGGCGGTAAATTGGCTCAACCTTATCAAGCCAGCCTATTAGATCAACTCACCCAACAACTTCAGCAAGCACAACGGGCAGTAATGGTGATCAATACGGCGGGTGGAGCCGTCTGTGCCAACCAAGCGCTTAAGCAGACGTTAAACTACCGTGCAGCAGCGACTGTGGTGTTATCAGGAGCACCGGAAGCTTCTTTAGTTGAGAGCTGCTTGCAAAGTGGTCAGCAGGTTATTTTGGTTAACCGTCTAGGAGAGTTTGCCGGGGCTGATCATATTGGCATTGATTACAGTACGACTATGAATGACGCATTTTTTATGCTGGATCGTGCCAAGTGTCAGCATATCGCGTTAATTTCATCGGCCGTGCAATCGCCCAGTATTGTCGTGCGTGAGCAAGAGTTTTTACAAGCTGCACAACAGGGAGGACATCGCTGTCAGGTACATTACTGCGATTCCACCTCTTATAACGGTGGGGCGGCGATGGCGCGTCAATTGCTTGCTGGCCGAGACCGTCCCGATGGCGTGTTTTGTGTGACGGATCTCGTCGCATGTGGCTTTATTGATGTGGCGCGTTATGAATTTGGCTTAACCATTGCGCGAGATATTTGTATTGTCGGTTTTGATGATATTGAACAAGCGGGCTGGGGCGGATATCAATTAACGACCTTTGCTCAGCCATTACAAGATATGGCTCGCGCGATTAACCAATTGCTGTTACCGGATAGAGTAAGCCAACCACCTTTAAAACAATTATTCAAAGCGCCCCCTGTTTGGCGCAAGACCGTTAGAGCCGGTTAGGTCTCGAATCACAAATTAATGAGACTGGTTATTTAAGATATTCACCAAGCTGAATGGTCAGCTAGGCGGACGCTTGTCGTCTTAACAACGCATATTAGTCACCGTATGCGTCATTAACTCCGCGGTTTATTGATACACCGCCGCATTGAAAAGATAAATGATAGGAAATAGGATGAAAAAAACACAGACGTTATCTCTGGTACTAGGCAGCATTCTAGGGTCATTTGGCGTACATGCTACGAGTTTGTCTTATAGTCATAAATATGAAGATGTCTCGAAAGGACATACGGATGAAATTGGTGTCAGCCATCATTTTGCGAGCGGGCCTAAGTTGTCTGCTGCGCTTAAATTTGAGCCAAATGAAGAAGATAATGGTGATGCGGGTATTGCGTTTCATGATGAGCGTTGGCATGAAACTAAACTCAAGATGAGCTATCCATTCACCGCTATAGACGCTTTTATCTTAGAACCGGGATTTTCATGGGCTCGTAAGCAAGATAGTTACAAATATAAACCCTACCTTAAGCTTAAATATAAAGGCTTCAAACGTGTTGAGTTATCGAGTCGTTATCGTTATGAAGTATCTGACTATGCCTACAAGCCGACACGCAAAAAGCAGCGTTATGATATTGGATTGAAGACAACAGTGTATCGTATTGAGATTGGCTATACATATTCTTATTACCGAGGCGATAGCATATTATTTAATCATACGAAAAATGATTATGAACAGAAAGTGTCGTTCTCTTATCCTATTGCTAAGGCATGTGCACCTTATATTGAACTGACTAACGAATCAGTAAGTAAAAGTAGTGATCGTCGCCAAACTGAAATTGAAATTGGCTTGAAATATAAAATTTAGGAATATCATTATGTGGCATTTACATAAAACATCGTTGGCTTTGATATTGATGGGCATAACCTCAGTAGCGACTAGCGTGCAAGCGAGCGATTACATGTTAGATAAAGTGGTCAGTGTGACCCGTCACGGGGTGCGCCCACAAACCAATACGGAAAAACTTGATAAAGGTACTGGTCGATCTTGGCCTCGTTTTGGTGTCGCTGATGGTCATCTTACCGGGCATGGCTATACGGGAATGTGGCAGCAGGGGCGTTATCAGTTGGCGCAATGGGAGCGTGAAGGACTATCGGTGCATGCCAATTGTGCGGGCGCAGAACAGACATTTTTATGGACCAGCCCACACCAACGTATTAAAGCCACAGGTAAAGCCATCGCGGATGGAATGTTTCCAGGCTGTGGTGTTGAGCCATTAAGTGTGCAAGGAAAAGATGGTCCACTATTTGAGCTGTATCATTTACATGCTGCGCATATGGATAAAGCGATAATGCGTCAACAAATTATCGCCCGTATGGGCTCGCCAGCAGAAGCTCAAGAGCGCCATAAAGAGGAAGTGGCTTTGTTGAGAAACACAGTGTGCGCCCCCGAAAGTTGCCAATTTTTGGATCAACCGTGGGGCGTCGCGTTTAAGTCTACGGGTAAGCCTAAGTTAACCGGTCCTGGGAAATTGGGCGCGACGATAGGTGAAACCATCCGCTTACAATACAGTGATAATTTACCGATTGATCAGGTTGGGTTTGGTCATGGTGTCGATGCTAAAGCGGTCAAAGCATTGATGGCCATTCATGCGGCGCAATATAACTACGCTTTGGACACCCCTGAGTTTGCGGCGCATAGTGGGTCTCTATTGATGCGCCAAGTGTTATCAGCGTTGACCTCTGAGACGCCTCTGCATGCAAATTGGCCGGGAGACACACGCTTAGAGCGCGATTTGGTAATGTTAGTTGGGCATGACTCAAACATTGCAGAACTGCAAACCTTACTTGGTTTTTCATGGTCGCTGGCAGGGTATCCTAGTAACGACATTCCTCCTGGTGGAACATTGAGCTTTGCACGTTTCCATCAAGCCAACCATTCTCAAGAGTGGGTTCGCATACGATTTGCGGCGCGAGGCTTGGATCAATGGCGTAATTTAACCATGTTGGACAGTCAGCATCCGTTGCTCCATGCAGATTTACAGCTACCAGGATGTAAAGAGACGGCTGTCGGAACGCTGTGTCCTTTAGCTACTGTGGTTAATAAAGTCCGTCCACTTTTAGTCAAAGATGGGATGGAACTCCCTGTGTTTAAATCCTAGCGCTTATGCATTCGGCGATAAATATCGGTTTAAAGTTGATTCACGCAGACACAGTCTAGGCGTCGAATCGACTTTTCTATATAGTAAGTTACTGAATTAATTTATATTACTATAGTATTAGGGAATGATATGTATCAGGATTTTACCGCAGAGCTCAATTGGGCTTCTTTGCATATGCCTCGCACGAGTGCAGCGCTGCACGCTCTGCCGGATTTAAGTGACGTACGTCTTGCATGCAATATGCATCTTGATTTAAAAATGGCGCCGCTGGTGGCTGGGTTATTAGATAAAGGCGCGGCGATTTATCTAACAACATGTAATCCAACCACTGTACAAAATGAGGTTGTCGAGTATTTAAAACACAAAGGTGCACAAGGTTATGCTTGGCGTGATATGACGGCAAGCGAGTGGCAGGCATCGTTTGATAAGGCTCTCGAATGGCAACCGACGCATCTATGTGAAATGGGGGCGGATCTAACGACCCGCTTACATCATAGCGAGCATGCTGTCGATATTATTGCCGGTCTAGAAGCCACAGGGTCGGGAATCAATCGGTTAGGTGATATGAGCCCGCAGTATCCCATTTTTAACTGGGACGATTTACCGGTAAAAGAAGGGTTGCATAACCGTCATATGGTTGGGTTGACCGCATGGCATACCTTTTTTCAAACCACACATTTAACACTGCATGAAAAAGTCGTCGTTGTCATTGGTTATGGCTTGGTTGGACAGGGGACTGCCGCGTCTGCGCGTGCCTATGGCGGCCAAGTTAAAATTGTCGAGTGCGATCCAGCCCGAGCTTTACAAGCACAGTATGATGGCTGGCAAGTTGTTTCTTTAGAGGACGCGGTACAATACGGGGATGTATTTGCCACCGCAACTGGGGCTGAAAATGTGATTAATAAACCCCATTTAGATGCAATGAAACAGGGAGCGTTTGTTTTAAATGTCGGTCATGTTGCCAAAGAAATTGCGGTGGACTATTTACAAGCAGAAGCGCACATGAGTGAACCAATGCCTTATGTCAACGCGTATACTTGGAATGGAAAAACCCTTTATTTACTTGCCAACGGCTCAATGTTTAATTTAACCGCAGGGTATGGCGATAGTTTGAATGCGTTTGATGTTACGTTGGCGGTTATGGCCGCGGGTATTGGTCACATTGTTGGCGCAGGAGCACAACACTCATCGGGCGTGTATTTATTGCCTGAGTCGGCTTGGGCATCGGTGTTGTAATATTTGGGGTAGTTCTGACCACCTCAATAAGTGTTCTTGGCTTATTGAGGTGTATGAGCTGCTAGATGATAGCCGCGCCAACGGTAGTGGCAAAATGCCATGGCCCAAAACACGAGTATAATAACAATCATCAAAAATCCAAAGTGCTGAGTGACGTGATTGATGTGTGCTAAATCTGCAGCTAAAGGCTGGCTCAGAGGCCAATATTGGGTAACGACATGTGTTATGCACAATAAGCCCACATATACTGCCATAAGCATTGAAGCCCCCGTCAACGCTGTATTGTAGTAGAGTTTTAAAAAAGGATTATCTAATGTCCATCGATAAGCGTTGCCGATGACAATGTTATTGATACTGTCAACAAGTAGCATTCCCATGGTAAACAGTACCGACAACAGTACCATGCTACTCCATGAAATACCGGTGTTGGCGGTAGTGGTGGCAATTGACATCACACTAAGCTCTGATGTGGTCATTGCACACATGCCAAATAAAAAGCCTAATAAATACATTTGTTTACTGGTTTTTAGGTGTCGGTCGAAAAATGCATAAAAGGCCAGTAATGGTGTATTACGTCGTGAAGGTGCGGTGATACCGTATTTCACCGCTTGATATTGCACCCACGTTTTTTTTAGAGCGATACCGTTAAGTGAGGCGACAACCAAAAGAAATATTCCACAGATGAGGTGGCCAAAGCAGTGTCCCAAATGAAGGGCTGTCTGGGTGATAGCAGGATATTGACGAAGTAGCAGACTGACGCTAATTGTCATCGCGATGATCATCGTCGAATGACCCAGAGAAAAATACGTACCGACATTGACTGGAATAGAGGTACGGTTTTGCATGAGTTTGCGGGTAGCATTATCAATCACGGCAATATGTATTGGACTTAAAGCATGCCGCAGACCGAGCATCCAAGACATAGATGCCATCGCAAATAAAGTCGGGCTTTGTCCAAACGAAATAAGAGCCCAATCCCAAACGAGGATATTGGCAATCACAATGACACTAAAGAGACCAATAGAGCCGCGAATATCAGATTTTAAGGTGGCTAACATGGCTCCCTCAATATAGACAACCTAAGGTTCAAATGAATGGGCTATGAATTGAAAGCGCTTCCATAGACGTTGCGCAAACAATATACGTGAAATTCAAAAGTGATTCCAGAATAATTATAATTACATGATAAATTTAACAATACTTATGCAATTTAGTGTATTTAGGCGTGAGTGATAAACATGAAATAAAAAAGGGTAATAGATTTGTCTTCTATTACCCTTTTCTCATTGTTTAAACGTTATCTTCTTATAAAACTTTACAAGCGAACCCTTTGAGATAAAAACCTTCAGGATAAGCGGTGTCAATCGGATGGTCTGCCGCTTGTTCAAAACGTTCGATGAATTTTACCGTGCGTTGCGCGTCAAGTGCCGCATCAGCAATAATTTTTTGAAACAAGACTTGATCCATAAGGCCGGAACAAGAGTAGGTTAATAACGTACCGCCCGGGTTGAGAATTTGCATAGCCAACATGTTAATATCTTTATAGCCACGGCAGGCACCGTTTAATTGTGCTTTTGACTCAGCAAATTTTGGTGGATCCATAATAACGACATCAAACTTAGTGCCCTGATCGCGATACTCACGTAATAATTTGAATACATCTGCGTTAAGGAAAACAGCGCGCTTTTTGCTAATATCAAATTCATTTAATTGCGCGTTATATTTAGCACTGTCTAAAGCAGGTTGGGATACATCAGCATTAATGACGCGCTTGGCACCACCTTTTAATGCATATAAGCCAAAGCCCCCAGTGTAAGAAAAACAGTTTAACACCTCTTTATCTTCGACATATTTCATCGACTGTAAGCGGCTATCGCGCTGGTCTAAATAAAAACCGGTTTTGTGTCCTTTGATAATATCGACACTGATTTTTACGCCGTTTTCTTCAATAACCACAGATTCTGGTGGCGTATCACCATGCAGAACGCCGACCCGCTCCGCCAGTCCTTCTTTTTTACGTACGGCGACATCGGAGCGCTCATATACGTGGCAATCAGGAAAGCAGTGAACTAACGCTTTGACTAAGCTGGCTTTATGGTATTCAGCCCCTGCGCTTAATAGCTGACATACCAGATAATCTTGATACTTATCAACCGTGATACCTGGTACGTTATCTGACTCTGCGGCGAGTAAGCGATAACCGGTTAGTTTATCTCGCCAAATCACCTCGTCACGCAGTTGTTGAGCTTGTTGAATGCGTTTAATAAAGAAATCGCAATCAATGTCTTCTTTTTCAAAGCTCCAAATACGCGCACGAATTTGTGATTCTGGAGAAAAGGCCGCTTTCGCTAACCAACGACCATCATTGGTATAAACATCGACAGTCTCACCTGATACTGGGGAGCCTTCGACATGTTGAATACCTCGGGAAAAAATCCAAGGGTGACGACGCAATACCGATTTCTCACGGCCTTTGACCAGGCGAATGGATGATGTCATGAATGTTACTCAAGTCGAAAATAAAATGGGGGCGTATTGTCTGGTAAGTGGCGGTGAAAAGCAAATGGTTAAACCGTGATGACACCAGTGGCAAGACGAACAGTTTAAGGTTTCATCGTTTTAACACGCACGATAGTATGAGTGTTCATCGACAAATAAGGAAAATCAATATGGCGAGTGAAATAATGATGGTCTCTGGGGTCGTGCAAGGCGTTGGCTTTCGCTACTTTACCGCGAATGAATGCCTGAAAAGATCACTCACAGGATATGCGAAAAACCTATCAGATGGGCGTGTTGAAGTGGTCGTATGTGGCAGCCAGACACTTATTGATGAAGTCTATACGCAATTAGAAAAGGGGCCCAGGAGTGCAGTGGTCGATAACGTTACTCGAGAGCCCTGTGAGCTCAGTGTACCTACCGATGATTTTCGCATCGTGTAAGTACAACTGCAAACGCATAGCGTGTCTTAAGTGTTATAAACATTTGGCGGGTTTTGGTAAGCCCGCTAATTTTGTCGCTTGTTTCGCAGGCCCTTCAGGGAAGAGCTTAAACAAGTATTTACTATTGCCTTTCTCCTTACCATGCTCTTTTTCCAGCGCTTTGACGAGCATACGAATGGCGGGGGAGGTATTAAATTCTTCATAAAAGTTACGGACAAAATGAATAACTTCTATATGAGCATCGGTTAAATGAAGGCCTTCTTGTGCGGCTAATACAGGAATCATGTCCGCTTCCCATTGAGTATGGTCTAGCAAGTAGCCTTCAGCATCGGTGGCGATATGGGTATCTTGATAGTCAATCATTCTATACTTTCCGTTGTTATGTTACCTATAGAGTAACTAAGCTCGATCTTTGGCTCAAGTAGAAAATAAAAAGCCCGAGCATGGGCTCGGGCCTTGTTACTTATTTATTATCAGTCTGCAATGCGTAGCAGCTTAGTCGTCGTTCATTATACCAAGAATACTAAGTAGGCTGATGAACAAGTTATAAATAGAGACATACAGAGACACTGTCGCTGAAATATAGTTCGTTTCACCACCGCGTATGATTTGTTGAGTGGTAAACATAATCACACCGGTTGAGAACAATACAAACATACCGCTCATCGCTAGGTGAATGATAGGCATTTGTAGGAAAATATTCGCGACCATACCAATCAGTAGTACGACAAAGCCTGCCATCAATAAACCACCTAAGAAGGATAGATCTCGTTTTGTGGTGAGGGCATAGGCAGATGAACCTAAGAACGCGAGTGCAGTACCACCTAAAGCGGTGACAATGACATCGCCCATACCGGCACCGACATACATATTAAGGATCGGGCCTAAGGTATAACCTAAGAAACCAGTGAACAGGAAGGTAAAGACTAGTCCCATGCCGTTGTTACGGTTCTTTTCTGTCAGGAACAATAAACCATAAAAACCGACTAACATAATGATGATGTTTGGTCGAGGAAGGTTCATTGCCATAGAAACGCCTGCCACGACTGCTGACCATAGCAGAGTCATAGAAAGCAATGCGTAGGTGTTCTTTAGTACTTTGTTAGTTTGCAATACACCCGTTTCGGTGTTTGAGCGAGAGTACATTGAATTATTCATATTCTTCCTCGTAAAGACATTACGTTTACTCATATAGACATTTATGGGGCTAAAAGTTCAGTTTTTCAAGCCACAATGTCTTTTACTAACGACTCTAGACGTTAATTTAGTGTGACAATCACAGCTTACCAGCGAATAGGTGAGCGTGCGAACTTTGATTCTAAAGATATTGATGATTACTTCATCATAATCAAGTTTCGACTATTACAATATCAACAAGTTGTAACACGATATGTCGTGTTACATCGTTTGCAATCTATTCATTTTTTATCCGTCCTAGTCAATGGTATAAAGCGGTTTATCATCACGTCATCACGATGTGTAATGGGCCTGCACTCGGTTGTTAGTCACATGGGCTTATAAGATTAAGTAAGACCATATTTCTATCTCATCCTATAAATCTGGCATGATTTCTTTTATGCTGCCTACCCATCAGTTAATACAACGGCCAAATATCAACCCTATAAAAATAGAGCCGAAAGTGGCTATTTTTCTGCTAAGCAGCGTAACTGACTTACGAGCCAGCCCATAGACAATAAAGAATCTATTCATGGGTATTGCTAAGGAATGCCGCACTATTTAAGCGGATAAGTTTGCTGTTATATTATGGACGCCATATTAGGTTGGTTGATAGCTGCACTAATTCAAAGTAGCCACTAATCGTTTATCAATTAAAGGTCATATCAAGCTATGCAATATTTCCCAGTGTTTCTAAAATTGACCGATCAGCCTGTGCTTGTGGTGGGAGGAGGCGAAGTCGCGTGCCGTAAAACCGATGCGCTATTGAGAGCAGGAGCTCGGGTCACTATTATCTCTCCAACGCTTGCTGCGCCATTAAAAGCGTTAGTCGATTTAGAACAATGCCATTGGATTCAAAACTTTTATTCTACGCAGTATCTAGAGCCGCATTATCTTCAAGTCTGGGCAACAACCGATAATCCGAGTTTGAATCACGAAGTCTATTACGATGCCAAACGCATGGGTATTTTAGTCAATGTGGTTGACGATCAACCTTATTGCCAGTTTATTACTCCAGCGATGATTGAACGTGGCCGCATTCAAATTGCCATTTCTAGTGGCGGTTCATCGCCAGTACTGATTCGGAATTTAAGAGAAACTATTGAAGCGATTTTACCCAATAACTTAGGGTTACTCGCAGAATTCGGCGCTTCAAAGCGCAACTCAATCAAAGACTACTTGATAGACTTAGACAGTCGTCGGGCTTTTTGGGAGCGTTTTTTTGATCAACCACAAGTGAAAAATGCGACGACACGTGAGCAGTTAGAAGAGACCTATGTTGAATTGCTCGCCGATAACAAGCCCAAACAAGGTCGAAAGGTTTGGATTGAATATACGCTCGATATTGATAGGTTATCGCTCGGAGCGGTTCGTCAATTACAACAGGCCGATCGAGTATTACATCCACAACAATGCCCATCGGCTATTATGGATTTATGTCGACGGGATGCGGAGCGAGAGGTGTTTGTTGAGCCGGGAGCGCTAGGATCAAAGCTACAAGAAGATTACGATGAAACAGAACATTTATGTATCTTAGTCCCTGAAGAGCAGCAAGATTTTGGTTTACTTCAGCAGAACGACCGATTAATTAAACTGGCACCTACTGTGTCATAATAAATAGCAAGCGCGCTCCATAACTGTGCGCGCTTTATTGTATTGACGAGCGTTATTTTAGTGCATATTTCTCAATAGCAATGGCGACGCCGTCCTGATCATTGCTTGCCGTAATTGCATTAGCAACGGCTTTAGTTTCGTCCATGGCATTTTCCATGGCAATGCCTAACCCTGCATACTGCAGCATATGTATGTCATTCCCAGCATCCCCCATACTAATGATTTGTTCGGCCGGCACATTGAGTAACTTTGCCACAGCCGCTAATCCTGCCCCTTTGTTACTGGCAGGGTTTAGGAATTCTAAGAAGTAGGGAGCACTTTTGACTATCGTGAATTCTTCAAAAAGTTCTGGAGGTAATGCGCTAATGGCTTTGTCGAGCGCACTTGGTTCATCAATGATCATGGTCTTGATAATAGGGTGATCATCTTCCAGAGTTTCAAAGTCCATCTCAGTAATACCGATACCATTAATGGTCGCCTCGACTTCAGTATATTGACTGTTTTTAGGTGTAATTAAACCATGAATTTGACTAAACGCGTGCACATTAACGTTGAGCTGCTTTGCAATACGCGCAATCTTTTTCGCGGCTTTACCATCCGTAATGCACTGATGGACAATCTCACCGGTGCCTAAATTTTCCACCAATGATCCATTGTAATACAGCACATAATCATCTTTACCGTTAATCTCGAGCTCTGCGAGCTGTTGACGCATACCTTCAATAGGGCGACCAGACGCGAGCACAACTTTTATGCCTTGTTGGCGAGCTTTATGGATCGCAGCTATCGTTCTCGCAGACATCTGTTTTTGGCTATTGAGTAACGTGCCATCCATATCAAGCGCAATAATTTTATACATATAGGTAACCTAACCACTAAAAAAACGGTAAACATCATAGACAATGAGTTCGCTAGAGCGTGTTTCGCGAGCCGCATCGGCATATGTATCAAGAAACAACATATTACAATGAAAATTTCGTTGATGAAAATGACCTTATTGTTTTGCGATCTCGCGCAGGTTTAGTTTGACCTTACGACTGGCTTGCATTATCGTCTGCGTCCTAAAATTTTGTGACTGAGTTAGAGAAATGACCTTGTATAAAATCAACGAAATGTTTGAGACCATCCAAGGCGAGGGCGTTTTTACCGGTGTTCCCGCCGTCTTTGTTCGTTTACAACAATGTCCGGTAGGATGCGCATGGTGCGATACCAAGCAAACTTGGGATGCAACGCCGCAAGATGAAACGACATTCGACGTTATCATCCAAAAAGCACAAGATAATCCACAGTGGTGCCAAGCATCTGCTGACGATATTATTCAACGCTATCAACAAGAAGGTTATACTGCGCGCCATATTGTAATTACTGGCGGTGAACCCTGTATTTATGATCTTCACGCCCTTACGCACGCGTTTGAAGCCATTGGGTGTCGTTGTCAAATAGAAACCAGTGGAACGTTTGAGGTAAAAGCAAGCGTCGATACATGGGTAACTGTGTCACCTAAAGTAGCAATGAAAGGCAAATTGCCCATCATTGATAGTGCATTATTACGTGCTAATGAAATTAAGCACCCAGTTGCGACCGCGAAAGATATTGATAATCTAGATGCACTTGTCTCTCGAGTCGATATCGCCAACTCGACTGAGATCGCACTACAACCTATTAGTCAAAAAGGTCGCGCGACAGAGCTGTGTATTGAGACATGCATTAAGCGTAATTGGCGTTTGTCGATTCAGACTCACAAATACCTCAGTATTGCCTAAGAGAGTATACATAATGAAAAAAGCAGTAGTAGTCTTCAGTGGTGGTCAAGACTCGACCACATGTTTAGTTCAAGCACTCCAAGAATTCGACGAAGTACATGCGATTACTTTTGATTATGGGCAGCGCCATAAACTGGAAATTGAAGTCGCTCAATCGTTAGGTACCAAGCTGGGTATTACCGCCCATAAAGTAATGGATGTCGGTCTGTTAAATGAATTAGCAGTAAGCTCTCTAACACGTGATGACATTGCCGTTTCCAATGAGTTACAAGAAAATGGGTTGCCTAACTCGTTTGTACCTGGACGTAATATTCTCTTTTTAACCTTAGCGGGTATTTATGCATATCAAATCGGGGCAAATACTGTGATTACTGGTGTGTGCGAAACCGATTTTTCCGGTTATCCTGATTGTCGTAATGATTTTGTTAAGGCAATGAACACCGCGTTAGTACAAGGTATGGATAAAGAACTTGATATTCGCACACCGCTTATGTGGTTAAATAAGGCACAAACGTGGGCGTTAGCTGATCAGCAAGGTGCGCTAGAGTTAGTTCGTCATCAAACGTTAACGTGTTATAACGGTATTATTGGCGATGGGTGTGGTGAATGCCCAGCTTGCCAGTTACGCCAAGCTGGATTAAATGAATATTTAGATAATCAAGATGAAATAATGAAAGAGTTAGTGGCTAAGCAATAGTTCCGATTTTCATTAGAATATCAATATAAACAAAACCATGCCAAGGCATGGTTTTGTTTTATGTAACCATTTAGGGGTACATACGTTTATTCAAGTGAATAGTATACTTTTTGTTAAGTACCAATTGTTATTGAACAATATTTATCATATAAAAAGAGTTTACAGATACTATTACACAACACTACCATCCATACTTTTTGACAGAGCACCACGCACCTATGCATACGATATCAATGTTATTTAATGAGTTAGGCGAAAAGGTCGCGGCCTCTTCGCAACGTGCCAGTGATATTGTATCGATTGACGATCTCATTTTTCATCAGCTAGACAATAAGCAAGTTTTGTCATTTGCATCTCTTCAATCACGATTGATGAAGCAGGCTCGAATTGATGTGTCTATATACTTTCAGGGGGATCATTATATCGGTGATGTGATTCGTATGGAATATACTGGGAATACTCAAACCGTATTTGTTGTCAATGCTAAATATATCGCTCAGCGTGCTCACATTAGTACTGATGATAGTAATAATATTATAAATTCCACCGATATTGCTCCTTGGGAATGGGACATATCAACAGATATCATAAAAATAAACGAACACTGGGCAAACATTCAAGGATTTGCACTCGATGAGATATCACCTGTAACGGCAACGAGTTGGAAAGACAGCCTGCATCCAGATTATACTGAATTATTTAATTATGAGTTACAGCGTCACTTTAAAGGGGAGACTCGTCAATTTGAAATAGAGTACCCAATCTATAGTAAAGATAAAGACTTGGTTTGGGTCAAAGATTTCGGTCAGGTGGTGGCACGTGATGCTCAAGGTCAGCCTGAGCGAATATTAGGTACACGCTTGAATTTGACGAATGTGAAAATAGCCCAATTTAAATTAAATGACCTTCAGCAGCAGTTGGATAATTTAATGGACCTCAGCCCTTCTCTGACCTATAAAATGTGTGCAGATGCAGACGAACGTATTCAATTTATTACCCAAAGTACAGAACAACTGCTCGGCTATGATGTGGATGATATTTTATGGCAACCTAAATGGTGGAGACAACGTATCGCACCTCAAGATTTATGGGAATATGATCGTTGCCGTGATATTGCCAAAACACGGTTACAGCAACCCATTATGGATTGTGAATATCGCTTTATTAATAAAGAGGGAGAAGAAGTTTGGCTTATTGACCGAGTCCGTTACGTGGATAATGGTTATGAATCGCCTTATTTTATCGGTACTATTTTAGATCTCTCTGAATTTGTTACTTTAAATCAACATTTCAAAACCTTGTCTTTGTTACCGCCTGGGGTGATTTATCAATTTCAGCAAGATAAGAATGGTCATTATTCATTTCCTTATGCCAGTGATGAATTTGAAAACATCTTTGGCGTGCCAGTGGAAGAGGCGGCTAGAGATGCCAATATCCCATTTTCTATGATTAATGAAGAAGATCTAGCTGGAATTCATAAAGAAATAGAGCGTTCAACACGGACGGTCACTGAGTCGAATGCCGAATTTCGAATCACTCGTAATAACTTGACGCGATGGTACTTTTTCCAAGCCAAACCGGCTAAACAAAAAGATGGTAGTTTACTTTGGTCAGGACAGATCATTGATATTACGGAGCGTAAAGCCTTAGAGCAACAACTTGAACAACAGGCTATTACTGATGATTTAACTGGGGTATATAATCGTCGCTTTTTTATGGAGAAAGCCCATCAAATGCTTGTTGGTTGCCAGGATAGCTCGCGACCATTTACACTTTTATGTATAGACTTAGATCATTTTAAGTTAGTGAATGACACATACGGACATTTCTGTGGAGACCAAGTACTTATAGAAGCGGTAAAAAAGATGCAATCAGCATTAAGGAGTGATGATATTTTAGCCCGTATCGGCGGTGAGGAGTTTATTATTGCGTTAGCGAATGTGACTTTAGATAATGCGCTTGATATTGCAAATCGTATCCGCAGGGATATTAGAATGTTCACTGTGTTTTGCAATGATACACCTATTTTTCAGACCGTTACCATAGGTGTAGTAGAGAGTGAGCCTGATAATACCTTAACCGAACTCATGAAACGTGGTGATAATGCGCTTTATCTAGGTAAGAAAAGCGGCCGTGATCAAACAATGACTGGTTAAATAATCAATTTCTTCATAGATGTTCATATCCAATTGAAATTTAATATTTTTATACTATATTTATAAAGTAACACCTACATATCTGATGATTTTACGTATAAATATTGACCAATATAAAAGTCAATATATACTGTATATAAAAACAGTGATAAAGGGGGTGCTTTATGGTGTGGAAAACACTAGAACGCGTTAATCAACTTCGACAAGCGGCAATGTCGGATCCTGAATTTATCCAGTCAGCTCAAGAACATGAAAAGATGTTACAATTCGTCGAACAAACCGTTGAGCCCAAAAAACGGAGTCGTTCCTCTACTATTGCATCTAGAAAAGCCAAATCGCTTGCTGATATCTATGAGAAAGCGGCTTTTGGTGAAAACTCATCAGGTCAAGAACATTGATGAAAATACCTATCCTGTATTGATATAGTCAGCTCTTCTAGGGCTGACTTTTTTGTTGAAATGAAACAAATAGTGCAATTTATTGCAAAGCTTCTCATTTTTTTAATTTTACCCCTTAAGTAATAGAAGATTGATAATTACCGCCTATAATTTATACCATTAATAGCAATATCAGCGTATAACTAAATAAGAGGTATACAGCTTGCGAATAACATCAAAAGTATTGATAACTCTATTGATTGTGGTGGCTATTACGGCATGCTTTAGTTTGATTACGCACTTAAGCAATGAAAGCCAGCCTGTCGGTGATGAGATACCCGCACGAATTTTAATTTCTCAAACACCATTATCGACACCATTATTTGTCGCCAAGAAATTAGGTTTATTTAAACTTCATGGTATTGATATCACATTAATCCCTTGTAACGGGGGAGTAGAATGTATGTCAATGATGACGCATGGAAAAGCACAATATGCGACTATTTCTGAGTCTGTGGCCATGTTTAATAGTTTTCGTGATACGGACTTCTCAATTATCAGTACGTTTGTTACTTCCGATGATGACTTGAAACTTTTGGCACTTCCTAGGCGCGGATTTACATCGATTAGAGATTTAAAGGGGAAATCTATTGGTGTGATCAAGAGTAGTGCGAGTGAGTTTTATTTAGATTCTTTACTTCTTGCATCAGGTATGAAACCAACAGATATTGAGCGCGTATACCTTAAGCCCGATAAGCTCATTCAAATGATGAAGATTGGGAAAGTCGATGCGATATCTTCATGGGAACCTTGGGGATATCGTGCACAGGCAACGATGGATGTCGTTAATTTAGGGTTTCAAGGTATGTATACGCTATCGTTTAATTTAGCCACCATGAATCGAAAAGATGAAACCAGCCATGAGCGTTCGAAACGTATTCTTGCTGCATTACAACAGGCGATAACTTGGATACAAGATCATCCTGAAAAAGCCAAAGCCATTGTGAGTGATACTTTGAATATTGAGAATAATCAACTGGATTGGATGTGGCGTGATTATGTATTTAGGTTATCAATGACGAATGTATTATTGGCTAACTTACAGTTACAAGCCCGTTGGGCGTTAGAGCATAACTTGGTTGAAGGTAAGCAGCCTGATTTGAGGTCGATATTAGATAGGTCTGCATTACAGGCCATGCAAGATGAGGTAGTCGGGCAATGATGAATTCTATTACGCGTAAGTTAACAGTGCTTTCTGTTTCTTCGGTGTTATTAGTTGGTTTCATTTTGTTCTCATTAGGAAAAATTTGGCAAGAGCAAAATCATACTCTGGATCAATTAGGGCGCTTAGCTGAAATTCAGCGCAATGTTAATGGCTTGAGAGGGCAACTATGGGTCTTTTTACAATATGGTGATCGCAATAGTTTAGAACAAGTGGCTTTTGAGCAAAAGAATTTAGACAAACGCCTTAAATCATCGCAGGGTCAAGGCATAAAGCTAGCGAACTTAATGAAAATGAATAGCAGTTTAGACGTATTGCTAGAGCAAGAGCGTCGCTTAGTGTCGAGCGTTGAAGCACAAAGCATGAAAGACAATAAACGCCATTTTGTCGGTTCGAGTGAACTGTTGCATGCACGTTATAATATGTTAATTCAGAATATGACCGACGAACTAGGGTATCGTGAAAAAACGATTCTTAGCAAAAGTGAAAAAAATCAAAAGATTGCTTTAATATCCACATTAATCCAGCAGCTAATTCTATCGATATTGGTGTGTGGTTTTGCTTTTTTCATTCGCCATCATTTCAAACGTGGCTTTGCTTTATTGAGCCAAGGTATTAGTGATCTTGCGAAAGGTAATCTTGATAGTCGGCTGTCTTATCATAATGTAGATTCAGAGTTTAAAACACTGATACAATTTTTTAACCAGATGAAACGTTCTCTACAAGATACGACTTATAGCAAAGATGAATTAGCTCAAGAAGTTGCTCGCCAAACAAGTAAGTTGAATAAGCAGAAACAGCAGCTACAGTTTTTATCCGAAAAAGATACCTTAACTGGCACATTGAATCGACGGGCATTTAAAGATTACTTTCAGCGTTCTTTAATCAATGCACAGAGAACTCAGGTGAAATCTGCCATATTGTTCATTGATTTAGATAAATTTAAACAAGTGAATGATAAATACGGTCATGATGCTGGCGATAAAGTACTTTGTACTATTGCGAAACGTTTGCAAAATAACTTACGAGAGTCAGATTTTTTCGCCCGTTTTGGGGGCGACGAATTTTTGGTGTGCTTAGACTTATTGAATAGTTACGATGGTGTGCATGATAAAGCCCTACAATTATCAGAGGTACTTCATGAACCCATTTCAATTGGTGATCAAAAAGAAGTCCATGTTGAATCGAGTATTGGTATTGCATTATATCCATTACAAGCGGATAACGTCGATGATCTTATTAATTTAGCTGATCAGGCAATGTACAATGCAAAATTCTCGATAGATTATGGTATATACTGTCAGGCAACAGATAATGTCAATGAGATAAAGCCGGGTTAATTTTTCGAAATTTTTGCACGTTTAACATAAAATGGATTATCGAACTTGCTTGGATGCCCACATTGAGAGACGACTAACTTATTCCACAGTGTGCGGTCAAACTCCGCTTTCGGAATCGCAGGGTATAGCGTTTCTAATTCCTCACGAGCATAGCGTAAAAATGCTTTCTTTTTTACGTCATTATACTGCTTAACCACTTTGTTATATTGAATTATCCATTCAGATTTGAATGCTAATAATGCATTGTATGCATCTTGTTCTGACATTTGGGATAGATATACACGTTTATAAGCGATTTTTCTATCAATCATAGTTAACATCGTGGTTTGAATATAACGACCGTGATGTGTTATTGAAATTTCTTCGATTTTAAAAGGCGTAAAACTCCAACCTTTAGGAAAGAAGTGTCTTTTGCGGTATTCTTGATTTCGTATGCGAATAGCTTCATATAAAACAAGATCGGATGTGCCTTTCAATGTAGACTGCCATTTTGCAATACGAATTTGTATCGAGCCGGGTAGGCGGTAAATATTAGTAAATTTGTCTTGAGTCATAATTGAGCGTGTCAGTCTGCTATAAGCCTTTATAAAAAAGATTGATCACTATTTATATGGGTTCATCTTAAATATACGGTCGATGGTTAATCCAACGCAAAGTATGACTGATTTTACGAAATCAGTCATTGTGGTTACTTGAATATAGTTTTATATTCTCATGTATGCAACAACATAGCTGAGACTATTTGAGCATGCATAGTATGCATGCAAACACCTATCATAGTGCAGAGTGAAAGCAATGTTGTACAAGAAAGGCTATTTATAATATTAGTGGATGATTATATATCCTTGAGTATCGAGATAAAAATATAATTTATAGAGATTCAAACGGGTTTTTATTGTATGATTCTTCCCAAAAAATTTAAGGATGAATTAGACAATAATGACGGTAAATAATATTTATTTCATTCATATTGCAACAATTGGTAGTGATGTGTTGTTCTTTGGTGTAGCGGCTTTCCTATTATTTATTGTTAAACAGCATTTCAATCATCAGAAGCGCCAAGCTATGCTCTGGTTTATGACTTATTGGTTTGCGAGTAGTATCGCCTACGGTGTGTTTGTCTTACTCTGTTATGCAAGTCATACTCTGAGCCTGATACTAGGCAGTAGTGTATTACAAGCAATGCCTTATATCCTAACTATCTCGATTTTTAAACTCTATGAAAGAGTGATCCCTCGGCAATTTTTCCTCATATCATTTTCTCATGTTATTCTATTTACGCTCTTTAATACTCTGATCCATTTATATAATAGTAATGACGCCTATCTTAGTATTGCGGTAACATATGTTAGTATTATGAGTGTATTCTCCTATGCCGCTTATCTTATTTACAGTGAAAGTTTACTTAATAAGATAGGGGATAAAATTCTTTATTTTAGTATCATTTTTTCTCTTATTGTAAGTGTGGTTGCACTTGCCACTGACTTTATTTTAAAGTCTCCTTTAGAGAGCATTGTTATGATTGTTTTAGCCAAAAATAGCATCTTCTGTATGCAGCTTGTTGCCATAATGATGCGGTTCTTCTTTTATGAAATTGAGTGGCATCACGAACGCTCTATTCGAGATAAATTAACTGGATTGTATAACCGTCGGTATTTCGAAGACCAAGCAAAGTTATTATTAAAACATCCGAAAGAGTATTGTTACTTAGCGATAGTCGATGTTGATCACTTTAAACTGATCAATGATAAATATGGTCATTTGAATGGTGATATAGTTTTAGAAAAACTATCTGAGTTACTGTGGCAATTTTTTGGTAGTGATCTCGTTGCACGGTACGGTGGTGAAGAGTTTGTGATTTTATTGAGAGATCAAGAAGGAACGAGGGTTCATCAAAAACTGTCACAATTTCGTGAAGCCGTTGCCAAACATACGATTTATATTGCAGATGAAAAAGTATTCGTTACCGTGAGTATTGGAGTGGCGAGGCTGCATTCAGAGAAAGAGTTGGTGAGTAGTTTTGCCCATGCCGACAAAGCGTTGTACGAAGCAAAGTCTCAGGGTCGTAATCAGCTTATAACTATTTGATGCTTTACCATTAAAGCCAGACAGTGATAGCCAGTGATCTCACTGGCTATCAGCGAAGCGCTAATCAGGATGGTGGTAAACGTCTTTAGTTAATTAAAAAGAGTCCTGTGGGCAAGGCATCTCCATAAGCGCGTTGAGATTCTCGTTCCGATAACGCTGTTTGGCTATTCACCAATTCATACCAAGAGTCGGGCACTTTATTTTCATTCAGTTTCTTGAGCACTTGTTGACGCACATCATCACTGATGTCTAGTGTTCTATCGCCACTCTTACGACACATCATGACCGCAGCAAAAGCTGCCATGGTATCTTGCTGCCAATCTTGTTCAAGTAACTTTGGTAACCATTGTTGTACCTGTTCACGAGGTACCACATTGTGTGCACTACCATATAAAGGAACGCGGGTAGCAATACGGCCTAAAGCCCACCAGTGCTCTGGTCTAAACTGAGTATTCTTCAAAGCTTTATTTAAAAACCAAGTTGCTAGTAACGTTTTATCCTCGACATCAAGGTGCTCTAAAGAAGCGGCTAAACGAACCATGGCTTCGTAACCCTTATCTTGAGTCTCTTTACTATTCTTTGTATTACGCGCTGCGCCAGGGTGTAAATATTTCGCAATATCACCAAGCAATGTTTCTTGTTGTTCTTGGTTTAACCCACCAGAGACTCGGCGCCAAAATGTCCACCAATCAGACCAAGTCGAGTGACTTGGGAATTGTATACCTTGTTGATATAGTGGCCAAATTTGTTCAATACGCCATCCATCGGTACTATCACCAAAGCCTGGACGTAATGTATATCCTGCTAAACGTAACCAATGTTGCTCATGAAGCTCCGAACGTCGACGGCGTTTACGGCCCGTTAATAAGGTATCAAATAAGCGACGCAGAGTGATAAATTCCCATTTTTCACGTTTACCAAGACGTTTTTCTAATGTTTTGTTTAATGTTTTAATAGTCTTAGGATCAGTGCTGCTTTTATTTCCGCTATACACTTTGCTAAGTAAATCCATGGCCGACTGTTCGTTACTTGGGATGGATGAGGACTCTTCATCTAAAGAGACACCATCTTCACCGCGTACGGCGAACTCGACTTCCCAGCGTTGGCGATCATCATTACTGCTCACACATTCCATTTTTAATGTGCCGACTTCTGTTAACTGGCAAGCTAATTGAACTTCTACCCGATGTTTCTGGTTGGCTTTCAATGCTTGAACGTCGTTACTTTTTAAAGTGGTAATATAAGGTGGTAAGGGGGTGAACTTATCGGGATCGACGTTAAACAGCGCTCCATTTTGTACAGGCTGATTATTGCTCATACGTTCATGAGTGGACGTTAATAAGTTAAACCGCACAGGCTCATCTAATGTCAATGAAAAACGCCGACTGGTTAAACGAATTTCTTGTCCTTCTTCTGTGCCTTTGGCTAATAGACATAAAGCTTGCGACGTGCTTTTTTTATGTGGCAGATGTAAGAAATAAGAGCGCGCTGCGCCACCACCAATCGTTAATTGTGCACCACGTCGAGCTTTACCATAGGCGACAGCTCCTAATGCGACAGAACAATCAGGGCTTGGGTTGTCCAATAGGGTGACTGGCTTACCGCCCCAACTATCCATAAGTTGAGTCATTCGGTCAGTAATCAAACGGCTATTGAACGCACCACCATTGAGTAATAAACCGACAGGAACCGCGATATCCTCATCACTGAGTTGCATTGCATCGCGCGCGACACTTTGATGTTGATGTATGAACGCGGCAATATGTTTACTGACTGCAGGGTCGGCGACATAAGGTAAGCCAAATTCAACCATTGCACTGCGGCGACTATCTGGTGTGTCAGTCAGTGCACTCATTGGGAAAAAACCATCGAGTGCAATGTTATGAACGTCATCACGGCTTAGGCCAATACTTTTGGTGCCGCCGAGCAAACGTGATCCACTGCCGAGGAGAGTGATTTTCGCTTGCTCAGGCGCATCATCAGCTAAGAGCGTCTCTTTGGCTTTACGGGTTTGTTGAATTAACTTGGTGAGTGAGGCTGCATTTAACGTTGTTTGCTCCCCAAAACGTTGCTCAGCCAAATGGGCTAAAGCAAGGTCAACATTATCACCGCCGAGCATGAGGTGATCGCCGACGCCAATACGATTTAAAGCAAGCTGTTCATCATTAAAAGTGGTACTTATCAAGCTTAAATCGGTCGTGCCGCCGCCGACATCGCAGACTAAAATGAGCGGAATAGTATTCAGTTCTTCATGCGCGGTTTCTTGGTGGCGAGCGTACCAATCATACACAACCGCCTGGGGCTCTTCGAGTAATACAATATTGTGTAAACCTGCTAATGCAGCCGCCTGTAAGGTAAATTTGCGTGCAGATTCATCAAAAGAGGCTGGCACCGTCACGACAACTTCTTGTTGTTCTAATGGCTGATTAGGGTGGTGATAATTCCATGCCTGACGGATATGATTAAGGTAGCTGGCACTGGCGACGATCGGCGACACTTTTTCAACACCTGATGTTCCAGCCCAAGGCAGAATAGGTTGTGTTCGGTCGACGCCCGTGTGGGATAACCAACTTTTGGCACTAGAAACCTGCCGTCCTTCTACACGCGTACCCAGTTCGCGCGCCCATTCACCAAGGATGACGTGAGGTAAATCGCCATCCACTGAATGATTATCCCATGGTAGTCCCATATCTGTTGCGGCAAATTGTTGCTCAGCAGGGTGATACCGAAACGAGGGGAGTAATGGCTTACGTGCCACTTCACCTGGACCAATTAACTGATCGATAGGAAAAATTTCAACCGATTGTTGAGCTAAATTATCGGTTAGCTCGCAGTAGGCGACTACGGTATTGGTGGTGCCTAAATCAATACCAACAAGAAATTGAGCAGTGGTTGCCATGATATGACCTCATTGAGTCGACGACATTGTCATCGAGATGATAACCGAGAGAAAGTAAAAGAAACGGCGCCGTTAGGCACCGTTGTTTGATTGCTTATTGATACTGCGCGTTCGCATCATCGTATTCGTGCTGTTCACGAACATCAAATTCCACATGCCAACGTTGTTGATTATCGCTGGCAACCGCGTGTAATTCCAGTGTACCTAATTCGGTCACGCGAGACTCTAGTGTAACAGGAACTACTTCTCCTTCACTGCGGCCTTCAGAGACAGGCAACGTCACTTGAATTTCTGGCAGCTCTTGTAACTCTTGCGGTGCCCAATGCTCAAGATGTGTACCTTCTGCATCATCGCGGCGTACGGTTGAACCATAGAACTGGAAATGGACCGGTTGACCAATCACTAAGCCAAATTGTTGACTAGGGACCTCAATTTTTGAGCCTTCTTCCATACCGAAAGGAGCCACACACAGTGCTTCCATGGGCGTTGGCATACCAGGGATCGCAGGCATCGCACTTTCTATACCCACATAATACGAAGACGCAATACCACCACGAATACGTACGCCATCACCGTGGCGCACAGCACCATAATATGCAGCACCATTGGCAACAGAGAGATCCAAATCTGAGCCTTTAAGTAAGCGAATCGGTTCTGCATCGGCTTGGATAAGCCATAGATTGATGGTTTCTAGTAAGCGTTCTGCTACCTTGCTCGATTTCAATACGCCGCCATTAAACAAAATGGTATTAGGTTTGATAAAATCTGCCGCTGGCGCAGGCATTCCAGGCATCGGGAATGGCATGGTATTGTCATTATCTTGCTGAGCATTAGCTTGCTTGGTTAAAAACGCGGCAATATGGCGAGTAATGCCAGCATCTTGAGCGTAAGGCAAGCCCATCTGCGTTAATGCGCCACGTGTGCGCTGAACCGGATGCTCATCAATATCGACTTGTGGGAAAAAGCCATCAATGATGGTTTGTTCGACTTCTTGACGGGTGAGTTCCGTTTTTAACGTGCTACCCATTAGCTTTGAACCACGACTTGGCACGACAATAGGCATGCTTTGGGTATCATTATCACTGAGTAAGACTTCTTTCGCATCACGGCAGGCATGTGACATGGCCTGAATTTGCCAAGGCTGTAATTCTTTGCCTTCTTGCGATAATTTCATTTTTAAACGATAAGCCAGCGCCAAATCCATATTATCGCCGCCAAGTAGAATATGCTCGCCAACCGCAATTCGGTTTAGTACCAAATTACCGTCTTCTTCTGTCACTTCTACCAACGATAAATCGGTCGTACCACCGCCAATATCTACCACTAAAACAATATCACCAACGTTGACTTGATCGCGCCATGCATCTTGGGTGTGATCAATCCAGTGATACATCGCCGCTTGTGGCTCTTCTAGTAAGGTAATGTTAGTTAAGCCGATATTACGCGCGGCTTCTGCAGTGAGCTCACGAGCGGCTGGGTCAAAAGATGCCGGCACGGTGATCGTGACATCTTGTTCTGCAAGCGGTGCATTTGGATATTGGTGTTGCCACGCATTGACCAAATGGTCAAGGTATAGCTCGGTAGCTCTTAAAGGTGATATTTTCGCGACATCTTCTGGGCTTCCAGCGGGGAGAAACGCTTGGCGACGATTAACGCCACCATGGCACAACCAAGATTTTGCACTTGATACTAAACGAATAGGGGTCTTTGAGCCTAGATTACGTGCGATGGCACCGACCAACGCTGTCGGCTCGTTGGTCCAAGGCAGACGACGTGCATCGGCCATCATTTCATTATCGTGGGGCTGATATAAGAATGACCCCAGTTGAGTGTGTTCTTCAACCGTGCCCGGTGCGGTCATTTGTGCAATAGGCATTACTTGTACTGACGCGTCTTCGTTGCCGAGTTCTAAAAACGACATGACACAGTGAGTTGTGCCTAAATCGATACCGACACTGTAGCGTGCATGTTGTTCCATTACAGTTCTACCTCCGCTGGTGCCACGATAGAAGCGTCGTAGTTTTCTGCTAATTTTGGCAGGTTGACGTCGCTCGCTTGCCAGCCTTTATGAATCAATGTTCCGTTAAACGGCGCTTGACCGGTTACGTTTCCTGTTAAGCGAATGGCTTGCGGATTGAAGCCTTCCTCAACCACAATTCGGGTATCTTCATCTTCGCTACGCACTGGGGTCAATGTAAGATAGTCATCAAGTACTTTTTTACCACCTGAGTGAATCACACGCGCTGCGGCGCCGACTTCTTCATCGCTAAACTGTGCAACATCTTCTTGTAGAAAGTCGATTAAGCGTGCTTCTTGTTGGAATAATGATAACAGTTGCAGCGCCGAATCAGTTGTCGCGGTGGTTAACTTAGATTCCACCTCGACAATTTTTTCTACTTCTTTTTCAACTTCAACAATCTTCTCAACTTCTACTATTTTTTCGACTGGCTTTTCGACTTCAACTATTTTCTCTACTGGTTTTTCGACCACTTTTTCTATGGTTTTAGTTTTACGAGTGACGGCATAAATCAGTAAAGCGATAGTGGACGCGGCTAAACCAGCATGAAGCATATCGAATGTTTGAGGAATCGCGTTTATATCGAAGTTCATTATAAATTCTCTATTAGATCTACATTGTCGGTTGCTTGGCTGCCACCGAGGCAATTGGGGTTAATTTTAATACTTAGAATTGCGCCGATAGTACCATATTTAGGGTTTAACGCGCGGAAAAATTCACGATATACTGACGATATGGGGTTGATAGCAGAACTTTTAAACACCCATTATTACTGGTAAGAGCAATATATCGACAACAATTGATGTTTATGACAACGATTTTCAATGTTGAGTAATAAAAATATCAAAGTGGTGTCCAGAGTAGCTCAGAGGCAAGGTCTCAGGTAAACTAGGCGCCGTCTTATTGTTACAAAGGATTAAGTCTTCATGAATCATAACCGTGTTGTATGTTTCGATTTGGAAATGTGTTGTTGGAATGAAAATGGAGTCGGGCGTACAGGAGAGATCATCGAGATTGGTTTGGCGGAGGTGGATCTCAAATCTGGTAATATCGTGAAGCGCGCGCAATATTATGTCAAACCGGAACATGATGAAGTCTCAAAATTTTGTGTTGAACTCACCGGTATCACGCCGCGTACCATTGAAAAGCAAGGTCGTCCATTGGGCGAGGTATTGCAATCTATGATCAAAAACTACGGTGGGAATAAAAAAATCTATGCAGCCTGGGGCCGGGACGATGAGATTTTGCGTGAAGAGTGTGAGAGAAAAGGCCTAGATATGCCGTTCAAAGAGTTTTTGAACCTTGCGACGTTATACCGAATTCAGCATCGTATGAAAGAAAAGCGCATTGGCCATCGTGATGCCCAACAAGCGCTTGGTATTGATTGGGAAGGTCGCCAGCACAGTGGGTATGTCGATGCGTATAACTTGGCAAAAGTGGCGCTGGCGATATTGTAATCAATCTGTCATTGAAATGAATTGTTACCATCATTAAATTGCAACGAACAAACAGTAACTTATCAGGCACTCAAACGAGTAGCATTATATGAGTAGCAATAATTATAACAAATTGATTGACTGGTATTTATGAAAGTACACTGATCATGTACTTTCATTTTTTTTATTGTTTATGGTCAACAACCATAAGTTTAGCGCGAATGAATTCACTATGCTCGACATAGAGTAACTCAGCCGCTTTACGAATCACGGCATCTTCGAGTGGATCAATATCCCCATCAGCATGGGCAACTTCCCATAAGGCTTTAATTACGTCAAAGCGCGCTTGTTGTGACAGTTCTCGCAATTGGCTGGTGAATTCGTAAATCGAGGCAGACTGTTTGATTCGCTCATTAGCCTCTATGATTAGCCCCGCCGCTTGTTCGGTCTCTAATCCCGTTAGCTTTGCGAGTAAATCTTTCTTTGCTTGTTCTTCTTCAGCCGTAATATCGTGATCTGCGCCGGATACCTCTGCAAGCAGGCAAGCCATTGCAAGATGTGGGTTTTGATCTTGCTTGTTTACATCTGACCCTTCAAGAAGCTGTTTAAAAAGTGTCGTAAGGGAATTCAACATAATTGTATACCTTGTGCCTGTTTGAAATATCGTTCAAGAAATAAATACTTTTGATAAAATAAGGGCTTTGCGCGTTTCTCTCAATGTCGTTATGCAGTTTTTAACGTGATTATGACCTGCTGGGTTTTCTCCCTGTGGGGGGATACTCAATTCGTTGGCCATCATTGGTCATAATTCCCACATAACTCGGTTTACCTTCTATATCTAATCTTAGTTCACCGACGGCGGCGTGATTGGTCAGATGTCGAAATGAATGGCCTGCCGGGTGACGTTTGCGAATTTCTAAGCGCTTACGTTTCGTCAGTTTATTGAGTGGTGAATTAGGACTGTATAGAATCGCATCAGCATAATCACAAAATGTCAGTAATGGCTCGGGAAACTGGTTTTTAAAGCCACTACAGGTAATCTGAAAAATATTCGGACTAGAGTTACGCGAACGCAGTTTTATATCATAGGCAAAAGAGTAATGCACATCCCCAGAGAGAATGACATAGTTACTGGGAGTACGACTGTGCGTGAAAATGTTGATCAGCGTATTGGCGCTTCCTGGGTGTGACATCCAGTTTTCAGCATCCACCATTAATGGCTTGCCAAGCCAAGTCATCGCACGTTGTAACGCTTCAATAAATTTCACCCCAAACATAGGTGCTGCCGATACAATGATGACTTTATCTTTATCTTCAATAGCCTGTTGAAGTTCAATTAACGCTTCCCAATCCATTAAGCCAGACGGCTTGTTCATATTCGATTCTGATTGCCAGCGCCGCGTTCGGGTATCAAGAACTACCATCGCGGGGGTAGTCTCTGTGGTGTAATGCCATTGTTTGTATTCATAGAGGTTATCCACCATGGCGTTATGATGGGTTGAATTGGGTGTGTGACAATACGCATTTACATGGTGATGGAACGTCTTATCAAATGAAGCGGGTGCATTGCCCCAACCTTGAAATAACCAATAGCTAAATAAGGCATTGCCAACAATTCGACGAGAAAAAAGGTGAGTCTTGGCCGCATACTCCCAGCCGTCGGTCAGGTTCCAATCATCGGTGACGTCGTGATCATCAAAAATCATATAAATCGGAACATGAGCCATAATTGTTTGCAAGGCTGGAATGCCTGCGACAAACTCGCTGAGAATGTCTCTTTCTCGCAGCCATTCTGATTGGTATGTGTCCGCTAAAGATTGATAAGCGCCTTTTTTTTGATGTTGATGGACATTAAGCAAATCATATTGTTGCCATAATACATCTGACCATACTAAAAGATACATCGCACAAAACTCTGCAAGTGTTATTAGGTGATTATCGTTATCCGTCGACGTAAACACAGGGGTAGGTTTGGTTCCTTTCAGCGGTGATTCTGTGGGATCGAAATCAGGTAATATCCCCTTGCGATGGTAATAACACATTGGGTGTCTATACAGTGCGTCGCCATCTTGTACGATGGCCTCTGGTAACGCCTCGTTATAGAGTCCTAATTGCTCTATAACGGTATGAATGGCAGCAAGCATGGCGCCTGCAACATGATCAGCATAGATTTGATCGCCGCTCATCATAATTAAATGCGGCCGCTGCTCAGGAGGCGTATTTATCAGGGATTGGCTGGCAGTTAACAATGCATCTCGACATGGGTCGTGAGGATTGCGACAAGAACCATGCATAATATAATCAGCACGGCCACTAAGATAAAATGTGAGCTCGGTTGCACCGGGAGCGAGTAAGTTTGGGTATTGCTCGGTAAGATTACCGTATTGAGTCTCAACGGTATAAGTATAACGCTGCTCAGCGGGGAACTCTCCTGAGAGCTCAATCAGCGTTATCCATGCGTGTTGACCAATCTGATAGTGTTGGCAGTCTTCTAGTGGATGAGTGACCAGTATCGTTGTGGCGTTAGAAAGAGTGATTGAACCAGATATTGGTTTGGAGGTTGCCAGCCACAAAACGACAGACTGTGTTGTGCACTGACGCAATATTGGGCCTGCTAATAAAAAAGGCGGTTCTTCTTGGAATAAACTCGACAATACTCACCTCCGTGATTCAGAATTACGGGGCTTCCTTTGCATCATTAAAAGTCCCTAACATCTCAATAAACTCAGAACTGGTATGTTCGTGAGCCATGAGTAATATGGCTAATAATGCCTCAGTTTTTTCGTCTTGTCCGCTGTCTTCTTGTAATATTTTATTCAATTGTTCGCGAATAAATGCTTCTTCGTGCTCAACAAATCCTCGTCCTTCTTCTTCTCCTTGTTCTTCTTCTGGCGCATTATCAAAATCGAGAAACAAAAAGCCTTCATGAAGATTGCCGCGAGTGAGGCGTTCAGGTAACCATACTTCACCTGTGACCACATCAGGATCTTGGTCTAAAGGGATGGAATGTAAAATCTTAAGAAGTTGAGATGCTTTCACGGTATCCGCTTATTGAGTGAGAAAAATGATGAGGGCTCGTCTTGTGCTCTTTAAACATAAACTTCAAGTGTTATAAGAGCAAATTTTTGCAACGATATTCTCGAGAATTTGGCGTACGCACAGTATAAGCATATCAATAAAAAAAGCCATTCAGAGAATGGCTTTTAGAGTCAATTGAACGTGTTAATCAATGATTAAGCAAGTTTTAATGTGCTTAGCTCATCTTTTGCAGTTTGTAAGCCATTTGCTAGATTTTCGCCGCCCATTGCAAGCGCTTCAGCGTAAGCGAATTCAACATCAGTGATACCAATGAAGCCAAGAATTGTTTTTAGGTATGGTTCAACGATGTCGTGCTCTGTCCCTTTGTGGATACCACCACGAGTGGTAATCACAACCGCTTTCTTGCCTTTAACTAGACCTTCAACGCCGTTTTCTGTGTATTTGAACGTAATGCCTGCACGCGCAATAAGATCAAACCAGTTTTTCAATTGCGTTGGCACAGTGAAGTTGTACATAGGAGCGGCAATAACAATCGTATCTGCTGCTTTGGCTTCTTCGATAAGTGTATCTGAAAGGTTAACAATCGCTTGTTGTTCTTCTGTAATCTCGTCACTACCTGCAGCGCCAAACGCACTAACAATTGACATATCTAGTACAGGTAAAGGTTCTGCGGCGAGGTCACGCAATGTTACTTCTGCGCCTTCGGCAGAAGCTAAGTATTCGTCAAGAAGCGTGCTAGATTGAGAATATTCGCCAAGAATACTAGATTTAAGAGCTAAAATACGAGACATACCGTAATCCTTTCTTTAATGTGATGGTTGATTTCAAATCATGATAATAGGGCTATATTAGCGTTTGCTCGCGAACAGCAACAGTCGTTAATCTTGCTTATCTTATTCAAAATTTTTGAATGAAAGGTATTATCCGCCGTTTCATAACAAAAAGATAAGTAAATCAACTCTCTGAGATATGCACATCACGTTATTCATGAGCACTAATGAGAGGGCATATACCGTAATAATCTGGGTACGCACAACGGGAAGATTGCTTTCACGTGACTAGTCTGTGGTACAATTTGCGCAGTTTTGTATATCAATGATCAATAGGACGCGTTTTGACTCAATCTCCAGTCAACTCAGATACGCCTGTTCAAGCACAGGCTAATACGGCTAAGTCGCTGAAAAAAGCATTACAACAATGTTTAATTAAAGACCGTTTTCGTTTGAATAAACGAATCAACGGAGCGAGCCGTATTAAAAAAGATGCAGCGCGTAACGCTGTATTTGATGAAATAGCCCAAGATATTGCTCGTTCAATGATGGTCGTACAGCAACGCTTTAATAAGCCTATCCACATTGAGTACCCCGAGCAATTACCAGTTAGCCAAAAGCGTGATGATATTGCTGATGCGATTGCCAATCATCAGGTGGTGATTGTTGCGGGTGAAACCGGCTCAGGTAAAACCACTCAGCTGCCGAAAATTTGTGCAGAGCTTGGCCGAGGGAAACATGGCTTAATTGGTCATACTCAGCCCCGGCGTTTGGCGGCACGCTCGGTTGCGAATCGAATTGCTGAAGAAATGCAAACCCCTCTAGGGGATGTGGTCGGTTATAAAGTTCGGTTTAGCGATCAAGTCTCGCCAGATACGCAAATTAAGCTGATGACTGATGGTATTTTGCTGGCAGAGATTCAAAACGATCGGTTTTTAAATCAATACGACACCATTATTATTGATGAAGCCCATGAACGCAGTTTGAATATCGACTTTATTCTCGGTTACCTCAAAGAGTTGTTGCCACGTCGTCCAGACTTAAAAGTGATTATTACTTCGGCAACCATTGATCCTGAACGTTTCTCACAGCATTTTTATGACGCCCCTATTATTGAAGTCTCTGGACGAACTTATCCGGTAGAAACGCGGTACCGACCATTGTCTGGAGACGATGAAAGTGATCGCGATCAGCTCGAAGGTATTGTACAAGCCGTCGAAGAGCTCTCAGATGAAGGTCTGGGGGATATATTGGTGTTCATGAGTGGAGAGCGGGAAATCCGTGATACTGCCGATGCATTGAATAAACTCAAACTCCGCGATACAGAAGTGGTGCCTTTGTTTGCTCGTTTATCAGCAACGGAGCAAAACCGCATATTCCAATCCCACACTGGTCGCCGTATTGTGTTGGCTACCAACGTTGCCGAGACGTCGTTAACTGTTCCTGGAATTAAGTATGTGATTGATCCCGGTACGGCGCGTATTAGTCGCTACAGTTATCGTACTAAAGTGCAACGTTTGCCGATTGAACCGATTTCTCAAGCGAGCGCCAATCAACGTAAAGGTCGTTGTGGGCGAGTTGCCGAGGGGATCTGTGTACGTTTGTATTCCGAAGAAGATTTTGAATCTCGCCCAGAGTTTACCGATCCAGAAATTTTACGCACCAACTTAGCGTCAGTCATTCTACAAATGACGTCTTTAGGGCTCGGAGACATTGAAGCCTTCCCATTTGTTGAAGCCCCAGACAAGCGTAACATTCAAGATGGTGTACGTTTGTTGGATGAATTGGGTGCCATCAGCGAAAAAACCAAAGGTGAACGTAAAACCAAAACGTTAACGCCGTTAGGTCGACAATTAGCAGCCTTACCCATCGATCCGCGCTTAGCCCGTATGGTATTGGCTGCGCCGCAGTTAGGCTGTTTGAAAGATGTCATGATTATTGCCGCCGCGCTTTCTATTCAAGATCCACGCGAGCGCCCAAGTGATAAAAAACAAGCATCCGATGAAAAACACCGTCGTTTTGCTCATGAAGAGTCGGATTTTTTAACGTTTGTGAATTTGTGGGATTATCTGCAAGAGCAGCAAAAAGAGTTAAGTAACAATCAGTTTCGCCGTCAATGTAAACAAGATTACTTGAACTATCTGCGTGTTCGTGAATGGCAAGATGTCTACAGTCAACTCCGGCAAGCAACGCGAGAAATGGGTTTCAAACTCAATAGCGAGCCGGGTAATTACGACAGCGTGCATACGGCTATCTTGACCGGCTTACTTTCTCATATCGGTTTAAAAGATCAGGAAAAGAGTGAATATCAAGGCGCACGTAATGCGCGTTTTCATATATTCCCAGCATCTGGTTTATTTAAAAAACAACCTAAATGGGTGATGTCGGCGGAATTGGTTGAAACCTCTAAGCTGTGGGCGCGTGTAGTTGCGAAAATTCAACCTGAATGGGTGGAATCCTTAGCGGGGCACTTAGTGAAACGTAGCTACAGTGAACCTCATTGGTCGAAAAAACGCTCCACGGTCATGGCATATGAAAAAGTCATGTTATTTGGTATTCCGTTAGTTACACAACGCTTAGTTAACTACAGTAACATTGACCCCGTGGTTAGTCGTGAGCTCTTCATTCGTAGTGCGTTAGTGGAAGGTGAGTGGGAAACTCGGCACGATTTCTTCAAACAAAATCGCTCATTGTTGATGGAAGTCGAAGAATTAGAGCACAAATCGCGTCGTCGCGATATTCTGGTTGATGATGATGAGCTGTTTGAATTCTATGACCAGCGCATTGGTACTGAAGTGGTATCGGGCCGTCATTTTGATAGCTGGTGGAAAAAAGAGCGCCAGCAAAATCCTGAGTTGTTGAATTTTGAAAAAGAAATGCTGTTCAAAAATGATGCTAGCCACGTTACGGAGTTAGATTATCCTAACTTTTGGCATCAAAACGGCATTAAGCTTAAGTTGAGCTATCAATTTGAACCAGGTGAAGATAGTGACGGTGTCACTGTACATATCCCATTGCCGATTCTTAACCAAATTGAGCCTCATGGGTTTGATTGGCAAATCCCAGGGTTACGCCATGAATTGGTGACAGCATTGATCAAATCATTGCCGAAAACACTGCGCAAAAACTTTGTGCCTGCGCCAAACTATGCTGATGCATTTTTAGCGCGCGTGACCCCAATGGAACTGCCATTATTGGACGCGCTAGAAAAAGAGCTGCGCCGTATGACGGGAGCACAGGTGAATCGGGAAGATTGGAATATGGATCAACTCCCTGACCATCTGAAAATCACATTCCGAGCGGTCGATCATCGTCGCCGAAAATTAAAAGAGAATGGCGATCTGTACGCACTGAAAGAGAGTTTGAAAGAACAGGTGCAAGAAACATTGTCGAAAGTCGCGGACGATGATATCGAACAGCAGAATCTTCAGACTTGGTCGTTTGGTACGTTGCCTAAGGAATATCGGCAAAAACGTGGTGGCTTTGAAGTGAAAGCTTATCCGGCACTTGTCGATACAAAAGACAGTGTAGAAATTAAGCTATTTGAGACAGAGCAAGAGCAAGTGGATGCCATGCGTCAAGGGCAGCGACGTTTAGTCTTGTTAAATATTCCATCTCCTGTCAAATATTTACACAGTCATTTACCTAATAAATCCAAACTTGGGTTATATTTTAATCCTTATGGCAAAGTCTTAGATTTGATTGATGACTGTATCGCCTGTGGTATTGATAAATTGATCGAGCAACATGGTGGCATTGTGTGGGAGCCTGAGCAATTTGAAGCGTTAAAAGACTATGTACGTGGTGAGCTAGGTGACACGGTGGTTGATATTGCTAGGCAGGTCGAAACGATTCTAACAACGGCGTTCAATATCAATAAACGCTTGAAAGGGAAAGTGGATTTTTCTATGGCATTCGCACTTTCAGACATCAAAGCACAAATAGAAAGTTTGATATTTAAAGGCTTTGCGACAGAATGTGGCTGGCAACGGTTGCCAGATATTCTACGCTATATGAAGGCCATTGAGCGTAGAATGGAAAAATTGCCGATTGATCCCAATAAAGATCGCGTGCACATGCTTAAAATTGAATCTGTCACCAACGACTACAAAGAGTTGTTGAATAAAATTCCAAAAGGAATGAAAGTGCCAGAAAAAGTGAAAGAAATCCGTTGGATGATAGAAGAATTGCGCGTCAGTTATTTTGCGCAGCAACTCGGTACACCTTATCCGGTATCAGATAAACGCATAAAAAATGCCATAAATGATATTTAGGAACGAAATTTGCTTGATTCTGACATAATACGATATTATGACGCTTTAGCGGCAACAGCTAACCGTTTGATGTTGCCGCCTAACGGAGAGAAGGTTACTCATGAAAAAAACATTACTTGCATTAGCACTAATTGGTGCCTCAACGTCTGCATTCGCCGACTCATGGATTTACGGTGGCGCATCAATCGGCTCAGCGGAGATTTCCGGTGTTGATGGTGGTACGGCGTACAATATCCACGCTGGCACAGGTATTTTGCCTTTCATCGGTGTTGAAGGTGGTTTAAACAAGTTTGACGATTTTGATCACCGCAGTGACTTGTCGTTTAACAGTACTTACATCGCGTTGAAACCGAGCATCAATTTTGGTCCACTGCAAGTGTATGCAAAAGGTGGTCTACATAAATGGGATCAAGACTCTGACTTTGGCAACGATGATGGCTATGACGTGATGTACAGTGTCGGTGCGGACTACGAAGTCTTTGGTCCTATTTCGGTTGGTGCTAACTATTCAAACTACACCATGGATAACGACGACATGGAAAGCTACAATCTAACGGTTTCAATCAATATCCTTTAATTTGATTCCCATGTTGTATTGAATACCGCATATGTAAATGCCAGCACAAGTGCTGGCATTTTTTATGGCACAAACAGAGATAAGTTAGAGGTAGCGTTGCTCTAAATGACGTTTGAAATACTGAGGATTTAAGGTTTCTCCCGTCGCTTGGGTTATCAGCTCATTGGTGGTGTATAAGCTGCCTTTTTGCCAGACATTGTCTGCCAGCCAAGTAAAAATAGGCGAGAAGTCACCAGAATCAAGCACGCCTTCGATGTCAATTGATTGACGCATGGTCGCCATAAACTGCGCCGCGTACATGGCGCCCAGTGTGTAACTTGGGAAATACCCAAACGCACCATCGGTCCAGTGAATATCCTGCATACATCCCAAGCGGTCATTTCCTCGAGTCGAGAGACCAAGATACTGCTGCATTTTTTCATTCCACAACTCGGGAACGTCACTCACAGTAATGTCGCCGTTCATCAAATCACGTTCAATTTCATAACGTAAAATAATATGCGCTGGGTAGGTTAGCTCATCAGCATCGACACGAATGAAGTCTTTTTTGACTCGGGTGTAGAGTTTTTGCAAGTTGTCTACCGTAAATAAATTCGGTTGCTGAGAATCAAATCGTCCTGTTGATAAACGCGCCAAATGTTGGATGAAATGAGGGTTGCGGCCAAGCTGCATTTCAAAAAATAATGATTGCGACTCATGTATCCCCATTGAGCGAGCGTGTCCAGCTCGTAAACCAGCTAGTGAACGGGGTAAGCCTTGTTCGTAACGAGCATGACCGGTTTCATGTACGATGCCCATAATGGCTTGCACAAATTCGTTTTCATCATAGCGAGTCGTAATACGGACATCACTTGGCACGCCCCCACAGAAAGGGTGGACACTTTCATCCAACCGGCCATGGTTGAAGTCAAATTGCAGCAAATTCATGACATCGAGGCCGATGGATTTTTGGATATGAGTGGGGTAGTGTCCATTCGGTTGTATGATCGTCTCACCAGATTGTTTTGCGATGGCTTGATCTATCATATCCGGTAGCCAAGATTTAACATCAGCAAACACCACATCGAGAGATGCGGATGTGGTGCCTGGTTCGAACTGACTCAACATCGCATCGTAGGGCGTACATTGAAAATGTTCAGCGCGAATTTGCGCTTCTTCTTGTGACAGTTTGACGACTTCTTGCCAGTTTTTGGCAAAGCCACTCCAATCATTGTTCGGGCGCTGTTCGCGCCAAGCATGCTCACAGCGCGATCCTGCTAACGATTTTGCTGCCACTAAATCATCCGGCAAAAGTGTTGCGTCTAACCATTCTTGTTTCATTTCACGAACAATGGCTTGTTGAGTATTATCCAACTCTTCAGTTTCAGCCTCGCTAAACCATTCACCTAATTGTGGTTGCGTAGATAGCTGATGAATATGAAGGGATAACTCAGCCATGGCTTCGCTGCGCGCACTCGCGCCGCCAGAAGGCATGACGGCAGCTTGGTCCCATCCGGTGATGGATGCGAGGTGTTGGAAATGAGAAATCTTCTTCGAATGGGCGAGTAATTGATTGTATGCGTTCATGTTGGCATCACCTACCTGTGATCGATAAACCACTATGCTAACAAATGTCTTGGCAGAGCTCTATGAAAACAGATGCTGAGTGGAAGTTTGCCCAGCGAGCAAGATCTTGCTCAGTGATAGGCAGCTTATTGCTTTATTATGCGTCATGTAATTATAACTCATTGAAAAATATATAAGCGAATATTGGCATCGACTTTGCTCTCTTATTGGTACGCAACAAAACTCGATGAAACAATCAAATTAAGGAATAAGCCATGCCAACTCCATGTTATATCTCAATCGAAGGTCAAACCCAAGGTCTTATCACTGCAGGCGCATGTACTGCTGATTCAATCGGTGACTCATTTGTAGAAGGTCACGAAGACGAAATGCTAGTACAGTACTTTGATCACAACGTGACTGTACCAACGGATCCACAATCTGGTCAGCCTTCTGGTCAACGTGTTCATAAGCCGTTTCAGTTTACCGTAACACTGAACAAAGCCGTACCACTACTTTACAACGCATTGGCATCAGGCGAGAAAATGTCAAACGTTGAATTGAAATGGTACCGTACGTCTATCGAAGGTAAGCAAGAAAACTTCTTTACTACTAAGCTAGAAAACGCATCTATCGTTGATATTCAATGTGAAATGCCACACTGTCAAGATCCATCAAAAGCAGACTTTACACAAAATCTAACGGTTTCTATGACATACCGTAAGATTACGTGGGATCACGTGAATGCAGGTACTTCAGGTTCTGACGACTGGCGTAAGCCGGTTGAAGCGTAATTTACGCGAGCCTAACATTGCCCGAGGAAACTCGGGCAATAATATTAAACCTTAAGCACAACGCATTCTTCTTTGGATTCAATGTGTTGTGCTTAAGGTTTTTGACGTATATAAGAACACGAAAGGAAATGTCAGGATGGCGACGTTACATTATGCAATCACAATCGATGGCTTAGAAGACGACACGTTGGTGGTGCGTTCTTTTGATGGGCATGAATCCGTCTCCGATAGTGAATTCCAAAACGAGACGTGCTACGGCTTTCGCTATTTGATTGATCTCGCGAGTCGACAATCTCATATCACTCCAGATCAAGTTGTCGACAGAAACGCTGAGCTCACTTTGTATCGAAATGGGGAATTAGTACAGCGGGTTCACGGCATCGTCAGTCGTTTTAGCCAAGGTGATATTGGCCATCATTTCAGTTTTTACTCCTTAACTCTCGTGCCTTCTTTAGAGCGTTTAGCTTTACGTCATAACAGTCGCTCATTCCAACTCAAAACCGTCCCGGAAATTATCTCTATTCTTTTGCAAGAAATGAATATTGAGGATTACGCGTTTTCAATTGAGCGTGAATGCGCACAGCGTGAATTTTGTGTGCAATATCGAGAAACCGATATCGAGTTTTTGCACCGAATTGCCGCAGAAGAAGGGCTGATATACAGCTTTATTCACGAAGAAGGCAAGCATACCTTATTGTTTACCGATAAAACCGCCAGCTTTCCTTGGGTCTCTGAGCCAGTGCCTTACAACGCTCTAGCCGGTGGCCAAGCAGAGACGCCTTTTGTTAAAGAGCTGAACGCCCATACTCAATCCAACGCTTCGCATTCAATAGCGCGGGATTACAGTTTCAAAAAACCGACTTATACATTTGCGCAAAGCGCCGTTGCTTCCGATATTGATTATCAATTATCAGGCTATGAGCATTATGATGCGCCGGGACGCTATAAAGATGATGAAAGCGGTAAAGCGTTCAATGATATTCGTCTCGCTTACTTACGCCGTGAATCCCAAACGCTGACCGGAAAAAGTAACCAGCAAGCATTGAAAGCAGGTTATCAATTTTCATTATCTGAACATTTGAATGCCGAGTTTAATCGCGATTACTTAGTGGTTGGACTGAGCGTACAAGGTAAGCAACCCCAAGCGTTAGAAGAAGAGGGTGGCTCAGGCGCGACAACGTATGCGAACCAATTCAAAGTCATTCCTGCAACACTGAGCTGGCAAGCTAAGCCTAACCCGAAACCCCAAGTCGATGGCCCAATGATTGCGTTTGTGGTTGGCCCAGATGGCGAAGAAATCTTCTGTGATGAACATGGCCGAGTGAAATTACATTTCCCTTGGGACCGTTATTCGAACAGTGATGAGCAAAGTTCCTGTTGGATTCATGTATCACAAGGTTGGGCGGGCAGCCAATATGGAATGTCTGCGGTGCCACGTATTGGCCATGAAGTGATCGTGTCATTTTTAAATGGCGATCCGGATCAGCCGATTGTCACAGGCGGCACCTACAACGAAAACAATATTCCACCTTACGTGTTACCTGATAACAAAACCAAGACCGTTTTGCGCACTGAAACCCATCAGGGCGATGGTTACAATGAGCTGAGTTTTGAAGACCAAGTGGATGAAGAAACCATCTTCTTACACGCGCAAAAAGACTATGACGGCATCACCAATAATGATCATACTCGAGAGGTGCACAATGATAAGCATCTCACCGTGGATCGGCATGACTACACCAAGGTCAAACGCAATCATCATGAGTCGACCAAAGGCGAAAGCCGCACTGCGGTGGATAAAAATCGCACCTTTGTGATTGATGGTGACATGCACGTGAAAGCAGGCAAAGTGTGGGTGAATGATTCTGGTACGGAAATTCACATTAAAGCCGGCCAAAAAGTGGTGATTGAATCCGGCGCCGAAATTACCGCCGTGGCCGGTGGCAGCTTTGTCAAAGTCGACCCAGCCGGCGTGCATCTCTCTGGCGCAGGCATCAACCTCAACTCCGGCGGTAGCGCGGGTGCTGGCAGTGGCTATAGTGGGTTGGTGGCAAGATTACCACAAACCATTAAGAACAATACGAAAGTAGCGGAAATACAGCCCCCAGAAGCGACGCCTGAAGACATACAACCGCTCAATGTAATGCAGCAACGAAAAGCGATTGTCTCAGCTGCTCAACAAGGCAAACCAATCTGTCAAGCGTGTGAGGCAGCCGCCAATGCTTAATGAGATATCACGTATCGAGTCATTACTTCCGACGGAAAGCAAACGCTGGATTGTTATTGATCGGGCTTTAGTGCCTGATGCGGAAAAGTTATTGCTGCAATATGCCATGCATAATGATTTCACTATAGAAGTACAAAACCTGTTCTTTAAAACACAGTGGGAAGCGGTCAGTGATGTGGGGCCTTTATTGGTTTCATATCATGATAAAGCATTGCAATGGCTGATTGACCAAGCTGGGTGGCGATTCGGTTTGGTGTTTGATGCCAATGCATCAATTAATGAATTATATCACTACTGGGTGACACGGATTCACTGCCAACACCTTGGTTTTGAGAATGAGCTATTGCGGTTTTACGACCCTGTAGTGGTGTATCACCTTCTTAAAGATAACGATTATGAGCGCAATGGGGTATGGACTGAAAGTATCAGCGACTTGTGGTTACCGAATATGGTTGATAAAACCTACTGGCATATAGCCAATGATGGCTATCCAGCCGATAACACTGAGATCATACTGTCGTTTAATGACGCAGAATGGCAAGGCCTAACCGATGCTGCTACCTATTGCATAGCTTATAACCTCACCGATCACTTAAAGACGTATTTCCCTGACAATAGCCGAGGAAGTACTGAAGCCGACTTTCATTATTGCCAGCATTTATTACAAGAATTGCAGCAATATGGTGATATCAGTGAGAAAACCGGTGCACTATATATCAATATTGTGTCCCGATTGGGTGATCAATGGTCTGAAAATCCCCAACACGAAAAAATGAGTCAATTATTAAGTGATGGTTCTCGTTCGTTATTAGAACGATTACGAGACATCAACGAATATGCATTCGCTTATTGTAATCAAAATATTAGTCAGGAGTTGTCATCATGAGTTCGCCGAGCCCCTCTTCACCTTCCCATTCTCAAGGCGCATCAGGCGATCCCGCAACTCAATCAGCAGAAATGAAAGACGGTGATGGCACGGCTGCACAAAGTTGTCCATTGCGTGGCGGTTGGGTAACGCTGAAGCCGCTGAGATATGCGGTAGCTGATGATGACGAAGACTTAAGTTTTGCAGATGGTTTAGAACTGGGCGTAGAGCTTCCTTCATTAAGCGAACATCAGTACATTACTCGGGAAATTGATGAGCAATTTGTCTATCTCTATAACCAAGATGATGAGTACCTTCTTGAAGTCACTTATGAAAAGTGCGAAGCAAAGAGTGCACGTTGTGTGTGGGGTAATGCGCCTGCTCAAGTGAAGAGTGCATTTCCATTACTCAAGCAACCCGGTGATGCCAAAATTGTCATGTGGCTCACTCACGAGCCTCTGACGCAAAAAGTGGCCAATGATTTAGCATCCGCAGAGCCGGAAGATATTGCGACCTTTGGTCAAGTATTTGATTTGAAAGCCGCGTCGGAAGGCTCACAACCGGATATGGCACCGAACGATGAGATTGATTCGATATTATCAAGCCTCATGGCTTCGACGTCGCACCTAAATTGGACCAGTGCCACGCTTGAGCCACAGAGTTCATCGGCGCCACTGTTAGTCGATTATGAGAAAGAAACGCCGCAAAATAGCTATTTAGTATGTTTGAATGATCCAATAGGCATCACCACGGATTTATGTCGTGAGTTTTCTTTAGCTTATGGCATGGCCATGGAAGTCTTCAAACACGCTAACCATCCGTACATGATGGCCAATCTGACAGAAACGTATATTGATTTTGAAGTTGATAACAAAAAAGAAGAAACCAGCCGCAAAGTCGCAGAATGGCAACAACATCCTGAAAAAGGGCATTCTGCCGGTACAACGTACGATCAATGGAACGCAGACAGAGCCGTTGCAGCTTATAAAGAGGCACTTGAAGGAGCGGTTCATCATGAGCGAATGACACAATATAAATTGGATCATAAAGAGGCTAGCAAGAAGCTGCATAAACAGTTAGATGATTTAGGCGTTGATTGGTTAGCTTGGTTGAATTCCGGCCATATTGATTGGGCGCTGTGCTGGTACGATCTTGATGACAAAACTCAGATAGAAGCGAAAGAAGCCATGTTAATGCCGCTTACCAATAATATGGGGGCATTAGACGATGGATGTAAACTACGTAATCAATGGATAGAAGCTCTCGGTCAAAGTTATCAAGGGAAGCCTGCAGAGCCCTATCAAGGCGTGTCTGGACATGTGTTTATCGCGCTTGGTTACGCAGAAAAAGTGCTTGAGGCAGGCACGAAGTGGCTGAATATTTTTAAGAGTATTGCTGACCCTCGACTGTCTGCGAAAGCGCAGGCCGATGCGTACTTCGAACTATTACGGAATATGCCGGCAACGGTGGTGACCGATGCGTTGCTCATGGAGTTTGCTCATGCGGTGACTCACTACAGTGTGAAACAAAATACGCCACAGCTCTATAACGATTTGCATAAAACTACCGGTTATCGTTCAGGGTATACGTTTAAAAAGATCACAACCAATCTTGGTGAAGTGCAAACCGGCATCAAGGCTACCGCAGCCTACGAGCAGCATATCGCGACTAAGGAATCAATACCACCGTTTGCTGGGATTAGCAACAATACTCCCTTAGAGCTGTTTGATCTCGACCAGCCTATTTCACCACAATCAAGCGAAGGTAGCACGCTAGCCGCCGCGAGTACCAAGCCAGGCCGTTTTTTCGTTAGGCAGTTGGCCAAGTCCCGACCTCGTGAAGGCGGTTTAGTTGGTGGAGCACAGAAATTTACCAACAAAATACTCTCGCCTGCGATTCAAAATAATACCACGGCGATGTTTTTCCTAGTGCAAGCATACAATGTAGTGACCTTGAATGAGAGTGACTCTTGGGAAAAAGTCGCTGGAAGTTATGTTTCGCTGGTTTCATCGTCTTTTGCCTCTATAGATTTGCTGATCAAAAAATTCGGCAAAGAGATTGCGACAGATTTTTCGTTGAGTAAGGAAGGTGGCGCGAACTGGTTGGGTGCAAAGCTTTCAAATGGATTGATATCCTTTTTTGAAAGCTTAAAACAGTTCGAGGTTATCTCCGGTTATAATCCAGATGTAATCGGAAAAGTTGGGCGCTGGGCTAGTAACGGTTTTAGTTTTACCTTAAAGAGCTTACCTGTAGTGGCCGCAACGCTTGGCGTTATTACGTCGATTAATGATGTATTTGAGGATATTGCTAATAACGAAAGTTGGGGGGTGTTAGGGTTATCCATCCTTGGTGTTGTGGTTAACAGTGTGATTTTAGGCGCTGAAATCGCGATATTAGTTATGGCTACCGTGACGGGGGTGATGGCACTGCCCTATATCGTGATTGGTACACTATTATCGATCACTATAGGAGTATTACATAGTATGTTCGTTACACCCAAAACCGTACAGTTTTTAGCGCGCAGTTTTTGGGGGAAAGGCGAGTATAAATACGCTGAGAAATACGTTGAACAAGAGGCTCGACAAGAGGCGCAAAAATTTGCTCAAAAATCCGCTCAGAAAGCCGCCGAACAATCTGGTGAAAAATATAGTGACCAATACGTTGAAAGCTATGGTCAAACATACGCTGCAAAATACGGTGAAAAATACTCTGAGAAAAAAAGTTTTGGAATGGATAAACGTCTTACCGTTTTCGAAGATAAAAGTGAACAAAACAAGGAATTAATGCAAAACGCGATAGATAATGAATTAAAAGCATTTTTAGATCATCTATGTAAGCCAAAGGTTGGCATTGCCTCGCAAAGCGTCAATGAGCAAGGATTAAGTACCTTTACGGTTGCGGTGCAGTTAATCGGTTATGATGCAAGTAGCAGTGCCGAGTTGCAGCTCCAAGGGTATAATAAAGCCGATCGTAAAGTGCTGGTGGCGGCGTATGATGACGAATTGACAACCCGACATGCCTCGGTACAAATCTTGCCAACACAACAGCAAGCGATTTTTTCATTGCAAGTCAATGAATCACAACTTATTAAGCAGGATGATACGAAGTACGTTAACTTCGATGATTATCAGTTAGCGATTACCTATCACAACCCGATGTCGATTCCTGTGAGCTTACAATACCCAAATATCGAAATAGACGATGATAGCTGGTGGTGGTCAAAAAACACCTCGGTCGATCAAGATTTTAGCTTAGCAAATAGTGAATAATTATGAGTGATTTACGCCAAGTGGGCCCCAATGAGTGGGTTGGGCCAGAAAAAACGGGTATTACCCCGCATTTATCCCATACCGAACATGCTAAGAGAAACTACAAAGCAGGCAATGTGTTGCATGAACCGCTTATGCCAGGTAATTATATTGTTCCGATTGACTATGAAAATCGGCCTACCGAACATATGGGAGAATTCTGGGATGCGTTTACCGCTGGTGGACATCAGACCTTTTTAGACATGCGCCCGCAATCGTCGCATGCGCGCGGTAATATTCTGTACAGTATGTTAGTGGCGGTGTTCTTATGGGGTGGCTATAAGTGTGTAACCGCGTGGGCTTGGGGAAGTCAGGAGTGGGCTCTGAATACGGTGGACCAAGGCATTTTGTCAGTCTTTGTTTTGATTGTGCTTATCGGTTTTTTTCGCCCAGTGGCTTTGCCAATTCGTTTACACAAACGTAACCAAGAAGTATATGTGAAACACAAAGGTGTGTTGTATCGTATTCCTTGGGATGAATGTGAACTATCAGTGATGTATAAAGGTTTCTATTTAGGCGCGGCGAGCATTAAAGATACCTACCAACTGGTTATGTGGTTAAATCCAAAACATGCTGTCAATCAAGATTTAACTGGGGAAAAGCATGAACGTTTGTTACTTAACGAAGAAGTGGGTGGGCATGTCAGTGCCTACGGTTATTATGAGTATATTCGTCGTTATATGACAGGTGATGAACCATTTGCAATGACAATCAGCGCGAAAGAAAAACTACCTAGAAAAAATAACGAATTAATGAATCAGTTTGGTCCAATCAGCTCAATATTTAGAGTATGTTGGCTTCTTGTATTACTTCTTTTATTAAAGCCTTCTTTATTTGCGTTGAAATACGCCCCCATTAAAGACAAATGGCCGGAAGAGGTGCATGAATGGACGGGCGAACGTTGTAACTGGATATAATTTTCGGTATGGATTCAATGGGCGATATATTCGCCCATTTTTTATAGGTTAAGAGTCAGTTTAGTGAATAATTATGAGTGATTTACGCCAAGTTGGGCCGAATGAGTGGGTTGGGCCAGAAAAAACGGGTATTACCCCGCATTTATCCCATACCGAACATGCTAAGAGAAGCTACAAAGCAGGCAATGTGTTGCATGAACCGCTTATGCCTGGAAACCATATTGTTCCGATTGACTATGAAAATCGACCTACCGAACACATGGGAGAATTCTGGGATGCTTATAGCGCTGGAGGTCACGAAACTTTTTTAGATATGCGTCCGCATTCTTCACATGCGCGAGGCAATATTCTCTACAGTATGCTGTTGGCAGTGTTCTTATGGGGTGGCTATAAGTGCCTCAATGCTATGGCTTGGGGAGGTGATTGGGAGCTCAATACTGTTGACCAAGGTATTTTGGCTGTATTCGCGCTGATTGTACTCATCGGTTTTTTTCGTCCTGTGGCGTTACCCATTCGCTTACATAAACGTAATCAAGAGGTGTACGTGAAGCATAAGGGCGTTCTGTATCGTATTCCTTGGGATGAATGTGAACTATCAGTGATGTATAAAGGTTTCTATTTAGGCGCGGCGAGCATTAAAGATACCTACCAATTGGTTATGTGGTTAAATCCCAAACATGCTGTCAATCAAGATTTAACGGGGCAAAAATATGAAAAGCTTTTATTAAACGAAGTGGTTGGGGAACACATTCCAGCTTACGGTTATTACGAGTATATTCGCCGCTATATGACGGGGGATGAACCCTTTGCTATGACCATTAGTACAGAGGAAAAAGTAGGTGGTCGAAATAAAGAGTTATTAAATCAATACGGTCCCATTCGAGCGCAGTTTAATTATTATTTTTTCGCGACGGTAGCCCTTTTAGTCAAGCCGACTTTCTTTTGTTTAACATACGCCCCCATTAAAGACAAATGGCCGGAAGAGGTGCATGAATGGACGGGCGAACGTTGTAACTGGATATGATTTTTCTATAGGAATTCAATAGGCGATGTGATTCGCCTATTTTTTTATGTTAAAAATATCAAAAAATGACGTTCCGGCGATATTGGCTGAATGCTCCGTCTTAAAAATATCCTTGATGTAGTTATTGTCTGGGACGGATTAGAATCTTACAGGATCTATTATAATAAATTTTCTTATATTCAATATTTTGTCAATAGATTTTCGCTGATAAATATAGAGAAATAACTAAGGTTTATACCGATTTACCGAAGAATTTTTTCTTAAATAGTGTGAGATAGTTCAATCACCGTAATAAAATTTTTATCTGTCCGCACTTTATCTCAGAAATCATCTAAGATATTAAAAAGCGAAATAAAACTATTTCCGATAGTGATTACAGAGGTAAGGGTGAATGTTTTTTAATAGCCGTGGTATTAAAAAGAAATATCAAGAAGCCTTAGACGAGCTGCATGTGCTAAAGCAAATCTATAACGGTATGAATGAAAGTGCGATCAGTTTCAAGCTGAATAGTAAAGGGATTATCTCGTCAGTCAATAAGCTGTACGAAGAGCTTATGGGCGTAAAATCGGATGCTATTATCGGTCAGCCGTTCATTTCCGTTGTACCTAAAAAAGTGAGAGAGACAGAACATTTTTTGAATATGAAAAGTGCGATTGAATCGGGTGAGCATTGGCATGGCGCGATTGAAATGGCATACAGTGATGGTAGCGAAGCGTGGTTGCGGGGAATCGTCGAACCGATAAAATCTGTTGAGGGTAAAGTAGAGAGTTATAGTGTATTTGCGTATGAGCTGACTCGCACCATTACAAGCTCTCGCGAAAAAGAAGATTTGCTCAATGGCTTGAATCGTTCGATGGCTATTATCGAATTTGAGCTGGACGGTAAAATCATTACCGCAAATGATAACTTTTTAAAAACCGTTGGCTATAAACTGTCTGAAATACAAGGTAAGCATCACCGCATGTTTTGTTTTTCTGATTTGTATAATTCCTCTGAATATCAGACTTTTTGGCAACAACTAGGCGCAGGTCAGTACGTCTCAGGCCGCTTCCAGCGTGTTGATCATTACGGTAATGAACTGTGGCTAGAGGCGTCTTATAACCCGATACATAATGATCGAGGTGAGTTGTACAAAGTCATTAAATTTGCAACGAATGTAACGGAACAAATACAGCAAGAAAAGGCCGCATCAGAAGCCGCACAATTAGCCAGTGGTGTGTCGAATGAAACACGACAACAAACGTCGAAAGGGCGTAGTGTCATTGAGTCGACGATTGAAAACATGAATGAGCTCGCTACAAAAATGGAGTTAGCGAGTAGTGAGATACAAGCATTGAATAATCATTCAAAGAAAATTAATGACCTAGTTGATAGTATTAAAGGCATTGCTGACCAAACTAACTTGCTTGCATTGAACGCGGCAATAGAAGCGGCGCGTGCTGGTGAGCAAGGCCGCGGTTTTGCTGTCGTTGCTGATGAGGTTAGGCAGCTTGCGGCGAGAACAAACGCGACCACCGGTGAAATCATCGCTATGGTGTCAGAAAACTTAGCCAAAACAGAATCCACGGTTGACCTAATTAGTGAGTGCCAACTAAAAACAACAGATGCCTTAGAATCTTCGAACAGTGCAGGTGACGTTATCCAAGAGATCGAAGCAGGAGCCGATAAAGTCAATGAAGCGATTCAACATTTGAATCGCGCTTAATTTATATTCTAGGCGTTTTCTGTATGAGATTTCTTGGTAATTAGTGGCAATATTATTTTATCACATAGAAAAATAGCGAACCTTGTTGTTCGCTATTTTTATGAGTGATATATGCAATTAATCATGAATAATATTTCATTAATAATGAATGTTTAATTTTTAACTGAGCGGCGTAAATAATTGATTTATTTAATTACATAGAACGGAATGTGATTTTAATCAAGATTGTTTTATTAAAATTATCACGCTATGGTAATTAAGAACTTACAAAAGTGAGCAAGGAAATGAATAAGACATTACCCCCGCTGCCTTTTGACAACGTTGCACTTTTTTTCGACTTTGATGGAACGTTAGTCGAGCTTCAGCCAACACCTGAAGCGGTGATCGTCGACGATGAGTTACGTACAGTTTTAAAATCGTTGAACAACGAAGTAAACCAAGCGCTTGCGTTGATTTCAGGGCGCAGTTTAGATTCGTTAGATCACTTACTTGCCATGCCGACAGTCAATGTCAGCGGCAGCCATGGCATGCAATTTAGGTGTGGACAATCTGGCGATGTTTTTTTGCATCCAGATACCATTTCTCTACCCGAAACATTACTTCACGACTGTCAGCGTTTTTGTCATCAGCACGACTTATTGCTTGAAGATAAGCCGCTTACTGTTGCTATTCATTATCGAAACAAGCCTGATATGGAAAATCAGGTCGAAGCGTATTTACAGCAATTAACGGAGCGATTTTCTTCTTTAAAGCTGAGTATCCAAGCTGGTAAAAGCATTCGTGAATTAAAGCCATCCGGCATTAATAAAGCTTCTGCGCTAGACTATTTTACGAGCAAAGATGCGTTTCAAGATAGAACACCTTGGTATTTTGGTGATGACGTCACCGACGAAGACGCCTTCACTTGGATCAACGAACGCAATGGCGTTTCAGTCAAGATTGGTGACGGTGAGTCGAACGCGCAATACCTCCTCGATTCACCACAAGAAGTTATTGCATTTCTTAAAGATAGATTAGCGGTGAGGGACAACCAATGATGGAAAATAATTTAGATCTGGCATTGATCGGTAACTGTCGAATTAGTGCATTAATAGACAAAATGGGTGAAGTGGTGTGGTCTTGTATGCCACGGTTTGATAGTGATCCTGTCTTTGCTTCACTTCTAAAAACCGGTGATAAAGCCGATCTAACCGGGACTTACGGTATTGATCTTGATGGCTTCTCTCATAGCGAGCAGCAATATCGTAAAAATACTGCGATACTCGATACCACTTTATATGATTTACAAGGTAATAGCGTCACCATTACCGATTTTGCCCCACGATTAATGCTCTACGGGCGCATGCACCGCCCAGTGACCTTAATGCGTATTCTTACTCCAGTTGGCTCGCCTCGTATACGTGTAAGATTGCGTCCAGCCGATAATGAAACCAATAAAGCGTATGAGCGAATTGAAGGGACGAATCATATTAAATATACCAGTGATGGCCTATCGCTGCGTTTAACGACTGATCTTTCTATTTCGAGTATTTTTGATGAAAGTTGGTTTATTTTAGATACTGAATCGCACTTGGTATTAGGAAATAATGAAAGTTTAGAAGAGCCTATTCAACAGTTATCACAACGGTTTGTGAATGAAACTGAGCTCCATTGGCGCAGTTGGGTGTACAACTTAGCCATTCCTTTTGAGTGGCAAGACGCGGTGATTCGTGCTGCGATTACGCTCAAACTCAGTGCATTTGAAGATACTGGCGCTATTGTCGCCGCCATGACGACTTCCATCCCTGAAGCGAAAGATACCGAACGTAACTGGGATTATCGTTTTTGTTGGTTGCGTGATAGCTACTTTACGGTGCATGCACTGAATCGCCTTGGTGTGACGGCAACCATGGAGCAGTATTTGCGTTATTTGGTTAACCTAGCCACTCATATTGATGACCAATATTTGCAGCCTGTATTTTGTATCAATGGCCGTAAGCAAATGGAAGAAAAAATTGTTGATAAGTTGGATGGGTATCGTGGTATGGGGCCTGTACGCTTCGGTAATCAAGCGGCTGATCAGATCCAGCATGACGTGTATGGTGCGGTAGTGCTTTCAGCCACTCAAATGTTCTTTGATGAGCGTATTCGCAAGCCAGATGATAAGCGCTTGTTTCCGATTTTAGAAAAAGTCGGAGAGAAAGCGGTACAGTACTTCGATCAGCCTGATGCTGGGTTGTGGGAGTTACGGGGCAGCCAACATACCCATACTTTCTCAAGTATTATGTGCTGGGCTGCGGCTGACCGTTTAGCTAAAATTGCCGACAATCTGCAATTACCGGGTCGGCAAGAGTATTGGCGTAAGCACGCCGATAATATTAAGCAAACCATTGATGAAAAAGCGTTTAATAGTGAACTAAATAGTTACACCGCAACGTGGGGCGGCGATACAATGGATGCCAGCTTATTGCTTGCATGCTCTCTTGGGTTTGTCTCAGGAGACGACCCACGCTTTGTTGGTACGGTTGAAGCAATAGAGTCCCAGTTACGCCCGAAAGGCAGTAAATATATATTCCGTTACGTGATAGAAGACGATTTCGGTGAACCAGAGAATGCCTTCACCATCTGTTCTTTTTGGTACATTGAAGCCTTATCTGCGATCGGACGTCACGCAGAAGCTCGCGCATTGTTTGAAGACTTGCTTGAGAGACGTAATCATGTGGGGTTATTGTCTGAAGATTTGGATCCAGAGACTGGCGAGTTATGGGGTAATTTTCCACAGACTTACAGCATGGTGGGCATCATCAATTGTGCCCGTATGTTGAGTCGACGTTGGGAGGATGAAGTATGAGTCGTTTAGTGGTGGTTTCAAACCGAGTTGCCAGACCTGAATCGTTAAAAGGAGGTGCCCAAGGTGGCTTAGCGGTTGGTGTGCTTGCGGCAATGGCTGAATCCGGTGGTTTATGGTTTGGTTGGAATGGGCGGATTGAAAATCGTCCAGCCACGGAAGTGCGAGAAGAGCGTAAAGACAATATTGATTTTGTCACGATAGGGTTGCGTCAAAAAGAATATCAAAACTTTTATGCGGGTTTCTCAAATAAGGTGATTTGGCCCTTATTTCATCAAAGGCCGGATTTGATGCGGTATCGTAATCATTATCGTGCTGGTTATTTAGGCGTGAACCGTAAGTATGCCAATCATCTCTTGGCACATCTTCGCCCTGATGACACGATTTGGATTCACGATTACCAATTAATTCCGATGGCGAAAATGTTGCGTGAAGCAGGTGTGACATGCCCAATAGGGTTCTTTTTACACACGCCTTTCCCTGCCTTTGATTTACTGCGAGCACTACCAGGTTACGAAAAAATGCTCGATGAGCTATTAAATTATGACTTGGTTGGATTTCATACTGGTATTGATGAGCATAATTACCATGAAGCGATTCGTGTGGAATGCAAAGGTAATACAGTAGATGGTCATGTCACCTGTGGTGAGCATCAACAGCAAACGGGTGTGTATCCCATTGGTGTTGCACCCGATGCGATTGTCGATGCTGCCCGCCGAGGGCAAGATACACAAGAATATAAACAGCTACGTAAAGAGCTTGGCGATCGTAAGCTGATTATAGGTGTAGACAGGCTTGATTACAGCAAAGGGATTTTTCATCGTTTTCAATCTTACGATATGTTACTGAAAAATAACCCTAAATTTCATCGTAAATTGGTGTATATGCAAGTTGCGCCGACCTCGCGAGGGGATGTTAAAGCTTATGCTGAACTCGCCCAGCAAGTTGAGCAATCCGCTGGCCATGTCAATGGAACGTATGCAGATTTTGATTGGACGCCAATTCGGTATATCAACCGTGGATTTCGCCGAAAAACCATTATTGCATTGTATAATATGTCTCATATTGGCTTTGTCACACCGCTGCGTGATGGGATGAACTTAGTAGCCAAAGAATATGTAGCTGCGCAAAATCCAGATGATCCCGGTGTATTGGTACTATCTAAAATGGCTGGTGCAGCGGAGGAGCTTGATGGCGCGTTAATCGTCAATCCATATGATATCGAAAGTGTGTCTGAGGCATTGGCGAAAGCGATACAAATGCCGCTCGAAGAGCGAGTTGATCGTTGGAAGCGTATGATGGAAGTGTTGCATCGTAATGATATTGATACTTGGCAGAAACGTTTTAGACAAGATTTGAAAGCGCATCCTCACCCTCAAAGATAGCGTAGATTGTTGCCAGCTTCGCAGAAGCTGGCTTTTTTGTTTGTTGAGCAATTCCTACCTAATGATAATCATCTACAGACAATGAGCTGCCATTAAGGTATAACTTAATTAGGGACTAAAAGCATAGGAAAGGGAATGTATATACATAATTTTGAAGCGTTTATTGTTGCCATTACCATACTAACCTTAACGCCGGGGTTAGACACAGCACTGGTGATTCGCAATACCTCGCGTGCTGGTTTAAAGGATGGTTGTGTGACCAGTTTTGGGATTTGCTCAGGCTTATTTGTCCATGCTATGTGCTCAGCAATCGGTGTTTCCGCGATTCTTGCTCAGTCTGCATATTGGTTTCAAGTGGTTAAATGGGTTGGGGCAGCGTATTTGATTTGGTTAGGTTTCAAAAGCTTAAAAACTTTGTTTAGCCACCAAGTAGATACTATGCAAGTGGATAGTGTTCACACCAGTCATCACAATTTTAATGTCAGACGTTCGTTGCAAGAAGGCTTTCTATCGAATGTTCTGAACCCCAAAACCGCTGTTTTCTATTTAGCGTTTCTTCCGCAGTTTATTAACCCCCAACACTCTGCTGTGCTGCAGTCTTTATTTATGGCAGGTTTACATTTTTTGATAGCGATGATTTGGCAGTGTAGTGTGTCTGGCTTACTCAATAAAGCAAAGCACCTATTAAAAAGTGTCAAGTTTACCCGTTGGATGGAAGGCACGACTGGAAGTGTGTTAATTGCGCTTGGCGTTAAGTTGATGATCGAGTCGCGTTAATATCCAGGTGCCTTGGTAGGGGTAGGTCTTTAAAATGAAATGGCGACACTAAGGTGTCGCCATTTTTGATGAGTTAGGAGCAACGTAACTCTATGAGTTACTCTGATATGTTTGCTTTAATGTTGCTGTTTTTTTAACTCTGCTGGAAGAAAGTAAAGCCTGGTTTCCTCTGCTACGACATTGCGTAATAACAGGAGACCTATCAGATTTGGAATCGCCATTAAGCCGTTCACAATATCGGCAATGATCCAGATGAGATCTAGTTGCAGAAAAGCGCCCGATGCCACTAAAGCAATAAAGATTATTTTATAAGGCAAGACTGCTTTTGTACCGAGTAAGAACACCACGCAACGCTCACCATAATAGTTCCAGCCCAAAATAGTGGTAAAGGCAAAAAACATTAAGCCAATGGAAACGAGAATAGGCCCCCAAGTTTGTGCATCTAGGCCAATGGCAAACGCATGAGTCGTCATTTGAGCGCCCGCATAATCACTTTGCCAAGCACCCGTTAAAATCAGCGCCAAACCTGTCATGGTACAAATTAACAGGGTATCGAAGAAAGTGCCCGTCATTGAAATGAGTCCCTGACGAACACAAGATTGAGTTTTGGCGGCAGCGGCAGCCATCGGGGCACTCCCTAGTCCTGACTCATTAGAGAAAACACCACGTGCAATCCCGGATTGTATGGCTAGCATGATTGAAGCGCCTAAGAATCCGCCTGATGCTGCTGTTGATTGGAAGGCAGAATCGATAACTAAGTTCAGCGCTGGTATGACTTGGTTGACGTTGGTCACAATAATCGCTAAGCAGGCGATGACGTAAAATACTGCCATCGTGGGGACAACTTTCCCCGCCACTTTAGAGATAGATTGAATACCGCCAATCGTTACTATGGCGACTAGAAGTGTGAGTACTGCAGCGGTATAAACTTTATCTACACCCAGTGAAATTTGTGTAGCATCAACAATCGCATTCACTTGGGCAAATGTACCAATACCAAAGCAGGCAACAGCTAGCGCAAAAATGGCAAAAAGTGTGGCTAAGAAGTTCGAGCCGACACCGTATTTTAAATAATACATGGGGCCGCCAACCATCTGGCCATTATCGTCGATTTTCCGGTATTTTATCGCGAGTAAACACTCGGCGTACTTGGTTGCCATGCCAAACAAGGCAGCTAACCACATCCAAAATAGGGCGCCTGGACCGCCGATTTTTATGGCAGTTGCAACTCCGACAATGTTCCCGGTACCAATCGTCGCTGATAAGGCTGTGCATAATGCGGCAAACGCGGAAACATCACCTGGGGTTTTATCGTTGGTATTTTTGCTAAATACCATTTTTAGAGCGGTTGGAAGATGACGAAACTGGATTAAACCTAATCGCAAGGTAAAATAAGCGCCAGTACCAACGAGTAGAATTAATAGCGGTGGTCCCCACACGAAGTGGTCGATGGTGTTGAGTGTATCAGTTAAAGTGGTCATTAATTTCCCCTTAATAAACATAATCTAAGGAGAAGAGGGAAAGGGTATATTGGCAGGTAATTGCGCATGTTAACCTCATGTATCAACACGAAGTTGCCTTTCTCTCCTCTGTCCTTTTGCCTGAGAGTTTCGTCTCACGGGGTGAGATTTGCTCCTTCGGCGACCGATCAAACGGTTCTCTCCAGAGGTTCCTCCAACTACAGTCCTCGCTTATTCTGAGTTAACAGAATAACGCACCTGAAAGATTTACTTCTTCGGCGGGTATGTGTGCCTCAATGGTTAAAACCTAGGCAAACATCCTCTCTCCTGCAGTCTTCATTGGAACAATTATCTATATGGTCGATAATTTGTGGCGCGAATATTAGCGAAAACGCTTTGTGATGTCATCCACAATTTTTATTTTTTATCGTAATAGTGCGATCCAAGTAAGAGGAAGGCCAAACAAAAGGCTCACTCTATGTATAAACGCGGTTAAATTTGTCTTAAACTGATTAGATATAATTCAAATGAAACAAAATTGCCGTGGAACACACTTTTCTCTGACCATTTGTTTTGTTTCAATGATATAAAGTACCTTACTAAGGAATAAACCAGTTATGATCAGACTGATAGCGATTGCCGTTTTGCTCGTTCTCGCCTTTGTTTTAGTGCGTTATGGGACGAATGCTCACTTACAAAAAAGTGTAGTTATCACGGTAGGCGTCGGTCTTTTTTTGTATATTGCATCAGTGGTGATTGTTGAATTACTTCACTGAGCTATGAGTGAGGAGAAACCCCGTGGAGCAGAATCATTCTGATGAGCATGATGATGTGGTCGTCATTGAAGAGCGTGATAAACGTACCTACCTTTATATTGGTATTGCTGCCGCTATTGGATTAGCGTTAGGAGGACTAATTGGGTCAACAGTGACGTCATCGAAGTGGGAAAGTGCTTATCATAAGCTTGATAAACGTTATGAGTCACTGCAGAAAAATACCGCTCAGCAATCTGATCATGCGCAAGCGACAATCGCGAAAACCAAAGACAGTGTCCAACAACGGATTGATGACGCCGTTGCCAAAGTGAAAGAGCAACAAGCTAAAAAAATTCAAGGATTAGAAAAGCAGGTTTCAGAACTTGAAAAAGTAAATTCTTCGCTTGATAACAAAGTTAGCTCTCAAAAACAGACGATTGCTCAGGTCGATGAGCAAAAAAAGTCACTGAATCGTAAAGCAAACTTGCAAGCAAGTGTTTTTGAACGTTCGCGTGAGATTTTTCAGAAAGAGTTGAAAACCAAACAAGAATTGGAACAATTACAAAAAGAGCGCGATACGTTAGAGCCTAAGATAAAAGAACTGAAGAAAGCGTGTGATTTGTACCTGGCCGGCACATCGTGGGATGCGAAATCTGACGCTTGTGATAAACAAGATGAAGCAAAATCTCGTCTCTCGCAATTGGATCAAATGATACATGTACACCGGATGGACTTAAAACAAATTCAAGCACTCACTAGTGAGATTGGTTTAGATGGCTCTTGATAACGTGTGATGAATGTCTCAAGACGACAAAGCCCAGCTACTGGCTGGGCTTTGTCGTATCTAGATGTAACTCATCTCACCGTTTAGTCGCGGAAGTTTTCAAACTGGAGAGGTAACTCTAGTTCTGCGTTACGTAAATGCGCTATCGCAGTTTGCAGATCATCGCGTTTTTTACCGGTTACCCGCACTTTTTCGCCTTGAATTGAGGCTTGTACTTTTAGCTTGGCATCTTTCAGCATTTTGACGATTTTTTTACACGTTGCCGTATCAATCCCTTGTTTAAAGATTACATCTTGATGCCATTTTTTACCTGTACGAGTTGGCGTTTGAATGTCCATCGCTCGTTGATCTACGCCACGTTTGGCTAATTGATTACGTAAAATATCCATCAATTGACGCAGTTGAAATTCACCTTCACAGGTAAAAGAGACGGTCACATCTTTCAATTCTATTGACGCTTCAACATTACGAAAATCAAAACGTGTGGTCAGCTCACGAGCGGCGTTTTCGACTGCGTTACGCAGTTCTACTGAATCAGTCTCTGAGACGATATCAAATGAAGGCATAATGGTCTGTCCTTGTGTTGTTATTCTTGATGATGGCGACGTTCTTGCACTGCAGTGGCAAGCATATCGAGCATTGTGTGTGTATCTTCCCAGCTAAGGCAAGGATCGGTAATGGACTGTCCGTATGTTAACGCCGCAATATTGTTCATAGGCTGATTTCCTTCAACAATAAAGCTTTCGGCCATAATGCCCGCAATAGAGGTACTACCGGAACGTAACTGATTACAGATGTCTTGCGCCACATCAATTTGTTTTTTATGATTTTTTTCACAGTTAGCATGACTAAAGTCAACCACTAAACGTGGCTGTAATTGATGTTGACTTAGGTGGGTGCAGGCGTCACCGACCGATTGAGCATCAAAGTTAGGTCCTTCAGAGCCACCGCGTAAAATAACATGTCCGAATGGATTACCATGGGTTTGGTAAACCGTCATTTGCCCATTTTTGTCTGGCGAGTAGAAATAGTGCTTCGCTTGCGCAGCACGAATGGCATCGATAGCGACTTTGACATTACCATTTGTGGCATTTTTAAAGCCAACCGGGCAGGAAAGGGCGGATGCCATTTCGCGATGAATTTGCGATTCAGTGGTGCGCGCTCCTATCGCTCCCCAAGAAATTAAATCGGCGATATATTGACCCGTGATCATATCGAGAAATTCGGTCGCTGTGGCGAGGCCCATTTCATTAATCTTGAGTAATAGGGCGCGTGCTTGGCTTAAGCCTTCGCGCAACGCGTAAGAGCCATCAAGATTTGGATCGGTAATAAGACCTTTCCAGCCGACAACGGTACGGGGTTTTTCAAAGTAAGTACGCATAACAATGCATAAATCTTGTTTAAATTGTGCTTGTACATTAGCAAGACGGCGGCCATAGTCGAGTGCTGCATCGGTATCATGAATGGAGCATGGCCCGACGATAACCAGCAAGCGGTCATCTTTTCCGGTTAAAATTGCTTCAATCTGTTGACGCGAATCGGCAATACGTGTCGCCACTTCATGGCTAACAGGGAAACGCTCATTCAATTCTGCGGGCGTTGGCATTGGCCCCAATGCCTGGGTTCTTAATTCATCGGTTTTTATTGGCATGATGTGCCTGTCCATTAATTGCGAAGCGGTTAAGATAGCGAATTTAGCACAGGGAATAAACTGCTGATGTCGAAAACTGACATATTTTGCTATCTAGTGAAATTTTATGCATTTTTTTAATATAAATATTAATTTTTCTTGAGTTTTTTAGTATCCATCGGTATTTTCATCATAATGATAATAAAGTAGTAACGGAGCAAGAATGAGTGAGCAAAATATGAGTATTGTCGATACCGGCTTAAACATAGGGACAGGCGTACCTAGTGATACTATTCAAGGCGATAGCTCGGCGGTATTTGTATCGTTATCTGAGCTCATTGCAGAACATGTGTTTTATCATCCTGCGTTAGTGTCGGGGACAGAAAATCTGAGCGAGCTCGAGTTACAATCTCTTGCGAGTATTTTGAATGAAAAATCAATTAAAGAGCATTTTATTGCAACGCTGGTGACGGCGATTCAAGAAGAAATCGCCGATAAAAACGCCTTAGTTAAAATTTCGTTGAGTGATAGCGATAGTCACCATTTTAAAACATTGATTGGTGGGCACAGTGTCGAAAGTGATGAAGTCAATCCTGCGATTGGTTTACGCGGCGTCTCGCGCTTTGCATCGCAAGCATATGCAGAAGGGTTTAAACTGGAGTGTGAGGTTATTAAAACCTTACAAAAATTACACTATAACATTGAAATTGTTGTGCCATTTGTACGCTCACTGAGCGACGCTGCCACCATTATTGATCGTCTGGCGGAGCAAGGTTTACCACGTGGCCTTAATGGATTGAAAGTTTCTTATGTTTGTCAGGTACCCTCGGCGGCATTATTGGCTGACCGTTTATTGCAATATTTTGATGGGGTCGTGATTGATTGGGATGGCTTAACACAATGTACTTTAGGTATCGACAAATATAATGAGGCACTTGCTTACTTGTACAACCCAGAAAGTCAATCGATCACTATGCTGGTGGATTATGTCACATCGGCTGCCGTAAAAGTCCATAAACCGCTTTCTATTGTGACGACAGGCCTAGCTGACTACACTAAGTTACAAACCTACTTATTAGATAACCATAGCACCACTCGGATTTTCAACTTTTAAATCATCGCGATATTTAAAAGTTGATCGTTTACAGTAGCGTAAAAAAGGTACCGCCCAATGGGTGGTACCTTTTTATTATGTTGGCGTCACTGATTAGGCGTTATTGTCGTACTCAATCAATAGGGTTAAAGTTACCGGGCAGCGGGATCGCTTCAATATCGACAATACGGCTTCGGTTAAGAATGACTTTCCAACGGTAATACTTTGCAGGACCAACGTGGCTATTTTCTTTAACAATCAAATTCAATAAGTGGCGTTTTTCTACCTTTTCCTTGCTGACTTGTCCATTGTTGAGAACGTATAGCTTGTTAGAGCCTTTATCCATCAAACGCGTAATAGGGCGTAAGTCAATCATCATCGATTCACGTGTTTGTTCATAACCACTTAAAAACCGAGAGGTACGCATTTGTACCTTGGCGTGGTAGTGTAAAATTTGTTCTTCTCGCTGCACAACGCGTTTCTTACGAATTACTTGTATGGTATCAGGTAACTCAGATAGCTGTTTGTAATCCAACCACTCGTATTTTTGCCCGATAGGTTTACCACGCGTAGGATCATGGTAGACACGCATCCAACGGGGTTTTCCTTTACGTGCACGTCGCCACAACCAGTCTTTCATTTCATCTTTAAATATTTCACGAATGGCATAAAGCACTGCCATAACGATAATAAAAGAGGCGGTGATTTCGCCGAGGTAATCACGGGCAGTCACGGCGAGAATGGTGACAAAAATCATAATAAATCCAGTCGCACCGCCTTTCACCATACGGCGTACATTTTTACCTAGTAGTTCTAGTTTTTCATTCAGAACCACCGGGTGTTCTATAAGCCGACGTAGTAAACGCATTTTATTACTCAAGCGTGTTGGGTCTTCACTGACTTTGGGGCTGTTATAGTGGTTGAGCGCCCGATGAGCTTGTTCTTTCTCTGCTAAGGTAATTAAGCGTTCTTTAACTGTTTTATAGTCTTTATCCCGAGTTAATGATGAAACGATGGATAAAAACTTTTGCTCGGTATACCAAGACAGGTAATTATCAACATTCGAATAATAACGCTTGATGCTTTCATCATAAGGGATGTTACGGCGTAACCTTTTTAGAATGTCTAACGATAGTTCAATGACGATATCGACTTCATCAGAGGTATCGGCTTCTTCATTACTCTTAATTTGGCTTACGGCGTAATCTAAAGCTGTGACATACTGGTAAGCAAATAAACTGAGACTGACGCGGTATTGTTGTGAAGAGAGCCGGCCACGTTGCGCAAGACGGCTGTGGACCAGAGGTAACAGCATTTCATCACTAAAATAAGCCCGTTTTTGGTGAATGGCGGTATGATAAAATTCGGTTTCGGAAATTATATCGGGGCCTAGGCCAAGCTCGCCTGGTACAAAAAGGTAGAAATCAACATCGACTTCTTTACTTTCAGAGATCTGTGTACTGATTTTTAACGTGACAGCGTCATGTTTATCAACTCTGATCAACTATTACTCCCCAAAATATTGATTATTTTTTTGTTCGTTAGAGAAAGCATAACAGAGATAACGTATAATCTCTGCAAATTTGATGTGAGACAGTTTAGATGATGAATATAGGTCGAATAAACCGCCTAGAAGTAGTAAATAAAGCCGAGTTTGGTGTTTTCCTAGATGCTGGAGAGTATGGCAAAGCATTATTACCAACTCGTTACACGCCGAGCGATGTAGAAATCGGTCAATTTGTTGAGGCGTTTTTATACTTTGATTCGGAAAATCAAATTGCCGCGACGACAGAGACGCCAATCGCCCAAGTGGGTGAGTGGGGCTTAATGAAAGTGGAAGGCGTGAACAATGTCGGCGCGTTTGTTAGCTGGGGAATTAAAGAAAAAGATCTTTTGGTTCCATACAGCGAACAACGTGGACGTTTGTACGAAGGCCAAACCATTTTAGTGTACGTGTATACTGATAAAGCATCCGGTCGCATTGTCGGTACGACTAAGTTCAATAAATGGTTAGATCAAACGCCTGCGCAGTACCAACCTAACCAGGAAGTGGATTTGTTAATTGCCGAGCGTTCTGAGCTAGGTTTTAAAGCCATAATCAATGGCGAGCATTGGGGAATGTTGTTCCCATCAGATGTGTTTGGAAAGCTGTTTGTGGGTAAGAAACTCAAAGGTTATGTCAAAGGCATTCGTGATGATGGCAAGATAGATTTAGCGTTGCAAAAGCAAGGCGTTGCTAAAATGGATGATTTGAGTGGTAAAATTTTAGACTTACTCGAGAAAAAAGGCGGCTTTTTACCGCTTAATGATAAATCATCCCCTGATGCTATTTTTGCTGCGTTCCGCACCAGTAAAGGGACGTTTAAGAAAACCATTGGTAGCTTGTACAAGCAAGGTAAAATTACGATTTCAGCTGAAGGGATTACGTTGGTTTAATCCAAAAAGCCCACATTGGCATAATGTGGGCTTGTTACTTCTCGTTGAAAGGTGAATAAGCGAGCGATTATCACTAGTCATCGCCTTAATTAAAAGAAGATTTTATCTCGTACCAACTCACGAGGGAGTCCGTTTTTAATTCTATTGCCTACCCACTTGCCTAACCCGATCACGGCATTGTCGAAACAGACGATCACTTCACCTTTGCCAGGCGCTGTTTCTGGACGAATATCTCGCCCCATAAACCATTCTCGAGCGTTGTCGGTGCTAATGTTTACCTTGTATGTATTGTCGGCTTGAACAAGCGATGTGGCGACTTGATGTTGCCAACGGAATCCTTTCTTGTGTGTCTCGGCAATTTTTATCCCCATACGTGAAAAACGCATTTCACTTAAAAAGGGTTCTAATGCGGTTGGGAATAACCAGATGTCGTTATCTCGCTCCCACAAACGCGCATCCTCAGGAAGAGTTACGCCTAGCGCTTCATATAGCGCATCCGCGATGGTGCTCGCCATATTACGTGATACTTTTCGAAACGGGAATTTCCCCAAACGTTTTTTAACATCAGGTGGCGTAACGGCAGAGTTCTTTCGAATGCGCGCCACGAAAAACCCCTCACAATCGTACATTTGTGGCCAAATATGCAGGAAGCCTTCGTCGGTTAGCGCCGTGTTTGCCTGTGGGAAAAGCTCGGCTAATGACTCAAAAGTGACGGCGTCACCAAAGGTGCGTTTTAAATGTGCACAGACGTCTTGGTTTTCTTGTTTGCTGAGTGTGCAGGTTGAATATACCAATACACCGCCTGGTTTTAATGCATGGAAGGCACTTTCGATTAACGCTTTTTGCGTGTGTGCAATGGTGGCGATGGCACCGTGACTCCAATTTTTAAGCGCATCGGCATCTTTACGAATAGTGCCTTCACCAGAGCAGGGCGCATCAAGCAGGACTGCATCAAAATGTTCCGGTAACCATGCTCCGAAAACATCCCCATCATAATTGGTTAACGCCGCGTTACGGACACCACAACGTTCAATATTGGCATGCAATATTTTAACACGGCTTGCTGAATATTCATTGGCGACCAACACACCCTGATTAGCCATGCGGGCGGCAATTTGTGTGGTTTTAGACCCAGGCGCAGCGGCGGTATCTAATACAGTTTTAAACTCACTAGTCGCGTTATTGAACAAGGCACTAACTGGCATCATTGAGCTGGCTTCTTGAATATAAAATAACCCAGCAAGGTGCTCCGCGGTATTGCCCAAAGAAACGGTCGACTCATCAGCCTCAATCCAAAACCCTTCCGAGCACCAAGGGATGGGCTCCAGCAACCATCCATGTTGTTGGGCAGAGTGTTTAAATTCGTCGACACTGGTTTTTAATGTATTTACTCGAATACTTTTGCGTAACGGGCGTTGACATGCTGCGGTGAAATCGTCCATAGATAAATGGCTCGGCAAAATATTCGCTATAGCCGCAAGAAATTGATCTGGGAATGTTATGTTGGAATGCACAATGATTCTCTGTCGCGATGAATTCGACGCTAGTATACCTGATTCATTAACAAGTGGCAGCGCCTGACTATAAAAAGAAAAGCCGCAGTTACGCTGCGGCTGGTCGAGAGGCTACTTTTTAGGGTTTTGGAATGATCGTATGCCATTCTTTCCAATCATCGTCTGGAGACTCATTGAGCAAGAATGATTGGCCATCTTTTGCCATGACTGGTAAAGGTTGCTCATCAGGCGTCGCAAAACTGATGCCACCGCGCATGATACTGTCTAACGTACCAGATTTGACATTGGCGCCCCCAATACCAATCGAAACGTCCACACCGGAAGCGTTCCAAAAGACGGTATTTTTCCGCACTAGATAGGTATATTGCGGTTTGATCTCTACCGTTGTTAATACGCGATCGGCTAAGTTACTTAAACCTACTTGTGTAACATGACCGACTTCTAAGCCGCGATAGAGGACGGGAGTTCCAGTGGTGACTGATTGACGCGTTGGACTCTGCAGTACAAACTTTTTACCCATCGTTTTATAGGGAGAGGAGCTTAATGAGAATCGTGTTTGCTCTGCTCCCTTACCCGGGTTGACGGAGATTGTGGTGTGGAAAAGTTTATCAATATTATCAATGCCCTTTAAGCTGATATTTACTTTTGATACCCAGAAGACACTCCCACTGCGTGCCAGTTGTTGACTGTAGTCGGGCTGAATCTGCGCTTTAATCGTTACATTATGTTTAGTGAAATTTGGCGTAATTTTAATGACTTTTCCAACATTAACCCCTTTGTATTGGAGTGATGTGCCGACTTTTAAATCCGGGTTCTCATCAGCCACCAATGTGACTTCTGTGCCATGGTGACGCGCTTGATCGTAGTTAGGGTAGAGTTTCCAATGATCGTTGATTCGGTTATCAATGCCTTTGAAATTATCAAACTCAATGCCGCCTTTAATCAGGCTTTGTAGCGGCGCGGCTTGCAGCTTGATGCCGGACAAAGATGCTTGAATATCAATGCCGGAATGATTCCAAAATACCGTATTGTCCGTTAATAGATGTCGATATTGGTTATCAATATTGACCGTCACTTCAACGCCTTGAGACGTAAGATGATAATGACTAACGGTTCCGACTTTGAGGTTACGATACAACAGCGGACTGCCGGCACTGACAGGAGGCAGCTTATCTGCGACTAATGTTAACGCTTGGGAACCGCTCTGATTGACTTGAGCCAGATCAGCCAAAGATTTGTTGGCGTATAATTGGTAGCCATCGGCAACCTTATCTTTGCCTGAGCGAATAAAGCTAATTGAGCCGGTTAATAACTGCTTAGCGGGTGGAACAGTGACATTCACACCATCATCACTGAGTTTGGCATTCACACTGCTGGAAAGATAAAAGCGATTTTTTGCGTGAATGAGATCGCGATATTTATCAGCGATGGTGACGACAAATTTAACGTTATCTGTGGTTAATTCGACGTCAACAACACGACCAACGGCGATACCACGATACAATATAGGAGTCCCTTTCTCCATACCATAAGAATCTTCGGCCCATAAAGTGATACTCATGGAATGACGCTGCGTAAACGCTGCCTGACGTTTAGCCACAAATTGGCGTGAATTAGCATCATTATTAGGATGCTCGCTTGGTATAAGAGTTAAAAAATTACCTTTTACAAAGTTTGCTAAGTTTTTGCTACCAGAGAGAGAAAGCGAGGGTTCTTCTAATAAAAAATGCGCGCCAGATGTCAATAAATCACTAAATGCCGGTTGCACTGCTGCACTTGCTTTTATGTGCGAGCGGTCGTCATTGAACGTTAAATCGGTAATTTGACCAATTTCAATACCGCGATACATTATGGGAGAGCCATCTGAGTTTATCTTGCTGTCATCGGGCAACGTGATCGTAATCGGGATACCACGTCCCGCGGTTTTTAGGTTTTTATATAAATGGAATTCGGATTTTTCTGTCACTGGCTCACCACCATCGGGAGAGTCCACGGCAATGGCGCCGCCAACCAGTGCACTGAGGCTTTCAAGTTGAACATCAATGCCATTAAATCCCATGCTGGCTTCAACGCCGCTCACATTCCAGAATCGACTTTTATTGGTAATGACGTCTTTGTATTCTTCTTTGATGGAAGCTTGGATTAAAACCGATTTGTTATTTTTATCGAGTTGATAACTAAGCACTTCTCCTATTGGGATTTTTTTATAGACGATTTGTGAACCGACGGAGATACCGCCTAAATTATTGGCTTTAAGTTGTACAGACATACCATGATGAGAAATTTGATTGGCAGGCGCATTATCAAGTGCTTGAAACTCGTCCGGGTGGCTGTTGGTTTCGGTTTGTCCTGGCTGAATGGCAATATAATTACCAGAAACCAGTGCATCTAGACCAGAGACTCCAGATAAACTGGCTTTTGGTTTCACTAACCAAAATTGGGTGTCTTTAGAGAGTAATTTCGTTGCTTCAGGATAAATTTCAGCATCAACAAAAATGCTTTCGAGATCAGGCGACAGTTTAATATTTCTGACCATGCCCACTTCTAAGCCTTGATAGCGAATGGTGGTTCTACCCGCGACTAAGCCTTGTCCATTGAGGAAATGGATTTGAATACGTTCACCCGCATCATTGACGGCTTTAAATACTAACCAACCTGCAAGTAACATAGTGAGAATGGGTAATATCCATAAAGGAGAGATACCACGGCTACGTTTAATGTCCGGTTCATATGACATCGTATTTTTATTCATCAACAGACCTTTTATGAGTGTTGTTATCGGTGGCTGCACAGTCCCACATCAAACGTGGGTCGAGGCTTTCAGTGGCTAATAGTGTTAATACCACCACCAATCCGAACGCGACGGCGCCATTCCCTGGTATGAAATTGAGGAGTTGTCCTCGATCGACAAGCGTTAACATAATTGAGATAACAAATAAGTCCAACATCGACCACTTCCCAATCATTTTGATAATAAAGAAAATTCGCATGCGGTGTTTTGCAAATGTCATGCGTTTCAATTGAATACTTAATAAAATATATCCAAGACCAATGATTTTTGCCATGGGGACTAAAATACTGGCAATAAAAATAATGACAGCAATGCCTGACATATGACTATTAAAAAGTGAGACAACACCAGAATATATCGTGTCTTCTAGATGTTGACCATTTGTGAGCAAAATCGAAATTGGAATTAAGTTCGCTGGAAAAATAGCAACGCTTGCAGCAAGAACATACGCCCAAGTTCGTTCGATTGATTGTGGGCGTCGTTTATGTAGGCGATGGTGACAGCGCTGGCAATGGGTCCCTGCAGGCTGAGAAAGATGACAAAACAGGCAATGGACATCTTTGCTCTCATGCTGATATGAGGTTTCTTTACGCCATGCTTGCCAATAGCGACGAATACTGACACGGCTAATCAATAAGACGGTCAATACCTGCAGTAAGATGAGCGCGTAAAGGGCAGGGCCGACCATCAAATCGGCAAAATCTTTTAATTTAAAGCTGGCAATCGCAATCGCGACTAAGAAGACATCAATCATGGCCCAGCCTTTGAGGCGATAGATAATATCACTACCAATACGAAGTCCCATAAACCAACGTTTGCGCAGCGCTATATGACATAATATCAACGCACTACAAAGTAAAACAGGGGCAATGATACTGCAGAACATAACTAATACTGCGAGTTCTGCAAACCCATCGTTATACAAATGTTCAATGCCATTCCATAGCGATCCATCGATGGTCACTCCTAATAGACGCACTGATAAAAATGGCATACTGTATGCTGGAATAAATAGGCACAAACAGGTTAATGCAATGGCTAAATTACCGGAGAGTGAAGGACTTCCTCCACGGCTTAGTTGAGTCTGACAACGAGGACAGTAAGCGTTATGTTTGGCATCTAGTGTAGCCGGTTGTAAGGGCAAGTCACAGCCCTGACATAGACGAGTCGTCGCAATAGCTGGCGTCTCATTACACATTGTCTATTATCTCTTTAACACTAAGTGACACTGTCACGTTGAAGGGGGAAGCCTTAATTAGCTGCATACTCTTTAGTGTGAAACAAAAAGTTGTATACAAACTAAGTACATAGCGTAGAACGCCGTACTGTACCATATAATAGTCGATATAGCCCAGTTTCATTGAGTCGCTCCATGATGTATTCGCTTGATTTGCTTGATGACCTTTAATGGCATCGCTCGCTTTAGCTGGGGTTATTACTGATAATTGATACGTGATCAATAAGCCTATTATCTATTCAGATCTCAGTCTTGTGGTGTTAACGCATCATTGGCAGATTGCGGCATATCTGTTAAGCGTACACTATGATGCCTTGTTAGGGATCGACACAAAGATAATAACATGATTACGATGCTCATGGATGTCGTCATAGTGAAGACATGACGTCGATACATTGGTCGCTTATCGCAGTATCGACATGTAAAGAGATGATTAATACAGCGCCTTGCTTGAGGGGGCATTGTTTTCTCTTGATGTGCCCCCATAATATCCTTGGTCTAGCGTAGCATGTGAGTCGTAAGTATCGTGATCCTGACTTGGCGACAAAAAACACCGCTAGATTTGTGAGAAAAATGAAGTTTTGTAGGGTTTTTCTTGAGTTATCAGCCAAGAAACGCTAATAGTGTCATGTATATCTATCATGATCTTGATAGAGGCATCCTATTTATATCAATGAGTTTGTCGTGAACAAGCTTAGAATTATGAAGTTTTTAAGTTTTAATTGGAAATGTATATGAATATCGAACAATACCAGCGTCTCACTAAACAAGCCGTCTCGCTTGTTGAAAGTGAACCTAACCTAACAGCGAACCTAGCCAATATTAGTGCGCTTCTTAACATGGAATTAGAAGACATTAACTGGGTTGGATTCTATGTGATGGATAGTGCAGATGAAATGGTATTAGGTCCGTTCCAAGGGTTACCTGCATGTGTGCGTATTCCTGTAGGGCAAGGTGTCTGTGGGACAGCAGTCTCGACAAATACGGTACAACGCATTTATGATGTACATGAATTTGAAGGACATATTGCCTGTGATGCCGCAAGTAACTCTGAGTTGGTGATTCCATTCTCAATTAATGGCAAAATCGCAGGTGTATTGGATATTGATAGTCCGAGTATTGGTCGTTTTAGTGAAATTGATCAAGCTGGACTAACAGAATTAATGAATCAGGTAGAAAACCTGCTCAATTCACACGCTAACAAAGCATAAATTGGTGTTTGCCTGTGGTTTTTCCCATTCAGGTCACTATAATACCGAACATATTTATTGAAAATGCTTTGCGGAAATAGCCGCACCAACCAGGAACCCTCATGGAAAACACTGAAAAGTTAAAAAACAGCAAAGAAGTTATCGCATACATTGCTGAATGTTTCCCTAAATGCTTTACTTTAGAAGGTGAAGCTAAGCCATTAAAAATTGGTATTTTTCAAGATCTTGCTGAGCGTCTAAGTGAAGACACTAAAGTAAGCAAAACACAGCTACGTGCTGCTTTAAGACAGTACACATCTTCTTGGCGTTATCTGCATGGTGTTAAACCTGGTGCTGTGCGTGTTGATCTTGATGGTAATGACTGTGGTGAATTAGAAGACCAACACATTGAACATGCAAAAACAGCGTTAGCTGAAAGCAAAGCACGCGTTGATGCTCGTCGTAAAGAACAAAACAAGAAAGCGCGTGAAGAAGGCAAAGCGAAGAATGCGAAAAAACCGCAGGCTCGTCGCCCTCAATCTCAGTCTAAAGCGCCAGCAAAAGCGAAAGAAACAAACAAGCCAGTTGAAACACGTGCTTTGAATACTGACGAAGCGTCTGTCGGTAAACAAGTAAATGTCAATATGGGCAAAGGCAACATGGCTGCGACCATTGTTGAAATTAATAAGGAAGATGTACGTGTCCAACTTGTTAACGGCCTACAAATGGTTGTCAAGATGGAGCACTTGCGCGCTTAAAGGAGATATTCCTACGCATGAAATGCCGTTCAAAATTGACACTGATTGCTGCTAGCGTTTGGCTAGCAGCATTTTCAGCTCAGGCTGTCGAAGCCAACATTACTGAAGATAATTTACCTAAGCTAACGTCTGAATCTCAGCAGTCTATAGCCGCTAAACGGGTAACTTCGCGCTTCACTCGTTCCCACTACAAGCACTTTTCCCTCGATAATCAGTTCTCTAAAAAGATTTTTAATCGTTATTTGAAAATGTTGGATTACAATCGCAATATTTTCACAAAAGCCGATATTGATTCTTTTCAAAACTGGTCAACCCAACTTGATGATCAATTAAAAGCAGGCGATAACGACATTGCGTTTAAATTATATAATTTATCGCAACATAAACGTTATGAACGTTATCAATACGCGTTGTCACTGTTAGACAAGAAAATGTCGTTTGATAAAAACGAGTCTATTCAACTTGATCGCTCTGAGGCTGCGTGGCCAAAAAATGAAGCGGAACTCGATGATTTATGGCGTAAGCGAGTTAAATACGATGCTTTGAACCTGAAACTAACGGGAAAAGATTGGCCAGAAATTAAAAAAACGCTGACCAAACGCTATAACAACGCCATCAAGCGCTTGAGCCAAACTCACAGTGAAGACGTCTTTCAAACATATATGAATGCTTTTGCGCGTTCGATTGATCCTCATACCAGCTACTTATCACCACGTAGTGCCAAGCAGTTCCAAAGCGAAATGAGTTTGTCTTTAGAAGGCATTGGTGCGGTTCTGCAAGCAAGTGATGATTACACTGAGATTCGCTCATTAGTGAAAGGCGGACCAGCTGAAAAAAGCCATAAATTGTCTAAAGGCGATAAAATTATCGGTGTAGGGCAAGATGGCGAAAAAATAGTCGATGTTGTTGGATGGCGGTTGGATGATATTGTTGATTTAATTAAAGGACCTAAAGGTTCTAAAGTAAATCTACAAATACTACCGGATAGTAAAGGCGCGAAAAGTCACGTTGTCACTATTGTTCGAGATAAGATTCGTCTTGAAGACCGAGCGGTTAAATCCGAAATCAAGCAAATTGATGGACACAAAATTGGTGTACTTGAAGTACCGAGCTTTTACGTCGGTTTATCGAAAGACACCAATAAACTCCTAGAAAAATTGAATGCTAAGCATGTTGATGGTGTCATTGTCGACTTACGTAATAACGGCGGTGGTGCATTAACAGAAGCGATTAGTTTAAGTGGTTTGTTCATTAAGAGCGGCCCTGTGGTACAAGTACGTGACAGCTATGGTCGAGTTAACATTGACAGTGACACTGATGGTAAAGAAGCGTACTCCGGTCCTTTAACGGTTTTAGTGAACCGTTATAGTGCTTCCGCTTCTGAAATCTTTGCTGCAGCAATGCAAGATTATGGCCGAGCGGTAATTTTGGGAGAAAACTCGTATGGTAAAGGGACGGTACAGCAGCATCGTTCATTGAATCATATTTATGATGTTTTCGATGACAAGCTGGGTTATGTGCAATATACCATTCAGAAGTTCTATCGTATCGATGGCGGTAGTACGCAAGAGAAAGGTGTGAGTCCAGACATTGCTTTTCCAACACCCATTGATCCCAAAGATACTGGGGAAAGTGTTGAGGATAATGCATTGCCATGGGATAGCATAGCCAAAGCAGATTATCACCCATTGCATAATGAACAAGATCTGATTAAACAGTTAACAGCGCAGCATAAGCAGCGTATTGCTAAGGATCGTGAATTCGATTTTATCCGTGAGGATATTGCTAAGTACAAGCAAGATAAGGATGAAAAGACTTTATCTTTAAATGAAAAAGTACGTAAGCAAAAAGCCGATGAAGCGGATGCCGAGCAATTAACACGCGTGAATGCGCGTCGTAAAGCGTCAGGTAAGAAACCGTATGCATCTTTTGATGATATTCCTAAAGATTATGAAGCACCAGATGCATATCTTGATGAGGCGGTCGCTGTCACTAACGATATGGTTGATGACTTAAAACAGTAAACTTACTGATTAAGGTTGTAATAACAAAAACGAGCCGTTAATGGCTCGTTTTTTTATGTCTGCGCGACCGTAGCACGGCTCAGAGTGAAGCCGTTATCGTGTATTCCATAATAACAATCAATGTGTAATTTTATCGACCTCTTTAAATTGTCGCGCAAGCTTGACGTTCATTATCTACGCTTAACAAGTGTGTTAGTTCAAATAAGGGTAATCTATGCAATGGCTACGCTATGTAATATTCGGTTTATGGATCGTGTTTAGTCCTTTTAGTTTTGCGCATCAAGACAATAATCATGATCTCACCCATTTTGATCATCCATTTTTATTAGGAGATTGGTCTTTTGTTAATCCATATCCAGAGAAAACACCGGAAGGGTTTCGTGCGATCCAAATCAGTTTACGTTCAGATTATCGCTTTCAAATAGAAGTTAACAAGCAAGATCGTTCTGTCCAGCATTGGACCGGTGTGTTTGAGCCAAGTGAAGAAAAAATAGATTTTTACTTTAGTAATGGCGAACAACACAGTTATGTGTATCAGGGAAGCCATAACACATTAATGATGAATAATATTTATTTTCATAAAACGTTGCCAGACAATCTTGCTGGCCGTTGGGCAAGTCAAACCATCAAAAATTTAGAACATGATAGTCCTAGTACGGTTAAGCATATCGACTTATTAATTAAGCCCGACTTTGTCTTTCTGTTCCGTTCTGTTACGGAGAAAGGTGATGAAACTCTTCACCAAGGCATTTTTTATACAGAGCAAGATCATTTAGTTTTTATGTATGAAAATGGCCAACATGATACCAAGTATTTGTTAAACCAAGATACACTAACGTTGAATGTTGAAGATGGCGCGTTACTGGCCGTATTAAACCGAGTGGAATAGTATCCACGAAAAGATTTGATGGTTTTATCAGCGCTACAACGGGGTATTTTTATTAAATACCCCGTTTTTTACGTCTAGGGGTTGTTATTGTTGGTCTTCGGTTTAAGATCATTATCATCTATATTGGATAGTCACATTACAATTACGTCAAAAAGGATTACGGCAATGGCTCAAACTCCTCAAGCAAAGTACAGAAACGATTACACTCAGCCGTCTCATACGATTACGGATATCGAGTTAACATTTGATTTGCATGATACTGCAACCACGGTGACTGCAGTGTCTTACGTTAAGCAATTAGCTGATAGCAACACGTTGTGTTTACATGGTGATGGATTAACACTGGAAGCAATTAAAGTCGATGGAGCTGATTGGGATGCGTATGAACAATCACAAGATCAATTGGAAATCCGCGATTTGCCGGTTCACTGTGAATTAACCATTATTACCTTAGTTAATCCGGAAGCTAATACGGCACTAGAAGGCTTATATAAATCGGGCGGTGCATTCTGCACACAATGTGAAGCAGAAGGCTTTCGTCGTATAACGTATTATCTTGATCGTCCTGATGTCCTCGCGAAATTCACCACCACAGTCATTGCTGATAAAAACGCCTATCCTTATTTATTAAGTAACGGTAACCGTATTGAAGACGGTGTGACGGATAATGGTCGTCATTGGGTTAAGTGGCAAGACCCACATCCAAAGCCAAGTTATCTGTTTGCATTAGTCGCCGGTGATTTTGATGTTCGTCGTGATCAGTATACGACGAAATCGGGACGTGATGTGACTTTAGAGATTTTTGTCGACAAAGGTAACCACGAGCGCTCTAAGCATGCGATGACCTCGCTGATTAATTCAATGAAGTGGGATGAAGAGCGCTTTGGTTTAGAGTACGACTTAGATATTTATATGATTGTCGCGGTGGACTTCTTCAACATGGGCGCTATGGAGAATAAAGGCTTAAATGTCTTTAACTCTAAATATGTGTTAGCGGACGATCAATCCGCTACAGATAGTGATTATCTTGGTATTGAAGCGGTTATCGGACATGAGTATTTCCATAACTGGACGGGTAACCGTGTAACTTGCCGTGATTGGTTCCAATTAAGTCTAAAAGAAGGGTTGACCGTATTCCGCGATCAAGAGTTTTCATCGGATCTTGGTTCCCGAGCCGTTAACCGCATTAACAATGTCGGTGTGATTCGTGGTGCTCAATTCCAGCAAGATTCTGGCCCAATGTCTCATCCTATTCGTCCTGATAAAGTAATAGAAATGAACAATTTCTACACGGTGACTGTGTACGAAAAGGGCAGTGAAGTTATTCGCATGATGCATACTTTATTGGGAGAAACCAACTTCCAAAAAGGGATGACACTGTACTTTGAACGTCATGATGGCACGGCCGCAACGTGTGAAGACTTTGTCTGTGCGATGGAAGATGCATCTGGTATCGATTTAGCCCAATTCCGTTTATGGTACAGCCAGTCGGGTACACCAATATTAACGGTAAGTAGTAACTATGATGCGTCTGCACAAACGTATGCATTGACGGTTGCTCAACATACTCCTGCAACGCATGATCAAAAAGACAAACAAGCACTGCATATTCCATTCGACGTTGAGCTATATGCTTCAGATGGCCGAGTGATTGAGTTACAGCGTAACGGTGAAAAAGTAGATAACGTGTTAAACGTAACACAGGACTCACAAACGTTCGTGTTTGAAAACGTTACCGAATGTCCGATTCCATCGTTGTTACGTGAATTTTCTGCGCCAGTTAAATTGGTCTATGACTATAGCGATGAAGAACTCACTTTTCTAATGGTACACGCAACCAATGAATTTGCTCGTTGGGATGCTGGTCAAATGTTATTAGCCAAATATATTCGCCACAATGTTGAGCGTGTACAAGCAGGTAAAGACATTGAATTACCAGAACACATCATTGATGCCTTCCGTGGTGTATTACTGAACGATAGCCTAGAAGCTGCGTTTATTGCTGAGGTATTAACACTGCCAAGCTATAACGAAGTGTCAGGTTGGTTTGATACCATTGATGTGGATGCGATAACGCAAGTATTGCATGAAATTAAAACGACGTTAGCAGCAGAGTTAGTCGACGAACTTAGCGCGACTTATCATACGCTTAAACAAACGACGTATACGATTGATCATGCAGCGATTGGACAGCGTTCGCTACGCAACGTATGCCTGGGTTATTTAGCCTTTACCGAAGCGGGTAATCAGCTCGTGGAAGCACAATATCATGACGCGAATAATATGACGGATACCATGGCGGCGATGAATGCGGCCAACCGTGCGCAATTGCCATGCCGCGAGTCACTCATGAAAGACTACAGTGATAAATGGAGTCATGATGGGTTGGTTATGGATAAATGGTTCGCGATCCAAGGGACAAACCCTGCTAGTGATGCGCTTGATGTGATTCGTCAAACCATGAGCTCACACCCAGCATTCAGTTTGAAAAACCCCAACCGAACGCGTAGTTTAATTGGCGCATTTTTCCGTGCAAACCCAGTTAACTTTCATACGACAACAGGTGAGGGCTACCAATTCGCAGGCGAAATTATTCGTGAATTGAATAGTTCTAATCCACAGCTTGCCGCAGGAATGGTCGATGCGTTAATGCAGTTCCCACGTTACGATAAACAGCGTCAAACGATGTTAAAAGCAGAACTAGAAAAATTAGTTGCACTGGATAACTTGTCATCTGATCTCTATGAAAAACTGACGAAAGCATTGGAGCAATAAGTGATCTTCTTAAGTAGTTGTGTATTATTGTCTGCTTAATGATTGAACTATTGTGAAATAAAGGGAAGTGGCACTGTGATGGTGCCACTTTTTCTCTTGATTTTAAAAGTACCGATAATGAAATATTATTATTTTTCTCTTAACATCTCTTATCAAGAATTTGTGGCTCATTACTCTGGGGTTGCTGCCAATGTGGTAGTCATGACCGATCAAGGGCTACGTTTACAGCTTCCTGCCTCACGTTTTCGCACTTACCTAAGCCAACTGGGAGTGAAAGGGCGTTTTCGTTTAACAACCGACGAAAATAACAAATTTCATAAGCTTGAAAGTATTTAATGCCGATTATTTACACGAAATGCAGTGTTACGTTTGGTAAGACTGTGTGGGAGTTAACATAATTAACATTAATTAAATAAGTTACTTACAATAAGGCGAATTAGGTCAAAGCGTAAGACTCGTCTTAGGTCTATCATTACATGGTATTTATACTAACTATTATGTAATCTTGGAGTTGCTTATGCCCACGCGCGATACTCTCATGCCAGTTCTACTTGAAAAAGTTTATCAATTAATTCAAGACCGATTAGAGCTAGCTCAACAGCCACTTGTTACACAATTGGCTCAACATCTCTTCAGTAATATTTCTCAAGATGATTTAGTCGCTCGTAATGAATCGGACCTCTATGGTGCAATTGTTAGTCTCTGGCATCATATTAACGAAAAACCTTCAGATAGCTTGTCTGTTAGGGTATTTAACCCAACGATCAGTCGCCAAGGCTGGCAATCTACTCACACGATTATTGAAGTTGTTGTGCCTGATTCTCCATTTCTTGTCGATTCCGTCAAAATGACCTTGAGCCGACTCGATTTAACCTCGCATCTCATGCTGAATGGGCCGACACAAATTGCTCGTAAAAAAGATTACAGTGTCACGTCTATTAATCAAGGCAAAGGTGAATGGCATTCATTGTTTCATATCGAAGTGGATCGTCTAAATACGAAAGAAGAGATGGCAGAACTGAAAAACGAGTTGCTGTCGATTTTGCATGACACCGCTTTAGTTGTTCAAGATTGGCAACCAATGGTGAGTCGTCTAAGTAATGTGATTGAGCAACTGGAAAAAGAGCGCCAGCAGATCCCGATCGAAGAGGATCGTTATGAAGAGACGATCGCATTTTTGCGTTGGTTAGGAGACCATAATTTTACCTTTATGGGATACAAAGAATTTGATCTCATTGAAAATGATGGTGAGAGTATCCTTGAGCCGACTTCTGACAAAGGTCTCGGACTCTTTTCCGATACCACGCATATTCGTTCCATTAAGCTTTCCGAGTTTCCTGACCCCGCGCGTTTAGAAGCCAAAAAACCCTATTTATTAATTGTGACGAAAGGGAATAAGCAGTCGCGTATCCATCGTCCAGCTTATACCGATTATATCGGTATCAAAAAGTTCGACAAAAATGGCAAAGTGATTGGTGAGCATCGCTTTACTGGGTTATACACCTCAGCTGTGTATAACCAGAGTGTCGAAAACATTCCTTTAATTAACGAAAAAGTTCAGCGTATTTTAGCGGCAAGTACTTATCGACAAAGCTCTTATGCCTATAAAGCACTGCATAATATTTTAGAAAATTATCCACGTGATGAGCTCCTGCAATCATCGGAAGAAGAGCTATTGGAAGTCGGGACCGGTGTGGTACAGATGCAAGACCGTGACATGCTGCGTTTGTTTGTACGGCGTGACCCATTCGGCCGTTTCTTTAGTTGCATGGTGTATGTGTCCAAAGAGCGCTATAACACTGAGTTACGTCGCCAAACACAACGGATCTTTAAACAATACTTTGGTTGTGATCAAGACGTTGAATTTACGACGTATTTTTCCGAAAGCCCATTGGCGCGAACGCATTATATTGTCCGAGTTGACGATAATAGTATGGAAGTAAATGTAAACAAGATAGAGCGGAATTTAATGGAAGCATCCACCAGCTGGGACGATCGTCTATCAGAGGCGATCATTGCAAACTTCGGGGAGAGTAAAGGACTGCCTTTATCAAAAGAATACATGCGTGCGTTCCCTCGTTCTTATAAAGAAGACATGATGCCTGGGTCTGCGGTTGCCGATATTGAAAGAATGGAAGCGCTTAATGAAACCCATCGTTTAGGTATGTTGTTTTATCGTCCTCAGGAAGAGCAAACCAATTCGAAAGCGGTACGTTTAAAACTCTATCATCGCGCTGAGCCGATTCATCTATCTGATGTGATGCCGATGCTGGAAAATCTAGGTTTACGTGTGATTGGTGAGTCACCTTATGAAGTAGTGAAAACCAATATGCAGACGTATTGGATCCTTGAGTTTTCCATGTTGCATAAAAGCGACAAGGTTGTGGATCTTCGTGAAGCAAGAGATCGTTTTCAGCACGCCTTTGCACAGGTATGGCATGGCGAGCTAGAAAGTGATGGGTTTAACCGTTTGGTATTAAGCTCCGGCCTTACTGGGCGTGAAGTGTCGATACTGCGAGCCTATGCACGATACATGCGCCAAGTGGGTTTCCCATTCAGCCAACAGTATATTGAAGACACTTTACACCATTATCCAGATCTCGCTCGGGCGTTGGTTGATCTGTTTGTTTGCCGTTTTGATCCCGCACTAAAAGGAGCGGAAAAAGGACAGAAAGGCTTAATTGAATCGATCACTGAGCAGTTAGAAAACGTCGATGTTTTGGATGATGATCGTATTATTCGTCGCTATATGGATATGATCATGGCCACGCTGCGGACTAACTATTACCAGTTAGATGAACAACAGCAACCCAAACCATGGTTGGCATTAAAAATGAGTCCAAGAGAGATCCCGGATATCCCTGCGCCTGTGCCAGCGTATGAAATTTTTGTCTATGCGCCTGATATGGAAGGGGTTCATTTACGCGGTGGTAAAGTGGCTCGTGGTGGTTTGCGCTGGTCGGATCGCCAAGAGGATTTCCGTACCGAGATTTTAGGCTTGGTGAAAGCTCAGCAAGTTAAAAACACAGTTATTGTACCGGTTGGGGCGAAAGGCGGATTTGTCTGCAAGAAACAGCCAATGCTATCGAACCGTGATGAAATCTTTGCTGAAGGTCAACGCTGTTATCAACGCTTCATTCATGCGTTATTGGATGTGACTGATAATATCATTGAAGGTCAGTTGATTGCTCCACCACAAGTGGTTCGCCATGATGATGATGACCCGTACTTGGTAGTTGCGGCCGATAAAGGAACGGCAACTTTCTCAGATTTAGCGAATTCGGTATCAAGTGATTATCAGTTTTGGCTGGGGGATGCGTTTGCCTCTGGTGGCTCGAATGGTTATGACCATAAAGCCATGGGGATTACGGCAAAAGGCGCATGGGAATCGGTAAAACGCCATTTCCGTGAAATGGGGATTGATTGTCAAACCACAGACTTCACGGCGATTGGTGTCGGTGATATGGCAGGCGATGTGTTTGGTAATGGTATGCTATTGTCGAAGCATATTCGTCTACAAGCCGCCTTTAACCATATGCACATCTTTATCGATCCTACCCCTGACGCCGCGACAAGCTGGGCTGAGCGTGATCGTTTGTTCGCTTTACCTCGCTCTAGCTGGGAAGATTATGATAAGTCGCTCATTTCCAAAGGTGGTGGCATTTTCTCGCGTAAAGCCAAATCGATTCCATTGAGCGCTGAGATTCAAGCGATGCTCGGGACGAAGAAAGCTGCGCTGCCGCCAAATGAATTGATCCGCATGATCTTAAGCATGAAAGTGGATCTTTTATGGAACGGTGGAATCGGTACCTATGTAAAAGCATCAACGGAAACGCATACTGATGTCGGCGATCGCGCCAATGATGGGCTAAGAATTGATGGTAATCAACTGCAAGCTCGTGTTGTCGGTGAAGGCGGTAATTTAGGTATGACCCAGAAAGGACGTATTGAATACGCTCTGAATGGTGGCCGTGTCAATACCGACTTCGTTGATAACGTGGGTGGTGTGGATTGCTCCGATAATGAAGTAAATATCAAGATATTCTTGAATACGCTGGTGGCCAGTGGTGATTTAACGGTAAAACAACGCAATCAAGTACTAGAGAAAATGGAAGAGGAAGTGGGCGAGATTGTTTTAGAAGATGCTTACTGCCAATCTGAATCCATTTCTGTTTCAGATTATCAAGGCGTGAATGTCGTGAAAGAGCAAATACGCTTTATCCATTCATTAGAGAAAACGGGTTATTTGGATCGCGCACTAGAATACATCCCTGACGATGAAACCTTGCTCAGTCGTGAGAAGAAGGGAGTTGGTCTCACTCGTCCTGAAATAGCGGTATTGGTGGCATACAGTAAGATGTTACTCAAAGAGCAGTTGGCATGCGAAGACATTGCCAGCGATAGTTATCATGCTCAGTTACTGGCAAAATATTTCCCGACAGAGTTACGCCGTCACTATGCGCAAACCATGCCGCAGCATCCATTACGTAAAGAGATCATTGCAACGGCGCTTGCCAATCAGATGGTCAACGAGATGGGGAGTAACTTTGTCGCTCGTTTGCATGACGAAACGGGCGCGGAGACAATCGATATTGCCAATGCGTACGCAGCGACTCGTGAAATTTTTGGCCTGCCGTGGGTATTTGAGCAAATTCGTCGCTTAGATAATGTGGCAACAGCACAGTCACAATATGATGTTATCAAAGTCGTACGCCGTACCTTACGACGCCTCACTCGTTGGATTTTACGCAACCGTCTGGTGAATGTATCCGTTCAAGAGCTCATTGACCGTTATCAAGCCGATGTCACAACGATTATTGAACAGTTGGATAATGTACTCGTTAGTGATGAGATTAATGAGCATAACAAACAAGCAGAGCACTGGGTAGAACAAGGCATTGATAAAGAAACGGCGGCCTATGTTTCTCGACTATCAAGCTTGTATAGTGCACTTGATATTGCGAGTGTAGCGAAAGATCAGCAGCAAAGTGTGGAAAAAACAGCACGTGTTTACTTTAGCCTCGGCGACCGTTTATCTTTGCATTGGTTCTTAAAACAAATCAATCAGCAAGCAGTGGATAATAACTGGCAAGCACTTGCGCGAGCCGCATTTCGCGAAGATCTCGATTGGCAGCAACGTCAACTAACCGCTCAAGTCCTTTCTTGTGATTGTAATCAAGAAATGAGTGTGGCCATTGACCGCTGGATTGATGCTAATCAAGTGGCGTTAAATCGCTGGGAAAATATTCTTAATGAGTTCAAAGTCGGAACGGTGCATGAGTTCGCTAAATTCTCTGTAGCGTTACGAGAATTGATGTTACTCAACTTAAATTGTCAGTCTGTGCAATAATATTTGAATTGTTTGCCAGAGTCGTCAATAATAACGCCCCGTTTACTCGGGGCTTTTTTCTTTCGGAGGCACAATGCTTTACCGCTTAGCCAGAACAGGCTTTTTTCAATTGGATGCTGAAAAGGCACATGATCTTGCCATTCAGAACTTCAAACGTTTCACCGGTACGCCTTTTGAGTTGTGTTACCGTCAGCAACTTCCTCTACGCCCAGTTGAATGCATGGGATTAACCTTCAAAAATCCAGTTGGCTTGGCCGCAGGTCTGGATAAGAACGGTGAGTGTATCGATGCATTTGGCGCGATGGGCTTTGGTTTTGTTGAAGTTGGCACTGTGACTCCGCGTCCTCAATCGGGTAATGATAAACCGCGTTTATTCCGCGTTTTACCAGCAGAAGGCATCATCAACCGTATGGGCTTTAATAATGCGGGCGTTGAGGCATTGGTAGATAACGTCAAACAAGCAAATTTTGATGGTGTTATCGGTATTAATATTGGGAAAAATAAAGACACACCTATTGAAGAAGGGGTCAATGACTACCTTATTTGCATGGAAAAAGTGTACCCACATGCTGGTTATATTGCCGTAAATATTAGTTCTCCGAATACTCCTGGACTGCGGACTTTGCAATATGGTGACATGCTGAATGAATTATTATCAGCATTAAAAGTAAAGCAAGCCGAGTTAGCGGAAGAATATGATAAATACGTACCACTTGCCTTAAAAATTGCGCCGGATTTAAGTGATGATGAAATCACACAGATTTGTCAGTCATTGATTGATAATAGTATCGATGGCGTGATTGCAACCAATACAACCCTAGATCGTAGTTCTGTGGAAGGACTGAAACATGGACGTGAAACGGGTGGACTCAGTGGACGGCCGTTAACATCACGGAGTACTCAAGTAGTTAAGCGTCTTTATCAAGAATTAGGTGAAGAAGTGCCTATCATTGGCGTAGGGGGGATTGATGATTATGTCTCAGCGAAAGAAAAACTGCTTGCCGGGGCTAAATTAATTCAAGTCTATAGTGGGTTTATTTATAAAGGACCAAAATTGGTCAAAGATATCGTGACGCACTTGTAACGGTAAGCCGACAAAATAACACACAGCATCTTTAGCACAGAATTATCATAAGTGACAAGGTGACTTTATGAGGAAATGACGCGTTCATTTCCTCTTTTTTTTTATTGCCTCACTAATAGAATTACCTCTATTCATTGGCAAAGGTAATTAAGCGTTTACCTAAAATCCAAAAATGATGAGCGTATCGAGAGGAAACAATGCTTAAACCCAGTGATAAATGGAATTGGTACTACTCAGATGATGAAGGTCATTTGATGATGGAACTGGACGATAATATGTTATTCCGTACCAACCTTAGTCGTAAGGTACTTGTTGAATGTGCATTCCACCCATCGTCATTTTCTGTTGATGATGCGTCAGATTACCAAACCTTTAAAGAACACATTGCATACTTACCGCTCAGTGAACCTCGTAAAGCGGAGCTGGCTCTGTATTGCGTGGCAGCGAAGCGTTTCCATAAGCCGGTACAGCCTAAGAGCTGGTTCTTTTCACACCAAGGGCAGGGCTGTGAGCCTGAAATGGGCGATATTGTTAGTTTAGTGAACGACATCAATGAAGGTCACTTTATTGTCCTCGATGTCGGCAATAATGCCAGTCTTTGTGCGCTCGTGGATTTAGAAGACTTTAGTCTTAATGGGTCAAAGTCTTTAGCGTTTGGTCAAGTGATAAAAGTAATGCATGACCGTATGGCCTGTGCCAACCACATATTGACGACCGACACTATTGCTTTAGTGGGATAGCCTTCATCAAACTGATTTCGATACCGCCTCAATTTCACGCTTACCTCTTCCTTCGATCGGCTTAATGCCGATTTTTTTTATCGGCTTATTGAACCTCCTACGTTAGATTTTCCTCTCTAATGACTGAAACCGCACTCTATTGACTGTATTACGATGTAATAATGCACACAGTTGTGTGAGAATTGTGCAAAATTATTCATACAGCCTCGTTAATAAGTGACAAAATTCATACAACTACCGCCTCAGTTGTGACCTAAATATTCCGCTTTTATCGTTTTATGTCATTATTTTTTAACGCTAAATACTATCTGGTATATACCAATTTTGATGTGAATATTTAGTCACTATTAGTTTGGGTAACTTAATCTTCGCCGCGAGACATAGACGAATAGACTGGTGACGGGTTAAGCGATTACGAGCGGATTTGATGAAAAAGATGGATTAGATTTAGGCATGGCCTTTAATGTCGGTTATAATCACAGACCATTTTTACCATTCGAAGAGCACTATGAATCAGTATCTGGCGGTTACGTCTAACGGACTTGAGAACTTGTTAGTTGAAGAGCTAACACAATTAGGCATTACCAATGCAAAACCGGTACAAGCCGGCGTGAAATTTAAAGCAACTAACGAACAAATTTATCGTTGCTGCTTGTGGAGCCGTATCGCTTCTCGTTTTGTACGCATTGTGTCTGAGTTCACCTGTCAAGATGATATGGATTTGTATCTTGCCACTTCGGCAGTGAACTGGGTAAATCACTTTCACAGTTCGAAGCGTTTTGTTGTCGATTTCAACGGTACCAATCGCGAAATCCGCAATAGCCAATACGGTGCAATGAAAGTCAAGGATGGGGTGGTTGATTGCTTTACCAAGAAGAATTTGCCGCGTCCATCGATTGATAAAGACAATGCTGATGTTCGTATCCACGTTCGTTTGCACAAAGATAATGCGTTACTCGGTATTGATATGGTCGGACCTGGCTTGCATATCCGAGGTTACCGTCCGGAGTCGGGTCGCGCACCACTGCGTGAAACTCTAGCGGCTGCCATCATTATGCGTAGTGGCTGGACCGCTGATAAACCTTTATTAGATCCGATGTGTGGTTCAGGGACGTTATTGATAGAGGCTGCGATGATTGCTGCCAATATGGCGCCAGGAGTCAAACGCCAAAAGTGGTGTTTTGAATCATTAGAAGATTTTGAACCTGAGGTCTGGGCTGAGATAAAAGCAGAAGCGAATGTTCAGGCACGTCGGGGAGTCAAAAAAGTTGACGCTCAATTCTTTGGTCGTGACAATGATGAACGTGTGCTCCAAGTCGCTCGTGATAACGCCCGCCGCGCTGGTGTTGAGCATTTGATTGATTTTGCAGTGAGTGATGCGGCTACCGTACAGCGCCCAGCACAATTTGATAACGGTGTTGTTGTATGTAACCCTCCATATGGAGAGCGCTTAGGTTCTCATCCTGGTCTGATTGCTTTGTACACGGCATTCGGTGCGCAGCTCAAATCTGAATTTGGCGGCTGTACAGCCTCTATATTTTCGAGTTCAGATGAGTTACTAAGTTGTTTGCGCATGCGTGCTGACAAGCAATTTAAAATGAATAATGGTGCGTTACAGTGTAGCTTAAAAAATTATGGTATCACTGGCCGTGTTAATGAAGACAGTCGTGGTCAGCAGCAAGAAAGTTTGGTCGCGCCCGACTTTGCTAACCGTCTCAAGAAGAATGTGGCAAAAATTGGTAAATGGGCAAAACGTGAAGGTTTGGACTGTTACCGTGTGTACGATGCTGATTTGCCGGAATACAACGTAGCGATTGACGTGTATTTGGATCACTTAGTGATTCAAGAGTACGCTGCACCTAAAGATATTCCGGAAGAAAAAGCAAAGCGTCGGCTGACTGATATCATTCGTGCTGCGATTCAAGTGCTTAACATGGACGCGAATAACGTTGTGATGAAAGTGCGTGAAAAGCAAAAAGGCACGTCGCAATATCAAAAGTTAAGCCAAGAATCCCATACAATGATTGTTCACGAGTATGGCGTGAAGCTGGCGGTGAACTTGTATGATTATTTAGATACTGGACTGTTCTTAGATCATAAACTTACTCGTCGTAAGTTAGGGGAAATGGCAGTCGGTAAAGACTTCCTTAATCTGTTTGCTTACACAGGATCGGCAACTGTGCATGCAGCTTGTGGCGGTGCGCGTTCAACAACCACCGTTGATATGTCAAAAACGTATTTGGCATGGGCACAAGAGAATATGACTTTAAATGGTCAAGTAGGACGTCAGCATCAATACGAGCAGGCCGATTGTCTACAGTGGCTGGAAAGTGCACAAGGTCAATATGATCTTATCTTTATCGATCCGCCGACGTTCTCTAACTCAAAACGCATGTCAGGAACCTTTGATGTGCAGCGTGATCATATTGATGTATTAGCTCAACTAAAACGTCTTCTCCGTCCCGATGGTGTCATTGTATTCTCGAATAACAAGCGCCAATTCAAAATGGATAATGAAGGGTTGGAAGCATTGGGCTTGCATGCGCAGAACATTTCCTCGCAGACGTTACCGCTCGATTTTGCGCGAAATAAAAACATTCACAATTGTTGGATTGTCACGCATCAATCGGCATAAGCCATAATACGTAAGACGCCGCTTCTCATTTAAGCGGCGTCTTGTTATACCAACAGGTTGTTGTTTGCTTTTAAGCAATATTACCTGTTCACAGGTTTCATAATAAGGTTACCCAGTGTTGCGTTGGTGTGGTTGGTTTTCTGTTACCATGTCACTTTTCTTCATGCTCCTATCAGAGCGGCACCGCTGGTGGACCTTTCATTTTCAACAAATAACTCCAATGGTTAAATAAAATACAATGGCATTGATTACTATCAATAATGGATTACTGGCATTTGGCGACCATCCATTACTCGACGGTGCAGATTTCGCACTGCAAGAAAATGAACGTGTCTGTTTAGTTGGGCGTAATGGCGCAGGTAAATCGACGCTAATGAAAATCTTAGCCGGTAATATCATTCTCGACGACGGCAAGATGCAGATAACGCAAGACGTGGTTGTCTCTCGTTTGGAACAAGATCCACCTCGTGATCAAGCAGGGTCGGTCTATGACTACGTCAGTGGTGGCCTTCAAGAAGTCGGCGAACAACTGAAAACCTATAATCATTTGCTCGATATCATTGCAGAAGATCCATCAGAGAAAAACTTTAATAAATTATCTGCAGTTCAAGAGCAATTGGATCATAGCGGTGGTTGGCGTTTTGAAGAACGCATTAACAACGTTTTGTCCTCTTTGAAGCTGGAAGGTCAAACTCTGCTAACGGAACTATCCGGTGGTTGGCAGCGCAAAGCGGCTTTAGCTCGCGCTTTGGTGTGTGATCCTGATGTGTTACTCCTTGATGAGCCAACTAACCACTTAGATGTGGGTACCATTGAATGGCTGGAAGGATTTCTAAAAGATTTCCGTGGTTCTATTATTTTTATTTCCCATGACCGTACGTTTATTAAATCCATGGCGACACGCATTGTCGATTTGGATCGCGGTAAATTAGCGTCATTCCCTGGGGATTATGAAAACTACTTGGTTGCCAAAGAAGAAGCGCTGCGCGTTGAAGAAATGCAAAATGCTGAATTTGACAAAAAGCTGGCCCAAGAAGAAGTTTGGATTCGCCAAGGCATTAAAGCCCGTCGTACTCGTAATGAAGGCCGTGTAAGAGCCCTTAAACAGCTACGTGAAGAGCGTAATCAACGTCGTGAAGTGCAGGGTAAAGTAAACCTACAAATCGATGACGGAACCCGTTCTGGTAAAATTGTGTTTGAAGCGGAACACCTAAGTTATGCAATCGAGACTAAGACGCTAATCGATGATTTCTCGTTTACTATTCAGCGTGGTGATCGCATCGCTCTTATTGGTCCAAATGGGTGTGGTAAGAGTACCTTACTGAAACTATTGCTCGAAAAATTAGCTCCGGATAGTGGTTTCGTGCGGTGTGGTACGAAATTAGATGTCGCTTACTTTGACCAATATCGTGAGATTCTTGATCCAGAGAAATCGGTCATTGATAACCTTGCTGATGGTAAGCAAGAAGTGATGGTCGGCGGACGTCAGCGTCATGCCTTAAGTTATCTACAAGATTTCTTATTTGCCCCTAAACGTGCGCGTACTCCAGTTAAAGCTTTGTCTGGCGGTGAAAAAAACCGTTTGTTATTAGCTCGTATCTTCCTACGTTCAAACAATTTATTGATTCTTGATGAGCCAACCAACGATTTAGATATCGAAACATTGGAACTTTTAGAAGATTTACTTGCCAATTATCAAGGCACATTACTGCTGGTCAGTCACGATCGTGAATTTGTCGATAATACCGTGACTACTAGTTGGATTTTTGAAGGTAATGGTCAGATTGAAGAGTTTGTCGGTGGGTACCATGATGCGCAGCAACAGCGTAAGCAAGTGAAAGAAACGCGTCATCAGGAACCTGAACGTCAGGAAAATGTTAAACAGGTTGAGGAACCTCGCAAAACAGCAGAGCCGAAGCCGAAAGCGAAGAAATTATCTTATAAACTGCAGCGCGAATTGGAAGATCTACCCCAAACTCTGGAACGACTAGAGTCTGAACTCAATACGCTTCAGGAAGAAGTCAATACTCCTGAGTTTTTCGCAAAATCTGTAGAAGAGACTCAACCCATTTTAGACAAGTTGGCTGCCAAAGAGCAGGAGCTTGACGTTGCTTTTGAACGCTGGGAAGAGCTGGAAGCAATTCAACAGGACAGTTAAGACATTAAATTTATGGAACACAAAACATTTAAAAGAACGTGCGTATCGGTAGCGATCCTTTTGGCCTCCACGCACGCATCCGCAGCTCTCTACCAAGTGGTAGAGAGTACGCCATCAGTCAATGGTTATGAAAGTGCCTACGGCGTTGCTATTACGCAAGGCACAGATGGTTCAAACAGTGATGAAGGCTGTTTTTCTGCAAGCGCCACAAGCTGTGATACCGCAGATTTTCCAATGGCATTAGAAACGCGAGCGAAAAAACCGAATGGCGGACAAGCGGTTGATGGTGTGGGTTACAATCAAGAAGCCCCGTTTGGTATTGATAACGCGTTTGAGTATGTCGATACACAAGACGATTTTGAAGATTACTGTGACAGCCAATTGCGGTACGCCACCTGTGAATCTTGGGCGTCGACTCGTTGGCAGGCGTGGAACTTAGGCTCAGTGAATGCACGTAGCTTCATTGAACAGACCCAAGTCGGTGATGACTCGCATAATACTGTGATTAATCATTTGGATGAAAATGGTAATGCGGTTGGCGTACAGCAAGAATTTGGCCCCGCTGCAATTACGCGTGCTGGTGGTGTGCAGGGCGCATACAGTAATAGCGATTTTAACGACCCAACGGGCGATCAGGTACGTGCGTTTGATACGGATGGTACGTTTGTATCGGGCAGTATCGGCACTACCGATACCGTTCGTAATGGGAGTTTTGCGAAAAGCAAAGCCGCATTATGGTCTACTGACGGTTCTCAGCAAGTTCAATTAAACTGGGGATCCGGCGTTGAAGCGGATGGCAACGAGCATGATCAACTTGCTCAAGCGAGTATGCGCAGCTTTGAAGTGATTGATGGCAAAATTTACGGTGTAGGTTATACCACGGTAGATGATGACAAGAATTTCTATATGCGTGCCGCCGTATTCACGGCTGATAAAAACTCGTGGACTAGTGCATCGGATTGGTCGACGAAAATGGTGACTGGCAACGATATCAACGACGATGATGTGTACAGTAACAGCCGTTTAACGGATATCAATACCAACAAAGTCGCGATTGGTGAAGCCAAGCGTTTTGGTAATAAACCGGAAAATCGCGCTGCGGTACAACGTCTCTTTGTCATGCCGAATGTGGATAATTCCGGCTCTGAACAATTCTTATCCGGTGGCATCTTCTTTAGTGGCGCCGGTGGCAAAGCGGAAGCGATCAATAATTACAATGAAATAGTTGGACAGATTGATACTGAGAATAACGCCGAGATTGATGGTAAAGTTCGTCGTAAACGTGCGTTCATTTATCCGTATAATGGTAATGGCACCAATGCTGCACGTCGCAACCTATTTAATGGTAAAGGTTGGTGGCTAGATAACTTAACCAACGGTGGTCAATTCTCTAACAGCAATAACCAATATCGTATTATTGATGCTGCGGATATTAACGATGCCGGTGTGATTGCGGCTACAGCATTGAAATGTACTGGTGGCTATCAAACCACGGCGTATAACTCACGCTGTGATGGCACCGAGCAAGTTGTAGCTGTGAAATTGCTCCCAATTTCTGGTGCAACGTCTAGTGATATTAAAACTCGCCCAGAGGACACACAGAGCGTCTCTCGCAGTGGAGGCGGCGGTAGTATTGGCTGGGGAGCTTTGACTTTACTCGCATTATTCGGGTTCCGTCGTAAGAAATAAAATTTTTGTCAATAAGGGCATGAAGTCACAAAATGACGTCATGCCTTTTTTTTCGTCTTGTATCCATCCGTGTTTTGAGCAATTCTAAATACGTGGTCACGAAAGTGACGCATAGCGGTAATTATTTTGTAACACGAAATACTGTAAGAGGGCTCCAAGTATGAAGAGACAAAAGCGTGATCGCCTAGAAAGAGCACAATCTCAAGGCTATAAAGCAGGGATTAATGGTCGTTCTCAAGAGATGTGTCCTTACTCGCAACAACTCGATGCCCGTTCCTATTGGTTGGGTGGTTGGCGTGATGCTCGAGAAGATAAAAACATGGGTCTCTTTAAGTAATAGAGTGGAATCGACATAACAGACTTACTATCGTTATTCCTTCACAGGAAGTTTAAGCCCCTTATCACAGGGGCTTTTTCTATTCTGGGCAATTAATATCAGCCATTTTAACGCACTATAACTAAATGTATATAGCCAATAAAAACGGTGCATTAAGCACCGTTTTATCACTTAAACAATCAACTAGAATGCAGACGTGTCTGTAAACAAGCCAACTTTTAAATCTTTTGCTGCGTAAATCTCTTTACCATCGACTAAAACACGGCCATCGGCTAGGCCCATTACTAGTCGACGATTCACAACGCGTTTCATGTGAATTTCATAAGTGACTTTTTTCGCTGTTGGTAGGATTTGGCCTGTAAACTTAACTTCACCAACACCAAGCGCACGGCCTTTCCCTTTGCCGCCGACCCAGCCAAGGAAAAAACCAACCAGTTGCCACATCGCATCCAAACCTAGACAACCAGGCATCACAGGATCACCCGGGAAGTGACAGTCAAAGAACCAAAGATCTGGAGTAATATCCAGTTCGGCAACAATTAGACCTTTGCCATAATCGCCTTCAGTTTCAGACATTTTAGCGACACGATCCATCATCAACATGTTTGGCGCTGGTAGTTGTGGGTATCCAGGGCCGAATAGCTCACCACGGCTAGAAGCGAGTAAGTCGTCACGGTTGTATGAATCTCGTTTATTCTGCATTATCAATTACTCCAATTTTTGATAGGTGCATGTTAGTGAACACCTGTACGCCAAACAACTCCGATCAGTTTAAAACAGCTTGTTTTTAATCCGTTCAAACCAAGTGTCGGGCGTATCGTCTTTGTCAAAATTATCAATACGATCTGCAATACGGCGCAGTACATTGTCTTTTTCTTGTTTTCCGCGAAAAGGGGTTGCCAACAAGATAGGCATAACATCATCGACGGTTTCTACTGGCCATATTGAAAACTGACCTTGTTTAATACTTTCTACTACTGTCGGGTGCAGCGCAAGATGTTTCAAGTTACTTGCCGGCATAATCACCCCTTGGTGACCCGTGAATCCCTGATGTTCACACACACGATAAAAACCTTCAATCTTTTCGTTGAGACCACCAACGGCTTGTACACGACCGAATTGGTCAACAGCACCCGTCACGGCTTTTTGTTGATCGATAGGAAGCCCAGAAAGAGCGCTCACCCATGCACATAACTCAGCGAGGGAAGCGCTGTCACCGTCGACTTCACTATAAGACTGCTCAAATACAACTGAAGCAGAAAAAGGCAAGGGGACATCTAAATCAAGTGCGCTACTTACAAATGCTTGCATGATCATCATGCCTTTGGCATGCAAACTGCCACCAAGCTCAACTTTTCTTTCTACATCTGAAATATCACCATCACCAAAGTGAACGACGCAAGATATACGTGCCGGCTCACCATAAGACAGTGGATGCCCAGCCACGTCTACGACGGTTAAGGCGTTCACTTGGCCAATTTGCTTACCATCGGTTTCAATAATCACTTGGCCATCAAGAATGTCATCCATGGCTCGCTGAGGTAAGTAAGAAGCACGGTCATAACGTTGTCGTATAACGGCTTCTACATCAAGCGCTTCAATGGTTTTACCTTGAGTGTAACCTTTACATTCGGCAAGTATAGAACGATGCCATAATAGACACAGCGGGGCGTAATTCTGATCTTCAGTATAGCGAGCACCTGCTTTCATTAACGTATGAATGGCCTCTGTTGTTAAAGTAGGCAGGTCATAGAGACGACACAACCATTTTAAAAAGCCAAGGTAATCTAACAAAGTTTCAGCATTTAACTTAATGTCTGGTTCTAATTCACTAAATAAGCATAAGCCAGCGTGAATATCTGCATCTAAATAATCCACATCACCAAGCTGAGTGCGATCACCTAATACAATGACACGGATATCGAAACGACGACGTGGCAATTGCAAAATGGGCGACTCTGGATCACAATTTATAGGTGAAGATTCTTCGCCCAATATGGCCGCTTTCAACGCTGGCCAGTATTTAGGGTTCGCCAATAACAAATTCGCTGATACGATTAGATAACCACCATCGGCTTGTTCAAGCAACCCAGGGATATGTTGAGTCACCGCACCATGGTTAGCCTTAATTTGACCGAATATATCGGCCATGTTTAATGTCTCTGTACGAAGAACCGGACAACGACCTTGCAGACTATGTTGTAATGACTGTTCGATATGCTGTCGATATATCGAATTATCGGGGGCATTAATCAATAGTAGGCGGGTGAAGCCTTCCATTTCGATGAACTGAGAAAGCGTTGCTGCTAAGCGAGGTTGTACCTCGAGCAGTGTTTTTTCTGGTATAGAAGAATATTGAGCAAACTGCGCTTCATATTCATCATATTGAGGCGTTACTGAACGCCAAATATCTTGAGTCATTGAAATGTACTGTTCCGCATTGAAAATACTAATGAAAAAGGGGCTAGATTATATAGAAAAATAACGCTGGCGAATAGCATAGAGATCGCGAATGACTATGATCGAATTTCTACTCTTTAAAATTGAATGTGAGCATCGTATGGGTTACGCTGTCACTCTAAACGGATACGGATTTGTGAACCATGAAATATCAGCAGCTTGAAAACTTAGAATGTGGTTGGAAATGGCAGTACCTTGTCAATAAATGGAAGGCTGGCGAGCGCATTACGCGTTATGTCGATACCAGTGAAATAGATTTAGCGATTCACCAATTACGCTCGTTAGAAAGTGATCCAACGCTGGTATTAGAGTGGATAGATAACCACATGGCGCCAGATTTTGAGAATAAATTAAAGCAAGCCATTCGTGCAAAGCGTAAGCGACATTTTAACGCAGAGCAGGTCCATACCCGTAAGAAATCGATTGATCTCGATTATCGAGTTTGGGAAAAACTGTCTGAGCGCGCCACAGAATTAGGCTGCACGTTATCTGATGCTATTGAATACCTATTAAGTGAAGCATCGCGTAGTGAAAAGGCCAGTCGTACCGTATCAAGCTTAAAACAAGATTTAAATAAGCTATTATCATCAGATTAACGAGGTGAACCTATGTGGTATCTAGTTATTGTTGGCTTAGTCGTGGTTATTTGGTTAGTTGCTGATAGACCTGTACTCAAAATGACGTTTAAAAACGGGCATATAAAAACGGAAAAAGGCCATTGTCCACCGTCTTTTCAGCGTGAGCTTAAGCACATTGCTGAACATGATCACCTTAATGGCAGTTTAAAAGTATACCAACTGCGTACTGGTATGAAGTTGGTTTTTTCAAAGAATATCCCTAAAAATGTTCAACAACATATTCGTAATGTTTTTCCTCATCAAGGTTTTAAATCCAAAGGTAAAAAAAGAGCTTAAGCACTTGAAAACAGTCTGTGTGCTTATTTTGTAATAGTCCCATACACCCTAGTGCATTATAACTAAATATTTTAATATGCATATATATAAGTGCTACACGATATCGATATATAACCATATTCTAGTACATCCACTCATCTAGTTTTACCATAAATCACTTATCGCTTCGCCAATAATAACAGCGATATCATCTGTATAGTTCTATCTGAGTAGTCCCACACAAACATGACATAAGAGAGTATTATGACGCGCTACGCACTAGATAAACATTCAAATACATGACAATAAATGCGCTCGGCTATCACTGCGAGTGACACAACTTACCTGGAATATTCAGCAAGTAGAGACCGAGTTAGATAAAGAGATAACGTTTGGGCGTATTCATCACCGATATCACTCGTGTACTGTATACCGTTCAAAGATGAAGTAGGGATCCGATAAATAAAAATAAACTGTATATGCATACAGCTATCATTGAATCGCTTGCATGCTAGTTATTGAGCGTTTTTGATTAAAATCTGATGATAGTGCTCAATAACGTCTCCATTTTTCCTTTTCATATAAAATACTGTATAAATAAACAGTATTTTATGGCGGATTTCTCTGATTACTTAGCGGTTAAGTGTTTATCGTTAGGTAACTGACATATCGAGCTAAGTGCTGAACTAAACTCGGACGCATTTTGCACATAAAAAAGAGGTAGATCACAATACTTCATGTTGATATAAAAAACTCGGTATATCGATTAGCAAAAGAAAATAGAGTAACTACACTAAAAGAGTAAGTTTACTTGGGATGACTTTTGTTGGATAACTCCTTTTTACCCGCTTAATGCGGGTTTCTTTTTGCCTATAGAAAAGTCGTCCGTCAATCTCAATACTCATCGTCGCTTTATACTTCAAAAATGCTGTCATAATCGAAAGAAACGAATGAGTGGTAACTGACCAGATAGAAGTAATATCTACGTGACGCTGTCACTTATATTTTTACTATCATATTAGGCTACTTAACTAACGACTAGCACTGAACCAGCAACGAAAATAGTGGCGCGACAAGCACACCGTTGAGTAGATAAAAATTCACTAATCGCGTAATAATAACTGCAACTGAAAACTACAGTTCAGAAGACTGACATAGAGTCGTGGTAACTGATAGACAAAACCAATCGAATATTTTTTAGGACTCAACCATATTAAGTTTTCGTTCATTAGCTAAAGAACGAATCCTGGAAGATACGGATGCATACGATTTCTTTAGTAAGGGTCATTATAGGTACCAAAAAATTTTAGTTTAAATTCATAGTAAGTAATAAGTTTGAGCTAACGAGTACGTGTCAGTATAGACACCAAAGCTAGTAATCAATAACAGCGCAAATCAACCTAAATCTCTTAACCTGTCTATATTATCTTTAGTTCGCATTATGTATATTATGTTAAATAATGTTGATTTGGACGACATCCTCATGATGATTATTCCCTATTATGGTATTTAATCCCCATGTCTATTAAACATAACTATTTACCATAAAATACCTAATAACCATATTTATCATCTTCGATTAAAAATATGGTTATTAGGAAAACTAAGCACCGAGCTTAATGTAAATATTGATTAAGTATCGTTGTGAGATCTTGAGTACGTATTGGTTTCATCACAAAGTCATTCATACCAACATGCATACAACCGTCTTTTTCTTGGCTCATCGCATGCGCGGTCAATGCAATGATTGGAATTAAAATGTGTTTTTCACGAATCAAACGTGTGGCTTCCATACCATCCATGACTGGCATCGATAAATCCATAAATACTAAATCGTAATCATGATCACTTGATAATAAGTCGACGGCTTCTAATCCATTATTCGCTAAAGAAACCTGATACCCTAAACGTGTCAACAGTAGCTTAATCACCATCTGGTTGGTTTTCGTATCTTCGACCACTAAAATGTGATGCGGTTGTTTCTTGTTTTCAGCAATATCAGAAACAAGTGACTCTATGGAATGATTCGCGCTGGCATTCGGTATTTGACCCATCGTTAGATTATCAAAAACCGCCTCTATCGATGGTTTCTGTGACTGTAATGGAATACGAATCGTAAAACACGTCCCTTGACCAAGGTGACTGTCGATGGCGATGTCGCCGTCCATCATATCCACTAAGTACTTGGTTATAGTAAGTCCTAAACCTGTGCCACCGTAATTGCGTGTAATCGAATTATCCGCTTGAATAAATGGATTGAATAATTGTTCTAATCGCGATTGTTCAATACCAATACCAGTGTCTTTAACGACAATCTCCAAGGTTTCTTGATTATGCGTGGTTAATTGAATCGATACTTTACCTTCAGAGGTAAACTTGATTGCATTGCCGACAACGTTATAAATAATCTGTGTTAGTCGGGTTGGATCAAGCCAATAACTTGATATAGCATCGACAGATTGTTCAATATCAAACTGAATATGTTTTTCTGTGGCAAGCTGCTCGTGATATGACAAGGAATGACGCAGGTGTTTGTCTAGATTTATCCAGTTACACTGTAACTTAAAGTGTCCGAATTCAATCCGACTTAAGTCCAGTATGTCATTAATAATAATTAACAACAGTTCTGCCGAATTTTCCATCTGTTCAAGCAACGTACATTGCTCAACGTTACTTTTCTGCCGGAGAACATCTATCAAACCCAACACTGCATTCAATGGTGTGCGTAGTTCATGACTCATCATGGCCAAAAATTGAGATTTAGACTCATTGGCTTGTTCTGCTTGCTGTTGGGCGATCGATAATTCTCGTGTTTTGATATTAACTAACTGCTGCAACTCTTCTTTATACTCGATATCACTGATGGCACGTTCGAGCAAAGGTCGAAATCGTAATAACGTCGCCTTCGTGTCAATACTGAACTGCCCTTTTCGAGTTCCTGTTAGCAACAATACAGAATCGCTCGCTTCTGCACGAATCCCCGTCATTAATACCGATTTTAGCTGTTGTTGCAGCTCAACACTTAAATAGCGAAATTCTTCTTGCTCTTCGGGCTCAAAAAGAATGATGCCTTCACCATCCAGAACACGTTGAAACTTTTTAGTATGACGCCACTGTTTACCTTCAAAATCCGAGTTAGACGTAAGAAAGGTAAAAAAAGACGAGCAACTTTTACTTTTAGAGATCACGACAAAGTTATCAAATTCAATATAACGACTTAACGACTTTTTTAATTCTTCAAAAATTTGGTACTTGTTGTCGGCATTACTTAGTGCCGATAACGTCGCTAAAATGACGTGATTTTCTTCTGCTAAACGTTGTTCACGCTCTTTACTGCGTTCGAGCTCTAATAAGGTTTCATTAAGTAACTCAACTTTTTCTGAATTCATAAGGCGATTACACTATTCTGAATCATAAAAAATTACTGAAGAGATCATAAGGTTGCCATGAGCGTTCTCTCCACCAATAAAACGGCCTTGCTCACCAAAGGTAAATGGACAAATAAAAGGTTGTCCATTCATTTGGGAAATAAGTTTTTGGTAGACTTGTTGGATTTCATCTCCCAACCGAAGCATCGAGCCAGCACAATGAATAATGATAGCGCCACAAACTAACGATTCGTGATAATTTTGTATATTCGCTTCTTTGACTACCCGTGAGGCTCGGGAGATCAATTGATCAAGTGAGCCAGTCATCAATTGAATTTCTTCGCCAGTTTGCATTTCAGCAAAAACTTCAATCCAACCATCTGGATGAAAACATAAAGGATGAGTAAGTTTAAAGTATGGTTGTTGATGAATAGTACCGGCCATTACCCCGATGGGAAAACGTGCAATATGATCGAAAATATATTGTTCCGAAATATTTTCTCCAGCGTGATCGTTTATCCATTGCTTATAGACATCCTTTGCTGGCAAACCATCTATTTCAAAAATAGTGCGTTCTTTTGCTAAGGTAATTTCACCTTTAAATGTGGTTGGGGAATAGCCTGCACTGAACCCTGTTGTGAGCGGTTTACTGGTAAAGAACAATTGTAGAGCAATCCCATTTTGACTGATTCCTTTATCTGTAATCAAAGACCAGTGGTTTTGAATCTTATTATCCGCAGCACTTCCGCCAATAATTGGGATGTGAGTACCAAATTTTTCATCAATCGCGTCCATATACAATTCTTCATAGCCTGGCGTAGCGTGCAGAAGAATCAAGCTTGGGATTTCCCCTATTCTGTCGGCATCTTTTAGTGCATCTTCGATGAGATTATTGATTAATTTAGGATAATCATCACACGCGTCTAAATTGACCAAAGCCGATCCATAAGCACAGGCTGATTGGTCGTAAATAAATAAGACTCCAACAACCGGCCCTTCATGATACCCCTTATCTGTCATGATACCTTTACATGAAGAACAGCCAATAAAAGGCACGTTCGGCAGCCTCGATGTGAGTTCATTTGCTAACTCTTGAGCGCAATACGATTCGGTATAATAACAAAGCATTGCTGCTGGTTTATAGCTTCCGGTTTGCGCCAAAATAGTCTGTATTGCTACCTTAATATCTTGTGAGTGAGAGAAGGCAGTCAGAAAACGCATAGGTTTGTTCGGTTGCTCAAATAACAATCTTGTTGTCCTCGAAATGATAAATGGTTAAGGTCATTTCTTAAATTGAAATCTGCATACGGGTTGTGTCATTTAAGACAACGTAAATAGGTTGAGCTAATTGATTAGGGTTTATATTCATTGACCACTTTTGTGGCGCTATTTGTGTAAATTCACCTTGCTGTGACGTTAACATCCAGCCTTTGGGTACTTGATTAATCTCATAGCTCGACATGCTGGTTTTGAAGACTTCAATCATTTGAGAATCCACTTGAATACGGCATTGTTCATGGCCTTTGCACGACAGCGTTTTTTGCTCATCATAAGTCCAACTACGCCACGTAAACGCCCCAATGAGCAGTAACATCATTATAACGATTTGCATTAGTCGCTGTTTAGTGAGCTTTTCAGCAGCCATGTTTTATACCCTCGAACTCGTGTATCAATTTATCATTACATCAGTACTATATTATAGGAGTATTCTACTGTAATTAGTGATAATGATACATTGCTGCTAGTAAATAGTTACCATTTACTTTCTAACATCCCTATAACTAATGTGACACTACACAATAAATTGACCAACAATACAGATAACGCTCTCGAATTCGTGAGATCATCAGTTTAAATAATTTACGTACCACTTTTTATCCATTACGGTAGCGATACCAAAATTGTTATCATTTTGTTAATCGGCATCTCATTTATTATGTAATTTTGTGCCAATAGATAGACATAAAAGCTTTGATTTTATAACATTATTATCAATAAGGGTATGTTTAAAAATATAAGTTAACGTCATGTTTTTAAAGGGTTTATTTATCTACCCTTTGTTTCGAATGAGTGTTAACATACTCGCGTACATCAATTTAGTGAAAGGTTATTATGATATCTGACAAACCAGCAGCAAAGCGTATTCAATCCGGTGGTTGTGCTATTCATTGCCAAGAGTGTAGTATCAGCCAACTTTGTATCCCTTTTACGCTGAATGAATCAGAACTCGATCAGCTTGATCAGATTATTGAGCGTAAGAAACCGATTCAAAAAGGACAGGAGCTTTTCAAAGCTGGAGATGAGCTTAAGTCGCTCTATGCGATCCGCTCTGGAACCGTAAAAAGCTACACCATAACAGAACAAGGCGATGAGCAAATTACCGCCTTCCACCTTGCAGGAGATATCGTCGGCTTTGATGCTATCATGTCAGATGCCCATCCGAGTTTTGCACAAGCACTAGAAACCTCGATGGTATGTGAGATCCCGTACGAAATTGTGGACGACCTCTCAGGTAAAATGCCAAAGTTACGTCAACAAATCATGCGTTTGATGAGCAATGAAATTAAAGGTGACCAAGAAATGATTCTGCTACTTTCAAAAAAGAATGCAGAAGAGCGCTTAGCCGCCTTTCTTTATCATCTTTCTACGCGATTTTCCCAACGTGGTTTCTCTCAACGTGAATTCCGTTTGACGATGACTCGTGGTGATATAGGTAACTACTTAGGATTAACAGTAGAAACCATCAGCCGTTTATTGGGGCGTTTCCAAAAATCTGAATTATTAGCCGTAAAAGGGAAATACATTACTATCTTAGATCATGACGCTATCAAAGAGTTAGCCGGCGTTACAGATAGCAATTAAATCGTTTCCAGATGATGTAGCTTCATATCGAGCTACATCATACTTTCTGCACTTCTCTGTTTGACTTACTGTCCCTACCCCTGTATTTGCGCTAGAGTATCTATAGCTCGACGACATTGATAAGGGGTTCGTTTATGAGTATTTACAGTAATATTCTCGCCGTCGCAGACGTTAATCGAGATGAGCAAGTCGCACTTGCTCGAGCGGCGAAATTAGCCGCGCATAGTCGCTCCCGCAGCCAACTCACCTTCTTCTTATCTATCTATGATTTTTCTTATGACATGACCTCAATGCTCTCCTCCGAAGAGCGAGATGCGATGCGCCAAGGTGTGATATCGCAACGAGAGCAATGGATGAGAACAATAGCTCAGCCCTACTTAAGTGATGACTTCGATCTACACATTAAAGTTGTATGGCATAACCGACCTTACGAAGCCATTATTCATGAAGTCTTTGAAGGTCATCATGACATTGTGATCAAAGGGACACGTAAACACGATTTATTAGAATCGGTACTGTTTACCCCGACAGATTGGCATTTATTGCGCAAATGTCCAACCCCTGTTGCTTTAGTGAAAAATGCCCACTGGCCACAGGGAGCTAACATTATTGCTTCTGTTCATGTGGGTTCTGAATTAGAGACTCATCAAGATCTCAACGATCGTATGGTCGAACAAGCCATGAGTATGAGTGAGCGTTTAAATGCGACCCCTTATCTTGTTAACGCTTACCCCGCGACACCCGCCAATATCGCCATCGAGTTACCCGAGTTTGATCCCAGCGCTTACTCCGATGCGATTCGCGGTCATCATTTAACATCCATGAAAGCGTTAAGACAAAAACATGGGATTGCTGAAGAACATACTCTCGTTGAGCAAGGATTACCTGAAGAAGTCATTCCCAAAGCGGCCAGCTCTCTTAATGCCGGTATTTGTGTGATAGGGACAACGGGTCGAACTGGCCTGTCCGCGGTTTTTCTTGGTAATACCGCCGAACAAGTTATTGATAAAATAGGTTGCGACATACTGGCACTCAAACCCGAAGGTTTTGTGAGTCCACTTGCTCCAAACTAAAGTATCAACCTATTGAAATTTAAATCCCTCGTGAATTATCACGGGGGATTTACGTTTCATCGCCCTAAAAACTGGAATATCTAGCATTTATGCGTATCATACGCACTTCATTTTGTTATCAAGATAAAGAGCGCAAGCTAAATGACCGAGCAAACTCAAGAGCGTACCAAAGCGCAACAATACAATTTCAATAAACTTCAAAAACGTCTGCGTCGTAATACGGGTCAGGCTATTGCTGACTTCAACATGATTGAAGAAGGTGACCGCATTATGGTGTGTCTGTCTGGCGGAAAAGACAGCTTCACTATGCTTGATATTCTGATGAGTTTGCAAAAGAGCGCGCCGGTCTCTTTTGAACTAATCGCGGTTAACTTAGACCAAAAACAACCAGGGTTTCCTGAACACGTTCTGCCAGCTTACCTAGAAAGCTTAGGTGTACAATACAAAATCGTGGAAGAAGATACCTACTCGATTGTTAAAGAAAAAGTACCTGAAGGCAAAACCACATGTTCACTATGCTCTCGCTTACGTCGCGGTATTTTGTATCGTACAGCTAAAGAATTAGGCGCGACAAAAATCGCGTTAGGGCATCATCGTGATGATATTTTAGAAACTCTATTCTTGAATATGTTCTACGGCGGTAAAATGAAAGGTATGCCGCCAAAGCTAGTGTCGGATAACGGTGAACATGTCGTCATTCGTCCTTTGGCCTATTGCCGTGAGAAAGACATCATCAAATTTTCTGAAGCCCGTGAGTACCCTATCATTCCATGTAATCTATGTGGTACTCAGCCAAATATGCAACGTCAGAACATTAAAGCAATGTTGAACGGTTGGGATAAACAATTCCCTGGTCGTATTGAAACCATGTTTAAAGCGATGCAAAACGTGGTACCAAGCCATTTAGCCGATCATAATTTGTTCGACTTTAAATCTATCGATAGTGATTCGGGAATCATTGATGGTGGCGACATTGGTTTTGATAAAGATAACTTCCCAACCCAACCTACTGATTTTGATGAAAGTGTAGCGTTTGATGTTGATCCAGCAATGACATTGAACGTCACTAACCTTTCTTAATGTCACTAAGTTACACCGTCACTTAGTGAGTGGGGAAATAAAAAAAAGGCTACGTTACCGTAGCCTTTTTTATGCTCATCTTATTATAAAACAATACTTAATATTCCCAGTATTGCTCGTTATGATTAATCATACCTGAAATAATATTAACGTATTCTTGTCCCCGCTCAGAATAGTTCTTCAAGCCTTGCACTAACTTTAGGGCTGCCGCTGTACTCAAGATTTTCTTATTCTGTTGGCGTCGTTCATACCGAATTTTACGCAATGGCTGATACGCTTTATTACGATTAACATTCATAAAGTAGCGATGGATTGATTCACTAACCGATGAAAACTTAGCGACTTCATGAGTCATGTCCGCCCCTCGCTGTTTGGGGATTAATCCACATCCGGCTTTATAGCACCATTGACCAAAATAGTTATTAGCTTGGCGAGCAAAACGCGACATTCCCCAAGCGGATTCATTGGCCGCTTGTGACAGAGCAAGCGCTTCAGGAATGACATCGGCCCGGCGTAACATATGGTTGACCCATTGTTTGTTAATCGTGTCATCAGTGACTTTCAAATTATACAATTCACCCAATAGCTTGGCTGTTACCTTATTCTCATTAGATAACGGTTTGCCTTTATCTAAGGCTTGTTTAATTTGTTTAAGTTGTTGGCGCTCATGAAGAATACGTTGATTCTCATTTTGAATGCCTTCACGAACGTAGTCGAAAAAACTCGCTTTACGATCAGCGATATTATCAATCGCTGAAAAATCTGGTGGCGGGCCCATACGCTGATAGGCAGCTCCCTTTGATTCACTGCCCTGAGTGCTCGTGACAAATTGATAGCCGCAACTGGCTAAAACCGCTGCGATGCCAGCAATAACAATGTTACGCATTAAATACCTGACTTGGTTTGTCGTTATCACTTTCTCCCCCGTCACTATTATCATTGTCGTCGTCATGATTGGTTGCGACTACTTTGAGGCGTACACCAAACATATTACGATAAATGATCCCTTTAACATGAAAGAAAAAAGGAAGTACTAACACTAAGCCTATGCCATAAAACATTAATGCCGCAAGAAATAAACCCATAATAACGGCATAAATGACGGATAACTGCAAAAGCTTGCGGTTTGCCGCACGTAAGGATAGCCACAAAGCAGTAAAAGGACGCACTCGTTTTTCACATACCAATAAACTTGCATTAGTAAATGCTAACGACAAATACAGTGAAATAACGGGTAGAAGTAAATTAGCGACGCCTTGCAGCACAAGACTGACTAACGTCACGATAATGACTGAAACCGTATATTGTAAACCGCTGCCTATCTGCTTGGTGGTTGTACTCAAACCTGCAGCATGGCTCATCGCCATTAAAGACACACCGGCGTAGAATGGCGCACTCACGACTTCGTAGCTAAAGTTCGCGATATATAAGGAGCGCATAAAACCATCAGGAAATGTCCCGTTCTTCGCAAAGTTTTCAAATATCCCTGTGACATTGGATACTTGAAAGTGCAGTGCAATAAAGAAAATAGCAATCTGCAAAATAGCTAATAAGATGATGGCAGGGCTAAACGACAGGAAGTGCTGAATAGTACAATCCCAAGCTTCTTTAAACACTTTGGTAATGCTCAGTTCGTACTGTCCAGAAAGTGCAGTATCAATACTGCCCCCCAAATTGAAATCTTTTTCTGTTTCGTTATTCATTACACTACTCTAGAAGGCTGAATGGGATTGAAAATCGTCTTCTCTATCAAGATATCTTCAAACACGGTTACGCGTCATTATTTCACAAATATTGTCAGTTATTATACGGTAATGTTTGTTAGTACAAAAACAGTAATGTGACTTGTGTGTTGTTTTCGAATGAATAGTGCACATTCTGCCTAATTGCGGCTGTCCTAGCAGGATTAAATTGTTAGTGTATATTACGAAATTTTTGCCCTAACACGCTAAAATACTTTGACTTCCAGTACGCGATGATTATGATTCGCGACTTAATGTATTACATATGGTCACAATCAAGCAAATTGCGCTAGGCCCAGGTAGGAGAAAAACAGACGTTGAATAAAGAGCATTGCGTTGCAAATACAGTAATCAAACTAACTAACGTTACTAAAAGTTTCGATGGTAAAGAAATAATTTCGAACTTAAACTTAAACGTCAATCACGGTGAATTCCTCACTATTCTTGGCCCTTCTGGCTGTGGTAAGACTACCGTACTAAGAATGATCGCAGGCTTTGAAAGCGTCGATTCTGGCTCTATCTTACTCGATAAGAATGATGTGACAGAAACCCCGGCTGAAAACCGCCATGTGAATACTGTCTTTCAAAGTTACGCTTTATTCCCTCATATGACCGTATTTGAGAACGTCGCTTTTGGTTTGCGCATGCAAAAAGTAAGCAGTACCGAAATCGAATCTCGCGTTATGGAAGTATTAAGCATGGTGCGCTTAGAGCATATGGCGCAGCGTAAGCCCGATCAACTTTCTGGCGGCCAACAGCAACGTATTGCTATCGCGCGTGCGGTGGTCAATAAACCAAAAGTTTTGTTGCTCGACGAATCTTTATCGGCGTTGGATTATAAATTACGTAAACAAATGCAGACCGAGCTTAAGCAACTGCAGCGTAAGTTGGGCATCACGTTTATTTTTGTGACTCATGATCAAGAAGAAGCGTTATCGATGTCTGACCGCATTATTGTCATGCGCGATGGCGTAATAGAACAAGATGGCAGCCCAAAAGCGATTTATGAAGAGCCGAAAAATCTCTTCGTTGCCCGCTTTATTGGTGAAATTAATGTCTTTCCAGCCGTCGCAAAAGAGCGTTTGGATGAAGAACGTATTTTAGTCACTATCCATGGTGTTGCGAATACGGTGTATTATAAAAATGCCATTCAATCAGGCCAACATTTGCAGGTACTACTTCGCCCTGAAGATTTACGTATTGAAGAGATTTCACAAAGTGAATCAAAAGGCTTAGTGGGCTATGTGCGCGATCGAACCTATAAAGGTATGACATTGGATTCAGAAGTAGAAATGGAATCCGGTGACATGGTCATGATCAGCGAGTTTTTCAATGAAGACGATCCTGATGTCGACCACTCTATTGGGCAAAAAGTGTCCATAACTTGGGTCGAAAGTTGGGAGGTGATTCTCGATGATCACACGTAAGTTTAATCTACAAAAAACCATTGTGTTTCTCGTGGTTGGTTGGCTGACGCTATTTGTTTTAGTTCCTAACTTAATGATCATCGGTACCAGTTTTTTAACCAAAGACGACGCCAACCTACTGAGTTTTACGTTTACTTTGGATAACTATGTTCGCTTGGTCGATCCCTTGTATGCCAAGGTGCTTGGACATTCTTTTTATATGGCGATCCTCGCTACATTGTTTTGCCTGCTCCTTGGGTATCCGTTCGCCTATGCTATCACTAAGATGCCAGCGAAATGGCGCAGCTTTATGTTGTTCTTAGTCATTATTCCATTTTGGACGAATTCGTTAATTCGTACCTATGGTATGAAAATGGTATTAGGAACGCATGGTGTGCTCAATTCACTGCTACTATCGCTCGATATTATTGACCGCCCGATTCGCATCATGTATTCAGAAACCGCAGTAATGATTGGCTTGGTTTACATTCTGTTGCCTTTCATGATTTTGCCGCTTTATTCATCAATTGAAAAGTTAGACAAAACCTATTTAGAAGCTGCCAGAGATTTAGGCGCTAATAAAGTACAAATCTTGCTTAAAATCGTGTTCCCATTGACGATGCCGGGCATCATTGGCGGGTGCTTATTGGTACTGCTCCCCGCTCTTGGGATGTTTTATGTTTCTGATTTACTTGGCGGCGCCAAAAACCCATTGGTAGGTAATGTCATTAAGAGCCAAGTGCTGAACGCCCGCGATTGGCCATTTGGCGCAGCAACCAGTATTGCATTGACGATAGTGATGGCCTTACTGATGTATGCATATTACCGAGCAAGTAAGCTACTCAACAAGAAAGTGGAGCTAGATTAATGGGAAAATCAATTAAATTTAGCTTTGTCGGCCTTATATACGTTTTTTTATATCTGCCGATTGTGGTCTTGATTGTGAATTCATTCAATGCAAGTCGCTTTGGTTTACGTTGGCAAGGTTTTACCACCAAATGGTATGAATCGCTGATTCATAACGATAGTTTAATGCAGGCTGCTTGGCATTCACTGACTGTCTCGGTAATTTCAGCGACTGCAGCAACCCTGATTGGCACCTTAACTGCAGTTGCGTTGTATCGGTATCAGTTTAAAGGCAAAGCGATGGTCAGTGGCTTATTGTTTGTCGTTATGATGTCTCCCGATATTGTTATGGCGATTTCTTTCCTTGCTCTATTTCTCGTGTTGGGAGCTCAGCTTGGTCTGATGACGCTTTTGATCGCCCACATTACCTTTTGTTTGCCGTTTGTCGTGATAACCGTATATAGCCGATTAAATGGCTTTGACGTCAAGATGTTAGAAGCAGCAAAAGATTTAGGTGCAGGTGAATGGACGATTCTTAAAAGTATCATTGTTCCTCTCGCTAAACCGGCGGTTGCTGCGGGTTGGTTACTGAGTTTTACGCTGTCATTAGACGATGTGATCATCAGTTCGTTTGTGACTGGTCCAAGCTATGAAATTTTACCTTTAAAAATTTACTCCATGGTACGCATTGGATTGTCTCCAGATGTTAATGCACTGGCTACTGTCATGTTAGTATTATCACTGTTGCTCGTCTTATGTTCACAGTGGCTCGCACGAGATCCCAAACCTTAATCCCTTCCTAATCAACTATAATGATGAGAGTAAGTCATTGGCTCTCATCATTATTCGATACATCTTCATGGCGTGTTTGCGCTGAGTCATTCAGTTAACGCACCGCTATGAAATGATGAATCACAACCCTACTCATCATATGAGTATCATCACTAGGTCAACTAGCAAATACACTAAGACATGGAAACGTAATGAAAAATAAATTATATGCTGGCGTATTATGCGCAACGGCACTATTCAGTGGTAGCGCCATGGCACAAGACGACAATGTGCTTTACTTTTACAACTGGTCCGAATACATCCCTCAAGAAGTTCTACAAGACTTTACTAAGCAAACGGGTATTAAAGTCATTTATTCAACTTATGAATCAAATGAAACGATGTATGCCAAGTTAAAAACCCAGAAAACAGGATATGACTTAGTTGTACCATCCACGTATTTTGTATCCAAAATGCGCAAAGAAGGTATGATTCAAAAAATCGATCATTCTAAGCTTAGCCATTTTAAAGATATCGATCCTAACTACCTTAACAAATCATTTGATCCAAAAAGCGATTACTCAATTCCTTATGTTTGGGGAGCCACTGGGATTGGTGTTAATACTGAATACTATGATAAGTCTAAATTTACCAGCTGGGGCCAGCTATGGAATAAAGACTTTGAAGGCCAGCTGATGCTGATGGATGATGCGCGAGAAGTTTTCCATATAGCACTGGTTAAATTAGGTTATAACCCAAACACCACGGATCCAAAGAAAATTCATGAAGCGTACGAAGAACTGAAAAAGCTCATGCCAAACGTGTTGGTTTTCAATTCAGACTTCCCTGCTCGTCCGTACATGGCTGGAGAGGTATCTCTAGGTATGTTATGGAATGGCTCAGCATATGCAGCGCATAAAGACGGGGCGCCGATTGAAATGGCTTGGCCAAAGAAAGGGGCTATTTTTTGGATGGATAACTTGTCTATCCCAAGCGGTGCGAAAAATGTCGATGCCGCCTATAAAATGATTGATTTCTTATTAAAGCCAGAAAATGCTGCGAAAATTTCAGAAATGACAGGTTATCCAACCCCAGTGAAAACAGCGTATAAATATTTACCTAAATCTTATAAGAACGATACTAATGTTTTCCCACCAGAAGACGTGATGAAAACTGGTGTGTTCCAAGACGATGTGGGTAAAGCCTCTGCGCTTTATGAAGAGCTGTTCCAGAAATTGAAAGTGAGCCAGTAAATGGAATAGTTAAAAACACGCTACTGAGTAGATGTGTTAATGATAAAAACCACTTCTAAGGAAGTGGTTTTTATATTTAGATTAATATGAATAAGAATCTGTTACGGACATTGTAAGTCAAGTAGCTCTGCAACCAGCTTAGGTACTTCCACACTTGCTTTACCATAGCGTTTTTCAGCAAACTCTGTTTGCACTGCACTTGGTTCAAGGTTGATTTCTATCGTGTGTGCGCCTGATAGTTTCGCATCATGCACGAGACCAGCGGCCGGATACACGACCCCCGAAGTGCCGATAGAAATGAACAAATCGGCGTCTTGGATGGCTTGATAAATTTCTCCCATCGATAATGGCATCTCACCAAACCACACAATATGTGGACGCATTTGAGCAGGCATTTGGCAGCAATGGCATAAATCACCAGTATGAATGTCTGTCAATTGTTCAACCGTTTGTTGTGACTCGGTGCAACGCGCTTTAAGTAGCTCACCATGCATATGATAAATATGATGACTTCCACCACGTTCGTGCAAATCATCGATATTTTGTGTCACTATGGTTACGCTTCCTTCAGATTCCTGCTCTAAGCGCCCTAACGCTTGATGGGCAGCGTTTGGTTGAATGTTTGCTTGTTGAATCTCTCTACGACGCTGATTATAAAATGCTTGCACTAAATTGGGATCTCGCTCAAAACCTTCCGGCGTTGCGACATCTTCGATACGGTGCTGTTCCCACAACCCATCTTCACTACGAAATGTTTGAATGCCCGATTCGGCCGAAATACCGGCTCCGGTAAGTATCACGATATTGCGATAAGGGAACTTCATAACTGATCCTTTACTGACAGATTAATGTGCAGGGAATTTATGTGACAATGTCACTAATAATATCGGTTTTATCTATCATTGATACCGATGTAATGCTATGCATCAGTTTAAATAAAAATACGTATAAAAAAAGAGCCATAAGGCTCTTTTTTCACTGTAAAATAATGATGTTAATCTTCATTGGTTGAGGAGATACGATGAATCGTTAAGTCCGCGCCATTATACTCTTGCTCTTGAGTTAAACGTAACCCAGTAACACGATTTAGCGTACCATAAACCGCCCAAGAGCCAAGTAGTGCCACCGTGATGCCAAGTAACGTTCCGAGGCATTGCACGATAAAACTTACGCCTCCTAGACCTCCCAATGCACTTTGACCAAAAATACCAGCGGCTATGCCACCCCAAGCGCCGCACACACCGTGCAAAGGCCAAACGCCGAGTACATCATCAATACGCGTTTTCTGTAATCGAGTGAATAACCATACGAATAAGCCCCCGGCTATGGCACCTGTTATTAACGCGCCAATAGGATGCATTAAATCCGATCCCGCACACACAGAAACTAACCCTGCTAATGGTCCATTATGAATAAAACCAGGATCGTTTTTACCCACAAATAGCGCTGCAAGAATGCCTCCAGCCATCGCCATTAAAGTATTCATCGCAACCAACCCACTAATACCTGTCATGCTTTGCGCCGACATAACATTAAATCCAAACCAGCCGACACATAGAATCCAAGCACCTAAGGCAAGAAAAGGAATGTTGGACGGGGCGAAGTTCGTATGCTTCCCAGCCCGTACGCGCCCTTTACGCATTCCCAGAAAATGAATCGCCACCAAAGCAATCCATCCGCCAACACCGTGTACAACGACGGAACCGGCAAAATCATGGAATTGGGCATCAAAATGTGCCATAAACCATGTTTGTACTCCCCAATTGCCATTCCAAATCATCCCTTCAAAGCAAGGGTAAATGACTCCAACCGTAAAGAAGGTCGCAATTAATATTGGATAAAAACGCGCTCTTTCAGCTATCCCCCCAGAAACAATGGCTGGAATTGCTGCTGCAAACGTTAATAAAAAGAAGAACTTCACTAGTTCATAACCATTATTATTTGCAAGTTCTGTTGCACTACCAAAGAAGGTATGTCCGTAGGCTACCCAGTACCCAATAAAGAAATACGCTAAGGTTGACACGCCGAAATCCGCTAAAATTTTGACTAAAGCATTGACTTGATTCTTCTTACGTACTGTTCCCACCTCCAGAAAAGCAAAGCCAGCATGCATGAAAAAAACCATGATGGCACCAAGCAGCAAAAACAAAGTGTCTGAGCTTTTCGTCAGTAATTGAACTGCACCGCCTACTTGCTCTAAAGTTGAATTCATCCTTGTTGTCTCCTTTACTCTATGCGCACCAATTGAGTGCCACATAATCCTAAACTCACCAATTTGGTGATATTATTGTTATGCGCAGCTTAAGCAAAAATTAGACCAGAAAGATATTTTGAATCGAAAAGCAGTAAAAGGTAAGGATTATCTGAAAATTGGCGGGTAAATGGGTCGATCTGTGCCATGTAAAGAAACAAGGCATATAAAGTGACTAACTGGACATGCACCATAATGATCTTTTTGGTCATATATGGTGCATGGTAGTAATCCACGAAGACCACAATTTTAGAGCAGGTTATCGATACTCTTAATGATCGTCTTCCCATTCTTTAAATTTACGTTCTAGCGTTTTGCGGTTAACCCCTAAGGCACGTGCCGCTGCCGAGCGATTCCCTTCACATTCCATAACGATTTTCTCAATGTGATGACGCTCAATCTGTTTCAACGTCCAGCTGGGCGGATATCCTTGCGTTTGATAGTACGGCTCTAAACGAGGATCATCGTTGAGTGTTGGTATACTTATGCCATTAGACACCGTCACGGTGACCGGCGTTTTATGTTGTATATGATGAGTACGCTGCCAATAGTCTGAAGGCGATTGTTTTAGTAAAATACAATTTTCTACTAGGTTTTTCAGTTCCCTCACATTACCTGGCCACTGATAATCACGGATAATGGTAATATCTTCTTCTGTCCATGTGGGTAATGGTAGACATAAATCACGACATAAACGTTTCGCTAAAAAAGGTAGTAGCATTTTAAGATCAGACTTCCTCTGCCTAAGTGGCATCACCGAGATCCGGTCAGGATATAAACGAGCTAATAATGGCGATGGATTATTGGTCATATGACTCTCATCTAAGAGCGGACGATTCGTTGCCGCAATCACGCGAACATCAATAGGAACATCGTGCTCAGCTGCCACAGGACGAATCTTTCCGGTATCAAATACACTCAGCAAAGTTTGCTGAATTTGAATAGGCAAATCCTCTATTTCATCGATATATAAAGTGCCACCATTGGCCTGCTTAAATAGCCCTGCTACATATTCCCGCCCATTCTCTTTATTCCCTCGCTGTCCATAGAATGTTTTCTCTAACGAATCTTCCAGCGACACGTGCCCACTCAGCGTCATAAAAGGCCCATTACGTCGGCTATGTCGGTGTAACTGCCTGGCAACAAGCTCTTTACCCACGCCAGGCTCTCCTTCAATTAACAGCGGTGTAGTATCATGGCAACGTCGATTAATACTGTTTTTTAGCGCCACAGTGCCCTCTGATTCCCCAATAATTTCATTAGAATGATGACGGCAGAAGTCATGAAGCAGAGCTGAGTTCATATTACGTTGTAACAAATCTTGCATGCTTAGCTGAATGACATGACTAGCTTGCGCACGATCAAGCGGATCAATAATGATAGATAATGGAGAAATATGCCATTGGCTTACCACCGACGGTAGCCTATCATGGTGTACAATCAGTAACACTTGGGATTGTTGCGCCCGCCAAAGCGCAATTTGCGTTAACGCTTCGGTGGTGTTGGGAAAAAAAGTATCATCAATGATAATCACATCATAATGGCTTTGGCTTATCATTCGTTGGGCTTGCTCATAACGGCTGACTTCAACCAATGAGCTAAACCAAGCATCATTAATAAAATATTGACTGAATAACTCTTTTGTCTGTTTTGATTCACAGGCCAGCAGTACAGAATAAGCATGATAGGTGAAACCTTGGTTTACTTCATTTTCCAGCATCAATCGTAATACCTTCTTAAACAGGAAACGCTTCCTGTTTTAAAAATAGAACGGAATAGAGAAAAGGCGAGTTTATGCGATAAGATGGGTGAAAAAATGCCCCAACGGTCGAATAATATAAGGCTCTCGCCTATCGGTTTGCATGAAGTCAGTATGATTTAGGATCAAGGGCGACTTGATCTTAAGCATTCACATAATAGTTTGACTAGTAAGGTCTTAATCATGATTGAGGAACAAGAGATAACCTGGATAATTCTCGCTGGTGGTCAAGCACGTCGCATGCACGGCAGGGATAAAGGGTTAGTACATTTTCAAGGGCGCCCTTTAATTGAGCATTGTCTCTTTCAATTGCAACCACAGCTGTCATCCCCCTTATTGATCAATGCCAATCGTAATATCGAGGACTACCAGCAATATGCGACGGTCATTCAAGATATATGGAAAGATTATCCTGGCCCACTCGCGGGGATACACGCAGGGTTAACTTACGCCACAACGCCATGGGTAGGATTTTCACCGTGTGACTGCCCATTTGTGCATAGTGAGTTAGTACAGCGTTTTCGATCTCATGACAAAGGTAATGATCGCCAATATTCTTGTGAGGCATTGGTAGCTACTGATGGTCATCGCCCGCAGCCGGCGTTTTTAATGCTGAACCGTAATGTTATCCCTAAGCTCGAAAGCTATCTTTCCAGTGGAGAACGTCGCTTGATGGGATTTATAAAACAATTGCATTATCACAGCGTATTACTTGATGATGAGCCACACGCTTTTACCAATATTAATGCGCCGGAAGATTTGCAGGCCTATACGTGAATAACACAGACCGCGATAAGCCCATAATGAATGCGTGACAATTCGCTTACTTCAAGGCAAAATTCGCCGCTCACATCAGAAAGCAAGAGAAACTAACATGTCTCGTACTATTCTTTACACTTTTAACGACGAAGAAAAGACATTAGTCTTCTCTTATCAAGAGTATCGCTCTGCCCATGAAGCCGTCGCGGCTGCAGAAGGGATTGATTTAACGAGCTACCTCAAAATGGAACAGCAGATCGAAGCTATTTCAGATACGAAAGCAATGCGTAACTATCGCGATAACCACTTTCGTAAGCTAGGTTTTAGTCACATTACTCTTAAACCGAAAGAAAACGTCGGTATTGGCAAAAAGCCAACAAAACAATAACACACCAGCATGTAGCTTTAGCTTTTAAAGACTAAGGGGGACGATAACGCTCCCCTTAGTCTGTTAGCGAGAACGGTAGGTCATCAGTACACGCAACGCCTCAACATATCTAACGGGTTAGTCGTCAGTGAGTGGTAAATTAAGGAAAGCCGCACCACGAACACCACCAGAATCACCATAGCGCGCTTTAATGATTTGCGGACATGAGGCGACAGACATGAGATAACGCGGGATACGCTTGGGCAATTCTTCATACAAGGTATCAAAGTTCGATAACCCCCCACCAATCACAACAACCGCAGGATCGAGTGCTGTGAACAGCCCTCCAAAGCACATCGCCGTAAACTCCAAATACCGGTCCACAAACTCCTTCGCTTGCATATCATCACAATGGTAAGCCGTGATAATGTCTTGAGCTGAACATTTCTTATCGTAGAAATGCGTATAGAGTAGTTCAAAGCCGCGTCCAGACAGGTAATTATCTAAACAGCCTTGTTTACCACAACCACAATCAAGTAAAGGTGGGTTATCCCCCAACGCCAACCAAGCATCAATCGGCACACGCGTATGGCCGACTTCGCCAGCAACATGATTACTGCCAGAAATGACTTGTCCATTTATGATAAGGCCCCCACCGAAACCTGTTCCCATAATTAAACCTAGTACGGTACTTTTTCCTTGAAATTCATCATCCCATGCTTCAGACAACGCAAAACAATTCGCATCATTTTCGACACTGACCTTGCGTTTGAGCTTGTCTTGGAGATCTTGGCGTAATGGTTGGCCATTTGCTGCGGGTATATTGACGGTTAACATCGTGCCATCTTTCGCATTTTCCATACCTGGTAGACCAATGCCGATTGTGCCTTCTTCGCCAAATTTCTTATCATGCTGCTCTACCAAATCGACAATAGAATTAATTAGTTGCTCATAATCCTCGGTATTCGTCGCTATACGCTCTTTTGCAACACGCTCTAATTTTTTGTTGAAAGCACCAAACTCAATTTTAGTACCACCAATATCCAATCCATAATACATGAGATATCCTCTTATTATACGTCACGCTATTATTGCAACTTATCTGGTATCGCGTTCATCTGCTCGGGTAATACTGTCTTTCCATTGTAGATATAAGGACAGCTGAGGTCGAGACTCATCCTGCAAACCTCTGCTTTTCGTCATTAAATAGGTTTCTTTAAAGGCATTGAACCAATAACGTAATGTCTTGGCTGCCTCAGCTTCCCCTACGCCTTGTAACACCAATGAAGCGACTTCTGCCGTTGCTAAGTATTGTTCATTTTCCGATTTACGCATAATGTAATCGGAGACCGTTTCAGGCTGCATCGATAATAAAGGCAGTGATTGTAAATATGCAGATTTACGATAAATACGTCGCGCTTCTCGCCAGCTACCATCAATGAAAACCAATAACGGCGTTTTATCGCTATCCGTGACATTTTGCGTTGTTACGACCTTAGCATGATCGTCAGCACTGGTTGCAGGAAAAACCAAAACGGGAGCGTAATTGTGATTCTCAAGTTGTGATAACATCTCTGCCGGAGGATTTGTCCTATGCCACTGGAAGACATGTGTATCTTGAATCGTATCAGCGATTAATCGCCCCGTATTGCTGGGTTTGAATATCTCATTGTCTGATAAGATCAACATTGCTGCGACCTGAGTCTGAATATTGGGTTGATGGGCACACAGACAATAAGCTTTAGCCACACGGCAATATTCACACCGCTCAACCTGAGACCCTCTTGCAACAAAAGGTTTGGTTGATTGTTTGAGCCTTAGTTGATACAAATGATGGAAACCGTGAATTCTCATGAAATGCTTAAATAAAAAAACAGAACGAGAATTCTACGTTCACGGTGTACAGTTCGCTAGTAAAGTTTGATTATTTGCCGAATAAATTCCCTCGGGGCGGCATAAAAGGAACCATTATGAATGACTATAATGCTTGGCTACAGTGGGGATTCTTCTTGCTGGTTTTTTTAATACTTGCAATATGGGAGTCAAATAGACCTCGTCGCACATTATCACAAGTCAAACGGTTACGCTGGCTTAATCATTTCTCTCTGTGCGGTATAAACATTACACTGTCACATTATGTTATCCCGTTTTTTGCTATTAGCTCTGCATTATGGGCTCAAAATCATGACTTTGGTATTTTAGTGACACTCGATGTTAATCACTATATTGCTATTTTTGTCACGATATTAGCGCTTGATTTAGCGTTGTATATTTTTCATGTCTTGATGCACCGTTTACCGGCTTTATGGCAATTGCACCAAATACATCACACTGATACTGATCTGGATGCATCAACCGCATTGCGTTTTCATCCACTCGAATTCTTATTGTTGTTATGGATGAGAATCGGTGTCGTCACTCTGCTTGGGGCTCCCATACTTGGGGTGGTAGCCTATGAGCTGATATTTATTGGCATGCTTGTTTTTAACCATTGTAATATCAAATTACACCCATTACGTGAGCGTCAACTGCGCTGGTTATTGGTCACGCCAGATGTTCACCGCATACATCACAGTCTGAACGAAAAAGAGCACAATAGTAATTTGGGGTTTGTTTTTTCCTTTTGGGACCGACTACTGGGTACCTATATTGCTGAACCATTACTCGGTCACCCAGCCATGCGCTTGGGGCTCGCCTTTGGCAGAAACAGTCGTGAGCAGTGGCTTGATCGTTTAATTGTTATGCCCTTTCGTCGACGACTTAAAAAGTAACGTATTGTCGATAACTTGATGGCGCTTTATTGTTTAACAGCTGACTTAGAGTGGAACGTTTATTGACATACAATCTATTTAGTTATGGTGCACTAGATAATGAGGAATACATCTATCAATAAGGGAACTATGCCAATATTTAGTATGCCACCAGCTTTTACCTCTGTTGCAGGCGAAAAGTGGTCATTGTGGTTATTAACGTTAAGCTGTTTAGCAGGATGTAGTACCTCACCAACACCATCCAATCCACCAGCTAAAACGCTACGAGATCAAAACGGAACATTGAACCAAACACGGCCGCTCAAAGATTTCTACGACAAATGGCAAGGCGTTCCCTATCGCTGGGGAGGAGCTACCCCGACAGGCGTGGATTGTTCTGCCTTGGTGCAAATAGCTTATGCCAACACATGGCAAATTGCATTACCAAGAACCACAACTCAACAAAGTTCAGTGGGTAGACGTGTTACACCAAGTCACGCACGTTACGGTGATTTGGTGTTTTTCCATATCACTCGCCAAGAGAAGCATGTCGGCTTGTATCTAGGCCAGCAGAAATTCATTCATGCATCATCATCCCAGGGCGTTATGATATCGAGAATGGATAACCCCTATTGGGCGTCACACTTCTGGCAATTTCGTCATATCAAGAAGTAAAAGCATAATACCCACTCTCTGCGGGCGTATTAATCGTATGCCGCCACCGCTGAATCAAATAAGTTTTTCAATAATGCTACGTACTCATCAAGAAAAACGATTTGCTCGTTAGTCGCACGTTTCTCCCATACGCCAGCCAAGACTTCGCCTAAATCTTCTACCACCGCATCGGTTTCTTTTAGTAATTTAAAGCGAACACTTGAGTGTAATTCAGGATTTTGCTCAAAAATGGCCATAATGTTACTTGCAACCATATCTGTTACTACATCTTCGATACTTTCTTCACCGATATCCCCATCTTTAGTAAAGATATCAAGGTTAAAAGAAAGGTGTTCGATCAGTGCTAGGTAACCATCGGTATCTACAACCACTTTTATTCTCCGCTTTCAAATGCTTGGACTAAACCATGTTTCAACATACTAAGCGATGACGCCTTGCTGTGACAATGCTTTACATCGCTTTTTATCATTTTTCGCTTGAGCCTCATTCACTTTTTGCATACAGCTAACCGTATTGCTTCGTGTTCGCCATATTATAGTCAAGCGTGACGAGAAATGCCGCACGAATGTCTGGGTCTCAATAAGCAGTGAAATATCGACGATATAGTTGCTGAACTCATCGCTTTTCAACGAATGGGTTTCGGATCACACGCACATTCACTACACTCTCGTTATCATGTCAATTCCAGTTGGAGAAAAGACTATGTGGGCATCCATTAGAGAGCAACTTTCACTCGTTTTAGGGTATTCTTTTACGATTAAGGACAAACAGACGCTAGACGGTGGTAACATCAGTCACGTCTATCTCATTAGTGATGGCATTGAGCAGTATGTGGTAAAAACCAATAGCCGTGATTTTTTGGTGCAGTATTTGGCCGAAGAGCACTCGTTATCGAGTTTGCATCACACCCACACGCTCACTGTCCCTAAAGTCATTCTGACCGGACAAACGAAAAGTCATGCTTTTATCGTCTTACAATATCTACCGACGACACCTCTGCGTGCTGAGCAAACAAGCTACCAGTTAGGTCAACAGCTTGCCCAACTGCATCAATGGGGAGAGCAAAAGCAATATGGCTATGATGATGATAACTTCATCGGAGCGACCCCTCAACCTAATACTTGGACCAACAAATGGCATCAATTTTTTGCGGAGCAGCGTATTGGTTGGCAATTACAATTGCTCAAAGAAAGAGGCATAGAATTGGTGGACATTGACCAATTCGTCGCACTGATCAAGCAACGCTTAGCTAATCATCATCCCAAGCCAGCGCTACTTCATGGCGATCTATGGCAAGGTAACGTCGGAGAAACAGAGACTGGCGCGGTATGTTATGATCCGGCCTGTTACTGGGGAGATCGCGAATGTGATATTGCCATGACCGAATTATTTGGAGGATTCCCGCAATCTTTCTATGCAGGTTATCAGTCTATATGGCCACTTCATCAACATTATGAACAACGCCGGCCAATTTATCATTTATATCATGTCATGAATCACTGTTATCTCTTCGGCGGCGAGTATTTAGTACAAGCTCAAGCGCTTATTGACGAGATCCATCATAACCATTCGTTGTGTGTCGATTCATCCACAAAATAATCGGTAAGATTGGCGCGACTCAGTGTCAGTCAGTTGCCAACCACAACCGCGCACAGGTAATATAGCAGTCATGATTCAGTATTTAACTACATGAGTGGCTTAAGCCATATTGAGGATGACACATTATGTTCACAGGCATTGTTCAATCAACTGCACAAATAGCATCAATTCGCGATGAGAACGGAATTAGAACGTTCGAGATTGAGTTTGAGGCTGGGTTTTGCGACGATTTAACGATTGGCGCCAGTGTTGCCGTTGATGGCGTATGTTTGACCGTCACTGCACTACTCACTCCAACCCTTGTCAAATTCGATATCATGTTCAAAAGCTTAGAAATTACAACATTAAGTGAATTTGAGTCTGGTCAATACATTAATGTAGAGCGCGCCGCGAAAGACGGCGCAGAGATAGGCGGACACCCTTTATCTGGGCATATTGATTTTACGGCCTATGTTCGCGATATCCAACATATCGATGACAACTATCGTATTCGCATTGATGTAACCAAAGAGTGGTTAAAATATATTTTCCCGAAAGGGTATATTGCCCTAAATGGAGCCAGTCTGACCGTCTCAGACGTCAACAAACAAGAGGGTTGGTTTGATGTATGGTTAATTCCAGAAACCCGACGGATGACGACTTTTGAATCTAAACAAGCAGGTTCGGCGATTAACGTAGAAATTGAACGAGGTACGCAAGTCGTGGTCGATACGGTACGCGATGCCATAGACGAAAAGTTAGGGCCAGTATTACCTCTTTTAAATGCTCTATTAGCCGCAAACGGTGAGAATATTGACTCACTTACGCAGCAAATACAACTGAGCGTTAGTCAATCACAAAATAATCATAATAGTAAGACCTAACCATAAAGCCAGACGATAAGCCTCTATTAAAAAGCATCGTCTGACGGTGCTTTTTTTTATGCTATTCATAGTGATTTTTCTTATGCTATGTGGTTCATTACTATTACCACGATGATATAAGCAAAGGAGCAACGAAAGTACACAAATGACTGGCTCTATGAACGACATTTCATTATGATTCGATTCCAAAAATCATCATGAAAAGATTATAGAGATATCCACCTATTAGGTCTGTTGGGAGAACTGAGTGCAGCACTACAAACAAGAAACGTCGAACTTAATCAAGTTAGCATCGCCAATATTGGTCGCTTCGATCGCACAAACGGGTATGAGTTTTGTTGATACGATCATGGCTGGCGGAGTCAGTGCTACTGATATGGCGGCCGTCTCTGTAGCGGCAAGTCTTTGGACCCCTATCATTCTATTTGGGGTCGGCTTACTGATGTCTTTGGTCCCGGTTATCGCGCAATTAAATGGCGCGGCACGACAGAAGAAAATCCCATTTGAAGTTCAGCAAGGGATCGCGATGGCATTGCTATTGAGTATTCCTACCATTTTATTGCTACTTAATGCTGGTGTTGTGGTTGAACTCATGGGCATAGAATCAACCATGCAAGAGAAAACCATCGGCTATCTGTATGCGGTGGTGTTTGCCGTCCCTGCCTTTTTACTATTTCAGGCGTTTCGAAGCTATACCGATGGTATGGCACTAACCAAACCCTCGATGGTCATTGGTTTTCTCGGCCTACTGTGCAATGTGCCGTTAAACTGGATTTTTGTTTACGGAAAATTTGGCGTTCCTGCCTTTGGTGGCATTGGATGTGGCATTGCGACCGCCATTGTTTACTGGATTATGCTCGCGCTGATTGTCTTTTATGTCATCACCTCTAAAAAACTGGCGCATATCAATGTGTTCAGTGAGTTTCATAAACCACAATGGAAAACGCAGTTCAGTTTGTTCCGCTTAGGCTTTCCCGTCGCAGCATCGATATTTTTTGAAGTAACACTATTTGCCGTGGTGGCATTACTGGTTGCCCCATTAGGCCCGATGGTTGTGGCTTCTCACCAAGTCGCCATTAACTTTTCATCGATGATATTCATGTTACCGATGAGTATTGGAGGCGCGGTATCTATTAGAGTTGGAAGTAAGTTGGGGGAAGAAAACTTACGCGGCGCAACCATTGCCTCTAACGTAGGATTAATCGTCGCGGTCAGTACCGCTGTTATGACTGCCGCTATGACTGTGCTATTACGTGAAAACATTGCCGAGTTATATACCGATAATCCAGAGGTTATTACGCTAGCGATGCAGCTACTATTATTTGCCGCGATTTACCAATGCGCAGATGCGGTTCAAGTAGTCGCAGCCGGCGCCCTGCGCGGTTATAAAGATATGAATGCTATCTTTATTCGTACCTTCTTTGCTTATTGGATTCTAGGACTACCGATTGGGTTTATTTTAGGACGTACCGATTGGCTTGTACCCGCGATGGGAGCAAAAGGCTTTTGGTTTGGTTTTATCATCGCCTTGGTCGCCGCAGCATTGTTACTTGGTAAACGTCTACATTGGCTACAAAAAGCTGGGGGCGCTGAAAAAATGGGCTATGGGCGTAATGAACCAGAGTCCTAAGTTTATTGATTGGATTAACCTAGTCTATTGAATGAGAAAGGAGAGCCGAGCCGTGAAATATTCACAACGTATTGTCTGTAGCTTATGTGCTCTCCTACTCTGCGCCTGTCAATGGCAAGATAAGCCCCAGATAAAGGGGCAGTTTGAGACGTACTTAACACGTATTGCGAGCGTGCAAAACGTTCACTCGTTACCCAGCCCCAAGACAATGGCCGTCACTCTTCCAGAAAAACGGCAAACTCACCAGTTGATTCCTTCTGTTTCTATCGGATTACTGGATAGTTATCAGTTTCGCCAATGTGAATTGTTTCATTTAATTGCTGAGCGCAATTCAATATTGGGCAAAGTCCAAGATGAGTTTCGCAACCTCGATTATCAGCTTTTGATTCTGCACGGTTTACACCAATGCCAGACAAACCCGGCCATTACTGATGAATTTCGTCAAAAAATTCAAAAGCTAATTGCATTCAAACAACGTCATATCACACAACACTGGCACAATTTCTTATATACCAGTGAGTCTATGCGACACCAAATGACAACACAACAGTGGTACCAAAGCAATCGTGACTACGGTAAAACCCCTGCCGCACTAGTACGGCTCAATCACATTCACCAATGGATCGACAATAGTCAGTGGCAACGCACACCGGCGATGATCGCACCATATCAAGAAACATTAGACAAACGACCGCTCATTGGCGATTTGATGTTTTCTATGCTCAATGCCACACAGTGGTTAAATATTATTACCGAGCAACTGACACATAATGATGCACAAATTTGGTGTGGGCCCAATACTAACAGAACTCGTTTACAACACTTACGGAATGTTTTTCAACGCTTTTTTATCGGAGATATACAGCCTTACCTTGCTAGTGTTGATGGCGCCTATTTAGAGATAGAGAAACCATTAACGCTATTCGCTCCTCTTAAAAGACCTCATCCTGTTACGGCACAAGTATATCGTCTACCTATAGATACTATTCATCGTAACTTTCGCCAAGCTATTGCGCGGCATATCGCTTATTGGCAAACACTATTCAAACGCTGCTCTGTAAACGTTGGCAACCGTTAGTTTTCTTCGTCTGAGAATCACATATTAGGTATTAGAGTGCTACTCTGGCATGCGTTCTCGCAAAAAGCGGGCAAACCTTGGCGTCCCTTTATAAGTAAATCCATTATGACGAAAGGTGACGGAGCTTCCGATCGCCGGCGGATGACGACGTTGTTGTTCACTTAAGCCACTACCCAGGAAAAACACTTGCCCTTTATTGTCACGCACTTTTAACGACCCTACCATTCCCTTCCATCGCCCTTGTCCAGGTTTATACCCAATCACTGTCGCTTCGGCATCCGCGACGCTTTTTAGTTTTAATAACGCATCACTACGGCCTGCGCGATAATCATCCGTGACTGATTGAAGCATAATGCCTTCACCTTGCTGATCATCAACCTTTGCGAGTGTCGTTAATAATTGTTGATGAGAGACAACTGGCTGATAATCAACAAGCCTTACATGTGAACGTTGAAATACAGTGACCCAATGGGACAACAGTGCATAACGCTGAGGATAGACACCAGCGGCTTTTGGCATATCAAATACCATCCACTGAATGTGGCGCCAAGCGCTACTATCTGGTTGATGATCAAGCACTGTTTTTTGCACTGTATGGAAATTCCCCCTTCCTGCCCATAGTTCCCCTTCAATCCAATCATTAGGCAATCCAGCGGTAAACCATGACGGCGCATAAATGGGGTTTCCGGTTCGCGTTATCAGTTGCTGACCATTCCAAATCGCGCGAATACCATCGTATTTTTCACTAAACCAATAGCGTTTAACCACGATCGATTGACGGTAATCATTAGCCAAGGCGACAGGCGGTAAGCCTTGCTGGTGACCATCTCGGCTCGAATTAGCATAAGCAAAGCTTGGAAACAAAGACCAAAACGATAATGCGAACACCGCTTTTGGTGTCATGGTTGTTATGAAATGTCTCATCTCTATGACCTTTTAATCGGGGTAAAAAGTCACTATATAGATATCGAATTTAACTCCTCGACCGCTAATAACAAGCGCTACGGCGCAGCTCTCGATATCTTTCATTACATGACACGCCATCACCTCGTATTTTGGGGGCGACTTCGCATTAATGACAGCGCAAATATACCCCTATAAAAAAAGCCAATCACAAGTAAGCGATTGGCTTTTTAACATCTATCTCATTACAGGGACACATTCATATTTCTGTATGCTATTTTCCCCTTAAGAGGTGCGTTTTTTCGTCATGCGTTGCAGTTGTTTCAGGTATTTTATCCAACTTTTCGCCTCTGCTGAAGGCTGTAAATGATTCGCATAGTGTGCTTGTTTGAGCGCGTGATCGACTTTATCTAACTGATAAAGAGCACGCGTTCTCGCTAATGCCACATCCACTTGGCGACTTGGATCCTTGATGTTATCGAGTACGTGTAATGCGGCGCGATATTGTCCTTGCTGTAACATCAATTGTGCGACATTCCAATGGTACTTCTCATCGTGCTGCGCGGCGAGTTGCCAAGTATCAATCGCCTTATCCCATTCTTTAGCGCGCTGCCAATATTGCGCTTGAGAGACCAACAATGCCTTATCATTCTCAGCACCTTTGAGTGTAGACATCACTTGCGCTGCACGCTCTGGAATACCATTTTGTGCATAAAGTTGCGCTAATAATCGTGTTTCTTGCTGGTTAAATTCAATGCCCTGTAATTTTGCTAACGCCAGCGAGTCTAACGCATCATTTTGACGCTTCACGCGCATTTCAAGATTGACTAACTGCATCCACCAGCGTTTTTTTTGCGGTTCAAGCAACAATAATTTTTTCAGCGTCGGAATCGCCGATGTCCATTGAGACAATTGTAACTGCGCGCCTACTTTTAGTGAGAGCGGCTGTACCGCATCCGGCATCCCCAATTGGTGATAGCGCTGTATACTCGATAAGGTTTTAGACCAATCTTCCAATTGATAATGAATTTGACTGATACGTAACCATAACTCTGCTTTATCCTCGTGACTTTTTGACTTTGGCTGCGCCTTAACGAGTTGAGAATACTCAGTTAATGCCGGCTTATACTGCTGATTCATCAATAGGATATCCGCGAGCATACGTCTGGTTGACCAAGCTTGTTCCGGTTCGAGTTGATCGCCGCTGACGGCTAAGCGTAGCGCTTTGATTGCTGGCTTAATTTGCTCATTTTGCCAATAAAAAATACCCAACATTCTCGCCATATACGCTTTATCGTAGGCTTGCTTTGGTAAAGGCGTCAGTACTTCAATGGCTTTATCGTAATGCTTCTTGTCGGCTAACTTTTTCGCTTTTAACGCTTTCGTCGCAACCGCTGGGCTCAATGTCCCGGCCATCACTGGCATTACTCCCACCAAACTGGCACTGATCATTAGTAAAGTAGAGCGTAACAATCTATATGATTTCATCATTTCGTTAACCTAAATTCTAACTTAACCGTTTGTCCAGGCTGAGAAACGGCCTGACCCCCCACTTCCTTAGGCTTATATTTCCAACGCCGTAATGCGCGGCGAGCTTCGCGCTCAAACATATGTTTAGGCTTCGCTTTGATTATCTCAATATCAACCGGATGTCCCGATGCATCAATCGTAAACTTAAGGACGACAAACCCTTCAATGCCACGACTTTGCGCTCTTGATGGGTAACGAGGATTAACTCGATACATCGGCATCGCTTGTTGATTGGCCTTTATATCACCAATCGATGGTGCATCCACGTTAATCCCTGTAATAGCCGTATCCAAACCCAGTGATTTGACCGATACAGGAGACGCCTGAGGGCTGACATCAGGCGAAGATGCGGTTTGCTTTTGATGCGTCATTTTTTGCTGTTTGGGTGGCGTTGGCGCGTCGGGTTTTGGAGGTGGCGTGCGATCTCGGCGATGCACTTTTTGTTCTTTTTCCACCATCATCATATTAAACCGTACAGGGTCACTTTTTTCGGGTGCTTGTGCGCCATTATGGATCATCCATGCCATCAGCATGAATAATCCAAATGCTATCGTTAAGGCAACGGGTATCGCGATAAACAGTCGACGCATTATTTCTTCTCCGCGGCCAACGCTATCTGTTTAATCCCCGCACCTTTGGCTGCATCCATCACTTTGACAACCGTACCGTTGTACGCATGCTCATCCGCTTGAATCACCAAAGACGCCTTGGGCTTATCAGACCGTAATTGCTCAAGGGCGGCTTGTACCCGTTCAATATCGACTCGGCGCTTATCAATAACCACATCATTGGCATCGGTGATCGCAACAAATATCCCTGCACTCTTCTGACTCGCAACATGCGAGGCGGTTGGTCGATTCACTTCAACCCCAGACTCAGTGACAAAAGAGCTGGTTACGATAAAGAAAATGAGCATGATGAATACGATATCCAACATCGAGGTCAAATCAACCTGTGCTTCTTCTTGCTTAGATGGTCGTCGACCCAGTCTCATCGTTGACTCCTTAACGCCTTTTCTAATTTAAATTCTGTCAGTTGACACTTTTTCACTAATCGCGAGTGAGCAAATAGCCCAGAAAGTGCGGCAACCATGCCAGCCATCGTCGGTAACGTGGCAAGAGAAATTCCTGACGCCATAAGTTTAGGGTTGTTACTACCAAGATTTGCCATGACATCAAACACAGAAATCATTCCGGTTACGGTACCAAGCAAGCCAAGCATGGGACATAACGTGACTAGCACTTTAATAAAGCTTAAGTTTCGCGTCAGAGCGATATGTGCTTTATCTAGCCATGCGGTGCGGATAGCTAATGCATACCAAGAGTCGTGATCCTGACGTTGCTGCCATTGTTCAATCCATTGCTGACGTTGCTTAGGGAAAGCGCACAGTAAAAACACCACGCGCTCCACCACAAGTAACCAACAAATGACGACGACTGCAGCTAGCCACCACAACACCACCCCACCTTGAGACATAAACTGGTCGAGCGGTGCGAGTAGGTGCTGAACAGATAACAAGATATTGTCGTTCTCCATATCTGTTTCCTTACGCTGTTTGTGCCGCAAGACCGTCTTTTTCAGCTTGCTCAGCTACCATGCCAATCCCTTGTTTTTCCAAGATATTTCGAATAATCTCAGACTGAGAACTTAACACATTATGACTAAGCAGCAACGGTATTGCCGCGACCAAACCAAGTACAGTGGTAATCAATGCCATTGAAATACCTCCCGCCATCACTTTCGGATCGCCATTACCAAACTGGGTAATCACTTGGAAAGTTTCAATCATGCCGGTAACGGTGCCTAATAATCCAAGCATCGGCGCTAATGCTGCCAGTAGTTTCAACATCGATAAACCACGCTCTAGCTGCGCTTGTTCATCGACCACGACTTCCAACAGACGTAGTTCCAGCGCTTCAACACTGCGTTGTTTCTCTTTGTTGTACACAGACAACACTCGGCCCAATGGATTATCGGTTAATGTCTCTGGATGCTGCAGCTGATGATTAATTTGTCGACGAGCAATAGTTAACAAAATACCGCGGTAGCCGGCAATCCCAAGACCAATCACAAGTAACGCGATAATCACATTACCGACTGCGCCGCCTGCTTTGATACGATCCATAAGCGTCGGTTCATTCGCGAGCTGTTTAATCAAGGTTCCTTGCGAAGGATCTAAGGTCATCATATTAACGTGACCCTGTAACACATCATCCGCTGAAGATAATGTCGGGCCGTTTTCTGGCTGACGGTCATAACCTAGGGCATCGTGCTCGGTATTATTCCAATTCACATAACCTTGATCAGTGAGCAGCGCGAGCGCTCCCAAACGCACCGCTTTGGTTTTGACGGTTTTCCCTTCGCCATTAACATAATCAATAGTGACTGGAGCAATATGGCCACTGGCCTCAATTTGCGCTTGCATCGCATGCCATAGACCGGTTAATTGCGGCATTGATGGCAGTGATTTTGCAGCAACAATGGCATCGACCAATTGCGCGTTGTGTTGTCCATCAACTCCTGTCACTGAGTTGGCAAGATCTTGCTGAACTTCTTTGGCATTTTGTCGTACAACGCCAAACACTTCACCAAGTGAGCCTGTCGCTAAACGGAGCTTTTCTTCACGCTTTGCAAGTTTGTCTTCATTTTGGCTAAAGGTTTGCGATAAATTATCAGCTTGCTTTTGTAAGCGATCGCGTAAAGCCGCCAATTGCAACTTTTGCTTTTTCAGCTTTCGCTCTTGCGCTTTAAAGTCATGCTCACGGTGCTTATTATGAGCCTGTTGTTGACGCTGCTCAGTTTTTGCTTTAACTGATAAATCGTCTGCTGCTTGTGTTGTAAAAGACGCTGTGGCAGTAACACCTGCTAGCGTGATTAACGTAATCAATGATTTGACTGTCATAAAATTACTTCGCCTCCGCAGGAGTTAATGAAACAGGTAACGATAAAAATGTTGGCGCTACTTTCTTATTTGCAACGTCAAAGGCATTATCAATGCCTTCTTTGGCATCACTATCGAGAACCTGCCATTGGTGTGAGTGCGCATTCCAAGTCCAATATTGGCTACCGGCTAAATTACGGGCAACGAGAGAAACGCGGCCAAGATACAAGATTTGCGCTTCAATTTTCGTGTCATCGTTTAACGTAATACGCCCTTGATAAGTTCCCAGCTTGGTCCCGTAATCCATTTCGATTTGATACGCTTCTAAAATACGTCGAAACTTCTCAGCATCTGAGACATCTGCTCGCGGCATGAGTTTTTTCAAGGCATCAACGCGTTGCACACGAGCGTGACGGCGTAAGGGTTTATCGTGCTCAATCTGGTGTTCCAGCGCCGCTAGCATATCGTACATCAGTGGTACTATACCTTGGCGCGTCGTTTTAATTTCTGCAATCTGATTATCAAGGCTCGTCATCTCCTGCTGCTGGCTCTCGACCATACTATTTAGGTGATCACGATATATTCGTAAGTTTTTCGTCTCTTGTTGCAGTTGCTCAATTTGAGCTTTCAGTTTGATCGTCGCTTCTGCGCTACGGTCAATATGCTGCTGACTTTTAGCAGAGGCGCGGTTCGTATGGTGCTCAATTGATTTGGCACTATCAATGGAATTAGCCAAAGAGGGAAAGGCATAGGCTAGCGCTACAATGGCTAAAGTCGGTTTCATCATGGTCATCATTTGGTTGGTTACCGTGTCAGTCCTTTCTATGTGATATTGATAAACACTCTCATTATCAACTGGGTTTCGATTCTAGCGTGTTTTAGAAAAATCTACAATAAACCTTTATACATTCGTATTTCTATGCCGCAGATCGCTTGAAAACTTGCCCAACTCGTTGATAATGGCTGAAACAAAGGAGCTCTACGATGAATGTGTACAAGACGATCAGCCTTACCCTATTTAGTCTACTTTTACTGGCTGGATGTACCGGGAAACCCGATAACATCGATCCCGTAACCAATTTCCAGTTGGACCGTTACTTGGGACACTGGTATGAAATCGCACGACTCGATCATAGCTTCGAGCGTGGATTATCGAATGTCACCGCGACTTATCGTATCAATAACGATGGCAGTGTCGGGGTGATTAATCGAGGTTACAGTAAAGAAGATCAGGAATGGCAACAAGCGATGGGAAAAGCCAAGTTTGTTGAAAGCAAAGATGTAGCGCACTTAAAAGTGTCATTTTTCGGGCCATTTTATGGCAGCTATATCGTGTTTTATCTTGCTCCCGATTATTCAATGGCCTTGATTACGAGCTACAACCGTGATTACTTTTGGCTGTTGTCACGTACCCCGACTCTATCAAAAGAAAAAATGGCCAAAGCACGTGAGCTTGCAGAACAAGCCGGCTTTGACCCTAGTCAGTTTATTTATCCATCACAAACCCCGATTACTGGCCAATAACAAGTAATCGTAGATCAATAAACAACAATACCGAGTGCCAAGGCACTCGGTATTCCTGCAACAATCAGCGGTATAAGTGACTCAGTCTAATCCGCTATACGTAATGATGTCTCTCTATCTCTACATCGCAAGACCGGTGTTTTTCGCCACCAGCAGCATGTTCTCGTGCATGTCTTGGGCAATTGCCAACATGGTTGCGTTTTCTTCCTCAGTAAACGGATGGATCAAGATTTTTTCAATCCCTTGTTGACCGACAATAACGGGTAAGCTCATAACGACATTATGAATGCCATACTCTCCCTGCAAAAAGGTGCCAACAGGCAACACAGAACGTTCATTAATGACAATCGCTTGAATAATCCGAAAGACACTCGCGGCTATTCCATGCGTTGTATTGTGCTTACGGCGAAAAATCTCATACCCAGCTTGTTTGACTGACTCCAATAATTCCTCTGCATCAATCCGGCTAAGATGATTGGCATCACAATAATAATCGGCCGGTTGCCCCGCGATACTAATGAGACTTTTGGGAGCAAAACAGCGACTGCCATGTTCTCCTAGCACATAACCAAACACGTTTTTTGGATCAAGGTTGACGCGCTCTGCAACAATCGTCATCAAACGGGCCGTATCCACGACACATCCAGCAGAAATTACCCGCTCTGGAATAAAACCAGTGTTAGTGATGATGCTATGAGCCACAATATCACAAGGGTTAGACACAATAATCAACACGGCATTAGGCGCAACACGCTCAACTTGTCTGGCGATATCCACACCAATCTTGCTATTAACGTCGGCTAAATCACTACGGTTCTGTCCCTCTTTGATTTGTGCTCCTGCGGTAATGACGACAATGTCCGCGCCAAGAACATCCATATAATCATCACTAGGCGTAATGTGGGTATTTTTGGTAAACGTCAGAGCTGCCGTATGGCGAAAATCGAACACTTCCCCTTCAGCTCGAGCTATATCTCTATCTAATAAGACCAACTCGCTAATACTGCCAAGCGTCAATAAATAATTACAAATCCCAACCCCAACAGCTCCAGCACCAATAATCCCTATTTTCATGTTTCACTCTCCTTTGCGAACGATTCCTTCTTGTATAAGGATAGCCTGTAACTCCATACTACACCCAACGAATATCTCAATTTATTACAATATTTCAGTGTTTTATTTCCATAAAATGCATCGATATAGTGCGTTATATCCATGTGACTCACCAACACAGTGCAATACGTGGTTTTTAAATATCATGTATTACGCACTGTCACGATTTAGACATATTTCAGCCATAGAAGCGTCATGTTGTTGCGTCATTGTAGGTAAGAACGAAACATAATCGTATTCGATCGAAACTTAATAAGGACGCAAGTTATGAACAAGCTATGGGTAGCCGGATTACTCTCTACTATGGTGTCAGCACCAACGTTTGCCACAACCAACATTACTTGGTGGCATGCCATGGGCGGTCAATTGGGCGAAACCGTCAATAAAATCGCGCATGATTTTAATGACTCGCAAGATGACTATAAAATCACGCCCGTATTTAAAGGTACCTATAACGAAACGTTAACCGCAGGGATTGCAGCTTATCGTGGTGGAGAAGCACCCAATATTCTTCAAGTATTCGATGCAGGCGCCGCCACCATTATGAATGCCAAAGGCGTTGCCATTCCTGTTCAAGACATCATGACTCAATCGAGTTATCAATTTAATAATCAAGATTATATTGCAGGTGTGCGTAATTTTTATGCCAATGACAATGGTAAAATGGTTGGCATGCCATTTAATAGCTCCACCCCGGTTTTGTACTACAACAAAGATATTTTAGCCAAGGTCGATGCTAAGCCACCAAAAACTTATGAAGAACTCGAGACGCTTGCGAAACAACTAAAAGCCAAGGGATACGCCACTTTTTCTGAATCTCTTACCCCCTGGACAATGTTCGAAAACTTTAAGTCACGCCAAAACTTGCAATTAGCGGACAAAGACAACGGTTATACAGGACTCTCTACTAAAATCATGATCAACAGTAAAGATGTCGTCATGCATTTTACTAAATTGCAGGAATGGGCGAAAAAAGGCTATTTCAAATACTACGGAACAGATTGGAACGCTAACCAAACGCCGTTTGAGCGCCAAAAAGTGGCAATGTGGGTCGGCTCATCAGGCTCTTTTGGTGGCTTACGTGAACGTGTCAAATTCAATATGGGCACAACCTTCTTACCTTACTGGAAATCGATTACGTCGAAGGGCTACCATACGTTTATTGGTGGTGCGGCATTATTTGCGCTCAGTGGCCACGATAAAGCGCAAAATAAAGGCGTGGCCGCTTTTTTCCATTACCTCACTAGTCCAAAAGTACAAATGTACTGGCACAAAACAACTGGCTATGTACCGGTAACCAAAGCGGCATATCAAATGACTGAAGATTCTGGCTACTATAAAACAACGCCAGATGCTCAAGTCGGTGTCGAGCAGCTGTCTCTACCGTCAGGTCAATGGACAAAAGGCTATCATTTAGGATTTTATCCACAAATTCGAACTGAGATGGAAAAACAGTTTGACCTGATTTTCTCTGGTAAAGCCGATGTGCAAACTAGCCTTGATAAAGTAGAAAAACAAAGCGCTGCATTATTGAACCGTTTTAAACGTACCGTTCAATAAGTATTCTCCTCAGCCCAGTGTCGCTAAGACGCTGGGCTTTATTTATGCGTTAAGGACAATGCCCGTGGCTCGACGTCAACAATTCTTTCATTCACCACTGCCTTATTTACTGCTCCTGCCACAAATCGCGATCATTATTGCATTTTTTGTGTACCCAGCAATTGAGGCCATCTATCTTTCGTTTCGCTTAGAAGACCCTTGGGGACTGAACTCAAACTTTGTGTGGTTTGAAAACTATGTTCGCCTTTTTACCTCTTCAGATTATCTCTCTTCATTAAGTTTTACTCTGATATTTTCTTTCTTCGTGGCCTTATTTTCTCTCAGTATCGCGTTGCTGCTGGCAGTGAAAACCAACAATATTTTACATGGTAAGGGCGCATATCGAACGACCTTGACTTGGGTCTATGCCGTAGCACCAGCCATCGCCGGGATTATAGGCAGTTTTATGTTTGATCCTAGCATCGGTATTCTTACCGATTTCTTACGCCATTTAGGGTGGGAGTTTAGCTTACAAACGGATCCTTTTGATGCCATGTTTGGCCTGATACTTGTTTCGGTTTGGAAACAAGTGCCGGTCAATTTCATCTATTTTCTGGCCGGCTTACAATCCATTTCGTTAGCGATCAAAGAAGCCTCGTTACTCGATTGTGCCAGCGACACGAAACGCTTTTGGACCATTACCTTTCCTTTACTTGCCCCTACAGGATTTTTTCTCCTCGTGATCAACTTAACTTATGCCTTCTTTGAAACCTTCGGTGTCATTGACACCATGACCGCGGGTGGCCCAGGTGGCAGCACCACATCCTTGGTATATAAGGTCTATCAAGACGGTTTTATTGGCGCAGATCTAGGCGGCAGTTCCGCTCAATCAGTGGTTTTGCTGCTCCTCGTTCTGATCCTGACCATCATCCAATTTCGCGTTGTTGAAAAACGCGTCCACTACTAAGACACGGAGGACAATATGCGTAATAAACAATGGATGGATCATCTCATTTTAATCTTGGGCGTGCTGTTTATGCTCACCCCTATATGGCTGGTCTTTGCCAACTCCACTCATAGCCCCAACGACATATTAACTCATGGGCTGCAATGGGGGCTTGGCGATAACTTTATTCAGACCTATTCCGAGGCATGGGATCGCACACTAGGCTTCACCGGTGGGATCACGGCGAAATCCATGGTGATTAACTCGCTTATCATGGGACTGGGGTTTTCTCTTGGCAAAATTTGTATTTCGATGCTCGCGGCCTATGCCTTAGTCTACTTTCGTCTGCCCTATGCCACTGCGTGGTTTTGGCTTATTTTTGTCACGTTACTTTTACCTTTGGAAGTGCGTATCATTCCGTCTTATGAGGTGGTGTCAAAGCTTGGTTTACTCAATAGCTATACCGGGCTTATCGTGCCGTTAATCGCTTCCGCGACCGCGACTTTTTTCTTTCGCCAATATTATAAAACAATTCCAGATGAACTACTCGAGGCGGCGCAACTTGATAATGCCGGCCCTATGCGCTTTTTTATCGATATCCTTGTTCCACTATCGCGCACTATGATGGCCGCTATCTTCATTATTATGTTTGTCGTTGGTTGGAACCAATATTTATGGCCAATTATGATCACGACCAATGAGGATTACTACACCATCGTCATGGGCATCAAACAGCTATTGAATAACATTTACGATACCAGCACCCCTCGATTCGACTACGCGTTTGCTATGGTTATTATCGCCATGTTACCCCCTATGCTCGTCGTCATTATATTTCAACGTTGGTTTGTTAAAGGACTCGTAGAAAGTGAAAAATAACGCAACTATCACCACGCACATGGAGAGTGGAAATATGCTCGAACACAACACAGCCGAAGCGAAGTTAGACATACGCCAGTTAGTAAAAACGTATGATAACGGGCACCAAGCGGTCAAAGGCGTTGATTTAGCCATCCAACCCGGCGAGTTTATTGTATTAGTGGGTCCATCTGGCTGCGGTAAATCATCGATATTACGCTCGATTGCTGGCTTAGAAAGCTTAACATCAGGCGAGATTCATCTGGCGGGACGTCGCGTGGATACCGAAAAACCATCACAGCGTGATATCGCAATGGTATTCCAGAACTATGCCCTATATCCACATATGTCTGTGTATCAAAATTTGGCCTATGGACTAAAAAATCGCGGGGTCGATAAAGCCACGATTGATGCCAAAATTCAACATGTCGCCACCATTCTAAAAATCGATGAGTACCTTGATAGAAAGCCCGCTAAATTATCCGGCGGACAGCGGCAGCGTGTCGCCATGGGTCGAGCCATCGTGCGAGATCCACAGTTGTTTTTATTTGATGAACCGTTATCCAACTTAGACGCCGCTCTACGCGCACACATGCGTTTAGAGATCAAAAAAATTCAGCGGGAGCTGTCTGTCACGAGTGTCTATGTTACTCATGATCAAGTAGAAGCGATGACGTTAGCGGATAGGATTGTCGTATTACGCAGTGGCCAGATTGAACAAATCGGCGCACCATCTGATGTCTACCACTACCCCGCGAGCACCTTCGTTGCGAGTTTTATTGGTAGCCCGGCCATGAATTTTGTGCAAGGCAGTATTGTCTCCGGTACATTACACTTGTGCGGTCACAGTGTGTATCTTGCAGATTACGCCCACTTAACATGTGACAACGTCACAATTGGTATTCGTCCAGAGCATGCGCTTCTAGCCAGTGAAAATAAAACCGGTTTATCGCTCCCTATAGGCGTCAATGTAGTTGAACCTCTTGGTCCTAATCAATTGGTACACGGCGTCTTAGCTGGGCACGAGAGTTCACCATTTATTGCTTTGACACCAGAAATGCCCATCACAATTGGCAGCCAATTGTTGCTCAGTGTGTCCGCTAACCACATTCATTTATTTGATCAACACGGTAAGCGTATTGCGAACGCGCCAGAGCGTGTCGTGGCATAAGGGATAGTATTGCATAGGGAATCATCGTGAAACTCACTCAAAGACAAAAGCACATAATGCAATGGCTACAAACGTCCAATAGCATATTGCCGAGCGGTTTAATGGCCGAGCATTTTGGTGTTTCAGTGCAAACGATTCGTAAGGATATGAATGAAATGAGTGATCTTGGACTCGTACGGCGGGTACATGGCGGTATCCGTTGTCCCAGTGCCAACGATAACCTGTCATTTACTAATCGCGAGCTCCTGCACTTTGCTGCGAAGGAAAACATTGCTTTGCAAGTCGCGAAAGCACTGCCAGCTAATACGAGTGTGTTTCTAGGCATTGGCACCACGCCCAAACAAGTGGCTCAAGCGTTAATCGATCATGTGGGCTTAACAGTTGTCACCAATAATATTAATGTGGCTTTGATACTCAGTAGAAACCCAGAAATACAGGTTCACCTCGCAGGTGGATTAGTGCGCTCGTCAGATGAAGATACCGTCGGTGAAGAAAGCACGGCTTTTTATCGCCGCTTCAATATACAATATGGTATTTTTGGTGTCGGTGGTATCAGTCATCATGGTCGCTTATTGGATTTTTATCCAGAAGAAGCCCATCTCAACCGAGCGATCATTGAACACAGTCAGTACTGTTGGTTAGTGGCCGACCAGCATAAATATCAACGCTACGCCCCTGTGGTCAGTGGGCAATTATATGAAATAAACCGTCTATTTACCGATGTTGCGCCGGCCGAATTAGTCACGCTTTGTCATCAACATCAAGTAGACATCATCCAAGATAGCACCATTGAATTCACATAATAAGGAGTGATCATGTCTTATACTATCGTCGGACACCGTGGAGTTGCCGGCCACTACCCTGAAAATACTCAAGTCAGCGTGCAAGCGGCGATTGATATGGGATTACAATGGATTGAAGTCGATGTACAACCGACTAAAGATAATATTTTAGTCATTTTCCATGATCATAAAATCAACCGTTGCAGTAATGGTCAAGGACGTGTTGATGAACTGACCTATGAACAATTAAACCAAAATGATTTCGGGGCTTGGTTTGATACACGGTTTAGCCATGAAAAAATAATGACGCTTAGTCAATTGCTAACCCTTGCCGCAGACCATCAATTACGCCTAAATCTTGAGATCAAAATTGATCGCCATGATCCCAAATTAGTGGTCGATTTACTCGCACAGCAATTAATTACTAGTCCACTTAAGCCAGACGATATTTTACTGTCAAGTTTCAGTCATGACGTAATTCGCTATGCCGCTCAGCAATGTGCTCAATATAAGCTTGGAGTACTAACCGAAAGACTGACAAATAAAGATCGTAAATTACTCGATGAGGTGAATGCTTTCAGCTGCAATGTGAACTATCGGTGGTTGAAAGAACGTCACTTACACGAATTACATCAAGCCGGACGAGAAGTGTGGTGTTATACCGTCAATCAACCAGAAACCTTCGCACTACTCGATCAAGTCGATGGTGTATTTAGTGATTTTCCAGAACGTTTTTTCGCTTAAACTGCCCCATAATTGATAAGCAATGTTAAGCGCTGTTCTGCCACTGTTTATCGACAACCGTTGTTATATCGCCCTTTTAAAAAAATCCGCAGTATCTAAGATGCTGCGGATTCAAATGGATGGAAAATAATGATTAATTAAACGTTTTTCCTAACGTTGCTAAGGTTTGGGCACCTTTTTCAACATCTTTTGCCAGCTCATACACATTATTAGCATCTGATAAGGTACTGCTCGAGGCATCCTTGATATTCGAAAGGTTTTCATTAATTTCTTTTGCAACAACGCTTTGCTCTTCAGCTGATGTCGAAATTAAGGTCGCAGCATCATCGATAACATTCATTGCATCAGAGAGCTCACCAACACTATCCTTGGTCATCGCCGTTTCGCTAGCACAACTGCTGGCTGCCTCTTCTCCTGCCGCCATTGTTTGTTTTAATGATACTAACGTGGTTGCAACATCTTGCATCGACTTTTGAATGTTCTCTGTCGCATCATGAGTACGCTGACTTAAGGCTCTTACCTCATCAGCAACCACAGCGAAGCCACGTCCTTGCTCGCCTGCTCGTGCTGCTTCAATAGCCGCATTGAGTGCCAATAGATTCGTTTGTGACGCCACACCTTGAATATCAGCCATCACGTTACCGATAGATTCGATTTTTCCCTCGAGCTCAACGGTTGCTTGAGACGAACGGTTCACTTCACTTGCCAACATAGCCACTTTTTGCTCGGTTGAACCAATGTTACTCATAACACGTCGACAAATATCGTTCGCAGAGCTAACTTGTGATGACGTCTCCTGACTATGCCCAGACACTTCATTAATCGTTGCCACCATTTGCTCCACAGCAGCCGAGATTTTCTCTAACTCAATAGACTGCGTTTCAATACTGCTTTCACTATTTTTGGCTAGTAATTCCATCTCATGGACTTGTTCGAGTAATTTATTACCACTGTCTGCCGTCCGACCAATAATGGTGCTCACTTTGCCCGATTGCATTTTAAGATGAAACTCTGCATGGTTTTGCGGACTATCACAATATACCCAACGGGAAATACTATCGTAACTGTTTTGGAGCTGCTCTGAATATCGCGGATGACGAACCACATCGCGATAAAACAACACAAGAAAAACAACCGGTAAAAGTAATGAAAAAAATGAATTCAACCAGATAGTGGACGCCAATAATACCAATGAAGCAACAAAGAAAGCACTTAAACGTTGGGTCACATTCAATTGGAAAAGTGGTAATGCGCGACGGTTGGACACTAACTTTGTATACAGCGTTTCCGCACGCTGGCGTGTCGCGGGTAATAAACGACGTCGTACCGATTGATAACCAACCAATGCATCATCAAGATAGATCGGCGTCACATACGCATCTACCCAATAATAACGCCCGTCTTTACAACGGTTTTTTACCGCACCACGCCAAGGTTGATTAGCTTTTAAATGTGCCCACATATCCTTAAATGCTTCTTTGGGCATATCTGGATGACGTACAAGATTATGATGCTGATTAATCATTTCTTCCAGAGTAAAACCGGCTACGCGGCAAAACTCTTCATTGGCATAAGTAATAACACCTTGCGTATCAGTTGTGGACACCAATTGTACGTTATCAGGAAAGGTAACTTCTTCATCAATAATAGATGGACTTGCTTTATTCATAATAGCGACGACACCATTGGTCTTTAATTAGAGTAAGTGTAGACACAAACCGCCATAAGTTACGTACTTTTTGTGGCATTTTGTATCAGAAATAAGCCGTTATGTGTATCCGCTGCCGTTTATACTTAATCATATATTCGCTAGATTGCGCGTGTGCGGATAAATTTCGAGTTTACGAAGATAAGTTTTTATAGTGAATCAACGACATCAATTGCGAATGAACGCGGTGTAAACTAAGCCCATTAAACATGAGCGCAAATAAAGTAAATGTCATGACACCATAATGCATAAATGACAAAGATAAGCACCAATCGGTACTGTAGGAAAAATGCTCTAATGCCAACTTAAATACCCTATCTTGGCAAACTAACACACCCACACAAACGACAACTCGCAGTAACGTCGGTTTAGTCTCAAACTGACGCACAAAAGCTAACGCGAGAATAACGGCGGTTAATATCGATAACCAATGGCGAAATCCTGGCGTCGCCCATAAATAAGTCAGCATGCCCGTTAACAGGAGTAACCCAAGCCAGATCTTGTACGAGCAAAGTAGCCTCGTAAAATCAACACTGGTGCGGCTTTCAAGCTGATAAACATTCCAAGAAACGATTGCGCCAAGCACGGCGCCAACAATGCAGTCGGTAATAAACATATCACCGGCTAAAAACTGCCCTAGCGTCTGCCAAACAATGATTACCGTTAAAGTGGGGGTCCAATAAGGCCAGGTGATGTTTTCTCGCTCTTGCCATAATACAAACGCACTGCAGGTTAATATGGCCGTCACCACGCATGGCATACTATATCCGGATTCAGATAACGGCTGTATGGTCGGTAAATACACATATGGTCGCGGTAATGCCAGCCCACGCTGCAGCAGATGACACATTAAACTGACGAACGCCATCGATACAAATAATTTCAGCGTAATACGAGTACCCACAAAGTACATGAGAAAAGGGAACACTATCCAAGCCATCATGGGATTGGCGAAAACGTTACCGATTGCAACAATGCCAAGCACCGTTTTGCTGGCCCATTCAGGCATCTTTAGTAACGCATTTTGAAATTTAACTAAGAAATGTAATTCGTATTGTTGGAAAAAAGGGGCAACAGCAATCAAATCATCGACTTTACGAACCGGTTGATCAGTCGCCTGCTTGAACATCGCTTTCAATGTATGCCATTGTGCTGGAAAGCGGTAATCGGTCGCAGCGACGCGGCTAGGCTCTATCAACATACCATTAATGGTTTCGATACCGAAATCTGGAGCCACCCAGACCGGTAGTGTGTTTCCACCAAACGCATTATCAGGTTTAAAGGCAATGACATCAGATTGGCTAACACAATCAAAAACATAGGCTGTCTGTGTGCGGCCTAACTCTTTGTTCACTTCAACAACTAATCCTGTTTCTTCCCAGGCTTCTCGCTGAGCAGCTTGCTCAGGTGTCTCTCCTAGGTTGATGTTGCCGCCCGGCACAGATAACTTGCCAGTGATGTCTTCGCGAATCATCAAGAGCTGATTATTGACTCTTGTCAAACAAATCGCGCCGCGCTTCTCTATATTATGTTGCTTGGCTTCTTGTCCAAACACACCACCGGAAGTCAACATGACCACCAATGTTGCAACAATAATTAATAAATGCTGATACACCTGTTTCGTCCTAATCACAATCGATTCATTTAATCGACTTTCGGAGCCAATGAATATGCTGAGTAAAACCGCTATTCTGGTAAAATGTCCGTGCACCAACATTAAAGTCCCACACTTCCACGAATATTTCTTTTATGCCGTATTGCTTAAATACTGACTCTACACGGTCCATTAAATCTCCAGCGATACTTTGATGGCGACGCGCTGGTTTGACATACAGCTCATCGATACTCCCCATCATAAGAGGTTGACTCACTGGTGATACTAACTCACAAAAATGCCCAGAAACAAACCCGACAATGTCCGAATCTATTGTTGCAACGAACACCAAGCATTCAGGATGATCTAAATATTGCGCAATACTTTTATCTGCCTCAATATCTTCTGCAGATTTAAAATAGTCTGGGCATTGAACATGATGCTCATTGTGCAAACAAAACATTAATTCATTGAGATGCTCTAAATCTTCACTGCATGCCGGTCTAACGATGATCTCGGTCATTATATCGCGTCCATAGTTTATAAGTATCCATCGCATGCGGTGGAATGATGGCTTAATACCTGTGTTTTCATAGGCTAACGAACTCAACCATCATATTGGACGATAAATTATACGGGCTAAAGTTTACACTTTAAACAATTTATTGACAAAATCATGACAATAGCGTGTTTTGTATACAATTTTATGGGGAGTCTTGGCTATTTTGCATAGCGTCGCGACATCATTTATCGTTACGCTTACGTTTTCTTGCGCTAAATCGTTAGGTTACTAAGAAAATTTTCACAATATTAGAGGGTTAAGGTCGTTAATCCGCGACTAACTCATAAATTCAGATTAGCATTACGTGTTGCTCACACTGTGACTGGCCACGCACTGAACCTACCGCGATGGCATCATATCAATCCATCGACGCCAAGAGCTTGTATGTTAAAGCGACACATAGTGATCCATTCATCAATATTTTGAATTTTAATCTGCAAAACCAAAATTTTTTAGTGTAAGTTACTGTTTTAATCAAACTGGAATGTTGACTATGAATTTACACACTCCATTAGGCCTATGGTCACGAATGGTTCTTTGGAAAAAAATTGGCATCGGTATGGTCTTAGGGATCATCGTAGGGGCGCTTATGGGACCTGATGCCGCTATTTTTAAACCAATTGGCTCTCTGTTTATTAATGCCATCAAGATGCTGATTGTGCCGCTCGTTTTCTGTTCGCTTATCGTGGGTATTACATCTATGAAAGATACGCGAAAAATGGGCCGTATTGGAGGTAAAGCCATTGTCTTATATATGGTAACGACGGCCATCGCGATTGCGATTGGTCTTGGCTTGTCGGCTATCATTCAGCCGGGTGCGGGGTTAAATATGGCTGTCGATCCGGCGAAATCAGCACAAGCAGCGAAAGATGCCCCAACGTTAATTCATACCTTATTAAATATGGTACCTAAAAACCCTATTAATGCCCTCGCGGCGGGCAACATATTACAAATTATTGTTTTTGCATTAGGTCTCGGTATTTCTTTAGTGTTAATTGGAGAAGAAAAATCAGCGCCTGCGGTTAAATTATTCAATAGTTTGGCAGAAGCCATGTACAAGCTCACAGAAATTGTGATGAAGCTTGCTCCTTACGGTATCTTTGGTTTGATGGCATGGGTATCAGGCAAGTACGGTATGGATGTATTGTGGCCATTAATTAAAGTCATCGGTGCTGTGTACATTGGTGCATTACTTCATGTCTTAATATTCTACTCAGGGATGCTCACGTTTGTTGGGCGCTTAAATCCAATGCGTTACCTAAAAGCGATCAGAAATCCTGCCGCGGTATCGTTTACCACATCAAGTAGTTCAGGGACGTTACCTGCCACGATAAAAGCAAGCCGAGAAGAAATGGGCGTGTCTGAAGGTGTCTCTGGTTTTGTATTGCCACTGGGTGCCACAATTAATATGGATGGCACGGCCCTCTATCAAGGTGTATGTGCCCTCTTTATCGCTCAAGCTTTTGGTATCGATTTAAGTATGGCAGATTATGCAACGATTATTTTAACCGCTACCCTAGCATCCATTGGCACGGCCGGCGTTCCTGGTGCGGGTCTTATCATGCTGTCATTGGTATTGAGTACGGTTGGTTTACCTATCGAAGGGCTTGCTATTGTCGCTGGTATTGATCGTATTTTAGATATGGCGCGTACCACAATTAATGTGTGTGGTGATATGATGGTTGCAGTATTGATCGCGAAAAGCGAAAAAGAACTCGATCACGATGTTTACAATAAAGCTTAATGAAGCATTCACTAAGTTTAGTAACAAAAAATGCCAACGCCACTGCGTTGGCATTTTTGTTTCTGTTCAGTACAGATTACTGACTGTGCTGACCTAAACTTACCGTGCCATTAGTATGAAACCACAACGCTTGCTTACGTCGGCGTCCAAGCAAGATTGGACCATCATCATAGAACAGAAAGTTCTTCCAGTGGCGCTTAAAAATCGACCACTTAGTTTCGATAATGTTGTATTTTTCATAACAAAAATACACGGTGACATCGTCCTGCCAATCCAGATGCTCTAATATTTCTGCTGGTAGTGCTTCTTCATCGCTCTCCCACTCTGGCATCCAGTTAATGGTCTTGGCCCATGTGCCTTTACGGCTTGGCCAATCTTGCGAGCTAAGGCGCTCTGAGTCTGGACTCTGCGCACTAATATTATCTTTCCAAAACTGCGCAGCTCGCTGCGCGGTCATTGGTTTAATGTACGCCAAATCCTCTTCTGGAACTGGCATGGATTGATGAGTAAAAATCCACTTTCTTTGGTATTCGTCCAAAGGTAAAAATGACATGAAGCGTCCTTTATAGATTGATGTGTACTGCTGCACAGTAACAATAACGACTCATAAAAATGGGGATATATTCAGTCTTACTCAGCGTGCCAATGCGGGTTGAGTAAGGCGACTAAACAATGGTCTCGCCATTGACCATCGATTAATAAATACTGAGGCGCAAAGCCCTCTTCAGCAAATCCAATTCGCTTTAATACGGCGGCGCTGCGCTGATTATGTGGCATATAAGCGGCATTAATGCGATGCACGTTACATTCATCAAACATATAATCACATGCCATCGTCAGCGCGCGACTCATGATGCCTTGCCCTTGAGCTTGTTGAGCTAACGAATATCCCACCGAGCAAGAATACAAAGGGAATTTCGCCAAATTACTAAAAGAAATTGTCCCCAGCATATGACCCGTGACTTTATCAATGATTAATAAGTAATACGCCATACCTAAACGATGCAGTTCATGTAGCTTGACCAATCGCTCACGCCACGAAAACGGGGCGTAAAAAGCCTCGCTTCTTTCTGGCTCCCAAGGTTTTAGGTACTCTCGGTTATCAGAAAAGTATTGGCTAATTAATACCGCATCATCCACTGTGGCGGTGCGTAATACAAAATCATCCGCTATTTTATTAACGTAATACAAGGGAATACCTTTATAACTTAGCGCTTTTTAATGCCATATTCACGTAACTTATTCGCAATAGACGTATGTGATACATCAAGGCGTTTAGCCAACTTACGACTGGAAGGAAATGACTGATAAAGGCGATCCAGCACCTGATGCTCATAGATTTTCATTATATCATCTAATGAGCCATCTAAAACTAATGGCCCGCTCATACTACCACTCGTTTCATTATGAGGTAAATGAAAGTGCTCTATGGACAAGGGATCATCTTGGACTTCCGTTAAAGCTCGTAATACCATGTTGTCTAACTGGCGCATATTACCAGGCCAATGATATTGCGTTAAGTGATCCAATAACGTGTCATCAATTTCTGGTCTTATGATTCCAAGATTAAGGCAGTGCTTACTCATGAATAATTCAAGTAACGGCGCAATATCACTAGGTCTATCGCGTAATGGTGGAATTCGTAACGTTAAAACATTCAGTCGATAATATAAATCTTCACGAAAACTGCCTGCGTCAGACAACGCCAGAAGTTGATGCCTTGTTGAAGCAATAACACGTACATCTAAATGAATTTCTTGTTCTTCGCCGACCCGACGGAACGTACCGTCTTGCAAAAAGCGTAACAATTTAATCTGCAGGTGTGGGCTCATTTCACCGATTTCATCAAGGAAGACAGTACCACCATTCGCCAGCTCGAAAATACCTTTATTGCCGGGCTCAGTCTTGCCTGGGATGCGGCCAAACAACTCAGTTTCTGCCACATCGTCGGGCATAGACGCGCAGTTAACCACCAAAAATGGCTGTTCACTACGCTGCGAACGCTGATGACAGGCTCGAGCAAGCATCTCTTTGCCCGTCCCCGTCTCACCTTCAATCAATAACGGTTGATCTAATCCCGCCAATTTCTTGGCTTGATTTAGCAGTGTTTTATGACGATGGGATACCCCCACAAAATGCTCAAAACCTAATAACGATTCTAAAGGCTGTGTATCATCAAATGGCGACGACTCTTTAAGCGGGCGTAACATCATCATGGCGCCAGCCAGTGTTGATTCTTTCGATTCACCCGTAATATAAACAGGCATGACTTCCAGTTGGTAATCAAGGCCCTCTAATACAAGGTGATCGCGCAAGCGCGACTTACTGCCTTCAATCCAGCGCGGAAAGTTAAACGTTGGAACTAGCTGAGCAATCGGCTGATTGATCACTTCATTTGCCGGTTTATTCAAGATAGAAATAGCACTTAAGTTGGCCATATCGACTTCACCTTTCAGGTTAATCGACAACACACAATCAGGCAGATTATCGAGCAATGAAATGAGCTCAGTATTGTGACGTTCCATTGGCATGAATTGAATTTTACGCACATCTTTAACGCCAGTGATACGACGGATCTCCGTCATCAATTCACTGAATGTGGCAAAATCACTATCCGGGCAATTTAAATAAATAATACCGCTGATATCAATTTCAATACCACGCAGATCAATATTTCTCGAGGCGAGAATATCCAGCAGTTCACGGGTTAGACCGAGTCTGTCTTCACATAAGACTTCAAGACGCACGATGCTCTTTCCTATCAAGTGTCACGAAAAGTTGACAGTAGTGTCTATCAAGCAACTCAGTGCGTCAAGTCATCTCTGTTCTTATCGTATTGAATGTTCGGCTTATCTTGGTTATTTAACCGCTACTGCCGCCACTTTAGCCAAAATATGCTTGCGCACTTGTGATAGTTTGACTCGGCGTTGTTCAACCCAAGGTAACGGGCGGAGTAAGGCCATGGCTTTGATGCCTAAACGAGCAGTCAAAATACCCACACCAATGCCTTGTCCTGCTCTGGTCGACACTTTTCCAGCTAAATCCATCGAAAGTAGATCAACGCTCGCATCCACAACCATTTCACTCGCCCCCGCGGTGGCCATGTTTACTAACACCGCTTTAAATAGCTTTAAACGTGACCAATAACCAAGCTCGATGCCATACAGATCCGCAAGTTTTTCAATCATTTTAAAGCTACGCCACCCCACTAAGAGCATATCAGCCATCGCAAGTGGGCTCACAGCCACCAGCGCCGCTGCTTCGGTGGCGTAACGCGTCACAATATCCAGCGCCTGCTTGTCTTGCTGTGCGATCACTAAGGCATCATATAAATCAATGATTTCTGCATCACTATGGCTGGTATTAATGCTATTTTTCCAGCGCTGATAACCAAGGTTACCCGCCGTAATTCCACCATATTCCGCCAATTGACCACAAAACGCTTCACCTTGACCTACACGATTGTTTTGAATTAATTCTTCAGCATGCTCTTGTACAGAAAAATGCCGCTTGAGTTTACGTAAATGCCACAGCTCTTTACATATTGCTCCAACCCCGACCGCCGCGAGTCCGGCAATGAAGCCACTCCAGCCAACACTCAGCCAATCCCCAGTCTTAATTGCTGTCCAGACAGAATCGGCCGTTTGCCACGTCACTAAAGCGCCAAATACGAGCAAAACTGTGCTCATTTTCCATAGTCGCCCCGTACGTGGTCGAACGACGGTATCTAACGTCGACTCAATCTCGGTGTCATCGTCAGTATTCTCTGCCGGAATAAACATTTCTGCTTGTGTAAATGCTTGTTTACTATTGAGTTCAATATCTTCTTTTGGATATAAGTCACTATCAAAGAGTGTTTTTTGTTTGTAATCACTCATCGCAATTTATCTCCCAATAGAATATCAAGGGCTTTATCTAAACGGATGTGCGCGAGCGGCGCATCTCGTTCTGCTTTTAATGGTCTAAATTCACTGAAATCGAAGCGGTGCTTGGTAAAGTAATCTGGATCAGGCAGTTTTGCTGGTACATCGCCTGGATACAAGGTTTGCTCACCACCAGACAGCAGAGAACCTTGAATCGCAGCATGCTGAGAATCTTTAAACGGAATATAACCCGCTTGCGTTGCACGGACTGACGCCATACTGATGCAGTTCATATCGATATTTTCAAACGCGGCATGTTGCCACGCTGGGTGCACCATTTGCTGGAGTAAGCTGACTAAATTAACATGCTGATCGGGAGTAATATGATCCGTTTTTGTCGCAGCAAATACCACTTTATCAATTTTGGGAGCAAATAAACGGTTTAATAAACCAGCACGGCCATAGCGAAAACTGTGCATTAACTGCTCTAAAGCACTGCGCATATCCATAAACGATTCAAATCCCGCATTTAAGGGAGATAAGCAATCCACCAATACAACCTGACGATCAAACGTAGAAAAATATTGCTTATAAAAACGTTTAACCACTTTGTTTTGATATTCATGGTAACGTGCTTGGAGCAATGCTAAATAGCTCCCTGCTGGCGCTTCTTGCGAAGACACGTCTTGATTGACGGGGAAAAATTGCAAGACAGGGGCTCCGGCCAATTCACCCGGAAGCACAAAACGTCCCGGTTGCACCCAATGTAAGCCCGCGTCTTTACATGCATGTAAATAATCCGTGTACACCTCAGCGATATCCGCCATGACTTGCTCATCTGCTTGGGCGTGTAAATCCAAATTCGCTAATTTTGCTAACCAGGGCCCCGCTAACTCTTTACGCTGACCATGCAGAGCCTGCATTTGTTGCTGACTCCACGTCAAATAATCCAGTTCAAGTAACGGCAAATCCAATAACCACTCCCCCGGATAATCAATGATATCGAGATATAACGTCGCTTGCGAGTTCAATAGGCGCTTGGTGCGTTTCTTAGGGCGATAACGAATGGCTAAACGGATTTCACTGACATCTTTGGTTGGCTCAGGCCACATTGGCGGCTGGGAATATAGAGCCGATTCCGCCTCATCATAAGCAAAACGCGGCACCATTAAATTCGTTTGCGGCACACGTCGTGCTCCAATTAACCGGTGATCGCGTGCGGCGGAAAATAGCGGTAGATTATCGTGTGAACCACTGTGGATTAATTGATTGACTAACGAAGTAATAAACGCGGTTTTACCTGCTCGTGATAATCCTGTTACCGCCAAACGAACATGGGAATCGGTACTTCTATGAACAAATTGGGCCATTTCTTTGCGAAGTGACATCTTTTTGACTCCTGAGGGCCGAGGAAAGGTCGCTAACCTTATCAATACAATATAAATAAGTAATGGTGGTGATTGTGCCATTAAACAATGGAAACACCGCTACGTTAGCGGAATTTGACGAGCATTTAACATGAATGCCTGTGTTAATCGTCTTCCGTTAGCTTATAAATGACCCACAACGCCAATTCCAACATTAAAACAAGTAAAGTACTGACAATCACATATTTATTTTGGAAAATATTAAGCCCAACAAATAAAAAATCATACGCTAAGAGAGCGCCAAAAATAATCAATACCGCCCATTGTAGAACCCGAATGAAACGCGACATAACACCGCTCCTATTAGTAAAAATATAAAAACAAAGCCATTCATCTCTCAAAGATAAGCGTTAAATCAATACTATACAAACAAAAAAGCGCGACTTCAGCCGCGCTTATATTCTTTTCTATCTAATGCTTACGCTTTTTGCTTGGCTTCTTGGATTTTAACCCGCCACGTATCAGGGCCTGAACGATGAACATTCGCCCCTGTCGAATCTACCGCAACCGTAACAGGCATATCTTCCACTTCAAATTCATAGATGGCTTCCATTCCAAGATCTTCAAACGCCACCACGCGCGCTTTTTTAATAGCCTTGGCAACGAGATACGCCGCACCGCCGACTGCCATGAGATACACGGCTTTATTGGCTTTAATCGACGCAACCGTTTCATCACCACGTTCCGATTTGCCGATCATGCCCATTACACCAATATCCTCAAGCATCATGTCGGTAAACTTATCCATCCGCGTTGCCGTTGTCGGACCTGCTGGGCCGACCACCTCATCACCAACTGCATCGACAGGACCAACGTAGTAGATGAATTTATTTTTAAGATCGACGCCCTCGGGTAACGGCTCACCTTTATCACGCATCGCTTGAATGCGTTTATGCGCCGCATCGCGTCCAGTCAGTATTTTACCGGATAATAAAACGGTTTCTCCGCTACGCCAGGTTTGTACTTCTTCTTTGGTAATGGTGTCCAAGTTCACACGGCGTGTATTACTATTTATTTCACGTGCGATTTTTGGCCAATCTTCCAATTTTGGGGGTTCTAATTGCGCAGGACCTGTGCCATCTAACGTAAAATGAATATGACGAGTGGCCGCACAGTTAGGGATCATACAGACTGGTTTTGACGCTGCGTGGGTCGGTGCGCTTTTAATTTTCACATCAACGACGGTCGTTAATCCACCTAACCCCTGAGCACCAATTCCCAGATCATTTACCCGGTTAAAAATATCTAAGCGCAGTTCTTCTTCAGCATTTTGTGGACCACGTTCAATTAAATCTTGAATATCAATATGTTCCATTAATGATTCTTTGGCCAGCACCGCCGCTTTTTCCGCTGTACCACCAATACCGATACCCAGCATTCCTGGAGGGCACCAACCGGCACCCATCGTTGGGAGCGTTTTTTCTACCCACGCGGCAATATCATCCGATGGGTTGAGCATCACCATCTTACTTTTGTTTTCACTGCCGCCGCCTTTCGCCGCGATACGCACATCCACTTTATCCCCTTTGACCATATTAATGTGCACGACGGCAGGCGCATTATCTTGCGTATTAATTCGCGCGCCTGCGGGATCTTTTAAAATGGACTTTCGCAATGGGTTATGTGGATTGCAATAAGCTTGACGAACTCCTTCATCCACCATTTCTTGTACTGTCATGTCGGTGTCATCCCACTGCACTTGCATGCCAATATCGACAAAACACGTCACGATACCAGTGTCTTGGCACACAGGGCGATGCCCTTCAGCCGACATACGTGAGTTAATCAAAATTTGTGCGATGGCGTCTTTCGCCGCTGGGTTTTCCTCACGTTCGTGCGCACTTTCCAATGCTTTTACGAAGTCCACAGGATGGTAGTAGGAAATGTATTGAAGGGCATCAGCTACACTGCTGATGACATCTTGCTTGCTTATTACCGTCATTGCATGCCTCATTATTATCGTATGCGTCCAGTAAGGATGGTTGAACGAGTGCGGTTTTGCGAGCCCACATTCACACTCATTGATAATGATTAACCATCCTCAATTTTTATTATTTTATGATACTCTTGGATATCTAAATACGCTATGTAATCCATTGTTTTACCGGTCATATATCAAATAAAGCCCATGAATCACTCAAAAAACACTCATATTGATACCAAAGAACTCGCTTATGCTCCTAAGCTTGCTGAGCAATTATTCCAACCAATACAACATCTTCCGTGGGCGATGTTGTTACGATCATCATCCGAGAACCATCAAGATAGCCGATTTGATGTCCTCGTGGCTCAGCCTCTCGTCACATTAACGACATTTGCAGGTCAAACCACCGTCGTCACGCCACATACGTCTGAAACCAGTGACGAAGACCCCTTTGTTCTCACTTCACAATATCAAGAGCACTATTTACCCGATCTAGAGTGTGAGATAGATGTCCCCTTTGTCGGTGGTGCGCTCGGTTATTGGGCGTATGATCTAGGGCGACGCATTGAAGACTTACCCGCCACGGCGGCACATGATATCGATATGCCAGATATGGCAATCGGCTTGTATGAGTGGGCGGTGGTGGTTGACCATCATAAAAAAACCGCGCAAGTCGTGGGAGCGCACATCGAAGCCGCATGGGCTTGGTTGCAAGCACAAACTCCCCAGCCCGCCACACCTTTATCATTGGGTGGTTGGCAATCGAACATGACCAAACACCAATATGCCGAGAAATTTGCAGCCGTGCAGGAGCATTTACTGAGTGGCGATTGCTACCAAATCAACCTCACACAACGTTTCAACGCACCTTATCAAGGCGACGAATGGCATATTTATACACAGTTAGAAAGCGAGAATAGTGCACCGTTTTCGGCGTTTATTCGCTTAGAGCAAGGTGCCATTATTAGCCTATCGCCAGAGCGTTTCCTGCGTGCGAACCACGGAACTATTGATACCAAACCTATCAAAGGAACGCGTCCGCGTAGTGCCGATCCCGCACAAGACCGAGCCCTAGCGCTTGAGCTGGCAAACGCTGAGAAAGATCAGGCCGAAAATCTAATGATTGTTGATTTACTTCGCAATGATGTGGGAAAAGTCGCCAAACCTGGCACTGTGCGTGTGCCGCATTTATTTGCAGTCGAATCCTTTCCCGCAGTGCATCACTTGGTTTCCACGATTACCGCCGAATTAAACGATAACTACACGATGGCGCAACTACTTAGAGCATGCTTCCCGGGTGGCTCAATTACGGGCGCTCCAAAAATTCGTGCCATGCAAATCATCGAGAAGCTCGAACCCCACCGCCGTAGCCTCTATTGTGGTTCAATTGGTTATATTAGTCGGCACGGACGAATGGATACCAGCATTACGATTCGTACTCTAATTGCCTGTCAAAATCAGTTGTATGTTTGGGCTGGTGGTGGCTTAGTTGCGGATAGTCAAGTGGATGATGAATATCAAGAAACATTAGATAAACTGTCTCGTATATTGCCATTGTTAGATAAAGCGCATTACGATTAATGATTCAATGACTAAAAGGAATATGCCGTGTCCCCCTTATCGAAGAACGACTTTTTAAATCATTTCGTGCTTACACCGCCGGCGGCATACCCGACACCAAGAAAACCGTCGCTCATCCCGTCTGGGCGTGATGACGTAGCCCTTCGCCATGCAGGTGTGCTGATCGGATTAGTCGAGCGAGATACAGGTCTGCACGTCATCTTTACTCGGCGAGCCGCGCATTTACGCCATCATCCCGGACAAGTGAGTTTCCCGGGAGGCCGCTACGAGCCCAGCGATCGCTCATTGCTCGAAACCGCGCTACGCGAGACCACAGAAGAAATTGGAGTGCCAGCTCAGAATATGACTGTCGTTGGCCAATTACCTCCACTCGCAACCATCAGTCATTTTCAGGTCACGCCGTTTATTGCCTTCATTCCCGACGATTACATGCCCTCTATTGACCCGAACGAAGTCGCTGAAGTATTTGAAGTGCCAGCGCACAAGATTTTTAATCCCATGCAGCTATTTTCTTATACCTTCATTTCAGGTAATCAAGCACATAAAGTGCATGGGATGACCCATGACCATCATCTTATTTGGGGCGTAACAGCCCAAATCATTCATGCCTTACAACGCCAGTTAGCCCTACCTCACCCATCATAATTTCATTATAAATCGTCAATGAACACCTAACTGTGCACATAGCATGCAGGTGGCGATTTTAATCATCAATTCTGTTCGTTATTAGTGGTGTTTCCCTCATGAGTTAGGTAGTCTACGCCGCTCAAACGTTATCAACTTGTTATCGGGATGAACTCTCTTCCCGAGCGGTCATATTCAGCTTCTCTTCCATGCTATCAGGAGCTGTTTTTCGAGGTAAATGCATGATTAGTGTCTTTGATATCTTTAAAGTTGGGATTGGCCCATCCAGTTCTCACACTGTGGGGCCGATGAAAGCCGGTAAACAATTTATTGATGATCTGCAACAAGCAGGAACACTCCACCAAGTCGATACGATTACGGTGGATGTCTATGGATCACTATCACTGACAGGGAAAGGTCACCACACGGATATTGCGATCATCATGGGTCTTTCTGGACAATCACCAGAAACTGTCGATATCGACAACATCCCGACATTTATCGCACACGTTGAGCAATCGGAGCAATTGCCGATAGATGCCTACCAACATCACGTCACCTTCCCTCGTGATGGCGGTATGAATTTCCATAAAAGTAATTTATCGCTGCACGAAAATGGCATGCAGATTCACGCATGGAAAGACGGCGACGTTATATTAAGTAAAACCTACTACAGTATTGGTGGTGGATTCATTGTCGATGAAGAGCATTTTGGCCAATCACTCGAAACCGATGTCGTCTTACCGTATCCTTTCTCCAATGCCGAAACGCTGCTCAACTTATGCCATGAACACGGGCTCTCTATCAGTGCGCTTGTCATGAAAAACGAGCACGCGATTCATAGCCAAGATGACGTCAAAGCGTATTTTGCGAATGTATGGCGTGTCATGCAAAGCTGTATGAACCGCGGTATTGATTCCGAAGGACTCTTACCCGGCCCCTTACGTGTACCGCGCCGCGCCTCCGCGCTTCATCAACAGCTATTAACGTCAGAAAAACTGACCAATGATCCAATGGCCGTGATTGATTGGGTCAATATGTATGCTTTTGCCGTCAACGAAGAAAATGCCGCTGGCGGACGTGTCGTCACAGCGCCCACCAACGGTGCGTGTGGTATTATTCCCGCGGTATTAGCGTATTACGACAAATTCATTCAAACGGTAACCGAGAAAGATTATTTACGTTATTTTGCGACGGCTGGTGCCATTGGCGGTTTATATAAACAAAATGCCTCGATATCAGGAGCTGAAGTTGGCTGCCAAGGTGAAGTGGGCGTTGCCTGCTCAATGGCTGCAGCTGGCTTAGCCGAATTACTGGGAGGCAGTCCAGAGCAAGTCTGCATCGCTGCAGAAATTGGCATGGAGCATAATCTTGGGCTAACTTGCGATCCCGTCGCGGGACAAGTGCAAGTTCCCTGTATCGAGCGTAATGGTATCGCAGCCGTCAAAGCCATTAACTCAACCCGTATGGCCATGCGCCGCTCATCAGCGCCCCGTGTATCGTTAGATAAAGTGATTGAAACCATGTTTGAAACAGGCAAAGACATGAATGCAAAATACCGCGAAACCTCTCAAGGCGGCTTAGCGGTAAAAGTCTTCTGTTAAGGCTTAATTAGCTAATAATCATATATTTATAACCGGGGGCGAAAACAAACGTTTGCCCCCGGTTTATAGATAAGACTGTAATCCATTAATATTTCAGCCTTTTTATCTTTGCATCTCTGCTCAATTCGTTTTATAAATATCTAATACGTTTCATTCACCCACCATGAGCACTCACAATCTATGCCTACTTTTTTAAAACGTAAAATCGTTTTTATCCCGTTAATTTTATTAATTATTGCAGGTGGTGCTTATATCTTAATGGCTCCAGAACCAGAAAAACCGCAATATACGACTCAGCCGGTCACCCGGGGTAACATTGAAAAAACCGTATTGGCGACAGGTATGTTGCATGCATCAACCATGGTGGAAGTCGGCGCGCAGGCATCAGGACAAATTAATCGATTAGCGGTCAATTTGGGTGACGATATCAAACAAGGTCAGCTCGTCGCACAAATCGATAGCATGACGCAACAAAATACTCTAAAAGAAGCACAGGCATCACTCAATAGTCTGCAAGCTCAACTACGCGCCAAACAAGCACAAATCCGCCAGGCGCAAGCAGAATACCAACGTCAACAAGCCATGCTCAAAGATCAAGCCAGCTCGAAGGCCGATTATGAAAGTGCTGAAGCTAATCTTGCCATTTTTAAAGCAGAGGCCGAGCAACTGGATGCAAAAATTCAGCAGGCGACCATTTCACTTGATACCGCCAAAGTCGACTTAGGATACACCACTATTTCAGCTCCTATGGACGGCACCGTTGTTTATAAAGCGGTATCCGAAGGTCAAACCGTCAATGCCAATCAAACCACTCCCACCATTATTGAGTTGGCTAACTTAAACAAAATGACCGTCAAGGTTGAGATTTCCGAAGCAGATATCATTCATGTAAAACCTGGCATGCCGGTGCATTTCACCATTATGGGCGATCCCGAACATCAATACGTAGCCAAGCTGCGTGCGATAGAACCGGGGCCGACTATCATGACTGGCGATGACAGTAATTTATCCGCAGGTGATAGTGATGCGATTTACTATTATGGATTATTCGATATTGCCAACCCAAATCACATTTTGCGAATTGGTATGACAGCTCAAGTCTCTATTGTTCTACAAGACGCCAACAACGTATTGATGGTGCCCTCTCAAGCTGTTAGCTCTACCACTGACGACACAGGGAAAAATCATTATACAGTGCCCGTTTTAGAGCAAGGAAAGATGGTCTATCGTGATGTGACTATCGGCGTAAATAACAAAGTGAATACAGAGATAGAATCTGGACTAAAACAAGGAGACGAAGTGATTGTTGGTATGCCAGGCGGTGACAACTTTGCCGATAAAATCGGACGAGGGCCGTTTTAATGTCAACACCTTTACTTGAAGTTCGTCATGTCTCTCGCTCTTTTAGCGCCGGCGACGAATCATTAACGGTACTCAATGACATCAATTTAACGATTAATCGGGGCGAAATGGTCGCCATTGTTGGCTCCTCGGGTTCCGGTAAATCAACGTTAATGAATACGCTAGGCTGTCTTGATCAGCCGACCAAAGGTCAGTATCTGGTCAATGGACAAGATACTTCACATATGGAATCGGATGAACTAGCTAGATTAAGACGTGAGTATTTCGGGTTTATTTTCCAACGCTATCACTTGTTAGGAGATTTGAACGCCCTTGGTAACGTTGAGATGCCCGCCGTGTATGCCGGCATAGAACGGAAAGCCCGCGAAGAGCGTGCGGCGGCTTTGCTTTCTCGGCTCGGCCTGCACGATAGACTGGATCACAAACCGAATCAGCTCAGTGGTGGGCAGCAGCAACGCGTTTCTGTCGCACGCGCGTTGATGAATGGTGGTGATGTTATTCTTGCCGATGAGCCGACCGGCGCGCTTGATAGTAAAAGCGGACAAGAGATGATGCAATTGTTGCGCGAGTTGCATCAGCAAGGTCACACAATCGTCTTGGTCACTCACGATATGGCAGTCGCCGAGTTTGCCGACCGAATTATAGAAATTAAAGATGGAGAAATAATAAGTGACACCGTCACTGAAAAATCATCTTCTCCAACCATAGCATCAGATCCTGTCATCTCGACCACACAACCGCCTGACGATGCCCCGCCCTCAACACGGAGCTTTCGTTTCGCGGGTCAGTTTGTCGATGCATTAATTGAGTCATTCAAAATGGCTCTCATTGCCATGTCCAACCATAAGTTACGCACGTTTCTGACCATGCTCGGCATTATTATTGGTATTGCCTCTGTCGTATCGGTAGTGGCATTGGGGCGAGGCTCACAAGAAGCGATTTTAGCTAACTTCAAATCCATGGGGACGAATACGATTAGCATCTATCCAGGGAAGGGATTTGGCGATCGAAAATCAGGCCGCATACGAACACTTAATTACAGTGATGTCGAAGCGTTAAAAGCGGCGCCTTATGTCGATAGTGCCACTCCGCAAATCTCTACATCTGCAGTCGTGCGTTATTTGGATAAAAATAAAACCGCCCGCCTCACTGGCGTTAATCAAGATTTTTTCCGTGTGAAAGGCTTCAGCTTAGCCAGTGGGCAGTTATTCAATGCACAAAGTACCCGCGCCATTGCATTAGAAGCCGTCATTAACGACAACACGAGAAAAGAGATCTTTCCTGACACCAATGCGGTTGGCAAAGTGCTGATCATCAATAATATTCCAGTGCGAATCATTGGCGTTACGGAGCCAACCAGTAGTCCATTTGGCAATAGTGAACAGCTCGAAATTTGGGTTCCTTATACTACGGTTAATACGCGATTTTTAGGCAGTTATTATTTAAGCACCATCATTATCCGCATTAAAGATGGCACGCCAATGAAGTCTGGCGAGCAAGCGATTAACTCACTCATGAAGATGCGTCATGGCGTGAAAGACTTCTTTACGTTTAACTTTGATACCGTGCGTAAGAATGTTGAGAAATCGACGCAAACAATGGCTATTTTAATCTCTGCGATTGCTATTATCTCGCTCATTGTCGGCGGGATCGGTGTAATGAACATTATGCTGGTATCTGTCACAGAGCGAACCAAAGAAATTGGTGTGCGCATGGCCGTGGGCGCCCGACAAGCCGATATCTTACGCCAATTTCTTATCGAGGCCATTCTCGTGTGCCTGTGTGGTGGTGCGATTGGTATTGGCTTAGCCTTTGGAATTGGGGCGGTATTTGACGCTGTGGTCAAAGGCAATATCCAAATGGTTTACTCAACCGCTTCCATTGTCTATGCGTTTGTATGCTCTACCCTCATCGGGATCGTGTTTGGCTTTTTGCCAGCGCGTAATGCTGCGAAACTCAACCCAATTGATGCCTTATCTAGAGAGTAGTTTGTCATGATAAAACCGATAATTCATATGACCACGGTGGCAATGTGCGTTTCATTTATGGTGGGATGTGTCAACCGTTCAGAGTTTAAGGCTCCACAAACGGATGTCCCAGCCCAGTGGCAACATAATAAAGCAATCGATAGTAAACGGGCCATTACCAGCCAGTGGTGGACTCAATTACACGATCCTAAGCTGAATCAATTAATTAAGCGTACACTCAACACCAATAACGATTTAATTCTTGCTGCACTCACGCTCAAAAAAGCCCGTTTGAATGCAGGCATTGATGAAAGAGCACTTTATCCAGATGTTAATTCTACAACGTCCGCTCAACGCTCTAAAGCACTCGACAACGGCAATAGCAGTACAGCAAGCTATTCAACCAATCTTAGCTTAAATTATGAAATCGACTTATGGAGCAAGCTGTCTCGGCAAAGTGATGCCAGCTCATGGGCCGCGATGGCTAGCCAAGAAGATTTAGAAGCGACCGCACAAAGCTTAGTATCAACAACTGCCCAACTTTATTGGCAAGTTAATTATCTCCACCAGCGCTTAGAGCTGAGCAAAGAAAATATCGCGTCAGCAAAGTCCACTTTGAAGCTGGCAAACAGCCAATATTCTCATGGTGCGGTGTCACGATTAAATGTGCTTGAAGCAAAACGCAATTTAGCGGGTTTAGAAGCGACTCACAGCAGTTTTGTGCAGCAGTTTTTAGAAGCTCGCAATGCGTTGGCAGTCTTATTTAATCAAGCGCCTAAAGCGATGTCATTACCACTCAAACCGTTACCAACCGGCGAATTACCGAAGATCCATGCCGGTATTCCAGCGCAACTACTCAAACGTCGCCCTGATGTTAAATCCGCTTTGTATCAATTAAAATCCGCTTTAGCCTCAAAAGATGCTACCGATGGTGCATTTTTCCCACAACTGAGTTTAACCGGTGCTATTGGTGGGACATCTGAGCAATTGAGTAACTTGCTGTCTAACCCTATTGGTACGCTGGGGGCCAACCTCACTCTGCCATTTTTAAATTGGAATCAAATGCAGTTGACCCGTGATATATCAGATGTGAATTATCAAACCGCAGTTGTCAATTATCGCCAAACGCTCTATTCCGCGTTCGAAGATGTGAATAATGCCCTATCCGCACGGATTAATTTGCGTATCCAACAAGATAAGCTGCAACAACAGTTCAATAATGCCTCAGAAGCCGAATCCATTTATCTTAGTCAATATGAAAACGGAGCAATCAGCATTACTGACTTGTTAGATGCACAAGAAAATGCCCGTAATGCCAAAGCCGCATTACTAGAAAATCGCTATAACCAATTAGTCAATTTAGCGACGGTTTATCAGAGCTTAGGCGGGAAAGATGTTCTCACCGACGCAGAGCCACTGCTTTCCGGCGAAAACACATCATCTTAACCACTTGCTTTGCCTTTATCTATGTAGTCAAAGCAATACGTTTAGACACCGCCTCATAACATAGTGCTGCGAATACCACGTCGCGGGAGACGCTCTGGCGAAGCGTGGTTCGCATCACACAGAGATACCATAGAGCTTAAAGTCGCATTAAATTAGTTATATTGATAAGGACTTTATACGCTATTTGGGTACCAACACCGCTCGTATTTATCCCCCAGCCGAGGACAGCAACATGACGACTCCCATTGAAGACACGCTACAACACTATTTTGGCTTTGATACACTCCGGCATGGACAATCAGAAGTCATTTCACGTGTCGCGGACGGTCAATCAGCTGCGGCGATATTTCCCACCGGATCAGGTAAATCACTCTGTTATCAACTACCGGCCTTACATCTCCCGCATCTCACTTTGGTGATATCCCCACTCCTGGCGTTAATGCAAGATCAGTTGGCGTTTTTACATAGCAAAGGGATTGCTGCGGCGAGTATTGACTCAACCCAAGACCGAGCCAGCGTACAGCAAGTCATGCAACAAGCGCGCTCAGGGGAGCTGCGTATCTTGATGATTTCCGTCGAGAGACTAAAAAACGAACGTTTTCGCCAGTTTATATCTCAAGTGCCGATTTCGCTCTTGGTTGTCGATGAAGCACACTGTATTTCTGAATGGGGTCATAACTTTCGTCCTGACTACTTAAAACTGCCTCGTTATCGTCATGAGTTAAACATCCCTCAAGTGTTATTGTTGACGGCGACCGCAACGGAGCAAGTCGTCACTGACATGAGTGAAAAATTCGCCATCCCCCGTGATGCCATCACGATTACCGGTTTCTATCGCCCCAATTTAACGCTCTGTGTACAGCCATGCCAAGACGCAGACAAAACTGCTCAATTAGAAAATATACTCCAACAAGCGCCTCATTCACCGACAATTGTCTACGTCACATTACAAAAAACCGCTGAAGATGTCGCCAGTACTTTGCAACGAGCTGGGATCAATGCCATCGCCTATCATGCAGGGTTAGCCAATGACCAACGCGAGTTTATCCAATCTCAATTTATGCAAGGTCAGATTCCGTGCATTGTCGCTACAATCGCCTTTGGCATGGGCATAGACAAAGCCGATATCCGCCGAGTGATTCATTATGATTTACCCAAATCGATAGAAAATTATTCACAAGAAATTGGCCGAGCTGGGCGAGATGGGCAACCGTCAGATTGCATTACACTTGCCAATACAGAACATGTGAATGTGTTAGAGAATTTCATCTACGGAGATACTCCCGACAAACCCTCGATTGCCACCGTTATTGAGCAAATCTATCAAAGTGAGCAAGGGGAATGGGAAGTAATGATGAATCGCCTTTCACGCGATAGCCATATCCGCCTACTGCCGCTAAAAACGTTACTGGTTTATCTAGAGCTTGAGCAAGTGATAGAAGCTCAATACAGCTATTTTGCGACCTATCGCTTTAAACTTATTGATTCAATCAAAAATATCATCGCGCGTTTTAACGGCGAGCGACGTCAATTTGTTGCCGACATCTTCCAATGTTCTATTCCTGCCAAAATATGGTACACATTAGATTTTGAGCGCTTATGGCAACAATGTCATGCCGATCGCCGCCGAGTAATTGCAGCAATTGACTACTTTCATGAACAAGGCTGGATCGAATTAGAAAGTAAGCAAATTACCGATGTCTATCGGGTATTACATACCGAGACTCCAGTAGTAGAGGTGGTGGAACGTTTACATCAACTCTTTTTGCAAAAAGAGCGCAGTGAAATTGAACGAATTCAGGTCATGCTAGACTTTTTTGCGAGTAATAACTGTCTGAGCCAAGAGCTGGCGCGCTATTTCTCTGATAACCATGCTCCCCAGCATTGTGGGCATTGCTCAGTGTGTTCAGGCTCGGTCGCACAACTGCCTAGTGCTGAATTAGCCCCGCTGCCTCATGATGCCATTCCGCAGTGGATCGCGCCGTTTGTTGAGGCTTGCCATCAGCAGGATATTACGCTGACAAACGCTGCAATTAGTCGTTTTCTATGCGGTTTAACCAACCCAATGACAACGAAAGTGAAAGCCAATAAAATGGCTGGCTTTGCACAGTTGGCAGACTATCCTTTTGCACAAGTCAAACAAGCCGTTCGTGAGCATAGAGCGGACTAGCCCTTCATTATCCTGATACGCGTCTTGAGATAACCTTCTGGGGATCCTCAGAAAATTTTGTTAGTATCTTGGCGCTTTTTACTTTTATAGGGATATCATGATAACACGTTCTTTTCTCACCGCGCTGAGCGCCCTTGCCGTTGCTGGCTCAGCCAATGCTTATACGACCGATAAACACACTATTATTACGCCAAAAGTCATGATCATCACCATGTTTGGTGGCGAAGCTAAGCCTTGGCTTGACGAGGAAAAGTTTACGCGCTCCATATCATTGCCTGGGCTCAACCCCGAGTATCCTAATATGTCTTGTACCAATAATGATGTATGTATGGTAACAACCGCAATGGGCTATGCGAACGCAGCCACCACGTTAACTGCGGTCGCATTCAATTCTCGCTTAGACCTATCGCATACTTATTTTATTATTGCGGGTGTCGGAGGTGTAGAGCCTAAATATGGGACACTAGGTTCAGCTCATTGGGCTCGTTATGTGATTGATGGAGGGTTACTGCACCGCATCGACACACGCCAAACCCCAAAAACATGGCAGCATGGTGTCTTCGAATTAGGTAGCGATGCTCCCGGCAAAAAGCCACAATGGCATGCTGGTACAGAAGTGTATCATCTCAACGAAGCTCTGGTTAACCAAGCGTATACAATCAGCAAATCAGTGAAACTATTCGATACGCCACAAGCGCAAAAGGAGCGTTCGACGTTTAAAGCAAACTCTATTGCTGCGAGTAAGCCCCGAGTGTCTATCTGTGACACGCTCTCCAGTGATACGTTTTGGGCCGGGTCTAAGATCGCGCAAGCCATGCAAAAACACGCAGCTTTACTCACGCAAGGTAAAGCAAAAATTTGTACAACACAGATGGAAGATAATGCCAGTCTTACCGCATTGAAGCGCGCGTCGCAAGCCAATCGCTTAGACTTCGATCGGGTATTAGTCCTACGTACGGCATCCAATTTTGATCAAGAAACGCCAGAAAGCACACCACTAACGACATTAACGCAAAGTAAAGCTGGCTATAAACCGGCCACCGTCAATGCGTACCGCGTTGCTCATGCTGTCTCATACGCAATATCGCACCATTGGTCTGATTGGAAAGACGGGATAAAACAACAAGTTAAATAGAACAGGTTACGCAAAGAATAAAAAATGGGGAACGTTCTGTTCCCCATTTTTAAGACGCAATGCTCATATCCCTTATCGCGCTTGTACGCAATGATACAAGGTATTATCAATGGTTAGGAGCGCCGAATTGTCTTTAGCCCAAAACTCAATAGACTCGCCAATATAACGCGCACCAGATGCAGACTCGGCACCTTGTAACACCGTTGTATCCGTTTGCGTTGATAACGCTATAACGTCGGAATCGGTATATTGCACATATACATCGTCTAATGAGCCACAGTGATAAGTCACCGCATGAGGGATAGACGTGTCAGAATCTAGCGGTGCCGATGAAGACCCCACTTCGACGCAGCCAGTCAGCCCTAGACTACTCATGGCGAGCATAGCGATCATGCTAGAATTATTCCATATCATAATATCTCCTCAACACGTTCTATCCCTCTCAGATTAGCGTGACGCAACAACCGCATGATACTGCGTCATTGCATCAATACCGCTCGCAATTTCGCGGCACAATCCTGTGGTACTTTGTGTGACTTTAGCAAACTTAAATCCATCGAACACCCATTTACCATGAGTCATACAATCGCCAATACCGCGACCTTTATGAGTATACGCCAACACACCGTGCTGGTAATGATTCACTTTTTTACTGACAATCTGTGGCTTAAAAAACGGTTTATCATTTTTCACCACCACCGCTAACTGACCTTGGTTATACGCACCTGAGTAGCATGTAGCGGTCAGTAATGTCCGCTTTTCCGTTAATTTAGCGACGTTAAAATGCGCTAATGGTACCGGTTTTCCTTGCTTTTTCGGCGCCATATCAGGACATTGCGCCTGCATAAGCTTATTCATCACAGGACTGAAGTGTTGATAAGCAGCTTGTCCTTTTTTCACAGGTTTTACGTTGTCATCAATGACATTGACTGGATAAATTACTGGCACAAAAGGAGCTGCGGGGACACTTGCAGTAGAGTTATTACCTTTATCGATCACGGCGCTAGGCGTGCCATTACGTTGTTGAATATCATCCATTTGACGAAATACATCACGTGCGCCCTGCGTTGATATCGGCCAACTCTCTTTACCTTCAGAGACGATGATGCTCGGTGAATTGCTCTGCATTGCATCAGTTAAAGCATTCACTTGTGGGCGCGTTAAATGACCACTGTTGGCAATACGCCCCAACGCTTGTCCATTGACCGTTAGACGGTAAGATTGCCTATTCTGGTGAGTGTGTTGGGCGGATTGAAAGAAAACTTTACCTTGAAAATCGGCGTCCCCGCCAGCTCGGCGAGTTAACTTAACTGCGGATGGATGCTCACTGCCGGGCTTCGTATATCCTGCGGCGCTACAGGTATTTTCATTATTACACACTAATATCCAATCTTGGCGTTGCAATGGTGTTTTGTTGGCAGACACCGACGACGGTGTACTACAGCCCACCATCAAAAACGGCACACTGAATATGAGCAATGGTTTTAACATGCTAATGTCATTCCTTATTCGTCTAAATTATACCCATCGAACGTCTCGTAACTCACTCGCAGAGGCCGAGTCAGCAGAGTACACAAACGGCTAATTCTAAAAGGGTTCATTATGTTTTATGTCAACAAAATCACAAAACCTCTGGTAACGACTGAAATTAAACGGCAGAATCGACCCGACTGAAGTAAAAAAAGCTAACGATTATGGTATATTCCCGCTTCTTCTCGGGGATTGGATTGTTCACTTTGTCGCAACAACGATTTAGACAGCCTAAATTTTTGCATATTGTCAGTCAGTTGGCTTTGTTTGCCATTTTGCTGCTGTACATTGCCCCTGTGATCTCGATGTCTATTGTCATGACGCGTCACCAACCGCTCATGGATATGTCATCGACCATGACATCGTCTAAAACGGTAACGATGGCAGCAATGTCACCATCATCCATGTCTCATCATGGCGGCTGGTGCCAATACTGTGACCTATTAGCAACCTTACATGGCTCGACGAGCTTGGCGCTGATCATGCCGCCAGTTGCGGGTCAATTGATTCTTACGCCTATCGAAGGTGGGCAACTCTCACCTATCGATAATCGCACATCCCATAACCTTCCTCGCGCCCCACCCGTAATACGCTCATTACCTTTTGTATAATCTAATTATTTCAACTAAGCCACGGTTTTAAACCTGGCATGGTTATACCGTTTATTTACTAATGAGAATTTTATTATTATGACTCGCTCAGCTCATAACTCGACCAATAGCTTGGCCGCATTTATTAAGCGTTTGCATTTCTATATCGGCTTATTTATTGGTCCTTTCATTTTTATGTCAGCCTTAACGGGTACTATCTACGTGATGACCCCACAACTTGAACACTGGGTTTACCATGATCAACTGACAACCACTTCTCAAGGTCCAGTACAGCCACTGAGTAAGCAAATTGCGGCCGCGCAGAACAGTCTTAAATCACCACTTGTAATTAAATCGGTACGTCCTGCCCCGCAACCAGGAGACACGACGCGCGTTTTATTTCGCGATCCAACATTAACGCGCTATCGTGCTAATACTGTCTTTATCGACCCTGTAACGTTAGAGGTCAAAGGCGATCTTGCCACCTATGGCACCAGCGGTATTTTACCATTACGTACCACCCTAGATTTCTTACATAAAGATCTCCTATTGGGAGATTTTGGTCGCTACTACAGTGAACTGGCCGCCTCATGGATGTGGATTGCGGCGATGGGTGGTATTATTTTGTGGTGGCGCCAGCGACGCAGTATTGCTCGCCAAGCTAAGGCTGGCACATTTGCACATTATCGTTCTAGACACAGTAAAGTGGCGCTATGGATAAGCCTTGGCTTGATCTTTTTTTCAGCGACAGGACTCACTTGGTCCAAATGGGCCGGAGGGAATATCGCACAATGGCGTCAAGCAATTGGCTGGGTAACTCCCTCACCAACACGTCAGCTCAATGATGAACCAAGTCATCCGGTGTCGATTACAAATCAAGAATTTGATCAAGTCCTTCACACAGCGCGTACCGCAGGTATTGAGTCGGGAAAAATAGAAATTGTCCCAGCTTACACGAGTGATCGAGCTTGGTATGTTCGTGAAATTCATCGCGCATGGCCAACACAAGTCGACTCTTTAACCGTTGATCCATCCACCATGCAAGTGATTTCTCACGCTGAGTTTGCGCACTTCCCACTCATCGCTAAACTGATCCGTTGGGGAATTGACGCCCACATGGGCGTGTTATTTGGATTACCGAACCAGCTAATACTCATCGCATTTGGTTTAGCTTTATGTGCGGTGATTGTTTGGGGATATAAAATGTGGTGGAAACGCCGCCCCACATCAGGCGATTCATTAGAACCATTAAGCAAAACATGGGCGGCGCTTTCTCCTCTATTACGTATTGTCGTGATTGTCATCGCACTAGGGTTAGGGTTTGCGCTACCTGTGATGGGGGTGAGTTTACTGATTTTCTGTATCATTGATGTGCTGCGCTGGAAATGTTTTCACGCAACCTCTAGCTAGACAACGTAACCGTCGATTTATCGCAAGAGGTGCCTAAGGCGCCTCTTTGCGTTATACGGGCGGAGACTGAAAGAATCCACTGGCGTCGTGATTAAAATATGCTATCGTCTCATCGATAAATCATCATGCCTGTTTAAACCATTGGTAGCATAGGCAACAGTGTTAGAGGAAGATAATGAATAAAACACGAGTGTTAATTTCCAACTCGCATAATCCTTGGTTTAATTTAGCCGTTGAAGACATCATATTTCGCTCTATGTCGGCCGATCAACGAGTCCTGTTTTTATGGCAGAACGACGATACCGTCGTGATCGGCCGTGCGCAAAATCCGTGGAAAGAATGTCGTACCGAGCAAATGGAACGTGACAACGTCACATTAGCACGTCGTCAAACTGGCGGTGGTGCTGTGTTCCATGATTTAGGCAATACCTGCTTTACATTTATGGCCGGAAAACCGGAATACGATAAAACCGTCTCCACGCAAATTGTTTTAGATGCCCTCGCCTCTTTAGGCATTGATGCCCAAGCCAACGGTCGTAACGATCTTGTCGTGAGCGATGAAAACGGCATCAGAAAATTCTCTGGCTCTGCTTATCGTGAAACGATCAATCGAGGTTTTCATCACGGTACTATTCTCATGAGTACTGATATGACGCGTTTGGGGGATTACTTAAACCCCGACGAAAAGAAATTGAAAGCCAAAGGTATCACATCGGTGAAATCTCGCGTGATCAATTTAAATACACTCATTGAAAACATTGATCATCCAATGATCTGTGAAGCCATGATTAATGCCTATTGCCACTATTTTGATACTGAGGTCGAGATTGAACACATCTCGCCCGATAATGCTGAATACTTACCCGATTTCAAAGAAAAATTTGCCAAACAAAGTAGTTGGGAATGGAACTTTGGCAGCACGCCTGCATTTGAGCACGCGCTAAGCGAGCGCTTTAGTTGGGGCGGCGTCGATATTCACTTAGATGTCGAAAAAGGCCAAATCTCTCGGGCACAGCTGTTTACCGATATGCTCGACCCGACACCAATTGAAGCACTACAAAGCGCGTTAGTTGGCTATAACTATGAGCCGCAAGCCTTATCTCAATGCATCGCGACCGTGCAAGCCGAGCTCCCTGAGCATACTGACCTATTGAACGATGTCAAAATCTGGTTGAACCAACAAGTTAGCTGATTAATACCATCGCGACTAAAAAAAAGGGAAGCCGAAGCTTCCCTTTGCTGCGTGCGACTGACTCACACTTAGCATCACTTTGTTAATACAAAGCCACACATTCTTTAGCCTTGTAGGTACGATATCCACGCTTGTGCCATCGGCTTAACCTCTTTCGATTGCACCGCTTTTTTCATCGCTTCTAACGCTTTACTGGTTTTATGCAATTCAAAATACGCCATCCCCGTTAGATACTTGAGTTCAGCTTTATTATCCGCATTCGCATCAGGCGAAGGCGTCTGCGCAAACGCTAATACACCTTGGTAGTCTTTATTTTGCAGCATCAGTTTAGTAATGCGCTGTTGAGCATCCCAAGTTGGCGCCATCTGGTACGCATCTTGGTAAGACTCAATCGCTTTATCCAATTCTTGTGCTTGATGATAAAAACTGCCTAACTGTTCAACGTGTTTGGCGCTACGTTCCACATTGCCCTGTTGCATCGCGGTCTCAAGAATTGTCGCCGCTCGATAAGGAATACTCATAAACGCTTCGAAATTCGATAACCGTAAAATTTCTTTTTCGTCGGTCATTAGACCTAAGTTATATGGCATTTCCAGCGCCGCTAACGCTTTTTTCTCTTGCTCAAGCTCCATATAGGCACCAGAGAGCTGAGTCCAGTAACGTTTTTTAGTTGGGTATTGAGTGGTTAAGCTTTTCAATACACCGACCATATTTTGATACTGGCCTAACTCATGGTAAGCCGCCATTAAAAGTAGATACCAGTTTTCACTGGGTGAGTCACTAAGCTTAATCGCTTGCTTCATTGGAGCCACAACATGACGATAGTCTTCAACCTGTGCATACGCACTCGCCAGTAACACATACGCGCTCGATTGCGGTTTTTCTTCAGTCGTTTTACTGACTGCAAACCACTGCTGCAATGTCGCAATTGACTCTTTATACTGCTCCTGTGCAAGATAAAGTTGTCCAAGGGCATAGCGCACTTGCTGAGCAACCTCAACAGGTAACCCCTGTGATTTAATCGCTTTAGCGAAGTATTCAATTGCCTTGGGGTAATTATCCTGCATCGAATATAAGTAGCCGATTTGTTGCATCAACACCGCTTTATCGAACTTGCGTGACGCCCCCTCTAACGCATGTTGCAACTTCTCATGCGCGTCGGAATACTTCTTCAACGCAATCAGACGCTGCACACTATTGACCACTCGATAGGTATAATCCGATAACTGCGGTTTAGATTTCGCATACACCGCCGTTGACGTTACCATATTGGTTAACAGCAAAGTTAAGGATGCCAGTAACACTGTCAGTATTTTTCTCATCGTTTACCTTCCTTAGTTAACCGAAAACTCAATTTCTTGAGAAATCCGTGCCGATGTCGGTTTACCATCCACCATTTTCGGTTTAAAGGTCCACTTCGCGACGGTACGCCTTGCCGTTCGACCAAGATTAAGATGACGCGGGTCTTCTTTGACCACTTTGACATTTTCTACCGCACCGTTCGCATTGACAGTAAATTCCAGTTGCACAATGCCTTTTTTCAAGCCAGAACGGGCCGCTTTACGTGGCATCTGCGGCAAAAACGTCGCTAATGGTGTCGGACCGTTACTACCAACAGCTTGTCCACCACCTTGGCCAAAACTGCCTAATACAGAGCCACCGCTAATATTAACGGGTAAGTCTAAATTGGGCATGTCCATGGCCATTTTTTGCACTGTCGGCTTAACCGTCGACGTCACTTTTAACTTCGGTGGTGGTGGCGGACGCTTCGGTGGTTTGGGCTTAGGAAGTTCACGCTTTTTCTCTTCAACTTTGTTATCGCGCTTAACACGTACAAAGTCGACCATGCTGACATCATCGCCAGATTTCAGCTGATGGTGCTCTTTGTTAACCAGCTTGTCCATGCCCCAAAATAGGCTTAAACAGACAACGAGCGCCAGTGCTATTGCAGCCAAATAGCGCATAGCTTACCCCTTATGCTTCGCGGCAATCGATATGTTCTGAACGCCAGCCATCCGAATTTGATCCATCACTTTAACGACAACACCTGCTCCGGCTTCTTCATCTGCTTGAATAACCACCGCGCCTTCAGGACTTTCGGCTCTTAAACGTTCAATATTGGCGCGGACAGCATCAACTTCAATACGCCGTTTATCCACCCAGACATCACCACTTGCTCCGACTGCAACCATAATGTTGCCTTTTGAGACGGTTTGCGCCGTATTGGCACTCGGACGGTTCACTTCAATCCCCGCCTCTTTAACAAATGACGTTGTCACAATGAAGAATATCAACATAATGAAGACGATATCGAGCATCGGTGTCATATCGATTGCTGCTTCTTCATCATTTTCAGTACTATAACGTCGTTTCATGACCTATTACCTCTCAATCCTTTGTTTAGACCATGTGCTTAAGCTGGTCTTCTAATTTCTGAGTTGTTACTTTCGCTAGATGGTCTAAGCGAGAGCTAAAAAATAACCCAGACAATGAGGCCACCATACCGGCTAGCGTTGGGATTGTTGCTTTTGAAATCCCAGATGCCATGGCACGAGGACTCCCCGTGCCAACCACTGCAAGAATGTCAAAGACATGGATCATTCCCACAACGGTACCCAGCAAACCTAATAATGGACACAACGCAATCAACACTTTGATTACCGGCAATCCTCGCCGATTCTCAACACTTTGTTGCGATACCAATTCATTACGAATGGCGTGTGCATTCCAGCTTTTCTTATCATCACGTGCCGTCCATAGTTCTAACGCTTGCTTACGTAGCCTCGGCGCCATGGTCGCAAAGTAGAACCAGCGTTCTAACATCAGGACCCATAAAACAACGGTCAGAACAAAAATGGCAACAAGAACACTGCCTCCCATACCCAAAAAGCGTTGTATATGGTCAATTTGTGCATATAACCACCACATAATCGCTCCTTAGGCGTGTGCCGTATTCAATTTTTCTTGGTAACGAGCAATAAAACCAGCACTTTGTTCTTCAAGGATCTGTACTAAACGTCGACCTTTACTGTGAACCAGTGAATATAAGAACAGCAATGGAATTGCCACGACCAAACCAAGCATTGTGGTCACTAGAGCCTCGGAAATACCGCCTGCCATCAGTTTTGGATCGCCAGTACCAAACAAGGTAATCGCCTGGAAGGTACCGATCATTCCCATGACGGTTCCCAACAAGCCAAGCAAAGGCGCTACCGACGCAATCAATTTAATAATACTAATGAAGCGCTGAATTTGAGGGCCATGACGCAAGATGATTTCATCCAATTTAGATTCCAAATCCTCTAAATTATCCCCAGCATGATTTTTATATGCCGCGATCACTTCACCAAGTGGATTCCCCTCAATAACTGCATCCGATTTCGCTTGTTTGCGCATTTTCCCGCCGATCATCGTCAAACGGATATAACAGGCGATCGCAATCAACGCACCTACCGCACCTAAAGCGAGGATGACATAACCGACCACACCGCCTTGCTCAACACGTTCTTCTACCGTTGGGCTTTGTACCATCAAGGATAAAATCGCGCCACGAGACGGATCTAAGAAGATCGGTTGATAGTCTTGCTTGCTATGCGTAAAGGTATCTAGTAATCCAGTCATCGAACTTGATGGTTGACGAGATAACTCTTCAAACTTACCCGTTGCTGGGGTATATGTGAGGTATTTACCATCAGCAATGGCATTAAACTCTCCCACCAAAGTAACATCTGTGGTGGCTTGTTTACCTTCGCCATACACCACTGTCGCCGGTGTCGTTGTCGTTTCACCAGAGGCGACTAATTGATGTAAAATGATCTGCCAAAAGGACTCAAGCTCTTCAGTGGAAGGCAGCTCTTTACTGGAAGCAAGCTTACTCAGTAGCGCATCACGTTCAGGAAAACGGACATCATTTTGCGAAGCATGGAACGACCCTTTAAACTCCCCCGCATATTGGCGTACCACACCAAACATTTCGCCCAATGAACCAGAACGTTGCTTAAGCTTTGCCGTTAATGTCGTTAACTGTTTATCATTACCATCGAAGCTGGCTTTGAGTTTATCACCACGCTGGGTTTCCGCTTTAAGATCCGCTTTGGCTTTTTTCAGTAATTGCGCTTGTTGTTTTTCATCTTGTAAAAAGCGTTGCTCACGCTGTTTATTGAGTGTCGACTCAACCACACTTTGCGATTGTATTTTACTCAATAAATCATTTAATGTTTTAGCCGGTGCTGTGTTCGTTGCATCTGCCGCCCAAGTTGATGACACCATACATACACTAGAGATAAGTGTTAACACCCCAAGTTTTATCGGTTTCATAGTGAGGTCTCCCCTGTGTAGATTGGTAATTTGATAAGTGCCGGTGGCGCTTGTTTTTTAGCAATGCGGATGCCTTCTTGTACCGATGCACGGTAGCTTTCGGGCAGAGTTTCCCAAGTATGGGTTTGCTTATTCCACATCCCAGTTTCATCACCATCAGGAGATTGATATAACAACGCGACACGCCCTAAACGTAAAAAATCATACGTCACGGTTTGTCCATCACGCTTGAGGCTCGCTTTATAGGATTCAATCGTGCGTGAGAAGCTTTCTTCAATCTGATAGGCGTCCATGACCTTACGGAATTTTTCAGAGGTTGTGACATCTGGGCTATCCATCAACTCACGCAAAGAAGCAATACGTTGCGTACGTTCTTTTTGCTGGAATGGTAAATCAAGAGCGATAAATTCATCCAACGCATCGACCATTTTGAGCATCAATGGCACAACTTCCATCGAGGTTTGATCAATTTGCTCAATTTGGCGATGCAAAGACGCCAGTTCGTCTTCTTGCTTGCTCACCATACGCTCAACTTGGTTGTTATAGACACGCATGCTATCAAGTTGACGTAACGTCGCTTTGTAATCCGCGAACATTTGTTGCGTTTTATCCGAGTATTGATCGATTTTCTTCTGCGACACTTGCGCGGAAGTGTCTGTTTTTTGCTGTGTTGTTACCACAGAGCCTGTATCTGCAGCAAACAACGAGCTACTTGAAAGAATCAAAGCGGTTGTCACTGCGCCGATGCGAAAGTGCTTGCACTTCATATCGTCTCCTTGTGTAAAGTCAGTCTAAAATCTGGCGCGAAAATCCTTTCGCGCCAGTGGTTAAGGTAAATATGAGGTTATAGAGAGTAGCTTAAGCCGGCATAAACATAACGGCCGATGTTGTTAGCATTGGCAATATCATAACCGTCTGAATAGTTATAAAATGGCGCATCTTCATCCAACACGTTATCAATGCCAAAGGTTAGCGTTAAGCGATCAAAGCCGCTATAACTGACTTGCGCATCCCAGGTTTTCCACGCTTCTACATTAGAATGCCCTGGAGTTTCATAGCGCTGCGTGTACCCGCCCGTGTAATTGACGGTATTGACTACTGAATAGTCGGCAATATTCCACACTAAATTCGCTTTACCTTTAAAACGCGCACCGTCGTAGTAGGTACCGATGTATTCTTCAACATTACCTTCAGAATCACTACGTTTGTGTTCAATATTGTAGGTACCACGTAGCGTGGTTTTAAACTCGCCCACATTTGCGGTATCGAAAATATAGTGAATTTCGCCATCTAGCCCAGAGACTTCTTGCTTCGAAACATTCAGGTAGCTACTTTGCACGCTACGAACTCGCCCATCGGGTTCGTACGTCACACCGATATTGTTATCAACCAAATCTTGCGTATCTAAGGTATCAATCATATTGGTATTGGTAATATGGAAATAGTCCAATTTCAACGTCAAACCATCCGTTGGGTTGACAACCGTACCAAAGTTAAAGCTGTAAGAATGCTCAGCTTCTAAGTCTTTATTACCGCCGCTAACCACTTCAACTTCTTCCTTTTCGTCACCTTTACGCGGGTTTTTTACTGTTTGATAACTCCGAGTAGCACTCATGTTGACTTCTGGAAGCGTTGGCGCTTTAAAGCCTTCACTGTATGATGAGCGGAACATAATAATCTCAGAGGGTTGGTAACGCAGGGCCACTTTCGGGCTAAATGCACTGCCAAAGTCACTATAGTGCTCACCACGTGCTGCCAATTGCATCTCTAAGGTTTCATGTAATGGAACATGCAATTCAGAGTAGGCGGCAACCACATTGCGGTGTCCATCAGAGCCTGTGCCACCAGAACCAATAATCGAATTACTGGCATTGAGCGGATCAGGCGTGTCTTCACCTGCTTCATAGCGGAACTCGGTACCGACGGCAAGCTGCATATCACCCGCCGACATGGCGTAAACAGGGAACGAGGCGTCAGCATTAAAGAATGCCAGCTTAGATTCTCCTTCGCGTTCCGTGTTCGCTTTGGCATTGGCTAAAGAACTTGGATCGTTATTGGCAACAAACGGGTTATAGGCGCCGCTATCAATGGCATCTTTGTATCCGGTTTTGGTGACGTAATTTTTGCCTTCCGATTTAGTTTTGGTGTAATGGTAGCCACCGGACACACTCCAATCCACCTCAGTTTCAAACAGCGAGGTATAGCCTTCCAGCCCCGTAACAAACCGCACAGAATCGGTGGTAATTTCGTTTTTACGTGCTCCTGCTTCCATAATGCGATGGTACAAATACACATCTTCGCCATAGGTGTTATTGGGATTAGCGGCACCGACTCTCGTTAACTCGCTGTCCGGCGTGGGTGCCAAATGCGTTTTGGTTTGTACCCGGTTATAGCTCAATTCCGTATTTAACGTCAGATCTGGATTAAGTTGATGCGTTAAGGTAGACAACAGACTAAAACGTTCGGTCTCTGGCGCAATTTGGCCATATTCAGCAAAATCGTACACACAATCTTCGCTGCCGCCACACAAGGAATCGATTTCATTACCGGTTGCATCTGACATCACGGTACCTGGAACACCGTAAGAACTGCGCCAGTCATCGCCGCCTAAGCGGGTTTGATCGGCAGTATGGGTATTAGAGCGGTTTTTCTTTTCAATGTTATTCTTGCGTACAAAGTTCGCCGTTACCATAACGTTAGTAAGGCCATCATTGAAATTTTTACCCCCCGTAGCTGTTAGATCGAGTGTTTCGCCATCTTTTTTGGTGGTTTCGCCAACTTTGGCATTAAAATCAAAGCCTTCGTAATCACGTTTAGTGATTAAGTTAATCACACCGCCAATCGCGTCTGCACCATAAATCGCCGACGCGCCATCTTTCAAAATATCGATACGCTCAACGGCAGAAAGGGGGATAGAGTTGAGATCGACGAACGTATCAGAAGTGTTTTGAGCAAACGCATAATTGGCGACGCGGTGGCCGTTGAGTAAGACCAAAGTACGGCTTTGTCCCAAGCCGCGCATCGAGACGCCTGAAGAACCGGCGGCGAAACCATTGGTAAAAGAAGCGCCATAACTGTTGCCGCCATTTTGCGTTAAGCCGCGCAGTACGTCACTGACATCCGTAGCTCCCATTTGTTTGATGTCCTTCGCGGTATAGACATCCACTGGGCTCGGACCTTCCATGTCCGTTGTCGCAATATGCGAGCCCGTAACTTTCATTTTTTGCATTTTTTCGACATTGTCTTCGGCATTAGCAGATGACACACACACAACGGTGCCTAATACCAAACCAATGGCCACTGATAGGCTGGTTCTTTTATTTAACATCCATATTCCTTACGTTTGCTTTCCATATTCGTTGTAATATTTGTCCTAACTAAGCCATAGTGCACCTTGATAGCGCCTATGTTATGTATGCTCAATACGTCTTAAAGTTAGGAGTTATTGATATACACCCCCAGGAGTCATGTCGTCAAACAGCCCCCCTGAACCATTAAGAAAGTGTAAAACGCTGGATTATTATTCAAATTTGGTTGTTTGTCATGATTTTGTCATCAATTGTCAGAACAAAAACAATGGATATAATATATATGAATGATTTATGGATATTTTATGACATAGTGAAATCGTTAGTTACATAAAAGAACATAATTTTAATAATCATTTTTAATATAGCATTTAACTCTTTTTGATAGCTTTATCATCACTTAAAAGAAGAGTGCTTTTTTATGTTATCAATTCGCTAGAAAATTAGGATTTCGTTGGCTATTAGCACGCTAAAGTGTTCGTAATGTGGTATTAAGCGCCTCATTACTTGTGTTTTTTCATTCAGTAAAAGTGATTAAATTAATATTATTAGAAATACAACTATAAGTAGTAAAAACTCTAATTTATTATTTAGTAGTTTTTTTTACTTTTTTTACCACTACAAAAATTCTGGTTAAGCGAGTTGAAGTAATATTTTATTTGTTATATGTTTCGAAATATAAAGAGATTTACGGATTTAATTGTTTCTTTCGCACTTTATTTGTGCTAAGTAACCAAAATGGTGCAATATCTTTGTATCAATTACATGAACTTAATCATATAGCAAGGTTCTACGCTAATATCATGTAAAATAACACGCAATTATACTTCTCTTTACCCCCCTAGTCGTTATGCATTGGATGCTGACAGTAAACACGGAGTTTTAAATTATGCTGTCTTATTTTTTACGGCGATTCGCGTTAATCATTCCAACCTTTTTAGGGATTACGGTATTAATTTTTGCGATCACCCGCTTTGTCCCTGGTGGTCCTGTTGAGCGCATGATTTCAAAAATGCAGGCTCAATCGGAAGGTGGTGCCGCCATTGGAGGCCACTCAAACGCTTTATCTAAAGGTCAAATAGCCGAGCTAAATGCATTTTATGGCTTAGATAAACCCGTCACCACCGCTTATATTGATTGGCTTACCAAATTAGTTCACCTCGATCTTGGCGAATCTACACGTTACTATCAGCCCGTTTCAACAATGATCGCAGAACGATTGCCAGTGTCATTATTTTATGGCGGTATGACTTTCTTCATTAGTTATTTTATATCCATTCCACTTGGGTATTGGAAAGCGATGAAGCATGGTTCTTTATTTGATTCTGCGTCGTCTGTGATGATCTTTATTGGCTTTGCCCTGCCCGGTTATGTCGTCGGTGTACTATTAATTACGTTTTTCAGTTATCAACTGGAATGGTTCCCAATGGGCAGCTTTGTCAGTGACGACTATGATGATATAACGTCTAGCTATCTACAAATCAAAGACATCATGTGGCACGCAGTACTCCCTTTAATTTGTTATCTTATTGGTGACTTCGCCATGCTAACCATGACGATGAAAAATAACCTGATGGAAAACTTGTCCTCAGATTATATTCGCACCGCAATTGCTAAAGGATTACCTTTTAAAACAGCAGTACGTAAACACGCACTTAGAAATAGCTTGATTCCGGTCGCCAGTCATTTTGGTAACTCACTATTATTTTTTATGACTGGATCGTTTTTAATCGAAGTGATTTTTAATATCGATGGAATTGGTTTATTAGGATATGAATCAATTATGGAACGCGATTATCCAGTGGTAATGGGTATTGTCGCAATTAACGCCGTATTATTGATGCTTGGCAATATTTTGTCCGACATCTGCGTTGCATTAGTCGATCCTCGCGTGAAATTTGGAGCTTAGCATGTTGGCAATCAGTCCATTAACCCGCAAGAAAATCACCAACTTTAAGCGTATTCGTCGCGGGTATTACTCTTTCGTTATCTTAACTCTATTAATCTTTCTTTCCTTAATTGCCGAACTCTTTATTAATAGCAAAGCACTCATGGTGCACTATGAAGGAAATAATTACTTCCCCGTGTTCAGTCATGTTCATCAAGCCAGTGAATTTGGCCAATCTGGCAGTGGCGAGGTTAATTATCGCCAACTACAGAAAACCTTTGAACACCAGCAAGGAGACAATTACGTCATTATGCCGATTGTCCCTTTTAATCCTTTAGAACAAGATTTTAGCGGCCATTATCCACCGACATCGCCGAATGCCGAGCAACAGCATTATTTAGGTACGGATGTCATCGGCCGCGATATCTTAGCGCGTTTAGTTTATGGATTTAGAACCGCAATTTGTTTTGCACTGGTCACTATGGTGCTGTCGTTTATGATCGGGATTACGGTTGGCTGTGCGATGGGCTTTATTGGTGGTAAATTCGATATGTTTTTCCAGCGCTTCATCGAAGTATGGTCCATGGTGCCCTTTCTATATGTCATTATGATTTTGGTTTCTATAATCCAACCAACCTTTACGCTTTTTGTCGCCATCAACGTCTTGTTTAATTGGATAGGGATCACTTGGTACATGAGAACCATGACCTATAAAGAAGCCTCTCGTGATTACGTAATGGCAGCCAAGGCATTAGGCGCGTCTTCCAGTCGTATTATTTTTAAGCATATTCTACCTAACACAATGGTGATGGTTGTCACCTTGGCTCCTTTTGCCATTGCCGGCAATATAACAGCGTTAACGGCATTAGATTATCTAGGGCTTGGTTTAATGCCACCGACTCCCAGCTGGGGAGAATTACTTCAACAAGGTAAATCGAATTTAGACTCTCCTTGGATAGTCTCTTCGGTCGTATGCTCAATTGTTGCTATTCTAGTGATGGTCACTTTTATTGGCGAAGCAGTACGTGCAGCGTTCGATCCAAAAAAATTCACACGCTATATTTAAGTTTCATAACTAAGGACAGGTTTATGAAAGGATTATCTCTTACCACGCTAGCTCTGCTCAGCGCACTTTCGAGTGGTGTTTCTGCCGCCAACCTACCGAGTCAACTACAGTGGGTGCATCATGATGATGAGCCGTTATTCGCGTCAGACAAAGCGCAATTTGGCGGCACATTTCATACCTTTATGAGCAGTTTTCCTCAAACTCTACGCAGTGTTGGTCCTGATGCCAACTCAGGCTTTCGCGCTTATTTAATGGATGGCACTCCTAAATTAGCGGGACGTCATCCCAACACTGGAAAATGGATCCCACAACTGGCTACCGCGTGGGCCTTTGGCGACGATCATCAAACCGTTTATTTTAAATTAGATCCTAAAGCCCGTTGGTCAGATGGAGAAAAAGTCACCGCCGATGACTACTTATTCATGCTGACTTACAATCGCTCAAAAGATATTGTCGATCCTTGGTATAACGACTTTTTCACCAACAAAATTACCGATGTGGTGAAGTACGATGATTATACGATCGCCATCAAATCTGGCGTAAAGATGACCAACGATGAGCTCATGATTCAGATCAACATGCCAAGTAATGGTTTACAGCCACGCCCAAAACACTTTTTTTCTAATGTCAGAAATGACAACAATAATGATGGAATGCCTGATGATTTTGTACGGCGTTACAACTTTAAATCCGAACCGACCACAGGTCCTTATTTCATTGACAAGATAAAACGCGGTAAACGTGTTGTATTCAAGCATGTCAAAGACTGGTGGGGGTACAGCAATCGTTATTACCAAAACCGGTATAATGTGGAAAAAGTCAGTTATCGTGTCATTCGCGATATGGATATCGCCCGCAAACATTTTGAGCGCGGTAATCTTGAGACTTTCGGGTTAGTCTTACCTTCTCTATGGCATGGAAAATCGAATACCGAACCTTATCAAACAGGATATATCGATAAGTTTTGGGGGTATAACCAAACACCGCAAGGCGCTGGCGGTTTATGGATGAATACAAAAGATACGTTACTCAGTGACCGTAATATTCGTGCTGGTATTACCTACGCTACCGATATTGATGGCATGATTAAAAAGGTGTTACGTGGCGACTATATGCGTCTACCAAGTGGTATGGGATTTGGTCATGGGGGCTATGATATTAAAGGCGAAACTGCGCCAAAATTTGATACCACACGCGCTATTAAGTACTTTGAAAAAGCCGGATTTACTCACATTGGATCTGACGGGATCCGCACCAACGATGCAGGCCAACGCCTAAGTTTTGCTATCACGTATAGTTCTAGAATGCATACACGACGTATCGCTTATTTAAAAGAGCAAGCCAAAAAAGCAGGCTTAGACTTTACCTTAAATTTACTCGATGGGTCATCGGCATTTAAATACATGCTAGAGAAAAAGCATCAAATTGCATTCCTGCATATGGGAGGTGGTGAAGTTCCCGCTTACTGGGAGTATCTCGATTCTGACAATGCCAAGCCACAAACCAATAACTTTACCAATTATAGTAACCCAGAAATGGATACCTTGATTGATAAATATAATCATGAATTTAATACGCAAAACAAACAGGCTCTCTCACATAAAATTGCACAAAAAGTAGCGGATGAATATTTAATTGTCCCTGGTTATATGGTGCCCTACACACGTGAGGCTTACTGGCGCTGGCTGAAATTCCCGAAAAATGCGATGACGAAAAAGACGCTTGGCTTATTTTCACCAATCGGAATTGCTAATTTTTGGATTGATGAAAGTACCAAAAAAGCAACAGAGCAAGCGATGGATGAAGGTAAAACCTTTGAACCAATCACGATTATTGATGACCGTTTTAAAGTAGGAGGTCAACAATGACGACGGATGTCATTCTTAAAGTCGATGATTTACACGTCTCTTTTACCAATGATGACGACACCGTCGAAGTGCTCCATGGCGTCAACCTGTCTGTTTATGCTGGACGAACATTAGGCTTAGTCGGCGAATCAGGCAGTGGTAAAAGCGTGACGGCCATGTCAATCATGGGGCTGCTTCCGCAGCCTTATGGTCAAATCACCCAAGGCAGTATTATGTACCGTGGGATAGATACCGTCACATTACCTGCCAAGCAGCTTTGGCAAATGCGGGGAAATCGCATCTCTATCATTTTTCAAGACCCGATGACCGCATTAAATCCAGTTCATACCATAAGAAGTCAATTGTATGAAATATTAGAATTGCATCGCCCTGAACTCAATAAAAAAGCACGCCATGCGGTCGCATTAGAGATGCTGGAGAAAGTGCGTATACCTTTACCAGAAAAGCGGTTGGATGAATATCCGCATAATCTATCGGGGGGCATGCGCCAACGAGTTATGATTGCCATGGCGCTTGCCTGTAAACCCGATATTTTGATCTGTGACGAGCCCACAACCGCACTGGATGTGACTGTCCAAGCTTCGATTCTCGATCTGATGAATGACCTACAAGCCGAGACAGGCATGGCAATGATTTTCATTACCCATGACTTAGGAGTCGTCGCTGAAGTATGTGATGATGTCGCGGTTATGTATAACGGTAAGATTGTTGAATATGCAGAGATTTTTGAACTATTTGACTTCCCAAAGCATCCCTATACCGAGAAACTGCTGGGCCTTATGCCAAGTTTAGATAGTGCACCTAAACAACGAATAGACATCAAAACACTCCCTGATGATGCCTTTATTGAAAGCTAGCGTTAAGTATGGCGTTGGAAGAAGCATCTTAGTCACCCGTTATGAAGGTTAGCAAGCGACTGAGCATGGGAAATGAGGATGATCAAAAACAGCATCAGAGGATAATATGGCTGAACTATTAAAGATAGAAAACATTAAGCAACACTTTGTCTCTGGCAAGCGGTTGTTTAATCAAGGCTATGTCATCAAAGCAGTCGATGGCGTATCTTTTTCGCTACAACAAGGTGAAACATTAGGTTTAGTGGGAGAATCTGGCTGTGGCAAAAGTACCTTAGGCCGCACTATTCTTAAACTGCTTGAGCCCACAGAAGGCCACATTTATTTTGAAGGCCAAGACATTACGGATTTATCGCCCAAAAAAATGGCCGTTCTGCGGCGTGAAATGCAAATCGTATTTCAAGATCCGATGGAATCGCTTAACCCTCGGCATAACATTGGCATGATTGTCCAAGAACCCTTTGATATTCACGGCATCGGAACGCAAGCGCAGCGCCAACAATGGGTCAAAGAGTTACTCGTAAAAGTCGGCTTACCCGAAAATGTAGTGAGTCGTTACCCTCATGAATTTTCAGGTGGACAACGTCAGCGTATTGGTATTGCGAGAGCCATTGCACTCAAGCCAAAATTGTTAATTTGTGACGAATCGGTCTCCGCTTTGGATGTGTCGGTGCAGGCGCAAATTTTAAATTTGCTGCTTGATTTACAACAAGAAATGAATCTTGCCATGATTTTTATTTCACACGATTTATCGGTAGTTAGGCATGTATCTGACACCGTCGCGGTGATGTACTTTGGTAAAATTGTTGAAATGAAAGACGCGGTATCGCTCTATGCCAATCCAGAGCATGAGTACACTCGCACCTTATTATCTGCCATTCCTATTTCTCACCCCAAAAATCGTAAAAAACGCCGTGCGGCGCAACTTGCCGTATCAGAGATATAACCCAGTATTCATCAATCACTTGGTACTGATAATGTGAATAAAAAAGGGAGCTAACGCTCCCTTTTTTATTAGACTTTAAATTGCTCTATTAGCGCCAATTGTCGCCGCGCCTGATCGCGTAAATCATCACTCGATGCTGCATTACTTGCAGCCCCTTTAGCCGTTTCTTCTGCCGAATCATTAATATGCACCACACTACGACTGATGTCTTTCGCCGTAGAGCTTTGCTCTTCGGTCGCTGTCGCAATTTGCATGTTCATATCAACAATTTGACCAATCAATTGGCTCATAGCCACCAGCCCTTGCCCTGCTTGCTCGGAGACCGCAATATTGGAATCATTTTTACTCAGGTTAACATTGATAACCTCGACAACCGCTTTGATTAACCGTTGCATGATCTCAATCATTTGCTGAATTTCTTCTGTCGATTGCTTGGTACGACTAGCCAGACTACGCACCTCATCAGCGACCACAGCAAAGCCACGCCCTTGCTCCCCTGCTCGCGCGGCTTCTATCGCAGCATTTAAAGCAAGCAGATTGGTTTGCTCTGCAATGTTTTGTATAGTATCGATGATAGTATCGATTTTCTCACCATACTCATTTAACTCAAGTGCGGTTTTCGACGTTTTTTCAATTTGCTCCGCTTGCTCTTTGATATTGGCAATCGCTTGTTTAATACTCTCGCCAACTTCATTGGTTTGGCCATGCGCTTGCTCTGCTGACATCATGGTATCTTGCGCACGTTGCGCCACTTCAGACACAGAGCTTTCCATCTCTGTCATCGCCGATGACGTCGATTCAAGTAAAGAGCGCTGATTCGATACCGCCGCTGTCGTCGTATTACTGATTTCAGCATTGCGATCGGCCACTTGAGACAGCATTTGCGCTGAGTCCGTTAACTGCGTAAAGGTGCTCCGTAAATTCGTTACCAAACCATTAAGATAACGCCCAAGCTCTCCAAACTCATCTTTTGATTCTTGTTGGAACGTCACCGTCAAATTACCTTCGGTCACTTGAATTAATGCTTGTTTAAAATCACCAATCGCCTTGCGCACCCATTTAGCAATCCATGTTGATACAATGATCGCCACTAACAAGGCAATACCACTCACAATCAACATTGCTAGCGTAATAAAAGCAATACTATCATGAGTACGATCCCGTGCTTGCGTCGCAAGTTGCGCGGCGGCTTGAGAGAATTCAATTACAGTATTTTGTAGTTGGCTGGTATTCTGACGAATCGCGTTCAGATTAGTATCTGTCTCTTGTTTAAGCCGCTCTCTATCTATATACAGATGATATAAGCCATCTTTTGCTGTCATTTCGTGCAATAAAGGAACCAGCATGACACTAAATAACTTACCCATGTCTTCATCGTGTTCTTTAATGGCATCAAATCGATTTTTAATCACAATATCCATACCATCAAGCCGTTTGGTCAGCTTATCAAGATCACGCCCCACCATGTATTGACTAAACGCAGTAAGTACTTGGCTTGCTTCACGATTCAACCCTGTAATCGTTGATTTAAAATCTGCATTGTTTTGGTAGTAACGTGGTTTTGAATATTTTGATAAATAGTAAGTTAACTGTTGCTCGATACTGGTAACCACTTTATTGTGTTTATCAATATTTTTGTCGTTGATTAACCGTTCACGTCGAATCCGAAATAATGCTTTACTTGCTTGCGTATATTGGGCTCGCAATGACTCAATAGACGTTATTTTCGCCTCGATCGCGCCGTCATCATTCAGTGCTTGCTGTTTCAACTGTGCAATACTTTCGGCTATTTTGTTGCCTTGAGTTTGAAATTTACTTTCAAGCTCATCAATTTTTGCTACCGACTGCTCGGCAAAAACACCGATCACATAGTTATTTTGTTGCAACATGTCACTACGTAAAGTGGCAACTCGTTGATTTATTGGAAAGGCAACGTCAGTCACCTGAGCGATATTCGATTCTATTTTATCCACAGAAAAGTAGTTCACACCGACTAATCCCAGCAGAAATATAACCAAGATGGTAAACCCGCTAATAATCCTAAAGACTAATGACATACTCTGTTACTCCAACCTTTCTCGAATTACTGATCGTTGTCGAGCAACGTCTGGTAATTATCTTTAGTGATTAATTTGAATGGAACCCAATGGGGATTAACGACAAATCCTTTGTTTATCATACGATAAGCAACATCAACGGCGGCTGCGCCTTGGCGGTGACCATCTTGCAATACAGTGACATCGACATCGCCTTTTTGCATCGCTAAAAGTGCATCATGTATGCCATCAACTCCGCCAGTATAATAAGATTTAACATCTTTACCGGAATCGTGGAGTGCCATAATGCCCCCTAAAAGCATCTCATCATTATTGGAGACGAGAATGTCGAAATCGACCTGATCCTTAACCCACTTCTCAACAATGTTATATCCTTGATTACGCTGCCAGTTACCCGCTTCAGCAGCGACCACGGACATATCTGGATATTGATCAGTCACGTTATAAACATCTTCGGTCCGTGTCACAGCAGCCGGATGGCTCATCTCACCTTTGAGCAATGCAATCTTCCCTTTGTAATTCGCCATTTTAGCCAATGCTTCCATTTGCATTGTACCGGAGTCTACTTCGTTCGATCCTACATACACGGTATTGGGCGGCATAAAGAATAAATCATCGACAGGCTCAGTATTGATAAAAACTAACGGTACTTCTTTTGCAAACTCAAACAATTGTTTATTTTGCTCTTTAGTACCAGTGGCAAATACAATGACTGCATCCGCTCCTGAATCAATATAATGACGAATTTGCTTAACCTGCTCAGCAAAATCATTATCCACATCCTCGATGTAGACATAATCGTTGCGGGCGTCAATGGCCTGCTCGATGCTTTCAGTAATCGTATTGCGAAAATTATCTTGAGAACTAACCGAAACGGCTATGAACTTAGCGTGCGCTTGCGCCGTTAAGACACAGCAAAACAATACTAATAGTGAATTAAGCCAGCCTCGCCGACTGGATTTAATTAAACTGAATACCTTATTCTGGTCGATTCGAACCATCCTAGTCATCACCACTTCCTCATTAGTCATGGAGAATCTAATTCGCTTTCAAAACACATATTAAGAAAAGAATTAGTTACTGTTATTTAATGAATACAATTACACAAAAACAAATAGAACAATATTCTCGACGTAGAGCGCGTTATTTATCGGCTTTTAAGTAAACTTATGTAATATAGTGTAAATGTCTAACAAATGAGATATCAGGACTGTGATAGCAGCTGCATATTAAAATAATTATGACCGCGAAATAATGATTCGTGATCGATCCCGCATTCGCACGTCAATAGCGTGTAAAATGGCAAGCCGCCACCTATTCGCCCAAATAATGTGCATTTTCGTCACATTAAGGGTTGAAGCGCAGGAATTGACAGGTAATATGGTGCGCTGCAACTGTAAAATTCCCTGCAACTCGATGTTTAGGCTATTTTTTGCCCAATACAGGGCAAAAACCACACGTGTTGTATTTTTACTTCTATGGAGACATAACAAAACATGACTTACGCGCCTGTAACAGACGTACTAAGCGGAAAGCTAGCAGTAGACAGTGAAGTCACTGTTCGTGGCTGGGTTCGCACACGTCGTGATTCCAAAGCTGGAATCTCTTTTCTTGCCATTTACGACGGCTCTTGTTTCAACCCGATTCAGGCCGTGGTTCCGAATAATCTGAATAATTACGAAAACGAAGTACTGAAACTGACTACCGGTTGTTCAGTCGAAGTTACAGGTACGATTGTTGCGTCTCCAGCGAAAGGTCAAGACTTCGAACTCGCCGCGACCAATGTGAATGTCGTTGGTTGGGTTGAAGATGCGGACACGTACCCAATGGCGAAAACTCGTCATTCTATTGAATACCTTCGTGACGTTGCCCACCTACGTCCACGTACCAATGTCATTGGTGCCGTCGCTCGTGTGCGTAACTGCTTATCGCAAGCCATTCACCGTTTTTACCATGAACAAGGCTTTTTCTGGGTCTCTGCACCACTGATCACTGCGGCCGATGCAGAAGGTGCGGGGGAAATGTTCCGCGTTTCAACACTGGATCTTGAAAACTTACCGCGCACAGCAGCAGGTAACGTTGACTACAACGAAGACTTCTTCGGTAAAGAAACCTTCTTAACGGTATCTGGTCAATTAAATGGTGAAGCATACGCGTGTGCTCTGTCGAAAGTGTATACGTTTGGCCCGACATTCCGTGCAGAAAACTCAAACACCAGCCGTCACCTTGCTGAGTTTTGGATGGTTGAGCCAGAAGTGGCATTTGCGGACTTAGAAGATATCGCGAAATTATCTGAAGACATGCTTAAGTACGTCTTTAAAGCGGTATTAGAAGAGCGCCGTGATGACCTTGAGTTTTTTGCTCAACGTATCGACAAAGAAGCAATTACTCGTCTTGAGAAGTTTGTGGATTCTGACTTTGCTCAAGTCGATTACACTGACGCCATCGATATTTTGATTGCATCTGGTAAAACGTTTGAGTTCCCAGTCGAATGGGGTATCGATCTAGCCTCTGAACATGAACGTTTCCTAGCGGAAGAACACTTCAAAGCGCCTGTGATTGTGAAAAACTATCCAAAAGACATCAAAGCATTCTACATGCGGATGAATGAAGATGGCAAAACCGTCGCTGCAATGGATGTTCTGGCCCCTGGTATTGGTGAAATCATTGGTGGCGCACAACGTGAAGAGCGTTTAGACGTACTTGATGAGCGTATGCGCGCAATGAACATCGATCCAGAAGATATGAACTGGTACCGCGATCTCCGTCGTTACGGCACAGTTCCACATGCTGGCTTCGGTCTTGGTTTCGAGCGTTTAGTCTCTTACGTTACTGGTATGGGTAATGTCCGCGACGTTATTCCTTTCCCTCGTACACCACGTAACGCCAATTACTAAGCTCAAAATCAGTAATTAGTACTGCGAAAGGCGACCCAAGGGTCGCCTTTTTTATTGGAGCACGAACTGAGTGCGGCAGTTATTAGCATGGCTCGTGTTATCGATAGAGGATGTCGCTATTTTATCTCACTATCACCTTCTATCAGCCAAGAACCTAGAGGCTAATTATTTGTGATCTTTTCGGTCTCGAGCAGTTGTTTCGACGCCACGAGACAGGTATAAATACACTAAGATTTCTCTTTCACCCTGACACGGATATTATTATGTTTGAAAAAATTGTCGCTGCGCCCGCCGATCCTATCTTAGGACTTACAGAAGAATTTAAAAAAGATCCTCGCCCAGAAAAAATCAACCTCGGCGTTGGCATCTATAAAGATGAATCAGGCGAGACTCCAGTTCTTGCGACAGTCAAAAAAGCAGAAGCCGCATTACTTGCCAATGAAAAAACCAAGTCTTACTTGAGTATTGAAGGCTCCTATGAATATGGCTTGGCCGTGCAAAAATTATTATTTGGTGATGATGCCTCGATTATCACCGAGCAACGCGCAAAAACCGCGCAAGCACCAGGCGGCACAGGCGCTCTACGTATTTCAGCCGAATTCATCAAACGTCACTTTGGCGCAGTAAAAATTTGGATAAGTAACCCGACTTGGGCAAACCATAATGCCGTGTTCTCTAGCGCTGGGTTAGAAATCGCTCAATATACCTATTATGATGCGGCCGCCAACGATAAAGACTTTTCAGCAATGTTAGCGGATTTAGAACATGCTTCGGTTGGCGATGTTGTGTTATTACATGGTTGTTGCCACAACCCTACCGGCATCGATCCGACTTTCGAAGAATGGCAAACTTTGGCGCAGTTTATTGCTGATAAAGGCTTGATTCCGATGTTTGATTTTGCTTATCAAGGCTTTGCAACCGGTGTAGAAGAAGATGCCGCAGGTTTACGCGAGTTTGCAAAGTGTAATCCAGAAATCCTTGTCGCCAGCTCTTTCTCAAAAAACTTTGGTTTATATAATGAACGCGTCGGTGCATTTACCTTAGTGGCAGCCGATGCCACAACCGCGAGCAATGCATTCTCGCAAGTGAAGAAAATTATTCGTGCCATTTACTCAAACCCACCCGCGCACGGTGCGGCAGTTGTCACCCATATTCTAAATTCAGTAGAGCTGCGCGCCGAATGGGAACAAGAAGTCGCCGATATGCGTCAACGTATTCATAATATGCGTCGTCTCTTTGTGCAAACGCTCAAAGACAAAGGCGTGAGTGCTGACTTTAGCTTTATTGAACGCCAAAATGGCATGTTCTCTTTCTCTGGCCTCAATAAACAACAAGTCGCTCGTTTGAAAGACGAGGCTGCGGTTTACATTGTAGGCTCTGGCCGTATTAGTGTTGCAGGCATGACGAAAAATAACATGCCGCCATTGTGCGAAGGCATCGCTAAGATCTTATAATTGGGATAACTCTTGTATAAAAGCCAGCCGTTCGCTGGCTTTTTTATTACCTCTGTCCCACTATTGTCAGGTCTTGGTCTCAATTTATATCAACGAGTGCAAGGACACAGCGTAAGCCGCTATTTTAGTGTAAAATAGTCCATTCCAATATCGGCAAACTGTGACACTGAAGATATATAGAACAACACGTTATTATAAGGAGCCTTCAATGGACGCTGAGCTGCAAGAAATTATTACCTTTCTCAGCCAATACCCTCCGTTTAACGATCTGCCAGAAGACATATTGGCAGACGTCGCCGGACAAATTGAGATAGCCTATTACCGACAAGATACCCCTATTATTCACTTTGGCGACTACATCGAAGACTTATTTATTATTCGCAGTGGTGTGGTTGAGTTATACCGGCGTAAAGGCGAACTCTATAACCGCTTAACTGAAGGGGATATGTTTGGTCAAATGGGCTTATTAACCAACAATAAAGTCCGCTTCCCCGTCACGGCCATTGAAGATACGCTCGTCTACTGTATCCCTGTTGCCCTCTTCCAACATCTATACGATGAGTATGATAACTTCGCCGATTTTGTTGAAGTTGAAGATAACGCCCGTTTGCGCCAAGCCGTTTCTAGCCAAACCGATGAAAATGACTTAACCACAGTAAAAGTCACCAGTTTATTAGCCGGTGAACCTTTGTTCGTGCATACCGACGCGACGATTCAAGAAACTGCGATTAAAATGTCAGAAGAAAACACCTCATCGGTATTGATCATTGATCCAAACCGTACTGATGACGATGAAGACGATAGTGCTGCCGTTGCAGGTATTATTACCGACCGTGATTTATGTCGCCGTGTACTTGTGACTGGGATGGATCATAGCCGTCCAGTTAGCGAAGTGATGACAACCGATGTGATCTCTTTGGATCATAATGCTTATGTCTACGAGGCCATGCTGATGATGTTACGTTACAACGTCCATCACCTGCCCGTCTTAAAAGAAAGTAAACCCATCGGTATTATTGAAATTTCTGATATCGTTCGTTATGAATCGCAAAACTCACTGTTACTCGTTAGCAGCATCTATCAGCAAAAAACCATTGATGACCTTGCGCAAGTCGCAACACAATTACAAGAAAGTTTTGTCCGTATGGTGCGCGAAGATGCCAACTCGCATATGATCGGTACCGCAATGTCGACCATCGGGCGTAGCTTTAAACAGCGTATTATTGAATTAGCAGAAGAAGAATTAGGCCCACCACCGATTCCATTCTGCTTTTTAGCACTTGGCTCAATGGGGCGTGATGAGCAATTGGTCGTCACCGATCAAGATAACGCGATCATTCTTGATGATAATTATAATGAAGAAAAACACGGTGCCTACTTCGAAAAAATGGCACACTTCATTTGTGACGCCCTAAACCAATGTGGCTATACCTATTGCTCAGGTGACATAATGGCCACCAACCCAGAGTGGCGTATGACTCGCCGCCAATGGGAAGCGTGCTTTGCCGATTGGATTGATAACCCAAATCCTAAAGCTCTCTTAAATGCCTCTATTTTCTTTGATTTAGACGGTGTATACGGCCGCTTGAAGTGGGCAGAGCAACTCAACGGATTCGTCGTTCGCCGTGCGCGTCGCAACAACCGCTTCTTAGCCTGTTTAGCTCGTAATTCACTCAACCGAACCCCTCCTCTGGGCTTTTTCAAAAGTTTTGTGATGGAAAAAGATGGGCAGCATAATAATTCCATTAACTTAAAACGTCGTGGTACCGCTCCACTGGCGGATTTAATCCGTGTGCATGCGCTCGCAGTCGGTTCACGTGCAAAAAACTCCTTTGAACGTCTTGATGACATCATTGACGCCGGTATTTTACCAAAGGGACGCGGGCAAGATTTACGTGATGCATTAGAATTTATCTCCGTGGTACGTATTCGTCACCAAGCGATTGATATTGAACAAGGCCAAGAGCCAGATAACAATATTGAACCAGAAAACTTATCCGATTTTGAGCGACGTAACCTCAAGGATGCATTCCAGATCCTAAGTAACGCGCAAAACTTTCTAAAATATCGCTATCAAGCCAGCGGCAGCTTTAAGTAGGAAAATTATGAGACAATCATTTGGCGCACCAAGTATTGATTGGCCATATAAGTTTCGTGCCAAGCTTAAAATGACCAAATACGAACCACTGAAACGCTTTTATGAAGCGGTGCCACCAGAAAAAGGCACACCGATTAGTGAAGTGGAATTTTTAGCGATGGACTTTGAAACAACAGGGCTCAATACGGATAAAGATGAGATTATTACGATTGGCCTGGTACCATTTTCATTAAATCGTATCTATTTAAATCGCGCCCGTCACTGGACGGTGCGCCCACGGCAAAAATTACAAGATGACTCCGTGATTATTCATGGTATCACCCATAACGATATCATGGACGCGCCAGATCTCAATGAGATCATTAATGATGTCTTAGAGGCGATGCAAGGAAAAATCATGGTGGTGCATTTTCGTAAGATAGAACGAATCATGCTCGATAAAGCACTGAAAAGACGAATTAAAGAAGGCATTGAATTTCCACTGATTGATACAATGGAAATCGAAAACCAGATTCAACGCCAAGTGTCAGGTGGCTTTTTAAATCGTTTATTAGGACGTCGTCCAGCGTCTGTACGTTTGGGTCAGTCTCGGCTGCGGTATAATTTACCCCCCTATACGGCGCATCATGCATTGACAGATGCGATTGCGACCGCAGAATTATTCCAAGCGCAAATGGCCCATCATTTTACTCCGGATGACCCCATTCATAATTTTTGGTTGTAACATCTAGTACTAATATAACTAACCACTCTTTTTATCAAAAAAAACCGACCCCTCAAGGGGTCGGTTTTTTCATCACTCACCGTCAAATGCGGTTAAGAGTATTTTACAACTTGAATCGACCGATTTGCTCTTGTAACTGATGAGAGAGGCTCGATAATTCAGACGCTTGTTCTGCCGCTTCACCCGCTTCTTTAGCAAGATCTTCAGACACATCTCGAATACCAGAGGTATTACGCGTAATTTCTGACGTGACCGATGCTTGCTCTTCGGCAGCTGACGCAATTTGCGTCGCCATATCACTAATGACTTCAACTGATTGCTGAATTTGCGTCAAGCTTGCCGCCGCTGCTGTCGCATCTTCTACAGATGTATCCGATAACTTATGACTTTCATTCATGATATTCACCGCTTTGTGCGTGGTGCTTTGTAGAGTTTCAATCATGCTTTGAATTTCAGTGGTCGAAGAATGTGTACGCTGGCTGAGTACACGGACTTCATCGGCTACAACCGCAAAGCCGCGTCCTTGTTCGCCAGCACGTGCTGCTTCAATCGCAGCGTTCAGCGCAAGCAGGTTAGTTTGCTCTGCAATACCTTGGATCGTTGCCAAGATAGAATTGATGTTATCAGCATGTGATTGCAGCTCTTCAATTACTGTAGTGGCTACACCAACTTCATCAGCTAAACGCGCAATTGAACTCTGTGTTTGCTTAACTTGCCCACTACCATGTTTTGCAGCGCTCACCGCTTCATTAGAACTACTCGCGGTATTATCGGCATTGCCTGCAATTTCATGGGTTGCCGCCGCCATTTCATTAATCGCTGTCGCGACCATATTGATCTCATCTTGTTGCACACGAATCCGTTCACTACGGCTTTCTGCATGTGTCGCCGTTGTGGTTGATTGACTATGCAGGCTTTGAGAGATACCTCTTAGAGTCATCATCATACTGTGCATATTACCGACAAAGATGTTGAAATTTGACGCCAATTTACCAACTTCATCCTGACTAGATACCGTCAAACGTTGTGTTAAATCTCCTTCTCCAGAAGCGATTTCACCCAAAGCGTTTGAGACTCGTAATAAATCTTTCGTGAGAATAGTGACAACATAAGCCATCACAAACAACATAATCACAGTGATGACAAGACCAGTGATGATCAGCTGATTTAACATACTGTAATATAAAGCAAACTCAGTATCTTTATCTAAATTCAGCGCCAGAATCCAATGGGTATTTGGCACGGATGAGAAATACATGAGTTTTTCTTGGCCATTCACATCAAACTGAACTAATTTCCCACTTTGCACAGCCGCTTGAATCCGATTCATTGATAAATCGTCGTCTAGTGCGGTAATCGGTTTGAGAATATTTTGACTGTTTTGTGTCGCGAGAATGGTTCCATTTTGACTATCAATTAATGAGGCAGAGGCATTTTTACCAATATTAAGACTAATAACACTCTTCACCAATTGTTCAATCAATACATCCCCAGCTAATACCCCTTGACGGCCACCCGCATGATGAATTGGTGTCGCTAACGTTACCATAAGCTCGCTTGTCGCCGCATCGCGGTACGCGGACGTTAACACCATGTGATTGGCTTGGGTGGCACTTTTATACCAACCACGTACTCGTGGATCGTAGCCAGCACTATTACGTTCAGGGCGAGAGCGTAGCATCTCTCCGGTACGTGTACCAAAATACACATCATCGAAGTTACCTGCTTTTCTGGCTTGCACAAGGAACGGTTCAATGTCATTGGCTTGCGTATTATCTTCCAGTGCCTTGATTAAGTTTTTACGTTGATCTATCCAACTCGCAATACCTTTATTGGCACTTTGCGAAACGGCCTGCGCCCTTAGTTGTACGCTGTTTTGAGTTTCTGATTGTAATTTACTCGCAGCAATCCAAATCAACGTTGTTGCCATAACAGCAAGTGCTAACACACTTACCGCAATTAATTTTTGTTTTAACGATAGATTCATAACAGTCTTTATCTCAAAAAGGTCTATACCCATATCCTTTCATATTTCTTACTTATGTGACATCTTTTTTTACGCTTACATGTTATATAAATCTTTTTTTTTACACTTAAATAACACTAAAACCTTAATTGCAGCTATTTGCTTGGTTTTTTGTTATTCAAATCACTCATTACACAAACGAATATACATAAGCAAACAATAAAAAAGGGCTGAGTTTGCACTCAGCCCTTTACATCATTTAGCACACTTATTGGTGCCAATCATTAATATTCTTCCGTGTTCATTCCTTTGACTAAGCTAAAGCACATTAACAACAAGATGATCGTGAATGGTAGAGCAGTACAAATGGCCGCCGCTTGCATCGCTTGAACCGCGTTACTGCCACCAATCCATAATAAAGCAATCGCAATCGCCCCTTCCATAATGGCCCAAAATACACGTTGTAACGTTGGTGCATCAAGCTTGCCGCCAGCAGTGATACTATCGATCACCAATGACCCTGAATCTGAAGACGTAATAAAGAAGACTAATACCAATACCACGGCAATCATAGACAATACCGTTCCGTATGGTAGCGCTTCAAACATTTGGAACATGGCTAACGACACATTGGTAATGCCTTTATCACCTAAAATGCCTACATGATTGATAATTTGGTCAATCGCCAAACCACCGAATACCGACATCCAAACGACAGTCACAGCGGTTGGGACAATTAATACAGCGGTCATAAATTGACGAACCGTACGGCCACGCGAGACACGTGCGATAAACATACCAACAAATGGTGACCAAGAAATCCACCATGCCCAGTAGAACACGGTCCATGCTTTAAGCCACGTTTCATCAGGGCGATCATGGGGGTTACTTAGCGCAACAATATTTTGAATATAAGACACTAACGTTTCTGGAATCGCCGCAAATGTCACATCGTAGCCTATAAAAGCGACCACTAAGAGCAAAATAAAGGCAACCACCATGTTGATGTTAGACACGACTTTTACGCCGCCATCTATACCGCGAATAACCGAGATGGTCGCTAAAATTGTCACACCGACAATGACGATAATCTGTAAGCTGATACCATCTTGAAACCCAAACACATGATGTAAACCACTCGCTGCCTGCTGCGCACCTAATCCTAACGAGGTTGCCAAGCCGAATAAGGTAGAAATAACAGCAAGAATATCAACTAAATGTCCAGCCCAACCCCAAGCGCGATCGCCTAGCACTGGGAAAAATATAGAGCGAATCGATAATGGTAAACCTTTGTTGTAGCAGAAAAAGGCTAAAGAAAGAGACATCACACCATAAATGGCCCACGGGTGTAAGCCCCAATGGAACATAGTGGCACCTAGCGCCAGTTTTGCCGCTTCAGGCGTGTTTGCTGTCACAGCCAAAGGTGTGCCATAAGCACCTGTATAGTATCCTGCCGGTTCTGCTACACTCCAGAACATTAAGCCGATACCCATACCTGCCGCAAACAACATTGATAACCACGAAAAGAAAGAATGTTCAGGTGTAGCCTCTTTGCCACCTAAACGAATGCGGCCATAAGGCAATACAATCATTGCTAGGCAGAAAATAATGAAGAAGTTGCCTGCCCACATAAACAGAGCATCAAAATTATCAATGATTTGACCTTTAATACCATTAAGGACACTTTTTGCTGTATCAGCATCCGACACTAATGTCGCCACTAAAAACAGAAGTATTAAACCAGCACTCACACCGAATACGGGGTTATGAACATCAAATCCCCATTTTTGGACATTATCTTGTCCTACCGTATAGTCGGTATTATCAATACTGTATTTATCAATACTATTTTTCATTTGACCTCTCTATAGATAGTTCTTGATTGACCCCAATAGTAACGAGTACTAAAGCAATATCATCTTCCATTGTCATTTTTTGTTTCGTACTCGATTCGTTTACTATCCAATCATCAGGCCGACGATTATACATAATAACGCACCCTAGTCTAATCAAATGGAAATTAAACCGTGAAAAGTGTCATAAAACTGTGATTTAGCACATTAATTGACCAATAAATACAAAAATAATGCTTTGTCTACTAAATATTTCACCTCATTCTATTACTGTATAAAAGCGAAATCTAAAGGAAGAAAAAAGTATGACATCAACACTTTTCAAGTGTTTGTAAGTGCGCTATTGTCGCCGACAAGTACAATCACTCTCTTTCGGATAAACAAATTGGAAAAACATGAAGAGGTTCTGGTCGCCATCCGCCAGATAATCCGAGCTATCGACTTGCACTCAAAACAATTGAGCAAACATGCAGGTTTAACGGGGCCGCAATTAATTTTAATGCGTTCAATAGAAACGCTTGGTCAAGTCACCATTCGTGAACTATCGAAGCACACTAATATGAGCCAAGCCACTGCGACAACGATACTGGACCGTTTGGAACGTAACGGTTACGTCACTCGGGTACGCAGTCAATCAGATAAACGCAAAGTCCACGCGCATCTGACTGAGTCTGGCAAAACCATACTCGCGAAAGCGCCACAGCCTTTACAAGATAATTTCGTCGCACGCTTTCATAAATTAGACGAATGGGAGCAAACTCTGTTGTTATCTTCTGTCCAGCGTTTATCAACGATGATGAATGCAGAGAACATGGATGTGGCACCAATGTTAGAGCTTGGTAGCATATCCAAGGGTGTATAGTATTGTTGATGATTTATAATTAAAAAGGCCCTGAACATATTCAGGGCCTTTTTAATGTCTATAAGGTCATTTATAAGGGCTATTACACCGCTTTATAAATGACTTTATTTCCACTAAGTTGTTCTTTTAAAACTAACTCTTCTTGAAGTAGTTTTTTCAACGCACCAGTCGCCCAAGAGGCCGCTTTCGCATCTTCTTGACCCGCAGATAGACCGATGGATTTTGGATTGATACCGTTAGCATTTGCGACGACAATATCTAATACTTGTTGCTGTTTAGGCGTCAGTGTTACGGTTACCTTTGCTGGCGCAGCGACGCTCTCTTGTTGAGGGGTCACAATGGCGGCTTTCTTTGCAACAGGCTCAACCTTAGCTGATGTATCCGCTTTCGGTGTAGAAGATAAGTTCGCTACAATCGCCTTCATACGCTTTTGCAGTTTCGACTGCACTTTGCGCTTATGAGCAAGTCTCATTGAGTATGTCTCCATTTCACTGCGTGGGTGCAGTGGTGAAAATTGAAGCGCGCTTTATACCAAATATTCCTGTTCATTTGTAGGGGCGGATACCACTTACCCCTAAAAAAGCGCGCTTTCTTCGACAAGCGGCTACTATTTAGCCATTAATTGTCGATTTATTGCGTGAAATACTTTAAACGATAATTGGCTTTACAAACGACGAAGAATGCTTATGCAAACCTTACACCTTCATAATCACACTTGGGATATCCATTCACCGCGCTGTCGGATTGTGTGTTTCATCGCCTTAATCGTATCCTTAATCGCGATCATGTTTTCACCTACGTTGACAATAGCACTCGCCGTTGCGGGTTTGATTGCCCTTTTATGGGGAGTCAGCTATTGGCTTATTGTCAGTAGTCGCGTGCAATACACCTTAACGGCGACACATCTACAGCAACATTTAGCTAAAGGCGGCTGGGTCGTAAAGTGGAATAATATCCATCGTATCGATGTCTGCCAAGATGGTGGTTCAGATAGCTGGGGCGCACCATTACCTTGGGTCGGCATTCGTTTAAAGCGCTATCAACCGTATTTGTGTAGTATTTGTCCCCGTATTGCCAGTGATATTCTCATGGATCAGCGTTCACTGCTTTATCTCGGAGTTAAACGTCACCCTAAGTACGCATTAGAGGACATTTTGCTGGATGCCGAGCCCTATTATGATGAGCACGGTCACCGGTATGCTGGCTTAATTGGTATGCTCGCGAATCGTATGCGCTATCAACGGGAGTTTCATGGCTATGACATCTATTTATCGGCGTCTGACCTTGATCGTAGCCCGGAGGAGTTTGTCGGCTTGACTCGGCGCTACTTAGCCGCCGCCGAGTCAGAGCTGCTGGAAGAGAATTAAAGCGCGACGTCATCCCCAACAAAAGGATTACTGGCTCGCTCCTGACCAATGGTTGATTTTGGTCCATGTCCAGGTAAAAATGTGACATCATTACCCAATGGCCACAATTTCGTCTTTATCGACGTCACAAGCTGGTTAAAATCGCCTTGTGGGAAATCGGTACGCCCTACACTACCGTTAAACAGCACATCTCCTACAATCACTAAGCGTGAACTCTCGCTAAATAACACCACATGGCCTGGAGTGTGGCCTGGGGTATGGTAAACCGATAACGTTTCATTGCCGAATGTAATCGTATCTTCTTCTTGTAACCATTGATCTGGTAAAAACGGACTCACAGGCGCAAATCCGAACATTTGGCATTGTTGTGCCATTCCTTCTAACCAAAATGCATCAGCTTGGTGAGGACCGACTATCGGCATTTGACCGAGTAATTGCACTAATTCTTGTGTACCACCAACATGGTCTAAATGCCCATGAGTCAAAACAATCTTCATTACGTTCACGCGAAGCTGTTCCACAAGCGCGGCCAGTTGCTGGGCATCGCCCCCCGGATCCACCACAATTCCCTCCATGGTTTCATCGCACCACACGATTGAGCAATTTTGCGCAAAAGCAGTAACTGGCACCACTTGATATTGTAAAGACATAATCGTAAGACCTTATTAATTCACATTTTTGCTACTATGACATTGAGATTTTACTTTGACAAGCGGGTCGAGACATCAGCCAATGTTGAATGGGGTGTTGGATTATCGATAAAGACATCATGGTGATAAATATCGTTACGGTAATGAATCTTACCTTCAGCATACCACGCTGTTTGATAGATCAAATGTACCGGGATCGCTTGTTGTAAGCGCACGCGGCTGTTCGCTTGGCTATGCGCTTGTTGCGCGTCCTCTTGCCTCGAGCCTGGTTGCGTCATAAGGACTTGTGCGAACTGCTTAGCATGCTCGACACGAATACATCCAGAGCTAAAGGCGCGTTGCTGTCGTGAAAATAAATACTTATGCGGGGTGTCATGTAAATAGATTGCACGAGCATTCGGAGTAACAAACTTATACTGTCCTAATGAATTATGAGGACCGGCTTTTTGTCTTAGCCGATAAGGAAAAACAGCCTTATCGATACGCTGCCAATCTATCGATTGCACGGCGACGGTTTTAGGATTACGCCAACTTTGAATAATTTCTAATTCATGAGTTGCTAGATAACTTTGATCTTGGCGTACTTTCGGTAGAATATCATCCATCATTATACGATAAGGCACGTTCCACGTTGGATTAAATACCACCGTTTGCAAACGCGTATTCATAACCGGAGTCGGACGGCTTCGACGTCCCACAATAACCTTCGATTGAAAAGCCACCTGCCCTTGATACCAATATTGCATATGATACGCCGGAATATTCACTTGCACATATGAACTCGCGTTTTCAGGCCACAATCTAATCCGTTCCGCGTTCACAGCGAGCAAATATTGGCGTTGTGCAATCGACATATTCAACCAATGTAATGTGGTTTTATCCAGTTTCCCGTCGGCTGGTAAACCATGCATCACTTGAAACGCTCTAATCGCGTGTTTTAAAGGTGGGCTAACGACCATAGAAGAGCGATCTACGGCACTAACATCAACATTAACGATGGCCAAACGTTGGACTAATATCGCTTTATGCGCGATAGGCTGTCCCAGCACTAACGCGCTGTCTGGGCGAAATTCTGCAACCTTAGCCTCTTGATGGTTAAGTAAAGACTCGTAGGCGTCAACCAATTGTTTATAAGCATCACTCTGCGGTGTGGCTTGATTAATCAGTACCGACACCGCTTTATGCTCGACAGCCCTTTGTAGCTCAACAACACTGGCTTTACTCAACGAAGGTAGCGCAATATTTAAAGGACGCTTAAAAAACCAGGTTTGCCCTTTCGTGGGAGCATATTGGGCATACTGCAAATACAAGATCAATGCATCCGTCGCTAATAAATCGTAACGGAACCAATCTTGCCTTGCATGATACAGACGCAAATACTTCAACTGACGATCAAACAAAGGGCTAATGCCAGCGGCATGAATTAATGTCAATTGCCGTTCTAGTGCTGATCTATCGTGAGGGTTTTGCCATATCCGTTGGTAATCGTTACTGGAATAAAGACTCTGTAGTTGCTTTGGGTACTCAAGAAAATAGGTCACGGGCTCTTTGGGTGTAATCCATCCTTGCTTAACAAACTCATTCAAACCTTGTGCATAGACAACTTGAGAAATACACGTCAATCCTATAGCAAGACAATAGACGATGACTCTTATCATTATTGATATCCGTTACTGTGTATCGCTTAATGAGTATGGCAAAGTTTATATAATTTGCCGCTCAGGTGATCCACTTAATCTCTGAGGTTGAGACGCGACCCAAAGATAATTAAATAAATAAAAAAAGCCCCAGTGAAAACTGGAGCTTTTTTAATCAGCAGCATGCAATTAAGTTAGCTTAAGTTGATGATGACCATGTGAGACCTTCGCTTTTAAATAGCTTTCGTTGCCATCTTTAATATGCGCTCCGGTGTGAACAACATCGACAATCTCAACACCAAATTCTTTTAAATCATGAATTTTCTTTGGGTTGTTGGTCACCAGACGAATTTTACTAATATTCAATGCTTGCAGCATTTGCGCCGCTTCAGAAAAATCACGCAAATCGTCGGGAAAACCCAAATGGTTATTCGCTTGATAGGTATCCATGCCTTCGCTTTGCAGTTGGTAGGCATCAATTTTATTATATAAGCCAATACCACGCCCTTCTTGACGCAGATACAAAATAATACCGCCGTGCTCTCCCATCTTCGCGATGGTTTCATCAAGTTGCTCGCCACAATCACATCGAGAGGAGTGAAAAACATCGCCTGTCAAACATTCAGAATGCATACGTACTAAAGGGATGTCTGACTGCGTATCTGCTTGTTTAAAGATCAGTGCAACGTGTTCTTTGTCTGAATTCAACCCATGAAATGATAAAATCTCAGCATCAATGCTGCTGTTAGCGCCGACTTTTAAGTCTACTCTGGCTCTTACTTCCGCCATATTTTCACTCACTTTATTCATTGTTGATGCATCTTAGCGAAACATGCATACAATTTCTATTTTTTGTTGTAGTTACTATGGGGCCTAGCTGGTGGGTTTTCAACGGTAAGCCACAGCTCATGGCAACGCCCAAAACACAAAAAACCCGACATTGGCCATATCGGGTTTATTTAAGAACATCTATTAAGGGTAACGTATCAATGACGTTGGCTGTTTTTCCACATAGTAAGTTCAATCCAGATTTGCTCCAATTCTTTTAACTCTTCATCGGTCAAAAATGACAATGTCGGCTTACACTGAGGCATGGCATTCGCTTGTAACGAGCTGATGCGCTTATAAAAATCCTGTTTTAATTGAATAATCGCTTCTTGTTCCAATGCCATTCCCCATAAACTTTAATTAAGTCTCAAAAATAATACCATTTTTCATTTTATCATGGCAAATAAACACTATATATGTGACAAGTGTCACAATAAATAGGGTTTTCGCAATCCTCTGTCTCAAACGTTTATCTTAGTGCCGTTTGCTGCCAACCAAAACTCAATGACTTACTTTGTATTAAGTATAGGAAAAGAAATTTAAAAGTCAGAAATTTTTCACCATTATTTTCATTTTTATATATAAAAATCATAAAGATCCATGGATCAAGTTCGATCCTTCTTCAACGATTTGGGATCGTCTCCCTTCGCGGGCTAAATGATGCTCATATAAGTACTTGCCAACATATTGAAGTATAAAAAAAGCCGGAGATCATCTCCGGCTTTTCACTTGCATCAACAATGATCAACTAAGATTAATCAATCTCTGATTCATCATCGTTTGCTTCAGATTGCGTGTCAGTTGTTGTATCCGCATTTTCTGCGCCTTCAACACTCTCATCCACACTATCACTTTGCGTCTCACTGGTTGACTCTTCACCCTCTTCTAGCGGTAAGTCTTCTTCAGCAATTTCTTCGATACGCTGTAGTGCAACCACATCTTCGCCTTCAGAAGTACGAATCAAGGTTACGCCTTGGGTATTACGACCCACTTGACTGACTTCATCAACACGCGTGCGCACTAACGTGCCCGCATTGGTGATCATCATGAACTCATCACGCTCATCTGCTTGAACAGCACCGATAACCGGACCATTACGCTCAGACACTTTGATAGAAACCACACCTTGTGTAGCTCGGCTCTTCGCTGGATATTCGGCAAGCTGAGTACGTTTACCGTAACCATTTTGTGTCACCGTCAGAATATCACCGTCGGTATGTGGCACAATCAATGACTTCACATGATCGCCTTCAGGTAATTTCATACCACGCACACCGGATGCAGTACGTCCCATCGCACGTACTTGGCTCTCGTTAAAGCGTACCACTTTACCCGATGCTGAGAACAACATAATGTCGTTATCGCCATGGGTAATATCTACACCAATCAACGAATCTTCTTCACGAAGATTAACCGCAATCAAACCGTTCTTACGTACATTTGAGAACTGATCCAACGAGGTTTTCTTAACCGTACCGTCACTGGTTGCCATGAAGATATAATGATCTTCAGAATACTCACTCACTGGCAGAATCGCAGTAATACGCTCCTCTGGTTCAAGTGGCAAAATATTCACAATCGGCTTACCACGCGCCGTACGCGTTGCATGCGGCAATTGATATACTTTCAAGCGATATGCTTTACCTCGTGTTGAGAAACACAAGATATTATCATGAGTGTTGGCAACCAACAGACGTTCGATAAAGTCTTCGTCTTTCATACGCGTAGCGCTCTTACCACGACCACCACGGCGTTGCGCCTCGTAATCACTCAGGATTTGGTATTTCACATAGCCTTCATGTGACAACGTCACAACAACGTTTTCACGGGCAATCAGCTCTTCCATGTCAATGTCATGGCTCGCCGCGGTAATTTCCGTGCGACGTTCATCACCGAAATTGTCACGGACAATTTCCAGTTCTTCGCGAATCACTTCCATCAAGCGTTCAGTACTCGCAAGAATATGTAAGTACTCAGCGATTTGATCCAATAGACCCTTGTACTCTTCGAGAATTTTTTCGTGCTCTAGACCCGTTAAACGGTGTAAGCGTAATTCAAGAATCGCTTGAGCTTGTTGCTCAGTGAGGTAATACATACCATCACGAATACCAAACTCTGGCTCTAACCATGCAGGGCGAGCAGTGCCTTCGTCACCAGCACGCTCAAGCATGCTTGCAACATGACCCAGTTCCCAACCGCGAGAAATTAAGCCAGTTTTCGCTTCAGCCGGTGTCGCAGCTTGGCGAATAAGCTCAATCACTTCATCGATATTCGCTAATGCCAGAGCCAAACCTTCCAAGATGTGCGCACGGTCGCGGGCTTTACGTAATTCGTAAACCGTACGACGCGTGACCACTTCACGGCGGTGGTTAACGAAACACTTCAGCATATCTTTTAAGTTAAACAGCTGAGGTTGGCCTTCGTTCAACGCCACCATGTTAATGCCAAAAGTGGTTTGCAACTGCGTATTGGTGTAAAGGTTGTTTAGTACCACTTCACCGACCGCATCGCGCTTACACTCGATGACAATACGCATACCTTCTTTGTCGGATTCATCACGCAGTGCGCTGATACCTTCGACTTTTTTGTCTTTTACAAGCTCGGCGATTTTTTCAATCAAACGCGCTTTGTTCACTTGGTATGGAATTTCGGTAACAATTATGGTTTCACGACCATGTTTGTCAGCTTCGATATCCGCTTTAGAACGCATGTAAACTTTACCGCGTCCTGTTTTGTATGCATCCACAATACCTTTACGACCACTGATCATCGCAGCCGTTGGGAAGTCAGGCCCAGGAATATATTCCATCAATTCGTCAATGGTGATGTCTTCATTATCAATATAAGCAAGACAGCCACTCACGACTTCATTTAAGTTATGAGGTGGAATATTGGTTGCCATACCAACTGCGATACCCGACGCACCATTAACTAGTAAGTTAGGAATTTTAGTCGGTAGCACCGCTGGAATACGTTCCGTACCGTCATAGTTATCAACATAATCGACGGTTTCTTTATCGAGATCGGCTAACAGCTCGTGAGCCATTTTCGCCATACGCACTTCCGTATAACGCATTGCCGCAGCCGAGTCACCATCGATCGAACCAAAGTTACCTTGGCCATCAACCAGCATGTAACGAAGTGAGAAAGGTTGAGCCATACGCACGATAGTGTCATAGACGGCTGTATCACCATGCGGGTGATATTTACCGATTACGTCACCTACCACACGAGCAGATTTTTTATAAGGTTTATTCCAGTCATTTCCCAGTACATTCATTGCAAATAACACACGACGGTGTACTGGTTTTAGGCCATCACGCACATCAGGAAGAGCACGACCGACGATGACTGACATCGCGTAGTCGAGGTAAGAACCGCGAAGCTCGTCCTCAATATTGATGGGCGTGATCTCTTTAGCAAGATCGCTCATAGAGCCATTATCCCTCTATAGTTTGATCGGTATATCCAGAACCGAGAATAAGGCGGGTTTCACGACTCATCAGTCCTTAGACACCGAATCATTATTCTGTCTGAATATAATTGATACGTATAAGGTGAAAAAATATAACACAAAAATCGAAACTTCGGCATTACTTTCCCAGTCCTTTTATCAGCATGTGATGTTAGCAGCCCTGTAGTTGACGATAAAAGCAACAAATTGAAAGTGCGCCCTTCTCCCTTGAACAAAAAAACAACACATAAGCAAGAATATGAGCGAACCGCTAGGAAAGTCGACCCGGAGAGTTATAATAGCCGTCTCTTATAAAACGGTGATAAAAGGTTAGTAGGCTCCCCATGACACAATCACAGAATGTTGATCCACTCGAAATCAAAAAGTTTGAAGATATGGCTTCACGTTGGTGGGACTTAAATGGTGAATTTAAACCATTGCATCAGATTAACCCACTGAGATTAAACTATGTGATGGATAAAGCGAACGGCCTATTTGGAAAAACTGTCCTCGACGTTGGCTGTGGCGGCGGTATTCTTGCTGAAAGCATGGCCAAAGAAGGCGCCGAGGTCACCGGTTTAGACATGGGTAAAGAGCCCTTAGAAGTCGCGCGTTTACACGCACTCGAAACAGGGACGAGTCTATCCTATATTCAAAGTACGATTGAAGATCATGCCAACACCCACGCGAATCATTATGACGTCGTCACATGTATGGAGATGCTAGAACATGTACCAGATCCACAATCTGTGATCAGTGCGTGTTGCACACTCGTTAAACCTGACGGACATGTGTTTTTCTCTACATTGAACCGTAACTTTAAATCGTATTTATTCGCCATCGTTGGCGCTGAAAAAATCTTAAAGATCGTTCCCAACAACACCCATGATCATAATAAGTTTATTCGCCCATCAGAGCTAATGAAGATGATCGACCAAACCCAATTACAATCACACGGTATTACGGGCTTACTCTATAATCCATTGACTGATACTTATCGCTTAGGTCGTAAGGTCGATGTGAACTATATTGTGCATACGCGCGCATCATCGTAGACAAAGTAAAATAATAGTGTTGGATACTTCGCGCCTATGCTATCGCTTAGCGGCGCGAATTTGAGCAATCGCTGCAGGTTTATACAATAAAAATATGAGAGCGTTTTTGGTCGAAAGATCAAGAGATTTTTTTTTGATTTGCTCGATAATAAATCGATTCTTGGTAGGCAAATATTTCGCTCCAATCCTACCCGTTTGTTGTCAGTTAGCGACTACTAACTGTTTTTTTTTGTTTACCGAGTTATCCACAAAATGTGCAAGATCTCGGACTTGCATTAGCCCTCCGATAGCACTATCTTGTAATACGAAAACATACAGACCCCTACATATAGTGTTTTGACCCACTAGATGTAGGGCGAGCTTTTTTGAAGAAAGCGGCATTAGCAAGCATTCAAACATGTTGATGCCGTTTTTTCAGTTTCATTAGGGAAATAAAGCAGAATGAACCAAGAACTCACTGTCACAAAACGTGATGGCCGTACAGAAAAGATCAATTTAGATAAGATTCACCGCGTAATCACATGGGCGGCAGAAGGTTTAACTAATGTGTCAGTTTCTCAAGTAGAACTCCGTGCTCATATTCAGTTCTATGAAGGCATCACCACTTCTGATATTCATGAAACCATCATAAAATCTGCAGCCGATCTGATCTCTGAAGAGAGCCCAGATTATCAATATCTAGCTGCGCGTCTCGCCATTTTCCATTTACGTAAAAAAGCGTATGGCGATTACCAACCACCTCGTCTTTTCGATCAAGTATCGAAAATGGTGGCGCTTGGTAAATACGATAATCACTTGATGGAAGATTACACAGAAGAAGAATTTGATCTTCTCGACTCCTATATTGATCACGACCGCGATCTTAATTTTTCTTACGCGGCAGTGAAACAATTAGAAGGCAAATATTTCGTACAAAATCGCGTTACTGGTCAAATTTATGAAAGCGCGCAATTCTTGTACATGCTGGTTGCAGCCTGCTTATTTGAAAACTACCCAAAAGAAACTCGTCTGGATTACATCAAGCGTTTTTATGATGCAACGTCGACGTTTAAGATCTCCCTACCAACACCGATTATGTCTGGAGTGCGTACTCCAACACGTCAATTTAGTTCATGTGTTCTCATTGAATGTGGCGATAGCCTTGATTCCATCAATGCAACAGCAAGCTCAATTGTTCGTTACGTATCACAGCGTGCTGGTATTGGTATTAATGCGGGTCGTATTCGTGCTCTAGGGTCTGAAATTCGCGGTGGTGAAGCTTTCCACACGGGTTGTATTCCATTTTATAAATACTTCCAAACCTCAGTGAAATGTTGTTCACAAGGTGGGGTTCGTGGCGGCGCAGCGACTGTTTTTTACCCTCTATGGCATGGTGAATCTCAATCGCTCCTAGTATTAAAAAATAACCGCGGTGTAGAAGAAAACCGAGTTCGTCATATGGATTACGGGGTGCAGCTTAATAAACTTATGTACCAACGTTTGGTTGATGGCGGGAATATTACCCTATTCTCTCCATCCGATGTTCCAGGTTTGTACGATGCGTTCTTCCAAGATCAAGCAGAGTTTGAGCGTTTGTACGTTCAATACGAAAATGATCCTGCAATCAAGAAAGAAAGCGTAAAGGCAGTTGATTTGTTCTCATTGCTCATGCAAGAGCGTGCATCAACAGGTCGTATTTATATTCAGAACGTCGACCACTGTAATACACACAGCCCATTCGATGAGCGTGTTGCACCAGTACGTCAATCTAACTTATGTTTAGAAATTGCACTGCCGACTAAACCGCTCTCGAACGTAGAAGATGACGAAGGTGAAATCGCACTGTGTACACTGTCTGCGTTTAACCTTGGTGAAATTAAATCTCTTGATGATTTTGAAGAACTCTCTGACTTAGTGGTTCGTGCGTTAGATTCATTGCTCGATTACCAAGATTACCCACTACCTGCGGCGCGTGTGTCAACCATGAACCGTCGTACTCTTGGGGTTGGTGTCATCAACTATGCGTACTATCTCGCGAAGAACGGCGTGAAATATTCAGATGACAGTGCACTCGCTCTGACTCACCGTACATTTGAAGCCATGCAGTATTACTTGCTTAAAGCATCTTTGGAACTTGCAAAAGAGCGCGGTCGTTGCCCATCGTTCCACGAGACAACGTATGCACAGGGTAAACTGCCAATCGACACGTACAAGCAAGATCTTGATGCACTATGCGACGAGTCATTGCATTACGACTGGGATACGCTGCGTCAAGACATCATGACGCACGGTCTACGTAACTCAACACTGACGGCATTAATGCCATCTGAGACATCATCACAAATCTCAAATGCAACTAATGGTATTGAACCACCACGTGGTTATGTGTCAGTTAAAGCCTCAAAAGATGGTATTTTAAAACAAGTCGTTCCTGAGTACAGTAAGTACAAAGACAACTACGAGCTATTGTGGAATATCCGTGGTAATGATGGGTATTTACATCTCGTCGGTGTGATGCAGAAATTTATTGATCAATCTATTTCAGCGAATACAAACTACGACCCTAGCGTTTATGGTTCTGGTAAAGTACCGATGAAGCAATTATTGAAAGATCTGCTTACCGCGTATAAATACGGTGTCAAAACACTGTACTACCATAATACTCGCGATGGTGCGTCTGACGCCCAGAATGATGCGGTACAACCTCAAGATGATGATTGTGCTGGCGGTGGTTGTAAGATTTAACTTTATAACTGACTGAACTCAGAGGGGAGACCATAGTATTATGGCTCCCCCGCTCCATTAGAGCATTACCCAATAAATTCTCTCATCTTTACTCGCTTGTTTGTAAAGATGCATAACGGATGAAAGTGACATGGCTTACAGTACTTTTACGCAAACTAAAAACAACCAATTGAAAGAACCCATGTTTTTAGGTCAACCTGTCAACGTGGCGCGCTATGACCAACAAAAATATGAGATTTTCGAAAAGCTAATCGAAAAGCAATTATCATTCTTCTGGCGTCCAGAAGAAGTCGATGTATCCTCCGATCGTATCGATTACGCAAAGCTACCTGAGCACGAAAAACATATTTTTATTTCTAATTTGAAATACCAAACATTGTTAGATTCTATTCAAGGTCGTAGTCCAAACGTGGCGCTACTCCCATTAGTATCATTACCAGAATTAGAAACATGGATTGAGACTTGGTCATTCTCAGAAACCATTCACTCACGTTCATATACGCACATCATTCGTAATATCGTTAATGATCCAGCACTGGTTTTCGATGACATCGTCGAAAACGAATACATTATTAAGCGTGCAGGCGATATTTCGAAATATTACGATGAGTTGATTGCCCTTTCGAATGACTATCATCGTTATGGTGAAGGCACACATACGATCAATGGCGAAGATGTCACCATCACGCTTAACGGCCTGAAAAAACAACTTTACCTATGCTTGATGTCGGTAAATGCCCTAGAAGCCATTCGTTTCTATGTCAGCTTTGCTTGTTCTTTTGCGTTTGCAGAACGTGAGTTGATGGAAGGTAACGCGAAAATCATTAAGTTAATTGCTCGTGATGAAGCACTCCACTTAACGGGTACGCAGCATATGTTGAACTTACTGCGCAACGGTATGGATGACTTCTCGTTCCTACAAATTGCGGAAGAAGCAAAACAAGAATGTTTTGATATCTTTAAAGAAGCAGCAGAACAAGAAAAAGAATGGGCTGAGTACTTGTTCAAAGATGGCTCAATGATAGGCCTTAATAAAGATATTTTATGTCAGTACGTCGAATATATTACCAATATTCGTATGCAAGCTGTTGGTCTAGAAGCGGCATACCCAGAAGCAACAACTAACCCAATTCCATGGATCAACGCCTGGTTGTCTTCTGATAACGTACAAGTTGCCCCACAAGAAGCAGAAATCAGTTCTTATCTGGTTGGCCAAATTGACAATCAAGTCAGTTCTGGTGACTTTGAGGGCTTTGAACTGTAATGGCGACGGTCAAAATCAACAAACAATTAATTATTGAATCGAACACTTCAGACACATTGCTGGAAACGTTTGAAAAAGCTGGGTTAGAACCAGAATACAATTGTCGAGATGGGCACTGCGGTGCGTGTCGCTGTCGGCTAACAAGTGGGTCAGTCGAGTATGTTGGTTTTGCCATGGCATTTCTAGAGCCTGGCGAAGTGCTGCCTTGCATTAGTAAGGCCAAAACAGCACTAGAATTGGACGAGGTCAATTACCAACCTAAGTCAAAATTCGCTTAGTCACGGCACTTGATAAGTCGCCAAGAAAAAGCCAGAGTTTACACTCTGGCTTTTTTTACATCTAATAGAAAATCTTCGACAAAAACGCTAGAAACGGCTTTCGCACCAATCTCTCGCCCATCAGCGTCAAATAGTGATAACCGATAGCCAAGATCTCCCTTCTCATCTTGGTAAAAGGGAATGCCTCGCCAAAGAGATGCCATATCATAACCACTATGGCTAAGCACTTCACCTAACAGTACTTTTTGATTCGATACTGCATACCAAACTAATATTTTTGATTGATTAAACATACCTGCCTCATGCCGCTTTATTATTTATTTAGAGCATTCAGTGTAACGACAATCGAAACAGGAAAAAGCGCAATTTTTGTGCTTTTTGAAGCATCACATCAAAATCATACGCTTAGTAATTAGACTGATTGAGCATATTGAATCGCATTTTACTCAAAGCGAGTATAAGCTTAAATTTCAATCTATTACGTGCCAATTATGTGACCATGTCACCGAAAAAGAGGAAATTTAATTTAACGCACTTGCCGGAATGAATAACGCTTTAATTTCCTTCGCTCCGCCGCATTGAGTTAAGACAGGTTTCCCTGATAAATAACGTCTTAGCATATCCGCTAGCAGTGTTCCTATCACGATCTTTTGTTCGTCAGCAGAATACTCACGAGTAAAGCGGAAAATTTGTCCCCATTCTCCTTCAGGGGCAGACAGTGCCAAAGAGAACTGCCCGTCAGCAGACAAGGGGCCAGTCACCAACGCAAGCTCAGTACCACACTTATCTTTCGTCGCTCCGGCTAACGCAAACACAGGCGCCAGGCCATCACTTTCACCTAAATTCGATTCAACATCGTGACTCAATATCCAGCTATGCCCACTGCGTGCTTCTATGTCAGTATTACTCATCAACCAATGAGACAACCAGCCTTTAGTCGATTGCTCCGCAATAGAGAGATGCAGCCCTTTACTTGCAACCAATTGACCAAGATGTTCCAACATAGGCTGATCAATACTCACTATATGCTGTTCTATATGCTGAAAAATCAGTTTAGCCACTTTTAAGCGGCGTTCATTATCCGCCTTGGGCCCAAAGAGTTTCACTTCGATAAATGGCAAGTACGAACGATAGCCAAGCGAATACCCTTGTGGTAACTGCAGCTTATCTAGACGATCCGCGATACCGGATTCAGACGAACCAAAGGTATAAAAATAACTGCACTCTTCACCGACTTGATCCGGGTACATGGTTTTCAGATCAGGGAGTACTTGCTCTGTAACCATTCGCTTAAACTCACTGGGTACACCCGGCGTAAAATAGAACCAACAATCATGGATTTTCATTTTAAATCCACATGCCGTTCCTATTGGGTTAACGATAATTTGTGCCCCATCGGGCAGCCTAGCCTGCTTAATATTGCTCTCCGGCATTGTCTTATTACGTGAGCTAAAATAAGCACGCATTGTTTCAACCCAAGAGTCAAACAAGACCAAGGGGCTGTCTGCGGCTTCTGATGCCGCTTCCGCACTCAAGTCATCTGTCGTTGGACCCAAACCACCATTCACAATAACGACGTCACAATTAAAAGCCAGCATGGTGAGCTCTTCAACCAAATCTTGTTTGGCATCACCTACGGTTGAACGTTTACACAAAGCAAAACCATGATGAAAACATTCACGTCCTAACCAAGCGGCGTTGGTATCCACAATATCGCCATGTAACACTTCTTCGCCCGTGCTTAACATTGCTACTTTCAGCATCGATTTCTCACCTCTGATTGACCGGTCGTTGCGCCAATGATTGATAACACATTACCGACCTTATCTTATGTATATCGACATTACTTATCTCATTAACAAGTGAGTATGTCATGTCACCTCAATTTTGATAATAAGAATTGTCTTTTTCTTATTCGGCCCTGCTCTCCACCGAGAAGACGTCCTCATATAGTGAACTATTTGACAGACAGTCATGTAGCCATTGTACGCATGTTTTAAGGAATAATTCACCTACCCATAGTCGTTTTTCTATTTTTTTCAATAACGTGGTCATACTTATATTTTTTTAAAAAAATTGATCTAGTTAACGTTCTACTCTGTTTAAATTCGAAAAAAAACACGAATAGACCACTCTTAGTGAGGGAAAAGGAAGATTTCCAATCATTCTTTGGATTGCCCAACCCATAAATTGTTTCTATAGACTAATTAGCTAGGTGGTAAACCAATATGTTTCAGCTTAAACATGTGAAGGTTGGACGAAAGTTCACCATATTAATCGGAGCCAGTTTACTGGGATTTATTATACTTCTCTTCATGTCTGCAACAGTATTAGAACGTGACTTAAAAGCCGAACGAAAAGATCAGTTAAAATCCATTATCGAAGGTACGGTTTCACAAATGCAGTATCTCAGTGACACATATCCAGAAAAACAAGCGAAGGAAATGGCCAAACACCTCATCGATAGGTTTCGATACTCTGATGGTGACTATATCTATGTGCTCAATAGCAGTAGAGAAGTATTGGTCCATCCAGACTCAGCATTAATCGGCCAAAAAATGGGAGAATCTGGTTCGAATACAGGCTCTATAGCGTTTTGGCAAAAAGTCGTTTCAATGGGAGATGGTGGGAAAAGTGGCACGATTGAATATCAATGGCCCGCCCCCGATGGCACCTTTTCAGAAAAAGTGGCTTATGTCCAAGGATTTGCACCTTGGGGTTGGGTTGTATCGACAGGAATACTCATTGACGATATAAATGCTGTCGTTTATACACAAATTTTATATATGGTCGTCGTGGCGTTTATCGCTATGCTCGCAATGATCACACTAGGGATCGTGATTCGCCGCTCAATTGTCAATCCGTTGCATATTATTATGGATACGATGAAAACCATTTCAAAAGGCAATATGACCGCGCGAGTTGATTATGACGGCCGTGATGAAATCGGTATGCTTGGCCGCGGAATTAATGACAGTATCAGCGATTTGCATATGGCGTTGGTAAAATCTGTGGAATCTGCCTCATCGGTCTCTGCTGCGTCAATACGGATTGCGTCTAGTGCCGAAGAAACCAGTCAAGCGGTGAATAGCCAACAACATCAATTGAGTAACCTAGCCACCGCTATGAATGAAATGAGTGCTACAGTATCTGAAGTTGCCCGCCACGCCGAAGACACGGCAGAAGATACGCAAAGTGCGACCCAAGAAGCCAATACGGGTAATAAAGATGTGAATTCGAGTGTGGATAGTATTCGAGCATTAACCAATGAACTCGAGCTGGCCAATACCAAAGTGAATGAGCTAAAAGAAGGCGTCATGGAAATCAGTGAAGTCACTGCTGTGATCAGTGGCATTTCAGAGCAAACCAATTTGTTAGCATTAAATGCCGCTATTGAAGCCGCTCGTGCTGGCGAGCAAGGCCGTGGTTTTGCTGTCGTGGCCGATGAAGTACGCAACTTAGCCAGTCGCACTCACCACTCCACCGATGAAATTCAAACAACCATTACTCGCTTACAACAGTTAGCAGTTGCGTCAGTGAGTTCGATGGAAGCGAGTCAAAAACTTGCATACTCCAGTGTCGAACGAGCAGAAAATGCAGGTAAAGATTTAGGTTTAATCGTCACGCACATTCAAAAAGTGAACGATAATGCGGCGCAAATTGCCACCGCCGCGGAAGAACAAAGTGTGGTCGCAGAAGATATGAATAAAAACGTGAGTAGTATTAATGACTCCTCATCTGAAATGTCGACCGCAGCGAATTATCTTGCTAAGGAAAGTGAGCAATTAGCCGGACTATCACGACAATTAGATGATGAATTGAAACACTTCATCTTATGACACCTGGCTTAACCCCCCTTCATACCAAGCGGTGAAATGAAAGTAAGCCTCATCAAAAGCAATGCATTAAGAGCATTGCTTTTTTATTAAACTATATAAAGCCTTAGCGGTAATAAAGTCATACCCACGACCACGCCTCAACGCGATTAATACCTTATGTCACTACCGCGACTCAACGTTTAGTGGTATCCATTACGGTTATTGAATTCCTAACTCAGTATCGTCATTACGCGATTGAAGCTCGCTTTTTCTTAACAAAGTGAGACAGCCTTGTGACTCGTTTATGTAACCGCGCCCACTAAACTCCACATCTTACGAGCGACACATGGACTCGGTTCAGATAGCTGAGAACTGACAATCATGCTGTTGGTCAATATAATCGCTCAGTATAAAAACCGTTTAGAACCTTATTCATGCCGGATAAATAAGCATAAAAAAAGCAGCGCTCGAGGCGCTGCTTTTTCATCATCAACGTAGGTAGAATACCTTATACCGTTAACTCTCTTCTGTCATCGGGTTAGGAACATTGCCTTTCTTTGGCAGCGACAAACTTAACAAAATAAAACCGACGATCGCCGCTATCGTCGAGCCCATCAAAATACCTAATCTCGCATAAGTATCGTAATGAGAGAGTTCACTACCGAATGCCAAAGACGCGATGAAGATCGACATTGTAAAACCAATACCACAGAGTACCGATACGGCAAAGATTTGTGTCATATTCACACCTTTCGGTAATTGAGCAATACCGGATTTCACAGAAATCCAACTAAAGGTGAAAATACCTAATGGTTTACCAATGAACAGAGCTAATGCCACACCGAATGGTAACGTTGACAGCAAGCCATCAATCGACACCCCTTTTAGTGAAATCCCCGCATTAGCGAAAGCAAATAACGGTAAGATGGCAAATGACACATAAGGGTGTAACGCATGTTCTAGACGTCCTAACGGGCTGTGTGACTCTTCGGTTTTTCCTTTTAATGGAATAGCAAAACCAATCACTACCCCCGCTAGCGTGGCATGGACACCAGATTTAAGCACTGCAATCCATAAAATCGCACCAATAATTAAATAAGCGGTGATACTAGTGACACGTTTCGCATTCATGATAAACAATGCGGTTGTCGCGAGAAATCCTACGCCCAACGCAATTGTTGATAAATCACTACTGTAAAACAACGCGATAATTATGATGACACCCAAATCATCAATAATCGCCAATGCTAATAGGAATACTTTTAAGCTCACTGGCACTCGCGGCCCCAATAACGCCATAATACCTAATGCAAACGCAATATCCGTCGCTGCAGGGATTGCCCAGCCTTGTATTGCTTGAGAGTCTTGATAGTTAAACGCCACATAAATTAATGCAGGTGCTAACATACCGCCGACAGCGGCAATGGCAGGAAAAAGTGCGGTTTCTTTCGATTTAAGCGCACCGTCTAAAAGCTCTCGCTTTACTTCCAGTCCAATCAATAAGAAAAATATCGCCATTAAACCATCATTAATCCAGTGAGCAACAGAAAGCCCTAAGATATAGTGATGCAATGCTCCATCATAGACATCGTACAACGGAGAATTTGCGACTATCATAGCGACGATAGCAGCAATAACGAGTAAAACACCGCCAGATGATTCCGTTTTAAAAAACTTGGTTAACAGCGCAGTCATTCAATTATCCTTATAATTGTATTCAAGATAACAACTTATCACACAGTGTAGCGCTAACCCATGTTTCTGAATAATCGCTTGTAATGAACAAACCCATCGGAAAAACCGAAATATCAGAAGGATAGCCACGTAAATACTGATACTTAGAGTATAGTTCAAAACATGTAATATTCGATGAGTCTTAGCAAAGAAAGTGTCGTATTAATAACCTGTTAACTGCATAAATCCAGTTGCAGCGTGCGAGCCACTCACATTGATGGGCCCCGCCCAATTGGGCAGTAGTAAAGGTGACCAATCGTTTCGGTTAACGGCTGTCACCGTAAAGTCCATATCATAGTTAGGTAACACCACGTGCCACTGATAAGGAATATGGTGCGATTGACCACTGACTCCCATTAAGGTTGGGGTCATTTGAATATCTTGCGCAGTTAAATTGACACTCTCACCACTATTAAACGTTAAGACACCTTTCACCTGAGGGGCTTGGTCAAACTCACGAAAACGCGTAATAGATAATGTTGTGCCTGATACCAGGTGGATAACGATCCAATCTCTACCTGTCTGTGGCTGTCCAAGTAAATGATTACCCCAGCGTTTCCCCAACCAAGCTTGTCCAGAGACTGGGATAGCTTCTGCTTGATTAGGCAATATGATACGGCCTTCTATCGCCACTTTGGGGATCTGCCATCCGACTAACGAAGACTCCCCTAATGGTTGCTTGGGCGTTTCTTTACCCCACGTTTCTAACCCCTGATGCCCAGGAAGTACCACATCAGACATCGAGGTAAGCGATAATTGCATACCCCATTGATTCGTCATTACCTCTAACTGCCCAGGTAAAGGCGATGCATTATCACCGCTAAAATGCCAAGCATCTATCCATAAATCGAATGGCGACACTTGTAAGCCTGCTTGCCCAGAACCACTGCGAGCAATCCGCTGGGCATACCAGTGATGATAACGATCAGACACGGTAACTTGAGCTAAATATAATTGGGGGTGCTCACCGGTATCGTGAGCTAAGCGAATGTATTGCCAATGAATACCATAGCGGTGCCCCGCCTCTGTGGTCACATTTGCTGCCAGAGTCCACCACTCGTGTTGATAATTATTATGGAAACGCAAACCATCCGGTAGTGTCACATCTTGTCGTTTAGAAATCGGCGGATAATCTTGATCACTACTCGTTGTGAAGCTATACCCACGGTGTTGGTTATGTGACGGTGATAATGGGTGCGTTTCGTTATGGCTCATAAACAAGTGATAGGCAATGCCACTCATTAACACCAATAAGATAACGATAGCAATAATACTGACTCTTCGGCTTACCATTATACCGCATCCCTAAATGACGTCATTGGTGAGCGTCTAACTAAACGCAGTACTGGTAACGCACCTGCAATTAAGAGTGCGAGCATAGAAAGCAGCGAGGTTTGTAGGTATTTTTCTGGAATCATTTGCACATCCATCGTCCAACCAAACGAATCTTTAATAAATACATTCATCATTAATTGCGATGACCAAATGCCTAATGGGATCGCAATCGCGACGGCAATCGCCCAAAATACCAAGAGTTGTAATGCGCCCATACAGACTAATTCTTTCGCAGAGACGCCCAGCACTCTGAGTAATGCCACATGTCGCTTGCGAGAAAACTCTCCGGCAACGGTCGCAAAGAAGATACCAAATACCGCGATAAGCATGGTGATATTGCCTAATGTATCAGTAATTAAAAATGTCCTATCAAACATTTTCATCGCCTGATTATGTAAATAGGCATTACTGTGTACACGCTCAACATCAAATAAGAAACGCTCGTTTAACCGTGATTTTAACCCTGCCGCATCATGTTGTCGGTCATGGGTTAATACCGCTAAAGCAACACGCCCCTGCTCAGCAAATGCGGATAACCAATGGTATTGAGACACCATAATTTGTCCGTAAGGGTTACCATAATCATAATACACGCCAGAAATAAGCCAATGCTTGCCCATGGGAGGCGGTAAATCGATAAATTGTCCCGGTCGTAAATGATGTTTTAATGCTAACGTTTCGCTAATCATCACCGAGCGAGATGCGTGTAAAAAATACCAATAATGAGGGACCGCTAATTTTACTGTCAACGCATCGCGTTCACGCGGCGAATTGCCGGTACTAACGATTTGCAACGTCCCTTTATTTGACGACACATCTTTTTCCCAGCGCCACCACACCGCACTGACTTCCGGCTGCTCTTCTAGCCAGTGGCTAACAACGGCCGCTTTATCACTGCTCGGGTATAAATATAAATCTGCGGCCAAGCGTTCATCTAACCATTTGTCCGTGGTGATTCGAAAACTCCCAACCATGGTTTCAACACCAATATTAGCCGCCATCGCGATAATAAACGCCATAGTCGCAATGCCGCGAAAGCTCATACTGGCCGCGGCATCTGCAAAAAACCACCGTGCTTTTACCCAAGGTAAACGAAAGGATAAAATATCAAACGTTTTCCAAATAATATAAGGCGTTAGCAACGCAACACTGAGTAAGATCAAGCCAATTAAAATAAAGCTTTGTGTCTGAGTCGTCGGCAATTGATTAACGAATACGGCCGCAATAATGAGTAACAAAGCCAATATGGCTTGTATCGTAAACTCTCGCCCAGCAAAACGAATTAATGATAATTTCGCCGTCAAACGTATTGGCGGAGATTTCAATAATCGGATTAATGGCCACGCACAAGAAAGAAAAGCCCCCACCGTTGCCATGACTAAGGTATAAAAACTCCACCCCCAATCCCAATGTACCGATAACCCGACATTGGCGGCATATAAATCACGTAAGCTTTGTGAGACTGATGGGATCAATTGATTGGCTAGCATCAAACCAAACACATTACCACATAACCAACTCACCAATATTAAACCGACTAACTCAATGCTGATTGCTTGCGCAAGCTGGATATGAGAGACCCCAGCTTGACGTAACAACCCCACCAGCGGTTGACGTTGAATCATCGAGAGCGACATGGCTTGATAAAAAATAAATAACCCAACCAGAAATGACAACATCCCCATCGCGGTCAGATTGAGATGAAACGCATGGGTCAAACGTTGTAACTCAGGTTTCGCGGTGCGTACCACAACCAAATCATCGGGTAATTGTTGTTGCAAGTTATGCAGTTGGTGAGATGTCATATCGCCACAAGCAATGACTCCCAACCCTGAATCATGCTTTAAGGCACGCACAACCGATAAGTCAGCAATGGCATGGGTGCCTTTTACTTGCCCTTGGTGATCAATCATAATCGGGCCAATCACAGCGCCATTATCTAACGCGACATCTTGGCCTTGTTGCCATTTCTGTCGTTTTGCTAAATCGGCACTCACCATCACGGGATATGGCGGATACATCAACGCCAATGTATTGGCTTTTTTAATCGTCAGTTGGCTGTCCAGCGGCAACATCGCCGTCGGATCAATGCCCATTAACGTCAACTCTTGACCATTCGCCGTGGTCATCGGGTAACTATCTAATGGCACACATTGAGAGAAACCGGCACGACGTAACTGAACATACACCTGCTGTGGTACGCGTTCAGCCATGCGCTTAGGACGAATACGGTAAGACAATGGCGTTGAGAATAACTTCTCACCGCTTTGATACGATTGCAGAGCATAATGATTGATCGCCGTAACACCGGATAGCAAAGACACCCCGAGCGTCAACCCTAGCCATACAAGAATTAACTGGGTTGGATAGCGACGATAATGACCAAGTAGCGCTTTAACTACGGGCCACAACATGCAAATGCCCTCCTTGCAATTTGATGCAACCATCCATATGTTGCGCAACTTTCTTACTGTGAGTCACCAATAATAACGTGCAAGATACTTCACGCGCTAAATTCGTTAATAAACGCATGACCGCTTCTGCATTACGTTCATCCAAACTGCCTGTCGGCTCATCGGCCAGTAAAATACTTGGCTCCATATACAACGCACGCGCAATCGCTGCGCGCTGTTGCTGCCCGCCCGACATTTCTTCAGGATACCGGCCAAGCAATGGCATCAGATCTAGAGATGAGAGGATTTGACGCCATAAACCAGGATCTTGAGGCAGACCTTTTAACTGACGACAAAACCGAATATTATCCGCGACATTCAAGGTTGGCAATAAATTAAACTGCTGAAAAATATGACCAATATTACGCCGACGATAGAGGGTCCTTTGTCGCTCACTAATATTGTGCATAGGAAAATCGTCAAACCAAATTTCCCCACTATCTACAACATCCAACCCAGAGATCAGATTCAGTAAGGTACTTTTACCAGAACCGCTTTCTCCCATCAGTGCAAGCTGATCACCACGATGAACGGTTAACTTTGCGCCTTGCAGCACAGGGTGAAATTCTCCGCCCTCTTTATAGCCTTTAGATAAGTCAACCAGTTGTAACATCCTTTCTCTCACCGTGATTATTTTGGAAATGAGAATCTACACGAAAACCCTACTATGAGAAAGCGTTTTACTGCGCTCCAACCGCTAAGTCGCCCCGACCTTATGATTGTCGTCGAACAATACCGCGTCATGATCTTCACAGTTCACCGTTCGTGCCCATCCTACTAAGCGAGTGCTTAAATGAACACTCGCATTCTAGGGCACATATTTAATCGTAAAGCCCTAGTTTTTGTGTGATTATGGTAACATAATTAATTATTGAATGTGCAATGATAGATAACTAATAAGATCATATATTTAGCAAGTAAATTCGCCGCTCTTTTTGCCTCACCGTTGCTGGATACATTCGCCAACTTAGATTAAGCCAAAAGTGCGTGCACATCGCTTTCTCGCGCTCGGTTAAGGATGACTCATGAAGCAAATTATCGTTCTTGGTGCCTCAGGCTATATTGGCTCTCAGCTTGTGCCATTATTGCTCTCCCAAGGCCATCATGTGACGGCTGCCGCTCGGCACCGCGAAACATTAGAAAAACGCTTTACCGACCATCCAAATCTATCACTAATCGCCTTAGATTTAGCTGATGATGCCGCGGTACATGCCTGTATTCCCGACTTTGATACCGTATTCTTCCTTGTTCATGGTATGTCTCATGGCGATCACTTTATCGACTATGAATTATCTCTTGCTCAGAATGTCTGTAATGCCCTGCGACATAGCCATGTACAGCATGTAATTTACCTTAGCGCTCTCCAGCCCAAACACGGTACATCAGCCCATGTGGACGCGCGTCGCCAAACAGGGGTAATACTCAGAAACAGTGGGGTTCCAATCAGTGAGCTACGTGCCGGTATCATTATCGGCCCAGGGTCGGCGGCTTTTGAAATCATGCGTGATTTTGTTTATAACCTGCCTATTCTGATTACGCCCAAATGGGTAGATGCGAAAGCAAATCCGATTGCGCTCGATAATCTCAATCACTATTTACTGGCACTGGTACTCGATCCGCCTAATGATCATCAAACTTTCGACGTCGGTGGGCCCAGTATTGTCAGTTACCGAGAACAGTTTAAGATCTTATGTCATTTAACGGGTAAGCCCTATCGCTTATGGTCTACCGCCTTACTCTCCCCCAACATGGCTTCCCATTGGCTCTCTGTTATCACCTCTGTTCCGGCCCCGATTGGAAAAGCGTTACTCGGCGGCTTAGAGCACGATTTTATTGCCCATGCTACGCCCATCTCCATGCGCTACCCACAACGTTTGCTTACCTATACCGAGGCATCCTCGGCCGCTATCGCGCAAGATGGCGAGTTTATTCGCCGTAAAGTTTGGGGGTACGATCCTGTCGCGATTAATCGCTGGCAACCAGGATTTGGGTATTACCCTAAACAAGCTGGCGCCTCTCTCTCTACGCAAGTATCTGCTGAAGCGCTCTGGCAAATAATTCAACAAACGGGCAGTCGGCAGCAGGGCTATTTTTACGCGAATCCATTATGGCGATTACGAGAGTGGTTAGATATTTTCGTTGGGGCGGGACGCCCAATCAGGCGCAGTCCACCAGGGCCAGAATTACAGGTGGGGGATTATATTGACTCTTGGAAAGTGATCCGGTGCCAGCCTAAACAGTTTTTATCACTATTATTTGGGCTACGCGCGCCAGGGTTAGGTCGTCTAGAATTTACGATTAGAGAAGAAAATGAGCAGCGAAAATTAGACATTCGTGCTTGGTGGCACCCTAAAGGATGTCGTGGCTTATTATATTGGTTTGCTATGATGCCTGCACACGTCTTTATTTTTCGCGGTATGGTAAGAGTCATTGAGAAAAAAGCACGTGCATTAGACAATGAGCAATGCTGATCCTCAATAAACGAGTCTCAGCATTGCCCTTACCACATTACGCTTGGAAACTTAACGGAATTTCAGCCAGCTGTAAGCCTTGGTTACCAGGGAATATTTGATATTCTCCATGATATTTAACCACAGATTTATAATCGGTTTGTTTGTGCAAAACAAAGCCCGCATTAGAGGCTAATTCAATAAACGCTTGGTGATTCCCGCGGACAAACCAGCTCATTGGACGAACAAGCACTTCGCCATCAAAACAGCTATCACATTGATCCGCACACAAGGCTAACGAGTTTTGCCCATCGGTATAAATTTGGACTTTACGCTGCCCAACAATCGGCTCTGACGTGGATACTTCCCACCCTAGCCCTTCCATCTCATCCAAAAAGGCTTCGATTTTTTGGTCGGTAATGGTCACAGGTTGAGCGTAACACTGAGCATAATACGCCGCGATCCGACGAAACGTCGGCAATAAATGTGAATCATTGCCTTGCGAACGTCCGGCTTTTTGCCAGCGCACTAAATCGTCACGGACACAGCGGTCAAAACGCTGACTTTTAAGCGCTTTTGTTACCCAACGTACCAAAAAGTGGTTATTGGCCACCGGTGCGTCAACCAACTTACCTGCCGCGTGCTCCGCGTCCAATTCGGCTAATGCCGAGTTCACCACATTTTGAATTTCTAAATAATAATCAGTCATTATGCATTTCTTCCAAACAGCCAATAAAGTCCACCAGAGAGGAGCGAACATCCGGCCATAACCACAATCATCGGCCATTGTACGCCATCAGGCAGCGCGGCGACTAAGGTTCCCACTAAAGAACCAATACCAAACCGTAATGTGCCCGCCATTGAAGAAGCCGTTCCCGCCATGTGGGGATAACCACTGAGTAACAGCCCCATCGAATTACTGCCGATGGTCGAAATCGTACCAATAAACATGACGACAAAAGGCACCATCCCCCACAAACCGAGGTTAAGCCACCAGCCAACGAACAGACCCGTTCCAGCCAGTAATTGCACCACTAACCCAAAACGCAGCATGGCATGCGAGCCGACTTTTTTAACCAAACGACCATTAATAATGGTAAAAATGATCAACGCTACAATATTTAAACCAAATAAATAACCGAACTCATTCGGCGTTACATGGAATAAATCAATATAAACAAACGATCCTGCCGTTAAAAACGCAAACATACCAGAAAAAGAGAAGGCTCCAGATAAAATCAATCCCATGGCCTGAGGATTGGTGAGCAAAGTTTTATAGTGGCGTAGCGTATTCATTAAATGAACAGGTTGACGGTTTTCCGCTTTCAATGTTTCAGGAATCTTCCATAACACCAAAGCAATAACCAGCAATGAAAAAAGGGTTAATACCCAAAACACCGCGCGCCAGCCGTACCATACGGCCAAGTGCCCACCTATCATTGGCGCCAGCAATGGCGCGAGCGTCACAACTAAGGTCACAAATGACATCGCACGCGCAAAATCTTCACGATCAAACATGTCGCGCACCACAGCCTGAATCACTACCGCCGCTGCCGCACCAGCAAAACCTTGCGCCGCACGCACCCATGTCAGCTCAATCACGCTTTCAGCAGTAGCGCAAGTCATGGCAGCAAGAGCAAATAAAATGGTGCCAATAATCATGACCGGACGACGTCCGTAACTATCGGCCAATGGCCCATGAATTAACTGACCAAGAGCAAAGCCTGCGGTATAGACAGTCAATGTCACCTGCACCGCGCCTGATGTCACGCCAAAATCTTTCGCGATGTCTGGCATTGCCGGTAAATACATATCAATCGCCAACGGCGTTAATGCACCGATGGAGCCCAGGACAATAAACATGAGAAGTCCGATATGAGACTGGGAATTTGATGTTGTTGAATTCATAAATCTCCAAAAAAATGAAGTGGTGCGAACACACCACTTCATGCTAATCGTTGATGAGCAGTGCTATCGCTATCTCCATCAGAAAACGGCAACACTGGTATCGTTAAGGCTTAACGCCACACCGAGTTTACTTCGTCCTCGGTTAAGAAACGGTAATCACCCGGTTCTAAATCGTCATCAAGTATAATCGCACCAACACGCTCACGATGCAGACCGACAACCTTGTTACCCAATGCCGCAAACATACGCTTCACTTGGTGGTATTTACCTTCATGAATTGTCAGCAACACTTGCGTTTCATCTACCACCTCTAATTTTGCAGGTAAGGTTTTGTCACGCTCATTACGTAATTCAATACCATCAGCAAATTGCTGCTCGTAATCCGTTTGCACCGGATCGGCAAGCCATACGCGGTATGTTTTCTCACACTTATGCTTAGGTGATGTCACCCGATGTGACCATTGACCGTCATCAGTAATCAATACCAACCCCGTTGTATCGGCATCTAAACGGCCAGCAAAGTGTAAATCTTTCATGTTTGCTTCTTCTAACAACACAAAAGCCGTATCGTTATAATCGTCGACATGTGTACACACAAACCCTTGCGGTTTATTTAGCATAATGTAACGAGGTCCCGACAAGACAAGTTCACGCTCGTCCCACTGCACGGTACATTCATCGGTCACATGGACGGCTCCTTTTTTTAGAACAGAACCATTGACCTTGATATCACCACTTTTTAGAAGCATGGTGGCTTCTTTACGTGTCACGCCTAACGCATCACACAAAAATTTATCTAAACGCATGCATACCTCATCTGCTTTAAGTCAGGTATTATACCTATCCTAATTCAATTAGTTGAGCCATTTCACAGAATTTATTTCAATCATGTATCAATTACGCCCCTATCAAAGTGACTCGGTCAAAGCCGTGATCCATTATTTTCGCCATCATACGACACCAGCGGTGATTGTATTGCCAACCGGTGCCGGTAAGAGTTTAGTGATCGCCGAGCTCGCAAGGCTAGCGAAAGGGCGAGTTTTAGTACTCACCCATGTCAAAGAACTCGTGGAACAAAATCACGCCAAATATGAGAGTTACGATCTCAAAGCGGCGATTTTCTCCGCCGGTTTAGGGCGAAAAGAAACCGATGAGAAAGTTGTGTTTGCCTCGGTGCAATCGATGGTTAATGATCTCGACGCCTTTCGCGAACAATTTTCCTTATTGGTCATCGATGAATGCCATCGCGTTCCTGACAATGAAAATAGCGCGTATCGTAAAGCCATTGCGCACCTACAAACCGTGAACCCGAACATCAAAGTGCTCGGGCTCACCGCCACCCCTTACCGTTTAGATATGGGCTGGATTTACCGCTATCACACGCGCGGCCAAGTGCGAACCGAGCAGCCGCGTTTTTTTCATGATTGTATTTTCGAGTTACCGATTCGTTATCTATTAGACGAAGGATTTCTCACGCCCGCTCGCATCTTAGATATGGCAGTATTAGGGTATGATTTCTCATCCATACGCCCCTCTGCCAATGGTTACTACAAACAAGACGATTTAAACTCGGTCTTAAAAGAATCCCAGCGTGCAACCCCAGCCATTATTGAGCAAGTCATGGATTACGCCCAAGACAGAAAAGGGGTGATGATTTTTGCCTCAACCGTTGATCATGCCAAAGAAATTCTGGGCTATTTACCTGAGCACGAATCGGCGCTGGTCATTGGTGATACGACGGCTGATGACCGTGACGATATTATTGAACGCTTTAAACAACAACAATTAAAATACTTAGTCAATGTCTCCGTGCTCACTACCGGCTTTGATGCCCCTCATGTGGATCTAATTGCGATTTTACGCCCAACAGAATCGATCAGTTTATATCAACAAATTGTCGGACGAGGCTTGCGTTTATCTCCCGGAAAAAGCGAGTGTCTCGTCCTTGAATACGCCGGTAACCATTACGATTTATTTCAACCAGAAGTGGGCGAACCGCCACCAGATTCAGACAGTGAGATTGTCACTATCCCCTGTCCTGCTTGCGGATTTAACAATAACTTTTGGGGCAAGCTCGATGCGAATGGCTTTCTGATTGAACATTTCGGACGCCGCTGTCAGGGCTACTTTGAAGACGAAGAGACGGGTGAAAAAGAAGAATGTGGCTATCGTTTTCGCGCTAAATTCTGCGGGGAATGTGGCGCCGACAATGATATTGCAGCTCGTCGCTGCCACGCTTGTGAAGCGGTATTAGTCGACCCTGATAAAAAATTACGCGAAGCCTTAAAACTCAAAGATGCCATGATCATCAATTGTGTGGACCAACGTATGGAAGCGGGGAAAAACCAATACGGTAAGCCCCAACTGAAAGTCATTTATCAAAGCGATCAAGATGCCGAAATCAGTGAAGTGTGGCCACTGAGCAATAAAACGCAAAAAAACAACTTTTTACAACGCTTTGTTAACCCACAATTAGTGGATAGACATCGGCCATTTACCGATACTGCACCGACAAAGATTGTCCAGCAGGAGCATCGGTTTCGTCCACCAGAAATCATTATTGCCCATAAAAAGGGGCGCTTCTGGACCATTCGCGATAAACTGTTTGAACGACCGACAGATGAAACCCTATTATTAGCAGACAACGGATAAATTCAGCTCTGATTCATATTCACCACGCTATGCTAGGCATTCATGCTAATACTGGTGTGTGTCATCAGTGTCGGTTGTCACTAGACAGGCAGACATTGACCACCAGCGACTAAGAAGGTGCTCTCTATGCGGATGAAACATTTGAAAATGTGCTTATTGCCAACAATACTCATCGGGTTACCATTATCTGCATGGGCCAATGACCATTTTCCCTCACCCGCACTGGATCTCTATGATGCACCGAATGGGACACAAGTTGAAATCAGCGAAGATCAACAAAAAGTCTATCAAGCCGTCAAAGATGGGGACATTCACCCCTTTTCTGCTTTGTATGCCAAAGTGGATCAACAATTACATGGGCGAGTGATTAAAGTCGAACTCAATAAAAACAACCAACAATGGGTGTACGAACTTAAGCTTGTTTATCAAAATAGCGTGTATAACGTGAGTTATAATGCCCAGTCATTGCATATGAGCGCCATACGCGGACGTAATGTAATGGCTCTCATCAAATAAAACACAGTGGAAAATCATGAAAATACTCGTTGTAGAAGACGATGTTCGCCTAGGCCAACAAATCATTGAAACCTTAGAAAGCCACGATTGGGTCCCTGAGCTCTCACAAGATGGTGTGGATGCCCTTTACCGAGCAACATCGGAAGAATGGGACGTCATTGTTCTCGATCTCGGATTACCGAAACTCGACGGTCTCACCGTATTAAAAAGTATGCGTGATGAAAACATTAACACCCCGGTTGTGGTATTAAGTGCCCGAGATAACCTGACCCAGCGAGTTGAAGGGCTCAATGCCGGAGCCGATGACTATTTAACCAAACCTTTTGAAGTAGTTGAACTGATTGCCCGCATCCGTGCTCAGTTACGCCGCGCTTCAGGTAACGCCTCCCCTATTTTACAAGTGGGCGATCTCAGCTTAGATACGCGCAGCTCTAAAGTTATGTGGCAAGGTACCCCCGTCAGTTTGACCGCCCTTGAATACAAAGTCATTGCCTACTTTATGCATAACGCCGATAAAGTCATCTCGCGTACCGAGCTAGTTGAACACATTTATAAACAAGATTTCGATCGTGACTCTAACACCATCGAAGTGTTTATTGGGCGCATTCGACGCAAAATAGCGCCTAACATTATCAAAACAGTCCGTGGCTTAGGTTATCAACTGCATGCAGAATAAACATACGGACGGCGCGAAAAAACAACTCAGCCTGAAAAGTCGTTTTTTATGGGCCGCCACGCTTTGGGTTAGTATTATGGTAGTCGCGGCGGGATATTTAATTCCCTCATTAGTCAAAAACTACCTCGTCGAAAGTACGCAAGAGCAAATGCGTTTAGCGTTAGATGAAATTACCGCCAACCTTCGGACCGATCCAAAAGGCCACCTACTGCTTCCGACTCGGCTATCCGATCCTCGTTATAGCCAACCTTATAGCGGCTATTACTGGAGCGCATCGCTAGACAAGGATCAATTACGTTCGCGCTCGCTATGGGATAAAACCCTGCACACCGATGACTCTGATCTCAAACCCGTCGTGAAAGGCGCACGCAATGAACCGTTACTGACACTCAGCCGGACCATTTACTTGCCCAATGTTTCCCATGGTATTCATATCACCGTTGGCATCGACCAAGCCCCAATGCAAAGCACAATACAGCAAATTATGGGACAACTGTGGACCATTCTTGGGCTGCTTTTTTTCGGCATCTTACTCTTTATTAGTATTCAAGTATCTTGGTCGTTACTGCCATTAAAACGTATGCAACGAGAATTAGCCGCATTACGCAACGGCGATCAATCGTGTTTGAATAATCGCTATCCACAAGAGGTCTCTCCTTTAGCGGATGATTTAAACGCACTACTTTTTCATTACCAAGAGCTATTAGAACGCGCCAGAAATCAATCGGGTAATTTGTCTCATGCGCTCAAAACACCGCTTTCCGTCCTCAAGAATGACGTTGCTCAATTAAGTCCAGCGGATCGCGAGCGTCTCTCTGAACCGCTCGCCCAAATTCAATCACAAATTGATTACCACCTCGGGCGTGCCCGTATGGCAGGATCGAGTAATATTTTATCGGTCAAAACCGATCCGAGTGAGCGCATTGATGCTATCGCCATGGCGTTTGATAAAGTCTACGCCGAGCGTGACATTACCTTAGTCAATGAGCTGGACTCGGATCTACACATTGCCGTTGAAGGTTCTGATTTTGATGAAATGATCGGTAATCTACTCGAAAACGCGTATAAGTGGTCAACCTCGTTAATTCGTGTGTATACCGAGCTTGAGCAAGATGGCTGGGTTAACTTATGCATCGAAGATAATGGTACAGGCATCGCCCCCGAGTTAATGAATCAAGCGCTACAGCGCGGCGTCCGCCTTGATGAAACCACTCCTGGCACTGGGCTGGGCTTAAATATTGTCAGCGAAATGGCACACAGTTATCGCGGTAAGCTGATTTTAGAGCGCGGCAGCCTTGGTGGGCTCAAAGCCAGTTTACGTGTCAAGATTGCTGCATCGAATACATCGCTTGGTTGATTCCGCCCTCTTTATACGGAGCTATACCCAATAAAAAACCTCGAACACTGGCAGGTGTTCGAGGTTTATTCGCGTTACGTCATCACGTTTTGTGGACACCCCATCAAGGATAGGTCGATGGTAAGAGAGGACTCATCTCTTAGCCTATCGGTGAAAACACCGCGAATTTGGTACTAGCGAGACTGCTCACGATAATGCCCAAATGGATATGGGATCTCTTGGTTATGCATCTCACCTAAAATCAAACGGCGTACATTGGCGCGCAGATACAAAGCGCCCGTCGATAAATAGCCATCTTGTACTAAACGCCTCGGATCGAACTCAAACGCAATATAGTGTGAAAGCATTCTATAGCGCGATGTTTTGGCGGCGCGTTTTACGTAATCACAATCCTCACACAACTCAATCTCTTCATCAAAACCACCAATCTTTTGGTGCACGGTTTTTGTTGAGAACAAACACGCCCCTACCGCGGTTGGAAAAAAGAACTGGCTCAAGAATAAGCCTGCATTAAACACACCGTAACCGGCTTTGAATTTCAGCGGCGCTTTCTGTACATTACGGTACACACCGGCCACATCTAATTGGCGTTGATTAATATCCTTCATGGCCTGTGCAAGAAAGTTCGGCTCTAAACGCGTATCCGCATCCAGAAATAGCACTCGATCATGCTGCGCTAATTTGACACCCGTATTACGACCTAAGCTCACACCACGTGCACCCATGTTGTGCACACGTAAACTCGGTAAATGCGGCTCATAGGTTTTGGCAATTTTAACCGTTAAATCGTCACTGGCAGAATCAACGACAATCACCTCAAAGTTACGATAGTTCTGCACTACTAAATCACTTAATAAACGGCTGATACGTTTTTGCTCATTTAACGTGATAATCACAATACTTACTGGTTTCATACGGCTTATCCTTGTTGGTTGCGCCACGTTGATTATGAATCTAACAAAGCCCAACTGAACGAAGAATGAGGCCGTCATTCACATTCCATTCATAGTGATTAATCGAGATAATACGCTTTATGTTACTTAAAACTCAGTGCGTTATATTTTTCTATTGCCCTGTCATGTGACTAATGATAGTATCCGCGCTCGCTTAGTTGCAGTTTATCTTGCAACAGCGTTTTACCACGGAGTACAAGGTCGCATGTACACGTGAAGTTTTTTTACTATTTTGAGAGTAAATACTATGAAATTTGAAGCAGTAGTACGTACTGAACTAGGTAAAGGTGCGAGCCGCCGCCTACGTCTTGCTGGCAACTTCCCTGCTATCGTTTACGGTGGTGAAGCAGCTCCAGTAGCAATCTTTTTGAACCACGATGACGTTCTTAACCAAATGGACAAACCTGAATTCTACGAAACAATCACTCTAGTGATTGACGGCGCAGAAGTTAAGGTTAAGCCTCAAGACGTTCAACGTCACGCGTTCAAGCCAAAAGTTGAACACATGGACTTCATCCGCGTTTAATTCCCTTACCAGGAATTGTCGGATTATTTCCAGTCCTTTTGCATATAGTTGATGCTCAGTCTTACCAACTGACTATCACAGAAAATTCGAAACCCCGATGCTACCAACATCGGGGTTTCACCGTTTTAAGCACCTGAAAAACCTCTTGAACAGCCACTTCCTCTCCCAAAAGAACTCCCCTAGCCCCTCTTCTTTTCACAGCCTGTGCGGCGGTGAACAACATCACGAAAACCTATGTGGAAGATGTGACTTTCTAAGCCGCCTGTGCGGCGGTGAACTTTTTAGTAATACGATGTTTCTGGGCGTTGGATTTTCTAAGCCACCTGTGCGGCAGTGAACCACTACTAAACACAACAATTGCAACAACTGACTTTCTAAGCTGCCTGTGCGGCAGTGAACAAAGGCCAAGAACTTTACGAAATGCTTTTGAATTTCTAAGCTGCCTGTGCGGCAGTGAACAAATACAAACGCCTAACTATTTCTGAATTCAATTTCTAAGCTGCCTGTGCGGCAGTGAACAATGGGGCGACTATGCAAGCCGCTGCAAATGTTTTCTAAGCTGCCTGTGCGGCAGTGAACTAGAAAAATATAACAAAAAGATACGTAATAGCAAAGGATTAGACAGAAAAACCCTTTTTACCCCTTTTTTTGAGCTTATTCCTAAGTCATTGTTTTTATTGATACATGAACAATGGTAAAAATAAAGGGTCTGCCGACTGATTCAAGGGCAAACCCTAAATACTATATTGATGCGCAAGCGTCACCCCAACGCGCACCATTTATTTCGTGGTTCAGCCAAGCTCATTTAACGATTCAAACTCTTGATCAGTACACGGAATTACAAGTAACTGCTCTTTACTTTTTGAGACTTTAAGAAGGTCTTCACCGAATTGACGACTCTTCAAGCTAGCGATATCAAACTGCTGAGCATCACTCAACATACCAATATAGCTAAGCACTTCGGCGCGATTGAAGGCTTTTCTAGGCATGGGTGGGCATTTTATCTCTTTGCCACTTTCCGACCGAAGAACAACCGTAATATCATCATTTACATGATAGTCAGAGTCGAATTGTTTAAATTCATCATCAGTGCAGTGTATGGTAAGTTTCTCATTTCCCTTGCCTTGTTGTATTTCTAGGATACGTTTTCCGAACTCTTTCTTTTTCATATAATTCAATGAAAATCGCTCTGGTCCACCCAGCATGCCTAAATAACCCAATACCTCTTGACGACAAAAATCTTTACGGCTCATCGGGGGGCATTCTTTCGTTTCACCTTCCTTGGTTTTTAAGACAACCGTAATCACTTCGTCGTGAGCCAACAATTCCCGCAACTTTTTATCAATAAAGAGATAAACAACCCCAGCTGCTATCAAACTGGTTGAGACTGAAACGACAATGCTATGAAGAAACTCCCCTGTAATATACAAAACCGATTCATCATAAATGCCAATTTCATTGCCGCATATCCCTGCTAAAACAATCGCTAACAGCGGCACTATAAATATCACCAGCCAAAACAGCCATGTTCGCTTGAAATTCATTTTTCACCTCTTAACTGCTTTAACCGCTCTTTTCTTATCTCGTGATTTTTATTTTTCTTATTCTTCGGAATATAGCCTATATCATTTAAGCACTTGGCTAGCGAAAAACGATCTTCAACTGACCAAGTCTGAATAACATAGTCAATACGCTCCTCTAATTTTTGAATATATACTTCGCTCCCCTTGTTATGTTCATAATCGTTATTTAATTCGCTACACACTTGATCAACGGTTTTCGCATTTTCAGCCTGCTGTTGACGTTGGATTGCTTCCTGTTTCCGTTTCTCACGGACTTCAGGCGGCAACCGCTTTTCAGCTTCCTGTTGTAATTCATGGTAAAGCTTGTCATTAACGCGCATATAACCATAACCCGCCGCTGTTTTTGCGCCGATTCCGTTATCTTGTAGCGCTTGAACCAGCATCTTCTGGCATAGTTCGACGTGCTCGGGCGCTCCTTCCAGCACAAACAGAAAACTACCTTGTACAGCGAGAAGATGATTAGGAATGGGGCTATCTTTATCTGATGGTGGTAGATAGTTATTATCCTTATCCTTTTTACCGTTGTAATAATCTTGGTGGTGGGTGGTCACTACATCCAATACAAACGGCTTTGGTTCAGGTTTGGCTTTATCTTTGTCAAACGGAATCCACCACGCATCATGAAAGGTGACAAAACCAGACCCACGTTTAACATCATCGCTATTACGGGTACCAAAGAACTTGGCGATCTCCTGCTTGAGCTCTTCACCATCTAGATGCTGCTCCGCCCAAGCGCGCACCACGCCTTTTATGCTAGAACCGGGGATATAAGGCATGCCGTAGTTGTGGCTTAAACTGCACCCGGTTTCTAATGCACCGTTGCCGGTTAAGCCAATAAGCAAACGGTTTTCAAGTGTCATCACGGTTTGGCTAAAGCGATGCTCGTCGCTTGTAAGATCAAACCAACGATTAAAGGCTTTGGGATATAGTTCGCATGTAAAATCAACCAGCTCTTTTAAATGATTGGTTTTGGCGTTATCACCGTTTTCCCCTGTGGTTTCTTTTAACCCTTTTTGCAGCCATAAACCGGGGTTAATGGTTGTACTATTGTAGTCATTGAACAAGTCATTAATCGCTTCTCGACGCAGTTTAGTCATGACTGGCTCCTTCGGTATCACCCGTTGCACCACGCTTTAATACACCTTGCACATAACGGCGCAACCAGCCTGATATTTCTAACGCTTCGCGGGTGTAGCGCATAATTTCCTTGAGATCAGAGCCAATAATAGTTTTATGGAATGCATCTCTATCGTGAACACCGTCAAAATCGTTATCAACCTTCTTAAAAACAGCGAGTAGATGATCCAATAATTTTGCATGGGCATCTTCAGAAGCTTTTGAAAGTAAAAACCCTGTGGCTTGTGGTAACCCATTTTGTAAAATCATAGCTGGCAGTTTATGCGCAATTGTTGCGTAATTTTTATGAAGCTTTTCACGGCGCTTTTCCGAAGCTTCCTTTTCTGATTGCTCGACTTTGTCATCCTGTGGAAACATAATATCTTTTACAGCCACAACCTGCTGATAGGTGGTTTTTGCAATGATTTGATTTCGTGAAATCATGAGTCACTCTCCTGCATCACCATTTGTACTAAACCACTGCCGACGCCTGCATTACCGCCCATTTGCAGCAGAGTCTTGTCTTGTTCTTTGAATTGGCAAGCTTGTTTGTTCGCTTTTTCATGGATACTGTAGCTCCCCCATAACACACATTCAGCGGGCAGGTTTTCTTCCGTCCATAATGCGCCGTTATCCACTACACCAGTGTCTTGGTTCATACGAATGCGAGTTCGGACTTCGGTAGCCGTTTCTGCTAAATAGGCAAACACATCATCAGGCAAAATCACAAAATGCTGTTGGAAATCCACTTGCGCGGCTTCATCATCCGCATACACGACTTTCGATAAACACTTGGCCCATTCTTGCGCTTTACCACACTTAACCGCATCGATATCCAACTCTTCAAACACGACTTTATTCGAGGCGATGTTTTCACTGTCTTCGCCCACACAGGCTTTATCTTTGCTTTCAATTGGCAGATCTATGGCTATTCCTAGCGCCTTTTTATAGCGCTGCAAAATAAACGGGCACGTGGCATAGGCCACAATGCCATACAGGCTGCGTACGGGTAGCAATAGTAAATGCGCATCGGTAATGGAGAGTGCACCGGCAAAATTATCACTCGTTCCTTTCGCTGGGCGCCCGAACAGTACGCGTGTTAGTTCATTTTCTTCACCATCTGTCGATAAATGCGCGCGCAGCACGCCACGTAGGGTTGCCCCCGGCACAATCGGTAAATTGGTGGCTCGCTCGCGAATAATCGGTTGATCGACAATGCCAACCGATTGGCCTGAGCCACAATGCAGGATCGTTTGCGTAATAAGATGATAGGTATGAAATGACATAATATGGTCCTTATTTAATTCTTTGATTCGTTCCATGAATACGCCATGGGCAGCGTCAGGCCAAAGCCATTGAGATTATGTTGCTTGTCGTCACACAAGTGAGCCATCCACAGATTTTCTATCTCTTTTTCTGTGGCCGTACCTTCGACGATTTCAAACCAATAAGTTGCCCCTGCGGGGATCATCCGCTCGCTAGCACGAGGTTTATTACTGGCGAGATCCCAACCCGATTGGGGCTGCCAGCGGTCGACGGCAGCGGCTTTGAGTTCCAGTTGTAAGTGCTGACAGCCAGGCGGGGTGCCTTTATCAAGCCACGCTGGCCACCATCCGTTAGCAAAAATAGTTGGCGTAAGAAACGTCAGGGTTAACCCACGTGCATTAATGATCTCTTGGGCAAAATTTTCGGGCGGTTCAGGCCATACATCACAACCAGTCACTTCTGCCAAGCGTCGTTCGCCGCCTAAGTTCATTGCCGTGAGCGATACCTCACCCTGAATACCTGCCAAAATGCCCACTTGTTGCGAGGGAAAAACATCCTGTTCGTTTGGCTGCTGCCACATCGTTAACCCTGTGGTTTGAAAGATTTTCCCGTCAACCGAATTGCGCGTTTGATTGTCACGCTCCACATGTGTGCGAATATCTGGCTCGGTGGGTGTCCAACCATTCTTTTTTTTATCTGAAAATAATTCTAGCTTTTCGCCTTTTCGCCACTTTAATAGATCGATCAGCGACCACCATTTGGGCCCCCCAACAGGTTTACCTTGAATGTCTTGCGACAAGAACAAAGGGAGTAACTCCTTGGGTAAATCACAGCCTTCGTCTTTATTCGGCTTTGCCGGTTGCAGCCCAATCAAGGTGGACTTACCGTCCACCGCAAAGTACTGCGCATCCGCCGGTTTCGGGACGAGAATATGCTTTTGTTCAAGGGTATCGATTGATTGATCAACTGGCATTTTCACCGCTAGTGGGCCTGTCACTGGCACCTCAAGCAGCGCCTTAAGCTGTTCTTGATTATTCTTTCTATCATTAAAATCAATGCCAATGGTGCGGCCATGTAAGTTTCGCAACGCCCCCGCGATGGTGGACGGCGGCGGGAATTTTGCCGCTTCGGCATCAGAAATCGCTTCAAATGGGCGACTGGAGCGGATAATCAGCGGGTCGAGAGGGTTTAATACAAAATAGTTCATGACATGTCTTCCTTGCCTAAATCCGCCGTTGTCCGCGCGGATAACCAACGGGCAATCCGCAGCATATTCGCCAGCTCATCCAATGATTGAGCCTGCGCCTGCTCTCGTAGCTGCTGTTTTAATAAATCGACTTGCTTTTTAAAAGTGAGCTTTTCATCTTTTGGTCGCTTGTCTTCTGGATCGGTTTTCTCCAGTTGCTCTTTCGAATATTGATGCGCAAAGGATGCACGAGTGAGCATACGTTCCATTTCACTCAGACGAATGCCCGCGCCCGTTTCTTCATCCACTTTGTCTTTATCCTGTGTCCACTTAAGGTTCTGGGACATGGCTAAAACATCTTGCATAATGCGAGTCGGTAATAAACCGTTGCTAAATCCAGCCACAAATTGATTCAAGGTGCTTATCGTCGCCTTATCATCCCAACGACAACGCCATGCAATTTCATGGCCCGAGCGAATGCCTAATTGGATTGCCAGCGCGTTGCGCGGTTTTTCCAGTCCATTGCCTTTGGCCAACTTCTCCGCTTGAATCGCGCGATGGCGCAGTTGGCGCATCGGTTGCACAAAGTGTCCTACTGCCAATCCCACGGATAAGGTTGGACACTCCGCACCAAGCGGCTTTGCTAGCGCTTTCATTGATTGCTTAAATAGATCGGCCAGCTCTTTTGCACAGACCAAAGCCGTATTAAGCGGCAGGAACGCGAGCACATCATCGCCGCCCGTGTAAATGGCATGACCGCCATGTTCACGCACCACACTTCGTACCTTGGTAGCAAATTGATGCAAGGCTTTAGAAATGGCTCTTGAATGTTTTGTTTCTTGCGCCTCTGAAAGTAGCTCACCCATACGGTCGCCATCGGCTTTGAGTAACACCCCATAAGGCACTGGTGAGCCTGACTCGTTGCCAATAGTAGATAAACAGTTAAGCAGCGCCTTTTTTGTCTCTTTGGCTTTGTCTAGATCTTTATCCAGGCCTTTCTCTTGTTCAATACGGCTGGGAAACAGGTATTCACCATCAAACGGGAAATCTTCATATTTATCCTCATTACCTGTAACGCGCGTCGCAAGCTTCACCTCGTCAACTAATGGCTGGTAACACTTTTTAAGTTTATCCAGTTGTTCAGAACTTAGAGACTGTAACCAAGGCTCCGCCACCACCCGCGAAAACGGGGTAAATTGCTCAAAATGCCCGGCTTTACGCTTGATAAGCCCTAAAATGTCCAACTCTTCGCGTTCACTCAATCCCAGCTGCTGCCGCTGTTCTTTATTGCTACGCACTTTATTGGTTAGCGTATTGTTGGCCCCATCCAGTGTCGATTTAAATAAGCCACTCTGCGTATCTTGAATCGGGCTAAAATCTTTGGTTTGTTTGCGCGCTGCAAGCAGCTTACCTAAGCGTTTGGAGGCGTCGCCATACTTGTGTGGTTCAAGCTTTACCCATGCCGCATAAGTTTCGAGAATATCGTGCTTTTGCTGCTCAAACCGTGGCCAGTCCACACTAAAGCCTTTCAGCTTGTTCTCGCGAACTTGATTTATGATGGCATCTAAGCGGGCTTTTGCCGCGTGTTTCGCATCATCAACAATACGACGTACCTGCTCAGGATTGTCGGCGTGAATCACCGCGCGAATAACATTGGCGATATTGGCTTCGATAACAGCCTCAGGATCTGAAGAATCAGGGTCTTGTGGTTGTAAATCAACATCTGGGCTTGGGAAAACTAAACACTTATTCTGTGCTTCGTGTAGCGACAGCGCTACCGCCCGCGAGACTTCAGACAACAACCACGAACCACACCACAAATCTTGGCTACGCCGCCCCGCTTCGATCAAACTTTGCACAGGGCCAATGCTGATGGCCACTAAATACTCCATGATTACTGTCCTTTTTCAAAATAGTCGAGGAAGGCGGAAAGGGGGTCATTACGTCGTCCTTCCATAGGCTTATCTTTTCCTGCAAGTAAACGCTGCTGCTCTGGCGAGAACGACCAATTCATTGGCTCATTTTTAACATTACTAGGTTTAGGCGACAGCTCTAACCGCTGATGTAAAGCCTTTTGCCAATCTGGTAGCAGTAATGCAGCTGACTCCCAATATTTACCATTGTAATACGGACATAAGACTAAAGGACTAGCCATACGCTCTTTGTCTTTATCTGCCACTTTTAGTGTATGATCATCTGGCTCTCGCCCTGGGCCACTATCCTGCTGAAAATGGAAAATAATTGGTAAGCCGAAAGAAGCCCGAGGAAAAAAGTTAGTTTTTGGATCACTGGGAGAGTGTTTTTTACTATGACTCTCTGCTAGGTTCCTAACAGAGTTAGCTTCCGGCCATCTACTCTGCCCTGCTGGTGATTTTGAATCAGGTTTAGGTGGATTTCGTCCAACATTTTTAGCTTGACGAAAATCTCTTAACTTATCGCAGCCATACCGCCAACAAACCACGGCATGAGCATCCGTCTCTGGCTTTCCATTTCGAGTCACTAATTCTAAGACACCACCTTTTTCTTCAACTTCACCTCGGGTTACTGGGATAATTCCATCGCCAGTCACCTTAACAGCGCCTAGACCGCGACGTGTTCGGCTGCCAACGCCACCAAAGCTAGACCACCAGCGTATGGATTCCTTCACCTCATTTATCTGCTCAGATATTAAAGCGCCTTCTGTATGCGTTTTAAAATTAAGCTGTAATTCAAAAAATAACCCCGTTTTGGCGATTTTATGGGGCAACTCTTCAATAGCAGTTTTATCTTTGCTTAACTTTCCTTGGGCAGAAAAAAGTGCATAAGCATGGCCCAACTCAGGATGAGGCTTCGGAACACTTTTAAATTTATTACGATCTTTATGGTGTCGTTCATATTCAAACGCTGCGACTTCACCTTTGCAATCGACATTCGATACCCGAATCTCCACCTGACTAACAGTCGCTCCATCATCACCAATCCCGCCCCAAATCGCGGTTTCTCTATCAAACATTTCTTTAGGGCTATTAAATGGGCCACAAGCAATCCGCCACCAAAAGCGCAGCTGTCCGCGAATCGAGCTAGCGCGAATCGGCATGTCCTTATCCACTTCGCCAGCCTTCACGCCACCACCATACATGGGTGTAACAAGCGTGCAGTTATAGGTTTGCCAAGTTTTGGTCGGGGTCGTCTTAAGTGCCTCTTGGAGTGATTCAAAATCCTGATTAGTTTTTCTTCGCATGAGCAATCCTTACTATCAACGCTGCTCAACCATAGTAATCGATTGAATTGAAATAAAAAGAGCCTGAACGGCGTTTTTAGACCCAGTGCATCAATATACATAATAAACCGACATATCTGAGTAAATTCAGACATCTAAAGACAGCAGATACCATAATCCTTCTAACAGCCTCGCAACCACGAAACTGTCAGTTATCTAAGCCGCCTGTGCGGCGGTGAACAATCAAGAAATCAAGAATTACTCAGAGATAACTTTCTAAGCCGCCTGTACGGCGGTGAACTATTCAACACAGAAAGCGCAGTACACGTCCGCTTTCTAAGCCGCCTGTGCGGCGGTGAACTGCCAACACTTAACGAACTATTGAAACAAGCATTTCTAAGCCGCCTGTGCGGCGGTGAACAACGTCAAAAAAGCAACCTGCAAGACTTAACTTTTCTAAGCCGCCTGTGCGGCGGTGAACTTTAACGCGATGGAGACGGGCGAAATCATCAATTTCTAAGCCGCCTGTGCGGCGGTGAACATAGAAGCTATCATTATATCCGGCAACGAATCTTTCTAAGCCGCCTGTGCGGCGGTGAACTCCCGCCGCTGATGTTGATAGTGTGATTTTGCTTTCTAAGCCGCCTGTGCGGCGGTGAACTAGATGAAACTAGCACTATCTTTATGATTTTTAAAGAGCTTTAGGTAGTTCATGGTAAAATACCCTTTTTTTCGCCAGTTATCACCAAGCCCGTCACAGCGGGCTTGGTGAGTGGTCAGAAAAAAAAGGGTTAAAACTTAGGAACCGCTGTCGTTGCGCTTAAACCATATTTAGAAAAGTTTATCTCGGCTATGTTTGGCGCGGATACCATCGTCTGTTTAATAAATAGTGGAAATTGTCGCCCTCCCGTCGATTGGCTTTTAATCCGCACAAAGGGCAAATCGGAGTGTTCCACCACACTGTCCGGAATGCGCGCAACGGCCTGCTCGTAGCTCAAACCATGGCGCTTCATCGCACGGCGACGTAACCGCTCTGGGTTACTTTGTACGTGTACACGCTGCACCAACCAATGCTCTTGCGTCTCAGGTACCGGTAAAATATCCGACACTTGAGTAAAATCACTCAGCCCTTTACGCCACGGCTGGTGTTCTAATTGCTCTAAACGCGGTTTTGCAGCATGAAGTCGTAACCGTTTACCCAATGACTTATTGGTCGCGTCAGGAAAGCTTACCCCAATATCATGGTCAGACGCCTCAACCAATGCGCGATGTAACTTGCTAAACAGCGCGTTCATCAATATGGGCGCGGTAAATTCGGGATCTTCTAAAATTTTTATGTCTTGATAATAATCCATGGTCTACTCCGATTTACTGCCAAAGACACCACCGCGAATGAGGTTGGCAATCACATAATGTTGTTGTTCAACATCAGGGGCTTGGCCTTTTTCCATCCATTTATCAAACAGTGTATAAAAGTCGTCTTTGTTACTGCGGTAAGCTTTACCACGGCTAGTGACAGATCCAAACGGTTCAGCCGAGATAGGCCCAACCTCTTCCGCGCCTTGGTACCACGTATCCACAGTGCGGATCGCATTGCCAATTTTTTGCGAGTGCAAGGCTGCGGTACCATCCACGTCATACAGCACTTTGCTTTTTTTCGAATTACCGTCAAGCACCAACTCTTGCGATGAGGGTTCGCCAACCAATCACACCTTCCAACACACTGTTTAAAATACCATTAATCAAACTAACGATAACAAAATACCGCAGGTATATTTTCTAGTTGTATCACCTTTTCGTGAAAAAAATAATATGCAGCGCATGGAATAATATTTACTACTAAGCTGCCTGTGCGGCAGTGAACGTTAATGCTGAAATTTCTGATGCCGAATTGCTTTTCTAAGCTGCCTGTGCGGCAGTGAACTCAGGTAACGCAATGGTATCAGGTAACGCAATTTTCTAAGCTGCCTGTGCGGCAGTGAACTAGAAACATATAACAAAAAGCGAAGTGATAGCAAGAGATTGACAAGAAAAACCCTTTTTTACCCTTTTATTTTGCTCGTTTTTAACCACTTGTTTTTAAATGATTTTTTATAACACCAAAAATAAAGGGTCTATCGATAAAATAAAAGGGTTAATGCAAAGCCCTACTTTCGGGCGGCACTATCTGTCCGCAGCCCTGCGAGTTATCTCGTTCAACTACCCACTATGCAGTTTTAGACCTGTATCTAAACAACTAATAAAACATCGCCCTTTGATTAAAACTCCTGAGACTTACCGCTATAATTTGCGCTTCAAAACCATTAATACGTGGTTGGCGAATAAAACTGATAATACGACAATAAAAATGAGGCTTATAATGGAGAATAATACATCGGGTCAAGGCAAGCATGCGGATATTCCGAGCGAGATACAAGGCTGGAATTGGGGTGCTTTTCTACTGACTTGGGTTTGGGGCATTGGGAATAATACCTACCGTGCATTTTGGATGTTTTGCCCGTTCGTCAATATCATTATGTTTATTGCGCTGGGGCTAAAAGGTAATGAATGGGCATGGCGACATAAACAATGGCAAAGTGTCGAGCACTTCAAGCGGGTGCAAAAAAAATGGACCATTGCGAGCCTTGTCTTTATTGGCGCGATGTTGCTCTTTTTTGTCGCTATGTTTGTTGGGATTGGTGGCATGATGAAAGATTCGAAGCCTTACCAAGTCTCACTCTATCAAGTTAAACAGTCATCCGAAGTCGTCGCAAAATTAGGAACCCCAATCAATAGTGGCTTTGTTAATGGCAATATGGCGTCATCGGGTGCAGGAGGGACGGCTAACTTTTCCTATGGGATTGAAGGGCCAAAAGGAAGCGGCACCGTGTATGTCATAGCGAGCAAACAGTTCGATTCATGGTCACTCCAGTGTCTGGTTGTTAATTATGAAGGCAGCACGAAGCGTACCGCGATTATTCCGTGTTAATTGTTGGGAGTTAACGGTGTAAAACGCGTCTTAGAGCCATGATGTTTAGCCACATCATGGCTTTTTTGATTGCAAATCATTAGCCACTCCCGCAAATTTATTAGGTTAGCCTGCACCGTTCACAAAACACACACACTTCTTCGCAAAAATCTTAAAAATAAGACAATTTTTAATCTGACTGATGATAAACTATGCACCAAAGGATCAATACACCACAGAGTGTAATGTGAGGCTTAATGTTAAGTAGCTTCATCCAGTGATGGAAATTAAATGATAAATCACAACGTTAGAAGGCTTAATTATGACACATACATATAACCTCACTTACATCGCGCGCTGTAAACAAAGTTTTGATGATTTCATTGAATCGAGTTTTTCACAGCAGGATTGCAAAATTCACTGTCAGTTTTCATTCGATGAAATAGATAATTTAGATTTAGCCCGTATTTTACCGACAGGCGTGAAAACCATTTCGTCTACATACAGCAAAGAAATCTTAGTTAAAGCAGAAAGTACTTGGGAAAAAGCCTCATCAGTCTAGTAGGCGTAACGCCTGCTGTGGATGCTGGTTGGCTTGAGCTAACATGGATGTATCGGCTTGCTTGATGATGTTGTATTGCGTTAATGCGCTCGCTTCATGCGCATAATCTGTATCTCGAATCTGCCCATGACTTCTTGCTACATTGGCTTGCGCCCCAGAAAGATTACTGATCGCACTGGAAAATCGATTCGCAACCGCCCCTAAACGCCCTCTTCCTGAGTCGACATATTCTTGGATACGATCAATCGCTTTAAGTACTTCATCCACCGAGTGTTGATTATTAAGTTCAGGTAATGCGTAAGTTTGCTCTTCGGTGTTATCTATTGCCCTCTCGCCTTTTACTCCCGTAAACAAAGCATTATTCAACGCACTCGGTCCCTCGAGTGGGTTATGCAATACCACGTCATCATTGGCAGATGAATAAACTAACCGTTTTCCACTATGCTCCTCGGTGGTTTCTATGCGAGCTTGCACATTGGTCTGTTGATTGATTTGAGCTGCAAGTTGTTCCGGTGAAGAGCCCGGGGAGAGTGCGACTGTTTGCAAGGGTTGATTGGGATCGGTTTGATTACGAAAACTCAAGCTATCACCCGGTTTTGAACGCCAGTCCGGCTTAACATACACATATTGCTCGCGTGATGTCAGGCCGTCATGCTGCTTGTGAACGACACTTAAATCAGGAATGAGGACGTTTACCGCCTCGCCCGATGACGCGCCGATTTGGAAAGAGCGTTCTTCATACAACCCATTAAGTAATGGTTGCCCAGCAAAACGCGTTGTGTTGGTGATATGATTTAAGGTATCACGCAGCGATTCAAATTCTTGGCCTAAGCTCTCGCGGTCATGCTGATTATTCGCGCCATTACCATACTGTAAGGTGAGATCTCGCATACGCATTAACACTTCGGAGTACTCTTGCATGCCACTTTCGGCCGTCTGTACAATCGAGATGCCATCGTGAGCGTTACGTACCGCGACCCCTATCCCAGCGGCTTGAGATTGTAAACGATTTGCAATTTGTAATCCTGACGCATCATCTTTGGCCGAGTTGATCTTTTGTCCGGTGAGCAATCGCATCATCGTTACATTCGCTTTATTATCCGTGCGACTTAACTGATGCTGAGCATGCTGCGCTGCGTAATTTGTCCGAATACTGATCGCCATTACCGTTGACTCAATCCATAGAGTAAGAGATTACCACACCTATGCAATAGGTGGCATTGATTACTCTATGTCGGCATGACTGATTAAAAGTTAAGGGTTATTCAATCATTTATTTACACCATGTCCGCATGTTGGTGGCGAAGCTGGTATTACTGTAAAACACTTGAAATAAGATACCCGTTATACATGAGATAGAAAATGAGCAAAACCGCTCCTTCAACGCGATTAATTCGCCCCGGACGGCCTTTAATACTTATGGCGGTCATGAGCAACACCACGGTGACCGCGAGCATGGTCATCCAGTCACGCCAAAAGATCTCTGGGCCGATGTTATCAACAGGATGAATGACACCCGCAATACCAATGACAGCAAGGATATTAAACATGTTTGAGCCAAGAATATTACCCAAGGCTAAATCATGCTCGCCTTTACGCGCAGCAATGACGGTGGCAGCCAGTTCGGGTAAAGAAGTCCCTAAGGCGATCACTGTCAGGCCAATCATTAAATCACTGACCCCCATCGCATGGGCAATATCCACCGCGCCATAAACGAGTAATCGCGAGCTACCAATCAGGAGCGCTAAGCTAAACACCAACCAAATTAACGCTTTTTTTAGCGACATTTCCGTGGTTTGTGGTTCAAGATCGGCCTCTTGCGCCATGCTGTCATCACCACCACGTAACCCACTGTAAATAGACCAAGCAACAAATACAAAAAAGCCCGCTAATAAAATCCAAGATTCAAGATGCGTTAAGCTGTTGTCCCATAACATCACACCTAAACACAGCGTAATAAATAACAAGATGGGCAGTTCTTTACTGACTATTTTTGAACGAACAGACAAAGGGGCTATCAGAGCCGTCAATCCCAATACCAAGCTGATATTGACGATATTCGATCCCAGTGCATTACCTAATGCTAGCGAAGGTGCGCCTTGCAAGGCCGCCATGGCCGAGACCACCATCTCTGGGGCCGACGTACCAAAGCCAACAATCACCATACCAATTAATAGTGGCGGCATACCGGCATAACGTGCCGTCGCCGAGGCACTCATTACAAAGCGATCAGCGCTCCACACTAATATAATGAATCCAGCGATAATTGCTGCAATCGATAATAACATTGCTATCGTCTCTTTATAGGTAAAAAAGGAGGGAACAAGCAGTTAAATGCGTTAACTGAAAGGCGTCCTATAAAGGTAGATGATACCTACCGATTATCACAATTCTTTATTGTATCTAGGTAAAAGAACACAAAAATCAGGCGCGTATACTGGGCTAGAGTATAAATAACCCACGCGTGAAATACAACGACGACGTAAATGACGACCAGCAGGAGAGTAATACTCTTAAGGCGCCTTAGAAGTATGTTATGATTGGTGACCAGACATTACTCGGCACTAACGCCACTAACTGATTGAGCTACTTCATGTCATTTGAAAAACTAGGCCTAAGCCAACCCCTAATTCAAGCCGTAAAAGCTTGTGACTATACGACTCCGACGGAGATTCAAACGCAGTCTATTCCGGTTATTTTACAAGGAAGAAATGTCATTGCGGCGGCGCAAACAGGGACAGGTAAAACCGCCAGTTATCTCTTACCCATCATTGAAAAATTATCGGTCAGTACCACCCAGCGTAAAAAACGGATCCGCGCGCTTATTCTCGTTCCAACTCGTGAGCTTGCCGTGCAAGTGGCACGTAATGTTGACAATTACACCCAATTTAGCGCGTTAAGTGGCACTGCCGCTTATGGTGGCGTGGATGATAAATCTCAGAAGCAAGCGCTACTTGGCCCGGTCGATATCTTAGTTGCTACGCCTGGCCGATTGCTCGATTTGTATGGTCAACATGCCGTGCATTTTGATGAAGTGGAAACGATTGTACTCGATGAAGCCGATCGCATGCTGGATATGGGCTTTATTGATGACATCAATAAAATATTAGACCGCCTTCCACAAGATGCGCAACAGCTGCTTTTTTCAGCGACCTTATCGAATAAAGTCCGTGAGTTAGCTAAAACCGCCGTGCCTGATGCCTACGAAGTAAAAATTGCTGCAACTGATGCGTCTAAAGCCAGCATTAAGCAATGGATGATCCCAGTCGATAAAGACAAAAAATCCGCTTTGCTGAGTCATTTGATCACCACACATGCATGGACGCAAGCGTTGATTTTTATTGAAACCAAACGTGGCGCGGCTAAATTAAGTGAACAGTTAGCTAAGCGCGGCATTGAAGCGGAAGCCTTTCATAGTGGGCGTAGTCAAGCGATTCGTAATCAGCTTTTGGATGATTTTAAAGCCGGAAAAATACAATTTATGATCGCAACTGGCGTCGGTGCGCGCGGGATTGATATTGATCATTTAGACCGTGTCGTGAACTATGATTTACCTTTTCCTGCCGACGATTATGTTCATCGTATCGGCCGTACTGGTCGTGCGCAAGCCACCGGTGAAGCCATTTCATTTGTCTCAAAAGACGATTTCAAAAACCTATGTATGATTGAGAGCCGACTGGGTCACCTGCTTGAGCGAGAGATTATTGAAGGGTTTGAGCCTAAAAAGCCACTACCGATCAGCGTGTTAAATTACGTGCCAAAGCATAAGCGTTAATGCCCAATCAATCGGCTGAACCTCAAATCAGCCGATATAAGCTGGCCGATGCCAATCGTTTGATAACACACCTCGCGTGCTCAATACAAAATCTAATGTGACAAGGCCTCTATGTGTCACATTAGCCCTGTTACCTCTTTGGTAGGGATTAGAAAAGATACTGGCTTGAAGTGTTGCTTTTTTAATCAGTAGAGGTTAATTTTTAACCTCTACTCATTCATTATGGAGGTTAACTACGATGAAGCGAACCAGTAATACTTACCGCCTCAATCTCATTAAGCAAGTTGCGAATAAAGCACAAGAAGATAAACCCGATCCGATGGCAGAGTACATTAACAGCATGCTAAGCAAGGATGAGAAAAAAGTACAACGACCGGCGACGAAAGGGAACTTCTCTGGTGTGCATTTTGATGAGCATATTGGTGGTTGGGTCAGCGATCGCTGGACTGGACAATAAAAATGATTCTGGCTGTTGATGAGCAGCAGCCTGCCTTCTCGCTCAATGACGCTACGCGCTTGTTACCTTCTACCAATCTGTCCACCACGCGTCGCTTATTCAAATAAATCTTGCTGTGGATCCCGCTCAAGATCTTGTGCTACAGACATCCTATTAGTAGGCGCATTACTTTTCTCATCATGATAATTAGCGCGGTGAACATCCGAGGACGCAGCCTGTTTACGACGATAACGCTGTTGGCATAATTTGATGACATAACGCTGCTCCGCTGCAGACATAGACTGCCAACGAAACCGCTCATCACGCTTACGCATACAGCCCTGACAATACCCTTTTGGGTCTGTGCTGCAGACGCCAACACAGGGGTTGGGGACAGAAAAAAACTCTAATTGCTCCATGAATACCTCCCCTCTTTTTCACTGAGGCGGAATCAACATCACATCTTCAAGTAATTGAATTGAACTCTCTTCATTTATAACGCATTACTGACATTTCGCCAGTATGATTAAATCAACGTCAGAATATGCTTATTTTATGGAGTTCTAACATGAAGCTTAGTTCAATTTCGTTTTTAGCCGCAATAGCGGGGACGGTTATCCTTACAGGATGTGCCAGCCAAAATGCCGCCCCTATCACCGCACAAGATCTGCAAGCACATCGCTGGGTATTAAGCACGGTCGATAAACAAGCGATCCAAACCGATCCCACAGCCTCACAGGCGTTTTTACAGTTTGACAACAGTATGATGGCGAGCGGCAATGCAAGTTGTAATAACTTTTTTGGTAAAGCTAAACTCGATGATAATCGCTTACGCGTCGATAAGCTGGCGCTTACCATGAAGCTCTGTCCAGATACCATTATGAAGCAAGAACAAATCGTCCATGGAAGTTTATCAGCTTGGAATAAACTGACATTAGAAGATGGCAAGCTGACGCTGAAGACTGCTGCGCATACTTTGGTGTACCAAGCAGAGCAACAACCTCAAGCGAAACAAGACACTCAAGCGAAGCAGTAAACATAAGCTAGAGCCAATAGTGGCATCGTCATTCTGCGATCCGATGCCACTGTTATTGTGCTTGCTTAAAGCTTACGTTGATAATGAAAGACTAATGCCTTTAAAGCCGCTTCGCTGTCTACGTCCGCAAATTCTGGCGGATTATCTAAACGATGAGAATACACGACATAGGGGGCATTTTCTTGCATGGCTTCAAGTAGGAAATCGCTACTGACCATTGGCGAATTGACACACGCAAGTACCTGACCTTGCTCTGCTAATAAATCCGGTAAACGTCGCAAAATTTTCTGATAATCTTTGGTGAGTGCAAAACTGCCTTTTTGGAACGATGGCGGGTCAATAATGATCAGTTCATAAGGCCCTGATTTACGTAATTTTCCCCAAGATTTAAATATGTCATGCCCCAAAAACTTAACTTGATTAAGGTTATGCTCGTTTAATTGATGATTCACACGCCCTTTACTGAGTGCTCCCTTAGCCATATCAATATTGACCACTTGATCGGCTCCACCCGCAATTGCCGCAACGGAAAAACCACAAGTATACGCAAATAAATTTAAGACATTTTTATGGCGTGCGTTCTCTTGTACCCATTGACGCCCTAGGCGCATATCAAGAAAAATACCCATGTTTTGGTTGCGACCAATATCCAGTTGAAACTTTAATCCATGTTCCTCGACCACTGGCCGTGCTTGCTGCTCACCCACAACGACATGAGTGGGCGCACCATCCACATAACGATGCTGAATAAAAATACAATAACCGTGTTTGTCTTGCCATAACGACGACTGGCTCAACGCTACGAGGCCTTGAGTCAACGCGTCAAGAAACGCATCATCGACGGCTTTAAATAGATTCACTTCAAGCTGGCCTTGTAACCAATCACAGGTTAACTGTTCAAGCCCTGGCCATTGCTGACCTCGGCCATGAAATAAACGACGCACTTCATTCGGATTACGCTCAAGCTCTGTGGCAATATGCGCGAAAAATAGCGGTAACGCCGCACTATCCATCGCTGGGAGTGAATGAGACAATTCTGTCATGTCTTTTCCTTAATTAAGAGGCAAGATGAGGGAGTGTCGGCCATGTTAATGTCCATGGTTCTAGCCACTGTTCAATACCGGCGCTGACCACAGGTTCGGACCATAACTCGCCACAAATTGCGTGTTGCCTTGGATCGCACACGACCGAGTATGACTCGTTATCATATTGAAATTGCAGTACAAACGCATGTAAGTAACCGCGCTCCGCCGCATTCTCTTGATGGTAAATCGGATCGCCTAAAATAGCCGACCCGACTGATTTTAAAGCCACTCGAATTTGGTGAGTTTTTCCGGTGTGCGGTTTACACAAGAATAGGCGCTGCCCGGGCTGAGCGGCCACAGACAGAAACTGCGTCACCGCAGGATGATGACGCGTTACGTCGAGCTTCCATGATGAGCGGCGCGACCGCGACATATCACCGATGATCGTTCCCTGTTTCTTCTTGGGCTTTTTTGCACCAATCGCTAAATACCACTTCTGCACGGATCGCAACGCAAACTGTTGAGATAAAACACTGGCTGTCTTCGCATTACGGGCTAGCAGCAATATTCCAGAGGTCATTTTATCCAAACGATGAACTAAGTAGAGCTGGGAGTCTTTTGTAACGGCGGCCACTTCTTGCAATAACATGGTATCGCCATCATCTTTATGGACTGAAATACCAGGATGTTTATTAATGACGATAAAATCGGGGTGTTGCAGCAATATATCAAACATGGGGCCTCACTCATTTAGCCGGCTATTATACTCATGTTCTACAAAACATCAGCCATGCATTGCTGGTTTATTACGATATTGATACTTATTTGCCATAAAAAAGAGCAGCCAAGGCTGCTCTTTTGTCGATGACGGTGATAGCGTTAGGTGAAAAATACCATCAGCATTAATATCGGACAGATAATCCGCACATACCAAGGCCAAATTTTCCAAAACCAACTATTTTCTAGCTCTGGATAACCTTGTTTTAGCTCGGCTAAGATTTGATGGCGATTCCATATCCATCCGACCGTCAACGTAATGAGTAGCGCAATGATTGGTTGCGAGTACACGGTCGTTAATTGAATCACTGCACCGAATAGTAACTGGAAGTTACACACTATCGTCGCTGAAATCGCGATAATGATACCACCAATGACTAATACTGCTTTAGTACGGCTCAATTTAAGCTCTTCCGTTACACAAGAGACTGGCACTTCAAGCATAGAAATCGAGGATGTCATGGCCGCAATAATCATCAATAAAAAGAAAATCACGCCAACGAATGCTCCAATCATGCCCATGCTATCAAACATTGCCGGTAACACGGTGAACACTAACGTATCGGAGTTTAATAAGGCGCCACTATCAGAAAATATCTCGACGCCATTATGTTTGGCGACAAACATTGCCGGTAAAATCATTAATCCAGCAATAAAGGCAACGCCAGTATCAATTAACGCGACTTGCGCAGCCGTTTTGGGAATGTTGGTATTTTTCGGTAAGTAAGAGCCGTATGTGGTCATAACACATACACCAAGTGATAACGAGAAAAATGCTTGCCCCATGGCACTCACCGCTAACCCGGGCGTGAGTTGCGAAAAATCTGGCACCAAGTACATTTTCAGGCCTTCCAATGCACCATCTTGCGTAAAGATATACAACGTAAGGACAATAAACAGTACAAACAATACCGGCATTAGACGTGTCGACCATTTTTCAATACCTTGGGCAACACCGTTCCGAACCACGTACATAGTCAATAACATGAACGCGATCATTAAGACTAAATTACGTGGCACACTATAAGTGGTTAACCACAAGCCTTGTTGTTTCATGCCAATCAGTGTTAAACCACTTTCCGCAAATGACCCCATTAACCAGCCTGCCACAATCCCATAGAAGCTCAGGATAAGCGACGCGACGATCATACCCACGATTCCCAATGCCATCATCGGCACTTTGCCTTTTGGCCAAGCTGCGCGAAATGAACGAATAGAGTTTGCTTGCCCATAACGCCCAATCGTGAGCTCAGCCACCAACATAGGGAAAGCCAAGAGGAACACCATAAGTAGGTAAACAATTAAGAAAACTGCCCCACCATTACTAGCGGCTTGTGTCGGGAAGCCCCACACATTACCAAGACCAACTGCGGAGCCAGCGGCTGCCATGATAAAGCCAAACCGCGAGGTAAACTGGCTTCTAGAACTACTTGCCATACAAGGATTCCCACCATTGCTATGAGTAAACTGATGTCATAACACGACGAGTGTATATAAAAATTTACACCCAATAACAATGCCGTGCCAGAGAGAAGATGGTAAGTAAACCAGCAAGCCAGTATAATTGGAAGACCTTTATGCTAAATAAACTGAATATTTCGTCATCAATCCCTCTAATTGGTGAATTATCATTCACATTGCCCTAAATCAAGCGCTAAGCGGCAACATAATATTCATCAAATCTCGTCTGGCTAATACTCCTGCTACTTGCGATAACGCGAATGACTGCTAAGGTCACCGGAGTTCACGTACGACGGTCATAACCGCAACGCCGACAAATCTCTCGATGTTATCGAAATCCTCTTTGCTCTGAGGGTAAATCGCATTACTATCCTAAATACGCGCATTTTGAGAAAAGGTTACATGGATAAAATTTATCATTTACTTACACTCATCGGTATCGGTCTTTATTGGTTTTTAGTGGCAGGTGTCACTTTGAGGGTGGTGCTCAAACGCAAAGCCGTCAGCGTGTCACTGTCTTGGCTGATGATCATCTACATCGTCCCCGTGGTCGGAGTCATTTTTTATTTTCTATTTGGTGAATTAAATTTAGGCCGTAAGCGTGCTGAGCGCGCTAAAGAAATGTTTGCCCCTTTTGAGCTGTGGTTTCGTTCGTTAAATGATTGCCAAGCTCACCGCCCACAAAGCATGCGCGCACACATTTTGAAAATCGATGAGCTATGTAACTACCGTATGGGTATTCCGGCACTTAGCGGTAACACACTATCGTTAAAAAATACCCCCAGTGATATTTTTCAATCGATATTGCGTGATATTGAACAGGCTAACTCATCGATTACGATGGTGTTTTATATCTGGCATCCTGGCGGATATACCGATTCCGTTGGCTCTGCCCTTATTAGTGCAGCAAAACGCGGGGTTGATGTAAAATTATTACTCGACTCTGCCGGTAGCGCCCGTTTCTTCCGTAGTCATTGGCACGATATGATGCAACAAGCTGGTATCCGAGTCGTCGAAGTGATGAAAGTCAGTCCATGGCGAATTTTCTTCTCACGCCTCGATTTACGTCAGCACCGCAAGCTGATTATCATTGATGACGCTATAGCCTATACGGGTTCTATGAATATGGTCGATCCCGCTTTTTTTGAAAAATCAGCGCAAGTCGGTCAATGGGTTGATGTGATGGTGCGCATTACAGGGCCAAGTGTGAATGTGCTGTCATGCATATTTGCATGGGATTGGGAACTCGAAACCGGTGAGCGCTCGTTCCCTCATATTCCTGAATGTGCGTTAGAAAGTACCGCGGCCTACTTACCTATTCAAGTCGTTCCTTCTGGTCCGGGGATGCCTGAATACCTTATTTCGCAAGTATTAACGCTCGCGATCCACCAAGCGCACCGTTCTTTATGTATTACGACGCCTTATTTCGTACCTAGTGCCGACCTCGTTTATGCGTTGAAACTCACCTCACAGCGCGGCGTGCAGGTAGATATTGTCGTTCCTAAATATAATGACTCTATGCTGGTAAAATGGGCATCGCGAGCTTTTTATAGTGAGTTGATGTCAGCAGGGGTACGAATACATGAGTTTGAAGGCGGACTGTTACACACTAAATCGGTGGTTATTGATGAAGCCTTTTGCTTAATTGGTACCGTCAATATTGATATGCGCAGTTTATGGCTCAACTTTGAAGTAACGTTAGCGGTCGATGACGAAGAGTTTACCCACTCCCTTTCTCAGCAACAGCAGGTGTATATCGATCAGTCAACTATGATTGATGCGGACGTTTGGGCGCAGCGTTCTTTGTGGCAACGCTTTATGGAAAGGTTGTTTTACTTATGCAGTCCGTTACTATAACTCACGCATGCATAACGATATTTAGAAACAACTTCAATGATTTACAACGAGAACACACAAGGATAGGACATGTCAGAAGGCAAAAAAACGCAATTTGTCACCGCGGGACGTAAGAAAGAATGGACCCACGGAGTCGTCAACCCGCCGGTACAGCGCGCTTCAACCGTGGTGTTCAACTCTGTGGCCGAAAAGAAACACGCGACGGCGAACCGAACTCAACAAACGTTATTTTATGGCCGACGTGGCACTGAAACGCACTTTGCCCTGCAAGAGGCTATGACCACATTAGAGGGAGGCGCAGGTTGTGCGTTGTTCCCATGTGGTTCTGCGGCAATCACCAACACCATCCTCTCTTTTGTCGGTGCTGGCGATCACATTTTAATGGTGGATACGGTTTATGAGCCAACACGCGATTACTGTGAACAAGTGTTACGTAAATTTGGGGTGGAAACCACGTATTATGATCCATTGATCGGTGCCGACATTCGTGAATTAATTCAAGACAATACTAAGATTATTTTCACTGAATCACCTGGCTCGGTGACCATGGAAGTGCAAGATGTACCGGCTATTGCTAACGTTGCTCATGAACACGACATCATAGTGATGCTTGATAATACGTGGAGTGCAGGTATTCAGTTCGACCCCTTTGCTCATGGCGTCGATATTTCGATTCAAGCGGCGACAAAATACATTGTCGGCCACTCAGATGTCATGCTAGGGACTGCCGTTGCCTCTGAAAAATATTGGCCGCAATTGCGTGAACACGCCTACCTAATGGGGCAATGTGTCTCTCCTGATGATGCTTACTTAGCACTGCGTGGTATCAGAACACTCGGTGTGCGTATGGCTCAGCATCATGCGAATAGTTTAGAGATCGCCCAATGGCTTGCCAAACGTCCAGAAGTGGATCACGTACGTCACCCAGGATTAGAAAGCTGTCCTGGTCATGAGTTCTTCAAACGAGACTTTGCTGGTGGTAATGGATTATTTTCATTTGTCCTGAACACCTCATGCCCTGCTGCAACGACCGCATTTTTAGATAGTTTACAGCATTTCAGTATGGGCTTTTCTTGGGGCGGTTTTGAAAGTTTAGTGCTTGCAAACGAGCCGGCGAGCTTTAAAACCTTGCGCACGATTGCTAATCCTAACTTTACGGGAACGCTTATCCGTATTCATATTGGCTTGGAAGATGTGCAAGATTTGATCGCGGATTTAGAGCAAGGTTTTGCTCATTATAATAACGCGCTCCATCGCTAAAAATAGGTCTATTGTTGCTCTCCCCCTCTATTTGTTCTTTCAATAGAGGGGGCTTAATATATGGTTGACCACAACCTATTAAAATGCGGTTACACCACACGATGTTTATAGGGGCATCCCACTAAATGATCGTTAACCATGCCAGTTGCCTGCATAAACGCATAACAAATGGTTTCGCCAACAAATTTAAAACCGCGCTTTTTCAAAAACTTGCTCATACGTTTTGAGGTGTCTGTCCACGCTGGTATCTGCTCACGGCTCGTCCAGTCATTAACAATGGGTTTACCGTCAACAAATTGCCACAACGCCTTATCTAAAGAACCCACTTCCTCTTGCAATGCAATAGCGGCTCTGGCATTCGAAAATACCGACGCGATTTTACGGCGATTTTTGACAATATCGTAAGGCCCAATAAATGCTTCCACATCGTTTTCAGTTTTTTGCGCCAAACGTGTCAGATCATACTGCATAAACGCTTCTCGATACCCTTCGCGCTTCTTTAAAATCGTTAACCAATTCAAGCCAGCTTGTGCACCTTCTAACGTCAAAAATTCGAATAGCTGAGTATCATCATGTACGGGTTTTCCCCATTCTTTATCATGGTATGTTTGCTCTAAAAAATGATTCAGTGGCCATGCGCAGTCAATCATACCGTTGTGATTAGAGCGTGTGCTTTCCATGGGGCATCCTTATTATTTATCGCATCTAGGGTTTTGATAGCCGATATTATCTTAGAGAATAACGGTATCACTATCACTATTACTTTGCGTAGACATTCGCGGTGTGTCGATATCCTTGGATGCTATCACCCAGGGATTTCATCTCACTTTCATGATTAGACACAGTTTTAATCATGCTCGCGATGATAAAACATGGCAACCACTACAAGAAATCGCTATTGTTAAGGAAGCATCTCGAGTGACCACGTATATTCACGACCATTACGCTAACATTTATAGATTACGCGTTCATCGATATCAAAAGCGAGTGAGCAAGCATCCAGTTAACATAACAAGTATGGGGAATACGATGATGTCTCGACGAAGTCAGTTTTCCCTTGGTTTAATCGATTTAAAAATGGTAAATTAGCGTGATTTTTCTTAAGGCCATGAATTCTGAAAGGCAACGTCCGCTCAGACTCGTTTTTGATATGAAAATACTTCTCAAATTAGCGTTAAGCATTTGCGCACTCAACCTGTTAACCGGCTGTGAAAAAACGGCTGACCAAAATAAGGTTCGTCAATCTGGGTTTGTCTATTGTGGCCAAGGCAGCCTGAGCACTTTCAATCCTCAGCTTGTTGATAGTGGCATCACTGTCGATGTATTAAGCCCGCAAATTTATAATACACTACTGACGCTTGACTCAGAGACCCTGAAACCTGTTCCAAGCCTAGCGAAAAGCTGGCATGTCAACCAAGCGGGAACCGAATACACGTTTGATTTACGCCACGACATTCCGTTTCAAACCACGTCTTGGTTTACACCCAGCCGCACTATGAACGCCGCTGACGTCGTATTCAGTTTTCGTCGTATTATTGATGCAAACAATCCTTACCACTATGTGCATGGTGGTGTTTACCCGTGGTTTACCGGACTTGATTTTCAAAATATGTTACTGAGCGTCAAAGCGGTTGACAAATACACGGTAAAATTTACGCTCAATCACCCTAATAATAGTTTTCTCGAAAACTTAGCGACACCACATGCTGTCGTGCTATCGAAAGAATACGCTAATAAGTTACAGCGTAACGGAGAGAAAGAGCATCTTGATACTCACCCTGTTGGTACAGGCCCATTCTATCTCAGCGATTATGAAATTAACGACTATGTACGTTTAAAGCGCAACAATCATTATTGGGATGGCGTGGCTAAAATGCAGCAAGTAGTGCTGAATATATCCCAACGCGGGACAGGCTCACTGGCCAAATTATTAAGTGGAGAGTGCGATGTTCTTAATGCTCCCATTGCCAGCCAGTTACCGACAATTAAACGTCATAAACATATTGCATTAACCTCAAAGCCTGCCATGAATGTCGCGTTTTTAGCCTTGAATACAGCGAAAAATGGGCTTGATGATGTTCGCGTGCGCAAAGCGATCAGTTATGCGATTAATCGCCAAAATATATTAGATTCCGTGTTTTATGGTACAGGCAGTATTGCTTATAATATTTTACCGCCGACTTCTTGGGCCTATAACCGCGATTCTTCACAAATTCGTTTTGACAGAAATTACGCGTTAGCCTTGTTGCGTGCAGCAGGTTTTGAGCATGGATTAGAATTAACCATGTCAGTCCCCGCCGCGCCGCGGCGTTACGATCCGAGCCCACGCAAAACGGCCGAGTTAATTCAATCGAATTTAGCCGATGTCGGAATAACGGTTACCTTGGTGCCAGAAGAGCGTTTAACACGCAATGAGCTCGCCGCACGTGATGATATTGATATATACTTAACTGGCTGGGAAGGTACTACAACCGATCCGGACAGTTTTTTACGTCCTCTACTCTCTTGTGATGCGAATAAAGCCGGCTTGAATTATTCAATGTGGTGTAATAAGGATTTTGATTTTATTCTCGATTTAGCACTGGAAGTCACTCGACCTCGCTATCGTTTGAACTTGTATAAACAAGCGCAAAATATACTCAATCAAGAATTTCCACTGATCCCACTCGCTCATGGAAAGCAATTTAACGCTTATAACGACTCCCTGTCTGGTATTCAAATGACTCCTTTCAACTTGCAGCCGTTTAATACAGTCGAGAGGGTGAAGAACTAATGCTAAATTATACTGTACGCCGCTTATTTCTGTTTATTGTGACCCTACTTGTATTAACTCTCGTCGGTTATAACCTGTTACGGCTCGATCCTATTTCGCCATGGTCACAACAAGCCTTTTTCCCAGGATGGTTAACTTATATTAAAGAGTTACTCCATTTAAATTTTGGGACCACCAAGGATGGCGTGCCGATTATTAAAGAGCTCGCGTTAGTCTTTCCTGCCACTCTCGATTTGTGTATTGTCGCGTTTATATTTTCACTAATTATCGGTTTGCCAATTGGGACCGTGGCCGGAATGAAACAAGGTAAAAACCTCGATACCGTGATTAAATTTGTGTCTATGTCCGGTTACTCTGCCCCGATTTTTTGGGTGGCATTAATGATGATCATGCTGTTTTCTTTTCATTTAGGCTTATTACCAGTCTCGGGTCGCTATGACTTATTATATGACGTGAAACATATTACCGGGTTTGCACTGATCGATGCGTTGCTATCCACTGGCCCATATCACACCGCGGCGGTGCAAAGTGTGATTACTCATATGATCATGCCTTGTATCGTATTGGCCATCTCTCCGACCACGCAGGTGATTACCTTGATGAGAACCTCGGTGTCTGATGTGATGTCACAAAACTATGTGCGCGCAGCAAGAATTAAAGGTTTATCCAATTTTGAAATCATTACGCAACATGTGTTACGTAATGCGATTCCGCCTATTATTCCTAAATTCGGTGTGCAATTATCCAGTATGCTGACACTCGCAATTATTACTGAGTCTATCTTCGATTGGCCGGGAATTGGTCGCTGGTTATTAGATGCATTATCCAGTCAGGATTACACCTCGATTCAAGCTGGAGTGATGGTGATTGGATGTTTAGTTCTCACCGCGATTATTATTTCAGATTTAGTTGGTGCAATGGTGAACCCACTGGTAAGGAAAGACTGGTATGCTAACCACTAATATTTATCAAGAAGATCACATCCCGACTCAGTTCCAGCGTTTTTGGCGCAGTTATCGAACCGATAAACTGAGTATGTTTGGGTTATGGGCCTTATTCATTTTAGTGCTTATTACGCTGTCTTCTTTATGGATTGCTCCTCATGATCCCCATGCGCAAAGCCATCAATTATTGTTACCGCCCTCTTGGGATATGAATGGCCAAGTTGAGCACTTCTTTGGAACCGATGATTTAGGTCGAGATATTTTATCTCGCCTTATCGATGGCACAAGGCTTACCTTTGGCGCCTCAATCATTATTACGTTTCTTGCTAGCCTTGTCGGCTGCTCGATCGGTTTTATGGCTGGGATGACGAAAGGTTGGGCATCCAGTATTTTGAACCATTTGTTTGATACTGTTATGTCTATCCCCTCTTTATTGTTGGCGATCATTTTTGTCGCTTTTTTAGGATTTGGGGAATTCAATGTATTACTCGCGATCGGTCTCGCGCTCATTCCACGTTTCATACGTTCAGTGTACTTAGCAGTACATAACGAAGTCGAAAAAGATTACATCATGGCTGCACGGCTTGATGGTGCGAGCGATTTTTATTTATTTTGGCACTCAATTTTACCGAATATATTGCCAATGATCGTCGCAGAAATGGCGTTAGCATTAACCAGCGCCATTCTGGATATTACCGCTTTAGGTTTTCTTGGTTTAGGCGCGCAAGCCCCTAGTACTGAGTGGGGCGCGATGCTTGGCGACTCTGTCGAATTGATTTATCTGGCTCCTTGGACCGTGACATTACCCGGTATCGCGATTATGTTTACCGTCATCATGGTCAACTTAGTCGGTGAAGGCGTACGTCAAGCACTAAAAGCGGGAGTGGAATAATGCCTATTTTAGATATTCGCCATCTCACGATCGAGATAGACACACCCCAAGGCTTGGTTAAAGCCGTTGACCGGATGAGTCTAACGATGTCCGAAGGTCAAATTCGCGGACTCGTCGGGGAATCAGGATCGGGAAAAAGCTTAGTGGCTAAAGCGCTCGTCGGTGTAACCAAAGATAACTGGCGCATTACCGCGGATCGGCTACGTTTGGATAATATTGATTTATTACAACTGACACCACGAGAGCGTCGCCGTGTGATTGCTCGTGATATTGCTATGATATTCCAAGAACCCTCTACGTGTTTGGATCCCTCTGATGAAGTGGGTAAACAGCTTGAAGAATCGATTCCCGAACGCACATTTAAAGGTCGCTGGTGGCAAAAAAGACGGTGGCGTAAACAGCAAGCCATTGCCTTATTACATAAAGTGGGCATTAAAGATCATCGCCGTGTCATGAAGAGCTATTCTTATGAGCTCACCGATGGTGAGTGTCAAAAAATCATGATTGCCATGGCCATTGCGACTAAGCCAAAATTACTGATTGCCGATGAGCCGACTAATGACTTGGACCCTATTACCCAATCACAGATCCTACGCTTACTAAGCCGTATGAACCAAGTGGGTAATACTTCTATCTTATTGATTGGCCATGATTTAAATACCATTACACAATGGGCTGATCGCATTACCGTCATGTATTGTGGACAATCCGTGGAATCAGCAGAGACGGCGCATTTGCTCGAATATCCTAAACACCCATACACCGTCGCACTCTTAAGAGCGATGCCAGATTTTAGTGATTGGATCCCGCCGAAACAAAAATTGCAATCATTGCCAGGTTCAATCCCACCATTACAGCATTTACCCATTGGCTGTCGTTTAGGCCCGCGCTGTCCACACGCGCAGCGGCAATGTGTTGAAGTGCCGAGAACTCGTTGGGTAAAAACCCACAAATATTCGTGTCATTTCCCTCTTAATATGGAGTAAGTAATCATGATTAATACCTCTTTATTAGAAGTGGATAATTTATCGAAAAACTTTGTCACCCGCTCAGGACTTTTTCACAAAGAAGTGCATCAAGCGGTGAAACCTGTCAGTTTTTGCCTTGAAGCCGGACAAACAGTCGGGTTTATTGGCAAAAATGGCTCGGGAAAATCAACATTAGCACGCATGCTTTCGGGTATGATTGAACCAAGTAGCGGCGAAATACGGGTCAATGGCGAACCTCTTGTCCATAAAGACTATACAACCCGTTGTAAATTGATTCGGATGATATTCCAAGATCCGAATACGTCTTTAAACCCAAGGTTACAAATAGGCCGTATTTTGGAAGGGCCTTTAAAGCGGAATACCGCTATGTCACCGAAAGACCGTATGAAACGCGTGAAAGATACATTAGTCCGTGTCGGATTATTACCCGAGCATGCCTATTTTTATCCACAAATGCTGGCAACGGGTCAAAAACAGCGGGTATGTTTGGCGAGAGCGTTAATTTTGCAGCCTTCGATTATTGTTGCTGATGAAGCGTTAAACGGTCTGGATATGGCCATGCGTTCGCAAATTATTAATCTCTTCTTAGATCTACAAGAAGAAATGGGCGTATCGTTTGTCTATGTTTCACAGCATATCGGCGTGGTAAAACATATCACAGACAAAGTAATGGTGATGCACGAAGGCGAAGTGGTTGAGTTTGGTAATACGCAGGACGTTTTGTCTAATCCACAACATCCCATAACGGAACGTATGATCGAAAGCCATTTTCATAAAGCGCCCAAATTCAAATCTAACAGTAAGCGAAGTTCCGCGCGCTAACTCTTGAGTTCAGATAGTAAAAAGTAGAGACAAGTCACTAAGAATTTTACAAATTAGTACTTTGCGAGTACGCAGGTTTTCACACCATGAGCTATGCTTATTGCTAGTGAAAACCAGAGGAAACGACAGTAATGCCTATCGCTCGATTTTTTATTTTACTGCTCTGTTACTCCATTATGCTCCCTGTCGCCCAAGCAGCGGAGCAAAAGATAGTTGTCGCCGCTCAAGGTGAGTGGCCTCCCTACATTATCAACACCAAACCAGCATCAGGGTTATCTGTCGAAATAGCTCGAGCTGCCTTCAAGAGTCAAAACTATCAATTAGTGATAGAGATCAAACCTTGGTCACGTGCTTTAAAGGAAGCCGAATATGGTAGAGACATTGTGCTAATTGCCGCATGGTTTTCTAACAAACGTGATAAAACATTGCTGTTCTCTAAACCTTATCTTTATAACGAAATCAGTTTAATTTCGCGCAAAGACAATGTATTTGATTGGAAGACATTTGAAGATCTCAATGGAAAAACTGTTGGGACAATACAGAACTATGCGTATGACGATGAATTTATGGCCAATCCTTGGACGAACAAAGTATTAGCTGAGAATCTCATGGTGAATATTCGTAAAGTCCTTGCCGGGCGAATCGACATGTTTATCGAGGAATACCGTGTCGCGCAGTGGACGATGAAAAAGAATGGTATTAATCCAAATGAATTTAGAAAAGTCTCGCCTAATGTCGCATTCAGTGGTTTATATGTCGCTTCTGGCAAAGAGAACCCTAAAGCGAAAGAATACATCGACGCTTTTAACCGTGGACTGAAAGCAATCCGTATTTCAGGAGAGCTTGAACGTATTATTCATCGCTACGAACAATAGTGGTAGACTGTAATATCGCAGCTAACGACTAAGCCATTTTATGCAGCCTATTATTGCGCTCTCTTGGGGCGATATCGCCTTCTTCTCGCTAATATTAATTGTGCCTTATGGTATTAATTATGTGTACCAATTACAGCTTGGTAAAGACAGCGCTATTGCATTAGTCAGAATGACAATCCAATTATTATTAGTGGGGAGTTATTTGACGTTCTTTTTCCAATTAAATAATTTCTGGGTCAATAGCGCATGGCTGTTGGTAATGGTTTTGGTCGGCGCCAGTAGCGTGCTCAGTAAAGCAAAGCTCAGACAGAAAAAACTGCTACTCTCAGTGACAGCGTCACTGCTAATAAGTATGTGCCCCGTATTAGCAATTCTGTGTATCGGCTTAATACACCCCTCACCTTGGTATAATGCTCAGTACCTCATTCCCCTTGCGGGTATGTTACTTGGTAATACTATCAGCAGTAATATTATAGGTTTGCAGAATTTATCGGCGTGCTTTCAACAGCGTTATGATGAGTATGAGGCGGCAATTGCGTTAGGCGCACGGCCTAGTGATGCTTCACGTATTTTTGTACAAGAGTCCTTAAGAAAAGGGAGTGCCCCTTTACTCGCTTCGATTGCGACTATTGGCTTAGTGACCTTACCCGGCATGATGACAGGACAAATACTCAGCGGCACGAGTCCACTGGTTGCTATTAAATATCAATTAATCATTATGATCGCTATTTTTGTCACTATGTCTTCATCTTTGGTTCTCACTTTACAATTCTCCTTACGTAGTTGCCAAAATTCGAGTGGTAAAGTCACCCTCAACTAGTACACACCCCCTAACTTCACGCCCTTAAATTGTGCAAATAACGCACTAATTTTTAGCAACTTTAGTTACTCACCTTTTCTGAAACAGGTTATCCACAGAAAATGTGGATAACCCTTAAGTCTTATATGCATCAGAACTCATCACTATAAAAAAAGACGCGATATCATCGCGTCTTTTCGTGTTAAGCAGGCTCAATTTGAGGATGACTTAGTCGCTTTTCTTTAAGAATACGACCCAGTACAACAATCCCACTACAAGTCCGCCACCAATCATATTGCCAATGGTAACTGGAATCAGGTTATTCAGGATAAACGTTGCCCAGTTAAGATCACCAAATTGCGCAACGGTGGTTCCCGTCATTTGCCAAAAACTTTCTGGAGCAAATGCTTTAATGCCGATGGCCATCGGTACTTGAAACATGTTAGCAATACAGTGCTCAAAACCACATGCAACGAACATTGCAACAGGCAACATCAGCAACAACACTTTGTCAGACATCGAGCGAGCGCCGAAAGTCATCCACACAGCCAAGCACACTAAAAGGTTACACATCAAACCTAATGCAACGGCTTGAATAAACGTATGGTGCAGCTTATGTTGCGAAATATGCATCGCATGGATACCGACCAAGCCATGATCACTCACATATTGCTGAGTCAGTAGCATAATCCCCACAAGTAACATGGAGCCGCAAAAGTTACCGGCATATACCACGGCCCAGTTACTAAGCATTTGCTTCCAGGTGATTTTGCCACACGCTTTTGCAACAAGCGTTAAGACTGAACTGGTAAAGAGCTCACCGCCGGTCACAACAACCAAAATTAAGCCTAAGCTAAACGCCAGTCCGCCGATCAGTTTAGTAAAACCGAACGCAATATCTTGAGTACCGGTTGTCACTAATGTGTAAAATACAAAAGCAATACCAATCTGCATACCTGCCGATATAGCCAATAAAAAAGATTTAAAAAGTGGTTTTGTTGCCTTACCAACCCCAACTTCAGAAGCACGCAAAGCCATTTGCTGAGGGGACAAAGCGTCGATTTGATTCAATTCCATAATAAGTAGACACGTTTTGATACAAAAAGTGGCAGAATCATCGCGTTAATTGCATACCAATTCAAGTGTTATTTGATTTTTTTAACTAAACAATACAAGTTATTCATACTTTTAAAATGTTTTATAACGAATTCTCTTATTTAGTACCTATTATCGCCGTACCTACACACACTGTCGTCATTCAATAACATTATTCGCTATCGACAACCGAATAATTAACACACTTATTACTTATTGTTTATTTATGCTTTTTTCTCGCGATCATCTGCTTATTTTCAGTGGGTTGGCTAACATTTCTATTGAGAATATCTTGCGCTAAATAACATTTGGTTTATGTTAGAAGCAGGCCTGTATTTAGGAGAACACAATGAAATTTTCACTAGAACAACTAGACGAGTTAAATCTACTGCTTCATTTTAACCTCGACAGTGCCGCCGTTGGGATAAAAGTACACAGCGACGCACCCAATACTCACCAATACGCTATTGATAGACTCTATAAGAAAGGCTTATGTACCCTGCCAGACGGAGGTTACTTAACCCATGAAGGTATTGAAGCAGCTGAGCAAGCTCAGCGGCTTTATCGTATTATGAATTAAGTGCTTATACCTTCAGTGCTGCAGTGCAACTCTGTGACTGCAGCCTTTTATTACCTTGCGGTTCTCACTTCTCTCACGGCATTCATCAGGTACTCCACTCCTTTTCGCTTGACTGATCATAGTATTAGGTTATTCCCTTCTTATGTATGAAGTGTAAGATAGTTAGCACTAAGTATTGGTGAGCAGTATCCGCCAGCGCTAAACAACATAATGTGAAAAAGGAAGACGACCATGAGCCAAGTTGTGATTATTGGTGCGGGTTGGTTAGGTAAACCCCTAGCCCAAGCATTACTTGCTGACGGCCATCATGTCAGCGCGACAAAAACCAGTATTGATGGCGTAAACTCGCTCCAAGAGTGTGGGATCCCCGCTTTTGTTTGTGACCTTGCCAAACCTGAGTTTCTAGAAGAAGATTTACGGCAACGCGATTGTGAAATCGTTATCGGTTGCTTTCCACCAAGATTTCGCCATGGCAATACCGATGATTACGTGCACTACTGGGCCAGTGTGGTTACACATGCACGTACCGCAGGCGTTAAAAAAATCATGATGGTGAGTTCGACCTCTGTATACCCAGCAGCTGAAGGTACGATGGTTGAATCGGATGCCAGTTATGCCCAAAGTTTATCGTCTGATATGTTTACTGATAACGCCAAACGGTTGCTGCAAGCAGAGCAATGTGTCATCGATTCTGGGTTAGATTATACCATTGTACGCTGCAGTGGCTTAATTGGGCCAGACCGCCATCCCAGTCGTTTCGTTGCCCACCTTTCTGCGATCAGCGACCAAGCACCGGCGAATATGATCCACCAAACCGATGCGGTCGGTGTACTGCGTTATGCAGCGACGCATATCAGCAAAGAAGTGCTCAATGCCACCACGCCTGATACCGTCAATAAAGCTCAGTTCTACCAAGAAGCACTCAAACAGGCTAATTTAAATACGTCTTTCCCACCCATCACTCATACCGGTGATAAGCGTGTGAGTGCAGAAAAATTATTGGGATTAGGTTATGATTTTCATTATAAAAGTACTCTGGATGCAATTACTTTATAACGGGGAATCGTCTCTCGGTTAAGGTGCATCGCTGTGCCACATTACTCTCATAAGTAACATAAAAAGCGGGATGACCAACGTCATCCCGCTTCTACTCATTCCATGGCTATTAACGCTTTAATAGTTCTTTATAATGCAAACGACATACAGACACGTATTTATCGTTACCACCAATTGACACTTGCTCTCCTTCATCGATGGGTACGCCTTGTTCATCAGTCCGAATCACCATATTCGCCTTACGACCACAGTGACAAATCGTTTTTAATTCCACCAGCTTGTCGGCCCACGATAATAAATAGCGACTCCCTTCAAATAATTCGCCTTGGAAATCCGTTCTTAGTCCGTAGCACAAAACAGGAATACGCAGCTTATCGACCACTTCAGTGAGTTGATAGACTTGTTGTTTGGTTAAAAATTGGCATTCATCAACCAAAATACAATGATGTCGCTTGTCTTCGTGCAGCGCTTTGACTGACGTATAGAGATCCGTCTGTGCATTATACAAATGCGCTGGCTCTTCTAATCCAATTCGTGAACTGACTTTACCCACACCAAAACGATCATCGATGGCGGCGGTAAAAATAGCCGGCGTCATACCACGCTCTTTATAGTTGAATGCAGACTGCAAAAGAGTCGTTGATTTACCGGCGTTCATTGCCGAGTAATAAAAATACATTTGAGCCAAGTGGGAGTTCCTTATTTCGTTGAGCAAGGCGTCAACGGTAAGCCAGAAATAATGCGCCGCATTGTAGCAAAAAACCACCCGCATAGCATGTATGTTCCACCACGTTTATTGCGGGTTTACACCAATAAAAAAGGCGCCATATAGGCGCCTTTTACATCAAAAATTGACATTAAGAGTAAAGGATTATTCTTGCTCTTGGTTGTCTTCTTGTGCTTCTTTAACGGTTAGTGCTAGCTCTTCAAGCGCCGCTGGGTTAGCAAAGCTTGGGGCATCCGTTAACGGACAAGCGGCTGCGGTTGTTTTCGGGAAAGCAATCACATCACGGATGTTTTCCGTGCCACACAATAGCATAACTAGGCGGTCTAAACCGAACGCCAAGCCAGCGTGCGGTGGCGTACCGTATTTTAATGCATCCAATAGGAAACCAAACTTCTTACGCTGTTCTTCTGCTGTAATACCAAGCACATCAAACACCGCTTGTTGCATTTCAGCATCATGAATACGCACAGAGCCGCCACCCACTTCGTAGCCATTTAATACCATATCGTAGGCATTAGAATTGGCGGCTGTTGGATTCGCTTTGAACTCTTCAGCTGTTACGCCTAATGGCGCCGTGAATGGGTGGTGCATGGCCGCCATATTGCCGTCTTCATCACTTTCAAACATTGGGAAATCAATCACCCAAAGTGGCGCCCATGAATCTTCATTGGTCAGGCCAAGATCAGAGCCGACTTTCAAGCGCAGCGCGCCCATTGCGCTCGCGACAACATTGGCATTATCAGCGCCGAACAAAATGATATCGCCAGATTGTGCATTAGTTCGCTCAAGTAGGCTTTCGATGATGTCTGCTGACAAGAATTTGGCGACAGGAGATTGCACCCCTTCCGCTCCCGCAGCGCGATCGTTAACTTTCATCCAAGCAAGACCACGAGCACCGTACACAGAAACATATTGTGTATATTCATCAATCTGTTTACGCGTCAATGATGCGCCGCCAGGAACACATAATACCGCGACACGACCTTTTTCATCATTGGCAGGACCTGCAAACACTTTGAATTCTACGTCTTTCAATAGATCCGCAACATCGATCATTTCCAGTGGGTTACGTAGATCCGGTTTATCGGAACCGAAACGACGCATCGCTTCACTGTATTTCATTACAGGGAAATCACCCAGCTCAACGTCGAGTAAATCTTTCCACATATCATGAACCATTTTTTCCGTAATGGCGCGAACTTGCTCTGCAGTCATGAACGAGGTTTCAATATCAATCTGCGTAAACTCAGGCTGACGATCTGCACGCAAATCTTCATCACGGAAACATTTCACAATTTGATAGTAGCGATCAAAACCGGACATCATCAACAACTGTTTAAACAGCTGCGGTGATTGTGGCAATGCGTAAAATTTACCTTTATGAACACGGCTTGGCACTAAGTAGTCACGAGCACCTTCTGGCGTTGCTTTCGTTAATACAGGCGTTTCTATATCAAGAAAATCATTTTCATCAAGGAAACGACGGACATAACTGCTCGCTTTTGCTCGCAGTTTAATACGATCACTCATCTCTGGACGACGTAAATCAAGGTAACGATATTTTAAACGCTGCTCTTCAGAGTTTTTCTGGTTAGAGTCAAGCGGTAACGGCTCAGAGCGGTTAATAATCGTAATGCCTGTCGCTAATACTTCAATGCCACCTGTCGGCATATCTTTATTAACTTGGCTATCAGGACGCTCACGTACCGTACCTGACAACTGAATACAGAATTCACCACGCAGTTGGTTTGCAACTGCAAACACGTCTGCCATATCTGGGTCTACAACCACCTGAACGATACCTTCACGATCTCGCATATCGATAAAGATAAGACCGCCTAAATCACGACGACGATTAACCCAGCCGCTTAGTTCTACAGTTTGTCCTGCAAGGGACTTGTTCAGATGACCGCAATAATGGCTACGCATAATGAATTTCCCAATCTCTTTAATTAATCTTATAAACTTGAATACGACAGTTAAATTACTGCCCTTATATGCCATTTATACGCGGAACAGGCAGCAAAATCGACCATTGAGCGTATAAAATCCGCGTATTTCCCGACACTTGATGAAATTTGATACAAATTCTCACGTAAACCGTTCCACCAAGCAAAAAACGGGCGTCGATTATAGCGCTAAACTACCGTAATACACAAAGCCCTGTTACAGTACATTTTCATTGAACTATTGTATTGATAATCGGTTATGCAAACACTTCTCTTACGTTTAGGCTTAACATTATGGTCCAACTCAGCTTGGCAGCCCTTTTTTTATGGGAAAGGTACACCGAGTTCTGAGCGACTCGCTAAATATTCACAAGTGTTCCATACCGTGGAAGGTAATACGACATTCTATGCATCGCCATCCGCCAGCACGGTTAATAATTGGCGTGATGCGACGAGCGATGATTTTCGCTTTACGTTCAAGTTACCTAAGTTCATTACTCACGAGCAACAACTGCGCGGTTGTCAACAAGCCTTGCATGATTTCCTTAAATTAATGACGCCATTACATGAAAAAATCGGTCAATGGACTTTGCAATTACCTGCGCAATTCTCACCCAACGAATTTGAGACCTTACAACGCTTTTGTCGACTTTTTCCTGCGGATCTCCCGTTAGGCATCGAAGTTCGCCACCCAGCTTTTTTTCAAAAAGGCGCTGAAGAAACTGCGTTTAATCAGTGGCTGATAGCCCAAGGCTATGATCGCATCGTTATGGACAGTCGCCCCGTCTTTTCTGTGCCCCCCACTAACGATATTCTCATCGAGGCGCAGCGAAAGAAACCACATGTGCCCGTCCATGCATTAGCCACCGCTTCGCATCCAATGATTCGTTTCATTGGATTACCCTCAGTGGAAGCGAACCTTGCATTTTTTCAGCCATGGTTAAAAAAGTTACCGCAATGGATTGGGGAAGGTAAACAACCATATTTAATGATTCATACTGCCGATAACCACAACGCGCCGCAATTAGCTCAGACCCTGTACCAACAACTGGCGAAGACTGTGGACTTGCCCTCATTAGCCGAATTTCCGGCCGCGGCTGACGCTCAGCAACTCTCGATGTTTTAACCGTCAATATAAGCAATGAGAGACAGTGCACAAGCGAATGATGATGGCAATATCGCTTGAGAATACAATCAATAATGACACCGAGGCGAATTTTGCATAAAATACGCGCCTTTTCGCCACTCGCATGGTGTGAGTTGTCGGCATATCATGCTGTTAAGGGGATTACATGAGCAACAAAGATACCATTTTCTCGGCACCTATCGATAAGATCGGTGATTTTACCTTCGACGAACGCGTCGCTGAAGTCTTCCCGGATATGATCCAACGCTCCGTACCTGGTTACAGCAATATTATTTCCGCTATTGGTATGCTCGCCGAACGTTTTGCTAAACCCAATACTAACGTCTACGATCTCGGCTGTTCTCTCGGCGCAGCAACCTTATCAATGCGCCGTCATATGGAAGGATGTGAAGGCGCGCAGATCATGGCAGTAGATAATTCTCATGCCATGGTTGAACGCTGTAAATTACACCTCAACGCCTATCGCTCTGATGTTCACGTACAAGTCATTGAAGAAGATATTCGTAACGTTGATATTCAGAATGCCTCTGTTGTCGTACTCAACTTTACTTTGCAATTTTTATCCGTAGAAGACAGAGAGCAGTTACTACAAAAAATTTATGACGGCTTGCGGCCTGGCGGCGTCCTCATACTTTCCGAAAAATATGTGTTCGAGAATGACAGCGCTCATGAACTGCTCATTGATTTACATCATGATTTTAAACGTGCGAATGGCTATAGCGAACTGGAAATCTCGCAAAAGCGTAGCGCCATTGAGCATGTCATGAAGCCTGATTCCATTACGACACATCGTGAACGCTTTAAGGCGCTGGGGTTTAGTAGCTACGAAGTTTGGTTCCAGTGCTTCAACTTTGGCTCTATGTTCGCCATCAAATAATTGCCATTGAAAAGTGGGCGTCGCAATACTAGTCCGCGTACCTTACTTTTCAATTTTATTTTGGACTAGTTTTCAGGTAATGGTTTCATGTTTAATTTTGGTAACGTCTATCAACTTCTGGCTCAAGATACCCGTTTGCAAGCGTGGCTCAATGTTTTGCCGCAGCAATTGGATGACTGGCAATCACAATCCCATGGAGATTTAGACCGTTGGTTACGCGCGTTAAAAAAAATCTCTGATGCGACGCCTGATCATATAGATATGAAAGACTCGGTATCCGTGCGTAATGAACAGCCACTGCACGAGGGTGAGCAACAAAAACTCGAAAATATTCTGAAGATCTTACACCCTTGGCGTAAAGGGCCTTACCATGTCCATGGCGTCCATATTGATACCGAATGGCGCTCAGATTGGAAGTGGGAGCGATTATTACCGCATATTAGCGACTTAACCAACCGCACCGTGTTAGATGTCGGGTGTGGCAATGGTTACCATATGTGGCGCATGCTAGGAGCTGGGGCGCGCCAAGTGTATGGAATTGATCCATCGACGTTATTTTTAGTTCAATTTGAAGCTATCCGCAAATTAATGGGCAACAGTCAACAGGCCCAGCTTTTACCGCTCGGTATTGAGCAACTACCAAAACTGGAAGCGTTTGACACGGTATTTAGCATGGGCGTGTTATATCACCGCCGCTCTCCATTAGATCATTTAATTCAATTAAAAGATCAATTAGTGTCAGGTGGTGAACTCATTTTAGAAACATTGGTGATTACAGGGGATGAGAATGATGTTTTAATTCCAGCTGATCGCTATGCGCAAATGCGTAATGTTTACTTTTTTCCATCAGCTAAGGCATTGAAAGTTTGGTTAGAAAAAGTTGGGTTTATCGATGTAAACATTGTTGATGAGAATGATACATCATTGGGTGAGCAACGCTCCACTGAGTGGATGACTCATAATTCATTACCTGATTATATTGACCCAAATAACCCATCACTAACCGTGGAAGGCTACCCTGCACCTCGTCGTGCAATATTAGTGGCTAAAAAGCCATAATTGACACAGCGCTAACCATCCTAACAAGAAATATCGATAATCTATTATTAAGGAAGCTTGTTGGCTTCCTTTTTACGTATTCTTAACGAATATCGCACAATTAGTCTGTTCATCATTTGACTAAATACGATATTATAAAATAACCAAGTCACTCACACTAATATCACGGAATAAGGTCGCAAATGTTTAAGCGAATAGCCCCCATCATCGCGCTAAGTATGTTGTCTGGTTGTACGATGATGCAAGGTGATAATTATCATCAAGCTACGCTCGCCGCCATCCATCGTTCAGAGTCAAACGTCAATGCTCATTTGACGAATGTCGAATTACAGCTGAGCAATCAAATGGATTTCATTGATAGCTTACAACGAGAAATACACGAATTAAAAAACCATGTCACCACTCTCGAACAGACGACCTCTCAAATAGAATCAAATACTACGGATAACGCTGAAGAGCAAAATAATAAATTAGGAAATTTAACCATCCCAGCTCATAAGCCACGTAATAAAATTGTTCTAGGCAGCGTTGAAAATGTCTCGATAGATGCCATTAATCAGTCTTTTAAAGCTCGTGTTGATACCGGTGCCGCGACCTCTTCATTAAACGCCGTCGATGTACAAGAATTCGAACGTAATGGTAAAAACTGGGTTCGTTTTCATTTAGTTAAAGGTGATAACGCGAATAAACGGACACCTTGGGTAGAAGCGCCTATTTTACGTCATGTCCGCATACGTCAAGCTAATTCGGAAAAAGCAGAACGCCGTGCCGTGATCAAATTGTGGGTAAAACTCGGGAATATTCACGAACAAACCCCATTTACACTGGCAGACCGCAAAGAAATGAGCCACGCTATTTTACTCGGACGCGAATTTATTCGTGATATCGCGGTAGTGGATGTGGGTAAAGAATTTATTCAATCTGATAATACTAAAAAATAAAGGCCAATTATGACATCAAAAGTGCCATTTTATATATCGATATTGCTATTGATTATTGCAGGAATCACTTTAAGCATACTTCGGCATCAGCAATATGGTGTGCCATGGACACCAGGAGAAAGTCGCCAAGTTTGGGACCTTGAAGCTCGTGTCGAATTTAATGCAATGGATAAACCCGTTAAGGTATCGCTCGCGGCTCCTGCCACGCAAGATGGCTTTACACTCATCAGTGAAAGCGCGTCGTCTCCAGGTTACGGAGTTTCTTACATTAGCAGTAATTCTGGTCGCCGTGCAGAATGGTCAGTTCGCAATGCGAAGGGTCCACAGACGATTTATTACAAAGCTCAATTTTTGGTTGACCCGAATGCGCAAGCCTCAACAATTCCGCCAACCGGTGAAATAGAAAAGCCAACCTTTAGTGGCCCAGAACAAGCAGCGGCGATTGCACTGATTAATCAAGCGACTCGTTTGTCGTCAGATTCAGTGAGTTTCGCTCGCGAACTGGTGAAAACCTTAAACGATCCAGATAGCCAGAACTCATCGTTGATCCTCAACAACATGTCAAAGTATGAAGCGACGCAGAAATTACTGTCTTACGCTCAGGTTCAAAACAAAGTTGTCGGTGTCATTGAATTAGAAGATGGTCGTCGTCGCCAGTCCATTCAAATGATGAACGAAGTTTGGAATGGTAAAAAATGGGTACTATTTAACCCTGAAACAGGCACACAGCCGTCTCACCCAAATTTGTTAGTCTGGGATGAATCAAACGTTTCACTACTTGATGTGGTCGGTGGTAAAAACAGCGAAGTCTACTTTAGTATGATTTCACAAGATGTGTCGCCAAGCCAAGCAACATCAAGCAAGGTCGATGCTGATGGCCTATTAAACTTGTCTATTCACAGCTTACCGCTTGAAGAGCAAGCAATGTTTAAAACCATCATGCTCATCCCTATTGGTGCGTTAATTGTTGTATTTTTGCGTGTTATTGTCGGTTTAAAAACCTCGGGTACGTTTATGCCGGTGTTGATTGCCGTTGCCTTTGTGCAGACTCAGCTAATGACGGGGATTATAGGGTTCTTATTAATCGTCGGCACCGGTCTGATTATACGAAGTTACCTATCGAAACTGAACTTGCTCCTGGTGTCGCGAATATCAGCGGTGATTATTGCGGTTATTTTGATAATCTCGCTCTTCACGGTTGTTGCCTTTAAACTGGGCTTAACCGAAGGTTTAACCATTACGTTCTTCCCAATGATCATCTTGTCTTGGACTATTGAACGTATGTCAATTCTCTGGGAAGAAGAAGGCGCGAAAGAAGTCGTAATGCAAGGCGGTGGTTCACTATTTACCGCAATCTTGATTTACCTAGCGATGACCAACTCCTACATCCAGCACCTAACCTTTAACTTTATTGGTTTGCAATTGGTTGTTATGGCTATCATCTTACTGCTCGGCACCTATACAGGTTACCGAATTTCAGAGTTACGTCGCTTTAAACCACTAGCTGACGAGGGTTGATATGCTGTTTTCAATATCAGAATACACATCACCATTTAAGCTACGCCGTAAAGGCATTATGGGTATGAACCAACGTAACCATAGTTATATTGGACGTTATAATGACCGTTCGAAATATCCATTGGTGGATGACAAGCTACAAACCAAAATGATTGCACGTAAAGCAGGAGCGACAGTGCCAGAGCTTATCGGCATCGTCACTGACCAAGGTGCAGTACGTGATATTCATAAGATGGTGGAGTCTTGGCCTGGGTTTGTTATCAAACCTGCGCGCGGCAGTGGTGGTAAAGGTATTCTAGTTGTAACATCACACAAAGATGGTACCTACACGAAACCAAGCGGCGCCGTCATTGGTAAAGAAGACGTTGAGCGTCACATCAGCAATACCTTGGCGGGATTGTTTTCCCTAGGAGGGAAAAACGATGTGGCTCTTATTGAGAACTTAATCGAGTTCGACGACTGTTTTGAAGGCTTTAGCTACGAAGGCGTACCTGACGTACGTATCATCGTATTTCAAGGTTATCCTGTCATGGCAATGATGCGCCTATCTACTGCAGCGTCAGACGGAAAAGCGAACTTGCACCAAGGCGCCGTGGGTGTGGGGATTGATTTGGGGACAGGTAAAGCCGTGAAAGCGGTGCAATTCAACCGCCCTATCACTCATCATCCCGATACCGGTAAAGATTTATCGACACTCCAAGTACCGCACTGGCGTAAGCTTTTAACGTTAGCCGCAAGTGCTTGGGATATGACCGGCCTTGGGTACATGGGGACGGATATGGTGCTGGATAAGAAAAAAGGCCCTATGGTATTAGAGCTTAACGCTCGCCCAGGTCTTGCGATTCAGATTGCGAATGGTGCTGGGTTACTACCACGCTTAACGCACTTAGAAGAGCAAGAGAAACCACTCATTCCACCCCGTGGTGATGAACGTGTTGACTATGCAATGAAGCACTTTGCCGTGCAAGAAGAGCATTTTTCTTACCTGAAAGCGGGTGAATAAACTCTGATAGCAATATCGAGTTAATCGCCTTAAAAAGCCCCTTACCATGATGGTAAGGGGCTTTTTTATGTCCTCACTAACGACACTGCGGTTAATTGTCGAGCATAGCAAGGTTACAGCAGCCCTCTAGAATAACAGATATAAAAAAGCGCCTTCTTAGGAAGGCGCTACTATCATTGGCTAAACGGATGATGCGTTTAAGTCAATTGACCACCAAATCGCTATAACGATTCTGCTATTGCTTGCTCTGGCGTTTTCTCTTGCGGCTCTTGACCAAACCCTCGTAGCCCGACAACATGCACATGCTCGTGGTCTTTAAAGACCTTACGCACTAACTTGTATGTGGTGCCCTTCTCTGGGCTAATATTCTCTGGTGCCGCAATCAATAACTGCATATCTAAGCGATGACATAACTCAAACAGAGTGGCGATGGATTTGCCATCTAGACGCGCAGCTTCATCCAAGAACAACAGCCGACATGGCACAATTTCTTTACTGCGCAGACGACGAGATTCTTCCTCCCAGCTTTGTACTACCATCAATAAAATTGATTGGCCGGTACCAATGGCTTCACCGGTTGAAAGAGCGCCAGATTCTGCTTGTAACCATCCATCCGTGCCGCGGTGTACTTCAACACTGAGCTCGAGATAGTTACGATAATCCAATAGTTCATCGCCGAGGATCTGTGGTGAACGTTGCCCTAAATCAATATGTGGGTTAACACGTTGGAATAACTTAGCCATTGATTCAGAGAAGCTGTAACGGTTATTTTCAAATAAATCACGATGCTGATCGTGTTCATCTGCCAAACCAGATAACAACACTTCATGACTTTCACGTACTTTGACGTTCAACCGTACGCCGCTGACTTGACCAAACGAAATATTCGATAACCCTTGGTTAAGCATACGAATACGGTTTTGTTCGCGTTGGATTGTTTTACGGATCAAACTCGCTACCGAATCCGAACTAATCGCTAAACGATGCTCACGTTGCGTCAACTCTTCGGTTAAACGAGCAAGCTCCACTTCCATTTCTTCAATGGCTTCAACCGGATCATCGGTACGAATAATATCCTGACGGATACGCTCTCGTAGATGCTGATAAACGGCGATATAGAACATGACTTTACGTTCTGGATAAGCCGTATCTTCAGATTGACGTAGCGCATCACGTAAGTTCTCGTTGTCTGCAACCGCAAGACGTAGTGCCCCTAAGGATTTATCTGACATAGAACGTAGTTCATTCGCTGATAAATACGCCAACTCCCGTTTATGTAAACGACGTTCGACATCATTATCCCGCGCCAAGCGTAATACTGAACACCAGCCTGCTTTCGCATTTACAACATATAAACGTAATTCACGATATGATTTTTCTAACTTTTTCAAACGCTTGGCCAGCGTTTTCATTTCTAATTCCGATGAAGTGATTAAGCGTTCACATTCACTCTTACGGTTGCGTAAAGCATGTAAGCGTTCTTGTAACTCTTGACGACGATGCAGAGCACGCTCGAGAGCACCTTCGTCAGGTTGCACACCAAGCTCTTGAAGATCTTGCTTAAACTCTTGCACCGTTTCTAATTTCGCTTGGTGAGAACTTTTTAGTGACGCTAGTACCTGATGATATTGATTCAGCTGAGCTTGTGCTTGTTTTAACGCTTCACGGCCTTGAGTACGTTGCTTTTCGGCCTGTGCGAGCTTCACTTTAAGGTTTTCACTTAACTCACTATTTTGATCCAATAACGCCACAGAATCAGAGTACGCAAAGTAATGTCGACGCTCGACCAAATCCGATAACGCAAAAATCTGTTGCTTCAGACTCTGTAATGTACGATCTGCTTGTTGATATTCTTTTTCGAGTGCGTCAAACGTTTGTGGGTCTCCGTCTAATGCACTGACAATCGGCTCAAGCTCTTGAATGGCTGTCTTATGAGCGGCAAGGAACGCTTTCGCCTCATCCAACTGTTTCAACTGACGGTTGATCTCATCAAGACGCTCAGCGACAGTCTCATCGGCTAACAATCCAAACATCGGCGTCACTTTATCCAATATCGTCAACGCTTGTTTACTTAATTGACGCTGCGTGTGTTGCTGCTGCTCTTGATTTTGCAGTTCGCTAAGTTGACGTTGAATAGTATTACGTTGCGCACGAATACTGGTTAGCGTTTGTTCTGGGTCATCATTAAACGCCACATGCATATGCTGGGCAATAAACGTATTAAAACTGTGGTACTGGCGCTGTAGTTTTTGCGAATCAAAGGCAGCTTTTGCATAGTTTTCTACCGTTACTTCGCGCTCTTGGCGTAAACTTTCTAAGCGCTGCTCACGCGCAGCGCGGCCAAATAATGGCAACTCGGGAAAGCGAGAGTAACGCATTTGACGGTGATCAAATTGTACACAAACGGCTTTTTCTAACTCTTCAGCATTAAATGAACTGTCATCGAAAGCATCCACGTCCCCTTCAATCAAATAAAGATCTTCTGGGCAATCATCCAGTTCAACTAAACGCTCTTTAACTGTACTTAAATCAGGCACAACAATCGCATGACGTGCAGGGCCGTACATCGCACTGAAATAAGGCGCATCTTCTAAGGTGATATCATCGTATATCTCAGCAAGCAAGACGCCACCAAGTGTATCCGCTAACCCTTTTAAGCGTGGATCATTCGAGCCACCTGGCGCGGCTAAGTGTGTAATTTCACTATCCAATTGATCGCGCTTGAGGGCTAAGCGATCTTTTTCAGCAGAGGCGGTTTTTTCTTGTTCAAGCACACACTGCATTTGTGCCATGACCGCTTGGCTATCTTCTAACCTGGCTTCACTGGTATGACGTAGTTGCTCCAATGCCTCATTGGCAAGAATCCAAGCAGGAGCCGCTTGCTCTAACTGCGCAATCTGAGCTTTCAATTCATGCTCTTGTTGACGTGCAATACTACGTTCTTCGCGTAAATGCTCATAAGAGGCATCGAGTTGTTCGATCAGCGCCGAATGTCGTTCATATTCAATGCTGAGTGTTTCATCATCATCTAACGTAATTTGCGTTAACTGGTGGTAGTCTGACACCAAGTTGAGTATCTGTTGACGCTGCTCAGCGCGACGCGTTAGATCCCGTTGCTGTGCAACCCACTGATGCTCTTGCGCAGCGGTATATTTTGCATCTCGGGCTTCATTAAGCGCCACTCTGGCATACTCGTTCGCTTGCGCGCGCGGCACATCACCTTTGATGGATGTCAGCAAACTATAGGCACGCTCAAATTGCTCAGCCGCCGCTGAAGACATATCCAAACGATGTTTGACGCTCAATAATGTTTGGGTTTGTTCGTCTTGTTGTTTCTTCAGCTCCGCAACCCGGCTCATTGCGCTATCGACGGTTAATGAATCATCATCAAGTAAGGCGCGTGCTTTGTCGAGTGCATTGACAGCTTGCTGATATTGCAGTGCGCGAGTTTGCTGCATATCGAGCGCCTGCTGATAATCGGCTAGCTGGGTCTTCAAGCTATCCACTTCATCTTCAGAGACAGACGCGTGTTCTTCGGCTAGCACCACACGCTCTTGCGCTTCTTCAACCACCATCATTTGCTCTTCAAGTCGAACTTGTAACTCTTCCAAGTCTTCTTGATAACGCGTAATTTTCTCTTGCTGACGCAGCGCATTTTGTACTAATTGTGCATGATCAGAGGCGGCTTGGTAATCCTGCTCAAGCCCCCCTTCTTGCTCAGCAAACTGGTGTAGTTCGCTTTGCACATTATTCAATACTTGATTGTGCTCAATCAACTGGTTACGAGTTTCAAACAGGTCACGACGCAGTGCTAGTGTCTCATCGATTTTATTACGGCGTTCATTGGCATGACGCATATAATCTGCGGCAACATAATGAGTCGATTCCGTGATCAGGTGTTTAAACAAATCGCGATCGGCTTGCGTCGTTTTAATCGCTTCAAGTGTCATGCGGTTTTCACGCAGCGCTGATTCCATATCTTGGAACGCTTTTTTTACCCCGCCGTTTTGCGGTAACAAGTAATCACGTAAAGACCGGGTAATCGCGCTCGAAATACCCCCGTATAATGACGCTTCAATCAAACGATAAAACTTAGAGCGATCGCTACCGTTGCGTAATTTTTTCGGAATGACACCAAATTCAAACATTTGGCTGTGGTAATCCGTAACGGACGAAAATGTTTTGAAAGACACTTCTTCCCAATCTGCTACCGCGGTTTTTACTTCGTCTAACTGACGTACGCGCGCTTGGTTGGCTGATACAGTCTCTACTAGGACATCGGTCGGTTTTACGTGACTTGGTAACCCTTGAATAACAAACGGTTTGATATCCACTTTCTTATCACGGCCAGCCACTTGCTGCAGTTTAACGCCAAACAACAAACGTTGATGACGAGAGTTCACTACATCCAAAGTGGCATAGCAAGTGCCAGGTTGGAGTTTACCGAATAAGCCCTTATCTCGAGACGATTGTGAGCTGCCGGCTTCCGTGGTATTACGAAAATGCAGTAACGTTTGATCAGGAATTAATGCGGTAATGAATGCGGCCATCGTGGTCGATTTACCAGCGCCGTTACCGCCAGATAGCGTGGTCACCAAATTATCAATATCAAACGTACGCGCGAAAAAGCCATTCCAGTTAATCATGGTCAGCGATTGATATTTACCTCGTTCAATCATGCGTCATCACCCTCTTCGCTCTCAATACTCACCGTATCGTTGTGTAATTTGTCTTGCCCATCCTGTTTGTCTTGGTTATCAAACAAGGTCGGTTGATTTGGTTCTTCATGATAAACCACGGCTTCACCATCACGAATCAGGCGTAACTGGGCGTCACGCATATCATCGCCAACGCGAACATCCGCACCAAAGCGAAAGACGGCTTCTGAAATACGGAATTTATTGGTTTCACCGACCGTAATAATCATACCAAGACGTTTAAGACGACGTAGCGACGTGCGGACTTTATCGAAGAGCTTTTCTTTATCGAGATCAGAGCCTGTCGCACGATTTGTCACCAGCTTCATTAACTTAGCCTCATCGACTAACTGCAATAACTCGTCGTAGAGTTCTTGGTTAGTGAAAATTCCCTCATGAGCAAGCCGCTCTGGACTTAAGTACAGAAAACACAGAACTTTGCCTACTAGCATATCCAGTTCAGATAATACGCTGCGATTAATCAGTGACGTCGAACGTGGACGTAAATAGAAAAAACCTTCCGGCGCTTTAACGAGCTCGGCATTATAACGTTGATAAAACACGGCCAGTTCAGATTCAAAATCACTTAAAAACGCGTGATTATCTAGGTCTTCACTCGCGATGTGGCGGCCCGCGCGCAATAAACTATCCAAAGCCGGAAACAGTGGATTAGCGATGGCTTTTGCCAGATTTACTGACATGTATTCATTAATATCGGTCGATGACATTTGCTTGTACCTTTGCACCAAATTCGTTGATCGCTTTCCAATCTGGTTGAATCGCTTGATAGTCAGACTCTGAATAACCCAGACGGACCGCTTGGTCGACAACAATACGGGCGAGATCAAAATGATGTGTATGGGGGTGCGTTGCGAGATAATCTTGCAGCACCGAACCTAAATCAATAGGACGATTATGTTGTTTAAACGCAGCCAGCATTTCGCCTACCCGTTCAGCCAGTTCGTCATGCACGTGTTGAAACTCTTCGTACTCAACGTCTTGTGGGACGAAGCCGGTCACTTCGTCGTCGCGTAATACTAGAGCTTCATCTCGTAAGTCGCGCAGGCGTTCTGCATCGGCATAAGTGAGATACCATGGCTGATCGAAGTAGTCAGTCAACGACTGACGCAAACGCTGACTGAAAGCACGGTTTTGATCCATATCGATCGCGGTACGAATAAACTTATGAACATGGCGGTCATAACCAATCCATAAATCAATCGCTTGTTGACCCCAGCTGACAATACGGTCGAGTTTCATTTGTAAGCCAAAAAGAATCTCTGCAATAAAATCGAGTGCTTCGTTACCATAGGTGATTTCTTGAATATCGAGAATTTGCGTTTGTAGTTCATCCCCTGCTGCTTGCAGAGTGTCTTGTAACTCACGTAATGTCGTCGACGTTTCTGTTAATAACTGTTCACAGCTGGTGATCGCTTCACGCCAGTTTTGGTTAAGCAACTGCGCAATTTGTTCTTTGACTAAATGCTGTTGCTCATCCATAACTCGTTGGTTAAGATCAATCTGATCAAAAATTTCTCCCACCGAGTACTTCAACACACCATACACATTTTTACGCCATTCTTGTGGCTCTGTGCTCTGTTGCGCGGCTTCAACCGCTTTGCTCATTTCACTGGCCACCATCGAGAGTTGAATCGATAGTTTGAGTTTTGAGAACTGGCGATGACGAACATAATAGTCGGCAATACCAATGGCCAAAGGTGATAAGCGATAGATACTCACCCCATCGTTCACTTCACTGGTAAAACGACGAATCAGACGCTGACTAACCATTTCGTTAATGGCATTGTTCGCTCGAAAAGCCGACGCTTCGCCGGTGTCAGAAAATTCTTTCGTTACTATTTTAAATGTATCTTGCAGCTCACCTTCCCCTAACTCCTCGTCAAAGCGTTCACTACTTAATACTGATATTGCAATCAGAAAAGCCAAGCGCTCTGGTGTTAAGTTCAAGGAAAAGTCATGCTGTTTGACCCAACCCACTAACTCTTCAATGGATTGTGTCGCATTATTATGAGTTAACTCACTCATGCTTCATCCTGTTATTATTGCTTCTGCGCCCATACATGTATGTATCGGCCTAATGAGAGGTAGGGCTCTTGTCGGCAAAATTTTTGTTCTAACGCCAAGACGTCCTTTTGCTCAAAATCTCCCATATGAGTCACATTACCAATGTAATCACTAAAACAGCGAATGCCACTTTTACCACAGATGTTAAAGCCTGCTTTTTCTATCCACGTATAAACATCATTGGGAAGCAAGCCTTGTTGAGGTTGTAGCTTAAAGCGCTTTTTGTGTGGCATTCCGTTCAAAATATGTGGCAAGTTACCGCAAACGGTATTTTTCATCACCAAACCGTGATAGTTATAGAACATGATTGACGCCATGCCACCTGGTTTTACTTGCGCCAATACGGTCTCTAAAGCGGCTTTTGGATCCACTAACCATTCCATCACAGCGTGAAATAACACCATATCGACAGACTGGTCTAAATGATCGCCAATCTCCTGGACTGGAGCATGCACTAAACGATAATGGTCTTGTAATCCGGCATGCTCAATCGACTGTTTGGCCAAGCTCAACATATTGGCAGACAGATCACACAGTGTCACTTTGTGACCCAAGTGGGCAAGTTTTTGAGATAACTGTGCTAATCCGCCACCAGCATCTAAGATATTTAAAGGCTTGTCATTAGAAGTAAAATGCGTTAACAATTGCACTATATCTTCCCAAACAATGACTTGACGTATTTCACCTTTGTCAGAACCATAGATATTTTTTGCGAATTTGTGGGCAATATCGTCGAAATTGCGATCTCTAGTCACGGCTGCTTGCGTTATGATAACTAATCGTGCTGTTATTCTGTCATAGGAATGGCAGGAATAAAGAGGCTTTTATCCTTTTTTAACGCCAAGTGCTGCTTTTTCGGGCTATTTATATATGTTTGAGCTGAAAAAAATTATTTCGTCCCTATTTATGCCGCTTCCAGCGTTGCTGATCATCGGATTTTTAGGTTTATCATTGATTATGTTTACCGCGAAACGTAAGAGTGGCTGTGTGATTGTCCTCTTTTCTTTGCTCGGTATTTTTTTGGTGTCTTTTCAACCCGTATCGTCACGCTTGTTAATGCCTTTGGAACGTCAATATAAAGGTTTTTTACCCGTTGATGAGAGTATTGATTACATCATGGTGCTAGGCAGCGGGCATGTCGTCGATGACCAACTACCGCCGACATCAGAATTAAGCCGAACGGCATTGATGCGTTTAACCGAAGGCATTCGTATTTTCCGCATGTATCCTGGTTCCAAATTGATCTTGTCTGGGTATTCTGGTGGGAGTGAGTTCAGCCATGCCAGAATGTTGGCACAAGTTGCACTTGGATTGGGTGTGCCTAAATCCGATATCATTTTACTGGAAACCGCCAAAGATACATGGGAAGAAGCTCGCCAAGCCGCGGCTTTTGTCCAACAAAAGAAAATGGTGTTAGTCACATCGGCATCGCACATGCACCGGGCATTGCAAGAGTTCCACGCCGCAGGACTTCAACCACTGCCAGCTCCAACCAATTACTTAGCACAAAAGAATATTCGTCAGCCATGGGAAAAATACGCCCCCAAAGCACGATATTTAGAGCAAAGTGAGCGTTTTTGGTATGAAACCATGGGGAGTGTATGGCATGATTTTCGGGATTGGCTGCTCAACACCACACCAGAACCGTTACCGGCAGCATCGCCAGAAACATCCACCGCCGAAGATATGCCCGATCCAATAACCAAGCCTCAACGTTAATGGACACGTTAACGCGCCACGCCCCATCGATAAGTGACTTTTCTATGGGGCGTGAGTTTATCAGGACTCTGTTCACAGCCTGCTAACAACCATGATAGCAAGGAATGAGGGAATGAATAACTGACCCTTAGGTGCCAGCAAACATATATCCCTCACCATGTATGGTCACAATGATTTGTGGGGTTTTCGGATCACATTCCATTTTCGAACGTAACCGCCGTATTAATACATCAATCGTTCGGTCATTTGGCGTATCAACACGATGGCTAATCATGTTTAAAATGGCCTCTCTAGTGAGAACTTGATGGGGATTCGATGCTAACGCGACTAACAACTCATATTCCGCCTTAGTTAACTTGATCGGTTCACCATGCTGGCTTAACGAGCGACGTTGAATATCAAAAAACCAATCACCAAATTGGATTTGTTGGCAATCGACATGCTGAGTTAAAGGAGCATGCTCACGTGAACGAGACACTCTCCACATTAAATTTTTCACTCGAACCAAAAGTTCTCTCAGCTCAAATGGCTTAGCAATATAATCATCTGCGCCCATTTCTAAGCCAATAATTTTGTCAATGTTATCTTCTCGACCGTTTAATAGAATGATCCCCATATCGGATCGACTGCGTAGCTCTCTTGTAATCATTAAGCTATCACCAGATAATAATTGTGCATCCAATAAAACCACATCAAAATCTTGTCGATCTAGGTGTTCACGCATTTCTATACCGGTCTCAGCCGACAGCACGTCGTATCCTTCCTGTTGGAAGTAATCGACCAAAATAAGCCGCGTCTCTTGCTCACTTTCTACAACTAATAACGGATAATTCATAAGCGCTACTGATTTCCGGTTCTATACACACTGATTTCATTCTATTCATAGTCCGTAATAATTCTAGCGTTACGCTTTAAAACCTTATCCTTTATTGATTCAAAACAATCTAATCCTCGGTTTTCATCCAATAGCGACCATAAAGACGCCAAACCGAGGAGGGTTGCGTGGCAACTCACTACGGCCAAGAGTCGCTTCTTTTTATCCGCTTAACCCACTAACGAAAAGATCGTGGACATGGAGTACATATAACAAATATGAATTTTTCATTGCGGCGCTGCAGAGAGCAGTCTAGAATCACAGCTAGTTTGAAAATAAAAATTATCCAATCAAGCCGCTCTTAGTTAGCGGTTTTTTTAATACATATCGGCTTATTTAAAAGCACCCACTGTTGGCTGAGTTCAGTATCTGACCCTTCCTAGCCAGCAGCAGTAATAGGACAAAACCAATGGCGACAATCAAAGATGTAGCCCGCCTCGCTGGCGTCTCGACGACAACCGTATCTCATGTAATTAATAAAACACGCTTTGTGGCTGAAACGACCCAAGAGCGTGTGTTAGGCGCTGTAAAACAACTGAACTACGCACCGAGTGCCGTTGCAAGAAGTTTGAAATGCAATACCACCCGTACTATTGGTATGTTAGTGACCCAATCTACCAACCAATTCTTTTCTGAAGTCATTGATGGAGTGGAAAGCTACTGTTACCGCCAAGGCTATACGCTCATTTTGTGTAACACTGGTGGCATCTATGAAAAGCAGCGTGATTATGTACGTATGCTCGCGGAAAAACGCGTCGATGGTATGTTAGTGATGTGTTCTGACATGACGCCCGAACTCATGGAAATGCTCGACGCCCACTCAGATATCCCTAAAGTGATCATGGACTGGGGATTAGAAGATTCTCAAGCCGATAACATTTTGGACAATTCAGAAGAAGGTGGTTACATTGCAACTAAACACCTCATCGACAATGGCCATACCGACATTGCGTGTTTGAGTGGACAATTTTCGAAAGTGGCTTGCCAAGAACGTATCCGTGGCTTTCGCCGCGCAATGCAAGAAGCCAAATTAACGGTCAACGAAGATTGGATTTTAGAAGGCAACTTTGAATGTGACACTGCCGTCCTTGCCGCAGATAAGTTGTTAGCGATGGATGAGCTACCAACCGCAGTATTTTGCTTCAATGATACTATGGCACTGGGCTTAATGAGCCGCTTACAACAAAAAGGCTGCAGTGTGCCTGATGATATCTCAATTGTAGGCTATGATAATATTGAGCTCTCAGAGTATTTCTCTCCCCCGCTGACGACAATCCATCAGCCTAAACGTCGTGTCGGGAAAAACGCGTTTGAAATTCTTCTAGAGCGAATCAAAAACAAACAGCATGATCGTCGTACATTTGAAATGCACCCAGAATTGATCACCCGTGACACTGTAAAGAAATTGTAAATTGATATTCATTAACATTAGTGTCATTATGGATGTTGGTACATATAATAGATAGCAATTTACACAAAGACTTTCGCGTAGAATTATTAGGGAACTTGATGAACAATTCTGGTTCCCTTGCTGTAAGTTCTTAATAATTATATTAAACCCAGATGTCACGCACAGGGCAAACCAATCGAAAGGTTGGGACGCAAAGCCTCCGGCCTTAGCTTGATGACAGTATCTGTCATCTAAAAGGTAGCGGGGTTACCGATGAAATATGTACAATGCAAGTTTACGTTACACTGACAAAACATATGCATTGTATTGCTATACTCTCGGACCTGATTTTGGTGGCGTATCTCAATTACACCGAGACTAAAGGCATGGATAAACCTATATTAAAAAACTCAATGCGTCTGTTTGAATCTCTAGGACGCGTAAAATCTCGCTCAATGTTCGGCGGATTTGGTATTTTTGTTGATGACACAATGTTTGCATTGGTCGTTCAAGATAAATTACACATCCGCGCAGACGATCATTGCGCAGAGATTTATCGATCGAAAGGCTTGGAACCCTATATTTATAAAAAACGTGGTTTCCCAGTTATCACTAAATATTTTGCTCTTCCTGAAGATTATTGGGACAATCCCAATGATATTTTGCAAGAAGCTAAGCAAGCATTGCTTGTGGCGAAGAAAGAGCGTGAATCTCAAGCGAAGGCAAAACCAACGCGGCTTAAAGATTTACCTAACTTACGATTAGCAACCGAGCGTATGCTGCGTAAAGCGGGGATCGAGTCCGTTGAAATGCTCCATGAAAAAGGCGCATTAGAAGCTTACAAAGCCATTCAAGATACCCATACGACCACCGTCAGTATTGAATTGCTGTGGGCTCTAGAAGGCGCAATCGAAGGCCAACATTGGTCTGTGATACCGCAAAATCGCCGTGATGAACTCATGCAACGCTTGTAATTTATTTAGTTTAAAAAGCACTCTATTGAGTGCTTTTTTATTGCCTGTCACTTTTTAAATCCCCCTCACCTATTATACTGAAACAGCAAGTAATAGGAGTTCATAATGAAGATCTACATCACCCATAATCCCGCCGAAGCTCATATCGTCTGTGGACTACTACAATCAGAGAATATTGCTTGTGAAGTCAGAGGTGAACAGTGGTTTGGACTGCGTGGTGAAATACCAATGGATGAGCACTCTATGCCATACATTTGGCTCTTCCATACTTTTCAGGCTGACGATGCCAGCGCGATCATTGCAACATTTCAGAGCGCTTCAACAGAGACTGTCTTTCCGAGCTGGATTTGTCATCAATGCCAAGAAACCAATGAAGGGCACTTTGCCGTTTGTTGGCAATGTGGCAGCGCCCTGGTGGAAAATGCTTAGCTTGTGACACGCGACTCACGCACACGGGTAATATGCTGATGGATAAATTCAATCGAGTGATGATTGAACCTTTGCGGGCTCTCAATATTACATACGTGACCACAATCACTGAGCTCAACAAGCTCACTCATTGGCTGTTGCTGAGCCCATCGTTTTACGGGTTCTAAAAATAAATAGTCTTTGTCGCCCATAAGGTAAAGCGTTGGAATCCTCGGCATACACGAGCGGTATGTGGTCATCATTGGATTGACATACCGGGTTAAGTGGAACCAGCGTTTAAATTCACTTTGGCACAACTTTTTTGCTTCTCGAATAAATAACCAGCGCGATTCACGCTGTCTTGCCGTCGGCATCACGATATACGCAAATAAACGATAAAGCAGCATGTAAGGGACTAGGTTTTTAAACCAGTCACCTAGGCTAATTAAACATCGTGTACGGCAATCAAACGATAATATTGCCCCGCCCAGCACCATGCTTTTGATACGGTGCGGATGATACTGGGCCATTGTGTGTCCGATCAAAGTACCCAAAGACATCGCGACAATATGTGCTTGGGTGATATTCAGTCGGTCCATCACGTCGATCACATCTCCCGACACGCCACGAAACGTGTAAGACTCCCCTGCTTGACCACTGGTCGTCTCTGCTGAGCGGCCATGACCACGTAAATCAACTAATAACACATTAAAGTATTGGCGATACGCTTTAAGCTGTTTAAACCATATCGATGAACTGCCACCTGCACCATGAATGAAAACCACCCACTCACTGCTTGCTTGATGATGATATGCTTTGTGAAATAGTAGAGAGTTCGGCATGAGTATCCAACAATGACAAAAGACCGAGAATCATAGCATAGACAATGCTATAACGAGATAAACGTCGTCATTAATAAACAGAAGTGTCTGCAGAAAAGAGGTGCAGTCCGTCACCTCTTCTCGCATGATGAGAGTGTGTTAGTCACTTAAAGCACTGCGGTACATTTTTACATATTGCACCGCAGACTCTTGCCAACTAAAGTCTCGTTGCATCGCTCTTTGTTGCACTTCTAAAAGTGCCTCAGGTTGCTGCAAATAAAATAATAATGCGCGTTGCATGACAATGAGTAATGCGTGTGGTGTCGGTTCAATAAAGCCAAATCCCGTCGCTTCTTGCGGAAACTTATCATAATCGACGACGGTATCTTTTAGCCCGCCGACTTCACGAACAATAGGCAAGGTACCATAGGCCATACTATAGATTTGATTCAGTCCACAAGCTTCAAACTCGGAAGGCATTAGGAAAAAGTCGCCCCCAGCTTCAACTAAATGAGCTAACTCATTACTGTAAGTCTCCACGAACATAAATTTATCGCTATAACGATTAGCCAGTTGATGTAGAGTGGCGGCTATATTCGGTTCCCCCGTCCCCACAATCACCATTTGTACATCATTTTGCAAAAACTGTTCAATGATAGGCAGTAAATAATGGAAACCTTTTTGATGCGTTAAACGGCAGACCATGCCAAAAACAGCGACATCACTTCGCTCGGGTAAATCGACCGCTCGTTGCAAAGCTTGTTTACATGCATGTTTCCCTGAACGCAATGATTCGGTCTCCCAATGATAACGCTGTGGTAAATACTCATCCGTTTCTGGGTTCCACTCAGAGTAATCACACCCGTTAACAATACCGACCAAATCCCTTGCTCGACGAACAAAATCATCAACGAAACCATGTGCGCCCAGTGGCGTTAATAACTCATTGGCATAATTCGCACTGACTGCATTCACTTTATCAGCAAAGGCAATCCCTGCGCGCAACATACTCACTTGACCAGAGCCATAACGCAAGAACTCCATCCCATTGAGGTTCAATTCAGGAATACATTCTAGCTCTTGATAAGAAAACACCCCCTTAAAAATCGCATTATGAACAGTCAAAATACTTTTCGTATTGGCATAATAGTCATCATGCCGGTAACGGGTTTTGAGGAGAAAAGGAACAAACCCTGTATGCCAGTCATTGGTATGAATAATGTCAGGTTGTATATCAAGTTTTGGCAATACATCCAAACTGGCAGCAGCAAAGAAACTGAACCGTTCTCCATTATCAGCGTATGCTTGGTTATGTTCAGCATAAAGCTCTGGACGCTCAAAATACGCATCACAATCAATTAAGTAGACAGTCACACCATCTAGCTGTGTTTGACGTACTTGATAAACGGTATGTGGCCAATGAGACAGCTCGGTTTCTAAAATAACGGGAAACTGTTCTTTATCAGCAATTTTTTGATAACCAGGGAGCACGATCGCGACTTGATGACCTAAGTCAACTAAGGCTTTCGGTAGAGCTTTCGCCACATCCGCTAACCCACCACTTTTCACTATTCCTTGAGCTTCTGAGACAACAAACCAGAGGTTTATTTGGTCATTATTAGAATCCAACTTTCATTCCTTTTGCCACAACGACAATTCCACTGGGTGATACATTAAACCGTTCACGATCGGCATCAAGATCTTCGCCAATTACCGTACCTGGGGCGATCTCAACCCCCTTATCGATAATGGCTCGCTTGATAGTACACCCTGCACCGACTTTTACATCCCCTAAGATAACAGATTCACTGATGCAACAGCCAGTCGCAATATTGGTTCGATAACCTAATACTGACTTATAAATATCTGAGCCATGAATAAAACTGCCGCCAGAGACCATGCTGTCGGTAATTTTCACTTTTTGCTCAGACGAATCAACAAAAGTTGCGGGCGGTAAAGGTGGATAAAATGTGTGTAACGGCCAACTACGATTATACAAAGAAAACTTTTGATCATCGCCCAGTAAATCCATATGCGCTTCCCAATACGCCTCTACCGTACCGACATCGCGCCAATAATTATCGTGTTGTTCACCTTTAATCTTATTACTCGAAAAGTCATACACATAGACCTCACCCTTCGGATACATACGAGGAATTATATCATTGCCAAAATCGTGACTTGATTGCGGATCCTCAGAGTCAATTCCCAACTCACGGTATAAACTGTCCGTATTGAAAATATAATTCCCCATTGATACCAGCGCCCATTCAGGCTCGCCTGGAATGCATTTGGGATGACGCGGTTTTTCTTCAAAGCCAATCATGCGTCCTTCGGTATCAATTTCAATAATTCCAAAATCACTCGCTTTATCGACTGGCATCCGAATTGCCGATACCGTTAACTGGGCGTTAGACTGACGATGGAACTCAAGCATCTGACGAATATCCATTTTGTAGATATGATCAGAGCCAAAAATACACACTTCGTCCGGCTCAGCTAATTCAATAAAGCGTAAATTTTGATAGATAGCATCTGCTGTGCCTTCATACCAACGTTTACCGTCACGCATTTGTGCGGGAACCGGGTCAATAAACCGATCCGTTACACCACCAACATTCCAGCCTTTCTTCATATGTAAATATAAGGATTGCGACTTGAACTGTGTTAATACATAAACACGTAAGAGATCGGCATTCACAAAATTATTGAGTGCGAAATCAATTAATCGATAACTGCCACCGAAAGGTACTGATGGTTTACTTCTAGTTCCAGTTAAAGGCATCAAGCGCTTGCCTTCACCTCCAGCTAAAATCATACCTAGTACACCAGCCATTGTTTTCTCCATTACTTTTTATCGCTGCTTGTTCATCTTTGATAAAGACAACAACGTGACGTTCCATTTTCTATGCAGATTACTGTGCTCACTTTCATTTCGCACATCGAATGAGACACAATCACCGACTGAATGATTACGTATCGGAGTATTGTGTGTCCTCTCATTTGCATACTTCGTATAGATAACGGTTTGATTGCTTAAGTCCCGCCGTTTTCCACTGCCCTACTGAACCGACAAGCCCTTGTAATAAGGCCTTGCTATACCGATACAGAATTTTTAAGCGCTCTTATAAAAGTAGTCAACATATTGAAAATAGTGAGTTATTTTTGCAATTTTTCTGATAACAGAATGAAATCATATAAAAAATGCGAGTACGGTAGCAAAAAAAAAGAGCAGCAATAAATGCTACTCTTTTATCAAAAAGAAACGGATTGGCTATTTCTTTTTCTTACGCTTGTCCGTTACTTCCCATTTTCCATCCACATAGACGGCAGTCCAACCAGAAGGTTTGCCTTCATTTTCCGTTCTAACATAATGTTCTTTAGACTTACGACTAAAACGAACAACGGTAGGTAGTCCATCGGGATCGCTTTGCGGCGCATCAGCAAGGTATTTAAACTTCTCTGCTAAGCGTTCTTTGTACTGTGCTAGCTCTTGGACTAGCGGTGCTCGCGTCTCGCGGGATTTAGGGAAATTACTGGCCGCAAAGAACAAACCAGACGCACCATCACGCAACACAAAGTAGGCATCTGACTGTGTGCAAGGAAACTCAGGAAAATGCACCGGATCTTCTTTAGGTGGCGCCACATCCCCGTTGCGCAGTATCTTACGAGTATTAGTACATTCGTCATTCGTACAGGCCATATATTTACCAAAACGACCGTTTTTTAAGACCATGTCTGAACTGCACTTGTCACACTCGACCACAGGGCCATCATAACCTTTTAGCTTAAACTCACCATGTTCGACTTCATAACCTTCACAGTTAGGATTATTACCACAAACATGCAGTTTACGCTCTTCATCAATAAGATAGGCATCCATCGCTGTATCACAAATCGGACAACGTTTTTTCGCGCGCAACGCTGCGGTTTCTACGTCCTCTTCCAACACGTTAACAACGCCGTCTTCATCACCTAAATTAATGGTTGTTTTACAGCGCTCTTTAGGCGGTAATGCATAACCAGAACACCCTAAAAACACACCGGTGGAAGCGGTACGAATGACCATTTTACGGCCACATGTCGGACAATCAATATCTGTCTCAACCATATGGTTCGGCTTCATGCCACCATGTTCTTCATCTTGTTCAGCTTGTGCTAGGTTTTCACTGAAATCAGAGAAGAAACTATCCAACATGCCTTTCCAATTCACTTCACCGTCTGCAATTTGGTCAAGCTTCTCTTCCATACGTGCGGTAAAATCGTAATTCATTAAATCATCAAAACTGTCATCTAAACGATCAGTGACGATTTCGCCCATTTTTTCCGCATAAAAACGACGCTGGTCCACTTTGACATAACCGCGGTCTTGAATAGTTGAGATAATCGAAGCGTAGGTAGATGGACGACCAATGCCTCGTTTTTCTAACTCTTTAACCAGTGCTGCTTCTGTAAAGCGCGCCGGCGGCTTAGTAAAGTGCTGCTTGGGTTCAAGGGTCTGTAGAGTCAGCTCATCCCCGACTTTAACCGCCGGTAGAATTTGATCGTCATTTTTACCCAATGGACGCTGTACACGAGTCCAACCGTCAAACTTCAAAATACGGCCTTTCGCTTTCAAGGTATAATCAGCTGCTTTGACACTAATCGTGGTCGAATCATATTTTGCTGGCGTCATTTGACACGCGACAAACTGATTCCAAATCAACGCATACAATTTATGCGCATCTTTATCCATACCTTCCAGCTGAGATTCCAGCACTGATACGCTTGAAGGACGAATCGCTTCGTGCGCTTCTTGTGCATTTTCTTTACTGCCATAAACATTCGGCTTTTCTGGCAAATAAGCATCACCAAACTCTGCCGTAATATACTCCCGTACGTTACTCACAGCCTCTTGACTCAAGTTAGTTGAGTCAGTACGCATATAAGTAATGTAACCGCCCTCATAGAGGCGCTGAGCGAGCATCATGGTCTTTTTCACACCATAGCCTAGACGAGTACTGGCCGCCTGCTGCAGAGTCGAGGTGATAAATGGCGCACTTGGCTTACTGCTTGTGGGCCTATCTTCACGCTTGCAGACTTCATAACGTGCTTTTTCAAGCTCAGTTAATGCATCGGTTGCTTGCGCTTCGTTGACTGGCTTAAATGCTGCACCATCTTTCTGTGCCACCAGCAAACGGAACGCTTGATCGCTCGATGTTAACGTGTCGGCATGAATATCCCAAAACTCTTCAGGAGTGAACGCCTTGATTGAACGCTCACGTTCAACCAAAAGTTTAACGGCGACGGATTGCACTCGCCCTGCCGATAAACCACGGGCTACTTTTTTCCACAGCAACGGAGACACCATAAAACCAACCACACGGTCCATAAAACGGCGCGCTTGCTGTGCATTAACGCCGTCCATGTTTAATTCGCCTGGTGTTTCAAACGCCTGTTGAATGGCGCCTTTAGTGATTTCATTAAACACAACCCGTTTGTATCGCTCTTCATCGCCACCGATGAGCTCACGAAGGTGCCAAGCGATGGCTTCCCCTTCGCGATCCAAATCCGTTGCGAGATAGACAGCGTCTGCGTCTTTCGCTAATTTCTGTAGCTCGGAGACGACTTTTTCCTTACCAGGCAAGATCTGATAGTTCGCTTCCCAATCATGAAAAGGGTCAATACCCATTTTCTTAATGAGTGCGGCACGTTCTTTCTCTTTCTTTACCCGTGCTTTTTCTTCTGCACTTAAATGCTTCGTGGATTGAGGTGCTGCTTTTTTTCCGCCTGTCGACTGCCCTGCGGTTGGTAGATCGCGGACATGACCGACACTAGACTTTACGATAAAGTCTTTGCCAAGATATTTGTTGATTGTTTTGGCCTTGGCTGGAGACTCTACGATAACGAGTGATTTACCCATAATTTGATTCAAATGTCCTTAACCATAGTGCGAATGGTTCATCGCAATGATGTTCTACAATGTTGATTCTTTTTTTACTATCGAGGCAGATTACAAGAAGATCAACATGTTTTTTTAAAAAGCCTTTTATTTGTTCGACAATTCGTCGCATAACACAAACCAAAAAACCGACTTTTATCGCCATAATAAGAGCCGTCGACGACTCACGACAAACGACTGATATATAAGGATTGACAGCCTAGACAACGTATTTATTGCGCGCGGTCAAAGTACTCACACTTTATCTTAATTATAGTTACCTTATGATTTACAAGAAAATATCACTTATGTCACAAAAAAACGTCATATCCAAACGCGATTTATTAATGATTGCTAATCAAACCATCCAAGATCATGAACATTATATTGAAGGGATGCGCGCTACCGATGTCGAAGAAAACAATGAGATTTTAATTTTTAAAGGCCACTATTTTTTAGATGAACAGGGCTTACCTACGACCAAAACACCTGCTGTTTTCAACATGTTTAAGTATCTCGCCCATGAGTTTTCCGATAAATTTACGCTGCAAAACGAATAAAAGCCTCTGGTGAGGCTTTTATTGTGTTGTTATAAATATCGCTATTAACTGCTTAATTGTCTGAATTTATCAAAGTAATCAGGAAACGTTTTTGACGTACATTTAGGGTCGTTAATCGTTACTGGCGTTTGACTTAATGCCACTAAAGAAAAACACATCGCCATACGATGGTCATCATAAGTATCGATCGCCGCATGCTCGCATACCTCTGGTGGTGTAATCGTAATATAATCGTCACCTTCCTCAACAATGGCGCCGACTTTACGTAATTCTGTTGCCATTGCCGTCAAACGGTCAGTTTCTTTAACTCGCCAATTATACACATTACGTATCGAAGTCGTTCCCTTGGCAAATAGCGCCGTGGTGGCAATCGTCATTGCCGCATCAGGAATATGATTAAAATCCATATCAATGGCATCGAGATGACCGCGAGTGGCTTGAACATAATCTTCGCCCCACTCAATCGATGCACCCATTTTCTCCAGAGCATCTGCAAAGCGAATATCCCCTTGAATGCTGTGTTTGCTGATCCCTGTCACACGAATCGAGCCGCCTTTAATCGCTGCAGCAGCGAGAAAATATGAGGCCGATGAGGCATCACCTTCGACTAAGAAATCCCCAGGAGAAACATATTGTTGCCCAGATTTTACGACAAAGCTTTGGTAGTGATTATTTTCAACCACAACACCAAATTGGCGCATGATGTCGAGAGTTATATCAATGTAAGGCTTAGAAACAAGCTCCCCTTCAATCACAATTGTAATATCGTTATCTGCAAATGGAGCCGACATCAAAAATGCGGTTAAAAACTGGCTAGAAATAGAACCGTCAATCACGACTTCCCCCCCCTTCAATCCAGTACTATGAATCGCAAGTGGTGGGTAATTCTCATTTTCTAAATATTCAATATCCGCCCCAGCCGTGCGTAATGCATCGACAAGGTGGCCAATTGGGCGCTCTTTCATGCGAGGCTCACCGGTCAATACATAGTCTCCGTGGCCAAGACATAACGCTGCCGCCAATGGGCGCATTGCCGTTCCCGCGTTTCCGAGAAAGAGTTCAAGTGGTGTCTCGGTCGAAAATGGTTGCCCAAGCCCGTGTACCGTACACTCTGTTTTATCCGCTGATAGCTGATAATCGACCCCAACTTGTTGCAACGCTGCCAACATATGGCGAATATCATCGCTGTCTAGCAAATTGGTTAAACGAGTCGTGCCTTTTGCTAGCGCAGCTAGCAAAAGTGCGCGATTGGATACGCTTTTTGATCCAGGAAGATTCACAGTTCCTTGGATAATATTAATTGGTTCTAAGGTCAGGCTTTCCATTTATTGCTCTTGTCCTTGCTCCGCCCAAATAGATGAGTATTAGCCATGGGCAGATAAATTCTTCATGTCTGCAGATTAACGAAAAACGCGAGGCGATGCTAGTCCCAATCTGGAGTGATACATGCCCATTTCCCCTCGCCTAAAGTCCCATCAGTACCCTCTATTACATTTCTTTATCAACGCGAACGCCCTCATCAAAATACAAAATACGGACACTATCGCCTGAGCCAAATAGCATGTTAGGGTCCACATCTTGGATGACATCGATGAGCTTATCATCATGGGTCTTAATCAGCAGCTCAACCAGCTTGTCTTGCTGACGATAGATTGGGTCTGCCGATTGGGTATAACCAACGCCAGCGCCTGCCGCCGTCCCAACAACTGTCGCCAGGTCATTGCCATGCCCTGAACCAAACTGATGGCCAATCACACCACCAATAGCCGCGCCAAGTAAGGTTTCCCAACCACTATGGCTGGTCTTGGTTTGTTCCACGGTTTTGTCAGAAATATAACGCACGGTTTGTACCGCACCGAATACGACTTTATTTACGGGCCGCGCTTGATTACGCTGATAAGCGGCATTGGCAAATAGTGGAAAAATGACTACTATCCAAATCCACTTTTTCATTTTCGTCTCCTTATGGATAATGGGTTGTGTATGACAATTTACTTAACCGAACTTGCACCAGACGACTATACGTTTCCAGCACCACATGATGCCCTCGACGAACCTAACGGATTGCTCGCAATTGGTGGGGATTTACACCCACAACGTTTAGTCGCCGCATATCGTTCTGGTATTTTTCCCTGGTACGGCCCGGGAGAACCCATTCTATGGTGGAGCCCTGCTCCGCGTGCTGTGTTTAATACTAAGACATTCAAACCGAGCAAAAGTCTTAAAAAATTTCATAAAAAGTCAAATTATACCGTGAGCCTAAATCGCGCCACTTCTCAAGTTATTGAATTCTGTGCGGCGGTCAGGCCTGCGAGCGAGACTTGGCTCAACGATGATATGCGTCATGCCTATCAACAATTAGCCCTACAAGGCAATTGTCATTCTGTTGAAGTTTGGCTTGATGGTGAGCTGATTGGTGGTTTATATGGCATTATGATTGGACAAATTTTCTGTGGTGAGTCCATGTTCAGCCTACGAGATAATGCATCCAAAATCGCACTGTGGCATTTTTGTGAGTACTTCCAGCAATTAGGCGGACAATGGATCGATTGCCAAGTTATGAATCCTCATCTTGCGTCACTGGGGGCACAAGAGCTATCTCGGGAACAATTTTTAGAAATTTTGCTATGTTTAAGGGATAACGCCATCGATAGCCAATACTTACAACCTCGCTGGCTAACACATTCAACAACGTCGATATCTGACAAGGGTTCATCATGAATTCGGACATGCAACATATTCGGATCGGTTTAACGACACCGCATACGTGCAGTTACTTACCGGAACAACAAGAACGCCTAGCCGTGGCGATCGATGCAAGCTTACAAACGCCAGATAAGTTTGAATTACTTTTGGCGAACGGGTTTCGTCGCAGTGGCGATGTCATCTATCAACCTCATTGCCTCAATTGCCAAGCATGTGAAGCTTTGCGTATCGACATTCCTAGTAGCACGCCCTCTAAAAGCCAAAAACGATTGCTTAATAAAGCGAAACCGACCTTTCATTGGGAATTAAAGCCAAAAATGGACGAAAATTGGTTCAATTTGTATGCACGCTATATCAATACCCGCCATCGTAATGGTAGTATGTTCCCACCAAATCGAGAAAATTTCGCCGCATTTGCGCAGTGCGATTGGCTCAACACTCGCTATTTACATGTCTACGATAATCATCAACTTATTGCCATAGCAATAACTGACATTATGACAAATAGCGCAAGTGCATTTTATACATTTTTCGATCCAGATATACCCTTATCACTTGGTACACTTTGCGTACTCTATCAAATCGAAATGTGTAAAAAACAAGATTTACAGTGGCTCTATTTAGGTTACCAAATAGACGAATGCCCCGCGATGAACTACAAAGTGCGCTTTAACGCTCACCAAAGGCTAGTAAATCAGCGTTGGCAAGGGTAGAATACGCCACAACTTTACTTATTGACCTTTTAAGGGCACAATTGCTGCCGTTAAAAATTGCCTAATTTCTAAAGAGGATTAAATGGCTAAAGAAGACGTTATTGAGATGCAAGGCACTGTCCTTGATACTCTTCCAAACACAATGTTCCGTGTCGAGCTGGAAAACGGCCATATTGTTACTGCTCATATTTCTGGCAAAATGCGTAAGAACTACATCCGTATTTTGACTGGCGATAAAGTAACTGTAGAGTTGACTCCGTACGATCTCTCAAAAGGACGTATCGTCTTCCGTGCACGTTAATCTCTGATTCTCAGTTGTTACACAAAAAGGCAGGGCGAGTACCCTGCTTTTTTGTATTTACGCGACACGAGTTCCTTTATCAATCAACAGATAGTTGAGTTGATGTTATAAAAAAAGCGTGCCTCAGCACGCTTTTATTGTTTATCACTGTTTAATTAAGTGGCATCAGTCTACCTGAGCGGCTTGTTTAGAGCCTTGATAGTCAAAGGTCAAACTATCCCCTTCTAGAGCAACCCGTACGGTTCCGCCATCGACTAGTGAGCCAAACAACAACTCATTCGCTAACGGTTTCTTCAATTGCTCTTGAATAACACGTCCCATTGGACGAGCGCCCATTTCACGATCATAACCTTTATGAGCCAGCCAGTTACGTGCTTCCTCAGAAATTTCCAATGAAACACCACGCTGATCCAGTTGCGCTTGCAACTCAACAATGAATTTATCAACCACTTGAGCAATCACCGATTCCGCTAAATTATTAAACCAAATAACATGATCTAGGCGGTTGCGAAACTCAGGGGTAAACACTTTTTTGATTTCTGACATCGCATCGTGACTGTGATCCTGCTGAATAAGACCAATAGATTTCTTCACGGTTTCCGCGACCCCCGCATTGGTTGTCATCACCAAAATTACATTGCGAAAATCCGCTTTACGTCCATTATTGTCAGTCAGAGTACCATTATCCATCACCTGCAATAGCAAGTTAAATATATCTGGGTGCGCTTTTTCAATTTCATCAAGCAGAACAACAGCATGAGGGTTTTTAATCACGGCGTCAGTCAACAAACCACCTTGATCATAACCTACGTAACCAGGAGGTGCACCAATTAAACGGCTGACGGAATGACGCTCACCATATTCAGACATATCAAAGCGTAGCAGCTCAATACCCAGCACTTTCGCCAATTGTACAGTCACTTCTGTTTTACCGACCCCTGTCGGGCCCGCAAATAAGAATGAACCAACAGGACGATTATCCGCGCCCAATCCTGCTCGAGTCAGTTTGATTGATTCAGACAACACGTCAATCGCATCATCTTGCCCAAACACCATCATCTTCATTTTCGAATCGAGCACTTTTAACGTGTCTTTGTCTGAAGATGATACCGATTTCTCTGGGATACGCGCCATTTTTGCGACCATGGATTCAATTTCTGAAACCCCAATCGTTTTACGGCGTTTGCTCACCGGTAATAAGCGAATACGAGCGCCAGCCTCATCAATCACATCAATGGCTTTATCAGGTAAATGACGATCATTGATGTATTTCGCTGACAGTTCTACGGCAGCACGCAACGCTTTATTGGTGTAGCGAACATCATGATGGGCTTCGTATTTAGACTTGAGACCCGCCAAAATTTTAACGGTGTCATCGACCGATGGTTCAACTACATCAATTTTTTGAAAGCGACGTGACAATGCACGCTCTTTCTCAAAAATATTGCTGTGTTCTTGGTACGTCGTCGAACCGATACAGCGTAATTTTCCACTACTTAATAACGGTTTAATTAGGTTGGCCGCGTCAACTTGGCCTCCCGATGCTGCCCCCGCACCGATGATGGTATGAATTTCATCGATGAACAATACTGCATCTTTTTCTTTTTCCAATTGTTTCAAAATGGCTTTGAAACGTTTTTCAAAGTCACCGCGATATTTGGTTCCCGCTAATAACGAACCAATATCCAAAGAATAAATTACGCTATCTTTAATGACATCAGGGACATTGCCTTCCACTATTCTCCATGCGAGACCTTCAGCAATCGCCGTTTTGCCGACGCCAGCTTCTCCCACCAATAGTGGGTTATTTTTACGACGACGACACAACACTTGAATAGTGCGTTCTAATTCTTTATCACGACCAATCAAGGGATCAATCTGACCTTGCTTAGCCAATTGATTTAAGTTCGTTGCAAAACTCTCTAAACGCTCTTCACCCCCCGCTTCTTCCGCATTTTCTGGGCCAAACGCATCTGAAGAAGGATCTTCACTAGAACTTGATGCCTTGGTAATACCGTGCGAAATAAAGTTAACAATATCTAAACGGCTAACATCATTTTTTTTCAATAGATATGCAGCATGAGATTCTTGTTCACTAAAAATGGCCACCAAAACGTTAGCGCCAGTGACTTCACTACGCCCTGAAGATTGAACGTGGAAAACCGCGCGTTGCAATACACGCTGAAAACTCAAGGTAGGTTGTGTTTCTCGCGCCTCATCATCAGCCGGAATAAGCGGCGTCGTTTGGTCGATGAAAGTGTCAAGCTCACGGCGTAACGTTTCTATTTCTGCCTGACACGCGACTAATGCTTCCTTAGCTGCGTCGTTTTCTAACAACGCAAGAAGGAGGTGCTCCACGGTCATAAACTCGTGTCGTTTATCTCGAGCTCGTGCAAATGCACCGTTCAAGCTCGATTCTAGTTCTTTGTTAAGCATAAAGCCTCCTTAAAGAAACAACCACAGTATTTTTCATCTGTTCTATGATGTTACGCTTGCTCCATTGTACAGAGCAATGGATGCTCGTGCTCTTTGGAATACATCGTAACTTGAGCGACTTTGGTTTCTGCCACTTCAGCAGAAAAGGTGCCACAGACCGCTTTTCCTGCATAATGTACGGCCAACATAATTTGTGTTGCTTGTTCAATATCTTTTGAGAAAAATCGCTCTAAAACCTCGATAACAAAATCCATCGGGGTGTAATCATCATTATTTAAAATAACGTTGTACATCGATGGCGGCTTTAACGCCGTTTTTTCTTTCTCCAGTAAATCCGAGCCTGGAGTAACCCATTCAAAATTATTACTCATAATTGTATCGTGTGAGTGCTACCTATCTCTATTGTGCTCTGTCAGAACAATCAGTGCAATGCCAATGTACAACGAGAATGAACACTTAAGAGCACCAATACCCATTGCCCTTAATAAAAAGACTAATGCACCAATCTATCCCCTGCAAATAAAAGATGCTGATTGTGATCACTGCCCTATCTTCATGCACAAATGTGATTGTTATGACGCCTAACTGTGCCTGAGCAAGTTCTTCATCTCAAAGCAAACATAACGAAAAATCAACAGTTAACACAAAAACTTCATCTCATAAGCGTGACCAAAGCTCAAAATGAACAAATTTTCTGCAATTCTACTATTGACTGTCTGTCATCATTAGCTAAATTGGTCGAAGAGTGACTCATTTTAAGCGTAGATGGGTGAGCGAGTCACTGTGAGCCAATGATAATGTTGGTTACAGTCACCCCATAGAAACAATGCATGAGGGATGTAAGCATGGCGACAGGTACAGTAAAATGGTTCAATAATGCAAAAGGGTTTGGCTTTATTTGTCCTGAAGGCACAAATGATGACATTTTTGCGCACTATTCAACCATTCAAATGGAAGGCTACCGTACACTAAAGGCTGGTCAACAAGTTTCTTATGAAGTGGAAGAAGGCCCTAAAGGTTACCACGCAAGTACTGTTGTACCAATTGGAGGTGAGGCATCCAAATAGATGTAGTCATGCCATGACTCCCCCATCGCACTTCGATGAGCGCAATACTGAGTTAGACATTGACTTCACAACAATAAAAAACCCGCTAAGCGGGTTTTTTATTGTGCATATTAAAGAGTAACCGCGAACGGCCAACAATCTATTGCAAAGCATCAACAATATGATTCAGAGTTTCGCTTGCACGCATGACTGCCGACGCTTTCGCGAAATCTGGATAGTAGTAACCACCAATATTGGTGCTGACACCTTGTGCTTTATTTAACTCATCCACAATCTTCGCTTCATTCGCTTCAAGCTCCTGAGCCACAGATTTAAATTGCGCCGCTAACTCACTATCTTTAGTTTGTGTTGCAAGCGCTTGTGCCCAGTACATTGCAAGATAGAAATGGCTGCCTCGGTTATCCAATTCTCCAACTTTACGTGACGGTGATTTATTTTCGTCTAAGAAGCGACCTGTTGCTTGATCTAAAGTATCTGCCAACACTTGAGCTTTACTGTGCGTGCCATCTTGGTTCATGTACTCCAATGATGCTGACAGAGCGAGAAATTCGCCTAATGAATCCCAACGTAGATGGTTTTCTTTTTCAACTTGTTGAACATGCTTAGGCGCTGAACCGCCCGCTCCTGTTTCAAACAAACCACCACCGTTCATAAGCGGCACAATAGACAGCATCTTGGCCGACGTCCCCAACTCTAGAATTGGGAATAAATCCGTCAGGTAATCACGTAACACATTACCGGTTACCGAGATGGTATCTTTACCGGCTTTAATGCGCTCAAGAGAATACTGGGTGGCATCTACCGTCGACATGATCTGAATATCCAACCCATCAGTATCATGGTTAGGTAAATATTTCTGTACTTTTTTAATCAGTTCAGCATCATGCGCACGCTCGGCGTCTAACCAAAAAATCGCCGGCGTTTGCGAGGCACGAGCACGAGTCACGGCCAGCTTTACCCAATCTTGGATTGGTGCGTCCTTAACCTGACACATACGGAAGATATCACCCGCTTCTACTGATTGTGAAAGCAACACGTTACCTTGGTCATCAACAACGTTGACTGTTCCGTCGTTGTCTAAGATAAACGTTTTATCATGCGAACCATATTCTTCCGCTTTTTGCGCCATCAAACCTACGTTAGGAACACTCCCCATGGTGGTTGGATCAAACGCGCCATGCTGCTTACAAAAATCAACGACTGTTTGGTAAACCCCCGCATAAGAGCGGTCTGGAATCATCGCTTTGGTATCTTTTTGGCCGCCATTGGTATCGTACATTTGTCCTGCCGAACGAATCATTGCAGGCATAGATGCATCGACAATCACATCACTCGGGACGTGCAAGTTAGTGATACCACGATCTGAATCGACCATCGCAAGCTCTGGCTGAGTATGATAGACGGCTGCAATGGCTTCTTCGATTTCGGCACGTTCACTGGCTGGCAATTGCGCAATTTTGGCATACACATCACCAAGGCCATTATTCACATCAACGCCCAAGCTCTCGAAGGTATCAGCGTATTTATCAAATACGTCTTTAAAAAACGCTTTAACTGCATAACCAAAGATCACCGGATCCGACACTTTCATCATGGTGGCCTTCAAGTGCAACGACAATAAAACCCCCTGCTCTTTTGCTTCAGCAATTTGCTGTTCAAAAAACGCCATGAGTGCTTTCTTGTTCATCACGGATGTATCAATGATTTCCTTATCCAACAATGGAAAAGCTGATTTAAGTGTCTTTTTCTCGCCCGATTTACCGACAAACTCGATCGATACTGACGTTGCTTTGTCCAGCGTTAGTGAAGTTTCTGAGCCGAAGAAATCATCAGAATCCATGCTGGCAACGTGCGTTTTGGAGTCCGCAGACCATTGCCCCATCGAGTGTGGATTTTTACGTACATAATTTTTCACTGACGTTGGAGCACGGCGATCTGAGTTACCTTCACGTAGCACAGGGTTTACGGCGCTACCTTTAATTTTGTCATAAACCGCTTTCGCTGCTTTTTCCGCATCGGTTTTAGGTTCAGCGGTATAATTAGGGACTGCATAGCCTTTATCTTGCAATTCTTTAATGGCCGCACACAACTGAGGAACCGACGCTGAAATATTTGGTAATTTAATGATATTTGCCTGAGGCGTTTGCGCAAGTTCGCCCAACTCAGCTAATGCATCGGTCACGCGTTGCTCTGGCTTGAGGCTATCTGGGAAGTTGGCAAGAATGCGTCCCGCTAGTGAAATATCGCGAGTCTCAATAGCGATGTTAGACGAAGCAGTGAATGAACGAATGATCGGCAAAAATGAGTAGGTTGCTAAAGCCGGTGCTTCATCTGTGATCGTATAAACGATCGTTGGTTTCTGTGTAGGCATGAACTTTCCCTATATGTTCTGATGACACGATATCGCTACCGTGTTGCTTGGTTCTGTATGGCAGGACATCACCGTTGATTGGTGATCCTCTCCACCCCTTGCTCGTTATACTGTCGCACGTTCCGTGACTCATGAGGAGAGTTTGAAATTACGATAACTATCAATATCATCCTTGAGCAAGCGCGGTGACGCGACGCGGCGTATTGGTCTGAGTGACAAATACGCTTATAATTCGGTATGCTCAGCGACCAACATGACTAAGCATGATATGATTTCGCCGTGTTTTAACCAAACATACCGAGAAAAACCGTCATAAACCGCGTATCGACACTCAGTGTTTATCGACAATATACCATCACTGACTTGATGTCGACGCACGTGATTTTATTCTCGAAATCATAACGTAAAGCGAACTCCCATAAAACGATCGCAGCCATACTTTTACATTTTTGCAAGGTAATTAACATGTCATCTCGCCCAAACGGCCATCGTTCTTTGCGTGCCTCTCACTCTGAGGCCACTCCCAAAAAGCGTTCATCATCCACACAACGCCGTAAGCCTAAGCCTAAGGCTAACCAACGTAAACCTCGCCCAGCTCCTTTGGAACGTAAGGTATTAGTGTTTAATAAACCTTATGATGTCTTGAGCCAATTTACCGATGGCCAAGGCCGACAAACCTTAGCGGATTTTATTGATGTCAAAGATGTTTATGCCGCAGGTCGTTTAGATAGAGATAGCGAAGGTTTGATGGTGCTAACCAACGATGGCGTATTGCAAGCCAAGCTGACACAACCCAAATCAAAATCTGAAAAAACCTACTGGGTTCAAGTCGATGGGGAACCGAATGAGGAAGAATTAGCGCAGCTACGTTTGGGCGTCACCTTAAAAGATGGCCCAACATTGCCCGCTAAAGTCGAAAGAATTGATGAACCTGCTCATTTGTGGGCACGTAATCCTCCCGTTCGATTTCGAGCGAATATTCCGACTACGTGGCTTGCGATAACGATCATCGAAGGTCGCAATCGACAGGTCAGGCGTATGACGGCTCATATTGGTTACCCGACTCTACGCTTAATTCGTTACTCGATGGGTGACATTACTCTCGGCGATTTGGCCCCAGGGCAATGGCAAGACCTTCACCTTTAAGTGTGAAGGCCTTAATGAAAGAGCGCTATTGATGGCGCTCTTTCAATTTATTAATCACATCACTCATTGATAAACCTTGATCGTTTAACAACACTAATAAGTGATACATTAAGTCTGCCGATTCACATACTAACTCTGCCTTATCGCCAGAGGTTGCCGCTAGCGCCACTTCAACGCCTTCTTCACCCACTTTCTGAGAAATTCGCTTGGTACCCCGCGCGTACAAACTCGCCGTATAAGAGGTGTCGGGATCCGCGTTTTTACGTTGGCCCAATAGCGTTTCCAGTTGCTGCAGCCAAACCATCTGTGAGGCTTCTTGTGCGTCACCATCAAAACACGTGGTCGTGCCTAAATGACATGTTGGACCAATAGGCTCAACCGTTGCGAGTAGTGTATCTTGATCACAATCCAACGCGAGATTTTTAAGCTGCAACACGTTGCCAGACGTTTCACCCTTGGTCCATAAGCGTTGTTTGGTGCGTGAGTAGAATGTCACCTGTTGCGTCGTTAATGTTTTATCGAGCGCATCGCTATTCATGTAGCCCAACATCAAGACTTCACTAGAGGTAAAGTCTTGCACGATGACAGGGATTAACCCATCGACTTTATCCCAGTCAATACGTTGTGATAAAGACGTTGTTACTGAATCTTGACTCATAGTCGTACCTCGATTCCTTCCTGCTGGAGATAGTGTTTTAAATCACCAATATTAATAATTTTTTTATGAAATACTGAGGCGGCTAGTGCGCCATCGACATTTGCTTGCTGATACGCATTGCGAAAATGCACCATTTCACCAGCACCGCCGGAGGCGATTAATGGCACTTTACACGCTTCACGTACCAAATTGAGTTGGGTTAAATCATACCCATTACGGACACCGTCTTGATTCATCATATTCAACACAATTTCACCCGCACCGCGTTGTTGCACTTCTTTGACCCAGCTTACCGTATCCCACTTGGTTGCTGCCGTGCGTTTTTCATCACCAGTGAACTGATACACTTTATATGTACCGGCTTCTTCATCAAAATAGGAATCAATGCCGACCACAATACACTGTACGCCGAAGCGATCGGCTAACTCAGTAATGAGCTGTGGATTGGCCAGCGCAGGTGAATTGATCGAGACTTTATCGGCGCCAAATTCTAATAGCTGTGCACAATCTTCTGCTGTACGAATACCTCCAGCCACACAGAAAGGAATATCAATCACTTCTGCTACACGGGAAACCCAGCTTTTATCGACAACACGTCCGTCACTTGATGCGGTAATATCATAAAAAACTAACTCGTCAGCGCCTTCTTCTGCATAGCGTTTAGCCAGTGGAACAATGTCACCGATGATCTCGTGATTACGAAACTGAACCCCTTTAACCACTTGTCCATCACGGACATCCAAGCACGGTATTATGCGTTTTGCCAACATGCGAACGCCTCCTCTGCGGTAAATTTGCCATCCAATAATGCCCGACCGACGATCACCCCAGCGACCCCTGTCCCTCGTAGTGCCTGAATATCATCTAAACAGCCAATACCGCCAGATGATTGAAATTGCACTTGCGGATACTGTGCGCATAAATCCTGATACAAAGACACATTGGAACCGGCTAATGTGCCATCACGAGAAATGTCGGTACATAACACATGCTTTAATCCAACGGTTAGGTAATCATCGAGTAAGGCTTCAATCGTCACACCCGAATCTTCTTGCCAACCGGAAATCGCCACATGGCGCTCGCCATCGGCATTAATATTGATGTCTAGCGCGAGGACAATATGCTCAGCGCCATACTGTTTAATCCAAGATTTTACCCGTTCAGGTTGCTTGACCGCCGTCGAGCCAACAACTACACGTTCTGCGCCTGCGTCTAATAAATTTTTCACATCGTCTTCAGAACGCACTCCGCCGCCAATTTGTACTTGTGCGGGTGTACTGGCGATCAAACGGCCAATTAAGCCTAATTGACGGGCTTGTGTATCTTTTGCTCCCGTTAGATCCACCAAGTGTAACCATTGTGCGCCGGCGTTGTGGTAAACAGCAAACTGTTCCACCGGATCAACTTTATATTCCGTCACTTGTCCATAATCGCCTTGATACAAGCGAACAACTTGCCCCTCAATAAGATCCAATGCAGGGATGATCATCTCTTTATCCTTAAAGCGTTAAAAAGTTATTAATTAAAGTAGCGCCCGCTTTCGAAGAGCGTTCTGGGTGAAATTGTACTCCGTAATAATTACCACTTTGAATCGCCGCACTGAACGGCTGACCGTAGTCGCAAGTTGCGATGGTGTACTCTCCAACTGGCATAGCAAAGCTGTGCACAAAGTAAAAGTATTCGTCAGCTTCAATGCCAGCAAATAATGGATGCCCAGAAGCGGCTGTCACTGTATTCCAACCCATGTGTGGTAATGGCAAACCTTGCGTATCCATTAAGCTCACTTCACCCGCACACAAACCTAAACAGTCAATATCCGCCGTAGTATGTGACGGCTTTTCTTGTGAACGTAAACCCAGCAGTTGCATACCCAAGCAAATCCCTAACAACGGTTGAGTGACTTGCTTAACAAGCTCAACCAGTTGACGTTCTTGCAAGTTTTTCATGGCTTCCGTCGCCGTTCCTACTCCAGGTAAAAACAGCTTATCCGCCCCGAGTACCACGTCGGGATCTTTAGAAATGGTTACGTCATATCCCAAACGCTCAATGGAAAAGCGCAATGAAGAAATATTCGCGCAGCCGGTATCAATAATGACAATACTTGGCGACATTACAACACTCCTTTGCTACTCGGCAGATCGTTACCCTCAACCTTTATCGCTTGACGTAAGGTGCGGCCAAATGCCTTAAACAGACTTTCAATAATGTGGTGGTCGTTGTCACCATTCGAAGACAGATGTAACGTACAAGCTAACGTATCAGTCAGTGAACGGAAGAAGTGATATACCATTTCTGTCGACAAATCTCCGACTTGTTCGCGACTGAACGCAGCATCAAATTTCAAATAAGGACGACCCGACAAGTCCAGCGCACATTGCGCAAGACATTCATCCATCGGTAAACTGAATCCAAAACGGCCAATACCACGTTTATCACCCAAGGCTTCTTTCAACGCTTGGCCCAATGCCAATGCTGTATCTTCAATCGTGTGGTGATCATCAATGTGCAGGTCGCCCGTCACTTGACAGTTTAGAGAGAAGCCACCGTGCGTGGCGATTTGATCGAGCATATGATCGAAAAAGCCTAATCCTGTCGCGATGTGATTTTTTCCTGCAATATCTAGGTTAACGGCAACTTGAATGTCGGTTTCTTTGGTTTTACGGACAACGGTCGCTTCACGAGATTGTTGCGTTAGTGTCGCGACAATGGCTGGCCAATTCATTACTTTGGGATCGTATTGAATACCCTGTATCGCCATATTTTCAGCTAATTGTAAATCGGTTGGTCGATCCCCAATGACGGCAGACTGTGTGAAATCGACTAAGCCTTGCTGTAAATACGTTCTAACTAAACCTAATTTCGGTTTACGGCATGTGCAGTTGTCTTCGTTAAAATGCGGGCAAATTAGTACATCATCAAAGACAACGCCTTGCGAAGAAAACATATCCATCATCATGTTATGTGGCGCATCGAAGTCAGCTTGTGGGTAGCTCTCGGTGCCTAACCCGTCTTGATTGGTCACCATGACCAACCGATAGCCTGCATCTTGTAATGCTAACAAACTTGGAATCACTAACGGCTCAAATTGTAGTTTGTCGAGTCGATCAACTTGAAAATCCACTGGCGGCTCAACAATAAGCGTGCCGTCGCGATCAATAAAGAGAATTTTTTGTTGGCTCACAGAATGATCCTTTTCTGATTATCACACCAGCAAGATAACTGCCCGTGTTTAAAAATACTGATTAATTCATCCGTTACACCCTTCAGCACACTATCCGTTCACTAAAGGGCAAATAACGAATTATGCTTGATAAAAATTACGAATAAACGTTACGGTTTTTTCACATTCTTCACGGCTGCCAGCACTGATGCGTACCCCATTTTCGATGGGTGAATTACGTAAAATAATCCCTGCATCCCATGCTGCTTTAAATAAAGCATCGCCATCAGGGAACTGGACTAGTAAATAATTTCCCCAGCCTTCATGTACCGTCACGCCTGGAATCATACTTAAACCTGCTTGCAAGTAAGCGCGGTTCACCGTGATTTCTAATACTTGATACTTTTGCCGCGCCAATCCGGCTTTAGATAACGCCTGTACTGCAATATCAACAACTGGGACGGGAACAGGATACGGCGCAATAACTTTTAATAACACCTGAATCAGTTCAGGGCTTGCCAAGGTAAAACCACAACGTAATCCCGCTAACGCAAATGCTTTCGACAGCGTGCGTAAAATGGCTAAGTGAGGATATGTTGCCAATAAATCAACGGTACTATCTTGTAAGCAAAAATCAATATAGGCTTCGTCTATCACGACAATGGCACGGTCTTGAGTCATTTCAAGTAATGTTACGATATCGTCTCGATTCATAACATTGCCAGTCGGGTTATTCGGACTACAAACGAAGACCACTTTAACCTTGTCTAAATTTGCTTCAATCGCTGGAAGATCCAGTTGCCAATCCGACGTTAAAGGCACCGTTTTACGCTCAACGCCAAACGTCTCAGCACTGATCGCGTACATACCATACGTGGGTGGACAGTACAAAATGGCATCGTCGCCTGCTTCGCAAAAGGCGCGAATCAGTAGTTCAATGCCTTCATCTGCACCACGTGAAGTCAGCACTTGCTCTGAGCTTACTCCAGCATACTCTGCGTATGCGTCGATCAATGTCGCTGGCTGGCAATCACTGTAACGATTTAATTGGCTAACCGTTAATTGATATTCATTATCATAAGGGGATTCGTTCGCGTTGAGCCAAACATCACCTTCACCGCCAATACGCCGTGCTGACAGGTAAGGGGTTAATGCTTGAACTTGTTTACGAGCCAGTTTTTCCATGATTACTTATCCTGTTGCTGTAATTTATTAACACGGATGGTAACGGCGCGGCGGTGTGCGTCCAACCCTTCGGCATTGGCCATTTCTACCACCGTCGGCGCGAGATTTTGTAGGCCTTGCGCGGACAACTCTTGCACTGTCATACGCTTGCTAAAATCCGCCAATCCTAAACTTGAGTAAGTCCGTGTATAACCATAGGTCGGTAATACATGGTTAGTACCCGAGGCATAATCGCCTACGGACTCTGGTGACCAACATCCTAAAAAGATTGAACCAGCATTATCAAATAATGGTACGAGCTCTCGTGGGTTCTTGGTTTGGACAATTAAGTGTTCCGGCCCATAGAAATTAGAAATCGATACACACTGAGTCAGCGACTCAGCGATAATGACCAAACTGGATGACAAAGCTTGGCGAGCAATATCAGCACGTGTTAACTCTTGTAATTGCGCTTGTACCGCATCATTCACTTGGTCAGCCAAAATAGGTGACGGCGTAACAAGAACCACTTGTGAATCAGGGCCATGCTCTGCCTGGCTCAGAAGGTCGGCGGCGACAAAGTCTGGATCGGCGTGCTCATCAGCAATGACTAACACTTCAGATGGGCCTGCTGGCATATCAATCGCGGCGCCACGATAATCATTACTTACTTGACGTTTTGCTTCAGTTACATACGCATTACCTGGGCCAAAGATCTTATCCACCTTAGTGACAGACTCCGAACCATAAGCCATCGCGGCAATCGCCTGTGCCCCACCTAAATTATACACTTCATCAATTTGGCACAGTTTGGCAACGTACAAAATCTCATCCGCAATCGGTGGTGGTGAACACAAGATCACCTTACGACAGCCCGCAATTTGTGCAGGAACACCTAGCATCAATACAGTCGAAGGCAGTGGAGCACTGCCGCCAGGAATATACAGCCCTACTTGACTAATTGGACGCGTAATCTGCTCACACACCACGCCCGGCATCGTTTCTACGCGTATCGTTTGCGCTTTTTGCGCTTTGTGGAAGCAACTAATATTTTCATGAGCTTGTTCCAACGCTTGCTTCATTTCTGGGGTTAAACGTTCAGACGCTGCTTCAATCTCTTCATTACTGACACGCAATGTCGCCGGTTTTACACGATCAAACTTTTCGGTTAGCTCCCACAACGCCGCATCACCGCCTTCGCGTACTTGAGTCATCACCTCATTAACAATGGATGTGACGTTAGCGCCAGCAGAAATCGCCGGACGCTCTAAAATTGAATTATGCTGCTCTTCACTTAAAGATTGCCAAACAACGGTTCTCATCACTTACTCCATCATTTTTTCAATCGGTAACACCAAAATAGAACTCGCGCCTAGCGCTTTAAGCTGTTCCATTGTTTCCCAGAATAGGTTTTCAGCACTGACTAAGTGCAATGCCATGCGAGATTTATCTGCGGACAGTGGCAATACGGTTGGATCTTCCGCACCAGGAAGCAATGCCGTGATTTCTTCCAGTTTATCGACGGGTGCGTGCAACATAATGTATTTCGATTCTTTGGCTTGCTGGACACCCTGCATACGAGTCAATAAGCGATTAATTAAGTTCACTTTATCTGAAGCAAACTCGCCAGGACGTTGAATCAAAGTGGCTTTTGATTCAAAAATCACTTCCACTTCTTTTAAACCATTCGCTTCTAACGTGGCTCCTGTTGAAACCAAATCGGCGATAGCATCAGCAAGCCCTGCTCGGGGTGCCACTTCGACAGAGCCGGTGAGCATGCAAGTGCTAAAATCCAATCCTTCCCGATCCATGTAAGCTTTCAATAGTTGTGGATAGGTTGTGGCAATACGCTGACCTTGTAAATCTTGTGGGCCGTTATAGGTTTGATCTGCATCGATGGCGATAGAAAGACGACAGCCACCAAAATCCATACGACGTAGCGTTTCAAACTCGCTCGGCTTTTGCAGCGCAACGCGATCTAAACGCACTTCTTCCAGTTCATTTTCGCCGATAAAACCTAAATCAACGACGCCATCCATAATCAAACCTGGAATATCGTCATCGCGAACCAACAATAAATCAATTGGCATATTTACCGAATGAACGACTAGGCGCTCACCCATCACATTGAACTGCACGCCACACTGTTTGAGTAGACTTTGACACTCTTTCGCCAAACGGCCTTTTTTCTGAATTGCGATTCTTAAACGTTGAGATGACATAAACACTTCCCTTTGCAAATATTTGAATTTAAATGATTTTTTTGGATTAAAATGAAAAAACCCTCGGGAGCTTAGTTCCCGAGGGTTTGCAATCTGACTATAACCAAATTAACCACCGGGAGATTTCCTGTCTCCCGGGTATGCGCTCATCTCCCGACAGACTGACTAAGGATGATGATGGTGATGATGAATAATCATATTAATTGAGCGCATATTTATAACCGTTTTTTCGTTGGATTGATTTTACACTAACGAAGCTTACGAGATATTTCAAGTGCTTTTTTCGTATTTGTGCGAATTATTAGCGACAATCAATTTGACATAAAAAAAGGAGGTCACATGACCTCCTTTTTAGTACGACATTTTTAGACCAGTTTAAGCCCGGCTTGGAGATTGTGTACGCTTATCATTGATGCGGCGCTGAGAGACCCACTTAAGCACGAGACACACCACAATAAACGTCACTGCTGCGGCACCAAAGGCAATCACGATTGAATCACTCATACCCAATACTATATAACCAATCAACGAAATAAAGGCCGTTGAAAGCGCATAAGGTAACTGAGTTGCGACGTGGTCAATATGGTTACAACGCGCGCCGGTTGACGATAGAATGGTCGTATCTGAAATTGGCGAGCAATGGTCTCCAAACACAGAGCCTGCTAATACCGCACTTAACATCGGTAACATCAATGCAAGATCAGTCGCAGCCGACATATCACCTGCAATAGGTAACATAATGCCGAACGTTCCCCAGGATGTTCCGGTCGCAAAGGCCATAATCCCAGATAAGATAAACAGCAGCACAGGCAACCATTGTGGACTAATACTGTCTTGCACGAGCGAAGAAAGATACGCACCGGTTTGAACATCGCCAATCACCGACCCTATGGTCCACGCAAATACAAGAATGATCACCGCGCCAAACATGGATTTCGCCCCAATCCATAATGTACGACCAATATCTCCGACAGGTAACTGTTGCTTAAATACTGTCGCAATAGCAACCACAAGCCCAACAATTCCGCCCGTGATTAACGAAGTATCTACTGCCGTATTCTCGAATGCACCAAGCACTGAGAATCCCTCATCATTGGCCGCTAACGCTTGAGCTCCCGTCACAATCATAGTTGAGACCGTCGCGATAATGAGCATCACTATCGGCAACACAAGGTCAGAAACCTTACCGTGCTGGCTTTCTGGTATCTCTAATTCTTGATTATCGCTATTTTTTGCTGAGCTGGTATCACAACCTCGCCCTTGAGCCGCTTGCCTTTCATGTTTACGCATAGGTCCAATATCCATACGAAACCAGATCACAGCAAACACCATTAACAACGCAAAAATCGCGTAAAAGTTCATTGGCACTAAACGCATGTACGCACCTAAAGGTGTATAGTCGTTAATGCCATGACTCACTAAAATACCACTGACCAATGTCATAATGTACGCGCCCCAACTTGAAGCTGGCATGACGACACACATCGGCGCAGCAGTCGAATCAAGCACATAGGCTAATTTTGCCCGAGAGACATAAAAGCGATCCGTGACTGGTCGGGAAATCGACCCTACGGCTAAACTGTTAAAGTAGTCATCGACAAAAATGAATACACCGAGGAAAGCAGCCAGTAATTGTGAGCCACGTTTGCTTTTAACACGTACTTGCGCCCATTCGGCAAATGCACGTGTTCCACCCGATAGGGACAACAAAGCGGTCATCATTCCTAGCAAGACAAGGAAGCACAAAATGCTCATATTCCAAGAATTGATCGCGCCATCGCTGATAAATACCGCAATCACTTTTTGCCAAATATAAACCACCGTGTTCGTCACAGAATAATCTGCAAGAAGTAAAGAGCCTAATACAATACCAACACCAAGAGACACTAATACACGACGTGTAATAATGGCTAGGCTAAGTGCGACTACCGGTGGTAGTAGCGATAACGGTGAGGTAGAAAAATCGATTAAATTCATGATCTTCAAAAACCAATTTCGTTGGTTAGAGATCTACTGCAGACAATTACTATGCTAAAAATAATAATTATGTTGAAGCAAGCGAAAGGGAAGCGAACACTCCACCCAACCCTACAGTAGCGCTCCATAGTTTAACAACACAATAGACTATGGCAGTGTTGTACTTATTCAATACAACCCCAGCGAATGTATTTGATGAAAAACAGTCGCTTCGGCAATCGCCCCTTTTTTTATGGTTCATTGACATCACTCCAACCATAAATACTGATGACTATTGCGCCTCTACGGCGAAGATTTCAACTCAAACCAACAATTATCGTTGATAAAAATCTCATCCCCGCTTAGGTGGCGGCTATTGTACGTATTCAAACCCTCATTGCAACCCGAATATCTAGAGATATTTCAAGTGCTCAATCCTTCGCCATATTTTAATTAGTTTGCTAAAAATTGACTTTGTTATGCACTAATACTCACTTAATAAAATTTTTTACATTTATTGACAATTGTTTTTCTATATTTCGTCCCTATATATCTTTAATAGTGAACTTTTTATTGGTAAATACGTCATATAGGATATATTATCATCGACAGTTTATTATTATTTCATTTCAGATGTTGTAAGAATAAAAAGCTCGGTTTAAAATTACTTAAATTATTTTGATTTTATTTAATAGGAAGCAGTCATGTCTGATTTAACAAAAACTCTACTGAACATTCGTAGCCTGCGTGCATTTGCACGAGATCTTACGCTAGAACAACTTGATGAAGCGCTTGATAAATTAACCACGGTTGTTGAAGAACGTCGTGAAGCAGAAGAAGCAGAGCGTGCTGCTCGTGCTGAACAGGAAGCCAAACTTTCTGCAATTGCAGAAAAAATTGCCGCTGATGGTATTGATGTAAATGCATTAATTGATGCACTTTCTGGCGAAACAAAAACCAAGAGTAAATCAAAAGGTAAACGTGCACCACGTCCTGCTAAATATAAATACGTTGATGCTAACGGCCAAGAAAAAACTTGGACAGGCCAAGGTCGTACACCTTCAACTATCCAAAAAGCGTTAGACGAAGGTAAATCTCTAGAAGAGTTTGCAATTTAATCAATATTTATACCTATATGATATAAAAAGGCTCCGATAGCGGAGCCTTTTTTATGTGTATAATATTCTTTATAAACAGTTTATTATCTTAATAATTATTACATGCTAACGTTCCCAATACGCTTCTTCTAAACTATCTTCTCGCTCTGGTAAACCTTTAGATAAACGTGGAGAATGCTGAGCTAATACTTCATAACTAGCGCGGTTAGCATATTTACATACTTGAGAGAATGAGGAGTACGTCAAAAATTCATGTTGATGTTTACTCGAATTAGGAACCATATCTTTATGATATTTATTTGCCGACATATCATGTAGTAACGCCGATAATGCTGCATCCCCGGCACCATTGGTGTTTTTAATTTTTTCCGGCCCGCCCATATAAGGCGCGATGTGTGAATACACTTTCATTGGATTGACACAACTGCTTTTCATCGCAGGGCGGCTAAATTCGTAGCGGTTGAATTCAGCGATGGCACCAGGCAATAACGGTAACGATGTTTCGCGCTTACTCTCTTCTTCGCAATAGCCGGCCATAAACAGTCCAACAGGCCCTGACGTACAGAGTACCAGGTCAACCCATTCTAATGCTTTATCTGAAGCCAGTAATGGATCGTCTTCCCCCGTCAATGCCGTCGCCTCTTCTTCATTCATTGCGACAACCGAGATATGCTCATTTAAAAACTCACGCCAAAATTCAGGATCGTCTTGAATAACAAACTTTGTACCTAAGGTTAATACGACGGGTACATTATATTGTTTAGCATACTCAATTGCTTGCATCGTTGCTTCAGGCATCGGGTCGCCTTGATTGCAACGAATTAAATACGCGGTCAACACTAATGCCGATGCATTGGAAAAAATAGCTTCAGGAATACTTTCTGGTTTCAATTGATTCATCAAACCAGCACTGATCGCAAATGTTCTTTCACCATCTTCCGTAATTAACGCAAAACAACGGCCTATTGCACCATCAACACCTTGTAAATAATTCAAATCCATTCGACTTGAAGTATTACATAAATAGCGGTACCCATAACTACCAATCTTAATGTCACTACTCATTACCCCAAGCAACGTTGAGCTATCATCGGCAAGAACAGAGTAATTATGTAAGGTATTTCCAATCGTACCGCCTGCATATTCAGTCGTAATTAACTGGTTGTTTTTTAATTCACTATATAATGCTTCTGCGTGATCATCATTAATGAGTAATGAATGTCCTTTACTCAATCCATAACGTTCGATCAGTTCACTGCACACTGTCGCTTCAATATCTACCAAGGTTTGATCAATCCCAATAACATGTGTTTTAGAAGCCTTTGCCGCTTCTTGTGATTGAATAACTAATGGATCACGAGCGTGAACTGGAAAATAATGTTTAGACTTGCGCCGTCCTGGAAATTTCATAATACCCAACAAATTCGAATGGAGAGAAATGGGCAGGAATTCTACCCTGTGCGAGCATGTTCGACAATGTCTAGAATTATAGCAAACGATTACTAATACAGAGAACGACACACACACAAAAAGTAATCGATTGCGCCAGTCTGATATTTTCTACTCGCGGGTGTTTATTATAAAAAACACAATGACAGTAAACTTTATATCTCGGTTTAATGTTAATAAAATGTCGACTTTCAATCAAAACCTTCACAATGTAATGGTCGGTTTTACATATACATTGAGCGCAAACGCATTAAGCACTTTGCTAAATCCAACTCGTTTCGCATATAAATGCAAATCAATGCGTATCTTTGCTCGATTTTCATTCATTATTCATGGCATTTTTAGCGATCGAGAGTAATGAACTGTCCTAGCAAAAATGTTTCTGTTAGAATCTGTCTCCAAGTTAATTGAGTGGTATTAAGTTATGTCAGAGAACCTTAGCGCAAACAGTCCGAAAAAAGTGATTGTAGGCATGTCTGGTGGTGTTGATTCATCGGTATCGGCCTACCTTCTTCAGCAACAAGGCTACCATGTAGAAGGCCTGTTCATGAAGAACTGGGAAGAAGACGACGGTGAAGAATATTGCACAGCAGCAGAAGATCTCGCCGATGCTCAAGCGGTATGTGACAAACTTGGTATCCATTTGCATAAAATCAATTTTGCGGCTGAATACTGGGATAATGTTTTTGAGTATTTTCTTGAAGAATATAAAGCAGGCCGAACCCCTAACCCTGATATTCTATGCAATAAAGAAATTAAGTTTAAAGCTTTTTTAGAATTCGCGGATGAAGTGCTCGATGCAGATTATATCGCGATGGGCCATTATGTACGTCGCAGCTTCCCTGAAAATGGTGAAAAAGCACAGATGTTACGTGGTCTTGATGGAAACAAAGACCAAAGTTACTTCTTACATGCTCTCACCCACCAGCAAGTAGCGCGTAGCTTATTCCCAGTTGGCGAATTAGAAAAGCCGGAAGTCCGTCGCATTGCTGAAGAGCAAGGCCTCATTACTGCGAAGAAAAAAGATTCGACCGGTATTTGTTTTATTGGTGAACGTAAGTTTACTGAATTTTTATCACGATACCTTCCTGCTCAACCAGGTAATATTGAAACCCCAGAAGGGGACATTATTGGGCAACATCAAGGCTTAATGTATCATACGCTTGGTCAGCGTAAGGGCTTGCATATTGGCGGTCTTAAAAATGGCAGTGAATTACCTTGGTATGTCGCCGAGAAAGATCTTAAACGCAACGTATTAATCGCGGTTCAAGGTGGTGATCATCCACTGCTAAAGTCCACCGGTTTAGTGGCATCACAAATGAACTGGATTAGCCAAGAACCTTTAACTGACACATTACGCTGCACGGTGAAAACACGCTATCGCCAAACGGACATCGCCTGTGAGGTAACACCAATCGATAATGACCGTGTTAATGTCGTATTTGATGACCCACAAGTGGCGGTGACACCAGGTCAATCAGCAGTATTTTATCAAGGCGACGTCTGTCTTGGTGGCGGTATCATTGAATCTCGCGTTTATTTGTAAATAAAGGAGCTATTACGTGGCTAACACACTATACGACCGTACTATTGCTTTTGCTGGTTTATGCCAAGCGGCAGCGCTTGTTCAACAAGTTGCACGCAATGGTCAATGTGATAAAGACGCGTTTGAAACCTCCCTCCGGGCAATTATTTGTATGGATCCCAAAGACACAGTCAGTGTCTTTGGGCACGAACGCAACCTCAAACTGGGTTTAGAAACCATGGTGAATGGTATCGATGGCTCAACCAATGGCAGTGAGCTGACTCGCTATATCATCAGTTTGCTCGCGTTACAAAAGAAGCTATCTGGACGTAACGATGCCATGTCTCAATTAGGCGATCGCTTGGATATGTTATCTCGCCAAACTGAACATTTTGATTTACTTGAAGATCAAATGCTCAGTAACCTCGCCAGTGTTTATCTCGATGTCATTAGCCCAATCGGCCCACGCATTCAAATAACTGGAACCCCAGCTGTATTACAACAAACCACTAGCCAAAATAAAGTACGCGCCTTGCTACTTGGCGGCATTCGTTGTGCCGTATTATGGAATCAGGTTGGTGGAAAACGTCGTCATCTTATTTTCGGCCGTAAGAAAATGGTCGAGCAAGCCAAGCAAATTTTGCAGCACATATAAATGATGGCTCTTCGTTACCCTTTTTACTCAAACCTTTAACTCAATATTCAGGAGAAGAATATGGAACTGTCAGCATTGACTGCTGTTTCACCGGTAGATGGTCGCTATGGAAGTAAAACGATTGCGTTGCGCAGTATCTTCAGTGAATATGGTCTCCTAAAGTATCGTACCATCGTTGAAGTACGTTGGTTACAGAAGCTTTCAGCAACACCAGAGATCAAAGAAGTCCCATCACTGAGCAAGGAAGCAACACAATATCTTGACGATATCGCGACACAGTTTAGTGAAGATGATGCCGCCCGTATTAAAGAGATTGAGCGTACGACTAACCACGATGTAAAAGCGGTTGAGTACTTCTTAAAAGAAAAAGTGGCAGCGATTCCAGAATTACATGCTATCAATGAATTTATTCACTTTGCCTGTACATCTGAAGACATTAACAACACATCACACGCGTTAATGTTAAAAGAAGCGCGTGATACCGTTATCCTTCCTGAAATCCGTAATATCATCGATGGCATTCGTAAACTTGCTAATGAGTATCGTGAGGTTCCGCTCCTTTCTCGTACACACGGTCAGCCAGCTTCACCTTCTACGATGGGGAAAGAAATGGCAAACGTGGCGTACCGTATGGAACGTCAATACAAGCAAATCGCTGATACTGAAATTTTGGCGAAAATTAATGGTGCCGTTGGTAACTATAATGCGCATCTTTCTGCCTACCCTGAAATCGATTGGCATCAATTTAGCGAACAATTCATTACCGAATCATTAGGCGTGGATTGGAACCCGTATACAACACAAATCGAGCCGCATGATTATATTGCCGAGCTCTTTGATGCTGTTGCGCGTTTTAATACGATTCTTATCGATTTCGATCGTGATATATGGGGCTATATTGCATTAGGTCACTTTAAGCAAAAAACCATCGCCGGAGAAATTGGCTCGTCAACCATGCCGCATAAAGTTAACCCAATTGATTTTGAAAACTCAGAGGGGAACTTAGGTCTTGCCAATGCGATGTTAAATCATCTAGGACAAAAACTGCCTATCTCTCGCTGGCAGCGTGATCTCACTGACTCAACAGTATTGCGTAACTTAGGCGTGGGGATGGGTTATGCAATTATTGCTTATACATCAACACTAAAAGGTATCAGCAAACTTGAAATCAATGCTGATGCATTAGTAAGCGAATTAGATCGTAACTGGGAAGTACTCGCAGAACCTATCCAAACCGTTATGCGTCGGTACGGTATTGAAAAACCATACGAAAAACTCAAAGAATTGACCCGCGGTAAGCGTGTGAATGAAGCGGCAATGCACGAGTTCATTGATGGTTTGGACATTCCTGTCGATGAAAAAGCGCGTTTAAAAACGATGACGCCTGCAAACTACATTGGCCAAGCGGTTGAGTTAACAGACAAATTGTAATCTCGTATATGTAAACAAAAAAGGGAGCCTATATGCTCCCTTTTTCATCATAGAATAATGACCGCTACTGACGTATTCACATTATTGTTTTGTGAAAAATAATGTCACTTCACCGACTTCTACGCCCCATTTGGTAATACTTGTGGTATTAAACAAATGACGGTCATCTTGACGGTACATCCAGTCATCAAAATGGACATCAATTTCACGCTCATCCGTTTTTAAACGAAAATCGTATTGCCATTGCAAAGCATTGCCGACCACTTGACCGGTCGCATCACCAATAATATCCCCTGCTTTACCCAGATAACGTCCATCTCCTTGACGAGTGATGGTCCAAACGCGAGTGTCCGTTTCACCATCATCATAAACAAAGTCTTCATGCAAAGTGAGAGTATCGCCATCAACCTCACCTCGGACATTGACATGAAAGCGGCGAGTTTGTTTATTAGTATAATCTTTAACCATTCCCCAAGCCTCGATATCTCCCTGAAAATATTCGAAGAGATCAAACTTAGGCGTAGTTCCTTTATAATCATTAATATCGGCACTACAACTACTTAGCAGACAGACGGTCATCAGTAGTACACTGACTTTTTTTATCCATAAAAAACACTTAGCCATTATCAAGTCCCTCCAATAAGTTGATTTCTTAGGTCTGGGTACTGACTATTCTCTGATAGCCAAATCGACAAAAACGCGCGATTAAATGTGCTATCGGTGATTTCTCCAATCGTTTTAAACTCAGACTGAGTCGTCGGCTTAAAATAGAAAGTCCCTGTTTTACCATTCGACTGGTACACCAGTTGATCCCCATCCTTTACTGAGGGAAAAACCTTCTTCAGTGTATTCATCCATTGTGCAATGTCATCTTTCTTATAATTGAGTTTTTTCCATTGTTTATCCGTTGCAGTCAATAAGTCTTCTGCCGAAATAGTACGCCGATACGTAATATGTAAAGCTAGCGGCGAAGCAAGGTTGACATACTTACCATTTGGAGCGTGTAGAGTGGAATCGTACACATCAAACCACAACCAAGTAAAATGCGCCTGGCCAACACGCGGCCATTGCTGCCATTGACTTCCCTGAGCCAGAGCAGCGTGGCTAAATAACATCGCTATTATTGTCAGTATTAATCCACGCTTAATCATGATTCTGCTCTCTTTTCCAAATCAAGTACTGTATTAATATCGCCCATTCCAAAATAAGTATGATAACACTGATAACTTGACCTTGTGGCAATTCCACCGCTTGCCAATGAGCGCCAGCAAGGTAGCTTAAACTACCACTCAAGCCACTGCCTAATACCTGTATTGGACGCGGCCAACGCGTCATAATCGGCATAAGATACCAGCTGTACCATGCAAATGCGCCCCATAACACCATTAACCAGATTGGAATAACAGCCGTTGTAAACTGAAATAAACCTAATAGCGTATTCAAACTATCTAACACAATGCCGATCAAGGTGACACCAGCCCACCATCGCCAACGTGATTGATTACATTTCAAGCTCGCGACCAACGTAACGCCGAGCAAGGCGGTACTACCCCATTGCCACTCCGTTTGGCCAAGCACTGCCATAAACCACAGTGCTTGAAACCATATAGAAATAACCAGTAGTTGCCACATCCGCTAAGAACGCGTCAAGGTCATATGGATCACGGAGATACTGCGCGCTTTAAACCCACCTTCGCAATAGCAAAAATAAAATCGCCACAAGCGGATAAAACGCTCATCATACCCAAGCGTTTTAACACGTGGCAATTGGGCTTCAAAGCGTTTACGCCATTCACGTAGTGTTTTCCCATAGTCGTCACCAAAATCATGCAAATCACGTATGACGAAATCCGTATTTTGAGTCGCAGCGTTGGCTAAAACCGTCACTGAAGGAAGGAATCCTCCTGGGAAAATATACTTCTGAATAAAATCGACATTACGCCCATAATAGTCAAAGCGTTGGTCGGTAATAGTAATGGCTTGCAATGCCATAATGCCATTTGGCTTAAGCAGTTGCTGACATTGAGTAATATAAGAAGGCAAATATTGCTTACCTACCGCTTCGATCATTTCAATCGAAACCAGCTTATCGTATTGCCCTTCAAGTAAGCGATAATCTTGTTTTAGCAAGGTAATACGGTCAGTCAGACCTTGCTCTTCAATACGAGCTTTTGCATAGCGATATTGCTCATCAGAAATCGTTGTCGTGGTAACATGGCAACCGTAATGCGACGCCATATAAATCGCCATTGCCCCCCACCCAGTGCCGATTTCAATTACATGATCATCAGCGGTTAATGCTAATTGCTGACATAAACGCGCCATTTTTTGATGTTGAGCCTGCTCTAATGTCTCGTTTTCATCAACGTACAACGCACTTGAATAAAGCATGTCTTTATCCAAAAACGTCTCATACAGATCATTCCCTAAATCATAGTGGGCTAAAATATTGTTTTTGGCTTGATCAATCGTGTTACGTTTCAACCAATGGCCGACTTTGGTCGCTTGACGTGTCCACCAGCCAGATTTAGCTTCGATTTCATCGAGCATGGCTTGGTTCTTCGCCATAATCTCTACTAAGGTGGTCAAATCTGAGGTATCCCATAATTTATCAATATAAGCTTCAGCTCCGCCAATACTGCCACCTTTCAATAAGCGCACATAAAAATCGGGATGATGAACGTCAATCGACACATGAGGCTGCCCCACGTTAGCTTGTCCAAATTCCATTACCGCCGATTCTGCATCCTGCTCATAGAGCTCACGAATAGATAATTGGCCAAAGTACACAACCGATAAGGCTTTTAGTATGGTTGCACGTGCGCCCTTATGCCAGATCGTCAATTTTTGATTCATTCGAATGGAAGACGTGTCTAACATCGAGGTTTCTCCTTAGATTTTTCTTATTCTAGCGTTCTGGGTGATCATAAATGGGTACCTTTTTACGCCATAGCTTAAACGCTTCCCAATAAATCCCCGCCACCACTTTTATTGTCATCACGGGCGTTTTTAATAATAAACCGAACAACTGCCGCGTGGTGAAGGGGACACCTTTCATTAACAGTGTTGCATCAAACTCTTTATCATTACGGTGACACTCAAGGTGAACAAAAACCTTGTCGGTTAATGGTCTAATCTTCCACTGATAGCCTTGATCAATTGGATTGAAAGGTGATACGTGAAAGGTTTTTGGTTGCTGCCAGCCATTATGAGGTTCATGCTCATCTGCCGATACCGCATAATAGTGACGTTCATTCCAAGGCGTATTACTGACCTCCGCCAGTAGATAACGAAACTTGCCTGATTCGTCATATAAGTAGTAAAAATTAACCGGACTGAAATACATTCCTAAATAACGTAAATGAATCAACGCGACCACCTTGCCGGACACCCGCGTTCCCGTTAACTCATGAACTTTGTCTTGCACCGCGGCTTTAAAGTCACCTTTTCCACCTACATAATCAGCACGTTTTAAACGAGCCCAATGCCACCAAGATTCCCCCAATCCCCACACGGAGGTTTTGAGTGAGTGCCACTCATCTAAATCAATACACGGCATAAATAGCCCATAATTCAAATCATGACGACTCGGCGTAAAACGCCTGTGGCGTACTTCTCCTATCATGATTCTACTCGACAAGGTCATTATGCCGCCCCTTGGTCAGACTGTGTACTGTCCATATAGGCATTCATCGCAGTCACAACATCTAACGCACTACGCACACCATCTTCATGAAATCCGTTATACCAATAAGCGCCACAGAACCACACATGCTGGTGTCCGTTAATTTCATTACGTCGCCGTTGGGCGCGTAACCCGTCAACAGTAAAAACGGGATGATGGTAAGTAAATTGACGTAAGATTTTCGTCGGATCAATGGCATTATCGCGGTTTAACGTCACGCAGAAGGTGTGTGGAGCGTCAATCTGTTGCAAAATATTCATATTATACGTAACAGCCGGAAGACGTTTTTCTTCGTTTTTCTCCCCTGCTAACCAATAATTCCAAGACGCCCACGCCGATTGGTGTTTAGGCAATATGGTTGTATCGGTATGTAAGGTCACGTCATTGGCTTGATACGGAATCGCCCCTAAAATTTCTTGCTCAAGGCTGGTCGCATCGCTAAGCATACGCTTAGCTTGATCGCTATGGCAGGCAAACACCACTTCATCAAACTGCTCTGTCACGCCATTACTGGTTACTGTGACGCCGGAGTGTGAACGTACCACAGAACTTACTGGAGAATTTAAACGAATCCGATCGCTAAACCCTTGTGTTAATGGGTCTATATAACTGCGTGAGCCTCCCTCAATAACGTACCACTGCGGACGATTGGTAACATCGAGCAAGCCATGATTGAGGAAGAAACGTAAGAAGAAATCGAGCGGAAATTGACGCATATCGGCTAGGCTTGATGACCAAATAGCCGCGCCCATTGGTAAAATATAATTTTCGCAAAAGTAAGCATTAAAGCCATGTTTATCAAGAAATTCATCGAGAGTTTGTACGCGTGATTGCTCATCGATTGCTGCTTTAGCTAATTGATTAAAACGTAAAATATCGGCAATAAAACGATAAAATTTAACATTCAATAGGTTACGTTTTTGCGCAAATAAAGTCCCAATCGTATGACCGTTATACTCCAGTCCATTACCGTCATTTTTCACGCTAAAGCTCATTTCTGTCGCTTTACCTTTCACACCAATCTCTTGCATTAGATGCATAAAATTAGGATAAGTACGATCGTTATAAACAATAAACCCTGTGTCTACCGCATAAGGCTGCTCTTGCACATTAACATCAACCGTTGCCGTATGACCCCCAATATAATCATTGGCTTCAAACACCGTAATATCATGTTGGGATTGCAAGTAATACGCAGTCGTTAATCCTGAAATACCAGCCCCAATAATGGCCACTTTCATGACTGCTCTCCTTCTGATTTAATTAATTTCCTGACCAGTTTCTGCTGCCATGCATAGGGAAACAGAGCAATGAATCTGACAATAGCAGTAAAGATCCAAGGAACATAAATATGTGATTTTCGTTTAGCTAATTGTTTGCGGATTTTAACCGACGCTTCTTCTACCGGAATCATCATGGGCATATCGAAGGTATTTTTATCGGTCAACGGAGTTTTCACAAAACCAGGATAGACAATAGAAGTGCTAATACCTTGTTGTGCCCACTCAGCCGCTTGTACATTCATCACATAACTGATCGCCGCTTTCGATGCACCATAGGCCTGTGACTTTGGTAATACCATTTCGCCGGCGATCGAGCTGACAACGGCGACGTGATCACCATGACGTAATAGCGATTGAAGCGCCTCAATACAATGGAGCATTCCATAGAAATTGACATCCATGACCCGCTTAACTAGCGTACTGTCCATCTCGCCATTTTCAATGTATTCACAGGTTCCCGCATTTAATAACCATAAATCGGGGAAATGAGGTAAATCACGGAACGAAGTATGCACTTGCTCTGCGTCTGTAACATCAAAAGCAACGTGTGTAATATTAGGGTATTGAATGGCAAGTTCATCGAGTTGTGACTGATTACGTCCACAAGCCAGTACTGACCAGCCCTCTTTAGCGTAGTCTGTCGCGAGTTGCAATCCGATCCCCGATGTTGCGCCAGTAATTAATACACAGGTCATTGGCCAAGCTTCCTTTTGATGAATTGAATCACACTACCGAGTATAGGCAATTGCTCATACAACATTTGTCCCATGTCAAAATAATCGCGATGAAAGATGACTTTTCCATCCTGAAACTTGAGATGTGTGACGCCAGGTACGATGACACGCTTACCACTATTTAATTTAGGATGAATGAGCGTCATTCTCCATACGAGAAAGCCAACATCATCGTGATCATGCTGTTCCTCAATTTCAAACTGGCATTGTTCAACGTTCTCGTAGAGCTGTGTAAAATAAGCACTTAAAGCGTTAATACCTTCGACATGATGAGCAGAGTCTTCAAACACAACATCATCATGATAGATCGTTGGTAACTGATCGAGGTTATCTTTGCTCAGCGCTTGGTAAAACTGAGCAACGGTGGCTGAATTCATAAATCACCTGACGTGTTATACAAAATAAAAATCCGTATAACTTATACGTTAGCTGACTTTTGTGTGGTTGACAACTTAATTCATCAAAGAATGATATAAGATTCGCGAAGGGAGAAAAGTCATAAATCTTCAAAAAAGCATCATGTTAAATAATAAAAAAGCCAGCATACATGCTGGCTTTATAACGTTATTGCTGTTTTAGTGCTGCGATACGTTTGTCTAATGGCGGATGGCTCATTAACAATTCGGTAAGGCTACGCTTACCTGTAATACCAAAGGCCATCATCGAACCTTCAAGCTGAGATTCTTGCCCCATTTTTAACCGCTCAAGCGCCGCAATCATTTTGTGCTTACCGACAAGTCGCGCCGAGCCTGCGTCGGCATGAAACTCACGGTGACGGCTATACCACATAGTAATAAAACTTGCTAAGAAACCAAACACCAATTCCAACAACATAGACACGGCAAAATAGGCGAATACATTCCCGCCCTCACCATCATCAGAGTCACGGTTAGCAATAAGGTTGGCAACAACCCGCGCTAAGAAAATAACGAAGGTATTCACTACGCCTTGCATTAACGTCATAGTAACCATATCCCCATTAGCGATATGGCTGATCTCATGCGCCAACACAGCTTCAGCTTCATCGCGTGTCATGTGATGCAATAGGCCAGTTGAAACGGCCACTAAGGAATCGTCACGCTTTGCGCCAGTCGCGAAAGCATTCATATCTGGCGAATCATAAATCGCCACACTTGGCATACCAATACCCGCTTGCTTTGCCTGACGTTGCACTGTTTGTAATACCCAGTGTTCTGTTTCATTACGTGGATTATCGATCACTGAACCACCGACCGACATCAACGCCATTTTTTTAGACATTAATAGTGAGATGAACGACCCACCAAAGCCAAATACTGCTGCAAGAACCAACAACCCAGAGAGACTTCCTGGTTGCATGCCTGTGACTGCATAAACAATATTCAATACAACACTTAGCACCATAACTACAGCTAAGTTTGTCGCTAAAAATAACATGACTCGCTTCATCAACAATTCTCCAGATCGAAACGTAATAACGATAATGTATCAGTGCATGATACGTGACAATAAGATAATTACCTATATGTGGTCGTTATATTTGAAAGCAAGAGTGCCGACTAAATTGCAACATTTCTTTACCAAACGTTTACTCGCCATTATCACTCATCTACGACTATAGTCGCATTGAGTCTTGCTCGATTACTCGCTAGTCTCATTGCTCTATATGCAACTGAATCGATTAACTCTAGCTCAAAGGGAATGAACATGGCTGAAACGAACTATCAAATGGCGATCGATCTTTTACGCTGTCACCTTGGTATATCTGAGAAAGAAGCAAGAGCAGAACTGGGGCTCCAAGGTAGCACGCAACAGGACACTCTCGACCATCAACGTTTTGCCACTAGCTGGGCGGAATTATTACATGATGATTAATGATAGCGGTTCAGACTCTTGATCAAAAGATGGTTGACATGACGGTAGAATATAAACAAGGCCAGAAGCGTCTCTTCTGGCCTTGTTGCATCGTACCTTTCTTATAGGATGAGCTAGTATTGTGCTTGCAATGTAACGCCCGAATAAGCTTTATACCCTTTTAATGACAGGTAATATGTACCAGCTGGCGGCGCAGTAAATGTGCACTGTTCATTATTGCCAGTTTTATATGGACGACAATCAAAATTGCTGCTGGTTGGTTGAGCACCATATTTGACATACAAATCCACATCCCCCTCCCCTTTATAAGTGCGGATGACAAGCTGCGCTACACCATTTGGCACCTCAATACTGAATCGTTTCTCAGAGTTAGCTTTACCAGACAATCCAATAACAGGTTCACCATTGGTTAATGTTGATAGGCTAGGATCACTGGAGTTGGATGTGTCACAAGAGGAATCCACATCAACTTTATCAAAAGCAGCTTGCACATCACTGACTTTATAACCCAAGTCACTGGCAGCTTTTACGACTCCACAAGCGGCATCATCATAATCAGAGGTCGCATTCCAATACAATTGGTTGGCTTTCACAAACGCGGTGAACGCCTTCTTAGTATCCCAACCTGCCGTGGTGGCTAGTAAATAATATGCTCGATTAAAGACCCCAGAGCTGTAGTGCACATCCAATCCGTTGTAATACTCATTGGCACTGTCGATAGAAGCTCCATCACGGCTTGGCCGCTCCATGTAGCGTAAAGCACCACTACGTTTGAAAATTTCCGCGCCGATTTTCCAATCGTTGGAGCCTTTCATATAGTACTCAACCGCTTCACCTGCCATATCAGAAAAGGCTTCATTGATACCGCCACTTTGCCCATCATAAACCAGACCGGAGTTTTGCTCAGTAAAGCCATGTGAAACTTCATGACCAGACACGTCCAAGCTCACCAAAGGATAGAATGTTGAATCACCATCTCCAAACGACATGCCCGTGCCATCCCAAAATGCGTTTCCATAATTTTGACCATAATGCACACGCATCTGTAACTTGAACGTTAGCGGTGCAGTATTAAACCAGTCTTGATACATATCAAAAATAACGGTACCAAAATAATGCGCGTCGTTAGCTGGAGAATAAGCCCCGTTAACATAATCTTCTGGGCTGTTTGGGCAATTAAACTGCACCACTTGCCCACCAGATTGGCGCCCTTTCATATCAATCGTTTCAACTTTATCATTGCTCATTGTACAGTTATCGCTAACCGATAAGTATCCATAGTCAGTACCATAAAAATACTCACCCGTTTTCTCATTGCCGCCCGGACCAGTCGCTTGACGATCATGAGCTAATTGCTCCCATTGTTTTAAGATATCGCCACTTTTTGCATCGACAATCGTAAAAGGACGTGACGGTTTAGGTGATGTAAAAAATGCATCAACCAAATACGTTAAATGCGCTTCATTATCTTCATCTAACCAGATATAAAGTTTTGCACTGCTGCGCTGTGCCGTGTCCACACCTTTTTGCTCAAGAACAATATTAATGGCCTGCTTATCATTCAGGGTCGGAGTGACGGAAAATACGTCATCCTCTATCCCTTGAACGTATTTGCCATCTAACTGAGAGTATAGGCCTTGCTGGTTGACATCCGCGACTAATGAATGCCCGTATACTTCGATGCCTTTATAATACTGCTTCACACGAGCTTTCGTTTTATTGCCAACACTGACTGATTTTTGGCTTTTGAATGCATGTCCCGACAAGCCCAGCTGCGCCGCTGGATTAGCGCTAGGTGCAATATTTTTCGCTTGGGCATCATTCGGAGAAATACTCACTACTGTAGCGGCAGATACAGCAGTAGAAAATAAGCCAGCAGAGATCAATGCAGACGCGAGTAACGTCAATTTCATAGTATGGTTCCTTCCAATAAATTAAAATAGGATAACTGTAATAATTTATAGTTATCATATTATTTTTTAGACGCCAGTGACTGATTATTCAATATCTATATAAAGTATGTGGTACCATATAAATAGAATAAATAAAAACACAAAAAAATAAATATGATTAAAAACAATAAATTATAAATAAAAAATTACTTATAAACCCTATTTTTTAATATCTAACAAAAACCAATAATCAGTAGGCGCTCCCAAAAATAAAATTTAGCGAAAATATTCTATGAATATAGATTGAACCTAGGGTTAAAAAATTACATGAAAATAAGTATTTCTTATTTTATATCATAAATTAATAGCGTTTTCGTATTTCTCTACTTGCCATTAACTAAGATATTTATATTTATATAACGACTCAACTCACGACGTAATGCGCTCGGTACATAAGGAATTTCACCCAATTTCGGCGTGTGCAACTGGCGCTCTAAGGTTTCAATTATTTCAGCGTAGTGTTCAGTCCCCGGATTGATGCGATTTGCCACCCAACCAGCAATCTCTAATCCGTCTGCGCGAATCGCTTCTGCTGTCAATAAAGCATGATTTAAACACCCAACCTGAATACCAACCACAAGAATCACAGGCAATTTTGCATGGACAACCCACTGCGATAAACACATTGTATCGGATAATGGCACACGCCAGCCGCCAACACCGTCAACTAACAGCACGTCAGCATGTGCACTGTGTTTTGTTAATGCGTCATCTAACTGTGTAAAATCAATCACTACTCCATCATGATGAGCGGCAATATGAGGAGACGTCTGCAACGTCAGCATATAAGGATTAATATCGCAATAATCGGCCTCCTCTGTCGCCGCTTGCATTAAATGGACAGCATCTTGATTACGATATCCACATTCTGTTTCATCACACCCTAGTGAGATAGGTTTATACCCTAAAGTCGTTAGTTTCTGCTCTGCAAAAGCATGAAGTAGCGCCTTTGTCACTACCGTTTTGCCTACTCCTGTATCAGTACCTGTCACAAAGAATCCCTGACTCATATCTGCGCTCCTTGGTTAACAAATCCCAGGCTATTAATTTTCACTGGCGAATCTTGCCTGCCTTATTGTAAAAAGAGCTTTAGTGTAGGTGACTATTGCAGCGCCGCCTTTGCGCTATCTCAATTTCCTATGGCATATTGAAATTAACACAAGGTGTTTTGATGCATATCAAATACAGATGACGGACCTTATCAACGCGCAAAAAAAATCCCGCCATTACGACGGGATAAAGAACGGGAGCATTTCTACTATCATTTAACATGTAGCAAAACTCATACCAGCTTAGTCACTTATGTCACGCAAGGGTTTATCTGTTATATCGCCTATCAAGCTGCGCGATTTAAGTGCATAACGCCTTACACTGGAGCAGCACGAACACCATGTAACGTTACCAAGTATTACACTATTTTCATCAGAGAAATTAAGTGGCTAACACAAAAAAGCCAGCGTTTTCGCTGGCTTTCTAATCTCAAGGATGGTTTAGCAACAATCACCATTAACCAATGTGAGTGTGACCATTCATGTATTTTTGTAACACTTGTGGAATTTCAATGCGGCCATCTGCTTGCTGATTATTTTCTAAAATCGCAACCATAGTACGACCAACCGCTAAACCTGAACCATTAAGCGTGTGGACGAGCTCAGGTTTTTTCTGACCTTGACGGCGGAAACGCGCTTGCATGCGACGAGCTTGGAAATCCCCCGTATTTGAGCAAGAAGAAATCTCACGATAGGTATTTTGCGCAGGCACCCACACTTCCAAATCGTAAGTTTTCTTCGCACCAAAGCCCATATCACCGGTACATAAAATGACTTTACGGTAAGGAAGTTCAAGCAGCTGCAATACTTTCTCAGCATGGCCTGTCAGCTCCTCTAACGCATCCATAGAATCTTCTGGCTTAGTCACTTGTACCAATTCTACTTTATCGAATTGGTGCATACGAATCAGGCCACGAGTATCACGGCCATAAGAGCCGGCTTCAGAACGAAAACATGGCGTATGTGCCGTCATTTTGAGTGGCAATTGCTCTTCATCGACAATTTCATCACGAACCAAGTTCGTCACTGGCACTTCTGCGGTTGGGATCAGTGATAAACGACGTAACTCTTCGTCATCGACTTTTTCCGTTAACGGTTCAGTATGGTAAAGATCGGCACCAAATTTTGGTAACTGTCCGGTACCATAAAGGCTATCCGCATTGACTAGGTATGGAACATACAGCTCGGTGTAGCCATGTTGCTCAGTATGTAGATCTAGCATGAACTGCGCAATAGCGCGGTGCAGACGTGCGAATTGCCCTTTCATTACGACAAAACGTGCGCCGGTCAGTTTAGTTGCACTGGCAAAATCTAATCCGTCTCCCATTTCGCCAAGATCGACATGATCCTTCACTTCAAAATCATAAGTCTTTGGCGTGCCCCAACGTGATACTTCGACATTGTCGTCTTCATCTTTACCATCCGGTACTTCATCTGCTGGGATGTTTGGAATCCCTAAAGCGATCGCATCCAATTCTTCCTGAAGTGAGACAAGTTCCACTTTTTTTGCATCCAGATCGTTTCCTAGTGAACCGATCTGTTGTTTGATTTCTTCAGCGCCTTCTTTATCGCCTTTCGACATCAATTGACCGATTTGCTTGGAGATGGAGTTACGCTTGGATTGTAAATTTTCAACTTCGACTTGAATGGACTTACGCTTCTCTTCAAGTGAACGAATGGTATCTACGTCGAGTTGGTAACCGCGACGCGCGAGTTTTGCTGCTGTTTCATCCAGCTCAGCACGAAGTAATTTAGAATCCAGCATTGCTAATCCTATGCTTTTATTGATTAACGAAAAGAGACACTTGCGCATTATTTAAGCAACGCAAATGCTAATGATTTTTTACTGTGTCAAAGATAACGAAAAGCCACTATTTTTCATAGCGCTTTTGTGGGCTTTTTGCGTCTAAATCGGCCAAATACTCTAACTTCTGGCCAATTTTTATCTCTAAGCCACGATTTGTCGGCTCATAGTAACGCGTACCTTGCATTTCCGGTGGTAGATACCGCTCCCCTGCCGCGTAAGCGCCGGGCTCATTATGTGCATAGCGATATTCTTCGCCATAGCCCATATCTTTCATTAAACGCGTTGGCGCGTTACGTAAGTGAACGGGCACTTCATACTCGGGCATTTGCTGTGCATCACTGAGCGCTTGTTTCCATGCGCTATAAACCGCATTACTTTTCGGCGCACACGCAAGATAGACAATCGCTTGTGCAATAGCCCGCTCGCCCTCTGCAGGCCCAACACGAGTGAAACAATCCCAAGCAGCCAATGCTACCTGCATTGCTTTGGGATCAGCATTGCCAATATCTTCCGATGCAATCGCCAGCAAACGCCGGGCGATATATAAAGGATCGCCACCAGCAGAAATAATCCTTGCCGCCCAATACAACGCGCCGTCTGGATTAGAACCACGAATGGATTTATGGACGGCGGAAATAAGGTCATACCAAATGTCACCTTTATTATCAAAGCGCGCGACTTTTTCCCCTGCGACCTCCGCTAATAAAGGCAATGTAACTTGTTTGACACTATGCTCATCATCTTCCGCCATATCATAAAGTAGCTCAAGATAATTCAGCGACATACGAGCATCGCCATTGACGAGTTCTGCGAGCTGTTGAAGCGTGTTGTCGTGAAAGTTAGCCTGTTGATGGCCAAGACCACGCTCTTTATCATCCATGGCTTGTTGCAAGGCTTGTAAAATTTCATCCGTCGTCAGCGATGTCAGCTTATACACCCGTGCACGCGATAGTAGCGCGTTGTTAAGCTCAAACGACGGGTTTTCAGTCGTGGCACCAATAAAGGTAACCGTGCCGTCTTCAATATGGGGTAAAAACGCATCTTGCTGCGATTTATTAAAACGGTGCACCTCATCGACAAATAAAATCGTCCGGCGCCCCGCTCGCTTATTTTCACGGGCTTTTTCAATCGCAGCACGAATATCTTTTACACCAGATGTCACCGCTGACACTCTTTCTACTTCCGCATTGGCATAATTCGCCGCCACTTCTGCGAGTGTTGTTTTTCCTGTCCCTGGCGGCCCCCATAAGATCATGGAATGTAACTGGCCAGCTTCAAGCGCCCGACGTAAGGGTTTACCCGGACCTAAAATATGCTGCTGACCAATGTATTGCTCGACCGTTTGTGGGCGCATACGCGCCGCGAGAGGACGAAAGTCTTCGTCCCCTGAAAAATTAAGATTTAAGCTATAGTTATCCACCTAGCATTCCCTAAATACTGTGGGAGAGATTAGCTCAGATTACTGACGCTGATCATCGACTTCAACCCCTTTAGGTAATTGAAATATAAATAAGCTTTTCGCAGGCTTGCCCGATTTAACATCTGAAAATGTAAAGAGACTTTTTTGGCCATCTTTTTCGATAACATTGAAGCCTTCGACAATTCCTTTGCTATTAATATCAATTTGGAACTTACCTTGAGAGCTATCGGCTTTTTTAGGGGTCAATGTGAACACGTCGTCTTTTTCGGTCACCTTGTACGCATTCCAATCACTTTTACGGTTGCGTGTCAGTAAAACAAATGGCGTTTGTTCCGTTGCTTGTTCAGGATCATAGATAGTCACTTGCTCCACAAACGGATTGTAATACCACAATGTTTTACCATCAGAGACTAAAAGATTTTGATCTGGCTTTTGCGTTTCCCAACGAAATAGATTTGGACGAGCAATATTGACAAAACCGTTGCCATTAACCACGACTTCACCATCAGGACTAATGACTTTTTGGTCAAACTTAGCACTAAACCCATCGGTCATTACCAAGCGTTCATTCAAGACATCTTTTGGCGCCGCTAACACAGAAAAGCTGCAAAGCGCTAGCGCTGCACACCATACTTTCATTTTATTCTCCAATTCCAGTTTGTGTTTTCCATTTATAAAGGTTTTCATAAAATATTTGTCAGCATCAGGTTGGGATTGAGCCGTTACGGCCACAACATTGCTTGAATTTAGACCCACTACCACATGGACACAGATCATTGCGCCCAACGTTTTTATACGGATTAATACTCTGCGCTTGTGCACCTAATAATTGCTCATCTGCGGCTAATGCTACTTCTTGTACCATGATGTCCAATTGCGGCAACAAATCGTGTAAGCTCGGTGGCGTTGCAATACCTGCGGCTTTCATTTCGGCTTGAGTGCCATTTTCATCGATGGCGAGCATCATGGTCGTCAGCAAAGCTTGTAACATGCGCATCGCACCATCACTAATAGTATCGGCATGCCATTTAGGCTCAATGTCGGGCCAGACACACATAAAACCTTCAGCAAGCTCTGCTAATGCCCCCTCATTTTCATGATCAAGTAACTCAAGTAATGGATAATCATTTTGCTTGAGCGCTAAATATTGCGCCTGTAAGTGCGTTTCAATTAAGCGTGTTGCGGTCTCGTCCGCTTGGGGAATGACTTGATGCAACCAAGTTTCTGGCGGCAGAGGTTCGGTCGTAAAGTTGGCGGCTAATACCGCACCTTCGATAAACAAGGGCGATACCTCTTCGACCGCAAGGTTATCTTTAGAAATTAACGCGTAAGTCATACCAGTCTCAAATAATTAGCTTTGCCCTAGTATAACGGGAATTTTCTAGAATTAACCGCCACTCACACGGAAATACTGCGATCTTAGTCCCACTTGATTAGTGCTTGAACAACTCGTGACATTTGTCGCTGACCACACTACAATTCGCCCTCCTCAAATTAAAGTGAAGATCTATGCGAGTCATCTTAGGCCCAATGGAAGGTGTGTTAGACCACCTCATGCGCGAACTGCTAACAGAAATTAACGATTATGACCTCTGTGTCACCGAGTTTGTGCGTGTGGTTAGCCAACCCATTCCAAAACATGTGTTTTATCGCCTGTGTCCTGAGCTGGCTACACAATCGCGTACTCGTTCACAGGTGCCCGTACGCGTACAACTGCTGGGGCAAGAACCAGAGTGGATGGCATTAAATGCCGTGAAAGCTGCAGAACTTGGCGCGGATGGCATCGATCTTAATTTTGGGTGTCCAGCAAAAACCGTCAATAAAAGCCGTGGTGGTGCCGCGCTTTTACAAACGCCTGAACTTATCTACCAAGTGGTTAAAGCGTGTCGTGACGCCGTGCCAAGTGACATCCCAGTCACGGCAAAAATTCGCTTAGGTTGGGACGATCCTGAGGACTGTTATGAGATTGTCGATGCGGTCGAGCAAGCCAAAGCCGATGAATTGGCAATTCACGCCCGTACCAAAACTGGCGGTTATAAAGCCAGTGAGATCAAATGGGAATATTTAAAAGAAATTCGTCAAAAAACCCAAATGTCTTTGGTCGCGAATGGAGAAATTTGGAATCACCAAGACGGTCAACGCTGCATGGAATTAACTGGTATCAATGATGTAATGATCTGTCGCGGCGCCCTCACCATGCCCAACTTAGGGAATGTGGTTAAACACAATCATGCGCCTATGTCATGGACTGACGTTATTGACCTATTAATTCGTTACTCAGAATATGAAATAACAGGCGATAAGAATAAATATTACCCTAATCGCGTAAAGCAGTGGTTTACGTTCTTACGCCAAGGTTACCCTGAAGCCAAAGACTTGTTTCGTGAAATTCGCACCCTGAACGCTGCCGCTCCTATTGTCGAACACCTACAGCGCTATCGAGATGCATTGTAATGCTGTGATGACAACACCACCTCGATATACCACTGCGAGCGCGATGATGCCTAACTAAGCACGATCGCGCTTGTATCGTGTGAGGTTATCTTATCTTTTATGACAAAAGTAGCGCATCGTCAGTGACATTTTCACCGCGGACTTTTGAGAACATGTCTAATAACTCAGCCACCCCCATCGCTGCACGTTTTTCCCCTTCGACATCCAAGACAATATTACCTTGATGCAGCATCACCGTGCGATGACCACAATCGAGAGCATCACGCATTGAGTGAGTCACCATCATTACAGTCAGGTTAAATTCTGCCACTATCCGTTTGGTTAACTCGTTAATAAAAGCCGCCATTCGCGGGTCGAGCGCCGCGGTATGCTCATCAAGTAATAACAATTGACTTTCGGCTAGCGTTGCCATCACCAAGCTCACTGCCTGACGTTGACCTCCTGATAATAAGCCAATGCTGTCTCCTAAGCGATCTTCCAACCCTAACCCTAAAATACTGATCCGATCTTGAAAAAGTTTGCGTCGTTTACCACCCAAGGCTCGAGTCCAACCACGCGTTTTACCACGTTGGTAAGCCAGTGCCATATTCTCTTCAATTGTCAACGAGCTGCATGTACCAGCGAGCGGGTCTTGAAAGACACGCGCACACAAATTCGCTCTTTGATGCACCGCCTGACGCGTTACATCAGTATCACCAATCATCACTTGTCCTCGGCTAATAGCGGTTTCCCCGGTAACGGCACCTAACAAAGTTGACTTCCCCGCCCCATTAGAACCAATAACGGTTAAAAACTGCCCCTCTTTTACCGTCAGATTTACGCCGCGTAACGCCTGGTTCTCCAAGACTGTCCCCGGGTTAAACGTCACGTGAATATCATTGAGTTGAATCATAACGGCTCTCCTGATGACGGTTTGGTTTGTGGTTTAGACGGATGATTTACATGCGTTGTCGGCGACGATACTTTCATACCCGTTGCGCGTTGACCGGGGCGCTTCATTTTCGGCAATATGAGTGCTAGCGCAACTAATACCGCAGTCACCAAGTTTAAATCCGAGGCCTCTAAACCGAACATACCAGAGCTCAGCGCAAACGCTACCGCTAAACGATAGAGTATCGAGCCCACCACGACTGCTAAAATCGTCACCCAGATTTTCTTACCCGGAATAATGGTTTGCCCAAGAATCACCGCCGCGAGCCCAACGACAATCGTCCCCACGCCGGAAGTCACATCAGCAAAGCTGTTGGTCTGCGCAAACAGCGCTCCAGCAAACCCGACAAAGCCGTTAGAAATTGCCAGACAAAAATAAGTATAGAATCCTGTGCTCGCTCCTTGTGCGGCGACCATACGTGCATTCACGCCCGTGGCCCGCATCCCGAGGCCAAAATCGCTATTGAGTAAACGTACGACCAACCAAGCCGATAGTAACACCAACACTCCGACGATAAGCGGACGCATGTATAGCGCTTCTCCCCACGACTCAAAAGGCGTCAAAATGGTCTCTTGTCCTAACAGGGCAATATTCGGACGCCCCATAATGCGAATATTAATTGAAAATGCCGCGATCATGGTGAGAATCGATGCCAACAAGTTCAATATTCCGCAGCGTACCGTCAGAAAGGCCGTCACCCATCCCATCGCCGCGCTTACCACAATCGCCATACCTGTCGCTACCCAAGGATTGATCCCCCCCATGATCGCTGTCGCAGCGACTGCCGCTCCCATGGGAAAGGTGCCGTCGACACTTAAATCAGGAAAATCCAACACGCGAAAGGTTAAATAAACGCCGAGAGCCACTAATCCATAGATAAGCCCAATTTCCAGCGCACCAAAAAATGCAAAAGCAGACATATTCGTTCCTCATTCCTGCTTTAAATCGCCCATACACTAGGCTGATTTATACTTATTCCACCTTGGTCGCGCGTGCTAAAACCGCAGCCGGTATGGTAAAACCCAATTTTTTTGCCACGGTTTGATTGAGGATCAAATCCGAGCCGGTGGCAACCTTAACATCCAGATCTCCTGCCGATTTGCCTTGCAAAATCGCGGCGACATAATCGGCCGTTTGCTGGCCTATTTGGTAGTAGTCAAACCCTAAACTGGCAATAGCACCGCGCTCTACATACGATGTGGCCGCGCCAAAAACCGGCGTTTTCGCTTGATTAGCGGCCACCACCATCCCTTCAATTGAGCTAGCAACGGTGTTATCAATCAAGGCATATATGATGTCAGATTTTCCAGCTATCGCTCGCGTAGCGGATTGAACATCAGCACTTTTTAATGCTGTGGCTTCCACCACTTTGATACCGGCTTTAGCCGCAGATACTTTCAACAACTGCATCAAACTGACTGAGTTAGCTTCACCTGGGTTATACACCACACCGATGGATGTTACGTTTGGCATCATTTCTTGAATTAATGCGACATGTTGTGCAACTGGGGATAAATCGGATAAGCCGGTGATATTGGCACCTGGATGGTTCAATGTTTTGACAAGCTTAGCGCCAACAGGATCAGTAACAGCCGTAAAGACAATCGGTATGCTACGTGTCATCGCCGCTAATGCTTGCGCTGTAGGAGTGGCAATGCCAACCAATACATCAGGCTTTTCACCGACAAATTGGCGGGCAATCTGCACCGCTATTGCCGGATTGCCTTGAGCGGTTTTATATTCGAAATTGAGGTTTTTGCCCTGCTCGTAACCCTGGGCTTTCAAACCATCGAGTAATCCGTTGCGCGTTGCATCGAGGGCGGGATGTTCAACGATTTGTGACACGGCAACAGTGACAGTCTTTGCCATGATGATGGGGGAAACCGCTAACGATATGCCAGCTAATATAGCCGCACTTATCCATTGACGTGCTTGCATAATTCTCTCCTTGAATTAAAGCCTATCTTTCGTTTTAACCAAATTGTGGGTCGCATCCACTGCGATACTTAATTATTAACCGCATCCGGACAGAAAAGAAAGTCACCAACACGAAAACAGAGAGAAATGTGTAAAGCAGTCAAAAAAACCCAATAAAAACCTCTGCGCGCCGAAACGCCAGAGGTTATAGGATATCGATTATTTTTAACGCAAGGTATTTTAAGACACTAAAACCAACGCTCAAATACGGAATCATCAAGTTGACGAAACGCACGGTTTAATACTTGCGCCAGTTCTTTATAACGCGGTTTAGATTTCGCGGGCTCCAAAGCAAACCCGGAATCGAGAATCTTTTGATGAATTTCTCGATACCATGTTGCCAAACTCGGCGGTAAATCAGTATTCGCTCGCTGACCTAGCCACCAAATCCCTTGAATAGGCAAACTCATCGCAAATAGAGCAACGATAATTGCCTGTGGCATCGCCGCTTGGTTATGAAAGACCATTTGTGTAAGCACACTGATTGCAGCTACAGCAGGCATCACTTTTACCGCAAATTTCGTCGCTTTAATGATACGCTGCTCGGGAAACATTGGATTGAGTTCTTTACGGACTGGCCACGCGTCCATATATTTCTGGCCATCTTTCAAACAATACATGATGCCAACTCGGTTATTCATACGCATTTCCCACTCTTCTGGCCGCTATTTCCTAAAAAATAGTTGAATGATTCAACAAACGACATAAAAAATTGACCAAAGCTAATAACGTTTCAAATAAATTTTTGTTATATTAGCGCACTGTCACTATCCTTTGCGGACTCGTATGCTTCATAGAACTTCATCATACTCATAGTATGGCAGTGTAGAAGCAGATTAGCACGGAACTTGGTGACATTTTTAAGCCTTTGTCACTTATCGAGGACAAGGACTGATTTATTGACCAAGACTAGTACGAATCTTTGTGGATTTCTATCGGTTTTGGAAAAATTTTGCCCCTAATTAATGTATAGGTAGTTACTCATGTCTAAGCTAGTTTTAGTTTTAAACTGTGGTAGTTCGTCGCTTAAGTTTGCGATCGTTGACGCTGCGAATGGCGAAGAGCATCTCACAGGTCTTGCCGAGTGCTTGCACCTTTCTGATGCTCGTATCAAGTGGAAACTTGATGGTAAGCACGAAGCGCAACTAGGTGATGGTGCCGCGCACGATGAAGCATTAAACTTTATCGAAGAAACTATTCTTGCTTCTAAGCCAGAATTGGCAGAACAGCTAAAAGCTGTTGGTCACCGCGTTGTTCACGGTGGAGAGAAGTTCACTAAGTCAGCATTGATCGATGATAGTGTCATTGCTGGTATTGAAGACAGTGCAACATTTGCACCACTTCACAACCCTGCTCATATCATTGGCATTAAAGCGGCGAAAAAAGCATTCCCAGAACTTAAAAATGTTGCCGTATTTGATACCGCGTTCCACCAAACAATGCCAGAAGAAGCGTACCTATACGCTCTGCCATACAGCCTATACAAAGATCATGCGATTCGTCGTTACGGCATGCACGGTACCTCTCACCTATTTATTGCTCGTGAAGCAGCAGAACGTCTTAACAAGCCAGCTGATGAATTGAATATCATTAACTGTCACTTAGGTAACGGTGCTTCTGTTTGTGCGATTAAAAACGGCAAATCAGTAGATACTTCAATGGGCCTAACCCCATTAGAAGGTCTAGTCATGGGTACACGTTGTGGTGATATCGATCCTGCGATCATTTTCCACCTGCATGACGCTCTAGGTTACTCTGTGGCTGACATTAACAAAATGTTGACTAAAGAATCAGGTCTACAAGGTCTAACCGAAATTTCTTCTGATTGTCGTTTCGTTGAAGATAACTATGGTCAAAAAGAAGAAGCAACACGTGCGATGGACGTGTTCTGTCACCGCCTAGCAAAATATGTTGCCGGTTACACTGCAACATTAGATGGTCGTCTCGATGCCATCGTCTTCACTGGCGGTATCGGTGAAAACTCAGCACCTATCCGTGAGATGGTACTTAACCGTTTAGCGATTCTAGGTATTGATCTTGATGGTCAAGCCAACCTTAAGGCTCGCTTTGGCGGCGAAGGTGTGATCACTAAAGAATCAAGCCGTGTTCCTGCAATGGTTATCTCAACTAACGAAGAGCTTGTCATTGCTGAAGATACCGCCCGTCTGGCCGGTATCTAAAGACTCTACTGGCTAACATTATGTTAGCCAGTGTTTTATTGGGGCTTAACTCCTATTCCCAAGGAATAAGAAGTTAGGCTTTACTCATTCAATCTAATCATGAGTTAGATTGTATCGACAGCTAGAGGTATTGAATCAATGTCCCGCACTATTATGCTAATCCCTATTAGCTCAGGCGTCGGCCTTACCAGCATCAGCATGGGTACACTGCGTGCCGCTGAGCGTAAAGGCGTGAGCGTTTCGTTCTACAAGCCAATTTCTCAACCTCGTCAAGGTGGCGATGGGCCAGATCTGACCTCCACTATCGTCGGTCAAGATATCAAAACCGCCGAACCTATCGCGATGTCGGTTGCTGAAAACTGGCTAGGTAATGAACAATCAGATGTACTGCTGGAAACAATTGTTGAACGTTATAATCAAGTGAACACCACTGATGTCACTTTGATTGAAGGTTTAGTTCCGACGCGTAAGCATCCATTTGCTAACCAAGTGAACGCGGACATCGCGGCAACACTCGGTGCAGAAATTGTCTTCGTCGCAAGTCCTGGTTTGGATAATCCATCGCAATTAAAAGAGCGCATTGAAGTGGCGTGTTCTCACTTTGGTGGGACCAAAAACAAGAACATCAAAGGCGTTATCATCAACAAGCTGAACGCGCCTGTCGATGAAGCAGGTCGTACTCGCCCAGATCTTTCTGAAATGTTTGACGGTAGTGACGCCGCTAAGCAAGCGAACCTAGAGGTGATGGAAATTTTCAACACCAGTCCAATCCGTGTATTGGGGTGTGTACCTTGGAATCTTGACTTAATCGCAACACGCGCTGTCGATATGGCCAAGCATCTAAACGCTGAAGTGATCAATAAAGGCGAAATTCAATCTCGTCGTATTAAAAGCATCACATTCTGTGCTCGTTCAATTCCCAACATGATTGAACACTTCAAACCCGGCTCACTGCTTGTGACATCAGCCGATCGTCCTGACGTTATTGTTGCTGCGGCTCTAGCAGCGATGAACGGCGTCGAGATCGGTGCCATTCTTCTGACTGGCGGTTACGACATGCCAGCCGAGATTGTCGATCTTTGTAAGCCTGCATTTGACTCTGGCCTACCGGTTTTCAAAGCGCAAGGCAACACATGGCAAACTTCGCTTAACTTGCAAAGTTTCAGCCTCGAAGTTCCTGCCGATGATAAAGAACGTGCAGAGCACGTTAGCGATCACGTTGCCGGTCATATCGATGGCCCATGGATTGATTCGCTTGCCGAAGGAACACAAGGCATTCGTCGCCTAAGTCCACCAGCATTCCGTTACCAGTTAACAGAATTTGCTCGTAAAGCAGGCAAACGTATTGTATTACCGGAAGGTGATGAACCGCGTACTGTTAAAGCCGCAGCGCTGTGTGCTGAACGTGGTATTGCAAACTGTGTACTGCTTGGTAACCCTGAAGAAATCAAGCGCGTTGCCGCTCAGCAAGGCGTACAGCTAGGCGCTGGTGTTGATATCATCGACGCAAATGCAGTACGTGAAAATTACGTGGCACGTTTAGTGGAATTGCGCTCGAAAAAAGGCATGACCGAAGTTGTCGCGCGTGAAAAACTAGAAGACTCAGTTTTCCTAGGCACGATGATGCTCGAAGCAGGCGAAGTTGATGGCCTTGTCTCTGGTGCGGTTCATACCACAGCCAACACCATTGTACCGCCATTCCAAATCATCAAAACGGCACCAAACGCGTCTATCGTTTCCTCAATCTTCTTCATGCTTTTGCCTGATCAAGTATTGGTATACGGTGACTGTGCGATCAACCCAGATCCGACCGCTGAACAGCTAGCAGAAATTGCTATTCAATCGGCTGATTCTGCAACCGCATTTGGTATTGACCCACGTGTTGCAATGATCTCTTACTCTACCGGCACATCTGGTAAAGGTGCTGATGTCGATAAAGTACGTGAAGCAACTGAATTGGCTAAAGAGAAACGTCCTGATCTAGTCATTGACGGTCCTCTCCAGTACGACGCGGCTATCATGGAAAACGTGGCGGCATCAAAAGCGCCAAATTCTCCCGTTGCCGGTAAAGCGACCGTCTTCGTATTCCCAGATCTCAACACGGGTAATACCACATACAAAGCGGTACAACGTTCTGCCGATCTTGTTTCGATTGGTCCAATGTTGCAAGGTATGCGTAAACCAGTGAATGACTTGTCTCGCGGCGCCTTAGTTGACGATATCGTTTACACTATCGCTCTTACCGCCATTCAGGCGACTCAGCAGCAATAGTATTCGCTTAGTATCTGACACAAAAAGCCCTCTTTCGAGGGCTTTTTTTTATCCGTATTGATAACCAATCATTCGCTTGTAAGCGATGCCAAAAACAAGACCCATTTAGTGAATGCTGTTGAGACTAGCGACCGTATTCGAGACATTTTCTGCACCGCGATAAATGTCTTCCATCACTTGTGAGACTTGCGTTATTTTATCTCGACCTTGCTCCGCAGTATCACACACATTTTCCATGGTATCCGTGACGTCTTTAAGCTGCGCTCGATTTTTATTCACTACCTCTTCGATTTGTGATGTTGAGCCACTCGTACGAGAAGCCAATTGTCTGACTTCATCTGCCACAACCGCAAAACCACGACCATACTCACCTGCTCGTGCTGCTTCTATGGCCGCATTTAACGCCAATAAATTCGTTTGATCAGCAATACCACGGATAGTTGCCACCATCGCTTCAATATTCGTCGAGCTTTCATTCAATACGTTCACTTTACCCATGGTATTTTCGACTTGGGTTGAAATATTCTGCGAGATCACCACTGCATCACTGAGTAGTGTTGAACCATCTTGAGCCACTTTCGCCGTTTCACGTGAGGTATTGTAAGCCACTTCAGAGGCGCGCGCTGTCGCCAGATTTTTTTCTACGCTGATACTAATGTCACTCGCAAACTTCACCACTTTTACGACTTTACCACTCATATCAAAAATCGGGTTATACGTCGCCTCAATCCAAACATCTTGCCCAGTTTTACTCTTACGTAAAAACTGACCAGATTGAAACTTTCCTTGGGCAAGCGATTCCCAGAAATTAGGATTTTCAGCATAGAAATTACCATCACAAAATATGCGATGATGCTTACCAATCACCTCTCTTGCGTTATAACCTAATGTTGTTAAGAAATTTTCGTTGGCATCTATGATGTTTCCCTGCGTATCAAACTCAATACATGACATCGAACGATCTAATGCATTTAACACCGATTCTTTTTGTTGTTGTTCATTGAATAGTATCGAAATATCTGTCGCGAGTTTACCGACCGCAACCACCTCTGACTTATCATTGATGATAGGGAAATACGTGGCATCTAAAATGACTTTGCTGCCATCTTTCGCTATGCGTGTAAAAATATCTTTTTGTGGCTCACCCGCCCGCAAACGATTCCAAAACTCTTGATAATTTGGAGACTTAACTTCACTGGTTAAACAGAACAACTGATGATGCTGATGAAGCACTTCCTCACGTTGATATCCCAGAATATTCAGAAACAAGTCATTAACGTCTTTGACAGAACCATCCAGCTCAAACTCTATCCATGCAACATAGCTTTTCAACGACGAATAAATGTAGTCAGAGTAAACCTCTGCTTGAGGATTTTTCTTTTGAGTACGCTTAAAAAACATAGACCACCTATCAGATATTCAACAGATACCCGAAAACCGAATCATGTATCTGTCATTAAAAATAGCCACATAAAAATACGTGACTACCGAGGGGAATGCGCATACTCCATGTTTGTTCGCGAAACCGCTGGGATCTTTTGGGTAAAAATCCCAGCTTATGAACCACTTAGCGTTACGCCATGCACAAGCATTATTATTATGGCACAGTTCACGTCAAGCGTCTTTATGTATTGACAACATATTAATTATTAGGTTTTTACTCTAAATGTCGATAGCGTGATATCGACACACGGCCACCTTTTAGCGCTTAACCTGCTCAGCGCGCTGGTGTGGCGTTTCTAAATCCAATTGTGGCCCTTTCGGAACAACTTGCGTTGGATTAATCATCGTATGGCTAAAGTAATAATGACGTTTAATATGATAAAAGTCCGTCGTCTTCGCTACGTTGCTATATTGATATAATTCTTTGGTGTATTCACGTAAGTTGTCGTAATCATGAATACGACGTTTATTACATTTAAAGTGACCAAAGTACACGGCATCAAAACGAATTAATGTCGTAAATAACCGCCAATCGGCTTCTGTTATTTGTTCACCGACTAAATAACGATGAGTTGATAAGTGCTTTTCAAGTTTATCGAGCGCAGCAAATAAATCGTCATAGGCATCTTCATAGGCTTCTTGTGTTGTCGCGAAACCACAGCGATAGACACCATTATTGACATTCGGATAAATAAACGCATTCCATTCATCTATCTGATCTCGTAAGTGCTCGGGATAAAAATCGTCATCATTACCGGTAATATCATTAAATGCGGTATTCAACATGCGAATAATTTCAGCAGATTCATTGCTAACAATGGTTTCAGTTTGCTTATCCCATAAGACTGGTACCGTGACTCGCCCCGAGTAATCAGGTTTTGTTTTGGTGTAAAGTTGATGCAACTTAGTCAGACCATATAATGGTTCTGGAATCCCAAACTCCCAACCATGCTGTAACATATCTGGACACACGACCGTTACGCCGATATGTTCGCTAAGACCTTTGAGCTCTCGCATCACAAGCGCACGGTGAGCCCACGGACACGCTAACGAGACGTATAAATGATAACGCCCAGATTCAGCGGGAAACTGTGCGTTCGCTTCATTACTAATGTGATGGCGAAAGCCTGCATCTTCGCGTTGGAAGCGACCCTTGCTCTTTTTCGTGTCATACCATTGGTCGTGCCAAACACCTTCAATTAGTTTACCCATATGTGCCTCATGCTGTGTTTATCAAATGTAATGTTCACTAGTATAAAGCAGTAATTAATAGGCTTAACCGTTACAAATTGGCTTAGTCATTCAAAAATTTCGAATATAAAAAAAGCGTGTCTCCAAAGAGCCACGCTTAATATCATTCACCAAACTAGTTTAGGCTTCAACATGCAAGCAAGAGACGCTATGCGTATCGCTACCTTTGATAGTAGGTTTAGTTTGCGCACATTCTGCTGTCGCAATTGGGCAACGAGTACGGAATACACAACCTGATGGTGGATTGATCGGCGATGGCAAATCCCCTTCCAACATATCTATCTTTTTCGCACGTTCTAATTCCGGATCCGGGATCGGCACGGCTGACATTAGCGCTTTTGTATATGGGTGTAGTGGATTGCTAAATAGCTTCTCCGAGGTGCCTAATTCAACGGCATGACCCAAATACATCACCATAACGCGATCGGAAATATGCTTAACCACCGATAAGTCGTGGGCAATAAACACTAAGCTCAAGCCAAGCTCTTTTTGAATCTCTTTGAGCAAGTTTACAACTTGCGCTTGAATCGACACATCCAGTGCCGATACAGGCTCATCACAGATGATCATTTTCGGACGAAGAATCAGAGCGCGAGCAATACCAATACGCTGACATTGACCGCCAGAAAATTCGTGAGGGTAACGGTTAATCACGTTCGGTAACAAACCAACGCGATCCATCATCTGTTTAACGCGTTGCTTCACTTCCTCTTTTGAAAGCTCTGGATAGAATGTCTTCAATGGTTCAGCAATGATATCACCAACCGTCATACGAGGGTTGAGAGACGCCAACGGATCTTGGAAGATCATTTGAATGTCTTTGCGAGTGTTACGGCGCTGCGCATCTTTCATGCGCGTCAAATCTTGACCGAGCCATACAACTTCACCTTCTGTCGCTTCCACTAAGCCAATGATCGCACGGGCAAACGTTGATTTACCACAACCGGATTCACCCACAACTCCTAAGGTTTCCCCTTCGTATAGGCGTGCATTTACGCCATCTACGGCTTTAAGTTGCGATGGTTTGCTCCAAGGCCAAGCGGATTTTGCTGCAATACTAAAGTGAACCTTTAAGTCTTTAATATCTAGAATGACTTTTTGATCGCTCATTGGTTCCACGTCTCCATATCAGAAAAACACGCACGCTGACGGCCATCACCAAATGACGTTAAAATCGGTGCTTCACGCTTACAACGGTCCATTACACGGTGGCAACGGTCTTGGTAAGGACAGCCTTGAGGCAGACTGAGTAAATTAGGTGGATTACCTGGAATCGTTGGTAATATTTCACCTTCCGTATCAAGACGAGGAATCGCTTTAAGCAGCCCTTCTGTATATGGGTGTGCTGGCTGATAATAGATTTCATCAACTTTGCCATATTCCATCGTACGGCCTGCGTACATCACCAATACTTTATCACAAGAGCCAGCAACCACACCCAAGTCATGGGTAATCATGATGATGGCAGTATTGAACTCGCTTTTTAGCTCATTCAATAAGTCCATAATCTGTGCTTGTACCGTCACATCTAATGCGGTTGTCGGTTCATCGGCAATCAATAGTTTTGGATTACATAACAGCGCCATCGCAATCATGACACGCTGACGCATACCGCCTGAAAATTCATGCGGATACATGTGAATACGCTTACGCGCTTCCGGTATTTTTACCGCTTCTAACATGCGTACTGATTCTTCAAACGCGGCTTGCTTACTCATGCCTTTATGGATCATGAGTACTTCCATAAGCTGCGCACTCACCTTCATGTAAGGGTTGAGTGAGGTCATAGGATCTTGGAAAATCATCGAAATTTGCTGTGAGCGAATGTTATTAATTTTCGCTTCAGGCAAGTTCAGAATTTCTTGACCTTCAAATTGGGCGCTGCCCGAAATAATACCGTTTTTGGCCAGTAGGCCCATTAGTGCAAAGACAGTTTGAGATTTACCTGATCCTGACTCACCGACGATACCTAATGTCTCTCCACGCTCCAGCGAGAAGTTCAAATCGTTAACTGCGGTAACATTACCATCTTGAGTGGTAAATTCGACACGCAGATCTTGTACGTTTAATAAACTCATTATCGTTTCCTTAATCGTTGCTTGTGTCGTTATCTGTCTTTTGGATCGAGCGCATCACGCAGACCGTCACCGACATAATTAAAGCAGAACAGCGTGGCTACCATGAAAATAGCAGGGAAAATCAATTGCCAAATAGCAACTTCCATTGTCCCAGCCCCTTCTTGTAGCAAAGCTCCCCAGCTAGTCATTGGTTCTTGCACACCAAGACCAAGGAACGATAAGAATGACTCGGTTAGAATCATACTTGGGATCAGTAGCGTTGAATAGACTGCCACGATACCGAGTACGTTAGGTACAATATGGCGAGTGATGATTTTCCACTTACTGACACCACATACATGAGCGGCCTCAATGAACTCTTTACTACGCAAGCTTAGAGTTTGACCACGGACAATACGCGCCATGTCCAGCCATGCTATTGCACCGATAGCAACGAAAATAAGGTAAATTTCACGCCCAAAAAAGGTGACCAATACAATCACAAGAAACATGAAAGGAATGGAGTTTAATACTTCTAAAAGACGCATCATTAGACGGTCAACTCGGCCACCAATAAAGCCGGATGCCGCGCCATACAATGTTCCGATGGTTACCGCAACGGATGCGCCAAGAATGCCGACCATTAATGAAATTCGGCCACCGACTAAGGTACGCACAAACAAATCACGTCCTAACGCATCGGTACCAAATAAATGCGCCATTGAAGGTGCGGCGTGCATTGCATACCAGTCAGTATCATCGAAGGTATATTCAGATACCATCGGAATGAAAATAACCGATAACGTAATCAAGACAAGAATGCATAGGCTGACCATCGCCGCCTTGTTGCGCATAAAACGCGTACGCGCATCCTGCCATAAACTGCGACCTTCGATTTCTAAATTCTCAGAGAATTTTTCGATCGCGTCCAAGTTTTCTTTTTTAGTTAACATAGCTCTCGACTCTCTTAGTAACGAATTTTCGGATCAATGTACGCCAGTAATATATCGACGATGGCATTAAATAGAATGAAGAGGAAACCAATCAAGATGGTCACACCCATTACTAACGAGTAGTCTCGGTTAAATGCCGCATTAACGAACAGTTTACCAATACCCGGTAGGCCGAAAATGGTTTCAACAACCACAGAGCCTGTGATGATCCCAACGAAAGCTGGCCCCATGTAAGAGACAACAGGCAGCATGGCAGGACGCAGCGCATGCTTAATAACGATATAACCGTAATTTAAGCCTTTTGAACGTGCGGTACGAATGAAGTTACTGTTAAGCGTTTCGATCATAGAGCCACGTGTCACACGAGCAAATGTCGCAATGTACATCATTGACATTGCTAAAACAGGCAGAGCCAGGTATTTCAATTGACCGCCGAACCAGCCGCCCGCGGGGAACCAGTCTAAATTAATTGAGAACACATAGATCAAAATGGGGGCTAATACAAACGAAGGCAGCACTACGCCTATCATGGCAAGTGACATAATCGAGTAGTCTATCCATGTGTTTTGTCTCAAGGCCGCAATCGTGCCGATGCCGACACCAAAGATAACCGTAAAGATAAATGCAACAAAACCGACTTTAGCAGAAACAGGTAATGCACTGCTCATCAGCTCATTCACTGAATAGTTTTTGTATTTAAAGGAAGGACCAAAGTCTCCCTTAGTAATAATATTGCCCAAGTAGGTAAAGTATTGCTCAGATACTGGCTTATCTAAACCATATTTGGCATTAATATTCGCCATTACCTGTGGTGGCAGTGCACGTTCGGTAGAGAACGGGTTACCCGGGGCGAAGCGCATTAGAAAAAAGGAAATCGTGATCAGCACCAACATGGTTGGAATCGCTTCCAAAATCCTTTTGATAATGAATTTAAGCATAAACTCACTCTTACAGTCTGTAACATTAAAAAATAGAAAAGACCTGCATGCCAAAACGCATGCAGAGTCGTATCGTAGTAGCGCTAACGAACTATTATTTTGCTTTGATGTACATATCTTTTGAGTACAAGTTATCGCCAGCGTTGTGCATTGGGTAACCACCTACTTGAGTAGAAACCAAACGAGTTTTCACGTACTGATAGATAGGCGCAACCGGCATATCGCGAGCAAGAATTTTCTCTGCTTTAGCGTATAGCTTAGTGCGCTCAGCTTCAGACGTTGATTTCATCGCTTTCGCCATCACGCCATCGTACTCTTTGCTATTGTAACCTTGATCGTTTGATGCGTTATTCGATTGCATCAAAGATAGGAAGGTAGATGCTTCGTTATAATCACCATTCCAACCGGCACGAGTCACATCATAGTTACCGTCACGACGTGTATCTAGGAAGGTTTTCCACTCTTGGTTTTCAAGCTCAACCGTGACACCTAACTCTTTTTTCCACATTGACTGAATCGCAGTAGCAATTTTCTTGTGGTTTTCGTTGGTGTTATAAAGCAGAGTGAATTTAAGTGGATGTGACTTATCATAACCTGCTTCTTTCAGTAGCTCTTTGGCTTTTGCGACGCGCTCTTTTTGCGTCCATTTTGCGTAAGCAGGCATCGTTGGATGGAATCCAGCAGTAATTTCAGGCGTCAATGTGTAAGCCGGTTTTTGGCCTTGGCCTAAAATCGCTTTCGCAATAATGTCGCGGTTGATTGCATAAGACAATGCGCGGCGAACACGAACGTCGTTAAATGGCTTACGCTTATTATTGAAACCGTAGAAATACGTTGCTAGGTTACCGACCGTTTTGAGCTCTTTAGGATGCTGTTTTTTCAAACGACGGTACTGTTCTAGTGGCACATCATCAGTAAAGTCAAGCTCACCAGACAAGAAGCGGTTCATTTCAGCATTCTGGTTTTCAATTGGTAGGTACGTCACTTTATTGAGTACCGTATGTGCATTGTCCCAGTATTCTTTGTTACGAACCATCACCATACGTTCATTGATAATCCATTTATCAAGTTTAAACGCGCCGTTACCCACAAAGTGCTCAGGCTTGGTCCAATCGTTACCCCATTTTTCCACGACTTTCTTGTTAACAGGCATCATAGTGGTATGTGCCATCATTTTAACAAAGTATGGAACTGGCGTATCTAGCTGAACTTGCAAGGTGTAATCATCGAGTGCTTTAACACCGAGTGTCGACTTATCTTTTTTACCAGCAATGATCGCCGCTGCATTTTGCATCGTCGTCATTTCTAGGTACCAAGAGTATGGAGAAGCCGTTGCAGGATCGACAGCACGTTTCCATGAATAGACAAAGTCTTGAGCTGTAACCGGGTCACCGTTCGACCATTTCGCATCGTGGCGCAGGTGGAAGATAAACGTTTTGTTATCTTTAGTTTCCCAAGTTTTTGCAACACCCGGGATAATTTTACCGTAGTCATCTTCGTTTACTAGACCTTCGTAAAGATCGCGAGCAACTGCAGAGCCAGGTGTACCTTCGATTTTTGCTGGATCGATAGTGGCCACTTCAGAACCGTTACCACGAACGAGTTCTTGTGTTTTCGCCAATTTAGTACCATCTGGAACATGAGCGGCAAAAGAAGAGAAAGAAGATGTGGCCATTGCTAGGCCAGCACTCAAGATTAGGGCTTGAGTAATTTTATTTTTATACATGCATAAACTCCAAGTTTTTATTCTGCATCCATGACTTCCCCGTAAAGTTTGTTGAACGGCAAATGTAAAAGGCTGAATTTACAGATCATCAACACTTTTACCCTTACGGAGAGGGGCACACATTATCAATCATTGATGGGATTTGCTATATAAAAATGGTTTGTTACATAAACGACATTTTCATAAGTTACACTATTAATTATGTAACTATTTGAATCACCGAGAAGTGTTCAAGCTAATCACCGAAGCAAGACAAACAATGTGTCGCGTTATTAAATCAAGTACATCATATACCGTTTAATAAATCGGCAAGGAATTTATCACTTGGGTTTGAATACGTCTAATAGATTGTAAAATTTTTTGCTAATAACATCATTTTTTTGTCAATTCCGTACAGCATTCACGCAAAGTGCCTAAAAATAACACGAACAATTAGACTCATTTTTCGCTAACAGGGCTGTAGAAGGGCTAAACATAACTTCCTATTCAAACTTAATGCATAAAAATTGTATAAAAAGCTGAAAAAGATTGTTCCAAGAATGTTAAAGCAAGGTTAAATGAGCTGACACTATTAGTCATATGCTTAAGTGCTTTACCTACACGCATTACCCTGCTTAATTTGATGTGAGCTTGTTCAAAGGTTTATCGCTTACTGCCGATTATTACTGTTATTAACGATATAATCGCTAACAATGGGAACGTGACCAAAGCACGATAATAACGGCGTTTTCGCACGTTTGCAGCCATACAAAAATGAGGAGCACAAAATGAACCGAGTCTGGGTAACGGGTGATGCCGTTGTTGACCTAATTCCTGATGATGCGCAGCGCTATTTAAAATGCCCCGGAGGCGCGCCCGCAAATGTCGCCGTTGGCGTGGCTCGTTTAGGTGGCAATACTGCATTTTTCGGACGTATCGGCCAAGACCCTTTTGGCGATTTTCTACGTACGACATTGCTACAAGAACAAGTCAATTGTGAGTATCTCATCTCTGACAGCATTCACCGCACTTCAACGGTAGTCGTCGATTTAGCGGACGACGGTGAACGCAGCTTTACTTTTATGGTGAAACCTAGCGCCGACCAATTCATGACCGCGGATGATATTCCCACATTTGCTGCCAACCAATGGTTACATGTGTGCTCTATTGCACTTGCTAATGAGCCAAGCCGCACCGCGACATTACAATCAATGCATGCAATGAAACAAGCAAATGGGTACATAAGCTTTGACCCTAATTTACGTGAAGAAGTCTGGGAAAAACCAGACGAGCTCATCCCTACTGTCATGAAGGCCGTCGCTATAGCCGACGTCGTCAAGTTTTCTGAAGAAGAACTCACTTTCTTAACCGAAACGGATAGTCTCGAGCAAGGCCTAAACGCACTCAAGCACTATCACATTCCTGTCGTGATTGTCACTCAAGGCGCTAAAGGCGCTTTAGTTGTTCATCAACAGCAACACTATATGATTTCAGGTACTGCTATCTCCCCTGTCGATACGACGGGAGCTGGTGATGCTTTCGTTGGTGGATTATTAAGTGGACTCTCCAGTTATGATGATTGGAACACAATAGACGTGATTAAAGAAGCGGTAGGCATCGCCAATACCTGTGGCGCCCTCGCAACAACAGCAAAAGGGGCAATGACCGCCTTGCCCAATCAACAGCAACTAGCAACCTATCTCAGATAAATAGCATTATTGATTGATCAAGAGAATTCAACACGCTTCTCTTGATCAATACTTCCCTTCACAAATTCAGCTTTCTATTTCAATAGAAACGTCAATTTATGAATCACTTCACAAAGCTCAATCGATAACGTGATTGAAGTACAACTTTTAATGATTTTTAGGGAACGTTCCCTATTGGTTAGCGTATAGTCCTATCCACACAAAGCACGCTAATCGCCCTTAAAGCGCATAAATAGCGTCAATTATTCTCTCTAACTAGAGAGGCTTACCGACATTGTTGCATATTTAATTGGGAACGTTTGCAGACAACCCAATAATAATTCAGCCCTATCGGAGTTTTAATAATGAAAATAAAAGCACTGACTTTCGCCATCGCCGCACTACTTCCTGTATCTTCAGCGTGGGCAGCCCCTACAATGGCCGATCTTGAGCAACGTATTAACGATCTTCAGGCACGCCTAGAACACAATGAACAAGCACAACAAGAGCAAGCCAAGCAAGTGGCGCAAGAACAAGAACAAGCAGACAATAACCCATTATTTGAATTTAAAGGATATGCTCGCTCAGGTTTGCTGGTTAACGAAGATCACCAAGGCGCCACAGGAACTGGCCCTTACATGACCGCAGCGGGAGCAATAGGCGCTCCGGTCGGCCGTTTAGGTCTAGAAGATACTAATTACTTAGAAGCTAACTTTATTCATAATCGCCAGTTAGATAACGGCGCGAACGCACGCTTTCACTTGATGCTGGCAGACGGTGTCGAAACGAGTAATGATTGGACGGCTGAAGAAAGCGACTTAAATGTTCGCCAAGTGTATTCTGAGCTAACTGGACTGCCGACTTTTAGTGGTGCGTTTGCTAATGCGACCGTTTGGGCTGGGAAACGTTTTGACCGTGACAATTTTGATATTCACTTTATGGATTCGGACGTTGTCTTCTTAGCGGGTACAGGTGCGGGTGTTTACGATGTGCAACTTAGCGATGATTGGAAAGCCAACTTCTCAATCTATGGCCGTGATTTTGGCTCGGTTGAAAGCGCTGGAACGGATATTGAAAACTACATCGCGACCATGAATAACCATATTGGCCAATGGCAGGTGATGTTTAGCGCCATGGATTCAAAAGACAATGACCGCGTAACCGCCAAAGCACCAGCATCAAAACGCGCCAACCATGGTCTGCATGCGTTATTCGCTTATCACGCCAATAGCTTTTATGGCATTAACCCTGGCATGTCAAAAACGGGGATGTTAATCGGATCTGGCTTAGGTGCTGAACTGAAATCGATTGGTTCCGATGGTAACTTAAACGATGATGCTAAAGCGGTACGCCTGTTCTCATTTGGTACGACAGATATCAATGAGACATGGAGCATTGCGCCTGCCTTTATGGCGGAATACAGCAAAGATCGAATTCTCAATCATGATAAATACAAATGGGCAACGGCGAACGTTCGCCTCTCACAAGCGTTCACAGAAAACTTTGAGATGGTCTATGAAGGTTCATACCAATACATGGATCTCGACAACTCTCAAACCTCAGCAACAGGTAGCTATTACAAAGCGACCATAGCACCAACCTTAAAACTCTCTACCGCGGCTGGCTTCTTTGACCGTCCTGAACTGCGCTTCGCAGTTAGCTACGTGGATTGGAGCAGTGATTTAGATAACTACGCGATTAGCACACAAACCGACCCCAAACCGGCTACCATGGGTAACGGTGGTGAAACTCTATTCGCACTGCAAATGGAAACGTGGTTCTAAATCAAAATAGTATCGATACACAAGCTAACCCGGAGCAATCCGGGTTTTTTTATCCCTACTCTTACCTGCGTGTTTTGACATGACAGACGTAGCGCACTCACATCATATTTCATGGCGCTTTTTCTGATATCAATCCACGCCGATTGGCCTGCGCTCTTTCCCATACACAAGCAATAAAAAACGCAGCCAAAGCTGCGTTTTTTATTCAATTGTTATGGGCTACCCGCTAAAAGGCGCACTCGCCGCGCGCAAAGGATATAGCGTTGCTTGTGCCTTACCGCCCAGTAAGTGAATATTTGTGGCATCACTTGGGACAAATGCTCGCGTTGTCATCACTTTATCTCCACGATTAATAAAGATTTCTAGCGATGAGTGGTCAACAAAAATGACTAATGCGATGCGCGCAGAATCTAAAACTAACTCGCGAATTACGTCACCTTGACGAATTTGAGTGTGTTGACGGTCAAGACGCAGCACGCCTCGCTCACGATCAGCGATGATACTAACATAGTGCTCTGACCCCGCCATTAAACGCAACTCTTGCCCCCACTCTAGTTCGAGGTGCAACTCGTACGAGGCGCTCTGCGCATCTACACATTGAGCACTAAGTACCAGCTGGTGAGGCGCTTGACGCAACTGTTGGAGCTCTTGCGCTGGATATTGCTTAAGCTGCCCATCTTGCCAATGAATTTCTCGCAACGTAGTGAGTTGATGTAGCCATTGTTGATCGCAGCTTGGGTGTTGAACTTCATCAGGTAACCCCATCCAACCAATCATCACACGACGTCCATCGGGCGTTTGCGTCGTTTGCGGCGCATAGAAATCAAACCCTGCGTCCAATTGCCAGCCTTCATGTAATGTTGGATGATTAGTGTCATCAAGTGACATACGGTAAATACGATTTTGATGTCCAATGGTATGGTGGGGGTTATCATCTTTAATCCCTTGCGGACCAAAGACGAAAAAGCGCTGCTCGTTCAGGATAAACGTATCGGGACATTCCCACATATAGCCTTGCGCGATTTCCTCACCGTATAAACCATCAAACTGCCAATCAGTTAAATTCGTAGAACGGTATACCGCTAAACGGCCGGTCAGCTCAGTAGTTTGTGCTCCCAGCAACATGACCCATTCGCCATTCGCAAAGAACACTTTAGGATCGCGGATGTGTTCAGTTACCCCTGCTGGCAAGTGACGAATCACAGGGCCACACTTTTTGAAGGAACGACCATCCTGCGAATACGCTAAACATTGGGTGGTCTGACGGTGGCGCTGCTCACCAATACGTACATTGCCAGTATAAAATAAATATAAACCATCATCTTGTGACACCGCATGGCCAGAAAAGGCACCATGGCTATCAAACCAATCCGATGGGGTTAACGCCAATGATTGGTAATTCCAATTGACTAAATCTGTACTCGTTAAATGCACCCAATATTTATCTTTATGCTCACACGCATAAGGGTACCACTGATAAAACAAGTGATATTCACCTTGGTGATAAATAAAACCGTTCGGGTCATTCAATAACCCTTGAGGTGGCGAAATATGCCACTGGGGGCGATAAGGTGAGTACGTTGGAGTTTGATATGGCTGCGCACGACTACGCTGCTGCTTCGCCAGTTTTTCCCCAACCTGACGTAGTTCGTCATCACCGATATCACCACGAGACATGCTCAGCTGCCACTCTCCCAGTACCAACGTGCTCGTGACGCCATCGGGTAACGGGTGACAACATTCGTTATTGTGCACCGCAACAATCACAAACTCAGAGGGGGATAAAATACGTCGTACGTTATCGATGCCACCAGCTAATTCAATCAGTAAATCAAGAGACATAGTCTTACCTAATATTTCGGGAACGTTCTCAAAATATAAAACACCGAGTTTGATAGCAAGTTTTTATGATCAATCTTTGAGTTTCGATGAATTGTCTGTGAGTGAACGCTCATAATTGTCTCTCTACGCTAAGCGGCTCACTCACAGGTTTGCCGAGTAATACGCTCAAACGTAAGCACGACTTTACTCATTTCTTGACCTTGGCCTTCAATCCGCGATAACAACATTTTCGCGGCATTCTCACCTGCTTTCTCAAACAAATAACGGAAGGTTGAAAGACTCGGTGTACTCACATGACCTAGCTCATCGTTCCCCACACCCAGTACCTTCACGGTATCGCCCACTGCCACGCCCATTTCAAGTAGTCCTTTGATAGCCCCGACAGCTAACCGGTCAGTCGCGCAGAATAAGCCATCCATATTGGGATAAGCCGTCGCAATTTCCTTGGCCAAGCGATAGCCGGACTCTAACGAAAAATCCCCGCGCTCATGGAATTCGAGCCTTTGATTTTGCATATTTAGCGCTTGGCGCAAACCATCAGAACGTAATGTATCCACGGCGATATCATCACTCTGTACACCAATGAAACCAATATGTTTGCAGCCTGCCTGCACTAACCGATTACCCGCTTCAAATCCCACACGCACATCATCATGCACCACACTTGGAATGTCATACATGGAACCATCTTGTCCCACCAAGACCACCGGGACTGCCGATCCTTGAATGGCTTGCACCAAATGCTTATCTAAGTGGGTCGCGTAAAAGATGATGCCTTCTACCCGCTTTTGATTAAAAATTTGGATGTAATCCAATTCTTTTTGATGCAATTGATGGGTATTGGCGAGTAATACGTGTTTTCCAGCATCTTCAATGATTTGTGTTAAACCATCCACACCCTGAGCCGTAGCATGTGAAGAAACACGCGGCACTATGACCCCCACCAAGTTGGTACGCTGTGATTTCAAATCTTTGGCAACCTGATTAACCACATAGTCACACGCTTGAACCGCCTCTAACACTTTGGCTTTGGTTGAAGGCTTCACGCCATACTCGTTATTCATCACACGAGACACGGTGGATTTAGACACGCCAGCAATGCGGGCTACATCATGTAAACTTGTCATTAATATTCCTTATTGTTGCCTCAAATGCTGTTAATACAGCAAATCATACATGATTCGTAAAGAGAACGTGATTTTACCCTTGTTTTATTCACAATAGTGACACTGTATATCGATCTCTTTCACATAATTCAGAAGATCGTTTTGACCATAAGTCTGTCATGAAGAAGAATAGCGCTTGCAAACGTTCCCAAAAATTATAATCACAATGAAATCCGTACCAATTAATAACATGAACTGGGGTGTGTTATGAACTATCCTGCCATAGCGAAACAACTTCTAGAACAACTTGGAGGTAAAGATAACCTCGAAGCATTAGCGCACTGTGCAACACGTCTACGACTTGCACTAAAAGATGACACTATTATTGATGAAGCTGCCGTTGAGAACATCGAAGGTGTGAAAGGCCAATTTAAAGTAGCGGGTCAATATCAAATTATTTTTGGTTCTGGAACGGTAAACAAAGTTCATGCAGAATTGGCCAAACTGACTGGTATGTCAGAAATGTCGACCAAAGATGTTGCCTCCGCTGGCGCGCAAAAACAAAATATTGCACAACGCGCGGTAAAAGGACTAGCCGACATTTTTATGCCGATCATCCCGGCTATCGTTGCCGGCGGTTTGTTGATGGGGATTTACAACGTCTTCACCGCAAAAGGTTTGTTCATTGATAACGCCTCGATTATCGATATTTATCCAGGGCTCGCTGACTTAGCGAATATGCTCAATACGTTCGCGAATGCGCCGTTTGTTTTCTTACCAGTATTGCTCGCATTCTCAGCGTCGAAAAAGTTTGGTGGTAACCCTTTCTTGGGGGCAGCCCTTGGCATGCTAATGGTTCACCCAGATTTGTTAAGTGGCTGGGGATTCGGCAGTGCCGCGGTGCACGGAAACATTCCGACTTGGAACATCATGGGTTTTGAAATCCAAAAAGTCGGTTATCAAGGTTCAGTACTCCCTGTTCTCGTCAGTTGTTTTATTCTCGCAAAAGTTGAAAATACGTTACGTCGTTTTGTGCCATCAATGCTCGATAACCTCGTCACTCCGCTGTTTTCGATTTTGTTTACCGGCTTCATTACCTTCACCTTAGTCGGTCCTATTACGCGTGATGCTGGTTTCTTACTTGGTGATGGCCTCACTTGGATGTACGACCACGCTGGCTTTGTAGGGGGTGGTATCATGGGCTTCTTATACGCACCGTTTGTTATTACCGGTATGCATAACAGCTTTATTGCAGTAGAAACTCAATTACTTGCCGATGTCGCCAAAACAGGTGGCACATTTATCTTCCCTATCGCCGCGATGTCTAACGTTGCGCAAGGTGCTGCAGCGCTAGCCGTTGCATTCACGACTAAAGATAAAAAAATGAAAGGTATCGCGCTACCTTCAGGCGTAACCGCCTTATTAGGGATTACCGAGCCGGCAATGTTTGGGGTGAACTTGAAACTGCGTTATCCATTCTTTGCAGCCATCATCGGTGCAGCGGTTGCCAGTGCGTTTATCACACTTTACAAAGTTAAAGCCCTCGCACTCGGTACGGCTGGTATTCCAGGTATTATTTCTATTGTCCCGGATAAAATCAGCTATTACGTCATTGGAATGATCATTGCGATTACCATTTCCTTTATCGCAACGGTGTTACTGGGTATGCGCCAATCTATTAAAGTATCGAAGAAAGCAACCGCTTAACGAGTTGCTCCATGCCTCCCGCTTAGCCCATCACATCTTGATGGGCTTTTTTATTGCTTAATCCTGGGCAAAATCGATGGTGACTTCTCTACCATCGTCATTGTCAATCGTATGATAAGACCAGTCATACTGCTGAATAATTCGATTGGTTAATTCAAGACCTAAACCAAAACCTAATTCCTCCGGCTGTTCACCGACCTCGGAATTACGGTTAATGATCGTCACCCTTGTCCCAGACTGCACAATCGAAACTTGCCCTACGAGCGTATGCTGATAAGCGTTACGGATCAGGTTACTAATAACGATTCGACATAAGGTTGAGGGCAGAGGATACGTCGATTCTTGCACATCAATTTCGACCTCAACCGGTTTATCTCGCAGTAAATAACGTAAATCACGACTGATACTGTCAATCATCAAGGCTAAATTCACCGGAGTGACAGGTAAGTCGCGCTGATCACACCGATTTAACCATAATAACGTTTCACATAAATCTGTCATTGTGACCCCAGCGCGTAATATTCTTCGCATTACTTGGGCTTGCTTTTCATACAGTGCAGGGTTGTCGGTTTTACTAATGAGTTTATCCATCAGTTCGGCATTACTGCGCACCACTGCAATGGGCGTTCGTAACTCATGGCTCGCACTCGCCAAAAATCGCTGCTCGCGAGTCAACATAGCTTGAGTCGATGAAATACTCTCTTTGATAATCGCTGCGATACGATTGAGCTCATGAAATTGAAAATCCGGTATCGGCTGCTTGAGTTGTTCGGTCGTTAGCGTTTGCGCCCACTCAAACAATCTTTCTTGTGGCCTAGCAGTGTGACGAAATAAAAAGAACAAACCAAAGCCAAACACAAACAATGCGACCAACGCATAAATGATCAAATTTACGCCGTAACCGTTACCTGCTTGATGTATTTCATTGTGAATCGGATCGGTGGCAAGATTATTAAAAATGCGTGAAATATAAACTGTTTGACCTCCTTCCCTATCATAACGCATAAGAAAGTAGGCCTTGAGCGGCGGAGTTAACCAGCCGTCGTGGACCATTTTTTTTTCAAATTGAAGGTGTTCTGTTGGACGTGAAAACTGATGTTTGATCGGCTGTTGTACATCCTGCCAGCGCGTCGCTACTTGGTAGCCTAATAGCTCTTTGGGCTTGCCATCACTGGTATCAACGTGGCGTACAACACCTAACATCGAATAGCGTAAGCTAATATCCATTCCTGAAACAAAGTAATTTGCAGCCAGAGTAGAAAAACTCACGACGGTAATCGTAGCAATCGCCATAATGGCGCAAAAGAAGTAAAACTTAAAACTGCGGCGTATCTTTATCATCACAAGCTCATTGTTTTAGACAGAAACCATAACCAGGTACGGTATGAATCAGTGGGTTTAAGCCTGATTTATCAACGTGCTTACGAATATTAAAAATATGCACTTTCAAGCTATTGCTATCTGGCTGTTCATCCCCCCACACGGCTTGTGCAATTTTCTCTCGTGATACCGCTTGTGGGTATTCACGCATTAATACTTCAAGAATCTGCAATGAGATGGGCGAGAGTTTCACCGTCTTTCCTGCGCGTTTAACTTCACGATGGGTTAAGTCTAATTCTAAATCCGCCACAACCAATTTGGAGATTTGGCCACTACGTCGCTTTGAAAGTGCTTTCAAGCGAACAATCAACTCTTCGGTGGCAAATGGCTTCACTAAGTAGTCATCGGCTCCGTGACTAAACCCTTGTAATTTATCATCAAGTGTATCGCAAGCCGTTAACATCAATACGGGCGTCGCGACCCCTTGGGCCCGAATACGCTGACAGACGGCGAGCCCTTTAATTTTAGGTAAGTTCAAATCTAATATAATGACGTCATAAGGATTTTTCGTTATTAAATTATAGCCAACTTGACCATCCGCGGCATAATCACATTCGATGTCTTCTAAAGACATATAGTCGATCAACGCCGTTGCTAAGTCCAAATCATCTTCGACTAACAAAGCTTTAAACATGACAATTACCATTGAGTTTAAGGTAAGAAAAGGACGACCTGAAGAGTCGTAGCATCTATCTAAGCTAAGGCTCATACTATGAAACCACAACCGAGAAATCAAAGTAACGAGTAATAGGTTAATGACGGGTTAATAGTGAATCATTCAGGTAAGTATCGGTGATCGGGCGATCACCGACAAGCAATCAAAAGGCAAATGTCCACATACTCAGGCTACTTAGCCCGACAACAAGAGTAATGATAAACACCCACCAGCGAATTGAGCGCGGCGGCTTTAGTTGACGCTCTCGCTCCGTTTGCTCTGAGGCGAGTACGTTATCAAATTCACCGAGAAATTCGGCTTTCTTCGCTTCAAGTTGTTCATTGGCTAAAGTGGCCTGCTCTGGGCTTCCGCACGGCACTTGCTTGGTGACAACCGATAGCTGCCCACTGTATGAATGCATATCATACTTGTATTTGTGTTTTGAAAAAGACGTAATATGGTGCTTCATTTGTAAAACGGCATTGGCACTGCAATCGTCGGCTAACATCAAAAGATGCTCTTTCGCATCATATTCTTCTTCAAAAAATCGGGTTTCAATAAACGCTTTCGTTTCAATTCGCCCTAACTTGGGCTGATCCCGCTTACTCATAAAAAAATCGGTGAGCTGACGCTTAAAAAATACCTCGGAAATCGTCACCTTCGTCGCATAATCCCCTTTCGGAGTTCGGATAGGCTCAAACTCAACCGGGATACCTTTAACAAGACGGCTTTCGTCCATCACATCCACAAGATGACGACTATTTAGAAAATAACTAATGCCATTGTCGCCAGCAATAAATCCATAACGCTTGCCAGCCCAATAAGAAACCACTTGACCTTTCACTCTATTAGCCTGCTTTTATTTCTGGAAAGTACTAATGACACATGAGTATGTGATGGGCGTTAATTATGCCTATCTAACGACCGATAAAAAAGAAAAAAAAACGCTGATAAGCCATTGTGATTAAAAATTCTATGATTTTCGCTTAATCGATAATTTACTCATCAATATTTACGGTTTGATTGTCTGCTGATGGGGTCTAAAATCACCGATTGAAACCGGTTCCAAAAATAGGTTAGATCGCTTAATATAGATGCAGTATTCTATGTTCTATTAATCAATAGTGAGGCGCAGTATGTCACAAGGGTTTCCAAACGATTTTTTATGGGGTGGCGCAGTGGCTGCGCATCAAGTCGAAGGTGGGTGGGACCAAGATGGCAAAGGTCCTAGTATTGTCGATGTATTAACGAAAGGTGCTCATGGCGTTCCCCGAGTCATAACCAACCAAGTCGATAGCGAGTTATTTTATCCAAACCACGATGCCGTCGATTTTTATCATCATTTTAAAGACGATGTCGCTTTATTTGCCGAGATGGGCTTCAAATGTTTCCGCACGTCGATTGCTTGGACTCGTATCTTCCCAAAAGGCGATGAAGACTCTCCAAATGAAGCAGGTTTGCAGTTTTACGATGATCTCTTTGATGAACTACTTAAACACGGTATTGAACCGGTGATTACCCTGTCGCACTTTGAAATGCCGCACCACTTGGTTAGTGAGTATGGGGGATGGGTAAATCGTCAAGTCATGGATTTCTTTGTCCATTTTTCACACGTTGTGTTGCAGCGCTACCAAAACAAAGTGAAATACTGGATTACCTTTAATGAAATCAATAATCAAGCAAATTGGCAAGCCCCCCTATTTGGTTACTGTAACTCAGGTATGATCTATAACGATCATCCACACCCAGAGCAGACTTTGTTCCAAGTGGCTCACCATCAATTTGTGGCTCATGCAAAAGTTGTCCAACTTGGTCATGACATTAATCCTGACATGCAAATTGGCAGCATGATTCATATGATGCCTTTATATCCTGCTTCGTGCCGCCCAGAAGATATGTTGAAAGCACAACAAATGATGCATACGAAGTACTTATTTAGTGATGTACAAGTCCGTGGTTATTACCCAGCCTACTTGTTAAAAGATTGGGAGCGTAAAGGAATTCACATCGATATGCAGCCTGAAGATGAGGCTATTCTGCGCCAAGGCTGCTCTGATTACCTGGCAATCAGCTATTACATGACGAATATCGTTTCAGAGCAGCCGCTTGAGTCAGATACCGCAAATCTCTTCGGTGACAGCTACCTCAACCCCCACTTACCCGCGTCTGACTGGGGCTGGCAAGTGGATCCACAGGGACTACGCTTTGCGTTATCAGAGCTCTATGAGCGCTACCAAAAGCCCATTTTTATTGTCGAGAATGGTTTAGGAGCCTACGATACGGTTAACGACGATGGCAGCATTGATGATGACTACCGTATAGATTATCTTGCGTCTCACATCAAAGAAATGAAGAATGCGGTCGAGTTGGATGGGGTCCCTGTGATGGGGTATACCCCGTGGGGCTGCCTCGATTGTGTCTCGTTTACGACTGGAGAATACCGTAAGCGTTATGGATTTATTTATGTAGACAAGCATGATGATGGGAGCGGTTCAATGGCTCGTTCACGTAAAAAAAGCTTCTACTGGTACCAAAATGTGATCTCTTCTAACGGTCAACAGGTGTAACCTTTAGCAGCAAATGTTCATGCAACCTTGGCTGTATCTGCTATTATTAGCCGTCCCAGTGAGGACGGCTTTTCTGTAAAGAGGCAATGTAATGGCAACCATTAACGATGTATGCAAAGTAACCGGCTTATCGAAAGCCACTGTGTCGCGTGTCATTAACGGTAGTGAGCAAGTAAAACCTGCCACTCGCAAGTTAGTAACTGCCGCGATGAAACAATTGAACTACCATCCGAGTAGTGTGGCGCAAGCATTAGCAACGAAAGTATCCAATACCATAGGGTTAATTCTGCCTGAATTTCAAAGTAACTATTTTGGTAACATTCTCTATCAAGCAGAACAATGTGTGCAAAAAGCCAATAAAAAGTTAGTCGTTGTGAATAGCAAGAAGCACTCTGAAGGGGAGCAAGACGCCGTACGGGCTTTAGCTTTTCAACGCTGTGACGCCATTTTGCTATATAGCCGCCATTTAACCAGCGATGAGTTAGTGGCACTCCAAGCGGAAGTCAACATTCCATTGATTGCGCTTAATCGCCAACTGACGTCCGATAAAATCATCAGTCTTGGACTCGAGCAAACTCAGTTAGCTCGGATTGCTATGGAGCATTTATTGGAGTTAGGCCACCGTAATATTGCCTGTATTACATCGCCTTTAAATAGTGAAACCGGCCGACGACGTCATCAGGTCTACCAAGATCTCCTCGCCCCTTACCACAGCGACATTCCTGAAAGCTGGACCGCAGAAGGTGATAATACCATTCAAACCGGTTATGACAGCACCGTGAAACTTTTACACGCTTCCACTCCCTTTACTGCCATCTTCGCTTGTAATGATGATATGGCATTAGGCGCGCTAAGAGCACTCCATGATGCCCAGTTAAAGGTGCCAGATGATGTGGCTGTGATAGGTATCGATAATGAACCAGCAGCTGGCTATTCCATTCCTAGCTTATCAACCGTCGCCTTACCCATCAGTGAATTAACTGATGCAGCAATGCAGCTTGCGATTAAGTACAGTAATAAAACAGAGGTCCCAATTACTCATCAAACCTATTTGGGTAAACTTATTGTCAGGGAATCTAGTTGTTAACAAAAAAATAACAAACTTATTTCTACATTAAAAATATTAATCAAAACAATTGTTTATTTTTCACCCTATTACCAATTCATGGTTATACATCTCGCATTTTGTTCGTATAGGGATTGATAGTTAATGTGATACTGCTTAGTCTTATCTCTCGCTCATGTATTATGCGCCTGCCTCCCCTTATTTAGGCCATTTTACATGAGCGAAACACAAAAAAAGCGCCCTTAAAAGGCGCTTTTTTTCAATATTTCATATTGCGAATTAACGTAACTCTGGATACTTACGAATTAACAACACCATAAGTAATAATGCGACGATGGCAAACCCCATCCCAGCAAAACCGATGTTATTAAGCGATGATATCTGAATGACTTGCGAACCGATTAATGCACCTGAACCAATGCCTAAATTAATGATCCCAGAGTACATAGATTGAATCATATCTGAGGCGTTGGGATCGATACTCAATACTTTCACTTGAATCGCTAGCGTCGCAACCATCAACGCCGTCCCCCAGAACATTACTGTCATCATTAATGACCAAGTATGATTCACCGCAAAGAGCATGCCGCCAGTACAAGCAATCATTAACACGAGTTGGCTCATAAGCAATGGGGTATTATGAGTTTCACCATAACGACTAAACAACATACTGCCGACAATTCCCGCGCCACCAAACAATAGCAGCAGAATTGTTGTGGTGCTCTTACTCACCATACCAATATCTTGGACGAAGGGTTCAATATAACTGTAAGTGGTGTAATGGGCAGTAAATAATAAGAAAATAAATGTATAAAGCCCCATCAGCTTACGATTACGCAATAGGCGCGGTAACGTTTTGCCTGAATCTTGCAACAAACTTGGCAGTGCAGGAAGTAAACGCCACAATAAAAGCATAATGACTAAGGCCACAAAACCAATGGCGGCAAACGTAATACGCCAACCGGCAAACTGTCCGATCATACGTCCAATCGGTACGCCCAAAATCATCGCAAGTGATGTTCCTGTTGCCAATGCACTGAGCGCTAGCGTTTTCTTGCCAGAAGGCGCGACTCGAATCGCAATAGAGGCGGTAATTGACCAGAACACCGCATGAGAAAACGCCACCCCAGCCCGACTCACAATCAATGTCGTAAAACTGCTCGCAAATGCTGACGCGATATGACTTAAAATAAACAGAGCGAATGTGCCTAATAATAACTTTTTACGCTCAATTCGACCTGTCGCCATCATCAGAGGTAATGACATCGTGGCAACGATCCAAGCATAAATGGTGAGCATCCACCCCGTATCAGCCGTACTCATACTAAAATCACGAGCTATATCAGAGAGTAACCCTACAGGAACAAACTCGGTGGTATTAAAAATAAACGCGCTAAATCCAATCATAAATACACGCATATATTGCGACTGACGTGATACTGCTGATTCGGTTGCGATGGTCTCTGTCATTATGCCTCTTACATTTAAGTCCAATAGTAATTAAAAATAACGTGACAATTGTGGCTTTTTTTTACTAAAAAAGATAGATAGATCACAAAAAAAATCGTTTTATTTTGAACTTTCCGCCCAAACAAAAAATCCCAACGTAATACGTCGGGATTTACTTTAGAACCGCGATATGACAAGCAGATTATTTCGCGAGTACGTTGTCCAATGCAGCGGTAATGATCGCATGATCAGGTGCCATATCCGGAGCAAAATGCCCGACGACGTCACCCTCTTTGTTAATGAGGAATTTCTCAAAGTTCCAAAGAATATTCCCTTCTGGCGCCTCAATACCTAAGCTTTGCAGCTTTTCGACAAAGCCACTGTCTGGCGCAGTCGTACGTTCTGGCATTGCTTGAAAGAGCGCTTGGTAAAGCGGATGACGATTCTCACCATTCACGTCGATTTTACTAAACATTGGAAATGTCACACCAAAGCGGCTAGTACAAAACGATTGAATGTCTTTTTCTTCACCCGGCTCTTGCGCACCAAACTGGTTACAAGGGAAACCTAGAATGACTAAGCCTTCGTCTTTTCGCGCTTGATATAAAGCTTCTAAAGCCTCATATTGTGGCGTGAGGCCACATTCAGACGCAACGTTAACAATCAGTAATGCATTGCCCGCATAATCACTCATTTTCTGTGTTTTGCCATCAATAGTGACGACATCAATATCGTAAATAGAACTCATATTACTTTCCTTATAATCATGATAAGTAACTGAAACTAATAAGCTTCAATAATAACATCACAAGCTAGCGCACAATATGATTGTGCACAATCACGCTCAATGAAAAACGCGAGATGCAGCAATCTACAGTACACGTACTGTATAGAAAACGACACGATTAATACACATATATTCGCTATATTGCGCAGGCTCTCTGAGTTCTTACAAAAGGAATGCCTTGACCATCATAGGAGACATCAGCAGTGACACCATACACGTTTTTAATAAGCTCAGGCGTTAATACGCGATCGGGGCGACCACTACTCACTACTTGCCCATCTTTTAGCACTAATAAATTATCAGCATATTGAGACGCTAAATTGAGATCATGCAACACCATGACTGACGTCCAGTGAGTCTCGCGAGTTTTACGTACTAAATGCTCCAACATGACTTGTTGAAAATGTAAATCTAATGCACTAACAGGTTCATCAAGCATTAAAAATTCAGGACGTCGTAATATCGCTTGCGCAAACAGGACCATTTGGCATTGACCGCCACTTAATGTTCTCACATCACGGTTGGCTAAATGGGCGAGCCCGATGTCATCTAATGCTTGCACCGCTTCTGTTAACATCTTGTCGTCTATGCGCCAACTTAATGCATCTAAACGCCCCAACAACACAACTTCGACCACACTTAGACTCACATCTAAACGAATATCTTGTGGCATATAACCAATACGCTCGCGCCATACCGATAATTGTGTGTCATCAAAACGGTGTTGATTAAATACAATCTCGCCACTTTGCGTAGTAATGTCGCCAAACAAGGTTTTAAGTAGCGTGCTTTTTCCTGTGCCATTCGGACCAATAATAACGTTTATGTCCCCTGGCTTTAAAGAAAAACTCATATCATCTGCAAGGGTCAGATCACCCAATTTTACATTTAGACCATGAACCTGAAGCATTTATCGTCTCCCTGCAATAATCAGCCAGAAAAAGAACGGGACACCAATGATGGCGGTAACAATACCAATCGGAAAGAGTGCGCCAGGTACAATCATTTTCGATAATACAGAAGCACTCGACAATAAAAACCCACCCACAACAAAAGACAATGGTAAGAAGAAACGTTGATCTTCACCAACCATCATTCGTGCAATATTCGGCGCGACAATACCAATAAATCCGATAATCCCAACAAAACTCGTGACCGTTGCCGTCATTAACGCCACTAAAAACAAGATTTTTAAACGCAATTTAGTCACATCAACACCAAGGCTTTTAGCGCGCTCTTCTCCTAAACGTAATGCGGTGAGCTTCCACGAATCACGCATCAAAAAAACACAGCATGTGAGCACAACCAACGACACTAATGCAACATTGCTCCAAGACGCTTTTGCTAAACTACCAAACAACCAAAACAAAATTTGCTGGCTAAGTTCTGGGGAGGCGACAAATTGCACTAAAGACAATAGAGATTGGAAAAGAAAGAGTAATGAGATACCCGCTAAAATAAGCTGGCCGGAACTAATATGGCGCATTCGAGCCAGTGAAAACAGAAAGCATGCTGACAACATACACCAGATGAACGCACCAATAGGAATTGCATACTGACTTTCCAACCCTAGCGAGCCAATATACAACATTAGTGCAGCACCGAAACCTGCTGCCGCCGCCATACCTAGGGTATAAGGACTTGCCATAGGGTTATTAAGAAGCGTTTGCATTTCGGCGCCACCGACTCCAAGACTTCCTCCGACAACAACGGCCATAATCGCTATGGGCATACGTAAATTAGAGACTATAATATAAGTAGTGGAATCAACATTGACTGAAAAGCCTAAGGTATTGGCTACCGCATAAAGAACTTGACTGACATTGAGCATGGAAGGTCCAGTCACAATATCGCCAATAAAAGATAGGCATAATAACGTCCCTATCAAAATGATGGCGCGCCAGCGTTTCTTTTCGCTCGCACGTTGTGCTTCTATCGCGGCACACATGGCAGATGATTGCATAATTTACCTTAACTACGACTGAATGTTGGTAATTTCACACTGTATATAAAATTAACAGCTAAACCCGAATTAATAAGTTGCGTCATTATACACAAATAAATATGATAATCATTACTATTAACCTATACTAAAAGACTATCCAATGAAAAAACTGTTTCTCCTACTTTTTCTCTTTGTTTCTATGCCCAGCTTGGCAAAAACCGAAACGATCACCGATGTATTAGGACGCCACGTTACGCTTGACCTACCAGCCAAACGCGTCGTTATTGGTTTTTATGGCGAAGATTACATGGCAATTGGTGGCGAAAAATCATTTGACCATGTCGTTGGAATGTCGAAAGATATTTGGCAAAAGTGGCGCCCAAAAAACTGGGCAATGTATGTCAAAAAACGCCCATCAATGGCGACATTAGCAGAAGTAGGTAATGTCAGTACACAAACGTTTTCCATAGAAAAAGTACTGAGCCTACGTCCAGATGTGGTTATGCTGGCTAAATGGCAATATTCGGCTCTACAAGATCAACTTTATCGGTTAGAAGATGCAGGTATTCATATCGTCGTGGTTGATTACAATGCGCAAACCATTAAAACGCATGTAGAAAGCACAAAAATCATCGGTAAATTGACAGGCCAAACTAAGCGTGCTGACAAAATCGCCAGTGATTATAAGCACGATGTCGAGCTGGTTCTTAATCGCTTGAAAAAATCCAACCTACCAAAACCTAAAATTTACATGGAATATGGTTTCACCGGACCGCAAGAATATGGCTATACGTTTGGTGAAAATATGTGGGGTAAAATCGCCATGATGTCAGGCGGTGATAACATCTCAGCACCCTACATTAAAAACTGGGGACATTTAAATCCAGAGCAAGTACTCGCAGCTAAACCAGATGTGGTAATTTTAAGTGGTACAGAGTTTGGTAAAAATGATCAATCTGTACTCATGGGTGAAGGTATTTCTCGAGAAGTTGCACGCAAGCGTCTCGAAGGTTATAAACAACGTATGGGATGGTCAACTTTACCTGCTGTGAAAAACGACCGTATTTATGGTGTTTATCATTACGCATCTCGTTCAATTATGGATGCGTGCATGTTCCAATTTATAGCCAAAGCGCTCTATCCAAGCCTGTTTTCAGATTTAAATCCTGAAAAAAAATACTTAGATTTTTATAAAAAATACTTACCCGTTTCGCCGACAGGCACATTTGCAGTATCACTCAAAAAATAGTGCGTGTGCAGTGTGAATACCAATACAAAAGGCCTCAGTACTGAGGCCTTTTTATATGGTGTGTTTATACCAAGCGCTACATGGATTCTATGCTCACACCCAACCTTGCTTCCATTGTTCAGTATTTTTAAGTTCTCGCCAATCAATGGTATATTCTTGCTTAGACATAATCGCTTCTAGTACGCAATCGATCACTTTTCCGTCTTCATCATATTCAACTGCCGTAACTAAAAAATGCTTTTCTTTATTCTTAGGAATGACAGCGGTCCATTTACTCTGGCGTAATTTAGATGGGTGTATCGGATTCACTTTTCTTTTCCTTTTATTGTGCCATATCAGTCGCTAATCGATGACGATGCCATAAGGTCGTTAATTGACTCGCGGCAGTATACGGATTAGCAGCTGCGGTCACAGCAGAGACCACAAAAAATCCATCGACTCCTGTGTCAGCTAAAGCTGGGATGTCATCACTCTTGACACCACCGCCAACAACAACCGGAATAGGACTTATTGATGCTAGCACTTTAATATCTGCAAAGCTACGCGTCACCACTTGCCCATTATCATCGACCCCACAGTCTGGTTTGGTCTCTGTTTCATGTAGCGGGCCTGCGCCAAAATAGTCGATATCACTCACATCGGTCTCTTGAACATAGTCAGACAATGCTTGTGTTCGCGCCGATAACCCAATAATCGCATCGGGTCCTAAATAGTGTCGGCAAACCTCAACCGGAATGTCTGATTGCCCAACATGAATACCATCCACCTTAATACCTTGCTGGCGAGCCGCTAAAACCACATCCAGGCGGTCATCCACCAGCAATGCTACTGTGTTTGATTTTTCCGCCAACGCTATCACTTCAGACACCTGACGCGTCAATGTGATTAATTCTCTTGCTGACGCGTTTTTTGAGCGAATTTGCACACACGTAAACCCAGCAGAGAGCGCTTGTGCAACGATGTCAGCGACGGGCCGACCTAAGGTATTTTCAGGCCCAACAACTAAATAGGCAGAAAGATCTAACTTAGTTCTCATCCTCAATTTCCTTGCTGATTTAAAATGCGGTTCACACTGTCAACTTTGCGCGTCATGGTGTTAGTACGGCCAGGACGAATATCGGCTTTTAGGACTACCTCAGTGCGAATCCCCTGCTCCGCTAATACATAGGTCGCCTCTTTCACGGTTTTCATCACGTCATCCCAAGGGCCTTCTATTTCAGTAAACATGGAGTTCATTTGATAAGGCAGGCCTGAATCACCAATCACTTTAATGACTTTTGCAACATGCTCGGCAAGTTCATCACCTGTGCCAAAAGGAGCAATTGCGACTGAGATTAATGTATTCATTATGCTAACACCTCTAGTGTAAATGGTTGGCTTGCAACCTCTTGTGCGGTCGCCCGGTATAAATGATCGAGAAAATGCTCTTGAAAACTCGCAGGGCCATAAGCGGTTTCTTCGGCACGCTGCCCTGCTAAATTATAAATAGCCGCACCAGTTAATGCAGCAATAAAAGGGGGAGCGGATGTCGCATACACAGCCATAACACCGCCTAAAGAACATCCTGCACCAGTAATTTTATTCATAAAATGAGACCCGCCTGATGAATAAGCAAGATAATACCCATCAGTAATAAGATCTCGTTCTCCGGAAACCGCCACCGCGCCATTTGTCCATTTAGCGATGGCAATCGCCGCCGCTCTCGCATCATCAACAGCATCTTGCGCATCGACGCCACGAACATTAGATTGATTGTTGCCAGCATCCAATCCCCAAAGATTGGCTAAAGCGATAACCTCTGACGCATTACCGCGAATAATACTGGGTTTATAAGCTTTGAAATCTGTCAATATTTGTGTGCGTAGTCCACCAATTCCGATACCAACGGGATCGATCACCCAAGGTTTATTCGATACCGATAGTTCGTGTGCCATTTGAGGAAGGGTATCAACGTAGAAGGGTTCGAACGTCCCAAAGTTAATATAAGATGCGCCCCCCGCTTTAGCGATAGCCACCGCTTCATCCGCTAAATAGACCATGGCAGCAGAGCCCCCGACGGCTAGCTGAGCGTTAGCTACAAAATTCATCGTCACTGAGTTCGTCACAGACCCTGCCATTGGGTTAGTCTGCCTTACCACTTCAACGGTATCCACTATACGTGTTTGAAGTGTGAGAGTTACATCCATTTCCCTTCTCCTTGTTACTCTTATATGAGACACAAATAAAATTTATCGACTAAAAGCAATCATACTCGCCTTAATATTTATAACAAATTTAATAAAAATTTATCTTTCATATTAATCATTTACCACCAGAATAAGTCAGGTTATATCACTAAATTTGTTATCAATAATCATCACACGCTGCTTTGGCATCGCGTTTCTGCACCTTTAAAAACGCGTCTATGCCCGTGCTGACTCACTCGCTATCGCTCCCCTCGTGCTTTACTTAATGATGAATGTGTATACACCGAGAATATGAAGAACTATTTCGCGAGATTTTAGTCATAATATAAAGCAGTTAGACGAAAAAATAAGCGGTTTAGGCAGTTATTTTGCTCTCAGCTGCTACGCTTTAATTAGCCCGTACTCTTAATAGGAGAAGGAAACATGAGTTATCAACATATTCTCGTTGCGGTAGATTTATCGGATGCGAGTCATAAACTGATAGAGAAAGCCATTGCGCAAGCTAAACCAACCAATAGTCAGTTGTCGATCGTATTTGTCGATGAAGAACACATCGTTAAAGACTCTCAGGAAGAAAAACGTTTCACTCAGAAATTACAGAGTCTAGCGGAATCCTGCGATTACCCCATAACCGAAACCTTGATCGTCATGGGCGATTTGCATATGAAAGTGGCAGGATTAGTTGAAAATAAAGAGTTTGATTTGGTGGTGTTTGGCCATCATCATAATTTAATAAGCCGTATGTTTAGCTCGGCGCCTAAATTGGTTAATAATGTGAATGCCGATTTATTAGTTGTCTACCTTGATGACTGATATTGACTAGCACCACAAGAGCTCATCAATAACGCCACTGAGACAGTGGCGTTATTAATCGCAGTCTTTACTTTGTATTTTCAGCTAAAAAATCCATGAAAGTATGCCAAGACTGCTGATCGGCTTGCTCATGATAGTTTTGGGTCCCAAACACAGTAAACGCGTGCGGCGCTCCGCCGTAAGTAATGATTTCATGCGGAACATGATGGGATTCAAGTTGCACCGCTAAATCATCAACATCACTCATCGGCACCACGTCATCTTCTATACCATGAAAAATTAAGATGGGCGCTTGGGTTAGCGCATAATCTTGCCCCTCGGGAGTGGCTAATGCGCCATGGAAAGAAACAAAGCCTCGCGCATCCATTCCCGCGCGAGCAGACTCCAACACCGCCGCGCCGCCGAAGCAGTACCCCATCAGAATCATATTGCTAAGGTCTCCACCCGATTCTTGTGCCGCTCTTTTGCCTGCATCCATCAACAAGCGCAGTTTGTCGCGATTGCCGAGCAAAGTATTCATATGTTGAATTTTATCTTCGACCTCTGTCGGGTGTACGCCCTGTCCAAATAAATCGACAGCAAATACATTATAACCTAACTCACTCAGCATAGTTGCTCTGGTTTTTTCATACTCAGTCAATCCTCCCCAAGCATGTGCCAGCAGAACTAGCGGAGCAGTATCAGCAGCCTTACTCCAGAATCCTTCATAAAGGATACCATCGACTTCATATACCACATTTGCGGTATTTGGCTTGGTGTCTTTGTCTGTAGGCATAACAACAATCCTGTTAGTTAATTAATGTGGCAACAACCCTAACCTATTTCTATGACATTTTTCAAACCTAGACGCCCCACTGAATATTAATCTCATCCCTTTATTATTGGATGACGAGCTTTCATTAATCCCACCGACATTAAGATTAATACGACATACAAAGGCCACCCAGAGATTAACGTGTACATGACTAATTGTTGTTGGGAAAAATGTGAATAGTTCACAAACATTAGACTTTTCAACAGATAACCACACAACCAAATTCCATTCACATATTGCCACTTTTTAAGACTAGGTGAACCAACCGTTAACCGTTGGTGCTGTAAACTTGGCATGGAGGCTTCTGCCACTAGCATAGGAATAGGCTTTCTTAATACCGCAAAAACCAAAAACACACAGGCTGTACTCAATGAACTGAGTAACACTTTATACTGTACAGCTTGGGTGGCTTCGCTTTTTGGTAACACGGTAATGATGACCAACTCAACCAATCCTGATAGTGCAAATGCCAATGATATCAACCCCAACTGGCGGCTAATTAACATCAAGGTGATGCCGTAGATTGATGACGCGCCAATAGCATACGTAAGGCCATACTCATGATATAAGGCAAAATACAATAGAGATGGTAACAACACCATCAAGATAGACTCTTTACTACTCACCAAACGATAAACAATCTTTAACACCATGCTCTCCTAAATTTGTCCTCACAACACACCACTATCCGTCACGCGTCACTCTCGCTTGGCGTACATTGTCTAATTACCGCTTAATTGGCGACATAACGTCACTTGGTTCTTGCCGTGACTTTTGGCCTGATACATGGCTGCATCGGCACGGTTTAACGCATCGTTTTCATGATTATCCGTGGATAAAAACGCGCTAATCCCCATACTGACTGTCACCTTATACTCTAGGCAAGACTCTAAATGACACACAGATTGCATGATTAATTGCCGTAAACGTTCCGTTAATATCTGCGCTTTGGCAATGCTCGTCTCTGGAAAAATAATCACAAACTCTTCGCCGCCAACACGACCGATAACATCACCTTCTCGGATATTATTGGCAAGCAGCTTCGCTACATGATGTAATACTTGATCCCCACTTAAATGCCCATAGCTATCATTACACTGTTTAAAATTATCGATATCAATCATGACAATCCCAGCATTGCCATGCTTGCTTAAAAACGTCGTATAGGTTGTATGGAGGTGAGATAATATGGTTCGGCGGTTATACACTTCAGTCAATTCATCATACGTCATGACGTGCTGAATCTGCTTTTCCATCAACACATGTTTGGTAATATCTCGTGTCCACCACAAAATGTATTGTTCATCAGAGTGCGATAAGACAATAGGGATAATACGCGCTTCATACCAGAACACCTCATCTTGATGCTCTAAATCACAAATCGTCTGCATATCCGCGACTGTGATTGAATAAGTCAGCTTTTGTATACTGTTGGCTTGGCGAACTTTTTCTAACGTTGCTGCGATTTTTTCACTAAACGCCGGCGAGTATAACTCTTGATAATGTTTGCCAATCATTGCCTGATAATCAAGATGATAAGTACGATCCGTTCCTGGAAAGACATCCACGATGACTCCTGAAATCGTTGCAAAAAAAACTTGATCAGGAGAGTGTTTGATCATCTCTTTAAGCTGTTCTAGCTCATCAAATGGCATGCTGCAGCGGTTCACATTATCAATCCTATCTCACTAATAGACCGTATTCATACTAATAAATAGATGAACTTATTAACTTCATTGATGCCTTTCAATCGGCGAATTATTGTTATATTTTGACGGTCTTAACGCCAAACTATCGAGTATATCGTATTCATTATACGTATTCCATTCCATAAACTAGCATAATACGGCATACAGAGTAAGGCTAATTGTTAACCACTTCTCTTTTGACATTGAGCTTTTATAAACCCCATATAACCTAATAATACAGCCCACTTCTCAATCTAGGGCAAAAAAAATCCTCTTGCTATAAACAAGAGGATTGCTTTTCGATAAACGACAGACAAGATTTACTGATTAGATTTACGTTGTTGTTCTTTAAACTTCAGTTTGTCTAAACGGCGTTGCTCGATGATTTTATCGGCATCACCGCCAATATGATCTTCACCACGCTGGCGAGCCAGTTGCACTTGCTTTTCACGCTCACGAAAACGCGCTTTTTGTTCTTCTGTATGCTTATCAACACACTTAGGGCAGCTCACACCTTGCTCGAAAGCCTCTGAAGCCATATCTTCTTGCGTAATCGGCATGCGGCAGGCATTGCACATGTCATATTCACTTTTTTCTAAATCGTGATTGACCGCGACACGACCATCAAATACATAACAATCCCCTTCCCATAAACTTTCTTCTTGAGGCACTTCTTCTAAGTATTTCAAAATACCACCTTCAAGATGATAAACCTCATCGAAGCCTTGTTCTTTTAAATACGCGGTTGATTTTTCGCAACGAATTCCACCGGTACAGAACATGGCGACTTTTTTGTGCTTCTCTGGATCGAGGTTTTCTGAAACATAATCAGGTAATTCACGGAACGTATCGGTTTTCGGGTTAACCGCGTGTTTAAATGTACCAATCTCAATTTCGTAGTCGTTACGTGTGTCAATCACCAAGACTTCAGGATCAGAGATCACATCGTTCCATTCAGTCGGTTTCACATACGTTCCGACCACATGACGAGGGTCAATACCTTCGACGCCTAACGTCACAATTTCTTTTTTCAGTTTGACTTTCGTACGCTGAAAAGGTTGCTCAGTATCAAACGATTCTTTATACACAATATCAGCAAGGCGAGCATCTTGTTTAAACCATGCAAGAAGCGCATCAATGCCTTCACGAGTGGCTGCGACTGTACCATTAATACCTTCGCTGGCCAGCAGTAATGTGCCTCGTATCTCATGTTGTTCCATGATTGACGTTAGCGGCTCACGAAGCTCAACATAGTTTTCAAGGCGTACAAATTTGTACAAGGCGCATACAACGTATTCTGTCATGTTATTTCCTATTAGCGGGCTGGAGCGTAAATCCAGAGCTCAATTTAAATTCGCGGCGAAGCATAGCGTAAGTTTGCACAATTAAACACAGACAAAAAACAGGGTTAATAATGTAGCAGCGACATAATTAGCTGATAGAAAAGTAAAAAGTGCTAACAAGAAGCCTCAATAATTTTGCGATAGTGAGAGACTTTTCCACCTGTTGGAAAACGTGCTCAAACTAGCTGACAGTATAGACATACCATAAAACGTGGCAGGCATAGTTAATCCCATACGTTACCTAGAAAACAACGAGTAAGGTAAATAAGACATAAACGATAATGAATAGTGAATAGTGAATAGTGAATAGTGAGGCTATGTAACGGGGGTAATTAAAATGAACTGAAAAATCATTAAAGATAACTGTTGTTTAGAACGTCATTAGTCAATCAAGCAATCCTGATCCGCTAATCTCAGCTTATCACGTTTTTCAGCTCATATTTGCGAGTTATTGCAAAATATCTTTGTTGATTTTTACAATGACTTTTTTGATTGGCCCAGGCATATCATGAGGCGCGACCAGTGGACGATGTGGCTGACCTGGATAAAAAACAATAAAATCGCCGCGACTGAGCGTCACATATCGCTCATCTTTAACTTGACGACTAAAAGCGATATCTTTTTCGTCGAACTGATCATCATCGATGTTTTGGAAAGTTTCAATGCCAACACCGTAGCTTTCGTCACCTTCAAGTAACCATTGTATATCAAGATATTGACGATGGCATTCTGGGATACGTTCATCTCCTGGATGAGTATGATCACTCACAACCATAAAGAAAGCGTTATCACCTTCAACTTCATATCGACCTTCTGCTGTAGAAGTTTCTAAGCAGGCTTGTACCGTGGAAAAAATTTCACGAATTTTAGGGTGTAACACTTGAGTAAATGATAATTCATTTACATTGCCAATATACATATAGGCTCCTTTAGTGGATATATGCGGGCATTCTAGCGGTTCCCTGTTATGGGGTAAACTGATTTAAAATGGTAGGTTATGCAAAATTGGTCGATAAATATTTTATTGCGCAAAAAGCAAACAAAAAAAGGTGAGGAACCTCCTCACCTTTCACTTAAGAACTAAAGCCCCACTGTTAGCGTCTGTTATTTACTAACCGCGGCAAAAGCTTCTGCTACTTTTTCAATATTATTCTCATTTAAACCCGCGACACACATACGGCCGCTAGCGATTAGATATATGGCGTGCTCTTCGCGCAGTAAATCTACTTGAGTCTGCGTAAAGCCCGTATAACTAAACATGCCTTTTTGTTTAATTAAGTAACTAAAATCTTTCTCAGGACATAAATCAAGCAAGCGTTCAAACAAGGCACTACGCATATTTGCCATGCGCATTTTCATTGTATCTACTTCTTCTAACCATTGCTCTTTTAAGCCGGTATTTAAGACACCTGACACCAATTTTGAGCCGTATTTAGCAGGACTTGAGTAGTTACGACGCACCGCGGCTTTCAACTGACCCAGCACATTGGTCGCGACTTTATCATCAGCACATACAATAGATAAACCACCAACGCGTTCTGCATATAATGACAATGTTTTTGAGAATGAATTACTCACAAGGAATGTCATATCAGTACGCTGTGCCATTGCTCGAATAGCATAAGCATCTTCGTCCACTCCTTCCGCAAACCCTTGGTATGCCATATCGAAAAAAGGAATCAACTCACGCTTAGCCAAAACATCAATTACTTGATCCCACTGAGTCGGGGTTAAATCGACCCCCGTTGGGTTATGGCAACAAGGATGGAGTAGCACAATACTCTGCGCAGGTAATTCTGATAACGCAGATAACATACCATCAAAATTAAGCAGTTTGGTTTGCTCATCAAAATAAGGATAAGTGTCGACTTCGAACCCCGCCCCTTTAAAAATCGCATGATGATTTTCCCAAGTAGGATCACTCACAAACACTTTTGATTGCGGGTAATAACTTTTTAGAAAGTCACCGCCAATCATTAACGCCCCCGAGCCACCTAACGTATGGAGCGTGGCGATACGATTGTCCTTCAAAGCCTGACTGTCTTCACCAAAGACCAGCGATTGCACGGCAGCTTTATAATCAGCCGTGCCGTCCATTGGTAAATAAACACACGGCTCTTCCGGTTGGTTTTGATAATTCTGAGTCGCTTCACGAACCGAGTCTAGCGTCGGAATGCTGCCTTTATCATCATAATAAAGGCCGATACTCAGGTTAACTTTATCCGCCGTTTCATCAGCAAAAAATAATTCCATCAATGATAAAATTGGGTCGCCCGCATAGGGCGGTACATGATTAAACACAGTCATACTCCTTGTTGACTAAACGGTATAGCGGTCTTTGCGATGATTCAACGCAATAATAAGATTAAGCATCAGCCCACAGATAATCGATAACACGAGCTCATATGTGCTAATGACAGAGAGAGAAACTAACATAATAACCACATCGCACGCCATGAGTAACCAGCCAGCTCTTAGGCCAGTACGATCTTGAATGAACAGCGCGAGTATATTAAAGCCACCTAAGCTCGCTTTATGGCGGAATAAAATAATAAAGCCAGCACCAAACAAACACCCACCAAACAAGGCTGCATAGATAGGTTGTAAATACTCAATGTGAATAAATTGGTTTTGTATGTTAGAGAAAAACGACACCATAGCGACGGCTATAAAGGTTTTGATTGAAAATTCCCAGCCCATACGACGAATGGCAAGATAATAGAAGGGTAAGTTAATCAGAAAGAAAATAGTGCCAAATTGCACGCCAAACTTGTAATGCAAAAACAGCGATAACCCTGCGGTGCCTCCAGTGATCATTCCCATTTGATTTAGGAACAATACGCCAAGCGCGACTAAATTAGCGCCCATAAGCATGGCAATAACATCTTCAAACCAGCGGTGGTGAATTATAGCGGGAGTTTTAGCCGGAGACGATTGCTCGGCATCAATAACGTCAGACATGATACTTTCCTTGTGACAGTCTTATGCAACTTAGATATAGCCACAATTAAACAGTAGCGCCGCTCAAAATCAAGTAAAAATGCATAAATAACACAAAAAATACCAATATCATGCATTGACTGACTATATTTTCTATTGAAATGCACAATATTCGCAATTTAGATCGCAATACCGTTCTCTTTTACACGATCCAAAACAACCGACGTTTTTATATGCGCGATGAGTTTTGTATTGAAGATGCGATTAATCAATTCATTTAAGTTAGGTAAGTCCGATACAACACAACGTAATGAATAGTCGCCATCTCCTGTCGTTTTATACGCGTCAAATATGGCCGGTTCCTGATGAATATAATCTAAAAATCGTTGAGCCTTATCTTCTTCATGACTGAGCAACTTTACTTCCACCATGGCAACCACTTCTTGTTTAAGCGCGGCGGGCGCCAAACGAGCTTGATAACCTAAAATAAATTGGTGCTGCTCTAAATGGATACGGCGGCGAGAGCATTGTGAAGCCGAAAGCCCGACCAACTCACTCAGCTCTTGGCTGGTTAAGCGTCCGTTCTCTTGTAGTAACGTGAGAATTTTTACGTCATGGTGATCCAATTGATCGTTACTCATAATCCATCCCTGTTTAGTCAGTCGTATCAATACAGTTAAAGTCATCTTTGATTAGACGATAGTGTCTATAAGAATGCAAGATTGTTAACAGCCCACCTCTCATTTCAACGAGTTGTATATCTCTCTTGTGCGACCCCGTCGTTATGCCCACTTTTATCGTCTATTTACACTGACTTATCCGCTATTGACTGTGATATTGTGCCATCTTTACATAGAGTTACGCTTCTCAAGCCCCCTTTTTAACATAACGATGACAAAACTGTTTAAAATTTATTTCACAATGCTGCACACGTATGATGAACAGTGTACAATTAATTAGTAAAGAACAGGTACACTTGAGGATTCCATGAGTAACAAGCACAGTGATGTTTTTGTCCACATGATAGAGCAATCAGATACCATCTATTGGTTGAAGAAATGTGGTGAAGACAAACGTAACGTTCTAAATAAGACGATCAACTTTTATTTGAATCACCAAAAAGGCCTATCTCACCTGTCGTTGACAAGCGGGTTATCGCCTAAGGAGCGTTTTAATAAGGAAGTATCGATTTTAGAATATGCAAATGAACAGCATTTACCCATCCCTGAAGTTGTATTTAAAGGGCGCTCGTTCTTTGTCACTAAAAATGCTGGTGAGCCATTACACCGAGCAAATCCATCACTGCATCCAGAATTATTCAAAAAAGCGGTGGCGACTTTGGGCCAATTTCATAGAAAAGGGGTCATCCACGGCAGGCCAGCTATGCGAGATATCGTAGTAAACGACAATGGCGCTGTGACTTTTTTAGATTTTGAAGAAGCAAGACTGTCTAACAACCCCACTTTGCGCGCGCGCGATTTTCTTTTATTTTTGTTGGACTCTTATCGCTTAAAATCTGTCACTCAAGAACAGCGCTTGGCCGCTCTGATTCATTGGTACCAAGAATTTGGTGAAGGCACTGACAAAACGTTTCAGCTGATTGAATCAACATTAGGTCGTATCGGTTGGATCGGTAAGCTAATTCTGACATTTCGCCGTAACCGCTTATCAGCGCAACTCTTAGAACTGCGCAGTTTACTAGCTGACTTTGAAGCAGCAAAACATCAACAACACGATACAGTGTCTTCTTTTTACTAGTGCACATTCTTGTGGCATTGATGATATAAACTGCATTTTAAACACGGCACTAGTATTAGCTTATTGAGCCAGTTGTATGGGTAGATAGTATACGACATGGGTTACCACTGGCGACGACATTATCAGGGATAGATTCTGTCACCACCGAGCCACTCAGAATGTGAGTATTTCTACCAATAGTGACGCCTCCCATGATAGTGCAGTGTTGTTCGATAACCGAGTGTGCTTTAACGCAAATGGGTTTTGCGTAAGCCAGAGCATGACGTTTTTCATTGACCACCAATGAATGCCCTGAACATGCTAAACACACGTGATCACCAAGTGTTACATTCTGTCCAATATGTATCTCTTCACTATCGTACATAATACAGTCTTGACCGATACAAGCCTCGCCAGCAAAATAAACATTAAAACCAAAATCACACCAAAACCCTTCCCCTACGCTGATTGGACTTGGGCACTCAGCGACAATGGTTTGTATCCATTGATAGCGTTGCTCTACCTCATCTTTAGATAACTGATTCAGTTGATGTAAGCGCTGCTGAACGGTGCACTGCAGATAGTTGAGATCGCAATTTAGACTACTATATAAATCATGGAGAGAGTGCGCATCATACTGAGTCATAAACGTGCCTTTTTATTTCATGGTCTAGGGTTACTATTCACTCTAACAAGCTCGCCCTTTAAGTATCAATCGCTAATAAAGAAATTACTGAATATCGTCATTTCACGGGGGCCAACAGCTCGTTTAAGGTTCACGTCGCGATACATCAGCGGTATCCAATAGAGAGAAAATATCCTAATAACCTCGGATCTATCGACATGATATTAAGTGGTCAAAAAACACTCAAAAAGAATAAGAATCTTATGTGTCACGAACATGACACTAATATTACACAATATAGCCACTACCTATCACAGTGAGAAATAGGACTTACTCTACCTATTAAAACCCCTCGTTAAATACACGATTAATATGACATTAATATGTCATTTTTAGCAAAATAGACCCCCATTTTTGGAAAGTTATATTTAAAAATGACGCTTTTCAACCCCTATCGATGCTCTTAACATCCTATCTCGAAACAACAAGTCATCTTTTCTTTTAGGGATTCAAAAATGAAAAAACTCGCTGTCTTAGCTGCTGCTTCATTATCTGTGTTATCAGCTAGCGCATTTGCCGATACTACAATCAATGGCGCAGGTGCCACATTCCCATATCCTGTTTATATGAAATGGGCAAAGGAATACAAATCAGAAACAGGCATTAAACTGAACTACCAAGCAATCGGTTCAGGCGGTGGCATTAAACAGATTTCTGCAAAAACAGTCGACTTCGGTGCATCGGATGCGCCTCTAAGTGAAAAACAGTTAGAAAAAATCGGTCTGACTCAGTTCCCAGCAGTCATGGGATCTATCGTTCCAGTTGTTAACGTAAAAGGTATTGCACCAGGAGAACTCCGTATTTCGGGTAAACTTCTTGCTGATATCTACCTAGGTAAAGTGAAGTACTGGGATGCAAAAGAAGTCAAAGCGGATAACTCTTCTCTCTCTCTACCACACCAACCTATCGTAACCGTTCACCGCTCTGACGCGTCTGGTACCTCGTACAACTACACGGGTTACCTATCAAAAGTTAACTCAGATTGGAAAACGCAAGTAGGTCAAGGAAAAGAAGTCGTTTGGCCAAAAGCAGCAACCAACTTAGGCGGTAAAGGTAATGCTGGTGTTGCTAACTTAGTAAAACGTACTCCAGGCGCCGTTGGTTATGTTGAGTATGCGTACGCAGAACAGAACAACCTGACTTACACCGCTATGAAAAACAAAGCCGGTCACTATGTTGAACCAACGCTAAAATCTTTCCAAGCGGCTGCCGCAAACGCAGATTGGAAATCAGCACCAGGTTTTGCTATTGACCTGAATAATCAGCCAGGCGCTGAATCTTGGCCGATGACTGCCGCGACCTTTATCCTAATGTATAAAGATCAAGCGAACGCTGACAACGCAAAAGAAGTGCTTAAGTTCTTTAACTGGGGCTACAATCATGGTGAATTAGCTTCATCACTTGGTTACGTTCCAATGCCTAAGTCAGTTGTTTCAATGGTTGAAGATATGTGGTCGAAAGACATCAAAGCAAATGGCAAAGCCGTTTACTAATTGAACCTCATAACGACAAGTGGACCTCTGACTGTGTCAGAGGTCTTATTCCATATTCAATAAATGGTAATGTATTGTGATTGCTACTCACGCGACTTATGACCGATGCTTTAAACAAGGAAGCTTTTTCAGTGCTTTCTTGGTTACCATCACGATGGCAGCTATTTTTGCGACCCTTGTTGGGGGCGCTATGCCAGCCATTAAAGAATTCGGTTTTAACTTTATTTTTAGTACCCGTTGGGATCCGATTAACTTTGTCTTTGGTGCAGGTAATGCTTTATATGGCACCTTAGTTTCCTCTCTTATTGCTGTAATACTCGCCACACCAGTAGGCATTGCTATCGCTATTACACTTTCGGAATTAATGCCGAAATGGATTTCTTACCCTGTGAGTATCGCCATAGAGCTACTGTCAGCGGTACCAAGTATTATTTATGGTATGTGGGGCTTATTTGTATTTGCGCCGTGGTTTGCCAACGGTCCACAGCTTTGGATGCTTGAGCATTTCAGTGGGATTCCCGTAATTGGAACTTTATTTGGTGGCGCACCACTTGGTCAGGGCTTGTTAACCGCAGGTATCATTCTTGCGTTTATGATTTTGCCGATATTGACCGCATTAATTAAAGATGCGCTGAAAACCGTCCCTAATGTATTACGCGAGTCATCTTACGGGATTGGTGCGAATACATTCGAAGTCATCACTAAGGTATTATTACCCTCGATTAAGAGTTCTATTTTTGGTGCCTTTATCTTGGCACTGGGGCGCGCCCTCGGCGAGACGATGGCCGTCACTTTCGTAATTGGTAATTCGCAAAACGTGAGTTCATCACTCTTTATGCCGGCTACCTCAATTTCGTCAACCATTGCTAACCAATTCAATGAAGCGGATGGACTAAAAATGTCATCACTACTCGCGCTTGGACTGGTACTGTTTGTTGTGACGTTTTTTGTGATGGGTTATGCCCGAATTCAGTTACGTAAAGGTAGGGCTTAATCATGAAAAAAAGCAGACAAGTAAAAAACTGGCTTTTTAAAGCCGCCTGCTATTTGGCAACCGGTATCGGTCTATTCATCCTCGCGGCAATCATGTATAGCTTGATTGAAAAAGGTACTAACGCGCTGTCTCTAGACGTCTTTGTAGAATCTGTCCCCGCTCCTGGAGATTCAGGCGGTGGTCTAGCCAATGCGATTGTCGGTTCGTTAATGATAAGCTTGATGGGCATTTTAATTGCCATTCCAATCGGTGTATTAGCTGGAACTTGGCTTGCAGAATTTGGACGTGATTCAAAAGTTGCAGACACCATTCGCTTTATGAACGGTATGTTGATGTCTTCACCATCGATTTTGATTGGTTTATTCGTCTACTTACTCTTTGTCGCGCCGTTTCATCACTTCTCAGGTTGGGCTGGTGCGATTTCATTGGCAATTATTGCCTTACCCATGATCATTTCCACCACGGAAGAAATGCTCAAGCTCGTCCCACCTAGTCTGCGGGAAGCGGGCGCAGGTATTGGCGCACCATTATGGAAAGTGACCACCGCACTCAGCTACAAAAGTGTTGGTGCCGGGATCATTACCGGAATCTTACTGTCCTTTGCACGTATCGCAGGTGAAACTGCCCCATTACTATTCACTGCACTGAGCAACTCTTTTATGTCTTGGGATATGTCTGGTCCAATGGCCAACTTACCTGTGACGATTTACAACTTGGCGATGAGCCCTTATGAAACATGGAACGATCTCGCTTGGACTGGTGCCCTGATCATCACCACAAGTATCCTTGCGCTTAATATTATCTCTCGTTCCATTCCATCATTACTAAATAGGCGGAAACTATGATGTCCTCGTTTGTTGAACCCAATACTATGACTCCTGCTATGGAATCTGAAACTCATAACGTTGAATCCGAAACACGCATGAGTGTGGAAGGTCTTAATTTTTTCTACGGAGAAAATAAGCAAGCACTGTTTGATGTGAATATGCCTATTTATAAGAATCGTGTAACCGCAATCATCGGTCCATCGGGTTGTGGTAAATCAACGCTTTTACGTACTATGAACCGCATCTACAAGCTGTACCCAAAACAATCAGCAAAAGGGATCATTAAGCTAGATGGTAAAAACATCTTAGACAAACAGTGTGATTTAAATGCCCTGCGTGGCGATGTAGGCATGATTTTCCAAAAACCGACCCCGTTTCCAATGAGCATTTATGAAAATATTGCTTTCGGTATTCGCTTAAAAGAAAGCCTATCGAAAAAAGAGATGGATGAACGTGTCCAGCTAGCATTGGAACAAGCTCGCCTATGGAAAGAAGTATCAGACAAATTACATACTGACGCTTCGGGTTTATCGGGTGGACAACAGCAACGTCTGTGTATTGCTCGCTCTATCGCGCTACAACCAGAAGTATTACTGATGGATGAACCGACTTCTGCACTTGACCCTATCGCAACACAGGGTATTGAAGAGTTGATTACGAAGTTACGTCGCGATTTCACTATCGTCATCGTGACTCACAATATGCAACAAGCAAAGCGTATCTCAGACTACACAGCCTTTATGCACTTAGGTAAGCTGATTGAATTTAATCCAACCAAGAAAGTGTTTGAGAACCCTGATCAAACCATGACAGCTGAATATGTTGGCGGCGAATTTGGTTAATAACTGCCCCTCATAAATTGGCTAATAAAAAAGCACCGAGCAATCGGTGCTTTTTTCTTGTATCAGCAAGGCTGATAAAGACTTAAAACCGCATCGTTTTATTTAACGGTACAATATTAGATAAGCGGCTAGCAATACGGTTACGCCCGAGCCGTTTTGCTTCATACAAATACGCATCGGCCTCCGCCAGTACACGTTTCAGATCTTCATTACCTGTATACATAGCAATACCTAAACTCACAGTAATGGTCCCAACATCCGGAAAATCATAACTTTCCACCGCTTGTCTAAGTTTTTCGGCCACATGTTCCGCCTCGTTAAGCGCAGTTTCCGGACAGACGATCATAAACTCTTCGCCGCCCCAACGCCCAACTTCATCCACGGTGCGAGTATTGGTATTGAGCATGATAGCCAGTTGATAAAGCACTTTATCGCCGACCAGATGACCATATGTATCATTAACCGATTTGAAAAAATCCACATCAAGCATAATTACCGAAAACTTAGAACCATAACGGCGAGCTCGCTCTTGCTCTTGAGCTAAACACTTATCGATTTTAGCGCGATTATAAATTTTGGTAAGTGAATCCATTTCAGCCATGAGTTCGATTTGTTTTTTTTCTGTTTTATCTGAAGAAACGGCCATGTAACCACTGAGCTTTCCATATTCATAAATGGGTAATATCGTACTAAATAACCAAAACTCATGACCCGACTTACTGATGTTATGAAATTCGCCTTGCCATGATAACCCGGCTTGGAGCACTTCCCACATCTCATCATGATTCACTTCTTCGGGATTGAAGCTAAGCACATCGGCTGTTTTACCAATCAACTCTCTATCGTAATAACCACTTAATAAACTAAACGCACTGTTTACTTCTGTGATATTTCCTGTGAGATCGGTTTTCAGCACTGGCACTGATTGATCCATAATTTTTAAATATTGATCGCGCTCTTTTGAGACACGTTTTAAACGCGAGATCATCCGCGACGGTTTCACCGCAAGAAATGAACCAAAAAGAATTGAAAAAACCAACACTAACGAGATCATTTTAGCGAGATAGGCGGATCTTTCTTCCGCTTTTGCATTCAAAAAGTGATCATTAGGGCGGCTATAAAGACTAATACTGTCCCGACTACGAATCATGCGTAGTTTATAGCGAGTGAGTTGATGCTCCTGCAATTCTTTACTGGCATTGATATCAACAATATTAAAAGTATGCTGCAAAGTAAAAGGATAAGGTTGATTGTCTGCTTGCGATGCTGGAGTGTGTGAAGAAGCAATAATATCGCCATTACTTGCCACTAAAAAAAGATCAAGCTGCGCATTCGTCGTCAGCACTTTAAGAGGTAACGTCATGTTAACAAATAACCCGATATACCCTGAGAGAGTCTTATCATTATAGATAGGCACAACACCCAAAACTAACGGGATATCTGGCTGGTCATCAAGCCGGTAGTAACTGGAATGTCTTATCGAAGATAACTGAGCCAAATGTGGGGTGCTTGTGCTCATTGGCCACTCATTCGGAGTAATACGCTTGATACCTTTTGACTCAGTATCAAGGACTAAGCGATTACGCTTATCTACATACATGGCCTCTTGAACCCGTCCATTCGTATCGTAATATTCAATGCGATAATTGGCTTTAGAGGCACTGATTACCCCAAACATCCATCTTTCGAGCTTAGGCGTCACGTGTTCAACGCTGTCTGCTGTATCTTGCAACAACCATTGATTGCTATTCACATTATCGATAGAACGTAGAGCTGATTGAGTAAAATAATCTAACGTTGAGTCAGCTCGGCGTTGCTGAAATTCGGTACTTTCGGCAATAGATTGCTGCTGTAGTTGGTCAAAGAAGTTATCGAGTAAATACAAGGAAAACGATAGGACTGACACCCCAAACACAACGAAATAGCCAATAAACTTCCAATACACGCGCTCTTTTACCACATGACTTCCCTTTCAAATCTCACGTTATACTCAATAAGCTTAGCAGCAAAGCAATGAAGTGCATGAAAACAACATGCATAATTATGATGATTCATGAATCGCTTCCAGAAAGTAAAGGGGATGACGGTAACTTTTCGTGCTCAGCTTGTACTGTCCTGACTTTTATTCCCCGTGTAAACTTGATATCGTCAAAAGACACTCATTGACCTCAATAGCGATCATGAAAATATTTAGTAACTTTGACAGCGGTAATATACACGTTATTCAAGCGCACACTCGCGACGATATTCAATTGTCGATTCCTAACGATAACCAATCAGAGTTCTCTCAATGGTTCCACTTTCGTTTAGAAAGTGAATCACAAAAAGAACATTCGATTACCATTACAGGGTTGAAAGAATCTGCGTATCCAGAGGGTTGGCAAGATTACGATGTGGTTGCTTCTTACGATCGACAAGAGTGGTTTCGTATTCCAGCGCAATTTGATGGCGATACATTAAGTTTCACCGCGATACCTGAATGTGACTCCATGTACTTTGCTTATTTTGCCCCCTACTCATATCAACGCCATCTCGATTTGCTACATCAAGCCCAAACCCACTATTTGTGCCGCTTAGAAACTCTAGGACAAACACTCGATGGTCATGACATGAGCTTATTGACTATCGGTGAGCCGAGTGAGACTAAAAAGCGTATTTGGATCACAGCTCGTCAACACCCAGGAGAAACGATGGCTGAGTGGTTCATGGAAGGATTGATCGAACGCTTACTCGATGATACCGATACCGCGGCACGTGCTCTTTTAGACAAAGCAACGTTCTATTTAGTACCGAATATGAATCCAGATGGCAGTGTTCGCGGCCACTTACGCACGAATGCCATTGGCACAAACTTAAACCGAGAATGGCAAACGCCCAGCTTAGAGCGTAGCCCAGAGGTTTACTACGTGCGCGAACGGATGGAGCAAACAGGCTTGGATATGTTCTTAGATATTCATGGTGATGAAGCCCTGCCTTATAACTTCGTCTCTGGTAGCGAGGGAATTCCGAGCTATGACGAGCATATCGCGCAGCTGGAAACTCAGTTTAAACAAGCGCTGATGACCATTACTCCGGAATTTCAAGACGAGTACGGTTATGACAAAGATGCGCCGGGCAGTGCGAATCTAACCGTCGGTTCTAATTGGGTGGGTGAGCGTTTTAAAACTCTAGCTTACACCATTGAGATGCCATTTAAAGATAACGCTAATCACCCTGATGAGCTTTATGGATGGAGCCCTGAGCGCAGTGTTGCTTTTGGTGAAGATACGCTAGCGGCTATCTTGCAAGTCGTTGATCATTTGTAAATAACGCCAACGTTAATCTTTATGTGGTAAAAAGGCCAATACGTTACCGTATTGGCCTTACTATTCTCTTCACCGCTTAAATCGTTAACTCACGATGTGCTGCAGTCCAATCAAGACGGCGGTTTCTGGATCGAATAGCGGCATAGCAATCCCTACATGACAGAGCCACTCACCACTTAAGGTGACCGTTTCTTGCATCCACTGTGGCTGACGATTAACAATATCGTTGACCCCCTGCGGCGCATCAATCAACGTGATCTGGTAGTGTTTCTCAGGTTCTAAACCAGGGATTCGTAATCGACCCGATAAGGAATATGTTCCCATACCGAGCTGCGTAATAGCCATTAACGCTTGTGATTTATCCTTTGCCACTACCACAACACCTTGCTGTTGCTGTGCATCATCCAAATTTAAGCGATACGTAACTCCATGATGTAACATATCGCGCCACTGTTTATGCAATTCGACATAGTAATGAAATGCGGCTTTTTCTTCGCGAGAGGCTTTAACAGGATCGAGCTCCAATCCCATATGGCCGAAAATAGCCGAAATACCACGTAATGACATCGCATGAGTACGTCTGGTGGAATGGCTGTGCGTCGCACCTATATGTGACCCCATCACTTCTGGAGGGAAAAAGTAACTGAAGCCTTTTTGGATTTGTTGGCGTTCCAACGCATCATTATTATCCGATGTCCAAAAGCGGTGCGTGCGGGTTAACACTTCATAGTCAATGCGACCACCACCAGCCGCGCAAGATTCAATCTCTACATGCGGATGAGCTGCATTGAGCTTATCAAGCAACGCATAGTAAGCGTTCACTTGTCCAACACCTGAAGCAACACCACCATGTCCGGGTTGAACAATCTCTCGGTTCATATCCCATTTAATGTAATCAATCGGATAGGTTGATAAAAAATGATCCAAACGTTCATAAAGATAGTCAAATACCGCCGGATTTTGTAAATCCAGCACATATTGATGACGCCCTGTCGGTGGCTGATACCCATCCACTCCCAACACCCATTCGGGGTGGCGGCGATACAACTCGGATAGCGGATTGACCATCTCTGGTTCAAACCACAAGCCAAACTCCATACCCAGATTATGGACATGCTCGATTAGCGGTAATAAGCCGTGCGGATACTTACCTTCATCAATAAACCAATCACCGAGTGATGAAGTATCATCATTACGCCCAGCAAACCAACCGTCATCGATAATAAATCGCTCAACACCGATTTCTTTAGATTGGGTCGCCATTTGCATAATGTAATCAGGGTCATGATCAAAATAAATACCTTCCCAAGTATTTAAATGCACAGGACGCGGTTTACTAACTCGCGACTGCAAGATCTCTTGTCTCACATGATTATGAAATTGCTGGCTCATACCATTCAATCCCGCATCGCTATAACTCATATACAGTCGCGGCGTGGTAATGCTGGCATCTGATTCTAAATAGATTTCCCCGGGTAAATATAGCGCTTCGGCTTGTACCACGCGTCGCCCATCCGCTTTAACATCGACTTTCATACGATGGTTACCACTCCAAGCCAAATGCGCGCCCCACACTTCTCCTTGCTCGTCATTAAATCCGCTCGGTCCTACCATAAAAGCAGGATAGTGTTCATGAGATGTCCGACCTCGACGGTTTTCCTGGATAAAGCCACCGGCCGTTAATGCCGTTCGCGTTTGCTGAAACTCTTTCACCCATCGTCCGTAATACGACAGCACTTCACTGGCTCTTTCCGGTAATGGTATCGTATTGGCCAAGCGTGTGACACTGTAGCCTTTCTCGCCTATGTTCGTCAGTGTTTGCTGCATTTGCAAAACATCGTGTTGATCTAACGTCACCGACACCGATAACTGGAGTTGGGCGCGTTGGTCTTGGCTCTCTATGACCAGCTCCCTTTCCGTGTGGTGGACCGCAGTAATGATAAACTCAGGCGCCCATTGTTGGCCATTACGATGGCCCTCTAACCCAGGAGAGCCAAACTGACCACGTGCTAACTGCGGATTCAGAGAAACGGGAATATCGTCATCCAATCGGCCATATGGAATCGGCCGAGCCAACGCCGTCAGCGCGTTACCCGCTTCCATGCCGCTTTTAAGAATACGTCCATAATAGACGATTTCAGCCACCTCATTGACCTGCACAATTAACTGAGAACATGTACCTTTAAGCTGATAAAACTGAGTATCCATTTACGCTTCCTCCATCAGATGATGCAAAGGAGAAAAGGTTAACTGATACTGATAGCCAGTATCTTGCAATAAATATTCTTGATGGACACTCGGTGTCCAAGAATCATCGCCGCCAATCCCCATGTGATAAGCATCAAGATGAACATGCAAATACTCATCAGACACCAGTTCATTCGTATGCTTGGCTTGCTCTAGGGTTGTTTGACTGTATTGACTGACAGAAAAATGAAAGTGACCTGTGACCTGTAAACCACCGATCGTTAGCTCTTGGGTATCACAACGTAATCCGTTGTCCGTTGGAAATATATAGGGGGTGTGCATATCGGCGATCGAACGCTGATACTTTCCAATACGCGCAGAGGTTTTACGATCAGGGTAATTTTCATGTGGCCCTCGTCCTAACCAACTCACCGTCTCTTGCCAAGGCACAGCCGCCTGCATGCCAACACGGGCTAAAGAAGGTAGCGCCGCTTGACGTTGTACTTTCACCTCCACGGTCATTTGTTCACGAGCACAGAACTGATACGTCCAACAGGTGGTTAATACCACCTCGGCATGCGCAGAGTGAGCAAACTGCACAGCAATACGCACGCCACGCTCATCTTGCTGCGTGTCAATATGCGTGCATTGCGACGATAAGGCATCTAAGCCAGCCGCTTTCCATTGCGCCATGCAACTATTTGGATCGGGGCGGTCAACTTCACTGGTACCAATATCGTTATCCAAGGGAGCACGATAAAAACAATCACGTAATGGTGCAATCCATTGCTCCTCGCCTTGTATACTCCAATGGGTTAAATAGCCACTGTGCTTATTCAATTGCCACTCACTGGCACCAGCGGAGATGGTGATAGATGTGTCGTTTTCGGCCAGTGTCACACCACCCTGACTAGGTTGAGGTTTTAACCCGTCATAAGCTGGTTTTAAGTTAAATTGTGCTTGCGCTAAGCTGTGCCCGACATGAGCCCAAGCCGTTGGCTTAGCTAATAAAATATCCACATTCAAGTCGTAGCGTACTTCTCGCGGCCAATGTTGCTGCAACAATTCAAGTGCAATTGTGTGTGTATCGAGTGGTGAAATAGACAAGGCAGTTTCTCCATACTCTATCTCGACACCATCTTTAAGCAATGCCCAACGACATAATATGGCTTCTTGGCTAAATAAGTGTTCACTGGTAATCGCTAACTGCCCGTCAGCGTATTGAATTTGATAGAATTGCTGTGCATATTTCGCTTCTATTAACGCAGGGTGCGGGGTTCTATCTGGCCAAATGAGACCATTAATACAAAACTGACGGTCATTAATATCATCACCAAAATCGCCACCATAAGCCCAATAGGAGGTGCCATTGTCGTCTGTTTTTTCTAAGCCCTGATCGACCCAATCCCAAATGAATCCACCTTGTAATCTTGGATATTGGCGAAATGCATCCCAATACTCATGGTAGCTACCTAAACTATTGCCCATCGCATGAGCATATTCACACAAGATTAACGGTCGCTGCTCACCCGGCTGGCTAATCCAATCTTTAATGGCATATTTAGGATTCGCCCCGCCTTGATGCTGATCGACACGAGCATACATCGGACAAATGATATCGGTCGCCGCGGTATTAGCACCGCCCCCTTCATATTGCACTGGCCGCGATGGATCACGCTGCTTCGTCCACTGGTACATAGCGTGATGATTAAAACCAATACCGGACTCATTACCCAATGACCAAATAATCACTGACGGGTGATTTTTGTCTCGCTCGACCACACCGATCATGCGCTGCATATAGGCCGAGTTCCATTGAGGGTCATCGGATAGACGACACATTGGAAATTGCCCATGGGTTTCGATATTCGCTTCATCCACCACATACAGCCCATATTGATCACAAAGCTCATACCAACGTGGATGGTTAGGGTAATGGGCAGTACGTACCGCATTAAAATTATGCTGTTTCATCAAAACAATGTCTTGAATCATGCTTTCTTCATCAACAGCATGCCCCGCCACGGGATCGTGTTCATGGCGGTTAACACCACGAATTAACAAAGGCTGACCATTAACTTTCAATAAGCCATCTTCAATCACCACATTGCGAAAACCAATATTATAAGCTTCACAATCAATTATGTGTCCTGCCTCATCTAACAAGCTCACCACACAACGATATAGCGTGGGAGTCTCCGCCGTCCAATGTAAGGGCCGAGTAACATGCAATTGATGATAAGTACGATCGCTCCAGCCGCCTTTTTCATCCACATCAAACGCGGCCGTACTTTGGGTCGCCTTTCCCTGTGTCGCTACCTCATCCCCATGATGATCAAACAGAGATACGGTCACAGTATGCACCGCTGAGCATTGACTCAATGTGGTAGTCACCGCTAAGTGACCATCCACATATTCTCGGTCAAGGCTTGGCTTAATGAACACATCTTCGATACCAATAGCCGGTTTTCGATATAAATAGACATCACGAAAGATACCGCTAAGCCACCACATATCTTGGTCTTCTAAGTAGGAACCATCGCTCCATCTCATGACCATGACGGTAAGTCGGTTGCGACCCTGCTGTACTTGAGATGATAGATCAAACTCTGCGGGTAAACGGCTGTCCTGTGAATAACCAACCCAAACGCCATTACACCATACATGAAAAGCTGAATTGACCCCCTCAAATACAATACGCAATGCCTCATTGTTTAAGTCGTCAACCATAAAATCACGCGCATAGCATCCAGTTGGGTTATCTTCTGGAACATAAGGAGCGTTATCGACAAATGGGTATTTCACATTGGTATAGATAGGTTTATCAAAACCTTTTAGCTGCCAATTACTCGGTACACAGATAGTATCCCACGTCGATAAATCCGTGTTGGATTCAATCACGGATGCCTCTACCTCTTGCGGTTTGGTGAATAATTGGAATGCCCACTCGCCATTAAGGTAGTGACGATTGCTGTTGCCATTCACGGCATCAGACACAGTGGAGTAATGATGCAGCGGCGTATGTGCGGGGCGGGTTCCTAACTTAACAACCCATTGATTTTGCCAATCCTGGCTGGCGATAATATCGTGAAATGTACGCATACAAGACCTCGTTGTGACGACAAAAAAGGGAACAAGGTTCCCTTTTATCTATTTGAAAAACATATCGGTTTCGACTGTAATATTACTCGTTAGCTGCATGTAGCTGTGACGACGACGTGTCATTTTTTTCTGGAGGAGTAAATCCATCATGTAGGAAATAGTAACGTTTATAAATAATCGCACTAATAAGCATGAACAATATCGGTAAACCAATCATCATCAGATTAAGTCCAAAAATAGTGTCCGCTGTTTGTTTAACATTCGGCACATAACCAATCGCAGACAAGCCAACACCGACAATGAACGCACCCGCAGCACCCGCAAATTTGACTAGCATTGTCTGTACCGAGAAAATAACACTTTCGGTACGTCGGCCAATTTTATGCTCACCGTAATCAACTACATCGGCCAACATGACAGTTTGTAGTGCATTGGCAATACCTACACCAAATTTAATCGCCGCGCCGGCTAAACCGATTAGAACCACATTACCTGGTGCAATTAAACCCATCACCAACAAAACAATACAAGATAGGATCGGCATACCACATGCGATAACCCAAAGATTTTTACGCGGTAAAATAGACGCTAATTTCGGGAATAAGAATACGCCCGCCACTTCCGCACCGCCGGCAACCATCATGTAGGTCGGAAATAAATCTTCATTACCGATAGCATAAGTAAAGTAATAGATAGCAAAGCCACCCACCAACAAATTCGCAATTTGAAAACACAAAACAGTACCGATCAGCGCTTTTAACTGATCATTTTTACCGATAATAGAAAACGTTTCTTTTGCAGAAAATTTCTCCGTGAAAACGGAAACTTGTACTTTCTCTTGCACATTTTTAAACGTAATAAATGCACTAAGAATAAAGAATACAGCGATAATACAAGCCGCATAAAAGAACCCTTGTCCTTGATCGCCTTTACCGAGATCTTTCACAATCGCAAGCCCATAACTTCCGGTAATAAACCAAGCGAAGCTAGCGAAAAGACGTGGCCAGACAACTAACTTTTCTCGTTCTGGTCTTGAGTCAGAAATCGCTGGAACCATCGACCAAAAAGGAATATCCATAATGGTATAGGTCAATCCCCAGATAATATAAATCGCCGCGGCATAGACATAAGCTTCACTACCGGAAAACTGATGCGTACTAAACAAGGCAAGTAACACCCCAGCATTAATCAATGTCCCAATCACGATCCAAGGGCGAAATTTACCAAATCGAGAGCGAGTATTATCAACCACGACCCCCATCAAAGGATCCGTAATCGCATCGAAAATACGTGCGGCTAAAAAAATACTCCCGACATAGGCGCCAGGTAGCCCGACGACATCGGTAAAATAGAACATCAAAAAGATATAAATTGGAGCACAGGCGAGATCTTTACCAAATGCGCCCAACCCATAGGAAAGCTTGGTTTTTAAAGGTACTTGTGTTGTAGGGTTCATCGTTCTGGACCTTATGAGGTTTATTATATTACGGCGTATTATAAAAACTTTATAAGTAAAATCTGTGATCACACCATTAACATTGGAAACGTTTACACTTAGTGATAATAAATAAGAAATGCGTCACATTTTAGTAATAAGCGACCGAATTTATAGGGTTTTATGAGATTCACTTCAAAAAATTACGGCTTACTGACTAAGTCTAAACACAAACAAAACAAAAGATGTGTAATCGTTATCACAGATATTTTGCGTTGTGATAAAGAACGAATAAGAACTCTATACTGTCGATACAAAAAAGCACCCTCCAATGGAGAGTGCTTATTATGAAACCAGATGAATTAGATGGATGAACTACACTGTCACCACTTCTTTTGGATTCGGGCCAAATTCGTTGCTACCTGCGACGCTGTCTTGTACCACAAAGTACAATAGAATCAACGAACCTATAATGGGAATAAAACTCACCAAACACCACCAGCCAGAACGCCCTGTATCATGTAAACGACGCACCGTAACCGCTAATGCTGGTAGAAAAATGCCCAGTGAATAAATCGAAGTAAACACTTCTGTATGAGCCATACCGTTGAGTACAAAAAGCGCAAGCAAGATGATTAAGTTAACAAGATTAAACATCCAATATTGTTTGCGTCTCGCTCGCCCTGAAAATTCTGCGTATTGTTTGAGTACCGATAAATACCACTGCATTGAAACCTCTCTCTATTTTTATTTTTTAAAACTAGCCATAGTGATCAACTGACATACTTAGCGCGTCAACTTATCAATTCATGGTAAGGAATTCTATAATAATAGAAGATCCTGTCACTTTGTTGACTAGAAGTTGATCTTAAGCGAAGAATAATGCAAAAAAATCAGGCATTACCACAATCAACCACTTAAAGTCGATGCTGATAATGCCTGATTATGATGTTCAGTATTGCTCGTCCATGCTATCGCATGTTACTAAAAGTCGCGATTATAAAGGAAAGACCGCGCAAATTTTATTATTTGCAGGATCTCGCAAATATGCAAGATACAACTGACGAGTACCATTATCTCGAATGCCCGGAGGAGCTTCGCATTCAGTGCCACCGCTTTCTAGACCCTTAGCATGCCAAGCATCCACGGCATCTTTACTCTTCGCATGAAAGCCGATCGTCATACCATTACCATGGGTCGCAGGCTCACCGTCAATCGGTAACGTCAACGCAAACACACCTGTATCGGTTTTATAAAAACATCGACCACGCTGATCAATCTGTCCTTCAGGTATATCCAACTCGCTCATTATCGCATCATAAAACGCTTTTGATTCGCTAATATCATTCGCACCTAGCATTATGTGAGTAAACATTGTTCGCCTCATCCTTATATAATCGTTATTTCAGTGTGCTATAAATGGCTTTCAGTGTCTATGAGTGAATCGTCATCATGACTCTAACTATTCATCACTCTGCTGTTTATCGCTCTCTGGTAAATAGGGTTGTTCTAAAAAGTGACACATCGCTTTGACCGTTTCTTCGCTACAGTGATGTTCGATGCCTTCGGTATCGGCATGAGCAATAGATTCTGGCACACCTAACTTGAGTAACATCTCAAACACTATACGATGACGATACGCGACTTTCTCGGCAAGTGCTTGGCCTGCGCCAGTCAAAAAAATACCTCGATATGGCATCGATGTGACGAGCCCCTGCTCATTGAGACGTCGGATCATTTTTGACACAGCCGCAGCACTGACACCAAAGCGTTGCGCTAGATCTGTACTGCGCACTTCTCCATTATGCTTAAATAACGTTGCAATTTCTTCCACATAATCTTCAACAAGTTCGCTTTGATGGTCCGCTTTTACTTTATTAAAATAGTCACTGTGCTTGGTTTTTTTCATCGCGTACTCATGTCAAAGAATAGTAAATAACATAGACATTTAACCCTATGATCAGGCTACAAATCAAGCCACCGATAAAAGTAACCCAGCCACGGTTAACCATCGATCCCATGACTCGTTTGTTGGCAGTAAACATCAGCAAAGGAACCAAAGCAAATGGGATACCAAAACTCAAAACTACTTGGCTGGCCACTAACGCTTTTTGCTCGGATACTCCCCATACAATGACGGCTAGTGCAGGTAGCATAGTAATTAAACGTCGCAAACCGATAGGTATCGTAAAGCGCACGAATCCTTGCATCAATATTTGCCCAGACATAGTCCCCACTACCGAAGAAGATAAGCCTGCCAATAATAGTCCCACACCAAAAATAATACTGGCCATTTCGCTGCCCATCAGTGGGCTTAGCAATTTATAACTTTCCGAGATGGTCGCCACATCATTGTGCCCATTCGCATGGAAGGTCGCCGCCGCCAGAGCTAATAGCGCAATATTAACAAGCCCTGCTAGTGCCATTCCTATAATCACATCCCAGCGATAAAAGGCTGCGATACGATGACGCTCCGCATCATCTTTTGCTTTTACGCGATTTTGCGCCAACGCAGAATGAAGATAAATAACGTGAGGCATAATAGTCGCCCCCAAAATACCGGAAGCAAGGTATAAAGCGTAAGTATCTGGGAAGGTGGGGATAAGTAGCCCTTTAGTAAATTCGGCGACGTCGGGCTGGCTCATGATCAATTCCACCCCAAACCCCCCCGCAATCGCCATGATCATGGTACCTATCAAAATTTCCATGAGACGAAATCCGAATTTTTGCAGCAATAAAGCGGCATAGGTGATGACGCCCGTAAGCAATGCACCATAAATCATTGGGATATCGAAAAGAAGATTAAAAGCGAGGGCTGCACCGAGAAATTCCGCTAGGTCAGTGGCAATCGCAACAAGTTCAGCTTGCACCCAATAAAACCACACCACAGGTTTCGGGTAACGATCACGAATCACTTCCGCTAAGTTTTTACCCGTAGCTAAACCCAAGCGTGCCGACAGCCCTTGAATAAACATCGCCATAATATTGGCGGCAAATACCACCCACAACAAAGCGTAGCCATAACGAGCGCCTGCTTCAATATTGGTCGCAAAGTTGCCAGGATCCACATACGCGACTGCAGCAATAAGTGCGGGACCAAACATAACAATCCAGCCGAAACCGCGCGTATTACCGCTTAACACATTCTCAGCATCTTGCTGTACAGATGAATCAGAAATCGAACGAAACATACCACCTCCAAAAGAAAGTTAACCTTGGTTAACTTTCTTATAATGAGTTAAGAGATGAAATGTTACCAATCGTTTTTATCGATTAAACTAATAAGTTTTGACATTGGTTGAAAAATTAACAGAATAAAAATGGTATGCATCGTCACACACAAGCTACGGCTCAATCATTTGCTGCATTAAACGTACAAAAGTGCTCTGCTCATCTGCATTCAATCTATCAAGAAATTGTTTATCTACAATATCCGCTTTAGGGTTAGCTTCATCTAGCATTTGCTGACCGCTCTCAGTTAAAAATACATAACGTCTGCGTTTATCCAACTCGCTGGCTTGTCGATAAATCAACCCACGCTTTTCTAGCCGACCTAACATTTCCGCTAACGTCGCCTTCGTCGATACACTCGCATCCATTAATTGAATTTGTTCGATACCTGGTTGATCAGCAATCGCTCGCATCACTGCAAACTGTGGTTTGGTTAAACTTTGCATTTCTTGCTGCCAACATGCCGTGTGTTGTTGCATTAACTTTCTGACAAGATGAAATGCTATGTTATCTAACTTCGAATGCATCACATTCCCCGTCCGTAATATTGATAAAAGATATAGTAAATAAATATTACCATAGATTATTAAATAAAAGACGTACCAGTCACACTTTATCCTTCGCATGTTACAACGGGCAATTGATTAAATACGAATAAGCACCGCTTACGATAATTCAAACTAATCAGTCACAATATGACTATGAACGAATAAAGTGGCTTCTCACTTGCTAAGCGAAAATGCCACTGCGTTTCATGAAGAGTGACTAGTACTGCACAATTTTTTATATTGCTTAAAAAATGGATCATGAATAAAGCCTTCTTTTCATCCGGTTAGTTTTTAATCGAAAAATAGGCAATATCAAATACAAAAAACTCTATCTACACTTCTATAGTCGGTCACGATCATTAAGAAGGAAATCGTTATGATATCTACTTGTAAAGAGTGTGTGTTAGAAGATAAACATCACCATCATGCCCGTATACAGCTAACCCGATGTGGCACCGTTGCTATCGATATTCCAGAAACACAAGAACATATAGAAACAGATCTCGATTGCGTAGAAATACGCTCTCAATCTGGACAGCCCTGTTTAATCTGCACAGAAAAAAAGAAGAGCAATCACGCTAAAGACCAAAAAGCGCTTCCCTTACAACAACAAGATGCTCGTGAGCTCGATAAACTAATTAAAGACGTCTCTGAAGAGTATGAAACCTTAATGAATGATCTTATGTAGTGTACCGCGCAAAGGTACTTATAATTTGGCTGGATCAAAAAAGGCACAGCGTATGACTGTGCCTTTTTCTACTTCATCATTGAGCTCATTTAGTGCTAGAAATCGTAAGTGATGCTGACTGTGCTGTAAATTTCATCATTATCTTTGCCTTCAGCCACATCAGTATTATAGATATACTGAGTATCAAGTACTAGCGCAACGTTCTCAACTAACGTATTTTGCAAATTACCATCTAAGGTGTAGGTAGTGTTCGATTCACCGTAATCAACGTTACCGCCACCACCAATAGAAAGCGTGTCTGATAACTTGGTTTTACCATTAATAAACGCATTGGCGATAATATCTTCTTCCACTTTGCCTGGCTGATTTTTATCACTATCTTGACGTTTGGTATAACGATAACCTGGACCACCACCAATGGTAAGTTGTGTCTTTTTCGTATCAATTAAATCTCGCTGCAAACCAACGGTAGAATCAAATACGTGGCGATATGTTTCAAATTGATCGTGCTTATATTCATTATCAATAAATACGCTATAATTCTCGCCAACTGAGTAGGCGAATTTATAGTTGAGTAGATATTTATTGACGCCATCATCATCGTCTTGAGAATTGGTGTAATAATTACTCGCTTTAAAAGAGTGTTTATAAGGTTTATCGTCGTAATTTAACCACACACCTGAATTTAACGAAGTCGAAGATGACGTTGTTTTTGAATAAATAAAACCAAGTTTAGCGCCACCAGTTAATTGGTTTTCTTTCGATGGTTCGCTAGCGACAGCTGACGCAGATATAAAGATAGCTCCAAGCACTGATAGCGCGAGATAACGTTGCATAACGTCCTCCAATATAAGGGAATAAGCTAAAAATAACTTAGGTCTAAAACATACATGTCATATCATTGTAAATCAGGCTAATCCATTATATTTATGACGCGTTCTCTTGTGCGGTTAACAATGCCACCATTGACTCAAATGCAACAGGTCTACTGCACAAATACCCTTGATAGTAATCAATGCCACTTGTGACTAGTTGATCTAATTGCTTGATATCTTCTACCCCTTCCGCAATCACTTGACTATTAATCGCATGTGTCATTTTGGTCACTGCCGATACGATACTTTGATCTTTGCTGTCAGAGACAATGTTGTCGATGTAGGACTTATCAATTTTGATAAAATCGACACTAAGATTTTTTAGAACCGATATAGACGAGAACCCAGTACCGAAATCATCCACAGAAATCAACACCCCTAACGCTTTCGCTTCTGTCACCACGCCAGAGATTTTTTCTAGATTTGTAATCATCGCGGTTTCTGTAATTTCTAGGTGAATATTCTTGGCTGCAACACCAAACTGATCAATTAAAAACCGTAGGTAACTTAAAAAACCATCATCTTCTAATTGCACAACCGAAACATTAATCGACATAGAGACAAACGGGTAAGACTGATTGACCTCACTCAAGGCTTGAATGGACGCTTTTAAAATAAACCGTCCAAGATCAATAATTAAACCTTGCTCTTCAGCAATCCCAACAAACTCCTGAGGCGAAATAAAAACGCCATTCAACTTCCAACGAACTAACGCTTCAAAACCATGAATTTTTTGCGTACTCACCTCTGTAATAGGTTGAAAATACATAAAAAAATCATCATCAGTTAAGGCTTTTTTCATCGCTTTTTGTAGAAAATGCTTACGACGGGTTTGCTGACTAATAATATCGTCATACCGTTTGATGCGGATACTTTTACGTTTACCTTCAAGCATCGCCAATTGGCTGTTTTTAATTGCATTTTCTACAGGAGTTTGAGTATTACACAGCACATAACCAAGGTGAAATGTCGGATTTAAGCGTATGTTTTGATATTGAATTGGCGCGGATAGTTTTTCAATTAACTGGCCAATAAAAGCTTCAACGGCTTGTTTAGACTGGCATTGAATAAACACATTAAATTCATCATTGCTCCAACGACCTGACAATGAATCATAAAACTTATCAATACTGCCCAAGCGTTGCCCTATTTCAATTAAAACATTATCACCACACTCATATCCATAAAGATTATTAACTAAATGAAACTTATCAATATTAATGTGGATAAAGGCATGAGTAGAAACATCAACCGACGTATTATTTTGGCGTGACAAGGTCAATTGGGACGTAAAACTATAGCGATTGGATAACCCTGTGATGGTATCTTTTTGTTCTAATCGGCTGATCTTATCTGCACGCTTTTTGACTTCACTTTCCAGATTTTCAACCAATAAATCACGCTCATGTTGACTTTTTATCGAAGAAAAAATAAATGCCGAACTACGCCGCGAACTTAAGCATATAGCCACACCATAAAGTAATCCCATCGCACCGATCGATTGCAACTCGCCACCATCACATATCAGCATAATGCTATACGGCATCACGGTAATCACAGAAAAACAAATCGCGGCACGTAAATCGGCGGATAATAATGTCGCACTGCCACCAGACATACCGCAAAACACAATGAGGGCGATCATTTGTTGTAACACACTAAAAGAAGCACGAAACAGGTAGGGATAGAGTGCCCACGCAACGGCCGCCAAAATGACACACACAAAATGATAGTCGAGCTTATTGGGATTCTCATTCGGTACAAAATAATGCACAGACATACGAATCGCCGAAACGATGTATATTAGAACTAACCATAACATCTGACTGCTATTCATTCCTTGATAGATGCCACTAGACACTAACACGGTTGATATCACGACGTTAACACAGACAAGAAAAGGCAGATTAGAGGAGAAAACCTTTAGTCGCTCAGCTTTATACATTAATTAATCCATATTTTTTATATGTAGATCTACTTAAATAAGAGAACGTATGCAAAGAGGTTCTCATACACATGCGCTCAGCATGCTTATATCAACGAGATTATGCCATAGACTTACCGTCAACGTTGCTCATCCATTCTCTTTTCCATATTGGAGTATCGTTATTGAGACATTTACCTAAAAACGCGCCTATGCACTCAATTCTCCCCCGAATAATCAAGGCGTTCTAGTGCCTAAAAGGTAACTAATGAACTTCTCAAATGAAGTTTGGTCTTAAGGCTTCGAAACCAGTACAATTCACTCCCTTTTTGACGATAAGAATGTTATGCCTTTCTTCAATACCATCATTGATAACCACCGCCTTATTATCGCACTCATCATTAGTGTATCCATCGGATGTTATGCGCTTAAGCAAGCCATTATAAAACCGAGCTATAAGATGAAAATTTTCTACATGATTTTGCTCGTTATGACAATCATGTCTATTAGTATAGTGATAGATGCTTGGCACGACAAAACGTTACCCATCGCGCAAGACAGTGACATCATTATGGAGAATACCGCAGGACAAGATGTGAATATTGCGGCTTTGAGCCAGCACCAACCTGTCATTATCTATTTTTGGGGCTCCTGGTGTCACAGCTGCCGCTTAATTACGCCAAGCGTCAGTTGGTTAAGTCATCAATATCCAACTATAGGTGTCGCGGTAATGTCTGGCAGTAATGAAGAAATGCGCCATTATTTAGACTCCCATCGACCTAATTATTGGATTGTTAACGATCCTAATAAACGTATTAGTCATCAATGGCATGTCTCAAAAGCACCCACGATTTTGGTTATTTACAAAAATCAAATACGTTTTGTCACTCAGGGGCTTGTTAGCCCAGTTGGCCTATGGCTAAGAGTGTGGCTTGCAAAACAATCGTAATAATTTGACGACAAACGCCTAGTTTTACGACGACATGCGTCGTAAAACAATATAAAAACACCCTTCTTGTCGGTGTACAACTGGCGTAATCGTGAATTCACAAGCAATGCTTTCCCCTGAACACGATAGAATAGACGTTTCTTGACTCAACCCTGTTTGCGCGACAGATTGGGTTGGGTGAAGCGTATGATTTAAATGAAAATCGGGCATAAGCTCATCAATTGAAACAGGAATGTTATCGGCCTCGCCATAAGCAAATAATGCTTTGGCTACCGAATTCATATGGCATAACACCCCATCAGGGGTCACAATTACCACTCCATCAGAGAAGCCATCAATGATGCTCTTCTCTTTATTCCAGCGGCTATCATCTTCATCTTCACCTAAAATTGGGGTTAAGCTTCCCACGCGATAAAACATTTTATGCCCGACAATGAGTGTTATTAGCACCAATAACATCAGCAGCGCCAAAACTGTCATTGCATGCTCGGGAACATGGGGAGTGGCCGTAATGTTTCCACGGTGATACACATCAATCGATTGCAACACCGAATAAGGTAAGCTAAAAATAGCCAAACCAAACATTGCAGATATCGCAATACGGCGAGCGATATCAACCGTCTTAAAATGATGTTGATGTTTAACCAAAAACAGCGAGACACCACACAACAATAGAGTAGGCACAAATGACCAAAACAGCATTTTCGGATAAAACACAACGTGGCCATCAAGATCAATCGACCAACAAGCGATCAACATCATTCCACCAAGGCCGATGGTAAAAGAGAATGCGCTCAATACGACCTCAGATAACGTAAAGCTCAATGATTTAAGAATACTAAAACCAATCCACCCTCCCACTAACACTGGCAGTAATGCAAGTACAACAAATAGCACATTAAATTCACTTTTGAGTGGCAGTTGTAGCGAAAGTATCCCCAAGTAAAAGCATCCCCAACCACCAACACTAAATAAGGTACAACTGTAGGATTGCCATCTTTTTAATGAGCGATTGTGCTTATCATGCCAGCTGTTTTCGACTATCGACATGCAAAGGTACGTTGCTAAAAGTCCTATCAACAGTGATAAAGCAATCATTGGTTGTGAGTAGGTTTTATCTATCAATTCATACTGTGCAAAATCAAACGAGGAGCTATGCCAATCGGTCATAACGGAGTCTCCATGAAAGTTGCCCAACTCGTCAATCGAGCACTTTATTAATAGTTGATTTAACTATAACACATTATTATTTTTTCACTTCCACATCCATTTTCAGCAATATCAAGTAGCTAGCGAAGTGACCAATTCATTCTTCAATATGTCCCCCCCTTCTCGCATGACGGCCTAATGATCAATTTGTGAAAATTTTATTGGGATATACAGCATTTTCGTGAGCTAATCGGCGGTTTTATGTAAAAACAAGTCAACAATTGATAAAAACTTGTTACACAAACCAGTAGTGGTATATTGATTCAGTCTTGTTATTAAAGCACGTTTTTAAAATAATATGACGACGTCACTTCATCTACACATGCTGCCTGCTATCTCACTTAAAGACGTCACTATGTTTCACTCTATATTTGGTGGGGCTTAAGAGTGAGAGTGAATGAAGTGCATTGAGAACGAGTTAACCACTCACAAGTTAGGATGTTACTTCTCATGAAAAAAGAATCTGGTCACAACGGAATGAACCAGCGTAACTCTGATACCCTTGAGCAACCAATTGATGTCGTTCTTATCGGGGGCGGTATAATGAGTGCGACTCTCGGTACCTTTCTGCACCAATTGGAGCCCAATTGGAATATACAATTATTTGAACGAATGAGCGATAGCGCTGAAGAAAGTTCAAATGCTTGGAATAACGCTGGAACTGGGCACTCTGCTTTAGCGGAAATGAATTACACGCCAGAGCAAAGTAACGGTGAAATTAACACAGATAAAGCCACAAATATTTACGAGCAATTTCAGTTGTCTCGTCAGTTTTGGGCGTATCTCGTGAACAATGGTATTGTTAAATCACCACAATCCTTCATCAATAGCGTACCGCATATGAGTTTTGTTTGGGGTGAAGATAATGTGCGTTTTTTACGTAAACGTTATCATGCACTGCAACGTAATCCGCTCTTTGATGGTATGGCATATTCAGAAGATTACGATCAAATTAAATCATGGGTTCCCATGATTATGAAAGATCGTGACCTCTCTCAACCGATTGCCGCGACAAGCATGCGTATTGGTACAGATGTGAATTTCGGTGCGTTAACTCATGCAATGCTCAAGCACTTAAAAACGTCAGAGCACTTCCAGTGCGCGACGAATCATGAAGTCAAAGCTCTGTCGCAAAATGCCCAAGGCCACTGGGATATCACTGTTTGTAATCGAGAAACACAAACAACGAAAACCGTGACATCAAAATTTGTCTTTATCGGTGCTGGTGGTGCTTCATTAAGCCTATTACAAAAGTCAGGGATACCTGAAGCCAAGCAATATGGCGGTTTTCCCGTCGGCGGCCAATTCCTTGTCACCGACAACCCAGAGCTTGTTGAGCAACATGCTGCGAAAGTCTATGGTAAAGCGTCTGTGGGGGCACCGCCAATGTCGGTTCCGCACTTAGACACCCGTGTGATTGACGGCAAACGATACTTGCTGTTTGGACCTTTTGCTAGCTTCTCAAGTAAATTCTTAAAAAATAGTTCTTTATGGGACTTATTTGCGTCGGTTAACCACTCAAACGTATTACCAATGGCCCAAGTCGGACTTAAAAACTTCGATTTAGTTAAATACTTAGTTGGCCAATTACGCCAGAGTGAAACTGATCGATTAAATGCCCTGAAGGACTTCTTCCCGAACGCTAAGGCATCGGATTGGTCCTTATGGCAAGCGGGCCAACGCGTGCAGATTATTAAAAAAGATACCGATCAAGGTGGCGAGCTTAGACTCGGCACTGAACTCGTGTCTTCTCAAGATCGCTCGATAACCGCTCTCTTAGGAGCCTCGCCAGGCGCCTCAACGTCAGCGTCAATCATGCTGAATTTATTAAATGAGTGTTTTCCTGAGCATATGGCCACACCGCAATGGCAAGAGAAAGTGCTAAAAATGATTCCGTCATATGGGCAGAGTTTGAAAGATAATCCAGACCTCCATCATGAAGTGTTACTCAATACCAGTAAAACATTACAACTTGAGCACCACTTACTTGATACGGAAGTTGAACCGGTCGATGTCATAAACCACACCTCTCATTACGCCTAATAGCACCACGATAGACAGCCCTATTACAGGGCTGTTTCTTTTTTGCTCTGATGAATTGAACGCAATGTTGAGAATACACTAAAGCACTTGCGTTACCCCCTCACTTTGGGTGTAGAATCACCTCAGCGATTTTGTGACATAAATCACATTCATTATTAGGGAGGCTCCCATGGCAACACTATTTAGCCCACTAAAACTTGGTTCCGTTACGCTTAATAACCGTATCATTATTGCCCCGATGTGCATGTACTCAGCAGAGCAAGGCGTCGTACAGCCTTGGCACCACCAGCATTATGGTATGTTAGCGCAATCTGGCGCAGGTTTATTGATCGTTGAAGCGAGTGCTGTATCTCCAGAAGGTCGCATTTCTTACGCAGATTCAGGCATTTATAACGACGAGTGTGAACAAGCTTGGCGCGAAGTCGTCAACAATGTCCATCAGTACTCTGACATTCCTATGGTGATGCAAATTGGTCATGCCGGCCGTAAAGCGTCAACCGATTTACCTTGGAATGGCGGTACACCTCTGACTCCAGAACAAGATAATGGGTGGCAAACTATCGCACCAAGTGCCTTACCTTTTGCACAAACCGACCCAACGCCACAAGCGATGACCGAAGCAGATATTGAGCAATTAATCGCTCAGTTTGTAGCAGCGGCGCAACGCGCTTATCACGCCGGTTTTTGTGGTGTCGAGGTTCATGCTGCCCACGGTTATCTACTGCATCAGTTTTTATCTCCCATCAGTAACCAGCGCGGAGATCAATTCGGCGGGTCGTTAGAGAATCGTATGCGTTTGCCGTTAGCTGTATTTGATGCGATAAAAGCAGCATTACCTGACGACTTTATGATCGGCGTCCGTATCAGTGCCAGTGATTGGGCTGAAGGCGGTTGGGATATCGAACAAAGTATCGAATTTTCAAAAGCCTTGGATGCGTGTGGTTGCCACTATATGCACGTATCAAGTGGCGGCTTAACCGAGAAGCAGCAAATCGAAGTGGGACCTAACTATCAAGTCGGCTTTGCTGATGCGATCAGTAATGAAGTGTCGATGCCAGTGATTGCCGTCGGCTTAATTACGCAAGCCCAACAAGCAGAAGATATTATCAATCACGGACAAGCGGATGCGATTGCTCTCGCCCGTGGTATTCTTTATGACCCGCGCTGGCCTTGGCATGCCGCGGCCGAATTAGGGGCAACCATTCAAGCCGCTCCGCAATATTTACGCTGTCAGCCGCATGGACTTAAATCCTTGTTAACACGCTAATACTTAGAGTGTCTCCGATACAGTTATGCGAGTATCTCGCAATGAGGAACACCATAGCTAAGCGTCATGATAGTGATACTTTCCAATAACGGTATCACTATCACATATAAAAAAGCTCATCAGTTATGATGAGCTTTTTTCATAAAACAATCATTTATTTGGGCTGAATCGTAATTTCAACACGGCGATTACATTGACGCCCCTGTGCGGTACTATTGTCGCAAATTGGCTGACTTTCTCCTTGCCCTTGTACTGTCATTCGTGACGCAGACACATCTTGCCCAGATAGATACGCTTTTACTGAGCTAGCACGTTTTAATGATAACGTTTGGTTATAAGCAGCGCTGCCAGTACTATCCGTATGGCCAACAATGGATAAGCGAGTTTTAGGATACTCAACAAGAATTTTTGCTACACCATTTAGCGTATTATAAATACTTGGCGCTAAGTTGGACGAATCAGACGCAAACCCAATACCATTTTGCATCACAAGTACCAGTTGGTTTTCATTAACACGTTTGACTTGCACGCCTGAGTTCATGAGCTCTTTGCGTAGCGCCTCTTCTTGGCGATCTAAATAATATCCGGTGCCAGCCCCTACTGCAGCGCCGCCCGCCAAACCAACCAATGCATGTTGACGACGTTCTTTGGCATCACTGCCTGTTGCTAACCCTGTCAGTGCTCCGGCAAAAGCTCCAATCAACGCCCCTTTTGTGGTCGAATTCGTCTCTTGCTCACCAGTTGTCGCGCTCTGACGTTGTGTCGCCTGACACCCAGACAACCCTACTGCCACCATCATTAATAAAACACTTTTATTCATCATTGTTCCTATTCACTTGCTCGAGTGACTACTCAAAAATACTTTAAAACAAAATGTTTACTATCATATTGATGATTCGAACATTTTATGTGAATAGTTCTTCTCAATTTAGTAAGTTTTTTGTCAGTATTGCAGCGTATCGTCGCCTATCTGCATAACTCTTGCTCAAGGACTGCCCCAACACATGCTTGCTAGCCATTCATAAACTCAATCAATGAGTATAGACTGCCATCACTGATGAGAGCACTCTGTATCGTGATACTCATCGTGCGATGACCGGACGCTTACTACTCAATTGTCCTTATTAGAGACACCCTGTATTTAGCATCTGCAATCCCCACAAGTGAGTACAAATAAAGGGCTCACCACATCATGATTCAGACGTTATTTACGATCGATCACGACGGCATTATGCGCATGCAAACTTTCTTGGTGTTCGACCTTAAACCAATAATCTTGCAACGAACTCATCATCACTAATGCTTGCTTCAGTTTACGCGCAGCATCTTCACAGAACATTAAGTTCTTAGCGTTCAAGCGCGCAAACTCTTGTTCGTCTGCTCGCTTAACCGCAGTTTGTACTGGTGTACCAATGGCTTGTTCAAAATAACGCAACAAGTGCTCAAAATCAGGGCAATATATGCCAGTCCACGTTAAGTGAATGTGCGCCAACGAACGCTGGCTATGAGGCGTAGCAATACTACCTTGCTCAGATTCTATCCATGCTAGTAATGTCGCTTTATCAACTAACGGTTCATTGAATCTTTGGTCAATGGCTTGAGATAATAATTGGCGAGATAATGAAGCAGAACAAGGGCAAGTACTAGAATAAGGGATATGCAATACAACCTCTGTACGCCATTGGTCATCTTCTAACATCAAATTCCATTCAATAGAATACGTTTGATAGCCCATTTTTCCACTTAATAAGGCGGGTTTATGAATAGGGAGTTCAAAAGCTAATTCTAAACGTGCATTATGGCTAATCCCTGCTTGGGAAGACACTAACTCTAAGAGAAACGCCTCTATGCGTTCTTGCAATAAGATTTGCTGGGAAAGCTGCTGATATAAGCTTGTATACAAGCGTGACATATGAATGCCTTTTTCTTCTTCAGCATCAAGACTTACGTAAACATTGGCATGCCCGGTCACACCTATTGTGTTGTTGTGATTCTTCACATAGAAAGGAACCGAAATGTCCGACATTCCAACCCATTGTAGATTGGCTGGCATCGATGTCTTTGCGGTTTTCATTACATCTGGCAGGTTTAGATCCTGTTTCATAAAACATCCAAGTTGAAGGTAACAAATACCTCTAGTCACATACCATTACTAGATAATCACGTGCTAGAAAAATAATGTTATAACATAACATTATTGTGAACTTCAACCGTCTTATGAGGATCGCGATAACGGGCGCTGCAGTGGATATAAAAAAGCCCAAATAATTGAATATTTGGGCTTTTAATATTTAAAATATCATCATTACAATAATATAAAGTAAACCAGTGTTTAGCTCACTTGAGATAAAGGATACGCTGATTCTTGATGTTGACCGCTGGCCAGCACCTGTTTGATATACGCGTCAACCTCACCCTGCTGGGCATCATCTAAATACAGGCCCAGCTTACTACGACGCCAAAGTGCATCAGTGCCTGTTTTGACAAACTCTTTCGCAATCATGTAATCAATTTCGCCTTGATACACACCCTTGGCAAATACCCGCCCCATATCGGCTTCTTTCGCTTTGCCATCCAACATAGCCCATGTGTATGTACCATATTGATTAACATAACGAAAAGCAGTTTCTTCAGCTAACCACGGATATTGAGTACAAATAGAGTGTGTTAACTTATCCCGTGAACAACTAAACTCACCACCGGGCAGCGCTTGCGTTGCTGTCCAAGGCTGTCCCATCTGTGGGAAAAACGTTTCCAATTTTTTCATCGCAGATTCAGCAAGTTTACGGTAAGTGGTTAGTTTACCGCCAAAAATTGTTAACGCGGGCGCTTGCTTACCTGATTGCTCAAGTTCGAGCGTATAGTCGCGAGTGATTGCTTGTGGCGAGTCGGACTCATCATCACATAAAGGACGAACACCACTGTAAGACCACACAATATCTTCTCGGTCGAGTTGCTTCACAAAGTGTTGATTAACAACATCTAATAAGTAATCGATTTCTGTTTCCGTGATGGTGACTTCACGTGGATCACCTTTATATTCCTGATCCGTTGTGCCAACAATTGAAAATTTATCCAAGTAAGGAATAACAAAGACAATTCGATTATCTTTATTTTGTAAAATATAGGCTTGGGGATCATCATGCAAACGTGGAACCACCAAGTGCGAACCTTGAATTAAACGCACGCCGCGCGGTGCTGGTGCCTGAATAGCAGTATCGTAAAATTCTTTCACCCAAGGGCCTGCCGCATTGACTAAAGCACGTGCTTGACGTGTGAAACGCTCGCCCGTATTTTGGTCCAATACGGTCACTTCCCACAAATCGCCAATACGCTGAGCTTTTTCAACTAAGCAATAGTTGCGCGTTTCAGCGCCATTTTCATTTGCCGCCATAACATTAAGTAGCGTCATGCGCGCGTCATCGACCCAACAGTCCGAGTATTCAAAACCCACTTTCATTTCTGGCTTCATGTAACCCGTCTTCGTTAAATCAACTTTATGACTTGACGGTAATGTAGAGCGTTTACCGAGATTATCATAAAGGAATAAACCACAACGGATCATCCAAGCTGGTCGTAAAAAGGAGCGATGAGGTAGGCGAAACCGCATTGGAAAAGCGATATGCGGCGCTTTTTTCAATAGCACTTCGCGCTCTGCTAATGCTTCAGATACTAGGCGAAACTCATAGTGCTCAAGATAACGCAAGCCACCATGAATCAATTTAGAACTGGCTGATGATGTTGCTGAAGCAAAGTCATTCGCTTCATATAATCCCACAGTCAGTCCGCGTCCTGCGGCATCAGCGGCGATACCAGCACCATTAATCCCTCCGCCAACGATGATCATATCGAGAATACTGCTTGCTGATTCTGATGTGTAATTATTCATAAACAAACCTTGAAAAATATGTGAGAAAACGATCGATAACTTGTTAACGGTTACCTTAACGCAAGTTTCGTTTATGATCATCATTTATTTTCGTTTATGTTCGTTTGTGTGATTTGAGCACAAAAAAAGCGCCATTCCAACATTGGGAATCGCGCTTGTTATAAAAATGAAAAGAGATTGTGCTTGCTAAAGTCGCACCGCTACTTGAAATGGAATGTCATTATCAGCCAAGATGGCAGCAATGTTATCTGGCGGGTTTTGATTAGTAAACAGCATATCAATCTGTGCGATATTACCTAACTTCACCATCGCATTACGTCCAAACTTACTATGATCCACGGCTAAATAAACACGACGACTATTTTCAATAATCGCTTGTTTGACTCTGACTTCATGATAATCAAAATCTAAAAGAGAGCCATCAAAGTCAATCCCACTGATCCCCAGAATGCCAAAATCTAAACGAAACTGTTGAATAAAATCCAAGGTTGCTTCACCGACAATCCCGCCATCTCTATCACGAACTTCACCGCCTGCTAAGATCACGGTTATTTCCGGGTTACTTAACAAGATACTCGCCACGTTTAAGTTATTGGTCACGATACGCAGACGTTTGTGCTGTTTATTTAGCTCATGTGCGACCGCTTCTGGCGTCGTACCAATATCAATAAACAGTGTCGCACCATCAGGGATGTGTTTAGCGACCTCCTCCGCAATCAGATCTTTTTCATTTAAATTCTGTGATTTACGAGTCGAATACGACGTATTCTCTGAGCTTAACGGACTCGTAGCGCCACCATGATATCGACGAATTAAATTTTCATTAGCAAGCTCATTGAGATCACGCCGAATAGTTTGAGGACTCACATTAAATTGTTCTACCAGCTCTTCAGTACTGATATAACCTTGATTTTTCACCAGTTCAATTATCTGTTGATGTCTAGGTAGTTGCTTCACTATTACTCCCTACTTCATGCTATCTGTTTAGCGTTGCTGGCATCTTAAACACTTATTTTGCGTCAATTTTCACCATTAGAGAAGTAAAACACCCTGATAATGTTCGATTAAATAAAAAGAGTGCTCGTTTGAGCACTCTTTTTAACGGTTTATCGCCGAGCGATATTAGTCTTCGTTTTCTTCGTCTTCATGTAATTCGGCCCAGACTTGTGCACATTTTACGGCACGTTTCCATCCTTTATAACGGCGGTTACGTTTTTCCTCATCATGATGAGGATAGAAATGGCGCTCAATGGTCGCTTTATTACGTACTTCGTCAATGCTATCCCAGAACCCAACCGCTAAGCCAGCCAGATACGCTGAACCTAACGCCGTCACCTCGGTAACTTTAGGTCGTAATACTTCGGTATCAAGTACATCTGATTGAAATTGCATTAAAAAGTCGTTGGCTACAGCGCCACCATCAACTTTCAGCGCGGCTAAACTGATCCCTGAATCCGCTTGCATCGCATCGAGAACGTCACGCGTTTGATAGGCAATACTTTCTAAAGTAGCGCGTACAATATGCGACGAATTAACACCACGCGTTAAGCCAACAATAGTGCCTCGTGCATACGCATCCCAGTACGGAGCCCCCAAGCCGGTAAAGGCTGGTACGACATACACGCCATTGGACGTATCCACTTTGGTCGCAAAATATTCAGAGTCCATGGCATCATCAATCAGCTTCATTTCATCACGTAGCCATTGAATCGCCGCACCGCCCATAAATACCGCGCCTTCAAGTGCGTAGGCCGGCTCACCTTTAGGGCCACATGCTAGCGTTGTTAATAGTCCATGAGTAGACGATACCTTCTCTTGTCCAGTGTTCATTAACAAGAAACAACCAGTACCATAGGTGTTCTTGGCTTCACCTGGCTCAACACACATTTGTCCGAACAAGGCGGCTTGCTGGTCACCGGCTATCCCCGCGATAGGAATACGCGTCCCACCTTTACCACCAATGTTAGTTTCACCATACACTTCAGACGAAGAGCGTACTTCTGGCATCATGCTCGCAGGAACACCTAGCTCATCTAATAACTTTTGATCCCAACACTTGTCATTAATATTAAACAGCATAGTTCTTGAAGCATTTGTATAATCCGTCACATGAACACGGCCTTGCGTCATCTTCCAAACTAGCCACGTATCCACAGTACCAAACAATAGCTTGCCAGCTTCCGCATCTTCGCGAGCACCTTCGACATTATCAAGAATCCACTTAACTTTGGTGCCTGAGAAATACGGGTCCAATAATAAGCCCGTCGCTTCACGCACGTAATCTTCCAAACCGTCACGTGCTTTCAATTGTTCACAAATCTCGGCCGTACGGCGACATTGCCAAACAATGGCGTTATATACCGGTTTACCCGTTTCTTTGTTCCAAACAATCGTGGTTTCACGCTGGTTAGTGATTCCGACTGCTGCGATTTGATCACTACGAATACCTGATTGACCTAAAACCTCAACAAGTACAGAGCTTTGTGTCGCATAAATTTCTAATGCATCATGTTCAACCCAACCCGCGTGCGGATAGATTTGTGTGAATTCTCGCTGCGCAGTACTCACGATATTCGAATCATGATCCAAAATCACGGCCCGTGAGCTAGTGGTACCTTGGTCAAGAGCAACAATATATTTTTGATCAGTCATGGTAAAATCCTTGTTATATTTTTTTATCTCAAGCATGCGCTTGTTCGTTTTCTTCTGTTGGTTCACATTGGTTCGGAATGGTACATCCATGGCCTTGCTGCGGTAAGTAAGCCGCTATCGCTTTTGGATATAACCATCCACCAAAACAGGCACCCGCAATAGGAGCCAAAATCGGTACAATGAAATATGGAATATCTTTGGCACCTGTTAGGGCATAATCCCAACCAGCTAAATAGGCAAAAAGTTTAGGACCGAAATCACGAGCTGGGTTCATCGCAAACCCTGTCAACGGCCCAAGAGATCCACCAATAACGGCAATGACAATACCAATCAGTAACGGTGCAATTGGCCCACGAGGCGCGCCATTGTGTTCATCTCCTAGTGCTAAAATCGCTAACATTAGTACGGCTGTAATCGTAAATTCAACAAAGAACGCGCCACCGAAAGACAATAGTGGATTTGGATAAGTTGAGAAGATACCGGCCGTGGCTAAAGCCGCTTCACTACCGCGGGTTATATTATGAGTGATTTCGTATTGAGTAAATAACGGCGAGTACAATGCATAAATTAAAGCGGCAGAACAAAATGCGCCTGCACATTGTGCAATAATGTAGGGTAATGCTTTGGCTTTATTAAACCCATGAAAAGCCGTCAGAGCAATTGTCACTGCTGGGTTTAAGTGCGCACCAGACACACCGGCGGTACAATATATCGCGACAGCGACACCAAAGCCCCAAATGATACTAATTTCCCATTGTCCAAACTGCGCCCCCGTCAGTACGGCAGCGGCAACACAGCCGACCCCGAAAAAAATGAGTAATCCAGTACCAATAAATTCGGCAATACATTGCCCTATGAGTGTAGGTTTTCTGTTCGTATCCATTTTCATTCCCTTATTGTTATCATCGTTGTTTACCCCAACGTTAAGGCCATTCTGCATAAATAAACGTTTACGAAAACAAACAATCAGAAAAAATGAGCGTTCGAACATGAAAAGATGAACAAAAGGTAGCAAAATTGTTAAATACGCCACATCTCATTAAAGATGGTGACGAATTTTTATCCTGTTATTAAGCCTAGAAAGGCGGTTCACCAACAGAAGCTAGAGATTTTTTGCCATAGATGGCACATAAAGTAATAAAAATGAGGGTTTTAATAGGCATTCTCTACCGATAATCATGCAGACTTCAAACAAAAGTCCTGTTGATTACTGTATACTCGCGCGTTTTGTTGTTTACGATAATAATCTGTTTTCATTTGGCAGTATTAGCGTGAATGAGTGTATTGATCTATTGAAAAGGATGACATTGTGCGTCATACAGTACTAACTACCGCAGCCCTAATAACTTGTGCACTAGTGAACACCGCCCACGCGGATCCTAAGACACCAGGTACACATACTGGTTACTCTACCGTTGAGCTCCTCAACAAAGGGATTCCAAACGATCTCAATATGGTATCGGTTGCTGACTTAAAAAAAGAATTGGCTGGTAAGCCGCCGATGGCTGTGGGTTTCGATATTGATGATACCAGCCTATTTAGCTCTCCTGTGTTCTACCGTGGTAAACAAGAGTTCTCACCGAACGGATATAGCTACCTTAAAAATCAAAAATTTTGGGACAAAGCTAACTGTGGTTGGGATAAATTTAGCATGCCTAAGCACATTGCTGAGCAGTTGATTGCCATGCACCAAAAACGCGGTGATGACATTTACTTTATTACTGGAAGAACCGGTTCTAAATGTAATTTCACCACAAAATATTTACAAAAAACATTTCACATCAAAAATATGCACGATGTCATGTTTGCAGGCTCAAGCCATGATGTATATACAAAAACACCGTATATCAAAAAGCATGATATTAAGATTTACTACGGGGATGCCGACGGCGATATCATCTCAGCACGTCAAGCAGGGGCAGAGGGTATTCGCGTGATGCGTGCCGCCAATTCAAGCTACAAGCCAGTACCTAAAAATGGTATTTACGGTGAGCGTGTGCTGAAGAACTCTCAGTATTAATACGTAAAAACAGGCCGCTCTACACAGAGCGGCCTGTACTCACCGATGTAACGACTGACCCACACATTCACACTGTTTACTTATGCGTAGCTTGCCATTGTAAATGCAACTGCAGCGACCAATAAAATGATTAATTTCATACTTATTTCTCTCCCAATCTAACGTTACTTGCCTGTCGCCCCTACGACGACTTTATGACCGTAATATAGTTAAACGAAGCGAAAATTTTTGTGATCATCATGACACATAGGCTCGCGGTGTAGCACTATCTCACTAAGTATTGATCTTGGATAATAATCCCGCTTTGTCCTTAATTGAAAAAGGCCGCCGAAGCACGCTAGAGAACCGACCAACGATGATGAGTGCCGGTGAGATTGATGACAACAACACGTATTGCAAATGAACGGTGTCACCTCGCATGAAAATCCCGTAAAATCCTCATGCCGAGTACGTGTGTGCTGTTAAGTGAAATAATATCAATCAAAGAGATGTATATAATGACCAAACCAATTCCAGTCATCGCAACGCATAATGGAAACTTTCACGCAGACGATGTTTTTGCGGTAGCCGCACTAAAAAAAATTTTCCCATCGATAACGTTAATACGCACACGCGACTTAGACGTTATCAATAAAGCCGATATTGTCTTGGATGTCGGCGGAGTCTACGACGCAGAAAAAGACCGCTTTGACCATCATCAAAGAGGCGGTGCAGGTAAAAGAGAAAACGGTATCCCCTTTTCATCTTTTGGCTTAATTTGGCAAAAATACGGCTTAGAGATATGCGCAGGGAATCAAGAGGTCGCTAACTCATTGGATAACAATCTGGTCTCGGCCATTGACGCCGTCGATTGTGGCTATGTTGAAGGCGTAGCAACTGGCATTAGCCTCAGCCAAGCTATCTCAGTATTCAACCCAACTTGGGAAGAAGAAGGCGATTTTGATGCTTGTTTTGATGAAGCAGTCGACTTTGCCTCACGCCTTTTAGAACGATTTATTGCCAGTGCAAAAGGTGGCGTAAACGCAAAATCGATTGTCGCGGATGCGATAGAAAAAGCAGCCGATCCACGAGTCATCGTATTGGAAAAATATACGCCATGGAAAACCACAGTACTGAATTTATCTCCAGAAGCCCTGTTTATGGTCTATCCATCCCAGACTGGGCAATGGCGCATACAGACCGTCCCTGTCGAGCTTGGTTCGTTTGAAGATCGCAAAAAGCTCCCTGCTCCGTGGGCAGGATTATCTGATAAAGAATTACAAGACGTAACCGGTTTAGACGATGCCATGTTCTGTCACAATGGTTTATTTATTGCCGGCTGTGCATCATTTGAAAGTACGATGAAAATGGCCCAAATGGCGTTAGAGAATTAACGCTTAACAATAAAAAGGCCGATGTCACTCTCCGAGCATCGGTCTTTTAACAGTACCTACCGCTCCAAACCAGTCACCGCCCCATTGTTATTCCTATTCCACTTTCTTCAGAAAGTAAGCAACGCAACAGGTAAAATAGCACTCTTCAGAAAGTAAGCAACGCAACAGGTAAAATAGCACTTACTGTAAGCGCTATGTTCAAATATTTAGAACATCTTATTGCATAAAACCGCCTGTTTAATGAAACTCGAATCATTGATGATGTTTATTAATTGTTAAACAACTGAATGTTTAATGTAACCCACATATTTAGAGAAAATAGCTGATGACTCCTGTAAAAAATTACAACGGTATTGCTCGCACTGCGCATTGGGTGAGTGCATTAATCATCATCGGTATGTTCTCTGTTGGGCTCTGGATGGTCGATTTGACTTACTACAGCACTTGGTATCACAAAGCGCCTCATTGGCATAAATCGGTTGGCCTTCTGCTCGCTTTCCTGACCATTTTTCGCATCATTTGGAAAATCAAAACCCCTTCACCTAGCATTGAAGGAACAGCCTTTGAGAAAAAAGCCGCGCATAGTGCACACCACTTTTTATATCTCGACTTGTTACTGATTTTTATTTCCGGCTATCTCATCTCAACCGAAGACGGACGCCCTATTGAAGTATTTAATTGGTTCAATGTTCCTGGCGCTGGCCAGCTTTTCAAACATCAAGCGGATATCGCAGGCATGATCCATACCTATGCCGCTTGGGCATTAATTATTACCGCGACAGTGCATGCACTCGCAGCACTGAAACACCACTTTATCGATAAAGATAATACGTTGAAAAAAATGATTGGAGTTTCTAAATAATGAACAAACGTTTGCTCGCACTCACACTAGCCTGTGCATCATTTGCCCCGCTAACCGCCAATGCTGCTGACTATGTGATTGATACCAAAGGCGCTCACGCAGCGATTCATTGGCAAGCCAGTCATCTTGGCTACAGCTATAACACAGGTCGCTTTAACACTTTCTCAGGTACCTTCTCATTCGATCCTGAACACATTGAAAAATCTACCGTGAATGTGACAGTCAAAACAGACAGCATCGATTCTAACCATGCAGAACGTGATAAACACTTACGTAGCGATGAATTCATTAATGCCGAGGACTACCCAACAGCGAAGTTCTCAAGCACTAAAGTCGTTTCAACCGGTGATAAAAACTTCGATATCAAAGGTAACTTAACACTGCACGGTGAAACCGCGCCTATTACTATCCACGCTCATTTAGTGGGGGCAGGTGATGATCCATGGGGTGGTGAACGTGCTGGCTTTACTGGTACCACCACACTTAACCTCGCGGACTTTAATATTGACGCGATGGGTATGGTTAAAAAAGTCGATCTTGAATTGTTCGTTGAAGGTGTTAAGCAAGGTTAACCCTTGCGTCATTCTTACAACATTTAAAGCCGGCTTATTGCCGGCTTTTTCATCGTCAGTCAAACATTAGCTTGGGTTATTCCTTTCGCTTATCTTCACTCAGGTGGACTCATCACGATGATATCAGTGGCGTAGTTAACAAAGACACGCAAAAATAAACCATCATAAGAGCCACCGTTGTATCCAGAACACGCCACGCATGCGGCTTACGAAATAACGGTAATAATACTTTGGCACCATAGGTGATCGCTACAAACCAAATAGCACTCGCCGTTAATGCCCCAATCGCAAACTTCCATTTTTCTATACCACTGTAAGGCATTGATAAGCTGCCTAACATAAATACGGTATCCAGATACACCTGTGGATTAAGCCAAGTAAACGCTAAACAGCTCATCAGTACTGGCTTAATATGCGCAGGCGCGGTGCCAGAAGGCGTCAAATGAGCATTACCGTACCATGCTTGTTTTGCTGAGGATAACGCCATCCATGCCAAAAACACCACGCCAGTATAACGCACAAACTCCATCACATTTGGCCAATGCTTAACCAGAGTACCTAATCCAGCAATACCCGATGAAATCAATATGATATCGCTCAAAATGCAAGTGGCAGCAACCGCGAATAAGTGATGACGTAACAGGCCTTGTTTGAGCACAAATGCATTCTGTGAGCCAACGCATATTAATAATCCCATCCCCGACGTAAAACCGCTCATGGCTGAAGTAAGCAACATACACTACCCTTTCTGTCTTTTTATTTGAGATGCGAGTATGCATGCCCTATATAAATTAGTATAATTAAATAATCTTATTTAAGTTTAGATATTCTTAATCATACATTATGAGCTTACTCTCCCCGCAAATCATCGCGTTTATCACTGTGATCGAAGAAACCAGTTTTGAACGTGCCGCTAAACGATTGTCAGTTACCCCTTCTGCGATATCACAGCGTATTAAGCAGCTAGAAGATCGTTTAGGACAATTACTGATCGTACGACAATTCCCATGTAAACCAACCCCTGCGGGCACCCAATTGCTCACGCGAGTAAAACCCATGTCTTTACTCGAATCGGAAGTTATGGCGGATTTTCTACCTGATGAGCCGGCCGCCGCTCATACCAATATCTTGTCGATTGCGGTGAATGAAGACTCGTTATCCACTTGGCTACTTAAGGCACTCCAACCGCTTTACCACGCTCATGGGTATCAATTTGATATTCGTGTTGATAATGAAGATTTCACTTTAGAACATTTAAGAAATGGCCAAGTGATTGGCGCGCTCACATCGAAGCCAAAAGCCCTACAAGGGTGTACGGTGCATAAACTTGGCAACATGCGATATTGCGCGGTTGCGACATCCGAAATGTATCACCGCTATTTTCGTCACGGCCTCACTGTGGATGCATTTCAACACGCTCCGATGATTGATTATGATCATAAAGACTTTTTACAAAAGCGATTTATTGAAAAGGTCACCGGGCGAGACGTGCTGCCCCAGCAGGTGCACTATGTCCCCAGTGCAACAGGGATTGTAGAAGCAGCGAAATTAGGTATGGGATGGTGTGTAACGCTCGATGGTTTACTGGGAGATTCGCTTACAACGCAGCAACTCGTGAATATCGCTCCGGACGTGTCACTGTATGAGCCGCTGTACTGGCAACACGCGGGCGTTCGCTCACGCGTATTAGCGCACATTACTCAAGCAATTACCAAAGAAGCCAGCCAGTTTTTGTATCCATAAACGCTATCACCCCCGCCTGGATTGAGCCACGCAATCGATAGAGCCTAGGGGCGATCATTATAGATAAGGGCTTATTTGTACGAAGATAGTCATTCAAAAAATGAAACTCGTCGCATAACATCATGACTATTCAAGCTCCCTACCTAATACTGCATTACAGTAAAAATGATAGCTAACCGTTAAAAATAGAAAACCAGATGAGACTGTTCATTATGTTTTGATCCCACTTTATTGTTGTATGATTTCCAATATTTAACAACAGAGCTTTATCTATTGAATTCAAAAAGAGTTTTAAATCATCTGAGTATGATGAAGCATCTAAAAAATCAACAGAGAAAAGTTAAGTCAGCCCTAAACTTCAGTTAAGTCTATAAATTTAAGTACTTATTTATCGTGTTTGTTATCACTCTTTATTGTATGTTAAAAATGACATACAATAGTAGAAAGAATGACATACTGGATCAATTTATTATGCAACATAACGACTCAGGATACTGCTACTCATTCCCTGCTGTAAGAGGAATTCAAGCAGGTCGACCTTTTTATATTGCAACATGCCCTTTAAGAATTATTCCTAAAATTTTTAGTTATAACGAAGATGATGTTCCACCAGAATTACGAGCGCAAAGAACACTCAACAAAACTCGTATACCTGACATGGTTAAGTATCTTTTAGATAACCCCAAAGATTATGTATTTTCTGCTTTAACTGTTTCAGTCGGAACAGAAATTTCGTTCGAAGATATGGGGGATGCTCCAAATCTAGGTATCTTAAAAGTACCAATGGATGCACAAATTCTCATTAATGATGGACAGCATCGACGCAAAGCGATTGAAGAAGCACTAAGAGAAAATCCAGATCTTGGACAAGACAATCTTCCTGTCCTTTTCTTTGTCGATGAAGGATTGGAAAAAAGTCAGCAAATGTTCGCAGACCTCAACAAATACGCCGTTAAACCTAGTACATCATTAGGTACACTCTACGATCATCGCGATGAAAGTTCAGATTTAGCTCGTTATCTCGCCTTAGAAGTGAAACCTTTCATTGGCTTCACCGAAATGGAAAAATCCAACGTTAGTCCTCGTTCTAACAAACTATTTACGTTGAGTTCTATCAAGCAAGCCACCAAAGCACTTTTTGGTAAAGGTAATAAAGAAGGCTTTACTGACGAAGAAAAAAATATCTCGATAAAGTACTGGCAAGCGGTAACGAGCACTATCCCCGATTGGCAAATGATGCTTAACAAAGAAGTCTCCCCTGCCAAACTAAGGCAAGAATACATACATGCACATGGCGTCGCCTTGCAGGCATTAGGGTTACTAGGAAAACAATTACTCAGCGAGTACCCGAATGATTGGGAAACACACATAAAAGAGTTACAATCCGTCGATTGGCGCAAAGCGAACCCAGAATGGATAAAAAGAACCATGAATCACGGCCGTATATCCAAATCGACAACGAATATTAATTTAACGAGCAACGCATTAAAACTCAAGTTAGGGCTTGCATTAACTCCTGACGAAAAAGCATTAGAGAAGCAACTGTAATGATAGAAGAACTCCTACTGGCTGAAGATTTAGCAGAGTATGAAGAATTTATAAATAACGAAGACTTTGCCAGTCACAAACTAAGCCACTACATCGCAGATGTTCAACGAGTTTATTGTGCAGATAATAGACCATGGGTTATTGGCTATAGTGGTGGTAAAGATTCATCTGCGGTTATGTCATTGGTCTACATGGCACTGCTTGGCCTACCTAAAGAAGAAAGAACAAAGCCTATATTTGTCGTCTCATCAGATACTTTGGTTGAAACTCCCGTAGTTGTAAACCATATAAAAGACTCGTTAGATGCCATTGAAAAAGGGGCTAAACGCGATGAACTGCCGATTACCACTCATAAAGTAGTTCCAGAGAGCAATGATACTTTCTGGGTCAACTTATTGGGTAAAGGTTATCCCGCACCAACACGCTCATTCCGTTGGTGTACTGAACGTATGAAAATCGATCCTGTTAGCGATTTTATTAAATCAACAGTATCAAAATACGACGAAGTCATTGTCGTATTAGGCTCTCGTAGCCAAGAAAGTGCCTCGCGTGCTCAAGTAATCGCGAAACACAAAATCGATGGTACTCGACTCGCTCGGCATACTACCCTAGCCAATGCATTTATCTTCACTCCTATTGATAATTGGGCTGTCGATGATGTTTGGAAAATACTTCGTCTTTGTCATCTAGAAACGAAAGAAACGCCATACGGAACAAAAAATATTTGGCAAAATAAATATGAATTAGAGTGGGAAAATCCATGGGGTTCTAAAAACCTAACGTTATGGAATCTCTATAAAGATTCATCTGGCCAAGGCGAGTGCCCTATGGTGATTGATGAAACGACCCCATCTTGTGGTAATTCACGTTTTGGGTGTTGGACGTGTACGGTCGTCACGAAAGACCGCGCGATGGAGAGCTTGATCAGTAACGGTGAAGAGTGGATGGCACCACTACTTGAGTTTCGCAATAAACTTGCTTTTACCACAGATCCAGCCAATAAAAATGAATTCCGTAACTATAAACGTCGTACGGGAAAAGTCTCTTATCAGTATGCAAAAGAAGGCGAAGACATTGCCAGCGATCGCAAACACATACCGGGTCCGTACTGGTTAAAATATCGTAAGCAATGGCTAAAAGAGCTATTAAAGCTAGACAAACGTTTTAAAGATGAAAAACGCGAAATTGAACTGATTACAGTACCTGAATTGCATGCTATTCGTCAGGAATGGATTCATGATCCAAACGAACCCGATTGGAATGATTCACTTCCTGCGCTCTTCAGAGAGGTTTACGGCTTCGATCTAGATTGGGTCTATGACGATAGTGCTAGCTTTGGCAAAGATGATGCTCAATTACTTCAAGAGCTAAGTAACGACTATGATGTAGCACCAGAAATGATTATGAAGCTCATCGAACTTGAGGTTTCTATGGAAGGGTTGAGCCGTCGTAGTGGTATTAATGATAAAGTCGCATCATTGTTAAAACAAGACTGGGGTAGCCTAGAGTCTATCAAAGAAAAGCATTCTAACTTACAAAGTAAGTCTGCATACGATATTCACCAACAAGAAATCAATCGCTATAACGAACAACTTGATGAGATTGATGCTTTACTAAAGAAAGAGTTTTAAGATCTAAATATGTTAATTACAAAACTTACTCTTCATAATTTTCGCGTTTTTTGTGGCTTGCACGAAATTGATTTAAGCCCCTCTTCGGCAGTGCGTAACGCAAAAGGCGATGAAATATCAGGTACAGAACGCCCGATTATCTTGTTTGGCGGATTGAATGGCGCAGGTAAAACCTCAATTTTAACAGCAGTACGTCTCGCCCTGTACGGCCGTCAGTCGTTTGGTAAACTCATGTATGACAATGAGTATGCTGAGGCTTTGGCCGAGCTTGTTCATAAGGGCTCCGGCTCTAATAACCCAAACAATGCATCTATTGAATTAGAGTTTAGGCATAACCAATCAGGCGAAGAAAATACCTATAAAGTCGTCCGTAATTGGAAAAAAGGTAAGCTCGACAAACTGCATTTAGAAAAAGATGGCGAAGCATTAACTGAGCTCTCCTACAAACAGTGCCAAGGATTTTTGAATGAATTAATCCCGAATGGCATTGCTGATCTATTCTTTTTTGATGGTGAAAAAATTGCCGAGCTAGCTGAAGATCAATCCGGTACCGTACTCAAAACCGCAGTACGTCGCTTATTGGGTTTAGACATTATTAGTAAGCTCAAAAGCGATTTAAATATCTACCTTAAAAAACAGGGTTCAGCCTCCCTCTCTCAATCCATCAAAGAGCAGCTTGATCAACTCGATGAGCAACGTATATCCAGTGAACGAAAAGCAGAAAGCTTACGTGGTGAAGCCGACATTATTGATGCGCAAATTGAGTTAGTCTCAAGAGACATTCTTAATTTAGAAAATGAGCTTTCTCAAAATGGCGGCGCCTGGGCAGAAACTAGAGAGCAAGAAACACATAAAATTGATGTGTTATTAAAAGAAAAGGTAGAGCTTGAGAAACAGCTACGCATGGAAATGGAAACCAGCTTACCTTTTGCACTGGCTCCGAAAACCATGAAAGCGTTACTTCAGCAAGTTCAACAAGAGCAATCCACCAAACAGAAACAACATTTCGGTAAAGAGTTGGATTCTTTTCTTGATACATTACGCCAAGATCTTTCATTTCGTTTAGCCAGCTCTGCTCCCGTTGCTATGGATGCTATCAGTGATTGTTTTAACGAGTACATGAATGCGACAGAAAGCGCTGAGCTGCTATTTGATATTTCCGAAAGCCAAGCAAGCGCGATCGATTACCAAATTAATCACAGCAGTCAAGAGTCATTTAAACGCTTTGATGAAGCTCGCAACCGCCTCACAGTTGTGGAAAATGAACTCGATCATATCTCGGAAAACGTCGCTCGTGCGCCAGAGCAAGAGCAACTACAAACAACACTGAACAAAATTCGAGATTTAGATAAAAAGAAACAAGATCTTATCAGTAAATACGTAGAAACTTTAGAATCTGCAAAACAAGCTATGCGTGAAGCTCTAGACTTAGCTCGTCAAATTCAAAAACTGCACGACAAGCACAAAGACAGCGCTAATAAAAACGCAAGTATTGAGAACGCACAAAATGGGATTTTATTACTCGATAAATTCTCAGAGCAACTCACCAAAGCTCGTGTAAAAACACTAGAGCAAAACTTTGTTGAATCGTATAAAAAATTGGCACGTAAAGACGATTTGCAACTTGCTGCTAGCATCGATCCAAAAACGTTTGATGTAGACTTGATTGATGAAGCAGGCAATGCCATCAGCCGTAAAGCCATGTCGGCAGGTGAAAAGCAAATCTATGCGATTTCGATACTAGAAGCATTAGGTTCTACATCCGGTCACAAGTTACCCATTATTATAGACACGCCATTAGGTCGCTTAGATTCACATCACCGCGATAAGTTGGTAGAAAACTATTTCCCAACAGCCAGTCATCAAGTGGTGATTTTATCGACGGATACAGAAATCGATAAAGACTACATCGATCTAATACAAGACGATATCGCTAAGACTTATGAAATTAGCTTTGATGGTAAAACCAAGTCATCACATATTAAGCAAGGTTACTTCTGGCAACCATCACGACAGGAGGCGGTATAATGCTACCTAATCGCATGAACTTAACGAAAACCACCGAGGAAAACTTAAAAAAACTCAAAGGCTATACCGGCATCACGCCAAACGTATCTGCTCGTATTGCTTTTTTTCGTTCAATCGAAACGGACTTTCGTTATAACGGCCAAGAAGCAAAACTGGATGGTTCATTGGTTCTCGATAAATTTACTTGGCTAGGTGAAACCAGTGATATTACTGAATTAGTACTTAAAATGTACTACCCAGAGCTAGACAGTAAGCAGCACCAACAAGCTTGGGCTGCTCATGTTGAGGATGGTGTAGCCTCTATTAGAAATCATAAAAGCATTTCTAATTTTAGCCAAACAATATAATCAAAAATAAGATAATAGAGAGGAGAATGAAACTTTCCTCTCTAATATCTTATTCAGTGACTAAATCAATACTTAGAGGCCAAATTCTTTCTGCAACATCACTTAAAGCTTTAGCTCGATTAAGAATATCTTTAACTTGCCAATCCTCCTTTAAGCTTATTGTTTTAGTCTCAATAAAACTAGATTTACTATAGCTATCTTTTTTATTAGAAAAGACATCATTTTGCTCTTTTTGGTTTAGCTTTTTATTAAGTAAAGTCATATTACCAATATTATATATCCAGTCTTTTATAACAGTACCTTGGGGAAGCTCAAATTTCCTTTCCCCCTCCCATTTTAGAGGACTCTGGGGAATAATATGTTCTAAATGGATCTCAGAGTAATTAGGTATCTTCTCATTATTATTTCCGTTCAATTCATATTTAGACCAAATATATTTAGATATACTATTATCTTGAGTTTTAAATTGCGCAATTAATTGTTTAAATTCAGCATCACCAATTTTTTCTTCATAACTAAAAAATGGCATAAATGCAGATTTAGCACTTTTACCTTCTTTTAAATTCTTAATGACTGTATCAAATACTTTTTTCGCACCTCCAACCGAATATCCACCAATAGTAATCCATCGGAATAAAAATGATAAACTTAATTGAGATGCACAATCTAATAATTCAGGCTTTACTTTACTACAATACATTATCAATGGTAAACATGTTGTATACTTTAAAGAATTGATATCTCCAAAAGCCTTTAAATATAGTTCTCTTTTATGATTTGATGTTGGAAAGATCAAATCTTTTGATGCATATATAGACAGTGCTTCTGATTGATCTAATAAGTCTTTGGTAAAAATAGTTAACTTACCACTATCACATAAATCGACATAGTTACTAACATATTTGTATAATTCTTTTTTAGTTGTATTAATGCCTTGAATTGCTTCCCAGTATATTCTCAGAAAATCAACTGGATTAATTCTGGAAGCTTCGATATTAGAAATCATCAAATCCCATGATTCAAGAAGACAATCACTATTATCATTATTAACTGAATCGTTCCACTTCATTAATATTTTATTTTTTACTAAATCAGATACACTTAAGTCCATTCCTTTAGAGTTTAGTGACTCAAAAAGTAGAAATGCATCATAATCATTTTCCACCTCTATAGTAATAAACTTTAATTTTTTTACTATATGAATTAGTAGATTTTTTAAGTATTCAAGAGCACCTTCACCTTTAATGGAGTCCCAAATTAGCTTATAAAAAGTTTTCTGTGTTTTTATTAGCCGCTTATCTGTCCTGTTAACTTTAATTTCATCTTCAGTTAATAACACCTTATCTCTATTTCTAATTATATTTTGAAAGCATATATCATTTTTTTTGTTGAGTTTTAAAAAGTAATTATCTGGTTCACTAACTTCTAAAAGTCTACTAGATGCTATAGATTCAATTTTCTTAGCAATTTTTTTATTTTCATCATTTCTTGCCACATCAGAAAATAAATTCACATTGTAACTGAAACACTCACTTATAGCAGAAATAACAGAAAACAATATAGAGAATGTAGCTAATCTTTGCTGCCCGTCGACTATATCAAATTCATCTTCTGAACCACTATGCTTTTTTAAGACAACAGTCCCCATAAAATATTCCGATGACTGCTCGTAAGAATTGGTCACATCTTCCCAAAGTGTTTCCACCTCATCGGAAGACCATGAGTAATCCCTCTGATAATCAGGGACATAGTAACTTGTTTCAAATCCACTTAAGATTTTTTCTAAACTCTTACTTTCTGGTGTTATCTTCATAAACAATCCACTCAATTTTTGCAAACACAAGCCAATGCACATAATGTTGCCGCATAGTCTAGAACACCACGTTTATAAGTGGCTTCAACTAACAACGTTCAAATCTCATCATCAAACCTCTCAGTAACACTGAGGGATACCTCTGCCATATATTTCTTTCACCAGCTTTCCCAATTGCTTGTATTTTTCCATATACGACATAATCTCACGAGAATGCTCTGGTGTACTGTCATAACACTCGCGCAGAGTGACAACTTCAGCTTTTCTTTTAGCTAACTCAACCTGAGATATTTTCTTTAGTACCTCAGGTGATTTTCTGCTTAATAAGTTACTTGATTCGCTTGTTTTGGACACGATAACTTACGACTTTCCATTGCAGTAACCATCACCTTTTTAACACTCATTTTTAAACTTCCAGCATGATCTAAGTGATAGCCAACAGACAAACATTGTCCCTTAGCTAAATCTGATAATTGTTTTTCCCAATCAGCTTGTTTTGTTCCTGGAACACTTAACTCCAATATCCTTGCGTAAGTCTTCGTTTCTGTTTTTGCTGGTGAGAAAAATAATTTGTGTGATGCCTGGAACAAGCGATCCTGCTCATCTTTACGAAGCATACTTAATGTTTGTGTTGCCAAAATAAGAGAAACTCCGAATTTACGCCCCTCTGTAAGCATTTTACCTAATGGACTTTCTAAACGATGATCAAGATTTTGTACTTCATCTAAAACAATTGGGATTGGGTTATTCTTACTGCCATAACTACATGCATAAGAATATAAATCCCATAATAAAAATTCTGTGCATATCATTGAAATGTCATGTGAAAGGGACACTAGTTGCATGACATTTGTTTTATTCTCATTATTAGTAAAAACACTTTCCCAGCTTTTATTACTATCCGATGAAAATAGGTTGGATTTGACTAAAGGAGACAATTTACTCGCTAATGTCGGCCCTACAGTCTCTTCTTCCATAAGGTCATCAAGCATATTTTGTAAAGAATAAGACGAGCCATAAGCTTGCACACCATGCTCAATAACCTCAGTTAGAACCGCTATTTGTTTCTCCCCGATAGAGGAATAAACCTTATTAAAGACAGAAGCTACACGACCAGCCACCATATGGGGCTTTTCTTCAACATGGATTCCACCAAAGTCCTGTTTTTGAGCTCGGAAAGGCGACATAGAGAAAGGTTCAATACATAACACATTAGATTTAGGATTCATTTTTTCAACAAATTCTGGCTCTAGATGGTTAGGTAAAAATCCGCTGGTATAGTCGATAACAAGAGAGTTTATCGCTGAATCAGCCAAACCCATCATTAACCCTTCAATACAATAGGTTTTGCCTTGACCTGAACTACCAAAGATAATCATATGACGGTTAGCCAGATCATTATTGCCATATTCCCAGTAGACTTTTTCACCACTGAGCGTATCTGTACCTATTTCTACCCGGCAACGAGCAATTGAATCTTCTATGCTCAAGTCTTGCTGTAATGAGCTAGTCTCATCTTCAGCAGTCACATTAACCTTAGGTTCTTGGATATCTTCTTGAATCGGAGAAATATTTTTTCGAGTTTTATAAGAAGGACTAGCTATATCCAAAATATACTCATTTGGAACATGGAAAACACTCTTTAGCATGTTCTCATTCATTAAAGACTTTAACGGTGTAGATACCAAAGAATCCAATAAAGACATTGGCAGCTCGATACGTAATACATCGTCATGTATGTGATAGTTTGTATCTAAACAAGCAGCAGATTCTAAGTGGCTAACAACAAAACCACTTGGATAGTTATCTATTTCTCCGATTTGATAATGCCCAGCTAGCCATTGTTCTTTTTCTGCCAGTAATGCATCAAAATAGCCGTCATTGAAAACACTATAAAGTTGGTATTTATCAACCTGCATTAAAATTTGGCGAATGAACAGGCTACGATATAGCTGAGCTAGTAATCCCTCACCACCAAGTACATCTTCAGTAAGATAACGTCCCAGCTCTTTCGCTTGTTCAACCGCTTTGTTGTAATCCGGTGTTGCGCCGGTTTTCACCTCAAGCGGTAATAAATACAGAGTTTGATCTTTCAGGCCAACAAGTAACACATCATCAGAAATGGCACCTTTGCGATAGCCATTCACGTTGCGCGAAAATTCAGAATCTGACATTTTCAAGCCAAGGTTACCCGACACACGGATCATCTCAGCAACAGACAATGGAACCCAGGTGATATCCGATTGGCTCACCATGCTGGTGACAAATTTATATGCACCAATAATCCCACGTCGCTCTTTTCTCAGCTTTTCAAATTGCTGCGCTGATTTGTGACCATTAGTAGGCGCACTGATCATCTTTAACAGCCAATCTCCATTAAAGGCATTGAACTCATCAACAAAACCGCCCTTCTCATGTTCGAGTGCTTTCTCAAACAAATGACGCTGTGCTGTTACCGTAATCGCATCATAACTGGATGAACTCGTATATTGATCGGAGTAATGAATCAGAACCACATCTTCGTTGCTGTGGAAAAAGTCCAATGTCACTTTGGGATCAATAATCGTTGTCCATACTGAGCTGGTATAAGAACGTTTCAATAACGCTTTGAAGTCTTCACTTACGGCTAATGAAACCGCATCTTTACCATAGTAATGAACATTTTTATCCATCGCAGGTTTCGTCAATGACCCAATAAATTTAGCCATTTTCAAATGTGGCTTATCACCATAAGTGACTTTAGCCAGACCAAAGCCAGTGTAATAAGATCCTTTTTTGCTTTGTGATGCTTCTCCAGCTAATAATCCATCTGCCGCGACACTGCATTCCATATTGTCGATATCGACACCAATACAGTGTACTTTGCTGTTATTCCTGAAAAAGGTTAGATGAGCATAAGCTTGCCCTTCAGATTCAACTTGGCAATTTGTGAATTTACTGTAGGTTAAACGAGTTCTTAATGCATCAATGACTGAATCCGCGATTTCTCGTAATTTCTGACCTTTATCCAGCCCTAACCACGCTTTAATAGATTCGTATTTATCCGCTTCAGCAAAATGATCAAAGGCATTAAAGAGAAAATCATCATCATACAAATTAACATGAATAGCCGATGCTTGTTCACGATTATCCTTTATATAATCAACAATACCTAAAAATACTTCTTCTGCCTTTTCCTGGTTTACTAAGTTTATGATTAAACTGTTATTATGCTCGTCGAATAATTGGCTGAAAGCGGTCTGAAACTCTTCAATCTTTTCTTTAACCAATTTACGAATAAAAGTATAGGAACTTTTTTCTTGAGGAACGCTTTTAATCCAAAACGCATTTTCTTTAACGGTTTGATTATAAGAATATTCATAATATGGATGATAGGAGTAAGGCATCAACCCTGCCGGAACGAGTCTTTCTAAAGTAACAGCAGGAATATGAGCAAAGCTATCCGTGTCATCTTCTCGAATTTGACAACATAAATTTAAATAATACGCCAAAACCAATGGATGGTACGGAGAATAATATTCCTCACCATTAACCCAAACTCGTCCAATTTTCAATATGGTTTTTTGTTGTTCAGAAAGATTTTCACCAGTTGGAATGGCTTCGAAATAAACAAGAAACGCATTAACAATATGCTCAACAATAGTGAGATATTCAGGTCCCCAAGACACCAACGATGGTGTACTTTTCTTATCAGCAAGATAGGTAAATAATTGGTGATAGGCTTGTTCAATTTCAGGTGCAAATGAAGAAAGCTCAGTTAATGAAATACAACTCTCTCCGTCTTTCAAACATATGGCCTTTTCATCGATAAAGCGTTGTTCATAGTTTAAAAGCTGGGAACGTATTGCTGTAACAACAAATTCGCTGTTATCTAAACCCACTTTGCTTTTGCTTGACAGGAATTCTCCATTGTATTCATCATTAAACAACTTATGAAGTCGGCCTTTATTAAGCAACAATGGTAAAGGTAAAGAATCCTTAGCTAAAGCTCCTTCAACACGTAATTTTAATTGTTGCTCACCAGATTGAAGAAAGAACTCTATTTCATCCGATTCATTAGCTAAAGACTCAAAATCAACAATACCGTATTGATTAATATTTACTACCTGATTGATATCCGTTAATTCACATAAAGAGTTACCATTTGGATTAATCGGTAAACGATTTTCTTCAATATTAATCGTTACCCGCTGTTTATTTTTCTGAGGTTCAATGGTGAATACATTCTTAAAAGATTCAAGATAGAATTGACCTTTTCTTACCACTAAACACTTAAATGTGTAATTTTCTGATGTGTTATCCCGACGAAGACCAATTGTAAAATAAGTCGGCTCTCCACTAAAAGAGGCATTCAATGTCGCAAATGCACTTTTAAACGAGTTTCGTACTGTCCATTGCTCTCTATTATCGAAAGCTTTTGCCGGTTGAATTTTTAACTGTTGTTTAGTGAGATCACTCGTACCTTTAAAGGTGAACTTTAACTCAAACTCGGTCTGTTCGTTATCTAATTCAATAATGATATGCCGATCACGCATTCCTGCTTTGGACTCCGACCTGTTACGAGCAATGATGTCCCCCGAAGTAAGCGTTTCTCCTTCCAAGATTAACTGTTGCTTTGCGTTATTTTTCTTTTCTTGCAGCAACTCTTCTAGTTCAAGTTGCTTCCAAGAATCAGGCTCAGCATCAATAAAATGTTTACGAATAAAGCGTTCACTAAAATTTTTCAAACGCTCAAGTAACTGCTCGCCAAAGTTCTCAACTTCATAGGATATTTCTTGGTATAAAGACCGGTTGATATCAAGGCGAGCTTTAATCTGTTTTTTATTTTTCCCCATTTGAGTAATCAACGGGTCATCAAACATCTCTAGTTCATGGAATAACAGATCGCCATCTTCAACTGCTTTAAAGAGCTTCTCAAAACCAAACATGGTTGCACCATCTTCGAGAATATTGTCGAACTGATTATCTAATAAACATTCAGAAACTTCGTGATTTTGATCTGTTTGATCAACTAATGTTTTGAGAGCATCACGAATACATTCTGGACTCCAAACCTGCCCTTTGGCAGCTAAGTTATCTGCAGAATTAATTAAGGTATCGAGTAGGCTATTGTGAATAATAACCAAAGAACATCCTTTTAGTTCTCTCTCTTGGCTAGCAATGCCATCCCTTAAATGAGAAATATAGTTTTCAGTAAAGCTGTAAGCACTCGAATCCACTTCACCATGGAGTACTGGAATAATTTTACAGACTCCTGTGTCGATATATGATAACTCGGCACCATGTGGAGTAGTAAAACTCCCAGTAGTACGAGCTTTCATCGCCAAAAATAGACGCTCACTATTTTCGTTATCTGGTGATTTAAATTGATAACGAAATCCTGGCTTTATATCCTGACTCGCTTGTTGCACAAATCGCTCAGCAAGAAACTTTTCAAATTGTTTTTCGGACATAAACTGCGTCTCCACTATCACTCATTTTTTCCACATTACCAATACGCTCAAAGAACTTAATTAACTCTAGCTGTGTTTGTTTATCTAAATAAACACCTCGAGCTTCAAATTCACTCACTAACTCTTGAAAACGTAGTTTATCTCTTTCTCCGATCGCTAAATTAGCTAAAAGCAGTAAATATTCCTGATTAAGAACTAATATGCGCCCAGCTCGACCTCTACGATGAACAAAACCTGAAGCTAAATGCTTTTCGATTTCCGCTACATACTTGCGGTTAATCGCAGGACGCTCTGTTGTTTTATCTTCAAACTGCGCAACACTAAGTTTGAGTAGCTGATCTAACCATGTAAATGCGTCGTCTGATTCTTCAAGCTCTATTTCTAGATTTCGATTAGCTTTGAAAGCCTTAGCAAATTTAGCTAATCGCTCACACACCGTTTCATTCTGGCTTTGTTGAATATTTTTAGCTAACCGCCACAAAGGTAACTTTTTACCATCGGGTAGCGATGTTTTTTCTGGTTGTAACATTTCAAGCATGGTTAAATATGGAAATAACCGGAAAGCGCTTTCTTCAAATGATTTATAACCATGATTTCTTACACGAGCCCTCTCGTTACTTGCGCGCTCGTGATCCATTATAAAATACAGAGGCTTAGGTTGCGGCTCTTGAGCACGCCACTCGGGCAAAACAAGAGCGAGCTGTGCTACATAAATGAAGCCATAAAAGCTTAAAAATGGCTGAATTTGAGAAAGTAAGTATTTGGGGTGTTCGGATAAAAATCGCAGATCTTTTCTAAAGCAATCAGATAAAAAAGGTAGATAAGGTAACTCTTTCGCTATAAAAGAGTCTTCTCGCATTTGCTTACAAAGATTTGTTAGGATTTCATTCTCTAAAAAGTTCAGTTTAGTATCGAAATCTTTAATACGTAATTCTTGAAGTAAATTAGTAAATAAAGAAGCGATACGTTCATCACTTTTACTACGAACCTCTTTTTGGCTCTTAAATAGTAACGTTTCAGGACTCACCGTAAATAAGGCACCATTATCAAAATACATTTGTTCAAGTACAGGCCAAAACTCTTTACGACTAAGTTTCGATTCAAAAGCATTTCGACAATCTTGCTTAAAAGAATCGTAACTATAGTTCTCGACCTTCTTTCTAAGTAAAGTGCCCAACGTTAAACCAATGACCACACTCCAATCAAAATCATTGCCCTTTGTTCGAATAGGTAAAAAACTATTCAAACTATTTTTATTGGCTACTTTATCTTTTGTTTCAGGAAGTTCGGAGTTAAATGGCAGAGAAAAATTATCCATATTAGAGACCACTCACGTCAAAAAAATCACCTTCATCATTGGTGATTTTATATTTATTTTCTGCACTAAAAATATGTAATGTATCTTCTCCGGTTGAAGCCGTAACAATTCGCTCAATCACATCTTCTAATTGCAATACAGCATTTTTATCATGCTTGTTAGGACGATATCCTTGGTTAATTTTTTCCAGTAATTCAAAGAGGTTTATATTGATTGCTATCGGTTTAATTAATTGACCATTAATTTTAATACATGCATTAAAAACACCAATTTTTGCTTTAGGCTGTAGTTTCAACTGAGAAAAATCAGCTTTTACAATAAGCTCTACCGCTACTTTGAATTGATTGAATTCATTTACAAAATAAACATTCTCGTCCAGATTTGGCGCATTACGGTTGCAGTAACGATGAATTGCTGGAACCAAAACATAACGGTAAAAATTACTCAATTCACGTTGATATTCTTGATTAGTGTTGAACTCATCGTGCAATAACCAAACATGTGCGTAACGGCTTACTAAGTCGTTATTAAAATCGTTAATGAATTTTGATGAAAACTCATTAATAAATTGGCTATCAAATTTTAGCACATAAAGCGCTCTCAACATCGATTTAGGTTCTGATATCTCAAAATTACCAAATTTATTCAGTGTTTCTTCTAATTCAGAATAACTCGAACTTCCCATTCCCAAGCTAAATTCAAGAATGAACTCATCGATATTTTTCGTATGATTAGCACTTGGGTCAAAACTTCGAATCTGCTCTAGAATTTCGTTATTTGTTGCCGTAAACAAGTTATCAAACAGATAACCATCCATCGCCAAAACCTGAAAAACAAAATCTAACAACGCTCTAGCTGTTAGAAACTGATCTTTAATTAACCTAGCTTTAACCAATAGTTCAACAATGGTTTGTTGTACTGAAGCATTGCTCAATAACGTAAAATTAACCAATAATGTCGAAGTGCCGTTCTTCGCCAATTCAGAGGAATAGAGAGCATAAAAAGGGTTGTCTAATGTAGGGTTAGTTAATCTTTTTAAGAATGTCTGTGTAAACTCAGATTTTCCCTCAGAATCAACAAAAGTAAATTTAGGATAACGCTCAAAATCTAAATAGGTATGATGAATTGGTGTTTCTTTATTAGACAAAAACGCTTTGATAGAGTCTTTTATATCTTGATGCTCTTCAGCACCTTCTTCTGCATAGTTACCTAACATTCCCGTGTTAATGCCAATTACAAGAGGTTTAGTGCCGGACTTAAATTGAGAAAATTTATCATCTAAAGCTTGTATAGCCGTCTGAGATGGGGCAAACGAGTGCGTAGCATCTAAATGAAAATCTTTTGTAGCACAAAACTTTTGGCTGTAGCGAGTAAGAATTTCTGACTTACCATCACCACTACTACCACAAAGAAAAATGATTTCGTTAGACTGTGATCTCAGTAATGCATTACGAAAGTCTTCTTCAATCTCTGTTTCTATATATATGTATTTTTTATAATCAGCAAGCAAACTCGAATCTTGCCTTTCAGTACTGACTGCATAAGGAGAAGACTTTGATAGGATGCTGAGTGCACTTAATAAATCCACTGTTACGACCTAAGATACAAATTTTTTACCATAATAAGATATTCATGCGTCTAAAGTCATATAAAATTTGGTGATATCTGACATTAATTTGATATTTTATTGACTTAGTCAAAAATTTGGAACATTGTCCTCGTTATTTTTGAGGGTAAGATATTGACTTTTGCCACTTCTCGATAATCTTTTCATAAAGCTATCTGGTGTATCATTTGCCATGATAAGAGTGGAGAAATGAGGAAACATCGAGTAAGTCATTGTTATACTAAGATGTGAGTACTTAACAAAAAGCCCAAAACCTGCGTCATACCTATACTTCGGCGTTTGGGCGTGTGGGTTGGCAATCATAAGCGTTTTGGGTCCCAACGCCTTGTGCATTACGTTGTGTATTAGGCTAATTTTGAGCCGTTTGGTAAAGCCAGATCAACCGTTGATAGAACGACCGACCCATCTGGCCGATGTAGACCCGTGACAAGGCACTCAGACATGATTGGCCCCACCTGTTTGGGCGGAAAATTAACCACCGCTAACACCTGCTTACCCAACAATGCTTCTTTGTTATAAAGCTCGGTAATCTGAGCGCTGGATTTTTTGATGCCTAAATCCGGCCCTAAGTCGATGTGTAATTTGTAAGCTGGCCGACGCGCTTCTGGAAAATCGGCAACATCAACAATGGTTCCTACCCTAATATCGACTTTTTGGAAGTCACTCCATTCTATGCATTCCATTTTCTTACTCTCTTTACGTCCAATACCTCAAACGCTAAATACAGTGACTGACTCACGAGGCCTCAGCAGGTTAACTTTACCACTACAGGTACCTAGCTAAGTGATGTTGCGACATCGTATGATCAACCGAATTAAAGCGTTTCATGGTTTGAAAGCATAAAAGAAAACAACGCAAAGTTTTTTGCTAAAGAGACGTAATAGTTGCTTAATGAGACGATTTAAATCACGTTCGCGCGCATTCTCTTGGGGAGATACCGAAGTGTTTTGAAAACCGTCGGCTAAAAGCTGAAAGGTCAGTATACCCCACCCGTTCGGCAATCAGTTGAACAGGAAGATCTGAATGGGTCAATAATGCTTTGGCCTTCTCCATTCGCTGCAAGGTAATGTATTGATGAACACTCATGCCTAAATTGTCTTTAAAGAGTTTCTTAAACTGTGTCGGACTCAAGTAAGCAGCTTTCGCCAAAACAGGGATAGTCAGTGACAGCTCAAGTTGTTCGGTAATCAATGATTGTACCGCTCGAATCCTATGATCAATCGTTCGCGACAGCTCCTGCTGTTCCATCAGCAAGAAAAAGGTATCTAAGATCGCCTTTTCTAACTGACTATTGACCTGATATTCGAGCTGCTTTTCTGCAAATTGAATAAAACTTAGTAACGGCGAGGTCACGGTGAAAACCACGATAGCGTCGCCAAGCAACGAATACGGCAGCTCTTTAATATCCACTACGATAAAACGAGACGCTTCTTCAGCAGTAAACCCATGGGACAGCCCTTTACGAATAACCATGCAGTCGCCAACGGATACTTTACCGTTAAAATTATCCATATTGATATGAATATTACCTTGGATAGGTAACACGAGTTGATGAAAGTCAGTATGAGCATGACGACTCATACGTTTAGTATATGTACGGATACTTAAGTTGGCTGTCATAGTTTCAATAACGCGGTAAAAAGAGAATCAATAGCTATATTACCCGATAAAAGTAGGCTGAGTGATCAAAACAGTCATTAAGGAAAAATAAAATCTTACTCGATAATAGCAATAAGATTTCTAGTCACTCCCTCACTTTATGGTATACCAGATAAAAATGAGCCCATCATAGATAGATGGGCACAAAGTAGATACAGACACTATGTCACTTGTGAATTCATTATTCCGGATACGCTACAGCATTTAATTTTGCTGGCCGCTCTTTCAATTTTACCCAAATGAGCACGACGGCAAGAACTAAGACTGGTATCAACGGATCAATGATCGTACCACCTTTACCAAATACTAGGTTCAACGCCATAATAATGGATGCACCGATGGCCCATGCAAATGTCGATGATACGGTCCAAATTTTCAACTGGTCAACTAATTCTGTAATACCTAAAGTTCGGTTGATAATATGGAAATAAGAGTCATTAAGATGTGAAAAACCAACAGGGCCAACCGCACATGCGAGCGCGACAAAGACTGGATCCAGACCTAGTGTTTTGACTAAAGGTAAGGTCATCGTAGCAGCAACCATCATAGATGCCGTCGCAGAGCCTTGAATCAGTCGAAGCATGGACGCTATTGCCAATGGCACAAGTAATGGAGGGATACCACTGCTCGCAATCGCTTCTGCTACTTGTGGACCTGCTCCTCCACGCATAATACCCGCTCGGATGAACATCAAACAGCCGACATAGCTGTGGCACAGATTGGCTGTGATGATGCTCTTGGATAAAGGCGTATCTTACTCGGGGTGGCTTGCGAAGTACGCCGCGGCTTTATTTAACAAGTCACGTTCTTCAGTAACACGCTTAAGATCTTTTTGTAATCGTCGAATTCCTGCGGACTCAGCAGACTGCTGAAGTTGTTCCTTAGAGTAAGGACCAATAGCGCTTAATCCACGCGTAAAGACTGTGTGTGGTAGTACCTAAACGCTGAGCAACGGCAGCAACAGAATGGCCGGCCACAGTGACTTATTTCACTGCTTCGATTTTGAATTGTTCGGGATAACGTTTAGGCTCATGGGCACCTCTTTTTTAGCTAGTTTATCTAACTAAAAGGCGCCTAGGAAATCAGTGGCGATTCACACATTTAATTTTCACAAAAATAGCCTCATACCATTTGGTAATTAATTGTAAACTCTTGCGATACGAGCTTGAGACTGAATTGAATATTCATCGACATATGCAGGAATAAAAACAGATTGACCTTTACTTAAAACAAAATTTTCATTCCGATGAGTAAGAGTAACGTCTGTGTCTATTGCCATAATGATTTCTGCACTTTGAGGTTTAACCACAGCTTGACTAGGCGACGGGTATAACGAAAATTTGAAATCACTGATTGGTGGAGCGTACTTTTGTTCACCAAACTCATGAACAGTGGGCTCAAGTTTTAATGTCTCAAAAGTTTTTTCCTTAAAGTCCGTGCAGCTCGCCAGTTCGATAACATCAATATGCTTTGTTGTTAGACCAGCACGAAGCACATTATCGGAGTTGGCCATGACTTCTAAGCCGGTTCCTTTTATATAAGCGTGAGGGGTACGTGCCTCCAAATACATGGCTTCACCAGGATTTAAGGTGATGATATTAAGCAATAGCGGAGTGAATAGGCCGATATCTCCCGGATAAGTTTGGGAAAGCTCTAGGATCAATTCGCTGATGTCAGTCGTCTTTCGCTGTGCAAAACTAAGTAGATCATTAAGTGCTAACTTTTTTTGTTGTCCACTAAGAGAGAGTAATGTTACGAAGAATTTTTCTAGGCCTGATGCAGTTTGATCAATCGAGAACCTTTGAATTAAGGGCAATAAAGTCTCAGATTTAATGGATTTAAATAAATTTAATATCTCCGTGAAATTTCGAAACCCATTCATGGCTTGATATCTTGTTAAAGCATATACTAATTCGGGTTTATGATTGGAATCTTTGTAGTTTCTCACTGGTGAATTTATAGGAATACCAGCATTATTCTCTTTTTCGTAGCCTACTTCTGCCTCTTGCTTACTTGGATGTACTTGTACAGATAGTGCTTGGTTGGCTGCTAGCACTTTGAAAAGATAAGGAAGTTCGCCGAACTCCTCAACTGTTTTTGCAGAGAGAAATGAGGTTTTATCTTTTGCGATTAAATCACTTAGTTTTAGTTTGGTTGCTTGACATTCGACTGTGGAGCAACCATTAGGATGAGTTCCCATCCAAATTTCAGCTTGAGGTTTATTTTCAGAATTAGGAATGCCAAATAATTCATAAATGGATGTTTTACTGCCCCAGCTATAATTTTTAATTACATTTTGCATCCGAAAAAATGCTGTTTTTTTATTTAATAACATAATAAAATCACTCTTTTACATTCCGTTAAAAAATTATAAAATTGTAGTTAATTCCAAAATAATCTTGGAATATTACAACTATAAATAAAGACCTATCATCTCAGATATGAATTAGTACACCTCATGAATCATTAAAGATTTCAGTAATATCAGTAAGTGCACGAGTCTCTCAAACACCCTTTTCCGAATCTAATCTTGAGAAAGTCACCGCAAAATTCTCGATTTTTTACAGCTAAATAAAACTCGCCACTCAGCAATATCTCTTCGTTTATCTCATGCAACCACTATCGTGAATATATACTCGACTATCCGTTGGCTCCTATTTCAGGAATAAGTGAGCTTGGTTGATTTTTAATATTATTTCCTGAATTATGCGAACAATCCTGATGCTCCCGTGGACGCCCGCTTAGAAAAAGCCAACTATCTAAGCTTAAAATAATAAGTAATCACTTGGTGTAATTAGCACATATTATAAAATATCTACAATGATAATTACGATTTAGCTAAAATGAGGTCGTTTAATTAACAATACTTTTTATCAGTTCAGAAGACATATTCTAGATGTTTACTTGTATAAAGCTCTTAGCTAATTGAGCTGCGCCTCGGATACCACTGCTATCTCCATATTCAGCTATTTTAATATTCGTTTTCAACTCGTTACCAAAGATGTATTGCTCTATCTGGTTTGGCAAATCGGTACAAATTTCTTCGACATTAGACAGACCACCACCAATAACGATCACATCTGGATCCATCATATTAATAACAGCCGCGAAGCTTCTCGCCATTTGATCAATAAGCGTCTTATAAACAGCTAATGCTGTTGTATCGTTGCTACGCATCGCTTCTATAATATCTGGTGCTGATAATGAAGCCTGAGTATAAGCGCTGTAGGTTTTTTCTAGACCAGTGCCAGATATAAATTGCTCGATACAGTTATATTTCCCACAGTAACAGGAACGAGCTTCACCATCTTTCACTGGAGAAAAATTAGGAAGAGGATTATGCCCCCATTCGCCGCCAAGCGCATTGGGTCCTTCCCATAACGTTTTATTAAAAACAATTCCGCCCCCACAACCTGTACCGAGTATTGCACCAAAGACTAATCTCCCTTTCTGTCCTGCGCCGTCAATAGCTTCTGATAAAGCAAAACAGTTGGCATCATTGGCTATATAAACTTGTTTATTAAGTTTAGCTGAAAGATCAGACAATAAGTCATGCCCATTAATGAACGTACAGTTAGCATTTTTCATTAACCCTGTTGCTGGACTAATAGTTCCCGGCAACCCTAATCCCACATGAGCAAAGCTATAATTAACCATAGTCTCTGCATCTATCACCAACTCACTTATCGTGTCTAAAAATAGAGAATAGCTATCAGGGGTAGCCGCTCTTTTTTTGAAGTAACTGGCACCATTTTCATCAAGTACACAAACTTCAATTTTTGTTCCACCAATATCAAAACCAATTAGCATCTTAACCTTCCGTTATTTGGATAATAGATAATGTCTTTCAGTTGCCATCCAAGTGTCTATTGAGGACCTATATGTATTTACGTAATGACCATATAAAGAGTCTACAGCCATTAATAACGGAAACTGAGGAGATATTAATCCCGTCAATTCCTCTCCATTCAAAGATGGAGTAAATAATACATATTGAGAAAGACTGACCATTTTGGATTTTTTGTTGGATGTCATACATGCAATAGTTACGCCCCGTTCTTTTAAATGACTTAAATATTTTATTAAACGTTCATTACGCCCATTTAGCGAAATAATAAGAAGTAAATCGTTTGCATTCATCGGTGGGCCATACATATCCATTGAATCCGTATCATGAATAATGTCAACGAACTTACCCAGCCTTCTAAATCTTAACTTTAAATCTTGTGCAACAAGTGTGCTAAAGCCCTCACCATAAACATGAATACCTGGACGACGGTGAATCTCTTCAGCAATAGTCTGAGTGACTTTATCATCAAAGATGTCATATCTGTTCTGTAACAGATTTACATACTCATGATGCAGAGCACCTTGCTGATCCTCCTCAATATCCGGTGCCGTTTCCTCCAAACGTCGTTGATAACGATAATAAAATTCTTTAAACGATTGGCATCCAAGTTTTTTTGTAAAACGAGTCAAAGATGAAGCTGATACATCAATCGCTTTTGCAAGAATTTCAATCTTATCAGGTACTGGGTTTGCCAATAAATAGTCTGCAATTTGATTCTCTTTTCGGGTAAACTTTACTCGAGAATAAGCAATCACCATATCCAGATCGTTATTCATAACAGTCGCTCGCCTTAATCATCGCGTCAGCTTAACTAGTCCCCTAAAGACGCTAGCTAAGCTGAAGCTAGCTGGTCGTTTTGGCGCTATAGTTCACGCCTTTGTACCAAGAAAGTTTTTATTTGCTTAGGTTTGAAATCACCTAATTCTAACCTTCCATTATCTATTGTTATTTCTTCACTAATTTTTTCTGAGAGACCAACCAAATATATTTGCTCTACAGGTATCGAAAAATCGATATGACCAGCAGTTTCGACCGTTTCTGATGAAGGGTTGAAGATTCTGACAATCAAATCTTCGCTTTGTTGGGCGTGTTTTAACGCGCTATAAACCAGGCGAGGTGCATCAATTGTCAGTAAGCTTATCGTAGGATTGCTATCGCAAGTGACAGGGTTAATACCAAAATACTTCATAGTATTCGTAAATCGATTAATCTCTTGCTGTTGATAACTTTGCACCGGAACCGCAAACTGCTTCCATAGTCTCATGTTTTGGGCAGCGGAATACTGCTCATCAAGTGATATCGCAATATCAAAGGTCAGCGGTTCGAGAAGCTGGCTATCTGGCGTTGGAATATATTTAAATTGCTGGCCGGAAGCGATCCCCGGACGTCTTGCTAAATCAGGCTTACCTAACCATCCCACAGAGCGGAATAACGTCAATGCAATTTTACTTGTCGTAGCGCAGTTGCTTTCATTAATCACTTCATATTCTTTGATACCATTACTAAACAAAGTTAGACAATGATAGTCATCATAGATTGAAGCATAGTGTATCATCGGATAAATACTTGTCGGTTCTTCCTTCCATTTTTCGGCTCGCCATGTCTGCCATTTAGGGTGACGATTTGGCCTATGAACAACGCCAAATGGTGTATCTGCAATCGACTCTGTAGACTCAATATCACTATCAACAACAATCTGCATTCGATGATCTTTCGCAGTATTATTGACCGATAACTTTATCTCGAGTGGACTAGAACCGTTAGAAAGAGTGAGCTCAAGAGTAAAGTCTACCTGAGCTGAAGTGGTATGCTTTTCCCGTTCTTCAAGATCTTTAGGTAGTAACCATGATCCCTGAATAAGCATGGACTGACTTAATGACGTTTTCGTCGTATTAATAACACTGTTTAGGAAATTGAAATGCAACTCCCAATCATGTATCGGCGGTGAGTAATCATAATTATCACCATCATCACCGACATCACGTATATATATGAATTGTTTGGCTTGTTTTTTACTAGTAGTGTCTTTAAGCACCAACTCACCATTATCTATCAGCAATAAATAGCGTTCATTATTAATGAATCTATCTTCAGACTTAAAGTTTGTACTTGCTCTACCAGTTGACGTACTATGCTCTTGAATATCAAAGCTACGATATCCCAACGAAGGTAGCGATGCCTCTAATTCAATCTTATGGTGATAGTGATATAATTCCTCAAGTTGTTCTTCTACCGTTCGCCTAATTGAGCCATGATAAATTTTTTCTGAATTGAGCACATTAAAGGATAAAGGTACACCAGCGTCATCAAAAATCGAAAATTCTGAAGTTAAAGTATCTAACTCAAGAACAACACGCTCACTTCTAACATACGGCAGTGTGTTAATAAGTAATAAATTTCTTTCGTTATATGTCAACACTGACTCAGAAAGTTTACGAACCAAATAATCGCTGTTAGCTGCTGACATTTCATCCACAGTAATCAAGCGCTGCTTGATATGGCGATTGGTTCGATCACTATTACAACCACCAGCGCTATCATGCGCATGGCAACGCAGTAACGTCTTCCATATATGACTCAAAAGATCTCTTTTATAAGGAATATTTTGATAGTCAGCTATAGCCATAATGGGCTCGAGAACATAACTTAAACGAGTTTCCACACGATCATTAAGCTGTTTATGATCATAACGGGTTGAATATATCGAGCGATGGATTTTTGAATACTGTGCATCTATCATTTCGCCTTGATAAACGAAGGCATTTTCAAACGTATTATCTAAGCTTTCAAATAATGAATTGTAGTTACTTTCAATAAATTCATGACCCACAACAGTGGTTGAGTTATAGCTTTCGATTTTACTTTTTACATCAAAGTCGACTTTAATTTGATCCGCTCCGTACGGAAATGGAATCACATCGGCTGTTGTACCTTCTGATATCTGAGCTACGAGTTCATCTGGATCCATTCCAGAAATTTGAGGTTCTGCTAGATAATATCCATTCCGAATTTGGTAACAATTTACTTTACTTCCATCCTCACTCGTCCAGACAAACTCTCGCGATTCACAAGTATCACTAGATAAACCTCGCCAAAACACGGAGTGATTGATTCCAAATCCGTTATATATTTTGGGCATATCTATACTTTGACCGAAAGCATCCGGGACATAACCTATATCCCAACTAGCGCCTAATGAATCGGCAATGTTAGAACCAATAAGCAAATTTCTGACGATAGATTCACCGCTGATAATGAGCTGGTCTGTTTGCGTGTACCAGGGACCAATCTTAATTTGGCCATTAGTCACAAGCTTTCTCAGTCTATTTTCATTTTCAGGAGCAAGTTGAAGGTAGTCTTCTACAATGCTGGTTTGCCCGTCTAGTAAATACTGCTGTATTTGTTGTTGATCGAGAGCCTGAAATACATCATCCATATGATAGGTAAGCTGAACCGAAGATTCAGGATGTGTAAAATACCATTCATAGTCCCAATGTGTATGAGGGATAAGGTGAACAATCTTGGCCTTCATATAACACCTCCAAGTACTCTATCAATTTCAGTCGCAACAGTATCGCTTTCTGCATTCTTTAAGATATCTCTAAATTCAGCTTTCATATTTGCTCGAGAAATAGCAATAAGAGATTTCATGACATTTTCGCTTCCCTTATTCGGAATAGAAAGAGCAATAACAGTTTGAACATCTGAATTATCCATAGTTTCCCACGGAATAGGATTTGAAAAGCGGACAACCCAAATACTAGCATTTTTTACTTGCTTACTTTTCGCATGAGGAGTCGCAATACCATCTTTAAAACCTGTTGAATCTGTGCTTTCTCGTGCGATTAAGTCTTCAAGAAACTTATCTGGGTTGCTAATATAATTACGATTAAAAAGTTCATTTGCAATAAATTGCAAAGCTTCATCACGAGTCTTCGAAGAATCATCCATAAGTACATGAGTTGAGTTAAATATAGGTAGTGACTCCCCACCTATTAAGCCTTTAAACAGCTTGCTAAGCATACGCCTTCTCCATATTTTTCTCTGATTTTGTGCGCCAAACACCAATGATTACAGCTGTAAGTAGAATTCCGGCACCAGTACAAAGCACCCAAGAAACAATAGGGATAGGTTGTTCGATATAACCGATAATAGTACCCAACGGTGAACCTAAACCACCAAAATTACGGATTCCCCAAAGGCCAACTAATCCACCAGCCAATGCAGACCCACAAACGCTCGCAACGATAAGTTGTATTGGATTCGCGGCCGCAAAAGGGATCGCACCTTCTGAAACTCCTACAATTCCCATCGCACAAGCAGCGTTTGCAGTATTTCTCTCCTCACTGGAGAATCGTTTTTTAAATAAACGTGAAGCGACAAATATGCCAAGAGGAGCGATTGAAATCGACGCTTGTACAGCAGTAAACGGAAGTAAATTTGCCCCATCAACGCCATATTGACCTAAAGTGTCAACAAATACAGCAGTACTAAAAACATAAGCCGTTTTATTTATTGGCCCTCCGAAGTCGAATCCAATCATTCCACCAATTACAGCACCAATTAAGAATGATGAACTTTGATGCTCAGTAACTAGGATATTTAACCACTGATACATAGTGTCCATCGCTAACGAAATTGGCTTACCAATACCATAAAGAACAAATATGAAAATGAGAAATGTGGAAATAACAGGGATAATCATAATTGGTACAGCAGGTCGAAGAATCTTCGGCCAGGGAATACGTTTTAGATAGAGAACCATATAACCAACAATGAAGGCAATCAGTAACGCAGCTAGAAAGCTCCCCCCTGTTTTGGTTCCAAGGAAAGTAGGATCATTGGCAATATAAGCACCGATCATAGCTGGAGCGATCGCCGGGCGGTCGGCAATAGAGTTCGCAACAAAACCAGCAAATAAAGGGATCATTAAAGTGAAACCAACTTTACCTACCATGAATAAATGCGACATGAAGTAGCCTAATGCAGTAGACTCATCGAATCCCCAATTGACTAAGTGTCCCTGAGCATCACTATTGAAAGCAAAAATATTGGCGAGAGCCAAAAGCAGACCACAAGTCGCCATTGGTATCATGTAACCAACACCACTCATGGTGTGACGAAAAAAAGCGTTGTGTTTAGCAGTACCAATCGTAACTCCGCTACCTACATTTTTTCCTTTAGACTCTTCGATTGAATCCATCGTCATTTCGGCTTTTTCTGATGCCTCACTAATCACTTTCTTTGCATCGGCAATAGCATCATTTGTTGATACTTGGTAAACCCTTTTACCGGTAAAGCGAGCCAACGACACAGTGACATCACTTGCTATCACGACAAGATCAGCATCTTCTATCTCTTGTTGGGTTAAAGGTGTTTGTGTTCCAATATTACCTTGAGTTTCGACTCTGACGTTGTAATCAAGTTCTTTACCAGCCTCAACTAAAGCTTCTTCAGCCATGAAGGTATGAGAAATACCAGCAGCACAAGAAGTAACAGCAACTATTTTCATAATTATTTCCGTTCTTGGTAGGGATGTAATGTGTAATTGTTTTTCTTTCCAGTAATTACTTTATAAAATACCTAGTATTATCCTCAGTGCAAAAAACATTCAAATAAAAGTAACGTTTAGCTCACAAAATAACTGTATTTTGACGTTTTTTTTCAAAACAAGATGGATTGTTTGGTTTTATTTTCACTAGAAATAAGTAAATATCTTTATGTAGTGAGCGTCTATCTATTAATCGACTAAATATCGATTTTTCAAATTCACTGATGTGTAAAGAAGGTTGGATATTCGTTCAGCGATATACAAGCTGATATGAAAATCTATAATTTCATAATCTAAGCTTATGGTTACTTTTAATCGATCCCGAAATACTATTCACCAAAAAACGAGCAATACGGAGAATAAGTGGCTTATTTTACATATGAACTATCATAGAAACATGCGTTCAATACACAAATATCTCCTGTTTACGTATCGGTAAGCCGTCTCACTGAACGGTAGAAAATATAACGATGGTTTTATCCTATAAATTATCAACTATGATATTCGTTATCACCTTCCCTGTACCGCATTAGCCAATAATAACGAGAAATGGTTGAAAGACTTTAACCGATTAAAAAATTTATTATATAAGTCGATTTCAGATAATAAGAGTGACATTCATGGAAAGGTATATAAGAGGCAGGCAATTGCTGAAAGTGGTACGCTCTTCCGCCAAAGAAACAAGCAGTACTACCATGAATTATCAGCAGTTGACCGAAGGAAGAAGAGACCAGATTTTTGCTTTTTTGGAAAGGAGAATTTCGATTTCTGACATAGCTAAAACAGTTCAGCACCACCGCTCAACGGTATACCGCGAGATTAAGCGAGGTCGTAAAGATAACATTTATTGTCTGAACGAAGCTCAGATGTTGTCGATTAATAAGCTCAGAACAGCACGTAAATACCGCATACCAAAGGAGCGGGTGGATTTTATCCGCCACTTCATTTCTGTTAGCAACAATATCCAGCATTTATCAATTTATCTCGGATTTATCTAGGTTTTATTTGTAAAAAATAGTGATTTAGCATGTGAACCTCAAACAAATCCATGGTAGACATAAACATGAATCAACCCACGCGAAACATAGTACATAGGCTGTTATACAAAAGAGGCTATTACCCTGATAATTCTTATATTGAGTTAATAGTAAATGGAAGGATTAATGAAAAAACAGATGAAGCAATGTATACCTCACCACTAAAAAGGTCTTAAGGTTAAACATAATAAAATCTGTATTAAAGTAAATTATTTAATTGAGGTAAAAATGGGATTTACAAGTGCATTACTTTCTATTTTAGCTATTCACTTAATGGCTTCAATATCTCCTGGGCCTGACTTTGTTGTCGTCTCACAGAAAACATTATTCCAAGGCCGTAAAGCCGGTATATTATGCGGATCGGGTGTATGTATTGGACTATTGTTCCATATGAGTTATTCCTTATCCGGATTAGCAACGATATTAGCTCATTCAACACTATTTTCTCAGGGGATTGGCATTTTAGGGGGCAGTTATCTTATTTATCTTGGTTATAAATCAATAAAAAATTCTTTTTCAAAAAAAAATATAGTTAATGATACAATTTATACTAATTCAAAATCGTCTGCATTTTTAAGCGGCCTCATCGTTAATATTTTAAATCCTAAAGCAGCGATATACTTCATTTCACTATTTTCAATCATTATCAAACCATCAATGAATATTGAACAGTTAATTTTGATTGTTATTTCGATAATGGCCGTGCAAATGGCATGGTATTTGACATTTATCTATCTTGTCACCGTGCCTATGTTCAAAGAAAAATTCGATAATAATGTGTATTTGATTGACCGTATTTTAGGTAGTCTAATGTCGATAATGGGATTATATATGATTATTTCTTATATTTTTTAAATGAACATGAATAAAATTGGTGAGCATAAACTCGCCAATTTTATTTTATCAAATCGACCGCCTGCTTTAGTTGTCTTAATAAAATGTTCAGCTCATTTTTATAATCTGAGCGGAATTTATCATCAGTCAAACTATCGCCTACACGCCAATAGATAACATAAAGTAGTACCTTAGTGATTTTTTCTCTTAGCTCAAGAAGTTCAATACTATTTCCAGGCTCTGAATAGCAATCTAAAAATGAATGATAACAATCATCTATACGAGAAAAATGTTCTAATGCCTTTTCTTTATTTGGTTTAATAAAAGAAAAACCACTCCTATCATGACTTATCTCAGCAGCTTCACTATACTTAATACTATCTTGAATAATGTTAGTAATTGTATTCAAAAAAACATCTTTTTGGTCTTCGTCTTTACTTTTTCCACTAACAGGTAACCATTTATTAGAAACTTTATATCCAACGCCTCTGACTGTGACAATAAAGTCATCAATCATTAGATTTTTTAAAATATTTCGAGACTTAAAAATATATTTATTAGCAATAATACTATCAGCACAATCTTCCATATGAAAAGTAGATTTTTTCTCTCTTACAATACTCGCAATATCACTATACTCAACAAACACATTTTTGTGTGTAAAAAAACGCTCAAATAAAAATAAAACAGCAGAATCTTGTATAAAAACTTCCCGACCAAAGGATTTCAACATTTTTAAATTGATATCCATTGTTATAGTTCGAGATGTTTCTATATGTTTGAACGTAATCTGATTCATTATAATTATTTATTTCCCTAAGAACTGACACTAATACATGTAAAACATACATAATTTTCTAGCGATAATAAACCATATTACACACAACAACAATATCAAGTTTTCGGCAACCACAGCGAACTAAAGAAGAGTACCTTGAAAGCTTACAGGTTTGTTATGTCTGCTACTGGATAATGCATTTCTATTAGTTGATGCTCACCAACCACCTCTACCTCTTGAATGTACACAAAACCAAACCTTTCATAGAAGCTTCGTAAATAGGTATGAGCATGTATTTCTATTAACTGTACACCTTGCTTCTGCGCATACTCAATTAGTGCCTTTACTACTATAGAAGCAACACCGTAACCTCGATATTCTTCAATAACGGCGACTCTAGCCATTACCGAATAGCCATCAGAATTTATGTTTAACCGTGCGGTAGCTATTGATTGATTATTTTCAACGACAAGGACATGCGTAGCGATACCATCTAAACCATCAAAATCTAGGTCATTCGGAATGTTTTGCTCAACGGTAAATACTTGATATCGAATAGCATGAGCCTTTTCTATCAGATCCGAACTTTTTCCTATAATAACTTCCATGTTTAACTTCCTCTAAGTACATCATACCCTGCTAAGTGGCTAGCAACACAAACCACAATACTTAAATCAATAACGTAAACACTTTACCAAATTAGTAACAACATTGCCGAGTATTAATATAGTGAGTCTTGAGTAGATTGTGATTTTTAAAGCCAATCCAGATCACTGTACGGTTTCGTTCTTAAACATTCCGCCCGACTTTTTAGCGATCCCGAATGTACCTATAGCTTGTTGCCGTCAGGATCCAATCCGCTGAGGCAAGACTCATTGAAAACAAGGCAAAACCAGAGTTCACCTACAGACAAGTAAACTCCCTTATCCCACTTCGCATGAGCAGTAAAGCCTATAGTCTCTCCGTAGAACTTAAAAGGGGATTTCATATCATAACTGCGATAGTGATATGATTAAGTCCGAAAACCACCGCTTCTTCAGTTAAACATAACAGTATCTTTTAGGCAGACATCACCTTTAAATCTTTACCTGAAAATCTCGAATAATGATAGACACGGTTAAGGTCATATCGGTTACGCTTGGCGATATTCAGCCAAGCGTAAAAATCATCATTCAATGCTTTGTTGTCACCATTATAATTGGATCAGGCATTGTATTGAATGTGGCATCAAACACTTGTTTATCCCCTTCAGAGAGGTCTGATTGAATACTGAGTGCCTTTTCATAAAGCTCTATCGATTGAGCTTTTTCTCCCACAATAAGTAAAGCGTGACTTAATACCGCATTAGTGAAGGCTTGAATCCAGTCTGCACCACTTTTGTCAAAATAATGGTATGCCGTTTGCGCGAATGAGACACTCAGAGGAGACTGATTAACACATAACGATCTTGCTACTGCTAAATTGGCAAGCTCAACATTCTCCTGAGTACCAACCTCTTTCCAGTGATAAAGAGAAGAAAACGCGGTTACCATCAATCGATGTTTCTCTTCCTCATTTAAATCAGATTCAGATAACGACCAGAATTCATTATTGCTTTCAATAGCAAAATATCGATTAAAACGGGAGATGTCTTCTACATTTGGCTTAGTCATAAATATCCTTATTTATATAAACTATGAAATTCGCTTTATTGATTCGTTACCTGAAAGTAACTATTTATTAGTTATAACGATTTGTATTGTAGTAGTCAATAAAAATCATCTCAAAGATTAATAACTTAAAGAAAATTAATATTAGATTAATTTAACTTTAAAATATTTTACGATAAACTTTGATAAAGAAAATAATAAATCGTAAATAACGTCTAACTATGTAAAAATACACTCAGTGATGTCACCTCTCTGAGATTAAATTACTGAATTAAATATCGTAACAATTAAGAAATGATCGTTAATATAGGATATGCACAATCACCTAATAGAAATCCTGAGTTCTTTGCCCACTATCCACTTTAGTACAACTTTCGTTCATATCTGCAAAACCCAAATAGAGAACGGGTAAGGGTCAGTCGGAATACAAATTTGAGAATAATAGGACTAGATTACTAGCGCTTGAGTGCAGTCGATATATAGGATTGCTGGTAGTACTCACTGGCATTTTGGAGTGCTGAGACTGGCTTACTAGTGGATTTTAAAATAGAAAAGGCTAGATGGGTGGAAGCCCCAGCCACATCCCGGCACACACGTCGTTCGCTGTGGCTGCTTCCTTCCGGATCTGACCAGGTTCACGAATTAGTGTTGCGGGAGGACCAGGGCCTCCATAGGTTACTTCAACGTTGTTGCGTCGCTGAAGATTGATGAGGATTATCAAGCATTCCCTCTGCTAATGCAACCCCCAAGGGTAATAGATTCCGAGTTTTTTAATCAAGCGTTGAGTATTTAAACAAAATGTTGATTTTACAATCACTAAGTCAAGTTAATCAGCTTTTTGGGTGTCTTTGGTTACGCAGTTTTTTCAAAACCGCGTGTAATGTTTCAAGCTCTTGGCGTCTCATTGAGGTATTGATTTTTAACTGATAGGTGATATCAACTCCTCGTTTTGCGTCGATGTACACGCCGCCCTCTATTGTGTCAATAATCGCCTTTACCCTTGACTCATTCATCTTACCCACACCGACAAATGATGTAGAATGCAATCGATATACCTTACCTCGCCAATGCTTTTTAATATTTTTAGTAAGCTCTTTCAGCGCCTGGTCACCCACATCAAATCCGAAACTACGATTCACTTCTTTGATATTAAGTACGTCAATTCTCATCACACACAAATTTGCCGGTACACCCTGTTTAAATCGATGAAATAGCGAACGACGGGAAAACAAACCCGTTAGCGTATCCGTCATCATCGTCCTGCGTACGTATAAGAAAAACGCGATAATCATCACGAACACAATGAATGACATCACTTTAATCCGTTGTTGATAATTATTTCTAATAACAAAAATCGACCGCAGCTCTGGCTTTACATCGTACTTACGTACAATCTTATCGGTATCAATGAGAGCGATAGCGTCAGAAAACAAATGCGCTAATGCCAAGCCTTTCGGTGTTTTGGGAAAACCGAATGAGATGTTGTTCTGCTCAATGCTCCCTATCGCTTTATCTACTGTGAGCGGCATCATTTCGGGCGTACGCCCTAATGCGTAACTGTAACTGATCCTATGCATCACGATGTAATCAATCTTATGGTGTAATAGCGCGTTCACCATCTCTTGTTGAGAATCAAACTCTAATAAGGCTTTATTCGGTAATCGTTTATGTAGTAACTCAGCAAAGAAATCATCTTTAATTACACCAACGCGTTCGGCCAATAATTGCGACACATCTCGGTATGTACCATTTTTATAACCAGAGCGTTTGATAATATACGCTTTGGGGTGATAGAAACTGTCACTAAAATACGCGGTTTGTTTACGCTTTTTAGAGACAACTATCGGCCCTAATACATCAATGTCCCCGGAGACGAGATTGTGATACATACTGGTCCACTGTTCATCGGCAGTACTGATAATTTCGCAAGGTAACAATAAGATATCGCACGCTTTGGTCAATACGTCCGCACTCATACCCGAAACTTGTCCATTCGAGTGATAAATAACGTAGCGAGGCTGATTAAATAATTTTATCGTGAGTTTTTTTTGAGTATTAAAACCACTATTGAGAACCCGGCGGCGTAATGCTTGTCGGCGCAATTGAAATTGATAGTGTTCAACTGAATGACGTAACATCTTCTGCTGTTTATCAGTCAGAGCAAACGTTTCGAGAGCTTGCAGTATTTCTTGATTATGCCCCTTCGCTGTCACGATAGAAGTTGGTGGGATCAATAGCTGCCTATTCAGCATCTCTGCATTTAAGCCATCATTTAATAATGGCTTAAGCTTACTAAATACATCCACTACCCCTTCAATTTGACCTTGAGCGAGCAGTTGTCTAGCCTCACCTAAGTTTTGATAATAACGCAATTGAATGCTTGGAAACGCTTGCTGTAATTTGGGGATATAGCTCGCTTCTTCGGGAACACCTAATTTATGAAAGTCCTTCAGGTGTTTCTGACTTTGGCGACTAAATAGATATGTTGGTTCGATGTTGATCGGATCAGAGAAATCGAACGTTTTAGCACGCTCTTTCGTATAAGTAATATTAACCGCGAAATCGCTTTGTCCAGTTTTTACCGAACGCAACATTGCTTTATGACTATCAAACCGGTTAAATCGGATATCAAGATGATGCTCATACGCAAAAGCATCAAATAATACTCTTGCGATAAAATCATCGTCTTCTGTAGCAACAGAGTAGGTTTTGGCGTGTACTTGACATGAAAACAAAAGCACCATCAACCAACCCCAAGGGATTAGTTTTTTTGACATTGACGTTGTTAAATATTATTTATGTTTTTGTATTATCTATTGTATCTGAAATTAACCTATATGCCTAAAACTAATAAAAGCGAGGGTCGTGTAAGCGGCTAAGGATCCCACTGTTGCTCATCTTCATTACTTCTTAGAATGTAATCTGTCATCCAAGCGGTTACCAGTAAACACATCCAAACCACAAACACCGCGCTTGGCATTTCAAGATCAGGAGAAAGTACAAAAGTAACAAAGCCAACGGAAGGTAATGTCCAACACAATAGTGAATGCCAACAAAATTCTTCTTCATCGAGCGCAACATGTAAGCTCTCTAATGACGCAATGATACCAACGAACGTGAGTGATAATAATGCCGCATACTCTAATCCCGACATATACATAGGTATCACCAAACAAAGCACCCACCAGCTATGATGTTTTTGGGCTTTCCAACTTCTCGCAGCCCACCACATCAACATCACCGATACCAACTGCACCGTAGTAAGCCAAGGTGTACCATTGAGTTTACCGCTCGATTGACTAACCATAACGCCGGTTTCCAGTGCGATAGCAATCAAAGCACAACACACCACAACGGCTAAATTACTGCGAGAGGAAAATGCTACCATTAGCATCGGAAATAAAACCCAGACACTGATAGAAATATAAGCGGGCTGCTCGGACAACGTAACACCGTATGCGCCCATTGAGAGAAGTAAAATCACCCCAGATGCTCCCTGCCTAGGGAGAAGCCATAAGGCGGGGATGATCATAGCAATTAACGGTATATCATGATTACTGAGCCCTAAGGTCCGTGCACAAATAATCGCTAGAATGATGGCTATTAAAAAATGTAATATAGAATATCGCATGACTAAATCCTCTCAACCTTTCCGTGGTAATGATATTTAAGGACATGACTCTTATGAATAGTATGGATCAGTTTTTGGCACAGATCTTCCTCGTCATTGCAAGAATCCCACAAAGTAGTATCTCGACATATGGCGATATAGCGCGTATGGCGGGATATCCAGGTTATGCTAGGCATGTCGGAAAGGCGTTAAAACAATTACCTCAAGACTCTAAACTTCCTTGGTATAGAGTCATCAATAGCCAAGGTAAAATCTCTCTCACTGGTGACGACTTCAGTCGTCAGCGTGCTCAATTACTCGAAGATGGCATTGAAGTCAGTGCTTCTGGGCGTATTTCTCTACGCACTTATCGCTGGGATCCAGGAAAAAGCGAACAATAACCCCACCGATTAAAGACGAAGCCTTTTGCTTCTCGTGTCTTCATTTATTTCAGCAAACCATCGGTGCCTCTTGCGTCATAAGCTCAAAGTGACGTACTGTTAAAGTATCGATAGGCAACAAGGAATCCATTATTCATGAGTCAAGCATTGACCGAATTACTCGACTTATTACAGTTACAACCCCAACCGGATGGGCTGTATTTGGGAAATAGCCAAAATTTAGGACTACCTCAAGTTTATGGGGGACAAGTGATTGGACAAGCGTTATCAGCCGCTCGGTATACCGTCGAGGCCGATCGTAACGTGCATTCTTTTCATAGCTATTTCTTACATCCTGGCGATCCTGAACAGCCGATTTACTATGATGTCGAAACACTAAGAGATGGTCGTAGCTTTAGTACACGCCGCGTAAAAGCCATGCAAGGTAATCGTCCTATTTTTTATCTTACCGCCTCTTATCAACAAGCCGCCGAGGGATTTGAGCATCAAAACACCATGCCCGCCATTCCAGGGCCGGATGAATTTGTCTCTGAACGTCAGATTGCTGCCAAAGTCGCGCATCTATTGCCAGAACCATTGAAGTCAACCTTTTGTGGCGATCGTCCGATTGAAGTGCGTCCGGTGAACGTCGTCAATCCTTTGCAGCCTGAAAAAACGGATCCCATCCAATACTTGTGGATTCGAGCTAATGGTGAGCTCCCTGATAATCAATTACTTCACCAATATTTACTCGGCTATGCATCAGACTGGGGCTTTTTGGTGACCGCACTCCATCCACATGGTGTGTCATTGATGACACCAAACCTGCAAGTGGCAACTATCGATCATTCTATTTGGTACCATCGCCCAGTGAAAATGGATGAATGGCTATTATTTGCGATTGAAAGTCCTACCGCATCAAACGGAAGAGGACTCGTAAAAGGTGAGATTTACTCGCGAGATGGCCGCTTGGTCGCAACCGCTGTTCAAGAAGGTGTGATTCGTTATAAAAATTAGCGCTCTAATAGCGCATAACGTGTTGATTCATTCCCTATGGTCTCGCCATGGGGTTTGTGCCTTCGCCATGCACATTGTGATGATTAGTCATTTACACTAAAACAAAAGTACACTAAAACAAAGGCAGCTTCGTGGTATATTTCAGCGATTCCATAGCAAACGTTGACGTCACATTATTGATACCATCGACTCGATTAACGAGCTTTTTATAAAACTCATCAAAATGCCGCATGTCTCGCGCTAATACTTTCATCATATAATCATACTCCCCCGCCATACGATAAAATTCCATCACTTCTGGCAACTCCTGCACCGCATGAACAAATCTCTCATACCATTCATTAGAGTGATCATTGGTTTGTACCATCACAAAGGCCACAAACGACAAACCCAGTTTTTCCGCATCCAACAAGGCGACCCGTTGCGTAATCACGCCGGACTGCTCAAGTTTCTTCAAGCGCTTCCAGCAAGGTGTGGTGGTAAGGTTGACCATCTCCGCTAAAGTGGTGAGTGAGACATTACTGTCTTCTTGTAACTTCTCTAGCAAGATACGGTCAATATGATCTAATTCCATTCAATCTAAACTCTCTATAAAGGCAATATCATTGTTATGCTGTGCAATTTCAACATAGCAAATTATGACGCTCGCGTATGGTTTATCAAGGTTAATACTGCGCCTTTTCTGACATTATTGAATCCCTCCTGACTAATTAACCCTTTATTGACGCATCTATTACACATGTTGTTTGAAAGATGACGATGCACTGACTCGTATATTTAGCTCTTCATAAATAATAAGTCCACTCAATAACGAAGTCCGTTTATGTATAAACACAAAGGATGAATATGATGAAAAAATCCATTATCGCTTTAAGTGTCCTCACTGTTGTATTAGCTGGTTGTGACGGTGCATCCGATCAATCAAAAGAACCAAGTAAAGATCAGCAACAAACAGAAAGCTCAATTCAACAAAATGCAGAACCTGCTGCGAATGGCGACATGTCATCAGATGTTAGTGAACCGACAGGTTCGGCACCAGCCGAATCTGCTGCCTTGCCCGCTCACGGCGACAAGCTAGATTGGCCTGGCTCGTATCACGGTACATTACCGGGAGAAACAGGCACAGAAGTGAAAACAGATATCACGCTGAAAAAAGACAAAACTTTCGTAATGGAACAAGAAGTCGATGGAAAAGAAGTCACGACAACAGGAAAATTATCTTGGAATGATGATGCATCAAAACTCATTCTAGATGACGGTAAAGGTAAGCCAATGGAATTTGGTATCGAGAAAGACACCATTTTCAAACTGGATGCCGCCGGTAATCGCGTTAAGGGTGAAATGGCAGAACAATTCGATCTTGATAAAAAGTAATCGCTGCAATTGATGAAGGTTTCTCATAAGTTAGTGTCCACTGCATTATGAGTAATAAAAACGCCGGCAGGAAGCCGGCGTTTTTATTGGTAGTCAGTTACGAATAATCAAACAGCGTCACTCAACTATGCGTTTTGAATACCCACAATCAGCCATGGTGCATTCGCTACCGTAAGATCACGCTCAAGATGCCAGATGTCTTCAATGTTCTCTTCAATGTTTTCAGCAGAGTCACGATAACGACCAGAAAATTGCAAGCTCAACTGCGCCGTCGAGGCATCATAATCACAACGAACAATTTCTGCATCCACATACATAACATCAGTATGTTGCTCACCAGCCAATTTACTACGCTCAGCTTTCAAATCATCGAATAAGCTTTGCGATACATATTCGCGAATTTTATCCAACTGGTTGTAGTTCCAAGCACCTTGAATAATGCGATAATGTTCACGTGCACCATTAACAAACGCAACTTGATCAAAGCCTGGCGGATAATTATGGGGAACATCACTTTGTGCATTGGCACCAAAGCCACCCGTCTGTTGCGGTTGTTCGAAGTTGTGCACGTTATCGTTGCGGTTATCACGAAAATTGCCTTCATACGCATGCTGTTGATTCATACTGGCTTGCTTCGCCGCTAGTGAACCTCGCATTAAACGGAAAATCACAAACGCAATGCCCGCAAGAATCAAAATATCCATAAACTGGATACCTTGGAAGCCACCACCGCCAAGTAGAGAGGCAAACAAGCCTCCAACTAACAAGCCACCCAGTAAACCGCCCATTAGCCCACGGCGACTCGAATTAGGGTTTGTAGCGGTCCCTTTTTTATTCAGAGTGCTGGTATTACTGCTGTATTTACTCGCAGGAGCCGTTTTAAAACTTTTACCGAAAGATTTGCCACCACCGAACTTACGGGCATCTGCGTGAGGTATAACCATCACTGAGACCATAAGTAATGCGACAAATGAGAATAAACGCTTCATAGTAATCCTTTGGTTTATTTACATGCCAAAAATAACAAGTAAAAATATGACTATCGCGATAATAGCGGCTTCATTACCATAATCAAAGGTTTTCCCTACTTCTATCTGTATCAGGATATTGCAAATTGAGAATAAGTTGACGCTAACGCTATCGGTGATTAGTATAATGAACAATGTACATTATTTTTTAGAACGCTATGGCAAGAAGAAACGACCACTCACGAGAAGAATTGGTTCAACTAACGCTGGCATCCGTGAAAAGCTTCTTAGAGGAGCACTCTTATCACGAGCTAAGCTTAAGAAAAGTAGCAGGTATGATAGGTTACGTACCAAGCACATTAGTCAATGTGTTTGGCAACTACAACCTACTCTTGCTGCATGTGGTCGCCAATACTTTGGATGAACTTGCCGAGCGTGCTCATGCTGCCGTTGATGATTGTGACGATCCACAACAAGCTTTGTACTTATTAGCGTACTGTTACCATGATTTTGCGTTAGAGAACCCCTACCGGTGGCAGTTGATTTTTGAGCATAACATGAATGGGGACACACTACCTGAATGGCAAAAGGATCGTATCGATAATATGACCGGAATGCTTGAAGCCCTGCTCAAAGTGCTCGCGCCCCAGCGAACCGAGGCTGAAGTATTGCAAGCCAGCCGCGTACTATGGTCTGGCGTACATGGCATTACGTTACTCAGTGTTGACGATAAATTTTTTGCTTCCTCGCCTATCGATGGCAAAGAGCTCATTGAGAACTTACTCTCTCAATATCTTATGAATTGGTAGTGGCATGCCAACGTCTTCTTTATTGTCCAATCGCCGTTTTCTTCCTTATTTCATCACTCAATTTTGTGGCGCATTTAACGATAATGTGTTTAAAAATGTTCTTCTCTTGCTTGTGGCCTTCACAAGCCAAGATGCGCTGCCTATTTCTAGCAACCTCTTTATTAATATGGCTGCGGGATTATTTATTCTACCCTACTTTCTTTTCTCTGCTTCTGCTGGGGTACTCGCCGACAGCCATGAAAAGTCACAGTTTATTCGCTGGGTAAAACTTGGAGAAATTTTGATCATGGGGCTAGGCGCACTCGCCTTTATCACGCATAGCTTTGCCCTATTACTTGGTGTGTTGTTTTTAATGGGGACTCAATCGGCTTTTTTCGGTCCAGTGAAATACGCACTGCTGCCCCAACACTTAACCAAGCACGAAATTGTCCCGGGCAATGCGTTAGTCGAAACGGGCACGTTTCTGGCTATTTTACTCGGTACCATTGGCGCTGGCATGATTACTCCTCTCCCTTTTGCCGAGAGCATCGCGGCCACTGCCGTGGTTTGCATCGCAGTGTTAGGCTATCTCGCTAGCCGTTGGATACCTATCGCGCCTGTCAGCCAGACACATGACACGTTTCAATGGCGCCCCATTGCTCACACCAAGCAAACGTTGCAAATGGTGAAACAAGATCCGGTATTAAAGCGTACCATCATCACCATCAGTTGGTTTTGGTTTCTAGGCGCGGCCTATCTCACACAGTTTCCTAATTTTACGCGAGAACATTTGCTCGGCAATGAAAGTGCCGTCTCTTTTTTACTGGCACTATTCTCTGTCGGGATTGCTTTAGGCTCTCTCGCGTATGACAAGCTAGCAAACCATCGGGTTGAACTCGGCTCTGTTCCTATTTCAGGCATACTAATTACGCTGTGGGGGTATTTGTTTGCTACGCAAATCCCAGCAGACTTACCGGTTTTATTTACCTTTTCTGACTTCATCACTCATCAAGCATTATGGCCAACCTTCGCCTATCTATTTTTACTCGGCATGAGTGGTGGACTTTTTATTGTGCCGTTATATGCACTCTTACAACAACGTTCACAAGAGAATAAACGCGCACAAGTGATTGCCGCCTTAAACATTTATAATGCTTTGTTTATGGTTGGTAGTGCGTTACTGGGTATTGTGACACTCAGCATCATAGGGTTAGATATCCCACAATTGTTTGCGTTACTAGCACTGCTCAATCTTATCGTGGCGCTATGGCTTTTTTACCAATATCCGGTACATGTCGTTCGCCTAGGCCTATGGGTAGTATGTCGCCTGTTCTATCGAGTGCGAATCAAACACTTAAAGCACCTTCCAGACAGTGGCGGTGCATTAATTGTCTGTAATCACGTCAGTTATATGGATGCTCTGCTATTAAGTGCGACATCGCCGCGGCTTATTCGCTTTGTGATGGAAGAGGATTATGCCAATTTTCCTCTGGTGAGAGGGTTTTTACGTCGCGCTGGCGTCATTCCCATCAATGCAGCGCGCAGCCAATCGATTCGCCAAGCCTTTCAAGCAGTCGAGCAAGCGCTCGCTCAAGGAGAGTTGGTGTGTATTTTCCCTGAAGGAAGATTAACCCATGATGGGGAAGTGCACTCGTTTATGCGCGGCACCGATATTATTTTACAGCGTAGCGCCGCGCCGGTCATTCCTGTTGCCATTCGCGGTTTGTGGGGCACGTATTTTAGCCGTCACTTAGGCCGAGCCTGTAAGGGACTACCTCGCCGTTGGTGGTCAACCGTCGATGTTGTGATTGGCCCTCCCATCCCCTCAACAAAAGCCAATAGCCACATGTTACGCGATAAAATTCGCCTATTACGCGGCTCAAAACGCTAACGCATCCATAATGGATGGCGGTATCGGCCAACGCTCGGCGGCTCCATCTTAGAGGCGCTCCCAACCCCAGTATACCGCCTCTTAAATTGTCGTCTAAGAACAGCAATCGCGTTGTATTACAACAGCAACAGGTCATGGTAACGAGCAATATCATATGAGTTGAATTGGCCCACGTTCAATTTAATTGAACACCTGTTAAAAACTTTAAGACTTTTTGATTGGCTAAGTTACGTTACAATCGTATCCTTCTTCACTCACTGATAAATCGAATACCGCTCTTATGATAAAACTAAAGACCCTTCCCTTTTGGCTCGGCTTGTTGATCTGTTTTACTCCTGCGATTAACTCGCCAATTGCACTCATCCTGGGTTTTTTAATCACATCGTTTGGGCTAGTACCACACAACATTGCCGTCACCAAAATCACTAAAAAACTGCTGGCTTATTCGATTGTTGGGTTAGGCTTTGGGATCCCACTGCAACAAGCATTGACGGTCACCGCTAATGGTATTGGCTTAGTCATGAGCACCATTGTTGGCACCCTACTTTTGGGAACGATTATTGCGTCTTGGATTGGTTTGGATCGTAAATCTGGTCACCTTATTGCATCGGGAACGGCCATTTGTGGGGGCAGTGCGATTGCGGCGGTCGCCCCAGCAATTGATGCAAAAGATGAGCAGATTGGTGTGGCATTAGGTACCGTTTTTGTCTTAAATTCCGTGGCATTATTTTTATTTCCGCTGATCGGCCACGCACTGCATTTAGATCAACATACATTCGGTACTTGGGCTGCAATCGCCATTCACGACACCTCATCGGTAGTTGGCGCTGCCTCAGCTTATGGAGCCGAAGCACTCAAAACGGCCACCACTTTAAAGCTTGCACGCGCTTTATGGATTGTGCCAGTCGCGTTTGTCAGTGCTTGGCTATTTCGTAGCGAATCGAAAAAAGTCACCATTCCCTACTTTATTATTTTTTATTGCATTGCCATCGGTATTACTGCTTTATTTCCACAAGGGCAAACGCTCTATCACGGTATCTTTTTGCTATCGAAACAAGCACTCGTCGTATGTCTTTACCTAATTGGCTGTGGTATTTCAGTCGCACGTTTAAAGCAATCTGGTCCGCGACCGTTTATTTTTGGGGTAATACTATGGGGACTGATTTCTGGCTCTTCATTACTATGGCTACTTAATCACCCGTTATAAACCAAGCGATCCTTATTGGTACGCTGGGCACTATCAGCGCCCCCAACAATCAGAGGTTAAAGCGCTCAATTGTCCATTGCCGAGCGCGATTGTGGCCCAGATAACGCAAGGGCGATACAAGATAAAAATGCACTTAATTGCGCGGCATAACACAGCCAGCCTTGCTCAGTTAGCGCGATACCAATTTGCATCAAAATTGAAAGGAGTAAGATGAAGCGAATCATCATGTGCCATCCTTATGCCCAAATCATAATGGCATCAGTATGAGAAAATCACACGCAAAGCGGAAATGCACTTTTCATCTATCTCATAACTTTTCTTTTGGTTCCCCGTAACTCGTTAAGAAACGTGACACTGCAACAACCAGTCACGTAACGCACGCCGTGGCAATTTAATTGCGCCTGCCTCAAGGTGGCCGGGCATCGCATAATACGCAACAGGCCATTTATATTTTTCTAATTTTCCTTGGCACCAGACATTCCAATCCACCTGTGTGACATCATGGGTGGTTTTCACAATAGCCACAGGCCTAGCACCGTAGCGCTTGTCTGCAACAGGGACAACAATGGCACTTTGCACCGCATGATGCTGATTCAACACAGCCTCTATCTCTTCACAATGGATGTTTTCACCACCCGAAATAAATTGATTATCGGCGCGACCTACTATCACCAAATCGTCTGTGCTTTGCCAATCGCCTAAATCTTGCGTATCAAACCAACCACTCTTATCGAATAACGGCGTTAGCTCGCCTTGGTGATAGTAGCCGCTCGCTAATGTTTGTCCGCGCAGAAAAATACGCTGATCCTGTATTCTTAATTCGCGATACGGGAGAACACGACCCACCCCATTTCCCTCTTGTACTCGTCTTGCAGTAATGGTGGAAGCCGCTTCTGTCATGCCATAACCAAGCCAAGTGTCTATGCCTAATGCCGCAGCGCGTAAGCCAAGCGATTGAGGGATATGGCTACCTCCCAATAATACATGCGATAAACTGAGCGATCGTTTGCTCGCGAATAATTGCTGTAATTGAAACGGGACTAACGAAGCATGAGTCACGCCTTCTATATCGTCAGCCAGTTGTCCTTGGCCTATTTTCAAACACGCTCCCGCCGTTAACCAGCGATAAATAATCGACAATCCAGAAACATGATACAACGGCAGGCTTAACAGCCAACAATCTCCCGGAGCATACTGCAACCTTTGCAGTAATCCCATGGCAGACGCAAAATGGTGCAAGTGATTATGCGCGACAGCTTTTGGGTGTCCCGTCGAGCCCGAGGTAAAAAGAAGGCTCGCCAACTGCGGGGCAGCATACTGGACATCAGGAATATAAGAAGGTGTCATCGCTTCAGGAGAGACATGCAATAGCGGCCTGTTACCATGCATCATCTCTGTGGCAAGTGGCTTATCTAAAGTTGGGGATAACCATAGAAAACCATTTTTATCATCCGGATAAAGCGTTTTCAATTTACGCTCTAATAACTCACTAGGCTGTGGCATAGTCAATGCGCAACTCGCGCCTAGTTGATGTGCTGCAAGCAATATCCAAAGCATGTGCGGGTGGTTTTTACCCACCATTGTCACCACATCGCTCGCTCTCACTCCTTGCTGATATAATTGGTAGCTTGTGCAATCAACTGTTTCACACAGTTCATGCCAAGTGTAGCGTTTACCCTCGGCATACAACGCCACCCTCATTGGCGCGTTAATGCGCCAATGGTGCCATAAGGGCTGCGTCGGTAGTGAGGCTATTTCAATGCAATTTGTTCCCATAATAGCTCTAGTTCCTCAATCCCTTTGACAGGTAATGAACACTCCGGCCACGGCGTAATGAGTTGCTCTTGGAACAGGTCGACGGTGTCTAGTCCGGGTGTCGCAGTGGGCGCGACTAACGCAGCCCAACGTGCTAATTGCGTCAAACCTAAGCTTGATTCAATACTAGAACTCACGACCACTTGCATATTCATTGCGTTCGCTTGCTCAATTAAGTTTTGGCAATACCCAAGTGAGCCCAATACCATTGGTTTAATAATTAGAGCACGCCCACCGGTTAAATCCGCCACCCGAAAATTAGGTTGCTGCGCCGCATCTTGTAAGGTTTCATCCCACGCAATAAAAACGCCAGAGTCTAACGAAAAGGACAAACTGTCTGATGGCTTGTGACAAGGTTCTTCAATAAATACGATCCGATGACGCATAGATTGCGGTAAATAACTAATAAATTTATCAGCCTGTTCACGGCTCCATGCTCGATTGGCGTCCAAGCGTAGTTTTAAATTAGGGATCGATTCTAAAAGCAGTGACACCATCATGCCATCACGAATTGGCTCGTGACGCCCGACTTTCACTTTGGCGATTTTTTCGCCAACCATATTCCCTAAAATCGGCCATAAAGCGTCCGGGTCGCCTTTGCATAGTGGCGCTGTATTGTAGTTACCTCTTTGCGGTAACTGCTGGGTAAGCTCCATTTCAGCCATCGATAAACCACACGCGACGGAGGCAAATGCGTGCTCATAGTTAAAGCATCGATACTCTACCCAATCACCCATCATTTCTTTCGCCAGTGCTCCGGCCTCTTCGACGCTTTCAGGACTAAATCCTGGCAAGGGGGCGATTTCTCCATAGCCGACTCGACCTTGCTCACTCAACTCGACAACATAGCCGACCCGATGAGTTAATTTGTTGTTACGAAGAACTACACCACTGTCCATAGGCAAAGTGTAGCGATAGAGTTTTACGCTGCGCATAACGCTCCTAAACGGTTGTAAAAATAGAGTGATAGATAGTCGTACTGATAAGTCCAATACGTCTATCTATCATCATTCATGACCAAAGTTACTGATGTAAAGCCGCCAGAAAGCCACGCTCGCTGACGGCTTGCGAACGCACTATGGATTACGTGGAAATTTATCGAAGTCTGGATGACGCTTTTCATTAAAAGCGTTACGGCCTTCTTGGCCTTCCTCTGTCATGTAGAATAGCATTGTAGCATTCCCTGCAAGTTCTTGCAGGCCAGCTTGCCCATCACAATCTGCATTTAACGCCGCTTTTAGGCAGCGCAGAGCCATTGGGCTATGTTGTAAAACCTCACGACACCAACGTACAGTTTCTTGTTCAATCGTATCCAAAGGTACGACGGTATTGACTAACCCCATAGCTAACGCTTCTTGCGCATCATAGAAACGACACAGAAACCAAATCTCACGAGCTTTCTTTTGGCCGACAATACGTGCCATGTAAGATGCGCCCCAACCACCGTCAAACGACCCAACTTTAGGCCCCGTTTGGCCAAATTGCGCATTATCTGCCGCAATGGTTAAATCACACATCATATGCAGCACATGGCCACCACCCACAGCCCAGCCCGAAACTTGAGCAATAACAGGCTTTGGACAAGTCCGAATTTGGCGTTGAAAATCCAACACATTCAAATGATGGGTGCCGTCGTCATCTTGATAACCGCCATAATCGCCCCGGATACTCTGATCACCACCGGAACAAAAGGCTTTCTCGCCAATTCCTGTTAAAATAATCACGCCTATACGCTCGTCGTAACGCGCCGCTGCGAGAGCATGAATCATTTCTTTTACAGTTTTAGGGCGAAACGCGTTATGAACTTGCGGACGCGCAATCGTAATCTTAGCAATACCATCAACCGATTTATGAAAATAAATGTCTTCATACCCTTCACTACAATCTTTCCATTCTACGGGTGCGTAAAGTACCTCTTCTGAAATACCGACCGTTTTAGCCATAGTTAATCCCCAATAATTATCATGAACAACTCACGGTTGTGGTTGTAACCCATTCTTCAACAAGCGCAGCAAAAGCCTGTGGCTGCTCTTTGTGTACGTTATGTCCGGCATTCGCCAATACACTGGTAGGCAGCGCATATTCACTAGCAAGACTCTGAAATTTTGTGTCTTTTTCGCCACACACATAGTGAATAGGTAGCGGCGATCGTTGTAATACTGGCAACATATCAGCTTGCGTCGCTAGCGACGTCGCAGTCAGCATTTTCGCAATCGCCGAGCCTACGTTATTCCGGCGCGCCGTAATCACGCTGTTTCTTTGCTCGGTATTCAACGTGCCAAACACTGGCTGTTGATACCAAGCCTCAAGAACCGTTTCGATAGGTTCACAGGCAAAACGCTGTGCCCACAGGCTATCTTGCTGCCAGCGAGCCACTCGCGCTGGTTCGTTATTCAATCCAACATTACCGCCTTCAAGCAGTACGGCTTGGATATTTATCCGCTCGCTGGCATCACTGTTTACCACAGCCATGGCGATGCGCGCGCCCAGCGAGTATCCAACAATAATCACCGGCTGCCGCGCTCCCAACTGCGCTTGAATAGTAGTAACGACTTGCTCAGCACACATTGGTAAGCTGTCACATTCCAGAGCTTGACTGCCACCGTGTCCAGGTAAATCAATGACAAAATGAGCAAAACTCGACAGGCAGTACAAGGTTTCAGACCAATCGTCACCGCTGCCTAACAAACCATGTAACCATACAATGACAGGTTGGTTAGTGGTCACTTGGCTAAATAATGCACGGCTATAAAGCATGTACTTGCTCCACCAGTTGCTGCACATGCTGTGAGGCCTCGTGTGGTGGCGTGATCACTTCGATCAAGAGCGCTCCGGTACCTTCACGCCAATGCTGCTCAATCACGCGCTGATACTCTTGTAGTGAATGCGGATTTGCATAACTGAGTCCAAATTGCGCCGCAGCGTGACAAAAGTTGAATCCATGTGGCATACGATACAAAGCGTCACGTTGGTTGATTTGCACCGGTAGTAAATCAAAAATCGCGCCGCCATCATTATTCGTGACGACCACAATCATGGGGTCGGATACGTCATGTAATAGTGCAAGAGAATTGAGATCGTGTAACAACGCCGTATCTCCAATTATCACCAATAACCCATCATGTAGCCCTTTTTGCACACCAGCCGCTGTCGCAATTAAACCATCAATTCCCGAGGCACCGCGATTGCTATACACAGGCACATCCGTCAGAGTGCTTAACATATCGATCATTCGGATCATTAAGCTATTGCCTAAAAAGAGTGGATGCTGCTCAGCCATGTCACTAAGTGTCAGCGCCACCGCGACTTCGGATAAATGGTCTTGATTAAGGTGCAGAGCGGCAAGCTGCGCGCATGCATCGGCAAAATAAATGAGGTCATCAGCCCAGCCTTGATGTGTAAGCTTACGTTGCTCGTACTCATTCTCGTGAGAGCTAAGATAAGGCGCTGTCCACACTTGCGGCGACATGACCCAACGCTGCTGCGGCAAATGGCTTGCGTTATGCTGAGCCGCATCTTGCGTTATCACTTCATAATGCGCGCCATATCCTTGTACTTGCTGAGTAATCCACTGATTAAGCCGTTTAGACACTAAGCGTCCGCCAAACTGTACAATATGCTCACAGCGAGAAAGCTGCTCGGCGGCCGTTGGATTTTGCAACCACAAATCGTAATGAGACCAAGGGCTCGTCACCCCTGCTTGCGGATCGCACAAATAAGGCCACCCCATTTGCTCGGCAAAGGCAACGGCCGTTTGCGCCTGACGAAAGGCCACCGCCCCAATAATCACCACCCCTTTCCCCTGCATCGTCATCGCAGGTGCATCAATATGGCTTAACATGGAGCGTTGCGAGTAAAGTTGTGAACCGGCTTGCCAGGTTTTTATTGGCTGACAATACGGCGCATAGTTCGATTCAGGTTGCACAGAATACAAAGGTTCAGGGTACGGGCAGTTGATATGTAAACTGCCCCCATGCTGACGCTGCTGATGCATCGCTTCATCGGTGCGACTTAATAGCCAAGCCAGTGGAATTTGGGTGGTAGGCGAAGGTAAATTGACGCTATGTGTTACATGGCTAGAAAAGATGCCCGCTTGCTCAATCGCTTGATTGGCCCCGCAGCCCACCAGCTCTATCGGCCTATCCGATGACAAGACAATCAACGACTCGCCTGTTAATTTCGATTCCACAATGGCCGGTAAAAGGTTCGCCACAGCCGTGCCCGAGGTCACAATCACCACAACGGGTTGTTGCGTGACTTTAGCGAGTCCTAACGCCATAAATCCCAAGCCCCGCTCATCAAAATGCGTGTGCAATTGCAATGCACTATGCTCTGCCGCTTCTAAAATCAACGGTGTGGAACGAGAGCCTGGAGCGGCGCATACATGCTCAATTCCCCAGCGTGATAATTCTTCTAATAAAGTCCGGCTCCAAATACGGTTGAGTAACGCTTGATCGTGTTTCATAAACAAGCTTCCTCTTGCTGCATGTCCGTGACTAAGCTTTTTAACGTTGCCATTTTTCTATCTAACTCTTGCCACTCTTGCTCAGCATCCGAGCCAGGGACAATACCGGCTCCGGCAAATAAACGTACTTCGTTATCCATCACCAAGGCGCTACGAATGGCAACACAAAACTCAGAGTTTTCCCGGCTCACATACCCCAGCGAACCGGCATACCAACCGCGCACAAACGGTTCATGCTTGAGAATAAATTCATAGGCCGCTTGGCGAGGCAATCCAGACACCGCGGCTGTGGGTTGTAAAGCCGTCAATAACTCACCGCCATCAACTTGCTGACCCAACGTGGCGGTAATCTTACGGCGCAAATGCTGCACTTGACGCAGTTTGACCAAGCTCACGTGTGGCTCTACTTCTAGGAATGTACACATTCCCTGTAAACGTCCGACGATATCATCAACAACATACTGATTTTCATGAACGTTTTTATTATCGCTCATCAGCCAATTAGCGTTTTGTTGATCGCTCTTTAATGTAGCGCCACGTTCAATTGTCCCCGCTAACGCTTCCGTAAATACCCTATGACTCTGGCGCTGATATAAGCGCTCCGGGGTTGACCCGACAAAGGCCTCATGAGGGCTAAGCGCCAACATGAAATGAAAACTGTCTTTATTATGACGGCGGCTTTCTTTTAGCAAACGCGCAGCACGTAGGTGGTGAGAGAGCAGCAAACGCGTTTCCCTCGCCAAGACCACTTTTTTAAAGCACTGTTTTTCAATACCATTCAGCACTTGGCCTACTAACTGTGACCATTGTCGATGACTCGGAGAGTGAGACTCTGTCATAATGGCAAGCGCCGTTTCTTGCGGCGCGCCGTCTACAGGCACTAATTGCTGTAACGTCTCTATCACGGCTGAGCGATGATGATTGATATTGGCAGCTATATACCAAGTATGCCGACGCCGAATCACCTCAATCTTAGGTAAGAAAAAATATTCCGGTAAACACTGTGGGTTTTTAGACGTACGACCGTCAAAAGAACGACCGCCCCATACACGTTGGTTAGCACCTAAAACCTGATTTATTTCGCTCGATTGACCTGACGTAAACGAGGATAATGCGCCCAGTGCCATAACTTCTTCATTACCTGAACGTGGTTGCCAATAAAATTTCGGATAAACGTTTTGTCTATCAAACCAATCAAGTGTGAATAAAGAGGTCGATAAATTCAGTGGCAACTCAACACGTACAGTGTCTAAAGAAGCGCAATGAATGAGTTCGGTCAACTGGGTAACAATCTGTTGGAAGTAAGTCAAAGTGACCTCGGCAATACAGGGCTGCGGGACTGGCTTTCACTGTATTGAGAGCCCCTAATGAAATCAAGGCTGTAGTACGGCTTTCCTGCGTTTCATTGAGGTAGCTCAATTTTGCTCTTAAAATACGTAGATAGATTCCGCTCAATAAGCCAATAAATTCCAGTTTTTTATTCTAAATAAATAGCAATTGGTGTACTTTAATAAAGCAAAGCAACTAAAAACAGGAACCAAATAATGCAAAATATCGGGATGTCGTCAAAACTCGATAATGTCTGCTACGACATTAGGGGACCAGTACTCAAACATGCTAAGAGAATGGAAGAAGAAGGGAATAAAATACTGAAGCTTAATATCGGTAATCCCGCCCCATTTGGTTTTGATGCCCCGGATGAAATCCTAGTGGATGTGATCCGTAACCTACCAACATCGCAAGGTTATGCGGATTCCAAAGGGATTTATTCCGCGCGTAAAGCCGTGGTGCAATATTATCAGAAGAAAGGCATCCGTAGCTTGGATGTCGAGGATGTTTACATCGGTAACGGAGTCTCTGAACTGATTGTGATGGCAATGCAGGCGCTGTTAAATAACGGCGATGAAATGCTAGTCCCAGCTCCTGATTACCCATTATGGACAGCAGCAACATCCCTCTCCGGAGGCAACGCTGTGCACTATATCTGTGATGAACAAGCCGATTGGCAGCCTGATCTTGACGATATTAAAAAGAAAATTACCAAAAGAACACGCGGTATAGTCCTTATTAACCCAAACAACCCAACGGGTGCTGTGTATTCGCGTGACTTTTTGCTCGAAGTGATTGAACTGGCGCGTAAAAATAATCTCATTATTTTCGCCGATGAAATCTATGACAAAGTGCTTTATGACGGTGCGACTCATACCTCGATTGCGACACTGACAGAAGATGTGCTTGTCGTGACGTTTAACGGCTTATCAAAAGCCTATCGCGTATGTGGTTTTCGTGGTGGCTGGATGTTTTTAACTGGCCCTAAACACCTCGCACAAGGTTATATTGCCGGTTTGGATATTTTGTCCTCAATGCGCCTGTGTGCCAATGTGCCGATGCAGCATGCGATTCAAACCGCGCTCGGTGGGTATCAAAGCCTCAACGAATTGCTGCTGCCTGGTGGCCGCTTACTGGAACAGCGTGACCGCGCCTTTGAACTCTTAAACCAAATTCCGGGAGTATCGTGTGTTAAGCCTAAAGGCGCCATGTACTTATTCCCGAAACTGGACAAGAAAAAGTTTAATTTAAAAGACGACCAAAAACTGGTGCAAGATTTCTTAGTACAAGAAAAAGTGCTACTTGTGCAAGGAACAGGCTTTAACTGGCCAGAGCCCGATCACGTGCGTATTGTCACATTGCCTCATGTTGAGACGTTGGAAATCGCTATTGGTCGTTTCGAGCGCTTCTTAAGTACCTATCGTCAATAAACTTTGCGAAAAATCACTAACTTAGTTTGGTGAATCCGGCTCTCTTTTGTACACTGGTTTTCCTTTAAGATGAAAAAGGATTATTCAGTTATGAAAGAGAGCCATTTTTTTGCTCACCTTGATCGCATGAAGCTTATTCAGCGCTGGCCGCTAATGCGATCAGTTTCTAAAGAGAATGTGTCTGAACACAGCTTACAAGTCGCCTTTGTCGCCCATGCCCTTGCGGTGATTAAGAACAAAAAATTTGATGGCCAACTGAACCCTGAGCGCATCGCTCTAAAAGCGATGTATCATGATAGCAGCGAAGTCCTGACGGGCGATTTGCCCACGCCGATTAAGTACTCCAACCCCGATATCGCTAAAGAATATAAAAAAATAGAAGCGGCCGCCGAGCACCGTTTACTAAGCATGTTGCCTGAAGAGTTACAAGACGACTTTGCGCCTTTCCTGCTTAGCGAGCATGCCGATCCCATTGATGAAGCGATGGTCAAGCAAGCCGATTGCCTTTGTGCTTACTTAAAATGCTTAGAAGAGCTTAGCGCCGGCAACCAAGAATTCGCTCGTGCGAAAAAACGTTTAGAAGTGACCTTAGAGGAACGTCATAGCCCAGAGATGGCTTACTTTTTACAGACGTTCGCGCCCAGTTTTGAACTGAGCCTCGATGAAATCAGCTAAACTTAGTCCATGTATTAATGCCACACACCGGAGGTGACATGTCCTTTGTCATTAGCGACCAATGGAATGAGCGTAAAGACGACGAACATAAAATTCGTCGCCACGATCATCGCAGCCCATTTCAACGTGACCGCGCACGCGTTCTGCACTCGGCAGCATTTCGACGCTTACAGTCAAAAACACAAGTGCATGGTAGCAGCACCAATGATTTTCATCGCACACGCTTAACCCATTCCTTAGAAGTGGCACAAATTGGCACCGGAATCGTCGCGCAAATCAAAAATAAGCAGCCAAACCTGCGAGCGTTAATGCCATCAGACAGCCTGATTGATTCTTTGTGTTTAGCCCACGACATTGGCCACCCACCCTATGGGCATGGCGGTGAAATTGCCCTAAATTACATGATGCGTGAACACGGCGGCTTTGAAGGCAATGCGCAAACCTTTCGGATTGTCACTAGTTTAGAGCCGTACACTGAACATCACGGTATGAATTTATCGCGCCGCACCCTGCTGGGATTATTAAAGTACCCAGCACTACTCAGCCATACCCATGCTGCGAAACAGCCAGAGCCTGTTCTGCATCAACGTCAGCTTAAAGCTCGTGACTGGCTACCGGCGAAAGGCATTTATGATTGTGATGCCAACCTGCTAAATTGGGTACTGGCACCATTATCCGATAACGACCGACAGTTACTCAATACACTGCGAGAGCCCGATGTCAGTGCTTATGAGCATCAAAAAACCCGCTTTAAATCATTAGATTGTTCGATTATGGAACTGGCGGATGATATCGCCTATGGCGTACACGATTTAGAAGATGCCATCGTGATGGGGCTGGTGACGCAAAGCCAATGGGAGGCGCATGCCAAGCCTAAGCTTATCGCACAAAAAGGTTGGTTTGCCGAGCAAGCGCAACTGACAGATATGCTGTTTTCGGATAAACATTACATTCGCAAAGATGCGATTGGCGGTATTGTTAATGCGCTGCTTACCAGCATTCGCGTGGAAAAAGTCGCCGCCTCTTTTGATAATGATTTACTCGCCTACAATGCCTACCTTGAGCCGAACATGGCACATGCCTTAGATATTTTGAAAGGGTTTGTCAGCAACTACGTCATTCAAGTGCCGCAAGTACAGCGCTTTGAATACAAAGGCCAGCAAATCATCATGGATTTATTTGAAGCAATCAGTGCTGATCCCGAGCGTTTACTCCCCACAACCACCAGCGCGAAATGGTGCCATGCGGAAGCCTCTCGCGGAGATGGGATGCGTATCCTATGTGATTATATTGCCGCTATGACCGATGGGTACGCACAAAAAATTCATCATGAGATGTTTGGTTGATATACCAAACCACATCAAAAAAATAAGGGTAAATATTGAAGGTTTGATCGTTTGTTATATCCGTGGTTGAAGTCTACGACTCACTTGGATCCGGTAAAACGGGTGGTGTGCTGTCCATATAAGTTAAGAAATTTTTCCATAGCTCGTACGTTCTCTGTTTAGTTAACGTCGTTTTGCAGGTTATCGCCATAATTCCACGGATAGTACCATCACGCCATTGCGTATATACCGAATCACAGTGAGATAACATATATGCCTGCCAATCCTCTTGAGCAAGCTTAATCGCGGCTACCAATTCTGGATCATGCGAGTTGTGCTCAATGCTAGTCTTGAGATATTTGTCTAATGTCGCTTGTGCTGATTCTAATTCAATAGCACCACATTGATTTATCTCGAGCGTGGTCATCGCGTTATTACAATCAATGGATTCTTCTTTGGCAACAACACCAAACGAAAGGCTCGCTAATAAGAGGATTAGATACTTATTCATTGCTTTACCCCAAAGTACATAACGCTTTCCTCAGCGGTGAGTTTACGAGTTCTCTGCCGCAACTTGTTTTACGCTTTCTTCGCAGATGCTATTGATCTTGTAATTAAAATACATTGGAGAAAATAAAAATGTCCAAAGTCCATGAAACCATTCTCTATTGTCTTTATTAATCTCGTAAGCCGTGTTCAGCCGATTGCGAGCCATAAATCCCCATACAATGAACATTATCCCCGATATGCGATCTGAAATATCACTTAGGATCGCGACAGGATGACCTTCATCGACCGCAAGGTATGCAAAGAATAAAATCAACGAAATGTAAGACATCGCCAGTATTGCGTTTACAAAACCTTCTGATATTTTATTATTCTCACCAGACAAATCATTAATCTTAATCGTTTGCTTTTTGGTATAATGGGCAAAGTAGACACCGTAGGTGACTATTCCAAGCCCAACAAGCCGCCATGTGCTTTGATCCTTAAAAGATGTTATCGAATCGAATTCTTTCACGTTATATATCCTATAGGGTAGAACAGTGCCTTTTCAGCAGACACTGTTCTTATAATATTGACAAGAAATACAGAAAGTATAAGGTGAGATACTGTAGTAAAATAGTTTTTTAATTATAAATCGCAAAAACCCACTGTCTAGCATCATACAAGTGTGTATATTATAAATGTTTGTTATTCACTACTCCTTTCATGCCGATAGTTACTCAAAAGTACTCGACATAATATGCTCACTACTTGCCGATTTTTTTGCTACTTCCTCTGTTTTTCACTTCAATAAAAGTCCTTAATCGTCAAGGTCACAATTTTTCGTTGTACGCGAGGAAAAAAAAGATCGATATTCGCTCCCGATCATAACTATTTCCCTGTTTAAAAACGAGTTTAGAGATAAGCACACTGGCTTAACTCTAGAGATCGTTTGACGTTATTTTGAGGCTAAGTCGTTGAACAATTCCGATGTTATTACCGCATCACCTCGGATCGCTATCCCAGTGACCGCATTAACTTTATTTGCCATTGCATCAGGCTATTTAATGAGCCTAATCCCACTGATTTTGCCTACTTATGGTTTGAATGAACACATCGCCAATTGGTTAGCCAGTGCGTTTTTTATCGGTAACTTTGTTGGAACTCTCTACACACAAAAGAGCGTCAGACTTTATGGATATCGTAATGCATTTATCGCGTGCCTCATGACATTAATGGTCGCCACGTTAGCTTTGCTTTTCTTTACCCATGAATGGGCGTGGATGGTACTGCGCTTTGTTGCTGGTATCGCTGTCGCGGGCATTTTTGTGATTGTCGAATCGTGGTTATTACACGGTAATGAATCCGGCCGTGCTAAACGTCTTGGTGTCTATATGGTCGCGCTTTACCTCGGCACAACCGTTGGCCAATTAGGCATCTCTACCATCGGTATCAACGGTTATGGCCCTTTTGTATTCATCACCATCGTACTTTCAATGGCAGCCATGACATTAGTAAGAGCAAAAGATATACAACCCGACGCGAGCGAAAGCGCCACAATGTCATTTAAGCAGATTTCACGTTTGAGCCATGCGGCTTTACTTGGTGGTGTGGTGTCTGGATTAACCACCGCTGCGATTTATGGCTTAATGCCATTAGAATTGATGAAACGCGGGCTCAATCACCAAGAAGCCGGCAGCTTAATGGCCGTTGTGATTTTAGGCGCCATGGTTGTGCAAGTATTGATTCCCAAGCTCACTAAATATTTAGGCCGCAACCTATTAATGGCACTACTGTGTTTCATTGGGGCGGCAGCGGCAGTCATCACAATCTTAGACGACGGCGTAGTAACGCTCGCGATATGCTTATTTTTCATCGGTGCTGCCTCCTTTGCCTTATACCCGATTGCTATCAACCACGCATGCTTAAACTTAAATGCGAATTACATCGTGTCTGCCACCCAGGCAATGCTATTTTGTTATAGCATTGGGTCTATTATCGGCCCTTTGGCAGCCGATTGGTTTATGCAAGGTCATCAAGGGGTGATGGCGTATCTGTTTATCACTTTACTGGCAACTTGCTTGTACATGCTGGTTGCTAGCGCAAAGACCAAGCATCAATGGGTTGCTGGAAAGTAACAACTGAATAATGCAACACGCACATCTCCAGCCGTATGATTGATATCATGCGGCTTTTTCTTTTCTCAGAGCCAAACTTGCCAAGTTATAAATACGGCTTGTGATCTATCGCTCTAATCAAGCCTTTGGTAATCCGATAAATATTAAAGATAAACAGAGCGAAAAACAGCAACATGCCAATGCCAACGACCCATAACAACAAGGACACAATGGTCAGTACGAGTGAAATCCAAAAGGTACGGATCACGTTGTCAAAGTGCGAATAGTAAATAGTTTGCCTTGCATCCCCGCGTTTTACATACGCCCAAATCACACCGATTAAGGTAAAAAAACCACCACTAAACAGCCCAATCGCTAACAAAATATAAGAGATGATCGCGTGTATTCTTGTGCTATCGGGTTGGTGTGACGAGTAAGAAAAATCGTTATTCATAAGTAGCCCTGACGTTAAACTATTATTTTTATTAATGATGTAAACATAAATATATATGCTTTAATGATGAACCTACCCTTTATATCAAAGACCTCACCAATTTACACCAAGCAAAATTAATATAGGGCATGCTCAGTATATAACGCTACTCGGAAACCTAGTTCACAACGTTTTTGTGGTTTTTTTGCATTCGCGCCCATGGTAAGTTCCTGTGGGTCATCGATGGTCAAACACCTAGGAACCAGTTAAATGAAAAAGTCAGATAAGAAAATGGACAATGCCTTACGTGTAGCGTTAACGGAGGTATGTGAACACGCCAAGGAGAGCCACACGGGGTTTGAGTGGTTAACCCATCAGGTGAATTACGCCGATTTTCCGCGCTCATTAACCATTACTTGCGTCTTTGATACTCATCATCATATGGAACAGGCCGACAAAGCATCTATCATCACGTCGCTCAAACAAGCTTTACAGCCTTTAAATGTCTCGCTCAACAACACAGACAAACAGATACGCTTTGATTCTGAAGAAAGCTGCACGTTAGAACATCAAGGACGCTGGAATAAACGCTTGTCGTAGCCAGCCATTTGACGGCTTGACCAAAATCTCTACTGCGTTCTCCCCTGATAATGGTAAAATCCTCGCACCAAAATGACTGAGGAACCCTATGTATATCCATCATGTTAACGGCATCGACTGGCTGGTGATTACCGCGTTTGAAGAACTCAAACCACTGTTTATTGAAGACGCCGGTGCGATCCCTGCTTGTTTTTCTGCTACTAGCGAATTAAGCCTGATTGATCAAGCTAAGCGCGCTTATGGGTACTTACCGACGCTCAGCGGCGTCATCACCGATACTGGCACCTTTAAAAGCCAAGATAATGAGGAAGATTTAGAGCCACAACTTGCCTGCATCGTTGAGGGGCGTGGTCGGGTGTTTATCTATTACGGCGGCTTTGTGGCGTTTGTCGATGACGAGCAAACCTTTATTACCCGCATGGACTGAACATTACTCGGCAGTGGCAACCTACGAAATAGCCTCACTTGCAAAAAGGGATGAAGAGGCAAAAACGTTTTACAATTTGCCTCTTTGATAAAGCGAATCTAGGCACAACCGTTTTAGGGCTGTTGTATTCAAAAGGTTCTGCAAAAATTACCTTACAGTTTGTTATGTAGCGATGCTCGCAAGGACACAAACCAAGAATGCAGGCACCCCAGCTATAAGCAGTTTGATACAAAAGGCTGTATTTTCTGATAACCGCTCGTCATCGATTTCGTCCGCAACACTACGGTCAACCATTGAATCTGTAACCCTACCAGCTTTGTCGTTAGGCTGCCCCATACCACCCATAGGTGGATACATGAAAAATAAGGCTGTGGTTCCCCATAAAAGTACAACGATTAAAAATGCGTAGTCCGAAACAAACTTAAGTCCAAAGAAGCCTGTAGACCTCTCAAGAGCAACAACTATTACGGCTGCTATTACATTCGCAATCACTACAAATCGAACTAAACCAAGCATTTATACTCCATTTCTTATCTAGCTACATAACGCTACGGTCACCGGTAAAATAGGAGCGTAGCGAGTAATTTATCCGAGTGCAGCGCTTTGTTATGCTTTCACCGCATCTTTTATTTTTTCTGGTATTTTTCCCGCTTTTTCTACCAATGAAACTGCTTTGTCAAGCGTATCGTTATCTAGCGACACGTCTTCTCGCTTGCTAAAAGCGTTGCTGCCTGTGATATTCCAATGCTCAAATGCTTCTTTTACTTCTGACCAGTCAGCAGTAGCACCATATGATTCCAAGTAAAATTTCCCGAAATTAATCGCATGCCTGCGGTCTGCATTTTTAAGTGATTCTTGCATATATGAACTACTAAACAAAAATGAGTATTTCGCAACACCGACTAGTAGGCCAACAGTTATGATCCCTTTAAATAAAGCGAATATCAGAAACTGCCATGATATATCTTTTAGTGAATCCAAACTGATAGAAAAAGTTACAGCAACAAAAAATATTACACCGGCAATCAGTGAGGCAGCCCCAATTCCACTCCAAATTCGTGAAATCGTATGAAATTGGGACTCTTTACTATTTAGTGCGTCAAGTGCGTCTGCAACATAATCTTGTGATGTTTGCTCTAATTTTTTTCTACTTTCTTCTGTTAAACGAGCCTTCTCTTGTTCCAGCTCAATAGAAGCTTTTTTGAGTTCGGATTCTTTTATGGCAAGTTCATTTTGCAGTCTATTACGAAGTGCTTGAGCTTCCATTTCTCTATGCTTGAGATGCTTTTCAAAATCTCGTTGACGTTCAACTAATTTCTTTTCCCTCTCTACGAAATATCGCTCTCTTTCCTCGAATTCTTTCTGGAGATCCATTTCCCGTTCAATTTGTTCTTCTTTTAATCTTGACCGGTACGTATCGAAATCACGTTCCTGATTTTCAATTACCTCTCTATATTTAGATAGCTCTCTTTCACGATCATTAAGATATCTTTTTTTCTCTTCAGATAATTCACGATTACGTAACTCTTTCATTCTATCTTGCATGATATTTACTCTTCATAGCATAACGTCCAGCACAGTGGCAGGAAAAGCTGGCACATAATTGCTCAGCAATTTGAGTTACAGGTTTGACAGTCCGTTGCTGCTTGTTAGCCGATGACATACTGAGCCTTAAACTCTTCGACTCTATCAACAAACTGTGTTTTGTGTATCATCCGGTGGCAATTTGAACACAGTACAGAAAAGTCCTTTACTGGATCCAAGCCTACCTTTTTACCCTTAATCTGATAAACAGGAGTTAAATGGTGCGCTTCAATAAAACCTTTACCGATTTCACCATATTTCTTTTCGAAATCAAAACCACATGCAGAACACTTGTACCCTTGAAGTTCTTTGACTTTCTTTGCTAGCTTTTGATTCCGCTCAATCCTTTTATGCTCACGCAGCTTAGTGCCATCTTCTACACCTAAGCCAGCTTCATCTTCCTCTACATTTGAACCATCTGAGACGCTTTGATTTACAACCATTTTAAGATAAAGTTCAACAAAGGCTATTAGGTCATGCTCAAGCTGAGAACTATCAGGGACCTTACCTTTTTCATAGTAAATAGAATAGATAGCCCCATGTTGATATAAGTCTCCCAAAGAGCCTTTTTTAGATGAAGCTAAGTCAATTGGTCCTTCAATAGAGTCTTTATGTTGAAATCTAAGCTGAGCATTAAAATCTGATGCTCTTACTCGGAGTACATCAATTACAGACTTGCCATATTTTTCTTTTAGATTTGTGACACCTTGATTGAGGCTTAAATATACACCTGCACCATCTTCTCTAAGTAAGTAAACAAGATAAAAACCATTTTGAGGGCTTGTGGTAACTGTTCTATCTAAAACTGAAATCCAAGGAACGTTGGCCCAGCCACTTTGGCCAGCACTCCCTTTGACGTAATATCGGTCGTTTTCACCTAACACCTTCCTTAAATTTGCAGGAATTACATTTCTTAAATGATTCGCTAAAACATTACCTGTGAAATCTTTCGTTTTTTCTACAAGATAGTTTTCGATTAGGTGATCAATAGATTCTTTAAAATTCACTGAGTTTTCATCCCTTTCTCAGAAGCGGCTAACGCCGCATTAAGGGGTGAACAACGCCTCCACCCAACCTAAATTATTGTGCCATAAACACTAAATTTGAAGTAGAAGCAAAAATGCCAAGCGTTGAGAATCCCTCTTAAATGCCTTGTTAGCATGTTGTTTCCGCTACAAACTCATTCACTTGAGAGCGTGTAGTAAAACGTACTTTAGTACCGTGAAAATCACTGAACAATTGCTGATGGAACTGTCGTGAACTTTTGGATTCTCGAACCGAGTATTCAGAAGCCCATTTCAATAATTCACGAAAATTCTTCTCCGCCTGATCCTCATTAAGTTGCTTAGAGCTCTCCGAGCCACGAGCATAAAGAGAACTTTCACACTCAGCCCATTCCAAATCCAAAAATAACAGCATGTCAGCAGAAAAAACAAGCTGTTCAGCTAAAGCACCAAATACTCCTTCAACTACCCAGTTACATTGAGACTTTATACTAGTCATTTCATTTTCGATTGCTCCGGTGGAGCGTTTTTGATTATAGCCACCTGGCTCCCATACAATCGAGTCCAAGTTAACTTCTTGCAACTGAAGTTTGCAGGACAACTGTTTCGACAACCAACTCTTTCCTGAGCCAGAATTACCAATGATGAGAATTTTCTTCATATTATTCCTGCATGCTAACGCGCAGCTCAGCCGTGCGCTTTAGCGCATCGGCTGGAGCGTTTTGTTAGGCAATTATGCCAGCATGAGCTGCCACAACTTGCCAATGACCGTTTGATAATTGTGCCCAAACACGTGTGAATCGAAAGTCTCCACCAGCAGGTTGACCGGCATAGGTTCCGGAAAGCTGGACCCGCACTGTAACAACCGCCGCGTCATCACCGACTAACTTAATTTGCTGTTCCGAAGGTTCCAGTTTAGAAATGGTGAGAGCGCCCGATTCATGGGCCGAAAGATCAGCCTCTTTACCCAAGCACTGCCCAAGGTGGTTTGTGAAAATGAGACTTGGAGAAAGAAGCTTATCCAAAGCTTCAACATCGGAGGCAAGCATAGCTTGGCGCAACTGCTCTTCCGCCTTTTCTACCTCAATGTTGCTATCCATAGTGTCCTCTCGTGTTTTTGCCTAACGCCGCCAGCATGCGCGGCTTTGTAGCGGAAGCGAAGCCGCAACGAAAAAGCCGTCGCCGTGTCTGGCCTTGTTATACGTTCTCACCCAAGGCCTCTATAATGAGAACAAATGCTTGATTCAGGGACTCTCCGGCTTTTGAGTCATAGTAAGTGTTCGACTCGATCATCATACGCAGAATTGAGTACAGACTACTTTTGTGATATGAGATGATGCTGCCCATGCCATTAATGCGATTAATTAGCTTCTCCGTGTCTTTAGCCGAGTCATCTAAACCTTCAGATTCCAGGACAGGGACGGCTCTACTGAGCTGATCAATTATCTCTTCAAATTCTGGTTGTCTGGCAGACATCCTCGACTCTTCTTCTACGTATAACATTTTAATAGTGAAAAATACTAACAAGCCAAATAATATCATTTATTATTTGGCTTGAATAATTTTTTAACTGACGTTACTCAATAATATTAACTCCTTCTATTTGCGAAATAGTAATATATTTACTTGGTTCTAAAGCCAATATCGAATGATCTGTCTTTCCCTCTATAAGAGCAAAGTCATTTGTTTTATAAATTTCTGAGTTTATTTGTAGACGACCTTCAAGAACATATATTTGTTCCCATCCAGGGTGATTATGCAACGGTAGTTCCGCATGATCATCAAATTTCAGTATTGCTGTTCTACCATTTTCAGTTTTCTCAGATAGCCAACAAAACTCAACACCAGAAAATGGAGTTTTTGACCATTTTATATTCTCTTTCATAAAAGGGATAATCATGTATTTTCCTTACATAAAATATAACGCCACGTTAAGGCGTGAGTGAACGTGTGCCAAAATTGGAGCGAAGCGTAAATGGCACGCGTTTACGAATCGCTCTTAAACGTTTTGTTATGCGCGTTCTAGCTTATATGCGACATTATACGCTCTGCAACATGCTCAGGTGCAACATTCGTGTTATCAATTTTAATCGTTTTCGATGTTTTTATTGGAGCATATTCACATTGCTCCAAATAGTTCGATAGTTGATTAGCACAAGATATTTTATGTGTGGGTTTACGTTCTTCAGATTCCACACGGAGAAGCAGTTCTGATTTTGATGGAGACAAATGAACAGGGTAAAAGTCAATTTTTTCTTGTTCGAAAAAGTCCAAGTAACCCTGAATTTCTTTTTGATGTAATTTAGAACATACCACCCAAGTCATCACGACATGTTCAACTCCAATTTCTTTAGCTTTTTGTAGAGTTAATCTACGAATACTATCCGTAAACTCATGAAAATCTTTTGCACCAAACTCATCGTAAATTGATAGGCTTAAATCAACAGCTAGATGGTTGTGCAACAGTTTAAAGCCATACTTTTCTTTTAGTTCTTTAGCGACAGTCAGCTTACCAGCAGCTGGTGCTCCATGTATCCATACTATTTTCATTATGTTCCAATTTATTCAATACGATAAAAGCGCATAACGCTCGCATAAAAGGCGGAGCGTCAGCGACGTCCAGCCCGCAGGGCGATTTTTAATGCGCTTGTTATGCATTGGCTACGCACCCACCTTCTTTTAGTACGCGGGTGGTAGATGCCGGGTTGTTTCTAAGTGCAGCTACAGGGCGTATAGGCCGTGGCACTAAGTTCCCTGAGCAATTTGGACAGATATGATTAAGGACATCCTCAGCACACTCAGCACAAAATGTGCATTCAAAAGTACAGATTACTGCACCTGTCGATTCCGGAGGTAAGTCCTTGTCGCAGCACTCACAGTTTGGTCGAAGTTCTAACATTGGCTTGCCTCCTTCTTAGGTGCATAACATTTTAATAGTGCGCATGCGCGTTTGCGCTGTACATGAGAGTTCAAAAAACCACCTTTAAAAGGCTGTTTTAAAAACACTTTTAAGACTTATCCCAAAGCAACTCAAAATACAAATTCGAGCATGCGCGTTATATCATTTATCCACAGCGCGTTATTCTGGCTGATAAATTGGTTAATGATTGATATTAATACACTTTCATTGACACGACTATGACAAACTAAGCAAAAAAACACTATTCGGGTCATAAAAACAGGCATCCAACTGGCAAACATAAAAATAAACTGTGTATTTATACAGTAAAGAGGTAATGTATCCACAAGGAGTGGTCGATGTGTTCCAGTCCATTTATCAGTCACCTCAGAAGTGAGTTGCGTGTACGGGGCTACAGCATGAAAACGGAAAAACCTACTTGTATTGGATTCGTTATTTCATCAGGTGCAATAACCTAAAGCATACTAATCAGATAGGAGCAAACGAGGTTAGAGCATTTCTTTCGTTTCTAGCAACCGAGCAACATGTAGCGATCAACACTCAGAAATCGGCTCTGAATGCGCTCGCATTTTTGTATAATAAAGCGCTTGCACAGCCACTTGGAGATCTTGGTTTTCAGCATGCTAAGCAAGGTCGGCGTTTACCGTCGGTACTATCTGCTACTGAGGTTAAATCGATTATTGACCACATTGACAGCGAGCGAGAGAGGCTTATTTTTGCATTGCTGTATGGTAGCGGCCTTAGAATCAGTGAGTGTCTAAGAATTATTATAGATATGCACCGACTACTGACATACAGTGCTCAACAGTACTTTCTTTTTCACCAACTGGCGCAACATAATAAATTGCTGATTCAGCGTCTGCCCTACCCGATAACTTGCTAATCACCCACGCAGCCAAGTACTTTGATGACAAACACCCACCTGCGGTTGCAAGATTACCTTGAGCATAAAAAGGTTGATCTAAAACAGTCGCCCCTGATTCGATCACCCAAGGTTTCGTTGTTAAATCGGTACAAACGGGTATGTGATGCAGTAAACCAAGTACTGACATGAGCAATGTACCTGAACATTGCCCACCAATTAACTGAGTTTCAGGGTTTAGCTTTAGCCTTGAAAGTATCTCTCTGTCTTGAGCAATATCGCGCGTGAGTGCGCCGCTACCAAATAAGACAACGTTGGCTTGATTGGCAAATTCTAGAGGTTGCTGAGATTGAATTGTCACCCCGTTCATTGAAGTGACGTATTGGGATGGACTCGTTATTTGTACATTCCAACCAGCGTCTTTCATTCGGTTCAAAATGCCCGCGGCTATAAATGAATCCAGTTCATTAAATCCATCAAAAGTTAGTACAGCAATGTCCATATTTGCTCCTATTCTCGTTAACGGTGTGTGTCTCAATTAATTCCTAGAGCGAGTGCCCAATTATCTTGTTATGTGAATTTATACCTCTGACATATAAACACTGACTTCACGTTCTTTACCTTGCATCCGGTTCACCTGATCGCCCACGTATTTTATACCAAGCTTTTTAATTACTGACTTTGAGCGCTCATTTCCAACTAAATGCATGACTTGTAACTTGGTTAAACCATAATGCTCTTTGGAAAATGAAATCAAACTTTTCGATGCTTCTGTCGCATAGCCACTGCCCCAGTAGGGCACTCCTAGCCAATAGCCAAGAATACCTAAACCATTTTCTAGCTTTGGAAAGCTAATCGCACCAATTACCTCTGAAGTGGCTTTTAGTACAATAGCGTAGACTACACCTTTACCACTTAGAAATAACGTTTCGTGAGTACGTATCCAGTTTTCAGCATCGGAGATACTATATGGATAAGGAATGTTTGCCGTCATTTCTGAGATTTGTTTGTCACCAGCCAACTCTGCTACATGCTTAGCATCAGCAAGAGAAAACGGTCTTAATATTAATCGATGACTTTCAATTATTTGCTGCATAATGTCCCTATTCAGATAACGCCCAACTCTTACGAATCCCCTCATAATTTCTTTATAAAACAATGAGTAGATGCGTATTGCTCATTCTGATCTAATGAATTTCGCCAAAAACACACTTGATTGTTTGTAGTCGTTGCGTGGGCTTTCTCACGTCGACTGCCTACTTTTGTTAAAGTTATAAAATATGGATGTCTTATTTATTTAGTTTTCACCCAAAAGAATCGCAACATTACACCCGTAATATTAATCCTGCATTGCCACTCTCTCATTCTCCCTGAGCGAGGTGAACATCAAAGCTATTCTGTTAACGATGGTACTTACTATCTATCTTAGTAATAGCGCAATGGGTCGCATAACTCGGATAGTCATGCAGTCAGCATAATGTCACTCAATAGGCAAAATGGGATACAGTGCGATTTGTCACACTTTTTAGCTGTCAATCCGGTGCTGGTGAACGGTTACGTCATATTTACTATAAATTAAATACGAGATAACATAAATTAGCGAAAACCCTAAAAACGAAAGATAACTAACACATTCATTAAACCAAAAAAAAGAAATCGAGAAAAACACGTATATTACAACATTTATTAACCCAGTGCCTTTATTTATATAGGTCCATACAGAGATTGATAACACATCTTCAGCATCAATGTTGTTTTGAATTTTTGATTTTGTAATTCCTGATATTATCGTCATTGATAAGCCACCAATAACAAACATAAAGAAAACAACATTAAAATTATCACTGTATATAATAACAAAGTAAACTAGTATTAACACTACACTCATTAAATAGCTGCTAACAGAATTAATTTTATTTCCTAAAAATAGCGACATGAAGCCACCTACCCCCCACGCTGCGACGATATAACCTATTTGTTCTCGTTCAAAACCGTTAAAGGAAAGAGCTGGAAACTCAACTGCATTCAAAGCGGCACCAGAAAACAAAAATAGAAACCATACTATCATAATGGCTTTTATTTTTTCTGGTGAATGTAAAAAATTGAATGCTAAGTTAGAAGAGCTTTTTGTAGCTGTTTTTTTATTAAATTGTTGACGGAGAATGTCTAGTATAAAAAATAATGAAACATAATAAGAAAAAAAGTCAATAATCAGTAAGAAATTCAACCCCATTTCAAGAGATATATAAGCCCCCAACGCCGGAGATGCCATTATTGCAAAGGAACCTGCCGCAGAAAGTTGAGTATAAAATTGAGTTCTACTTGCAAGTGTTGCGGTGAATTCACCAATAAGACTGTTGAAAACAGGCGTATAGAAAACTCTAATAACTGATGAGACTATCATCATAATATATATCATGTATATATTATCGTTGAGTACTATACCTAAAATACTTAATGATAACAGTACTTGGCTGTATATCACTAAATTCTTTATTGAAAATTGATCAGATACTCTTCCTACATACTTAGATAGTAATACAGATGGGATTGACTGAATAAGCAAACCAATTGTAACGTGCTCAACACCATACTCCTCAAGAAGCTTCAATGATAGCGCGGTAAATGTTAGCCAATTTCCTATGCTATTAATCATGACAAACAAAAATAGTTTTGTTTTGTTATTTAATTTCATATTATCTTACATTAAAGAAAAATTTTGCGTTAATCGCGAGGTATGTTTATCTCTGCCAAAACCAAAGTCACTTGAGTGATGTAACTTACTACCCTTGAAAAATGTCAATCTATTATATACGAATAGTTAACGGTGTGTGCCCCAGGTAATTATTGACGCTCTGTAAGCTTGGAAATTTAACACTGAACTAAATTACAGCTAACGTACTTTAAAAAATTTATCTTAACGCCATAAATACCAAACTCAACCACACCAATAGTGCTAATCGTTAGCTGTCAATTTGAGCAAATTGTTATAACGCAGATCCATTAACCAAAGACCAATGATGCGGCATGAGCTCTCGAAGAGTTTTAAAAACTAATTGATTCTCTTCTGTGGTTATTGCCGCTTTTACGTCACCGCCCCAGTGAGCTAAACGCTCTTGGCAAATACCACAAGGTGATAGAACCAAAAACTCACCTTTTTCGTCTTCTCGACAGATACACAACGAATGCGTGATTGCTTCATTTAATTTGTGAGCCTCCAAATAAGCCCCTACTTCCATACATAGTGATAAAGCGTCATTTTTTACATCTGGAGCAACACTAGTTAAAATTGTTCCCGATTCGGTTCTAACGGCTGCAGCCCCACCCCAGCCAATAGGATAACGAGACTCGATTAATTGTGCCGCTGCGTCATACAAATCTTTTTCTATGTTTTCCATTTTGATAATTCCAAATTTTCACATTAGCTATAACGCCCAATTAATACGTGAGAAACACTTGGCTACACTTGAGCTAAGCGAAAATGCCAATCCCTCTTGAGCAGTTTGTTAGCTGAGCTTTTTTAGCAACACTTGCTTAATTTCAGACCACTCTGAATCAATAATTGAATAAACAACCGTGTCCCTTACAGAACCATCCTTTAGTATTTGATGGTTGCGTAAAATACCGTCTTGATTTGCACCTAACCGTTCAATAGCTTTTCGAGAAACTGTATTGCCAACATGAGTTCGAAACTCTACTGCAATTGCCTCGTACCTCTCAAATAACTGTTTGAGGAGAAGATATTTACACTCTGTATTTATCAGAGTTCCCCTAGCCGAATTTGCATACCAAGTATAACCAATCAAAGCCCGTTTATTTGAATCATCAACGCCATAATAACGAGTCGACCCTACTATCTTATTAGTCATTCTGTCTCTCACCGCATAGGCGATATTACCTAGAAGCATCTGAGTGATGGCATCACTGACATAGCGATGCATCTTTTCTGGGCTTGGTACATTAGCGAACCATAGCTTCCAATGCTCTCCGTCTTTAACTGCCTCAATCAATGCCGGAACATGATCTAAAGTAAGAGGTTCAAGAGCAACATAATGACCTTCAATTAAGCTTTTTTCTATCCACATAAGCCTCAATTTCCTTTTGCTAACTAACGTTCGCCATCACCGGTGGCAAAAACGGAGCGAAGCAGAGTTTTTGGCATCCGGTGCATGGCATTGTTACAAGTTTTTATCGAAGACTAGCTGGGTCTTCACAGTCGAAAAACCCTGCTTCCTATATAACTCGTGAGTATCCTCACGCACCGAGCTACAACGAACACGGAGTTTTAAGCCCTTTTCGGCAGACCAGTCCGACGCATGAGACGCGAGGGCAGATCCAATACCCTGTCGCTGATGTTCCGGATGCACAGCCAGACCGCAGATCTCGACGAAGGCGGTCGATGCTGCCCGTATAGAGACGTAGGCGTGCAGCCAGCCCACGACAGCGGCGTCAACTGTGAACACCCACAGACGGTCACGTTCCGAACGAATGAGCTCAGCCAGGTCGTTCTCTACATCCGTGATTTCGCGCATGGGATAACCAAGACTCCTCGAGGTTTCCACTATGCCATTTAGATCGGATTTTACCGCCTCGCGGATAGGACTCACAAAGTCTCCCTGTGATTGTTAGCACTATACTCGTTCAAGTGCTATGTGTGGTTCTGGAGGAATCTTTAGCGAAATGCTGTCTCCAACTTTTACAATTCCGCCTTCTTTAACAACTGCCATTATTCCAGCTTTACGAACCAAATTACCATCTTTATCTCGATCTAGAACTGCCTTCGTTAAACCTGACTGATAATTATCAAGCTGAGCACACGGATTCCTTAAACCAGTAACCTTCAATACAACTTGTGAACCGAGGCTAATCAATGTATCTCTAGGTAGCGATAATAAGTCTACACCTTCAGTAAGAACGTTTTCTCCGATAGTCCCAGCATCTACGTTGAAACCGGAGATTTTAAGTTCTGATATTAACTCAGAATGAACTAAATGGACTTGTCGTAAATTGGGCTGCGTGGGGTCTGCCTTAACACGAGAGCGATGTTTCACAGTAACACCACAATGTGCGTCTCCTTCAATTCCATGGCCTTTCAAGAAAATTAGCGACTCACATGTTCCTTTAGAAAATTGGTGTTCGGAATCTTTACTTAATGAGACTACTTTCACACTTCCTCCTTGGTGCTAACGCCGCATTAAGGGATGAACAACGCCTCCACCCATCCTAAATCATTGTGCCATAAACACTAAATTTGAAGTAGAAGCAAAAATGCCAAGCGTTGAGAATCCCTCTTAAATGCCTTGTTAACATGTTGTTTCCGCTACAAACTCATTCACTTGAGAGCGCGTAGTAAAACGTACTTTAGTACCGTGAAAATCACTGAACAATTGCTGATGGAACTGTCTTGAACTTTTGGATTCTCGAACCGAGTATTCAGAAGCCCATTTCAATAATTCACGAAAATTCTTCTCCGCCTGATCCTCATTAAGTTGCTTAGAGCTCTCCGAGCCACGAGCATAAAGAGAACTTTCACACTCGGCCCATTCCAAATCCAAAAATAACAGCATGTCAGCAGAAAAAACAAGCTGTTCAGCTAAAGCACCAAATACTCCTTCAACTACCCAGTTACATTGAGACTTTATACTAGTAATTTCATTTTCGATTGCTCTGGTGGAGCGTTTTTGATTATAGCCACCTGGCTCCCATACAATCGAGTCCAAGTTAACTTCTTGCAACTGAAGTTTGCAGGACAACTGTTTCGACAACCAACTCTTTCCTGAGCCAGAATTACCAATGATGAGAATTTTCTTCATATTATTCCTGCATGCTACGCCTAAAGCAGCCGCGCATTTATACGTCGGCTGGCTTTACTTGTTATATTCTTTTGGCAACGGACAATCATAATTAATGTCTATCATGTCTAGGTTTGTTATGGAGAAGTTGGCATATTTTTTATCTGCTTTTGATGTGTTCTCACTTGGAGAACCATAAACAAATACAAATGCTGTTGGCTTATCTTGTGCATTTATTTTTTCGATCCTTGTTGCAACTAACTTTTTTATTTTATAGCTTTCGACCAAGCGGTCAGCAACCATTATTGTGCTCGTATATTCATCATCGCCTTTCTTGAATTTCTTCTTGAATTTAATCTGAAACCCCGCATCCGAGTAAAGCCTATTTATATAAGCCCAGCCGTAGTAAATTACTGGATAGTTTGGGAGCTCATTCAAGTCTTGCTCCCATATGCATTTAAATATACTTCGGTTGTAATGGTACGATTATCTTGGAAAGCAATTAAGCCTTATAATCAAATGATTAACTGAGGTTTATGATGCAACGAAAAGAAAGAATTATTATCTCCGATCAGCAAAAACTAGAATACGCAAAAATGATGGTTGAAGATGGCTACTCTAATCAACAGATTCAAGAAATATCTGGGGCATGCTCTTCGGCTGTTGTCCGCTGGAAGCGGCAATACAAAGCTGAAAAGCAAGGTATTACACCGCAAAATCAAAAAGCCTTAACTCCTGAGCAACAACGAATACAAGAGCTTGAAAAACAGCTAGCTAGAGCAAATCGAGACATCGACATATTAAAAAAAGCCAGCGCTTTGTTCATGCGAGACAATTGAAGCAAGAAGCCGTAAGGCAAATGAAGAAAGCGCACTCTCGTTACACTGTCTCCGAAATATGTCACGCTCTTGAAGTGCCATTGAGTAGTTTTTACTACCAAAGAAGCGATAAACAGAGTGACGCGCGATTACGTCATCAAATCCGTGTGATTGCAAGTGAGTCGAATCACACCTATGGCAAGCGGCGCATTAGAGAAGAACTTAAAGAGCAAGGCACTTATGTAAGTTTGTATAGAGTTGCTAAATTAATGAATAAACTCAATATTTATGTCCGTTACCCAAAAAGGAAGCATTACTATCCTGATTTTGGTGATGAAAAGCGATATGCACCGAACTTACTTAACCGGCACTTTAATCCTGAGACATACAATACTCATTGGGTGACAGATGTGACGTATATTCGTTCTCATCAAGGTTGGAGTTATCTCGCATGTGTTATGGATTTAGCCACGAAAGAAGTTGTGGGATATGCGTTATCACGCTCGCCTGATACAAAGTTAACGCTTGCTGCACTCAATCAAGCAATCATAAATAAGAAACCGATGACAGGTGAGTTGATGGTGCATTCAGATCAGGGTTGCCATTTTAGTTCTCATGCTTTTAGAAATCGTTTAAGTGCTTTAAATATAAAACAAAGTATGAGCAGAAGAGGGAATTGTTGGGATAACTCTGTAATGGAGCGATTTTTTAGGACACTTAAGTCGGAGCACTTGAACGTACTGAATTTTATCAATCATCAGTCGGTCATATCAGCAGTACAAAGTTATCTTAATTTTTACAATTACAAGCGAAAGCACAGCGGACTCAACTATATGACTCCACACGAACATTATGCAAAGATGAAAAAAGCGGCTTAAGAACTCTCCAGTATTAGTGGACCATTACAGGTAGTATATGTCTTTGCCAAGTATGTTTACTCTACGCTGATCAATGGAGCCATCATTTCTATATCTGATATACCTGCCAACAACAGACCGAACGGAGTATATATTTCCGATACTTCCTGCTTCTCTCAGTCTTGTGTCTTTTGATCTTCGGACAAACTCGGGCTTTTTAAAAACTTGATTATTAGCTCCCCGGTCAGTTCTAGCTTCATCATAGTAAGAGTCTGGTCGCTCTAGAAGGAAGAGATCTACAATAGATTCATCTACAGTTCGTTTTTCTTCCTTTACAGATGTGCCATCTTCGTATTGAAGGTTGAGAGGCTTATTATTAAAAACTTCACAGTCTTTAGAGTGCTCTCCGTAGATTCGATAGTGCGGGGCGACCTTCATATCTTGAAGGTCTTCATCTAAGTTTGCACAGGTTACTTGTGCTGTACAATCTGTTCCCGGGCAAAGAAATTTCTTCTTATCTGTGATGACGCCAGACCAGTAAAGATCATATGCTCTATCAGGATCTAAATAATCATTTGCCTCAATGCTAAAAGCAACATCTATTGCCAACTCAAAACTCCTTGTGAATATAACGCCCGCCTAACACGCAATGTGTTGGCATGGCTTTTTGCGTTGTTTGCCAAAACCATGACAACTTTACATTGTCGGAGTTTAAGCGCTTGTTATATATTGTTCTTATTAATCAATTGGATAACTATCTTCATAATGGTCGTCACACACAGGGTGATCTTGAACGTAATTCGTAGCGGTTTTTTCACAAAACTCACATTCAGTTCCTTCTGGAACTTTCCACTCAGCGCAATGAGGACATCCATCTTCTTCAGATGAATACTCCGTTCCACATTCATCACAAGTTATCTGTTCTTCTTCAGAACAATTTGGGCAAGAGTCAAATTCGTCATCGGAATATTCTTCACCGCATTCGTTACATACAATACTTTTACTCATTTACTTTTCTCCTTGTGTAAATATTTAAAGATATAACGCTAAGCTAAACAGCGCAGTAAAGCTGGCGGCTTTTTTGGAACAAAAAAGATGACAGGTTTACGCAGTCCGTTTTGAGCGCCTTGTTATGTGTTTTCTGCATTATTGAAAGGTATGATGCTTGCTAGGCCATCATCAACATCAAGACCATATGCAACAGCAATATCTGCTACAGAGACACCACACTTTTCTCTTAACTTGAAAAGCTCCCGCTCAAGCATCGATGTTTGAACCGGGGCATCGAATTTTGAAAATTTCGGGTGCCCAAGCTTGTCACTAAACTCTTGGCAGGCTTTTCTCATTCGCTTTAATGACTTTGCTAATTTGGAATCACTTGGCAAAGCCTGAAGGCCCTTTGTTAATTCAGATCTAATATCAATGACAATCATCGCCTGCGTTAGAAAGATGGTTGTCATCTTAAATTCAATGCTAAGAGACGGTACTATGTGGAATGACAATATGGCGAAAAATTAACGATTGACGCCATACTCGTTTATGTGGACTCCCTATTTTCAATACATTTTTTGCTTAATGATATTTGCTTGCTTATGTGCGAGTTCTGATGAGGTGCTACCTCGACTCTATGACAATTTCGCTGATTAGGGTGCAACGCTTGTTAGCGAGATTTACTTCTCAAACGAGTATTCTGCATCACCTAATTTAATATTCATTTCGCGTTCGTATCGAAAATTAATTGAGTTGATAATCCGTTCCATTTTTTAACATCGCAAAAGCTGTTCTAACATTTTTATTGGCTAATGCCACTGCAGCACATTTCTTTCCACGCCGTTCAATTAATGCTTTCAACCAGCTTTCTTTCTTGCTTTTAGCTTCTCTTTTTTCAACTTGTTGAATGACAGACATGGAACCTGTAATCAGTAAACTTCGTAAACTTGTATTTTTACGTTTACCTATTGTTCCTAATTTTACTTTACCACCAGAGCTGTGTTGAACAGGGATTAATCCAATACAGGCTGATACATCTCGCCCTTGCTTAAACTCCCCTAATTCTTGGTCAGCAATCACAATATAAAGATAAATAGCATTGAGCAAACCTATGCCTTCTATCTTCATCAATTTTCGACAATCTGGTGTATTGATAACCCACTCTTCAAGCGCTGTATTGTAACTCTCTAACGTGACACAGATTTGCTGATACAGCGATAAGGATTTATTCAACATGGCTCTGAATGAGACACTCAAGCCATTTTCAGCGTCTTCGAGAATCAATTCGATCGTCGATATAAGCTTGCTTTCTCCTCGACCCACTTGAAAATTAAACTCACGTAAAAGGCCTGCCAGTTGATTCCTCAATGCCGTCTTTTGTTTGATGCATTGCTCACGTAACCGGAGTATGGCTTGTGCCTGCTGTTGTTGTGGCGTCTTACTGGATACAAAATGAATATCAGGTAATAACGCTGCTTGAACTATCGCTAACGCATCATTTCTATCCGTCTTTTGGTTCTGACGAATCGCCATAACCAACCTTGTTGAAATCAGTTTCGCTTCATGCCCTAGAGAGCGACTAACCTGCGACCAATAATTAGAACCACTACACGATTCGAAAACTACGATAGATGGGGATTGTTGACGTAAAAACTCACTAAACTGCTGAGGTGTCAATTCTTTATTAGACTGCACCTTGGAGCGTGCATAAACGCACACTTGAATCGCTTTAGTCGCTAAGTCGACACCAACAATCGTAGTATTCATCTGATTCTCCCAGTACGTTGACTCACTCAAAGGTTAGTCTGTAATTAGAGCGGGAGTCCAATTATCTTGTTAGGTTTGTTCATCACGCTCATTACCATGAGTCAGATTGAATACTTCATCAACTATATCTGATTCCAGTGCTGCACTCATTTTGAGCTTAACATACTGACTAACACCTAGGATGATGTTATCTTTGAGGGCGTCCTTAACTTGGGTTTCATATACATCTGGTGTTTTTAGTAGTTCGTCGCGATAAACATAAATTGCGCCTTTCCATTTGCGATTTACTAACTTCGCGCCTAGGAAACGATCGCGCTTCCCAGTGCAATTAGGGAAAGACATACGATGGTAATAGGCGGAATCAACTCTGAACGGTTCACGCTCACCTTCAAAGAATTCCGGCAATAAGAAAGGAAGCTCGATTGACTCTAAACTTTCCCCTTCTAATTCGCCTTTTAACTCCGCTTCAATTTTAAACACATACCATGAATGAGGATTACTTTCGGGTAACTTCGTAATCTCAAACGATACGTCTAAGATAAGGTCACTCAGAGAATGGCGAGCAACATACACATCAACTAGCTTTCTTAAAACAGCGCTAGGTGTTGTGTTATCCCACTCACATAGTTGCTTTAACTTTGCTTCAACACCACGATCTATTCTGACACGAATAGATGAATCTTTATTGTTTTTCATAACTCACTCCGTAGTACAAATTAAAAATGCACTACAATAATAAGATACAAAAACAATTGTGTCACGTTTTATTTTTGTCCTACAAATACAAACCTAACATTTTAATAGTGCGCATGCGCGTTATTCTGGCTGATAAATTGGTTAATGATTGATATTAATACACTTTTACTGACACGACTATGACAAACCAAGCAAAAAAACACTATTCGAGTCATAAAAACAGGCATGCAACTGGCAAACATCAAAATAAACTGTCTATTTATACAGAAAAGAGATGATGTATCCACAAGGAGTGGTCGATGTCTTCCAGTCCATTTATCAGTCACCTCAGAAGCGAGTTGCGTGTACGGGGGTACAGCATGAAAACGGAAAAAACCTACTTGTATTGGATTCGTTATTTCATCAGGTGCAATAACCTAAAGCATATAGCAAGACATTCATCGTATTCGCGTGAGCGCAAAGGCTGCATTGCCACGTCCTCATTTTGCTTGAGCAACGCAACCTCAGCAAACCGTATATCTACTGCAACCTTTGATGCAGTGCGGCCTTGTATTTATTGGCGATAATTACGTTCAAAGGTGCCTGGCGGCATATGCTGAATTTGCGCATCAATCATATGATCAAACGCGGTGAGCAATGGGGTGAAGTTCTGCTGCGGGCGTAATACCCGTAATACATGAAAGCCGGCTTCTACCGTTGATAAGGCATTACTGTCTGGGGCTTTACGAATGCGGTAATTACCGGCGAGGTCTTTGGGTAGGTGTAGGCTGGCAAAGTGATGTAATTGCGTATTAATCTGCCACATTTTGAAGGCTTTTTTCCATGTGCCATCTAATAAAATAATGCGTATTGTTTGTGTGGGGCGCTGAGCAATCTGTGTGACTTCTATCGAGGCATCGCTAGGGTATAAAACATAATGGCTGACGTTAGGTTCACTCAATAAGGTATTGAGCTCTGCGTGTTCACGAAAATCTTCCCCCACAAAGCATCGCGTTGTTTCTGGCATACACAAAGAAAGAATACGCGCCGTGCCCATCGGCCGAGAAGCTTCAGTCGGGTGTTGAAGAATGATAAGCTCGATGTCCGTATTCAGTGGTATTATCGCGTCACAAATACAGACTTTGTGTGCTTTACCACATTGAGAACAATAGCGGGACATAACGTGAACCTTTATCTAGCATTATTGATTATTACTGGCGTGTGTGTCGGATTGCAATTTGAGCCAGCAGCGTCTTGGGCTGCGTGGGACTACACCGATATTATCCACGGCGAATGGTGGCGCATAATAACAGGAAACTTTACCCATACCAACTTTTATCATTTGGGTATGAATATCGCTGCACTTTGGCTCATTAGCTGGATATTTAAGCCGCAATCGCGACAATTAGCTTGGTTATTAGCATTGAACAGTGTCACTGTCGGCTTGGCAATTTTTGCTTCTTCTCTGTCCCATTATGTCGGGCTGTCAGGAGTATTACACGGTTTGTTTGCCTTTTGGGCACTACAAGAAACGCTCAACGGGCGTCGTTCTAGTGGGTTATTATGCGCCGCAGTTGTCGCCAAGGTGTTATGGGAACAAACCATGGGGCCTGCTCATGAAACAGCCGTACTCATTGGCGCTAAAGTTGCTATTCAAGCCCATTTAGCTGGCATGGTCACGGGGTTTAGTGCCGCGGGATGGTCACATTGGCGCGCGCTTCATCATATACATGAGAAAACTTAGCCTTTACCTCAGCGCGGTATGATCTGCCATCAACCTTAATTTATTATTCTGACGGCGGCAGCTTGCTGCCAGATGCCCCACCTTGCAGCTTATTAATAAGCGGCAATATACGTCCATTAAACATCTCTGTCGCTTGGCTTTGCATTGTTTCGACATTCAGTTGTGGCTGTTCAAGCAAGCGATCACGTAACGTTGAGACTTGTTTAGCACAGAGCTGACTCACCTGATCATCACTACTAGAGGAGCACAACTGATTCAATTGTTTAGAAGGGAGCTGGGATAACAGCTTAGACATGGTTTCGCTATCCATGCCAGAGGCCTGTGCGGCGCTGGCACATAACAATAAAGGTAAAAAGGCGAGTGTCTTTTTCATGAAAGTGTCCTTGGTGATGAGTGTGGCATAACGGTACTGAGCAATATCAATATGCAAGCAACGTGTGCGTCTTTATTCAGTCAATCGTCGCGGGATTAAACGTCTTAACAACGATGACTTAACTAGCATGATATATGCCACACTGCATCTAACGGGCATCACGGCTTTAAAGCGGCGCGACTCCAGCCACTTCCATCACGCTGACCGCTTGAGTACGTTCCAAAATTTTCACAATCACGGTTTGAATCGTTTCATCATGGCGAGCATCAACCGTAGACGACAATTTTTGCTCTTGAGGAGCTGCGCCTTCTTCTGTAATAAACTGCACCATAACATGCGTCGCTAGCTCTGGTTTAACACCAAAATAGGCAATAGAGACCATAGGGTAGCCTTTAAATCCTTTGCTAACTTGCTTTGCAATCCGTTTTTTTGCTTTATCGATGTTCATTCGTTGTCCTTACAATCATGAACGAGGAAGGAAAACCTTCCCTATCTTGCCTATTCCATCACCATACGGACTTCACTGTCACGATATTGCTAATAGATTCACAAGAATGAGAATACCTCGGTACACTCATTGAGAAATATTGGAGTTATCCAAGAGAAGCTTCACGTTGAGCTTCGACTGCCATTAAGAAATCGCGTAATACTGCATCAGGGCATGGTCGGTAATGTTTATTTCCTGGCTTACGGAAAAAGGCACCAAGTTCGTGCTTATTAAACTCAACACCGACAAACTCAAAGGTATTGAGCATATCTTCTGCTTTAAGGTTTAATGCAATACGCAGTTTCTGTAAGATCATATTGTTGTTTAATTCAGTTTCAGGCTTAGGCTGTTCGCCTTCACGCTTACCACGTTTCATATTAATCAGACCATTCAAAAAACTGGCTAACTGCACATCGGTCAAGGTAGTCTCTGCATTATCCGTCTCTTCACTTAACCAAGTCGCAATGTCGACAGTGGTCACTTTCATATCCGTAGACGCGAAAGTCTTAGCAATGCTGGTATCTTTTAGGTTAAAAGCCGAAGTGATGAGACGAAAAATATCATTATTGTTCAAGTTGAATCCTAATCTTGGGTCATTCCAGCTCAATCGACACGATTGCTGGCGCGAGTTTATGGTATCAAACTTATTGGGTTATACCTAAGATTGGATCGTTTAGCACTCCTTGGGCTAATCGCCTGCTACTTTTTTACTCCCCTCATTAATACATACCTAAGACATACGGTGATTAGCGCTTTCTATCCATCAAAAAAAAGCCGCTCTCATAGCGACTTTTATCGATAAAAGATTAACGCGAGGTGGACGTCAAAGGCACTTCAGGATCAGGTTCATGAGTAATACGGTTACGTAAATCGCGGCGAATAATTTCAATAGACCAGAACCAAACTAAATGACCCACAATTTCTGAGACATGTTCATACCAAGGTAAATCCCATAGCGGTGGTGTTAACCCCATTAATGGGAAGCTAATCATGTGTACAAATAATTGCGCTAATGCACCTGCTAATAATCCTTGCCATAATTTAATTTTTGGAAACTGTTCGGCAACAATACAATAACCAACGGCAAAAACAATTGAGAAGGTGATATGTGTTACCCCAACCCAATTAAATACATGCCCAGCAAACGTGTAAACCGCAGCATTAGGATCAACAACGCCTAACCAATCGCGTAAAAATACATAAGGGGGATTTAAAAAGTTACGCGAACAGTCAATGTTTTCAGCCATTCTAATTAAAGATTCTGGAGCACAAGCACCAGTAAAAATATCCGTTGGACTGCGTGGTGGCAGTGGATGCTCGCCGCCCCATTTAACAAATGCAGAGACAATACCTGCGATGATTCCGATAAATGCGGCTAAACCGTAACGGCGGCGTGAAGGGTCAGACTGCTCAAAAAAATTCATATATTCACCATTAATACCTTTGTCATTCAATGGCAAATAAAATATCAAGTTGAAGCACGTTGAATACTAACCTAGATCAATAAACTAGTTCACTTAATGAAAATAAATAAAAAGATTAGAAAAACAATAATAAATTCATTTTTATCGTTTATAGGAATATAAACAATTGCTAATAAAATAAACGGCCTTATTAAAAAATAAGGCCGAATAATTAATACATATTTAATTCGATGATTATTTATACAATTGGACGTTGACCACGATTCATTAATTTCATTAATACGCCATCGGCAGCTTCACCGGCCATACCAGAAACTTTTTCAGTCAGCTTTTTCTTTTGTATATAACGAATGTTTAATACGGTTTTCTCTTTACATGCATCAATCACCAGATCATCAGAGGTTTTAATCTCATCCACCAAGCCAAGTTTTTGCGCCTGTGTACCAAACCAGTGCTCGCCTGTGGCAACGGTGTCTAAATCTAAGCTTGGACGGTGATCGCGAATAAAGTCTTTAAATAAAACATGAGTTTCTTCAAGCTCTTGCTTAAATTTATCACGCGCTTTATCGGTGTTTTCACCAAACATAGTAATGGTACGTTTGTATTCACCGGCGGTCATTTGTTCGTAATCAATATCATGTTTTTTCAACAATTTATTGAAGTTAGGAATTTGCGCGACCACGCCGATAGAGCCAACAATCGCAAACGGTGCAGACACGAGCTTATCGCCAATACACGCCATCATGTAACCACCACTGGCCGCAACTTTATCAATCGATACAGTTAAGCTTAAACCGGCATGTTTGAGACGATCCAATTGTGATGAAGCTAACCCATAGCCATGCACCATTCCGCCTCCAGATTCTAAACGAAGAATGACTTCATCTCCCTCTTGCGCGACTGCGAGAACGGCGGTGACTTCTTCACGTAGTGCTGCGACTTCTTTTGCATCAATACTGCCATTAAAGTCTAAGACAAACACATGAGGATCTCGCTTGGTGCTCACCTCTCCGCCTTTCGCTGATTTTTTCGCAGCCTTGGCTTGCTCTTTATCTTTTTTCTTTTGATTTTTCTTTTCAGATTTATCGCGTGCTTTTAGAACCGAATCATCCAGTAAATGATGTTCCATTTTTTCAATGGTTTCTTTATGCTTTTCGGTCAAGTTAGTCACTTCTAACTCCCCTTTGGCACTTGAAGGTTTACCATTACCCGATTTTACCAGTGCCAGCAGTACAACAACCGCGACAACAAATGTGACTATCTTGGCTAAAAACAAGCCGTATTCCATCAAAAATTCCAATGGTCATATCCTCTATAATGCGAAGTAGTGTATTGTAACCATGTTGTTACCTAGACTGAAACCCTCATTAATTCGAAGGAGCCTATTATGGACTATTCTGTCTCTCCCGATACTTTAAAAAACAAAGTGATTCTCGTGACGGGGGCGGGAGCAGGAATCGGTGAACAAGCTGCAAGCAGCTATGCCCAACATGGCGCCACTGTGATTTTGCTGGGTCGTACCGAAAGTAAACTCAAAGCGACATTTACTGATATTGAATCGGCCGGCTACCCAAGGCCTATCATCATGCCAATGGATTTGAAAAATGCAACCGAGCAAGACTATCAAACGCTGGCCAACACCATTCATGAACAGTTTGGCCGCTTAGATGGTGTCCTACACAACGCTGGTCTGCTTGGTGAACTTGCCCCTTTAGATGACATAGACTTAGCAACATTTGATGATGTTATGCAAGTCAATGTACGGGCACAGTTTATGATGACAAAAGAATTATTGCCACTATTGAAAGCCTCAGACGATGCTCGCGTTGTATTTACCAGCTCAACCGTTGGCCATATCGGGCGTGCCTTGTGGGGAACGTATTCAATTTCGAAGTTCGCGACCGAAGGTATGATGCAGGTATTAGCCGATGAAGTTCGTGACACGCCAATTCGTGTTAACGCAATTAATCCGGGCGGTACTCGCACAGACATGCGCGCTTCAGCCTTTCCGGGCGAAGATCCTCAGACACTCAAAACACCACTCGACATTATGCCTTTGTATGTGTATTTAATGGCGCCAGAAAGCCGAGATGTTCACGGCCAATGCATTGACGCTCAACCTAAACGCTAATGCCTATAAGCAAGTACTTACCAAAAGGTAAGTACTTGTTTGTCGATAAATTGCGAGTAGACTGAAATCACTAACGAGAGATAACTCTCTATATTGATAGCTAAAGGAAACCCGTGATTATGAAATTATATTTTACGCCTGGGGCATGTTCTGTTTCACCGCATATCGTTCTGGAAGAACTTGGTTTAGCTCATGAATTAGAGCAAGTCGATCTACAAGCCAAACGTACCGTGAGTGGTGAAAACTATCTTGATGTCACTCAAAAAGGTTATATCCCTGCCTTAAAACTGGATAATGGTCATATCTTGACGGAAGGGATTGTCATTGCACAGTATCTCGCAGATTTAAAACCAGAAGCCAATTTAATTCCTGCATCCGGTGAAGAGCGCTATCAATTACAAAGCTTGATGGTGTATATCTCCACTGAACTCCATAAAGGTATGGGGCCGCTATTTAATCCAGCAATTACGCCAGAAGAGCGTGACAAAGTTATCGCTGGCCTTGCTAAGCGTTTTCAATGGATTGCCGATCAAATTGGCGATCGCGATTTTGCTTTTGGTGATCATTTCACCATCGCCGATGCGTACTTATTTACCATCCTCAATTGGACCAACTTCCTCGAAGTGGATATGAGCGCCTACCCTGTTCTACAAGCTTACATGCAGCGTCATGTTGAGCGTCCATCAGTGCAAGCGGCTTTAAAAGCAGAAGGGCTGATTTAAGGTCTTTGATTGACGATAAACTCACGAGTAAAAACCGAGCTTTGCTCGGTTTTTTTATGTCTAGCTATTTTTCACTAACTCCCTAGCGCGACAGTCTTTTTAGGCTCTTTGAATACGGAGCATCGCGAGCGCTGATATATTTTCCCTTGCTTGTTCAATAACACTCAATATACTGTATTTATATACAGTATATTTTTATAAGCAAGGGGGTAACCGATGAATGAATTGATCACCGAACTCAAAAACAAACATTGGTTATGGCAAGCCTCTTCTGGCTCTTCTCGCCATTTTTCTGCTGACACCGCACAACCAACTGGTTATGCCATGCTCGACCAAAAACTCATGGGAGGCTTTCCGCTAAGTGGCGTGATTGAGATTCAAAGCCCGGCGGGGATTGGCGAGCTGCGCTTATTACTCCCATATTTAGCCAATTATACCCAGCGTTTAACTGTTTTTATTAATCCGCCGGGCCATGTTCACAGCGAAGCCCTTACTTATGCAGGACTCACCTTAGACAAGGTATTGGTATTAACACCAAACACCGCTAAGGCCGCATTGTGGGCGGCAGAACAGTGCTTAAAAAGTGGCGCATGTGAGCAAGTATTATTATGGCAAAATCACTTAGAAGTTCATCACGCCCGGCGCTTACAAGTCGCGAGTGAAGCTGGGCAGTGTGTACAATTTTTATTGCGTCGTCCGCAACAGCAAGTGTTTTCATTACCTGTGACGCTCAGTTTGCAATTACACCCCGCCCGCCATGGTATTACAGTACAGATAAAAAAATGCAAAGGCGCTTGGCCAACCGAGCCCTTTACTGTGCCTTTTCAAGAACACTGGCCAGAGTTAATACAGCTGGATACACCCTCTGTGGTTGTGCCTTTCCCATCCCAACAACAGGTCTAACACAATGAAATGTTGGCTGTATTTACACTTTCCCAACTTACAGTTGGACACTTTGTTTGGCGAATCTGAACAGCCAACAGCGTTAGTGCATGGCACACGGCCTAAAATTGTGCAGGTCAATGCACTCGCTCATGCACAAGGCATTCATACTGGCATGGGGTTAGGTAGCGCAGCCGCTCTTTGTCATGATTTAAACGTTATCGCTTACAAACCAGAAAAAGAGCATGAAGCCTTAGAAGGCATTGCCAAATGGCTCTACCTTGTCACTTCCGATATTGTGATATTTCCGCCGCAAGGCTTATTACTCCATGTCACACCTATGCTGACGTTATATGCGGGCTTTGAGAACTATTGGCAGGCAATTCGCCAACATCTTGCTCAGCAAGACGTGTGTTATCACTACTCCACCGGATTTTCTCCATTATGCGCGCAGTTATTAGCTGAGCATCACCAGCAATGCCTCACGCAAGATAAGGCGTTATTACAGCAAAAACTCATGGCGTTGCCTTTAGCAAAGACTGGATTAGCGACTAAGCATATCGAAGCATTACACCGCGTGGGCACACAAACCATTGAAGCGCTGACTGACATTCCGATGGCCGAATTAGCACGACGTTTTGATATTGATGTCGTCAATTATGTTGGCCGCTTATTGGGTACATTTCATCATCCATTACAAGAGTATCGTCCCTCAGAATCGTTTTCAGCTCACCTACCCTTATTGTATGAATTGAGCCATACCCAGTGGCTAGAAAAGCCCTTACAACGGTTACTTGTACAGCTCGAATCGTTCCTACGTTTACGTAATCAAGTCGCCTATGAGCTTACACTGACTCTAATACAGCGTGATCAACAAACGGTTGATGTGATATTTAACGCCGCCCAAGGTGAATATCGCCATACCGCATGGTTAATACTATGCAGACTGCACCTTGAAAGCGTCACATTAACGCATCCTGTGATAGAAATAACGCTTCATGTGACTCGGCTAGGAGAGATGGAGTCGCAAGCTGACGACTTATTTAATGGTCGGCAAGGTAAACAATCGCATCAAGAACTCGTGAGCATATTGCAAGCGAAATTGGGCTCACATCACGTTTATCAGCCCCATTTTAACGACGATCCCCGACCAGAAAAGAGCACGCAATATTGCCAGCCGCAAGACATGCTCCCGCAGCCACAGCGCCAAGCCCAATTGCGCCCAACATTACTGTTTACCCCGCCACGGCCCTTGGTGGACCCAGTGACTATTGTGCAAGGCCCTGAACGAATCGCGACAGGTTGGTGGGACAATAATATGCTGATTCGGGATTATTTTATTGCGTGTAGCCATGACGGCCGCTGGTTATGGGTTTACCGTACCCCAGAGAAAACGTGGTGGGTTCATGGTTTGTTTAGTTAATAGGAGAACACATGGCTTACGCAGAATTATTTTGTCAAAGTAATTATTCATTTCTCACCGGCGCTTCTCACGCTGAAGAATTGATGATTCAAGCCGATTTCTTACGCTACCAAGCCTTAGCGATCACAGATGAATGTTCGGTCGCAGGTGTGGTCCGCGCCTATACCGCGATTCGTGAGCACAACCTCGCCATTGAATTGATTGTTGGCAGTGTATTTACCTTATCAGACACATGCCGCTTGGTATTGCTGTGCCCTAACCGCGCGGCCTATGCCGAGTTATGCCGGGTGATATCCAATGCGAGGCGACGCAGTGAAAAAGGCCATTATGAATTATCAGAGTGGGATATTTTGTCTCTTAAACAGTGTTTTATTATATGGCTTCCCCAACACACTGAGCATGATGATACTTGGGCACACTGGCTCAGCCATACCCACCGTGAGCGCTTATGGATTGGCATACAGCGCCATTTGACGGCTGGAGAGTTTCGCTATGTTGAGCATTGCCAACAACTGGCGGCCTCTCACCAATTACCCATCACTGCCTGTGGTGGCGTGATGATGCATAACGCCACCCGCTTACCCTTACATCACGTGTTGACGGCAATCAAATTAGGTAAACCCATTGCGAACATCCAAGCACATCTACTCACCAATACTGAACGAGCTTTACGCAGCCAAAGTAAGCTGGCCACTCTTTTCGAGCCTGAATGGCGCGCCGAAAGCGTGCGCATTGCTAAACGCTGCCAATTTCGGCTAGACAGCTTACGCTATGAATACCCTAAAGAATTGGTGCCAGATGGCACAACAGCGATGAATCATTTACATGCCTTAGTCGAGCAAGGCAAGCACTGGCGTTTCCCGGATGGCGTACCTCATGATATTGCCGACACCATCGAGAAAGAACTGCGACTCATTGCAGACATGGATTACGCCTTTTATTTTCTGACGATTCACGACATAGTGCAATTTGCTAAGCAACAGGGCATTTTATATCAAGGACGTGGCTCAGCGGCCAACTCTGTGGTGTGTTATTGCTTAGCCATTACCTCGGTCGACCCCCGCCAAATCTCAGTCTTATTTGAGCGTTTCATCAGTAAAGAACGCAATGAGCCACCCGATATTGATGTGGATTTTGAACATGAGCGACGCGAAGAAGTCATTCAATATATTTATAAAAAGTATGGCCGACAGCGCGCTGCACTCGCGGCAACAGTGATTAGTTATCGCTTTAAAAGCGCGGTTCGTGATGTAGGCAAAGCTTTGGGAATTGATAGTGCCCAATTAGATTACTTTATTCAAAACGTTAACCGCCGCGACCATCAACAAGATTGGCAAAACCAAATTGTTGAATTAGGGCTTGAGCCAGACTCCATCGTCGGCCAGCAGTTTATTACCTTTATTGATGAAATTTTAGGATTTCCTCGCCACTTATCTCAACATGTTGGCGGCTTTGTGATTTCTGCTGGGCCTTTGTATGAACTAGTGCCAACCGAAAATGCCACAATGGCAGATCGCACAATTATTCAATGGGATAAAAACGACATTGAAAGTTTAGGGCTGCTTAAAGTCGATGTGTTAGCTTTAGGTATGCTTACCGCGATCCGCAAATGCTTTGACATTATCCACCAGCATACTGGCACGAGATTAAGCATTGCCGATATTACACGATTGCAAGACGATCCCAAGGTTTACGCCATGATTCAACAGGCCGATACCATTGGCGTCTTTCAAATCGAATCTCGCGCGCAAATGAGCATGCTGCCGCGCTTAAAGCCGCGCTGCTATTATGACTTAGTGGTACAAATCGCGATTGTCAGACCCGGCCCCATTCAAGGCGACATGGTGCACCCTTACCTCAAACGCCGAGATGGCGTAGAGGCAATCCGCTATCCTTCTGAAGAAGTTAGAGGTGTATTGGAGCGCACCATGGGCGTCCCTATATTTCAAGAACAAGTGATTAAGCTTGCCATGGTCGCAGCAGGTTTTACTGGCGGCGAAGCCGATCAATTACGCCGCGCGATGGCTTCTTGGAAAAAAACGGGGCAATTAGCGAAATTCAAAGATAAATTGATTACTGGCATGCAAGCACGCGGCTACCGTACAGAGTTTGCCGAAACCCTGTATCAGCAGATTTGTGGCTTTGGTGAATATGGTTTTCCAGAAAGTCATTCCGCGTCTTTTGCCGTGCTCGCTTATTGCTCAGCCTGGCTTAAGTGCTATTACCCTGAAGCTTTTTACACCGCGCTATTAAATAGCCTGCCAATGGGTTTCTATAGTCCATCGCAGTTAATTCAAGATGCGCAGCGTCATGATATCCATATCGAACCGGTATGCATTAATCATTCTCACTATGATCACACGGTGGTGACAAGCCAAACACTCTCTGCCTCGCGGTATTCTATACGCTTAGGGTTACGCCAAGTTAAAGGACTCAGTGAACACGGCGCACAACGTTTAGTAAAAGCACGTCCAGATAATGGCTACCAGACAATGAGCCAAGTAAAACGTCTCCAACTCACACGTAGAGATATGGAAGCCTTGGCCTCTGCTAATGCCATGGCAATGATTGCCGAGCACCGCTATGCGACGCGTTGGGATATGATGGATACGCTCAATGACTTACCTCTGTTTGAGCATTTATCAGAACGCCTCCCCCAAGCACACCGAGCACCGAGTTGTGCAGAAGATCTGATTGAAGATTACGCTGCGACCGGCCTCTCGCTTGCTCATCATCCCATTACCTTGTTAGATCAAGCTGGGCAATTACCGCGTTTTACCCGTCATCGGGATTTATCTCAGCAACCTGATGGCAGCATGATAACCGTGGCCGGCGTAGTAACCGGTCGACAAGCGCCTGGCACCGCGACTGGCATTACCTTTGTTACATTAGAAGATGATACTGGTAATACCAATGTCGTGATTTGGCAAGCGACAGCGCGCGCACAAAAGCAAACATTTCTCAATGCCAAGCTCATGTTAGTTAAAGGAATATTAGAAAAAGAAGGCGAAGTCACGCACGTTATCGCAGGTAAGCTGGTTGATCTCACCCCTCACCTTGCGACACTCACCGCTCCCTCACGAGATTTTCATTAAATCGCCTCAGTATACTTTTATAACCACATCATTGGCGGTATCAATAGGATAAATCTGACAACATGGCTAAAAATCGGTGTGTTCGACGAGATAATCGATCAATGCTCGGCAATGGCGTCGCACACGATGATCGCCGGTAAAAACCACGTTAATGTCTTGCTTTGGCAAACACCAATCGGGAAATAGTTCAACGCACTCTCCGCTTTGTAACTGCTCTTTGATAAGCCACTCCGGCAAGATAGCTATACCTAAATCGGCTTGAACCATAGAGCGGATTGCAATGGAGGAATTGGCGCTAAATTTAGCTGAGAATTTTAATTGAAAAGTCTGCCCATCGCTATGGCGTAACGTCCAGTGATGGGCGTTTTTAATATTACTGTTGGCAATCCACGGCGCCGTTTTTAAATCCTCTAATGAGGATAACGGGTTTTGTGCTAACCACTTAGCCGAGCACACCATTCTAATCGAGAAGCGGCCAAGCTTACGGCTTTTGAGAGCAGAATCCTCAAGCGTCCCTAGCCTCACGGCCAAATCAATGTTGTCATTGACTAATTTATTAAGCGATGAATCAGCATGAAAGCTGATATTAAGCTCTGGATGAGCATGACAAAACTCGCCGATCAGCGGAATAAGGAATACTTCGCCAAATTCGACAGTCGAGGACACTCTTAAATGCCCGCTGAGCGAATGATGCTTTTCAACCACATTTCCTAAGGAAGAGTGAATATCCGAGAAGATCGTTTGAAAATCATGATAAAGCAGCTCTCCCGCCTCGGTCATAATAAAACCGCGCGAGTTACGAATAAGCAGTGGAACATTAAGGGAGTCTTCTAACGATTTAATATGAACACTGACCATAGCCTTACTCATAAATAGCTGGTCCGCGGCTTTAGTAAAAGAGCCACTGTTCACGACCGTGATAAACGTATGAATACGTTTAATGTTATTAAACATTATCGTTAACCCTGATTAAACTCTGAGTTTACTTTAAACAGCTCACAACAGAGAGTCAAATGCTTTAAAATTCTTGGTCATTCAACTTTTAACTGGATTTCCAATGGCTTACCGTTATCGTATCGCGCTAATTTTCTTGCTCGGATTTTTCATTGATTGTATTAATATTTTTATGTCAGCGATAGCGCTGCCCGATATCGCGCAAGAGTTATCTATATCAGAATCGAGCGTAGCTTGGGTTGCCAATAGTTACATTTTAGGCTTAACGCTGATTATTCCGATCAGTCATTGGTTAGCGAGTAAGTTTGGGGCAAGGCAAACAATGACCGCCTCGATGCTTATTTTCTCGCTCGGCGCATTGTGCTCAGGTATGACTAATGGCTTTTACTCACTCGTCTTTTTTCGCTTCCTCCAAGGCGTAGGAGGCGGTTTGCTGATACCGGTAGGCCAAGCGCTGACATTTAATTTATTTAAGAATAAAGAAAGAACCAACATATCCACCCTCATCATGAGTGTGGCCTTAATTGCTCCAACGCTTTCACCAAGTATCGGCGGCATCATTGTTGATCATGCCTCTTGGCGCTGGGTTTTTCTCGGTAATATTCCTTTTAGTTTACTCACGGCAGTACTCGCGGCCTGTTGGATCCACTCTGAAACCAAAAAAGCGCTAACGCCGGACATCAAAGGACTTGTGTTTGTCAGCACGTCACTTGCAACCTTGCTGATTGGTCTTTCCATTTATGCGAATGCCAGCTCAAAACTTCTGCCGCTGTTGTTTCTCATTGCAGGGCTCGGGTTTAGCGTTCTCTATATACGCCATTATCGCAAAACGACCCATGCGATTGTTGATTTGAGCGTATTAAAAAATACCCATATGCGCTTTTCTGTCTTGGTCTATTTAGCGGTGCCGGGGGTGTTTACCGGAGTAAATTTACTCAATATCTTTTTTCTGCAAGAAGTGTTGGGTTGGTCTGCGCAAAAAACGGGAATGTTAATGATGCTGTATGGCGCTGGCTCATTTGTGGCGATTATCGTCGGTGGCCGGATCTATAATCGTATTGGCGCTCGCACGCTATTCTTGTTTGGTATGTTGGCGCATTCTGCCGGTATTGCCGTGTTATTTTTTGTTGGTCACCGTTTTAATATACCGCTACTTATTATTGCCTATCTATTAATGGGCCTAGGGGGCGGTGTCAGCGCGAATACAGCACAAACCACCGCAATGATGGACTTTGACGACGCTACCTTAACTAAGGCCAGCGCAGTTTGGAACCTCAACCGTCAGATGTCATTTAGCCTTGGCGCCGCTTTTTTCACTCTTTTGTTCAATGTATTGCAGCACTACACCAATGATATGTCGGCGTATCAACTGACATTTCTACTTGCTGCCTTTATTGGCCTCACCCCTTTATTTGTCATAAAACAACTTAACCGCAATCCAAACAAGGACATATCATCATGTTATCCGAAAAAGAATTAATCTCCATTGCTCAGCAAAGTGTTCTCGACCTACATGTGTGGATTCAAGATGTCTTTACCGGCAGCGCCGCGCAAGATGCCTCGCTTGAGACTCTGCTCAAGAGCTTTTGCCCCAATTTTACTATGGTGACAACAACGGGAAGCGTCGTCGGTCAATCTCAAGTAGAAAACTTGTTTCGCCAAAACAAAGGCACACGCCCATCACTATCTATCAGCATTGAACAATGTGAGACATTACTCGTCAACGCAAACAGTGTGGTCCTGTGCTACCGCGAAATCCACCAAGAAGCGAAGACACACACGTCTCGTTATTCCGTGGTTATCATTGATATAAAAGATGGCCAGCCACTATGGCGCTACCTACAGGAAACGGCCGCCAGCGCACAGGTATAATTCACATGTCAGATGGCCTGTCGCACCTATATGGGTGATCACAGTAAAAACGCACTCATCAATAGAATGAGTGCGTTTTTTGACGGCTCACCTGATTTTATAATCCCTTTAGATCCTATAAAACGAGTACTTTGAGTCATATCATTGCCAAGCGTTCGCTCCAGAGTGCGAGGTTGTGTGCTGGTTTTTAGCTATCAGTCAGGATACGTGGCAACGGTGCAAGCGCCGGCGCTATGTTGTTCTCAACACTCAGCGTTTTCTCGAGTACATCCACACTCATTCCTCTACCTCCCACTCGACAAAAGGATCGGGCAGGGTTTGCCAAAAACCTTTCCCCGCCAACACCTCTGATTCTGACAGCAAACAGTCATCGAGTGCTTGTAGCATGGCGTGTTTATCTAATCCTTGGCCAATAAAGACTAGCTCTTGGCGCATATCTCCAAATGGTTCAACCCAATGTTCTTGGATAGCCGCCAAGTAATCCGGTTCTGTTGGCCACTGATCTTTCGGTAGCGCCTTCCAAAACATACCAGCAAAACCATAATGAGCGATGCCACCAGCTTGGTTCCATTGCCCTGCAAATTCAGGACGAGAAGCTAACCAAAAGTAACCTTTCGAGCGAATTAATTTTCCGTAACGCGTCGTGTTATGCAGAAACTCATAAAATTTCTCGGGATGAAATGGACGCCGAGCCTGATACGTAAAACTACTGATACCATATTCTTCAGTCTCTGGTATGTGCTCACCTCTTAGCTCTTTGAGCCATCCTGGAGCTTGTTGCGCGCGCTCGAAGTTAAACAAACCAGTATCCAACACCTCAGAGATATCCACTTGCCCGTTTTGCATAGCTATAATGCGTGCATCCGTATTTAAGGTTCTGAGCATGGCTTGCAAGCGTTCGACTGCCTCAACGCTGACCAAATCGGTTTTACTCATTAAAATAACGTCTGCAAACTCAATTTGATCGATCAACAGATCAGCCACACTGCGATGGTCTTCTTCACCTAAACTTTCTCCCACTTCCTGAAGAGAGTTGGCAGCTTCATAATCGTGTAAAAAGTTAACCGCGTCGACAACGGTCACCATCGTGTCTAATGTCGCGACATCAGAGAGTGATACACCATCATCATCGGCAAACGTAAAGGTCTCTGCTACAGGCAAGGGTTCAGAAATCCCCGTCGACTCAATAACAAGATTGTCAAAATCCCCATTTTTAGCCAATTGAGTGACTTCTACCAACAAATCTTCGCGTAATGTGCAACATATACAGCCATTGCTCATTTCCACTAATTTTTCTTCTTTGTGATTTAACGATACGTCGTTTTTTACCGTTGATGAATCAATATTAATGTCACTCATATCATTAACAATAACCGCCACTCGCTTGCCTTGGCGGTTATTGAGGATATGACTTAATAGTGTCGTTTTTCCCGCGCCCAAAAAGCCGGAAAGCACCGTTACAGAGATCTTTTTCTGACTCATTTCTATATACTCCAAATGAATAGTTTGGTCTTTGCGTCGATGATCTCAACGCAATACACACTAAAAGTTATGTTATAACATAACAATTAGCATTGCCAATATGATTCTGCTGGATATAGAAATTTAACTGGGTATCACTAAACTCACTCTCTGTACTTGCACTCAACACCACAGGCATAAGTATTGATAGTTATAGAATTTATCGCCACCCAATAAAAAGCTCGCTAATTCAGCGAGCTGTTTGAAAAGAGGTAATGGTTAACCCTTTTTAGCTTGACGAGCTTCGAATGCCGCCAATTGTTCTGGAGTCGCTTTAGGCTGATGGTTAGCTTTCCACTCCTCATAAGTCATACCATAAACACGTTCGCGTGCATCATCCAAGTCAAGATCGACGCCCAATTGCTCTGCTTCTGCAGCATACCATTTACTAAAACAATTACGGCAGAAACCAGCCAAAGCCATCAAATCGATATTTTGTACATCTTTATTGTCATCTAAATGCGCCAATAAGCGGCGAAATGCCGCAGCATCAAGCTTATCTTGTTGTTCTTGGGTCAGTTGCTTGTATTTAAATTGTGCCACAATGTATTCCTTTTCGAATTTACGGGTCTTTTACTTTAAAGTCTACACGTCGACACGACGGAAACAAGAGCGCAATTCTCATTCTTCACGTACGTTGCTTACCCCACTATTTCACCCTCTGCATATTAAAGAATAACCCTATATGTACCCGTACTACATTTGCCCCGCTCATGGGGGGCACTCTCGCTCTCTTAGCCAATGAGACCGTAAACCGATTCACATTCGTTATCTTATTCAATGCATCGTTATCGAGATACTGTTAGCTTGATTGTGATTGAATACTAAAACTGGCGTTATCGCGATTTATTCGTTTGCTATGAGTATGAACGTATAAATTTTCGTCATCTTTATAAAACATTGTCGTAACTGATAAATGTCTTGTCGCTTTACGAATCCTTCATTGCATAAAAGACGCATAGAGTAAAAAGTCACCTCTACCTTCAGGACGAAGATATTATGCGCAAATACGGACTTATTGCACTCTCAGCGGTACTTTTACACACGCCGGCCGCTTTTTCAGCCGCCAAACTGGATTTCTCCAATGAATACAACGCATCGTCTATCCACGCTCAAGGCGATCAATATTTTATTGACCAAGTGTCTAAATTAAGTAAAGGCGATGTGGATATTACCTTGCACACCGGTGGCTCCTTGGGTTTTAAATCCGCTGATAACTTTTACGCCGTCGCAGACGATGCGGTACAAATTGCTGATACTTTAGCTGGTAGTATGTCGGGGATTGATCCGCTCTTTCTTGTCTCATCACTGCCTTTTTTAGTCGAAAATGAAGATCAAGCAAAGCGTCTTTATGAAATAACCAAACCTTACTATGAACAAGTTTTTGCCGATAATAATCAGATCTTATTATACGCCTCACCTTGGCCTGCCAGTGGTATTTGGTCTAAAACGCCAGTCACCAACAAACAAGAATTAGCGCATTTAAAAATCCGCACTTATGATAAAAACGGCACGCTCACCTTACGTGAAGCAGGGGCAGAGCCTGTTAAGCTATCCTGGGCCGATGTGGTTCCGCAGCTATCAACGGGAGGGATTAAAGCCGTACTAACCTCGGCAGATGCAGGGGCAAGCGGTAAATTTTGGGAGCATCTTAATCACTACAGCGCTATCCAATACGCCATCCCGCTCAATATGGTACACATGAACAAAGATGAGTTTGATGACTTATCCAAAGCGGATCAACAAGCGATTCTAAAAGCCGCCGCATTAACCGATAAGCATAACTGGAAAACCGTCAAACAACGTGTGGCGCATAACTATAAAGAGCTCGCTCAGCATAAAGTAACGATTCACCAAGACCTTCCTCAACCGTTTATTCGCTGGCTACAAGCCTCTGCCAAACCCTCGCTTAAAGCATGGCTAAAAGACACCGGCCAAACCGGCCAAGCGATCATGAAAAAATTTGAGAGCGGTCAATAATGCCAATCCGACTGATTACTGCACTGTCCAGACAACTTAATAAGTTGTCTGGCGCGCTCGCCATGCTGTTAATCGTATATGTGCTGGGCCATATTTTGCTCGAAATCGTTTTACGCTTATGTGGTGAATCCACGTATGTGTTAGATGAATTCGTCGGTTATGCGGTCGCAACGATCACGTTTTTAGGGCTAGGTTACAGTTTAGAGCGTAATAGCTTAATTAAGGTGAATATCCTGAGCGATCGATTACCTGAGCGTTTTCATTGGATACTCGATTTCGTGGTCTCTGCCCTATCGTTTGTGGTGTTCACTTGGATTTCCTACTACTGGTACATTAATACCCTACGCAGCTTAAAACGTGGCACCACCAGCTCATCGATTGCGGAAACCCCGCTCTGGATCCCCGAATCTATGGTGTTGGTTGGTCTTGGTTTACTGTGCTTGACTCTCTTTGTGCGAATGCTGCAACTGGTTTCCACACGCCGTGTGCCGCATGTTGAGCATACTTAATCACACGTAATAGGAATTCGATATGGATATTGTCTTCACTGCCGCCGCCGTTATCGCACTTATTTTTATCGTGCTTGGACTAGGCGTTTGGGTCTTTTCTGGCCTCGCGATTGTCGCCCTGCTTTCTTTAGTTGTGATTGGTGATGTGAGCTTTCATCGCTCAGGGGTCATTCTGAGCCGGATCCTCTTTCGAGCCGGCAATTCATGGGAGCTCTCAGCTATCCCTTTATTTATTTTAATGGGCGAGCTTATTTTTCGTTCTGATATTTCCGATCGGCTTTTTAAGGGCCTAGAGCCTTGGACGAAAAAGCTCCCCGGCGGGATCTTACATACCAATGTGTTTGGTTGTGCGCTGTTTGCTGCAGTCAGTGGGTCAAGTGCGGCGACAACCGCGACTGTAGGTAAAATTACCACCACTGAACTTAAAAAACGCGGCTATGATCGCCGTTTATCGATCGGGTCATTAGCCGGTGCCGGGAGTTTAGGGCTACTTATCCCACCATCGTTGGTGATGATCGTCTATGGTATCCAATCCGAAGTTTCAATCAGCAAGCTATTTATGGCTGGCATCTTACCCGGCGTTTTAATTGCCACGCTTTACTCTGGCTATTTAATTGCACGCGCTTTAATCAACCCGTCATTATGCCCACCAGACAGTACACAATCGATCAGTAAACTCAGAAGCATTACTTTACTGCTCCCTGTCATTTCTTTGATCGTGATTGTAATGGGGGCAATTTATACCGGAATTGCCACCCCGTCCGAAGCCGCCGCAGTGGGTGTTTTTGCCACCTTGTTGATTTTATTAAAAGAACGCCAGCTAACTTTCGCGATGATTAAAGACGCGCTAACGGCAACATTATTAAGCTCGACTATGGTGTGCAGCATATTGGTCTCAGCGGCATTACTCTCGACCGCGATGGGCTTTTTACACCTACCTTCTGATCTTGCTCAGTACATTGCGAGCTTAGACTTATCTCCTGCTTGGCTGCTGTTTACTCTAGCCATTTTCTACGTGGTGCTAGGGTTATTTCTCGATGGTATTTCGATTACCGTAATGAGTTTGCCCATTACGCTACCGATTGTGGTACAAGCGGGGTTTGATCCGATTTGGTTTGGGGTATTTCTCGTTATCTTAATCGAGCTTGGGCAAATCACCCCACCGGTGGGATTCAATCTCTTTGTGCTACAAGGACTAACCGGAGAGAAAATCGGCCAAGTGGCAAAAGCCGCTTTTCCCTTCTTTATCCTCATGTGCACAGCGGCACTGATTTTATGTTTAGTGCCTGAGATTGCCTTGTGGCTACCCACGGCTCTGTCACCACCAACTTAGTGGCTAACAATGTGACCCATCATTAACAGGCAACATTAAAAAGGACACACACTTGAGACTTAGATAATATGTCGTGTGTGTGCTTAATGACGGCCTTGATTGCTATCGTTCACTCATCAGACTAATGACCTGTTTGCTTGGCAAGCTTTTGCATTGCTTCGGCAAACGTGGTTGTCCCGCCTTTCGCCTGAACCTGTACGACTTTATAACCCATTTTTTCCAGCGCTTGGCGCTCTGCTAAAACAGCGGTATCGTTTGGCTGACTGCCTTGAACAGGCTGATGGAGGTAACACCCTTCTAGTTGCCCATCTTCGATCAGTTGGTGGTGTTGCAGTGTATTGATATCAAAATTCATAGTTAGTCTTTTTGTTTAAAGTGAAACAGGCTCTGTTATACCGGCCACAATCTTATCATTGTATGGCTTATATCATAACGTCTGTTAAGTCTAAACAGTAACAGCAAATCCAGTCGTTTAATGGAACTAATCGGACGCGGTGCAAACGTTATGTTTAACGTCATAGAACAAAAGAAATATCGCTCTCTCAAAGCAAGACGCAGGCTAGCGGTCATTCGCGGCTTATAAAAACCAATCCTGTCTTATTTATCAATTAGGCTATGGTATACTCACATTTTTTGGTTTTGCTGGTTTAGTTTAGGGATAATTTTATATGCAATCCATGTTACATTTTTGCTTAGCTATTGTGGTGATTTTCGCTCTAGCTCTCATCGTTAGTTACGATCGTAAACAGATTAAAATTCGTTATATCATTCAGTTAGTCGTCATTGAAATATTGTTAGCATGGTTCTTACTGAACTCAAAAGCTGGCATTGTTGCGGTTTCTTCATTTGCCGGTCTGTTCGATGAATTGATGAAATTCGCCGGGCAAGGCACTGAATTCGTCTTCGGTAACATGAGCAAGCAAGGCCTAGCTTATGTGTTCTTAAACGTCTTATGCCCTATCATTTTTATCTCAGCATTAATTGGTATTTTGCAACATTTCCGTATTCTACCTTGGGTTATTCGCATTGTGGGTACTGTGTTATCAAAAATAAACGGAATGGGCAAACTCGAATCTTTTAATGCAGTAAGTTCATTACTGCTGGGTCAATCTGAAAACTTCATTGCCTACAAAGGTATTTTGGGGCAACAATCACCGCGCCGGATGTACACCATGGCGGCCACCGCGATGTCGACCGTTTCGATGTCGATTGTCGGGGCTTACATGTCAATGATTGAACCTCGTTATGTGGTGGTAGCACTGGTTTTGAATATGTTCAGCACGTTCATTTTGTTATTGATCATCAACCCATATGATGCGAGTGAAGAGCCAGAACCGGAACTCAGCGCTCTGCACGAAAAACAAAGCTTCTTTGAAATGTTGGGGGATTATATCCTCGCGGGTTTCCGTGTCGCGATGATCGTCGCAGCGATGTTGATAGGCTTTATTGCCTTAATTGCAGCATTGAACGCCCTATTCTCTGCCGTGTTTGGCATTAGTTTCCAAGAATTGATGGGCTATGTCTTCTATCCGTTAGCTTGGATTATCGGTATTTCCGGACAAGATGCACTGCACGCGGGCAGTATTATGGCGACCAAACTTGTTTCCAACGAGTTTGTTGCAATGCTGCAACTCAAAGATATTGCTGAGCAATTTGCCCCGCGTAGCCTAGGTATTTTATCCGTCTTTCTCGTCTCTTTTGCCAACTTTGCCTCGATTGGGATTGTTGCCGGTGCCATCAAAGGCGTGGATGAAAAACAAAGTAACGTGGTTTCTCGTTTCGGTTTCCGCCTCGTCTATGGTTCCACCCTAGTCAGCTTACTCTCTGCGGCCATAGCAGGCTTGGTGCTGTAACAATTAGGCGCGGCCGACAAAAAGCCAACACTGCGTGTTGGCTTTTTTTATTGCTTTCACATCTTTTTTGCTGACATGCTCACAAGCTATCGCGCGTTAAAACGACACACATTTTGTCGCATCGACTCGCATGACAGATTCTTGCTTAAATTGCGTTTTGTAGAGCGTACGCAACGCTTCAATATTCTTTTCGCTCTCTGCCGACTGAATCGGATGAATGAGCATTAATGCATGACTGCCTTCTTTGGCAATACTGCCATCCGCGCCTAACCATTGGCCTTTACCGCTAAATACGGTTAACCCGTTACGAAAACGTGGCGTGACTTGCTTATCGACGAAGGTTTGCCACTCTTTCTCCGTAATGTTAGGCCCATGTGGACGGCTCATGCCAAAATATAGAGTGGTTTCAGCCATTTGGTTACCGACCGTACATGTCGATGTCTCGGCGGCGACGGCGCTTTGCGCTGGTTGATTACTGCATCCAAAAAGCACTGCGCTTGCAGTCAATACGCCTAACTTCATCCATTTAGAACGTACAAAAATAGGGAGGGTCATAAATAACTCCATTTATTGTTAGTATGATTTACACATCGTAAGTGCCAATGGTGAGCGGTCTAGCTTAACGTGCAGCACACTCTTCCTTTAGGCGGCGCAAAGAATATCATGATCACTAAAAAGTCGCACTGAGAGACAAGTATCATAAAGTCATCACCTTGAGGAGACATGTTCGTTGAATATAGCGTGGGATATGTCTCCTGCACTATGTGAACAGTGCTCTTCAATCGGCATTAACAGTCATGCGCTTTTTATCAAGCCACGATGTCAACACGCCTCATTGAAACACTGGATGAAATTATTTTTATCATATTGATTTTATGGGATAAATATAAAACTCCCGACGCATACCTACGCCTTGTTTCTCTCTTTTTATCTTCAAGCAACACTTCAATGACGATAACGCTTTATCATTTTACGATCACGCGTATAATCCCTGCTCCTTTTGCGCTATCTCCCTAACTAAAGAGCCCCACCATGTCTAAATTGTTTTTCAAAGGTCGTATTGAAACAAGAAAAAACCACGTAAAATCCGGTTACAACGTAAACCGTGATGTAAAAGCAGGAACGGCTGAAGCCCCTATCACTGTGACGGTGGCCTCTGACGAACGTAAAGCGGAAATCGACGTGATTGCGCAAGAGCATGCCATTATTACTCATATTATTGTTGATGCATCTCAACAAGAAAACACGCTTGAGCTCGATACCTTATTAAACAAACCGACCACCACCACATTTGAAAAAACGCCGAACAGAAATGAGCCATGTGTTTGTGGTAGCGGGAAAAAATATAAAAAATGCTGCGCATAAATCACGATACCGCCCTTATCGGGCGGTAACTGGCAATTTATCCAGGTATCGCCTCATGTCACAGTGCTCACTTTAATCAAACATCAGCTTCTCTCCTTACACCATTCAAAAAGCAGCACGCGTCAATACCGTTTAATCACGATGTGTGGATGGATAAAAGTACTGTTTAATCGCTTGTATTTCAGTGGTTGAAAGTTGCATTGTCGGCCAATGTTTCGCTTTTTTCTCAAGCGCCTCTAGCATAGCGTAAGGCGGCGTTAATTGGCTGCCAAGACGCTGATTCAGTGCTTGATAACGCGCTTTTACCGTCTTTAGCTGTAATATTTGAGGGTCGGTCGGAATCGAGTAACCTGCAAATATCCACTGCAGCCCTTGATAAACGGCCAAATGATACACAGAATGATGATCAGCCTGCTCAAAATATTCGCTATGCATTAAGAAATCTCCGCCTTTCTTTGGCTCAACAAGAGACTTCAATGCTAGTAACCGATCACGATGTGAAGAGTCTCGCCCTAGCGATGGTGTAAATGGATTATTGGCGATCGCCAAATATAAAGCAGCCGGAGCAGTAAACGGCTTATTGAGCTCCCCAACTAGGCGTTGGTAATAATTGGGATAATCAAACCATAAGCTTGGATCGATTGCGATAAACCCTTGAAAAAAATCATCATGTGCTGCCAAGGCATCTAGAGTCAGCAGCCCGCCTAGAGAGTGTCCAATCAACACATTGGGTTTTGCCGTACGGTAGTTTTTATCAATGATCGGCATAAGCTCTTGAGTCATATAATCAATAAACCGTCGCCCGCCACCGGTGTGTTCACGCCAAGGAGCTTGCTCACCGTTGGGGAGTTTTTCATAGTGAGTCGGCGTGTAATCACGCATACGATCTGTATTATGAATACCCACAATGATCATCTCTGGGGTCTGCGCACTCAACTTACTTTGAAATGCTTCCACAATGCCGGCCACTTGTAACATTCGGCTTTCCCCATCTAATAAGTACACGACCGGATAGTGTTGACCCGGGTGCTCAGCATAATTTGCGGGTAAATGCACACTGTAGTCGCGACGCTCATCGAGTATATGAGAATGATGATGAAAACGTTGCGCGTAGCTGAGGTGGGAATTGGCATTTGCTTGCGTACTGAATAAGAAAGCGAGCATGGTCGCCAAGTATTTTTTCACAACGATTCCTTACTATAAAAAGTCAATAATGCACAGATAATGAATAACGCCTATCGGCTGGTTGTCTCTATATCACTCATGTTTGTCACGAACAGCGGCTTAATCGCGATGACTACCGGACATCGCGCAATTCACCGTTACCCACATACTACGCGTTGTATTACGTCATACTGTCGCCTATGCAAGTACTCGCCTAAACCTTCTCGGAAAATGGTGCCCGACAGACGCGTTGCTGGCAAGCTCCATTCATCTTTGGTGTTTTGTTTTTATCGTTTCTCTTTACATTTACATTGCGCACAATTAAATTGCTTGCAAGTAATAACATCGACTGCTATGGTTATTGACATCAGGTGACAAGAGCGCCTTTCATGATATTCGCGCCTTAGCCTTACACGTTTACTCACAAAGTTTTACGAGTAAGGCCACACATTGTCGGTACGAATCGTCAATTTTTTGAAAACAACGGAGTAATACTATGTCTTTAGATAAAGTTCTCTACACAGCTCAAGCAAAAGTTAACGGTGGCCGCGATGGTCATGCTACAGCCGATGATGGAGCCATTGATCTTAAATTGACTGCACCCAAAGCACTGGGTGGCCCAGGTGGTGAAGGTACTAACCCTGAACAGCTTTTCGCAGCAGGCTATGCCGCTTGTTTTACTGGCGCCCTAAAATTAGTCGCATCACAACAAAAAGTCACCATCCCTGAAGCCACGACTATCGAAGGCTTGGTTGGCATTGGCCCAACAGACACAGGCTTTGGTATTACGGTCGAACTACGCATTGATGTGCCTGAACTAGATAAAGAACTTGTTCAACAACTTGTTGATAAAGCGCACGAAGTTTGCCCATACTCAAATGCAACTCGTGGCAACATCGACGTAACGCTTACTGTCCTGTAATCGTTTTACATCGTCTTTAATCCGCCGATGATAGTCAGCCGCTTGGTGATATACCAAGCGGCTTTTTTATTCACTTCTGACCCTCATGCACATTCTTCGCATGCGTCTTCATCTATGCTGATATCGTACTAAAGTTAAAGCGTATCAATGTTTTGCAAACACCATTCGGCTCTTGCTAAGACTGCTTGCTTTTGGTCATCGCTTTGTTTGTCCCAGTTGCCATAAATCATACCAATGCGATGATTTTTCGACAGGCGCTCGCGATGTTTCACCATAAAGTGCCAGTATAAACTGTTCAATGGGCACGACTCCGCACTGCTTTTCTCTTTGACTTGGTAATGGCAATCCCCGCAGTAGTCACTCATTTTCTGTATATAGTTTCCACTGGCTGCATAAGGTTTGGAGGCAATCCAACCACCGTCGGCAAATTGGCTCATGCCTCGTGTATTGGGTAACTCTACCCATTGTAAAGCATCCACGTAAATGCCTAGATACCATTCATCGACTTGCGGTGGTTCAATTTCCGTCAACATGCAGAAATTCCCTGTCACCATCAGACGCTGAATATGATGTGCGTAAGCATAATCGAGCGATTGTCCAATCGCACTGGCCAGGCATTTCATGTTGGTTTTGCCACTCCAGAAATAATGAGGTAAATCTCGCGTGGCATTGAGAGCATTTTGTTGTTCATAATCCGGCATATTAATCCAGTACATGCCGCGTACATATTCACGCCAACCAAGAATTTGTCGCACAAAGCCTTCCACTTGAGCAATGTCGATAGCCTCATTTTTTTGGTACGCCGCTAAGGCCGATTGGATAACATGCATTGGAGTGATGAATTTTGCGTTGAGAGCAAACGACAGCCGCGAATGATACAAGCTCCAACTGTGAGGCGTTTTATGCGTCATGGCATCTTGAAAACGCCCAAAGTTCGGCAATAAATGTTCACAAAAAAAAGCCAGTAAATTGAGAGCGTCTTGTCTGGTGACCGGCCATAGTAAATAAGCCTCTTCTTTTCCAAAGCAGGTTATATCATGGCGGTGAATACGTTCTAGCACATGAGACACATCATGTTGAAAACATAATGGCTCGGGAATATCAGCGCGATCTTGCGCTTTGATTTTATTGCGGTTGGCAATATCGTAGTTCCATTGCCCACCTTCCGGCTTATTATCATCATCCATCAAAATATTGAAACGCTGGCGCATTTTACGATAGAACGGCTCCATGCGAACAGTGCTTTTCGCTTGGAAAAAGTCGGGGATATCACTGAAAGGTAACAAGAAATGTTCACTCTCTACCATGCTGATTTGCGGAATCGAGTGTCTGGAGATAAGCTGCTCATATTGCTGTAAAACACGATACTCATCAGGACGCTGTAGTTCTACATACTCAACGTTGTACTGGGTTGCAACATTTAAAATCACCTCTTGTAAGCTTTGCTGCTGAGTATCATCCAGCGTTAGGTAACACACTTCACGTCCATTGTTTTTTAGTGCGTGGGCAAAACGCTCCATCGCAACAAAAAACGCGCAAAGCTTTTGAATATGGTGTTTGACATAAGTGGCTTCTGGGTGGAGCTCGGCGATCAAATAGACGATACCATCATCTTGCGTTTTAAACCAAGAATGAGCGGCGTTCAGTTGATCGCCTAGAATGACACGGAGAGTATGATATTTTGAGTGATTATTTTTCATAATGCGTAAGTTTGGCAACTGTAGGTTAGATGATGGTTATCCGTCGTCATGACTGTCAATGGCATTGCGTTAAAATGGTGTGACTATCAGTTTAATCACAACGTCAGTTTAAGCGATAACGCCTTTCATAAGTATGGCTTAAACATAAAAAAGCTAAAGCTGCCACAAAGCAACTTTAGCTTTTTTTATTGACGGGGAGTCAGTTTATACAAACAATGTGCGCACTAAGTCCCAGTTACAGATGAGCACTCTCATTTACCACGTTACACAAATCTTACCGAAGTGCTGACCAGATTTTTGATAGTCAAATGCTTCGCTTAACTGCTCAAACGGCATGGTAGTATCAATCACAGGACGTATGTCATTGGCTTCAAGTGCAGCAATAAATTCTTGCTGGTCGCGACGGCTTGCCACAATTAAGCCTTGCAAGCGAGCTTGTTTTGCCATAAGTACAGCTGTTGGCACATCCCCTTGTACGCCAGTGAGTACACCGATCAACGCAATATGTCCTCCGACTTTAATCGACTGGATCGATTGCGCTAATGTACCGGGACCACCAACTTCAACGACGTGATCAACGCCCTCGCCTTGCGTCAGTGTTAACACTTCTTGCGCCCATTCTGGGTGCGTTTTGTAGTTAATGACTTCATCTGCCCCAAGCGCTTTCACCTTCTCTAGCTTCTCATCAGAAGAGGAAGTGGCGATAACGCGCGCGCCCATGGCTTTAGCAAGTTGAATTGCCGCAATTGAGACACCGCCAGTCCCTAACGTTAATACCGTTTCGCCAGCTTTTAATTGGCCGTCAACAACCAATGCTCGCCACGCAGTTAATGCCGCAGTAGTAATGGTAGCACTTTCTTCATGGCTCCAACCTTGTGGCGCTTTAGTAAACGCATTAACCGGTCTCACTACCACTTGCGCTGCCATACCTGGAGCGCCATCACCAGGCGTTGCCGCAAAGTGCCCTACGCCTGTAAATGGCTGTCCCGCCGTCCAGTTAGGGAAAAAGGTCGACACAACCGAGTCACCAACGGCAAACTCGTGAACGCCTTCACCGATTGCTTCAACCACACCGGCACCGTCAGACATTAAAATGCGATCGGCTTCTGTGGGCGCGACGCCTTGCGCCACTAATAGATCATGATAATTGAGTGAGCTTGCTTTGATCGCAACACGAATTTCCCCTTCTCCGGGCTGACCAGGATCAGGCAGTTCACTGAGTGTGATTTGGTCAAGGCCACCGGGTTGCTTCAAGGTCATGGCTTTCATATAAGCGTCCTCTTGTTGATTGAGTGTGCTGTTAGCGTCATTCATATAGCCAGTAACATGCGCTGTCATTACAGGGCATTGTGAAAGCGATGACACTAAATTAGCGAATTTTTATCCCATCAAAATTATCTTATTGACTAGGTTATCTATAAACATTGGGCTTATATTAGCAAATGCAAGAGATACCCGATGAAAAAATAACCACACCAACCATTTTCACTTTATCTGCATTTTATGAATTGACTCTAAACTCGGACATTATTTCTACAGATTTTTTAAATAGAGCTAGTCGAACAAGCCACATAAGGTTATTCTAACACACTGATAGATTAGCTAATTATTCAATAAATACGGTGTGTTACGCTTATTTTCTTGACAGCATAATAATGCTAACTCGCTCACTTTCGACGTGGATGTCACACTGATTACACGCCGATTTTTTGTTAGTAGTAACTTGTTCTCAACCTGAGATTGAGTTCTATGATATTTACGGAAGACATCATGGACTATAAAAAACTTCTCCTTTCAGGAGCCTTAACACTGACCGCCCTGGCGACCCCTTTGCTATCACACGTGGCGGTCGCTGCGACCTTGCCCGCAGTAGAAGCGAAAAATGGTATGGTCGTTTCCTCACAACGTTTTGCCTCACAAGCAGGCATCGACATTTTAAAAATGGGTGGCAATGCGGTGGATGCTGCCGTTGCGGTCGGTTATGCACAAGCAGTGGTCAACCCATGTTGCGGCAACATTGGCGGTGGCGGGTTTATGACGCTTCACATGGCCGATGGCTCGGATCATTTCATTGATTTTCGTGAAATGGCGCCAGCCGCCGCCAGTGCCAAAATGTACCAAGACGATAAAGGGGACCTTATCCCCCATGCGAGTTTATTAGGCTGGGGTGCAGTCGGTGTACCTGGTACGGTGCGTGGTATGGAAAAAGCTTTGCAAGAATATGGGTCAGGCAAACTCTCCCGAGCACAGCTTATGGCTCCAGCCATCAAATTGGCACGTGAAGGGTTTATTTTGACTCGCGGGGATACCGATGTCATCGATACCAGCTTAAAGAAAATACGCAGTGACAAGCAGGCCGCGAAAATCTTTTTACGTCCAGATGGCAGTCCGCTACAACCCGGTGATCGCTTAGTACAAACCGCACTTGCTGACACCCTCGAAAGCATTGCCAAAAAAGGACCAGATGCATTTTATAAAGGCGATATTCCAAACGCGATAGAAAAAGCTTCTAAAGCCAACGGCGGCTACCTCACGGCCAAAGATTTTGCCAATTATGAAGCCAAAGATCGTAAGCCCGTGACCTGTTCTTATCGTGGCTACGATTTCATCTCTGCGCCACCACCAAGCTCTGGTGGAACCACGATGTGTGAGATTCTCAATATCCTTGAAGGTTATGATTTATCCTCTATGGGGTATGGCTCAGCGGATGCGATTCACTACACCGCGGAAGCAATGCGTCATGCTTTCGTTGACCGGAATAGTCTATTGGGCGATCCTGACTTTGTGAATATTCCAATGAAAAAGCTACTCAGTAAAGAGTATGCGAAAACCATTCGTCAACAGATCGATCCGGTTAACGCAACGCCCTCAAAAGAGCTCGCAGCAGGCGTGCCTCCCCATGAAAAACCACAAACCACGCATTATTCTGTCATCGATAAAGCGGGCAACGCTGTCTCCACCACCTATACCATTAACGGCCGCTTTGGTTCTGGTGTTATGGCACCCGGCTATGGTTTTTGGATGAATGATGAAATGGATGACTTCACATCGAAAGTGGGTGCGACCAACATGTTTGGTTTAGTCCAAGGTAAAGCCAATGCCATTGCCCCAGGTAAACGCCCACTGTCATCGATGTCTCCGACGATTGTGACTAAAGACGGCAAAACCTTTATGGTCGTTGGCTCTCCGGGCGGATCTTTAATCATTACGATTACTTTGAATACCGTCATGAATGTCATTGATTACGGTATGACCTTGCAAGAGGCGGTCAATGCGCCGCGTATCCACCAGCAATGGCTACCTGACGTCGTGCTTTATGAGACCCGAGGCATCTCCCCTGATACCCTGAAGATTCTCAAACAACGCGGCTATAAAATGGTTGAGAAAAAACCATGGGGCGCCGCCGAGGCTATTATGGTTGGCTTACCAAGTGTGATTAAGCAAGAGAAAGCTTCGAACGTTAGTGACTCTGCTGTCTCTGGTAAAGTTCGCGAAGGATACCTTTACGGCGCCAATGACGCTCGTCGTCCACAAGGGGCCGCTATCGGTTATTAATGTCGTCCCTCGCTGACGTTTTGTGGCGTGACACTACGTTGCGCCACCATCAATTTAATCAGCATTGAGTGCGTCATTATCGTATAAGTTACGTATTATGTATGAACGCAAAAGCCCAGCTCACATGAGCTGGGCTTTTTATGATAATCGCCGAGAGGCTGTCGATATCGCTTGATTTTAACGCTTCGCGATAACCCAAACAGCATGAATAATACCCGGAATATACCCAAGAATGGTGAGAAGAATATTGAGCCAAAAAGCTCCCCCAATACCAACTTGTAGAAAAACACCTAATGGTGGTAATAGCACAGAACATAAAATTCGAATTAAATCCATATCTTCGTTCCTAATCAATTTTTTGGGGTAAGTGTAATAATTAGAATAGCTTGCCTAAACAATTTTGCTTGGATAAGTAGCAACACATTGACTGATTTACCATCAGTAAAGCAACAGTAAACATTTAAATAATATTACTAATGCTTTGTTTATCATTGTATTAACGAAATTTTAAATTGTCTTGCTTAATATTCATTCATGTCTAAAGCCTGACAAATTTGACAAAGAAATAACAAGACCTGCTTATATCAATGGATTTTATATATTAATCCATCTAAAGGAATACCTGATTGCGTCTCAAGTGGTTTTTCTGCCACTATTTCACCACCTAAAGCCTCTGGTATTTTACGACTCGCAATATTAGCGCGATCTACCGGATAAATAAGAAAATCGTAATTAAGGTTTTCTTTTGCCCAACTCACCAAAGTGGTGACACTTTCCAAACCAAATTTTTTACCATGAGCGGATTTTTTCACCCAAACCCCCAACTCTGGTGTGTGTGGAGCATCTTTGGCTGCGCAGCAACAAATTCCAATAAAATCATGCGTCCTTACATCAGTTATTGCCAACATGATCTCTTTTCCTGCTTGCATATCCGCGACCGAGTCTTCGACAAAACTAGACACATCAGACAGTTTTTGGGGTGTATCGGGCGTCATATATTGAGTAATTTCAGGGCTGAACTCTCGTAAAATAGCCGTTGCGAAAACAGCTGACACAGGAACTAAGCGTAGTCGTGGCGTCACGAGCTCAAGCGCCATAAAATCTTCTAACACATGATCTTTTACTCTTAATAGATTCATCCTATTCCCTCTTAATTATCCATCACTGTGATGGTCTAGTCCGTTATTGTTTAGATTTAATCATGATTAAATTCAACAAGTTTATGTTTACCATGAATTAAATACGCAAGATAGGAAAAACAGTAGAAGCGCCCGAGCAGTGTGGAAACAATGAAAGGAATAAAAAAAGCGCGAATATCGCGCTTTCAACTAAAACTCTACAACACCAACAGGTTATAAAACTTCTCGTAAACGCTCTTGCGCCACTTCAACCAGTAAATCAGGCTGGAATTTAGAAATAAAACGATTACAGCCTACTTTCTCGACCATTGCATCGTTAAAACTACCACTGAGGGATGTATTAAGAGTGATGTGCAGATCATGCATACGTTTATCTTGGCGAATTTCACGCGTTAGACGATACCCATCCATTTCTGGCATCTCGGCATCGGTAATCAACATTAATAATTCATCATGAATATTCTTGCCAGCATCACACCAAGATTGTAATAACGTTAACGCTTCTAAACCATCACGACATTCTATGATCTCAAGACCAAGCTGAGATAGCGTTCCTTTAACTTGGTTACGTGCCGTAGATGAGTCATCAACAATTAAAACACGACGGCCGTTCATATGCCCTAATAAGTCTCTATCGAGCACCTCTTCTGAAATCGACACATCATAATCGATGATCTCGGCGAGCACTTTTTCCACATCGATGATCTCAACGATATGCGAACGTTCTTTGTCTTTGAGATGAGTGATGGCAGTTAAATACGTGGAACGTCCTGTTGTTCTAGGCGGCGGCTGAATATCACTCCACGTCGTATTAATAATATGACGAACCTGACCAACCAAAAAGCCTTGCACCGACCGGTTATATTCAGTGATGATAAGATTGTGCTCGGTTGTTTCTTGGCGTGGAGGCGGAAACCCGATAGCGCTGCGCAAGTCGATGACAGGTACAGACTCACCCCTTAAAGAAGCAACACCTGTAACATGCATATGAGAGCCTGGTAACTTAGTCAATGCCGGTACTTTGATCACTTCTTTGACTTTAAACACATTAATCGCAAAGTATTGGCTACTGTGTAAACTAAATAACAAGAGCTCTAAGCGGTTTTCACCAACAAGATTGGTACGCGCATCGACCGTATTTAAAACGCCTGACATAGGGATTCCTAACTATGGATGATCATCAATAACATTATAACCAGATGACGAAAATGTAAACATGAGTTGTCGCTTAATTCTCAAGAGATGGAGTAGCGTTAGCCCTCCACCACTTTCATCAACAATACACCATCATAAAGCGCCTGCTTAATTAACGCAGCACCTGGCATCGTTGCTTGTTTGTAGAAACGGGATTCAGCAAGCTGTAAATCATCTTGGTATCCTGGGTACGTTTGCTGTTCAATGCTTTGCATTAATACCGGGTATAACACCTCTTTGGCTTGATTAATCACTCCACCAATTAAAATGCGCTCTGGATTAAATACATTGACAATAATCGACAGTGCAGAACCCAAGTAACGACCTAAATGCTCTATAGCATCAACCGCCACTTCATCACCGTGAGCAGCCGCATCACAAATGGCTTCAATGGTTAACTCATTACACTCAGCAAGTGTCGAGGCACTACCTTGTGACAAACTATTTTTTACATAATTTTGAATGGCTTGTGAGGTTGCAACCGTTTCTAAGCAGCCGATATTACCACACTCACAACGCTTTCCATAAGGATCGATTTGAATATGGCTTAAATCCCCAATATGACCTTTACGTCCTTGAACAATATGCCCATCAACAATAATGCCCGCTTCCACACCATGATGAATAGACACTAGGACAGAATTATCGACATCTTGAGCATGACCAAATAAACGCTCTGCTAAGGCCCAAGCGCGTGTGTCATTGGCGACAAAAACGGGCAATCCTGTCGCGTTATAGATAGCCTCACCGATTGGCAAGTCACGAATACCAGTATGAGGGATACGCAGAATAATTCCCTCTTCTGCATTCACAAACCCTGGAACGGTGACCGCAATGCTAGTCACACGCCCAAGTAACCCAGCATAGGTATCAAAGAAATACTTTATCTCATACAATAAGCGCGCTAAAAGATCGGTTTTATCGGTTTCATGGATATCAAATTTATTATCAACTAATACCTCCCCACCAAGCTCATGCAACGCTAGCACAAGGTATCCCTTACCAAGACGCACCGAAAGAAATTGCCACCCTTCATTTAACGTTTGCAAACCAATCGCTGGACGACCACGGGACGTAGCCTCTTGAACCGTCGTTTCATGGACTAAGTGGGCATCAATAAGCTCACGAGTAATTTTGGTGATACTGGCTGGCGCTAGTGCGCTCTCCTTCGACAGATCAATTCGAGAAATAGGACCTTTTTGATCGATCAATTTATACACACGGCCAGCATTCACCTGCTTGATATGGTCAATGTGTCCGGGTTGGGCCATGTACATGATTTACTCCAGAAACGAAAAACTATGTAATTTTTTTACTTTGTGAAGTAATTGTGAAGCCACTTGATGATTAGCCGTGACTCGTATCACGCAACAATATGGAAGTTTGCGTGCCATGTCATAGTGTAAGCTCATAAAACCGAGTGACTTTTTGGCATTATCTTTCGATTCAGCCTGCAAATTCTACTCATGTCACTGGTAAATTCTCGATTCACTTCCAAACTTTACATTCAGTATTCCACAAATCGCTTATTACCTTATCGTCATCCATCATCAGGAGCAGGTTATGACCTCGGCGCAAAGAAGAACAAAAATTGTCACCACATTGGGTCCCTCAACGGACAAAGAAGGCGTACTAGAAGCCATTATTCAGGCTGGTGCTAACGTTGTACGCATGAACTTTTCTCATGGTAGCGCAGAAGATCATAAACTGCGTGCCCAACAGGTACGCAGTATTGCCAAAAAGCTTGGACGTACCGTGGCGATTTTAGGGGATCTGCAAGGCCCTAAAATTCGGGTTTCGACTTTTAAAACCGGCCGTATCCAGCTTGAAGAAGGACAGCGTTTTATTCTTGATGCAGATTTGGCTCCGGGTCTTGGAGACGACTATGCCGTTGGGATCGATTACAAACGTTTACCGCAAGATGTTCAGCGTGATGATTTACTGATGCTCGATGATGGGCGTGTCCAGCTCAAAGTACTCAACGTTGAAGGACAAAAAATTCATACTGCCGTTATTGTCGGCGGGGTATTGTCCAACAATAAAGGCATCAACAAAAAAGGCGGCGGCTTATCGGCAGATGCGTTAACCGAAAAAGACAAACGAGATATCATTCTCGCCGCGGAAATCGACGTCGACTATCTTGCCATTTCCTTTCCACGTAATGGCGAAGATATGAAGTATGCGCGCCGCTTAGCCAAAGAAGCCGGTTTAAAAACGCGTATGGTTGCCAAAATTGAGCGCGCCGAAACCGTGTCATGTGATGAAAATATCGATGATATCGTTATGGAGTCCGATGTCATTATGGTTGCCCGTGGCGATTTAGGGGTTGAAATTGGCGATCCAGAATTAATCGCGGTGCAAAAGAAATTGATCACTCGAGCAAAAAACTTAAATCGGGTGGTAATTACCGCGACACAAATGATGGAATCAATGATGGCCAACCCTATGCCAACCCGAGCAGAGGTCATGGATGTCGCGAATGCGGTCTTAGATGGTACCGATGCTGTGATGCTCTCAGGGGAAACCGCCGCAGGGTTATACCCTATAGAAACCGTTGAAGCGATGGCAGCAGTCTGTATTGGCGCAGAAAAAATGATCGAATCTAATAGTCAGAGCTATCGAATTTCTGGCTCTTTTGCTACTGAGCAAGAAGCGATTGCCATGTCGACCATTTATGCGGCCAACCATTTAGATGGGGTTCAAGCTATGGTCACTTTCACTGAATCTGGCCGCACCGCATTAATGACCTCACGATTGAACACCACCTTCCCCATATTTGCGCTTGCGCGTAATAACTCAGCACTGAATCGCTGTGCGCTATATCGTGGCGTTACCCCATTTTATTTTGATGGTAAAGAACAAGTTGGACATGAGCTAGCACAAAACGCTCTCGCGGAGCTCAAAGACGCTGGGCTACTCGAGTTTGGTGATTTGGTGATTATTACTCAGGGCGATATTACCAATGTAGAAGGCAGTACCAACTGTATGCGCATACTCCCTGTGCTATAACGCGGAACCATCAATGAGATCGCCATTAGCCAGCTGATGTTTTGAATAACAAACCTTTATCGTTAGCCGTAAACATCTCTCTAAAAATAAAATGAGCCCCCTAATTAGGAGGCTCATGCGACTTAACCATCATTGTTTAGCCGTTGTTATCGCTAAGGTTTACTAAGCTTATTGAGATCCACATTATGCATGTCTAGATGATCTAAAATCGCACGCGTTGACCACTGAGATACCGCTTGTTCATATTGTGCAATAAAGCGATTTCCCGCCTCTTTACCTAATTCATAGTCATGCATCAAGTCTTCTCGTCGGCTCATCAAAGAGCTGGATTTCAATGGCTCACTCGGCGCAATCTGAATAATAAAGGTATCGTCTGGTGGTGATTGTAAAAACTCTTGAGTCAATCCATACGTCTGGTAGTGCACCATCAGCATATCGGCCAAGCCAGAGTCAAACTTATCACCCAGTAAATAGCTTAAGCGATAGATATCATCAGCGCCAAACATCCAGCGCCCACCATTCATTACATTCAAACCTTGGGCTCTTGCCTTCCCTTTATGCTGTTGAACAAATGCCTGCCAATCTTGTTTCCATTCTTGTAATTTAGACTGCCATTGCAACTGGATGCTATTTAACGAATCCTTGAACCAAGCCACTTTGCGACTTTCAATATCATTTTCTAACTGTGTTTGGAGAGAGTCTTCCACGCATTCAGTACGAATTACCGTAATAAAACGTGCATCACGTCGCCAAGCTTCTTGCACTGGTATAGCCGCGGATACGCCACCATCCACGTAGTCATAGCCTTTAAGCGGTACTACCCCTTGGTAAAGTCGCGGAATCGCACAGGTAGCGGCCAAGACAGCACGCCAATCATCTTGCATCATCGGCAAATAATGATCTTCTAAATCAGACAGATTGGTCGCGGCTGCAAAGGCATGGCGATTTTTACTGCGTAATACCTCTTGCCCAGTATCGATATCTAACCGATAGGGATCAATTTGAATTTGATCAAATGCCCAGTCCAAGTTCATATATTGCTTACGACGGATATAGCTAAAAAGATGAAAAAACTCTGGGTTCGTCGTCAGTTCAACAATAAATGACTTACCTAAGCCTTCTTGACGACAAATAAAAGGACACAAATTAAGTGCCCCAGCAGAGGTGCCAAAGTACTCATCAAAAGGATCAAATTTGGCTTGCAAAAATGCATCGAATACGCCGGCAGTAAAGATACCACGTTGACCACCACCTTGAGCTACCAACGCACTTTTTCCACTGATAAACCTGGATAACTGTTCGTTATCAATATTCTCACTAGTGGGACAAATGATTCCACTATTACGCCCCATTCGCAAACTCCTAATCATTGATCACATAATCGTTATTAAACCAGCTCCTATTAATACTGCAAAGGAAATAACGGTAATAACGAGAGACATTTTACACTTAAAGTTCATTGTACACTTAAAGTTCATTGTACACTGCTATAGAGGCACTCAAACGATAAAAATACGTCTACTCGTCATTTTATACTCGTCAGGTTCTGCACACCCTTACTATAGGAGCGCCCACAGTTATAGTCGCCTTGTTGCATTATCTCAATTTTCATTGACTAACACCCAAGTATAAACTGCTGTAAAAGCCACCACTAAAACATTATTAATATTTAGCGTTTTACATTATAAAAAGTTAAATATTAAGTGAACAAATCCACTATAAAACCAAAACATCTTATTTATATCTGGTTAAGTGGTAATTAATCACTATAAAACACTGTTAATTCCATCACCACTACATTTATCATTCAGTTGCCAGAATAAAAATAAAATTGTAGGCTTATCGGTAATGCACAGCTGAATATTTCATGTTTTGCAAACACACATCATTAATTTTAGCATAAAATTCTGAGCTCTCGATTAGCTGAAAACATATAACTAATATTTTGCTAAATCATGGACGATTAGCATTCATTCGTATGAACTTGCCGAATAAATGACATCCATGATGGTCCTGATAGGACATTGAGAAGCTTCATTACTCAGAGTATGAAGGAGTACATTATGAAGCGAGAACAATGGGGCTCACGCACTGGATTTATTCTAGCGGCGGTTGGGTCTGCAGTAGGATTGGGAAACATCTGGCGTTTTCCGTATATGGCCTATGAAAATGGCGGCGGTGCCTTTTTTATTCCTTATCTCTTTGCCATGTTAACCGCAGGCATCCCATTTATGATCCTTGAGTTCAGCATGGGTCAACGCCATCGTGGCAGTGCACCGAAGACACTATCCATTATTAACAAAAAATTTGAGTGGCTCGGTTGGTTCCAAGTGGGCGTCGCTGCCGTGATTGCCATCTACTATGTCGCTGTCATTGGTTGGGCGATTTCCTATTTCGGGTTGTCGTTTACCCAAGGCTGGGGAACGGATACTAATGCCTATTTCTTCTCTGATTACTTACAGCTCGGTGATAACTCTCCGACTAACTTGGGAAGTATTCAATGGGGTATTGCGTTAGCCATGGTTATTGCATGGGGTGTCACCTATGCAGCCGTCGCCGGTGGTGTTAAATCGGGGATTGAACGTGCCTCCAAAATTATGATGCCGATCCTATTCCTTATGGTGATTGGTTTGATTGCCCGTATGATAACGCTACCTGGAGCATTGGAAGGTGTCACTTACCTTTTCAAACCCGATTTTAGTAAAATTTGGGATCTTCAAGTTTGGGCCGCCGCTTATGGTCAAATCTTCTTTACGCTAAGCATTGGCTTCGCCATCATGTTAGCCTATTCAAGTTACTTACCTGAAAAATCAGACATCAGTAATAACGCCTTTATGACAGTACTACTTAACTGTGGTTTCTCAATTCTATCGGGCATTATGATTTTCTCTGTTTTAGGTTACATGGCGCACGCTCAAGATAAAGGTGTGACCGATGTTGTTAGCTCAGGGGTTGGCTTAGCATTTGTGACCATTCCTGAAGCCATTAACTTGTTACCTATCCCTTATATCCTAGGCCCATTGTTCTTCTTTGCTTTGACGGTTGCAGGATTGAGCTCACACATTTCACTGGTTGAAGCAGTCACATCTTCTATCATTGATAAGCTAGGCTGTAGCCGCCGCAAAGCTGCCAACTGGGTAGTGGGTGTTGGGTTTATTATCTCTATGGCCTACGCAACCAATGGCGGTCTGTTACTATTAGACCTCGTCGATCACTTCGCCAACAACATCGGTATCCTAGCCAGCTGTTTGGTTGAGCTACTACTAATGACATGGTTGATGAAAGTCTCTGATTCACGTGAATACGCCAATAAACAGTCTGACTTTAAAATTGCGATTTGGTTTGATATCTGCCTGAAGTTTATTTCGCCAGCAATGTTAATCATTATCCTAGTGGATAAAGTCGATACCTTATTAACCGATGGTTACGGCGGTTACAACCTCAATTTAGGTTGGGCTATGATTGCACTACTACTCGCTGTCGGCATTATCATTAACGTAAATAGTAAAAAATCGGCACAAGGAGCCAACGTATGACAACTGGCGCTATTATCATGATGATTATCGGACTTGGTATTACTTGGGGCGGCGCGGCTATCTGTGTTAGCAAAGCCATGAAGAAGTAATTTACCTAGTTTAGCAACACCAAACGCCAGAGTCTCACTCTGGCGTTTTTTATTTGTCACTTCTACCGCTTAAAAGTGGTATTTCACTCCTAATGCCGCGCCAAGCTGTAACTCTGGGTCATCATGCAAATCAAGCTCTGGGTGCACTTGGGCGTACATTTCCAAGCGACGCGTTGCGGGATAGCTCACACCAACGGGTAAACGCGCGCCATATTCATCATGATCCCATTGCGACCATGCACCGCCACCGACATACCAGCTCAAGGGTGCTCTCAAGTTTTCAAATTGCCCACGTTTAAAAATGTAATCGACAGCGCCACCCTTATTTCCCACGGTAAATCGGTAAGTATTATCGACGCTTAACACTGCGCTGAGCTGCTGATCGATAGCGATACCTGCCGCTAAACTGTGTTGATTTGTGTTTGCAGAAACATCCTTTTGATTTGCAGGTGCAGCAAACGCTTGAGTGACACAGCACATGACACTTATAAAACCAATCCCGACTGCTTTTATCATTTTTTTGACCTATATGAATCCTACATGAGAAGTGCACAATGTACTCAGTCAAGCCTGTAAGGTTGTCATTAATAAGTAATACCTCTGTAAATCCATTCCATGGCTTAGTGGTGAGCCCTCCCTTTCAGACACAAAAAAGCCAACGCTAGGCGTTGGCTTTTGCTTTACGGGTATTACTTAGGTCTAATCGATGTCAACTCGCGCTGAACAACGATTGTCATGATAAGGCGCATTACCGGTCGAATAATACTGTGCACCACTGTACAGAGCATACAGACCCATAGTGCCGACACATAAGCTAATTTTATAAAACTCACGCTCAAAATAGGTGCGCTTATCTAATGGGTTGCCATCGACTCGTGATACAACGTTCGCTCGCATAAAAAAGCGGGCGAGTGAGTTGCCAAGAAAACGATAACACACCCAATGATACCCAACATAAATACCAATAAAGAGGACCAAAATAAGCACACTTAATGCCAATAAAATCGGCAAAGCAGCATCACTGTTTAATGAAATCAAACCGCCTGTCTGATGTTTTGAGCTAAAGCCCATGATGGCGTAATACACGCCACCGATGAGGACTTGAGCAAACATTTTGACAATCGAAAAATCAATCACGAATGCCCCAGTGCGCTTAAATTTTTCCTTAACGCTCATTAGCGACCTAATTGCGCGTTGATTTGTGCTTTATACGTTGCTGCTTGAGCACCGTAAATCGCTTGAATACCAGTATCACCCACTTTCACTAGGCCTCGAGCACCTAATTGCGTGGTCCAGTAATCATTTTCTTTCACAATGTTGGCATCTTTCACGGTAATACGTAGACGTGTAATACACGCATCAACATCAACAATGTTATCTTGCCCACCGAGTGCTTCAATCATTTGTGCAGCCTTGCCATCATCGCCAGCTGAACTACCCGATTTCGCATCACGGTAATCTTGCTTAGATACCACGGCAACGGCACTGCCCTTACGACCTGGAGTTTTAATATCAAACTTCAGAATGTACCAGCGGAACAAGAAGAAGTAGATAAATGCGTAAGCAACACCAACGATAGGGATGTAGTACCAATGGTTATCAACACCTGTTAGGCCAGGCAAGACACCAAATAGTGAGAAATCAATGAAACCACCAGAGAAGGTCATACCAACTTTCACACCCAGCACATCCATTAGTAGGAAAGAAAGCCCCGCCAATGGCACGTGCAAGAAGTAGTACAATGCAGGTGATAGGAACAAGAATGTAAATTCAATCGGTTCTGTAATACCTGTCAAGAACGCCGTCAGTGCAACAGAGAATAGAAGACCACCTGCCGCTTTGCGGTTTTCTGGGTCAACAACGGTATACATTGCATAAGCAGCCGCTGGCAAACCAAACATCATGAATGGGAATTTACCCGTCATAAAGTTCGTTGATGAGAACTGAGAGAAATCGCCAGTCGCTAAAGACGCGAAAAAGATATTTTGTGTACCTTTTACCACTTCACCCGCGATATTCGCCGTACCACCAATTTCTGTCTGCCATAATGGCAAGTAGAATACATGGTGAAGACCAACAGGGATCAATGAACGTTCAATGATACCGAAGATAAACGAGGCGATGTAACCAAGGCCTGACGCGCGAAGTTCGCCCAACGCCATACCGATTGCACCAAAAGCAGCACCAAAAAATGGCCAAATAAACGTAAGAACGATGCCGTAGAATAAAGCTGCGAAAGCACTAATGATAGGTACGTAACGTGCCCCACCAAAGAAGCCTAGGTAGTCAGGAAGTTTTGCATCATGGTAGCGGTTATGTAATACAACCGTAATCGCACCTGAGATCAAACCACCAAATACACCCATACTTAGCGTGTTGCTAATACCCAGTGTGTTGGCAAGAATACCAGAGTAGTGTTCGCCCATTAGCACAACGGTATTTGTGCTGGCATCTAACATGCCGCCCACAACTAACGTTTTTGCAATAGCAACGTTCATTACCAAGTAAGAAATCAATGCGGCCAATGCGGCGGCACCTTTCTCTGCTTTAGCAAAACCAATCGCAATTGCCAATGCAAACATAACAGGTAAGTTAGCGAAAACAATATCGCCTGCTGCTGTCATAACTTGTAGGAAACTGTTTAGAACGGTTCCTGGTTGTAGAATTTCAATGTTGTAGGCGTCTACCATCTGTGCGTTGGTAAAACTACCACCAATCCCTAACATAATACCGGCAGCTGGAAGCAGCGCTATCGGTAGCATGATGGATTGAGAAAGTTTACTAAAGAAACTTTTCATGAGTAAATGCTCCTGAGTGAGTTATTAGAATATTTTGAGTAACTAGCGGCACACCCCCGCAGCCTTAAGATGCTAGTCTCAAAGGAATTGTGTCATGCACTTGCATTATATTTTCCGGCTCTAAATATATCTTGATGCGCCTCAAAGTTTCTAGTAACGAATTAAATTAAGTTCTAAAGTAATAAACAGATCACACTAAGAACTGAACAAAAATCACACTAATATACGATAAGCCACTATTTTTACACATATTTAATTCACCTTTCAAAATAAGTAAATCAGATGTACAAATAATAGGCTATTTTCGTGTACGCGCATTTTTTTAAAATAAAATGCTGAAAAAGACATCAATATAAGCCGGACATTTGTTATCAAAGAGAAAAACGAGCGAGCATAAACAAAAATGCTGTGGTGTTTTTTCCCTTAATATCGCTTAACGAATGAATAAATCTTTAAAGTTCTGTGTGGTTTGCTGTGCCACTTCCGCAACAGTGATACCTTTAAGCTGTGCGATGTACGTCGCGACTTCAACCACATAAGCGGGCTGATTTTCTTTACCTCTATACGGCACTGGAGCCAAATAAGGTGAGTCGGTCTCAATGAGTAAACGGTCTAAAGGCAGTTCTTTTACCACTTCTTGTAAGTCAGTAGCGCCCTTAAACGTCACAATACCAGAAATCGAAATATAGAATCCTAGCTCCATTGCAGCTTGAGCAAACGCTAAATCTTCGGTAAAGCAATGAATGACACCGCCACAACGCTCTGCACCGCCCTCACGTAAAATATCCAACGTGTCTTGTCTTGCATTGCGAGTATGGATAATTAAAGGCTTATTTAGCTCAACGGCTAACTCTACTTGCTGCTTAAAACGTTGTTTTTGTAATTCCGCCGTCTCAGGTTGATAATGATAGTCTAACCCAGTTTCACCAATCGCGACCACCTTGTCGTGCTTGGCGTATTCACGAAACGTTTCCATTGAAAATGCACTGTTCACATCCAAGGGATGGACGCCACATGAGGCGTGCACATTGGCATGATGGTTAATCATCTCCAACATCGCCGGAAACGTGTCCATAGTACAATTTACGGAAAGAAATTCTTGCACATTGACGCGCTCTGCATTGGCCAGTACTTGCTCTATTCCGCTATGCAAATCGTCATAATTGAGCCTGTCTAAATGGCAGTGGGAATCTACAAACATGTGTCCTCATTAATATTCATTAGCCAATCCATGATAAGAAGCTCTGAGTTTAATCCAGTAAACTCGCGTAGTTGCTCTATCAACTTGATAATGGTTTGTCCGCAGCGGTATAACTGATCATAGGATAACACCTGTGACAGCGACTTAGCGCCGGGGACACACTCGGGTTGAGTGAGGCCAAAATGCACTTTTTGCGCATCACTGACTAAAAACCATAACCACTGTAATCGTACAAGTGGTGAGGAAGCGACTAAGCTCGCACACTCAGTCACACCAGTGATATCATCCGCTGCAGCACGTAAAAATGCCGCTTCAATATTAGCGTACTCTTCTATACCTTTCGACTCAATAAACGATTGAGTCTGGATCGGTGAATTACCATTCAAATGCGCCGCATAGACAGGAATATCTCGTTGCGTTTGTTGCTTAAGCCATTCCGTTATCACTTGCGGAGACGGCGTAGCGATAGACAGCACCTGACAACGACTAATAATCGTTGGTAGCAAATGATTCATATGTTGTGTCAATAACACAAACACACAATGTGAGGATGGCTCTTCTAATGTTTTGAGTAATGCATTGGCTGCCGACTCATTCATTGCATCAGCGGGTTCAATAATGATCATTCGATAGCCAGACATCTGCGATGACGCTTGTGCCCAACGATTACACGCCCGGATCTGTTCAACCGTAATCGATTTACCTTCTTTTTCTGGCCTCACCACGTGATAATCAGGGTGATTTCCAGAACGCATTAAGTCACAGCCATGACAAAAACCACAGGGTTCGGTTTGTGAAGTCGTACACATCAATGCTTGCCCAAACCAGTGGGCGAGTGAGTAAATACCAAGGTCTTGCTGACTATGAACCAAAGTTGCATGCGAAAACGTATTCGCTTGCAGACGGGCCTGCCAATCTTGCCAAGCTTGGGTTAACCACGGAGAGCTCGTTGCCATATTTGTCCCCATTTTTACTGAGCGGAAAACCAATGCGTCAATGCAACTTGGATATCATGAGCAACGGCATCTATCCCTTGCTCGGCATCGATTGTTACCACTGAACTGTCTTGCGCAGCTAACGCTTGGTAACGCTCACGAGTACGTTCAAAAAAGCCGATATCCATTTTCTCAATACGGTCTAAATCACCACGGCCACGGGCACGCTCTAACCCCACCCGCGGGTCAATATCCAAGTACAATGTCAGATCCGGTTTAAACTCTCCCAATGTAGTCCGCTTCAAGTTTGCCATCGTTGCTGCATCGATTTGGCGGCCCCCGCCTTGATAAGCCTGAGAAGATAAGTCGTGGCGATCACCAACCACCCACTGCCCTTTTAACAAAGCTGGTTTAATAACATTCTCGACTAATTGCACACGTGCCGCATACATCAGCAGTAGTTCGGTCATATCTTGCAACTGTTCACCTGCGTGTTCTTCTTTAACCAGTGCTCGCATTTTTTCCGCCAGCACCGTTCCACCAGGTTCTCGTGTTCGTACAATATCATCGACTTGAAACGCTTTGAGGGTTGCAACTACAGCATTAATCGCCGTACTTTTACCAGCCCCTTCAAGACCTTCGATAACTATAAATTTACCGTTCATTATTTATTTCTCAATTTTCTTAAATAGGCACGTACTGCGCGATTATGCTGGGTCAACGTTTTAGAGAAAACATGACCACCATCACCACTGGCGACAAAATAGAGATAATCGCTTTTCTCTGGATGCAGCGCTGCATCAATCGCATTTTTCCCAACCATCGCAATCGGTGTTGGTGGGAGCCCATGAATCACATAGGTATTATAAGGTGTGGCTCGATGCAGATCGCGCTTACGGATATTCCCATGGTAATTATCGCCCATACCATAAATCACCGTCGGATCGGTTTGTAAACGCATATGTTTATTCAAGCGATTCACAAACACGGAAGAGACACGCTGACGCTCACTTGCTAAAGCGGTTTCTTTTTCAATAATGGAGGCTAATGTTAACGCTTGATAGGGGGATTTCAATGGTAGAGACTCATCTCGCTCTTGCCACTGTGCGTCCAGGTACGTCATCAGCTTATTATGCGCTCGGCGCAAAATCGCAATATCACTTTTCCCAGCCGTAAAGTGATAGGTTTCCGCTAAAAACAAGCCTTCCAGTTTACTATGTTGAATCCCAAGTTTAGTCGCTATGTCTGCTTCGCTCATACCTGTAATGGTATGCTTTAAATAGGAATTATTTGCTAAGATATCTCGCCACTCACTAAAACGACTGCCTTCAACAAAGGTCACAGCAAATTGATGCTCTTTGCCTGAGACAATATGTTCCAATGCGGTTTTTAATGTCATCGATGGCGTTAATTGATAAGTCCCAGCTTTGATAGAGACTAACTCTGGATGTAAACGACGCACAAAGCGCGCTAGTGAACTCGGTTGAACCCACTTTTTGTCTACCAAAATATCCATAGCACGATTAATATTCGTACCAAAAGGCACCGTGACAAGTTGGTTTTGTTCAATGTTAAGTGGCTGGTTAAGGTAGCGATCAACCCCATGTATGACATAACCAAACCCAGCTCCAATTAACACAGCGAGCGCCACTACTAATATCAGTATTTTTTTTAACACAAATGAAACCTCTTCTGAAAACGGCGTGTATGCGAACCAATAGAATACACTTGCTGTTGAATTTGGCGCACCGGTGCGACCCCTAACATCGCATTAGTGATAAAGACTTCGTCCGCGTCCCAGATAGCCGCAAGTGAATACTGCCCAATGGCTAAATCAAGCTCATCGTATTTTGTAAGCTCGATGACTCTGCGGCGCGCAACGCCCGCCACTCCAGAATTCGCGAGATCAGGAGTATAGAGTGTACCGTCTTTTACCCAAAAAATATTCGCCATCGTTGTTTCAATGACGTGGCCATTAATATCACAGCATAATCCATCTGGATGTCCTGCTGAATCCATCTCAGCTTTCATCAAGACTTGTTCTAAACGATTATTATGTTTGTGACCAGCCAGTAAGGGGCTTAACCCGAGAGGGTGTTGACATACACCGAGCGCAATACCGTCGGATTGCCAAGTAGTATAATGATGAGGAAACGCAAAAGCACGAATAGTTACCGTGGGCTGTGAAACTTGAGCGGCGCTGTATCCCCTTCCTCCATGACCACGACTCACATGCAGTTTTAAGCCAGCTTGAGTATCCGGCAGTATGGCTTGAGCAAGCCAACTTTCAACGTCAGCCCAATCAGCTAACACAATACCCAACATATCTAAGCATGCTTGCATGCGTTCTTGGTGATACTGCCATTGTTGAATACGCCCATGACGTGTCAGCATGGTCGTAAAGCAACCATCGCCATATTGAAAAGAACGATCACTGGCAGAGATATGGTCAGCAAAGACTCCATTAATCAACATCATTGTCTATCCCTATAAACACAAACGGCTTAATGCAAAGCATCAAGCCGTTCGAACTCAAATCACGTAATACTACGTGTTAGATGCGTTTGAAAATCAGTGAACCATTGGTGCCACCGAATCCAAATGAGTTACACATCGCGTATTCCATACCTTCGACTTTACGCGCTTCGTTCGGGACGAGATCGATATCCAGATCATCTTCTGGATCGTCTAGGTTAATCGTTGGTGGAACAATCTGTTCAACCAATGACAGTACCGTCACAATCGCTTCTACAGAGCCAGCAGCACCTAATAGGTGGCCAGTCATAGATTTTGTTGAAGAAACAAGAACTTGTTTAGAGCCTTCTTCTCCAAGCGCGAGTTTAATACCACGAACTTCTGCAACATCACCCGCAGGTGTAGACGTGCCGTGTGCATTCACATAACCGATTTTCGTACCATCGATGTCCGCATCACGCATAGCTGCAGACATTGCGAGTGCGCCGCCTGAGCCATCTTCAGTCGGTTTAGTCATGTGATAAGCATCACCTGACATACCAAATCCGACGATTTCTGCGTAAATTTTAGCACCGCGTGCTTTCGCATGTTCGTACTCTTCAAGTACCATCATGCCCGCACCATCACCAAGCACAAAACCATCACGGCCTTTATCCCAAGGACGAGACGCTTTTTGTGGGTCATCATTACGCGTTGACAATGCTTTAGCCGCACCAAAACCCGCCATACCTAACTGAGTAGACGCTTTTTCGCTACCGCCAGCTACCATGGCATCGACATCACCGTAGGCAATCATACGAGCCGCATGGCCGATGTTGTGCAAACCTGTGGTACAGGCAGTCGAGATAGCAATATTGGGACCACGTAGGCCACGCATAATAGAGAGGTTACCCGCTACCATATTCACAATGGTTGAAGGAACGAAGAATGGGCTTACTTTACGCGGACCTTTTTCGAGAAGTGCATCATGGCCTTTTTCGATAAGTTCTAACCCACCGATGCCTGAACCGATAGCAACGCCCACACGAGCAGCATTCTCTTCAGTGATCTCTAAATTGGAATCATCCAGTGCCTGGATACCGGCAGCGATACCGTATTGGATAAATAAATCCATTTTACGGGCATCTTTTTTGGACATGTACTCTTCGCAATTGAAGTCTTTTACTAGACCTGCAAATTGCGTAGAAAAATTAGTAGTATCAAAGTGATCGATATTAACGATACCACTTTGACCAGCTAGCAGGGCTTTCCAAGATGATTCTACAGTGTTGCCAACAGGTGACAACATACCCATGCCAGTGACAACGACACGACGCTTGGACACGATCATAATCTCCGGAATCAAGAAATTCTATGAGAGGTAATAGATGAGTTATAAAAAACTCAGGCGGCCAGAGGGCCGCCTGGGGAGAGATATTACTGAGCGTTGCTGGTCACGTAGTCGATTGCAGCTTGAACAGTAGTGATTTTCTCTGCTTCTTCATCAGGAATCTCAGTGTCGAATTCTTCTTCAAGAGCCATTACTAGCTCTACAGTGTCTAGAGAATCAGCACCTAGATCTTCAACAAAAGAAGCTTCGTTTTTCACTTCTGCTTCGTCTACACCTAGCTGTTCAACAATGATTTTCTTTACGCGTTCTTCGAAGTTGCTCATTTTTTCTTTTCCTTTACAGATTTCGCCTAATGCGATGTTCCCGTAGTGTATTAGAACTACGGAAAGTTGCAAGGGGGACCTTGCTGGTCAAACCACAATTTTGACGATTTTAACCGAAATTCATACCAATATTGATATAAGTCATGCGTAAATAATATACAAACTTATTTCAACCCTACATAGAACTCGAAGTCTATCATAGATTTTCCTCGAACTCAGTATAGAAATGGCATTAAACCATGTACATGCCGCCATTAACGTGCAATGTTTCGCCAGTCATGTACCCTGCTTCTGCTGATGCTAAGAATACCACCGCTGAAGCTATCTCACGCGGATCGCCTAAACGACCTGCTGGAACTTGCGCTAGTGTTGCAGAGCGCTGCTCATCATTCAGAGCTTTAGTCATATCAGTTTCGATAAAACCAGGAGCAACAGTATTCACTGTCACACCACGAGAAGCCACTTCACGAGCCATTGATTTAGTAAAACCAATCACGCCTGCTTTAGCTGCCGCATAGTTCGCTTGGCCAGCGTTCCCCATAGTACCAACAACAGAGCCGATGTTGATAATACGGCCATGACGTTTTTTCATCATGCCACGCAATACCGCTTTTGACATACGGAAGATAGAAGTCAAATTCGTGTCCAGAATATCTGTCCACTCATCGTCTTTCATCCGCATCAACAGATTATCACGAGTGATTCCCGCATTGTTAACCAAAATGTCTACGCCACCAAACTCATCAGCAATATTTTTTAATACTGCGTCAATAGATGCAGGGTCAGTCACATTTAATGCGAGACCTTTACCATTGTCGCCAAGGTAAGCATCAATAGATTGTGCACCGTTTTCGCTGGTTGCTGTGCCGATCACAGTCGCACCGCGTTCAACTAATAACTCAGCAATCGCTTTACCAATTCCACGGCTTGCGCCGGTAACTAGTGCTACTTTGCCTTCTAGGTTCATGAAAGTACTCATGTTTAGCTTCCTATTTTTTACTTAACCGCATCTAATGTTGCGACATTATTCACTGCAGCTGCATCAAGTGCTTTAACAATACGTTTTGTTAATCCAGTCAGAACCTTACCCGGTCCCATTTCAATTAACTTCTCAACGCCTTGCTCATTCATTGCTTGCACGCCTTCAGTCCAACGAACTGGGCTATAAAGCTGACGGACTAATGCGTCTTTAATTTTTTCTGGAGCCGTTTCTGCTATCACATCAACATTATTGATGACCGGCAGTTTAGGTGCGTGGAACTCAATATCGTTCAAAGCTTGCGCCAATTTATCGGCCGCAGGTTTCATCAATGCACAATGTGACGGAACGGATACAGGTAACGGCAGAGCACGCTTTGCTCCTGCTTCTTTACACAATGCACCAGCACGTTCTACAGCTGCTTTTTCACCCGCGATCACAACTTGACCTGGCGAGTTAAAGTTAACCGGAGAAACCACCGCACCTTGCGCTGCATCTTCACACGCTTTTGCAACCGCATCATCGGCTAAACCGATAATCGCGTACATTGCGCCGATGCCGGCAGGAACGGCTTCTTGCATCAATTGACCACGTAGCTGTACTAGACGGATAGCTTCTTTAAAGTCAATCACGCCAGCACAAACTAATGCAGAATATTCACCTAAGCTGTGACCTGCGAGAAGTTCAGGTTGTTCAAGACCTAAATCTTGCCATACACGCCAAATTGCAACAGAGGCCGCTAGTAAAGCTGGCTGTGTACGGAAGGTCTCATTAAGATCGTCAGCCGGGCCATCTTGAACCAATGCCCATAGATCATAACCGAGTGCATCCGACGCTTCTGCAAACGTTTGTTTGACAATCTCATATTGGTCACCGAGATCAGCAAGCATACCTACCGCTTGTGAACCTTGACCTGGAAAGACGATAGCAAATTTGCTCATTCTCTATTTCCTTACGCAAAATAAAAGCATAAGCAGTACCTAAAGGTACCGCTTATGCTATCAAAATCTTAATTAAAATCTCACCAGAGCAGAGCCCCAAGTGAAACCACCACCAAACGCTTCTAGTAACAAGGTTTGGCCGCGTTTAATACGATTATCGCGAACAGCCTCATCCAGCGCAGTAGGTACTGTCGCCGCTGACGTATTACCATGGCGATCAAGCGTAATTACAACTTGATCCATAGGCAATGACAATTTCTTCGCTGTCGCAGAAATAATACGCAGGTTCGCTTGGTGCGGAACAAGCCAGTCTAACTCCGACTTATCCATATTATTCGCCGCTAATGTCGTTTTCACCAATTTTGATAACTGAGTGACCGCGACCTTAAAGACTTCGTTACCGACCATATGTAACCACTTATCAGAGTCACCACCATTATCTGGGGTTTCAAGGCTTAACAAGTCGCCAAACTCACCATCAGCATGAATATGAGTCGATAAAATACCCGGTTCTTCACTCGCGCTAAGCACTACGGCGCCAGCTGCATCACCAAATAAAATAATGGTTGAACGGTCTGTTGGATCACAGGTTTTAGATAGCGCATCAGCGCCAATCACTAAAATGTTTTTACACATACCCGATTTGATATGTTGATCCGCAATCGATAATCCGTAAACAAAACCAGAACATGCCGCCGCAATATCAAATGCAGGACAACCTTTAATACCAAGGTTACCTTGTACTTGACACGCTGCCGATGGAAAAGCATGACTACCACTCGTGGTCGCGACAATGATCATGTCGATGTCATCTTTATCGATGTCTGCCATATCAATGGCATTCTTAGCGGCAATGGTTGCCATATCTGCTACAGATTCATTTTCTGCAGAAATCCGGCGCTCACGAATACCCGTGCGAGTCACAATCCACTCGTCACTTGTGTCTACCATTTTCTCCAAGTCCGCGTTCGAGCGAATCTGAGATGGCAGGTAGCTGCCTGTACCTAAAATTTTGCTATACATGAAGACTAATGATGCCTCTCGAGTAAAATCGCTTCCAAACGATCGCTTATCCGGCTGGGTACTTGTCGTTTGATTTCGTGTACCGCTTCAGAAATTGCATTTACAACAGCGTGTACGTCAGCGCTTCCGTGACTTTTTATGACAATGCCTCGCAATCCTAGCAAACTTGCACCGTTATACTGGTCGGGGTTCAATGTTTTCAGTTCAATAAATAAATCTGCAAACAATTTTCGAGCAACCCAACCCTTTATGGATGAACCTGAAAATTTCGCTTTCAGCTTATCAATAAAGAGTTGTGCAGTGCCTTCGCAGGCTTTCAAACAAATATTTCCGACAAACCCGTCACTCACAATCACATCGGCTTTATCTAAAAGTATCTGATTACTCTCAATATAGCCAACATAGTTAACCGATTGTGTTTGACTGAGCATCTCAGAGCAGCGCTTTACAAGGTCGTTCCCTTTAATTTCCTCGGCACCAATATTCAATATTGCCACGCGAGCAGGACGCCCTAAATGCTCTTCTGCTAATGCCGCTCCCATAATCGCGTATTGAAACAAGGAATCTGCATCACTAGACACATTCGCGCCCAGATCCAACATCCACGTTTTCTTACCCTGTGCGGTAGGTAACGCTGACACCAACGCTGGCCTATCAATACCGGGTAACACTTTAAGACGAAATCGTGACAATGCCATCAATGCCCCTGTATTACCACTACTGACACACGCATCGGCTTCTCCATTTGCGACTAAATCAATGGCCATATTCATCGAAGTCTTGGCACTGTGACGTAACGCAAGTGAGGGTTTGATGGAATCAGAAATGACATGATCGCTATGCACAATACTCAAACGAGTATTCGGCTGGCAATCGAGCAAGGATAGTTGATGGGCGATTTGCAATTGATCGCCTATTAGGGACACTTTTAGCTCTGGGAAAAGCGACAGTGCCTGCACGGCGGCAGGCACTGTTACACGGGGACCGAAATCTCCGCCCATTGCATCAAGTGCAACGGTTAAATTACGCAAAGGTCAACCTTACTTGTTGATAACCTTTTTGCCACGGTAGTAACCGTCAGCAGTCACGTTGTGACGTAGGTGAGTTTCACCTGATGTCGCATCTACAGATAGGGCAGCTGTAGTAAGCGCATCGTGTGAACGACGCATGCCACGTTTAGAACGTGTTTTACGGTTTTTTTGTACGGCCATTGACCCTACTCCTATGTTAAGTAATGTTTGAAATTATTTCTTCAAACTTTTTAAAACATCGAATGGGTTCGGTTTGTCTTCTTCGACTTCAGTCGGAAGTTCACCAAACACCAAATTGTTTGAATCAACGCTACATTCAGACTCTTCGTGCATTGCTATATGAGGCAAACCGAGGATGATTTCATCTTCGATTAACTGGATAAGGTCTACTTCACCGTATTCGTTTAGATCTACCAAATCATACTCTTCCGGTGCGTCTTCTTCACTTTTCGCACTAAAATAAGGCGTATAAGTAAATTCGACATCGCATGCAAATGCGAAGACCTGATTACAGCGTTGACATTCTAAGTCTACATCGATGTTAGCTTTACCAGAGATAACAACGAGTCGCTGCTCATCCAACCCAAATGACAATGTTACTTGAGCGTCGCGTTTAACGCTGGCGACTGATTCTGCTAAGCGCTTTAAAAGACTGACTTGGATGATACCATCGTAGTCAAGGCGTTTCTGAGCGGCTTTGCCGGGATCAACCGTCCGCGGTATTTTTACCTTTTGCATAGGGCGAGAATATTATCTTCCAAAACATATTTAGTCAAAGAAAAAGGCAAAAAACTTCATTTTTTTTCCCTTTTCACGTCTGTAGTTATTCAAGCATGAATCGATTAAGATATCAGCCTCAATAACTTTCAATCATTGTAAATTAAAATGCCAAATTACCAACTCGTTTTATCATCCACATCGCCATTTCGTCAGGAGTTATTGAAAAAACTGACCCTGCCTTTTATTACCGCAAAGCCCGATTGTGATGAAACACCATACCCTAACGAAAGTGCGGCTGAATTAGTCCAGCGTTTAGCCAAAACTAAAGCACAATCTTGTCATTTAGACCAAGCGAGTCTCGTCATCGGTAGTGATCAAGTCTGTGTCGTAAACCAGCGCATCATTGGTAAGCCGCATACCGCAGAGCAAGCAGTAGAACAGCTGCTCAGCCAAAGTGGTCAATGCATCACTTTTTACACCGGCTTAGCGGTCTATAACAACCAAACTAAGCAATGTGATGTGGTGTTAGACACGTTCAACGTCTATTTTCGCGAACTCACCCGTGACATGGCCGAAAATTATGTTCACAAAGAACACCCCTTGCATTGTGCGGGTAGTTTTAAATGTGAAGGACTAGGCATCACCTTATTCGAACGTTTAGAAGGCAATGATCCCAACAGCTTGATCGGCCTACCTCTTATTCACCTGACTCGGCTACTCGAAGCTCACGGTATGCGAGCCATTTAACGATATAAAACGCATAAAGAAGCGAGGTTTAGTTCTCGTTTCTTAACCGAGCAAGCGCCTTTTCTAAACGATCTTCAAGTGGTGCGCTAATTTCCATTTTCTCACTCGAACCTGGATGGATAAATTGAATATTAGCGGCATGTAAAAACAGCCTTTGAATACCAAATTGCGCGGTATAGGCATCAAAACGCGGATCACCATAACGATCATCCCACGCTATAGGATGGCCAGTATATTGCGCATGCACGCGAATTTGGTGCGTTCGTCCAGTCACTGGGCTTGCTTGCACCAGCGTCGCGTCTTTAAATTTTTCTAGTATTTTAAAACGTGTTTCCGATGCTTTACCGTTCGGGTTCACTCGCACAATGCTATTGACTTCATTTTTCAAAAGCGGCGCTTTCACCATTTTGCAACTGCTTTTCCACTGTCCCATCACGAGCGCGAAATAATATTTACGTACTGTTTTCTCACGAAACTGAGTTTGTAAATGACGTAAAGCAGAACGTTTCTTAGCAACCAGCAAAATACCAGATGTATCGCGGTCGATACGATGAACTAACTCTAAAAAACGGGCATCAGGGCGTAAAGCTCGTAATGCTTCAATCGCACCAAATTTCAACCCGCTTCCACCATGTACCGCGGTACCGGATGGCTTATTAAGAATCAGCATGTGATCATCTTCAAAAATGATACGCTGCTCCAGTTCAGCCACTTTCGTTAGCTTAGTACTGACCGGGGCGTCTTGCTTCTCATCATCCGTTTGAACGGTAACAGGCGGAATACGTACGGTATCACCTGCTGCCAACTTATAATCCGCTTTGATACGCTTTTTATTCACGCGCACTTCTCCCTTGCGCACGATTCGATAAATCATACTCTTCGGGATGGTTTTTAATTGGTTACGCAGAAAATTATCAATGCGCTGACCAGCCATATCATCGTCAATTTCGACAAATTGGACTTGGGTTCTTATCTCACTCATGGCGCGTATTCTAACTGTAAACCTCGCAAAAGCATATTTCGGATTAATATAAATTTCACTTTTTCGGCAAATTCACGTCGAACAGCAAGAAAATGACACAAACCACTTTCAAAGACTGCGAAATACCAGTAAAAACAATATGCGAATTTGTTCATCATTCTCGATGGTTTTTATCGGGGAAAGAGCAACTTGTTAATTTTTGCGCGATGAAACAAAATTTTACTCGCTTTCTTATAAAGCAGATTGCTGAGTTACGCAGTCGCTGCTATAGTTCACACCTGTTTATAAGGATTACTCGGTTCCATTTGTCCGAGCCACTCTTGTATACAACTAAATGAGTAACAGGTCGAAAACTAATGTGCAGCATGTGGCGTAAGACACGGTTAGTTAAGTCCCTCTTGCTGCTCACTCATCGCTTTTTCATGTTGAGTATCCACCGCATATATCCGCGGATCACAGGCTATGTATTTGCCTGTGGTAACTGAAGTGCCCACAGAGCATCCCTTCCAGCCGGGAGGCTGTACCGATAAGCCATGGGATCAGGCACCTTGAAAACGACTCAAAGCAGCAAGAACAAAAATCAAAACAAAAGATAAAGATAATGAGATTTTTTCAATGAAAAGAATGCTAATTAACGCAACTCAAAAAGAAGAGATGCGTGTCGCGTTGGTCGATGGCCAACGTTTATTCGATTTGGACATCGAAAGTCCAGGTCACGAATCTAAGAAATCAAACATATACAAAGGACGTATTACCCGCATTGAACCAAGCTTGGAAGCAGCGTTTGTCGATTACGGCGCAGAAAGACACGGTTTCCTTCCTCTTAAAGAGATAGCTCGCGAATATTTCCCTTCTGGATATACTTTTAAAGGCCGCCCAAGCATTAAAGAAGTGCTGAAAGAAGGCCAAGAAGTCATTGTTCAGGTAGAGAAAGAAGAACGTGGCAGCAAAGGTGCTGCGCTAACAACGATGATCTCGTTAGCGGGTAGCTACCTGGTTCTTATGCCAAACAACCCGAAAGCGGGTGGTATTTCTCGTCGTATCGAAGGCGAAGAGCGAATAGCACTAAAAGCAGCAATCGATACCTTACCAAAAGATAAAGGCATTATTGTACGTACCGCGGGTGTGGGTAAAAGTGCCGAAGACCTTGGTAGTGACTTCGGTTACTTGACCAATCTTTGGGATCGCATCCAAGTTGCCGCTAAGTCTCAACCGGCGCCGTTCTTAATTCACCAAGAAAGTAACGTGGTTGTCCGTGCGATTCGTGATTATCTCCGTCGAGATATCGGCGAAATTATGATCGATAGCCAAACCATTTACGACCGAGTGATGGAACACATCAATGATGTGCGTCCAGATTTCGTCAGCCGCGTTAAAAAGTACGACGGTGATGTACCGCTATTTAGCCACTTCCAAATAGAAAGCCAAATTGAATCCGCTTTCCAACGTGAAGTCCGCTTGCCATCTGGCGGCTCGATTGTTATCGATCCTACAGAAGCACTCACATCTATCGATATCAACTCTTCACGTTCAACGAAAGGTGGAGATATCGAAGAAACTGCTTTGAATACAAACTTAGAAGCGGCGGATGAAATCGCTCGTCAGTTACGTTTACGTGATCTTGGCGGCTTAGTGGTCATCGATTTTATCGATATGACGCCAGTTCGCCATCAACGTGAAGTAGAAAGTCGTATTCGTGAAGCCGTTCGTATGGACCGTGCACGGGTACAAATTGGTCGTATTTCTCGTTTCGGTTTGTTGGAAATGTCGCGTCAGCGTTTAAGCCCTTCTCTAGCCGAAGCAAGCCACCATATTTGTCCACGTTGTTCTGGTACGGGCGTTGTTCGTGATAACGAGTCATTGGCGTTATCCGTATTGCGTTTAGTCGAAGAAGAAGCATTGAAAGACAATACAGCTCAAGTATTGGCTGTTGTCCCAGTTTCAATTGCCTCTTACCTATTGAACGAAAAGCGTCGTTCTGTGAATCACATCGAGCGTAACCAAGAAGTGAAAATTACCATCATCCCTAACTCGGATATGGAAACCCCACACTTTGAAGTTCTACGCATCCGTGAAGGTGAAGAGCAAGAGCTCCTATCTTACTTAGTGCCTAAGAAACTAGAAGCACTAAAAGAAGCGGAGAGCAAAGAAAATAACGAAGCGTCTTTAAAACCAAAACGCATTGAAGAACCTGTTCTGAAAAGCTTTACTTCTCACTCAACGAACAGTGCGCCAAAGCAAGAGAAACCAGAAGAAACTGCAACACCTGCCCAACCAGCAGCGACGCACCCATCTCTAGTGTCTCGTGCCCTAACTGGCCTGAAGAAGTTTTTCAATCCGGAGCCACAACCAGCAGCACCGGCTAAAGAAACCGCGCCTGTCAAAGCGGAAGTAAAAGAAGATAGCCAAGACGACAAAGAAAAGTCTCATCAGCAGCGTCGTGATAACGGTAACAACAGCAATAATAATGATCGCCGTCGCCCACAACGCGACAGAAATCAGAATCGTCGTAATAACAAACCAGCGAATACCAATAACCAAAACGGTAACGCTGACTCGACCGATCAAGATAAAAATGCGACCCCTAATGCGAAGGCTAGCACCAACGATAATAAGGATAACGGCAATCAAAACCGTAAACCTAAACAAGATCGTAAGCCGCGCCAAGATCGCAAACCAAAGCAAGACCGTCGTAATAACAACGAAGGTGACGATAGCAAGCCAAATAAAGTTCAAGAGCAAGGTCGTCAAATTGCTGAAGAAGCTCAAACACCAGAGAAAGAAAAGCCGCAGCAAAAAGATAATCAAGCTGAAGCTCAAAACCAAAATGCGAAGGTTAAGGAACGTCGTCAACGTCGTAAGCTTACCAAGCAAGTACGTGTAAACTCTAAAGTGACTGAGAAGCCACAAGAAACAAACGTCACGGCGCAAGCTCCTGTTGAAGCGAAACCGGATGAGCACGTAGAAACACCAACCACTCAACAAGTACAAGTAGACGAACCAGCAGCGGACAACGCGCAAACGGATAAACCGAAAGAGCAGAAGCAACGTCGTAATCGTCGCTCGCCTCGTCATCTGCGCGCAAGTGGACAACGTCGTCGTCGCGGTCGTGATCGTCGCCCTAACCCATTCCGCCTACGTAAAGGTGGCGTTGCCTCTCCAGAGATGGCAATGGGTAAAGTGATGCCAAGTTACGGTATTACTAAGCAGACACCGAAGGCAGAGAAAGCAGAGCAAGCGTCAACTCAAGACGTTACGCCAGTACCGACAGGTGGCTTTGCATTCCCTGAGATGGCAATGGGTAAAGTCATTATCCGTCGAGAAGACAGCCAAGTGACTGAGCCGTTAGTGAAATCTCAACCAGCAGAAGAAGTGACAGTGGAAACCACCGTCGCAGCTCATGTTGAAGACACTACGGTCAATGCAAGCGTTGCGCAGCAGCAAGTTGCCGACACTACGACTGACATGGCGCCAGAGATCACAACAGCCGAAGCAACCAGCAACGCTGAAACCGCAGCGCCTATGGTTAACGCAACAGTGGCAGACAACACTTCAGTTGAAACCAATGTTCAAGCAGAAGCTATTAACGTTGTGCACTCTGAAACAGTGACGAGTGATAATGTTGTCAAAAACTACAAACTGCATGCCGCGTCAGCAATGACTAAAGCACCAGGAAGTAATGAGATGGCAACCATCACGATCAATGCGGCACCATTCCGTACTGAGCGTTATCAGTCTAAAGGCGCTGGTAGTCAAGCTGCTCGCAGTCAGTCTAGTGCTGAGATGGCGAACACGTCGAAGTAATTCTCGATAGTGTAAAAATAAAAAGGCTGCTTATCGCAGCCTTTTTTTATGAATTATTGTCAGGAAACGCTTCTATATTGAACTGAACACAACATTTCTGTAGCATGCGCCCTCTATTGCAAGTTGTCGTCTTGCTGATGAAATACGCATTTCACAGTTGTTCACTACTATGTAAAGACGTTTTATTCAGCTAGCAACACCCCTTTTACTAAATGAGAAACAATCAACATGTTTGAATTTCCGCAGTTTACTAAGCACTCGGTTAAAAACGATGTGCTGTCTGGTTTAACGGTCGCACTTGCATTAGTGCCAGAAGCAGTCGCATTTGCCTTTGTCGCGGGCGTGGAACCAATGGTCGGTTTATACGCCGCTTTCCTTGTCGGTTTAATTACGTCTATTTTTGGCGGTCGTCCAGGTATGATCTCTGGCGCCACCGGCTCTATGGCGGTGGTAATGGTTAGCTTAGTTGCCAATCATGGCGTCCAATATTTATTCGCAGCCGTACTATTAGCGGGCATATTCCAACTTTTAGCCGGCGTTTTTAAGCTCGGTAAATTTATTCGTATTGTCCCTACCCCTGTGATGATTGGTTTTGTTAACGGACTGGCTATCGTTATCTTTTTAGCGCAATTAGGTCAATTTAAAGCCCCTGGGGTAGACGGTTCAATGCATTGGCTTGGCCAAGATAAGATGATGATCATGTTAGGCTTGGTATTACTGACCATGGCTATCATTCACTTTTTACCCAAACTGACAACAGCAGTGCCATCTTCTTTGGCAGCGATCGTCATTATTACGTTGATTGTGCAGTTCTTTAATTTAGATACACGCACAGTGGTCGACTTCCTACGTTCAATGACGGGGAATGCGGATGCCACAATGGCAGGTAACCTACCGAGCTTCTCAATACCACAAGTGCCTTTCACGTGGGAAACGCTGCAAATTATCACACCATACTCACTGATTTTAGCAGGTGTGGGGTTGATCGAATCTTTGCTAACACTGACGGTTATCGATGAAATGACGAACACTCGTGGTAAATCTAACCGCGAATGTATTGGCCAAGGTTTGGCTAACGTTGGATGTTCTTTCTTCGGCGCGATGGGTGGCTGCGCTATGATTGGTCAGTCAATGATCAACATTAACTCAGGTGGTCGTGGCCGTTTATCAGGAATTACTGCCGCTATCGCTCTACTCATGTTTATTCTGTTCACTTCATCATTGATTGAGATGATCCCTCTTGCCGCACTTGTGGGCGTCATGTTCATGGTGGTCATTGGTACGTTTGAATGGGCAACCTTCTCATTAGCACGCCGCGTACCAAAGCAAGATTTCTTTTTGATTGTGTTGGTGACAGTTGTCACTGTCTTCACAGACCTTGCCATGGCAGTAGGTATTGGTGTGATTGCATCAGCACTGATGTTTGCATGGCAACATGCGAAACATATTAGCGCTAAACAAGAGACAGACTCATCAGGGGTAAAAACCTATAAAATCGATGGGCCTATCTTTTTTAGCTCGGCGGCAAATTTCACTGAGATTTTTGATGCCGATAATGATCCAAAAGAAGTGGTTATTGACTTCGCTCGCTCACGTGTAGTGGATCATTCAGCCATCGAAGCCATTGAAACTGTTGCTGAACGTTATTCTTCTAAAGGTAAAGTGATTCATTTACGCCACTTAAGTAAAGATTGTCGCGCGCTATTGAAAAAAGCCGGCAGTTTAGTGGAAGTGAACAGCGAAGAAGACCCGATTTATAAAGTCGCGACGAACTCTCTCGCCGATTAAAATCAATAGACAATGCGTGTAGTACACTAAGTCGGTGCCCGGCATCGGCCATGGTTACAACGCACTAAAGTGACACATTAGAATCCTCGCCTCAGCGGGGATTTTTTTGTTTTAATAATACTCACAGAGAATACTCTCATCGGCAGAAAAAAACCCTACTGCATGACAGTAGGGTTTTTATCACTTATGTGTCTTTTCGTATTAATTAAGTCGTATCAATTGCGTCGTATTATTAAGCTTCGCTTTTGGTTTTCTTAGCGGCAGACTTAGGGGCTTCTTGTTGTGCTTTCGCTTCTTCATGAGCACGTTTTACCGCAGCCACTTGGTCAGCTTTTTTCTTAATGACCGTCGTACCTTCAAAGGTTTCCCCTTCTACATAAGCATTACCATAGTAAGATGCAATCAGAACTTCTTTTAACTCGCTAATCAATGGATAACGAGGATTAGCACCTGTACATTGGTCATCGAACGCCTCTACTGCTAGCTCTTCTAGTTTCGCAAAGAAATCAGCTTCATTGACACCCGCAGCTTGAATAGACAATGGAATGTCTAATTCTACTTTCAACTCATGTAACCAAGATAACAAAGCTTGAATCTTCTCGGCGGTATGGTCACCAGGTTTTGCCAAACCAAGATGCTCAGCCACTTCAGCATAACGACGGCGCGCTTGCGGACGGTCGTATTGAGAAAATGCTGCTTGCTTGGTTGGGTTATCATTGGCATTGTAGCGTACCACGTTTTCCATCAGTAACGCGTTGGCTAACCCGTGAGGGATATGGAACTCAGCCCCTAGCTTATGCGCCATTGAGTGACATACCCCAAGGAAAGCATTTGCAAATGCGATACCAGCAATCGTTGCTGCGTTATGAACCCGCTCACGAGCAATCGGATCTTTGGCACCGTTTGAGTAGCTAGACGGTAAGTAAGCTTTAAGCAGTTTCAACGCTTGTAATGCTTGCCCGTCTGAATATTCACTCGCCATCACCGATACATACGCTTCTAGCGAGTGAACCACTGCATCGTAACCACCGAAGGCGGTCAAAGATTTCGGCATATTCATCACTAAGTTGGCATCAACAATTGCCATACTAGGCGTAATTTCATAATCAGCCAGTGGGTATTTCGCGCCAGTTTTATCGTCCGTCACAACCGCAAACGGTGTCACTTCTGAGCCAGTACCCGAGGTGGTAGTTACACACACCAAGTCTGCTTTTTTACCCATTTTAGGGAATTTGTAGATACGTTTGCGGATGTCCATAAAGCGCATTGCCAATTCTTCAAACTCGGTTTCAGGGTGCTCGTACATCACCCACATAATTTTCGCTGCATCCATCGGTGAACCGCCACCCAACGCTAAAATCACATCAGGTTTAAAGCTATTCATTTGCTCGGCACCTTTGCGTACGATAGATAATGTTGGATCGGCTTCTACTTCGTAAAAAGTCTGAACTTCGATGCCTTGCGCTTTCAATAAGTCAACAATCTCGTCGGCATAACCATTATTGAATAGATAGCGGTCAGTCACTAGGAACGCGCGTTTTTTGTCTTCCAAATCCGTTAATGCCACAGGGAGTGAACCACGGCGGAAGTAGATGGATTTAGGAAGTTTGTGCCACAACATATTTTCAGCTCGTTTCGCAACAATTTTTTTGTTGATTAGATGTTTAGGGCCCACGTTTTCAGAGATAGAGTTCCCACCCCAAGAGCCGCAACCCAACGTTAACGATGGGGCAATATTGAAGTTATATAGGTCACCAATACCACCATGAGTCGTTGGGATATTAATCAAAATACGCGCCGTTTTGAGTTTGTCACCGAAGTATAAAATGCGATCTTGATTCATATCTTGATTGGTATACAAACCGGATGTATGGCCGATACCGCCGATTTCTACCATATGCACCGCTTGTTTAACCGCATCTTCAAAATCAGTGGCACGGAACATACCTAACGTAGGTGATAATTTTTCATGAGCAAACGCATCTTCTGTCGTAACTTTGCCATGCAAGCCTTCACCAATCAGCACTTTGGTATCAGAAGGGACTGTGATGTTTGCCATCTCAGCAATTTTCGTTGCTGGCTGGCCGACAATCTTCGCATTCAAAGCACCATCGATAAGTAATACATCACGTACTTTTGTCGCTTCGTCTTTACTAAGTACATAGCCTTTATGAGAAGCAAAACGCTCTTTCACTTGCTCATAGACCTCATCAACAACGATGACGGCTTGCTCAGACGCACACACAACACCGTTATCGAATGTTTTAGACATCAATACAGACGCCACCGCTCGTTTGATATCCGCCGTTTCATCAATCACCACTGGCACGTTACCCGCACCAACACCAATCGCGGGTTTACCAGAAGAATACGCGGCTTTCACCATCCCCGGTCCACCTGTCGCGAGAATCAATGCAAGGTCTTCATGGCGCATCAGCGCATTAGAAAGTTCAACCGATGGCTCATCAATCCACCCAATGATGTCTTTCGGTGCGCCCGCAGCGACAGCCGCATCAAGCACAAGTTTTGCTGCATCATTAGTCGAGTGTTTGGCCCGTGGGTGTGGTGAGAAAATAATCCCGTTACGAGTCTTTAAAGAAATAAGTGATTTAAAAATCGCTGTCGAGGTTGGGTTAGTTGTTGGCACAATACCGCAGATAATACCAACCGGCTCTGCGATAGTCATGGTGCCCATGCTGTCATCTTCTTCGAGTACACCACAGGTTTGTTCATCTTTATATTTGTTGTAAATATATTCTGATGCAAAGTGGTTTTTGATCACCTTGTCTTCCACAATCCCCATTCCTGACTCAGCAACCGCCTGCTGCGCAAGCGGAATACGCGCTTGGTTAGCCGCTAGAGAAGCCGCTCGAAAAATTTTATCGACTTGTTCTTGTGAATAAGTCGAAAACTCTTCCTGAGCTTTTTTGACACGTGCCACAAGGGCATCGAGTTCAGCTAAGTTAGTTACAGCCATATTGAATCTCCTAAATCGAAAATAGTTAAAAACTTTTTAGTAAGTCCTTTTTTTGCTCTCATGCTGAGTTCTTCTCACTTTACGCATCTAAACACTTAGTAAATTGTTTTCATGTGGTGAGTATAGACGTGAATTCAGTCGAGAAAATTGATTTGGATCAGTTTGGCTTGCTAAAAAACGATAATATTTAACACTCACATAAACAGCATTTAACCTTATGTTTTAAATGGTTTTTGTGCAAATTATCTTATTCTAGGAGTTGTAGCAGATCGCTGATAAAGTTAGAGAATAACGATTTTTTGTAAAAAAATTACACCACGCCACTCTCTTGCTCTGCCATACACGCTTTATGTGCCACTGGGTGATTATGAAAGTCTCCACCAAAGGTTTGGGGAAAAAAGGAATCGCATTTATTACTGGTTACGTGTGAAATGCTAATTTGTCTGAAAAAATCTAATCACGCATAAAAAAAAGTAATCCGTAATTGATAATTTACTACAATTTTTTTCATTCGTTATAACATCTCATTTCGCTTACATTAGCCGCACTTTTATTGGTTCACGTTACGTATCAGAGTACTTGCATGGCTTATAGCGATTTCGCAATATTTTTACAATTTTTCCTTGGCTTATTTGCCACGGTAAACCCAATTGGCATCATGCCAGTTTTTGTGTCTTTAACCAGCTACATGGATAGTGATGAACGACGTAAAACCGCCCGCACGACTCACTTCTCGGTTGCGGTGATTTTGATTTGTTCTTTAATTGGTGGTCAAACACTATTAGATGTTTTTAGCATCTCGCTTGATGCCTTTCGTGTGGCAGGTGGGTTACTACTTCTCAGTATTGCGTTTTCAATGATGAGCGGAAAACTCGGAGAAGATAAACAGAATAAACAAGAAATTAGCGAATCAATGAGCCGCGAGCAAGTTGGCGTCGTACCTCTGGCTATGCCACTCATGGCGGGCCCTGGAGCCATCAGCTCGACGATAGTTTATGGCTCTCGTTACCCAGAAACCTTCAATTTAATCGGGATTATTATCACGATTATCATCTTCTGTTTCGGTGGTTGGGTACTATTCCGTTCGGCACCATTTATTGTGCGATTTTTGGGGCAAACCGGGATCAACGTCATTACGCGTATTATGGGACTTATCTTGGCCGCGCTCGGCATCGAGTTTATGGCGAATGGACTTATCAACCTTCTACCCGGGCTTGCTGTTTAGTCGCTCAGCGTGATTGACGCCCATGTTTTATGAGATACAAAAAAGCGCCGATGATAATCGGCGCTTTTAACTTATTAATCTCAATAAAAATAATCAAGCCAGAGACATAACCTGCTTATTTCTCTGCAAGAATGATACGGAGCGAACGACGTAAAGGTTCGGCCGCCCCCCACAATAGTTGGTCACCGACTGTAAATGCATTCAAGAAGTCATCACCCATTTTCATTTTACGCAAACGCCCTACAGGTACAGATAATGTGCCGGTCACTTTGGCAGGTGATAAGTTCTGCTCGGTAATACTGCGATCGTTTGGTACAACAGTTGCCCACTCGTTATGAGATGCAATGATATCTTCAATTTCATCCATAGGGACATTTTGCTTAAGTTTGATCGTTAATGCTTGTGAATGACAACGCATCGCTCCAACACGCACACATGTCCCATCAATAGGCACTGGTGAATCTTGTAACCCTAAGATCTTATTGGCTTCAACGCCACCTTTCCACTCTTCTTTACTTTGACCGTCTTCACGCTTCACATCAATCCATGGAATTAACGAACCAGCCAATGGCACACCAAACTCTTGTGTTGGGAAAGAGGTTGCACGCATGGTTTCCGCAACTTTACGATCAATAGTTAAAATGGAGCTCGCTGGATTGGCAAGCTCTGAACTAACAGAGTCGGCAATGACACCCATTTGGTTAATCAGCTCGCGCATATTTTTAGCGCCAGAGCCAGAAGCCGCTTGGTACGTCATTGCACTGGTCCATTCCACCAGCCCTTTCTCGAATAACCCACCTAAGCCCATTAGCATCAAGCTTACCGTACAGTTTCCGCCGACAAATGTTTTCGTACCGCTATGGATACCTTGTTGAATTTGCGTCAAGTTCACAGGGTCTAGCGTGATGATAGAATCATCTGCCATGCGTAATGTTGAAGCCGCATCAATCCAGTAGCCCTTCCATCCGGCTTGGCGAAGTTGTGGGTACACTTGCTCAGTATAGCCGCCACCTTGACAAGTAATGATCGCATCAAGATGCTTTAAACTATTAATATCAAATGCATCTTTTAGCGTACCTGCGTCTTTACCAAAGTTTGGGGCCGCTCCTCCGACTTGCGAAGTACTAAAGAAGGTCGGTTCGATAAGATCAAAGTCCCCTTCTTCTACCATGCGTTGCATTAATACTGACCCGACCATGCCGCGCCAACCTACTAGACCTACTTTCATTCTCGACTTCTCCTTGTTCTTTTTAATTTCTCTATCCCATCTATAAGGGATTCAAAGCAAAATCTCAACCAAAAAAATCTGGTCGACGGCCTCTTTCTTATACTCATTAAGGCAAACAGCACTGAAATCACTGCCTTAATTAAACCATACTTCCCCTGCCTATTTCTAACATAAAACTCGCTTTCAAATAGATAATTATGCTATAGGCGTCATATACCTATAAGTTAGGGTTTTATATCTAATATATTGAAAAACACATGATTAATCGCTAATTTTCTCTATTTATAAGCGATATTAAATCATTAATTTACTCAATAAACTCGATAAATCTATGCATTTCAGGTAAAGTGCGGCCGGTTCATTGTTACTTTTATGTTTAATCATTAGCATAATCATTCGTAAGAGGCTTTTTTATGGTACCTGCGGGCAAGCGCTTACCAAGCATACTGCAAGTTATTGTGTCACTAGGTTTGTTTCTACTGATCGCATTTTCGTTCACAGCAAAACTTAATTTACCTATCCAACTCGCTCTGTATATCGGTTGGTTTATTATTATTGTTCTTGGTATACGTTTAGGCCATAAGTATCAAGACTTAGAAAAAGCGGCTTTGAACGGGATATCAAACGGATTAGGTGCCGTGCTGATCTTACTCGCCGTTGGAGCTTTAGTCGGCACATGGATTGCAGGGGGAATTGTACCCACCATTATTTATTACGGCCTAAAAGCGATTCATCCCTCTATATTCTTGCTTGCCACAATGTTAATTTGCTCACTAACAGCGCTTGCAACCGGCACCTCTTGGGGTGCAGCCGGTACCGCCGGCATCGCAATGATGGGAATTGGCCAAGGTCTTGGTGTTCCGGCTCCCGTTACCGCAGGCGCAGTACTATCAGGTTGTTATTTTGGCGATAAAATGTCGCCCCTCTCTGATTCCGTTATTTTAGCGTCAAGCATGTCTAACGTGGAAGTCGTTGAACATATCAAAGGTATGCTGCCGATTGCAGCCATCAGCTATGGGATTACTGCCGTTCTGTTCACCGCACTTGGCTTTCACTATTCAGGTCAAGTCGATATGTCGCAAGTGCAATCGGTAATGCAGGCAATGCAGAATCAATTTGATATCACTCCCTACTCTTTTGTCCCTGTCGTAATTGTCTTAGCATTGTTGGCTCTTAGGCTGCCATCATTCCCTGTGATTAGTTTCGGCTCATTGCTGGGTATTATTTGGGCTGTAATGATTCAAGATATGAATGCGCTGACCGCATTTAATACCGCGTGGGCGCCTTATAGTATTGATTCAGGTGTTGAGTTCATCGATTCAATTTTAAACCGTGGTGGTATGTCATCAATGCTTAGTTCGGTCGCAGTGATTGTCTTCGGACTCGGGTTCGGCGGATTACTTGATAAAGTTGGCATACTGGAAACCATTGCCAACCTCTTTTCCCATCGCGTGAAAAGTGCTGGGTCATTAGCGACAAGTACCATAGGCACAGCATTCCTAGGTAATGTGTTTGGCTCAGCCATGTATGTTTCTCTTATCTTGACACCAAAAATATGCGCGAAAAATTATGATCGCCTTGGTTTCAAACGTAAGAACCTATCCCGTAACGCAGAGTTTGGTGGCACCTTAACATCGGGTATGGTGCCATGGAGCGATAACGGTATTTATATGGCTAGCATCTTAGGCGTTGCTACCTTGTCTTATGCGCCTTTCATGTGGCTCAGCTTTGTGTGCATTATTGTCACTATCGTCTGCTCTTACATGGGATGGTTTGTCGACCCATGTGAACCAGTCGTCACCGATGAGCATAACGACACGCAGATAGTCTCAGAGAAACAAGCGCTGACTAACGCGTAGAAAACACAATGCCCAAGCACCTAAGTGCTTGGGCATTTTACAATACGCAAAGCGCAACTAAATCAAAGCCAAACAGTGCGGCACTCATGGTGTCTGCCGGCATCCTGAGCGTGGCTTATTTATTGCGGTTTAATTGATCACGTAAATTGGGCGGCGTGCCTTTAATCGTTAAGGTATCCGTTTCTGGATCGTAGAACACTCGCTCGCCCATTAATAAACTATCAAAACTAATGTTCAAACCACCACCAGCGCCGACGTATTTGGTCAGTTTACGAACCGCGGTACGATCACCCGGGAAGCTCTCTTCGAGCTCGTAACCATGTTGCTGAGTATATTCTAAGAAGCTCGTTCCATCTGTACTTGGCGCTAATTCACCAGACAGTTCTTGAACTTCAATCTCATCACCCGACTTAATTTGTTCTGTACAGTATTCAGCGACCTGTTTTTTGTAGCTAATGGCTTCATCTTTCTCAAGCTTAGCGTCAGAACAGAAATCTTGTACTGCCTGCATTAATACTTGGTTTTGTTGCTTAGTATCTAGACCAACACTCGCTTGTAAGAAATCTAAAAAGAAATCAGCGACCTTACGTCCAACACGACCTTTGATATAAGACAAATAGCGATTCGAGTCTTTATCCGTTTCAAAGCTAGAAATGTCAATTCGAGCCGCAATATCCATTTTATTGATATCAAGGTAATCTGTCGCACTAATATCGAGACCTTCAGTCACTTTTAGGCTTTGATTCATAGGCAAAAGACCAATAAACAAGTAGTCTGTTGCCAGCGATTGATACTCAGCGAAGACTAAAATACCTTCATCAGCAAATGGGTACTTTGCGAGCTCATCGCGCAAACGTTGACCACTTAGCTGCGAAAAGTCATAAAAATCACGCGTTCCTTGACGTAATTCCTGCAGCCAGCCCTGAAATTGACTATCTTCTTGAAAGGAACCGAAACCTTTACCAGCTTTTGCATTAAACACGCGATGCAATTCTGCCACTAGATTTTCAGTGGATGTGTCATTATCAAGGGCTTGTGCTCTAAAGTTTACGACGAGCTCGTCGTTATCATTTTTACGTAATTGGTGCAAAATGACGTTAGAAAGGTGCAGACTCATAGTGAAATTATCATCGTTGGGTTTCAGTTGTAAGGGATTGTAGGTTATCATAAGCCGCTTTTACTATCATCTATAGAGTCCTTATGCCAATTACATCAAAATATAGTGACGAACAAGTTGAAACAATTCTGACGGAAATTGCGGCTGTTCTTGATAAACATGAATCATCATCTGAGTTAACATTGATGATTGCTGGCAATATTGCCACCAATGTCATTAACACCAATGTGGCAGCGAAGCAACGCAAATCGATTGCAGAAAAATTCTCGCAAGCGTTGATCTCGTCAATCGACGATTGAGTTCACCATAAAAACGGATAAAGAACAGAACATCACATGGTAGATAGCGGAAATACATACGGCGAGCGCGTATCGCGACTCGTCGGTTGGGGGCACTGGTTTGCCTTCTTTAATATCATTGCTGCAATGTTGATCGGTACGCGGTACATCGCTCAATCACCATGGCCTGACACCTTCCTCGGACAACTGTATCTATCAGTCTCTTGGGTGGGTCATTTTGGCTTTCTGGTTTTCGCACTTTACCTGTTAATTCTGTTTCCACTGACCTTCGTCATCCCGTCAAGGTCAGTGTTCCGGTTTTTCGCAGTGTGTTTTTCTACCATCGGATTAACCGTACTGCTGGTTGATACTCAAGCCTATCAAATTATTAATTTACACCTAACTCCTGTTGTATGGGAGTTATTATTCAGTGATGAAGCCAATCGCTTAAGTACCGATCTTCAACACTTATTCGTTGTATTACCGCTTATTTTTTTACTGGAGCTGGGCCTATCCGAATGGGTATGGCGCAAACAGCGTAAACTGTCACATAAACGTATTGGACGCCCAATGGCAGCGGTGTTTTTTGTTTGCTTCATTACCAGCCACCTCATCTACGTATGGTCAGATGCCTATTTCTATGAGCCTGTCACTAGCCAAAAATCTAACTTTCCGCTCTCATACCCAATGACAGCAAAATCCTTTATGGAGAAGCATGGCTTACTGGATAGAGACGAATATCGTAAACGCCTTAAAGAAAATCAACAAAATAACGTCGACCTCATGGATTATCCACGAGAAAAAATTCGATTTGGGCGCCGAGCAAATCAACTGAACGTGCTGCTAGTGAGCGTGAATAATTTACGTGCCGACGCACTCAATGCTCGCCTAATGCCTAATACAGAAGCTTACGCGCAGCAGAACCTGCAATTTCTCAATCACTACAGCTCAAGTAATGATATGTTCGGGGTGTTTGGTTTGTTCTATGGGTTGCCAAGTAGTTACGAAACCAGTATTGCAGCCCAAGGCGTCGCACCAGTTATGTTGGATGTGTTTAAATCGCATAAATACCAGTTTGGTCTATTTAGCGGTGATAACTTCGACGACGATCTTTACAAAAAAACCATGTTCAGTCATACCTCGCTGCAAAAACAGTCATTTGTTAAAGGCCTATCGCATGATGTGCAGACTATTGATAACTGGGCAAAATGGGCAAAAAACAATCAAAACAAACATTGGTTTAGTTATTTAGAACTGACTTCTGTCGCCGACTTTAATGACTTCAGCTCTTCACATGCTCAAGGTTCGCCTGCTGAACGATTAAAGAATGATTACCAACAATCAGTGAGCCAAGCCGATAACGAATTGGCAAACTTATTCGCCAAGATTAAACAGCTCAATCTGAGTAATAATACGGTGGTTATTATCACCTCTAATCATGGTATGGAATTTAATGAAACAAAAACCAATAGCTGGGGCTCAAACACAAATTACAGCCAATATCAGATCAAAGTGCCGATGGTGATCCACTGGCCGGGTAAGCTGGCCGCACAATTTAAGCATCGTTCTAGCCACTTAGATCTTTCTGTTACCCTCATGCAGGATTTAATGGGTGTCTCGTCTAACCCAAGTGACTTCAGTAGCGGTCGTAACTTATTTGACGAAACCAAACGCAAATGGATTTTAGCTGGGGATCAAAAAGAATTGGCCTTGATCACAGGTAACAAAACGACGGTTATCGATAAGTTTGGTAATTTCAAACTGTACAATGAAAAGTATCATCGCATTCACCATGAAAGCCCAACATTGCCTGTCTTGTTACAAGGCTTAACTGAACTACAACGATTTTATTCAAAAGATAATTAAATCAATAACCTTGGATTAGTTATCCTGTCGTTTTGTTGCTTGACGGGAGAAAGAAAACTGATATGATTTCTTTCATCGGACTGTAGCGCAGCTTGGTAGCGCACCGTCATGGGGTGTCGGGGGTCGGAGGTTCAAATCCTCTCAGTCCGACCATACACCTAAAAAAGGGAGCTTCGGCTCTCTTTTTTTATGTCTGTGCTGATGCACTGCCAGTCCCTTCTCAGTGCCATTAAAGTGCAATACGATATTCATACAGCTTCATTTGCTTAATGCTCAACACCCATGTATTTTTATTGGCCACTTGCCTTTATTTCGGTCAACTAATGGGTCACAGCTATGCCTAACGCTTTACATGTTTTCGATATGGACGAAACCTTAATCAACGCCGACTGCACGATGGTTTGGCATCAATTTTTAGTCGATAAAGGGTTCGCCTCACACCAGTTTATTGAAGAAGATCAGCGTTTAATGGCATTGTATGCGCAAGGGAAATTAGACATTAACGAGTATTTACAGTTTTCACTTTCCCCCATTTCACATCTGTCTAAAGTTTGGTTACGTGCGCTTATTGAAGAGTGTATTGATAAGCATATAATTAGCACACAATTCCCTGAATCTGTTCGATTAATTGACTCATTAAAGCAAGATAATGTGGATATATTGATTATTTCTGCCAGTGCGGCATTTTTAATTGAGCCTCTTGCCCAACGTATGGGGATTAAGCATGCCATTGGTGTCGATCTCGTCGACGATGGTCAGTATTACCACGCACAAATATCGGGAACGCCTAGCTACCGAGAAGGTAAAGTCACGCGTTTACAACAGTGGCAGAACAAACAAACCAAGACATATCATGAACTCCATTTTTATACAGACTCTATCAATGACCTACCGCTGTGTGAATATGCAGATTACGTCTATTTAGTTAATCCATGCTCACGTTTAAAGCGCTACTTCACAGAGCGACACCTTCCCCACTGGACGGTGCTTAATTGGGGCTCGCTTTAAATACGATATCGGTTCATAATTTCATCCTCATTTATACTCAGGATATCACCTTCAAAGAGGCCTTTATGGAAGCAATCAAACGCCCGGTTAATGTGCATCAAGCTTATCATGCTCATGTCTATTTCAATCAGGACACACTCGAGTTTGCTCGCGACTTATGCCATAAAGCGGGTGAACAATTTACCGCGACAATTGGCCGTGTACATGAAAAGCTTGTTGGCCCTCACACGATGTGGAGTTGTCAGATAAAGTTTTCCACCAAGGTTTTTGACGACATTATCCCTTGGCTAGAAGAAAACCGTAATGGTCTAACTATCTTTGTTCACGGACTCACTGGAGATGATCTGGCGGATCATACGACTTACGCCTACTGGCTTGGTGATCCGGTTGCCATCGATTTATCAGGGCTTTAATCCATCTTCCCTGCCGTCTTCATCACGTAATTAAAGCCAACATAAAGCTTTCTTTTCTGCTTATCTCGAACTACTACGCTTTCAATAAAAAAGCGCCTCAAACATAAGGTTTAAGGCGCTTTGATATAGGCATTGACGACAACGTCAATTCACTAATCAATAGTATGATTAACTATTTAATTTAGTAATTAACGCCGTTGCGGTTTCAGCTGAAGATTGTGGGTTTTGACCCGTAATCAACAATCCATCAGTGAGAACATAAGATGTCCAATCATCCGCTTTTGAATACTCACCACCATTTTCTTGCAGCATGTTTTCTACTAAGAAAGGAACGACGTCGGTCAATTGTACCGCCGCTTCTTCAGAGTTAGAAAAACCTGTCACTTTCTTACCGTTAACAAGCGGCTCGCCTTGTGCGTTCTTCACATGACGTAATGCGCCCGGTGCATGACACACCAATGCAACTGGCTTATTAGATTTGATGGTTTCTTCAATAATAGCTATCGATGTTTTATCTTCCGCCAGATCCCACAATGGACCGTGACCGCCTGGATAGAAAACACCGTCGTATTCATTGATATCGACTTCAGCAAGCGTCATGGTATTCGCTAAACGCTCTTGAGCAACAGGATCTTTCTCAAAGCGACGTGTATCGTCAGTTTGGAAATCTTCACCAGCACTACCAGGATCAAGTGGAGGCTGGCCACCCGCTGGAGATGCTAGCGTCATTTCAACTCCTGCATCTTGCATTGCGTAATAAGGCGCTGCTAGCTCTTCTAGCCAGAAACCAGTTTTATGGCCTGTGTTACCCAACTTATCATGCGAGGTAAGTACAACAAGTACTTTCATGTCATCTCCTTTATTATCTGTATGTTTAAAACATCATGATGTTTAAACCATTTCGGTGATATAGGTATATCAAATCTACTCGCTAACATATTCTATTATTAACGCATAGAACGATATATGCTTAGTAAGATTGGGGGAGCCGTCACAAAGATCAACCCATACTAACAATATAAATTAGACATCGATAAAATATCTTCATCTCTGCTGGTCTTTATCACCGCTAATCGGTTATTCATATGACTATTTTTCAGTATCACATCGACAAGGATGCATCATGAACCTTTTTTATTTAGTACTCGCGCTCACCAGTGGTATGGGATTGTCTATTCAGGCTGCGGTTAACAGTCGCTTGAGCTCTGGCGTCAATGATCAACCTCTGATGGCTGCATTTATATCGTTTACCATTGGCGCAATTTGCTTAGGTGTGTTGGCTCTAGTACAAGTGCAATGGTCTGGAATGACGCAGCAGCTTGCCGCGCAACCTTGGTGGCGTTGGGTTGGTGGTGCAATTGGAGCGATGGTTGTCTTTACTAGCGTTTTTTTAGCGCCGCGTATTGGTATCACTAACACTATGTTTTTATTTATTATTGGCCAACTTATCACCGGAATGTTGATTGATAGCTTCGGCTGGATACAAATGCCTATACGCCCGGTCTTTTGGTGGAAATACGTCGGCTTGGTTTTAATGCTACTCGGGTTATCATTATTCATGTTCGGTGAACGTTTGTTTGGCTCCTCTTAATTTTTAAACGCCATAATGTGTGTTGACTATGCTTAACTAATAACGGTCCAGGGAGTGACTCGTGTCTACGATTCCACCTTCGATGATGACTGTCTACTGTAATCCTGCTTATTTACCCATAGATTAATGAGATTTTTAATGATAGAGACAATAAAACGTGAATGGTTCTCAAATATACGCGCAGACATACTCGCCGGAACCGTTGTTGCGCTGGCTCTGATTCCTGAAGCTATCGCGTTTTCGATTATCGCGGGCGTTGATCCTAAAATTGGCTTATATGCCTCTTTTTGTATCGCGGTTGTTATTTCTTTTTTAGGCGGACGTCCCGGTATGATTTCTGCTGCAACTGGGGCCATGGCTCTTCTCATGGTAACGTTAGTCAAAGAGCATGGCTTACAATACTTGCTCGCCGCAACCGTGCTGACCGGTCTGTTACAAATCGTATTTGGCTACATTCGCTTAGGAAATTTAATGCGCTTTGTCTCACGTTCTGTTGTCACCGGTTTTGTTAATGCTCTGGCGATTTTAATCTTTATGGCGCAGCTTCCTGAACTCACTAATGTCTCTTGGAATGTTTATGCAATGACGGCAGCAGGGCTGGCGATCATTTACTTATTTCCTTATATTCCTTATATCGGGAAAATCATTCCCTCTCCGTTAGTGTGTATTATCAGCTTAACAATTGTTGCAGTCAGCATGGGGTTAACGATCCGTAATGTTGGCGACATGGGGCAACTACCTGATACTCTTCCGATCTTTTTATGGCCCGATGTACCACTGACCCTGGAAACACTGCGAATTATTTTCCCCTACTCACTTGGTTTAGCGATTGTGGGCTTATTAGAATCGATGATGACTGCGACAATAGTCGATGATTTAACCGATACCAGCAGTGATAAAAACCGCGAATGTAAAGGTCAAGGGACGGCAAATGTGATTACTGGCTTCATCGGTGGCATGGCAGGCTGTGCCATGATTGGTCAATCGATTATTAATATCAAATCGGGCGGACGAGGCCGTTTATCCACGTTCTGTGCCGGTCTTTTTTTATTAATTATGGTGGTGTTCTTAAGTGATTATCTTAAGCTTATCCCTATGGCGGCCTTAGTTGCGGTAATGATTATGGTATCCATCGGAACATTTTCTTGGAGCTCGATTCGTGATCTTAAATCTCACCCACTTTCAACGAATATCGTGATGCTCGCCACTGTAGCGGTTGTCGTTGCTACGCATAACTTAGCGTTAGGTGTATTCGTCGGCGTGTTATTAGCCTCGCTCTTTTTTGCTAACAAAATCGGGCGCTATATGAACGTATCGAGTGAAATCTCAAACGATGGTCATTCACGCACCTACCAAGTTATCGGCCAAGTTTTTTTTGCATCATCCGATCAATTTCTCGCATATTTCGACTTCAAAGAAGCGGTAGCGCATGTCACTATCGATCTGACACATGCGCATTTTTGGGATATTACTTCGGTCTCTTCGCTTGATCGCGCAGTGATTAAATTCCGCCGCGAAGGTACCGAAGTGAATGTCATCGGCATGAACCAAGCAACAGCAACGATCGTGGATAAATTTGGTGTACACGATAAACCAGAAGATGTAGCCAAATTAATGGACGGACATTAAGGAGTACACCATGCAACATATTATCGCCTGTATCGATGGTTCATCTTATTCGCAATCAGTGACGGCTCTTGCCGCTTGGGCGGCACAGCGTATTGTTTGTCCGCTCACCTTATTGCACGTACTCGATGATGCTAAACCGGAAGCCGATATTCAACTAAGTGGGCATATTGGTTTAGGGAGTCGTGAGCATTTACTCACCCAGCTTGCCGAACTCGACGAGCAACGCGCTAAAATCGCCTTGAAGTATGGACAGGTCTTGTTAAGCGATCTCGAAATATTCGCGGATAAATGGGATATCGCTGAGGTTTATAAGCAACAAAAACACGGTAATCTCGTGGAAACACTCAAAGAGATGGCGGACACGACCCGAGTGGTGGTGATGGGGAAATCTGGCGAGCTGCATCAAAATGACGAAAAAACGCTAGGATCACATTTAGAAAGTGTCGTACGTGCCATACATTCTCATATACTCGTCTCACCCAGTGAGTTTTCACAAGCGCCAACCAGTTATGTACTTGCGTTTGATGGTAGCGATATCAGCGAGAAACTCGTCGAAAAAGCGATAAATACACCACTCTTGAAAGGCATGACATGTCATTTAGTCATGGTCGACGACAAGCAAACACCTAAAGAATTTAAGTCGGCATCACATCGATTACAACAACAGGGAGTGACCGTTATCGAAGCCCATTTAATGGGAAACGTTGTCGCAGATAGCGTATTAAAATATCAACAGCAACATGATATTGGCTTAATTGCCATGGGCGCTTATGGACATTCTAAGTTTCGTCATTGGTTTGTCGGCAGTACGACCACTAAGATATTAACGAATGCGACGGTACCATTGCTATTGATCCGCTAATAAGCATGATGCCTTCTAGAATATTCATGAGGGCAATATCATCGCTATACATGCACCGACTGATATGCGCTATTCGAATAAATTAAGCTTAATAAAATACAGCATGGATGCTCAAGCAATCATTAAAATGGGGAAATATATATAGGGAGTTGCATCTATTAAGAAAGGTTGGTAAATCAAGGAGAGAAGATAAAGAAGCAAAGTACATGTTGGGAGCATCACTTTGTCACTGGATTTTTCACTGAGCCGTTGTGATTTCCTCAGGCTGAAAAATAAAATGTTTCTTTATCTCTTTTTCTTTCGTCTCATCACACTGTGTGTGTCAAGACATTCACTGGCAGTATGTCACACTGCGTTTTGTATAAAACATTGAAAGTCACTGCAACGTTATTCAATGAGGGTAGCGTGAATTAATTTGCGTTAGTAGCTTGAATCATTTTCGGTGTGTCTTTTTTGATTTTCTGATCTTGCGAATGCTGAAACCAAATACGTTTACGACCATTTGAACGGCTCATAATATTTTCCTTACGGGTACGATGATTTTATCCAACAATAACGTAGAGATATGACAAACATATTTCGCTGTTATTATAAGTTATTCGACGCTAATAAAAATGAGAAGAATGCAGGATAAAACAGAAGTGTTGTTACTGAGGGTTATACACATTAAAGCAGATTAAGTGGTGTATGACTGAGTAGGTATAAGTGGGGTATTGGAAGATTAACGCAGATAGCCGAAACTATCTGCGTTATTCAAAATCTTATAGAGCTACAACGTTTGCAGCTTGAAGACCTTTTTGACCTTGTTCTACGTCAAATTCTACTTTTTGACCGTCAGTCAAAGTTTTGAAGCCTTCAGAAGCGATAGCACGGAAGTGAACGAATACGTCAGCACCGCCATTGCTTTGAGTAATAAAGCCAAAGCCTTTCTCTTCGTTGAACCATTTAACTAGACCTGTTGATTTTGCATTAGACATTGTGTGTCCCTTATATAAAAATTAAAAGTAATTGCCGCAAAAAATTTTGCGATACACTGTAGGCATGAATTATTTAATGGTTAGATGAAGCTAAGGAAACACTAAGAACGACAACAGTTACGATGGGCTACTGAGAATTTAACTTTGACTCGATTTTACATTTAATAACTCTGAACTCCAGAGCAAAGCTAGTATCTGCTTATTCGCACAGTTTGTAAAGCATTATTTTCAATTAATTGAGATTATTTTTACAAAGCGTTTGGTAAGCAACACCAACCTACCGACGTAATACTAAAGATGTATGCTATGTGCTGTCAAGCACATAGCAATGAGAACATTCGTGAAACACCCCCTCGATACCTTGCCTTCCTTTCTTACCGTAACTATACATATAAGCATCAAGATTGAGTGCAAAATACTGAGTATATTCAATGAAAATTAAACATAAGATACTAAGTTCTAATATCATACTATGCCTTATTTTTGTGGTGCTGAGCTGCTTAATATTAAGCTATGAAATCACAAACAAAGTCGGGACATTAACCAAAGAAGACGCTCGCCAGCACCTAACTTCGGTTGGGAACACCACCGCTGAACGTCTCATTGATTACTTTCATAGCATAGAATCACAACTCGTTCTAACTGCGTCTAACCCAACATCGCAAACTGCGATGGAAGCATTGGTAAACCAGTACTTTTCAGAACCCCTAAAGCAGGATAGCTTTCAGTCATTGACTCACTTTTATCAAAATGAATTTGCGCCCAAATATAACTCGCTCAATACGGAAAGCGTTGCTGTTAACAATATACTTAGAACGATTGACCAACGGGGCAAAATGTTCCAAAGCCAATATATATCGCAAAACCCCGCCCCTCTTGGTAGCAAGGACCAATTAGTCCATCCTCCCATAGTTAGCGCTTATGGCGATACTCATGCCCAATATCACCCAGTATATCAACACATTCTGCAAGAGATGGGGCTCTATGATGTCTTCTTAGTTGACGCCAACACAGGTGTCGTCGTGTATTCGGTATTTAAAGAACTTGATTACGCCACATCCCTAAAAACTGGGCCTTTCAAAGATAGTGGCCTAGCTCAGGCCTTCCAGAACGGGGTTAACTTAAAAAAGAACGAGACTTACCTCACAGACTTTGCCAGATACACTCCCTCTTACGAAGCGCAAGCGTCTTTTATGAGTACACCTATTGTTAACAGCGCAGGCAAAACGATGGGAGTGCTCATTTATCAAATGCCTGTCGACAAAATTAACGCTATTTTACTGCACAAGAAACAATGGAAAAAAGAAGGGTTAGGAGAGTCAGGAGAAACTTACTTGGTCGGTAAAGATCACTTTATGCGCTCAGAAGGACGCTTTTTGATTGATGACAAAACCAGCTACTTTGCTGCGCTAAAACAATCCGGCACTTCACAAACCATCATCAATGAAATCGATAAACGAAATTCAACAATGGGGTTACAGGCGGTCAACACTACAGGTGTAGACGAAGCCCTTGCAGGCAAACAAGGCTTCTCCACGTTCCCTGACTATCGTAATGTCAATGTGTATTCAAGCTATCAACCGATACAAATAAAAGGGGTTCACTGGGCTCTAATGAGCGAGATCGATGAAAGCGAAGCATTACATACTTTAGAACTTGTGAAAGAGAAAACACTAAAGATCCTTATATTAATGATCATAGCATCCACCGTGATTAGTGGATTAGTCAGTTGGCTATTAGCGAGACGAATCACTAAACCTTTGGACGTTCTATTACATACCGTAAACTCACTCTCCAGTGGCCAAGGCGATTTACGTGTACGATTAACCGAAACGGGTAGTAAAGATGAACTCGATAACCTTGCTATTAGCCTAAACCAGTTTATTGATTACCTTGACGTGACTTTTTCTCATCTACTCGCAGCAATTATCCGTATGAAACCAATGTCAGAAGATGTCATTGATATTACAAATTCACTCAATACGCATGCTTCTCACACCAAATCAGAATATCAAACAATGCAAGCCAGCTTAGAGGGTGTATTAGCGAGTAATCAACATGCTGAAGCTAAGCTATCAGAGATAAAAACTGCCTCGCATTCAGCGGTCAATGAAGTATCAGAGGGTAGACATTCGGTCCAAGAAACAGCTAAAGATATGCATACTTTACAAGATGAAATTGGAGATGTATCTGTTGCCGTTGGTGAATTGCAGCAACACTCTAACGAAATTGCACGTATAGTCGATGTGATTAATGGAATAGCAGAACAAACCAACTTACTGGCACTAAATGCTTCTATAGAAGCGGCCAGAGCGGGTGAAATGGGCAGAGGTTTCGCTGTTGTTGCCGACGAAGTAAGAGCTCTTGCTGCTCGCACACGCTCATCCACCGAGGACGTCACTAAAATGGTCAACACGGTACGTGATAGCACAGATAAGGTAGAAAGTATTATCCATAAAGGCTTAGAATCGACCAAAAACTGTGCAAATCGAGTGCAGCAAACAGAAATAACATGGGAACAGGTCGAAACGGCAATGCACAACATTGATGGTCATGTGCATGACATAACCTCTCTCATGGGTGAGCAAGTGAAAGGCTTACACGGATTATCCGATAACTTCGTCCAATTAGATGAAAATTTTGTTAATACGCAACATACTATTAAGCTATGTAACGTAATCAGTACAGACATCACGTCGATCAGTGCGAAGATGCGTAGCGTCACAGATACGTTTAATGTGACCAACACTGAACATTCTGATAAACGCCGTAAGGAAATTCGCAAGAACACTGAGGAATAATAGTGTCCCTTAGGTAAACCCTCTGGGCCGGTGATTATTACCATAAAATCCGGCCCATTTACTATCTAGCTATTAATATCAACTGGGATAAAAGTATCAAATTAACGAATCTTTCCACACTCGCTGAGCGATGGTTTGCACTAACACAATTTTAGCCCATTGCTGCGCTTCAGTTAATGCGTTCCCCTCTTCTGTAGAAGCAAAGCCACATTGCGTGCTGAGATATAAGTTTTCTAACGGTACATATTGGCTGGCTTCTTTAATGCGTTCGATCACATCATCAATCGCTTCAAGTTCAGGCACTTTTGATGATACTAAGCCTAGTACGACCTTTTTACCTTCAGCAAGGTGGCGCAACGATAAACCACTACTCTGTCATTTCCCACTGTCTATATTAATTAGTACGTCTTCGCTCGTCCTGAATACTGTAAAATTCGAGTAAAGCCGCTGGTTGATCGCTCAAAATAGATATGATTGACAAATTCGAGCATCACGCCGTGATAAACATTAGGAAGCTAGTCACAAGACCACTGTTTTTCACAATGTGGGTGTCTCATTATTTTGAAGCGCAATAAAATACAGCATGGATGCTCAAGCAATCATTAAAATGGGGAAATATATATAGGGAGTTGCATCTATTAAGAAAGATTGGTAAATCAAGGAGAGAAGATAAAGAAGCAAAGTACATGTTGGGAGCATCACTTTGTCACTGGATTTTTCACTGAGCCGTTGTGATTTCCTCAGGCTGAAAAATAAAATGTTTCTTTATCTCTTTTTCTTTCGTCTCACCACACTGCGTGTGTCAAGACATTCACTGGCAGTATGTCACACTGCGTTTTGTATAAAACATTGAAAGTCACTGCAACGTTATTCAATGAAGGTAGCGTGAATTAATTTGCGTTAGTAGCTTGAATCATTTTCGGTGTGTCTTTTTTGATTTTCTGATCTTGCGAATGCTGAAACCAAATACGTTTACGACCATTTGAACGGCTCATAATATTTTCCTTACGGGTACGATGATTTTATCCAACAATAACGTAGAGATATGACAAACATATTTCGCTGTTATTATAAATTATTCGACGCTAATAAAAATGAGAAGAATGCAGGATAAAACAGAAGTGTTGTTACTGAGGGTTATACACATTAAAGCAGATTAAGTGGTGTATGACTGAGTAGGTATAAGTGGGGTATTGGAAGATTAACGCAGATAGCCGAAGCTATCTGCGTTATTCAAAATCTTATAGAGCTACAACGTTTGCAGCTTGAAGACCTTTTTGACCTTGTTCTACGTCAAATTCTACTTTTTGACCGTCAGCCAAAGTTTTGAAGCCTTCAGAAGCAATAGCACGGAAGTGAACGAATACGTCAGCACCGCCATTGTTTTGAGTGATAAAGCCAAAGCCTTTCTCTTCGTTGAACCATTTAACTAGACCAGTTGATTTTGCATTAGACATTGTGTGTCCCTTATATAAAAAATTAAAAGTAATTGCCGCAAAAAAATTTTGCGATACACCATGGGCATGAATTATTTAATGGTTAGATGAAGCTAAGGAAACACTAAGAACGACAACAGTTACGATGGGCTACTGAGAATTTAACTTTGACTCTATTTACATTTAATAACTCTGAACTCCAGAGCAAAGACAGCATCTACCAATTAACCTTCTTTGTAAAGTCTTATTTTCAATTTATTTAAAAATAATCTTTATTATGCTTACTAACGACTAATTAGTTGATAAGCACTATCAGAAGCTGCGAGGTAGAACCGCTGACTAGACAAACTATTCTAAAGGTGTGAATGTTGTTGTCAATCGTTGATTATAAATCAATTCATGACGATACAAACTCTCTGACCACTTTAAACAAGACTGGGGACTGCCGCGATGCAATACATCGACACATAAAAAAGGACGACCTATTGGTCGTCCTATAGACTCATCGTTCAGCTTCCTAAAGGAAGATAACTAATTACTCTTTACTATCAGTAATTTTAGCGCGTACTGATTTCACTTCATCGACTGACACTTTACCTGCATCATTACTCCATCCTTGACGTAAGAAGGTCGCAAGTTCTGCAACTTCTTTATCGTTAAGACGGTGAGCAAAACCGGGCATCATCAACTCTGATGGCGCTTTTTCTGTTGATGGCAACTGTGCACCCTGCAAAATAATGTGAATCAATCCATCCGGATTATCGGCGTTCACCAGGCTCGCACCATTGATTTGTGGAAAGGCTTTCGGCGCGCCTTTACCATCAACTAAGTGACAGGCACTACAGTTATCTATGTACAAACGCTCACCTTCAGTCAGATTTTTAGCCTGAGTCAACTTCGCAGCCGTTTTCTCAGTGGCAGCTTTATCTTCTTTTGGCACAACGCGTTTACCATCAAGCTGTTTCAGGTAAACAGCAATCGCATGTAAGTCCGCTTCTGACATATGAGACGTACTGTTATAAACAACAGAGGTCATCTCACCAGCCACGCCCGCTTTATCATTACGACCAGTTTGTAGGTACTCTACTAACTCATCTTGTGTCCAATGATGGACACCACGTAATGATGGAACAGCCCAACCATTGAGCTCACCACCGGATAAAAAGGCTTTGTCTGAATCATTGTACGCTTTTTCTTGCATGCCAATACCGCGTGGCGTATGACAACTACCACAGTGGCCCAGCCCCTGTACTAAGTAAGCGCCGCGGTTGACTTCATCAGAAGCCCCTTTAATTGGCTTAAACTTAGTCTCGCTGTTACCAAATGCCCAATTCCAGAACATCATGCCCCAACGCTGATTAAACGGAAAACTTAAATCCGTTTGTTTTGGCTGACGATCATTGGCCGGTACTTTATGCATGAAATACGTATATAACGCGTGAATATCTTCATCAGTAACGGTAGCATAGTCAGGGTAAGGCATGGCTGGGTAGAGTTTAGACCCATCTGCTCGTACCCCTTTTCTTACTGCATCCGCAAATTGCTTCTCAGTATAGTTACCGATACCGTGCTTTTTATCTGGCGTAATATTGGTGGAATAAATAACCCCTAAATCAGACTCAATCGCGAGGCCACCGGTATATTCTGGCTGCCCTTCCACTGAGTGACATGCCATACAATCACCAGCACGAGAAAGGTATTCCCCACGCTTAATAAGCTGAGTTTGTGCGTTATCAGAATCAGAAACGGTTGATTGTGCTGCTATTGCAGAGGTGCTGCATACAGCAAACAGTAAAGCGCTTCCGATGGTAATGCGACTAAAATTAAATCCATTCATAAATCTATGCCTGCACTAGTGGTCCTGGGTTTTGGATGTAATGATCTTTAATCGCCTGAGCCGACAATAGCGTCATCGCACCAATGGTATTAGTTGGGTTCGCTTGGAAGTTTTGCGGGAACGCATTACCGCCAGGAACAAAGACGTTATGCACATCCCAACTTTGCAAGTATTTGTTTAATGCTGACGTTTTAGGATCGTCACCTGCAACCGCACCACCCACGTTATGTGTCGACACATACTCAGTGATATCGAAGTTATCATCCATGCTCAAGTAACCTTGAGTACGTGAATCTGGCTTCATTTCATCAGCGATGTTATTCACGACTTTCTTCAAATATTGTTGAAGCTTAAGTTCATTCTTCTGCCAGTTGAATGTCATGCGTAATAACGGCAAACCGTATTTATCGGTATAGTTTGGATCCAAGTCTAGGTACACATCGCGGTAAGACATACATGTAGTCGTGATGCTTAGCTTCATTGAATGGCCATACCACTCTTCCATACCTTCTTTCCAGCCCATACCCCATTTTGGTGTACCTGCTGGTAAACCAGTACCAATTGGCGCGCCAGAGGCTTGCGAACTGTGGATTTTAGCACCGCCAATAAAGCCAAGGCTTGGCGCATCATAATTACCCGGAGAAATATCGTTAAACATTTGACCAGAAGCACCAGCAGTCGCGAACGGATTGAAGTTTTTATCTTTAAAGAATAAACGCGTGCCGCCGTGACTTAGGAACGCATAGTTACGTCCTACGGTGCCAGTTTCCGTGACCGGATCGTATGGCTGACCAATACCAGAGAGCAACATCAAACGTACGTTGTACAATTGGAAACCACTGATCACGACAATTTTCGCAGGTTGGAAGCATTCGTCACCGTTTTCATCGACGTACAAGACGCCTTTGGCGGTTTTCTTATCATCGTGCAATAGCACTTTAATTACTTCTGCGTTCACTTCGTATGAGAAATTATCCATTTGTTTCAACGAATCCATTACCGCACTTTGTGGAGAGGCTTTAGAATAGTTCAAACACGGATAACGGCTACAGAAACCACAATAGTTACATGGTGCAATTTGGTTACCATAAGGGTTTGTCCAACTACGTGATGCAATTGCCGCAGGGTTAGGGAATGGGTGGTAACCCATCTTGCGAGCGGTTTTAGCAAACATACTTGAATTCAATGTATCATCAAGCGCTGGCAATGGGTAAGGTTCTGAACGTGGGCCTTCAAATGGGTCACCACCTTCTAGAATTTCACCTTTTAGGTTACCGGTATTACCTGATAAACCACAGATTTTCTCAAATTTTGTATAATATGGTTCAATCTCATCCCATTCATAAGGAAAATCATAAATACGCATATTCTCTTGCAAAATACCCGGTTTATACGCTTCATCAGCATAAGTTTTTAGCTTAAGATCCGTTGGCGTTGGGCGCAGCAGTACCGCCGTCCAGTGCAAGCCTGAACCACCAACACCGCTACCCGGTAAAAATGCACCCCATTTACGCGTTGGAACCGCGACTTCCTTTGAGTTATAACGGAAAGTCACCGCTGATTGTGCTGGCGTCGCCATCACTTTATTACGCACATCATAAGCGTATTGATCAGCAGGCTTTGGGTAAGACATCTCTTTATAAGAGCGATCCGGCCCTTTTTCTAGAGCGCGTACAGTTAAGCCAGCCATTGCCAGCTCGATGCTCATCAGCGAGCCTGTCCAACCTAGGCCACAGACGACAACATCGACTTCTTTTTTTTCAATTACAGACATAGTAAATCGTTTCTCCAGTTATCGTCGTTTATGCGCGTTCGCCAAGCAGGCTCACAGGGCCTAATGGATATTCAACGTTATGTTGTTTTACCCATTCAGTAAAACTTGCGCGCGCACCAGGGAAGCCTATTGCAATCCAAGCTTTCATCCCTTTATTACCGCCATACATTGGATCCGACAAATAACCGTTTTTGGTGTCATCAAGAAGTGCTGCAAAAAATTGTTCTGACTTAAGGTCATTTTCACCAAATGGGGTAAAGTCGACAGTACCGGCTTCTAATTTCTGCAGAGTGTCTTGCTGCTGCTTCGCCGTTAGTTCACTGAACGGCTTATTAAATGTCTGCTGACACCATTGATTGGTGAGATCGATACCACGTTGATAAATTTTCTGTGGGTAGAAAGGAATTTGATACCCTTTCTCTTTAGGAAGATTGGTGTAAAACGGTCCTTCCATATAGATTTCTTTACCGTAATCATCAGATTTAAGCTGTTGATCGATAAAGATAGGAACGTTGGTCTCTAGCGCCCCCGGCGCTTTTCCTTCGCCACCAGCAGGGATGATTAAATCCGTTGCTGCTAGAATGAATTTCCATTCATCGGCATTAAAAAAAGTTGGGGTGTAATCGTTAAGATCCGGCGCTGCCATTTCGGTCACATAAGCTGCAGATGCATCCCTAAGGATGAATTGACTCATTGGTATAGCGACGACGGACGCCATTAAAAAATTACGTCGTGTAATATTACGTTTAAATGCCATTTTGCTAATCCATTTAATTCCAGTGTCATTGTATTTATTCCTAATCAATGGCAGTCTAATCTGGTCGGTCATACTCACCAACTCACCTGCATCATTGAAGCGAATAATCTTTTCTTACTTTGCCTATTAATCCATCCATATGGCAAAGTGGATCATTAACATAAGCGATTAATATAAGAATTTTTATTAGCTTATGTTCTACGGATAAATACCAGCGTAGAGGTTAAACGTGTTGATACATTTTTGTAAATATTTGTTTTCAAAATTGTATCAATTTAATACTTAACGCACAGAAAACTGTGATTTCATACGCTAAAATGCAATTAAAATTATGAATATCTATTCAATCATACATCTAATGAATATTTAAATGTAAATATAATGGCTACAAACCAAGATACTGCTAAGCATAGTCACAGATAAACCTTTCGTCAGATCAAAGTCCTCACTATTTATCATCAATCTACCTAAAAACCGCAAAAAAACACCAATACACACGGTACGATATCGTTAAATGAAAAAAGGCGATCAATGATCGCCTTTTTATCGAGAAGAATGACTATTATCGTTTTGTTTACCAGACGCGTTTAGCCACCTCTTGCACTAATTTAATCTTCGCCCACTGCTGTGCTTGCGTCACATCATTCCCCTCTTCTGTAGAAGCAAAGCCACATTGCGTGCTGAGATATAAGTTTTCTAACGGTACATATTGGCTGGCTTCTTTAATGCGTTCGATCACATCATCAATCGCTTCAAGTTCAGGCACTTTTGATGACACTAAGCCTAGTACGACCTTTTTACCTTCAGCAAGGTGGCGCAACGGGGTAAAATCGCCAGCGCGCTCAGTATCAAATTCTAAGTAAAAGGCGTCCACATTCAATTGGCCAAACAATACCTCAGCAACGGATTCATACCCGCCACTCGCCGCCCACGTCGAGCGGAAATTACCGCGACACACGTGCGTGGTGAGGACTAAATCGTCTGGACATCCCGCTAACGCTGCATTATTAATACGTAGATGTGTATTAAGGATCTCATTGAGTTTGGCATGCGTATCTACTTGGTGATCATCACCACATCCACATGAATCCACTAGCTGTCCTGCCGTCTTTTGGAACTTCGGATCGGTTAACATTCCCCACGTGCAATCATCTAATTGTAAGTTGCGACATCCAGCTGCATACACTTCTTGAATGACTGTTTGATAGGCATCAACAATGTCGGCTAACAGTGCCTCGCGGTCAGGATAAATGGCTCGGGTTTGAGCAAGGTTAGGTTCACGCTCCAGTTCTTTTAAAAATTGCGCAGGGGCCGGAATGGTCAGACGGGGTACAATTCCCTCTTCGGCAAATCGCTGAAGAAATTTAAAATGTTCGATAAAAGGATGATCATGCCCAGTAATTTTGCCTGTTAGTGCCGCACTTTCCGCGCGCGCATTCATGTTAGCGAATTTATAGCCTTCACCAATACTGACCTTTTCAACGCCACCCAGTCCCCACATAAAATCAAGATGCCACCAGCTACGACGAAACTCTCCGTCTGTAATCACAGATAAGCCGAGCGCTTTCTGTTTTTCGACTAATTCAGTAATCGCGGTATCTTCAACTGCCGTCAGACCTTCTTGAGACAGCTTTCCTGCAAAAAACTCTCGACGAGCTTGGTGAAGGTAGTCTGGACGTAAGTAGCTGCCAACGACGTCGGCACGAAAGGGGGCTTGAATAGACATACAGAGAAAACCTTTTAAATACAGTAATTGATATCAATAAGTTACTGTCGAAAAGGTAAAAAACATAGTGACGCTTTTGCATATTGATTATGAAATTTACTCATGCTCAGGTCACTGTTCAGAAGCATCTCACACGTTAGAGAGTCATCATAACGTGCGAGATATTTAGCTTATCATACTAATTTAAGCCTCAACCTTGTGATTGAAAGCGTTGCATAGAAAATAGTGAAATATCAAAGCTCGGTGCCTTATCTGACGCCATCTCCGTCAACACTTCTCCAACGGCACTGGCGAATTTGAAACCGTGCCCAGAGAATCCAGAAGCAATCAGGACATGATTGTGTTTAGGGTGACGATCAATAATAAAATGCTCATCCGGAGTACGGGTATACATACACGTTTTGCCAACATGAAACCCACCAACTTGCGGCATATAACGAGTCAATAGTTGGTTAAGATCTGCCGCATCTTCATATTCTGAAAAAGGCACGATGGGCGTATTCGGCTCATGCGCTTCACCTTGATCATGACGGCCAATTTTAAGCCCGGCTCCATCAATACTAGGAAAGCCATAAAAAATCCCTTCAGGAATATCCCAAGAAAAAGCAGGAAATTGCCCTTCCCCGTAGATATCCTCTGGCGCATCGTACCACGCAAAGGTTTTACGTACCGGAGAAATTGGCAAGGAAAAATCAAGCATACTCAGCATATCATTTGACCAAGCACCGACAGATACCACTAATTTTTTCGCACTGAATTCATGTCCATTCGCCGTCACCGTGACAGCCTCTTTACTCACATCGATATCACTGACTCGATGATACGTGCGTAATTCAGCGCCATGCGCTAAGGCAAGTTGACGATATGCATTAATCGCATTTTCACAACGTAACACCCCTGAGGTAGATTCTAGACACGCAATAAATTCAGGCGGAAGATTTAACCCTTCATAACGAGCGTTAGCCTGCTCGGCACTTAATACATCAATGGGTAATTGATACTCTTCTGCGCTGGCGATCAGCGTAGAGATGAATGGACGCGAACGTTCACCAATATTTAATACGCCGGTTTTCAAAAAAATCGACTCGCCCGATTCTTTTTCCAGCTCTTCCCACAAGGTTTGCGCACGCAACGCGAGTGGAACGTAATCTTTACCTTCGCCGTAAGCATGGCGAATAATGCGTGTTTCTCCATGATGGCTCGCATGAGAATGAGGAGGATCAAACGCATCCAATAACAAGACTTGTTTGCCCTGCTTTGCTAAGAAATAGCCCGTAGCCATTCCCATGGATCCTGCACCTATGACAATCACATCGTATTGCATGATAATTCCTTCTTCATCCTTTAACGAGACTTGAGCCTATCACTCTACACCTCGTTTGCAACCACAATGCCAATAACCAACAATATAGTGTGAGCTAAGAATCTACCAGCATTCCCATATGAGTACGTCATTTGCTATCACAAGCGAACAAAAACCGCTTTTTCGTTGCACAAAAAAGCCGCTCAACACTGTGAGCGGCTTTCATGTCATTAAGGCAATAATAAATCGTTACTGTGCGTTGTTCGCTAACTGACCTTGAGTCGATGGGTTCCAGTTCAGTACCACTGCTTGTGTATCATAATGTTTAGACACTTCTTGGTTTAACCAGCCACGCACTTGGTTAAGAGAAACAAATAAACTTAAGCGATCGTAAGGCAGTTTTTCACCATTGGCTAAGCGAGTATTAGAGCTAGCCATCGCCGAGATAATTCCCACCAGTTCTCCACGACTATTAAACGTACCACCACCGCTCATTCCTTCGCGAACCGGTGCATCTGTCACGCTGGCTTGGCAGTTTTTAAAATAACTGTGGTTGGTAAAGGTTAAATCTAAACGGTATTTACCTTCGCCTTTGAGTAAATTACCGGTGCCATCTTTGCCATAAGTGGTGACATTTTCGTTGGTGTACACCAAGCCCAAATCTGGCAGTACTGCTTTGCTGTTATTGGCCTTCACTATCGCAATATCGCAGTGCGGGTGATAAGCAACGACATTCGCCCAGTTCAACTTAGCAACATGAGCAGCCGTCAGGCTCAAATCTCGCGTAATCGGCACACTCGAACCAAAACCGTGATACAACAACGGAATGCCGATCATTTCGTAATTAATCGCTGGAGCTGCTTCATTGGCCTGCACATTCGCCAGTGGACCATTACTGCTGACACACCCGGATGTGACCAATACTAAGAGGCCTAATATAACCAAACGATAAATTTTAGACGCAATGGTTCGACAGCAAAACATAAGACACCTCATGTGCTCAATTAGTGAACGATAAAAAGTTTGTAGAGATGCGCGTCTCGGACTCGCCAGAGCACCAAAATGAGTGTTTCAAATGGCTTAATTACTTGGCTTAATTGAAGTGTATAGAGCGGAGAAAAGTTTGCAATTGGGTGTATAACGAACTCTCAGAAAGGAGTAGAACCGCTTAAAATCTCAATTCTTACAAATGAGACAATGCCGTAAATAGATATCTTCGTAACTTATTGATAATGCGATACTACTCCCAAAAAAGACACCCAAACTAACCATGAAGGGGGTGTGATACCTATTTTTAGTTATCTGATAAAATCATCAATTGGGGGTAGGTGTTAATCGCTTGCAAAAGCACTGACAGTGTTTACCCTCCCCCTAAGACAGCATCCAATTGACGATGGCTTTGCCACCCAACCATAATGTAGTAATAATGCTATCTAGGTTTAAAGATAAATCAGTCACTACCAATTTGGACTGAAATAATGAAGTGATGGCAAAAATAATCGTGAGCCACATAGTAATTTGAGAACGTTTTCGCTCTGTGGCATCTAGCTGCAAATTTTCCATCGTGGTAAGCGCATTACCTCGGATTCGGCACTCAGATTGATTCACCATTTCAATATCTTCTGATTCCGCCAAGGATTTCATCACTAACAATGTGGCTTGCTTTAAGCTTGGGTATTGCGGGTGTACCATGGCATACATCCCATAGATATGATTCAAAATTCGCGTCACATCTAAGGTTTGCGTATGGTTGGTTTCAGATAGCTCGATGACCGCACTCAGTACCTTACTTCTATCAGGCCTGGTGTATTGCTTGCTAAAATTAAGTAACTGAGGAATGGCAGACTTCCAGTGCACAATTTTTGACTGCAACTGATAAATACGCGGTAACTCGTGCACTAAAAAATCAAGTGGGGAGTTATAGGTGAATGTGACTAAACCATGAAAATGATGGATGGTAAAGTTCATCTGTTTTAAATCATGGAGATCAAGCTGCTTACAGCCTTCGTGCGTTCTCTTTTCTTCATTCCATACCGTAACATTGAGATGCTTACCATTGTCGACGACTTCATCGGCCAAATACGTACCATCATTATCGGTGACATACACACGGTAGCAGTTAACCTGCTTACCTTCTTCTCCAGCACGAGGAATGTTATCAGGTGTAGGTTTCGTGAGCGCTTTAGACAATTCTTGAATGAATAACCTACGTAGTATCATTTCCCTTAATCCTTATGCATCTGGTTTATATTTATCGTAACGATAAACGTAACGGATTTCTCCCTACTCTGCCAATAGATTCATAAACATAACCGGACTATTGGCAAATGTTTCAATAGATAAAGATCTGGGTACAAAAGTCACAGCGCGGGATTAAAGGCCAAGACAGAGCATCGCTTGCATAGGGTTTACTAAGAGATTCATTACTAGGAGTTATAGATAAGTGATTCAAATGATGCAAGATCCGAGAATCACTCACCGGAGTCACTAACCCGCTCCTCATCATATTGATTTATGTGCTACCGCGCTCGAACGCTAAAATATTCTCGAAGGCTATTTTGAAATAGCGCTCATAACTATTCTGCTCGACATATCCTAAGTGTGGCGTCGCCGTCACGTTAGGTAATGAGAGTAAAGGCTCGTTATCAAGCGCTGCTGGTTCATGGTCAAATACATCCACGGCAGCTCTCTTAGTGGGGACGGCCAGCAGCTCGTTATATAACGCAGAGCTTTCCACCAGATCTGCACGACTGATGTTCACCAATAGAGAATCTGGCTTCATTAAGCGCAAGTCTTGAGCAGTGACACAAGCTCTCGTTACGTCATTCAAACGTAAGTGCAGCGACACGATATCCGAACCAGAGAAAAACGCCTCTTTTGATGCTGCAGCTTCAAAGCCGTGCTCAAGTGCCAGGTTTCTCGATTGCTCGCTCCCCCAAACCATCACTGTCATTTCAAATGCTTTCGCATATTGCGCAATGCGTTGTCCTATTTTTCCATAACCCCAAATACCGAGTTTCAAGCCCTGTAAAGTCCGACCTAAACCGAGCACACCTGAGTGTTGCCATTTATCTTTTTTCAGGTTAGCTGCGTACGTTGGTATGTAGCGGCTTGCCGCCATAATCAATGCCCATGCTAATTCCGAAGGCGCAACCGGCGAGCCACGCCCTTCCAGCACCTTGACCTGATACTTTTCACATAGCTTAACATCAATATGATTGCTCACTTTACCGGTTTGGCTAATCACTTTAAGCTCAGGTAACTGAGCAAGAAGAGACTCAGTGATGGCAGTACGTTCTCGAATTAAAACAAGCACCTCTGTACCTTTAAGCTTGGTAACCAACTCCGATTCTGGCAGGGTTTCGTTTAAAACGGACACGTCGTGATGGGCGAGTAACTCGAAACAATCGAGGGTTTTAACCACATCCTGATAGTCATCTAAAATCGTTATTTTCATGGCACATAATCCTCAGCTAAATTTAGCCCTTGCGCCTCGTTGTGAAGCGGTTGAACGTATTGAACGAAATCATGGAAATACACCGAACACTCAGATTCAAACTCTCTCGATGGCGACAGGTTCCATAGGAATGTTTTCTTTCACTTAAAAGCCAGCGCGTCCTACATTAGTGCTATACGGATGATGGTTAGGCATTTAAGCCGCCAGACTTGCAGAAAAATGCACGAAATGAACAGATACCATAAGGATATTAAATGAAATATAAATAGATTGAAAAATCTAATTATAGATATAACTAAGTAGGGAACATTTATCGATATGTCTCAATCACGCACTCAACAAAGCAAACTCACTACGTATGCTGCTCCCTGCTCTTGAGTTATATGCAAACCGATTTATGAGTTTTATAGATAGCATTTTTTATTAGCTTAAAACGAAAAAAGCCCGCTGAATAATCAGCGGGCTTTTCGAATATGGCGGAGAGATAGGGATTTGAACCCCATCTCTTTGAAAACCTATATATATCAATCTCTTGAATTTTCTAGCTTTCTACGTTCATCAACCAAATGTCACGTTGACGAATGTTAATCACAATAAGTATACGAAAACAATCGAACTTAGCAAGAGCATCAAGCATATAAGCCGAAATATTTTCTAGTATCCTTACCCAGTCAACTAATCCTCTTAATCTTAGCTATTACTGATTACCCCTGTGCGGGGTTAAAATTAACTTTAACCCTCATAGGGGTTAAAATGCTAATATCCCCTACAGGGGTTAATTTAGATTGGAGGCAGATATGCTTATAACAAGTCCTAAGCAACTGGGGATATACTTGCGTGATGTACGCAGGAATCAAAGGCGCAACCAAACTAAAGTCGGCGATATTGTGGGTCTAAAACAGACCACGGTATCGAAACTTGAACGTGATCCTACCTCGTCCAGTATCGAAAGTCTGATGCGCCTGCTGTCATCACTAGATCTTGAGCTACATATTCAAGACAAAGCTGTAAGCCGTGAACAGGCTAAGCTTCGTGACCCTGATGATTGGTAAAATCCTATAAAGCAAAGCCAACTCTATAACTAAGTTGTTCTTTCGCAATCATCATCGAGTTAGCAAATCGATGATTGCGCGACCAGGTTATTTCTGCCCCAGAAACTTGTTAGATTTAGTACTTGATTATGCGAAGTCAAACACAAGCTCCCATAGAAAATCTAATCTTAGGCATTCACTATACCTTTGATGTGAAAAATCGGATTTATTGATTGTTCAATATGCGTCGAAGGCGTTCTCAGTTGGATTTATTTATTTGAGCTATAATCAGTTTTTTATAAATAATATGCAATATCATGGATATTCACATCAGCGAAGGAAGTATCTATGCCAATTGCAACAAAAATCTGTGACCTAATAAACAGTAAAGGAAAGCCTGATTGGTGGAGGTACACTCTAAACCAAGCATTGATTTTAGGCGAACTATCACATCAAGAACTCGAAACTGCTTACATACTTGCAAAGATGGAGTTTGGTTTAGAAGACAAAAGTCCAGATTACGAGATATTAACTCAGCGAGCTAAAGCAACTGGATATCATGCAGAAGCTGAAGAAAACAAACTTATTTCTGTTGGTAATGCTTTAAACATATCAACACTTGCTGCGGAGAAAAAAATCGAGTTTTCACCGAAAGGGTTAACTGTCATTTATGGTAACAACGGAGCTGGGAAGTCGAGTTATGCCAAGATATTGAAGAATGCCTGCTTAACAAGGGGGGAAGCTCCTGCTCTACAACATAACGTCTTCGCTGCCAAAATTGGAATACCATCGGCAGAAATTCAAATAGAGTCAAATGGTAAACCAGTACTGGTGACATGGAACAATCAATTGGAGCCAGACCCTCGTCTTAAGTCTATTCGAGTATTTGACTCACAATCATCAATTCACTATCTGTCTAAAACTGATACTTTGGACTTCAAACCAGCGGCTTTGAAGCTATTAGATGAGTTGCTCAAAGTGAGTAGCTTCATCGCTGATAAGGCGAAAAAGGAAGAGACCTCTTATCTACCTGTCCATGTTCTTCCACAAATGAATATAGGCACAACACCAAGCAAACTAGTCATAAGCTCACAGTTAAAACCTGAGAACGTAGATTTATTGTGTGCTACTCAAAAAGAACTGTCTGAATTACAAGAATTGAGAAAAGAAGTTATTGAACTGACTAATAATTCTCCTCAAACACTTAAAGACCGATATCAAAAAAGAAGACTTCGGGCTGTGCCGCTTCAAAAGTTCTTACAAAATCTAGTTGATACACTAAATCTAAAGTCGGTGGAACACTATAAGGCTGTATACAGCAAAAAAGAACAAACCAAGTTAGCTGCGGCTGAGTTAAGTTCTGTAACATTTTCTCAACTACCAGTATCGAATATAGGTTCCGAACAATGGCTTACGATGTGGAACGCGGCCAAACTATTCATTGAAAATACAGAACAAAAGAAGACATTTCCTCTACAGGAAGGTGACCACTGCCCAACATGCCTACAGGAAATTGATAATACAACTGCATCTCGGTTAGCTTCTTTCGATACTTACCTTCGCAGTGAGTTGCAAAAAGAAGCAGATGTTGCATTGAAAAATTGGAATACAGAACTTAAGAAAATTAAGGATTTAAGTTTTTCTACTATTCCATATGACGCCATTCTCAATGAAATCAAAGAGAAGGATGCAGAGTTAGGTACGCAGTTTGATACGCTGATTCTAACACTTAAAACTAGATCTGATAGCTTGTTACAAGACACCCCTGTATTTAAACAAGAGGAAATAAATTCAGTAGCACTTACACGGTTAAACTCCTACATAACTAAATTGGAGGAAGCAGAGAAAGTAGTACTGAATGACGAAGCAAAAGCTGCTGCAATTAAGGTTAAACAGCAGAGAATCTTTGAGATTGAAGACAAAGAGAAAATCTTAGCGGTCAAAGAGCAAATTAAAGCTGAAATTGCGAAAGCTAAGCAAAGAGACGCCTATGATAAGGTTAAGCGCTCCACTTCTACAACTGCTATTACGAGGTTAAATAACGAGATATGTAGCTCTGGTTCGATAGGACGGATGCAAGAGTTTTTCAATAGTGAGCTAGAAAAATTAGGTTTTAACCACTTCAAGATTAATGCTCTCACGAAAGGTGCTAAAGGGAACCAAAACTTCAGTATTCAGCTTTCAGGGAACAATACAAACATTATCGATATTGCAAGTGAAGGAGAGCAAAAGTGTATATCTTTAGCGAGCTTCTTCGCGGAGTTAGCTACCGATAGCAGAAAGTCTGCAATCATCTTTGATGATCCTGTAAATTCTCTTGATCACATATGGAGGCTGAAATTCGCAACGAGAATCGTTGAGGCAGCAAAATCAAGACAAGTAATCGTATTTACTCATGACTTACCTTTCATGAAAATGATTCAAGAGACTGCTGACGATGTAACTATTAGAGCTGTTACTAGAAATAAGAGTGTTACGGGCATTCCTCTCGATGCTCCACCTTGGGACGCTTTAAAAACACAAAGCAGAATAGGTTTTCTCAAAGATAGGTTAGTCAGAGCTAGAAAAGCAGCCAACGAATCCATAGAAGACTATCAGCATAAAGCAGGCTTTATCTATGGGAAAATGCGAGAAACTTGGGAAAGGCTTGTCGAAGAATGGTTGATTCGTGGTGTTGTTGAGCGTTTCAATAGGGAAGTAAAAACCCAGAGTTGCAGATACCTAACTGATATTACTGACCTAGATGTTGAAACCATTAATACTGCTATGAGCAAGTGCAGTACATATATGCACGGACATGATATGGCAGAGGAAGTTGCTGGTGCATTTCCAGATATTGATGAATTGGAAAAAGATGTAGCAGACCTTGATGAGTACTTTACTAACCTGAAAACAAGAAGAAAATAAATGTTTGAATAGGAGATATAACCTCCCTATGTCTCCTGTAAGCGCCTGTCTTGTTTTACCGTTAAACTCTCTTAATTAATCTATCTCAAAGTGTTAGACCAATTGGTAAGGGAGAAAATGAGAGAGTAATTACACTATGGTATCTATAAAAGGTATACAAAATTCTGGATGCTAAATTATTGAGATGACATGTTAGCCACTTGGCTATTGTAGAATTGAAAGTTCAAATTTACATAGAGATGCATTTACTTCCCCTTCTTATATTAAAATTACGTTTGTGATGCTAAAAGCAATTAATAAATCACTAACTTATCAAAGTAACTAGTTGATTTATATCCATAAAAGTGCCGACTGGCCTAAGACACAAAAATGCCCCAAAGTGTTTGAGTTAAACCTGTAAATAGCGAATGCTGAGTATGATTTCTAATCTATCCCGAAAGGGTACAAGTAAGTACATACGATGGTAACATGCTTTCATTTGTATCAATAGCTTGCAACGGCCTCCAACCTAGTTTCCGTTACGAGGGAAAACGAAATTTAGGTGGTTATTTATTACTTGAAAGAGGGTCGTCACTCCTCTTTCATTCATTCTTAAAAATAACCGAAAGTTACACTCTTTATTAGTGAGTATGCTTTGATATTTCACTAATACTTGATGGCGATAGGTTATATTCCTTTGCTACGTCAACTTGCTTTTTTCGTTGAACTCTGACCTTATCCCTAATTTCTAAATTCCTCACTTTGCGTTCCAGTTTATCAATTCTCTTTCCTTGATCTTCTAGTTCTTCAGTGATTAGTTTAAGTGCTTGAATAGTTCTGCTCATAGTATTGGCCTGCTCAAAATTGATTAAGTAATGAAGAAAGATTAGCTTTGTTTAGGTTAGCAATAGCTTCCTGATGGCCCTGTGCAGCCGCTTTTTGATACAACGTGATACCGAAAGATAGATTTTTTTCTAAACCAAATTTTTCCCATAAGTTTCTATATATGAAGCCGAGAAAAAACTGCCCATTAGCGTCACCTAAATCAGCAGCTTGCTGATAGAAAGAAAGAGATTTTTTAAAATCAGCTTCAACATACTGTCCATCTTCGTAAATAATACCAAGTTGACACATAGCTTTGACTTCACCATCCCTTGCAGCCTCCTCAAGAAAGGAAACAGCATCTTGAACACTATGCTTTTTGTCTTCTCCAGTAAAAACGAGTCTAGCTAAATTGATAGCAGCGTATGGAAGTCCTTTTCTCATTGCTCTTTCGTAATATCTCGCAGCATCACTTTTCGATAAGCTATTTGTAACACCTTCTTCTGCCATTTCAGCTAGTTTATTTAAGCAAGAACAATTTTCCTTTTTAGCTCCGATCAAGAGGAGTTCTTCAGCCTCAACCCATTCTTTTTTCTTTAAGTGGTGTACGGCTAGGTTGTACGGTGCATCAGAGTGTCCCTTTTTTACAGCTTTTTTAACTAAAGGATAATAATCAGCTTCGCCTTTTCCAAGTAGGCTTCCATGCTCCATGTAGAGCAACCCAAGTTCATAAATTGAGTCTAAATACTCTTGTTTTGCACAAGGTTTTAGTAATTTTTCCACCTCACGCAATGCAAGCTTAATATTGATTGAGTCATAACTGAAAATAGGGCTGTTAATCATCATTTGAGCTTTGGCTCTTACATCCACAGCGTTTTCATGTTGTTTAATGATGTTTCGTTTTAACTCTTCAATTAATGAGGCTTCGGTTTGACCGAAAAGACTCAAACAGTATTCGTCGATATCAACATTCGTTGAACGGACTTCGTGGAGTTTTTTACCATTTGGTAGGAATAAACAAGAGTCTCTCAAAAAGCGTTGATTACTACGCAATTCAGAGTCTTTGTATTTGAGGTGTCTTGGTTGTCTAGTAGATAGGTTCATAGTTGCACTCTCGCAATTAGTTGAAAATAAGGTAATAAAGCCCCGTCCTGTCTCCACATTAGGCTTTCAAATCTTTCCAAATTTTCAGCTAGCGCAACTAGTGCAAAGTGTCGCCTTTTGACAGAATCATGCGACAGGGAAGCTAACCCTGAGGAAAATATATTAATAATTATTGGTAATGTCAACTCCTAACACCGAAAGAGGGCGTGCCTTTCAGCACGCAATTGAACGATTTCTTTTTTCTCAGCAGAAATATCTCGGCTATTTTGCCTTTTTAGTTCATTGATCATTTCGTTTTCGCCTGTAGAAATAGCAACTTGCGTTTTAATACCGTCTAGTTCACTCCTTCCTGCTTCAATATCACTCGCGAGTTCCTTTCGTTGTATTGCTTGTCTTTTGAGCAAGTAGTTATTTAAGTTGTTTCTTCTTTGGCCTTTTGGAAGTTTTGCTTGCTGATCCATTTCTTTACGCTGCTTTGATCTCCTTTCTGTTTCAGTAGAAAACTCAATTAGCAAGCCCTTTGAACGACACAAATGTTCATTCGCAAAATGCTGAACCATTCGTTGAAAGTAATGCCCAAGGTCTTGCGTCTCTTTACGGGTCAACTTTGAGTTACTAGGAAAGAAATCCTTTACCCCTGTAACTTTTTCTATGTATTCGCTCACAACTTGTATTTGGCGTTTGTGAAGATCAAATTTGTTGGTTTTTTGATTCAACGCAGATAAAAAAATAATGTGTGTGGCACCCTGTGTTTTGGTTTTTATCCCTTTCATCGTCATGGCAAATAATTGTTTTAATTTCATAGTCTGGGAAATAATGAACAAGGAATAGCCGAGTGAACTCGATATAATCCGAAGCATTCACCAGATCACTACCAACCTCCCATCTGTGAGGGATCTTAAAAATCCCTTCTTGGATGAATATGTTATTAGTCGGCGCTCTGTGTTGTAGCTGATTGTGAGCATTCAGATAAGTCTCTAGCATCTTGAGACGCTGTTTCTTGCGCTGCATTGTCAGAAGAGAAAACTTCTGAATAGAGGAGTACGAAACATGACCATCAGTTTCTAAAATACTCTGCAAAAACTTAGCAGCATCCGTGTTACCACTTTTAATTTCACTATCTATTGCGTTTTTCATTTTGCGGCGATACTGGCGCTGCTGTGTTTGAAGCTTTAACTGGTTGTGAACACGTGGCTCTGGGACAATCTTATACAAGAGTTCAAGCCGCTCAGTTTCAGTCCAAGATTCCAGAGGAGAAATATGGTTGTTTATCCAGATGAAATTGTGTTGGCTTAGCTCCTCATTGAACTCAAGTTTCTTGGATATTTTGGCATTAGTTGGAGGAGTAATCCTGAGAGAATGCGCAAGAGAGTGTTCGCATTTTACACGACTTTCTGTAGTTGAAGAGTAATTCATTCGTCGGTGGAATAAGCTGATTGTTCTCATTCTCGACCTCCAAGAGGTCGAGTTAGAGAGTCAAGAGAGCCTTCTCTTGCCCGCAGCTTCCGAGCAAAAGTGTGACGGAAACGTAGCGGGTTGCCATGTCGTCACATTTTCAAAATGTACGACTTTATGTTTGGTCTCAATGGTCACCGTGCTCATCTGTCGCTCTCCAGCATGCCTTCAAGAAGTTGAATGAGCTGTGGTTTGGACTGAAGTTTTTTCAACAACACTAACGAAGAGTGTGGAACAGAAGGTAAAGTCACTTTTGGCTTTATTTGCGGTAGGCCGAATATCTCGTGAAGGTGTTGCGCAGCCTCTCTTGCGTAGTTGGGTGAGTCTTCACGAATCCATCGACCATAGTGTTTGTCGATCATTGTTGTGCTTTTATGTCCCATTTGAACCGCGAGCCAGTCTTTGCTGATCCCTGCGGTTAGGCACTGGGAAGCAAATGTATGACGTAGCTGACCGACACCTCTATGAGCCACATCCGCTTGTTCTAGAAATTTGATGAAGAATCGCTCTGTGAATTCTTTAGCATCAGTAAATGGTTGATTCGTTTTTATATTTAGGAAAATGAAACTGACAGAGTCTTTCGTGAATGTTTTATTGTCGCATTCAAGAATGTTGATTGTTTGTGGGCGGCGCTTTCCTGTCAGTTTCAGCTGCTTTTTCAATAGCTTTAAAGCAAGTGGATTTAAATCAACTTCACGTACCGAGCCTCTAGTTTTTGGGCATTTATAAATGTTCAATACACAAGCGCGACGGACATAGAGCACTTCGCGTTCCCAGTTTATATCTTGCCAAGACAATGCTATTAGTTCACTGATACGAAGACCTGTCAGCAGATTCAGCATTACGGCATTCTGTCCTTGGGTACAGACATTCTTGCACTCATACATCCGTGCTAATTCCTTTTTTGTGAAAGGGTTTGGCTCCAGTTCTACCGTTTTGTAGTTCTGTACGCCTTTCATTGGATTTCGGGCAATTACGCCATCACGTACCGCTTTCAAAAAAATACGACGCAAGATTGTCAGATGTTCGTTGATGGTTTTGTTGCTAAAGCGCTCGTGCCAACTTACTAGAAGCGTATTAATCTGAGAGTGGCTAACTGCATTGATGGCGAACTCTCCCAATGCCTCGTTTATATTCTTTGTTCTGCTGAGATCGGAGGCTAATGTCGAGGGAGCTGAACAATATTTTCTCTCTATGAGATATGCGTCGATGTAGTCTTTTACAGTTGGTAACTTTGTAGTTGTAATAGTTTTCATAATATTTTCCGTTTTTTATCGAATGCAAGTCATTCGTCAAAACGGAAGTTACGGCTAAAAACCACAGTCGCCAATGATGTAAGTAATTGAAAATTAACAATAAAATATTTACTTTTGATATGAGTTTTCAATAATAAGAAACAACCGATATCGATTTTGCAATTATTTTTCAAACCTATACGCATTGAGCTTATCGAGACTTTTGAGCTAGAAAATTTTTTGAAAAAAATGCTCCGTTCGGTCAAAAAATAACCAGTGGATTGGTTGGTAGGGGAAGATTGTGAAAAGTAGCAATCTCTGAAATGCTAAGACGATTGGGGTTGGCTTAATGGACTGAAAGACATGCTTGGTGAACTTTAGTCACTTATCGCAGAAGGAGCCAAAGTTTAGATATTATGGCGTATGGACTAGTTTTTTATCCCCAAAGTGGTTTAGCTCAATAAGCTTGATGTGTTTCTCTTGCCATTTGTTGACCTATTTTAGCTAATGGTTAACTATGTAATCAGTTTACTATCGTGTTATATGTAGGTATTGTCTGTATTTTGTAAACTGTATTGTCAGTTGGAAACAATATGAACTATGAAGAAAAACTAAAATCGGATAGATATCGAACTTCCACTATTGGAGATCGCGATTTCAATGAAGAAATGGAAAGCGATCGTGGCAGAGCAGTCAACTCTGCCGCCGTAAGGCGTTTACAACAGAAAACGCAAGTTTTCCCATTAGAATCTAATGCAGCTGTTCGAAGTCGTTTAACGCATTCGCTAGAAGTTCAGCAAGTTGGTCGCTACATAAGTAAAATTATTCTTAAAGAGCTTGGTAAGCAGGGGTTTGACCTCTCAGAGTATTCGGAAGGTTTTGTTAGTGCTGTAGAGGTATCATGTTTGCTACATGATATTGGTAATCCACCATTTGGTCATTTTGGCGAAGAGGCTATTAATTTATGGACTAAGTCCTTTCTCTCTAAAACCATACAAGATGCTTTTGGTGAAGAAACAGATTGTCAGAAGTTAATTAAAGATCTTTGTAATTTTGAAGGTAATGCCCAAGGGATTAGACTACTACATCAAATACAAGCTTTGAATCTTACATATACGCAATTGGCTTGTTTGGTAAAATATACGAGAGCCGCTTATGAAGATAAGCCTTCATCTGCTAATGATGAGTTCAAATACAGAAAAAAGAAGCCAGGTTTTTACCTGACGGAAGAAACATTGTACAAATCTATACAAGAAAACCTTGGGATTGAAGATGGTGCAAGATTCCCACTAACTTACATTATGGAGGCTGCTGACGATATATCTTACTGCATTGCCGACGTTGATGATGCCGTCGATAAAGGTATTCTATCAATAGATAAACTCCATTATGAAATAGCAAGAATATGGGAATCTTTCCGAGGAAAAGATGGCGTTGACGACTCTTTAGTAGATGAGGGTTACTTATTAAAAATCTCTGGAAAAGCTATGGAAAAAGCTAGAGAGCAGAAATTTAATAGTAACCATGCCTATATTTTGACACTTCGTACGACTTTAGTTAATGATCTCGCACACTATGCAGCTAGCCGTTATGTTGAAAACCATGGTTTGGTTTTTTCGGGGGCTTTTGATGAGTCTTTGCTTGATGGGTGTGATAAGTACAATCTTGCAACCGAGACTTTAAGGCTTCTCTCGATAGAAAATGTATTTAATCATGCTGAAGTTGAAAACTTGGAGCTAAAGGGATATGCAGTAATATCTGGGCTGTTGGAAATTTATTCTCCGTTGATCAAACTATCGTTCTCGGAGTTTAAGACGCTAGCACAAAGCAACAGGTTAAAAAGTCATCCGATTGAAACACGTTTATTCCATAAGTTATCGAGTAAACATAAGAACACTTATTTTTCGGCAGTATCTGATCTCTATGCCGCTGATACCCCTTCAAACGCCCAAAAGCTAACTGAGATTTATCATCGTTCCAGGTTAGTAATTGATTATATTAGTGGTATGACTGATGGTTTCGCTCTAGAACAATACCAAAATCTTAGTGCATCTAAGTAATTAATCCAACAAACGTCTAAAACTTCAACTTATTTTTAAAAGCGGCTCGCTATAAGCCGCTTTTATCTCGGGTTTGAAAACCTTGTCAGTTGTTGTTAGTTGACTCAGTAGCTATAACTCTTAGAACTTTAGCGGTAATACGCATAGCTTTTATGCCAGTGGGTATATCAAGCTTATCTGAATACTGCACCCATACTTCACCATCTTTCGCAATACGTATCATGGCAAATGTATCGTTGAGAAATGATTTGCTGACACTTAATTGTTTATGAATGTCTTCCATACTAAAGCTCCTTCCTAGCCTAGATTTATTGCAATAGAGTACGGTGTATTACGGCGGTCTATACTGAGTTGCATTTTGTTTTCAGCTAAAAATTGCATAAGAAATATAAGCTTATCTTCCCGCTCTATTTCTTGGGTATCAACTTCGTATCCAAGAGCCTCTTTCACTGAATAGAAGGACTCAACATTCGAGTAAATTTGATCAAGAAACAAGGGATAATCGAAGATCGTTTTAGAAGAGTCACGCTGCAAAGCTGATTTGAGCCTATATACTGCTCTAATCTGTTCAATTGATATACCACAAGTTAACAGATTGAAGAAGTCATAGTTATTTGTAAAATCAGCATGCTCAATGGCGTCTAGAATCGCTTTAAGCTCAAAGTTTGCTAGTTTACGCATACATCACCTCTACTGATGGAAACTTGTTAACTGCTTCATTTAATTGCTGAATATTCGCTTGTTTTCCGTATCGTCCGAAGGTGATATTGGGATGAGCATGACCTACAATCTCAGCCACTATGTGCTCAGGTGTATTAGCAATCTTTAACTCATCGATAAAAGTGTGTCGGAATGAGTAAGCCGTTGGTCGAGCATTGGGCTTCATTCCCATTGTGGTTTGCAGTTTCCCGAGGTTGGTACGGTATCGAAATGACCAATCTTTGTTTTCTCCGTGCGGCTTATAATCAAAAAGCTGTTTCTGTTTTTGTTCTCGGCGCTCTTGCACATAATCAAGAAAACCCTCTTTTATCAATTGATTGTACAAAGGGATAGTGCGGAAAGCATTGGATGTTTTTAGCCGCTGTTCAGTGTCAGAATCGGAAACCGTGATGCATGGGACATCTTCAATCATTTGAATGTCACTGGTCGTTAACTGGCAAACTTCGGAAGGACGGCAACCGTGGTATAGCTGTATCTTGGTTGTCCAATTAAATTGTGCGTCTTTTTTACGATATTCGGAGCTAGAAAATAACTTTTGAAGCTCTTTTAACTGCCAGCGGTCTCGCTGCTGTGATGCTTTTGTTCCACGATTTTTCTGTGCTTTAATAGCTTTGAAGACATTTTTCTCAATGAGTTCAATTCGTTAACAGTAATCAAAGAACTGCTTATTGGCTGCAATGTATTATTTTACTGTCTTTGCACTTAATCCTTTTTCAATTAAGTGATCTCTGTAAGTGTTGGCAGCTTTCGCAGATAAGCATATCTCCTGTTTGGCTAGATAGTTCAAGAAGTTAGTACACCGCTGATTTAATTGAGTTAGAGTCAAAGGCGTTACTTGTTCTAGACGTTTACTACGAATAAAGTTATTTAACTCGGTGGTAAGTTCTTGTGCTCCAACCAAAGGACTGCTTAGGCTTTCTTCAGGAGCAGGAGCAGGAGCAGGCATTGCTCGGGTCTCCATACTCATTGACGTACATTTTGACTGTGGGTTGTCTACATGCGGAAGATTAGAGCAGAACTGTTGGCGAATCTCCGCCACCTTTTTAGATAAGCTAATCTTAAAATCTGTATAAGGGATGTTTTCTGCTAAAGCTTGTTCATGTAGCGTGTGAATCGCGCTAGCAAGCTGAGCATTTCGTTTGGTCGCTAATCGACGATATTTAGTGAAAAGAGATAGACGAATCTCTATTGGATAACCAAGAGAAGTCTGTAGTGCAACAGGAGTGGAAATACGTGTATAAAACACGTTATTGCTCAATTTAATCAAATACATATGTGTCACCTACTTGTATTAGGTGACATTTGTTCGCTTTAAAACGAGAAAAGCCCTTGATAAATCAAGGGCTTGAATATGGCGGAGAGATAGGGATTTGAACCCTAGAACCGCTATTAACGGTTGCCGGTTTTCAAGACCGGTGCTTTCGACCACTCAGCCATCTCTCCTTTGTTGGAACGAATAATAGCTAGACTGGCTAACCCTGTAAAGCCCTTAAGTGATTGTTTGAGGATTAAATAACCATTTCTGGTCTTTTTGTATAAAAACAAAACGATAAATCATTTCTTCCCCTCTCTTTTCTACGTTTTTAAGTCCATGGTAGGGGGAAATGCAAACCGATAAAAACGTAAAAATATCATGGATCTTCGCTTTATATTCATTTTCATGTTCTATTCTTATACTTTTAAGCATCAACAATACTGATGCCGTTTAACGGTGGTCAGCCTATGCTACGCACCAGTGGCACAAGCATCACCATCACTTTTCATCTATATCGCGTTAGGTAATGCCTTCACAAGTGCGTCATCATGCATGTGTACTTCTCAAGCTTTACCACTGCCTGTCACCCAGGCAGTTTTCAATAATGGTGTACCGCACTAGGCATACCATAGATTATGTTTCGAGCAGTAGAGTACGCATGACAAATTATATACCTAAAACCACAACTATTAGCCAATCTGAGTTGATACTCTCGTTAACAACCGCATTAGATATGACGGAAGGCCAACCAGTTGAACATTGCATGCGGTGTTGCTGGGTCGGCATGCATATCGGGCAAGCCTTACAGCTCAACGAGGCCCAGCTACACGATTTGTTTTTTACTATTCTACTTAAAGATACGGGATGCAGCAGTAATGCGGCGCGGATTTGTCAGTTATACGGCGCGGATGAACGTCAACTCAAAAATCGCTTTAAAACCATGAACACCAGTTTAAGTGGCGCGCTTAGTTTCGTGCTGAAAAATGCCGGTAGTAATCAACATTGGCATCAACGTTTTCAAACCACCTTAGATATTTTGAAAAATGGTTCCACTTACGCGAATGAAGTCATTCATACCCGCTGCACGCGTGGTGCCGATATTGCACGTGAGCTACTCTTTAATGAAGATGTCGCCACCAGCATTTACAATTTAGATGAGCATTGGAACGGTGGCGGCTCTCCTCATGGTGTCAGTGGCTCAGATATTCCTCTGTACGCTCGTATTGCCCTTACCTCACAGATTATTGATGTATTTCATCACTCAAAAGGGATGAAAGCGACGATTAAAGAATTACGTAAACGTGCTGGCACGTGGCTCGATCCTGACATAGTGTCGATTGCGATTACTTTATTAAAAAAAGAACGGGTATATAAACCGTTATTAGCCAAAAGCATTAGTGAACAGGTGTTGTCTATGGCGCCCGAACAAGCGAACTACGACATTAGTGACGATTATTTTGACCGTATTGTTGCGGCATTTGGGTCTATTATTGATGCGAAAAGTCCGTTTACCGCTGGGCACAGTGAAAGAGTTTGTATCGTCAGTGATATGATTGCCAAAGAACTTGGATTATTAGAAGAAGACCGCGTTTGGGTGCGCCGAGCGGCGCGCTTACACGATCTGGGCAAATTGGGCATCAGTAATACGATTTTAGATAAACCGACTCAACTGACTTCAGATGAATGGCAGGAAATGAAAAAGCATGCCAATTACACCTACGATATCTTAAAATTGATCACACCGCTTGAGCGCTTTGCGTATGTTGCGGCTTCTCATCATGAGAAACTCGATGGAACGGGGTATCCCAATGGCGTGACGGGAGACGACTTATCACTATTAACCCGCATTATCACAACCGCCGATATTTTTGATGCGATCACCGCAGAGCGGCCCTATCGGGCGGCAGTTCCCGTACAAAAAACACTGACAATTATGCATGAGAATGTTGGAACCGCTATCGATAAACACTGCTTTGAAGCGTTAAAACGCACCATTGCTGCATTACCGGTGGACGACGAATTATTTGCGCATTCTGAAGTTAAAACCTCGCCTTTACTCTAATTTCACGCTTGCTTTCAGCCAACGCCTTCACGCTCAGTCCGCCTTTCGAATATTGAAAGGCGCAACCTGTCCATTATTCGGTATTTCTTCTAATCGAGCCTCGTCTCTCGCTCGTATGAACCGCGTGCCTACAAAATCATAATTCTTAGTAAAGTGTCTTGATTTAAAACAATAATATTGGTCGATAAATTCGATGGTGACGGTACAAGCCTGCCCCTTATGCTCTATGCTGACTTACTCTAATGTGGGTAATAAGCCAATGGCATGGTAACGCGCTTAACGTGAACCGTGATAACAGAGCGCCACACTATAGTGATATGGATAAGCTAGCCATACTATAACTATTTGTTTTGACTAACGAGAAGGATTCCAATCATGTTTGCTCTTATAGAAAAAGTAAATAAATGGTTACACCACCCAGATATGGCCAAATTGATATTGCGTGTCGGTTTCGGCTTTCTGTTCCTCTTACATGGTATTCATAAAATAGAAACCGGGACTGGATTCATTGAAGGGCTATTTGTGGATTTAGGCTTACCTGCTTTCTTTGCGTATGCGGTGTATTTGGGCGAAGTGGTTGCTCCTCTCATGCTCATTCTGGGCGTTTATTCACGTATCGCGGGGTTACTTGTGGTTGGTACAGGGGTCGTCGTCATGGGATTGATGCACAGCGACCACTTTTTTAGTCTCACCAAGGTAGGCAGCTGGGTCGCCGAAGACATCGCTGTTTATATGATTGCCGGTATGGTTATTGCGTTGTTAGGCTCTGGCAAATACGCGTTGATTCGCGATTAATCGCCCTCATACCAACACGCTACCTTTATATTCTTAGGCAGGCGTTTATAAATCGCCAAGCAAGTCTCTTAATTGCGCCCCACTCTAGTGTTTTAGAGAGGGGCGATGGCATGTATTAACGCGGCTGTTGCCGTCCTTTAGACGTACTGCGTTTGCTGGCGCGATTTGAAGCACTCGCACCGCTGGCTTTACGAGAGTTACGACGTTTAAAAGCAGGCCGTTCAACTTTAGGTAAAGAGCGTAATGAGTCTGGTACTGGGCCTGTTTTTACTTGCTGCATTAACTGTTCAATACGCTGTTGTAGTGTCTGCATAAATGGTTGATAGGCTTGCCCACGCTCAACCATGGCTTGCAGTTGGTGCTCCCAATGCGCGGTCATGTCTGGATAGGTGGCTTCACTTGGCAATGCATGGACTAATCCGCGCCCCGCGGGTGTGCTCGCAATTGTTTTGCCTTGCCGCGCCAATAATTGGCGTTTGAATAACGTATCTAATATTCCTGCTCGCGTTGCTTCCGTGCCAAGACCATCGGTATCTTTAAGGATTTTCTTTAGCTCTTTATCTTCAACAAAACGCGCAATTCCCGTCATAGCTTGTAACAGTGTCGCTTCTGTAAACGGGCGTGGCGGCTCTGTTTTACGTGCGGTCAACTCGCCCTCTCGGCAGGTTAATACCGTGCCTTTATCCAGCGCTGGCACTGTCGCAATGTCACTTGTTTCTTCTTCTTGCTTGCCCATCAGCACTTTCCAGCCTGCAGAAATAAGCTGGCGACCTTTGGCAATAAACACTCCACCAGCAATATCGAACACTAATTTCGCTTCGGCATAGACAGCTGCTGGATAAAACTGCATAAGATATTGGCGTGCAATCAGCTGATAGATTTTCATTTCATTGCCTGATAAGCCGTTACTACTTGCTTGTTTTGGTGTCGGAATAATCGCGTGGTGAGCATCCACCTTTTTATCATTCCAAGCTTTCGATTGCAGCGATAAATCCGCCTCATTGACTGCCGTTTGTAACTCCTTAGCATTGTTAGCGATAGCCTGAGTCACTTTGCCGACTTCACTTAAATGCCCTTTAGGCAGGTAACGACTATCAGAACGTGGGTACGTAATCAGCTTATGTTTCTCATAAAGACTCTGACAAGTATCTAATACCTGCTGAGCACTAAAATTAAAGCGTTTGGCGGCGTCAATTTGTAGCGAAGATAACGAATATGGCAATGGCGGTGCTTGGCGTGTTTTCTTTTGTTCGGACTCGGTCACCGTGGCGGGTTGTGCTTGAATACGCTGCACCACATTTTCAGCCAACTTACGATTCAGCACTCTCCCTTCTTCATCTTGCCACGGCTGACAAGCCTCACTAGGTTTCCAGCGTGCTCGAATATCAAATATCCCTTGCTCGCCTTGATATGGGATCAAGGCATCAACGGTAAAATAATCTTTGGGCACAAAGTTCTCGATCTCTTCATCACGGCGTACCACAAGCCCTAGAACGGGTGTTTGTACTCGTCCGACAGATAACACGCCTTGATAACCAGCTTTCTGTCCAAGTAACGTATAGGCACGCGACATATTCATGCCATATAGCCAATCGGCGCGTGAGCGAGCAAGAGCGGATACTGATAACGGAATAAACTCACGATTTGAGCGCAGCTTACCTAACGCATTTTTTACTGCTGGTAGGTTTAAATCACTGATCAACAGGCGCTCAACCGTGTCTTTTTTACGCTTAGCAAGCTTACAGTAGTCAATCACTTCATCGACAAGTAACTGCCCTTCTCTATCGGGATCGCCAGCATGGACGACATGATCAGCCTGTTTAACGAGCTTTTTGATAACCGTAAGCTGTTTACTGGCGGCTTTACGTGGCCTAAGCTGCCATTGGTCGGGAATAATAGGAAGATCAGCAAGGTTCCATTTTTTATAGCGCTCATCATAACCATCAGGTTCGATTTGTTCTAACAGATGCCCAATGCACCAAGTCACGATGTCCCCATTACCGCAGGTGATCCACCCTTGATTTTTTTTCTGAGGTTTCGGTAAGGCATCGGCAATCGCACGCCCTAAACTTGGCTTCTCTGCTATAAACAACCGCGTCATCTGGCTTGGTACTCTTTATAAAAAACTAAGGCCACATTATCGAATGTGGCCTTATAAAATCAAGAAAAACTGTGCTTATGTACAGTATTATTCTTCGTCTTCACTTGGTTGACGTGCTGCTGCTTCTTCGACCAAGGTTTTTAGCTCACCTTTTTGGAACATTTCCAAAATGATGTCACAACCACCGATCAACTCACCTTCAATCCAAAGTTGTGGGAACGTTGGCCATTGTGCATATACAGGCAGTTCTGCACGGATATCTGGATTTTGCAGGATATCTACGTAGGCAAACTTTTCGCCACAAGCCATAAGTGCTTGGCTCGCTTGAGAAGAAAAACCACAGCTAGGTAGCTTTGGTGAGCCTTTCATGTAAAGAAGGATGGCATTTTCAGAGATTTGCTGTTTAATTTTGTCGATAGTTTCCATTGCTTCCTCGTTGGATTCGGTCTTAGTTATATGTCCATTCTAAATCATTACCACAGAATAAAAAGCCCTCTTTACGTATGGGCTTTACTTTGTCATGCTGGCACAGTCAACAATATGACTACATTTTATCCAACTTGCTGGGCTGTATTCTGTCTCAATGATGTTTCTAACACTGTGTGATTTCACAGATTTTATACAGATCAGGCTTTAAATAAAGTAAAAAGTTGCTAAAATGATTTGCAGTCAGTCGTAAGACGATTAACCCGAAAGTATGAGCTATACTGTTTATGCAAAACGGGCAAAAATAATAACACTGGAAGCAATCTATGAAAGAGTTCGCTCTTTCAAACATAACTAAATGGAGAAATGAGCAATGGCATTTGAACTACCTGCACTTCCTTTCGCGAAAGATGCGCTAGAACCACATATCTCAAAAGAAACTCTTGAGTACCACTACGGTAAACACCACAACACTTACGTTGTAAAACTAAACGGTCTTATCCCTGGTACTGAGTTTGAAAACAAATCTCTAGAAGAGATCATCAAAACTTCTACAGGTGGCGTATTCAACAACGCAGCACAAGTATGGAACCACACGTTCTACTGGAACTGTCTTGCACCACAAGCTGGTGGCGAACCTACTGGTGACGTTGCAGACGCGATCAACAAAGCGTTCGGTTCTTTTGAAGAATTCAAAACTCAATTCACAAACAACGCAGTTGCGAACTTCGGTTCTGGCTGGACTTGGCTTGTGAAAAAAGCTGACGGTTCTGTCGCAATTGTTAACACTTCAAACGCAGCAACACCAATCACTGAAGAAGGTGTGACTCCACTGCTAACTGTTGACGTTTGGGAACACGCTTACTACATCGATTACCGTAATGCTCGTCCAAGCTACATGGAAGCATTCTGGAATCTAGTTAACTGGGACTTCGTTGCTAAAAACCTAGCAAAATAAGTTCGTTTCGTTAACGATATGATGAGAAAAGCCTGCATTAAGCAGGCTTTTTTATGCTTGTCTGAAAGCCATCTCATCAGAGAGTCATAAATTAATTGAGGAAGCGGCTAAAGTTTCAGATTATCAAGCCGTTATTATCCGTAAGCAACGGAGAACCTCATGCAAGTACACACATTAGATAAAGCGGCTTTAATTAACGAACTGACGGTTGGCAATGGCATGAGCCATGCCGTGCATCAGCGTCGTCGTGCCGATTTTTCACTAATGCTCGCCATGTTCTCAGGTGATGTGCGTGATAATACGCCCGTCGAGCATGTTGAAGCGCCGATCACAACCGATGATTTATTACGTCAACGCTTCCAATTACAAGCCCCGCAAGCTCTGCGTAACGATCAAAGCTCCTATGCAATGTCGGAAAACCAAGCATCGTTGTTTCATGCCAGTGGTTTACCCAGTGCCAAGCTTAGTCATTATTTAACCCCAGATGCGCTTACCTACCTTCCGGAAGATACGTACAACCTACCTGAAGAGGTGTATCACAACTTATCTGGACATGATCGCCGTCATCTTGCACAAACTCAGCCAACGAAAAACTTACCTGCGGATTTATATCAACAACTTAATACTGCTATGCGCTGTGACCAAATTCGCGCTCAAGCGTAAACTCTCCATGTTTCCCACTCTCCTTACAATTCCTGTTTGACCCCTCACTTTGACTTCCGACTACATCAGTGAATGAATTTATTTGACGTATTTCACACCACGAATAGTGGTTATTGCTCATGCTGTGATGACTCGACACGCACCGATGCGTAAAACTCACTGACAGGGATATGCCGTTCATGAAAATACAAGATGCTGTGGTCCTGATCACCTCAGCAGGTTCGTTGATGGGACGAATGTTAAGTCAGCATTACGCGGAGCTAGGCGCAAAATTAGTGCTTTGTGATCATCAAGCGGAATTACTCGTACAAACCCATACCTTATGTCATTCATTAAAAGCACCGGCTATCGCTTATACGCTATCCGCGACACCAACCAATGACATCGACGCATTATTGGCTTATATAGAACACACGTACAAGCAAGCACCCGATATCTTAATCAATCATTGGCCTAATAGCCCACCGCCGTCGTTGCTTGCCGCTTCAGAGCACACAGATGCATTTTTGACACAATGGGGGATCATGACCAATAATTTTTTTGTCTTTGGCCAGCGTTGTGCAGAGCGCATGCGCAAGTCCAACAGCCAGGGTGTGATCATTAATACGGTGTCGTTTAATCGCGTGAGTGATGCACACGCAATAGAAAGTACCAGTTCAATGCTAACGGGGTTCACCCAGAGCTGGGCAAAGGAGTTGATGCCCTACAATATTCGCGTCGGCGGTGTGATTCCTCACTTACAGGAAGAACCACACCACTCCAACGATTATGCAGAGCTTACTCGTCATACAGAGTATATTGTGACCAATGATTATTTCAGTGGTCGAGTTGTGACGACTTAATGGCTTTATCAGTATTGATCAAGATAATCGTCCATTTTCGCCTCTTCCGCTGCGTTGTAATCGTCTTTTTTCACTTCAGCTTTAAAGTCTAAATGCTGCATATAAGCATCACGCGTAAATAAATAAGGATCGGGTGAGTCGTTTAGCATCGGTTCTTGTGAAATCAACTCCGCACGACTATCCAAGCCTTGGAAAATAAATTTACCCAAAGATGCCCAAATATTAATATAAGAGAGTGGAAAATAAGAGGAATCAACAAAATCAGTTGACTCTCTTAATGCATAGGGGCCAGCTCCCGGTACCATAATATAAGGCCCTTTGCCGACGCCATAATACCCAATGGCATCGCCAAACTCGCGATCACTTTCTTTCGAAATTCCCGCAGCAGATGCCACATCAAACAAGCCTAAAATACCAAAAGTGGAGTTAATCCAAAAACGGTTAAAGTGATTTACAGCTTGTTTACCATTCCCCATGATGATGTTGTTAACCATGCTTGACGGTTCATCAAGGTTACCAAAAAAGTTTGATATACCACTCCGAACAGGGCTTGGCACATAATCCACGTACGCGACTGAAGTCGGGCGTAAAATGTATGGGTCTAAATAATTATAGTTAAAATCCCACATAGTACGGTTGAAGCCTTCCAGTGGATCACTGACATCAGAGTGTGTGGATGCTTGCTCATCACTTGGGGTGGAGCTACACCCCGTTAATATCAGTAACACCCCTAAAAAAGCAGTATAAATAAAGCGGTTAATCATAATTTTTCCGTAATAGTAGGCTTATTTTGCCTATTGGTTTAGTACAACTGACGATTATTGATGTTTTTTTAACGCAATATCGGCGGCATCTCCGACAGAGAATGGTTGGCTTTGCCCCACCCAATCTCCAGAACCGGTTGAAACATTACCATCATAATCAATACGGACTTTGACAAAAACGCGTTGCTGCTTAGATAAACGACGTTGTGGCATCAGATTGTTATCATCTGTTAACACCACATTATGTGGAAACGGTTGTTTCGTATATTTTACCGCAGCCACTGGCATTGGGTTCCCATCAACAGCATGTACAGACACTATCAATGCAGCACCATCAGGAGCTGACAACGAAGACGGGAAATCAATGGTTACCGGTACACTGACCGATAAATCGTTATTCATGCGAACAGTCGCATTGTCGATATTGCGCGCAATCTTAGCATAACGAGGATCATCTTCGGCAATCGATTGTTGCATTTTATGCCAGTACTTAATTGCCGTTGCATATTTTTGATGTTGATAAGCATCATAGCCGAGCAGTGAATAAGTACGTAGGTCGCCGTCACCTTGCTGAATACTTTGCTGCAATAACTCTCGTCCTTTGGCTTGATCGATTTTATCTGAGCTAAGAATCAACACTTGTGCGTAATCTAATTGGTAACCTGTATTGTGCGGCTGTAATTGATATGCTTTATGCAAAGCACCAATTGCGGTGCGGCTATCCTGACCAGATACTGCCACATGCCCCAGTAGATTCCAGCCTTGCGCTTGATCGGGATGATGATATAGCTTCGTTCTTAAGCCTAAAATCAAATCTTGCATCTTTTCTTGGCTGATTTGTCCATTAGCGGATTTTAATTGTTCAGGTAATTGCTCGATATTGCTGTTAATCGATTGCCAATGTGCGATCTGTTGATAACTACCGACATAGGCATAAATCGCATAAGTGGCGCCAAATAAAACCAGAAAAAGGCATAGTAATAAGCGTTTTACCGGCCAACCTTTACTTGTTGTAATCGTTTTATGCGTATTATCAGGCGTCACATCATGAGCCAAACTACTTTTTAATTCATCGACTAAGGCATCGCGATCATCTATCACACCTGCGTCTTCTTCGGCGGTCATTTCATGTAAACGATGATGGTAGAATTCAGCATTTAATTTGGCGCGCTGCTCTGGGTCATCATTCGGTTTTTTTCTTAAAAACGGGTACGCGACGCAGCTAAACGCTATCACTACCATCAATATACTGAAGAGCCAAAAGCTAATCATTTACCCTGCTCCTTATTGTTTTCTGCATTGCGAATCAATGTTTCTACGTAGGCTTGATGATCATCATTGTTAAGCTCTGAATGGGATTCTTTCGAAATTCGGCGTGAACGGACCAATAAAAACAGCACACCACATAACACAACCAACAGTGGACCAAACCATAAAATCATTGTCCCTATCGTCATCGGTGGTTTGTAGGTAATAAACTCCCCATAACGTGCCACCATATAATCAATAATTTCCTGTTTGGTTTTGCCTTCTTTGGTCATTTGGTAAACTTTATGTCGTAAGTCTTTAGCCAGATCTGCATTGGAATCCGCAATCGAGTTATTCTGGCATTTAGGACAACGCAGCATATGGCTCAATTCTTGAAATTGCTTTTCATGAGCTGGAGAATCAAACTGATAGACATCAATAGCCGCATTTACGGGTGCGCAAAATATCAAAAATAACAATGCGAACAGTGTATGCCGTGTCATTGTGCCTCCTGCTGCGCAACCAATTTTTCGTATACGGGTTGCAATTCTGACTGCCAATTTTGTGCATTGACATCACCAACATGACGATGACGAATCACCCCATTACGGTCAATTAAAAACGTTTCCGGGGCGCCATAAACGCCTAAATCTAAGCCAAGAGACCCCTGTTTATCGAAAATAGATAACTGGTAGGGATCACCATGCTTGCCCAACCACTCAATCGCGGTTTGACGCTGATCTTTATAATTCAAACCAATAATGGTCACGCCCTGCTTGGATAAGTGATTTAAGAACTTATGTTCTGCTTTACAGGTTGGGCACCATGTCGCCCATACATTAAGTAATACAGGCCCATCTCTGTGAGTAAACAAACGATTCGTATGTTGTTTTTGCGGTGCAAATAAATCAGGCAGTGAAAACTCAGGAACCGATTTTCCAACCAATACCGATTCTAATTTAGTCGGCTCATCACCGTTGGCATTATCGTTGAGCTGACTGGCAAAAATCGCCACCAACACCAAAAATGCCGCCAGAGGTAAGAAGATAATCAGTTTCTTCATGCGGTTGCTCCCTGGCGCTTAAAGCGGTAACGACGATCCGTCAGCACGAGTAAACCACCGAAGGCCATCAGCAACCCTCCTCCCCAAATCCAGCGGATAAATGGTTTATAGTAAATACGGACTGCCCACGCCTGAGTATTATCAATTGGCTCACCAAGTGCGATATACAGATCACGAGTCAAACCTGTATCAAGTGCCGCTTCGGTCATCATAGAGTTTGATACCGTATACTGGCGCTTTTGTGCAAATAAGGTATTCAATACTTTACCGTCACGACTGACACTGAACGCACCTTCATAACCTTGATAGTTAGGTCCATTCAATGCTTTCAGTCCTTCAAAACGAAATTGATAATCAAGTAGTTGAAAAGTTTGTCCTGGCTCTAAACGGACATCTTTTTCGATGCTGTAGTTTTGAGCCATCGAAATACCAATAATGGACACTGCCAGCCCTAAATGCGCGACCAGCATCGACCAGTGACTACGTTGAATTTTCCATACCCCAATAAAAAAGGCATGACGATGAGTCGCTCGTAAATAGACTTCATACGCGTGTAAAACCACAATCCACAACGCCATAAACCAGCCAATGTATGCCATGATACTGAAGTGCTCGCCAAGCACAGTTACGGCACCATAAGCGCAAATCAAGGCAATCAGTGCACTGCCAATCATGGGCCACAATAACGGCTTCCAGTTACCACGCTTCCAGCGCAGTAATGGGCTTACTCCCAATAGCAACGTAAACGGAATGGCTAACCACGCAAACATGGAGTTAAAGAACGGCGCGCCTATCGAGACCGACCCTAAACCTAACTGCTTATGAACTAAAGGCAATAGCGTGCCCAGTAGCACGGTACTTAAGCCTGCCATTAATAAAATATTATTAGTTAATAGTGCACTTTCCCGCGAAATAAGATTGAACTGACCGGCAGAGCGAATTTTATGCCCTTTTAACGCGAACAGCGTTAACGAGCCACCAATCACAATCACGAGTAAGCTCAAGATAAACGTGCCTCGAGTTGGGTCAGAAGCAAACGAATGTACTGAGACCAAAATGCCTGAACGTACTAAAAAAGTCCCCAGCAAGCTCAATGAAAATGCGATGATCGCCAGTAATACAGTCCATGCTTTAAACGTCCCTCGTTTTTCACTCACCGCTAAGGAATGCAACAACGCCGTGCCCGCAATCCATGGCATCAACGAGGCATTTTCTACTGGGTCCCAAAACCACCAGCCGCCCCAACCTAATTCGTAATAAGCCCACCAAGAGCCTAATACAATACCTACGGTTAAAAACATCCATGCTGCCGTTGTCCACGGGCGTGACCACCTCGCCCAAACCGTATCAAGCTTACCCGTCATTAGCGCCGCGATAGCAAAGGCAAAGGCCACTGAAAATCCAACGTAACCGGTGTAGAGCATTGGCGGATGAATAATTAAGCCAGGATCTTGCAGTAAAGGATTAAGATCTTGGCCATCAACGGGAAAATACGGCAACGTACGGGTAAATGGATCCGAAGTGAAGATAATGAACGCCAAAAATCCGACACTGATCATGCCCATCACTGCCAGAACTCGAGCAACCGCTTCTTCCGGAAGATTACGACTGCCGATGGCTACCGCAACGGTCCATAAACTTTGAATCCATATCCAAAGTAGTAACGAGCCTTCATGAGCGCCCCATACCGCCGTTAAGCGGTAATACCACGGTAACTGGCTATTGGAGTTGTGCGCGACATATTCGAGGGTAAAATCGTTATGATAAAATGCCCAAGCGAGTGCAAAGAAGGCAAACGAAATGAAGGCGGCCATACCAAATGATAATGGCCGAGCCGTACTGATTAAGGTATGGGATTGATTGCGGGTTCCTAGCAGCGGCAACGTGCTCAATAACACAGCCATCACCGCGGCTAAGATTAAGGCAAAGTGACCTAACTCTGGGATCATGGTTGAGATTCCTTGCGCTTCGAGGCTTGCGCTTTATTAAATTCAGTATTGTCTTTCATGGCATCTTTTACATCTGGTGGCATATATTTTTCATCATGCTTAGCAAGTACTTCCGATGCTTTCACGGTATGCTTATCAATCAGTACGCCTTGCGCGACAATGCCCTGTCCTTCTCGAAATAAGTCCGGCAATATGCCACTGTACTGCACGGTAATATCAGGCCCAATATCTTTGAGCTTAAATCGTACATCGAGATCATCGGGATCACGTTTGACACTGCCCGCGACCACAACGCCGCCGACACGCAGGCGCTCTCCCACTTTAGGGACATGTCCATCACGGCCATAAATAATCTGGCTTGGGGTGTAAAACAAATTCATATTTTGATTAAGCGCGTAAATCATCAAACTGATGGCAATTGCCACAGCAGCGACGATGATACCGACTACCGCTAAGCGCTTTTTACGACGAGGGGTCAAAGAGTATTCTCCATGGTTTTGGCACGTTCTATTCGAGTTTCACGCGCTTGCTGTTGACGCACTTCATCCAAGATACGTTTATGACGTTTGACACTGAGTAAAGACAATACAAATAACGAGAAAAAGGTAATGCCAAAGGCACTCCATACATAGGCGGCATAACCACCCATCGCTAAGAAATCATGTAAAGAATGAAAAAACATGCTTAAGCTCCTGTTGACGAGGCGATAGATTTAACCCATTTTCGGTGCCGCTCCATAAAGAGTAACTCGTTACGAAAACGCACTAAAGCTAATACCGAAAACAACAAGGCAAACGCAATAATATTAATCAGTAATGGCCATAGCATATCCAAAGCGATAGACGGCTTGGCAAACTGGCTAATCGTTTGCCCTTGATGTAACGTATTCCACCAATTAACAGAGTAATGAATAATTGGGATATTCACCACGCCAACCAAGGCAAGAATACCGGCTGCATCCACCCCAGATTTGCGATCATCAAACGATTGGTACAAAGCAATAACCCCAAGATAGAGAAACAAGAGAATCAGCTCTGAGGTTAACCTCGCATCCCACACCCACCAAGTTCCCCACATAGGTTTCCCCCAAATAGAGCCAGTTACTAGAGCAATAAAGGTGTATACCGCTCCAATGGGTGCCATTGCACGCATCATGACACTGGCTAACCGCTGTTGCCAAACAATGCTTACCAAAGCACAGACAGCCATTGCCACATAAATACCCATCGACCAAATTGCCGTAGGAACGTGAATGTAAATAATTCTAAAGCTATTGCCTTGCTGATAATCGGCCGGAGCAAAAGCCAACCCCCAAACCAAACCAATAATCAGGGTTAACATCGTCGCCAGCATCAGCCAAGGGATAAATTTTCCAGATAAGTTGTAGGCACGCTCTGGTTTAGCATAGGGATGAAGCCATTTCCACATTGCTCGTTCTCACTTTTTCCAGTTTTGAAAAGGTCTTAATCTTTATATAGTTATAGTAGAGTACTCTGTTGTAACTTGCTAACGTACGCTGACACGCAACGCGGCACTGATTGCTAATGGTGCCAACACTATGGTTAACACCGCCATCGCCGCTAAGATGGCTAATTGTCCGGCATACTCTCCGCCCATTGCCGCAACATCCATCGCTGAAGTGGCAAAAATTAATACCGGGATATATAGCGGAAGTACCAGCAAACTTAATAATACTCCCCCTTTGTTTAGCCCAACCGTTAATGCCACACCAATCGCGCCGATAAAACTCAGCACTGGAGTGCCTAGGAGTAAAGTGCACACCATTGCTAACCAAGTATCAAGATCCAATGACAGTAAAATCGCTAAGACTGGACTAATAATCAGTAATGGCACGCCAGTAAGAAGCCAATGCGCGACAATTTTAGCAAAAACACTGACTGGCAGTGGTAATGGCATCATCATGAGCTGCTCTAACGCACCGTCTTGTAAATCATCTTTGTACATTCGCTCTAACGACAACAAAGCCGATAATAAGGCCGCGACCCAAATAATGCCGGGGGCGATACGAGACAGTAAATGATGATCTGGGCCGACACTTAATGGAAACAACGTAATCACAAGGATAAAAAACCACAGCGGGTTAAATATATCGGTTTTGCGGCGAAAGGCGACCACTAGTTCACGACGGATCACTGCACAACACATCGCTATCATACTGATTCACCTAACTCTATACGCTTCAGCTGAGAGTGGGCTAATGTCGTGTCTTGGTGGCTAGTTAACAAAATCATGCCTCCCTGCTGCGCATGCTGTTCAAATAGAGCTTCCAGCACCCGAATGCCTTGTTTATCAATGGATGTAAACGGCTCATCAAGAATCCATAATGCTTGCTGGCTTAGCCATAAGCGCGCTAATGAGACGCGCCGCTGCTGGCCTGCAGAAAGCTGTCCAATGGGCAAATCTTCGCGCCCAGCCAAGCCGACTTTCGCTAAAGCTGCATACAAAGATTCGACATCTTGCGCGTTGCCTTGCATGGTTTGATAAAATATTAGGTTTTCAATCGCACTGAGTTCCCGCTTTAAACCAATAACATGACCTAAAAAAATCATATCTCGATAATAAATATCACGACACTGGCTAAGAGGCTCGCCCTGCCATAATACGTGGCCGCTCTCAGCGGTATTCAAACCCGCAACCGTACGCAACAAAGTCGTCTTGCCAGCACCGTTACGCCCAGTAATTTGCAAAATATCGCCTGATTTAAGCTCGAATGACAGTGTCTCGAATAAGCGCTTATCAGAACGATAAACAGTAAGATTTTGAACAGTTAACATGATCATATTAAATAGAAATTTCCTACATACTAACATAAACAATTGATGTCTATATAGCTTTGCAAGGGAGATGGAAGCGCTCAATAACTCACTTTATTGATACAATGAATAGACGAGGCGTTGGATTATTTTTATGAGCTTTTGTTTGGTGATAAAAAAACCATGCCGATTAAATCGGCATGGTTTTAACGATACTTGCGGGGAGGCCGCCGTGAGACAGTCCTCCGTTCAACTTCTTCATCCGGATCGCTAGTCAATGGAGGAATCGTTTCTTTACCTGCTAACTTATTTTGTAAAGACATCATAAGCTCTGCTTCGGCTTTCGGTAATTCACATTCTGAAATTAATTCATCGAGATCCGCGCCTAACTTCACCATTTTGCTGGCTCGGCTATACATACGCCCATCATTATCATCATGCTCGAGCTCGATAAGCCGTTCATTCAAATGTGCAATAATATCTTTTTGCTCAGAAACCCGTTGCCCCAAGCCGACAACCACTGAGCGAACTTCAAGTAATTGTTTACTCGTTTTGTTGAGTTCTTTATCCAACGAGCGTAACTGCTGGCGAGCACTTTCTTGCTGACGATGAAACACGCGACGGATTTGTAGCAACCCACCGATAAATAAAAGACTAAAAACAACAAAACCTCCTGCAATCACAGGAGGTGTAAACCAAGACCAACTCATCATTATAGGTGGTTCATCTCATCCCATTCTTCATCTGTCAGTAGCTTATTCAAATCAACAAGAATCAGCAGTTTACCGTCACGGTTGCTTACACCTTGGATGAATTTCGCACTTTCATCGGTACCAACACTTGGCGTGGTATCGATTTCAGAAGAACGTAGATAAACCACTTCAGCAACGCTATCCACTAAAATACCAATCACTTGCTGTTCAGATTCAATCACAATAATTCGGGTATTATCGGTTACTTCACCTGTTGCTAGACCAAAGCGCGCACGTGTATCGATGACCGTTACCACGTTACCACGTAGATTAATAATACCGATAACGTAATCAGGCGCTCCAGGAACTGGGGCGATTTCTGTATAACGTAGCACTTCGCGAACTTGCATAACATTAATGCCGTAAGTCTCTTCTTCGAGCTGAAATGTTACCCACTGAAGTATTTCGTCATTTGATTTTTCTTTTTTTACTTCTAACACTTTGTTTTGAGACATACCTTTTCCTCTCTATGCCGTCTCCGACAAAAACAGCTTATTTATCGAGCGCTTTTACATCAAGGCCAGCATTGAGCATAGCGATTAATGCATCAACATGGATCAACGCACACATTTTTTCTTTAACCATACCAGCCAGCCAAGGGCGCTTCCCTACCTGCTCACGCCAGCGTATTTTTTCAGAGCTCAGCCATTCTGTACCCATAAGTTTAGTACAAGCTAGGCCCCACATACTTTCACCTAACATAACAATATACTGATATGCCTCTTGGTGAGAGTCATCTTTGAGCTTCTCAGCCATGACCCACTTAGCCGTGTCAACCACATCAAGTTGTTGTTCACGCTGTGTCTGTAAACCTAAATACCAACGCGGCCGGCCAATCAAGTGACTTGGCTCTCCAAGTTGATTAATTCCTCCGAGTTCATCCAGAGGCACTGCAAAAGTCACGTCATTTACATCAAAGTACAAAACTTGAAACGCTTCTTGGCGGATTGGATTTGTCCAAGATTCGCTATCTAACCCATGTTTTGGCGACGCCGATAAATCGGCTTTGTCTTCAGCATTATCATCAACAATAGCAGTATTTTTCTCTAGTTCAATATTGCTTTCATTAGGCGTATCTGAAGCTGTTAACGAACTCTCATCTTCTTGTGTAATCGGCTCAATTTCGGGGTCGTCAACAACCGTCTCAGGTATAACCTCTTCTACCGGAACTGATTCCTCATGATGATGAGGCTCACCTTCCTGGTCTTCCGTTAATGTCGCCGTATCCCATTCTTGGATTTCATCATCAACAAATGCAGGATTAACAGAGGCAACGTCTAAATCATCACGGTCTTCTGTTACCTCGTTCAGCCCCATTGGCTCAAGCGCAATGTTGATGGTGTTTTGTTCTAGTACTTCATCTAGATTTAAATCGCCAACTGGATTCGAGCCTTCAAGCTGGCTCAATAAACGCTGAACTTCTTCTAAATTCGCGCCAGGAAGTTCTTCGATATCATCATCTAAAAAGCGTGATACAGGCAGCTCCGGCTCTTCGATTCGCTGCAGCTGTAATTGCGGCTCTATATATAAACCATCAGATTTTGTCTGACCACCGTCATCAACATCTTCTGCAAGTAACGAAGTAAAGTACTCATCAAGAGCTTGCTCACTTGATAGTGTCGGTTCACTACTCATCAATGGCCAGCCTCTCTAAATGAACGAGCAACTGCTTATAAGCAAAGACCCCACGACTGCTTTCTGCAAAATGAGAAGCAGGTAAACGCTTTAAGCTGGCATCTCGAAATTTGGTATCAATAGGTACTGCAGAGGTCCAAACTTTATCAGGATAATCGCGTTTTAATTGGGTCAGTGTCTGCAACGAAGCTTTTGTACGCTTGTCATACATTGTAGGAACAATCGTCACTTTAAACTCTCGGTTTCTTGATTTTTGCATGATGGCAAGCGTGCGAATCATACGCTCTAAGCCTTTCATTGCTAAAAACTCGGTCTGTACTGGGATTAATATACGATCACTTGCGGCGAGTGCATTGACCATCATCACTCCAAGAATCGGAGGGCAATCAATCAACACATGGTCATAATGATCTCGCAATGTCGCGAGGGCTCGCTTAAGAATGAGCCCCATACCACTGCGGTTCCCCATCACACGATCTAACGTGGCAAGTGACATATGAGCGGGAATAATATCAATCCCTTCGACATCGGTCTCTAATATCAAAGGATGAATCGACTGTGCTGTAATTTCTTTCAATTGAAAGAGATCAAACAAACTCGATGCAACACCATCAGCATCATATCCTAAATACGTGGTTAAGGAAGCGTGGGGATCGGTGTCAACCAGCAAAACGCGTTTGCCTTGCTTACTCAATAATCCAGCTAAAGTGATAGTTGTGGTTGTTTTACCCACCCCACCTTTCTGGTTTGCGACACTCCAAACAATCATTCCATCACCCTATGCCAGACCAACTTCAACTAAGATTCGTTCAGCAATTCGATCCAATGGTAAGTCTTCTGAAGAAATACCTGCTTTCGCCACCGCTTGCGGCATACCATACACCACACAGCTCTCTTCATTTTGGGCCCAAATTGTTGATCCCGCTTCTTTCAACATACGGGAGCCATCTCGTCCATCAGCGCCCATTCCTGTTAAAATCATCGATAACACTTTATTACCATAAACCTTTGCGGCAGACCCAAAAGTCACATCCACACAAGGTTTATAGTTCATACGCTCGCCACCATCAATGATGCGTAAACGAGCCGCGCCGGCGCGTCCATCAATCATCATTTGCTTACCGCCTGGCGCTAAATAAGCGACACCCGGCCGTAATACATCACCATCGGCCGCTTCTTTCACTTCAATTTTACACAGCGTGTTCAAACGGCTCGCAAAAGCGGCAGTGAACGTTGCTGGCATATGCTGAACTAAAACAATCGGATGTGGATAATTACTTGGTAAGTCCGTTAAAATTTTCTGTAATGCAACTGGCCCACCAGTTGACGTACCAATTGCAGTTAGTTGATAACGTTTTCCTGACGCTTTAAAGCGCGCGGCAGGCTGACGCGATGCCGCAGTATGCGTTTCAGGGCGTACTGGCGTATGAGAACGCTCCGTTGAGCGCGCAGACGTACTCGTTAGCGTTGAAGTTCGCGGTATCATAGTACTACGGCGAACGACTCCACGTTTCGAAGCGATCGACAAGACTCTTTGCTGCAACAGAACTACAGCTTCATCGCGGTTACGAGCGATATCTTCAAATTTCTTAGGTAAGAAATCTAAAGCACCTGCATCCAGTGCGTCTAGGGTTGCCTTAGCGCCATCATGCGTTAATGATGAAAACATCAGTATTGGAACAGGACATTTCGCCATAATTTCACGCACAGCGGTAATGCCGTCCATGATAGGCATTTCAATATCCATGGTTATGACATCTGGCTTTAAGCTTTGGGCTTTTTCTACCGCTTCTTTGCCATTTACCGCTACATCCATCACTTCTAAGCGTGGTTCGGAATTGATGATTTCACTAACACGACGTCTAAAGAAGCTAGAATCATCAACTACGAGTACTCGAATCGCCATAGTTTTCCTTATATCTCAATGGTCACTTAAATTCTAGAGGCAGATGCATAACGTTTAAGTAAATCTGGCACATCCAAAATTAATGCGATATGACCATCACTCGTAATGGTTGCTCCGGCCATGCCAGGCGTTCCTTGTAGTAGTGCGTCCAATGGTTTAATTACCACTTCTTCTTGGCCAATTAACGTATCAACCACAAAACCAACACGCTGACTACCCAATTGCACAATCACCACGTGCCCATGCCCTTTACGTGCATCGACTTTACCCGACTGCGGCGACAACCAATTTTGTAAATAAAATAAAGGAATCGATTTTTCACGCACAATGATAGTTAACTGACCATCAACAACGTTAGTCCGACTCAAATCTAAGTGGAAGATTTCACTCACACTCGCAAGTGGTAATGCAAATGGGTGATTAGCCACACCGACCATCAAGGTTGGCAGAATTGCTAACGTTAATGGTACTTTGATCAAAATCTTAGTACCTTTACCCATTTCAGAATCAATATCTATCGAACCATTTAGAGTATTGATTGCGGTCTTCACCACATCCATCCCGACACCGCGACCAGAAATATCAGAAATTTTTTCTTTGCTCGAAAAGCCCGGCATAAAGATTAAGTTAAAACACTCTTTATTGGTGAGGCGGTCGGCTGCATCTTGATCCATCAAACCACGCTTCACCGCGATACCACGTAGGATATCTGGGTTCATACCAGCACCATCATCAATGATAGCCAGCTTAATATGATCGCCTTCTTGGGAAGCTGATAGTAACACTTTACCCTGGCGTGACTTACCGTTCTGCTCACGTACATCCGGCATTTCGATACCATGATCGACCGAGTTTCGAACCAAGTGAATAAGGGGATCGGCGAGTGCTTCGACGAGGTTCTTATCCAGATCCGTATCTTCACCTTTCATTTCGAGCGTGATGTCTTTTTGCAGACTACGCGCCAAATCACGTACTACGCGAGGGAAGCGGCCAAACACTTTTTTGATTGGCTGCATACGGGTTTTCATCACCGAGCTTTGCAAGTCAGCAGTCACAACATCAAGGTTGGATACCGCCTTCGTGAGTTGCTCATCACTACTATTCATACCAAGACTGATTAAACGGTTACGAACCAATACTAATTCGCCTACCATATTCATAATGGTATCAAGCGTTGAGGTATCAACACGCACACTCGCTTCTGCTTGCGGTTTTTTAGCAGCAACCTGACTCGCGGGATCTTCCGCTGGTGCGGCAGGCTCAGCAGCTTTTGGTTTAGGTTCCGCTTTTGCTACCGGCTTATCTGCAGGCTTAGCAGCAGCTTGTGGTGCTGGTTGCGCTGGCTTGACAGCGGCAGCAAGTTCTTCTTCTGAAGGGCCGCTTTTACCAGGACCGTGCAGCTCATCTAACAGCTTCTCAAATTCGTCATCTGTCATCAAATCTTCGCCATTAGGCCCAGATGATGCAGGTGTCGCTGCTGACGGCTCTTTGTTAGCTGCTTTTTCTTCCGTTTTTGCAGGACCTTTACCAGAACCATGTAACTCATCGAGTAATTTCTCGAATTCATCGTCGGTAATATCACCATCATCTGCAGCGAAACTATTAGTGGCAGGCTTAGGTGTCTCAGCAGAAGCCTGAGCGGCTTCGTCTACTTTACCTGGTGCCGCGCCTTTGCCATGTAAGTTATCTAAAAGTTTTTCAAACTCATCATCAGTGATTTCATCTATCGATGCTGCATCTACCGCCGTGACGTCTGGTTCTACACTTGCAACGTCTTCGACGACATCATCCATCGGCATCTCATCAATGACTTCATCGACGGCTTGTTCTATTTCGGCATCAGGCACTTCATCTTCAGACTCGGGCTTACAAAGCTGATGCAACTCTTCAAGTAACGCTGGATCAGCGGCCACCAAAGGCTCTAAGTTCTGAACGGCTCTAAATTGTTCATTAACAGTGTCTAATGCTCGCAGCATGGTATCCATCAAACTGGACGTAACCGTACGTTGCCCATTACGTAAAATATCAAAGACATTTTCCGCGCCATGACAAGTTTCGACTAATTCAGTCAACGTCAAGAACCCCGCCCCGCCTTTTACGGTATGGAAACCGCGAAATATAGCGTTGAGAAGATCTTTATCTTTAGGATTGTTTTCAAGTTCGACTAACTGCTCAGAAAGCAACTCTAGGATTTCACCAGCTTCCACCAGAAAGTCTTGAAGAATATCTTCGTCTAAATCGTAGCTCATACTTTACCCCTAAAAACCAAGACTCGACAACAAGTCGTCCACTTCGTCTTGAGATGACACAGCATCTGCGCGTTCATGAGGATTCATAATTGGCCCCTCTGCTGACGTCGCTGAATTATCTTTGTTATGCGTATCTGATGGTTGTTCTTGATCGACAGCTTGAATTTGATTAACACCAAAGACGGTCAAAATTTCCACCAAACGATTTTCTACTTCACCGGTTAATTTGATGACACGGCTAATAATCTGCCCAGTCAAGTCTTGGAAGTCTTGTGCCATCAAAATTTCCGTTAGGTGTCCACGTAGTTCACTACTATCACCCTCGACCAAGGACAACAAATCATCAATGCCATGACACAATGCTTTAAATTCTGTTATTTCTATTTTGCCATGCATTAATTGATTCCATTGAGGCCGTACTTTTAGCAAGCTCTCATGCATGCGGTCCGCAATAGGCATACAGCAATCGACTGCATCCATGGTTTTATTCGCGGCCACTTCCGTTTTTTCGATCACATAATTTAATCGATCACGAGCATCAGGAATCTCATCTGTAGCGATTTCAGTCATTCGCTCATCGATGTGGAAATTTTTAAGCGAGTCATGCAACTCACGGGTCAAGGTGCCGATTTCCTGTAACATAGGATTATCTTCAACGGCTTGTTTTAAATCAGCGTTACCTTCACCTGTGGTAGTGTCAGGCTGCATCTGTGTAACTAAAGCACTGGCTTCATCTTGCAACCCGTTTTCTACCAGTTGTACGAGCTCTTGGGCTTGTTCTAGTGAAATCATAATGAATCGCCTTTACGCGTAATTGAATAGATTACCTTTTGTCCTAACTATTTAGTTTATGTTAGGAGTTCAAAGACGCTCAAAGATTTTATCTAGTTTTTCTTTTAATGTTGCTGCAGTGAATGGCTTAACAATATAACCGTTAACACCCGCTTGAGCAGCTTCAATAATTTGTTCACGTTTCGCTTCTGCAGTAATCATCAAAACAGGTAAATGTTTTAACTCATCATCAGAACGAATATTTTTCAATAAATCGATGCCTTGCATACCTGGCATATTCCAGTCAGTGACTACAAAGTCAAACTCGCCTTTCTTAAGCATAGGCAAAGCCGTTAATCCATCGTCAGCTTCTTGGGTATTATTAAAACCCAGGTCACGAAGAAGGTTCTTCACAATACGTCGCATTGTTGAGAAATCATCAACAATAAGGATCTTCATGTTTTTATTCAAAATTGCCTCCACTGAGTTACAATCAGTGATAGTTAGTCGTTTTCAGTCCAAGAACTCAACTTTGTTCGTAGACGCTGCATTGATTGGCTGAGTATCTGGCTAACGCGAGATTCACTGACACCGATGACGTCACCAATTTCTTTCAAATTAAGCTCCTCATCATAATAGAGCGAAAGTACCAAAGCTTCACGCTCGGGAAGTGATTTAATTGATTCAACCAGCGCTTTTCGAAATGATTCGTCCGCTACACCTTTAAATGGAGCATTATCATCATCTTCTGCTACCGGCGAAATCGCATCATCTGATACCCCCAAATCTTCCATACCCACAATTCGCGAGCAATTGATATCTTTAAGGGCAGTATGGTATTGATCCAGCGATATTCCCAAATACTTCGCCACCTCGGAATCAGAAGGATCACGTTTAAGCTCCCCCTCTAGTATAGAGATAGCCTGGCTAATTTCTCGATTTATCTTGTGAACCGAGCGCGGCACCCAGTCACCGCGTCGAATATCGTCAAGCATAGCTCCACGAATTCGAATTCCAGCGAAGGTTTCAAAGCTTGCGCCTTTACTTCCGTCATAATTTTTTTGAGCTTCAAGCAAACCTAACATGCCTGCTTGAATTAAATCTTCAACTAGAACACTAGGGGGCAAGCGCCCCATCAAATGATGAGCAATACGCTTAACCAAGACGGCATACTTCTCTAAAAATAGCTGTTGGCTATTGAGATTGCCGTACTGATCATAAGTTAGCGCTTTATTCACCGAAAGATTCCCCCGCTATTTCTTTGCGATTAAGTAATCGTTCTACAAAAAATTCTAAATGCCCACTTGGAGAACGAGGTATTGGCCACGTCAGCGCTTTGTTCGAAAGCGAACTAATTGCCAATGACGCTGCTGAACGAGGATAGGCATCAACCACAATCTTTTGTTTTTTAACTGCTAGACGTACATTATCGTCCAAAGGAATGCATGCGACGAGCTCAAGACTGACATTTAAGAACCGCTCTGTGACCAAGGTCAACTTTGCGAACAATTCTCTGCCTTCTCGATAACTTCTTACCATGTTTGCGACGACTTTAAAGCGTTGCACTTGGTGTTCACGACTCAGCAATTTAATCAGAGCATACGCATCCGTTATAGATGTTGGCTCATCACATACCACAATGACAACATCTTGAGCGGCACGCGAGAAGCTCACAACCATATCAGAAATTCCGGCGGCCGTATCAACAAGCAGCACATCCATTTCATCTTCTAATGAACCGAACGCGCGAATCAATCCAATGTGTTGAGCGTGGGACAACTCTGTCATCGACTGAGTACCAGACGTTGCTGGAATGATTTTGATCCCAAATGGGCCTTCCACAATCGCGTCTTTAAGCTCACACTCTCCCGCCAAAACATGGCCTAAATTACGTTTTGGACGAATGCCGAGCATGACGTCAATATTAGCAAGACCTAAATCTGCATCGAGCACCATCACTTTTTTGCCTTGACGTGCCATGCAGATAGCCATTCCGAGCGTCACATTGGTTTTACCCACGCCGCCTTTCCCCCCAGTCACTGCGATGACTTTGGTTAAAGAAGGCTGTGTTAAGCGGCGTAATCCGCTTGCTTGGTCATATATCATTTTATTTGTCATCTTCATCGCCGCCTAGAATTTATCCACATCACTCGCCCAGTAATGAGGCTCGTTCTCTGTCGACTTTTCAAGTAATTCGTTAGCTTTGGATATCATATATTTAGGTTGGGCTATAACGATATCCTCTGGCACTCGTTGTCCATTAGCGATATACGCTACTGGTAACGCATTTTGTACCACTACACTGACAAACTCCCCTAGACTCAAGCACTCATCGAGCTTGGTCATGATGCAACCAGATAGTGGTATACGTCTAAAGTGATCGATGGTCTCTTGCAACACTTTACGTTGCGCTGTCGCAGGAAGAACCAAGTAGCTATGAATCACTTCCCCACTTTCTTGCATTAAGGTGTCCAACTGTTCTGTAAGCCGAACATCACGCTGTCCCATGCCTGCTGTATCGACTAAAACAAGGCGACGATTCCGTAGCTGATATATTACATCGGCTAACTCTTTGGAATCTTTAGCAACTTTTACAGGACAACCCATAATTCGTCCATAAATAGACAATTGCTCGTGCGCACCGATACGATAGGTATCTGTCGTCACTAGGGCTACGTTGTCAGAACCATACTCCATGGCCGCGCGTGCCGCTAATTTGGCCACTGAGGTGGTTTTACCCACCCCCGTTGGACCTAACAGCGCAACAACGCCACCACGTTTTAAAATATCTTGTTTTGATACCGGTATTTGATCGGCGACAAGTCGTAATAATGCCTTCCAAGCTTTGGGCGGCGGCGTGTCTTCGGGAATGTAACACGCTAACTGATCCGCGAGATCTAACGATAATCCCATGCGTTCTAAACGACGAATTAGCATCGCTCGCAATGGTTCGCGTCGTTCTACTTCTTGCCACATCAAACCAGAGACTTGATGTTCAAGTAAACGGCGAATAGACAGCATTTCTTCACGCATATTTTCCAGCTCTTCGCTGGTTGGTGCAGCGTCTTCTTGGCGATGACGCTCATATCGGCTTGGATCTAATCGTGAACCTGATGGCTTGGTCGTAGGTTGAGCTGCGCGCTCATCTTCAAGTGCACGAGCTAAAGAGGGAACATTGTTATCACGCCCGCCACCTGATTTCTGGCGTTGCAATAATGCCGTTAACGAATCGGCTTCTTCTGATGATTCCGTTTCATGTCCCACCTGCGTATTACTGTACTGTTGCAGCATATTAGCAAAACGCTGAGTAACCGAACGACTTGGCGATGCACTGCTTTGTAAACTGACTCGGTCTTCTTGCATTTCACGGCGTTGAGCCGCGTGCTGCTCTTGCTGACGAGACGGTTGCGTTTTTTGAACCGGTGCAGATCGCGCTGCTTGTGGCGCTGCTTGTTGTGCCGGTGCACGTTTTTGATCTTTTGTAGATGAAGAGTTATCACCATCGACAGCGGCGACAATTTCAACACCTCCCGCTACCTTTTTATTCGACATGATCACCGCATCGACCCCAAGTTCTTCTTTTACTTGGAGCAACGCGGTTTTCATGTCTCTGGCAAAAAATCGTTTTATCTTCACAGCAATAACCCATATTCAATATGAGGCGAATTAATTACCCACTGCCTGCACTATGCGAATTTGTTTCTCATCCGGGATTTCCTGATAAGAAAGTACACGTAAGTTAGGAATTGTATTTTTCACAAACTTAGCCAACGTCGATCTCAGTACGCCGGATGTCAACAATACGGCTGGTTCGCCTTTCAATTCTTGTTCTTGCGTTGCTTGAGTTAGAGATTCTTGCAAACGCTCTGCCAATCCCGGTTCGATACCCGTTGATTCTCCTCCGGAGGCTTGCATTGTTTGATGCAATATTTGTTCCAGCTCTGGGACCAACGTAATTACAGGCAGCTCCAACTCTATACCATTGATTTCCTGAACAATTAATCGTCTCAATGCAATTCTGACTGCTGCGGTTAAGATGTCAGGTTCTTGACTCTTACTCGAATACTCAGCCAGAGTTTGTACAATTGTCCGAATATCTCTGATCGGAATCGCTTCATTTAAAAGGTTTTGTAACACTTTGACGACAACTCCGAGTGGTAAGGACTCAGGCACAAACCCTTCCACCAGCTTAGGAGTATTACGCCCAAGCATTTCGAGTAGATTTTGCACTTCTTCATGACCAATCAGTTGTGAGGCATTATTGGTAAGCAATTGACTTAAATGGGTCGCTAGCACAGTCGCTGAGTCAACAACTGTGTACCCGAGGGCTTGTGCATGTTCACGCTGCTCACCACGCACCCAGACGGCTTCTAAGCCGAATGCAGGATCAACCGTTGGTTCTCCGTCCATCATCCCATAGACTTGCCCAGGGTTAATGGCCAACTCTTGTTCAGGATGAATATTAGCTTCACCAACGGCGACGCCCATTAAGGTAATACGATAACTATTTGGCGCCAACTCTAAGTTATCGCGAATATGAACAGGGGGAACCAAAAACCCAAAGTCTTGGGATAACTTTTTACGTACCCCTTTAACTCGATCGAGTAGCTCACCACCTTGGTCTTTATCGACAAGCGGGATCAACCGATACCCAACTTCCAAACCAATCATATCGACTGGTTGCACGTCGTCCCAAGACAATTCTTTTTGTCCCTGCCCTCCGTCTTCCATCGGTGCGGGAGGATTGGCGTTAATGTCATTGGCTTTGGATTGCTTGCGCTGAATCAAATACGCTGAACCGCCAGCGACCGCGGCGAGTAATAGGAAAGCAAAATGCGGCATTCCTGGCACAATCCCCATCGTGCCGAGGATGATGGCTGTAATCATTAAAGCTTTGGGGTTATCAAACAGTTGAAAAACTAACTGCTGCCCCATGTCTTCATCAGTATTTTGACGCGTGACCATAATAGCGGCGCCAATCGAAAGTAATAATGAAGGGATCTGCGCAACCAAACCATCACCAATGGTCAGTAAGGTATAGATTTGTATCGCTTCACCAAACCCTAAGCCGTATTGAATCATCCCTATGGTTAAGCCGCCAAGAATGTTAATGAACAGGATCAAGATACCGGCGATGGCATCCCCTTTAACAAACTTTGACGCACCATCCATAGAGCCATAGAAATCGGCTTCTTTGGTCACTTCACTACGACGTGTACGCGCTTGTTCTTGATCAATAAGACCAGCATTTAAATCGGCATCAATCGCCATTTGTTTACCCGGCAAAGCATCCAACGTAAAGCGAGCACTAACTTCGGAAATACGTCCAGCACCTTTGGTGACAACGACAAAGTTGATGATCATCAAGATGCAGAATACGACCAAACCGACAGCGTAGTTACCACCGATAACGACGTTACCAAACGCTTCAATCACATTACCCGCAGCGCCGCCGCCCTCATGGCCTTTTAACAGCACCACTCGAGTTGAGGCAACGTTCAATGCTAAGCGTAATAACGTAGCAATAAGCAATACAGTCGGAAAAGCTGCAAAATCTAAGGGCCGCCGCGTGTAAACGGTCACGAGTAATACAACCAACGACAACGCAATATTGAATGTGAAAAATAAATCCAATAAAAACGCTGGCATTGGCAACACGATCATACCGAGAGTTGCCAGAACCATAATCGGTGCGCCGATGGCAGGCATAGCGCGCTTCGGGATCGGTGGTAATTTGTCCGCAAAAGGAAGAGTAAATTTCATAGGCTAATCAAGCATCAAAGAAAAAACGAATGGGCGCTAAACGCGCAATCTTGGAGTGGATGCAAAAATTAGTCCATGTTCAAAGTCAATTTTCCGACACTCAACGCCCCCTTAGACCCTAAGCATATCGTGTTGTCGACATGAACTGCTTAAAGAAAGAGACTCTCGATGCTACAGCGTCGTTATTATGACTTTACAACATAAAACATCGGTCGTTTTACGACCAGCTATGGCCTAACCGACCACAATACCTCTCCACGACGTGCGATAACATCGTACTCAATACAGTAGAGTGTAGACGGAGTAAACATAGGCGCAGGAATATCGGCCACACATTCAGCAACCAAATATCCAACCAAAGGAAGGTGCGAGACAACCATCACAGAGTCAAGGTTTTGGTGTTCGGTCATTGCCAATATATATTCCAAGACATCATCAGCTTGACCGTAAGGGGTAATATCTTCACACACTTGAACATCTTTGGCGAAGCAGCTGTTTTCGATCTGCTGCCAAGTTTGTTGTGCTCGTAAGTAAGGACTCACTAAAACTTTATCAATGGTCAGCGCACCATACTGCGCTTGGCATGTTTTAGCCACTGCAACGCTATCACTTTGACCTCTTGCGGTTAGCGGGCGTTCGGCATCACTGGATGCACATGCATCAGCTTCACCATGACGCATAATAAATATTTTCATTATCTTTACCTACTTTCCAGTCTTAAATCTTGAGATACAGAGTATTAATACTCTCTAATTCGATAAAAAGCGCCGCATGGTAACCGCTTTACTACCCTATTAGCAAACGTCTTGTTTGCAATTTTCTAAAGTGCCTACGCCATCGACTCGCCGGATAATGTACTCGCTATAAGGGTTGTGTTCTATCGTCGTTATCGCACTCTCAGTTAAATGGTCATGAGCAACAATATCAGTGTACGATTATAGCAAGCTCACTCACTGAGTATTCGACACTGTTAACACTCTATCAAATACTCCTGTAACCAGCTAAAATAGAAAGCCAGTCCGCAAAACGATGCTTCTGTCTTTGCGCTCAATGATTTCAAAGCCATACTTAACCTCAACCCCCACATTTCGGAGAGTCCGCGTGCACGTAAGTCCCAATGACAACAATCTCTATCAACACCTCACTCTTGCAAACGGGTTGAGAGTACTCTTGATTCAGAGTGAAGACGCGCAGAAATCAGCGGCTTCCCTTGCCGTAAATGTCGGACATTTTGACGATCCTGAACACCGTGAGGGGCTCGCTCATTATCTCGAACATATGCTGTTTTTAGGGACCGAAAAATATCCTAAAGCCGGTGAGTTCCAAAACTATATTAGCCAGCATGGTGGCAGTAATAATGCATGGACAGGCACCGAGCACACATGTTTCTTTTTTGATGTCTATGCGAACGCGTTCGAAAACGCTTTAGCTCGTTTTAGTCAATTCTTTATTGCGCCTTTATTTAATGCAGACTCATTAGAAAAAGAACGTCAAGCCGTCGACTCAGAATACAAAATGAAGCTGAACGATGATGCGAGACGTTTATATCAAGTGCAGAAAGAAACGATTAACCCCGCACACCCTTTCGCTAAGTTTTCAGTCGGCAATCAGGCAACACTTTGCGACCGTGATAATGCCACTATCCGTGACGAGATCATTGCGTTTCATCATACTCACTATTCCGCTGACCTGATGACCCTAACCCTAATTAGCCCAGAACCACTCGCTACGTTAGCGGCCTGGGCACAAAGGTATTTTTCGACGATCGACAATAAACAACTGGCTCCCAAGTTGTTGCATACTCCGTTTGTTACTTCAGAGCATACGGCTAAGATGATTTATGTCGAACCCATCAAAGATATGCGTAAACTCATTATGAGTTTTCCGATCCTTGGTCATGAACCTCATTACCAAATTAAGCCATTATCATACTTTGCACATCTGCTGGGTTACGAAGGTGCGGGAAGCCTAATGCAGTGTTTACGAGATAAAGATTGGATTACATCTTTATCAGCCGGTGGCGGTAATAGTGGTAATAATTATCGTGAGTTTTCGGTCAGTTGCTCATTGACTGAAACAGGCATAGAGCATGTGGATGAAATCATTGAAATGGTTTTTTACGCCATTGAGACGATTGCGAAAGATGGCCTAGATAAATGGCGTTATGCCGAAAAACAAGCAGTCCTTGAGTCAGCGTTTCGTTTTCAAGAAATGGCTCGTCCTATCGATTTAGCCAGTCATCTTTCGATGAACTTACAACGCTACATGCCCGAGGACACCATTTATGGTGACTACATGATGCGTGAATACGATGAAGCTCTATTACGCGAGCAGCTCACGCATTTTACTCCTGACAATCTTAGAGTTACTTTAGTCGCCAAAAACCTGTCCTACACGCAAGAAGCAAAATGGTACTTTACGCCCTATGAGATACAATCGTTCAGTAAAGAACAAATTGCTCAGTGGCAACAACCACGTACCATCAAAGCGTTCGAATTGCCGCCCAAAAATCCGTTCATCTGTTACGATTTACAAGCCAAGCCACTATTAAATCATCAAACAGAACCTGAAATCGCCGGAGAGTCACCGGGGTTTCGTCTATGGCATATGCAAGACCAAACCTTCCCTGTCCCTAAGGGAGTGTTGTATATCGCGATTGATAGCCCCCATGCGGTAGCCAATGCTCGTAATATCGTCATGACACGCTTATGTGTCGAGATGTTCTTAGACTCGCTAGCAGAAGAAACATACCAAGCCGAAATTGCAGGAATGGGGTATAACTTATATGCCCACCAAGGTGGGGTTACCTTATCCATTTCTGGATTCAGTGAAAAGCAGCCACAATTGCTGGCTATGATCATTAACAAATTTTCCGAACGTCATTTTAGTGACGCACGTTTTTCTAGCGTCAAAAATCAGTTAAGCCGCAGTTGGAGTAATGCGTCACAAGATCGCCCTATCGCGCAGCTTTTCAATGCGATGACGGGGTTATTGCAACCTAACAACCCGTCTTATCAGCATTTATTGGAAGCACTTGAAACCATAGACGTGACTGAGCTGAGTGATTTTGTCGAAAAAGTGTTAGCGCAATTGCATGTAGAAATGTTTGTTTATGGCGATTGGTTACGTGACGAAGCATTGGCATTGGGGGAACAGCTAAAAGATGCGCTACGAGTAAAAGATCAAGAATATGAAGAATCCTTACGCCCTCTCGTCATGCTGGGCAATAATGGCTCATTTAATTATGAGGTATCTTGTGATCAAGAAGACTCGGCGATTTTGGTGTACTACCAATCAGAAACAATGGATGCCAAAAGCATTGCGTTATATTCACTCGCAAACCATCTTATGTCAGCGGCGTTTTTCAATGAAATTCGTACGAAGCAACAATTAGGCTACATGGTTGGTACAGGGAATATGCCGTTAAATCGTCATCCCGGCATTGTGTTATATGTGCAATCGCCGAATGCAGCACCGATCGATCTGATCGATGCCGTCGATGAATTTTTAAACGCTTTATATATGGTGCTGCTGGAGCTCAATGATTATCAATGGCATAGCAGTAAACGCGGTTTATGGAATCAAATTTCCAGCCCGGACCAGACACTACGCTCACGCGCACAGCGCTTTTGGGTTGCAATTGGTAATAAAGATTGGTCATTCCACCAGCGTGAAACCGTACTCCAAGAGCTCAAGCAACTCAGCCGTAGCGATATGATTCGCTTTGTGGTTAACGAGCTAAAACCACGCACGGCAAACCGCTTAGTCATGCATACTAAAGGGAATGTTCACCAAGATATACCGCCGTTAGAAGATGGTCACGAAGTTGGCTCAATAGAAGCCTTCCAACTACGACCTAAAGCCTACGATATCGGCTAGTGATGGTTATTCCCCGCAACGCTCAGACTCAATAACGTGTTTGAGTGAATGCGGGTGAATTTTTAGCGTCACGCCTTGCCACTTTAAAGCCACAGTTGGATTAGACAGCCGCTCGCCATCGCCTTTAGGGCTCGACAATTTCACTTGAATACCTAATTGCGTTAGCGTCGGCCAGACTTGTGCCATTTTGGGATGTTGCATTAATAATGACTCAAGATACTCCTGCGCCGTATTTCCTTCGCCCGCCATCACAACTTCAATGTGCTCCCAACTTTGCTGAGGATACCTTTTACCTGATACGGGGTATGGTAACTCTAAACACTCAATACTCCACCCCTCCACGATTAATGGACGGTAAAATTCAAAAACAACAATCGGCCGACCGTTAATCTGTGCCGCGGAAATTTCTTGACCATAAGCTTGCCAAGCATGATGAGCCAAGCGCGCCAATTCATCGTCATTCACTCTTAGAGCAATATGGTCAATTTTGGCATTATGAATATCTAATTGCGCAAGCTGGGCTAATTGTTTTATTTTCTCCATAAAGGTTTCGAGATTGGCGAGCATTTGTTGAGGATGTAACTGGGCTTGCGATAAGAGATCCGACATTGTGAATTATCCAAAGGTCTGTTTTTCAATAGATACTATCAATAATGACACTAAAAGTGGAAGTTTAGGGAAATTACGTACTATAAGACCGCAAATAAAATTGCTATTATGTGCATCAATTGATGAACAAAATTGAGATATGCATCCACTTTTGCAAGTGTTGAATAAGCATACCCAGCCAATTCCGAGAATTGAAGGACAAACGAGTGAATATCCAAGCACTGATTAATGAAAAAGTTTCTCTGGCTCTTGAAGCCGCTGGCGCACCTGCAGGAACTCCTGCGGCTGTCCGCCAATCAGCAAAACCACAATTTGGTGATTACCAAGCCAATGGCGTAATGGGCGCAGCGAAAAAACTGGGCACTAACCCGCGTGAATTTGCACAGAAAGTCTTGGATGTGTTGGATCTTGATGGCATCGCAAGTAAAACAGAAATCGCTGGTCCTGGTTTCATCAACATCTTTTTGAGCAACGAATTTTTAGCTCAATCCGTTGAATCTTCACTGGCTGATGAACGTCTAGGCGTTGCTAAGGAAGAACCACAAACGATCGTTGCCGATTACTCAGCGCCGAATGTGGCGAAAGAAATGCACGTTGGGCACTTACGCTCAACCATCATTGGCGATGCAGTTGTACGTACACTTGAATTTCTAGGGCACAACGTTGTGCGCGCTAACCACATTGGTGATTGGGGAACGCAATTCGGTATGCTGATTGCAAACTTAGAGCGCGTTCAACAAGAATCTGGCAACGAAGTGTCAATGGAGTTAGCCGATCTTGAAAACTTCTATCGTGAATCAAAAAAACTGTACGATGAAGACGAAGAGTTCGCATTAAAAGCGCGTGCGTACGTGGTGAAGCTGCAAGGCGGCGATCAATACTGTTTGGATATGTGGAAAAAACTGGTTGATGTGACCATGATTCAAAACCAACGTAACTACGATCGCCTAAACGTCTCATTAAGCCGTGATAACGTCATGGGTGAAAGCATGTACAACAACATGCTTTCTGACATTGTTGCTGATCTTAAAGAACAAGGATTGGCTCAAGAAAGTGACGGCGCACAAGTGGTTTACTTGGACGAATACAAGAATAAAGATGGCGACCCAATGGGTGTTATTGTGCAAAAGCGTGACGGTGGCTTTTTATATACCACCACCGATATTGCTTGTGCAAAATACCGTTATGAAACCCTAAACGCGGATCGTGTCTTGTACTTTATCGATTCACGTCAACATCAACATCTACAGCAAGCGTGGACCATAGTACGTAAAGCGGGATACGTTCCAGAGAGTGTCAGCCTTGAACATCACGCGTTTGGTATGATGTTAGGTAAAGATGGGCGTCCATTTAAGACTCGTGCTGGTGGCACTGTTCGGTTAGCGGAATTGCTTGATGAAGCTTCACAACGCGCTCAAACTTTGATTGCATCAAAGAACTCTGATTGGAGCGCAGAAGAGCAAAGCAATATTGCGGAAACAGTTGCAATGGCGGCGGTAAAATATGCCGATCTTTCTAAACACCGCACGACCGACTATGTGTTCGATTGGGATAATATGTTGGCATTTGAAGGCAACACTGCCCCTTATATGCAGTATGCCTACACGCGTGTCGCTTCTATCTTCTCTAAAGCTGGGGTATCGATGGATAACCTGAGTGGTCAAATTCAATTGATTGAAGAGAAAGAAAAAACACTCGCAGCAAAATTATTGCAATTCGAAGAAGCCGTACAATCCGTAGCACGTGAAGGTCAACCACATATTCTATGTAGCTACTTGTTTGAGCTTGCAGGTCTATTCTCTGGCTTCTACGAAGCCTGTAATATTTTAAGTGCAGAAGAGAGCGTAAAACAAAGCCGTTTACGTCTTGCTGCGCTCACGGCTAAAACGATCAAGCAAGGTTTGAACCTAATGGGTATCAATACCTTGGAACGTATGTAAGTTTTCTTACTCGTCAGGCTGTCAATCAGTCTACACTGAATAAAAGGTTGGCATTAGCCAACCTTTTTTGTTATTTCTGCCATGATTAATTGCAATATTTAAGGATAAGACTGTGAGTTTTACTCTTCACCCCCAGCTAGCAAAAGATACGGATATCATTGGTCATTTCCCTTTATGTATCGCCCTACTTCATAAAGATAATGCCGTGCCATGGGTTATTTTGGTCCCTAAGAAACCACAATTGCGCGAGCTACATCATTTACCAATGGCTGAACAGCAAGCTTTTTTATTGGAATCACAAGTGGTCAGCGAAGCGCTAGAATCTGAATTCCATCCGGCGAAGATCAACTTAGGTGCGCTCGGTAATATGGTGCCGCAACTCCACATTCATCATATCGCTCGTTTCGAAACCGATGTGGCCTGGCCGGGACCTGTATGGGGAAATACCCCCGGTGACTGGCGCACCGCCGAGCAGCAGAGCGCAATGCTGACTCAGCTACGCCAAGCATTGAGTCACTCTGATTTATTTCGGACGCTCTTGGCATAAGTGTAAACAATAACGCCCAGCACTGGCTGGGCGTTATATATACCAGAGCGACGAATCCACTTACATGGTTACATGCACCGAAAGACCATCGCTGGCATTCATACCATAGCGTACTCGCACAACACAGTCAGCTGCATTGGTATCTTCATAACGCGAGAGCACGCCTTTTTTTATCCATACCGCTAACATTGCATCGACACCATCTTCACTCATGGCAAATGCCTTGGCTAAATCACGCCTTGAACACCCAGCATGAGCTTCAATGTAACGCTTTAGTTCAAAAAGAATCATGCCACACTGACCTTAATCGATTGAAGTATCTGCGTTTTTCGGCGTAAGTAAAAAAACAAAACTCCCACCGTCACAAGTATACTGACCGTCCATATTCCCGCTTCTACTGGTTGAACACCAAATTGCGACCACTGATAAAATAAGGTCGCGCCTCCGTAGCCTATTCCTAGCGTCCATGCAGCAATCAATCCAGCAAACCGCCCGCCAAACTCACGAACGTAAGCTCCCATGGCCGCAACACATGGCGTGTACAATAGAATCATAATAAGGTAAGCGAACGCTGCATAGCCGCTACTAAAGTTTAAATTCAAGTTAGTAAAAATACTGCTATCGACGTCTTGCTCTTGTGCGACTGCCTGAGTATTCGTCAAATCCCCCACCTCAATTCCCATTGGGTCACTAAAGTTAAGGCCAGCTAAGTTCTCAGGAATGGATAAAACCGCGTCTTGTAAACTGCCCCACAGATCATAATCACTGGTCCCTTTATCTTGTGAGGTGTACAAATTATTCAAGGTACCCACCACCGCTTCTTTGGCAAAAATACCGGTAATGATTCCAACTGTCGCCGCCCAATTGTCCGCTTCGATCCCCATAGGCTCAAATACTGGCGTCACGACCTGTGCCGCTTTAGATAATAACGAGTCGGCCGTGTCTTGATGACCAAATGTCCCATCGAGACCAACCGAATTGAGAAAACTCAAAATGGTGACAACCAATACAATAGTTTTCCCAGCGCCTAACACGAATCGTTTCAATTTTTGCCAAGTTTTAATGACAACATTACGCAAGGTTGGAACCTCGTAATCCGGCATTTCCATAATCAGTGAATCACTCGACCCTGGATATAACGTATGTTTAAAAAACAAGCCGGTAAACACAGCCGCAACAATCCCTAGAAGGTATAAAGCAAAAACAATATTCTGCCCGTTATCAGGAAAAAACGCCGCAGCAAAGAGTGCATATACGGGTAAACGTGCACCACAAGACATGAATGGAACCATGGTTGCCGACAGTTTACGCTCACGTTCTTGATCTAAAGTTCGCGTTGCCATGATCGCTGGAACATTACAACCAAAGCCCAATACAAGTGGGACAAATGCCTTACCAGGTAAACCAATTTTTTGCATAATTTTGTCTAGTACAAAGGCCGCGCGTGACATATACCCTGAGCTTTCTAAGACCGCAAGAAATAAGTACAAGCAAGAAATTACCGGTATAAAGGTGGCAACCGTTTGAATCCCTCCGCCTAATCCATCGGCAATAAGTGTGACCAACCAAGAAGGTAAGTGGGAGTCGAGCAGATAATGCCCACCATCAACCAATACGGCACCAAAACTGATGTCAAAAAAGTCGATAAAAGCGCTACCAATATTGATAGAAAACATAAACATGGTGTACATGACAAGGAAGAAAAATGGGATGCCTACCCACTGATTTAATATAATACGATCCAGTTTGTTCGTCATCGTATGACTTAACTTACCCTCATTTCGCCGTACGGTTTGGCAGAATTCATGCAGCAATGTGTATTTTGTATCAGCAATATGCAAATCAATATCGAGCGAACACTGCTGCCTTTTCTGTGTGATGAACGCTTGCACATCCTTCGGCAGTGAATCAACCATCAAGCGGTCATTTTCCAAAACTCGGATCGCCATTGCACGCGGCGCAATATGATCGCTGGGTTGTATGACCGAGGTGAGATCACCAATCACTCCTTCAAATTCATCGCTATATTGAATATGCAGTGGCTGCAGAGTCAAACCCTGCTTTAACTGCTCGTTCAAGATGGTTTTTAATTGACGCACATCAGCGGTACTATTCGCACTTAATGACAGAACTGGGCAGCCTAAAAGTTTCGCTAAGGCGGTTTCATCAATGGTTTGCCGTGAGCGCTTCAATGCATCCATTTTATTGAGAATAACCACCATTGGACGTCCCAACTCACGCAGCTGCGCCGTCATATATAAGCTGCGCTCTAAACACGTGGCATCAACGACATTGATAATAAGATCCGCTGAATGAGTCAAGACTGCCTGCGAGGCAATCGCTTCATCAAGGCTGTTCGCGTCATTGCCACTGTCTAAAGCATAGATCCCCGGCAAATCGGTTAAATGAATCGTGTGATCGTCGAATTGATAATGTCCGGTTTTCTTTTCAACCGTCACTCCCGCCCAGTTCCCCACTTGCTGACGAGCCCCAGTTAACCCATTGAATAAAGTCGTCTTGCCGCTATTGGGGTTGCCCACAGTTAATAGTTGATATTGCATTTAGCGTATCTCCACTTGAATAGCGCGAGCAATACTCGAACGTAATGCGATAGAAACACCACGCACATCGACTTGCAAAGGATCACCGAGTGGCGCACGACGTACCAGCATTATCGCCGTATTCGGTAAAATACCCATAATCATCAGCTTTTTGCGAGTTTCATTCGATAGTTCGTCGAAGCCGGAAATGACAGCATCCTGCCCTATTTCAAGTTCACTTAATTTCATTGCCATTGTATGTCACTTAATAAGAGTCTAAATGAGAAATATTTGCATTCAGCGTGCTGAGTTTAACAAGTTATTTCACCGACCTTTTGAGTTACATCAAAAAACACTCGATTTTTATGCGTAATCTACCACTCTAAGCTCACTCAGCTTAGAGTGGTGCTAACTTCAGAGGATAAATACGGAGCTCATAGAAGAGAGAGAGGAGAAGAGAAACACAAAGCAAAGCAGATGATAAGAACCAATGGGCTAACTAAGAATAACCAATAACTAAGGTTCAGCAGCCAGTGGTAATCCTTCAAAGATCTAGCTTGGTCGGCAATCGCCTCGCTGGCTTTAGAATTCAACACCACCGACTCGAATGTATCTTCTGTTATCTCACGTATAGTTTCGACGCCCTTGCTCATTTCATTGGCGGCTTAATACGCCATCTTCGCGGCAATTTTTCATCAATATGAAAAATTTACATAAAAAAAGAGAGCCATCTGACTCTCTTTGCTGAACTATGATTCTTGTGAAGCCTCTTCATCCAGAGGTTCTACCCACATAATACCGACGTCTGTTTTAACTACCTTTACCCATTGACCTTTTGGCAAAGGTGTCTGACTGCGTACATACCAACGAATACCAGAATATTGGTGAAATACATCGTCACTGTGCGGTGTTGTATCACCCGGCAATTGAAACGACACCTGAGCAAAATCCGATGGCTGCGAAGGTTTTTCCGTGTGGTTTTGTATCTGCCGTAATGGCTTCCACAGCAACAATGCCGCCGCAATGGTCAGTAACGATACAGACCAAACAGCATGGGTAATATCAACCGCTTGCCAACCCAGCTGCATGCTGATTCCTGTGAGCAAAAAACCAACGCCAAGAAAAAATAATAATAATGTGGTAAATCCAAACACAGTAATTTCTAAAATCAATGCAAGGATACCAAGCGCTATTAATATTTGTGGCAAATAAGCAAGCAACACGTGGGCTTTATCCTTTCGTATTCAGTTTGTTAATAATAGACATGCCTTGCGCCACTAACGAACTGGCATCCATGCTGCTTTCAGGCAGCATCACAATGGAAGACTCTTTTGCAATCGCTTGTTTTGCTTCAATCGCTTTGGTCGCCAAATCTAACTGAATCGCTTTTTGGCCTTTTTCTGTATCGGCGGACTCACCTACGGTACGAATCGCCTCGGCTTGTGCCTGTGCAACCGCCAAAATGGCTTTCGCTTCACCTTCTGCTCTAAGTATCTGCTCTGCTTTATCGGCTTCTGCAGAGAGTACTTGCGCACGCTGCTTACCTTCTGCAACATTGATAGCGGCTTGACGATCCCCTTCCGATTCTAAAATTTGAGCACGCTTAACACGTTCCGCTTTCATTTGCGCTTCCATCGATTCCATAATCGATTGCGGCGGCACAATATCTTTAATTTCATAACGTAAAACCTGAATGCCCCAAGGTTCTGCCGCTTGATTAATAGATGACACGATATTGGTATTCAAAACATCGCGCTCTTCAAAGGTTTTATCTAACTCAATCTTACCCAGTTCTGAACGCATCGTCGTTTGCGCCAATTGCGTTACCGCGAACGCATAATCATCAACACCATACGTTGCTTTATAAGAATCGAGAACTCGATAATACAAAACACCATCTACCACTAAAGAAATATTATCGCGGGTAATCGCTGACTGTGAAGGCACATCTTGTGCTTGTTCTTTAAGGCTTTGTACAGCCGCCACATGATCAATGAACGGAATAATAAAGTTTAAACCCGCTAATTTAGTTGCTTGATATTTACCGAAGCGTTCAACAATCCATGATTGGTTTTGTGGAACAAATTTAATACCGCTTTTCAATAACGCGATGATTAAAATCAGCGCCACAATTGGCACAATATTATTGAAAATGATAGGAAGGAGCATATCCATTATTAGTTAGCCTTGTACGTGTTAGTAACAATTATAATATAGTTTTTAATCCTGCTTTTTGTTAGATAAAACAGGGCCTGTTAATTCTATACTAGGGATGCCACTCGCTGATGACTATTCGTTGATTTTATGATGTTGCTCGAAGATATAAAAAAACCCAAGCCAAAGCTTGGGTTTTTACTATTTGCTGACAACTAACGTTACCAGCCAGTAACAGTGCGTAGTGCTGAGCCAATTTCTGCTAAACTTTTCACTGTTTTAACCCCTGCTGACTCAAGTGCTGCAAATTTTTCATCTGCCGTACCCTTACCACCAGAGATAATAGCCCCGGCATGGCCCATACGTTTACCTGGAGGCGCAGTCACACCAGCGATATAAGAAACCACAGGTTTAGACACATGTTCTTTAATAAACGCTGCCGCTTCTTCTTCCGCAGTACCACCGATTTCACCAATCATCACGATCGCTTCGGTTTCTGGATCATCTTCAAACAAGCGCAGTACGTCGATAAAGTTGGAGCCTGGAATAGGATCGCCACCAATACCAACACAGGTTGATTGTCCAAAGCCTTCATCCGTGGTTTGTTTAACCGCTTCATAAGTTAATGTCCCTGAGCGAGAAACAATACCGACTTTACCTTTGCGGTGAATGTGACCGGGCATGATGCCAATTTTACATTCATCTGGTGTTATAACGCCTGGACAGTTTGGACCTATCATACGTACGCCAGCGGCATCAAGACGGACTTTAACCTCCAACATATCTAACGTTGGAATGCCTTCAGTGATTGTGACAATCAGTTGAATGCCCGCATCGATGGCTTCTAAAATCGCATCTTTACAAAACGGCGCTGGGACATAAATAACTGACGCGGTTGCACCTGTGGCTTCGACGGCATCACGTACTGTATTGAATACAGGAAGACCTAAGTGAGTGCTACCGCCTTTACCAGGGGAAACACCGCCCACAAGCTGAGTACCATAATCTAACGCTTGTTCTGAGTGAAATGTGCCTTGTCCACCAGTGAATCCCTGACAGATAACTTTGGTGTCTTTATTGATAAGAATGGACATTATTTACCCTCCGCAGCTGCTACAACTTTTTGGGCAGCTTCAGCTAACGATGTTGCCGCAATGATATTGAGACCACTTTCTGCCAGTTTTTTCGCGCCTAATTCAGCATTGTTGCCTTCAAGACGAACCACTACAGGGATTTTAACCCCGACTTCTTCAACGGCACCGATAATTCCGTCAGCGATGAGGTCACAACGTACAATACCACCGAAAATATTGACAAATACGGCTTTAACATTGCTATCTGACAAAATAATTTTAAATGCTTCGGTCACTCGCTCTTTGGTTGCGCCGCCACCAACATCTAAGAAGTTAGCTGGTTGCCCGCCATGTAGATTAACAATGTCCATCGTACCCATTGCTAGACCCGCACCATTGACCATACAACCAATGTTACCGTCTAAAGCAACGTAATTTAACTCCCACTTCGCCGCATGGGCTTCGCGTTCATCTTCTTGAGAGCCATCGTGCATATCACGCAGCTTTGGCTGACGATAAAGCGCATTAGAATCGATATTAATTTTACCGTCCAAACACACTAAATTTCCTTCGCCTGTTACGATTAGTGGGTTAATTTCAAGCAATGCCAAATCGTATTGAGTGAACATAGTGCCAAGGCCTAAGAAAATCTTAGTAAATTGCTTAATTTGATCGCCTTTCAAGCCCAGTTTGAAGGCTAATTCACGACCTTGATAGGCCTGAGGACCAACAAGCGGATCAATCGCCGCTTTATGAATCAGCTCAGGTGTTTCTTCCGCGACTTTTTCAATTTCTACCCCGCCTTCAGTTGATGCCATGAACACAACACGTTGTGTGGCACGGTCAACGACGGCTCCTAGGTACAATTCGTTTTCAATATTAGATGCCGCTTCAACCAAAATTTTTGACACAGGCTGACCGTTAGCATCTGTTTGATACGTCACTAGATTCTTACCTAGCCATTTTTGCGCGAATTCACGAATGCCTTCTTTAGTTTCATGTAGCTCAACACCACCGGCTTTACCGCGACCACCCGCATGTACCTGACATTTCACGACCCATTTATCGCCGCCAATTTTACCCGGTGCTTCTGCCGCTTCCTGTGGTGTGTCACACGCATACCCATCAGGTACAGGCAATCCGAATTCTGCAAACAGCTGTTTGGCTTGATATTCATGCAAATTCATTATGTTGTTCCGTCTGTTTGATTTTTATCCATAGAGCCTGAGGTTCAGGACTTCACGTCTTGTCGGGAGACTCAAGTAATCGCCATCATATGTGGCGGATCCGAGCCAGAGAGTACAATACCTAGCTCGGTATGATGTCGCCTGTTAAACAGGCGACATCACCACGATTATACATCCAGTAATAATCGAGCTGGATCTTCAAGTAGTTCTTTGATTGTCACCAAGAAACCAACTGACTCACGACCATCAATGAGACGGTGATCGTAAGACAGTGCTAGGTACATCATTGGCAATATTTCAATTTGTCCGTCAACGACCATCGCACGATCTTGAATCTTATGCATACCCAAAATTGCCGCTTGTGGCGGGTTAATGATTGGCGTCGACATCAGTGAACCAAACACACCACCATTGGTGATCGTAAAGTTACCGCCTGTCAATTCATCAACGGTCAGTTTGCCGTCACGTCCTTTAATCGCGAGCTCTTTAACGCCTTTCTCAATATTTGCGACACTTAATGTATCAGTATCTTTAAGAACCGGTGTGACCAAGCCACGTGGCGTTGAGACAGCAATGCTGATATCAAAATAGTTGTGATACACAATATCATCGCCATCCAATGATGCATTCACTTGTGGGTAACGTTTTAAGGCTTCAGTCACAGCTTTAATATAGAAAGACATAAAACCGAGACGAATATCATGTTTCTTCTCAAAAACATCTTTGTACTGTTTACGTAAGTCCATGATTGGTTTCATGTTCACTTCGTTAAACGTTGTCAACATTGCCGTATTATTTTTCGCTTCAAGTAAACGCTCAGCCACTCGTTTACGTAAGCGCGTCATTGGCACACGTTTTTCGCTGCGCCCTGGCTTCACTTCCGTGACTTCAACCTGTTCAGATTGCGCAGCTGAGGCACTACTTTTCTCTGTTGAAGTCCCTTTCGCTAAATGTGCTTCAACATCTTCACGAGTAATACGGCCGCCAACGCCAGTGCCTTTTACATCACCGGCTTCGAGGTTATGCTCACCCAATAGGCGGCGTACAGCAGGGCTTAACCAATCGTTAGATTCATCCGATAGTGACGCTTTATGACGGCGATCAGGAGAAGGCTCACTGTTATCGGCTTTGTCTTTGGTTGGTTCACCAGCAACAGCACCGACTTTTAACTTAGCGATTACTTGCTTACCTAAAACCGTTGCACCTTCATCTTCAATGATCGATTCCAACACGCCATCATCTGGCGCAGGGACTTCAAGAACAACTTTATCGGTTTCAATATCAACAATAACTTCGTCGCGAGTGACAGCATCACCTGGCTTTTTATGCCAAGTTGCGACCATCGCATCAGCGACGGATTCAGGTAAATCTGGAACCAGAATTTCAATGGTCATAATCTCATCTTCCTTTTACTTAATCTTTTATTTCTAGTTCTAATTAATAGTGAGCACGTCAGCCACTAGCGCTTTCTGTTGCTTTTGGTGTACCGACATATAACCAACCGCAGGTGATGCTGATGCTGGGCGTCCGGCGTAGCGAACTTCGGAGCCAACTGGCGTTGCGGCTCGGAAGTTATGCTGGCTACAATACCAAGCGCCTTGGTTTTGTGGCTCTTCTTGACACCATACGTAATCCATAACATGTGGATACTGAGCAAGTAATGCGCGCACCTCATCCATTGGGAATGGATAAAGCTGCTCAATCCGGATAATCACCACATCTTGCTGATCGTTTTGACGACGCTGATCGAGCAAGTCGTAATAAACTTTACCGGAACAAAAGACGATACGTTTGACATTTTCTGGAGCAATATCATCAATTTCACCGATTGCCGCTTGGAACGTTCCATCTGCCAGATCTTCTAATGAAGACGTACATAGAGGGTGACGTAGCAAGGATTTTGGAGACATCACTACAAGTGGACGACGCATAGGTCGTACAACTTGGCGACGTAGCATGTGGTAAACCTGAGCTGGCGTAGACGGAACCACTACCTGCATATTTTGTTCAGCACACAGCTGCAAATAACGTTCGAGACGCGCCGAGGAATGCTCAGGACCTTGACCTTCATAACCATGTGGCAACAACATAGTAAGACCACATAAGCGCCCCCACTTTTGTTCGCCCGATGAGATAAACTGGTCAATAACCACTTGAGCACCATTTGCAAAGTCACCAAATTGCGCTTCCCAAATCGTCAAACCACTAGGCTCGGCGGTAGCATAGCCATACTCGAATGCTAATACCGCTTCTTCTGATAATACGGAGTCAAATACTTGGTATGGGCCCTGTTTATCATGAATGTGGCGCAGAGGAATATACGTGCTTGCATCTTCTTGGTTGTGTAGCACAGCATGACGGTGAAAGAAGGTTCCACGGCCAGAATCTTGTCCTGAAATACGAATACGATGCCCATCATCAACCAAGGTTGCATATGCCAACAATTCAGCCATCCCCCAGTCCAATGCTTTTTCACCCGCAATCATGTTCTTACGATCGTGGTAAACTTTCTCGACACGGCTTTGTAATTTATGGCTTTCAGGGTGTTGGCATAAACGCTGTCCCAGCTCGACTAGCCGCTCACGACTAACTTTGTCATCCCACGGCATATTCCATTCATGGCCAAGATATGGCGACCAATCAACGGAGTGCATAGTCATGGAGCGCCATTCTTTCACGACAACTTCACCTTGATCTAAAGCATCACGATACTCATTAATCATTTGAGTGACATTTTCTGTATCGCTTTCACCACGTTCAATTAACACATCCGCATACAACTTACGTGGCGTTGGGTGTTTTTTGATTTTTTGGTACATCAAAGGCTGTGTGGCATTAGGCTCATCCGCTTCATTGTGGCCATGGCGGCGATAACAAACCAAATCGATAACAACGTCACTTTTAAATGTATTGCGGTAATCTAAAGCGATGCGTGTGACAAAGGCCACGGCTTCTGGATTATCGGCATTGACGTGAAAAATCGGCGCCTGAACCATTTTAGCGATATCCGTACAATACATTGTTGAACGGGCATCTCGTGGATTCGAGGTAGTGAAACCCACTTGGTTATTAATGACTACTCGTACTGTACCACCCACACAGAAACCACGGGCTTGCGACATATTAAAGGTTTCAGCTACCACCCCTTGACCAGCAATCGCCGAATCACCATGAATAGTGATAGGTAATACTTTGGTGCCATCATCATCATTTAATCGATCCTGACGCGCGCGGACAGAGCCAATCACAACCGGGTTAACAATTTCTAAATGAGAAGGGTTAAATGCGAGTGCTAAGTGAACATCCCCTCCTGGGGTTGCGAAATCAGCAGAGAAGCCTTGGTGGTATTTCACATCACCAGTACCCCAAGTGTCATCGTGGATACCAGCGAACTCATCAAACAAACCTTGCGGTTTTTTACCAAGTACGTTGACCAGCATATTCAAACGCCCACGGTGGGCCATACCGATAACAACTTCTCGCATACCTTGAGAACCCGCATAACGAATTAGCTCTTTCGTCATAGGGATCATGGCATCACCACCTTCCAAAGAGAAACGCTTAGCGCCTGGGAATTTCGCTCCTAGATAGCGCTCTAAACCTTCAGCAGCGGTCAATTCTTCAAGGAAGGTTTGTTTTTCTTCTTGACTAAATTGCGGGTGACCATTAACCGGTTCTAAACGCTGTTGAATCCAACGTTTTTGCTCGGTATCTGTCATGTGCATATACTCTGCACCGATCGGGCCGCAATAAATATTATTGAGAGATTGATGAATATCTTTCAGCTTCATGGTGTCATTGCCAATGGCAAATGAACCGACATTGAAAGACTCTTCGAGATCATCATTGGAAAGATTATGAAAAGACGGTTCTAATTCCGCCACCGGTGCTCGTTTCCAGAGCCCTAATGGGTCGAGTTGAGCCGCTTCATGGCCTCTGAATCGATAGGCATTAATCAATTGGAGGACTTTTACTTGTTTTGCATCGACTTCAGGGTCACTTACCTGCACACTATAATGCTTTGTCTCTTGTGCCAGTCTCCGGAAGTAATCTCGGACACGTGAATGTGGTTGATCGACCACGTTATCAGGTTGCTGTGGCAACTCATCAAAAACACGTTTCCATTCATCACTCACCAGGTCGGGGTCGCTTAGATACAATTCGTAGATATCTTCTACATAAGTTGCATTGGCGCCAGACAAGTGTGAAGACTCGAGCCATGCCTTCATCACGCCGTTCTGCATTGTTTTCCCTTTACCAGTAGTTTCGATTTACGCTACAGATGCGATCATCCGAGCGAGTAAAGAGCAGGTTATGCGCCTGCTCATTGTGTATTTACACTGAACGACTTAATAACATCGACTTGATGTTGCCAATCGCCTTCGTTGGATTCAGCCCTTTCGGACAAACACTGACGCAATTCATAATTCCGTGACAGCGGAACACACTAAACGCATCATCCAATTCAGAGAGGCGCTCATCCGTTGCGGTATCGCGGCTATCGGTTAACCAGCGATAAGCTGCCAATAAACCTGCAGGACCAATAAACTTATCCGGATTCCACCAGAATGATGGGCAAGAAGTTGAACAACATGCACACATGATACATTCGTACAAACCATCTATTTGCTCACGGTCTTCTGGAGATTGCAGATGTTCTCGTGACGGTGGTAACTCACCATCATTAATTAAGAACGGCTTCACTTTCGCGTAGTTATCATAAAACTGTGTCAGATCGACGATTAAGTCACGAATCACAGGAAGCCCCGGTAATGGACGAATCACGATCGTTTTGTTTTGACCCAAAGCCGACAACGGCGTGATACAGGCCAAACCATTTTTACCATTCATGTTCAAACCATCTGACCCACACACGCCTTCACGACACGAGCGGCGGAACGCGATACTCGGATCTTGTTCTTTTAATAGAATCAAAGCATCCAATACCATCATGTCAGACCCTTCTTTCACGTCGAGCGTGTAGTCCTTCATGTAGGGTTTTTTATCTTCGTCCGGGTTATATCGATACAAAGAGAAGTTAACTTTCATGGTGTGGCCTCCCTAGTATGAACGTACTTTTGGTGGAAACGGTTCGCGATATTGCGGTAGCATATTCACATGGCGTTTCGTCATTTTTTCATTTTCCGGATTATAGATAGAGTGGCATAACCATTCGTCATCATTACGATCTGGATAATCAAAACGGGCATGTGCTCCACGGCTTTCCGTGCGGTAGTTTGCCGCGACAGCAGTGGACAACGCTGTTTCCATTAAGTTATCTAACTCTAAGCATTCAATACGTTGAGTATTGAACTCTTTTGACTTATCCGCAAGGTGGGCATTATCTAAACGTTCACGAATCTCTTGCAGTTCTTTCAAACCTTCAGCCATCGCATCGCCTTCACGGAATACTGAGAAGTTGGTTTGCATACAGTTCTGCAAATCTTTACGGATTTGGAATGGATCCTCACCGCTCGTGCTATTTTCCCAACGCATTGAACGAGATAGAGAAGCTTCAATATCGGATTCGGTGACATCACGCGCTTCGGAGTACGATGCTAATGTTTCACCAAGGTGTAAACCAGTTGAACGCCCAAAGACCACCAAATCAAGCAGAGAGTTACCGCCAAGACGGTTAGCTCCGTGCACAGAGACAGACGCGATTTCACCACAAGCAAACAATCCTGGAATTTCTTCATCTTTTCCGGCTGCATTTTGTTTCAAAGCTTGACCAGAAACCTGAGTAGGAATCCCTCCCATCATGTAATGACACGTCGGAATGACTGGGATCGGCTCTTTTACAGGGTCAACGTGTGCAAAGGTACGAGATAGCTCACAAATACCTGGCAAGCGAGATTCAAGAACTTCTTTGCCAAGATGATCCAATTTTAGTTTCAAGTGAGTGCCCCATGGACCTTCACAGCCACGGCCTTCACGGATTTCAATCATCATTGAACGAGCAACAACATCACGTCCGGCTAAGTCTTTCACGTTTGGCGCGTAACGCTCCATAAAGCGCTCGCCATCTTTATTCAGTAGGTAGCCACCTTCGCCACGGCACCCTTCAGTAACTAGCACCCCCGCGCCAGCAATCCCCGTCGGATGGAACTGCCACATTTCCATGTCTTGTGCTGGGACACCTGCACGCAACGCCATCCCGATACCATCACCGGTATTGATGTGCGCATTGGTGGTGGATGCGTAAATACGACCCGCGCCACCGGTGGCAAGTACCGTTGCTTTTGCTTTGAAATAACACTTTTCACCCGTTTCAATACAAATCGCAGTACATCCCATTACCACTCCATCCTGGTTTTTCACTAAATCCAGTGCATACCATTCAGAAAAGATAGTCGTTTTATGTTTGATGTTTTGTTGATAAAGCGTGTGTAGCAATGCGTGTCCAGTACGATCGGCTGCGGCTGCAGTACGTGCCGCCTGTTCGCCACCATATTCTCTCGATTGCCCACCGAACGGACGTTGGTAGATTTTTCCGTTATCGAAACGAGAGAATGGCAAACCCATTTTCTCCAATTCAATCACAGATTTTGGACCTTGCTTACACATGTACTCAATAGCATCTTGGTCGCCAATATAATCGGACCCTTTGACGGTATCGTACATATGCCACTGCCAATCATCTTCGTGGGAGTTACCTAATGCAACGGTAATCCCCCCTTGGGCAGACACAGTGTGAGAACGAGTTGGGAAGACTTTAGATAACAAAGCGCAGCTTAGGCCTTGTTCTGATATTTGCAGTGCAGCTCGCATGCCTGCACCACCTGCGCCGATAACAACGGCGTCAAATTCACGAACGGGAATAGTCACTTACACACCCCACAGAATAAATAGGCCAGAAAACAAATAGCCGAGTAACACAGCAATGACCACAAATTGCAGTCCTACTCTTAATTTTGAACATTTCACATAATCAGTCAGTACTTGCCAAAGCCCTATCCAACCGTGCATCAAGACTGATACTAACGCTAACATTGTGAAGACTTTGGTAAACGTTCCTGAGAAAAACGCCGTCCAGGTTTCATAGGTAATCTCGTTAAATGCGCAGAAACCGACAAGATAGACAACATATAAGGTCATTAAAATGGCAGAAGCACGTACCAGAATGTAGTCGTGGACGCCGTTGCGACCGAGGGAAGAAACATTTTTTACCATACTAGCCCCCAAGACAGAATTGAAAGTACCACTGTGATACCGAAGGCAATTTTTGCACTTTTTGTTCCACTTTCTAACTCTTCACAATATCCCAAATCCATGATTAGATGACGGATGCCCCCTGCAATATGGTAAGACAGAGCAGTTAATATGCCCCATAAGACCAATTTAACGAGGATATTGTCGACCCAGACACTCGCTTCGTTAAAACCTTCAGCGGAAGACAGGGATAGGGAGAGCAAACACATTAGTATTCCGACCGCCACAAACATAATCACGCCAGTGACACGGTGTAAGATTGATGCGATAGCGGTTATAGGAAAGCGAATGGTCTGCAGATCTAAATTTACAGGTCGTTTTTTTCTTTCTTTCACGGGCTTGCTCACTCAGCTCTATTGAGCTTTTTTTGTTGTTGAAGAAAATTTCGACTAAACCCAATGATTTAACATTTAATAAACAAGTCTGAACAAATAAACAGCACCATTCATCTAATTAATGGATGAAAACACATCGTACCACTTAAAAGAGAACCGTCTTGTAGACCTGAATATACAAGGCTTTAGCCTTAATTATCTTAGCCAATATAGGACTCGGGATAGTGTAATACAATTGATGTAACAATTTTTGCTACATAGAACAGGTTTTTAACTTTCCATTGATTAAAAATCAAAGTGAGAGCACACATCGGACGAGAAATATTGACTTTACGACCGATCGGTCGTAAATATTCATGGTCACCGACACTACGGACGACACCATTTATTAACAAAGGAGATTGTTATGGCAGATAAAAAAGCTACCCTTCATATCGAAGGTCAAGCGCCGATCGAACTGCCAATTATAGACGGGACACTGGGCCCCCAAGTAATTGACGTTCGAGGTTTGGGCTCAAATGGCTACTTCACATTTGACCCTGGTTTTCTTGCCACTGCATCTTGTGAATCTCAAATCACGTACATTGATGGTGAAAAAGGGGTGTTATTACACCGTGGTTTCCCCATTGATCAATTGGCTAATAATGCCGACTATCTCGAAGTCTGTTATATTTTACTGTATGGTGAAGCGCCTTCTCGTGAACAATATGAGGAGTTTCTGCAAACAGTCACTCGTCATACTATGGTCCATGAACAAATAGCCAGCTTCTTTCATGGTTTCCGTCGTGATGCACACCCAATGGCAATTATGTGTGGTGTGGTCGGTGCCCTAGCGGCGTTTTATCACGACTCTTTGGACATTAATAACGATTCACATCGTCAGATTGCAGCCTATCGCTTGTTGTCAAAAATGCCGACTTTGGCATCTATGTGTTATAAATACTCAACAGGCCAACCATTTATCTACCCTCGTAATGATTTAACCTATGCGGAAAACTTCTTACATATGATGTTCGCGACCCCTTGCGAAGAATATGAAGTCAACCCAGTAGTTGCGCGGGCTATGGATAAGATTTTCACTCTTCATGCCGATCATGAACAAAATGCATCAACGTCTACTGTACGGTTAGCGGGTTCGTCAGGCGCAAACCCATTTGCATGTATTGCCGCTGGTATCGCCTCTTTATGGGGACCTGCTCACGGCGGAGCGAACGAAGCGTGTGTACGCATGTTCGAAGAAATTGGTAGCGTCGATAAAATTCCTGAATTTATTGCCAGAGCAAAAGACAAAGATGACCCATTCCGTTTAATGGGCTTTGGTCACCGTGTCTATAAAAACTACGACCCGCGTGCAACGGTAATGCGTGAAGCGTGCCATGAAGTGTTAAAAGAGTTGAAGGTACAAGATCCACTACTTGATGTGGCGATTGAACTAGAGAGAATTGCACTTGCCGATAGCTACTTCATTGATAAAAAGCTTTATCCAAACGTAGATTTTTACTCAGGTATCATTCTTAAAGCGATTGGAATCCCAGCATCCATGTTTACGGTTATTTTTGCTATGTCCCGAACCATAGGCTGGATAGCTCATTGGAATGAAATGCACAGTGACCCAGGTAAGCGTATCGGCCGTCCACGTCAGTTATACGCCGGTTACGAGAAACGCGATTTCGTCTCAATGGGAGAGCGTTCATAACATAGTGTAAGCTCATCGCCAAATGGCAATGACTACAACGTAAAAAGGGCGAAATTACTTCGCCCTTTTTTATTTGTTTATTTGTTTATTTGTTTATTTGAGAATAATATCGACTACACTGGATTATCAATATCAATAAATTCAACATCTAAACCATGTTCTTTTGCTAACCACTCACCTAATGCTTTCACCCCATAACGCTCAGTTGCATGATGCCCCGCTGCATAATAGTGGATATCTTGTTCGCGGGCAGAATATGTGGTTCGCTCCGAGACTTCCCCTGATATATAGGCATCCAATTTTTGTTCAGCAGCTAAATCAATAAAATCCTGCCCGCCCCCTGTACAAAAACCAACCGTTTTAATCAGTTTATCAGCATTTTCTGGCGCAATATGCAAAGGTTCTCGATTGAGTGCTTTACCAATACGTTTGGCAAACTCTGAACCAGTCACCGCCTCAGCAAGCTCACCTTTCATGGCGATAGATTGCGGATGATCTTCTAGTCCAGTGACTGAATGAATACCAAGAAAAGCAGCTAACTGTGCGTTATTGCCTAACGTGGGATGAATATCTAACGGTAAATGGTAACCGTATAAATTAATATCATGTTTCATCAGCGAGCGAATGCGCCGGCCTTTCATACCGCGTATCTGCTGCGGCTCATTTTTCCAAAAATAACCGTGATGCACTAAAATAGCATCCGCTTTCTTTGCAATCGCGTATTCGATTAATGCTTGAGAAGCGGTCACTCCCGTCACGATCGTTTTGATATCGGCTTTGCCTTCCACCTGTAATCCATTGGGCGAATAGTCTTTTATCAATTGTGGAGACAACTCGCTATTGATTAGCGTTTCTAATTCTAAATGATTCATACTCTCTTCCATTGCATCCAACTCATAAGAAGGTTATAACAATTTCATACATGAATGTCGAAATAACCCAGAGCTTTCTCCGCTATGAATTTACCTCGTCTAACTCAATGGGTGATCAATTCACCAGCAATTGTAAGTGGTGCGCCACCGATTGAATCTCATTCGCCATTTTTATCACATCAATCGCTATCTTTTGACCCCTATACGGGCAACCATCGCTTAGGGTTTGTGTATCAATACCTGTGCGGCAAGTTGTTCCAACATCACCCAGACTACCATTCTGTCTATGAAGAACTGCAAATCAACGCACAAGGACGCACATTAGGGGCGATTGATTTCATTAATGAGCATCGCAGTCAATCATGGCAGCATTGGGAGGTGGCGGTAAAATTCTATTTATTAAAGCAAGGGTTTTGGTATGGACCACACGCGCATGACCGCTTAGATTTAAAAATTCAGCATATGCTAGAGAAACAACTGCCGTTTTCACAAAGTGAGGCATTTCGACAGGCCTACCCAGACTGGTATGCATTAAGTCAGCACCTGCTAATGCAAGGACGATTGTATGTCAATCCCTTTGATAAAGAGCCTATTCCTGACACCCTTACCTTTGAGCATTATCAACCCGAGTATACCGTTAAGATTAATCCAGACAGAGTTACGGGTTTCTGGTGCTATCACAGTGAGACACACCGTATTAACGAGCCATTATTTTTACTCAGTAAACCAGAATGGATAATAGGTCGAAGCGATAATACACCTCGTTATGATGGGAGCGGTGAAGGGTTTGTTCACTGTCAAAGCCAATCGGGACAATTTTGGTTTATCTTGCCGGATGCATGGCCTAATAACTAGAATAATAAAAAAAGAGCGCAATACTTTGCGCTCTTTTTTATCATCAACCTTCATAAAACTTATCGGTAAAAATTATAAACCAGCATTCTTAAACACTTGATTCACAATCGCCTGGGCTTCTTCTTCGATTAACTTCAAATGATCAGCGCCTTTAAAGCTCTCACAGTAAATTTTATAGATATCTTCGGTGCCTGAAGGACGCGCCGCAAACCAGCCGAAATCAGTGGTCACTTTCAAGCCACCAATCGCGGCGCCGTTACCCGGAGCATGAGTCAAACGTGCGGTAATGGTATCTCCCGCCAAGGTTTCTGCTGTGACCATTTCCGGCGATAGTTTCTTTAGTATCTCTTTTTGTGGACCATTTGCTACCGCTTGCAAGCGATTATAATGAGAGTCACCGTGTTTCGCCGCGAGATCGTTATAATACTCTTGTGGATTTTTACCCGTCACTGCAGTGATTTCAGCCGCTAATAAGCACAAAATAATGCCATCTTTATCGGTCGACCAGACGTGACCGTTATGACGTAAGAAAGATGCCCCTGCACTTTCTTCACCACCAAAACCAAAACGACCTGTGAACAAACCGTCCACAAACCATTTGAAACCAACCGGCACTTCACACAATTCACGGCCTAGGTCACTGACGACTTTATCGATCATCGCACTCGATACGAGCGTTTTGCCTACGGCAACATCTTTGCCCCATCCTTCGCGATGGCGATAAAGATAATCGATACAAACAGCGAGGAAATGGTTAGGGTTCATCAATCCTTGAGGCGTAACAATACCATGGCGGTCATAGTCAGGATCATTTGCAAAAGCTAAATCGTACTGATCTTTCATCGCAAGTAAGCCGGCCATGGCATGTGGCGATGAGCAATCCATACGAATAACGCCATCTTTATCAAGCGTCATAAACTGAAAACTAGGATCAACCGTGTCATTTACCAATGTTAAGTTCAGCTCGTATTGTTGACCAATACGGCGCCAATATTCAATACCGCTACCACCAAGTGGATCGACACCCACCGACAAATTCGCATTTTGAATGGCACTCATATCAACAACATTGATTAAATCATCTAAATACGGTTGAACAAGATCGCGTTGATTAAATAAAGGGGATATCTTTGCTTCTGCAATCGCGATGTGCTTCACACCTTGCAGCTTGTCAGCAATATATTGATTAGCACGGTCTTGAATCGCTTCTGTGAGCGAGGCTTCTGCAGGCCCGCCGTGTACAGCGTTATACTTTATCCCGCCATCTTGTGGGGGATTGTGAGATGGTGTAATAACAATACCATCTGCTTGTCGTTGATGAGTTTGATTGTACGTCAAAATGGCATGGGAAATTCCTGGAGTCGGTGTATAGCCATTGTTTTCTTGTACAATCACTTCAATACCATTGGCAATGAGCACTTCGACAACACTACTAAATGCAGGTTCTGATAACGCGTGCGTGTCTTTACCAACAAACGTTGGGCCGGTGGTATTATTCTCTTCGCGAATATCCACAATCGCTTGGGCTATCGCCAAAATATGATTTTGATTGAACGTCGTTTTATCGGCACTTCCACGATGCCCTGAGGTTCCAAACTCGACTTTATGTGCCGGATTGGTTGCATCTGGTTGTAATAAATAATAGTTCGCGACTAAAGCCGGTATATTGGTGAGATCTTTTTGTTGCGCTTTTTTTCCTGCGCGTGGGTGCATAGCCATATGACGTCCTTAAAATCAAAGCGCAAATAAAAACCCCATAAATGATCCAAACAGTTATGAGGTTTATGCAGAATGTTCGATCAGTACACTACTCCAAAATTAAATGGAGTGAATCACTTTTTCGATAATATCAGCAGGGAAGCTCATGCGATCCATTACTTGCTGAACCATCTGTTGTTTGCGACTCGTGTTATTATTGGTGATCACCCAAAGTGGTGTATTGGGGATCGATTTCGGTTTTGTCGTTTGTCCATGAGACAACAGTGTCTGCTCATTGTCAGCAAAATAAACGCGTTTGCGCCCTTTTACTTCCATTGCGTCATAAAAACGTTCTGGATCGATTTGGTAGAGCGTAGAAAGCACCAAAATAAAACGATCTACTGCTTTTTTTAATTCAGCAAATTCGTCGGAAATTAACAGCTCTCGCATCGCTTTTACGCTATCAACTTTTTTGTCTTGAGCGGCATCTTTACTGACTACTATACCCTGTGCAACCTGATCTTCAGGTTTATGCACCGCCGCAGGCTGTGCCGCCACGTCAACCTGTCCTTCAACATTAAGCAATCGGCGTAAAATATCTGACGCACTTTCTCCGATATGCAATGTTTGACTGGCAATGTAACGGTATAGATCCTCATCAACCTCAATTGTTTTCATTCGCTTTTCACAATCTCAATGTTTAAACTCTAGGGGATTATAGCGAGATCTTCGCTGAGACTCTACGTTAAACCAATCACTAATAAGATAAAATGTCATCATTACTCAATTATAAACTCGAAGGTGCAGGTCACACCATTATATTGATCCACGGTTTGTTTGGAAATTTAGACAACTTAGGCTTACTGGCACGGGATCTAAAAAACGACTATCAAGTGCTTAGTGTTGATCTTCGTAATCATGGATTATCACTGCATAGTGACGAGCATAACTACGAACTTATTGCGCAGGATATCAAAGAATTAGTTGAACATCTCCAGCTCAGTAACACCATTGTAGTCGGGCACTCTATGGGTGGCAAAGCCGCGATGAAATTCGCAGACATTGCTCCCAAACACGTGGATAAATTAATTGTATTAGATATGGCGCCGGTTACCTATCCAGACGCTCGCCATGATGCTGTTTTTGCTGGACTCAATGCGGTAATAAAACAACAACCTCAATCACGCCGCGATGCGATGCAAGTGCTTGCTGAACATATCGAAATGGAGGGAGTACGTCAATTTGTCGGAAAATCTCTCTATAATACTGGTGAGCATATGGCATGGCGCTTTAATGTCTCAGCCTTAGAAGCCAATTATCGTCATATTTTAGGATGGAATGACATTGAACCCAACACTATTCCTACTCTGTTCATTAAAGGGGCTGACTCGGATTACCTCATGCCTGAACATCAAAAATCGATTCAAACGCAGTTCCCGAATTCCAAAGCGCATGTCATTGCCAATGTAGGCCATTGGTTGCATGCAGAGAAACCCACAGAAGTTTTACGTGTAATTCGCCGATTCTTACACGACGCATAAACTTAGCAATAAAACGGTTCCTATCCGGATAAATGGGCATGGTGGCAGATTAACTTTACGGTTTAACAATGGTATAGTGCGCCCATGTAACGGGGATATGGAATGACCATACAGTTTACGTCGGTTCACTCGCTTATTCGTGAACCCTGCGTGCATTCACTTGTCTTGGCAAGTGCTTAGGCAAACGTCGTTAAACGTTGTGGAGCCGTTCTTTTATACATTGTATAGGTCCCGAGCCTTATATCTGCGGTGTGGTCAACTCATCGAATAGAGTGATTAGAACACACCAAATGAGTGGTCAACCCATAACTATTTAAAGGTAATGATTTTATGGCAAGTGTAGGTATCTTCTTTGGGAGTGATACAGGCAACACTGAAGCAGTTGCAAAAATGATCCAAAAACAACTTGGTGAAAAACTGGTTCATGTTCAAGATATTGCAAAAAGCAGTAAAGAAGACATTGATAATTTTGATCTTCTGATGCTAGGCATCCCAACTTGGTATTATGGTGAAGCACAGTGCGATTGGGATGACTTTTTCCCTGAACTTGAAGCCATTGATTTCTCAGGTAAATTGGTGGCTGTCTTTGGTTGTGGCGATCAAGAAGATTACGCTGAGTATTTTTGTGATGCGATGGGTACGGTTCGTGATATCGTCGAAGCAAAGGGCGGCATGATCCTTGGCGAATGGCCTACAGAAGGCTACGAATTTGAAGCCTCTAAGGCCTTGACCGATGAAAACCATTTTGTTGGCTTGTGTATCGATGAAGACCGTCAGCCAGAATTAACAGATCAACGCGTATCAACGTGGGTTAACCAAATCTATACCGAAATGTGTTTATCTGAACTAGAAGATTAATCCATACTCTCTGCCCTAAATTTAATTAGGGTAGAGAGTATTTCTCTCCCCTCCCCCAGTTGTACTCTTCTTATTCCTGCTATGCTTTTATTAGTGACGGTGTGCATTGTGTCCGTCTGCTAGCAAATGCCACTGACAACACATAACGAAATGAACAGATAAAAATATTTCTTTACTCAATTTTGCACTTCTCTATTTCTTGCGCGATCTCGCGTAACCCAGCAAAGGTGCGAAAAACATAAAACACATTAATCTATTGATTTAATTATATATATTGACCTTGCTTTTGTTCAGTTAAGGGATATATATTGTCTAAAGTAAACGATTTTTATATAAATAGGCGAGCGAAATACGTGTTATCATGTCGAGATGTTAGGTGAGCGGGACAATTATGAGTACCCCTTTTAACTTCGTGGTTTAATGTTTAACATGACTCCACTATAATACGCTTTACACTGACTTCTGTTATTCATGCAGAGCATCAACGGGAAACTATATGTCGGATAATAACCAAGCGCTAAAGGATGCTGGCCTTAAAGTCACCCTTCCACGGCTAAAAATTTTAGAAGTACTACAGCAACCTGAGTGCCAACATATTAGTGCTGAGGATCTGTATAAAAAACTTATCGATCTTGGCGAAGAAATTGGTCTTGCTACCGTTTATCGTGTACTAAACCAATTTGATGATGCAGGTATCGTGACAAGACACCACTTTGAAGGTGGTAAATCGGTGTTTGAATTATCTACTCAAGAACACCATGACCATCTTGTTTGTTTAGACTGTGGCTTAGTTATTGAATTCAATGATGAAATGATTGAACGTAGACAACATGAGATTGCCGAACGATTCAATATTAACCTAACTAACCATAGCCTGTATTTATACGGCAAGTGTGCAGAAGGATCATGTAAAAATAATCCGAAAGCCCACGACGCAGCATCATAAAAAAAACCACCGTAATGGTGGTTTTTTGCATTTCATATCATCAAAAACGATTACAAATAATCTCGCATTAAGATTTCAGCAATTTGTACTGCGTTTGTGGCGGCGCCTTTACGTACGTTATCAGCAACAACCCATAAGTTCACGCCACATGGATTACCGAGTTCATTACGAATACGTCCGACCATCACGGTATCTTTTCCGCCAGAATCTCTCACCTGAGTCGGGAAGTCATTGTCTTCAAACACCTCAATGCCTTCAGCCGCTTTCAACAACTCTGTGACTTGCTCTGCATCAATAGGGCCACGAGCTTCAACATGAACAGCTTCTGCATGGCCATAGAAAACAGGGACGCGTACGCACGTAGGATTGACGCGAATAGACGGATCATTAAAGATTTTTTCGGTTTCCCACACCATTTTCATTTCTTCTTTGGTGTAACCATTTTCCAGCATATCATCAATTTGTGGAATACAGTTAAACGCAATTTGTTGACTAAACGTTTCAGTTTCAGGTGGTAAACCATTCAACAATTTGGCTGTTTGACCGGCCAACTCATCAATCCCCGCTTTGCCTGCCCCAGATACCGACTGGTAAGTTGATACATTAATACGATCAAGACCCACTTCATCATGAATCGGCTTCAATGCCACCAGCATTTGAATGGTTGAGCAGTTCGGGTTGGCGATGATGTTACGATTACGAAACTCAGCAATTGCCGATGCATTCACTTCAGGCACAACAAGTGGTACATCAAATTCGTAACGGAATTGTGACGTGTTATCAATCACGACCACACCTTCGTCAGCGGCTATCGGAGCCCACTCAGCCGACAATTCACTTCCTGCAGAGAAGAAAGCAACCTGAACTTGTGTCCAGTCAAAATCACTGACATTTTCAACTTGAAGTGATTTACCATGAAAACGATAGATTTTACCTTCACTACGTTCGCTGGCTAATAGAAACACATCACCGATAGGTAAATCGCGTTCCTTTAATACATCAAGAATCGCTTCACCTACTGCACCAGTGGCGCCTAGGATGGCGATATTAAATTTTTGGCTCATTGTTTAACCTCAATATTGAAACCTAATTTCGCTAGCGGTGCTAATTCGCATGTTGCATCGCCTACGAGGGTTAGCGCGCTATATTCGCGTCTATCCCAATACTGCTTACGCATAGCATCAAACGCACCTTCTTTCGGCATTACGCGTCGAAATAAGGCATCATCTTTACGCACATCGTAAATCAGTTGAGTCAGTGAGAACAGAGTTGCTTCATCCCACTGACGTGATAAGTGCACCTGTGGTAATGGTGCTATGGGCAAAAGTTCGCTCGCTTGAGCGGTTTTATTTACCCCAAGAAATTCGCAGTAGCTATTATAAATCATGGTGGTGCCACGTGCCTTACCTTCCAAGCCATACCCTGCAATATGTGGTGTTGCAAAAGCAAGTAAAGGTAGCAGCGTCATATCGACTTCAGGCTCATACTCGAAGACATCAAGCACAGCGGTAAATCCATCGCCTTTTTGCAAGCGCACTTTTAACGCCGCATTATCGACAATGGGGCCACGCGCGGCATTAATTAAGATCTGATCGGGCCTAAGATTTGTAAGAACATGATCGTTAATCAGGTGGTGGGTTGGAAATTCACCATCCACCGTTAAAGGCGTATGCACGGTAATTACATCGGCTTGCTCTAATAACGTCTCCAATGGCGTAAACTCACGGCTATCGCCGGCGGCTTGCTTAGGGGGATCATTGAGTAACGTCTTAACCCCAACCCCTGACAACGATTCATGCAAGTAGCTGCCAACTTGACCGGCTCCAATAATCCCCACGGTCTTATCAAACACTGAAAAACCATGTTGCTGAGATAATACTTGCAACGCACTGAACACATATTCAGCCACGCCCACTTTATTACAGCCAGGTGCAGCAGTGAAATGAATCCCTTTCTCTTGTAGTAGCGCTTGATTGACGTGATCCATACCTGCCGTTGCCGTACCGACAAACTTAAGTTGATTCGCTTTTGCTAGCAAGTCAGCGTTAACTTTCGTCACCGAGCGAATCATTAACGCATCCACATCCACTAAATCATCAGCCGTTAGTGTACGGCCAGGTTTTAGCACTACCTCACCTAGCTGACTAAAGAGCTGCTCAGCGTAGGGCATATTTTCATCGATTAGAATTTTCATAATGGCTCATACTCTTTAACAATGAAATCATTGTGCAAAAAAGCCAGCACAGTGTCGAGAATAAAAACGCCCGGCACCTAACGGTAGCCGGGCATAATGAGCTAAGTAAACGTGAAGTGTCGGTACGGGATGTTTGCTTATACCACTTGCCACACTCTACTTATGACGCACAGATGATTAGCCTTGGTATTTTTTCATTACCAATGTGGCGTTGGTACCGCCGAAACCAAAGCTATTTGACATAACCGTGTTCAACTCTTGTTCGCGAGTATCTGTCACAATGTCTAACCCCTGTGCCGCTTCATCCAACTCATCAATATTGATGCTTGGTGTCACGAAGTTATTGTTCATCATCAGCATTGAGTAGATAGCTTCATGCACACCAGCGGCACCAAGCGCATGACCTGTCATCGCTTTTGTCGCGGAGATTGCTGGGCTTTTCTCGCCAAAGATTTCTTGAATCGCGCCCAGTTCCTTCACGTCACCAACAGGGGTTGATGTACCGTGAGTGTTAACGTAATCCACCGAATCAATGCCTTGCATTGCCATCTTCATACAGCGAACTGCGCCTTCACCTGATGGCGCTACCATGTCGTAGCCATCAGAAGTCGCACCGTAACCGATTACTTCACCGTAAATCGTTGCGCCACGGGCTAGAGCATGTTCCAGTTCTTCAAGAACGACCATACCGCCACCGCCAGAGATAACAAAACCATCACGGTTTGCATCGTAAGTACGTGAAGCTTTTTCTGGAGTATCGTTGTACTTAGTGGACAACGCACCCATACCATCAAACATGATCGATGAGGTCCAGTTCAGCTCTTCACCGCCACCAGCAAATACAACATCTTGCTTACCCAGTTGAATAAGCTCCATCGCATTACCGATACAGTGTGCAGACGTCGCACATGCAGAACTGATTGAGTAGTTGATGCCGCGAATTTTAAACGGTGTCGCAAGACATGCCGATACCGTTGACGCCATGGTACGTGTAACCATGTAAGGCCCCACACGCTTCACGCCTTTTTCACGGGCCGTATCAACCGCCGCCGCTTGGTTGAAGCCGGATGCACCGCCAGAACCTGCGATAATACCTGTACGATCGTTTGATACTTGTTCAGGAGCAAGACCGGAGTTTTCGATCGCTTGCTCGAGTGCTAGGTATGCGTAAGAAGCCGCATCCCCCATGAAACGCATACGCTTGCGGTCAATATGCTCAGCTGGGTTGATCTTCAGGTCACCCCAGACTTGAGAACGTAAACCATGTTCTTTAAATTCCTCTGAAGCGGTAATGCCTGATTTGCCTGCTTTTAGAGACGCTAACACTTCTTCGACGTTGTTACCGATACTTGAGATAATCCCCATACCGGTGATTACGACTCGTTTCATGTGACATTCCTATAATTCAAAATTCTTTCTAATGATAACAGATTTCTAGTAACAGAAGTGGTCAGCTTTCCTATAAATCCGTACAATCGCCTGTATTCTTACCGCAGCGTTGGCCAAAAATCACCATGACTACTTCTATTACCCATGCACATCTCGACTGGAATGACGCAGGTACACCCGTTTCAGACCAATTTGATGATGTCTACTTTTCTAATGTCAATGGATTGGACGAAACCCGTTATGTGTTTCTTACGCAAAACCAACTCCCAACACGCTGGCACACGCATCAACAATCCCATTTTGTTGTTGCCGAAACAGGATTTGGGACAGGCTTAAATTTTCTAGCGCTTTGGCAATGTTTCGACAACTTTCGCCGAGAGAATCCCGACGCGCCACTCAAGTCTCTTCATTTTATCAGTTTTGAAAAATACCCATTAACGAAAGATGATTTAATCAAAGCTCACCAATCTTGGCCTGAACTATCGGCCTATGCCCAGCAGTTACAAGCGGCTTATCCTCTAGTCATCCCTGAGTGTCATCGGATGCTCTTTGCTGACGGTCTGATTACTGTAGACCTTTGGTTTGGAGATATCAAAACCTGTTTACCTGAAGTTCCAACAGCTGAGCAAGGTTTGGTCGACGCATGGTTTTTGGATGGATTTGCGCCAAGTAAAAACCCTGACATGTGGAGTCAAAAATTATTCAATGGTATGGCAAACTTAGCCAAGCAAGACTGTAGTGTCGCCACGTTCACCGCCGCAGGCTTTGTCCGTCGCGGGTTGATTGAGTCTGGCTTTGCAATGAAAAAAGCCAAAGGATTTGGCACAAAACGCGATATGCTCGTCGGCCACCTAGAGAATAAAACGCCTTATACCAATATCCTACCTTGGTTTGCTTATCAAGGTACAGATAACCTTACCGATGTTGCCATTATTGGCGGCGGGATTGCCAGTGCCAGCTTAGCTAAAGCACTCATTAACCGTGGTGTTAACGTGACTTTGTATTGCAAAGATAAGCAGACAGCAACTGGTGCATCAGGCAATCGCCAAGGCGCTGTTTACCCGTTACTGAACGCTAATCATGATGATGTTTCTCGCGTTTTTGCTCCTGCTTTTGTCTTCGCTCGTCAATTTATGGACAATGCGGCGCAGCAGTTTGACTTTGCCCATGACTGGTGCGGTGTGACTCAGCTCATGTGGGATGACAAAGCGATGAAAAAGCTTAATCGCTTGCTACAAGACCAGTTTGCTCCAGAGCTCGTACATGGTTTAACCGCCAACGAAACTGATACCATTACCGGACAAACCATTGGACTACCTGCCGTGTATTATCCGCTTGGCGGATGGGTCAGCCCGGAACAACTCACCTCAGGCCTATTACAACAATTAGAGCAACGTGGCTTAACCATAAGGTATCAATGCGAGATTCAATCACTGGACTGGCAAGAAACGTCACAACATTGGCAAGTAAGTGATGGAGAATCAACTTGGCTACACCAAGCGGTCGTTGTCGCGACCGGAGATCAATTTGATCATTTCACCCAAACTCAACATATGCCACTGGGTAAAGTTAAAGGGCAAGTGAGCCATGTACCAAGCAATGAGACACTTGGCCAACTCAATACTGTACTATGTTATGACGGTTATATGACCCCTGTTGATCCCCAGACGCAAACACACTGTATTGGTGCAAGTTATCACCGTAACCAAACCGATACAAAATTTGAACCTCAGGCACAAAAAGAGAACACCGAACGTCTGCGTAACTGCGTATCACAACCTTGGACAGAGTCTGTCGATGCTACGGATAATTTTTCACGCCAAGGAGTACGGTGCGTGAGCCGTGATCATTTACCTTTCATTGGTAATATTGGCCGGTTTACCGATATTCTTAACGACTATCGCAAGCTAAACACCATGAAACGAAATCAAGTGAAGCCGGTGGCAAGTTATACCAATCTTTACGCCTTTCTCGGACTTGGCGCACGTGGTTTAACTTCTGCGCCATTACTGGGTGAAGTACTTGCATCGCAAATGTGTCAGCAGCCAATACCGTTCCCGGCTAGCGTATTAGAAACGCTGCATCCCAGCCGTATGTGGGTACGCAAACTAAAAAAAGGAAAAGCGATCGTGCATCGTCCTAGTACGGACATCTAACCCCATTATATTCGGTCAAATAAAAAGCCCTCGTAGAATAATAACGAGGGCTTTTTTCTTTACCGCGTTGGTTTATAAGCTACACGGTCAGTTTATTCACCGCCTGTGTAATTTTTTCAGCAAACTCGGGGTTCGTCATTTGACCTGTTGCTAAATCAAAATGGTCATAGAAGCTTGGTACCGATAAAGATTCGATGACATTACCTGCAAAAAATGGCGCGGATGTCACGGCCGCAGATAACGAGGATTGCGCTCCGCCAGGACCCGGAGAGGTCGACAAATAGACAGCAGGGATTTCCTGAAAAACTTTATTATTAATGCGTGCTGCCCAGTCAAACAGGTTTTTATACGCGGCTGGATAATGACCATTATGCTCAGCAAAAGAAATGACGAGTGCGTCAGCCGACGCAATTTCATCAAGGAAAGCTTGTGCACTTTCAGACTGTCCAATCTCTTTTTCTTTATCTTCGCTAAACATTGGTACAGGAAAATCGTTGATATCAAGTACTTTAACCTCTGCGCCATCAATTTGGTTAGCTGCATAGGTGGCTAATGCTTTATTAATTGATGTTGAGCTAGTACTCGCTCCATAAGCAATAACTTTCATTTTTCATCCTCAAGTTGTTTGACTACTTCTTACTTTAGCACTCAACGGTCGACTCACAAGTTAAAAACCCTAATGCACTTGTTCAAAAATATAGAATGTACTTACTCACCCACGGCGCAATAGATCTTGCCAAACTTGTTGAACAATTTGGCGATCTTTAGGGCTCAATTCAGAGCGAGTCTCATGCAGGCTGGCCTCTATACGCTGTTTCAGGACATCAACATCGGTAATGCCTTGCTCCTCGCAATCAGCCGCTGATAGAGAAATATGACCACGTAAGTAACCACCGGCAAACAACTCATCTTCCGTTGCGGTGCTATACAACTCATCGATCATATTTAACATTTTTTCTTCAAATTCAATAATCATAATATTCTCATTACTTCACTATAAACTGCTCTGCGCTCAATGGTGGCGTATTATAGAACGTCTGTAAGGCGTGCGATAACATGGCCACCCGTGTCGGTAATCCGGCGGCTAAAATGCTTAACACTTCGCGATGAACGCGTGTCATAAATTGCACTCTATCAGGCTCAAACTCTCCATTTAAGTTGTCGCAGCTAACAGTAAAAGGAAACCCTGCACTGACAGATAAGATCCATTCATACGCCTGTGGGCGAACCTCTACCGCTTCAAAAGTCGCTTGCTCTTCTTGTGTACGGCCGTCTGGTTCGTACCAATAGCCAAAGTCTTCTAATAAACGTCGTTTGGGGCCTGCGACTAACCAATGAGAGATTTCATGTAAGGCCGACGAATAAAAACCATGCGCGAATATAATTCGATGATAAGGCGTCACGTCATCGGCGGGGAGATAAATAGGCTCATCCCCACCCAAGACTAATTGGGTATGATAATCAGCATAAAATGTTTGGTTAAACAGACGAATTAAATCTTCATATTGGTGGGTCATAGGCTTACGGCTGAGGTTATATCTCGAATTAGACGTGTGCATTGTCCAGATTTTTACGCAGAGGTAAAGGATAAAGCCAAAAGACGCCGCTGCACAGCGACGTCTTTATGACAAACTCCGCTTAAATATGCGGGGTTTCAGTTTGCACGTGACTATTTTGACCACGATGGCGTAATAGATGATCCATCAAGACAATGGCTAGCATCGCTTCCGCGATCGGTACCGCCCGAATGCCAACACACGGATCATGGCGACCTTTAGTAATAAGCTCAGCCGATTCACCTGATTGAGTAATTGTTTCACCGGGAATAGTAATACTTGATGTCGGTTTGAGGGCAATATTAGCCACAATCTCTTGACCGCTGGAGATACCGCCTAGTACCCCCCCCGCATGGTTACTAGTAAAACCTTGCGGTGTCAAAATATCGCGATGCTCACTGCCTTTTTGAGCAACCACATCAAAACCATCACCAATCTCAACGCCTTTGACTGCGTTAATGCTCATCAACGCATGGGCGATATCAGCATCTAGGCGATCAAAAACAGGCTCCCCTAATCCAACCGGCACTTGCGTGGCAACGACTTGAATTTTGGCGCCAATTGAATCTCCTTGCTTTTTAAGATCTCGAATTAGCTCATCAAATTCAGGAACTTTATCGACGTCTGGACAAAAGAACGCATTGTTTTCAATTTCGCTCCAATCCACTTTATCGATCGCAACCTCTCCCATTTGTGAAAGATACGCTCGGACTTCAATACCAAACTCTTGCTGTAAGTACTTTTTAGCGACAGCGCCTGCTGCAACTCGCATTGCGGTTTCTCGAGCAGATGAACGGCCACCACCTCGATAGTCACGAACACCGTATTTTTGATGATAGGTATAATCGGCGTGTCCAGGACGAAATTTGTCTTTGATATCAGAATAATCTTTAGAGCGCTGATCAGTATTTTCAATCAGCAAACCAATCGATGTGCCCGTGGTTTGGCCTTCAAACACCCCTGATAAAATTTTCACTTCATCCGGTTCACGACGTTGCGTGGTATAACGCGAAGTCCCTGGACGACGGCGGTCCAAGTCTTTTTGTAAATCCGCTTCACTCAACGCTAAACCTGGAGGGCACCCATCTACGATACATCCTAGTGCGATACCGTGACTTTCTCCGAATGTGGTCACTCGAAAATGTTGCCCGATACTGTTTCCTGCCATGCGTTCCTCGATTATTAGCACTTACCAGCAGGTGCTGATAAGCCGCATTACTCTATTCTTCGTAAATCAATAGTGGCGTTATTACGATTTGATGTAAAGACTTAATTCGGCCAAGTTGACCTTGTCACAGACAAAAAAACGCCAGTCGTTGACTGGCGTTATATTAATGAACTGAGACATTGATTAGTCTAGGTATAATGAAAACTCATCGGCGCATTCAACTAATTGCTGACGTGTTAACATGAATACTCCGTGTCCACCATTTTCAAACTCTACCCAAGTAAATGGAATATTTGGATATTGATCCATAAGGTGAACCATTGAATTGCCCACCTCACATATCAACACGCCTTTTTCCGTTAAGTATTTTGGCGCATTAGCGAGAATACGGCGAACCAGTTTCAGTCCATCGGTGCCGGCTGCTAAACCAAGCTCTGGCTCATGACGAAATTCATCAGGCAGGCTATCCATGTCTTCGGCATCCACATAAGGCGGATTTGACACAATCAGATCATATTCGACTTCTGGTACATCACGCAATAAATCTGAGCGCACAGGAATCACTTGTTGCTCTAAACCATGCTCGTGAATGTTTTGCTCGGCAACTTGCAAAGCATCAACAGAAATATCAACGGCATCCACTTCTGCATCTGGGAACGCATAAGCACATGCAATCGCAATACAGCCACTGCCAGTGCACAAGTCCATAATACGAAATGGGGAATCGGTAACCCATGGCTGGAATTGATTTTGAATCAGCTCCGCAATAGGCGAACGTGGTACAAGAACTCGCTCATCAACAAAAAACTCTAAGCCACAGAACCAAGCTTTATTCGTCAAATAAGCGACTGGCGTATGCTCATTAATACGACGAATAACACGATCCACAACACGTAAACGTTCACTGCTGGTTAAGCGTGAATTTAATACGTGAGGAGGCACATCAATCGGTAAGTAAAGCGTCGGTAATATCAGTTGAACCGCTTCATCCCACGCATTATCTGTACCATGACCATAAAATAAATGTGCTGCATTAAAGCGGCTGACCGTCCAGCGAATCATATCCTGAAGCGTGTACAGCTCAGAAACCGCCTCATCGACGAAAATCTTATCCAAATTTGCCTCCAAAAAGCGCTACAATACTGCCAGTTATGATTAATATAAGTTTAACTTCCCTTATGGACAAAAAAGACACCAACGGAAAAGACTCACATGAGTTTTTTGCCGATGACGATTTCGCTTTATTTCGGGACGCAGTAAAAGGCGTAAAAAAGTTTCATCAGGATACCATAATCCAACAGCCAATAAGAAACCAAAAACAGAAAGAAATTCGCCGGCAAGCACGCGAAGCAACCGATAATGACTTTTATTTCTCTGATGAGTTCACTCCGGTGTTAAATACCGATGGACCGATGCGCTATGCGCGAGAGGATGTCTCTAAATATGAAGTCAAAAGATTACGCCGTGGCGTCTATGCTCCAGAAGTATTTTTGGATTTACACGGTATGACGCAAAACGAAGCTAAGCGCGAATTAGGGGCGATGATCGCTTATTGTATTAAGCAAAGCGAAGTCTGTGCGTGCGTACAACACGGTATTGGCAAACATATTCTCAAACAAAAAGTTCCACTATGGCTGGCGCAACATCCTGATGTAATGGCTTTTCATCAAGCACCATTAGAATTTGGCGGACATGGGGCGCTACTTGTGCTTTTGAACGTGCCGGATAAGTGAATCAGCTAGTAACGCATCTCGGGTGGGATCGGCATGTTATCCTCGTTGAGTTTAGGGCGCTGACCACCGCGGCGCCGATATTGTTTCAACTGGAAGACATACGCTAATACTTGAGCAACAGCAATAAACAGATCGTCGGGGATTTCTTGCTCAAGTTCTGTCGTATGATATAGCGCCCTAGCTAAGGGGGGCGCGGCAACGATGGTAATATCATGCTCGCGGGCTACTTCACGTATTTTCATCGCCATATGGTCAACCCCTTTCGCAACGACGATCGGCGCTTTATCTGAATCTTGCTTATAACGCAGCGCAATCGAAAAATGTTCTGGGTTCGTCACAATGACATCGGCCTGCGGTACATCTGACATCATCCGCCGCTGAGCTGATTCACGCTGAAGCATACGAATCCGCCCTTTCACTTCAGGCTTACCTTCCGTATCTTTGTGTTCATCTTTAACTTCTTGTTTCGTCATTTTTAATTGATTAGCGTGTTGCCAAATTTGAAATGGAATATCAATGGCAACAACAATGAGTAATGAGCAACTGATCAACAATACAAAGTTCATCAAAATATCGAGAGCGTGGAAGATATTCTGCGGAAAAACATCAAACGGTAGCTGAAACAAATCCTCTTTTGAACGTACAATTAAAAAGAAAGCCATTCCAGCGACAAGCGACACCTTTAATATAGACTTCACCAGCTCGACTAAACTTTGCACACCAAACATACGTTTAATGCCTGCTAAAGGGCTCATTTTCGATAACTTCGGCCGCGCAGCTTCAGCTGAAAAGCTAATACCACCTAGCGCGGATGCGCCGAATAAGGCCGCAACAAACAAGGTAATGAGAATTAAAAATACCGGAAAGAACAGATGAGTAATCGCCCCTTCTGCTATCTGAAATAATTTATCTAAATCGAAGATTTCGCTGCGACTTAAGGAAAATAAGCGTTGCATGGTATTGAAAAGTCCTTGGGCCAGAGTCTGCCCAAACCACATTAACGATACGGCTCCCACCACTAAAACCGACACTGAAGCAAGCTCTTTGGAACGAGCAACTTGGCCCTTTTCCTTCGCTTGATCCAGCCTTCGGGCCGTGGCGTCTTCGGTTCTTTCTTGACCATCGGATTCTGCCAACTACGCCTCCTTAGTTAACAATTAGCACGAATTAATCGGCACAATTGTTCTTCACCCTGTTGCCAGTATACTTCATATTGATGATATAACCCGCCAATCAAATACCAACACAAGAATAAGCCGACTAATAGCGCTAAGGAAAACCCGAGAGAAAAGATATTTAACTGCGGTGCTGCTCGGGTCATCACGCCAAACGATAAGTTAATCGTCAGGAGGGCTACAACTGCTGCTAGCGACATCCGTAAACCAACTTGAAAAATAACCCCTAACCATAGAGCCATTTCACGAAAATCAATACTGTTTAAGCTCCCGTCACCAATAGGTAACGTTTTAAAGCTAATGACCACTAAATGAATCATCTCCAGATGACCATCACTGACCAAAAAAAACAGTGTCGACAAAAACATAAATAATTGGCCAAGTAACGGTGTGCTTTGTCCGTTCGCCGGATCGACCATAGAGGCAAAACCTAAGCTCGACTGCATACCGATGATCTGTCCAAGTAATACAAAGGTTTGGATGATAAACTGTGTGACCATTCCCATGCTGACGCCAATCACAATCTGTTGAAACGTGATCATAAAACCACGTAATGACATGACTTCAATCGATTGAGGAACTTGAGGAATAGCAGGCATGACCGCCAGCGTAATCGCCAATGATAAATATAAGCGGATACGCGGTGATACGAATCGCGCTCCGGTCACCGTCATAACCATCAACATCGCAGAAATACGTGTGAATGGCCAAAAGTAGTTAGCGATGAGGTTAATTATCGTGTTTTCATCAAAAACCATTATGAGCCCTAATGTAAGACATCCGGTAACCTGTCAATCATGGCATAGAAAAACTCCATCATTGTTTGGGTCATCCAGTGTCCAAAAAACATTAATGCTAGTAAAGTCACAATCAGACGCGGTAAAAAACTCAACGTTTGCTCATTGATAGACGTCGCCGCTTGAAACACCGCGACAACCAGACCAATCAATAGACTTGGCACAACAATGGCACACACCATCATCAGTACCATCCACAAAGCTTGACGAAAGAGCTCAACGAACATTTCAGGTGTCATTGCGTCTCCTTAAATTACATCACGAAACTGCCGGCGAGGGTTGATAAAATCAAGTTCCACCCATCGACCAGCACAAATAGCATGAGTTTAAAGGGTAAGGATACTATCATTGGCGATAACATCATCATACCCATTGCCATTAATACCGATGCGACCACCAAATCAATAATTAGAAAGGGTAAAAACAACATAAAGCCAATCTGAAAAGCCGTTTTCAGTTCAGAGGTAATAAACGAAGGAATTAAGATGGCCATCGACACATCTTGTGGGTCGTCCACTTTCGCGCCAGCAATATTCACAAACGTCTCGAGATCTTTAATACGCGTTTGCTTTAGCATAAATGATTTCATCGGTTGCTCTGCGAGATCAAATGCCTGACGCGCATTGATTTTTTCGTTTAAATACGGCTGTAAAGCGGTATCATTAATCTTATTGAACACTGGCGACATAATAAAAAACGTCAGAAACAGAGAAATACCAATAATCACCTGATTAGAAGGGGTTTGTTGCAAACCCATAGCTTGGCGTAGAATCGACATCACGACGACGATACGTGTGAATGACGTCATCAAAATTACGATAGCCGGTAAGAAACCGAGCAACGTCATTAACGCTAAGACTTGCAGCTTAATCGAGTAATCTTGACTGCCATCAGCGTTAGTACGCATAGTCACTGCTGGTATACCGCCACTACCATTCGTGATTTCCATGGAACGAGCACTTCCCCCCGTGGATGAATTCACACTGTAGGTTTGACTACTCGATGAGCCATCTTCTTGCTGGGCATAAGATACTGTAGGTAGAATGGCGAGCATTACACCTAACACCACACTCAGTAGCGTAGTCATAGACCAACGTCCGTGTTTAGTTTGCAGTAGTGTTGTCATTCTTTTTCAATAACCGATTGAATTGTTGGGCAAAAGGAGTCATGGCCGCTTCTTCTTCCGACAATGGTTGCTCCAGTTTAGAAATCAATTGTATCGACTGTGTCGTCGAACCAACGAGAAATTGTTCACCACCAGCTTCCACAATCATGATGCGTTCTTTCGTACCCACTGGAATCTGCCGTACAATTCGTAAGCCTTTTTGTTGTCCCATCGTTGGGATACGCATGCGTTTGAGTAACCAACCTAAAAAAACAATTAACGCTAATACAAACAGTAACGATCCAATACCTGTTACCATATCGAACTGACCGGCTTGAGCAGTATCTGCCCAAGCCGGTATAGGAATAAGAAACAAGCCTATGCGTTTTTTCATCGCTATCTCAATTTCTTAATACGTTCAGTTTGACTGATAACATCGGTTAAACGAATACCAAATTTATCATTGACCACTACCACTTCACCGTGGGCAATCAACGTCCCGTTGACCATAACATCCAAGGCTTCACCAGCAATACGATCCAGTTCAACAACTGAACCTTGGTTCAATTGTAATAAATTACGTATACTGATTTTCGAACGCCCGACTTCCATGGAAATGGTGACCGGGATATCCATAATCGTATCTAACTTACGACGTTCATCATCACTGATCGGTGGAGATGTATCTTTTAAGTCTTCTAGAGGTGCGGCTAATACTTCATCCACATCAATTTCAGGAGCACTGGGATCTTCACCGAGAGCCGCTGCCCACTCATCTGCCAGCTTTTCGTCTTCGCTCTTTGCCATCTCTTGCTACCTTTCTATCAATTTAAACCAGGAAAATCATTTCCCTGCTCTTGTTTATCATCATGATCTTCTTCATCAAGCTCAGCCATAATGTCTTTACTTAAGAATGCTAAATCGGTCTTGACCACATCTGGGCGGCGAATTTTTTCTGAAATCTGTACCGCTAGTTTATCGTTAGATTTGCCCATTTTTACACGATAGGTCGGCAGTTCTTCCACAAACATCGTTGCATGTTCCGGCATATCGATAGGAATGACATCTCCGGGCTGCAAATCCATCAGGTCACGCAATGCGATGTCTTTTTCTAATAAATTGACACGAAAATTCACTGGTACATCCATAATTTCATCACGTAAAGCCGAGCTCCAACGCACATCGGTTTCCATCTTATCCGATTGCACACCAGCATCGAGCAGCTCACGAATAGGCTCCAGCATGGAATACGGCATCACAACATGAAAATCACCACCACCGCCATCGACTTCAATATGGAATGAACTCACCACAATCATTTCCGTGGGACTCACAATATTCGCCATACTAGGGTTTACTTCTGAATCCAAATACTCAAACTCTACTCCCATGACGGGGGACCAAGATTCTTTATAATCACCGAACACGATTTTTAATAATAACTGAATAACACGCCGCTCTGTCGGGGTAAATTCACGCCCTTCAATTCGAGCATGGTAACGACCATCACCACCAAAAAAGTTTTCTACTAAAATAAATACAAGACGTGCTTCCATGGTGACCAACGCTGTACCTTTTAAAGGTCTAAAACGAACCATGTTCAAACTGGTCGGTACATACAAGGTATTTTGATACTCGCCAAACTTCATCATTTGTACGCCGTTGATCGACACTTCCGCTGTTTTACGCAGCATATTGAACAAACTTATGCGTAAGTGGCGGGCAAATCGTTCATTAATAAGTTCCAGTGTCGGCATTCGTCCACGGACGATACGGTCTTGAGACGAAAAATCAAAAGACATGGATTGCGCTTGTGGCTGGGCACCGTCATCATCATCTTCATCATCGACCCCATCGACACCGTGTAACAGCGCATCAATTTCATCTTGGCTTAATAGATCAGTCACATCTCACCTATTGCATTACAAAATCAGTAAATAAAACCCGCTCAATGACTGGCGAGCCTATCGCTTTACCCAGTGCGGTTTTAATATCGTCCGTGGCGCGATTACGAAGTTCGACTCGTCCATTTGGCGTCCGTAACTGCTCCAAAGTTGCTGAAGAAAACGTCGACAACAACGTACTCTCAATGAGTGGCGAATGATAACGTGCTAATTCTTCGTTTTTCGGGCCTCTGACCATCAATTGCACCTTGATCTGAACCATACGGCTGCGAGAGTCTCCGGTAACATTAAAGACAAAGGGTTCGGCGACGTTAACGTAAGCGACGGGTAAATCAGGTTTAGCCGCCTCCTGCGTGACATTTTTATCCGCTTTGGCTTCCGCGTCATCTCCACCCATTAGGAAAAATGCAGCGCCTCCGCCTCCCAAGAGCAACACCACCACGGCAATAATGATAATAAGTAGCTTGCTTTTGCCTTTTTTCGGCGCTTCTTCGTCTGCCATATCTATCCTAAGTATTTATGTTTTCGTTCATTTTATGCATTTTACGCATAATAAGAAATTCCATCACGCTTTGATGCGACATTCAAATCAAGTTTGATGTCTCCATCAAGGTTTTCTGCAGTTCCAGTGGCAACGCCCGCGCCAGGTTGGCGATTAGAATGCGATTGACCACCGTTTGCCGAGGCAAAACTTTGCTGTTGACTTCCGCCATCTTGTTGCACCGAGGTACCGCCTAGTTGAACACCTTGCTGTGATAACATTTCTCTTAAGCGTGGCATCGAGTGTTCAATTGCATCTCGAGCCTGATGACTCGCCACGGTAAAGTGCACACTCGCACCGCCATCATTATTCATATGCATTTTTATATGCATTTTCCCCATTTCAGGTGGATCAAGTCGGATATCAATCGTTTTTAGATTTTTTGACATCATCATCTGCACTTTCTCAGCCACTTGGTCAGCCCCCTCTTTGGATAATTGTAGTTGAGGTGATGCTGCCTGCTGAGTTCCATCCACTTTTTGCGTCGCCGTTAATTGTTGCCCAGCCGCTGAAGATATCTGTCCTGCCAAGGTGCTATCTTGAACTGATTGACCACGTTTCGCCGATTTCATATCCGTTATTGCACTCAGTGCTTTTTCACTGATGCCTTTATCTGGCACTGTATTCACGGGACCTTTGGCCATTCCAGCCGATATGAACGCGGCAGCTGCAGGATTCGCGCCTTGATTTTGAGACGTAACATTACCTTGCGCGGTATTATGCGCCACAGCTGAACCATCTTGCCCGGCAGAAGACGTGTGTACTTGTGGCATCGCTTTATGCTCGCTTGCTGTTGGATTTCCCGGCTGCAAGCTAGGCTGAGACTGCATGGGTACCTGATGCGCGCCTTGATTAACAACATGAGTTTTACTCGCCGCATCATTGATGCCAGTCGATTTATTAGCAGTATCTTGTGGACCAATCGGTGGACTGGGCTGAGTAGAAGGGTGGCTTGGCGCACCTCCAATAGCTGAGGCGTCACCCTGCTGAGCCGACTTTTGTTCATGTTGCACCCGTTGGGCAACAAGATATTTTGTTAAATCTTGTTCAGACATCTCTGGGTGTTGTTTTTTAAGCTCAATCAATTGCGCGAGCTCTGTTTGACTGATCGGTTTTTCAACCAAGGTTTCCTTCAGAGACTCCTCGACAGATTGTGCACTTTTACTTCCCTCAGCTTCAGGCGAGGTAAGCGGTTTGACCTGTGATAGAGGAGTTTGTGGCAAGTCTTTGCCATGCGCTTTTTGAGAAGAAGCATGCGTTAATGTTTGATTGGCTTGCTGTAACTTACCGAGCAATTGCTTACCTTCGTCCATAGCCGAAGGCACATCAACCGCTTTATCCTTGCCTAACGGTGCTGGTTGCGTAGCAGACTCACCTTTATTCTTGACACTCTCAACTGACGGTTCAACCGTTGCCGCATCGGGCATTTGACTCATCAACTGGTGTAATTGGTCAACACTAATCCCTTGCTGACTAGCCACTTTATCTAATTCTTTTGGCGTTAAGTGTTCCAGTTGCGCTTTCGTCCAGCCTACCTTTTTTAGTGAAGACAGCGGGTCACTCACAGCGTCCTCGCCCTGTTGAGCACTTGCTAATTCGGCCTTAGATTTGGCTGGCTCTGGTGAGCCAAACATTAGAGACGTCAATTTATCAAAAAAACCGCTTTGTTCGCTGGTCTCTTTACTGGCTAATTTACCTTCCGCAGTAGAAATCGCGTTTCCAGCAGTGCCTTTAAGGCTGTCTGTTGACTGAGATGTGTTTATATTCATATCATTTTACTCACGCTAATCATGCCGTTATGAAGTCCCACTTGGAACTAGGTAGCAACCAATTTATCTATACGTTAAGAACTACGTACTGCAAGATTCACGCCAGCGAGACACAGCAACGACAATTAAGAATGGTTGTTTAAGCGACGTCGATTAAAACTCAACGTTGAAAATTCATCCATTAACTGTTGTTCACGCCTTTCTTCCGCTTGTTGTTTTTCCGTTTTTTTCTTTTCAATCAACCACTCATACGAACGCCGTTGTTTACGAACTTCTAACCAGTGTTGTTCACTATTCGTCACTTGCTGAGTAAAGTGTGTTTCTGCTTCACGCTGTTTTGATAATGTTTCGTCAAGCTGATTTAAAAAGCGTTGTAAATGACCGTACTGACTGGCCGTTAGACCCGCCTGGCCTCGATCGGTCAATTGTTGACAGTAATCAAGCCGATACTGCTCAATTTGCTCGAGTTGCTGATAATAATTATCGAGTTCACTTCGCGCTTGGTTCAGTGCCATCACTGCTTTGTCTTCATTATCTTTGGCTTGATTGACTAAAAATGTCAGTGCGTTATCCATACCTTATTCCTCAACACCTAAGACATGCTTTAACATATTAACGCACATGTCATAGGGCACCGTTTCTTTCATCTCTTGCTGCAAATACTGATCCAATTTCGGTTTTAACGTAAACGCACTATCGATCGCTTGATCCGTACCTGGTTTATAAGCACCAATGGAAACCAAATCTTGGTTTTTACGGCATATCGACAGAATTTGCCGTACTGCTTTCGACATTAATATATGCTGATCAGTCGTTACTTGTGGCATCACTCGACTGACGGATTTTTCTACATCGATAGCAGGATAATGGCCTGCATCCGCCATTTCTCGAGAGAGCACAATATGCCCATCTAAAATTGCTCGCGATGCATCTGCTATTGGGTCTTGTAGGTCATCCCCTTCTGTCAAAACCGTAAAAAATGCCGTAATCGACCCTTGCTCAGGGCCACCATTACCGGCACGTTCTACCAAAGCGGGCAACTTAGCAAACACTGAAGGTGGGTAGCCTTTGGTCGCCGGTGGCTCACCAACAGACAGGGCAATTTCACGCTGGGCTTGTGCAAAACGGGTTAACGAATCCATCAGCAACAATACATCTAAACCTTGATCTCGAAAGTATTCTGCAATGGTCAACGCGGTTTGACAGCCCTTTAAACGCATTAACGGGGATGAATCTGCTGGCGCCGCAACAACCACCGAACGCTGGCGACCTTCATGACCGAGTATCTCTTCAATAAATTCTTTTACTTCTCGACCACGCTCACCAATCAAACCGACTACGACAACTTGCGCAGTAGTTCCGCGAGTCATCATCCCCAAAGTCACTGATTTACCCACACCAGAGCCGGCAAATAAGCCAATACGCTGTCCTTTACCAACGGTAAGCAGACCATTAATAGCTTTAATGCCTACATCCAACGGAGCATCAATCGGCTTACGTGCTAATGGGTTAATCGGCGCAACACTCAATGAGGCGGTTTGCTCGGTATAAATCGGCCCTAAACCATCCAAAGGGTTACCCACCCCATCTACAACGCGCCCTAATAATTCCATACCAACTGGCATGCCAGCCTCTTCTGTTAAAGGCGTGACTTTTGCACCCGGCAAAATCCCAGTAATTTGCTCACTGGGCATTAAGAATAAGTTATCTCCAGAAAAGCCGACCACTTCTGCTTCCATATTCCCGGACATGGTTTCAATCAGGCATAAGCTACCAATCGGAGCTTTACAGCCTGTTGCTTCTAGAGTCAATCCTATCAAACGAACCAACTTCCCCGAAGCAATAGGGCGGCGTGTCAGGCCTTCGGTTTTATATTGGGTTAAGCGTTCAGCTAATGACAACATTACTCAGTTCCCACCTGATGGCGGTTTGCGGCACAGAATTTCTGTAATACGGAACGGATACGCTCTTCCATACGATAATTCACACTGGAGTCACTGGCCGCAATTTGCACATCACCACGATCTAAGGCTGGCTCGCTAACTAACGTCCAATTACGGCTGTCGATCTCTTGCTCACCATATGCTTGTTTAACAATATCGATATCTTCAGGGTGTAATTTTAAGGTAATTGCGTGGCCTGCTACTGGTAAGGATTCCACCGATTCTTTCACTGTATCTAAAATAATCTGCGGATTTGTTTTTACTTCAACGTGAACCACTTCTTTCACCATGGTCAACACCATATCCACCAATTGCTTTTCAACTTGAGCATTCATCAGTTCGAGCGGTTGAGAAAATTGATTCGCCATCTCAACAAACTGTTTCACTTGCTCATTAATGTGTTCTTGCCCCGCTTCTAGGCCCTCTTGGTGTCCTGAAGTCAGACCCTCTTCATGGCCAATACGATACCCCTCTTCTTTACCTTGCTCGACACCTGACTGAAAGCCTTCTGAATAACCTTGCTCTTGGCCTTCTTGATACGCCGCTTGGCGTATGGATTCCAGATCTTCGACGGAAAAGGGTTTTGGCTCACTATCCTCTTCTTGAGGCGCTTCGTGAGGGTTCCAACCGGGATCGTAATTTAATGCGGTTTCGCGGGCGCTTGTCACCAAATCCACGTCATAATCAGGCAGCCCCCACGTTTGTGGTTGCTCATCTGCTGGTGCGCTCGAGTCGGGACGAATGAAACCGCGTTTTCTTTCAACTGGCATAATCTTTCCTATGCGTAGCTCAAACCACTAAGACAAGCAGAGGTCGAGTGCTCGACCTCTGAGGGGAGGTTAATTACAAGAACTCGTCAGCACCACCAGACAACATAAGCTCACCTTGATCGGCCATCTTACGGGCAATAGCTAGAATCTCTTTCTGTGCCGTTTCTACATCGGACACTTTGATAGGTGGCATTGCTTCCAAATCATCACGCATCAGTTCAGCAGCACGTTTCGACATGTTCTTAAAGATTTTTTCACGCAGATCATCATCGGCGCCTTTTAGTGCACGCTGTAACACATCTTGCGGAACATCACGCAACAGTTTTTGAATGCCCTGATCATCTACTTCAACTAAGTTCTCAAACACAAACATCAAATCTTGGATTTGCGTAGCTAAATCTTCATCTTGATCACGCATCTGATCCATAAGCAGACCTTCCACATTGTTATCAAGATAGTTCATGATATCAGCAGCCGCTTTCAGGCCACCAATTTTAGCGGCTTGAGCACCGGCTTGCCCAGCAAACTGTTTCTCCATGATTTCATTCAACTCTGCCAAAGCTGACGGTTGGACTTCTTCAAGGTTAGCAATACGCATCATAAGGTCGAGACGGTCTCGCTCAGCAAACTGCGCTAAAATTTCTGCTGACTGATCCGCTTCAAGATAAGATAAAACAATGGTTTGAATCTGTGGGTGCTCATTAATAATAATGCTGGCGACCTGTCTTGGATCCATCCATTTTAATGAGTCTAAGCCTTTAGAGCCGGTACCCAGTAAGATTTGATCAACAAGATTATTGGCTTTATCAGCCCCCAGAGCGGCAACTAATGCGTTACGCATAAAGTCTTCACTGCCCATACCAATATTGGTGTATTTTTGAATATCTTCCAAAAATGCACGATGGACCAATCCCACTCGGTCTTGACTCAGGTCTTTCGCTTTCGCCATGGCACTGCCAACGCGCTGAACCTGCTTGGGTTCCAAGTGGCGAATAATTCCTGCTGCATCATCTTCATTTAGGCTCAGCAATAGAATTGCCGCACGTTCTTCACCAGGAATATCGGCGATATCTTCAGTGCTCACTACTGCTGTTCCTTTTTCATCATTCTCAGGCATTTTGCATCCAATTTTTCACTACTTGAGCCGCAAGTTCTGGCTCGTTGGCCACAAGAGCACGTACCGCTTTCAATACGTCCTCATCTTTATGCAAGTTCGGTAGATCAATACCTGTACCAAACTCAAATAGTTCGCCTCCGTCAATGTCACCACCAATTAAGCTGGTTTCACCATCAGCACCAATTGGCATGCCATCTGGGCCATACATCGAGTCCTCGTCCATTCCAGCCGATGGGTTGAGGAGTTTTTTCAATGCAGGTCTCACCAACACTAAAATCACGACGATAATAACCAAGGCACTAGCCAACCAGCGTACCCAATCACCAAAGTTAGGATTTTCCCAAATTGGTACATCTTGAGCTTCAGCGACCTCAGGGGTAACAAACTGCATGCTTAATACATTCAGTACATCCCCTCGGTTTTGATTATAGCCTACCGTTCCTTCTAGTACCTGACGAATAGACTGCAATTCTTGTTCACTCACCGGAGTGTAAGTAACATCGCCTGTTTGCGGATCAACTTTGGCGCGATTTTTTATGGCTACCGCGACCGTTTGCCGCGCAATCGCGCCGGTTTGTTTACGTTCATGACTAATAGTCGTATCCAACTCATAGTTACGAGTCGCTTCTTTATGAACCGAGCCTTGCCCCATGGTTGAACCATCTTTCATTTGTGCCACATCTTCAGGGATTGAGGCATCCGCTGGCGGTTGGTTACTCAGCGCTCCAGGAACACCAGCAACAGTATTACTGTTATTATAGTCTTCACGGGTATATTCACTGCGCGTTGATGGCGTTTTAGGATCGAAACGTTTGCGGGTTTGTTCAACGGCATTGAAATCCAAATCAATATCCACTTGCGCGGTATAATTGCCAAGCCCGAGAATAGGAATGAGTACTGAGTCGATTTTTTGGCGAACATCCGCTTCTTGTTTACGTTCCATTTCTTGCTCTTTGCGACGCGCCGTTGATGCGGGGTCTTGTGAGCCTGAATTGAGTAAGCGTCCATGTTGATCAGTCACCGTCACTTTGGTCGGAGACATCCCTGGAACCGCACTCGACACCATATCAATAATCGAGTCCACTTCTTCTTGTTTAAGACTGGCTCCTGTTCTTAAGGTCAAAAAAACAGATGCCGACGCTGGCTGGTTTTGGCGTACAAAAACACTATGCTTGGGCAGCGCTAATAAGACGCGAGCTTTAGTCACTTGACGCATTTCTTCCATCGCCGCCGCTAGTTGCCGCTCACGACTGAGTTTTAAACGCTCTTTTTCCAAGCGTTGAGAAACACCAAACCCCATATCTTTGAGTAAGATGTCATCACCGGCGCCATCAGAGTTCGTATTGAGATCGGCACGTACCATATTAAGTTTGAGATTATTGTAATCAGAAACCGGGACTAAAATGGTGTTACCATCTAATTTATAGTCTTGTTTTTGTTCATCGAGGTAATCAAGAACGGGGATCAATTCTTGAGTGTCATACATCCCTAAAGGACGCATCTCTGGTTGGCGAACCCAGAAAAAAAGCATCACGATGAGGGCGACACAAATAGAGATCGATAACACCAAAACGACTTGACGCAATAAATCCAAATCACCCATACCAAAGTCCATCTTATTGGAACTTTTTTCTTCGATATCTGGATTTTGTGTATCCGAGCTAAGGCCTGCGCCTGAACTGGACATCATGGCCTGATCGCCACTGCCGCTTACAGCAAGGTCGGTTTGTTGGTTGTCTTCAGCCACTATCGGTTACCTTTCTTAAACCGGCATGTTCATTAATTCTTTGTATGCATCGACAAGCTTGTTACGCACTTGAATCGTTGCATCAAAGGAAACACTTGCCTTATTACGCGCGATCATAACATCGCCTAAAGAAACACTTTCGTCCCCACGGTCAAAACGTGTTTGCAGGGCACTAGACGTTTCTTGCAACCCGTTAACATTATTGATTGCTTTCGTCAGCATATCACCAAAGTCAGCACCCACTTTTTGTCCTGTTGGTGCTGCTGTAGTATTACTTGCTTCCAAGCGCATTGCTTGCATTTCACTTTGTAAGCCGTCTAATCTCATGAGGACCTCGGGTGCCAAAACTTTGACAAAAAACATTCATAATTAACTACTGAGCAAGTTATATGCCATGACGAATAAATCGGATTAATTGGGGATGTCTATTCCAGCATCACGCATTTTTGCGAGCTTGTAGCGTAACGTTCTCGGACTAATACCAAGCTTGTCGGCCATTTCTTTACGCCGACCATTACACTCCACCAAGGTTTCCATAATAATGGCAAACTCCTGATCACGCAGCTCATCACCAAGGCCAACCGAACCTTGCGACTGAGGTGACTCAACGGGATCAGAATATGTGCTAGATAATTCAGGATCCGCGACAGGTTTTACTGATGGTGTTGCATATTGTTGAGTTTCAACAGCATTTTGCAAACCAGACGCATCTTGCCAATCCAACCCTTCTAATAAAATATGCGAAGCATCAATCGTCATTTGGTCGCTTAAGATTAACGCGCGTTGGATGACATTATCCAACTCACGTACATTCCCCGGCCAAGGATACTGTAATAGTTTGTCAGTCGCCGTGGAGGATAAACTCGGTACAGGTAACCCTAACTTCTTACAATGACGCTCTATCAAATGCGTCGCGAGTGGTTCAATATCCCCTTTACGCTCACACAATGCAGGCCAAGTAATCGGAAAGACATTTAAACGATAGTACAAGTCTTCACGAAAATTACCTTCTTGCACATATTGCTTTAAATCACGGTTACTGGTTGCTAGTACTCGCACATCCAGTTTGACACTTTTACGACTTCCCAAACGCTCGACTTCACGCTCTTGCAACACCCGCAATAACTTCGCTTGTAGGTTGAGTTCCATTTCACTGATCTCATCAAGTAAAATAGTCCCCCCCTGGGCTTGCTCAAATTTACCAGGACATGCTTGGACAGCGCCTGTAAACGCGCCTTTTTCATATCCAAATAGCGTCGCTTCCAACATATTATCTGGGATTGCAGCACAGTTAATGGCAATAAATGGGCCGTCTTTGCGTAATGAGGCATTATGAATATAACGCGACATCACTTCTTTCCCTGAGCCACTCGGCCCAAGAACCATCACATTTGCATCGGTTTTTGCTACTTTGTCAGCTAACGACAACAGTTTGAGGCTTTTTTCATCAGCGACAATTGCATCCCCATTATCATCAGATTTCACTGGTGCATAACGGCTGACCATGTTCAATAACACTTCTGGCGCAAATGGCTTAGCCATGTAATCAATCGCGCCCTCTTTCATTGCAGAAACGGCATCTTCTATATTGGCGTACGCTGTCATCAACAATACGGGCACATTAGGCCAATGCAATTTGATATTACGTAATAATGCTAAACCGCCCATGCCAGCCATCTGTACATCAGAGACCACAATATCAACCGAATCACTTTTCAGTTTCACTAATGCATCTTCTGCACAATCGGCTTCTAGCCATTCATACCCTGCAAGCGCTAACGTATCCACCAAGGCTTCACGTAGACCTTCATCATCTTCTACAATTAAGACTTTACTTTGAGCCATTAGGATTCTCCCGTTTCCAATGTGGTTTGACTAACCTGGCGATCTAATGGAATACACATGGTAAAACATGCGCCATCCCCTTCACGTGATAATAACTCCAAACGACCATCGTGAGCACGACAGACCATTTGCACAACGGCCAACCCTAGGCCAGTTCCTTGCGAGCGTGTCGTAAAGAAAGGCTCCATCACTTTTTCTTGTAAAGCTTCGGGAATACCGGGCCCGTTGTCCTGCACGGAAATTTTTAATTCGCCATTCACTGCTCGAAAAAACACATCTATTTGTGCGCCTTTACCCGCAATTTGAATCGCGTTCATCACCAAATTACTCAAGGCCGACGCTAACGCATTGACGTTACCAACAATGCCAGTATCTGCATCTTCAACGTCTTCTGCATAATCAATGTGACTAGTACGGACTGCCGCTTCAACCATAGGCTGAAACTCATCGACTAAATTCTGTAAAGAGAAAGCATCAACAACTTTATTATCGCCCCCCTTTGCAAACAATAGCATATCATTAACTTGCTTTTCTAAGTCATGTAGGCGATCGACAAGTTTAGACTGAAAACGCTCACGCGTTGCTGTTGGTAAATTTGGAGACCCTAGATTAGAGGCATACAACATCGCACTCGATAATGGCGTGCGTACTTGATGAGCCAAAGACGCCACCATACGTCCTAAAGAAGATAAGCGTTGTAAATCACTCACCCGTGATTGCAGCAAACGGGTTTCGGTCAAATCGGTGATAAGGATAAGCTGACCGGTCGTCGACGCCGAAATCGCCAAGCGGACTTTGCGTCCATTACGTAACGAGATTTCATGGCCATCATCTTCACGAGGCGCAAACGCCTCTTGAATAATAGTAAACCACTTTTCATTCACTAAAGGCATTTCTAGTAAACGATGGGCTTCTGGATTAGCTTCACGCACAATACCTTGAGTATCTAAAAGAATCACGCCCGCAGGCATAACATCTAAAACTTGCCGATAGCGGGCGACTTGCTCATCCAAAGAATCTAGGTGGGAATGTTGTTCTTGCTCATTGCTCATCGTCGAAAAACCGTCAATAAAAGTCACTACCTATGACATACGCAAGATATATGCCATGAAATAATGATTATTTATCATGGCATTACATAGGTGACGGATTATTGACGATAAATAAAGTATGACTTAAGTCACACTTATTAACGCTGCATATTATACTTGCGCATTTTTTCAACAAGCGTCGTTCGACGCATACCCAGCATATCCGCCGCTCTTGCAACGACACCGTCTTGCGCCTCTAAAGCTTGATTAATCATATTCATTTCAAAGTCAGTAATCATTTGTTTTAAATTGACACCTTCAGGAGGAAGCCCCGGATCACTCTCCGTTTCAGCAATCAGTGCTTGTGATTCTTCAAAACTAAAATCTTCAGAAAAAATATTCGCTAATACGTCACGTTCATCTTCTTCAACCGCAGTGGATTGATCTAGTTCCGGCTGAAATTCAGGAATATCACTATAACGATATTTAGTCGGTAAGTGATTCACATCCACCAAGCTATTGGGATATAAGATCACCATTCGTTCCACTAAATTTGCCAGCTCTCGCACATTACCCGGCCAATCATGATCCACCAGAGAATTAATCGCTCTCGGCGTAAAGCATATAGGTTGTGAACCTTCGGCTTCTAAACGAGATAATAGCTCATGTAGCAATAATGAAATATCTTCCTTTCTTTCACGTAATGCTGGCATCTCTATCGGAAAAACATTAATTCGATAAAATAAATCTTCTCGAAATGACTCTTCAAAAATCATTTTATCGAGATCGCGGTGTGTAGCCGCAATAATGCGAACATTGGCTTTTATTGTGGCATTACCGCCCACACGTTCAAAACACCGCTCTTGTAAGACACGTAATAATTTAACTTGCATGCTCATTGGCATATCACCAATTTCATCAAGAAATAATGTGCCACCTTCTGCTAATTCAAATCGTCCTTTACGAGACGTAATAGCGCCAGTAAATGCGCCTTTTTCATGGCCAAATAATTCACTTTCTAGAAGATCTCCAGGGATAGCACCACAGTTAATCGGTACAAAAGGGCCAGTTTTACGCGCGGAGTGATAATGAATATTACGAGCAACGACTTCTTTGCCTGTTCCAGACTCACCAAGTATTAATACATTTGCTTCTGTCTGGGCGACTTGTTCAATCATATGACGGACATGCTGAATACTACTGCTTTGTCCGACTAAACTACGAAATAAAATCGTATTTCTAAATGCGGAACTGGCTTCAATGCCGCGTCGCCCTAAAAAAACTTTACAATGACGTAATGCATCACTTAGCTGTGCGTAATTCAGTGGGAAAGGGAGTTCACCAATAAAATTAGGACACTCTTCTAAAGAGTATGGCTGCTTATTGGCGACCAGTAGTGGAATATGATGGGCAATACGCATGGTCTCCACAATATGTGAAAGCTGCGATTGTTGATGCACAGTACCAAGAATGCAGCCTCCCCACGTTAGCGACCAATCAATTTGATCAACTTGCGATGAAGAAATCGCTACACACTGTTCTCCGACAAATTCTAAAATTGTATTGAGATTCAAACGTACATTTTCGTCGTCTTCAATCACAATGAGTTTTGCTAAACCTTGCATAGGTGAGAATAATGCCTTAAATCCGGAAAGTTGCTTATCGTTAGTTGAGCCAATATCGCTAAGATATGACAAATTTTTGTCAGTCTTGAAGTAAACGATAGTCAAGAATATGAAAACAGCAACAAAAAAAGCCACGTGGCTACTACGTGGCTTTTATTGTATTTGATAAAAAAATAAAGGCAACCAAGCAATTAGAGGATAATGCCGAGTTTAACTCTCACTAAGTAATTACACACCCACCTGTTGAGACGTTAAATTGTGATATTCAGCAGGAATTTGATCCCATGCGGATTTGATCTCGCGAATAATATCAATCGCATCATCCAACAACTCAGGTTTATTTTGTTGATTTGACGTTGTGATTTGTGTGATCAAGAACTCATACAGCTGATCTAAGTTCTGCGCAATATCACCACCATCGTCCATAGATAAGCATCCACGTAGACTGATGATAATATCTAATGCTTTCCCTAAACGCTCACCTTTCATAGCAATATTACGCTGCTGCATAGCCGCTTTGCCTTGAATAAGACGCTCTATAGCTCCAGCCATTAACATTTGCACGACTTTGTGCGGTGAGGCCGCGCTGAGCTGGCTATCCACTGATACTTTTTTGTACGCCTGTAAAGAACCACGCATAGTCTACCTCTTTATAAAAACTTTTTGTATTGTTGAACCGATTGACTGCCATGACGATACTTTCTTAATTGCTGTCCTATCGCAGATGTCTCGGATTGCATTTTTTCAACAAGATGTCGTGTATTAATCACTGCTTGCCGCCACTGTGAAGATTGGGCCAGCTCAATATTCTCGGTCACGTAAGGTAGTAAGTCCTGCAATAACCATTCCCTTTTATCGACGAGGTGTAAAACTTCTGAAGGATTGATTTCATCTCGATTCAAGCTTTGTTCTAATAAGTGATCTATGTCACAAAGTTCTTGTATGCGGCTATCCATTTATCTACCCTAAGGCATTCATCATGCCAGAAAGTTGGGATTGCATTTTGCTGGTCGCATCTTGCATCGACTCAAATTTAGCATGGGTACGAGTTTTAAGTTGGTCCATGCGGCGGTCTAACGTAGCTTGGTCATCTTGTAAACGGCGATTCTCTTCCGTTAGGCTTTTCTCTCGCGTGCGGATGGCTCCAGTCACTCCTGTGACACTTTGAATGGCATCTTGAATCCTATCGGCAAAGCCATCTCTGCCCCCAAAGAAGTCTTTCAACTTATCGAAATTATTAACCAATTGGCGGTTTAATACGTCATGATTGAGCTCTAAACCACCTTGACGAGTGGTTGTAATCCCTAAGGACGATAACGAATTCATTTCTTGAGGAGCATCTTTAATTGGCGTTGAAAATACTGATTTCAAACGCGATTCCGCGCTACGTGTAATACTTTCACCAGCCAAAGGTCCTGCTTTTCCAGTTTGCGGATCGACACTACCAAGATCTTTATTTACTTGATGAAATTGATTATACGCATTAACAAATTTTTCTAGGTACTGACTAACCGTTTCTCTGTCGTATTCCACATCGATTTCTGGAGGACGCGCATTGGGATCCGTTTTTGATTTTAACGTTAAATCCACACCTTCAATGGCATCTTCTATCACATTGTTATTACTCGTCAATGTAGCAACACCATCTAAAATCACTTTCGAATCTTGAGCGGTTTGCACTTGCGTCAACCCACTGTAATTATCAAACTCTTTTTGTGCTGCTTGCAGATTTTTTTGCGCCTGCTCAATCTTGTCCGCATGTTGTTTTTCTTCAGGGGACATCCCTTCGCGTATTTCAGCTTTTGCCTCTTCCGGCGTCATATTGCCGCTTTGTACCGCTTGAGCAATGCTGCTCTCTTCGTCTGCACGAAGAGCGGCTAATTTCTTTTCGGCTTCTTCTGGTGTGACATAAGAGTCGTACAAGGTTCCCGACGCAGTGTTCGACCAACCATCGACTTGTGACGACTTCTCTTGAGCTGCAGAATCTAACTCAGGTTGAGGTTCATCATAAGAATCCAGTAACGTACCAGAAGCGGTTTCTGTCCAACCTGGAATACGGTCTTGTGGTTTAACATAAGACTGAGTTGCTTGTCCCGAAGCCTGAAAAGCGTCAGGTTGATAACTGTTCTCTTTATCGACCTCACGAGCTGCACTTTCGATTTTTTCGGCGACTTTAGCAGCATTTTCTTTTTGTTTCGGTGTCAAAGGCTGCAAAATATCTTGCGCCTCAGCACGAGCCGCTTCTAAATCTTTGACACGACTTTCTAGTGTTTTAAAACCAAGCTGATTTAACTCATCTCCCGGTTTTGCATCCACCGCAACACTGAGAGCATTATCTTTCCCAGTTTGATTCGCAGCAATCACCAAACGCGGGCCATTACTGTCTTTAATTACTGCAGCACGAACTCCAGGATTGGATTTCGCACCGTTGATGCCACGAACGACATCATTTAATTTGGAATAAGAGGAAACATTGACATCAAAAGAACGGTTTCCCATAGAAATATGCAACTTGCCCGGACCAAACTTTTGTCGTTCATCAAACGGAGCTGATGCCAACTTATGGCTTTGGGCAAGTTGCAATACATCGACGGAATACTTGCCTGCAATGGCATTCGTTGATGCTTTTGCGATCACTGCAGAATCATCTGTAACATCAACTTTCCGCGCAGCAAATACTTTGTTGAAACGGAAATCTGACATCAGATTTTTCATCGAATCCAATGACTCTTTGAGGCGGCCATAGCCACTAATGCTGGCATTAACATCGGCACGTTCACTATCGATGCGCTGTTGTTTCGGCACACGTTCGGAACTGACGATCTTTTGGACCATGGAATTTATATCCATGCCACCATTCATACCCAGAGGGCCGACACTCATTGAATCACCTCAAAAACTATCAAACTTTAGCATTCACCAGACCAGACTTATGGTCTTGCTCTTTGGCTAAGCGGCGTAACACAACCAACATTTCTTCTTCCGGTATTTGACGAATTACGTCGCCGGTAGCGGCTTCATAAATCGTCACGACTTCACGCCCAGATTCCTTATCCATTTTGAAAGACAGGCCTTTATTAATGGAATTCACAAAATCATTGATTTGTTCAGCCATTTTCGCGCGTTGTTCATCTGAGATCCGAGCTTGTGTGTTAGACACCTCAGAAACAGCTTCAGCAGCACGCTGTTGCCTTGCTTTCATTTGGTCAGAAATTTGTTCAGTTAAATTAATCCCTGAACGTCCGGCCGACGAACTCTCCCCCTTCAGTGTAGAAACACGCTTTACGCTATCATTATCTGAAGCAAGTTTAATGCCATTATTTGAGCCGTAAGGCTGGATGTTCGATGCATTGGATGATACTTCCATAACATACTCCCTTCCACCTTATAGGTAACACTCAAAAGCGGTCACCTACGAAGCTCGTTTACTCATTTATCCGAGTAGACTAAGAGCTGCAGATGGTGACTGCTTCGCCTGAGCTAACACCGAGGTACTAGCTTGTTGCAAGATTTGTGCTTTCGTTAACGCAGTGGTTTCTTTAGCATAATCGGTATCTTTAATACGGCTACGTGACGCATTAACATTTTCATTAATGTTTTCAAGGTTACTGATCGCATGGTCGAAACGGTTTTGGAACGCACCTAAAGACGCACGATGGCTATCCACCGCTTTCAAGGCACTATCAATTACCGCAACGGCTTCTTGTGAACCTCCAACCGTAGAAACATCAACATCATTAATGGTTCGCCCTTGGCCCGCGCCAAAATCTAACTGAGTACCTAAGTTGCCACCAACAGTCACATCTCCTTGGACCTTCTGTGCAGACGCAAATAATTGCATCTTACCCTCTTCATCGACGGATGCATTAAGATCGTCAGTTTGACCGTTTATAAAGGTTGCCAGCTCTTGGATATCATCACCCGCTTTCGCTTGGATATTGATGTCTTTAGCTTCGCCACCTTTAGTAGTATAGCTAAACGAAATATCACGCGTATCACTTGCGACGGTCCAATCATCAGCAACGCCCGTTTGCGCACGGTAAGCTACGCCTCCCATATCTTTACTATCAGAACGTAGATCGCCGATATTTAGCTTTACTGCTTCACCAGAATCTGCACCGATTTGAAAAGATTGACTGCCAAACTTACCATTCAGTAGACGATTACCACCAAAAGAAGTCGTTTCAGCAATACGATTAAACTCATCGTTCAATGCCGACACTTCTTCCTGGATAGCCCCACGTTCCGCACTCGAGTTAGAACCGTTAGATGATTGTAGAGCAAGGTCTCGCATACGCTGTAAAATGTTGGTACTTTCGCTCATGGCGCCTTCGGCGGTTTGAGCAATAGAAATACCATCATTCGCATTGCGAACTGCCATATCCAAACCACGACTTTGCGAAGTCAATCGATTGGAAATTTGTAAACCAGCGGCATCATCTTTTGCACTGTTAATGCGGTAACCTGATGACAACCTCTCCATCGACTTCTGAGAACTATCAGCGGCACCATTTAAGTAACGCTGAGCGGTCATCGCAGCCACGTTTGAATTAACGTTTATAGCCATATTGTGATCTCCTATAGCGGATAGTTGATGCGCTTTTGAGTCTCTCACCTCTCTCCAGCACATCTCATTTCTCTCGTCACTTATAACGGCTTCAACATCAAAATCTTTAAATAATTTATATAAAGTAACCTAAAATCCATTCAAAACGTGAATATGATCAAAATTTTGTGCAAAAAAAATCCAGCCTAAGCTGGATTTTTGTGGAAGATATCTTGAAATTAGCCAAGTAAACTTAATGCGGCTTGTGGCGCCTGTTTTGCTTGAGCCAATATAGAGCTAGAAGCTTGTGACAAGATTTGTGATTTCGTTAATGCTGTGGTTTCCTTCGCAAAATCTGTATCTTCGATACGACTACGCGATGCATTCACATTCTCATTAATGTTGTCTAAGTTATTTATCGCATGACCAAAACGGTTTTGGAAAGCACCTAAATTTGCACGTTGCGAGTCAACATATTTCATTGCTGCATCGAGCACGCCTACGGCTTCCTGAGAACCACCGACAGAAGTCACATCAATATCGTCAACCGTGACTTTTTGGCCTGCTTGAAAACCAAGTTCATCGGCTAATCCACCGGAAAATGCCACGTCACCATTGACTTTATTTTCGCCGGCAAAAACTTGCAATCTTCCTTCATCATCAACAGAGGCTTGTACCGCATCCGTTTGACCATTGATATAAGTGGCAACTTCTTCAATATCATCACCTTCTTTGGCGCTGATGTTAATAGTCTGTGCTTCGCCTTTTTTATCGGTGTAATTAATCGTTAGATCATTGGCTGTACTTTGTACTTCCCAATCTTGACCTTTGCCGTTCGCTGCTTGGTAAGATGTTCCACCCATTTCAGCGTTATCACTGCGCATGTCTTTTAGATTAAGGTTGACCGCCTCACCACTACTTGCGCCGATTTGGAACGATTTAGATCCGTAGGTACCGTTTAACAACTTGTTACCACCAAATGATGTCGTTTCCGCGATACGGTTTAACTCATCGTTCAAAGCACCCACTTCTTCTTGAATAGCGACACGGTCATCTTTAGAGTTTGAGCCGTTTGCTGATTGTAAAGAGAGGTCACGCATACGCTGCAGAATGTTGGTGGTTTCATTCATTGCACCTTCCGCGGTTTGAGCAATGGATATACCATCATTTGCGTTACGTACCGCAACATCTAAGCCGCGGCTTTGTGATGTTAAACGATTAGAAATTTGTAGCCCCGCAGCGTCATCTTTTGCGCTGTTGATTCTAGAACCGGAAGACAAACGCTCCATAGAGGTTTGTTGTGAGCTGTTCGCTTGGTTCAAGTAACGTTGTGCAGTCATCGCTGACACATTAGTATTTACATTTACTGCCATGGTGATCTCTCCAATTGATTTTCCGGTAATGCAGGTTTCCGACGTCTCGGAAAACCAAGTAGTTCTCTCAAAGTTACTGTTTATAACGACCTAATATTCTAAACCTTTAATTTTTTTTCTAAGATTTATAAAAATCCATATAAATGAACAATAAACGTACACTCTCTTATAAAAACAAAGAGAAAATTCAAGGTGAACTAACGAGGTGAGATAAGAGAAGTAAATAGATAAATGTGCGCTTCCTAAGCGCTTAATAAACAAGGCATGAGATTATTGCTGCGTGGCGTTTGCTTACCTGATTGAGGCTGACGCTTTGTCTAATGTTAAGGTGCCTATTATTGAAACTGAAAACATAAACGTGGCATCGAACTTACCCACCCCAGACGATACGCGCTCATCACCAATTTTAACCTATTGATTTTAAATTAATATTTTTAATGTAGAAAATATTTAGTGATACCTAATAAAGACCATCAAATTTATATCGTTCAAAAAGCATCACCACTTTGTCTCAGCGGTCAACATAATGTGAGCAATCGTTAACCACTTTTCTACTCCTTAATGGCTATCTGCCATTAATTGGCTAACTAACCCTTAAAAGACTTATGTAACGTCATTAATCATGTCACCTAAAAATCACTCGTCAATACTCAGTATTACGACCATCAATTTCATTCTTTTCTCGTCACGACCCTTGACGTATTTATCAAGTTAGCTCTCAACGATAACCATATTAATCATCATGCATAAGGAGAGACTTCGGCGAAATCACGCTACTCAATAATACCGTAATGTACGATATGACAATTTTCACTTTAATTTAAAAAAATAAATTACAAAACAATAATTATCATTTATTTAAATGATAAAACCTTAACTTATAAGAAATTAGTTTAATAACTCATTTAATCGAGGCTTAGTATACTATTTAAACGCAACATTATGAGGTTTTATGTTTTATAAAAAATAAAAAGAACAAAAAATAACCACAACAAATCAACTAGTTGCGTATAAACACCTCTTTATTTGTCTCATTAAACAGACAAAACCATCTTTATTGTATTTTTCTTTAATTTTTACTAAAGAATAGCTCACAGCTACCGTTACTATTCCGGTATTACGTACGCAAACCGCTTTAGCGCGGCTTTTATTTTTGTATCGGAGTTGATTGTGACCATTAGTATTCGTAGTAATGTTGCCGCATTAAATGCTAGAAATCAGATAAGTAAAACTACCCAGAGCCAAGCAAAAGCAATGACTCATTTAGCCTCTGGATCGCGACTATCAAGTGCAAGCGACGATGCTGCAGCCCTGCAGCTCTCTACCCGCTTATCATCACAAAGTCGCGGACTGGATCGCGCAGTACAAAATGCACACAATGGTATCTCTGTTATTCAAACTGCGGATGGAGCAATGTCAGAGACTAATGATTTATTGCAACAAATGCGAACACTGGCTCTACAAGCGGCCAATGGTGTCAACAATGATGATGATCGCGATGCGCTGCAAGGTGAAATAAGTGCCCTAAATAAAGAAATGAACCATATCGCGGAATCAACGACTTTTGGCGGGGATCAATTACTTAACGGACGTTATGGTACAAAGTCTTTTCAGATCGGAACAGACAGTGGTTCAGCCGTCAATTTAACGTTAAAGAATATGCGTAGTGATGCAGCAATGATGGGCGGTAAAAATTTTCAAGCACAAAAAGAAACTAACCATAATTGGGAAGTACCGAAAAACAGAACTCAACTAAATATTACATTTAATAGCGGCGATAGTAGTGAGGCATCTAGCATCAATATTACGGCTAAAGCGGGCGATGACATTGAACAATTGGCGACATATATCAATGGGCAAACAGATAACAAGGTCATAGCATCAGTCAATGAACACGGTCAACTACAATTATTTTCTGGTAACAGCTTACATAATGGCAACGTCGAAATTGACGGTTCTCTCGCTGAAGAATTAGATATACAACCACAGGCCACCTCTACGGTTGATGATATCGATGTATCAACCGTAGGTGGCGCACAACAAGCCGTTGGAGTGATTGATGCAGCATTAAAATATGTCGGAAATAGCCGCTCTGATGCTGGGGCGCTGCAAAATCGGTTTGATCATACTATTAGTAACTTAAATACCGTCAACCAAAACATCACCGCTTCCAATGGCCGCTTGCGTGATACAGATTTCGCCAAGGAAGCCACGCAGCTAACCCAATCTCAAATTCGCTCTCAAGCCTCAAGTGCCGTTTTAGCTCAAGCAAAGCAACTGCCGCAGACGGCCCTTAACTTACTCGGATAAGACAAAAGAGCAAACGCCCTTTTATCTGATCTATTCATGACGCACGTTAGTGGTTAGTTGCTGCAGCATTGCTAGTGAAGGAGCAAATAGATACGCGCCAGTCTTAGCCGTTGTAAATCTCAACATTTGGTCGGTTTTATTATCTTTATGTCCGTACATACTTTCCAATAAAACCTGAAAGTTATGTGCGGTATGACAATAAGCTAAAAACAATAGACCATGTGCTCCTGTCGCCGTTCCATAAGGTAAACTATGACGAACTATTTTTAGACCTTGTCCGTTTTCTTTAATGTCCACTCGGCCGACATGAGATGCAGTAGGCACATTATCCAACTCGACCGAATCAGCTTTGGTACGGCCAATCACTTTCTCTTGAGCTGACACATTCAATCGCGACCATGCAGGCAGTTGGTGTTCATAGCGTTGCACCATTACATAACTTCCGCCGGCCAATGGCCCATCCTTAATCACAGCAACATTATGGCGTTCGTTGCCTTCTGGATTTTCCGTACCATCAATAAAGCCTGTCATATCGCGTGAGTCAAGGTAGCGAAAACCGTAAACCTCATCAACAACCGTGACATATTCTGCCATCGGTTCTAAGCACTTACGTAGAAGATAAAACAGCAGATCATGGCGCTGAGAGTGAGCATGGATAAGAAAGTCCATTGCTGTGCTCGGGGCGATAATTTTATCTTTTCCTAACTGTGGAAAATCAATCAGTTCATCAGGGATTGGAGCTGAAAAATGCTGCCAAAATTGCCGTGAAAATGACACACTAACAACCAAATGCGCATCTGGTTGCTGTTGATTAATCTCATCAACCAATGCTGGGATAGACTGTAGCGTTTGTAGTACTTGCTGATGGTTACCCATCACATTAAACATGGCATATACCGCAAAAGGCCCCGTTTCCGGCACGATTGCAGACTGGGTTTGTGACATAATAGTTTACCCTTACTTAATCTTTACTATCTATCAAAGTGTCACCTGATGGTGAGATAACTTGATGATTATTGTTCATTTGGAAACAGACGCTCAGTCGACGGCTATTACAGACGTATAGCACCATCCATAATAAAAATAGCAACGATATACCATTAAACCATTCAAACTTTCCATGTTGCAGTATGACATAGTATACACCCAAGCTCGCTTGAGCGATGAGACTTAACAACGTAACTTTTCGCGTAAGACGATGAATCCATTGAGTCATAATAACTCGCTCAGGATGACGTAAATGAAGACACCACATCATAATGACCGCAGGAAGACCTAACGCTAATTCGGCATAAAAATGTGAACGCTGCGGATAGCAAAATGCTAAAATATCGACACCATTGTGCCGTGTTGCCCCTGCCATGACGAAAACTAGCCAGGCTTTAGAGAGCCAAAACCAAGTCAACCATAGCCAGATCGGCGTTTTTAAAAAACCATGCTGGTCATAATCCTCAAGTGAATAACGCACAAGGCCCCTTTAAATCTCGACAAACAATGCTCTGTACTTTATCTGGATTGTGGATGAACGTCTTGCTTTGTTCTGCATTTTTGCCAAAATCTTTCATCCTCAAAATCTGATGTTAGGCGCCTATTTTGATTAATGGTAACCTAATAGAAAAGGAGTAAATAAATGAAACCTAAAGCTTCCCCCCGTCCGTCGCCCGAAACCCAACAAGAAGCAATGCAAGTGGCTAAAGCGACTCAACGTCCAGGACAAACGAAGGAGCAAACGAAACTCATCGCCCAAGGTATTGAGCACGGTATTGCGCTGTATAAAAAGCAACTTAAAGAGAAAAAACGCCAAACAGACAAAGAAAAGAAAAAACAACAGAGCACCAACACCCAACCAGCTCATAGTATGGAATCGCCCCTAAAAAGTCAGTCTTCTCATTCTTACATCTCCGCGTTACCTTGGACATTATTAGCACTAAGTTGGTTAGGCTTTTTATCGTACCTCGTTTTACTATAGCCTTTAGGCTTATAGAATAAGCCAGCCTATAAGCTGGCATTGATTCAATGAAGCCCTAATGCTTGGGCAATATCATCTTCGCGCTCTAATACCCATTGGCAATCAAATGGTCCCCAATCTGACAATTGGTAATAACCATCATTGTGGCGACGGCCATCTTGCACAAACATCAGTTCAATCCCAATGCCTGGTAATGCACGAATGACATCTTGGATCGTGCGGCGCGGCCATCCCGTTTTTTCAATCAATTTAGGAACATTAGGTCGGTCTAAACATTCCACCAATAACGCAAGATATAATCTTCTTGCAAATACAGGACTCAATTCCATTCCTACCTCATTCCTTTTTTCTCTTCATATCTTCATTATTTCTGTTTTATGATTCTCTGTGTTGAGTTTGATCAATAACTATTCAATCACTCGATTTTTGAGCTGTTTTTCTGTGCTTCAACACTAAATACGAATACCTTTTGTCAGCGTTAGAGCTTCCTGCTAGGATTTATCCATTTTGTATAAACATTCAGTTTGAGAAGGATAGTTATGAAAGTAATCATGTATGGTATTCCCAATTGCGATACCATTAAAAAGGCACGTAAATGGTTAGAACAAGCGGGTATTGACTATCAATTTCACGACTACCGTAAACAAGGCGTCGATGAAGCTCTGATTCAGCAGTTTTTTCATCAACTTGATTGGCAGCAAGTAGTAAACAAACGTGGAACGACATATCGCCAATTAACACCAGAGCAAAAAGATACACTGACCGCAGAAACCGCGGCGCCTTTATTGGTTGAGAACCCTGCAATGATTAAACGTCCAATTTTACAAGTTAATGATCAACTTCATCTTGGCTTTAAAGCCGATCAATACGCCGCTCTTTTCTCTTAATATAGGAATTCAAGGATGACGACAGATAGCCCTGTACTAACACTTGCCATTGACCTCATGAGTCGCCAATCCGTGACACCAGAAGATGCGGGGTGCCAACATGTGATGATTGAGCGCCTTAAAGCTCTTGGTTTTGAGATAGAAACGCTGGTATTTGAAGATACCACTAACTTATGGGCACGCCGTGGAACTGATGCGCCACTATTTGTGTTTGCCGGTCACACTGATGTAGTTCCGGCTGGAAATCTCGACCATTGGCATACTCCCCCGTTCCAACCAACGATCAAAGATGGGATGTTATATGGGCGTGGCGCTGCTGATATGAAAGGCTCTCTCGCCTGTATGGTTGTAGCCGTTGAGCGTTTTATCGCACAGAACCCTAACCACTCAGGCTCTATTGCTTTTCTCATTACCTCCGATGAAGAAGGCCCCTTTATTAACGGTACCACTCGCGTCGTTGATACACTCAAAGCTCGTGGAGAAAACATTGATCTCTGTATTGTCGGCGAGCCATCGAGCACCGAATATGTCGGAGATGTTGTCAAAAACGGCCGTCGTGGTTCCATTACTGGTGACTTAATTATCAAAGGTATCCAAGGCCACGTTGCCTACCCGCATATTGCTCGTAATCCTGTTCATCAAGCACTGCCTGCACTGACTGAACTGGCCACAACGCAATGGGATGAGGGTAATGATTACTTCCCGCCCACGAGCTTCCAGCTCCCAAACTTGCACGCGGGTACAGGCGCATCAAACGTTATTCCTGGTCAATTTAACGTACAATTTAATTTTCGCTTCAGTACCGAATCAACCGATGTTTCTCTCAAACAGAGAGTGACCGATATCCTCGATAAACACGAATTAGACTATGAATTAACTTGGACACTCAGCGGTCACCCATTCTTAACCGATGCTGGCGACCTTCTAGAAGCGGTGGTGAAAGGCGTTCAAGAAGTGAATAAAGATGCACCTCAACTTCTTACCACTGGCGGCACATCGGATGGACGCTTTATTGCGGCTATGGGCGCTCAAGTTGTTGAATTGGGACCGGTCAATGCAACTATTCATAAAGTTAATGAATGTGTACGCATCGACGATCTTGAGAAACTCACGGATATGTATCAACATACGCTTAAGCATTTGTTCTCAGAGTAAGGCCCATGATGACCCCGCAGCAACTCACCGGTAAAACCGACGAACATCTAACGCCATTGACCTTAGGTGTGAAATCATTTCTTGTGCATCCTGAGGTTTATCAAGATCTCTTAGCATTATCACAAGCGGCGATAGCGGCGGGTTATGACTTCCATATCGCCAGCGGCTTTCGTCCATTCGAACGCCAATGTTGGATTTGGAATCGTAAAATGTCTGGTGAAACGCCTATCAAAGATGCGAATAACTATCCTCTTGATAGCCAGGTATTATCAGAACACGAAAAAGTAATGGCGATTTTACGCTGGTCGGCTTTACCCGGTGCAAGCCGACATCATTGGGGAACTGATTTCGACGTTTATGCCCATAATACCTTGCCAGAAAAGAGATCATTGCAGTTAGAGCCATGGGAATATCTTTCTGGACATCAAGCGGCGTTTTACCAGTGGTTATCTACAAACCTAACTACGTTTGGCTTTTACTTCCCCTATCAGCAAGGAGGAAGTGGTGTTGCCTTTGAGCCTTGGCATATCAGCCACCGTGAAACAGCAAACCGCTATTTGCAACAATTAACCTTGCCTGTACTGGCTGATGAGTTGCGATACAGTGATGTGTTAGGCAAAACCAGTATCCTCGCGTCGCTGCAAAGCATCTATAATGATTATGTCATCAACGTCAGTGATTAAGGGGAGATTATGGATCTGCTGTTTAATCCATGGGTCATTATCATGGTTGTACTCTGCGTCATCATAGGAAACATTGCGGCTTTGAAGTACACCTCTAAGATAAAACTTGATCAATGGTCAAAAAAAGCACCGCCGAGCTCAAAAGAGCCCAAGACAACAACTCCATCTACATTATCTTCTCAGCGAGAAAAAAACGTCAATAAAAAAGAGCGCTGATGCGCTCTTTTTTATTCGATGTGACAAATATTATTGCTGTTTTTCAGGCTCTGACTTATCAATCAGTGCTTTCCAAGCAGTGACTATCTGCTTCATCTGTTTTTCAGGGATAGGCTTATCTTTAGCATTTGTCACGTTAATCGAGGTGCGGTTGCTCAAATCACCCAATAGCAACGTATACTTGCCCGTATCCAAGTCAAGTGGCTGCAAGTTATGCTTAGCCAAAACATCACTATCAATACCGACATAACGGACTTTAACAGTACCTTGAGAGTGATTGCGATCAGTAATATTAAAGCCTAGTGTCGGTAATAACGACGTGACACGTTGCCAGAAAATATCATAAGGTGCACGAGCGATGATCACCGGTAAACCACTGCGGTCTGTCCCCATCGCTACAGGAATATTACTAACCATAGCTTGCGCTTTACGACGCTCGGCAGCACGACGTTGTTCATCGTAATGCGTCGTCATCAGATTCGTCATATAGGCGGTATAACGCTGACGCTGTGACAAAGTCGCTTTCTTATCGCTGTCTTTTTGACGCCAATCAATGAGCGATATTTTAATGCCATAACGATGATTCGCCTCCACACGCTGAATGTGATATCGCGTATCAATTTCACTGTCTTCATCTTTTGATGTCCAGCGAATCCAACTGGTTTCGAGGTTATTATCACTCTGTTTAACAACCGATACTTTACCTTTCTCGATCATATCGAGAGTGGATTGCCAAGCACTGTCAGCATCGGATTTTTTGACCACCCATAAGGTCACGCTACCATTTTGTACTTGCGCGCGTGCTCCAGGAATCAAATTTAAAATTTGCTGCGGAGGACGAATATCGACATCCGGCCCAACTTGACCTTTATAATCGCCTTGAGGGATCTGATAATTGGGATAATAATGCGACTGAGCGTCTTTTGGCATTGTCCAATCATGAAAGTCCTTTGCATTTAGATACGCAAAACTATCCTTTGCCTGACGTCTTTCTGCAGGACTGCTTGAACAAGCACTCAAAACTAACACAGCCAGTGAGCTAAGCACTAGCTGACGAGAACACTTCATTGAAACTCCTAAAATTGCCGAGGCTTTATCGCTCGGCATTGTAATCGAAAGCAACCAATCTTTAAATTTTGGCGTGAGCAATAGCTTGGGCAACAATCGGGCGAGCTTGTTCAGTCAATTCGGTCAAAGGTAGACGAAGATCACCATTTTCAATCAAACCAAGTTGCTTAGCAGCCCACTTCACTGGGATTGGACTTGATTCCACAAAGAGATCTTTGTGTAGTGGCATCAGACGATCATTGATTGCATCGGCTTCATCATATTGTTCATTTAAAGCAAAGCGCATCATGTCTGCCATATCTTTCGCAGCAACATTATTGGTTACCGAAATAACACCTTGACCACCAGCTTTGACAAAGTCTAAGCCCGTCGCATCATCACCGCTGAGTAATGCAAACCCTTCACTGCATAAGGCGCGATGCTGCGCAACACGGTCAACATCACCCGTGGCATCTTTTAACGCAACAATATTATTCAGTTTCGATAAACGAGCTACGGTTTCCGGTTTCATATCGACGCTTGTACGCCCAGGTACGTTATAAAGAATCACGGGTACATCGGTCGCTTCGGAGATCGCTTTAAAATGTAAATACATACCTTCTTGCGTTGGCTTATTATAATATGGAGTCACACTGAGATAACCGGCAAGACCTTTATTATTTAATACGCGCGAAAATTCCACGGCCTCATGAGTTGCGTTGGCCCCCGTACCTGCGATGACAGGAATACGTCCGGCAGCGAACTCGATCGTCTTTTCAACAACTTTGATATGTTCTTGCACCGTTAACGTGGCCGACTCTCCCGTTGTTCCGACAGACACAATCGCGTCAGTACCCGCATCAACGTGAAAATCCACTAATTTTTTAAGCCCTGCATAATCGACGTCACCATTGGTCTCAAAAGGTGTGATTAACGCCACGATACTTCCTGAAAACATGTCTAACTCCCTAGATGAATACTTATTGCATGGTACTGCAACGTTGTTGTGCAATACAAGGGATTAAACACGCATAAACAGACCATTTTGTGAATATTCATCGATAAAATTTGCTATGGATAAAAGTCATATACGAGAGTATGTCAGAATGCTCTATGTACCTGCGTCAGCCTTGTGCTATTTCTCGGTTAACCCGTCTCTGCAATACCGTATAAAATCGGTGCGTCACCGTCCTTCCTATCATCGCGTTATGTGATACCATTTAGTAAAGCCGACAAGACGAAGATGAAATGATGACCCAACACCTTGTGATTACCGCCATGGGCACTGACCGTCCAGGTATTTGCAATAAAATCGTGCAACTAATCACTCAATCTGGCCTTAATATTGTCGATAGCCGAATTGCGTTACTGGGCGAAGAGTTTTCACTTTTGATGATGGTTTCTGGCTCATCCAGCGAATTATCTCGTATTGAAACGCACTTACCTGCATTTGGTATGGAGCATGGCCTGATCACCATGATGAAGCGAACGAAGTTAAAGTCTGGCCTTAATCATACTTATATCGTTGAAGTGTTTGTAGAGTCTGATGATCGCCCTGGTCTGGCCGAAAAAATTACGACATTTTTTGCCCATCGTCAGATTGGCATTGAAGCGCTAAGTGCACAAACCGATCGCCCTTCCACGACTCATGCCAATGGCGAGAATTTTCATATGACACTCAGTGCTAAGGTCAACGCCGATTATAATCTAGTACAGTTACAAACTGAGTTTGCACAACTTTGCTCTACATTGAACGTCTCTGGTACTCTGAATTTTATTAAAAATAGCGCTTAAAAAGGATCAATGATGACAACATTACAAGCTGGCGTAGCAGCCCCTGACTTTACCTTACTCAATCAAGATGGCAAGTCTGTCTCTCTTAGCGATTTTTCAGGCAAAAAAGTTCTCGTCTATTTTTACCCAAAAGCAATGACCCCAGGGTGTACTGTGCAAGCGCAAGGGCTGCGCGATATTAAAGCTGAACTCGACGCTCATAATGTGGTGGTATTAGGCATTAGTATTGATGCCGTTAAGCGTCTACCGAAATTTATCGAACGCGATAATTTGAATTTCACTCTGCTCTCTGATGAAGATCATGCTGTTTGTGAAAAATACGGTGTATGGCAATTGAAGAAATTCATGGGTCGCGAAAACATGGGAATTGTACGCACCAGTTTCCTTATTGATGAGCAAGGCAATATTGAACATGTGTTTAATAAGTTTAAAACCAAAGATCATGATCAAGTAGTATTAAATTACTTAAACGATAACGCATAGTATTGTATGCAGCCTATCTAATATGACATAAAAAAGCGCCTCATAAGGGCGCTTTTTAGTCTCATAGCAACACATTCAATCGTGGTTAGTCCGATGTAGACTCAGCATAACTGATTTCTTCTATTGCAGGTAAGGCGTGCCATACCGCTTTTACTAAGGTCGCTAACGGGATTGCGAAGAACACTCCCCAAAAACCCCACAAACCGCCAAATATCAATACTGCGGCAATAATCGCCACCGGATGTAAATTGACTGCCTCAGAGAATAGAATCGGTACAATGACATTACCATCAATGATTTGTACCACGCCATATACTATCATCATGGTATAAAATTCCGGCGTTAATCCCCATTGAAACAAGCCCACAATTGCTACAGGTACTGTCACTACCGCTGCGCCAATATATGGAATTAATACCGACGCGCCAACGGCAACAGAGAGCAATACAGCATAGCGTAACCCCAAAACAGCAAACGTAATGTAGGTGGCAATCCCCACAATCACGATCTCTAAAGCTTTGCCACGAATATAGTTAGAAATTTGTTCATTCATTTCACTCCATACTTGCGCGGCTAATACACGATTTCGTGGCATTATCCGCCCAAATCCACGTAACATTTGTTGCTTATCTTTAAGAATGAAAAAGACTAAAAGTGGCACTAAAATTAAATAGACGGCCAAGGTGGCAATACTCATCAGTGATGATAACGACCCCTTTAATGCCGACTCACCAAACATGAGTGCTTTATTTTTTGCATTATCCATTAAAGGCTCAACAATATCTAAGTTTGCTAACTCAGGATAACGTTTCGGTAACGACATAACCAAGCGCTGCAAGTCAGTATACATACTCGGAATATCATTAACTAAATTAGCCACTTGTTTCCAAACCGTTGGGACTAACCCAAACAGAGCAAATAACATCAGCCCAATAAACACCAGTAACACCAAGATAACAGCAGGCGTCCTTGGTAAATGCCAACGTTGTAAGTGCATAACCGGCCATTCCAATAAATAAGCCAACACCACCGCTACTAATAATGGTGCTATAAGATGCCCAAAAAAGTAAATAGTCACAAAGCCGATGATCAATATGGCTAATAAGCTCACTGCATTAGGGTCAGAAAATCGTCTTTTATACCAACTTTGGACCAGTTCTAGCATGTGGTTATACTCCTGTATTCGATACCATGCCCTTCATGAAAAACGTTTTTACTTCGCTCTGTCACGAACAAGCATCGTAACTTACTAAGCTACCTAATCAATGTCGACAAAAAATCCAATAAAAGTGTTATAAAAACATACTCTCATGGTTTCATTTATTCGTTGAATGATTATGATAGGTGTCAGCGCAGTCAACCGCACCAACGCCCATACGAGTGACTCGGGTTAACGCTATATCGCATTGTATCGTGTTTACTATGGGGAAACACTGAATGCTTTCTCTATTTCAAACAAGTCAGCCTATGGTGTTATCAAAGAAACCTTTTTTGAGCCCCATGGTCTTAAAATCAGTTGTTTTAGGAGCTCTCTATAGCATGATGTTTATCAAAACAAAGCGTTCATTGCTGTGCTTATGTCTCGCCTCTGCTTTGTCGATTCTGCCTGCCGAATCAAGCATGGCCGAGCCTAATCGTACAGATCTACCTGATATGGGCACCGTCGCTAGCTCTACCCTATCGATAAGCAAAGAATTGCAATATGGCGATGCCTATATGCGCATCTTGCGGGCAACACAGCCTATTATTAATGATCCGGTCATGAATCAATATCTTGATGATTTAGGACATCGTTTAGTTGCGCATGCTGATAATGTCAAAACGCCATTCCAGTTTATTCTCATCAATAACCACGTCATCAATGCGTTTGCCTTTTTTGGAGGGCATGTCGCTTTGCATTCTGGGTTATTTTTGCATACCCATTCAGAAAGTGAATTAGCCTCAGTGATGGCACATGAAATATCGCACATTACTCAGCGACATTTAGCACGTCGCATGGAAGATGAAGCGCGTAATACACCGGCAACCGTTGCCGCGATAGCCGGTTCCTTACTGCTAGCCATCGCTTCACCTCAGGCAGGTATTGCAGCGATCAATGCAACAATGGCCGGGCATATTCAAGGGCAATTGAATTACTCGCGCAGTAATGAGCAAGAAGCGGATCGTTTCGGGATGCGAACACTTGAAAAATCGGGATTTAATGTCATGGCAATGCCGAATTTTTTCAGCCGTTTAGCGGCGCAATATCGTTATTCATCCAAGCCACCACAAATGCTATTGACTCATCCATTACCACAATCACGAATAACCGATACGCGCCAGAGAGCCCAGCAATATCAGCCCCATCATCCAGCGCCCTCGTTATCATTTTATTTAGCTAAGGCTCGTGTTATTGCACGCTATAGCGGGTTAAAAACAGAGTCTGCTTTAGATTGGTTTTCTCGTCATAAAAAAAATGCGCCAACCGCAATGAAGCCAGCATTCGATTACGGTCAAGCATTAGTTTACCTTGATACTGATAAGCTTAGCCAATCAAAAAATCTGTTAATGCCATTATGGAAGCAAGACCCGGATAATCCTTTTTACCTAGATGCCATGAGCGACTTATATTTAGCACTAAAGGAAGGCAAACAAGCACAGACGATGCTGAGCAATGCACTTGAAAATAATCCCAAGAACGCCATTCTCTTGATTAATTACGCTAATGTTTTATACGAGGAGAAGAATTTCCAGCAAGCTATCCATGTACTGCAACGCTATACTCATACACACCCTAGTGACGTCAATGGTTGGGATTTATTATCAAAAGCCAATAGCCGTTTGGGTAATGAACAAGAGGTATTAGCCGCTCGTGGAGAAATATTGGCATTAAAAGCACAGTGGACAAAAGCCATTCAATACTATACTCAAGCGAGTCAACTCGCTAAGCTGGGCAGTCTCGAACAAGCGCGTTACGATGCCCGTATTGATCAATTGCTCGTTCAACGTGATCGTTTTACAGCATTACAGAAAAATTAAAGGGATAGGAAGATACTATGTCAGTCGTTATTTATCATAACCCAAGATGTTCAAAAAGCCGTGAGACCTTAGTGCTACTGGAAGCGAATAATATACAACCACAAGTAGTGAAGTATTTAGACACGCCCCTATCGGCAGAGCAGCTGAAAACATTATTCGCCAAACTTGGCTTAGATAGCGTACGTAAAATGATGAGAACCAAAGAAGACGCTTATAAAAGCCGAAACCTTGGTGATGAGTCTATTAGCGATGAAGCGCTATTTAACGCGATGGCCGAAACCCCTAAATTGATGGAACGCCCAATTGTTGTTAATGGGGAACAAGCTCGTATCGGCCGTCCACCTGAAAATGTTCTTGAGATTCTATGAGTACACAAGTCGTTGTTCTGTACCATAGTCGTCATGGCAGTACACGGACTCTTGCTCGGCATATCGCGCGTGGTGTTGAATCCGTCAACGGGTGTGAAGCATTACTGCGCACGGTTGCTGAGTTTGATGACCACCAGCATGAAGCTTTGGATCCAGTGTTAACGATGGCCGAGCTAAAGTCATGTGATGGCCTCGCCATGGGCAGTCCGGTATGGTTCGGTAATATGTCAGCCCCCTTAAAACACTTTTGGGATCAAACAACATCGCTATGGGTTGGCGGCGATCTCATTGATAAACCCGCGTGCGTGTTTACATCATCGTCCAGTTTGCACGGCGGACAGGAAACGACACAAAATACTATGATGTTGCCCTTGCTCCATCATGGCATGATGATATTAGGTATTCCCTATTCAGAACCCGTATTGCATAGCACTCGTCATGGGGGAACACCCTACGGCGCAAGCCATGTAAGTGGGCATAATGAGGGGTTGTCGCCAGATGAGATTACACTCACGCAACGCTTAGGCCGGCGTCTTGCTTTAGTCGCCTCACAAATGCAAGGGCTCAGCACAATTTAACTCGTGCTTTACAACGACAATACCATTAAGCAATAAAAAAGCGCAGCCATTGGCTGCGCTTTTCGTATTGTAATACGCTTTATGGCTAGCTACTGTTGTACTAGCCAATCCCTATTATTCATTCCAAATGAAATGCATTGTTGGCATAGTGGGAGTTGCTGGTTGTGTGTCTTGGCTTTCTTCTGATGACGTTTCACCAAGTGACTGCGAACCTCCAGAGTTTATCGTCATTGCCGACTTATCATCGGTCTCTGACGATGACGCTAGCCCAGTTTCATCGACTTGGCTATTTTGCTGCGCAAACTGAGGAACATCTTCTACGGTCATCCAACCACTCTGCTCATCAGAACTTTGTACCATGCTATTGCGTAGCACTTCTTGCTTAAACACCTCTGGCTGCGTCAACAAGTGGATACGATATTGCACATCATCACCTTGAATATGTTGTACGCTTACTGACGCGACGGAGCTTAATGAAGTCAGCATTTTCTCGATGTTAAAGAAATCTTGAGCTTTAGTCACATGACTAAAATCTGCAGACAATGATTGAGACGATTGTTCAGCGACCTTCACGGCACCTTGTTTAGCGTAATAGTCACTAATAGTATCAACCATAATATTTATCGCTTCATCGCCGCTTGCTTGCCCCGTAATTGGCTCTTTAAAGTCATCTTGTAATTCATGCGCCGATTGATCGTATAGTGTCCAATGCAGGTCATCCCCTTCAGCTTGAACCACCATAATCGCATCTGTTGGATAACGCGCGCTGGCTTTGCCGATAGCATCAGTGAACCCGCCCCATAAATCTGTCGTCGACAAATCGGTGACATCAGAAAAGTCCCCTACAGGAACCGTCAACGGTAACCCACGAACCGTCGCTTCTTTATGCATATTCTGTAACAGCTTTGAAGCACTATGCTCCCAGATAATACGGCGATCATAATCGGTGTCTTTAACTAACCACACCAAAATAGTCGGGCGCTGTTCTGGCCAAAACGGTAATTGAGCTTGGGTCAGCAATTTATGGATATGTACCGGGCTAAAACCTAGCTTAACCACTTCTTGCCCTTGGTCGTTATTGGTGCTGCTCGTCTGGGTGAGATACTGACTATTATGGTTAAGAGCTTTCTTTACCACACTATTTTGCAACGCAGACTTAGAACCTGTGGCACGAACCAATACCTGCTCCATACCTTGGATACGAATTTGGTTATCGGATTGACCACTTTGCGGGTCCACTGTCACTTGCGTGTGATACAGATCCACCTTGGTCACTGCAGCAGCAGGCAGTGACATGAAACCTATTAACAATAAAGCTAAATAGCGCATAACATTCTATCGTTCCCTATTCATGAGGTTTGATGATAAGCAAGTATCGAACCCCGAGCAAGGGATGGTCTTCAGGATAGCGTCAAAATTCTCTTTTTCTCCGCCTTTTTCTCACCAACACAGCTAAAAAGCCGATATTTTTATACTGATCGCATATGGTAATCGATTACAGAAGTGATAAAATCTGCAAAATTTTTTTAGCATCAGGGAAAATACGATGAAAAATGCCATTATTGGCGCACAAATGTTATTTGTAGCATTTGGTGCACTGGTTCTTGTTCCACTATTAACGGGATTAGATCCTAACGTTGCACTATTTGGGGCGGGAGCGGGCACCCTTTTATTTCAAATTATCACTCGCCGTTCCGTGCCAATTTTCCTTGCATCTTCTTTCGCCTTTATTGCGCCTATCACCTACTCGACACACACATTTGGTATTGCGGCAACGATGGGTGGACTCGTTGCCGCAGGCTTCGTCTATGTCATACTCGGGGCGGTTATTAAAGTGCGTGGCGTTGGCTTCATCCATACATTATTACCCCCAGTGGTTGTTGGCCCGGTCATTATGGTGATTGGCCTAGGCTTAGCACCATCCGCTGTCCACATGGCAATGGGTAAGTCCGGTGATGGTGGCACTCAGCTCGTCAATGGTGACTACGCAATATGGATAGCGTTAGCGTCACTTATCACCACTATTATCATCAGCGTATTTGCCAAAGGTTTTTTCCGCCTAATCCCGATTTGTGGTGGTATTTTAGTCGGTTATATCATGTCATTATATTTCGGAGTGGTCGATTTCACGCCAGTACATCAAGCAGCTTGGCTATCTATCCCGAATTTTTCTGCGCCCGAATTTAATATTAATGCGATTTTGTTCATGATTCCTGTGGCCATAGCCCCAGCAGTGGAGCACGTCGGCGATATGATTGCGATTTCTAACGTAACAGGCAAAGATTATTTAAAGAAACCTGGCTTACATCGCACCATCACTGGTGACGGAGTGGCGACGATTATGGCCGCTTGTTTAGGCGCTCCACCAAATACCACCTATAGTGAAGTCACCGGTGCGGTAACCTTAACGCGTGCCTTTAATCCTGTGATTATGACATGGGCCGCTGTCACAGCCATCGTACTTGCATTAGTCGCTAAACTCGGCGCGCTCCTACAAACCATTCCAGTACCTGTGATGGGCGGCATTATGATCTTGCTGTTCGGATCTATTGCTACCGTTGGACTTAACTCGCTAATTAAACACAATGTGGATCTTCACAAATCACGTAATTTAGTGATTGTCGCCGTGATTCTAGTGTTTGGTATTGGCGGTATGGCATTCGGTGTAGGGAATTTTAACCTGCAGGGTGTCAGCCTATGTGGCATCGTGGGAATTGTATTGAATTTAATATTACCCAAAGATTTGGGTGAAAACCATGTTGTCGATAGCACACAGTACGATGAAGACTAATTCGATAGGCTAATCGTCTCTCATGCTCAAAGCCCTCACGAGTTGGACAGCCAACCTTGGGGGCTTTTTTATACCACTTATCTATCGATGACTATCGACTATCCATGCTCATGCTCACATAAGTCGGCAAAATTCCCCCGCGTGAGTGTCGCAAGATCTTGTGGTGATAATTCAATTTCTAACCCTCTTTTACCCGCACTGACACACAGTGTTGTCAATGACTCTGCGCTGGAGTGAATAAAAGTAGGCAGTGCTTTTTTCTGCCCTAAAGGACTAATCCCACCGACCACATAACCTGTGATTTTCTCGGCAATCTCTGGTTTAGCCATCTCCGCTTTTTTACTCTTTGCCGCTTTCGCTGCCAATTTAAGGTTGAGGCGTTGATTAACAGGAATCACCGCAACCGCTAATTGCCTCTCTTCACCATTCAACGCAAACAACAACGTTTTAAATACAGTATTCTCATCTTGCCCTAATGCTTGAGCCGCCTCCTCACCATAACTCTCACTGCTTGGATTATGCTGATACTGATGAATAACATGAGATATTTTATACTTTTTGGCTAGATTGATCGCTGGCGTCATACTACTTGTCCTTTTTAAACGCTCATCATTACGCAATTACGTCGAGAAATCATATAACGCACCGTCATGAATGAAAAGGGTTAACCTCTGCACTAACAATAACGCCACAGACAATGCTGTGGCGTTAGTATATGACGCAGAAATGGGCGGCGACTATTTAATGTCGATATGCTCAAAACCTTTAATCATGTCATCAAGTGCTTTCATTTGCTTCAAGAAAGGCTCTAATTTATCTAATGGTAAAGCGGATGGGCCATCGCATTTTGCATTATCAGGATCTGGATGCGCTTCAATAAATAAGCCAGCAATACCAGTTGCAAGACCTGCTTTAGCCAGTTCAACCGTTTGCTCACGACGACCACCGGATGCTGCGCCAGATGGATCGCGGTTTTGTAGTGAGTGCGTCACATCAAAAATGATGGGGCTTCCTTGTGAGACTTTTTTCATCACACCAAAACCTAACATGTCCACCACTAAGTTATCGTAACCATGGCATGAACCACGTTCACACAGAATGATTTTATCATTGCCACACTCAGCGAATTTTTCAACGATGTTACCCACTTGTCCAGGACTCATGAACTGTGGTTTTTTCACATTGATCACAGCACCTGTTTTTGCCATTGCTTCAACCAAGTCGGTTTGACGCGCTAAAAATGCGGGTAGCTGGATAACATCCACCACTTGGGAAACTGGCAGAGCTTGCTCTTCGTTATGCACATCAGTAATGATGTTAACGCCAAACGTCTCTTTGATCTCTTGAAAGATTTTTAAGCCTTCTTCCAAACCAGGGCCACGATAAGAGTGAATTGAGCTACGGTTCGCTTTGTCAAAAGAGGCTTTGAATACGTAAGGAATGCCCAGTTTCTCAGTCACTTTCACATAATGCTCACAGATGCGCATAGCCATGTCACGAGATTCTAAAACATTCATTCCCGCAAATAACGTGAATGGATTATCGTTAGCTACCGGAATGTCACCAACATGAACGATCTTTTGTTCCATTGTGTTCTCTCTATTATGATTAGTGAACCGTCACGTGATCGTGACTTAAAGCATTCACTTGAGTTTTTAATAATTCAGCCGCAGGGTCATCTGGACACTGATCGATAAAGTATTGGTAATCCGATACCGCAACTTGATGACAATCTAATTGCTGATAGATAAATCCGCGGTCCCGAATCTCATAAGGATCATCGGGAACAAAGACAAGAGCAAGATCCGTGCAGCGCAGGGCTAAGGTATAACGCTCTTCACGTAATAAGGCATTTTTTAGTAATGCCAACCATCGGCCGATAATGGTCGCATGATCGGCCGTTTTCAAATGATCAGGTTTTAATTGGCTAAGCGGGCCTTTATGTCCAACTAACCACGCTTGTAGAGTATGTTGTGACACCTCTTCACCTGAAAATGGGTTGATATAGTGAACCGACTCTTCTGGCCAGACAACTTTTATCAAGAACTGGGTAGGGAAATTAACCGCTTCAAAAGGAAAGTCTAATTCAGCGCCGAAGTATAGTAACAAAGCGCCTAAACTGACCGGAACCCCTTTACGACTCTCTAATACCTTATCCATAAACGCATTATTGGCATCATAATAGGCTTCTTGATCGCCTTTAAAACCCCACTGTTTATAAAACAAGTGTAAGAAAGCATCTAGGCGTGATGGTCCATCAGTATGAGCAATTAATGTATGTTTAGCTTCATCAACTAAACGAGCTAATTCCTCTTTCGCCCACGTAACTTTCGTATCGGGATCAATGGCTTCATTTAGCACCAAGGCTCCTTCAACTAGCTCCATTTCATCAAAATCATCATCAGATAAATTCAATAACATTACTTTGCTACTCTATTACTTAATTAAAAAACATCGGTACTTTAGTCACGGCAATATTGCCAGCCATCGCTAACCAACCTAACGCGCCCAGAAAACCAAACGTTCTGAGTAATTTGTTGCGTCCCAATTTCAGCGCAAATAAGCCCAGCGCAATGTAAGCCACCACACACATGAGCTTACTTGCCATCCAAGGCGCCGCAGCAGTAAAGGGAACAAAGCCTGTAATAAAAACCAATACCACGCCAGAGAGCAATAATACGGTGTCGTTAATATGTGGGAAAACTTTTAAAAACTTATAATTAAGTTTGGGAGAATCCATCATCATTAGAATATACCTTACGGTCAGTAGTGTCACACTAATGGCGATGGTCGATAAATGTATTTGCTTAAAAATCTCGTACATAGTTTATCCTATTTAGTTACAAAGCGACCCAATGTGACTCTATCTTGGCCACCATAATCTTGTTCAGTACGTACCTCTTGATAACCCAGCATAACTAACTGCTGACGCACTGCCAATCCTTGGTCATAACCATGCTCAAATACAAGCCACCCACCCTCTACGAAGTATTGCCGAGCTTGGTCACTAATATAAGCAATGTCAGCAAGCCCTTGATCCTGTGCGACAAGAGCGCTTTTCGGTTCAAAGCGTACATCACCTTGCTCAAGGTGAGGATCATTTTCTTTAATGTAAGGCGGATTAGAGACAATCAAAGCAAACTTCGTACCAGCTTCAATAGGGGCAAACCAACTGCCTTGCTTGATAGTGACATTATTAAACCCTAATCGTTGCGCATTATTAGATGCCAACTGCTGAGCTTCACTACGTATATCCACACCCATAATCGTTCGTTGAGGCCATTCAGATGCTAAAGCGAGCGCAATCGCTCCTGTTCCTGTCCCCAAATCTAAAATACTGCCTTGTGGAAGCTCGGGCAGTTCAAGTGCCACTTCTACTAAACGTTCTGTGTCTGGACGAGGAATTAACGTCGTTGGCGAGACTTGCAATGATAACGACCAGAATTCACGCTCTCCTGTGATGTGGGCTATCGGATGCCCAGCAAGGCGCCTATCTAACAATGTATTAAATTGTGTTTGTTCAGCAACGCTGAGCACTTTATCTGGCCAAGTAAATAAATAAGAACGAGGCTTATCAAGTGCATGACACAGCAAAACCGCCGCGTCTAAAGACGGCGATTCGCTGCCACTGGCGGCAAGGTGTTGTGTTGCCTGCTTTAATACAGCATCAATGGTTTGAGTCATGAATTACTGTTGCTCAGCCAAAGCGGCTAATTGATCAGCCTGGTGCTCATGAATAACCGGATCGATCAGAGTCTGTAAATCGCCACCCATCACTTCATTAAGACGATAAACCGTTAAGTTGATTCGATGATCTGAAACACGACCTTGCGGATAGTTATAAGTACGAATACGGTCACTACGATCACCAGACCCAAGCAAGTCACGACGTGTATCCGAGATTTCAGCTGCACGTTTTTCTTCTTCTGCTTTCGCAATACGCGCTGCTAATACTGCCATCGCTTTGGCTTTGTTTTTATGCTGAGAGCGCTCATCCTGACACTCAACCACGATACCCGTTGGCAAGTGAGTAATACGAATGGCAGAATCAGTCGTGTTGACGTGCTGACCACCAGCGCCAGATGAGCGGAAGGTATCAATGCGTAAATCACCCGTACGTAGCTCTGGCACCTCGGCTTCTGGAATTTCCGGCATCACTGCAACGGTACATGCTGAAGTATGCACGCGGCCCTGTGATTCGGTTTCCGGTACGCGTTGTACACGGTGCCCGCCGGATTCAAATTTTAAAACGCCGTATACGCCTTCACCCGCGACTTTAGCAATCATTTCTTTATAGCCCCCGTGCTCAGCTTCACTCGCTGACATCACTTCGATTTTCCACCCTTTCTTTTCGGCAAAACGGCTATACATACGGAATAAATCACCGGCAAAAATTCCCGCTTCATCACCGCCCGCGCCCGCACGGATTTCTAAGAAACAGTTACGATCATCATTTGGGTCTTTAGGAAGTAACAGTACTTCCAAGTCCGCCGCCAATTTTTCAATTAACTGTTGTGCTTCTTTCGCTTCTTCTGCAGCCATTTCACGCATTTCCGCGTCATCTTCGTTGGCCATCTCTTGAGCTGCGTCCAAGTCTTGTTGGGCTTGTTGATAAGCTTGGAAGCATTTTGTAATTTCTTCTAGCTGAGAATACTCTTTTGATAGAGCACGGAATTTATTTTGATCCCCAATAACACCGGGATCACCCAAGAGGTGTTGTACTTCTTCGTATCGTTCTACTAGGGTTTCAAGCTTTACTAAAATCGACGCTTTCATAGTCTCTTCTTTACGTTAAAATTGATATCTTATTGTGGGTCATCAAGACCCAAACTGTGTCGTATCGTCGCTAACTTCGCAGGTTCACCTTGTTGGGCAGCTGCTTGCAGCGCGCGTGTTGGTGCATGAATCAATTTATTCGTCAATTTATTGCTGAGTTCAATTAACAATTTTTCCGGATCCGCGCCAGACGCTAATGCTTGCACACTTTTCGCTAATAGCTCTTCGCGAATATCGTTAGCATTCTTACGATATTCGCGAATACTATCTACCGCTTGCAAGGAGCGCATCCATGCCATAAATTCGGCACTTTCTTCACTGACAATCGTTTCTGCTTGCACGGCTTCGACTTTTCGTTGCGCCATATTACTATCGATAATGGACTGCAAATCATCGACGGAATACAAATACACATCGTCTAAATCCCCTACCTGTGATTCGACATCACGCGGCACCGCAATATCAACAATCAACATGGGCTTATGACGACGGGCTTTTACAGCAGCTTCAACCATTCCTTTACCAATAATAGGTAGAGGACTGGCGGTAGAACTGATCACAATATCCGCACTGGCGAGGTGCTCTGGGATTTCATTTAACGCAATCACTTCACCACCGACGGTTTCAGCTAAAGACATACCACGCTCTCGCGTTCGGTTGGCAACGATAATGCGTTTACATTGATGGCTAACAAGATGTGTCGCCACAAGTTCAATTGTGTCACCAGCGCCGACAAGTAATACAGTCGCATCTTTTAATGAATCAAAGATGTGCTTAGCGAGGGTACATGCCGCATAAGCAACCGATACGGCATTACCACCGATGTCTGTTTCCGTACGGACACGTTTTGCAACCGAAAAGGCTTTTTGAAACCATTTTTCAATTGCCGGATCGACAGACTCATGCTCTCTAGCGTCCGCATACGCTTGTTTTACCTGCCCCAAAATTTGTGGTTCACCTAACACTAAGGAATCCAATCCACACGATACCCGCATCAAATGCCGAATCGCTGCCTGCTCTTCATGTACATATAAACTGGGTTTAATGTCTTCAGGAGCAACATCATGGAAGCTGGATAACCAATCTATAAGCTTGTTCTTATTGGTTCCTTTAACGTCACAGTATAGCTCCGTACGATTACAGGTCGATACGATGACTCCCCCATTCACATACGCACTGTTTGATAGCTGCGACAAAGCATCTTTCAGTTTATCAGGACCGAAAGCAACTTTTTCACGCAGTTCAACAGGAGCAGTGTTGTGGTTTATTCCAATAGAAAGCAAAGACATTTGATAGAGAATTCTCAGGTAAGAACATTGATCAAGAGCCGAATTTTACTTGATGACCTCGGCGAATGAAAGCCTAATCAAATTTGTTTTTCACCACGTCCTGACATCAATGGTATAGTTTAAAGACAAAATTATAGAAATAAATCAGTGAACACGAATATTCACCACATTAATATTGACGTGATCAATTAGTTACTGATGGTAATCAATGGCCAAACTCCTCTATAGCATCCACCGAGACACGCTATAGTATTCATAATGACGAGATATCACATCACAAAGGACACAATGTATAATATGAGATTTGTCACCCAACGTATTACTCTAGTTTTCTCACTGATCTTACTACTGGCAGGGTGTAGTTCAGTGAGCAAAGCGCCCGATTATCAGGTTGACTGGTCATCACACGAAAGTCGTTTAAACCAGATTGATAACTATTCTCTCTCAGGAAAAATGGGATATATATCCCCTCAAAAACGAGAGTCGATGAATTTCCAATGGCGCAAACGTGGCGAGAATACTGATTTACGCCTGACAAATTTCCTTGGCCAAACGCTCTTGCACCTGACAATAACTAAAGATGGCTCTACCATCAAAACCTATGATGATAAAGTTTTTCACGATAAAGACGCGCAAGCACTAGTAGCGCGCTTAACCGGACTTCGTTTACCGATTTTACCTCTACAAAAATGGGTATTAGGATTACCAAATGATTCAGATGATCACATTCTTAATCAACATAACACGCTGGGTTCGCTGATCACGACAGTCGATAATAAGCGCTGGTTAGTCAATTATACCGATTACGAACCATTCCCTTATCAAGAGAGCACCATTCCTCTTCCTAAGCGCTTATCCTTAACTCAAGGGCAAGTAAAACTACGTATTGTAATTGCAAAATGGACCGTTAAGTAATGACAAACACGCCTACTGTGTGGCCATCGCCGGCAAAATTAAATCTGTTTCTTTACATTAATGGTCAAAGAGATAATGGGTACCATGAATTACAAACCCTATTTCAGTTTTTAGACCACGGCGATCAACTGACTATCACCTCTACGTCAGACTCTGAGATTACACTAAGCCCTGCACTGCCTAATGTGCCGCTTGAAGACAATCTGATTTATCGCGCGGCACGCTCTCTACAAACGTATACGCAATGCCAACTAGGTGCTCATATTGAACTTGAGAAGCGATTACCAATGGGAGGCGGGATTGGCGGCGGTTCGTCTAACGCGGCAACCACTTTCGTTGCATTGAATCATTTATGGGGGACTGGCTGCAGTGACGATGAGCTTGCCCAATTAGGACTGGCACTGGGTGCCGATGTTCCCGTGTTTATTCGAGGTTTGGCAGCATTTGCAGAAGGCGTGGGTGAACAACTCACCCCCGTTACCCCTAATGAACCTTGGTATCTTGTCATACGTCCAAATGTGTCGATTGCTACCAAAGATATTTTTACTCATCCTGATTTACCACGAAGCACACCTAAACGCTCACTTTCACAGCTTTTGGCGGCTCCTTACGAAAACGATTGCGAAAAAATTGTCCGATTACTGTACCCAGAGGTTGATAATAAACTTTCATCGCTGCTACAATATGCGCCGTCGAGGTTGACTGGTACTGGATCTTGCATTTTCGCGGAATTTTCTAGCGCTGAACAAGCCCATACTGCTCTTGCTAAACTTGATACTAATAGTGTTTCAGCGTTTATCGCGCAAGGGCGAAATACATCGCCGTTGAAAGAAGCACTGGCTGTTTACCAAACAGCCAAGACCCTTTCTATTTAAAACTGGACGCAACCCTGAGGTTTCCACCGTGCCTGATATGAAGCTATTTGCTGGTAATGCCACACCTGAACTAGCCCAACGTATTGCTGATCGTCTCTATATTTCCCTTGGTGATGCTACCGTTTCCCGTTTTTCTGATGGTGAAGTCGCGGTACAAATCAATGAAAATGTACGTGGTAGCGATGTTTTTCTTATTCAATCTACCTGCGCCCCAACCAATGATAACCTCATGGAACTGGTGGTAATGATTGATGCAATGCGCCGTGCTTCAGCTGGACGTATCACCGCTGTTATCCCTTACTTCGGTTACGCACGCCAAGACCGTCGTGTTCGTTCTGCTCGTGTGCCAATTACGGCAAAAGTTGTTGCAGATTTTCTTTCTAATGTGGGCGTTGACCGTGTGTTAACCATAGACCTTCATGCAGAACAAATTCAAGGATTCTTTGATGTTCCCGTTGATAATATCTTCGGTACGCCAGTTCTCCTAGAAGACATGCAAGTCCGTGGACTTGTCGACCCAGTTGTTGTGTCGCCAGATTTAGGCGGTGTGGTACGTGCTCGTGCTACCGCTAAAGCAATGGGTGATATTGACATAGCCATTATCGATAAACGCCGTCCGCGTGCTAACGTTTCTGAAGTCATGAACCTCATTGGTGACGTAGAAGGTCGTGACTGCATCATTGTCGATGACATGATCGATACCGGTGGTACACTGTGTAAAGCGGCTGAAGCATTGAAAAACCGTGGAGCTAAGCGAGTATTTGCTTATGCAACCCACGCGATCTTCTCTGGTAATGCTGCCAAAAACATCAAAAATTCGGTTCTTGATCAAGTCATCGTTACCGACTCGATCACGCTTAGCAAAGAAATGGCGGCAACCGGCAAAGTATGCCAGTTAACCTTATCGACCATGCTTGCTGAAGCTATTCGTCGTATTAGCAACGAAGAATCTATTTCAGCGATGTTTAATGCTTAAATATCTCTGTGAATAAATTTAAGCGCCTTATCATTGGATGAGGCGCTTTTTTTATATGTGTACAGACAATCTCGCACCACGAAGTGGTTCTGTGCTATCATACGGCGCTTTTTCGTTTACGAAGGGACCAACACCTTGAGTCAACCAATCAAATTATTAGTCGGATTAGCCAATCCTGGATCAGAATACACTCGCACTCGCCATAATGCCGGAGCATGGGTGGTGGAAGAACTTGCTCGTGTGCATAACGTGACATTCAAGAGTGAACCGAAATTTTTTGGTTTAACTGCTCGCATTATGGTGAATGGCGTGGACCTCCGGTTACTGATTCCAACCACTTATATGAATTTATCTGGTAAGGCTGTTGCCGCTATGGCGAAGTTTTACCAGATTGCACCGGAAGAAATCATGATCGCTCATGATGAATTAGATCTTCCTCCCGGTGTGGCGAAATTCAAACAAGGAGGAGGTCATGGTGGTCATAATGGCCTAAAAGATACGATCTCCAAATTGGGTAATAATAAAGAGTTTTACCGCCTCAGGTTAGGCATAGGCCATCCTGGGCATAAAGATAGAGTAGCTGGCTATGTGTTAGGCAAAGCACCTCCTAAAGAACAGGAGTGCTTAGATGCCGTGGTAGATGAGTCCGTTCGCAGCCTCGACATTCTGTTAAAAGATGGTCTAACAAAAGCACAAAACCGCTTACACACGTTCAAAGCTGAATAAGGTTATAGTCATGGGTTTTAAATGTGGCATTGTAGGTTTGCCAAATGTAGGTAAATCAACACTTTTTAATGCGCTTACTAAAGCAGGTATCGAAGCAGCAAACTTTCCGTTTTGTACTATCGAACCCAATACAGGCGTCGTCCCTGTTCCAGATTTACGTTTAACTGCTCTAGCAGACATCGTCAATCCAGAACGTGTTCTACCTACCACGATGGAATTCGTTGATATTGCAGGCTTGGTAGCTGGTGCTTCTAAAGGTGAAGGCCTAGGTAACAAGTTCCTTGCGAACATCCGTGAAACTGATGCGATTGGCCACGTTGTGCGTTGTTTTGAAAACGAAAACATTGTGCACGTTGCAGGTAAAGTCTCACCACTAGAAGATATTGAAGTCATCAACCTTGAGCTTGCAATGGCCGATCTAGATAGCTGTGAACGCGCGATGCAGCGTCAAGCTAAAAAGGCCAAAGGCGGCGACAAAGACGCGAAGTTTGAAATGTCTGTGCTAGAAAAGCTCCTACCTGTTTTCACTGAAGGTGGTTCTGCTCGTACCGTTGAGCTCAGCAAAGAAGAACTCACAGCTGTTGGTTACTTAAACTTCTTGACGTTAAAACCAACCATGTACATTGCTAATGTCAATGAAGATGGCTTCGATAACAACCCTTACCTTGATGCTGTCCGTGAACATGCAAAACAGGAAAATGCGGTCGTCGTTCCGGTTTGCGCGTCAATTGAATCGGAAATGGCAGAACTTGATGACGAAGAACGCGATGAGTTCTTGGCTGACCTCGGTATTGAAGAACCAGGATTACACCGTGTGATTCGTTCAGGCTATGAACTGCTTGATCTACAGACTTACTTCACCGCAGGTGTCAAAGAAGTTCGTGCTTGGACCGTTCCTATTGGTTCGACAGCCCCGCAAGCTGCAGGTAAAATTCACACGGATTTTGAACGTGGTTTTATTCGTGCTGAAGTCGTGGGTTACGATGACTTTATTCAGTTCCAAGGCGAAAGCGGAGCGAAAGACGCAGGTAAATGGCGTTTAGAAGGTAAAGACTACATCGTAAAAGATGGTGATGTCGTGCATTTCCGTTTTAATGTGTAGTTGCCCTTCTACTTGATAAAAAGTCAGCCAACGTGCTGACTTTTTTGTTTTATCCCTCACAATAAAATGCGTAATTATTTTAAAGTCTAAGCGATAAATCCGCCGTTTTAAGAGCAGGTTTTGATCATAAACACGCCTCTTTGCTTAAAAAAACTTCGAACGGTCATTTTAAAGGGATTTATTCAAAAAAACGGTTGACGGTACACGGTCATATCCGCATAATGCGCACCGTTCTCAGCAATAAGGCAACATTGAGTTGAGAGCAATAAATAGGAATGGCTACGTAGCTCAGTTGGTTAGAGCACATCACTCATAATGATGGGGTCACAGGTTCGAATCCCGTCGTAGCCACCATTTCCTAAGCGCTTTACATAGAGCTTTTAGGAAAGATGCGGAAGTGGCGAAATTGGTAGACGCACCAGATTTAGGTTCTGGCGCCGCAAGGTGTGGGAGTTCAAGTCTCCCCTTCCGCACCATTATTTTGATAGCGTTATGCTGTCACTGTAGGTCTATCGCCAAGTGGTAAGGCAACGGCTTTTGATGCCGTCATTCCCTGGTTCGAATCCAGGTAGACCTGCCAATATTTAAAGTTTTAATGTTAAAGCATTGGAACTTAAGTCGAGATTATATTATAGTGTCTCGCTCAAAAGATGGCTACGTAGCTCAGTTGGTTAGAGCACATCACTCATAATGATGGGGTCACAGGTTCGAATCCCGTCGTAGCCACCATTTTACAACGATAAATTGACACGTCTATCCTAGTCAGTTTATCTATAAGATTCGTGCGGAAGTGGCGAAATTGGTAGACGCACCAGATTTAGGTTCTGGCGCCGCAAGGTGTGGGAGTTCAAGTCTCCCCTTCCGCACCATTATTTTGATAGTGTATGCTGTCACTGTAGGTCTATCGCCAAGTGGTAAGGCAACGGCTTTTGATGCCGTCATTCCCTGGTTCGAATCCAGGTAGACCTGCCATCATTACAACGATGATTTGATACTGTCTATCCTAGTCAAATTATCTATAAAAATTCGTGCGGAAGTGGCGAAATTGGTAGACGCACCAGATTTAGGTTCTGGCGCCGCAAGGTGTGGGAGTTCAAGTCTCCCCTTCCGCACCATTATTTTGATAGCGTTATGCTGTCACTGTAGGTCTATCGCCAAGTGGTAAGGCAACGGCTTTTGATGCCGTCATTCCCTGGTTCGAATCCAGGTAGACCTGCCATCATTACAACGATGATTTGATACTGTCTATCCTAGTCAAATTATCTATAAAAATTCGTGCGGAAGTGGCGAAATTGGTAGACGCACCAGATTTAGGTTCTGGCGCCGCAAGGTGTGGGAGTTCAAGTCTCCCCTTCCGCACCATTATTTTGATAGCGTATGCTGTCACTGTAGGTCTATCGCCAAGTGGTAAGGCAACGGCTTTTGATGCCGTCATTCCCTGGTTCGAATCCAGGTAGACCTGCCATCATTACAACGATGATTTGATACTGTCTATCCTAGTCAAATTATCTATAAAAATTCGTGCGGAAGTGGCGAAATTGGTAGACGCACCAGATTTAGGTTCTGGCGCCGCAAGGTGTGGGAGTTCAAGTCTCCCCTTCCGCACCATTATTTTGATAGCGTATGCTGTCACTGTAGGTCTATCGCCAAGTGGTAAGGCAACGGCTTTTGATGCCGTCATTCCCTGGTTCGAATCCAGGTAGACCTGCCATCATTACAACGATGATTTGATATTGTCTATCCTAGTCAAATTATCTATAAAAATTCGTGCGGAAGTGGCGAAATTGGTAGACGCACCAGATTTAGGTTCTGGCGCCGCAAGGTGTGGGAGTTCAAGTCTCCCCTTCCGCACCATTATTTATGTTTGGCTACGTAGCTCAGTTGGTTAGAGCACATCACTCATAATGATGGGGTCACAGGTTCGAATCCCGTCGTAGCCACCATTTTATTACAACGATAAGTTGATACGTCTATCTAGATCAATTTATCTATAAAGAATTATGCGGAAGTGGCGAAATTGGTAGACGCACCAGATTTAGGTTCTGGCGCCGCAAGGTGTGGGAGTTCAAGTCTCCCCTTCCGCACCATATAAAAAACCCAGTCTTTTGACTGGGTTTTTTTGTTATTAGGTCATCTTATAATGATTAACCTAATAGTGATAATGCCGCTTGTGGTGCCTGTTTCGCTTGAGCTAAGACTGATGAAGACGCTTGGCCTAAAATCTGTGCTTTCGTCAATGCCGTCGTTTCTTTGGCAAAATCTGTATCTTTAATACGGCTCTTAGAAGCATTCACATTTTCATTAATGTTTTCTAAGTTACTAATCGCATGGTCGAAACGATTTTGGAAAGCACCCAATTGCGCACGTTCACTATCAACAAACTTCAATGCCGAATCGACAATCGCTACCGCTTGTTGCGAACCGCCCACCGTACCGACATCAATATTACTGACCGTTTGTGGCGTTTGTGCGCCCATGTTTAGCTCACCAGCAAGGCCACCACTAAACGTTAATGGGCCATCGACTTTGTTACTTCCGGCAAACATTTGTAGCTTTCCGTCTTCATCTACCGATGCTTTGACTAAGTCTGTTTGACCATTAATATAAGTCGCTAGCTCTTCTATATCGTCGCCTTGTTTCGCTTGAATAGTAATGGTTTGTGCTTGGCCATTTTTATCGGTTAGATCGATCGTCAAATCGTTCCCTGTCTCTGGCACGCCCCAGCTTTTATCTTTCGCCGTTTGAGCTACATAGCTCTCACCACCCATTTGGATATTATCGCTACGCATATTCGCTAGACTTAGCATTACCGCTTCACCACTACCAGAACCAATTTGGAATGATTTAGTATTATAAGTACCATTAAGCAGTTTATTACCACCGAATGATGTGGTTTCAGCAACACGATTTAATTCGTCGTTGAGAGCGGTGACTTCTTCTTGAATCGCTTGACGATCAGAAGATGAGTTAGAACCGTTAGCTGATTGCAATGAAAGATCTCGAATACGCTGCAAAATATTAGTCGTTTCGTTCATCGCTCCTTCCGCGGTTTGTGCAATCGAAATACCATCGTTCGCATTGCGTACCGCAACATCCAAGCCTCGACTTTGCGAATTTAAGCGGTTAGAAATTTGTAAACCGGCTGCATCGTCTTTGGCACTATTAATTCTAAAACCAGATGACAAACGCTCCATTGAAGTTTGTTGTGAACTTGTTGCGCTATTCAAATAACGCTGTGCTGTCATCGCTGCTACGTTTGTATTTACATTAACCGCCATGTGGTGTTCTCCTAATGATTGTCCGGAGTATTCGGTACTCCCAGGTGGTAATCCGACGTCTCGGAAACCAGTAGTTCTCTCAAAGTATCTTTTATAACGACCGTGAATGAATTACCTTGAGCAAAAATTAAGCTTTATTACCTAAATGCAGGCTTGAAGAAAAAATATGCAAGCAAGCACTCATATTGAGCACAAATCCAACAATAAGATTAAAGTTGCATCTTCTGCTGCCGGGGACACGCATATTTCAAGCCGATAAACCCTAAGTATCAATAAACACTAATATTTATCAAATCTATCAGTGTTAAGGCTTTAAGAATACCAAGAGATTGAGTCGAAAGGGAGAGCTGAAAAGCGCATACCTAGCTTAAAGAGATACGCTCTGTGTAGTACACGCACAGCAATATAAAGCGTGCAAAGGGTAACTATTAAGTTCATAAAAATAAGGGTAGCAAGGAGGGTTGCTTAGCTTAGAGTAGAGAAAAAGAAGGCACAGCGAGCAGGTATATAATTCTTGAGGGCAGATAAAAAAGAAAAGCCCCTATTCCTTTGAGAGAACCGGGGCTAGGGGTGGTAGCCATTACCAATGTGGAGATCAGAGAAATGAATCACATTAAGGCGTACCACTAGCGTACTGTTTTGGTCATTAAGAAACAGGGTGTAGATTTGAGAGAGTTTCTACCTGATTAAACAATACGTTGCCAAGGTTGCGCTATTACATACCTACGTCTAGACGTCATAATAGCGCTTCCTTCATTACTGCAATAACTGCATTGCAGCGTTTGGCAACTGTTTTGCTTGAGCAAGGATGGTTGTCCCTGCTTGTTGCAGAATCTGTGCTTTAGTGAGTGCCGTTGTCTCTTTAGCAAAATCGGTATCTTTAATACGACTTTTCGAGGATTCAACGTTCTCTTGGATATTAGATAGGTTACTAATACTGTGGCCTAAACGGTTTTGTTTAGCACCTAAGTCCGCACGTTGAGAGTCGACATATTTCAATGCTGCATCGAGCACGCCAACCGCATTTTGTGACCCACCTACAGTATTTAAATCAATATCTTGAACGGTAGTTGCCACACCTGGGCCGCCAGCTAAACCAAGCTCTGTCGCTAAGCCACCAGAGATACTTAGGTTGCCGTTTACTGTGCCATTAGCGGCAAAAAGCTGCAGCTTGCCATCTTGGTCAACTGAGGCAGTAAAGTCATCGTTTTGACCATTGATATACGTTGCAACTTCTTCGATATCATCACCCGCTTTCGCATTAATATCGATAGTTTTAGGCTCACCTTGGGCATCATTAAATTCCAACTTCAGGTCTCTTGATTGCGCAGGAACCCCCCAGTCTTTATTCTTGCCTTGGTCACCTTGGAAGGTTACCCCCCCCATGCGAGAGTCATCGGCACGAACACTGGTTAGACCAATAATAACCGCCTCACCTGCACCAGAACCAATCTGAAACGCAGACTCTCCAAACGTACCGTTCAATAGTTTACGTCCACCAAATGATGTCGTTTCAGCGATTCGGTTAAGTTCATCTTGCAGTGCTGATGACTCTTCGTCTAGAGCACGACGCTCAGAACTTGAGTTAGTACCATTCGCAGACTGTAGCGCTAGATCTCGCATACGTTGCAAAATATTGGTGGATTCGTTCATCGCACCTTCTGCAGTTTGAGAAATAGAAATACCGTCGTTAGCGTTACGCATCGCGACATCAAGACCACGAGACTGCGAGTTCAAACGGTTTGATATTTGCAAACCAGCCGCATCGTCTTTAGCGCTATTAATACGGTTACCTGAGGATAAACGCTCCATCGAGGTGTTAAGATCATTGCTCGCTTTATTCAAGTAACGTTGCGCGGTCATTGCCGACACGTTCGTATTTACGTTAATGGTCATTGTTTGCTCTCCTATCGAGTTCGCAAGCCCTTGCGAAGCGGTCAGCTTAGCTCTTTGGGAAGCATGACCGTGTATCACTGGGTTAAATCTGCCTAAAGGGCGACTTAATCGGGTTTTCACCCTATCTATGATTATTAATACAAATAGTGTGCCAGTTTTTTCATATCTACTGATAATGAATCAATAAACATATAAGACACGCTTATATTGCTCGATCTTAGGCATTAGCACTAAGAATACATATACAGCGGTAATTGCTAATCATTGCCGCGTCTAATTTATACACTGCAATTTCTAGACCAAAAAACAACCAACCGACTTCTGCACTTATGGCATTGCTCATAAGGCATTGAAATTATATATAATTAAACAAAGTTAAATCTTTAGTCTTACCAAATGCTTTTTGCGATGCCTCTAATGCGCGCGAGTTTTCGTTAAACTCAATCACTGCATCGGAGTAATCAAGATCTTCAAATTCACTTTTCGACTTCGCTAAGCTAATTTTGAAATCTTGATGCTGATCTTCTTGTATATCTAGCGTGTTCAAGCGAGCACCAATATCGGTGCGAGCCTTAGTTAAATGTAAAAAACCTTCATGCAGCTCTTCTGACGCTCGCTGCAATTCGGCTGTCGATGACGCGTCCGAGACCGAGCCTTTCGAATATTTGATAGCATCTTGAAAACTATCAAACAAACTAAACGTTGAACGTGGCTCTAGTGTCACTTGATCACCGGCTTTAATTTGCCCCTTAAACTTGATGTTTAAAGTGTTATCGCCATCTTGGTAATTAATCCCTTCTTTAGGGTTAAATTCCCCGGTTTTTACGACACTGTCATTTTGCTCTAACTGATAGCCAAATTGCCCTCCCGGCAACCCGACAAAACTGACTTTATAAGTCGAGTCATCATCGCTTTGGCTATTTCTCGCCGTGTCTAACAATAATTCAGATCCTGATTGCAATTGATACTTAGGCTCAAAATCTCCGAACGGATTATCAATTTTCATAAACAGTTCATCACCAGGACTATTAAAAGGCATTTCTAACGAATTAGAGATACGCATTTTGCGCTGGTAACCATCGCCCGAATACGTCACATTGCCGTTGTTATCACGAAAAAACGGCTGTGTTTTCGGTTTTGTCCCTGCAAACACATAGTTACCAGACTCATCTTGTGAGTTGGCCAAATGCATCAAATTCTTTTCCATTTCCTGCAATTCGCGTGCATGCGCATCACGATCTTGTGGTGATAACGCACCATTAATCATTTCCATCACATTACGCGTAGCATCATCAGAGAACTCTTCAGCATTAGAGACTAAGACTTCTTGATGTGATAAGCGGTTACGTACAAGAGTAATCGCATCGATATACTGGTGTAACTGCTCTTCTTGTTGAGACACATTTTGAATGTAATGGGTGGCTAATGGGTTATCAGCAGGTGTTAGCAATTTTTTTCCGGAAGCTAATTGCTCTTGGTTATGATGTACTTTGGTCTCTTGACGACGTAAGTCGTTCTGAACGGCTTGGTAATTATGGAAGCTCGAAATACGATTAATCATAAACGTCCTCCTCTTATCTCAAACGCAAAATAGCGTCAAATGTTTCACTTGCCGCTTGCATAATACGCGAAGAGGCCATGTAGGCTTGTTGAAACTTCATCATATTAGCCGCTTCTTCATCTAGGTTTACTCCCGAGATAGAGGCCACACGTTCTTCGGCACCTTCTTTTTCTAAACGCGCTACATCGGTTAAACGAGAGGCGGTCGATAGCTTCATACCAAAGTCAGTGTTTAAGTTATGATAAACATCAATCAAGGTCGATTCATCGTTATTCATATTTTTCGCATTTTGAATGGTGAGCATTTTAAGTAAGTTGCCGTTATCCCCTTCCGAAGGGACAAGGTTTGCCGTGAACTTATCTTTCGGTAATGCACCTTTCGATAATTCAAAGGTTGTACCTTGAAAACTTACCGGCCCATCAGGAGGATAAGATTGACCATCAAGTAATACTTTACCGTCTTTATCTCGGAGCGAGAACGTATTGCCTTGGTCACCGATCACGACTTGAAATTCTTTCAGCGCTCCCGCTTTTTGAATATCGAACTGAGCAGAACCCTGTGCAAACGTTGTTGACGCTTCATAACTTTGCGCTGCCAATCTGTCTGGATCTTGTAATTGCACATGGATATCGGCAGCTCCACTGCGAGTGGGCCGAATTAACAAACGTTCACCATCAGCTGGAGCGTTATTTACTTGTATACGCATGCCATCCAACATTTTTAAATCACCATTGGGATCACGAACATAAAGCTCATCATCACTTTCTACCATGGTTTTTTGCTGGCCACTTGGTGTGGTCACGGTATAGTCACTGCCATCATAATGAAGTGCGTATTCACCCCCTTTTAGTTGGCTTACATCATCAATGTAAACCGCCATATCCGCTTGAGACTGACTATTGGCAATGACTCGTGATTTGGCGATACGGTCTGAATTAACATCGGTAAACAGGTCGTCACCAACACGACCGTTTAAATCCAAACCTTGGTGTTGTAATTTATTGACTTGATATGCAAATGAAGTAGATAAGCGCCCTATCTCATCCATCATACTGGGAATGTTCTTATCCCGCTGCTCAAATAATGCCCCTAATTTACCGCCAATATCACGATGAGTAATCGCTTTAACACCTTTACCTTCTACCATTGCTAAACGGCGTTGGTGTACATCGGGATAACCATCAATCATGGTTAACTGACTCGCTTCGGTACCCGAGACTAACGTATTACCATTACCGATATGAACATTAAATCCTTCACCATTTTTACGCTCTGTCACAGTAACTTTGGTGTATTCAGACAGCTCACGTACTAACTTCTCATGGCGATCCATCAAGTCATTATGCGGACCAGGTGAACGCATCATTAAGCGTTGTACATCACGAATTTCAACCGCTAATTGGTTAATACGCTTAACACCTAAATCTAAACCTTTGTTGGTTTCTTTAAATTGACGACGCACAGTGTCATCAAAATCATTGAGATTTTGCGCAATCGTACTGGCTTTTTCTAAAACCACTTTACGTGCACCAACATCATTAGGAGTGTCGGCTGACGTTTTTACGGCATCAAACCATTCATTGAGGTTTTCTGGGATTTTTTTCGATGAAACTGAAGACAACAATCCAGACAGTATATCTAAATTTTGTTCATGATCTTTATTGTGCGCATGGTGGGTTGTGGCAACATTCAACTCTTTTACGGCAAACTGATCCCAAGAGCGGCGAACATTGTCCACATGAACGCCCATACCATAGGTCTGACCGCCAAATTGACGCGGTGTATTCGTCCCTTGGATTACAGACTGTCGGCTGTAACCATCGGTATTAACATTGGAAATGTTATGACCGGTGGTATTGAGTTGTCTTTGAGCGGTAAGAACGCTTTGACTACCCAAATTCAGAAGATCAGACGCCATATTGCCCCCAAAAAACCATCTCTACGCCAATGAAATTGGCAACCTACCAGAGATAAAGCAATATACATGCCACAATGAAATTTTCGTGATAAGCCTAAGAAAAGAATAGAAAAAAGGCCAAATGAATATTTGGCCTGGAAGCATTAACGTTTATATGTCATTCATTGATTCTATTTGCGCTTTGACACGTAATACTTTGTCGGAATAATTAGGGTCCGTTGCATAGCCTGCTTTATGAATCCCACGAATGAAGTCATCATTGCCTTTATGGGTAAGTGCTTGGCTATAACGAGGGTTTGTTTCAAGAAACTGTACATAGTCGTTAAAGCTTTCTTTGTAACTTGGATACGCACGAAAGGCGGCTTTTTCCATCACGGGTACTGAATTCTCATATTCTAGGGTTTGTGTTGCCACACGCGGACCTTGCCAAGCTGAATTCGCCTTTATATTAAATAAGTTATAGCTACTATGCTGAGCATTTTTGACAACTTTTTGTCCCCATCCCGTTTCTAATGCTGCTTGTGCTAGTAATAACGATGAATCAACTCCGAGCGCCTTCGCCGCTTTATCTGCATAAGGTTTAAGAGATTTAACAAACTCATAAGGAGAGTCGAATGAGATAGCTTTAGCCTCTGATGTTTTAGAGGTTTGCGTCACCGAGTTAGGTCGCTGATCTTGTTGTCCCACTACAGGTAACCTTGGTTCAGCCTGCTGCGCGGCGGCTTGACGAGCACGCCGTACATTCTCTACCTCGTCTTGGAATGTTTTGCCTCCTTCGGCTTTAACTGCCTCACCGACCGAAAGTTGCTTAACAATCATATCGGCTAATCCCAGAGAACCTTTTTCACTGAGCTGACTAACCATCTGCTCATCTCGCATTTGTCGATACATATCTTCCGTATGGCTATCAAACAAACCCGATTTAAACGCTTTATTGGCATCGCGCATCGACTTAAGCATCATATTAGTAAAAATAGACTCAAATTGGCTCGCTGCTGATTTAAGTGCTTCTTCACCTGCACCCTTGTCACCATGTATGGCTTTTTTACGTAATGAGTCTAAACCGGAAATATCTTGGATAAAACCAATATCATTGGGGCTATCTGCCATGGTGAAGACTCCTTAAATAATGATCAACTGACCTTCGATTGCACCCGCTTGTTTCAATGCCTGTAAAATAGCCATTAAATCTGACGGGGCTGCGCCAACACTATTCACCGCTCTCACCAAGTCGTCTAACGTGACACCTGGTTCAAACTTGAACATTTTGCCTTGTTTCTCCGAGACCTCAATATCGGTATCCGGAGTTACGGCAGTATCACCGCCTCCCAATGCGTTGGGCTGAGTGACGTTGATATTCTCTTTTATAGCAACAGTCATGCCACCATGAGTCACAGCCGCCGGTTTTAACTTCACATGCTGACCAACAACAATGGTGCCAGTGCGTGAATTCACGATGATTTTGGCAGAACCATCTGCAGGGTTAAACGTTAAATTTTCAACCGTTGATAAAAAAGACACGCGCTGACTGACATCACGTGGAGCTCTTACTCGCACTGAGGTGGCATCCACTGGTGACGCCATTTGCGGCCCTAAGAATTTATTAATCGCATCGGCCATACGCTGAGCCGTTGTAAAATCGGAATCGAACAAGTTAAAGGTAATGTAATCACCACGAGCAAAGGGCGTCGGAATTTCACGCTCGACCATGGCTCCACCAGAAATAACTCCCACTGTGGGAGTGTTTCCTACCAATTTTGAACCATCCGCGCCATCGGCACTAAATCCGCTTACCACCAAGTTACCTTGTGATACCGCGTATACGTTACCATCTAAGCCTTTCATCATGGTTTGCATTAAAGTCCCACCACGCAGGCTTTTGGCCGAGCCGATAGAAGAAACTGTCACATCAACACGCTGACCCGATTTAGAAAATGGCGGCAGCTCAGCGGTCACCATCACGGCGGCAATATTTTTGGTATTTGGATTAGTGCCTTCCGGCAATTGAATGCCGAACTTCTTCAGCATGGTATTAAAGCTCTGATTAGAAAAGGGAGTAGACTCGCCAGTGCCCGGCAAACCGGTTACTAAGCCATATCCCACCAATTGGTTACTACGGACACCCGCTACTTGAGCAACATCCTTAATACGCGCAGAATGTGCACTGGCGGTGATGAGCATAAACATACAGAATATGAACGTTTTCATTAGGTAACCCTTAGTAAAAAAAATGAGGCCCGAAGACCTCATTTTTACTGGTAACTGTCAAATATTCGACGACGAGATCTGGTCTATAAAGAGACATTAAAAAATCGTGCCAAGAATCCAGGTTGCTGCATATCTTGGTTGGTTCCTGTACCTGAATACTGAATACGAGCATTAGCAATACGGGTCGATTCTACCGTATTGTCATTTTCAATATCGTCTGGACGAACCGTTCCGCTCACCCGTACATATTCATCACCGGTATTTAAGGTTAACCATTTCTCGCCGCGCACCACTAAATTACCATTAGATAACACATCAACGACTTGGACGGATATCGAGCCTGAAATACTGTTGCTTTGATTAGCCGCCGCGCTACCAGAAAATTTATTATCGTTTTTAAGTGCATAGGAAAAGTTATAATCACCAACAGCTAGCTCTTGTCCACCGACACTGAGAGGATCCATCGAGGCATCATTATTTTTCGATAAATCTGCGTCTGCACTTTTTGCCGCTTTCGTGTTTTCATTTAAATTAACAGTAATAATATCGCCTAGACCATGGGGTTTAGTGTCATCATATAAGCCGCCATGAGAGTTAGGGTTAAACAATGAACCCGTTTCTGCCGCATAATGCTGAGGTTGCTCTTTAGGCCGCACTGGCGCCCAAGCTGGATCATCGGCTTCAGGATCCTGACGTTGACGTAATGAATCCACTAACCCACCTAAACCAGAAGGCTCCTGCGCCTCAGGAGATTTATCTCCTTCTACGGCATCAACCACTTTAGGCGGTTGATCATCTCGGCCACCATTTTGCAAAAAGTCGTTAATGGCACTGCACCCAGATAGTAAAAACACAAGCATTGATACACTGGCTAGTCGTTTCATCACGTCATACTCTCATTATCAGATTATAATTGCTGATTTGCGTAGCTCATCATTTTATCGACGGCTGAAATCACTTTAGAGTTCATTTCATATACGCGCTGCGCTTCAATCATATTGACGAGCTCTTCGGTAACATTCACGTTGGAGCTTTCCAACATGTTTTGACGAATATTCCCTAAGCCATTTAAGCCAGGAACCCCTTCTTGTGGGTCACCACTCGCGCCTGTTGGTAAATACAGGTTTTGACCAATCGGCTCTAAGCCACCTGGGTTAATAAAGTCAGTCGTGGTGATCTGACCAAGAACCTGGTTGTTTTGCTGGCCACGGATTCGTGCCGAAACCTCACCATCATTGCCAACGGTAATAGAAATCGCGTTATCCGGAACCACGATTTGTGGTTGAAGTGGGTAACCGCTACCAGAGGTGACAATCGTACCTTGATCGTTCAACGTAAACTGACCATTACGGCTATAACCAATGTTACCGTCTGGCATTAAAATTTGAAAAAAGCCATCGCCTTCAACCATCATATCGAGCGCATTCGATGTGGTTTGTGCATTACCATTAGTATGCACTTTTTGTGTGGCAACCACTTTAGAACCGGCACCTAACATCAAACCACTTGGTAGTTCGGTATTTTGCGATGATTGCGCGCCTGGTTGATTAATATTTTGATAAAACAAATCTTCAAAGACCGCACGACTCTTTTTAAACCCGACGGTTGAGGCGTTGGCAAGGTTGTTGGAAATCGTCGCGATATTGGTCTGCTGCGCGTCTAAGCCTGTTTTACTGACCCACAATGCTGGTTGCATAATTAACTCCTGTGACTCTCATTAACTCATACGAAGCAGCGAATCAGACGATTTGTCGTTATCTTCTGCTGTACGCATCATTTTGACTTGCATCTCAAAACGACGCTGTAAATCAATTAAACTGGTCATTTCACCGACAGCATTTACATTACTGCCCTCTAATGCACCTGTTAATACTTTGACACCGGCATCCGCTTGAAACTCGGTATTGGGAGTTTTAGAGCGAAATAGACCATTGGTATCCTTAAACAAAGTGCGATCATCGGGACGCACGAGTTTGATTCTATCAACCGCTTCCATCGCGTCCGCTGGGGCACCCTGTGGCTGTACAGAAATGGTTCCATCTTTACCGATTTCTATTTTGCTTAACGGAACAGGTAACGTAATCGGCGCATTATTCTGCCCTAAAACCGGATGTCCATTGCCGTTAAGTAATAGCCCAGTATCGTCAATCTTGAAGTTACCATTACGCGTTAAGCCTTCTTTGCCGGTTTTATCCATCACAGAAATCCACCCCTGACCTTCAATCGTCACATCAAGATCTCGGCCCGTTGTCATCACACTACCTTGCTGGAAATTATTACCTGGACGTTCGTTCATACTGAACACACGACTTGGCAACCCTTCACCATAAGCTTGCATAGCACGAGCTTGTTGCAAATCCGCGCGAAAACCTGTGGTACTCACATTCGCAAGATTGTTTGCTCGTAGCTGCATGGCTTGCATGTTTTGTTTTGCCCCGCTCATCGCAAGGTAAAGTGCGTGGTCCATAATATGCTCCAGAAACGTCTATTACTTAGTATAAAGCAATTGGCGTGCCATCTTTAAAATCATTTTAAAATCATGGTGATAGATGATATTGAAGCGAATAAATGTCTAGAGAGAGGCAAAGAGAAGAAAACGAAGAGGCAATAGGTAACCACGCATGAGCTGGCGATTGCCGCCAGCTCATACAATAAATATTAACGAATTTGTAGGATGTTTTGTTGTAGCTTGTTATGCACTTCTAATGCACGAGAGTTGGCTTGGAAGTTACGTTGAGCTGAAATAAGATCCACCAGCTCTTGAGTCATATCAATGTTCGATTGCTCAAGTGTTCCGTTTTTCACCGAACCAAATGATGCTTGGCCAGATTCACCCCATACTTTATCTCCAGAGTCTTGAGTTGAATCCCATTGAGTACCACTTTTCTTATCCAAACCTTGCTCATTGGCGACTCGCACTAAGGCTACTCGGCCTAATGTGATATTTTCACCGTTTGAATAGGTTCCCTGAATATTGCCCGTTTCATCAAAGTCAATCTTGGTTAAGAACCCGGTTGTCGCCCCATCTTCATCAAATTTAGTTAATTCAAATGGAGAGGCAAATTGGGTTGCTGATCGTAAGTCGAAATTGATCTGTTGCGTAGGATCGGCACCATTCATATCGATTGGGTTATCGCCACTGCCCATTGCCTGAGAAATAACTGGCTGACCATTATTAATGCTCGCTAATGTCCCATCGTTATTAAACTTCATGGTATGGCCCGCTTGACCACTGCCAGCCACCGCATCACCATTTTGTATATTTAGCGGTTTTTCACCATTTTTATCGGTAACTGTGTAATACACTTGCCAAGTATTAGGCTGAGTTTGATCTTTCAGATAATAGCTTGTCATTTTGTATGATTGACCCATAGAGTCATACACCGTCGACGAGGTTGAACGGTTATAGGTGTCAGGGTCAGTGAAATCGAACTGTTGCGGATTTTTTAAATCCCCATTGGCAGGTACGTTCACTCCTACCTCAACATTCGCTGTTTGTTTTGGCTTACCAAATTCAGACGGAATATTTAAAGGCTGTGGTTCAAAAGAGGCAACATCACCGGTATCTGCATCCACTTGATACCCTAATAAGTATTCATCATTGGATGACACTACAAAGTTATCTTTATTGATGTGAAAGGCACCATTACGTGTCATTTCATTTTGTTGCGGTGTCAAACGGTTCTTCGCTACCGCAAAGAAACCTGTGCCAGAGATCCGTAAATCCATCGGATTATTCGTATAAATACTCGAACCTTCGTGGAACTGTTGCGCTACTTTCTGGGCTTGAACACCGCCACCTGGCGTGGTTTTAGAATTCGTAAACAACGAATTAGAGTAAACATCACCAAACTCAGCACGAGACTCTTTAAAGCCAAATGTGTTTGCGTTTGCAATATTATTACTCGTAGTATTCAAATCTAACTGTGCTGCGGACAGACCGCTAAGAGATGTATATGACATTTCAAATTCTCCTATCTAGCTAACGTAATTACGCTTTGCCAACTTCCAGTACTTCTGCAAGTCGAACTGGTGATTCATGACCAGCTAGATTGAGCAGTACGTTACCTTTATCTTTCCCAAGCAAAACGCTATTCACATTTGCATAGGTAGACACGCTAAACTCTTTGCTTTGTCCATCCACCATACCAGCAGCTTTCACTTTATATCTGCCGGCCGGCAATGGCTGACCGTTCTGATCTTTGCCATCCCATTCAACGCGAGAATCGCCACCCGGCTTTGCTCCTGCATCAAATGTTTTCACCAATTGACCATGTGCATCTTCAATACGAACCATCAGGTTATCGACATGTTGCGGCAAGTTAACCATTGCAGCCATGCCCTTCCCTTCTTGCTTCGTTCCTGCAGCACCTGGTACGAGTACATCGCGTCCTACCAATGATGAGGCTTGTAATGCTTTATTTGAGGTCATCGATGAGTTCAAACTTTCGAACTGCTTATTCATTTTACCGATGCCATCCACCGTGGCAAACGATGCCATTTGGGCAATCATTTTGTCATTGCCAACCGGCTTAAACGGGTCTTGCTGAGAAAGCTGCTTAGTGAGTAGCGATAAAAAGTCTTCCTGTTTCAGGTTCTTTTTACCCGTCTCTTCTGTCGGCTTTTTCTGTTCTTGCAAGCTTTTAAGCTGATCAACATAGGACAAACCGCTTTGACCAACGTTATTTACTCCACCAGCCATACGTTATCCCCTTATTGACCCATCTGCAGCGTACGCAGCAGCATTTGTTTACTCGCATCCGCGACCTGTACATTCGTTTGGTACGAGCGAGAAGCCGAAATCATATTGGCCATTTCTTCCATCACATTCACGTTAGGTTTATAAATAAAACCGTCTTCATTGGCCAATGGATGCTCTGGATTATATTCAGCACGTAGCGGCTTGTTACTTTCTACAATACCTAAAACCTTTACGGGAACATTCGGATCATCACGGTTCGCCTTATTAAGCTCAGCACCAAATATTGCATGTCGCGCTTTATACGTATCTTTAGCCGAGCTACTGACACTATCAGCATTAGCCAAGTTACTAGAGGTGGTATTGAGACGAACAGATTCTGCACTCATTGCTGAACCAGTCACATTAAATACATTAAATAAGCCCATCTTGTTACTCCCCTTTCAGTGCCTTGGTTAAACCTTTAAATTTTCCACCGAGAAAATCTAAAGAGGCTTGGTGACGTAGTTGGTTTTGCATAAATAAGTTACGTTCTAAGTTTACGTCAACCGTATTACCATCTCCGGTATCAGGTTGTGTCGGTGTGCGAAATAGCACATCACCTGAACCCATACTTGAAGAGGCAGGTATATGCCGACCGTCGGTGATATCTAATCCCATACTGGTACCAGATGTTGCCGCCTGCAATGCCTGTTGAAAGTCCATCCCTTTTGCTTTAAATCCTGGCGTGTCCGCTTGAGCAATATTAGTTGCAATCAACTCTGCATTGCGCTCACGAAGCCCCACTGTGTATTGGTGTACCCCAAGAGCTTTGTCAAAAGAAATAGCCATAGTTGCCTCTTTAAATGGAAATGACCACTGTTAACCGTTAGTAACCTTTGTTATAAATAATATTAGCAATTTGCGTACCAACTTTTCTTTTCTCTAACGTATATCGGTCATGAAAAAAGGTTGCAATTGGCAAGCCAAATTTGAAATGTCAGGGTTATTTATATAATAAATTTGTCTTTAATGATATGGACACTGAAAAGGGCGTCAGGTTTTATCCTAATAAAAAAGCCCAAGCACGATGGCTTAGGCTTTCATTGAATATTTTGATAATTTACGCTTTAAGCTTATAAATGATACCTGGGTTACAGCGCACCATTTCAAAACGGTCTGTCAATCCGGTTAACGACTCCGATGCCCCTAGTAAGAGGTAACCTCCGGGGTTCAAACTCCCCGCCATTTGATTGAGAACCTTTGATTTCATATCAGCCGAGAAATAGATCAAAACATTACGACAAAAAATAATGTCAAACTTACCTAATCCTGCATAGCTCTCCATCAGGTTTTGTGGCTTGAAAGTCACCAACCGCTTAACGTTATCTTTGATTTTCATACGACCATCACCCGCATCTTCAAAAAACGCGCGACGTCGCTCTGGGGACAAACCTCGACCAAGAGCTAAATTGTCATACACCCCTAAACGGCACATATCTAACATGCTTGATGAAATGTCCGTTGCGGTAATCGACACATTAGGCAGAGACCCGGGGCGCTTCTGCTGCATTTCTAAGATGGTCATTCCCATAGAGTAAGGTTCTTGACCGGACGAGCTTGCCGCAGACCAAATCTTAATCGGACGCTTATTGGCCGCCATTTCTGGCAATAGACGTTCAGAAAGAACTTGAAATGGATAAGTATCACGGAACCACAACGTTTCATTCGTCGTCATCGCATCGACAGCGGCAACACGTAACTCTCGGTTACGTCCCGTCACAACATCTCGCAACAGGCTGGATAATGAATCACATTTGAATTTCGTAATCAAAGGACTCAAACGGCTACGTACGAGATACTGTTTGCTATCTCCTAATACGATGCCACATTGAGATTCTAAGAACCGACAAAAATCACGATATTCTTGATCGCTTATTGTTATAGCAGTCATTCAATTCTCTTTTATTTTATAAGTGCCGTTTTCACTGCATTACCAAGTTCGTCTGGATTGAATTTAGCAATAAAGGAATTAGCCCCTACTCGTTCAACCATGGCTTGGTTAAACACCCCACTCAATGATGAGTGTAGAATCACATACAGATCTTTCAATTCACTGTTACGTCGAATCTCTGCAGTCAAGGTATAACCATCCATCTCTGGCATCTCAATATCCGAGATCACCAAAGAGATTTGATCATAAATACTGCCTTCTTTCGCCATTTCTTCTAGCTTTTCATAGGCATCTTTACCATCTTTAGTAAGGATACACTCGAAACCGATAGATTCAATAGCTCGCTGTACCTGTTTTCTTGCTACCGTAGAATCATCCGCAATTAAAATTCGGCGAACAATATCGGTATCTTGCTCTGCTTCAGCAAAAGATTGGCTGATCGATTCATCCATCGTTTCATTCACAGGCGCAATTTCTGCGAGAATTTTTTCAACATCGATAATTTCAACGAGCTCATTATCGATATTTGTCACCGCTGTCAAATAGTTCGAACGACCAGCGCCACTTGGTGGTGGCAAAATTGCTTCCCAGTGCATATTAATGATACGTTCTACCGAGCTGACCAAAAAGGCTTGGATAGTGCGGTTAAACTCAGCAATCACGACAAAGGCTTTTTCAATATCTGCGGTTGGGCGTCCCCCTGTAGCTAAACTCATATCGATTACCGAAACGGTTTGACCACGAATATGAGCGACACCACGAACAAGACGGTGTAAGTTTGGCATGGCAGTCAGCCTCGGGCACTGCAGGACCTCTTTAACCTTAAAGACGTTGATTCCATAGCGTTGTCGTCCGTTTAAACGGAACGTGAGTAATTCTAATCGGTTCTGGCCGACGAGTTGCGTACGCTGATTCACAGAATCGAGAATACCCGTCATAAGCTTATCTCCATCTCAAACTTTTCTTCTAAAAGTGATAGTCTACTAGTGGCTATTAAAGAAACTAGAGAATTAACCATGAAAACAAAAACTCGTTTTGCCTTGCATGCATCTCTTAAGTGTAGAACTTCCTATAGAACTTTTAATACCACTATCGGCTTTTTATTACTTTTCTTTAGTACAAATGTGCTGTCTGCAACAGTACAACAAATAAAATTAATTCAACATGCTGCAGAGCAACATATTTTACACACTATCCAAGCACCTGCTGGCGGCAAAATCAATGCCGTGGCGGCCGACATTGACCGTCGTGTGTATGCCACCCAATGCCCCAATCCTTTAGAAACATCATCTTCATCTCATAATGGCTCGGCAAGCCACATTACTGTGCTCGTAAAATGTCAGGCTGATAATTGGAAACTCTACGTGCCTGTCAAACTTACACTCACGATTCCGATGGTCACAGCCGCAACACAATTAGGCCGTGGACAAATTATTACGTCCCAAAATACTAGTATAAGTATGGAAGATATGCTGCGTTTTCGTCGGCAAGGATTTAGTAATCCCGATATGCTATTAGGTGCCAAACTAAAGCGGAGCTTGCAAGTGGGCGATGTTATTACACAAAATGATGTCTGCATTATTTGTCGTAACGATACCGTTATTATTCATGCAGGTAGCGGAGGCATGTCTATCACAACAAAAGGCACGGCATTGTCCGATGGCATTTTGGGAGAACAAATAAAAGTGAAAAATAACAAATCCAACCGCATTATTGATGCAAAAGTGAGCGGAGTGGGTAAAGTTTTGGTACAATTCTAATAGATCAATATTCATTCACTTTTATTTCTGGTAAAAATTACTAAAGAAAATATGTGTAGAGTCGATACCAGAAAAGACAACACAACTACTTTGATTAAAGGCTCCGCTTATGGCAGGCATTGATAATATACGCTCAGGGCAGTCGTTGACGACAACGAACCGTAGCTCTGCACGTTCAGAAAACAATGTTTCTTCACATCAAGCTGGCGAAACGAAACAGACACCACAGCAACGTAGTGATGCTGTGTCTTTAAGTTCGCAAAGTAAAGCGATGGAAGAAATGAAAAGCAGTATGGCAAATAGCCCGAGCTTCGATAGCGCAAAAGTTGCCGCAATTAAAGACGCCATTGCCAATGGCTCTTATGTGGTTGACCCAGAGAAACTCGCTGATAGCATGATAAAATTTGAAAATGAATTAGGTGGTCACGCTTAATCATTACAAACCAGATGGCGATATTAAGGTATGGCAGCACTTAAAGACTTAGTCGAATTCCAGTATCAAAATGCGCAAGCATTAACTGAGCTGTTAGAAAACGAAAAAATTGCGATCACGGCACGAGTATCTGCAGATATTGAAGCCTACGCTAAGCAGAAGATTACGCTTGTCTCGCAATTAAATAATACTGACCAACGTATTGCCACTCATCCTGATCTTGCGACGCTCGTCGAAGATGATGACTTAAGTAATATGGTGGCAGATATTCGGACTTTAGTCTCACGCTGCCAAGAAGCTAACGCTGTCAATGGCGAAGCTCTCACGCGTGCCCAAATGAGTTTTAATAAACTCAATAACCTTATGCAGCAGAGCTTAGGAAAAACAGGTATGACCTATACAGAAACCGGTAAAACGCGCGGTGTCTCAACGCTAGGTACGAATTTGAAAGCCTAATCGAGCAGCAGTATCAACAAAAAAGCGTCCTAAATAGGACGCTTTTTTTTGTTGATACTGAATGCCATGAAGAGAAATATGACGATGACAGCTTAAAATAAAGTTCTTTGGCGGCGATCTGGTACGCGTTGCACTTCACCAAACCCTCGTAGCTTGGACATGATTTCAATATTTAAACGCATTTCCGTCACATAACTGTCGTCAACTTTATAACTGCGAACGACTTCTGCACCACGAATAATACCATCAACCGAATTTTTCGTTTCCTCGGCGCCTAAACGTTGATCACGGACATTGGCACGTCCACTGACTCTCACACCATACACTTGCTCTGCCAGCTCTTTATAAGCATCCATTTTTGATGCTCGCATAGCTCGTACTTGTTTCTCATGCTCATCACGACCTTTTTGTTCGCTAATGGTCGCATACCCGACAGCATTAAGGTAAACAGGTTTATTTATAGCCCTGAGAGGTTGACAGCCCGCCAGTATAAAGACGGCGATTATCATTATTACTTTACTCACTAATTTCATGCCACCTCTCCTTAATGTCGCAAGATAATCGTATCACGACGAATAATATTCGGATTAGAGCGAATGAGCACACCATCTTTGGTTCTCATTGAATCCAACGTATCTAGATCTCGCCCTATACGATCGGCGGGTAAAAAGCCTTCTGCCGTCGCGACAACGATCCGAGATTGCAAACCAATAACCCGTGCATTGACCAATACGCCATCATTTTGACGAACCATAGTACCAGTCACTACATACTGAACTTGTTGCTCTTTCGAAAGTTCTTTCCAATCGCGACTTAACGCGAAGTCACCTTCTTGGGTGACTTGGATAGAGCCTGTGGTTTTAAAGTCGACCACTTTAAAACCACGCTGCTGGAATTGATTAATAAACCCTTCTGATACCGAGTTCCCTAACCAATTAGTCGCGTCTAAGTTTTGTAAATCCACAAACGATGTCACAGCAATCGGTGTTTGAGCGGTAACACTCGTATTCGATTCAATCAAATCTTCTGTCATACTTCCCACAAAATAACTCAAAGTATGTTGTGGGCTTGTCATTAACATGAAGCGGGAGCCACTATACTGCTCTTTACCGGTATAGATGGGTGAATATGCGCACGCGGTGAGAAATAACACCGGCACGAGAGTCAGCCACTTTTTCATTCTCTTCATCTCCAATCAAGGATTACGATATAGGCGTTCATTTTCAGTCAATCGTCAAAACTGGAACGCTCTTTGCTTTTCTATATGTCACAATACATTCAGAATAGCCATATCTCCATCAGCTATGATAACCAAAGCAAGATTTGTACCTAACTGGTAAATAATGATGAAAAAACGATTTTCTTTGTTCCTAAGCGTTGCCTGTGCAATGACCGTAACCCCTCCTGCCGCGGCCGCGTGGTATGAAGTGACCGGTACAGCCCCTGTGGTATCTTCAATTGAAGATGCACGCACTAACGCAATAAAAGATGCTTTATACCGAGCCGTCAACTTTGCCGGTGGGGATTTGGGTAATATCAGCAATATCGGTCAGTTAATCACTGACGATCGCGATCAGTATCAGTTTGCCAATAATGAAATACGTTATATGAGTGTAGATAAAATAGATGCACACCGCGGCAATATTCGCGTCAATATCCGTATCGATATATACCCTGAGGCAACCGCTTGCCATACCCAGCAATATAAAAAGACGGTGCTTTTTACCCATGTCAAAGTCGATTCTCCTCAACAAGCTGTCATGGGTAATATTTATGATGTAGGCCAAAGCTTCACTAAGGTTCTCAGCCGTCAAGTAGCCTTAGATTCTCGCAGTTTTGTCTCACTCGGAGAAACTAAATACGACGTCAATGAGAAAAGCCCTGAGCGCGTTAAAATGATCGCTGAGGATACCGGTGCGCAATATATTGTGACAGGCGATATCACAGACCTAAGCTCAACCTACCTCCAAAATGGACAATCGGATATGAGTATTAGTCGTGAGTTTGCCATGAACATGAAAGTCTTCGATGGCAAAACTGGCGCACGTGTTGTCGATAAAAATTACCGCGATGAAGCCGTGTGGCCCTTTGCTCGCACCAGCCAAGTGGATACGTCAACAGCGCGGTTCTGGGAATCAAGCTATGGACATATGCTACGTCAGGTCAGTCGTGATGTGATGTTGGATCTTGAAAATGAACTGGCCTGTAAAATCACTTTGCCTGAAGTCGTGGCTCGCTTTGGCAACACGATTACGCTTAATCTTGGACGTATTCACGGCGTGAAACAAGGTGATAAACTGCAGCTTTGGCACACGGGCTCGTTTATTGATCAACGCGGCCTGCCACGAACTAAAGTCACACGTAGTGATGTGTCACTCACGGTATCAAGAGTCTATGAACATGATGCAGAGGCAACGATCAACCAGCCAGATCTTGCCGCCAGTGTCCGCATTGGCGATGTCATGAATAAACCGCTTGATGATAGATATAGATAACGCCATCGATACAACGCGACGACTTTAGCGTGGCGTTGTATCATCAACGGCGAGATAAACTTTTCATCCTCATATTCAATCCCCATCAAAAATACTATATAATACACATTCTTAACGTGTCCCCTTAGTTCAGCTGGATAGAACAAGGACCTCCTAAGTCTTAGACGTGAGTTCGAATCTCGCAGGGGATACCATATTCTGCTTCTAATGAAGTTCTGCCAGGTGATGGCATCATTCCCCCTTATAGCTCTCTAAAATCTGAACCAAGTTCACAGAAGCCTTATCGAGCGACAAGTACTGACGTAATATCGCATATTCTTGACCAAAATCTGAAATAGCTAAGTTAAGGTCTGGTTTTGATCAGTCGATGATTCCGACATTTTGCTACTAATCATATTATTTGATTAATACAGACCGATAGATAAGAAAATGAAAAAAAGTAATTTGGAGACCAATACCGGTCATCGATTCATCTCGAAAGCAAAAACCGCATATAAAATTCATATTCATACTCCGGATGATAATGTATTACATCGCTCGGTTGGCTTTGTACGAATTGGTGAAAAACGTGGTTTACAAAAGGCAATAAGACTACGTAATGAACTCGGTTCAGAAATGTGGGGGAAGCATTGGCGAAGGATTTTAAAAGATCCCTATCTCATGACCCGCCTTCCTCATAGTTTAGAACCCAAAATCATTTACAAGCCTAGACCCACAATTGATAACCCTGATTGTCGTGATGCCTGTTACATTGCAGCGTGGCGACATTATGATGAACAAGGTAAATGCACGTTCAAAAGTGTCGTATGTTCGATTAATAAACATGGCAAGTTAGCCGCGTATAGCAAAACAAAGAAGGCCTTATTGGATGCCCATAAAGAATATTTAGATATTCTTGTCTACATGGGGCGTTTAAATAGCATCGATTTGAAATAAGGACATGATCCTTATGGTGGCTTTGCGTGTTAGCTACTCTCTAGTAGGTGCCCCAACTCATTCTGTGGATAAACAGCGTTAATAACGAAAAAGCCGCAACATCCGTTGCGGCTTTTTTATACATGATGGCGAAACGGTGTTACTGTGCGTTCGCTTCACGCTTAGCGATGTAATCCAATGCCAACTTGATACGTTGAATCATGCGCTCTTTACCAATCAGTTGCATGACAGCATCAACAGATGGTGATTGACCAGCACCTGTCGCAGCAACACGTAATGGCATACCGACTTTACCCATGCCGACTTCAAGCTCAGTACATACGGCTTCAATAACCTGATGCAAGTTTTCCGTCGTCCAATCGCTACTGCTTAACGCTTCAATCTTGCTAAGCGCCAACTCAAGCGGCGCTTTAGCAACACCACGGAGATGTTTTTTCGCTGCTTTTTCATCAAACTCAGAAAAATCTTCGTAAAAATAACGTGATTGTTGCGCTAACTCTACCAATGTATTGGTACGCTCACCCACCAAACGAACAACATCCGCCAACGCAGGCCCTGTTTCTTTATTAATACCTTGGTCGCTGAAATGCCATTCAAGATGTTTAGCAACATAGTCTGCATCCAATGTTTTGATGTAGTGGTTGTTCAACCACTGCAGTTTTTCCGTATTGAAAGCAGATGCCGATTTAGAAATATCATGCAAATCGAAGAACTTAACCATTTCTTCTGGCGTGAAAATCTCTTGATCACCATGCCCCCAACCTAAACGAACCAAATAGTTCATCAGAGCTTCTGGCAGGTAACCTTGATCGCGATATTGCATCACCGACACAGCACCATGGCGCTTTGACAGTTTGGCACCATCATCACCAAGGATCATGGCACAGTGTGCAAACGTCGGTACTGACGCGCCTAACGCTTCATAAATATTAATTTGACGCGGTGTATTGTTGATATGGTCTTCACCACGGATCACATGAGTAATCCCCATGTCCCAGTCATCAACCACCACACAGAAGTTGTAAGTTGGTGAGCCATCTGTACGACGAATGATTAAATCATCCAACTGGCTATTGCTTATCTCGATACGACCACGAATTTGGTCGTCAAAGATCACACTACCTTCTTTCGGGTTACGAAAACGCACAACACATGGGTCGCCGTCTTTCGCTGCATCATTCACCGCTTTAATTTTTGGGTGATTAGCATCGTAACGGGCCATTTCTTTGTTTGCTTCTTGCTCAGCGCGGATTTCATCCAACAGCTCTTTTGACGCATAACATTTGTAGGCTTTACCATCGGCTAATAATTGCTCTACCGCTTCGTTATATCGCTCATAACGGTGCGTTTGATAATAAGGTCCTTCATCCCAATCTAACCCCATCCAGGTCATGCCTTCGAGAATGGCATCTACCGCTTCTTGCGTTGAACGTTCGACATCAGTGTCTTCAATACGTAATACAAATTCACCACCTTGGTTTTTCGCATATAACCAAGAATACAATGCGGTACGAGCACCGCCAACGTGAAGATAGCCGGTTGGGCTAGGAGCAAAACGAGTTTTAACCGTCATTATGAATACCTTTCTATGGACCTTACGCCAAATCGACAGCGTAAGTGAAATTTAGTCATAGTCTACCATTGCGAGGATATTAACGACAATTATCGTTTACAGCATTGGCCTTGATTAGTTGACCAGTAATCGATGAACTTAATGACTCTCGGCTATTGACCTTAACGTAAGGGTAAGGTTTATGCTTAATTCTTATTGTTATTCTTTACTCACTAAGGAGCACACATGCGACATTATTCACTGCCACTCAGCGGACTTCATTGCATGGGATGTGCACGAAAACTGGAGCGTCAATTACATCAAGATATTCAAGGGTGTATTATTGATAAAATATCTCCAACCTTCATAGAGTTAGATGCGGAAGCAAGCTTTAGTGAGATACTGAAAAGCATAAACGTGCTAGGTTACAGCGCAGGATATGACTATACCTTTGCTCTCGACGGGTTACATTGCAGTGGGTGTGTCAAAACGCTCACTCAATACCTTGAACCCGATGAAGACATAGCCAATCTTTCGGTGACCCAAGAGAGGCTGTCTTTAACCACGCCACTCTCTAAAGCAGAGATTCAACACAAAGTAGCCAATGCAGGCTACCAAGCGATAGATGAAGAAATTCAGCAAGAGAATGCGACACCCAGCGACACTCCCCCCCAGACTTCCAGCGTAACGCCGACAGAGCAAGGTATTGAGCATACATCGGCGACGCCAAGCAATGACAGTATATCTCTCATGGTCGAAGGTATGAGCTGTGCGAGTTGCGTATCCTCGGTAGAAAAAGCCATATTATCGGTTAGCGGAGTACAACGTGCGCAAGTTAACTTAGCAGAGCAAAGTGCATTAGCAATAGGCCATGTGGCAAATGTTGATGCCTTAGTCAAGGCAATTGAGCAAGCCGGTTATCACGCTCATCCCGTGGAGGATGCTGCTGATCAGCAGCGCCAACAACAAGAGCAGCTCAACCAAACGAAAAAAAACCATTTGCGTAATGCGATCTTAGGACTGGCCACAGGATTGCCGCTCATGCTGTGGGGGATATTAGGCGGTGATATGTCAGTGACAACCCACATGCAACGGCTTGTATGGGGCATCATTGGTATGGTTTGTTTGGCAGTATTAGCGACGGCTGGTCGTCATTTCTTTATCAATGCATGGCGCTCTCTTGTGCACAAACGTGCCACCATGGATACCTTAGTCGCATTAGGCACCGCGGTCGCTTGGATGTATTCCATAGCGGTGATTCTCATCCCCAACTGGTTTCCACTTGCCTCACGACATGTCTACTTTGAAGCCAGTGCAATGATCATTGGGCTTATCTCTTTAGGCCATTATATTGAAACCAAAGCGAAAGCGCGGACCACTCACTCATTACAAGCCTTGATAAAACTGCAGCCAGATCAGGCCACCGTGATTCGAGAGGGCAAAGAAGAATCCATTTTGGTGGACAACATTGAACAAGGAATGCAATTGCGCATCAAACCGGGAGAAAAATTTCCCGTTGATGGCGAAGTCGTGAGCGGTGATTCGTACGTAGACGAAGCCATGCTGACCGGCGAACCGATGCCCGTGCACAAAGCTCAATCCGATACTGTCTCAGCAGGAACACTCAACCAAGATGGGACGTTAGTGATTACAGCGACAAATATTGGTGCCCATACCCTGTTATCGCGCATCATTCAGATGGTGCGCCAAGCCCAGAGCAGCAAACCTAAAATTGCGACTCTCGCAGATCAAATTTCTGCGGTGTTTGTTCCTATTGTTATCTCCATCGCCATTCTTACCGCATTGGTATGGTACATAATAGGTCCACAACCAACGTTAAGTTATATGTTAGTCGCGGCAACGAGTGTGCTGATTATTGCTTGTCCTTGTGCACTCGGCCTTGCCACCCCACTCTCAATTACGGTTGGCGTAGGTAAAGCGGCAGAACTAGGTATGTTGATTAAAGATGCCGACGCGCTACAAACCGCAAGCCAAGTTTCAGCTGTCGTCTTTGATAAAACGGGCACGCTGACGCAAGGACAACCTGGCGTACAAGAGGCAACCTTTGTGGCTCCAGAAAAAGAGGTCGTCAGTTTAGCTTATGGCTTAGAGCAACACTCCGAACATCCGCTCGCTCAAGCCATTAGCCAATATGCCCTCAATCAATCGGTGACTCCCGCGCAAGTCAGCGACTTTAGTAGTCAAAGGGGAAAAGGGATCTCAGCAACTCATCAAAACGGGACAGTCTCTGTGGGATCTATTCGCTATATGCAAGAACTCGACATCGATCTCTCTGAGATAGAATCGACATTAGAGCACTATCAAAGCAATGCATGGACCCCTGTTCTTATTGCCCGAGAGAACAACATTCTAGGATGCTTCGCTATTTCGGATCCGTTACGAGATGAATCGCTCGAGACCATACAAGCGTTAAAAGCTCGAGGAATTCATACGGTGATGTTGACCGGAGATAATCAACACGTCGCCGATGCGATGGCATCAACACTAGGCCTGCAGCAAGTTATCGCGGGCGTATTGCCCGATGAAAAAGCGCAGCATATTGAAGCCATCCAAAAACAGTATGGCATGGTCGCCATGGTCGGTGATGGCATGAATGATGCGCCCGCCCTTGCTCAAGCTAATGTGAGTATGGCCATGGCATCAGGCAGTGACATCGCCATTGATACGGCCTCAATCACATTATTACATTCATCACCGATGACCATAGTGCACAGCATCGACTTATCAAAAGCGACGATGCGTAATATCAAACAAAACTTATTGGGTGCCTTTTTCTACAACACACTCGGCATCCCAATTGCAGCAGGAGCCCTCTACCCTGCATTCGGATTTATGTTAAGCCCCGTGGTCGCAGGAACCGCAATGGCACTCTCCTCGATTACGGTGGTGACCAACGCGAATCGCTTGCGCTGGTTTACGCCATCGCAAAAAAACCAATAGCCTCGTCGTCACGTTAAGTGCCAGAACGCACTTAACGTGACTATCTCACATCATGTATTATCAACAACATTTCCCGCTTCTCATTAAGCGATAAAGACCGTACAGTATCCTCACCTGTTATTAAGAACTGATATTGTTATGCGTTTAACCTCTTCGATTGGCCTCATCGCCAGTATATTAACCGCTTTTTCGTTTTCTTCTAAAGCCGAGCCTTTATATTGGCACTTAACGAAAGGTGAGCGAAATATCTATGTGATTGGTTCTGTCCATGTCGGCACCCAATCCATGTATCCATTACCAGACACAATCACCCAAGCTCTCACACATAGTGATGGACTCATTGTCGAGACCGATATTCGTCACGCGTCAAATATCAGCTATCCAAAGCAAACGGTCAAAACAGAAGATGTTCTTAATGAGCAGCAACTCTCAACCCTAGATAGCGTCACTCAGCAGCTCGGGGTCAATAGCCAGCAATATCGCACTATGTCGCCATGGGCCGCCGCACTCTCTATTCAAACCCTGACAATGAAGCAGCTCGGCTACGATGCAACCCAAGGCGTTGACAGCTACCTATTAGCGCAAGCTACTCGTCAACATACGCCCGTTCTAGGGCTAGAATCACTACAATCACAAATAAATTTACTAACTCAACAATCCGATCAAGGTAAGTCTCTGCTGCTTTCTGCTATCAAAGATTGGAAAAAGAACCGCCAAGTAATGCAGTGTTTGATTAAAAGTTGGACATCTGGTGATGAAAAACATTTATGGAAGTTCGCGCAAACCGATCAACTATCCGATGGAATGCAGACCGAGCTGGTTGATGCTCGTAATACTCGTTGGGTCAATGAGTTAACCAGCTCAGATTTTTATCCCAATACAAAAGGGACGTATGTCATGGTGGTGGGCGTACTGCACCTGATAGGGCCAAATAACGTACTCAGTCAATTAGAGCAACGCGGATTTAACGTTGAAAAACTCAATAAAACGAAAAGCGTAGGATGCAAATTTTAAAAGTTTTGCGCTAACACCTGCTAACATGAAGGCTTAATCAAATCATGTGTATTCAGCCTTCATGTTTCATCGCTCACTGAGCGAGACTCAGCCGATATCATCGGAAACGTTTTGGCATTAGAAACAAAAAAGCCCCGACATTGCTGTCGAGGCTTTAAAATGTGGTCGGTGAAGAGGGATTCGAACCCCCGACCCTCTGGTCCCAAACCAGATGCGCTACCAAACTGCGCTATTCACCGATAAGTTGTAACGACGCTTTATCGCTGACAACGAGCGGTATAATACGGATTCTATGGAAACGTGCAAGCACTTTATCGAAAAACAAGTTTCACTCGCTCAAATAGCCAGCAAGTTGCAAGTAATGTGAGCAAATCCTCACGTTTTCAGCGTCCCCTTCACTTCCACCATCAGATTTGATTTGGATCATTAATCTGCCTAACTAAAGTGCTATGGTAGATTCGTCGTCAGGCATAATAGTGAGTGTCTACCTGCTGATTTGCAACGTTCATTAGTATACTGACGACACATCTCCTCACTAAGTCTCTAACAACGTATACTTGTTGTCCACCGGAGTGGCTCGATTCTGCTCCGGTTTTTTATCTCTTTTATAGATATCTTTCACTTAGGCTTGATATAATCACTCTGTTTACTAAGTAAGAAAGAGCCGCTATGTCCGACGACGATTTTGAACTATTCCAACAAATGATGCAGGATGTCAAACCGCTCACTCATGACACCGCAGAATGCCAGCCCAATGTTACCGTGACAGAAGCTCACCGAGCTCGCCGAACGGCTGCCACTCACTTTCTTGAACGCGACCCTGAATACTTATCCTTAGATAGTGCCCCCATGCTCAAGCCAGATGAAATAATCTCGTTTAAACGCAACGGTATACAGGAAGGGGTCTTTCGTAAATTACGCTTGGGTAAGTACCCGATTCAAGCTCGCCTTGACCTCCACCGCCGCACATTAAAGCAAGCGCGCGAGGAAATATTAGCCTTCTTTAAGCAATGTCTGCGTTTAGAGTTACGCACCGTCATGATCGTGCATGGCAAAGGAGAGCGTTCAAACCCTCCTGCGCTTATCAAAAGCTACGTCGCCTATTGGTTACCACAGATCAACGATGTGCAATGTATGCATAGCACACAACAATACCATGGCGGCACTGGCGCAGTTTACGTTTTATTAAAAAAGACGCCACAGCAAAAATTAGAAAACAAAGAGCACCATCAAAAACGTCTTGGCTAAATACCGAGACCTGTTAGAATGCGCGCTCTTTTAAAACGTACACGTCCATGTGAGGTGTCACGTATTATCCCGATGAAATTTTGAGGAGATCCCATGTCAACACTCGCCGAGAAGCGTCTCAATAAGTACATCAGTGAAACTGGCTTTTGCTCGCGTCGAGCCGCCGATAAACTGATCGAAGAAGGCCGAGTTACCGTAAATGGAGAGCAACCTCAAATGGGCGTAAAAGTGACGACGTCTGATAGCGTTTATGTCGATGGTAAGCCTATTGGCAGTAAAGAGAAATCCATATATATCGCTCTCAATAAACCGACAGGGATCACCTGCACCACTGAACGTGATATTCCAGGAAACATTGTCGATTTTATTGGTCATTCCAAACGTATTTTTCCTATCGGGCGTTTAGATAAACCATCAGATGGTCTGATTTTTTTGACCAATGATGGTGACATCGTTAATAAAATTCTCCGTGCGGGTAACCACCACGAGAAAGAATATGTGGTTCGTGTCGATAAACCGATCACAGAATCGTTTTTGAAGCAAATGGCGTCAGGTGTCAATATTCTTGATACCGTCACCTTACCGTGTAAAGTCACCAAAGAAACTAAATTTAGTTTCCGCATTGTACTGACACAAGGATTAAATCGCCAAATTCGCCGCATGTGTGAAGCACTCGGTTATGAAGTATTCAAACTGCGCCGCGTGCGCATTATGAATATCTCATTGGATGGCATACCGAATGGCGAATGGCGTTACTTGACTGATGAAGAAATTAATACCATTTTAGCGATGTGTGAAGGCTCCGTCAGTACCGAGGAAGCCTCTCGACAGACTGAGCACGGCCGACATATTCGCCGCGCGACCGACGCTAAGCTCTACGATAGCCGCGAAGAAAATCAACCATCGAAAGCACGCCGCAACCAAAACCCGCGTACGTTCCGTGGCAATAATGCAGATAACTTGCGCCACGCACCGAATTCAAAACGCGGTGGGCGTCCTAATTCATCATCAGTGAAAAAGTCGGACAATCATCGTCAGCACCAAAAATCCGGCGGCACGCTAAGCTTAAAAAAATAAGCACCGCATTGGCGTGTAACCACTATTAAAAAGGGAGCTAAACGAGCTCCCTTTTTTAATTCATGCTAAAACTTAGTGACTCAGCACATTACATTGTGCCAAAGATCTTATCACCAGCATCACCGAGACCAGGGACGATGTAGCCTTTCTCATCTAATTTTTCATCAATCGCTGCAGTATAAAGCTCGATATCCGGATGGACTTTTTCAAGTGCGGCAATACCTTCAGGAGCCGCCACCAAGACCAAGACCTTAATCTGGTCACAGCCCTGCTCTTTGAGTAAATCAATCGTCGCGATCATTGAGCCACCCGTTGCTAGCATAGGGTCAACAACTAATGCCATACGCTCATCGATATTAGAGGCTAACTTGTTAAAGTAAGGAATCGGCTCTAATGTCGTTTCATCACGGTACACACCCACAACACTAATACGTGCACTCGGAATGTGTTCTAAAACACCGTCCATCATCCCAAGACCAGCACGTAAAATAGGCACAACCGTCACCTTTTTACCTTTGATCTGATCGATTTCTACCGGACCCATCCAACCTTCAATGGTGACTTTTTCTGTTTCAAAGTCAGAGGTTGCTTCATAAGTTAAAAGGCTACCCACTTCTGTCGCTAACTCACGAAAACGTTTCGTGCTGATTTGACCTTCACGCATCAAACCCAATTTATGTTTTACCAGCGGGTGTTTCACTTCAACAACTTTCATTTCCATCTCCGGTGCAATTTGAATAAACCTGCGGATTATACACCGATTACTATTAATTTTACATCGCTATGTAAACCATTACTTTTCGCTATAGAGCATGAGCAATAAGGCTGCGCCAGCCTTCGAGAACGAATACGAGACTATTTTCGTAAAAAATGACGAAAAAAACTGACGCAAACGTTTTCCTTTTTGTTTTAACACTTGTAGAATATCGCCGTTTTCCAATTAAACTAGAACTGAGGATGTCCCGTGAGCGGTAACAACACTTCTCTTAGCTACAAAGATGCTGGTGTCGATATTGACGCTGGTAATGCGCTTGTTGATCGTATTAAAGGTGCAGTAAAACGTACTCGTCGCCCTGAAGTAATGGGTGGCATTGGCGGATTTGGTGCGCTATGTGAACTCCCGACCAAATACAAGCATCCCGTCCTAGTGTCAGGTACTGATGGTGTAGGCACCAAACTACGTCTCGCATTGGATCTGAAAAAACACGATACCATTGGTATCGATCTTGTTGCGATGTGTGTGAACGATCTCATTGTTCAAGGTGGTGAGCCACTCTTTTTCCTCGACTACTACGCAACTGGAAAATTAGATGTGGATACCGCAGCTGATGTTGTAACTGGTATCGCAGAAGGCTGTATGCAAGCTGGTTGCTCCCTGATTGGCGGTGAAACAGCAGAAATGCCTGGTATGTACGAAGGCGAAGACTACGATGTCGCAGGTTTTTGTGTCGGTGTTGTTGAAAAAGAAAACATCATTGACGGCACGAAAGTCGCTGCTGGTGACTCTCTAATCGCAGTCGGTTCAAGTGGCCCTCATTCGAATGGTTACTCGCTAATTCGTAAGATTTTAGAGGTATCTCACGCTGATAAAAACGAATTGCTTAATGGCAAAACCATTGGCGAACATTTACTTGAGCCAACCAAAATTTATATCAAATCTGCGCTAAATTTGATTGAAGCTCATGATATTCATGCGATCTCGCATATTACTGGTGGTGGTTTCTGGGAAAACATTCCTCGCGTGCTACCAGAAGGCACAAAAGCAGTAATTGACGGTAACAGTTGGCAGTGGCCTGCTATTTTCGATTGGCTACAAGAAAAAGGTAACGTTACACAGCATGAAATGTACCGTACTTTTAACTGTGGGGTTGGTCTTATCATTGCCCTTCCAGCAGACCAAGCGGAAGACGCCGTCAATCTTTTACAAAAAGAGGGTGAAACTGCTTGGGTTATCGGTACAATTGCCGACTCAAATGCGAATGAAGCTCAAGTCGAGATACAATAATTTATGAAAAGTGTAGTTGTTTTAATTTCAGGAAATGGTTCGAATTTACAAGCGATTATTGATGCTTGTAACTCCAGCATTAAAGGCGGTAAAGTCACGGCTGTTTTTTCAAATAAAGCAACAGCTTATGGCTTAGAGCGCGCTAAAAAAGCCGATGCAGAGCCAGTCTTTATCGATCCGGCAGCGTTCGCAAGTCGCACCGCTTATGACTTGGAATTGATGCGTCAAATGGACACATTTAACCCTGATTTAGTCGTATTAGCAGGCTTTATGCGCATCCTCAGTGATGATTTCGTCCGCCACTTTAAAGGGAGAATGATCAATATTCACCCTTCATTGTTGCCAAAGTATCCAGGATTAAATACTTATCAACGTGCTATTTTAGCTGGAGATGAAGAACACGGAACTAGTGTTCATTTCGTAACCGAGCAATTAGACGGCGGTCCGGTCATCTTACAGGCTAAAGTGCCTATCTTCGATGAAGATACTGTCGATGCATTGACAGAGCGAGTACAAACCCAAGAGCACCGTATATATCCACTGGTCGTGCAATGGTTTGTTGAAGATCGTTTAACTATGGAAAATGGTAAAGCATTCCTTGATGGCGAACCTCTTGGTATGCATGGCTACGCTGACGAGTAATCGGCTAAGCTCATAAACATTAGAAAGGTTGATGCAATGCATCAACCTTTTTTTATCGCAACCCAATGGATTACAAGGGCTCACTCGGTGCTTGGTTACCCGGCTTTTTTTCAGCAAATGGGACGTGGATTAATTCTTGTGAATTAGTTTCGACTTGTTCACCCAAATAGAAAATTCCGTATTCGCCCGGCTTCATTCTTAACCAGCGCTCATTGAGCGTCAGTGGCTGCGTCGCAATCACTGACACCACATCCGTTGGCGTGGTCTCTTCTTGAAAATTCACTTCCACTTCTTCATCGATTAACGTCGCATGGCCAAATGGCGCCTTACGCGTAATACGATATAGATGATTGGTACAATATGCCATTACATACTCACCATCGGATAACAGCATATTAAATACGCCCTTGTGTTTCAGCTCATCACACAAAGTCGCAATGTAACGAAACACTTCGAGCTTATTATCTGGTGGCGTAGGAAAGCGTGTTTCCATCGCATTGAGTAACCAGCAAAAAGCATACTCACTGTCCGTTTCTCCAACAGGACGACGTGAGCCTACTGGCAATGTCGTGTAATCCGTAAGTTGGCCATTATGAGCAAAAGTCCAATATTTACCCCATAATTCGCGGGTAAATGGGTGAGTATTTTCCAAACTGATATTGCCACGATTAGCTTGACGAATATGACTAATAACCGCTTGGCTTTTAATAGGGTATTCTTGCACTAATCGTGCAATAGGAGATTCACAACTAGGATCAGGATCTTTAAAGGTACGAAAACCACGCCCTTCGTAAAAAACGATTCCCCAACCATCACTATGTGGGCCTGTTCGACCACCTCGTTGCACTAACCCTGTAAAACTAAAACAAATATCTGTTGGCACATTGGCGCTCATGCCCAGCAATTCACACACGGTTAAAGCACTCCTTATTGGCTACGCCTCTCGCAGCTACTCAAGAGGCGAACTTCTCAATCAATAGGCGATTATTCCATTTCTTTTTCAATTAGCTGGATAACGATATGAATAATTTTAATATGGATTTCTTGGATACGATCGGCATATCCAAAATGAGGAACACGAATTTCAATATCCGCCTCCCCCGCCATTTTACCGCCATCTTTACCCGTTAGAGCTACGGTTTTCATGCCTTTGGCTTTAGCAGCAGCAATCGCATTTAAAATGTTCCCAGAATTGCCAGAAGTTGATAAACCAAATAATACATCACCGCTCATACCAACAGCTTCGACATAGCGTGAGAACACATAGTCATAACCAAAATCATTACTTACACAAGATAAATGACTTGGATCCGAAATCGCAATACCAGGATAACCTGGGCGATTCTCACGATAACGGCCCGTTAGCTCTTCAGCAAAATGCATCGCATCACAGTGAGAGCCACCATTACCACAAGACAACACTTTACCGCCTTGTTTGAATGAATCCGCGATCAACTTAGCAGCAGCTTGGATTTGCTGAATATTATGTTCATCACTCAGAAAAGTGTTTAACACTTCTGCGGCTTCACTTAGTTCTTGTTTGATCAAATCTTGGTACATAGAATATTGTCTCTTTAGTTAATCGCTTGGCGATGCCATCATGAACATCGCATTAAACAAAGTGTACCGAATCCGTCTAGTGTGTCGATAGAAAATAGAAAAGAATTGAGCGCTGGACAACACTCTGACCAATTAAAGTACAAACGCTACCACGGACCTATTCACTCGCCTTATTTTTTAGGGACTTCGAGCTGCATTTCTGGCTGCATGGCTTTACGTGCTTTCACTTTACGCCAAATAAACCACGCTAAAACGGCAAGCAACATCGCGACGATATTGCCAACAATAATATAAATTATCGCCATTTTGCGTTTCTCTGCACGCCTTTCAAGAATGGCTTGCTCCAGTTCTTTCTTACGACGCTCTGCCGCTTGTTTTTCCTGCATCAGCCGCGCCTGCTCTAGATCAATCTCATGCACAAGACTATAAGACTGCTGACTAATCGGGAAAATTAACGGCCTTTTAGTGGCGAGCTCGTTGGCATAAAGCGTTCCTGACCACGTATATTGGCCAAACTCTTGAGTATTAGGAATATCCACGGATAACGAAAGAGAGTCTTTCGGTGACTGCGCATCGAAATGATCCACATGGCCTTGCTCATCTTTATGCGTAATTTGCATTGCCAAAGAACCGGGCTCAAGCGATCCTTTTTCACCACTGACAACAACTTGATGCGGTTGAGTTTTATCACGCGATTGAATCAATGTGTCGGAGTATGGTTTAGGATAGACAAGCACCGTCTGTTCTTGTGCGCGTAAAAACACACCATTACCTGAGGTAATTCGCGCACGATACTTTCCGGGCTCAACATTCACAGGCAACGCAACCGTAAAAATACCATCTCCCGCCTTTTCGTCTAAGTCTCGGCCATCATCAGAAAAATCTCCTAATACATCAGGGATCGGGCGAGCCTCTTTAGGCAGAGACTCCTCGTTTTCAACAAATGGAGTAAATGTGACTTTGAGTTTAACCCGCTCTAAAAAATCACGCAGAGAAATAGGCTGATCATCCGATGTTAATCGTGCGGTAAATTTCAGTACCTCACTTTGATAAAGCCGTTCAGGGAAGTGATCGGACGTCAGTTGTAAATTAGAAATGAGCTTAATATGATTTTCAGGCGTCACTTTACCTACCGCCTGCCAAGGGCCTGGCATAGGGTTATCAATGGAGATAATATCCATTGATGTTTCTTCATACCACTTTACATTATCAGGGGCTTTCCATGCGTAATATTTTTGACCATCAGGCCTTACCAACACAACCGGACGAGAAGGTTTCTTACGGTATATCACAAATGTGATCTGCTGAATGCTCGGATCGACGCGAAAACGGTTATCCAGCAGAGACATTGTTGACTCACTCGCAGCCCAAACGCTACTTGCCATTAGCCAAATCAATACCCCTATTACCACCTTGTGCATACAAGCTCCTACTTTGCCCAAAGGCTATCGGTGACTAACTCCAATCTTTCTTGGTGTGCTTGTAATTCATCGGCCGTTGCAGCTAATACCTTTAATGGTTTTCGATCTTCAGTCACTCTTTTTATCGAAGCACTTCCCATTTCACCATTACCATTATTTCCTGACGCGAATTGTAGAGACGTTTGACCGCCGGTCATGAACAAATATACGTCAGCTAGAATTTCCGCATCGAGTAATGCGCCATGCAGCGTACGATGAGAGTTATCGATACCGTAACGATCACACAATACATCCAAGTTATTGCGCTTACCTGGGAAGATTTTCTTCGCCATTGCCAGCGTATCGGTGATTTTGCAGTAATCTTCTGTTTTACCAATCTTCTTATCAAGTTTGGCAAACTCATAATCCATAAAGCCGGTATCAAAGGGCGCATTATGCGCCACCAGCTCAGCCCCTTTAATGAATTCTAGGAACTCGCTGTGAACATCGCGATATAGTGGTTTATCAATCAAAAATTCATCGGTAATACCGTGTATCGCGATCGCTTCTTCTTGTATTTCCCGGTCAGGTTTCAGATAAACATGAAAATGGCGCCCCGTTAATTTACGATTAACAATTTCCACCGCACCGATTTCAACAATGCGATGCCCTTCGTAATGTGGGCCACCTTCGCGGTTCATACCGGTGGTTTCCGTATCAAGAACGATGATGCGGTTGTACTCTGAATTGCTGCTAGTATTCATTATGATCTATCTGTGTCAAACTATGCGAATTATATGCGTTTATTAATAATATCAAATCATGAAGAAACACGTCGAAATTTTCACTGATGGTTCGTGCCTCGGTAACCCAGGTCCCGGTGGCTATGGGATTGTCCTGCGCTATAAAAGTACCGAAAAGACGCTAAATAACGGGTACTATCTTACCACGAATAATCGTATGGAAATGTTAGCCGCTATCGTCGCCTTGCAGTCACTCAAAGAACCCTGCCATGTAACCCTCACTACAGATAGCCAATACGTCCGCCAAGGTATTACCCAATGGATCCATAATTGGAAAAAGCGCCAGTGGCAAACGTCCGCCAAACAACCGGTTAAAAATGCCGATCTATGGCAAGCACTAGACCGTGAAGCCCAACGCCATGAACTTACTTGGAACTGGGTTAAAGGCCATGCGGGCCATCGTGAAAATGAAATATGTGACGATCTGGCTCGCGCTGCCGCCGAAGCACCAAATAATGATGACTTAGGTTATCAAGCCTCATAAGACTTAGCCATAAGGTGCTCTTCTTGCGCGTGATAGTTAACACGGTCTTGCACCTTAAAGTTTACGCCAACTGGATAAAAACGCCGCTTAAAACGCCAATGTGGTTTAATCGGTTGTAATGGATAGGTTCGCTTGCGAGCCACAATGAAATACAAACAACCGAAGCGAGCCCCTACGCTACCTAACGAGTTCTCGAGCCACGTCCATAAAGTTCGATAGCGGTGAATGGGAAACGTTGCGTATTGATCACAAGACACCACTTGATAGTTGAGTAACCCTAACCAATCTTTCACACGGGTCGGGGTAAACATGCGGCCACTCCACGGCAAGCTGTTTTTCTTCCATGGCAGTAATCGCTCAGCGCCCATCCAGCTTACTGGATTAAATCCCGTAATAATCAATGACCCATCATCAATGAGTACGCGATCAACTTCACGCAGCAATCGATGTGGGTCATGACAAAAATCCAGTTGATGAGATAAAATAACCGCATCAATACTTTTTTCTAGAAATGGCAAATCATAGTAATCGGCAATCACTGTATGCGCTGGATTATGCATATCGAGGTGAACTTGGTGTTGAATATTGCACTGACTACTGGCAAGCTCACAGCTTAAACCGCCAAGCTTGAGCATATGATACCCAAAAAGTTTAGGGCTCCATTCATCAAGGCGCATTTGAATCGACTCACTCACCCATTGGCCATTTTTAAGTTGTGACCAAGTATGAGGCTGTTCCAATTTTCTTTTACTACGTGCTGGTTTCATTGCTAACTCACTTCACCTGAGCGACTGGAGATAACTCATGTTACATATCAAAAGCATATCCGCATTTAACGATAATTACATCTGGCTGATTCACAATGATGAAAAACGTTGTGCGATCGTCGACCCAGGGGAAGCCGCACCAGTTCTTCAGTATCTACAAGAACACCAATTAATTCCAGATGTTATTTTAATCACCCACCATCATGCGGACCATATTGGGGGCGTTCCTGATATTGTTCATCATTACCCTAAAGTGAATGTCGTCACGCCTAAAAACGAGCCTATTCCCACTCAGACCCATGCTGTCATAGACGGCGATCAAATTGAACTGTTTGATCATCGTTTTAGTGTTATGGAGCTACCAGGTCACACGCTGGGACACGTCGCCTATGTCGGCGACAATAAAGTGTTCTGCGGTGATGTGCTTTTCTCTGCGGGATGTGGCCGTGTGTTCGAAGGGACGATGGAGCAAATGTATCAATCTTTGAACAAATTGATGACATTACCAGAAGAAACCGAAGTATATTGCGCTCATGAGTACACAACGAGCAATGTTGCCTTTGCCATGGCTGTAGAACCAGATAACCAAGAACTCAAACACTACCGTGATGATGTTATACGCCTACGAGCTCAAGATAAATCAACACTGCCAACAACATTAAAAGTACAAAAAGCGATCAATCCTTTTTTAAGAACTGATGAAAAAACAGTTATTAAATCAGTCACTAATCGAACTATTGATACTGAGCCGCTCTCTATTTTCACTGCATTACGCGAGTGGAAAAACGAATTTTAACGTTTTCGTACTTGTCAGCACACTGAGCTGGCAAGTATTATCAGCTGCCATTCAGAAATAAGGCTGTCTTACATGCGAGTACATTTTACTTGGGTCGTTGCTTTGCTGCTTTCGGGCTGCCAAACAATGTCACCTGAGAATCAATCTTCTTCGGAGACGAATGGGGATCCGACAACGTCTCAGACTGAGACGCATACTGCCAAATCCAGCACACCACAAACACAGGTGAAACCGGTAAAGAAGCCGCGTAAACAGACGCCACAAGAGCAAACTGACTTGTGGAAACGTATTGGCATGCAAATGAAACTGCCGGTGCCTGATAAAAAGTCCGTACAATATTATCGCACTTGGTATTTAACGCATCCTAAGCATTTAGAAATTGTCGCACAGCGCGCTAAACCATTTTTGTATTTAATTACGAAAAAAATTGAAGATCGCGGCTTACCTCTAGAACTCGCTTTATTACCAGTCGTCGAAAGTGCCTTTGACGCCTTTGCTTACTCTCACGGCAGTGCGGCTGGTTTATGGCAGTTTGTCCCTGCCACTGGCAAAATGTATGGCTTACAACAGAATTTTTGGTATGACGGTCGCCGAGACGTAGATGCGGCTACTGATGCGGCGCTGTCTTATTTAGAGGTACTCGGTAAGCGTTTTGATGGTAATTGGTATCAGGCCATTGCTGCTTACAATAGCGGTGGGGGTCGAGTGTCACGCGCTATCCGCCAAAATCGACGCTTAAATAAACCGACCGACTTTTTTTCGCTGAATCTACCTAAAGAAACCAGCGGCTATGTCCCTAAACTCTTAGCACTGGCTGACATTATTGCCCATCAGAAAAAATACGGTATTGATTTACCGCCGATCCCTAATAAACCGGTATTACAATTAGTCGATCCTGATGAGCAACTAGACCTTGCTATTGCGGCTAAATATGCCGGTATGTCAGTCAAAGAATTACAAAGTTATAATCCGGCGTATAATCGCTGGGCCACCGCTCCTAATGGCCCTCACCAGTTATTAATTCCTATTGAGCACGTCGACGAGTTCGAAAACAGCATTGCCGAGCATGAAGGTCAAGGCCTAAAACTGGTTCGTTATAAGGTCAAAGCAGGCGATAGTTTAAGTGTCATCGCTAAAAAACATCGAACAACGACGAAAGTTATTGAAAAAGCCAATAATTTATCCGGAAACACCATTCGTATTGGCCAATACTTGATGATTCCTAACTCGGTTAAAGATGCCAAAGCGTATGCTTTGACGGCTCAGAACCGTTTACGCCGCTTACAATCTATGGCGCGTGGTCAGTATAAGATCCTCCACACGGTTGCTTCAGGAGAAAGCTTATGGACCATAGCTCGTAAGAATAATGTCTCTTATCGTTCGTTAGCGAAATGGAATGGCATGAGCCCGATAGATACGCTCAGCGTCGGCCAAAAGCTGGTTATTTGGAAAGACAGTTCCGATGGTGCCATTATCCGTACTGTGAACTATCAAGTCCGTAGTGGCGATAGTATCAGCACTATTGCCGCCAAATTTAAAGTCAAAACCAAAGATATTATTCAGTGGAATAATTTGGCCAACCAGAAATACTTGCAGCCGCATCAAAAACTTAAACTCTATGTCGATGTCACCAAAGTCAGCATATAGCGTAAGCATAAACAGCAGCGAAAAAAAGAGTCCCTATTGGGACTCTTTTTTATTCTAATTCAAACGAGACTTGCATTGGATTATGATCAGAGGCCGCCGATGTCGGTACTTGCGCCTTTTTCACCGTCATTCCTCGATAAAACACATGGTCTAGGACTAGCCCTGTCATAAATCGAATACGATTATCAGGCTTAAAGCTTACTTCTTTAAGTCCCATCTCTGTCAACGCCTTGTGCAATACGCGCATGCGCTTATCGCTCCAACTATTGAAGTCACCAGCAATAATGATAGGGCCTTTATGTCGTGATAAACGGTCAATCAAACGTTGAATTTGTTCTTTATACTCTACCGTACCATAAGTAAAGTTGACCGCATGCACATTGACACTTGCCAGTGTTTGACCATTACTTAATGGATATTCTGCATAGATCCCCGACTTTGGCAAACGAATCCATGGCTCAACTTCTGTATAAGCACACGCTAAACTCGGCATGGTCTTCGCTAAATTAAGTACACCTGTCGAGTCACCGAGAATGCGAAAAGCATTGGCTTGAGTCCCATCCCAGCTATGCTGATTGATCCAATCTTTTAAACGGTTGGTCATACTCGCTTCTTGTAAAAAGACCAGATCTGAATGCTGACTCAAATCGCTTAATGCTTGTGGCCACTGCTCGCGTTTTTGCTTATAAATATTCCATACAAGTATATTCAAATGTCCATTATTATCCACGTGTGTCGACGATGGACTTTGATAACACACACTAGGGTTTTCTTGCTTATCGCGATTAACAGTGAGTAACTGTGGGTGTCTTGGTACAGAAAACACGGACAAAAAACTCGTCACCCCAGATCCAATCACTAATAACCCCGAATAAAAAAAATATCGTTTTTTCATCGTTTCTACCCATATAAAATAAGGAGCAATTGCTCCTTATTACTTTGTTTATCACGATGTAGCTAGCGTAAAACGCTTCAGCTGGGTTAAATCGCCTCTTCGTCTTCTTCGCCAGTACGAATACGTACAACGCGCGCAATATCAGTAATGAAAATTTTACCATCACCGATTTTTCCCGTCTGAGCCACTTCGATAATGGTATCAACACATTGATCCACCACATCGTCACCGACGACAATTTCTAATTTCACTTTAGGCAGGAAATCAACCATATACTCGGCACCACGATATAATTCAGTGTGACCTTTTTGACGACCAAACCCTTTGACTTCGGACACAGTCATTCCCGTAATACCAACATCGGCTAGTGCTTCACGCACGTCATCAAGCTTAAATGGCTTAATAATCGCTTCTATTTTTTTCATGTTCATCCCTTAAACTTATCTGTTAACGGCATTATTATTCAGCTAGAAAAAACAATCAAACAAAAATCCGCATACTGCTAGGCTCGGCTTATCTATTTACAGTTGAGCAAAATATGCAGCAATATCATCAATATCTTGATCACTTAAACCAGAGACTTGCGATTTCATCATCCCAGCCAAACCACCGGTACGGTGACCTTTTTTATACGCGTGCATCGAATTCACTAAATACTGTTCGTTTTGCCCTTTTAAACTCGGATACCCAGGAATGACCGCAACGCCATTCTTACCGTGACAACCTACGCACCCTGCGGCCTTCTTCTCTCCCGCAGCCACATCACCGGCAGCACAAACATGTGCACTCATTAATATTCCGATGACAACTAAGCCTAATGATGACCATTTTTTCATTGATGTACCTCACTGTGATGATCCGTTTACTATTGAGAAAACCGCTAATCTTGCTGCCAACTAAGCGTATAATCTTGTCCATAAAAATCTTGAGTCACAAATAGCCCTGCGACAGCCACCACCTGCTCGCGATATAAAATAATCGGATATTGCCGTCTATGCCAGCTCGGGATCCCCATTTCTTGATAAAGCTTTTTTAATTTACGGCGGCCGGCTCGACCTTGTGGCCTCGCTTCTCGCCCTGCTGGATCAAACGATACGCTCAATGCACTAGAATCATAATCTGGCGGCAAACTCAGACTTAATCCATTACTTTCTCCAGTGTGTAAGTATAGCGTACCTAAATCACTCGGTAATACGAGTGGTTCGTCTAAACGCAATACCTGCTGCCATTGGCTAACATCGTCAACCGGTCGCACACAATATAAACGCTGCTGAAAACGGCGAATATGATACACACCTAAGTTAAGCATAGGGTTGGCATCACTGGCGGCTAATGCCACTTCATGCCACATCATCTGTGTATGACGTCGGCTTGGCATAGTAACGCCGAGTTTATGTAGCCAACGCCGAAAGATCATAGCTCGAAGCGCCTCAGGTTGCGGTTGTAGACAAGTAATCGATAGGCTGTTGTCATGATGTCGTACAGCATTGAGCTTATCTTCCAGTAAATAATTCATCACCTCTTCTTGTTGCGCACACAGTTCAGCAGAGCGCTGAATAGAGGTGTAAATATTTGGCCAACGTGCGGTTAAACTCGGCGTAATTTGATGGCGTAAAAAATTGCGGTCAAAGCGCTCATCTTGATTACTCTCATCCGTCACCCAGTGTAATTGATGGCGCGCCGCGTACTCTTCAATATCACGACGAGTATGAGTCAAGATCGGTCGCAGTCGACCACCTTTAGCAAAGGTGTCATGTTGTGCCATACTCGCAAGCCCTTTAGGGCCGCTGCCACGCTTTAATGCTAATAAAAAAGTTTCTACTTGGTCATCAGCATGTTGACCAAGCAACAAACAACTCTTCTCGGTCACATGCTTTGCAAGCAGCGCATAACGAGCATCGCGCGCGACGTGTTCTAAACTGGCTCCTGTCACATGGGCAATGTGTGCATACTCGACAATAACAGGAATATCTGAGGCAAGGCCCCACTGTTGACACCGTTCGGCCCAGTCATCGGCATTCGCGCTTAAACCATGGTGAACATGTACCGCCAAACACTCAACGGTTCGCTCTTGTTGATAACGAGCTAACAAGTCTAGCAATACACGTGAATCAACCCCGCCACTAAAAGCAAGAATAAAACGCGTATAGTCGCTCGCGTCTAGCTGCTGTTTAAACGTTGTATAAAGTGAGCCCATAATTATCTTCTAAGGTTACTTGAATAATCAGTTTACCGCGTTATTTAAGAAAACAAAAAGGGTTGGCCATAGCCAACCCTTTCTTATCATACTTACCGCGGATAAATACTTAGCAGTAACCGTATTGCATTAGACGGTTGTATCGACGATCAAGCAAATCATCAGACTCTAAGTTATCAAGTTCCGCAAGTTGGCGTAATAGCGTGGCTTTAATATTCGCAGCCATCAATTTGTAATCACGATGAGCTCCACCAAGTGGCTCTTCAATGATTTCATCAATGAGCTCTAATTCTTTCAAGCGAGGAGCAACCAAGCCCATTGCATCAGCAGCTTGTGGCGCTTTATCCGAATCACGCCATAAAATAGAGGCACAACCTTCAGGAGAAATGACCGAGTATGTTGAGTATTGCAACATATTCACATAGTCACCGACACCAATGGCTAACGCGCCACCAGAGCCGCCTTCACCAACAACGTTACAAATCACTGGAACCGTTAAGCCTGACATCACTTTTAGGTTAGTCGCGATCGCTTCTGACTGACCGCGCTCTTCTGCGCCCACCCCAGGGTAAGCCCCGGCGGTATCAATAAAAGTAATGATTGGCATATTGAAACGTTCCGCCATTTCCATCAAACGCTTGGCTTTACGGTAGCCTTCTGGTCTTGGCATGCCAAAGTTACGTTTCACTTTTTCACGTGTCTCACGGCCTTTTTGATGACCAATGATCATAACAGGACGACCATCTAGACGAGCCATACCACCAACAATCGCTTTATCATCAGCATATGCACGGTCACCTGCAAGTTCATCGAACTCCGTCAACATATTTTCCACGTAGTCCAATGTATGAGGACGCTGTGGATGACGTGCTAGCTGAGCAACTTGCCAAGCACCTAAATCACCAAAGGTTTTCTTTTTAAGCTCTAAGCATTTCTTCTCTAACTGTTCGATCTCTTTGTCGAGATCAACCGCAGTGTCACCACCGTGAAGAGACACATCACGTAGTGCCTGAATTTTGGCTTCCAGTTCTACTATCGGTTTTTCAAAATCTAGGAAATTGAGGCTCATCTAACGATCCTTTCTTACTCAACAGGTTATCTAACGTTGAGTCTAGTTAAATTCAAGTTCTACCTGGTCATTACCAAGTAACTGTTTTAATTCATCTAACAATGTATCGTTGGGCGTGACACGCCACTCGGTACCAAGAGCTATCCGTGCACGTGCATTCGCGCGCTGGTAATATACATTGACAGGAACTGTTCCTGCTCGGTGAGGTTCTAATATCTCATTAAAACGCTCAAAAAACGACCCATTCACTTGCGATTGTTCTAGTGATAATGATAGGCCCCGGGCATATTTTTCACGCGCGCTACCCAAATCCATGACTTCACGCGCTGACATTTTAAGACCACCATTGAAGTCATCAAAGCTGACCTGTCCGGAAATGACCAGTATTTTATCTTTTTCCAGTAATTCCGCATAGCGATCTAACGCATCAGAGAATAACATCACCTCCATTCTTCCCGAACGGTCATCGATGGTCATTAATCCAATACGCGAACCACGTTTTGTGGTCATTACGCGAGCTGCAATCACTAAGCCTGCCACAGTGACCGATTGGTCACGTCGTGTCGGCACCGCCTCATTTAAGCGGCAATCCGTGTAATTTTTCAGCTCACGTACATATTCATTTACCGGGTGTCCGGTTAAGTATAGCCCAAGGGTATCTCTTTCCCCTTCTAACCAAACTTTTTCAGGCCATTTAGGCACTTGAGTATATTTTTGCTCAACTTGTTCTGGTGCATCCATTAAGACACCAAACATATCCGTTTGCCCAAACGATTCTGCCTGATGAAACTGATGAGCTGATTTTACCGCTTCTTCTAGAGACGCCTGCATCGCTGCACGGTGTGGGCCAAGGCGATCTAACGCGCCGGCTAAAATCAGTTTTTCGATCACACGCTTGTTGACACGTTTTAAATCGACTCGAGCACAAAAATCAAATAAATCTTTAAAATAGCCCCCTTGCTGGCGAGCTTCTAAAATAGCATCGATAGGACTTTCACCGACACCTTTTACCGCGCCAATACCATACACGATTGCCCCGTCATCGTCGACGGTAAAACGATACTGACCTACGTTAACATCAGGCGGCAATACCGAAAGTTTCATGCGGGCACATTCATCAACCAAGCCAACGACTTTTTCCGTGTTGTCCATGTCCGCGGTCATTACCGCTGCCATAAACTCGGCAGGAAAGTGCGTTTTCAACCATAAGGTCTGATAAGAAACCAACGCATAAGCAGCAGAGTGCGATTTGTTAAAACCGTAACCCGCGAACTTTTCTACCAAGTCGAATATCTTCATGGCGAGTTCGCCATCAATCCCATTCTCTTCAGCACCTTGTTGAAAAATAGTCCGTTGCTTGGCCATTTCTTCCGGCTTTTTCTTACCCATTGCACGGCGCAGCATATCCGCGCCGCCTAAGGTATATCCGGCTAGAACCTGCGCAATCTGCATGACCTGCTCTTGATACAAGATAATGCCGTAAGTCGGGTCTAGAATTTCTTTTAAGGATTCATGCTGCCATTTAACGTCTGGATACGAAATTTCTTCATTACCGTGCTTACGGTCGATAAAGTTATCTACCATGCCCGATTGCAATGGACCAGGGCGAAATAACGCCACCAATGCGATAATATCCTCGAAACAATCTGGCTGAAGGCGTTTAATCAACTCTTTCATACCACGTGATTCCAACTGGAAGACCGCGGTGGTTTCAGAATTTTTTAAAATGGTAAACGATGCCGGATCTTCAAGATTAATCGCATCGATGGTGATTGGCTCTAGACCTTTCTTTTTCTGGCGAGGGTTAATCATACCCAGCGCCCAGTCGATAATGGTTAACGTACGTAGCCCAAGGAAATCGAACTTAACCAAACCAGCGGTTTCGACATCATTTTTATCAAATTGTGTTACCGGGTGGTTACCTTCGGCATCGCAGTATAAGGGGGCGAAATCGGTAATGGTTGTTGGCGAAATCACCACGCCACCGGCATGTTTCCCCGCATTTCGCGTCGAACCTTCCAAAATTCGACACATATCGATGAGTTCTTTGATTTCCTCATCGCCTTCATAAGCCTCAACGAGCGCCGGTTCAGCGATAAACGCTTTTTCTAGCGTCATGCCTGGATCGGGGGGCACCATTTTCGAAATACGGTCAACGAACCCATAGGGGTGCCCAAGGACTCGACCTACATCGCGAATCACAGCTTTGGCCGCCATGGTACCAAAGGTAATGATCTGCGATACGGCGTCACGGCCATACATATCCGCAACGTGATCAATGACCAAATCCCGTTTATCCATACAGAAATCGACATCGAAATCGGGCATGGAGACTCGTTCAGGGTTCAAGAAACGCTCAAACAGTAGATCGTAGCGTAATGGGTCTAAATCGGTGATTTTAAGGGCATAGGCTACCAGCGAGCCAGCACCGGAGCCTCGTCCAGGCCCTACCGGTATATCATTGTCTTTCGACCACTGGATAAACTCCATCACGATCAAAAAGTACCCAGGGAACCCCATCTGGTTAATCACGCCAAGCTCACGCTCTAAACGCGCATCATAGTCAGGGCGTTTGTTAACGCGCTCTTGTTCATCTGGGTATAAAAACGCTAAGCGTTCTTCAAGACCTTCCCACGATTTTTTAACCAAGAACTCATCAATTTCTAGCCCGCCAGTTGGAAAGTTAGGTAAGAAATATTCATCAAGACGCACTGTCACATTACAGCGTTTGGCGATTTCAACCGTGTTTTGCAGCGCTTCTGGGATATCGGCAAACAACTCACACATTTCAGCTTCGCTGCGTAAATATTGCTGCGGGCTATAATTTTTAGGTCGGCGAGGATCCACAAGCGTGTAGCCATCATGGATAGCAACACGTATCTCATGGGCATCAAAGAGATCTTCCGATAGAAATACCACATCATTCGTTGCTACAACGGGTAATTGATGTTCATGGGCAACATCTAACACAAAATGCAGATAATTTTCTTCATCTTGGCGGCCAGTGCGGGTCAGCTCTAAATAAAAATGGTCGGCAAAATGAGTTTGATAAAACTCAATAGATTCCTGCACCGTTTCCATATTACCTTTGAGTAACGCTTGGCCAATCTCTCCCCACTTCCCGCCGGAGAGAATAATTAATCCATCAGCATATTTCGCCAACCAGTCTCTATCAATAACCGGCTGATGTTGAATGTGTCCGCGCAAATAGGCATCAGAAATCAGTAACGTGAGATTTTTATAACCCTGATTATTTTTAGCTAATACCGTGATTTTGGTCAGCTCATCCCCAAACGCCTCAGAACGCATCAAGAAATCGGCACCAATGATAGGTTTAACGCCATTTTTATGCGCATTACCATAATACTTAACTAACCCACATAAGTTAGTAAAGTCGGTTAATGCCATCGCGGGCATCCCCATATCGGCCACTTTCTTAACTAATGGCGGCACCTTGCCTAAGCCATCGACCATTGAGTAGTCACTGTGAATGCGTAAATGGATAAACTTTGGATCTGACATTCAATTTAATCCTGGCTACTTAGCGTTGTTATTGGTTGAGAGATATTTTACGAGAAACTGGCGTCATAAAACAGCCGTTATGCAAGGCCTAACGCCCGCTTAACTGGACCAAAGCTTTTACGGTGTTCATCAATCACGCCATACTGTTCGATAGCGGCAAAATGGGCTTTGGTTGGATAACCTTTATGCTGGGCAAAACCAAATTGTGGATGCTCTGCATCAAGATCAGCCATTTCTTGATCTCGTACGACTTTAGCAATGATTGAAGCAGCACTGATTTCTGCAACGCGCAAATCCCCTTTTACCACGGCCGCGGCCGGCATCGGTAATTGTGGGGTTCGGTTACCGTCAATAAGCACCATTTGCGGTGAAATAGTAAGCCCAGCCACCGCCCTTTGCATTGCTACCATGGTAGCTTGCAAAATATTCAATTGATCAATTTCTTCTGGAGAGCATCGCCCCACCGACCAGGCAAGCGCGTTGGCTTTAATTTCAATGAATAAGGCTTGGCGTTTTTTATCCGATAATTTTTTTGAGTCGGTCAATCCGGCGATAGGACGCTGCGGATCAAGAATGACAGCAGCGGTAACAACATCGCCCACTAGTGGGCCACGACCCACTTCATCAACACCGGCAAACACTGTAAACTCAGGTGGATAATCAAATGGGGGAAGCGCTTTCACAGTAGCTTTAGGCATGCGTTTTTCCTATCAATGTTAATACCGCATGAGCGGCTTGCGTATCGGCATCTTTGCGAATCCACTCATGCATTTCATCAAATTTATCCAACATGGCTTGGTTATCGGTATCGAGCAACTGAGCCACATGATAAGTCAGGTTATCTACCGTGCAATCTTCTTGTAATAGCTCTTTGACCAATTCTTGTTTCGCTAAAATATTCGGTAAGGAAACATAATCAGTTTTCAATAATTTACGTGCTAAATAAGCGGTAATGGCATTCACTTTATACCCAACCACCATCGGGCGCTTGAGTAGCATACACTCTAATGCCACGGTCCCAGATGCTAACATTACCGCATCAGCGGCCGTAATCACATTGGTTGCAGTATCATTGACTAAAACAAACTGGAGCTCCGGAGCAACGCGTTGCCACACTTCTTCAAACTCAGCACGGCGTTTGTCATTCACTAACGCTACAACAAACTCTAACTGAGGACGAGACTGTTTAAGTACGCGACAGGTTTCGATAAAAGGCTCTGCCAATAATTTCATTTCCGCGCCGCGACTGCCAGGTAATACGGCTAACCATTGACGTTCAGGATCTAACCCTAATAGCTGCTGGGCGGCCTGCTGATCAGTGCGCATGGGAATAGCATCCGCCAAGGTGTGTCCGATAAACTCACATGGCACATTGAAACGATCATAAAACGCTTTTTCAAAAGGTAAAAAGGCTAACACTAAGTGAGTCGCAGCGGCAATTTTATGGATACGTTTTTGGCGCCAAGCCCAGACCGATGGACTAACGTAATGAACCGTTTTGATCCCCGCATCTTTTAAGTTACGTTCTAAGCGTAAATTAAAATCGGGCGCATCAATCCCCACAAAGACATCCGGTGGATTCTCGGTAAAGTATCGGACAAGCTCCGCTTTAACCTTCAATAAACGTGGTAAACAGCCGAGGACTTCTACCAAGCCCATCACTGATAGCTCTTCCATATCAAACAGTGATTCACACCCAAGCGCTTTCATCTTGGGGCCACCAATACCAACAAACTCAGCGTTCGGGTATTGAGTTTTGATGGCTTTTATAAAACCTTCACCTAAAGTGTCACCAGACATTTCTCCGGCAACAATGCCAATCCGCAATGGTTTTTCCAATGTGCTCATCCTTTGATAACGCTAATAAGGGAATTTTTATGGATAAAGACTCACAAGTCCTTATTCATAAAACACAAAAGATCGCTCCTCGAAAGCAGCGATCTTTTTAATCTCATTACACACTTCGCTTAACGAATAATACCGCGTGTGGAATCAGAGAGGAAATCGAGAAGGTGTTGTACGACAGGGAATGCCTCAACATCTTTCTCCATCTCAGTTTTTGCTTCGGCTAACGTTAAGCCAGAGCGATACATCGCTTTATAAGCTCGACGAATAGCATGAATCTGCGGTTTCTCAAAGCCACGACGCTTGAGACCTTCAATGTTAACACCAAACGGTGCACAGTGGTTGCCTTGCGCCATCACAAAGGGTGGCACATCTTGCACAACAATAGAGCCGCCACCTAACATAGCATGGGCGCCGATGCGACAGAATTGGTGTACCGCGCACATTCCGCCAACAATCGCATTGTTTTCAACCGTGACATGCCCTGCTAATGTTGCATTATTTGCAAAAATGCAGTGATCGCCAACGACGCAATCATGGGCAACATGCGCGTTGATCATGAAGAGGTTATTGCTGCCTACTTGCGTCAGTCCTGCATCTTGAATCGTACCGCGATGCATAGTCACACTTTCGCGGATCATATTATTGTCACCGATGATCAATCGGGTGTCTTCACCTTTATATTTCAGGTCTTGGCACTCTTCACCGATAGACGCAAACTGAAAAATACGGTTTCCTTTACCAATTTGCGTTGGACCTTTTACCACGACATGCGAGGTGAGCTCAGTATCGTCGCCGATTTCAACTTTGCTATCGACATAGCAAAATGGACCAATTTTGACGTTTTCGCCAATAATAGCCCCTTCTTCAACCACCGCGGATGGGTGGATTTGTGCTGATTCGTGGATCATATTAAAACTCTCGGCGCGCACATTTCAATTCAGCCGAACATACCACTTCACCATCAACGGTTGCGGTACCATTGAATAGCGCGATACCTCGACGCTCTTTTAAGAAATCAACCTTAACGATCAATTGATCACCAGGCGATACTGGACGACGGAATTTCGCATTATCAATACTTGCGAAATAATACAATTCATTTTCTTTTGGTGCGCCAAATGTCTGGAACGCTAATAAGCCTGTCGCTTGTGCCATGGCTTCCAAAATTAACACGCCTGGGAATACAGGCATCTGAGGAAAATGACCGGTAAACTGAGGTTCATTGACAGAAACATTTTTAAGGCCAACCAAATATTCGCCTTCTTCATAGTCCGTCACACGATCAATCAACAAAAATGGGTAGCGGTGAGGAAGAAGCGCCTGAATTTCAGTGATATTCATCGTTTTCTTTTCAGTAGTCAAAGTCATAGTCCTATTCATTATATCAACAATATTCTGCGGGCATTATAGACGAAAAAGGCTCGCTATATGCGAGCCTTTTTAATAAAAAAGCGAATTAAACGTCTCTTTTTTGTTCAACCTGCTTTTCTAGCGCTCGTAATCGCTTATTCATTTCATCAATGCGATGCACTCGAGTGGCCGTTTTTCGCCATTCTTTATTGGTCTGTAAAGGGATACCTGACGAGTAAATACCTTTTTCTGTAATACTGCGCATCACCATGCCCATACCAGTGATGGTTACACCATCGGCAATGGTAATATGTCCATTAATCACGACCGCGCCACCAATAATACAGTATTTACCAACACAAGTACTACCGGCAATGATGGTACCACCAGCAATCGCTGTGCCGTAACCAATGTGTACGTTGTGAGCGATTTGCAATTGATTATCGAGGATAACGTTATCTTCAATGATCGTGTCATCAAGTGCACCACGGTCAATCGTCGTACCCGCCCCAATTTCAACTCGATTACCAATTCGCACAGAGCCAAGTTGCGGGATTTTCACCCACTCGCCTTTTTCATTAGCGTAACCGAAACCATCCGAGCCAATCACCGTATTCGCTTGCACCAAGCAATGCTCGCCAATCACGACATTATGATAAATTGACACATTAGCCCACAGCTTCGTCTTTTGTCCTATTTTGGCATTTTTGCCAATAAAACAACCGGCACCGATAACCGCACCATCGCCCAGAACAACCCCAGATTCAATAATAGCGTTAGCGCCGACAGAGACGTTATCACCAAACACTACATCATCTGCAATGACCGCCGTTGCGGCAATTTCCACCGCAGGCTGTGGGGTGTTATCTAGCGCCTGTGCAACGCGTGCAAAAGCCACGTAAGGATCAGGCACAACAAGCACGTTAGACTTACACAAATGGCGTTCTGATTCTTTAACCATAATTACAGTGGCTTTGCAGTCTGTAAGGTATTGGCTGTATTTTGAGTTAGACAAGAAAGACACATCGCCTTTTCCTGCTCGCTCCATCGGAGACACTGATGAAACAACAGCTGTGCTGTCGCCATACACTTCCCCGCCTGTAATAGTTGCCAACTCGGCTAACGTTAATGTGCTCATAATTTCGATTACTTAATAGACTTAATGACTTCTTTAGAAATATCGTACTCAGGTTTGCCATATTGCATAGCACTGATATCTACGATCATATCATAGCCATCTTTTTTCGCGACTTTTTGCACTGCATTTTGAATAACTTTAAACAATTTCTGCTTTTCTTGTGCTTCACGACGCTTACTGGCTTTCTCTAAAGATTGGCCTTTAATCTTATAGTTACTTTGTAACTGGCTGATTTCAACACGTAATTTATCACGTTCATCATCACTCATTAGCGATGAATCTCGCTTAAGTTTTTCCATCTTTTTTTGCGCTTGAGACTGAATACTTTTCAGTTCAGCCGCTTTGTCTTTAAACTCAGACTGCAATTTTTGCAGAACCACTTTGCGTTGTGGAAGTTCATGAAAAACCTGAGCCGTATTGATATAGCCAATTTTTTGTGCTGCCTCAGCGGCATTAGCAAAAAATGAAGAGCTAAGAATAACGAGGCTTACACCTGCTGCTTTGAAGATATTTTTCAAAATTAAATCCCCTATTAAAAGGTTTTGCCGATGGTGAAGGTAAAGAATTCTTCGTCATCACCTTCGTATTTTTTAATTGGTTTCGCCACAGAAAAGACCAGAGGCCCCATCGGTGAGATCCACTGTAATGCAGCACCATATGATGAGCGATAATTTGTTGGATCCGAGTAATCGTAATAGTATTTATTACCGTACGACGCGCCACTCTCGTTGTAGTTAAACTCGGTATCCCAAACACTTGCCATATCAAAAAAGACACTGGTTCGGATTTGGTTCTGCATCTCTTCAGACACAAATGGAGTCGGAACAATCAGTTCCGCACTGGCTAACGCGACTGCGTTACCGCCCACTGATTCTTTCGTTGCGATCTCTGTGCCATTATTGCTATCAGAGTAACTACGATATACCGCTTTAGGGCCTGCAGAGTTAGAACTAAAGCCACGTAACGTCGAGAAACCGCCAGCATAAAAGTTTTCATAGAACGGATATAAGTTATCTTGACCATCCGTTTTACCGTAACCATTACCGTAACCTAAACGTCCACGTAACAGTAGGGTATAATCTTGTTTTTCTGTTAACGGGAAGTACTGACGCACGTCATACTGCATTTTATAATACAAGGCATCTGAACCAGGTACCGTCATATCGTAATACGCTCTCTGGTAGTTACCTTCGGTCGGAAAATACCCTTTATTGAGATTATTACGTGTCCAGGTCAGACTCACATCGAAGTCATCAGTTTCTAAACTGCCATCATTCGTTAGGTTACTTTGTTGAGATTGTAAAAATTGCTCAACTTGCACGTACGGTCTTAAGTTACCAATTTTGTTGTGCGTATAGCCTACACCAAATTCAAAACGGTTAAGTTCATCGGACGGAAAGCCCCATGTTAATTTACCGCCATAGCTGGTGTTATCATAATCGACGATACCTGCATCAGAAGCTTCAAACTTAGTTAAGAACACTTTGCCGCCAAGACTAACGCCATCAAGAGTCCAGTATGGGTCTCGATATTCTAATGTAATGTTCTTTTGATAATCATTGGTGGTTGCACTGACACTCACGCGGTTACCGGTACCCAAGAAGTTATCCTGAGTCAAACCAACTTGGAAGCTTACGCCGGATTCAGTACCGTAACCGACACCGAAGTTAACACTACCAGAGTTCGCTTCTTCAACGTTATACACCACATCAACTTGATCTTCGCTACCTGGTACGCGCTGAGTTTTCACATCAACGGTTTTAAAGAAACCCAAGCGGTTCAAACGCGATTTACCCGTATCAACAGATTTCGAGTTTAACCAACTGCCTTCCATTTGACGCATTTCACGACGCAAAACTTCATCTTTAGTAATACTATTACCGACAAAACGAATATCGCGCACATACATACGTTTACCAGGATCAACTTGAACAACTAAAGAAACTTGTTGCTTATCATCATCAAACTTCGGAATAGTTCGTACTTTAGGGTAAGCGTAACCCGCTTCACCTAAGATTTTTTTCACATTTTCTTCTAACGCCGTGACCGCCGCACCATTGTAGGTACTGCCCATTTTAAACTTCACAAGCGATTGAAATTCATCTTTTTTACCAATCAAGTCGCCTTTAAATTCAACGTTATTAACCGTATAAGGCTTACCCTCATGCAAGTTCAACGTAATATAGACGCCTTTCTTGTCTGGGGAGATAGAAACCCCTGCTGACTCGACTTTGAACTTCAAGTAACCGCGGTTGAGATAGAAACTTTTTAGTTTTTCTAAGTCACCAGCTAATACTTGCTTCTGATATTTGTCACTGGAGATAAAATTCCACCAAGAAACATTAGCATCGAGATCAAACTTTGAGCGTAACGTATCATCAGAAAAAGCATGATTACCAAGAATATTGATCTGTTTAATTTTCGCAGAGACCCCCTCAGTAAACACAAACTTCAAATCGGCACGGTTACGCGGCAAAGGCGTAACCACCGCTTTTACCGTCGCATTATATTTACCGACACTGTAATAGAAGTCTTCTAACGCCTTCTCAATGCTTCTCAGTTTGGTACGGTCCAACGACTCACCGACTTGAATACCAGACGCGTCCAAGTTCTTTTGTAGCTGCTCTTTCTTAACCGCTTTATTGCCGGAGAAAGACACACTCGCAATGGTTGGTCGCTCTTTAACTTGAACCACTAAGGTCGAGTCATCCCGATACACTTTGACATTTTCAAAGTTACCAGATGCATAGAGGGATTTAATGATATCGGAAATATCTTGAGAATCGACGCTATCGCCTACTCGTACTGGCATTTTGAGTAATGCAGCACCTAAAGCGACACGTTGTAGTCCCTTAATCTGAATATCTTTAACAACAAAGTTTTCTGCACCATGTGCGGACATGCTTGTTGCGAGCAGTGTCGCGAGGAGGATCTTTTTCATCGCCATATTTTTTTGAGTTATTCCTTACTACAACCCTTGCCCAATGCGTAAAATCACAGGCGAGTAAAATCGTTAAATATTGCCACGGCCATTAAAGAGAAAATGATGGCTCCACCAATGCGATAGCCCATTTCCTGAACTTTTTCAGGAACCGGGCGACGAATAATCGCCTCAATCGCGAAGAACAGCAAGTGCCCTCCGTCAAGCATTGGTAATGGGACTAAATTAATAATGCCTAAATTAATACTGATCAGAGCCAAAAAGCCTAAAAAGTAAACGAATCCGTAATCAGCCGTCGCCCCAGCCCCCTTTGCAATCGAGATTGGGCCACTCAGGTTGTTCAATCCTACATCACCCACGACCAGTTTTTTCAACATACTGCCCGTCAGATGTATGACTTGTCCTGTTTTATCTATCGCTTTGCCTACCGATTCAATCACGCCATATTGCAAATCAAATCGATAATTTTCTGGCCATTGCGCGACTTTAGGTGCTATACCAGCAAACCCTATCACTTGTCCTTTACTTAGCTTTTTAGGCTCAGGGACCAGTGTTAATGGCAGCAGACTGCCATTACGGATTACTGTCAGTTTCAGCGGCTTATTAGGATGGCTTTTAATACTGTTCACCACCTGCTGCCAATCTGTCACCTTGACGCCATTAATCGATGCAAGTGTATCCCCTACTTGTAAGCCAGCTTGCGCACCTGCTCCATTGGCTGAGATATTAACAAGCGTCGGAGAAATGCTCGGTCGATAAGGTTTAAAACCTAACGCTCCCATAGCAGACTCTGAATCTGGTTTAAAGTTCCACGAAGACAGGTTGAAAGTTTTGATTTCTTTCATACCGATGTCATTGGGAGAAGCCACCGTCAAAGTCAATTGCTTATCACCGATATGCGAAGCAAGCTGCATATTCACGGATTGCCAATCGGGGGTCGATACACCAGAGACAGAAGTAATCTGCATACCTGATTTAAGCCCACCTTGAGCAGCGATAGAGTGTTGTTCAACACTACCGACGACAGGTTTTACTGTTGGAGTACCAAGAGTAAAGACCAACCAATAAGCAAAAATTGCAAATAGGAAATTAAACATCGGTCCGGCACTGACGACAGCAACACGCTGCCAAAGCGATTTATGATCAAAGGCTTGATGTCGTTGTTCTTGCGAAACCGTATCGACACGACTGTCGAGCATTTTGACATAACCACCAAGAGGGATCATCGCGATGGTATAAACAGTGCCGTCTTTACCGACCTTCTTCCATAATGCTTTACCAAAACCTATAGAAAATGTCTCGACTTTTATTCCACAGCGACGCGCAACCCAAAAGTGACCAAATTCATGTACGGTCACCAAAATGCCTAACGCGACAACAAATGAGACTAAATTCCAGATTATGCCACTCATAATAAATGCTCTTTCAATAACTGACCAGCAAGTTGCCGCGCCATTGTATCGACCTCTAGTAAGCTTTCCAAGTCATGGGAATGTAACGAACTATTAGCAGTGCAGACGTTCGACAATACCATGTTATTAAGCGTACTAATGTCAGTAAATCGAATGGCACCTTTCAAAAATGCGTCAACAGCTACTTCATTCGCAGCGTTCAAGGATGTTGTCGCATGTTGTCCTTCATAACAAGCATCAATTGCCAATTTGAGACATGGGTAACGCTCATAATCCACATCCATAAAGGTCAATTCGCTCATTCGAGTAAAATCGAGTGGTTGCACTCCAGCTTGAATACGGTGAGGGTAATTCATGGTGACAGAAATCGGCGTCGCCATTTCCGGCTCTCCCATCTGGGCTAACACCGAACCATCTCGATATTGCACCATAGAGTGGATAACAGATTGAGGATGAATCACCACTTGAAGTTGATCACGGCGGGTATTAAACAACCAACGAGCTTCAATATACTCGAGCCCTTTATTCATCATGGTAGCGGAATCAACCGAGATTTTTGGTCCCATAGACCAATTAGGATGAGCGATTGCTTGTTGCGGTGTGACATCCGCAAGGGTTGCAATATCACTATACCGGAACGGCCCACCCGATCCGGTCAATAAGATCGAGGAAACGCCAGCGTTATCTAAATCACAGCGCCCCATACGCGTTTGTATTTCTTCGGGTAAACATTGGAAAATCGCATTATGTTCGCTATCAACGGGTAACAGTTCAGCACCATACTTTTCCACCGCATTAATAAAGAGTTGCCCTGACATCACGAGAGCTTCTTTATTCGCGAGTAAAATACGTTTACCCGCTTTTACAGCAGCCATCGTCGGCATTAACCCTGCCGCCCCAACAATCGCAGCCATGACAGTATCAACGTCATCTAATGCCGCCACTTGACACATCGCGTCTTCACCATACATCACTTCGGTATTTATGCCCGTTTGTGCAAGTAACGCTTTTAAAGATTTCGCGGCATCAGCAGTCGCCATCACCGCATATTTAGGTTGCCATTGAACACAAAGTTGCTGCATTTTTTCTACATTCTGGCCGGCAACCAAAGCAACAATGGAAAACTGTTCTTTATTTTCAGCAACCACGTTTAACGTGCTATCACCAATTGAGCCAGTAGCTCCGAGAATCGTTAACTTACGCATAGTGAAACCATTATTGAGTCAAAAGACAAGCCAACGGCTTGCCTTTTGATTTATAAGACGAAATAGAGAAAGGCGAAAACGGGAAAAGCCGCAGTCAAACTATCAATGCGATCTAACACACCACCATGACCTGGAATAATATGGCTACTGTCTTTAATATTTGAGACACGCTTAAACATACTTTCAACTAAATCACCTAATACTGAGATGATCGCGGTACAGAGGATGATCATATACATGGTAAAGTCTGAGCTAAATTGCAGGTTAAACGCTTTCGCCAGCGTTGCCCCCACAATGACCGCTAAAATTAAGCCACCGACTAATCCTTCTAACGTTTTATTCGGACTAACAGCCGGTGCCATTTTGTGCTTGCCAAAATACTTACCCGAAAAGTAAGCACCACTATCGGCAGTCCATACGATCAAACAGACGAAAATAACCAGTTGCGCGCCGTGCCACATGTCCACAGACATCGATTCTGCACGTAGAAAAACCACACTCCAGTAAAAAGGCAATAATGTCAAAATTCCAAAGCTATGGCGTAACCAATTGACATTTTCCCATCCTGGGCGAGAACGCGGGTAAGTAATCGCGAGGATACTTGCGATTATCCACCATATACTTCCTATCACTAAAATTAAGTAATGATGGGAGGTTAAAGCATTCAAAGTGTCCATTGTGGGCTGCACCCACCAAAAACTGATACCACTGACAACCAAGGCAGGAAGCAAGGCCAAAATACGTGATTGAGGAGCGTTAACAAATTGCGTCCACTCCCAAAATCCGATCAAGGTAATGGCTGCTAGAGCAGGCATAAACCAAGCAAGGGGCAAGTAGATAATGCCCAAAAGAACAAGAGGGGCAAGTATGAGCGCTGTAATAATTCGTTGCTTCAAACTTTCGATCCTATTTTATTTTTCCATTAGCTGTTTAATCTGTTCACCCGTACACCCAAAACGGCGTTCACGATTCACAAACCAGGAAATAGCTTCAATTAAGCTATCTTCTCCAAATTCAGGCCAATAGATTGGAGTAAAATACATTTCTGCATAGGCCATTTGCCACAGCAAAAAGTTACTAATTCGGCATTCGCCACTGGTGCGGATAAGCAAATCTACGTCGGGTAAATCCGACATCATGACATGCTGTCCAAGCATTTCTTCGGTAATATCCTCAGGGGCAAGTTGACCTTTCGCTACTTGATGGGCCAAATGCTTCGTTGCCTGAGTAATATCCCACTTACCGCCATAATTTGCCGCTACGTTTAATACCATGCCAGTATTATTCTTAGTGAGGGCTTCGGCTTGTTCAATTTTATTTTGCAGGCGTTGACTGAAACGAGAAACATCCCCCACGATTTGCAATCGCAAGTTGTTTCTGTGCATACGTTTAACTTCCGATGATAACACCGTGATAAACAGTTCCATCAATACCCCGACTTCCTCTTCAGGACGACGCCAATTTTCACTACTAAACGCAAACAAGGTAATCGCATTGATCCCAAGTTTGGAAGCTGTAGTGATGGTATTGCGAACCGCATCCACGCCTTTCTTATGACCAAAAACACGTGGTTTCCCCCGCTCTTTTGCCCATCGGCCGTTACCATCCATAATGATGGCAATATGTTGAGGTAGCACCTCAGATGAGAGTTGAGAATCTAACATTATTAATTATTATAGTATTTTCGAACCAAAGACGTTTATACGTAACGAATAAAAAAGCGCTGTGCTGCAAGCACAGCGCTCATTCTATTGAAAGAAGTCGTGTTTATACTTCCATCAATTCTGTTTCTTTCTTCGCTAGAATTTCATCCACGTGTTTAACCGCAACATCGGTCATTTTTTGGATTTCTTCTTGTGCTTTACGATCTTCATCTTCAGAGATTTCTTTCTCTTTTAATAAACCTTTAAGATCGCTGTTAGCATCACGACGAATGTTACGAATAGCAACACGACCGCCTTCTGCTTCACCACGCACCATTTTCACTAAATCACGGCGACGTTCTTCTGTTAATGGTGGTAGAGGAACACGAATAACAGTACCCGCAGACATAGGGTTTAAACCTAGATCTGCTGTCATAATCGCTTTTTCTACTTTTGGAGTCAGCTCTTTATCGAACACGGTAATCGCCAGTGTACGCGCATCTTCAGCGATAACGTTAGCCACTTGGTTCAAAGGCGTTGGGGCACCGTAATACTCAACAGAAATGCCTGACAAGATACTTGGGTGAGCACGACCTGTACGTACTTTGCTCAAGTTATTTTTCAGCGCGTCTACGCTTTTGTTCATACGCTCTTGAGCGTCTTTTTTGATCTCATTAATCACGATATCACCTTAATTTTGTTCGTCTCTAGAGTGATTTTACTTCAGCGCTGATTAGCGTACCTTCAGTTTCGCCCATAACAACACGGCGTAATGCACCTGGTTTGTTCATGTTGAAAACACGGATTGGCATTTGATGATCACGAGCAAGCGTAAATGCTGCTAAGTCCATCACCTTCAGCTCTTTTTCAAGTACATCATTATAAGCCAGCTTACCATAAAGCTGAGCATCTGGGTTGGCTACAGGGTCAGAATCGAATACACCGTCAACTTTCGTTGCTTTAAGTACAACATCGGCTTCGATTTCAATACCACGTAAACACGCAGCAGAATCTGTAGTGAAGAATGGGTTGCCCGTTCCTGCAGAGAAAATAACCACTCGGCCGTCACGTAATTGGCTGATTGCTTCCGCCCAGTTGTAGTCATCACAAACTCCATTTAGTGGAATTGCTGACATAACACGAGCATTTACATACGCACGATGCAGAGCATCACGCATCGCCAAACCGTTCATTACCGTCGCGAGCATTCCCATGTGATCACCGACTACGCGATTCATGCCTGCTTCTGCAAGACCTGCACCACGGAACAAGTTACCGCCACCGATAACAACCCCTACCTGAACGCCAAGTTCCACCAGTTCTTTGACTTCCTGAGCCATGCGATCAAGAACGGCTGGATCTATACCAAAACCTTCTGCACCTTGCAGCGCTTCACCGCTAAGTTTTAACAAAATCCGTTGATATGCTGGTTTAGGGTTCGTTGTCATGGTCTTACCTTTCAAAAAAGTGGTTAATTAACTGTCAAGGATTGATTCTACATATTTTATAAGCCTAAGAATCAATTCGTGACGGCAAATTCCCTTTACGATAGTCGTGAAAAGACCGCAGCCTTGGCTACGGTCTTTAACTAGGCTATATCGCTAAAGATTAACCTTGTTGAGCTGCTGCAACTTCTTCTGCAAAGCTCATTTCTTCTTTCTTCTCGATGCCTTCACCTACTTCTAGGCGAACGAAACCAGTTACTGTAACGCCGGCTTCTTTAAGCACTTCGCCAACAGTTTTCTTAGGTTCCATGATGAACGCTTGACCAGTCAGAGAGATTTCGCCAGTGAATTTCTTCATACGGCCAACAACCATTTTCTCTGCGATTTCCGCTGGTTTGCCTTCGTTCATTGCAATTTCAACTTGAACTGCTTTTTCTTTTTCAACAACATCAGCAGGTACGTCTGATGGGTTTAAGAAATCTGGACGAGAAGCAGCAACGTGCATTGCAACGTGACGTAGCGTTTCTTCATCACCTTCACCGGCAACAACAACACCGATTTTCTCACCGTGACGGTAAGAAGCAGTTTTCGCGCCTTCTAGGTAAGAAACACGACGTACGTTTACGTTTTCGCCGATTTTCGCAACTAGTTCGATACGAGTCTGTTCGAATTTAGCTTGTAGCTCTTCGATAGACATTTTTTCAGCAGCAGCAGCTTCTGCAACTTCGTTTGCAAAGGCTTGGAAGTTACCATCTTTCGCTACGAAGTCAGTCTGACAGTTGATTTCAACTAGTGCCGCAAAGCCTTCACCATCTTTAACGATGATAGTACCTTCAGCAGCAACGTTACCCGCTTTTTTAGCCGCTTTAGCAGCACCGCTTTTACGCATGTTTTCAATCGCTTGCTCGATGTCACCATCAGTTTCAACAAGCGCTTTTTTACATTCCATCATACCCGCGCCAGTACGGTCGCGAAGTTCTTTAACTAGAGCAGCAGTAACAGCCATTCTCTATTCCTCGGTTTAATTCTGGATGTGGTAAAAATTAGGGGCCGATTTAAAGGGCCCCCAATGCTAACTATAACCTAGTTTATATGGTCAATGAATGACACATCAATCTAAGTAGACTAAGAGCCGTAATTATTCAGCTTCTACGAAGCCGTCTTTTTCAGCAACTTCTGCAACGTTTTGGTTGCGACCTTCGTTCACTGCTTCAGCAGCAGCGTTTAGGTAAAGTTGTACTGAACGGATTGCGTCATCGTTACCAGGGATGATGTGGTCGATACCATCTGGGTTAGAGTTAGTATCAACAACAGCGATTACTGGGATGCCTAGGTTGTTTGCTTCTTTAACTGCAATGTGCTCGTGATCCGCATCGATTAGGAAGATAGCGTCAGGAAGACCATTCATGTTTTTGATACCGCCAAGAGATTTTTCAAGTTTCTCCATTTCGCGAGTACACATAAGTGCTTCTTTTTTAGTCAGCTTATCGAAAGTGCCATCAGCAGCTTGTGCTTCTAGTTCTTTTAGACGTTTGATTGACTGACGAACTGTTTTCCAGTTAGTCAACATGCCGCCTAACCAACGGTTGTTTACGAAGTATTGGTCACATGCAATTGCAGCTTCTTTAACAGCTTCAGATGCAGCGCGTTTAGTACCAACGAAAAGAACTTTACCTTTTTTCTCGCCTAGCTTAGATAGCTCTGCAAGTGCTTCGTTGAACATAGGTACAGTTTTTTCTAAGTTGATGATATGAACTTTGCTACGAGCGCCAAAGATGAACGGTTTCATTTTTGGGTTCCAGTAACGAGTCTGGTGACCGAAGTGAACACCAGCTTTAAGCATATCGCGCATTGATACAGTTGCCATTATATAATCCTCTATATGGGGTTAGGCCTCCACATCCCCCATGTCTCCGACCCTATCTAAGTAGGGCACCCCGGAACACGTGACGGAATGTGTGTGATTTATGTAAGTAAGTTATAAACATCATAAGTAACGGTCGCCAATAGTGAAGACAAGATACTTAGAGTTCGGCGCGCTTTATATCATATTTTGCGCTTATTTGGCTAGTAAAAAATCATCCACCATTGCGGATATATCACCTTTCTTTAAGAGATATTCCTTAATACTCGAATCACAATTATTGCGCTTCATCACGTCGCTGTTACAATAACCACATCGCACGCTAGTGCTCTAAAATAACGAAATAGAGAAAGCCCATGTCTGTAATTATCAAGAATGCTGAAGAAATAGAAAAGATGCGCGTCGCTGGTCGTTTGGCCAAAGAAGTTCTCGAAATGATCGAACCCTTCATCAAACCGGGTGTCACAACCGAAGAACTGGATACTATTTGTCATAAGCACATCACTGAAGTGCAAGGCGCTATTCCCGCACCGCTTAACTACCATGGCTTCCCTAAATCTATCTGTACCTCGATCAACCATGTAGTATGCCACGGCATTCCAGCATCGGAAGATAGCCAGTTTGGCCCTTACACGCGCCCAGCTGTATTAAAAGATGGGGACATCATGAACATCGATATCACCGTGATTAAAGATGGCTACCACGGTGATACATCAAAAATGTTTTATGTTGGTGAAGTCTCACCTGCTGATAAACGCTTATGTGTCACCGCGCAGGAATGTCTATACGCGTCGCTTAAAAAAGTGAAGCCAGGTGCTCAACTTGGTGAGATTGGCACAACCATTGAAAAACTAATTAAAACCAACAATAAAAATAACCCGCGTATGAAGTACTCCATTGTACGTGATTACTGTGGTCATGGTGTTGGTGCTGGCTTTCACGAAGAGCCGCAAGTCGTTCACTATAAAAACAACGATCGCACCGTCTTAAAAGAAGGCATGATTTTCACCATTGAGCCGATGATCAACGCAGGTAAATTTGGTTGCCGCTTAGATGAAGATGACGATTGGACAGTATACACGGCAGATAACAAAAACACTGCGCAATGGGAGCATACATTGCTAGTGACTAAAGATGGCTGTGAGATCTTGACGCTACGCGATGAAGAAACCATTCCTCGTCACTTTCACAACGCATAACGACGATACTCATTAATAGTTTCTTATCCCCGCGCTTGCGGGGATATTTTTTTATTGCTCCCAATCTGCTACATTCACTGCATTCGGAAATCTCGCACGGACTGCAGTTATGCCTTTTCAAGCCCCTAGTCATCTCAACAATGATGAGCTTTCAATTCCTGATCTTAAAGACCAACTTGATCAATTCGCTCAAGAGCAAAAAGCTCAATTTCTTCAGCATCACTCTGTTAGTGATTTAGTTCATGGACGCTCTCATTATATGGATGAGTTGCTCGCTCGTTTATGGCGTTTTTATCAATTCGATACCCTGACAGAATTGTCACTGGTTGCTGTCGGCGGATACGGCCGCGGTGAGTTGCATCCTCTTTCTGACATCGATATGTTGATCGTTTCTCAGCATCCTTTAAGCGAAGATGTCGGCGTCAAAATCAGTCAATTTATTACTTTTCTTTGGGATTTACGTTTGGAAGTTGGTCATGCCGTGCGCACGGTTCAGGAGTGCGCGGATATTGGTCGAGCTGATCTTACCGTTGCCACCAACTTACAAGAAGCACGCTTGCTTTGCGGTTCACATGAGACATTCGAACAGCTTAAAGACGTTATTGTTTCTGAGTCGTTTTGGCCTAGCAACGTGTTCTACAAAGCCAAACTGCAAGAGCAGCGTGCTCGCCATGCCCGCTACCACGATACGACTTATAATCTTGAGCCGGATATAAAATCTACCCCCGGTGGGTTACGCGATATTCATACTTTATCTTGGATCGCTCGCCGTCATTTCGGGGCGACTTCTCTCTATGAGATGAGTCGCTATGATTTTTTAACCGATGCAGAGTATCGTGAACTTGTTGAGTGCCAAGAGTTTTTATGGCGAGTCCGTTTTGCGTTACATCTTGAACTACGCCGCTATGATAACCGGTTAACTTTTGGTCACCAAGCGAATGTCGCAGAGCATTTAGGTTTTACTGGAGATGGTAACCGCGCGGTCGAAAAAATGATGAAAGAGTTCTATCGCACTTTACGACGCGTAGTAGAACTTAATCGTATGTTGTTAATGCTGTTTGATCAAGCGATCTTAAACCATGAAACCGATGAACAATGTATCGTACTGGACGACGATTTTGCTCGATGCGGACCTTGGATACAAGCGCGCCACCCAGCCTTATTCCAAGCTCGTCCTGAAAGCATCCTCGATATGTTTATTCACATGGCGGATGATACGAGTATCACGGGTGTATCACCGACGACTATGCGTCAATTACGTACTGCACGCCGGCGGCTCAATACCTTTTTACATAGCATTCCTAGCGCTCGGGATAAGTTCATGACCTTAGTGCGGCATCCAAATAGCTTACAAAATGCGTTTCCACAAATGCATGAGCTCGGTGTCATGGCCGCCTATTTACCACAATGGAGCCACATTGTTGGGCAAATGCAGTTCGATTTATTCCATGTGTATACCGTTGATGAACATACAATACGTGTACTCAAGCAGCTACAAACCTTTCATGTCCCCGAAAATTACAATACTCATCCAATTTGTTGTGAAATATTTCCGCGCTATCAAAAGCGCGAGTTAATCATTTTAGCGGCTATTTTCCACGATATTGGTAAAGGCCGTAACGGTGATCACTCTGAAATTGGTGCCAAAGAGTCTTATGACTTCTGTCTCGAACATGGGCTATCCAAACCCGAGGCACGCCTAGTCTCTTGGCTAGTACAAAACCACTTATTAATGTCGATTACGGCCCAAAGACGTGATATTTATGACCCTGATGTTATCAGTGATTTTGCTAAAACGGTTCGTGAAGAAGAGGCACTTGATGCGTTGGTTTGTTTGACCGTTGCTGATATTTGCGCCACCAACCCTGAGCTATGGAACAGCTGGAAACGCACCTTACTTGCTGAGCTTTATTACTCAACGCAACGTGCATTAAGGCGCGGTTTAGAAAATCCTGTCGATGTCCGCGAACGTGTTCGTCATAATCAACAAATGGCCTCCGCGCATTTACGCAAAGAAGGTTACACGCCACAACATATCGATCGCTTATGGTTGCGTTTTAAAGCCGATTATTTTCTACGCCATTCTGATAAACAAATCGCGTGGCACTGTTCCAACATTCTCAAATTGACCGAGAATTCTCCGCCACTAGTACTGATCAATAAACGCCCGACTCGAGGTATTACCGAAATCTTTGTGTATACCAAAGATCAGCCGGCATTATTTGCCAATGTCGTGGCTGAACTCGACCGTCGTAATTTAAACGTTCATGATGCGCAAGTCATGACGAGTAAAGATGGTTACGTACTCGATACATTTATGGTACTTGATAATAATGGGGATGCTATTGTTGAATCAGAACATGAAGCCTTGATTGGGCACATTCATAAAGCCGTCGCCAAAGGTAAACAGTTACATCAAAAAACTCGCCGTTTACCGCGCCAATTGAAACATTTTAAAGTAAAGACACAAGTGGACTTTTTGCCAACGAAAAGCAAAAAGCGCACGTTAATAGAATTAGTCGCATTAGATACCCCCGGACTATTAGCCACAATCGGTGCGACTTTTTCTGAATTGAATTTGGATTTACATGGTGCAAAAATTACGACAATTGGTGAGCGAGCGGAGGATTTATTTATCCTTACTCGTCATGGTGGTGGCCGCTTAAGTGAACAAGAAGCGATTGAACTGCGTGAGGCGCTTATTGAAAATATTGTCGAGCTCTCACCGAACTAGACGACATGGCATATGACCCACAATAAAGGTGCGCGCATGCACCTTTATTGTAACCAGTTGCTTACCACCCCGCCCAATGGCCGAGTAAAACTAAACAGATTGCTGAAAATACACCAGCTAACAAGTCATCGATCATAATCCCGAACCCACCATGGACTTGCTTATCTAACCAACTAATCGGCCATGGTTTTACCATATCGAAAAAGCGGAACAAGACAAAACCAGCCAGCGTCCAATGCCAATCCCACACAGAAATGTTGTATAGAGGTACCACCAGCATCGTCAGCCAAAAACCGGCAAACTCATCCCAAACAATCGATCCATGATCATGTACGCCCATATCATCGGCAGTCACCTGGCAGATCTTTATTCCAATGATGCTCGCAATAACCACCAGCAAAATATAAGCAACCAGAGGTAACTGCGCCAAGAGTAAGAAAAAAGGAATGGCAGCGAGGGTTCCTATGGTTCCGGGAATAATGGGCGATAATCCACTCCCAAATCCAGTCGCTAATAAGTGCCAAGGGTTTACTAGGGAAATACGTGTTCTTGGATCGTTCATTATGATGCCTTAAAATGATCATAGCCAGACAGTTGCCAATCAATAGGCTGACCACTGTCATGTAACTTGAGGTGGCCTTGAGACTCTATTTTACCAATACAATGTAACTCAGTCTCTTGGGCTAATTGAGAATCAACATACGCTTTATATTGTTCAGGAACAGTAAAGCATAACTCATATTCTTCGCCACTAGTTAATGCATACTGACAAGCAATATCACGCTCACCGACAAAAGCCGCCATTTGCTCCGAATAAGGCAATAAACTCACATCGATGCTCGCGCCAACGCATGAACGTTCTAAAATATGCTGTAAATCTGCCAAAAGACCATCTGAAATATCAATCGCAGACGAAGCTATACCTAATAACCCTTGCGCAAACTCTACTCGTGGTGTTGACAAAAAGTGGCGTTTTTCTAGCTCGCTGGCGAAAGGTTGACCGCGTAGTGTGGGATCTAAAATAACGTCTAGACCCGCTTTGCTATCGCCTAATTTACCGGTGACATATAACCAATCCCCGGCTTTAGCACCAGACCGTAATAACGCTTTATCTTGCGGGACAAACCCTTGCACAGTTAACGAGATGCTTAATGGACCTTTCGTCGTATCACCGCCAATTAACTGAATACCATAATCATCGGCTAATGCAAAAAATGCATCAAAGAAGGGACGTAACCAATTTTCATCAATTTCTGGCAAGGTTAACGCTAACGACATCCATGCGGGACGAGCGCCCATTGCGGCTAAATCACTCAAATTAGAGGCCAAAGCTTTATGTGCGACCAACTCAGGCGCCGCGGAGAGCAAGAAATGCGAACCTCCAACAAGTGTATCAGTACTCAATGCAATACGGGCATTAGGAGGTGGACAAACAATCGCACAATCATCCCCTAGTGCTAAATTCACATCTTGACGTGATGTTTGACGTTCCGACAAATAAGTCCGAATAAAATCAAATTCTCCAGGCATGAACCGCAATGCTCCTCATCCGTATACAAGGATACGCCCTCGATGAAGCGTATATAATACTCAATGCCTATATGGCACCCATAAAAAAGGCCAGCATCATGCTGACCTTATCATTGTATCGTGATTTACGATTTAATGCGTACGTGTGGAGCCGCTTTATCAAGCACACCATTCACAAATTTATGGCTATCTTCAGCAGCAAAAGTTTTTGCTAATTCAATCGCTTCATTAATAACCACTTTGTACGGTACATCTTCACGACGTGTCATTTCAAACATAGCTAAACGTAATAGTGCTAGCTCCATTTGATCCAAATCTTGCATTGGACGAGACACGAATGGACGCAATTTGCTATCTAACTCTTTATAGCTTAACACCACACCTGTGAAGACTTCACGGAAGTAAGTCACATCAGTTTCTGGCGCGCTTAGAGCCGGTTCAGAGGCACGAAGATCTTCTTCATCGTACTTACCGCCGGATAAAAACTGTTCTTCAATTGTTGCAACATTTTCGTTAGAAAGCTGCCAAGAATATATTGCTTGCAACGCAAATTGGCGTGCATTATGACGTGCGGCTGGTTTCACACGGGCCCCCATTAGGAATCGATTTCAGAAAGAACATTAATCATTTCAAGTGCGCTTAGTGCTGCCTCTGCACCTTTATTACCAGCCTTGGTTCCTGCGCGTTCAATGGCTTGATCAATGGTATCAACAGTTAGCACACCAAAAGCAACTGGAAGACTATATTCCATAGAAACTTGTGCTAAACCTTTGTTCATCTCACTGCTAACATATTCGAAATGTGGTGTACCACCACGGATGACGGTCCCTAATGAGATAATCGCATCGAATTTGCCAGTTTTTGCTACGCGTTGAGCAACAAGAGGAAGCTCTACAGCACCTGGGCAACGAACCACTGTGATATTATCATCAGCGATTTGGCCATGGCGCTTCAAAGTATCGATGGCACCAGAAAGTAAACTTTCATTGATAAAACTGTTGAAACGAGAAATTACAATGGCAATTTTCGCAGTTGGTGCTGGGAAGCCACCTTCGATCACTTTCATAAGCTGTCCTTTAAACTCTAATCATCACGTGAGAATCGCCGGATTCTAGCACAAATCTGTGAACCATATCTAATAGTATTTGTACCTATCCCTTCAGGCGTGCCGCTGACGTTGATCAGCGGCGCTTCTTATTATTTATTACTGGCACACATACTCAACAACATTTAATCCAAAGCCGCCGAGTGCATGATATTTTTTATTTTCTGAAGATAGTAGGCGCATATCCGTCACCCCTAAATCCGCTAAAATTTGTGAGCCAACACCAACACGGCGTGACGTCCCTGGTTTCTTCGCCATAGCAGGCGCTTCACCATTATCTTGAGCTTCAAAAGCTTTGACACGATTCATTAATAAATCGCTGCTCTCTTCTTTGCCCAAAATAACCAATACGCCCCCTTCTTGGCCAATACGCTCCATGGCTTGATCTAATCGCCAGCTACGATCTGAATTGCGGTTACTGTGCAATAAATCGGTAAACGTATCTTGTAAGTGTACGCGTACTAAAGGTGCCCCTTGAATGATGTCACCTTTACACAATGCATAATGTACTTGGTTATCAATCACATCACGGAAGGTCACTAATTCAAACTCACCATACTCGGTCGGTAACTGGCACGTTGCCACACGTTCAATGGTCGTTTCAGTATTGTTACGGTATTCAATTAAATCAGCAATCGTGCCCAGCTTCACGCCGTGTGTTTTCGCAAACACTTCCAAGTCTGGACGACGGGCCATCGTGCCATCATCATTTAAGATTTCAACAATCACCGACGCTGGCTCTTTACCAGCTAAACGTGCTAAATCACATCCGGCTTCGGTATGACCGGCACGGACGAGTACACCACCATCTTGCGCAGCTAATGGAAATACGTGGCCAGGCTGAACTAAATCCGATGCTTTGGCATTATCGGCGGCAGCAGCAAGTACCGTAGTGGCACGATCCGCGGCAGAGATACCTGTTGTCACCCCTTCAGCTGCCTCAACCGAGACAGTAAATGCGGTTGAAAATTGCGCACTATTATCTTCAACCATCGGGTTGAGACCTAAACGCTTACAACGCTCTTTCGTTAGAGTCAAACAGATAAGACCGCGTCCATAAGTCGCCATGAAGTTTATGGCTTCAGGAGTCACATCCTGAGCAGCCATAATAATATCGCCCTCATTTTCGCGATCTTCATCATCCATTAGGATAACCATCTTTCCTTGACGAATGTCATCAATAATTTCTTGCGGGGTACTGATTGTCATACGGTATTCCTATTCGTTTTTAGCCTCATTACCAAGAGGCCATGAGCGTTTTGCTAGGCAATGTGTATTAAGCAAAACCGTTTTGTTTCAAAAATTCCATAGTAAGTCGAGATTCCGGCTCTTCAGGTTCATGGGATGCTGTCATCAATCTCTCCATGTAACGTGCCAATACATCGACTTCCAAGTTGACCTGATGGCCCACATGAAACTCATCAATGGTAGTTTCACTGCTGGTGTGCGGTACAATCGTCAGCTTGAATGCATCTTTGCGTAGTGCATTCACAGTCAAACTGATGCCATCAACCGTTATCGACCCTTTTTCGGCGATGTATTTCATGAGATCAGCTGGTGTTTTCACCCACAACTCAATGGCACGCCCAACCCAGTGACGCTCTATCACCACTCCGACACCATCGACATGGCCTGAGACAATATGTCCGCCAAAACGGGTTGTCGGCAACATGGCTTTTTCTAAGTTAACACGGTCACCCGCTTGTCGTTCGGAAAAACTGGATTTTTTTAATGTTTCTATCGATAAATCAGCACTATAAGAGCTTTCATCAAACTCAACAACTGTCAAACATACGCCATTTGTGGCAATACTGTCACCTAATTTGACATCTGACATATCTAAATGCCCGACCTCTACCTTGACAGTCACGTCGTCACCTTTAGGGGTAATTGAGCGCAAACGCCCGACAGCTTCTACAATTCCAGTAAACATCGACTGTACTCTTTATTATTCATTGATAGGCTTAGGTATTAATATCACTCGTATATCCGGTCCAACTTGGCGAATATCCTTGATATCAAACTCCATAACCTGATGCATTTCAATCAAACCTAACGCTCCCAATAGGCCACGGCCATCGGATCCCATAATTTTCGGAGCTAAATACACGATCAGCTCATCCACCAGTTGGTGTTGTAATAGAGAACGCGCTAGCGTCGCGCCAGCTTCCACCCAAATATGATTCAGTTGTTGCTGATTGGCGAGTGAATCAAACAGCGCTTTTAACGACAACTGGTGATGTTCATCTAATCCAACGCAAATATCGGCATCGTGCTCGCTCACAGTGAACACCGCCCCCGATTGTTGATACAAGTTTAACTGTGCAGTTAAATGATGCTGCCTATCGAGGATCACACGCGCCGGTTGACGCACTTGGTCTTGAGGGTATTGCGCTTGCACACTCTCTGGTAAATCATGCCAACGGACGTTCAACGAAGCGTTATCGGCAATCACCGTTTGGCTGGTTGATAAAATCGCACAAGCTTGGGCGCGATAATGCTGTACATCTTGACGCGCTTGCTGAGAAGTAATCCACTGACTGGCACCATTGGCGAGCGCGGTTTGCCCATCGAGACTCGCAGCCAATTTTAGCTGAACCAACGGACGGCCGGTTTCCATACGTTTTAAAAAGGCGGGATTTAACGCTCGTGATTCGGCTTCTAATAGCCCAACGGCTACCTCAACCCCCGCGTGTGAAAGCATCGTGATACCACGACCAGCCACTTGCGGGTTGGGATCTTTCATCGCACAAACAACACGACGAATACCGGCCTTAATCAGTCCTTCAGCACAAGGAGGGGTTCGACCATAATGAGAACAAGGTTCTAACGTGACATAGGCCGTCGCGCCTTTCGCCTGCTCACCAGCCATACGTAACGCATGGACTTCGGCATGCGGTTCACCCGCCTTAGCATGGTAACCCTCCCCAACGATCGTGTCACCATGAGCGATGACACACCCAACATTGGGGTTAGGTGAAGTGGTGTATATGCCGCGCTTGGCGAGGCTAATCGCACGCGACATCATTTGAAAATCGTAAGAGGTAAATACTGACATAAGCGAGTTAATCTTCTAATTTGGCAATTTCTTCGCCAAATTCACGAACATCCTCAAAACTACGATAAACCGACGCAAAACGTATATACGCGACTTTATCCAGCTCTTTGAGTTGCTCCATTACTAAATTACCGATTAATTTACTCGGCACTTCACGTTCACCTGTTGCACGTAATTTCGATTTAATGGTACTGATCGCCAATTCAATCGCATCCGCGCTCACCGGTCTTTTTTCTAGGGCGCGTTGGAAACCACCGACCATTTTTTCTTCATTGAAAGGTTCACGGTTACCATTGGTTTTGATCACTCTTGGCATGACCAATTCCGCTGTTTCAAACGTAGTAAACCGCTCATGACACGCTAAACATTGACGGCGACGACGCACTTGATGACCGTCAGCCACTAAACGAGAATCGATAACTTTTGTATCAATCGCAGCACAAAAAGGACAATGCATATCACCTCCATATTACACAGTTTTAGTTTAACGGAATTCGTTAATGGAAGAAAAGAAAAAGGGGCGTAAACGCCCCTTTTTACTATAAGTCGATCCAAAAAACCTAGCTACGTACCAGATAATTCGCTTTCCCTACCCATTTATAGCTCGTCAGCTCTTCTAAGCCCATAGGACCACGAGCATGCAGCTTCTGAGTCGAAACGGCGACTTCGGCGCCTAAACCAAATTGCGCGCCATCGGTAAAGCGTGTCGATGCGTTAACATACACCGCAGCAGAGCCTGCCGAATTAATAAAGGCTTCTGCATTATCTAAACTATTGGTCATGATAGCATCGGAGTGGCTAGCATTATGAATACGCATATGCTCAATAGCCGCTTGCACACCGGTGACGACTTTGACGCCTAATACGTAATCTAGCCATTCGGTATCAAAATCTCCATCTTGCGCGCTACGCACCCGAGGAGCAGATTGCAGTAGCGATACAGCAGAGTCATCAGCAACAAATGTGACACGTTCGCCCATTGCATCAATAAGCTGTGCACAAAATTGCTCGGCGACAGATTCATGAATTAATAACGTATCGAGAGAATTACACGCGGAAGGACGCTGAGTTTTCGCATTATCGACAACCGCAACCGAACGCGCGAGATCCGCAGTATCATCAATGTACATATGACTAATGCCAAAGCCACCAATAATCACCGGGATTGAGCTATTTTCTTTACACATTTTATGCAAGCCAGCTCCGCCACGTGGAATGATCATATCCACATACTCATCAAGCGTCAGCAATTGCGAGACTAACTCACGATCGGGCTTTTCGATATACTGTACTGAAGCAGCAGGTAACTCAGCTTTTTGCAAAGCGTTTTGAATCACTTTGACTAATTCCATATTGGACGCGAAAGTTTCTTTACCGCCACGTAGGATACTGGCGTTACCCGTTTTTAAGCATAATGCAGCAATATCAATGGTCACGTTAGGACGCGCTTCATAAATCACACCAATCACACCCAGTGGCACACGGCGACGTGAAAGAGACATACCATTGCCAAGCACCTTACTATCCACTTCACTGCCAACAGGATCATTCAGCATAATAACATTACGGACATCATTCGCGATCGCGCTAAGCCGGTCTTCAGTCAGTAGCAAGCGATCAAGCATCGCATCACTCAGTCCGGCTTCTTTTCCTTTACTGATATCTTGTTGGTTAGCCGCTAAAATCGTCGCTGCGTTCGCTTCAAGTTCGTCAGCTATCAACGCCAGAGCGCGATTTTTTTGTTCAGTCGGGGTGACTGCCAGTTGAAAAGCAGCATCTTTGGCTGCTTTTCCCATGTTGGTTAAATCCACATTCATCTCCAACTATTCCTGAATAACAACCATGTTATCGCGGTGAATAACTACTGAGCCATGGTCATAGCCTAGTGTTTCAAATATTTTGTTACTGTGCTCACCGGCAATTTTCACTAAATCTGCACTCGAATAAGCAACAATGCCACGTGCAATTTCAAGGTGATGTTCATCCATAATGCGTACCACACCACCACGCGCGAAGTCACCTTCAACCTTAGTAACGCCCTTAGCAAGTAAACTACTGCCTTTGTGCTCTACCGCATCAACCGCTCCAGCATCAATCACCACAGAGCCACAAGGCGCAGGCCCGGCTAATATCCATGTTTTGCGGTTTTCTAACGATTCTTCAACGGGTAAAAAACGGGTACCTTGCGGGGAATCACTCAATGAATCGACGATCACATTTGGCGCTCGGCCCGCGGCAATAATGACCTCCATACCAGAGCGACGAGCGATATCGGCCGCCTGCAGTTTAGTCGCCATACCACCAGTACCTAGCGTCGTACCACTGTCGCCAGCAATACGACGTAACGTATCATCGATAGTTTTTACTTCTTTGATCAGTTCAGCGCTTGGGTCTTTGCGTGGATCGGCGGTAAATAACCCTTTTTGATCGGTCAAAAGCAATAATTTATCCGCGTCACATAAAATACCAACTAGGGCTGATAAGTTGTCGTTATCACCCACTTTGATTTCGTTAGTCGCAACAGCGTCATTTTCATTCACAATCGGGACAATATCATGATCGACCAAAGCATGAATCATATCGCGAGCATTGAGAAAACGCTCTCGATCCTCGAGATCGGCACGAGTTAATAACATTTGGCCAATTTTAATGCCGTAAATTGCAAACAAGCGTTCCCAAGCTTCGATCAGTTGACTTTGACCAACAGCTGCCAGTAATTGCTTACTTGACATCGCGTTAGGTAAAGTGGGAAAAGCTAAATGCTCACGGCCAGCCGCTATCGCGCCAGAAGAAACAATGACAACGGCATGCCCCTGTTTCTTAAGTTCGGCACATTGTCTTGCCAATTCCACCATGTGCGCTCGGTCAAGCGCGAGTGTTCCGCCAGTAAGAACACTGGTTCCCAGCTTCACTACTACCGTATGTCGTCTTTTTTTGCTGTTAGTTTGCTTCGTCGTCATGGTTTTTATTGATATTAGTTAGAACATTTCAGATGGAATGTTTTAGCAATCCAAGCAAGAATAAACAAGCAAAAAAGGCGCATTAAGCGCCTTTTTATTATTTAACAATGATAAGAGCGTAATAAAAAGAAGAACTCGCTACTCAACGTAGGACATCGTTTGTCCAAAACGCTCTTCTAACTTGGTCACAAGTTTTATTTTGAAGTCTTCCTGCGTACGAACAATATCACTCATTGCGGTTTCTGGTGGCTCTTCTTCAACCCAATCACCATCAACATTAAATTTACCCACATGATAAGAAGCCGTAAACCCGGCTTCGCTCAGGTTAAATTCCATCCACCAGCCCCAAAACTCGCGTTTTTCGGGGGCTTTCGAATCGTCGACACATACGGCTAAACAATCAAACCAGTAATAATTATCGCGACACCACTCTTCGCGCAAATAAGGCCCTATAGTCTTAAATGCGGCGAGTAGACGATAATGGGTAGGACGTTTGGTTACTTCAGACATAGACATCTCCGTTTCAACAGTAAGATTACTATTGATTAAACAATCAGTTGCTTAAAAAGCTCACCGTTCTCTTTTAAAGAATTCGTCTTGCAATGTCATCTATAAAGTTCTTCTTCCAACCATTTCATCGCCATTTCGAGGGATTGCTCATAGCCTTGAGAAATAGTTTTACTTTTTATTTGCTTAGCTCTGCCCTCTAGACTAAAGAGCGCTAAAAGTCGATTATCCGAATGTGGTGATATGACATCACCTTCCATACCCAATGCCAAAATAGGTACTTTCGTTCGGCGACTGGATAAAAAGCCTTGTATTTTTAACGACCACGCCATCATCTGCCCAGACATACTACTGATATCCACAGCTTTTTTATCCACACGAGACGCTAAAACATCTAAATACATTTTCGACATTTTGGTCAACTTATCGCGAGTAACAAACACATCATGAATCGGCGCGCCTAATGTCACACACGCTTTTACTTTATCAGGCTCCAAGAAACTTAACCTCGCCATCGCATTCCCACCAAACCGAAAGCCGACTAAACCGACACGGCGATGATCAACCCAAGGTAGCGCAGCCAATTGACTCAAGACTTCTTGATGCAACATCGAGGTATTCTCTGTCACATTCCATGCCGCGCTATGGCCAATACCTGGCATATCAACAGTCAGCATTGCAATATCGCGCTTAGCAAGGTAATCACGAAACAATCGCCACATATCGGTTTGTAAGCTATCTAAGCCAGCACTGACGATCACGACAGGTTTAGATGTTTCAGTATTCGTCAGATGTAAATGCCCAACAATTTTTTTATTTTGAAAAGGAAATTCCAAACGCTTGATCGTATATTGAGTATGCTTAGCGGCCATCTCGTAGGCCGTATTGGCGAGATTTTCAGACTGTTTAGCTAAGTTATCATTCTTAAGGTGCGGGTAACCGGCAATGCTGTAACACAACGCGGCGTTAAAATAGGATTCAGCCGCGGCTTCACCTTCTTGATCTTTCGCGGTTTGCTGATGACTCATGGCCATACGGTTCCACTCAAATGCCCAATTACCTGAGTGATACCCCATAACCGTATCCAACCACTGGTCTTCACTACGCGAATGAGGTGACGCGGCAATGCGCGATAACACTTCTTGTTGATCCAGTGCATGAACTCCCTGCCATGACCACTGCAAACGAGGGATCGTTCGATACCAAGCAAATCCTTCTTGCTGACGTTTTTTATCAAGAAATTCAATACTGCTCGGCAGGTAACTGGTCAGTGTTGAGGTTTCTCTAGCTTGTTGGTGTTTCTTAAACAAGGTTTCAGACAGGTTTTTACTCTTCTCTTCCGACATAGCGGTTGTCTCTTTCTAATCGTGATATAGCAAGGCTGAGTACCTAGAGTATCGCGTTAGTTAAGACTCTGTCTATGTACATAGCTCGAGATAGAAGCAAGTCTGTTCTAAATCAAACAACATCACAGTCATCGACCTAAATTAGAATAAAAAAAATGGCCCATTTAAGGGCCATTTAATCAACATTACCAAGTACTGGATTACTTTTGCTTACGATTGATAGGTTCAACGTATGCTAGCGATAGATCCCATGGTTGCTCAATCCAAGTATCTTGTGGAATGTCGACAACATACTCATCAACTAAGTCTTTGCCCGCAGGTTTAGCACATACCGTCACAAACTTCGCTTTCGGATACATTTCACGAATTTTACGTGCGGTGTCACCACTATCGACAAGATCATCAACGATAAGGAAACCTTCACCATCATGCTCAGGTGCTTTCAAAACATTCATATCACGTTGGTGATCATGGTCATAGCTAGAAATACAGATAGTATCTACATAGCGAATACCTAATTCACGAGCGAGAATAGCAGCCGGTACTAGACCTCCGCGGCTAACACCTAGGATTCCTTTCCACTGTTCTGCTGGCATTTGCTTTTCAGATAACTGGCGGCAGTATGCTTGCATATTGTCCCAAGTGACAACGAATTTTTTGCTCATTTGTTTAAACCTAAAATTGTATATGTATTGTATTGCTTATCCAACAATAAACTTAATGGTGAAGATGGCAGCCATTAGCCACACACTTGCCGACACATCGCGGCCTTTCCCACTAAGCAATTTAATTACTGCATATGCAATGAAACCAAAAGAAATCCCTTCTGCAATTGAATAAGTCAACGGCATCATGATACAGGTAATGGCTGCTGGAGCCGCTTCTGTTAAATCATTCCAATCAATATTTGCAATACCTGATAGCATTAATACAGACACGTATAACAACGCACCAGAAGTTGCATAAGCTGGGATCATTCCTGCTAATGGAGAGAAGAATAAAGCAAGCAAGAAGAAAATACCAACGACAACGGCAGTTAATCCTGTTCGGCCGCCAGCGGCTACGCCTGACGTACTTTCAACATAAGAGGTTGTGTTTGATGTCCCTAACAATGCACCAATAGAAGTCGCGGTAGAATCAGCTAACAACGCACGATTTAAACGTGGGAGTTTACCATCTTCCTTGATGAGGCCAGCTTTACTTGCCACACCGACTAGCGTACCAGCGGTATCAAACAGGTCGACAAACAAGAAAGCAAACACCACCGAAATCATACCGACTTGGAATACGCCGCTAAAATCTAGCTGCATGAATGTTGGCGCGACAGAAGGAGGCATGTCCATCACGCCATGCCATTTCACATCACCAAAAATAATGCCAAGCGCCGTCACCGCTAGAATAGAAATCATCACTGCGCCTTTCACATTACGATGCACCAAAGCAACAGTCAGTACAAAGCCAAGCGCCGCAAACAAGCACTTCTGTGACGTGATATCACCCAGACCAATCAGCGTTCCTGGGTTGCCGACAATAATGCCAGCGCTTTGCAGAGCAATAAAAGCTAAGAAAAGACCAATCCCCGATGCAATACCGGTTCTCAGTGACATCGGAATCGAATTAATGATCCACTCACGAATACGGAACAGACTCAATAAAATAAATAACACACCAGAACAAAAAACAGCCGCTAATGCCACTTCCCATGTGTAGCCCATGCCATTGACGACAGAAAAGGTGAAAAATGCATTCAATCCCATTCCTGGCGCTTGGGCAATGGGATAATTGGCATATAGACCCATGATGAAACACCCAACAGCCGCAGCGACACAAGTCGCAACAAATACAGCGCCTTGATCCATACCTGTTTGAGCAAGCAAAGAAGGGTTAACAAAAATAATGTAGGCCATTGTTAGGAATGTGGTCATCCCCGCAATGATTTCGGTGCGAACTGTCGTTCCATGTTCGCGTAATTTAAATAGACGTTCCAGCATTGTCGATCCTGTAAAGGTGAATTAGTAAACGGTTGCGTAATCGATTGAGCGCGATTATAAAGTTATAAAATGACAAATTCCAGATGGAATTGATGGCATATCACACTTTAAAAAGAAAAAATGAAAATATGTCGTTTTTTTCTTCAATTAAATCAGCTTATTGAAAAATTTTACCTGGGAGGAAATTTTCATTATTTATTGCTGATCTCACCTCTTAATTCAAACATTTACCATGAACGCGTGAAAAATGGATAAAAAAACGCCACCTACATTGAGGTGGCGACGAATAAGTCATCATCTAGTACTTAGACAATATCGTAATTCAATAATAAGGGGTGAACAAATATGTTCGAGTTACAAAGTTATGTGTTAACAAAACTTCATAGCAAGTTTACGTTGTTAATGTTGGGGTGAATATTAACAACAATCACTCATAGAAAACCTTGTCGATCTATCATGATCATCACTCATCATAAATCGTACACGTCCATCGCGATAAAACTTATCCAATGAATTGGGGAATCTTTCGAGCTGGTTACAAATATACCACTGAGAAAATTTATTACAATAATGCGAGTGATTAAAATCACACTATTTTCTAAAAGTGCCAAAAAACCCGCATTAATAAGTAATAAAATTACAAAACTTACTATTTTTTATGACAGACATCTCAATTTAATAATCATCAGCACGCATATTAATAGATCGGTATCATTAACCTATCGTGACATTGCAACACGCGGATCTACTCCCAAGAACATTAGGGTGGTATGCTATTGATCATATTATCCTTCCTGATCATTGGAGATATTGACCGCTCAACACCGTCATATACAGTGGTCAGGGACAGCGCAATTATAGGAGTTGATCTGTGTCTGAATTCCATTCTGAAATAAGTCAGTTATCCCCTGCCCCTATCTGGCAGTTTTTTGACAAAATTTGTTCTATCCCACACCCCTCAAAGCATGAAGAGCAACTCGCTCAATACATTATTCAATGGGCAACACAAGAAGGATTGGCAGTAAGCCGTGATACCACAGGTAATGTATTTATCAAAAAGCCCGCTACGCAGGGAATGGAAAACAAAAAGAAAGTCGTCCTGCAAGCTCACCTCGATATGGTGCCGCAAAAGAATGAAGACACCGCTCACGACTTTACGACCGACCCAATCCAACCCTATATTGATGGCGAATGGGTGACGGCAAAAGGAACAACGCTCGGCGCGGATAATGGCATGGGTATGGCATCGTGTTTGGCGGTACTCGCATCCAAAGACATTCAACATGGCCCTATCGAAGTGTTATTAACTATCGATGAAGAAGCCGGCATGTCAGGTGCATTTGGCTTGCAAGAAGGATGGCTAGAGGGTGATATTCTACTCAACACCGACTCAGAGCAAGAAGGCGAAGTCTACATGGGCTGTGCAGGCGGTGTCGATGCCACTTTAACCTTTCCTATTGTGCGTGAAGCCCTGCCAACGGGTTTTATTACGCGTAAATTAACCTTAAAAGGATTAAAAGGCGGGCACTCTGGCGCAGATATTCATACTGGACGCGCTAACGCTAATAAATTATTAGCACGCTTTCTTGCAGATCATTTGACCGATATCGATTATCGCTTAATTGAGTTTCGTGGTGGCAGCTTACGTAATGCTATTCCTCGGGAATCTTTTGCAACCATTGCGATTCCTGCTGATAAGGCAGAAACGTTAGATAACGCTTATCAAGCCTTTGGTCAACGAGTACAAACAGAATTACAGAAAATTGAAACCAATATTACGGTTTTAAATGATGCTTGTACCACTACCGAAACCGGGTTTTCTCTGCCATCACAGCACGCTTTTATCGCCGGCTTAAATACTTGCCCTAACGGTGTGGTGCGTATGAGTGATGACATTGAAGGCGTAGTAGAAACGTCTTTAAACGTAGGGGTTATTACGACCGAGCATGATAACGTTACCGTGCTATGTTTAGTCCGTTCGTTAATTGATACCGGTCGTGAACAAGTAGAAGGCACCTTAACGTCACTCGCACAGCTTGCCAATGCCGATATTAGCTTTTCAGGCGCTTACCCAGGTTGGAAGCCAGATGCCGATTCAGAAATCATGCATATTTTCCGTGATATGTATGAGGGGATTTATGGCCATAAACCTAATATTATGGTGATACATGCAGGCCTAGAATGTGGCCTATTTAAAAAACCTTACCCAGATATGGATATGATCTCTTTTGGCCCGACTATCAAGTTCCCACATTCGCCTGATGAAAAAGTCAAAATCGATACTGTCGGTTTGTTCTGGCAACAAATGGTCGCTCTCTTAGAAAACATTCCCACCAAAGGCTAGTCTATTTTAAGCCAAGTGTTCCACTTGGCTTCTTTTTGATCGTTAGCCTCAATCTTATTTTTGCAATTATTTAACTCTCACCCGCAATAATTCACACCGTTTCTCACTAAGATGATTAATACTGGTTATCAACACGACTGAAATTTTTCGTTGGTCAGAAGATTCCACGCTTTGTTAGAGTTCGCTACCTCGGCAGCCTAACGCCTATCCACTTATTGAGATGACATAACGTTATGAACTTACAAACGATCGCCGGATGGCGTGAGTATGTGGCTTTGCCTTTATTAGGCGTGAATACCATAAAGGCGAAAATGGATACTGGTGCGCGAACTTCGAGCCTACATGCCTTACATATCACGCCTTATACTCATAATAATGAACAGCGCGTGACGTTTTTCTTATACCCAGATCAACAAGATGATAATACACGTATTGAGTGTGACGCCGCTGTCATTGAGCAACGGTTTATTCGTAACTCCGGAGGAGAAGAAGAAAGTCGTTATGTCATTATGACCGAGTTGCAATTAGGTAAGACTCGCTTTATGACCGAAGTAACTTTAGCCAACCGTACTAATATGGGATTTCGTATGTTAATTGGACGCACTGCAATGACCGACTTACTCATTAATCCTAAAAAATCTTTTCTACTCCCTCTCAAGGAATAAACGTATGAAAATCGGAATTTTGTCACGCAATGCCAATCTATACTCGACAAAACGGCTAATAGAAGCAAGTCAACAACGTGGACATGAAGTAAAGGTCATTGATGCGCTACGCTGCTATATGAACATCAACTCTAAGTTGCCACAAATTCATTGTAAGGGAGAGGAGCTCAATGATTTTGATGCCATTATTCCGCGGGTCGGGGCGTCCATTACCGTGTATGGCACCGCGGTACTCCGGCAATTTGAAACCATGAATGTTTACACGCTCAATGAATCGATTGCGATCAGTCGGTCACGCGATAAATTACGTTCCATGCAGCTATTATCTCACCGTGGCTTAGGGATGCCCATCACCGGTTATGCCAATAAACCAGATGATGTAAAAGACTTATTAGAAATGGTCGGCGGGGCCCCTGTTGTTATTAAATTACTCGAAGGCACGCAAGGTATTGGCGTGGTATTAGCAGAGACACGTAAAGCCGCGGAAAGTGTTATCGAAGCCTTTATGGGGCTAAAAGCGAATATCATGGTACAAGAATACATTAAAGAATCGGAAGGCGCTGATATTCGCTGTTTTGTACTAGGAGATACGGTGATCGCAGCGATGAAACGACAAGGAGCAGAAGGAGAGTTTCGCTCAAATTTACATCGCGGAGGATCGGCATCATTGGTCGATATCACTGAGGAAGAACATCAAACGGCAGTCTCTGCGGCAAAAATCATGGGCTTAAAAGTGGCAGGCGTCGATTTATTGCGTTCCGCACGCGGCCCTTTGATCATGGAAGTGAACTCTTCTCCAGGTTTAGAAGGGATTGAAAAAGCGACAGGCAAAGACATTGCCGGCATGATCATTGACTTTATTGAACAAGAAAAACACGATAAGGGTTGAGAATATGACAAGTAAGTCACAGCAGACCAACTCGGCATTTGAAATCTTAGGGCAAAAGGTTCTTGCAGGTAGCCGTGAAATCATTGAATTAGAAGTGGCAAAGCTCTATACCAATGCCCCACTTTCTATTCCGATTGAAATACTCCATGGAGCCTCTCCAGGCCCGGTGTTATTAGTGAATGCTGCCATTCACGGCGATGAGCTAAATGGGGTCGAAATTGTACGTCAGTTAGTAGAAAGCATTGATCCTATCAAACTTAAGGGAACTCTCATTGCCGTACCTGTTGTCAATGTTTTTGGTTTTATTCACAAATCTCGTTACTTACCCGATAGACGCGATTTAAACCGCAGCTTTCCTGGCAGTGAAAAAGGCTCCCTTGCTTCACGTATGGCTTATACCTTTTTTACGCAGATAGCCCAATCATGTCAGTATATTATCGATTTACATACTGGCGCCCAACATCGTACGAATTTACCGCAGATTCGCGCCGACCTCAGTGATGAAGAAACGCTGCGTATTGCGCGTGCTTTTGGTACGCCCGTTACCATCGACTCACCGCTTCGTGATGGCTCCCTGCGCAGCGAGGCAGGTAAACTCGGGCTTAATGTCCTGACCTATGAAGCAGGAGAAGCGCTGCGCTTTGATCCAATCGCTATCCAAGCGGGGCTACAGGGAATTAAACGTACCTTGCAAGCGGTGGGTATGCTTAGGAAAAGTCGTAAAGCGTTCCCTTCAACTTTTATTTCAACATCCACAAGCTGGGTACGCGCTGATACCGATGGCATTGTGCGAACACTTGTATCTTTAGGTGATAAAGTCGAAAAAGATCAAGTACTCGCTTATATCAACTCTCCCTTGGGTTCGGCAAAATCAGAGTTAAAAGCGGCGAAAGGTGGCATTGTCATTGGCCAGCAAACACTTCCTTTAGTCAATGAAGGGGATGCCTTGTTTAATTTGGCCTATTTTGAGCAAGACGATCATGAAGTCGAACAGCTGGTAGAAGAATTTATTGAAGATATTAGTGATATGGACTTAGAAGCAGCGAAAACAGATGAGAATTAGATAAAACTAAGGGGTAATAACCATCGCGATGAATACTAAAGCGCACTCATCGCGATTACACCATTTAAGTAAATGATGCCCAAATAATCGCGGTGACAGTTAATGGGCAAACAAAGCGTACGTACCAAGGCCAGATACGTCCAAACAGACTGGTACGGAAGGTTTCAAACCCAGATGATAGCTCTTTAAATTTCTGGTTACGATTCCATACCCAACCACCAAAAACACAAAACATCAGCGCCGCAAATGGCTGTAAATACTGCGTAGAGACCATCGCTACGACACCAAATAAGCTCGCAAAATGATAAACAATCACCATGCTAAAAATAGCAATTGCGCCGCCTAACACCCAACTGGTTGGCGTACGACGAGTATTAAAACGCTCGCCGACTAATGCCACAGGACATTCTAACATCGAGATAGATGACGTTAATGCGGCAATCGTTAACAATAAAAAGAAAACCACCGCAAATAATTGCCCTAACAGACCTAAACTATCAAACATCATGGGTAATACGGTAAAGACTAACGTATCAGAGCTTAATAATGCGCCATTAGGCCCGTAAATCGTGACACCATGCTTCATCGCAACAAACATTGCTGGCATCACAACCAAACCAGCGACAAAGGCAACCGCCGTATCCACTAACGTCACATTCATTGCCATCTTTGGTAGGTTCTCTTTCTTACTTAAATAGGAACCATAAATCAACATTGAACAACCGCCAATAGTAAGGGAAAAGAAGCCTTGCCCCATTGCCGCTAAAATTAATTGCTTATCCCAAATCTTATCAAAATCCGGAATTAAATAATGCTGCAAGCCTTCCATCGATCCATCTTGCATCATGATGTAGACAAATAAGACTGCAAACAAAATAAATAATGCTGGCATCAAGCGCGTTGACCACTTTTCTATCCCTTCTTTTATGCCACCTTGCACAATAAGGATCGTCAACACATAAAAGACAAGAGTACCAAATGCATTACGCTCAACACTAAAGCCTTTAAACCAGGCCGTCGCCGTCTGTAAACCGATAATATCTGTTATTGCACCGAGCAAATAACAAATTAACCACCCACCGACAATGCTATAAAAGGCTAAGACTGCACTAGGTACACTTAATCCTAACCAACCAACCGCTCCACCAACACGCTTGCCTAGCGCATTTGTGGTTAGCGAGCGCATGCTATCCACCGGGTTAGCCTGACCATAACGACCAATCGACATTTCCACTACGAGCATGGGATAAGCGACCACCAAGATCAACACAAGATACACCAATAAAAATGCACCGCCACCATTACTGGCTGCTTGAGTTGGGAACCCCCAAATATTACCAAGACCGACAGCTGCGCCCGCAGCAGAAAGAATGAAACCTAACCGTGAACCAAAAGTTTCTCGAGATGATGCATTTGTCATGTGTACTCACTAATACCACTAAACTAGTTGGCTAGTACATTAATGTAAAAAGAGATCAAACGCAAATATCGATTATTGATTTTAATAATCTTGATTGAACTCTACTCAATATATAAAAAAGCCCGCAGTTCAAACTGAGGGCTTTCATAAAACATTACAAACAGACCAAGACCAATTTAAATAGTAAATACCTGATAATGTTTTAATTCAGGAATTTTTTCATGTAGAGCATGCTCTTGCTGCACAATATCGTTGAGACTCTCACACATTTCTTTACTATCTTTATTAATCTTCTTCTTATGCGTTTTCAGTTGTTCGGTAACTTGTTGCTTTACATTTCCCATGGTTTCACTCAGTTTAGAGAGGTTCATCCCGCCATTTTGCTGCATGTTCTCACTAATACTATTAAATGAACTGGTCAAAAATTCACTGGTGAACACGGATTTCATTTTATTAAATTCGTCAGTCCACTGTTTCTGCATCTCTTCATAGGTGTTAGCAGGCAATACAAATTCACCATTTTTATAGTAACGCTGTTCCATTTTAGAAGCATAAGATTGAATACTTTTCTTTACGTCATCGAACGCATGCGGCGTATTTAAACTTGCAGAGACCTTATCAAGCACATCATTAGCAATCTCTACACTGTCATCAACGACTTGTTTCATTTTAGGCACACTGTCATTCATGCTTGTACGAAACTTATCAACCATCGATCGTTGCTGAGGGTTAAGTGATAACGACTGATCATTGATTAGAACATGATTATTTTCGTCTAATTTGGCCACACTGCCATCTTGACGATGGATCTCTACTTTTTGGCCATCAAGGTGGACTTCGTTTTTCACGTCAACACGGCATTGACTCGCCCATACGGGCAATGCACTGAGTAAAACGATGATCGCTATTAATGATTTCATTTGGCCTTCCATTCACGCGTGGTGATAACAATTGTTCAATCAGCAGTGTATCTAAAAGAAACTCAACTGTTCAACTGGCAATTGCGGTTTAAGCATTACAGACAGTCCAAGTAATCGCACTTCCCGTCCATTCTGCCGTTTCAATACTTCTCGCAATAACTCGCGAAAATCATCTAATTCTAATTGATGATGGATATGCTCAATCGTGGTTAATTGAAAATCAGCAAACTTCACCTTGATGCCTTGTTTTATAATGGCGCGCTTGGCACTTGCTTTGGTTAACCGCTGGTCAAGTTCTGGAAATAACTTATTCTCGATAACATCCCAGCATTGCTCATAAGTCATAATGTTTTGACTGAATGTGCGCTCTACACCCACCGATTTTCGTTCACGTTCAACCACCACTTCGCGGGGGTCAATACCGTGGCTCTTTTGCCAGAGCGAGGCACCTTGGCGACCAAAACGAATCAATAAATCACGATAGTCGGTGTTTTTAATGTCTTCACATAAATAAAATCCCGCACGGTGCAGTTTCTCTAAACTCACTTTGCCAATACCGGGAATGACTTCCAACGGCAGCTTATCGACGACCTTTTGTACATCTTCAGGAGGGACAACATATTGGCCATTTGGCTTACGCATATCCGACGCAACTTTAGCAAGAAACTTAATAGGGGCAACCCCAGCTGAGGCCGTTAGCTGCAGTTCATTATAAATATCGTGGCGAATGGCCTCGGCAATTAACGTTGCACTACCTTTACAAGCCGTAGAGTCAGTGACATCTAAATACGCTTCATCTAAAGATAGGGGCTCAATAATCGGCGTATAACGGTGAAAAATAGCACGAATTTGTTTTGAGATCGCTTTATAGACCTCCATCCGACCAGGGACAAGAATGACATGAGGACAAAGCTTGAGAGCTTGAGCGGTGGGCATGGCTGAGTGTAGGCCATATTGACGAGCTTCATAATTACAAGTGCTCAATACACCACGTTGCTGCCGGTTTCCTCCAACAGCAAGTGGCTTACCACGATAATGGGGATTATCACGCATTTCGACCGCGGCATAAAAGCAATCCATATCGATATGGATGATTTTACGAAGTGATTGTTGGCTCACCACCATGAATACCCTATCTCATCTGTATATAAAAACAGTATACATAATTTTATCTTTTACATCGATAAACTAAGCGATATAACAAAATAATCGACACTTATTCTGTATAAATTTCACTCTATTATCTAAGCTTATTCAAAGGATATAAACGAGTGTTTTATGAACAATAAAATTTTAGTGGTTGAAGATAGCAAAACGTTTAGTAACTATTTAAAAACTCAATTAACTCAGATTGGCTACGATGTTGTCATAAAAGAAACCTTAGCCGATACTCAAGCGCTTTTTGAGGGTACAGCTGATCCACTCTTTTTTTGTACCATTCTCGATTATTGTTTACCGGATGCAGAAGATGGCGAAGTCATTGACTTCATTCTAAGTAAAGAACAGCGTGTCGTTGTTCTCACCGCGACATTTAACGACCAATTACGTGAGGATCTATTAGATAAGGGAGTGATCGATTATATTCTCAAAGACAGTATGGCATCAGTCAGTTACTTAATTCCGATGATGACCAGATTACTGAACAATCAGCAACATCATGCCTTAGTCGTCGATGATTCACAGACAGCTCGCCATTATTTAGCGCAACTTCTTGAATATCAATATATCAAAACCACCACCGCGAAAGATGGCAATGATGCCCTGCTTAAACTACAAGAGAATAGTGACATTAGTTTAATTGTTTCAGACCATGATATGCCCGAAAAAGATGGAATAACACTGATTCGCGAGTTACGACAGCACTATACTCATACGGAGTTGATGGTTTTAGGTATATCAGCCCTTGAAGATAACGCGATGACAGCTCGCTTTTTAAAAGCCGGGGCAAATGATTACCTACACAAGCCCTTTAACCAAGAAGAATTTTATTGTCGTATTAATCAGCTACTCAATATCTATGAAGCAAACAAAAAACTGTTTCGCCTAGCCAATCAGGATGAATTAACAGGCCTGTGGAATCGGCGCTACTTCTTTAACCAACCCGATAATTGCGCTGGGTGCACGGCTCAGCACATTGCCATGTTAGATATTGATTTCTTTAAAAAAATTAATGATAAACATGGCCATGCTGCCGGTGATAAAGTGCTACAAACTGTCGGGCAGTTGTTACAACAACACTTTCCACAACCAAGTGCGCTTGTGGCACGTTTAGGTGGCGAAGAGTTTTGTATCCGTTATTGTGGCGAATATCAGTCCTTTGTTGAAAGGCTCGAAACGCTGAGGCTTGAGATAGAAAGTTCACAGTGCGTTTATGTAGATACCGTGCTCAATGTCACCATGAGTATTGGCGTTACAGAAGGAAATGGAGAAAGTATTGACGCTCTAGTCACTCAAGCAGACCACCGTCTATATAATGCGAAACATAACGGACGTAACCAGGTTTGTTTCAGTGAAAACATTACCTGATCCGCCCACCCGACTAAGTTAACCCGCAGAGCGGCTATAGAATTTGATCATTTTTCCACTTTGCTATGTTTTCAGCTCGTTTCGCTTCTTTGGCTTCACGCTTTTTACGCGCATCACATGGCTCTGGACAATTACAGACTTTATCAATGCCAACCGCGCCTAAACCACCGCAACTACCGCGCACTACTTTCTTTTGAAAAATAACGCCAACCGCCATTGCAGCAATAACACAGATAAACACGCCAAATGTAATTAAAAAGGTATTCATAAAACTCCCCTCACTTCATTCTGTTAATTTAAATACGACTGGAATGCGGTTGAGGTGACCGTCTTAAATCCATCTTCAGTCTTTACTATCATTAGTACAGGTAAGTTCTGCTGCTCAGCAACCTCAAGACCTTGATGCTCACCCAAAACCATCAAACCTGTCGCCAAACCATCTGCTGTCATACAAGATGGATGAAGCACAGTCACCGATACGACACGGTGATGTATTGGCCGCCCCGTTTGTGGATCAATGATGTGAGAGTAACGCACACCATCTTGTTCAAAATAATTTCGATAATCCCCTGATGTCGCCATCGCCATATCTTTTGGGCTGATAATCTCTTGAACCGTACGTTCATTATCAATCGGTTTTTCTATCGCGATACGCCAAGGAACACCATTGCGGTTGTGACCTTTCAGTCTAATCTCGCCACCAACCTCAACCATATAATTATTAATATGATTGTTATCAAGATAATTTGCTATTTTATCGACTCCCCAACCTTTCGCAATGGTTGATAAATCGACATAAACAGATGGCTGAGTTTTAATAAGTGTATCATTAACCACTGACAGTCGCTCAATACCGATTTGGCTGCGCTTTTCTTCAAGCGCTTGTTCGGTTGGCGTAACATTCGGGCGCCCTTCAGGACCAAATCCCCACAAATTCACCAATGGCCCGACGGTAACATCAAGCTTACCCTGTGTCACTGCATGTAAGCGAATAGCTTCTCGTACTACCGTGGCAGTATCGTGCGAAACAGGGAAGGGTTCGCTACCAACATATTGATTAAATTGGCTCAACTCTGAATCATGCTGATACGTCGACATCTGAGCGTTCACTTGCTCTAATAATGTGTCAACCTGCTTTTGAACCAAATCGACCGAGGGCGTGTTCTCATCAAGGATATATTTAACATGATAAGTCGTCCCCATTGTCGGACCACCAAATTGAACTTGGTCAACTTGTGGTGTACATCCTAGCAGCGTCCATACACACACAAGACTCATTAACCATCGTTTCATCATGATATTGCCCACTCGAAAAAATCTTTATAAGAAAACATCTTTTTCTTATAAACACTTAGCATAAGACTAAAACAATAATGGCTGACCCCGAAGAGTCAGCCATATAACATTATAAATCAGAATATTAACGGATTAACCGCCGAAGTCATCCAACATAATGTTTTCATCTTCAACACCAAGATCATGCAGCATCTTAATAACCGATGCGTTCATGATAGGTGGACCACACATGTAGTACTCACAATCTTCAGGAGCTTCATGATCACGCAGGTAATTTTCGTACGCCACGTTATGAATAAATCCTGTGTATCCATCCCAGTTATCTTCAGGAAGTGGATCAGAGAGTGCGACATGCCATGTAAAGTTGTCATGCTCTTCTTGCAGCTTATCAAAATCTTCTTCGTAGAACATTTCACGAACTGAACGAGCACCGTACCAGAATGTAATCTTACGCTTGGTATTTAGACGTTTCAATTGATCAAAGATGTGAGAACGCATTGGAGCCATGCCCGCGCCACCACCAATGAAGACCATTTCTGCATCCGTATCTTTCGCGAAGAACTCACCAAATGGACCAGAAATCGTTACTTTATCACCTTCTTTCAGTGACCAAATGTAAGAAGACATTTGACCTGGCGGTACATCAGGGTTACGCGGTGGCGGAGCAGCCACACGTACGTTTAGCATGATAATACCAAACTCTTCTGGGTAGTTCGCCATTGAATAAGCACGGATAATCGGCTCATCAACTTTAGACTCGTAACGGAACAAATTAAATTGATCCCAGTCTGGGCGGTACTCTTCAGGTACATCAAAGTCTGCATATTTGATGTGGTGAGCAGGCGCTTCGATCTGAATATAGCCACCAGCACGGAAAGGTACTGATTCACCATCAGGAATTTTCAGTTTCAATTCTTTGATGAAGGTTGCTTTGTTATCGTTAGAGATAACTTCACATTCCCATTTTTTCACACCAAAGATTTCTTCTGGTAATTCCAGTTCCATATCGTTTTTAACGGCGACCTGACACGATAGACGTTCACCTTCACGAGCTTCACCTTTACTAATGTGATCAAGCTCAGTAGGTAGAATGTCACCACCACCGGATTTAATTTTCACGCGACACTGACCACATGAGCCACCGCCACCACAAGCAGAAGAAACGAATACACCAGCACCTGCCAATGCACCCAATAGCTTACCACCGGGTTGAGTAACGATCTGTTTTTCAGGATCGTCGTTGATAGATATTGTAATGTCACCTGTTGGTACCAGTTTAGATTTAGCAAACAAGATCACTAAAACTAACGCCAGTACGATCAGAGTAAACATCACGACACCAAGAAGAATAACGTCCATTGACTATTCCTTAATTGTTGCGGTTTACCCGACTTACAGTTGAACACCAGAGAAAGACATAAAGCCAATCGCCATCAAACCTGCTGTGATGAAGGTAATTCCCAAACCACGTAAACCAGGAGGCACATCTGAGTACTTCATTTTCTCACGGATACCTGCAAGAGCGACGATTGCTAACATCCAACCTAGGCCTGAGCCGAAGCCGTAAACAATCGATTCACCAAAGTTATAATCACGCTGCACCATGAAAGATACACCACCGAAGATGGCACAGTTAACTGTGATCAATGGTAGGAAGATACCCAGTGCGTTGTACAATGGCGGGAAAAAACGGTCCAGAATCATCTCTAGAATCTGTACCAAGGCTGCAATAACACCGATAAAGGTAATGAAGTTAAGGAAGCTTAAGTCAATACCTTCACCTAGCGCACCAGGTTTCAATAACAGATTGTAAACTAGGTTGTTCACTGGCACAGAGATGGTTAATACCACTGTTACCGCAACCCCTAGACCGATAGACGTCTTAACTTTCTTTGATACGGCCAAGAAAGTACACATACCCAAGAAGAAAGACAGAGCCATGTTTTCGATAAAAATCGATCTAACAAGTAGGCTAATATAATGTTCCATGATGACCTTACTCCTTCGCTTCTACTTGTTCAGGTTTCAATGTACGGATAACCCAAATCAGTAAACCGATGATGAAGAATGCTGAAGGCGCTAGAAGCATCAAACCATTAGGCTGATACCAACCGCCATCTTTCACCAGTGGTAGTACTTCCATACCGAAAATCTTACCTGACCCTAGTAACTCACGGAAGAAACCAACCGTAACTAACACGAAACCGTAACCTAGGCCATTTGCCAAACCATCAACAAATGATGGAATTGGCGCAGACTTCATCGCAAAGGCTTCTGCACGACCCATAACGATACAGTTAGTAATGATCAAACCAACGAATACAGACAACTGTTTAGAGATGTCGTATAGGTAAGCTCGCAATACTTGGTCAACCACGATTACCAAAGACGCAATGATCGCCATCTGTACGATGATACGTACGCTGCTTGGAATATGATTACGAATCAGCGAGACGAAAAAGTTAGAAAATGCGGTAACAAACATCACCGCAAGAGTCATAACAAACGCCGTCTGTAGCTGAGTGGTCACTGCTAACGCTGAACAGACACCAAGAACCTGAAGGGCGATTGGGTTGTTATCCAATACCGGTTCAACAAGGCTCTGTTTAAGAGATTTTGCACTAGACATTAGTTCTTCAGACCTCCGTCACGAACTTTTGCTAGGAATGGCCCGTAGCCCATATCACCTAACCAGAAATTAAATTGGCGTTGAACCCCATTACTGGTCAATGTCGCTCCCGAAATCGCATCTACACCGTGCTCAGAGCCTGCTGGCGCACCACCCTTCACGATACGAATCGCTGGGTTGTGGTTATCGTCATACAGTTTCTTACCTACGAATTGAGCGCGCCATTTAGGGTTCTCTACTTCGCCACCTAATCCAGGAGTTTCACCCTGTTCATAGTAGATCAGTCCGTCAACAGTATTACCGTCTGTTTCGACAGCAACAAATGCGTACATCATCGACCATAGACCGTTACCATGGATAGGTAAGATAAGACGAGACAACTCATTGTCTTTCTTAACTAAGTACACTAAACCATAGTCAGCACGAGTGATAATTTTCGCTGGATCTTTATCTTTTGGTAAACGTATAGAACGCTTCGGACTTGATGCAGCTGCACGTTGGTTATAATCCTTCGCGGCAACCCCATTAGCCGTTTTATCGACAAGTTTACCTGTTTTAAAATCTAACAGTTTAGGCACGATGTGTTCTTCGTATAGATCACGAACACTGCCTTTACTCATATCAATGCCTGATACTTGTAAGATTTTGCTTTGTTTATCTACTGCTGCGTTAAGTTCTTGTTTATCACGTAAACCTACTGCCGCTACCGATACGATAATTGAGCACACTAAGCTCAACGCGATAACAACAAACAGCGTCTTTTTAATGCTATCGTTATTGCTTGCCATAGCGCGCTAGTCTCCGCTTGATGTTGCTTTCCACTACAAAATGGTCGAACAATGGGGCAAATAGGTTAGAGAACAGAATCGCTAACATCATGCCTTCAGGGTATGCCGGGTTAACTACACGAATTAACACACACATAGCACCAATCAATGCACCGTACACCCACTTACCTTTATTAGTAAATGACGCCGATACAGGATCCGTTGCCATAAAGAACATACCGAATGCAAAACCACCCAGGACCAAATGCCAGTAGAACGGCATAGCAAACATTGGGTTAGTATCAGAACCGATCGCGTTAAATAGCGATGCGATTGCAATCATACCAATCAGTACACCACCGATAATGCGCCATGACGCAATACCCATATAAACGATGAATGCTGCACCAATCAAAAGAGCTAGCGTCGATGTTTCACCGATCGAACCTGGGATGTTACCTAGGAACGCATCCATCCAAGAAATGGTATGCCCTGTTGCCGTGTTTACTAGAGAAGCACCGCCACTTTGAGCCCATTGGCTTAAAGCTGTTGCTCCTGAGAAACCATCTGCTGCAGTCCAAACTACGTCACCCGATAATTGCGCAGGGTAGGCGAAGAATAGGAATGCACGACCAGCAAGTGCAGGGTTAAGGAAGTTTCGGCCTGTACCACCAAAGACTTCTTTCGCCATTACCACACCAAAGGTAATACCTAGTGCTGCTTGCCCTAGAGGAAGTGTTGGTGGAACGATTAAAGCAAACAAGATAGAAGTAACAAAGAAACCTTCGTTGACTTCATGCTTACGCACCATACAGAACAATACTTCCCAGAAACCACCCACGATGAAGACTGTGGCATAAATAGGTAGGAAATAAGTCGCGCCCAGTAGCATTTTACTGCCCCAAGCTGCGTCGCTGCCCATGGTTCCACCCAACATTTGGGTAAACCAATAGTGCCAATCACCATTGATGATCGAGGTGAATTGATCACCAGAATACATATGGTTTAATGCTGCAATGGCCTGTCCGCCGGCATTGTACATACCGAAGAACATAGCAGGGAATACTGCTAACCAAACCATGATCATGATACGTTTCAAATCAACACTATCACGAACGTGCGAGCCCTTTTGAGTTACCATACCTGGAGTATAAAAGATCGTCGCTGCTGCTTCATACAGAGCAAACCATCTCTCATGCTTCCCGCCTGGTTCAAAATGCGGCTCGATATCTTCAAGAAACTTTTTAAGGCCCATGAAATTACCCTTCTTTCTCAATCTTAGCCAAGCATTCACGAAGTAACTCACCGTACTCGTATTTACCTGGACAAACAAAGGTACACAGCGCTAGATCTTCTTCATCAAGTTCTAATGCACCCATGCGTTGAGCACTGTCTGAATCACCTGCACATAGATCACGAAGCAACAAAGTTGGCTCCATATCTAATGGCATCACTTTTTCGTAGTTACCAATTGGCACCATTGAACGTTCGCTTCCACACGTGGAAGTGGTCATGTTAAATAGTTGACCTTTAAACAGGTGGCCTAAATACGCACGTGTCACTGAGAAACGGTTCTTACCAGGCGTTGCCCAACCTAAAAACTCTTTCTCACGACCTTCACGTAAAACGGATACTTGCAGATGGTAACGACCTAGGTACGCGTGTGGACCAGATGCAATCGTCCCCGACAGCACTGAGCCAGATATAACACGAACTTCGCCTTTCATGATTTCGTTCTCAACGATGTTATCGATGCACGCCCCCATGACGGTACGAACGAGACGTGGCTTATTCACGACTGGTCCTGCTAGTGAAATGACACGGTCTGTGTGCAATTCACCCGTTAGGAACATTTTACCGAACGCGATCACATCCTGATAGTTGATGCTCCATGCAACATGATCTGCACTTACTGGGTACAGGTGGTGCATGTGAGTACCGGGAAGACCTGCGGGATGAGGCCCTGCAAATACTTGCTCTTCAACTTTAGAGTGAGATGAACGAGGCAGTTTGTCCGCTTTTTTACATACGAACACTTTACCGTCGGTCAACGCTGCTAGAACATCGAGTCCAGCAACAAACGCTTCTGGTTGCTCATTGATAACAACACTAGGATCGGCGGCTAAAGGACGCGTGTCCGTAGCGGTTACAAAGATCGCATTTGTGTTTGAATCGACTGCTGGAACCTTGCTGAACGGTCGGGTACGCAATGCTGTCCAAAGACCAGAATCAATCAACTGAGTTTTAACCGTATCACGGTCAAGACCAGATATTTGATTGGCTTCAAACTTATCAAATGTCACTTGGTCATCACCTGCCACTTCAATCACAACCGATTGAAGTACACGTTTTTCACCACGATTGACTTCGATAACTTTGCCGCTAGCTGGTGCAGTAAATTTCACGCCAGGATTCTTCTTATCCACAAAAAGAACTTGAGCTTTTTTTACTACATCACCTTCACGAACATGCATCGTTGGACGCATGCCAACGTACTCTTCGCCAAGCAAGGCGACTTTTTTGATGGTTTTACCATCACTAATCACCTGGGATGGAACACCTGAAATAGGGAGATCCAAACCCTTTTTTATTGTAATCATACGCACTTGCACTACTTTTTTATCGGGAAAAAGATTATTTAAATTGCGCAAATTCGAGGCACAACACTGCGCCGATTTGCCAAAATCGTCAGATTAGACAGAAACGATGCGTTGCCCTCTAGACACGACATTAACTGTGTCCGCTTTGGCTTACCTGAGCACACCAAAGCCGCAACATCCTTTTAACAACCTCGTCACAGTATCGAGAGGAGATTTATCAGATAAGCTAGTTTAACATTTTTTAGGAACTTGATGCCATTAAGAATATTACGAATTACCTTATTTTTATCAAGCACACGAAGTCGCCTCTACTTGCCCAGCTCGCGCTCCGATTGTTCTATCAAAGACGGTTAGAAAGTAAAATCTAACTTCCCTAAAGTGGGGACTCGCTTATGTTACTCCTTAACTAAACTCGCTCGACGTTGTTTTATTACTGTTACAGTATTGGACAAAATGCCACTTTTCGCAGCATTTTGTCTTAATTTCTCTTAATTAGCGTCCACCGCCAAGACAAGCTGGGCTATCAGGTCGACTCGCCTGCCGCTCTTGCCACTCTTGTTGAGTATAAGTATGGATTGCTAAGGCGTGAATATGATTAGCCAGTTCATCGGCTAAGACTTGATTGACACGACGGTGGCGTGCCAACAGTCTTTGTCCTTCAAATTCGGTGGCGACTACTGTCACTTTAAAGTGGCTTTCCGAGCCCGGAGCGACGTTATGCATACCACTTTCGTTTTCGACATTTAAATACAATGGCTGAAATGCCGAGGTTAACTTCTGCTCAATCGTTTCTTGGATTACCATAGTCCCTGCTTATTTATTATGCATCGATAGAAATAGTATTTATAGTCTACCGTGTCGCGGCCGAGAAAAAAAAGGTTTTGGTTTCCTCTCATCGTTGCTTTTGCGACAATATCCCTCTTGTCTGATAACTGTAATGCATTATGAACACTGAGCTCACGATATTAGGGCGCCAACTTACCCTACATCGCTTCCCTGCGAATAAAAATGATACGCTGCAAGCATGGGATGCTGGGGATGAATACCTGATTCACCATGTTGAAGATATGGGCCTCGCCGACAATCAGCACATTTTAGTGCTTAACGATCATTTCGGCGCACTCAGTTGTTGGTTTTCAACGCGGCATCGTGTCACGGTGATGAGTGACTCGTTTATCGCTCATCAAGGTATTTTAAATAACCTTCGACACAATCATTGCGAAGAAGTGACATATCTCACGACCATGGATGCTATACCTAAAGACGTGGATGTAGTGGTCATGCAAATACCGCGTAATAATCGCCATTTGATTTGGCAGTTATCACAACTGCGAGAGCAACTGCCTAGTGATTGTGCGGTGATTGGGGTGAATAAAGCGAAAGACATACACTCATCCACATTAAAATTGTTCGAGCGTTATTTAGGAGACACACATACCTCGTTGGCTTGGAAAAAGCATCGTTTAGTGTTTAGTCAGCCTAATGCTGCATTGAATGTTGTTCCTGAAGATATCGAGTGGGATGTCGAGCATGAAACCATTCATTTAAGCAATCGTCCTAATGTGTACTCTGGAGAAAGCTTAGATCAGGGCGCGCGCTTTATGCTCAAATATTTGCCGCAAGACCCTACAGTGAAAAACATCATCGATCTAGGTTGTGGTAACGGCGTGCTGTCAGTGAAATTAGGCCAACTCAACCCTAACGCTCAGCTCACTTGTATTGATGAAAGCTTTATGGCGGTCGCATCAGCACGTAAGAATTTACAACAAAACCTCGGTTATGAGCGTGATATTCACTGCGTAGCCAACAACTGTTTAGATGATTTTACAGAGCCCTGCGCTGATTTGGTCGTGTGTAATCCGCCATTTCATCAGCAGCAAGCGATTACCGATCACATCGCTTGGCAAATGTTTTGTGATGCTAAGCATGTCCTGCATAAGACAGGTAAATTAATGGTTATTGGTAACCGTCACCTAAGGTACGATGTAAAACTCGCTAAACTCTTCGGCAAGTCACGTATAAAGACTGTCGCTGGCAACAAAAAATTTGTTATTTTAGAAGCCACTAAGGGTTAAACGCTCTAATGCTCAAACACAGAAAGGAATAAACCATGAAAAAACTGGTTCTTGCGGCGTCTATCGCCCTGCTGACAGCTTGTTCAACGCCTCAACAACAAATTAATTTTGTCCCTAAGCCAACCACAAACACATCACAGGTTGCACAAAATGCGTCATTCACGCTCACCAGTAAAGATGTACGCTCTGCACAGTATATTGCTCTAATCGATAGCGGCCGTAATCAAATTGAACCGGTTCATGCGCGTCAAAATGTACGTATTGCTGTAGAGAATGCCGTTAAAGATCAATTTCAATCCCAAGGGTTTAACGTCACCGTAAATAGTAAAAATTCGGTTAATATTGAAATTGAAAATGCATTAGTGAAAGTAAAGCACTCAATACTCGACAATGAAATGACCGCTAAAGTCGTGATTGAAGTCACTGCTGAGTCACCAAAAGGGCGTTTAGTGAAAACCTTTACGGGTACAGCGAATCGTACCGCAGCCCTGAGTGCATCGGTGCAAGATGTGCAGATGGTATTTAATGATGTCGTTAATAATGTTTTGAAAGAAATGGCTAATGACACTGAGCTACGCCAATACATGAAGGAACGTTTCCATGGCTAAACCTTGGTTATTGTTACTTGCCTTACTCAGTACACCGGTATTGGCCACCCCACAGGTGACCTTTACCACTACGTTAGGCAAATTTACCGTGGAGCTTAAGCCGCAACAAGCTCCAGTAACAGTAAAAAACTTTTTACGCTACGTGAAAGATGGCAGTTATGTGGGAAGTCAATTTCACCGTGTCATTCCTGGCTTCATGGCGCAAGGTGGCGGGTTTGATAGCGATTTAAAACGGCTTAAAACCTACCGTCCGATTAAAAACGAAGCTGGTAACGGGCTGACTAACGACACGGCAACCATCGCGATGGCACGGACTCAGTCCCCCAACTCTGCCACTCGACAATTTTTCATTAATTTAGCGGATAATAACTTTCTTAATTACAGCAGAAGCTCTGCAGGTTATGCGGTATTTGGTAAAGTTGTTTCAGGGTTTGATGTTGTCCAATCGATGACCAAGCAACCCACTCACAACGTGGGCTTTATGAAAAATGTCCCTGAAACCCCAATCGTTATCAATAAAGTAACCTATACGCCGTAATCATCAGGCTCCAATGTTAGGAGCCTGTATGTATAAGGACATGCTATGCCTGTAAAACCTCATCCAACGTGGCAACAAACCCTAAAAAGCTATGCGGATCGGCGCCTATTTTGGGTCTTTCTTTTAGGCTGCTCAAGTGGTTTTCCGTGGGTATTAATTGGCTCAGCAATGTCAGGATGGCTTACCGATGCGGGGTTAACCCTCGCGCAAATCGGCTACTTTGGTAGTGTCTTTGCCGTCTATGCCATTAACTTTTTATGGGCGCCTTTGGTCGACCGAGTCAAAATACCGATTGTTTGTCAGTGGTTAGGACAACGTAGAGGATGGATTTTTTTCTGTCAGACCATCATGCTCATAGGCACACTGTACTTAGCGGGGGTTCACCCGGAAAAACAATTACTCCTCACCTCAATGATTGCGTTATTGATTGCGACGGCGTCAGCAACGCAAGATATTGCTATTGATGCGTTTCGTATTGATAGTTTTCCTAAATCAGAAGAATCTAAGCTCCCTCAAGCCTCTGCTATGGCGGTAATTGGTTGGTGGACAGGGTATTCTCTACCAGGTTATTTCGCGTTTGCCAATGCTGATAGTCAAGGCTGGAATATGGTGTTCTATGGTATGGCGGCTGTTGTGCTGTTATTGATGCTCATGACGTTGATCGTTAAAGAACCCCAAAACCATCGTGAAGAACTGCAAAACCAAGCAGAAGAGCGCTATGAAAAAGTGGTTCATAATCGAGTGATCTCATGGCTAAGTGTTACAGTTATCGAACCTTTTGCAGACTTTTTTCGTCGTAATGGTTTTAAGGTTTCCATAACCATTTTACTCTTCGTGTTTTTGTTTAAGATTGGCGAAGCCTTTCTCGGGCGCATGTCGATTGCTTTTTATAAAGATATTGGCTTTACCAATGAACAAATTGGCTATTACTCTAAGTTAATTGGCTGGGGAGCGACGATGTTATTCACTTTTCTAGGCAGTATGGTGAATGTACGATTTGGTATTGTCCGCGGCTTAATGATTGGTGGCATTGCTATGTCAGCCAGTAACTTAATGTTCGCATGGATTGCCGAGGTTGGCCCCAACGAACACTTATTTGTTGCGACGATTTTTGTTGATAACTTTACGACTGCGTTCTCAACCATCGCGTTCGTCTCGTTTTTAACGGTATTAACCGGTCAGGCATTCTCCGCCACACAATATGCCTTACTTGCCTCATTAGGTAACTTTAGCCGCACGACCTTATCCTCGATGAGCGGGCAATTTGCCGAGTACCTAAATAACTGGTCATTATTCTTTGTGTTTACTGCGGTTATGGTGATTCCAAGCTTGTTTATGCTGTATTACTTACGTCACTACTTTGATGATCTTTTATCAAAAGCCCAAGAGAGTAAAGACTGAATAGACTATGAATTCGATATAAAATATGAGTTCGATATAAAATATGAGTTCGATACAAAAAAACCAACCTCTACGGTTGGTTTTTTATATTCATATACAATTAAGGCTTGGTCTCATCAAATGTGTAATCATCTAAGTGAATCCGTGGCACACAAAAAGCATTAAAAGCACACACCGCGGCAAGTAAAGCCGCAGCTTTAAATCCCCATTGAAATGCTTCAACGACCACTCCATGCGGAGCATTCACTAAAACGTCGATGGAACTACTGACACCAAAACCTGGGATTAACGAGTAAATCAAAGTACCAAACATCGCCGTGCCCACTGAACCACCTAATGAACGACATAGCCCCCCCATCGCGGTAATCCGCCCTAAGTGTTGCTTACCAGCGATCGTTTGAATCGTTAACTGAGTAGAAGGCATCACAGTCCCTAACCCGCAACCACACAAAAACGCTAACCCACTAACGAGTGTCGGCGTCGGTGCTAATGTTCCTAATAGAAGAAAGTTCACCGCGGTAAAGCTCATCCCGATAACGGGAATATACTTAGGCACTCCATAGCGGCTGATCAATTTTCCCGTCGTGTAGGCCCCGCAAATCACACCACCAGATAATGGAATCATATGTACACCCGCGGCTGCAGCATTAAGATGTAAGGCGACTTGTAAGAAAATAGGCAGAAAGAAAGCCAATAAAAATAGGCATGCCGCAAACATAAATCCAGAAAGTAATGGCCTATGTATTTCTTTTTTGACCAACAAATGTAAGGGCAAAAAAGAATCTTGGGTGCGTTTTTGTTGCCATATAAAAATGCCAAACGTCACCAAAAAAGTACTAATCAGAGCGATACTTGTTACAGATCCCCACGCAAAATAATGTCCACCGGACGACAACCAATAAATGATCACAGCCGTTAAAATAGGAAAAAGCATTAAACCATAAGCATCAATACTGCGACGCTTTTCTGGTAAGGCGACCGTTTTCATACGACTTAAACGATACACACCTAATGCTATGAGCGGTAAATTAAACCAAAATAACCACTGCCAGCTTAAATAAGTGACAACTAGCCCACCAAGAACCGGACCACTAATACTCGACAACGCAAAAAAAGCAGAAAAATACCCTTGGAAACGAGCACGTTGGCGTGGCGGTACCACCTCACCAATAAGGGCTTGCGACAAGCTCATCAAACCGCCACTGCCGATACCTTGTAAAATCCGGCCCATGACGAGCTGAAACATCGTGCTGGAAAGAGCACAAAATACCGAGCCCATCGCAAAGATACCTAATGCGACAATCAGGATATTACGTCGACCAAACTGATCACCGAGCCAGCCGTAAATTGGGATCGTAGCGGCCCCCGTCAACATATATCCAATCACAATCCAAGAGGCGAGCTGCATATCGCCTATGTCGCGAACAATATCCGGTGTCGCTGTGGCTAATAACGTTTGATCGACTGCCGCCAAAAACATAGGTAAAAACACAGTTGCAAAGATACGGAGAAAAACTTTTTTATCAACGTTAGACATGAATCCACTTAAATCAAAGAAATGGTTAAAACACAACGTTAGACGCTGCTCAAAAACACAGCATATAATAAGCAATTATAGGGTTAAGATATAGTAAATAGTCACTATCGCAAGAGAGTCAAAATGGTCAACTGACTGATTAAAACCAGGACTTCTCGGTTAATCATCATTCATTGCGAAACGTAAGTAAGACAAAGCAATTTGGCAATCATCGTGGCGAGAAAGCTGATCAAACTGCTCATGGGTTAATGGCATAAGTTCTAACCATCGCTGAGTAACCCAACTGGCATCATCAAAAAAACAATGGGGATAGAGTTGTCCTACCTGTGGGATTTCTTGATACAGATCTTGTAAACGTTCGGCAAGAAACGCATCTTTCTTTTCCATTTCTTGCATTGGCCAGCTGGCGTGCCACTCTACGTCAGCGATACGTAATCCATCGCTTTCTGTCGTAATAGAATGAATGCGAAAACGCTTGATCCCCACAACCGTAATGCCAAGCAGCCCATCGTCTAAACGCTCAAAATCAACGATTTTAACCCAAGTACCAAACTGTGATAACTCTCCCTCACCAGCAGCACCATTCGAGCCACTCAAACACAGACCAAAACAGGAATCCGTTTTCATACTTTCTGCGACCATACGCTGATAGCGAGGTTCAAAAATACGTAATGCCATTTTTCCCTCGGGCATGACAATCGAACCAAGTGGAAATAACATGATCGTTGACATATATCCTCCTTGCTAATGTTTCTATTTATTATACAAGCGATTTCATTTCACTAATCATTAAACAAAGCGTTTTTCTAAGATAGACTCTCACGGACAATAACTGACTTAAATCACAAAAAAACTGCAATATTATGTAAAATAAATTAAGTTCCATATGAATTCCATTTTGCGTGATAACCGTCACAATAATTAGTCACGTTTTCTTAGTTTTTCACTTTTAATTGGGAGATAAACCGCTATTATTCTCGACATTAATAATCGGCTACGTAAACGTTAACGCAATCGATTGTATAAAACCAAAAATCACAATGTAGAGAATCACAGCAATGCGCAAATCACTTTTAGCACTAAGTCTAGCAGCTGCAGTTTCCACTCCTGCCTTAGCCGCTGATTATACTGATGGTAACACTCACAAGAACGATTATAAGTGGATGCAATTTAACCTAATGCATGTACTTAATGAAAAACCGGGTAACAATAACCATACTTACTTCGAAATGGAGTTTGGCGGTCGCTCAGGGATTTTCGATCTGTACGGTTACCTTGATGTATTTAACCTCACCGATGACGATGATAGTGATAAATCAGCAAATAAAGGCAACGATGCCAAGATGTTTGCTAAATTTGCGCCGCGTATGTCTATTGACGGTTTATTCAATACTGACCTATCCGTTGGTCCAATCAAAGAATGGTACGTTGCTGATTACACTACCATTGATGGCAACAATGATGGTGGTTACGCCACTAAAAATGGTATCGGTGCTGATGTGATGGTTCCTTGGTTTGGTAAGGTTCAATTTAACCTCTACAAATCTTACAACATCAAAAATAACGAATGGAACGGCTACCAATTCTCTACAGTATGGTTCAAGCCTTTTGTTAACTTTGAAAACGGCTCATTCATCGCCTACCAAGGTTATCTAGATTACGAATTCGATCTACAAAAAAAAGCAGGTGCTACATCAGATCACGGCCTAGCTTGGTTTAACGGCATTTACTGGCACAGCAATCGCTATGCAGTGGGTTACGGTCTTAAAGTGTTTGATGACGTGTACGGTATTAAAGACTCTAAAGGCTTCAGCTCTTCAGGTGTGTCTCACTACTTTGATGTGACTTATAAATTCTAATTTGCTTGGCAAATGCGAATTCATCAAATGGCGCGATTCTCGCGCCATTTTTTATGCCTGCTAGTTGGCATTACTCCCAATAATGGTATCCTGCCTCCCATCGTGGATGAATGAGGTAAGTCATGAATATCGTTGTGCTGGGCCCAGGTGCCATCGGCTCTTTGTGGGCATGTTACCTAAAACATGCAGGCCATAACGTTAGTTGCTGGTCTCATACCCACAGTAGCGAACGCGACTATTTACTCACTTCCACGACTGGCAGTACCATCTCGCGCAGTACTTTTGTCTCTAATCACATTGACTCACTGCGTCATGCTGATGTTATTTTTGTCGCGACCAAAGCACATCAAGTCGCCACCGCTATACTGCCCCTAATACAACATATCGATTCCGACACTATTTTACTTTTCATGCATAATGGCATGGGCACTCTTGATGAGCTGCTCGTTACACTCTCGGCCTATCCAATATTAAGAGCAAGCACAAGCCATGCCGCGCTTAAACATAACCCATGCCATGTGCAACATACTGGTTTAGGAAAAACCGATCTTGGGGGATTAAATCCAAAAGGACAGGCATGTCAGTTTATGGCGGAGGTTCTCAGCCATGCTCTACCTGATGTAAACTGGCATTCCACGCTAGAGTGGCCTTTGTGGCGTAAAGTCGCCATAAATTGTGTGATTAATCCACTGACGGCGATAGATAATATAAAAAATGGTGCACTACTGGGCCATGCCTATACCGATCATATTCATGCCATTGTCAGAGAAATCGTTACTGTAATGCAAGCAAGCGGTTTATCCATCACACAAGATAGCTTGCTTGATGATGTGTATGCCGTGCTCCATCAAACCGCACACAATTACTCATCAATGCATCAAGATATTAGTCATCAGCGTACGAGCGAAATCGATTTTATCAATGGTTATGTGGTTAACCAAGCACAGCAACACGCTATTTCAACGCCGTATAATATTCATTTATGGCAAACTATTAAGCAATTAGAACACCGTTGGAGTCACCTATGACCAAGCGTATTTTAGTCCCTATCGCCAATGGCACCGAAGAAATCGAAGCCGTCACTATTATCGATACGTTAACCCGAGCAGGCTATGACGTTTCTGTCGCTAGTGCTGATTTTGATGGGCAGTTAACCGTGACTTGTTCGCGTGGAGTGGTCTTATCGGCGCAACACCGCTTGGTTGATATTGCCGATGAGGAATTTGATGCTATTGTCTTACCAGGAGGCTTAGGCGGCGCTGAAGTATTTCAAGGCAGCACCATCTTGATTGAAATACTCAAGCAGCAGAAGTACGACGGCCGCTTGGTCGCCGCTATCTGTGCGTCTCCCGCTATTGTCCTACAGCACCATGACTTGTATCCAGGTGCTATTATGACGGGACATCCAAACTTCCAACAGCACATTCCAGCTTCACTATGGCGAACTCGACGCGTCACTTTTGATATCAACAATAACCTTTTAACTAGCCAAGGACCTGGCTCTTCGATTGAATTTGCCATTGAGATCATCATACGTTTATCGGGTAAAACCGCCGCAAAACAGGTCGCAGAGCCTATGATGGTATTGCCACAATTACATTACGATAAACTGAGCGAAGATGCCTAACCATGACGTTTGATATTGATACTGTTCGTGCACAATTTCCTTTTCTCGCCCAAGAGATTAATGGTTATCCATTAACGTATTTGGATAGCGCAGCCACCTCACAAAAACCACAGGTCGTTATTGATACGCTGGCCAACTATTATCGTTTTGAAAATGCCAATGTACATCGTGGCAGTCATCATATGACGGCACAAGCGACATCACGTTATGAAGCCGCTCGGGATACCGTTGCTCAGTGGATCGGCGCGGCTCACGCTGACACTATCATTTGGACACGTGGCACAACGGAAGCGATCAATCTTGTCGCCTATACCTATGCCCTAAAACACCTACAAGCAGGTGATGAAATTGCGATTTGTGAAAATGAGCATCATGCCAATATTGTTCCGTGGCAGCTTATTGCTCAACAAACCGGAGCAAACATCATTAAAATTCCGGTAACTGCTCACGGTGAATTTGATTGGGATTATTTTCAAAACGTGCTCACAAAACGCTGTAAACTGGTCGCCGTTGCTCATATCACCAATGTGACAGGCGCACGTCAGCCAATTGAAGCGATTATTCATGCTGCCCACGATGTTGGGGCGAAAGTCATGGTCGATGGCGCGCAAGGGGTTGTGCATGAAACTGTCGATGTCACACAGCTAGATGTCGATTTTTATGCCTTTTCAGGACACAAATTATACGCCCCTAATGGCATAGGCGTCTTATATGTCAAACCCGATATTCTGCCCTTAATGCCCGTTTGGCAAGGCGGAGGCAAGATGGTGGAGCGAGTCAGCTTTGCCGGTACGAGTTTTGCTCCAGCACCAAGCTGCTTTGAAGCGGGAACGCCTAATGTTGCGGGGGCGATTGGACTGGCGGCCGCGATGACGTGGTTAAAACAATTTGATTATCAAGATATAAAGCAACACATTGCGCACCTACATCATACGCTTTATGAAGGCTTAGTCGCTATCGATGACCTGTATATTATCGGTCACCAGCCTGGCTCGGGGATCATCAGCTTTACTATGGATGGGGTGCATCATCACGATATAGCAACGCTACTTGATCAACAAGGTATCGTCGTCCGTGAAGGTCACCACTGTGCTCACCCATTGATGGATGCTCTCGATATTAGTGGCACCGTTCGTTTATCGCTAAGTTTATATAATAACGAGGCCGATATTACTCGCGCGCTCGCGGCCATCAAGAAAGCCGCTGATATTCTTTAATCGTCCAGACTCTTGAGACTGATCACTCGTGTCAGTCTTAGGAGTTTGCTAAAGTCACAGTAACTTAACCTTTTGACTAATTCGCTGATACTGGCTTAGTCACTAATGGAATAATGATAATGGATTATTTGATGAAAAGGAGTGGCGTCATGCGTTCACTAATCACCTTATGCGTACTTGTAATGAGTAGCCACGCCTATGCTATTGATACGTTTTCAGCCATTCCAACCAGTGCACAAAAAATGGTCACTACCGTATTTAATCAACTCAATATTCAAGATGCCTCTGACCAACAAAAAATGGCGCTTTATAAAGATGCTCAGGTGTTTTTAGATGATGAATGGTCAGGATACTTAGTCAGTCCAAGTAACTTAACGTTGTTTAAGGCTAAAAAAAATCCCGTAACCATTATTGAAGTCGTATTAAATACTCAATCACATGGCATCATTTTTCTCGATTACACTTATTTCCCAAGCCATAAACATATTTATGTCGCGAAAAAAGAAGTCCGCTACGGCGACTCAAAATCCGCCGTCGCGATTTATCAAAAAGGGAAAAAAGACACACAACATATGGTATTACTTAATGAGGGGTGGAATCGTGCCAATTTGAAGAAAAAAGGCACGCTAGATTATACGACACTGAATATAGACGCCCCGCATGGCGCAGTCGTGTATAACTCGTACTCGATTATCGAGCTATAATTGTGCTGACGCCTTAAACTGGTAGATAGTACGTAGGTCAGTCATTACGCCACAGATTGGCGGATCGTATCCACAATCGCTCGTAAGCCATTGCCTCTTGAAGCGGATAAGTGATTCAGCAACCCGAGTTGTTCAAAGTATGCTTCAATATCAATCGACTGAATTTGCTGTGTATTTTTATGATTCAATGCGGCAAACACAATAGCAATAAGGCCACGAACAATCCGCGCATCAGAATCAGCATGAAAACGCCAAATGCCATTCTCATCACAAGCCGCTAATAGCCATACTTGACTCTCACACCCAGCGATCTTGACTGTTGCTTGTTTATGCCCCTCATCCATTTTGGGTAATTGCTTGCCCCACATCACCACTTGCCGATAACGATCTTCCCATCCATGTAAGGTCGCCATCGTAGCGACAACCTGTGTATCAGTAATGATGGTTCCAAAGGGGCTATCTGGAAATTCAGACATGCTCTACTCCAAAAAATTAACCGGCACCACACGTGAGCGCCGTGACTGAATTATTACGCTTTACGATATTTTTGCATCAATTTATCGACAATACGAGACGCGGCAACAAAGCCAAAACTTGCTGTCACCATCGTCGCTGCCCCAAAACCACTCGCACAGTCCATACGTTTAGGACCTTCTGCGGTAGATTTTGTACCACATACTGAGCCGTCAGCTTGCGGATATTTCAACTGCTCGGTGGAAAATACACAATCGATACCAAACTTTCTTGCCGGATTCGTTGGGAAATTATGAAAGCGACGCAAATGATCTTTGAGCTTTTTCGCTAATGGATCCTGAATCGTTTTGGTCAAATCCGCGACTTTAATTTGTGTCGGATCGATTTGTCCGCCCGCACCGCCCGTGGTCACCACTTTGATTTTATTACTACGACAATAAGCTAATAATGCGGCTTTCGCTTTAACACTATCAATCGCATCAAGCACATAATCATAACCAAGACTTAAGTACTCATGCTGATTATCAACATTAATAAAATCATCAATCAAGTTCACTTTGCACTCAGGGTTTATCAACTTGACGCGCTCTGCCATAACCTCAATTTTACTTTGTCCAACCGTTCCACTCATGGCATGAATTTGTCGATTAATGTTCGTTACACACACATCATCCATGTCGATCAACGTCAACTCGCCGACACCAGTGCGAGCTAATGCTTCTACTGCCCAAGAACCCACACCGCCAATACCAATCACACATACATGCGCAGCACGTAAGATATCAACTTCCTCATAACCATATAAACGGCGTGTGCCGCCAAATCGTTGGTCATAACTTTCTGAGGCTGGGGCTTCAAGTTCTCGCATAACAACATATCCAAATAGTGGAAAAAGAAAGAGTGCGTTTTATACGCACTCTTAGAAAAAAAGTCTAGTTACAAGCGAAGGCTATTCTAACTTTTCAGGCGGTATTGCCCAAGGAGCTTGGGTCGTCGACGCTTTAAGCCCTAACTTCCATACTCGTCCAAAATGCTTATAATGCCCAGCTTCGGTTCCCGCACGCGGCCCCATTCCATGATATAAATCCAAATGATTATCTTTAACGGCACCACCGGTATCAAGCACGATCAATAGCCGTAACTGATGGGTTCCTGTATAGGTTCCATCTGCATTCAATAAAGGAACTTCAGCTAAGATAGGAGTCCCCATTGGTAAAATAGAACGATCTGCGGCTACCGACGCCATTGGCAATAGCGGGATCCCAGCACTTCCTGTTACTGGCGCAGCGGCGCGCGGCTCAAAAAATACATAAGACGGATTTTGTTCTAGAAGCGCTTTTACCTGCTCGGCAGGATGTGTCTCTACCCATTCTTTAATCGCTTTCAAAGACATATCTTTACGGGAAACTTCGCCTTGCTCGATGAGCACTTTGCCAATGCTCACGTAAGCTTTGTTATTTTTTCCCGCATAGGCAAAATATTCGACCGAATCATCATCACCAAAATGAACAAAACCACTGCCTTGCACTTCCATAATAAATGGATCAATCAAACTCTTGGCGTAGCCGAGTTCCAGTCCTTCCCCTTCAAGGGCTCCATCGTAAATTTGTGCACGTGTAGGACACTCTGCCGTACAGTTGGGCTTGCCATAGACTGGATATTTATATTCATCATCGGGTGTGTGACGCAACTCAATAACTGGTGAAAAATAACCAGTAAACATCACATTACCTCTTTGATCAGCACCACCGAGCTGCGCTGTTTGTATCCCAAATTGTTGCAAATCTTTGGGGTCGCCGCTTTCCATCGCCCATTCACTCAACTGACTATATAAAGGCTGATATATTTTCGCCATACTCGGTGAATTATGCACAACTTCATCACTTTGCTTTAAAAACGCAGAGTAATCTCGCGGAGAATTTGACTCTACCTGCTCGACTTTATTTAATTTATTCGCAAACTCTGGGTCTTGGTATTGCTGCCCTCGCTCTGTGGGCGCACACCCAAAAAGCATTAACACACACACCAGTGGGAAAAGACGTCTAATCACAAATTTTATATCCCTAATAATCAAGTCGTGGCAGCATGGCAAAGTCAGCAGCTAAGCGCAATCAAAGAACGTTCAACGCAGATCATTTTTATATTTCTCTGACAATCTATACGTAGGGCTATAACTATCCGGTGACATTAAGCGCATTTCGGTTTTTTTATCATTCAACATTTGGTAATTCTGTCGGATACCACCAGCACTGAACGACAATACTTCACCATTAAAAAGATATTTAGTGGTCACCGTGTGTCCTTGGATGGTGATCGAATCAGGTCGAATCTCAATCGTATTGGCCGAATATGGCGCCACATTTTGCTCAACCCATACTCCATATAAACTGTCTTGCGGAGTATAAAAATTACGCGCCTGTAAGTACAAATATATGTATCCACCACCAACCACGATAGTGCCCATTAGAGCAGCTACTATTAATAATCTTTCCAGATACTTTTTTCTCTTACTGCTCACTCTTATACCTCTTTGCCGTGTTATTGACACTTGGCTTTTATTGACGATATTAAAATTAATCCACTTATTATAATCGATAACCTACCACGCACAAACCTACACCGCGTATTTAGAGAAAATTAAAAAACACCTTGCTTAGCCATGAATAAAAAGTCATTATTTAAACATAAATAAACAACCGGGTATGCAAGCAGTGAAAATACGTAGTACCGAGCTAGTAAAAGGGTTTCGCCAATCCGCCCCTTATGTTAATGCTCACCGAGGTAAAACTATGGTGATAATGTTAGGTGGCGAAGGCATTGCCGATAAAAACTTTCCAAATATTATTAGCGATTTAGCCTTACTACATAGTTTAGGAGTCAGAATCGTTCTCGTGTACGGCGCACGCCCGCAAATTAATAACCTACTCACGATTCATGGCCATGAAACTCCTCATCATAATGGTATCCGCGTTACTGACGAAACCGCATTAAATCTCGTTATGCAAGCAGCAGGACAATTGCAACTGGCCATCACTGCTCGCTTATCAATGAGTATGAACAATACGCCTATGGCGGGAAATAAACTCAATATTGTTAGTGGTAATTTTGTTATAGCACAACCCTTGGGTATCGATACTGGTGTCGATTACTGCCATAGCGGGCGTATTCGACGCATTGACATCGAAGGCATTAATAGAATACTCGAACAAGACTCCATCGTATTGCTAGGACCGATAGCGAGCTCCGTGACAGGTGAATGCTTCAATCTACTGTCCGAAGAAATCTCTACCCAAGTGGCTATTCGTTTAAAAGCAGATAAGCTCATTGGATTTTGCTCTGAACAAGGCATTATTAATGAACATGGCAATGCCATCGCCGAACTTTTTCCTGCCGAAGTCGAATCGCTCATAGTGCACAGGGAAACGAGCCAAAAACCAGAGCAAGAAGATACCACTGGCACACTCCGCTTTTTACGAGCATCCGTCTCCGCATGTCGTGCCGGCGTGCCAAGAAGTCACTTGGTGAGTTACAAAGTTGATGGCGCGTTGATCCAAGAGCTATTTTCCTTTGATGGTATTGGTACACAAGTCGTTACGGCACAAACAGAGCAAGTCCGCCAAGCTCATATTGATGATATTGGTGGTATTTTTGATTTAATTTTACCTTTAGAAGAAAAAGGTATTTTAGTACGCCGCTCCCGCGAGCAACTGGAGCAAGAAATACATAATTTTAGTGTCATTGATAAAGATGGGCTGATCATTGGTTGCGCTGCTTTATACCCTTATCGGGATGAAAAAATGGCCGAAATGGCCTGTGTCGCTATTCATACCGATTATAGAGATGGTCATCGCGGCTTAGTGTTACTTGAACATATGAAGTATGAAGCAAAAAAACAAGAGCTGGAAAAGCTGTTTGTATTGACAACGCAAAGTCTACATTGGTTTAGAGAACAAGGCTTTACCGAAGCAGGAGTATCAGCACTGCCAGTAACCAAACAGCATCTCTATAACTATCAAAGACGCTCAAAAATATTAGTGCTAGAGCTGTAGCCGGATTTAATCGGAATGGACAACCTGTATTAAAAACAAGACTGACTCATAAGTGAGACTGATTTACAGAAGCATTCAAAAAAATTGCGATTAAAATCTTTTCAAGAGTGTATCGGTTGTGTAAAATTCATCCAGACTAACGATGAATATGGAACACGTTGCATTGAGCAGCTTAATAATATTTGAGTTGGTTCATTTATTGTTCAAAAACTGATCCACACACCACTCTTAATAGGTATATGTATCTCGATGAAAACCGTTATTTGTAATTCTCTACAAAGCTTTTGGGACATGGCCGATAATCATCTCTTGGAAGGATTACACGTCCATTGTGTATTCCCGGTAGACGAACAAATCAAAAAGCATTTAATGAGAAACTACTTAGATTATGATATTGAAAGTATTAGTTTTTCCAGTGTGGAACATACCTTAAACATCTCATTATGAAGAGAGCGATGAATCCAGTTTTTCAACCAAACCACTCGCTCGCTGAGTACGCACTTTAATCCCTCGTTTTAAGACCGCATCATCACACAACAAGGTTAAATAAGATTTTGCGCGGGTTATACCTGTATAAATTAATTCACGCGTAAGAATTGGACTGTAATCCGGCGGTAAAATCATCAATGTATGCGCAAACTCACTGCCTTGTGATTTATGGATCGTCATCGCATAGGCGGTTTCATGTGGTGGCACTCGACTTGGCAAGACCGCTTTGACTTGGCCATCAGGCAACTCAAAATAAACTTTTAACCTGTGGTTATCATCTTCCTCATCACGTAAACACATACCGATATCACCATTATACAAACCAAGGCTATGATCGTTACTGGTGACCATCACTGGGCGACCGTGATACCACATTTCGTCATGAACAGAGATTAATTGACGCGCCGCTAGTGCACGCTCAATCCGATAATTAAGACCTGTGACACCAAAGTCTCCTTCTCGTACCGCGCATAATAAACGCACACCGTTAAAGGCTTCTAATACAGCACGGGCTTTATTACTCATAGCGATGGCCTGCGTGTCATCATAAAAGGTTTGCTCGACTAAGCTTAGATAACCGCGGTATTCGTTCACCAACAGTTTTAACATCTGCTGGTACGACTCGCGAGTGAGATCATAGTGACTGATATCGGCAAAGTCACGTCGCCATACTTCATCAATGTGGCGCCCTTGACCACTATTAACAGCTTTAGCAAGCTGACCGATGCCAGAACTCGCATTGAAGCGATAACTTTTTTGCAGCATACACAGGCAGTCAGCAATCGGACTACGCTCACCAGGCAGCGTCGAAGCCAACGCTTTAAAACCAGTTAAGCTTGCCAATCGTTGTCCTTGTTCGTGGCTATAACCTTGCGCTAAAAAATGACAAATATCCCCAAGCACAGCTCCTCCTTCCACCGAGGCTAACTGATCTTTATCACCCAGTAATACAAGCCGAGCGTGCGTTGGTAGCGCTTCCACTAACTTAACCATCAGAGGTAAATCCACCATCGATGCTTCATCTACAATCAACAAATCAAGGTGCAATGGATTTTTCTTATGATGGCGAAACTCGGCACTATTAGGCAACGCTCCTAATAAGCGATGAATCGTACTTGCTTGAGTCGGGATTAACGCTTTCAGTTCCGGCTCTACAGGCAAACGTTGTACCGCTTTGGCGATTGACTCGGTTAAGCGCGCTGCCGCTTTCCCGGTTGGAGCCACTAGTTTAATCGTGAGTGCTTTATCCACAGACTGCCCAAGTAAAGCCGCTAACAATTTCGTCACTGTCGTGGTTTTACCTGTCCCTGGCCCACCAGACACGACAGTAAAAGAGCGCGTTAGAGCAGTAGCAGCCGCGACTTTTTGCCAATTAAGACAAGCCGACTGCGGCACCCAGTGCTCTAAATCGACCAAGTCATCAGCTTGCTTAGCCATAATCAGGCATTGCTCGACACGCTCCCATTCCACACTGTCTGGTGATTCAACATCTAAATAATCCATGACGAGTTTTTGGCGTTCTATTTGCGAGTTAACCTGTGATAATGCGCTAAATAGACGTGGGTAGTCGCGTGCAAAAAGGAGGTTCAGCCGCTCTGATAATGCCGACTGTTCTTTATTACTAAAGGCAATGGGAGTCGCTAGGGTGTGTAAGCGAGCACTTAACGTCACCTCATAAAACCAGTAGCGATGTAAATATAAGCGCTGACCATCAAAAATCAGCGGAACCGACTCTTGCCCGGAGTCACACACTAACGATGAATCAGCTAATATTGTCGACCAATCACCTTGTAGCCACGCAGACTGGATTGCTTGAGTTTGTTCTCCAAATACGCCCAACTTACTGGCAATATCGGTTAACTGCCCATGTTCATCCCATAATGATAAACAAATATGACCTCGCCCCACTTCTGCACTCAACGCGGCCACAAGTATGATCAGCAGTGGCGAAGAATCTGGCGCTTGCTGCCCAATAAAGCGAGCAAACTGATAATCGAGCTGACGAATACTGCCTTGCTCTGCCAACGAAGATAACAAAGCGTAGACTTCGTTTCTCATAGATCTAACTCCCACTGCCCTTGTTCAGTTTCACGATGTTCAACAATCCGTCCATCGATCAATTGATCGAGCTCGCTAATAAGCGCTTGTGGCGGACGAGTATAAAAAATACCTTGTTTTGATTGCCTGTTCACTCCCCGCAAGAACACATAATAGATACCACCAAAATGCTTCTCGTAATCATAACTTTGCACTCGACTGGCTAAAAAACGATGCAGTGCTAGTGCGTAAATTTGGTATTGAAGATCGTAGCGATGTTCAGCCATCGCTACGGCTAAAGCTTCCTCTTGATACGCACTGGAATCATCTCCTAAGTGGTTCGATTTCCAGTCCAATACATAGTATTTTCCTTCATGTTCAAACACTAAATCGATAAAACCTTTGAGCATACCGTGCACCGGATAAAAGCCAAGCGCGCCTGCCCGCGCAGAGAGTGCGTCATAACGATGCGTGATTCGATTTAAACTGGGGGCATCTAATACTCGTATCGGTAATAAAAATTCCATCTCAACTAATTGCTGGCTTGGCGCTTTGTTACTTAAACGTAGCTGCTTCCCATCAAGCGGTACATTCAATACATCATCAACCAACTTTTGTAATACAGGTAACCAAGCAGCGTCATATTGCTCATTTTCTAGTAAATTTTCTAATACTTCGGTATTGTCCACCGTCGTCGCAGCTTGTGTAAAAATAACTTGCTCAAAAACGCTATGTAAAAATGTTCCCGGCTGCGCACCTCGTGGAAAAGTGAAAATAGAACGCTCAGGCTCTAACAAGGAAGCCTCTTCCATATCTTGGGCAGAATCGATATCAAATCCGGAGATTTCGGCCTCAGCCCCAACACTGTGATGAGCGCCTTGTTTCACTAGCCCTGAGTAACTAGTAATACGCCAACGTCTATCCACTGGGCGCTGTAATGACTTAACTGGCAGAGTGTCATACGCTTCGCTCTCTGGCACATAAATACCTTCGGGGAGCTCTGGTGGCGGCACTATTTGCGCATTAATACCTTGAACGGCCTTATCTAAAGACGTGTGAAGTAACGCAATACCGCCTTGCTCGCCATTTTGTAACAAATAACCAATCGCACTATCATGCACACCTGATGGCTCTTTGGTGGAACGGCCATTACGTAATGGAGCAACGCCAATGAAACACGCATACACCGCACGAGTTAGCGCTACATAAGCTAAACGTAAATCTTCGGCAAGTCGCTCTTGTTCTGCCTGCAGTAAAGACTCTCCGCTCGCCATGATATCGAGCATGGTTTTCTCCGTGCTTGCATCATAGTACTTCCCTTCACTCGCGGCGCGATAGCCTAAGGCAAAAGGTAAAAATACCAAATCATATTCTAAGCCTTTCGATTTATGAATCGTGACAATTTGAACTAAATTGCGCTCCGATTCCAAACGCTGAATTTGTTCATCATGTTGCCCCAATCCCATCGCTACATCAGTAATGGTTTGCGATAACCACCGCAATAAACCATGGTCACTATCAATATCTTGATTGGCGTCTTGAAGTAATTCCCCAATATGCATGAAATCGGTTAATGCCCGCTCGCCATCCGGCTCTTCTAACCAACGTTCGGCAATATGGCGCTGCGCCAGAACCGCGCGTAACATGGGTAAAACACCACGTTCTTTCCACAGTTGGCGGTACGTTTTAAACTCATAACTCACCTTTTCCCATGCATTTTCGTCCCAGTTGAGTTTATCCAGTTGCTGGGCATTGAGCGCGAACAGTGGACTCGCCAATGACGCGCGTAACAAGCGATCATTATCTGGATTCAATACCGCTTGCAATAAACGCTGCACATCCATAGCCACTTGGGTAGCAAACACGCTATCACGGTTCGATAAATACACACTGGCAATACCTTGCTCTGAGAGTGCTGTTTTAATACGACGTCCTTCACTGCCCGTCCGTACTAATACCGCTATATTGCTGGCCTCTATCGGCTTACCGTTAGAAAAATATGCTTTTTGGTTTTGAGCTAACGTTAACACATGCTGGATATGGGCTGCCGTGGCTGTCGCCATTTGGGTAAGATACTCACCTTTGGTCATTAGTGCGCCATCTGTATCAGGACGCCAGTAAGTTAAGGCAGGTTGTTTTTCGTCATATAAATACCACGCTTTCTTGTCGGCATTAGGATTAGGATTAACCGGATAAAAAGGAATATCTTGATCATAAATAAACGGGCGCTCGGCTTGTGTAAACAAGCGGTTTACCCCTGAAACCATATCAAGGCTCGAACGCCAATTCGTTCCTAACGTATAATGAGCCGAGACTTGATTACGTGCGCGAATATACGTAAAAATATCCGCACCACGAAACGCATAAATCGCCTGTTTCGGGTCACCAATCATAAATAGGCCCGCGTGTGGATGCGCTAAATAAATCCGACTAAAAATACTGTATTGCAGAGGATCGGTATCTTGAAACTCATCTATCATTGCCACCGGATATAAATGACGAATACGCTCCGCCAAGACCTGTTGTTCATCTAAATCCAGGGCCGCTGATAACTGAGTCAATAAATCATCAAATGATAACCAGTGTTTACGCTGCTTTAAATTAGCCAGCCTAGTACGGCATGCATCAATGGCATGAGCTAACAGCGGGCCTTCTAAACTGATCGGTTCAGCAAGAAAGGCTTCAATAGCAGCAAACACCTCATGCATCGGGGCTGCTTTTCCATCTGGCGTTTTCTCAATTAGAGTGTTTTGTGCAAACTTTTCCAGCTTATCCGGCCACTCATAATTTTGGGTCGGACTCGCCGCCCAAGCTGATACGCTCAGTAACCACTGCGGTAGCGTTTTTTTACTGTAACTGCGTTTATTGACATCGGAGAGACTAATACAGCCTTCAAGATCAGCTTCATGTGCTCGCCACAACTGCTTCAGATCATCGATACGTTGTAAATTATTGGCATGCAATGTCGCGAGATCATCCGATAAAGGCGGAGTCGTTACTGTCAAAGGTGCTCCTGTAAGATATCGGCCAATACGCTGCAATAGATCATCAGGGCGCCCCCATAAGCGGCGTACTTCAGCGGCCAAATTCAGCGGTAATGGATAAAACTGACAACGCCAATAATCCGCGACCACTTGCGCTTTTAAGTGGCTTTCATCCGTGACAAATTCATTGGCAAAACGGCTACCCGACTCAAAAGCATTTTGCGTCAGCATGCGCTGACAAAAGCCGTGAATGGTATAAATCGCCGCCTCGTCCATTTGTCTTTCCGCTTCTGTAAGTAGCTGCACGGCTAAACGATGATCCGTAAACTGCTCCAGCAAAGGGGCGATAACAGGGTCTTCGCTGACTCCACGGGCAAAGGCAATCCGCGCCGTATGTATTCGTGTGCGAATTCTTTCTCGTAATTCTGCCGTTGCCGCTTCCGTAAACGTGACGACCAGAATTTGATCAACGCTTAATGGAGTAGAATGACGTGATAACTCATCACCATGCCCCAAAACAAGACGCAAATATAAAGCGGCAATCGTAAATGTTTTACCTGTACCAGCGGAGGCTTCAATCAGCCGAGCGCCATGCAACGGAAATGTCATTGCGTCTAATGTTTGGGGTTCTATTGTCTGAGTGACCGCCGTCATGACTCCACCTTAAGTTTTATATTGATATTTTTGCGAAATAATTCACAAAAAAATTACTAATTTGCACTCAATTATCATCACCAACAAAAATGCGACTCTGTTCACGGTGCCAATGCCAATGAATCGCTAAGATGCGTTCAGATTTACCAAATACCATCTCATAACGTAAAGAAATAGGTCCCTCTGACCTGTGGCCGTACAGCGAACGCCCTACACCATAATGATTTACTGGCGGCCACCTACTCTTTATCTTCTATTTGTTGCCAACGCAAACGTGGGGCCATCAACACGCGTTCACTTAAACGCAGTACCTCATGCGCAAGACTCTCATCCCAAAGAGGCCAAATCCTTTGGATATAAGGATTATTGCCCTCACCATGCGTCATATATCCATCATTAAATGTATCGGCCATTTTTTTAATTGATTTTTCCTCATCCGCCACCCATTGACCTCGCGAAAATCCCGCCTCAATACTGGCTAAAGCGGTACGTGGAAAATACGCCAAAGGATGAGTAAGACCCTGATAATAAAGGACAACCAACTCATCAAGTAATTGCCTTGCTTCTGATATTGACTCCACTGGCGACCAGTAATAATGCACCACACCTTCTTTGCGATCATAACCTAATATATGTGTCGTGCGGGACTGTCCCATAAGAGCTAAACAGAGATGATCGATCCACGCTGCCAGAATATCTTGTGCGCGAACCGAGCCACTGCGATAGCGAATTAATCCTGATTCAAAGACATTGATTAGCCACCCAGTGACGTTGACTGGTTTACCCTCCCCTAGACAATCAAGTGTTAAGTTAACTTCTATATCTTGGCTAGACTGATAACATAGTGGCCGCACGGCATCGGCTAATTCTTGGGCTTGAACACGATTGGTTTCCAGCTCCAATGTACCAAATGCACCAATCGGTAAATGGCCTTGAGCACGTTGCAGTTTTGCAAAATGAGTCAATGCCTGTTCTTGCTCTTGAGGTGTCTGACACTCTAATAATACCTCGACTAAGGCATCACGTAACTGATAACTGGCTAGTCCATCAAGAACAAACGGCTCATCATCATCCATTACCGTTTGCGCCATATCAAAATGCACTTTAAGACGACGATTAAAAAAGTATTGCACCGGTAAGCGCCAGAATTTTTGCAATTCCACCAGATCTAACTCTAATGGAAAGGTCGCATCCAATAGATACTCATCTAATGTCGCATTGAACGGGCTGGGTTCCTTCCCTTGACGCAGAGCGGCTGGTAACCACTCTCTTGCATAACTGCCTGCTTTTAAGAAACTATCAGTACTAAACGGCACCATCGCATGGGCTTGTACTAAGTGCTCTTGTAGGCACTTTGCCGATTCGTCCGCCATTTTAGTGACATCGCCTTCTAGCACATAATTTTGCTGGCAATATTCTAACAGTTCACTCACCAAAACTGATGGCACCCGTTCACTATTGTCTTGAATAGAACGCCCAACATAACTAATGTAAAGCACATCTTCTGCTGATAGCATGGCTTCGAGAAATAAATAACGGTCATCATCTCGACGGGAACGGTCACCTGGGCGAGTACGTCCGTTCATAAGATCGAAACCTTCAGGGGGAACTGACCGTGGGTATACGCCATCGTTCATCCCCAATAAGCACACGACATTAAACGGAATAGAGCGCATTGGCATTAGTGTACAAAAATTCACTTGTCCGGCTAAAAACCGTTGACTGACTCGGGTACCGGAAAGCTTATCGTGTAAATATTGACTGATGATAAGCGCGGCAATATCACTCTCATAACGTGCTTCCAACAGTTGTTCTTTTAATTGCGTGAGCGTATCGCGAATCGATTGCAACGCCATTTCGCCTTCTAGGTCGACACTGAAGAAGTCCACCAATACGCCATGAAGCACACTGCGCCAGTCATCTATTGACTGTGTCTTCGCAAGGGCTAATCGGTAATGACTGACCATTTCAAGAAAATGAGCTAACTTACCGGCTAACTCCGCGCTCATGCCTTGCACTTCATTATAAGGTGCTAAATACTCGTCATTATGCTCATACAAATCAGCATCCGCTGGCATTGCATAACCAAGTAACATGCGATTGAGACCAAATTGCCACGTATTTTGCGGCTGCGGTGGTAAATCAAACTCTTGCGCTGTTGTTGCATTCAGCCCCCAACGAATCCCCGACTCTTCGACCCATTGCTGAGCAATCGTGAAGTCGTCTTCACTAAGCTCAAACTTGTCTAGAATGGCAGGCGTTTCTAAAAGCTCTAAAAGCTCAGATGCCAAACAGCGAGATTGTGGTAATTCAACCAATTGTAAAAACGCATGATAAATCGGACTTTCTTTATCGGCGGTACGATCAGAAATCGAAAATGGGATATAACGCTCACCGGGTGCATTACCAAATACGGCCTGAATATAAGGGCTATAAGCATTGATATCTGAAACCATGACAATAATATCGCGTGGTTTCAATTCGGCATTGCTATCAAACATAGCGAGCAATTGATCATGAAGCACTTCGACTTCACGCATTGGGCTGTGGCAAGCATGAAAAGTTAATGAAGAATCATCATACCCAATACGCTGTTTATGCTCACTGTCGTCTATCTTGCTATCATCGTGATGCTCTTCAAGGTTAAGCACATCAGCCTGTAAATGATGCAAAAGTGAATCCCGTGGTATATCAATAAATAATTGATGTTCTTCATTCTCAGTCTGCGCTAGCAAATACAAGTTATCACGACCCAATTTACCCATGGATGCCAGTAAGCTATTGCCAACAGCTTGATAAGTGTGCAGCTCATCATCATAGAGACTGACCTCCCCTTTCAATGGCGAGACTTCGTTAACCACTTGCAGGCTATTGGCATTAATTTGTAATTGCTTACGCCGTTGGCGTTCCACTTTGGCTAAATACTTTCTATCGCGAATATCACCCCAATAATGTTGGCACGGATTGCTAAACATCAGATGAACATCAATGTGCTCACCCAAGGCTTTTAACGCCTCCATATAACGCGGTGGCAAAGAGGAAATCCCAAAGATAAACAAACGAGAAGGTAGCAAGGATACGTCAATACTGTCATGGTTTAATGCGGCAATAAAATCATCATACATATTGGCGCGATGATAACGAGACTGCCCCAGTTCTAGCGTATATTGATACAAATCACGCCATAATATCGCTTGCCACTCGTGCTCACCTTCAAGCTCAGCAACACTTTCTCCTGCTTCCCAGGCCGCAATCCAATCCGGACGATACACGAGATAGCCATCAAAAATATCGGCGATTTTTTCCGCTAATTGGTACGCTTTAGAATCATCATCATCTTCTGCCAGATACTTTTGTAAGGGAGCAAAAGGCGCGGTAAGTAATAATGCTGGTAACCGCTCTAATAACTTCCACGTCATCGCTTCTTTATTAAAAGCACTTCGTTTAGGAACGCCGGCCAATACCTTAGTAAACATGTCCCAAATAAAGGTGGCTGGCAAAGGAAAATCCATATTCGCAGCAACACCAACCTCTTGAGCCAACGCCATTTTTAGCCACTGAGACATCCCTGGACTCTGCACCAGGACTTGCTCGGCTTGAAATGGGTTTGGCAACGGGTCATTTTTAATCAGGTGAACCAGAAGAATCTTCAAGGTATCAACTTTATTGGAGTGGTAAACAGTAAACACTGGGCGCTCTTTTATGGTCATTGGCTCTTTATTGAGAGTAACACAAACCCTTTATTGGCAAGAATAAATTCCCACTTCTGTTCAACAAACCGCGTATAACCTCCCTATTACACAACCGTGCGCCTTTCCCTTGCACCTTGCTGTTGTTTATTGAATCATAGGCACTGGTCTTCCTTAGTCAGTGGTATCGGCAATGACACGTCACGTTTCCTTAAAGCAATTGCGAGTCTTCACCAGCATTATTCAATATAAAACCATTACTGCCGCTGCCGAGCATTTGTTCTTATCAAAAGCAGCGGTAAGCATGGCGTTATCTGAATTAGAAAAACATTTAGGACACGCATTATTTGATCGTGTGAATAACCGTCTTATTCTTAATCAAGAAGGTCGACGTTTATTACCCTATGCAGATGAACTACTGAGCCGTATGAGTGATCTTGACCAAGCATTTAGTGACGATCATTCACTATTTGGACAACTGCATATCGGTGCCAGTGATACGATTGGTAATCAAGTCGCCCCCTTTTTACTCAGCCAATTTCGTCAACAATACCAGCACCGTTCACAGACTCTGTTCATTTCCAACAGTGCACTCATTTGTCAAAAACTGGTCGACTATGAGCTAGATATTGGCCTGATCGAAGGTAAAACCCATCATCCACAACTGATTTCTCAACCCTTTAGCCAAGATGAAATGTGCATCATTTGCGCCCCGACTCACCCACTCCCCTCACAACGCAGCATACAGTTGGTTGATTTAGAGCATAGTGAATGGATTTTACGAGAAGCAGGCTCTGGAACACGGGAGTTTTTCCTACGAACTGTTGCACCTAGAATCGAGCATTGGCATGAAACATTTGAATTAAACACCACTGAGGCGATCATTAATAGTGTGGCGGCGGGCTTAGGCTTTGCCTGTCTATCACGTTTAGCCGCTGAATCGGCGATCGACAGTGGGCGCGTTAAGATGGTCGAATTACCTTTAGATATGAAACGACGTTTTTGGCTACTTGTTCACAAAGAAAAATACCAAAGTCCTTTACTCCAACGCTTTATGGAATACTGTTATCAGTGGGAGAGTGACGCATCTCGCTAACGCAAACTGGACTTTTTAGCTACTTACCTGTATAAAAAGCCAGTAATGTCGTGCAATAAACAGTAGAGGATTAACCATGGCTGTCATCGTTAAGTACGTGGTCGAACGCAACGGAGAAGAGAAAATGACTTTTACCTCTAAAGCCGAAGCTGACGCTTATGACAAAATGTTAGATATGGCGGATGAGCTTTTTGAATTGCTAGGTAAAAGTGAATTGCTTGAGCAAGAAAATAAGCAAGAAGAACTCGCCATGTTTTTGGCTCAAAACCGTGAAGAAGTACTCTTCGCACTTGGTGCTAAACGTAAACCAACACCAAAGAAACCAAAAGCACAAAAGTCTGAAGAAACGGAAGATACGTCTGCAGAAGACGCGGCATAACATCGCCCCCGTATTCATGACGAAACCGCTACCTTGTGTTAGCGGTTTTTTATTGCTTCATATAATTGATATATATCGTTAAAAAGACAAGTAATATCGGTCGACAGACTTCTCGATTATTTGCTCTTTATTATCGAGACATGTCTCTTTACTATGCTCAATAAGCAAATCGAATTAAATAGTTAACATGACTTTAATGAAAGTCGCGTTATGAAAATATCATCATTATGAATGGAGAGTAAGATGGCTCATTTTGCACTTGGCTTTGGTACTGCAACAAAAAACCGCGATGGAAAAATTATTGAAGCGTTTTTCCCAGCGCCGATCCTCACCCCATCAGATAGCCTTATCACTGAGTTAACAACAGTAACAGACTACTCAGAAGGCAACCAATTCATTGAACTTACTGCAACAGATGCCAAAAAGCTTGCTGCTGTATTTACCGCTCATGATCAAGCTGACAATGCGAAGTTTGCTGAAAAAGCCGCACAAGCAAACCAACCTCTAGTGTTAGTCGTGTTAGCTAATGATGAAAAGCCAGACAGTGTGGCAGAAGCCTTCCTTAAACTGCAATTAATCTCTCATCGTCTCGCGAAGCCACACGGTATCGTGCTAGATGGCGTCTTTGGTCTACTTCACAACATTGCTTGGACTAACGAAGGTCCGATTGATTTACCTGAACTGGCGGATCGTCAAATTGATGCACGCCTAGCAGGCAGAGCATTAAGTGTCGATTGTGTAGATAAATTCCCTAAAATGGTGGATTACATCGTACCAACTGGCGTACGTATTGCCGATACATCTCGCGTGCGTCTTGGTGCTCACGTGGGTGAAGGCACAACGGTTATGCATGAAGGTTTCATCAACTTTAATGCCGGCACTTCAGGTGTGAGCATGGTTGAAGGCCGTATTTCTGCTGGAGTAATGGTTGGTAACGGTTCAGACATCGGTGGTGGCGCTTCTATCATGGGAACGCTGTCTGGCGGCGGTAAGGTCGTTGTCTCTATCGGTGAAAGCTCACTGCTTGGTGCGAATGCAGGCTTAGGATTCCCACTTGGCGATCGTTGTACGATTGAATCTGGCTTATATGTTACGGCTGGTACTAAAGTCCGTATGCTAGATAAAGAAGGCAAAGAAGTTGAGATGGTGAAAGCGCGTGATTTAGCCGGTTTCTCAGATCTACTCTTCCGTCGTAACTCGCAAACGGGTCAGGTGGAATGTCTCGCGAACAAATCTGCAGTTGAACTTAATAGTGAATTGCATAGCAATAACTAAACAATGCTCAGCATTATGTGATAGCCAGCGTCCCTACGCTGGCTATTTTTTTGTGACAAAGTCTGAATAATCCGCCTCTTTCTCGCGTACGTTGCACTGATAAGTTAATAAATTTACACAATAAAATTCTCGTTTAGTTCATTATCGATCATACTATAAGAAGTGATACGTCACGACGCATTGGCATCGGTACGTTAAATCCCTCAAACACACGATCCTTTCACAACCATTTACCTCATGACTTCCCTTTGCTAACCATTCGGGATAGCCATTTGTTGCGCACCTAATAAGGAGAAAACATGGAGTTTTTATTGGATCATTGGCAGCTCAATTCACATGCCAATACGTCACAAACTTTATCACCAAATGATATTCAACCAGGACACTGGTATCACTGCTTACGCGATGAGCAACAAGTCAAAACATGGTTGGAAAACAATCATGTTTCGAGCTCTATTATTGATAGTTTACTCGCTGAAGATACTCGTCCACTATTTGAAGAGTACGATGATAATCAGTTTCTATTGATCCTAAGAGGGGTCAATTTAAATCAAGATGCGAATCCAGAAGATATGCTGAGTATTCGTTTGCTCTATATCAATGGAGCTCTGATTTCAACGCGAAAAATCCCCTCAAAAACCGTTGAAATGCTACGTTCACGCCTCATTAATGGTCAAGGTCCGGGCAGCCTTGCTGATCTTATCGTACAGATCATTGATGGCTTAAATCGTAATATCGATAACTATCTAGATACAATCGAAGAGAAAATAACCCAGTTTGATGATGAACTTGAGCTAAGTGAAGAGCTTATGCAAACCCATAAAGCTTTACTCAAAATTAAGCGTTTTATTAAACCTCAGCAGTATGCGATTAATGATTATCAAGATAGCGAAGTGGCTTTTGCCGTCGACAAAAAGTTACGTCTCAAGCATAGTGTCAATACGATTACCCGTGTGAATGAGACCTTGGATTTTTTCCTAAATGAACTCGAAATCATTAAAGGAGAATTACGCCAATACCATGCGGAAAAGCTCAACAAAAATACCTATTTATTTTCAATTATTGCGGCTATTTTCTTACCAACCAGCTTCTTAACTGGCTTATTAGGCGTCAATGTTGGCGGTATCCCCGGAACAGAATCGCCCATCGCTTTTAGTCTGTTTTGCGGCGCATTATTAGGCATTTTTGCGGTTGAGATGTGGATTTTAAAACGGTTACAATTTTTTAGCCGCTCTTAACACAAGCAAGGAGAACTCATGTATATTTTCGGTTATGGCAGCTTAATGAACTCTGCGTCTCGTCAGCTTACAGGACAAACCGGACAAGCGATTCCCGTGATTGTACAAGGGTTAGTCCGGCATTGGGGCAAAATTGATGACAGTTATATTATGTCACCACTTGTCGTGCAACGCGGAGACAGTGAAGTGAATGGTGTATTATTGCATGTCAGCGATACCGAATTACCCGAGTTTGATAAACGTGAACGTGGCTATCAGCGTATGCGAGTGCCTGCCGCGTCAATTCTCAGCGAACATGCTTTCGATCAAGCTCAAGATATTTGGGTCTATATAACAGACTCACACCAACCACCTTGTGATAACAGCCCTATCGTACAGAGTTATGTCGATACCGTACTCGCAGGCTGTCTTGAAGTTTCCGAAGACTTCGCTCGTCACTTTGTCGACTATACCGTAGGGTGGCAATATCCTCGTGAAAGTGATCGCCATGCTCCGAAATACTCGCGTATGGCCGGTGTTACGCCCGAGCAATTCCCACTGATAGATAGCTTACTTCAACACGTTTAAGCCAATTCTGCTAAAAAAGACCTCATGTGAGGTCTTTTTTCTAAGCGACTTAGGCACCAAATTGATAAATGGTGGTCGATTGATAATCGTCACCAGGCGATAACCAACAGCTTTCATGTGGCCATTCTGGATGGTTAGGAGAATCGGGTAAATATTGCGTTTCTAACGCGATACCCTGGTAAATATGATAGTCCTCACCGGTACGCCCTGGCGTACCTTCTAAAAAATTACCGGTATATAATTGAATGGCCGGTTTGTCAGTGAAGATAGTCATCGTTAACGACTTATCCGCCGCCGTTAATGAGGCAATCTCTTGATCTATTGAGGTATCACCTAAGAAGTAGCTATGATCATAGCCATTTACCATCTTAAGCTGAGGTTCGTCTAATAACCGCTCACCAATCGTATGAGGCTGACGAAAATCAAACGCCGTACCTTCTACTGGTGTTAAACCTTGCTCAAGAGGAATGCCAAGCTGATCGGTTGGTAGATAATCATCTGCTTTAATGACCAGAGTATCATCCACTATCTGATATCCATCATTTGCTCCCATGAGGTTAAAGTACGCATGGTTGGTCATGTTCACTGGCGTTGTCGCATCAGTGGTCGCTGCATAATCAATTCTGACTTGATTATCATCTGTCAGGGTATAAGTGACTTGCGCATGGACATTACCAGGGAAACCTTGATCGCCATCGGCAGAATCAATTGAAAACACGACATGCTGAGCACTACTTTCCACAATTTCCCAACGACAATGACTCCAACCTTGCACACCACCATGTAGCGTATGCTGCTCTTGATTGGCCGTAAGCTGATACGTTTTACCATCATGCTGGAATTGACCATTCGCAATGCGATTCGCGTAGCGGCCTACCGTCGCACCCAAGAAACTCGTTTGCTTGTTAAAATCATCCATTGTCGCCACGCCAAGCAACACTTCACGAGGTTTTCCTTGCACAGGGACCTGACAGCTTAACCAAGTCGCACCAATGTCCATAAACACGATCGACATACCTTGATGATTCGTCAGGGTAACCAGTGTCGCGGGCTGACCATCAAACGCCGATTGCTGAGTTAACGCTTCTAAACTGATGTGAGTCATTAAATAAAATCCTATATTTTTACGCGATACAAGCACAGTACAACGCAGACTAATTTTTTATCCACTCAGCTTAACAGCTTGAATACAAAGGGGTCTGTGATCATGTAAACAAAGGGAGAAGATTTTTTATTCTCAAGGCGAGTAACGTGGCCATCATCGAATGAATCCCCCCATCATCTCAGCCAGCTGGGAGTTATAACCATAAAAAAAGCCCCTAACAAGGGGCTTTTTATTAATAATTATTTATATAAACAATTATTTAGCTTCGTTACGTGCTTTCACATCAGCAATAACTTTTTCAGCAACGTTTGCTGGACAAGCTGAGTAGTGATCGAATTCCATAGAGAATTGACCACGACCTGAAGTGATAGTACGTAGGTGACCGATATAACCAAACATTTCAGATAGAGGAACGTCTGCTTTAATACGAACACCAGTAGAACCTGCTTCTTGGTTTTTGATCATACCACGACGACGGTTCAAGTCACCGATAACGTCACCCACGTTGTCTTCTGGAGAGAAAACGTCAACGTGCATGATTGGCTCTAGAAGCTGAGGCGCTGCTTTTGGCATAGACTGACGGAATGCACCTTTAGCTGCGATTTCGTAAGCAATGGCTGAAGAGTCAACTGCGTGGAAACCACCGTCGAACAATTCAACTTCAACGTCTAGCGTTGGGAATCCAGCAAGAACACCTTGCTCCATCATGCTTGCAAAACCTTTCTCGATTGCAGGCCAGAATTCTTTAGGTACGTTACCACCAACAACTGTTGATTTAAACTTGAAGCCAGAGTTCAGTTCACCAGGCTTGATGATGTAGTCGATCTTACCGAACTGACCAGAACCACCAGACTGTTTCTTATGCGTGTAGCTATCTTCAACTTCTTTAGTGATAGTTTCACGGTAAGCAACTTGAGGTTGACCTACTTCTAGATCCACGTTGTAAGTACGACGTAGGATATCAACTTTGATATCTAGGTGAAGTTCACCCATACCTTTCAGGATGGTTTCACCTGAATCTTCATCAGTTTCAACTTGGAATGATGGATCTTCTGCAACCATTTTACCGATCGCGATACCCATTTTCTCAGTTGAACCTTTATCTTTCGGCTTAACCGCGATTTCGATTACTGGCGTTGGGAATACCATTGGCTCAAGCGTACAAGGGTGCTTAGCATCACATAGAGTGTGACCTGTTTGTACGTTTTTCATACCAACGATTGCAATGATGTCACCCGCTTGAGCAAAAGTCAGCTCTTTACGGTCGTCAGCTTGCATTTCAACCATACGGCCAACACGTTCTGTTTTACCAGTAAACGCGTTAAGAATGGTGTCACCTTTGTTCAATTTACCAGAGTAAATACGAACGAATGTTAGGGCACCGAAGCGGTCATCCATAATTTTGAATGCTAGCGCTTTGAATGTTTCATCAGCAGAAACTACAGCGTGCTCGCCAGTTTCTTCGCCTTCTTCATTCATTAGAGGCTGTTCGTGTACTTCTGTTGGGTTTGGTAGGTAATCTACAACCGCGTCAAGTACTAGCTGAACACCTTTGTTTTTAAATGCAGAACCACAGTACGTTGGGAAGAACGCTAGGTTACGAGTACCTGTACGGATACAACGTTTGATGTCTTCAACAGAAGGCTCTTCGCCATCCATGTAAGCCATCATTAGATCGTCGTCTTGCTCTACTGCAGTTTCGATCATGTCTTCACGGTACGCTTCAACATCATCAACCATGTCTGCAGGTACGTCTTGAATTTCGTAGTTTTCTGGCAGACCAGTGTCATCCCATACGTAAGCTTTACGTGTAAGAACGTCAACAACACCTGAGAATTGATCTTCGATACCGATTGGTAGAGTCATTACAAGTGGTTTAGCTGCTAGTACGTTTTTAACTTGGTCAACAACGCGATAAAAATCTGCACCCATACGGTCTAGTTTGTTAACGAAGATCAGACGAGAAACACCAGATTCGTTCGCGTAACGCCAGTTTGTTTCTGATTGAGGCTCAACACCACCAGAACCACAGAATACACCGATACCACCGTCTAGAACTTTTAGAGAACGATAAACTTCTACAGTGAAGTCAACGTGTCCAGGAGTGTCGATGATGTTGAAACGGTGGTCTTTCCAGAAACACGTAACCGCTGCTGACTGGATAGTAATACCACGTTCTGCTTCCTGATCCATGAAGTCTGTTGTAGATTCACCGTCATGAACTTCACCGGTTTTGTGGATCGTACCAGTTAGCTTTAGGATACGTTCAGTTGTGGTAGTTTTACCCGCATCAACGTGCGCGAAAATACCAATATTTCTGTATTTCGATAAATCAGTCATTGTCTTACTCTGTTAATAAGGTATAAAGTGCGCGCAGAGTATATCATAATCTGTACAGACTGATAGCCCTACACGCCGATTCCCTAAAAAAAACTGTCTCTATATTACTCGTCTCTTTTTCGTTCTAAATCATCCCGATCTACCCACTCATATAGCGTGAAAATCTGAACCATTATCCTAGGATAATGTAAGAACGTTGCGCGTAATACACTCACGTATTTCCAGCGGTTCAGTATAGACAAAAATGAAACATCTGAGTTTTTCACTAAACGCTACCATACCGCTGAATTGTTTGGTCGAGAGGATACAGGGATTTTATTCAAAGTTCATCAAAAGCTTCAATGGCTTCCGATAATTTTTTAACCCCATGGATTTGCATCCCCTCTATGCCGTTCTTTGGCATATTCGCTGATGGGACAATCGCCTTTTTAAAGCCATGTTTAAAGGCTTCTTGTAAACGTTCTTGTCCACTTGGAACTGGGCGTATTTCTCCTGCCAAGCCCACCTCACCAAAAATCACCACATCTTTCGGAATCGCCCGATCACGGAAACTAGACAGCAAGGCTATAACCAAGGCTAAATCTGCACTAGTTTCGGTGACTTTTACGCCGCCAACCACATTCACAAACACATCTTGATCCGCCATTTGCAGCCCACCGTGCTTATGCAATACTGCTAACAACAAAGACAGTCGGTTTTGTTCTAGCCCTACGGCGACACGGCGTGGATTGGCGAGCTGCGAATAATCCACTAACGCCTGAATTTCAACTAATAGTGGGCGAGTACCTTCCCACACGACCATCACCGAACTACCGGACGTTTCTTCTTCACCACGCGACAAAAATATTGCTGAAGGATTACTGACCTCACGTATACCCTGCTCAGTCATGGCAAATACTCCCAGCTCATTAACCGCACCAAAACGGTTTTTATGGCTACGCATAGTACGAAAACGGCTATCGGTTCCGCCATCGAGTAAAACCGAACAGTCAATAATATGCTCTAACACTTTCGGGCCAGCTAAAGTTCCGTCTTTAGTGACGTGCCCAACAATAAATACCGCGACATTATTTTGCTTGGCATAACGAGTTAAGGCACTCGCCGACTCACGCACTTGAGAGACACTGCCTGGGGAAGATTGTACATCAGCAACATGCATCACTTGAATGGAGTCAATGACCATAATTTTAGGTTGTTCTTTTCGAGCAACCTCGCAAATGGTATCTACATTGGTTTCCGATAACATTTTTAGCTTATCTTTAGGCAGCCCTAAACGAGACGCGCGCATCGCCACTTGCTGTAAGGATTCTTCGCCGGTGACATACAACGTTTCCATCTGCGACGATAAATAACACATAGTCTGTAGTAACATCGTCGATTTACCCGCACCAGGGCTACCGCCAATCAAAATCGCCGCGCCAGGAACAATACCGCCTCCCAACACACGATCAAATTCCTTAAAGCCACTGGTAAATCGAGGGACTTCTTGCAAATCAATATCTGAAAGGACCTGTACCTTAGATTCGCCCACTCCCGCATAGCCATTGGCCATACGATCATTGCGTGCAGCTTGAGGGGACGCAGCTAAACGTACTTCAGTAATCGTATTCCACGCTCCGCACGCGCTACACTGTCCCTGCCAACGTGGGAAGTCTGCACCGCAGTCGTTACATACATACGCTCGTTTTGCTTTCGCCATGAAATGAATACCTTAACTGTAAATAATGACAAGAGATATGAAATGCCTAATACTAGGTATAGGGATAGATTCTCTTCTAAAGATAAATAAAATATTGCCGATTAATTTATCAAACAATGCTTCGTACAGGAAATTATGGATCAATCTGACGTACTTTCATTCGCTGAACGCTTAATTCCTGCCTATCATGCCAACGATTTTGAGTCTATTTTAGCCAATATCACGCATGATCAGCCGCCTTCAGCCAAAATACTGATAAAAATGGAACTCAATCGTCTTATGGCCCCTTGCAACAGCAATGTGGATCTTAGGGGTAAGGTTGAGGGAACCTGTCGTGAATATCAGATTGATGGTCTCACCCATTATTTCGATGATGTGGCGCTGAATACGTATCATAAAAGCATAAAAAAATTTGGTACTTATTGTTATGGCGTTTGGGAAGCACTCAATAATACACGCAATAATTACCGTGTCATTCAACAACGAAATCAAACCACAAACAATGAGGAGTCTACGGCTTTTAATGTTGAGCCTATCCGTCTTGGTTATGACATTAAGCGTATGGAAAACCGATTACGTTTAGCGACACATATTGAGCTCAATACCTCAAGCACGAATATAACAATTCATGGTGAGAGCGTAGATTTGTCAGAATCTGGGGCTCGTTTTAAACTTCCTTCCTGCTTTAAATACAAAACCGACGATATCCTTAAGGTCCGCTTTGTTGAACTTGCCAAAAATAATGATATTGCAGGATTAGAAAACACCATTGAATACAAGGTTCTCGGTGTTGACGATACCTATAGCCACGACTCTGTTGTATTTGTAAGAACACGATGCATCACTAAAACTGAAGCTATCGCTCAAGTGATAACGACTTCTCTGACAACCGCACGTCGAGAACTCGCTCATAATAATCAAGACAAAATAGCTCGCGTTCGCAGCCGGGCTTATGAACACATCTTTCTCAAACACTCAACAGGACTACCGCTATTTTTTAATGGCGAAGATTTACAATTAGCACTAGTCACTGAGAATAATCGCGCTATTTGGCGCTACTGGCATGATGAGTGTAATCAACAGACGTTAGATAACTTATTTACGCCCAAACGTATGGCAGGGCTTGCTAAAGCGAATCGCCGAGAATGTAGTGTCACTATTTATACGTTTAAATACGATCTTAAAGGCAAAACGCTCTTCTTTTCTCTTATGAAGCCAGAGGTAAAAGAAGACGTTAGACGCTTGTTCTGGCATGTCGGCGCGCAGCGCGATACTTGGAAAGTTTTTCGTTTAACCATGTATAAGCTTTCAGAGGCAGAAAAAAACATCCTGACATCCCATAATGATGAGCTACAGCATCATGCTTCAGATATGACGCATTATGGCGTACTACAAGAGATCGGAGACATTCAATCTGCTCAAGATTATTTATACCAACCTAAACCTGCTCTGAGTCCCAAATACATCAATACGTTTTGCCATCCACGTACGGTGAAACAGACTCCGATGGGAATTCACTTTGACGCATGCTCGCGGCGACGAGAACCTCGTTACCAATTCAGCACTCCTATTGAGCTGTATAGTAACGATGAATTACTCACTACAGGATCAACTGTTGATATTTCAAAACATGGCTTAAATATCACCCTAAAAGATCCTATATCAATCACCGGTGATCATCCTGTAAAAATCAACTTTATGGAATTGCAACTCTATAATAAGCAACTGCCGTTAGATCGCGTGCCCTATCATACTGTCAGAATCAGCCCTGAAGGTCGTTGTATACAATTGATGATTGATGAAAGCGCAGAAGTTATGAAAATCATCGCGTTCTTTCAAGCTATCATCGATCATAATAAAACGAAATTTATCGAAAAACCTGAAGTTCTTCCTTCTATCGAATTGCTTGAAGGTTTACACAGCATTCTACTGAGTAAACTGGTCAGTACCCCAGTTTATATAGAAAAGCTAACTCGTAGCCTAAAACCGAAAGTGATTGGGGTAAAAGTGCCACTTCCTAATTACCTTGAGCTGTTTAATCATCTCGGTTCTAGCTCAACATTATCTTTGGATCCCATCTATAAAAATCATACCAATACACTCATGGCAACGCCAATGCGTCACGTTGAAGGGCTCGATCCGCAATGGAATGAACTCTATATTCTTGTGTCCAAATTCTCTAACCGTATCCAATCTATTGAAACTCGTTTGCATAGTGACTTTAAGGATACAGAATCACGGGTCGATTACCTCAAGCAAGCCATCAACATGGGCGACTTATTAGTATTGCGCATCGCGTCCGCACCAGTACTCGAGGTAAATACCAAACTTTTGCTAAAAGATATTGATGAAATTAGTAAAATTGACATGCGCACCGCAGCTGCAACCGATAAAGAAGTCAATTCGATTACCGGCTACAGCGAGATCATCGACATTACTGATGAAGTCTTGATGCGTTTGCAGCCCCATCAAGACAATTAACCACACTATTGGGGATGAACTAAGGTAGCGTTTTCCAACTCAGTTTACGCTGCTTTACCAGCCCTGCCGATAAAATGCATAACACGCCACCAAGGCCTGAGTATCGTACTGATGTTTGTGCGCTTTGCTGCACTTTGGGTTTAGCTTGATACGCAATTCCTAATCCTGCCGCGTTCATCATAACTAGGTCGTTAGCCCCGTCCCCAACGGCAACGGTATTATAAGGTTCAATATCATGCTGCTCGGCTAATTGATGTAAGATATCCGCTTTGGTTTGTGCCGAGACAACCTCGCCTAAAACCTTCCCCGTCAGCTTACCTTGATCTATTTCTAGCACGTTCGCTTGGGCATGATCGAGATGAAGTAATTGCTGTAAATGATCTGAAAAATACGTAAAACCACCGGATGCAATTGCCGTCTTCCACCCAAACTGCTGTAATGTATGCACTAAAGGCTGGAGTTCTGACATTAACGGGAGTGATGCACGTACGCTATCTAAGATCGCTTCATCAGCCCCAGCTAGCTTTGCTACACGCTGACGCAAGCTCTGTTCAAAATCAAGTTCACCTTGCATAGCACGCTCTGTGACGGCAGAGACTTCTTCGCCTACCCCAGCCAACTTGGCTATTTCATCAATGCATTCGATCTCAATTGCCGTAGAATCCATGTCCATCACAATGAGCCCAGGTTTACTTAAATCAGGGACGTCTTGCACTATTGCATATTCAAGCCCTAATTCTTGGACAATAGCTTGACGCTCTTTCGTCAACTCTCCCGCCATCAACGCCACTTCATAGTGACCAACGCGCCACACTTCGATAATCGCATTATATTGCCCAGTAAAAAAATCAAGATCACGAAAATACTCTGGTTTAAGGCGGTCACTGAATACAATCCAATTGGCGTTTTTACGCGCAAAACAGTGTGCTTGTTGCACTTCTGGAAAACGTTGTATGAGAGATGAGTGTTTTTTAATTGATAAACTCTTTAAAGCATCCATGTATACTATCCTTTATGATGGAGACTAAACGTTACCCTATTGCAATTTAAAAACGCAAGTCTCAATATAGCCATCGCTTCATTTTTATAGGTATTCAGGTTTATGAATGGTTCGTTGTTTTCATTTCGTGTGGTCATTCGCGTCTCAGCGGTCATACTAGTAACACTGATGTTCATCGTTACCATAACTAATAGTGTTATCATTAGTAGTGGTAATGAACGCATTCAAGCCAACCAACTAGAAACCTTGACCAAAGTTCTGATTACTCAAGCGGCAATGACCGCCAGTGATATGATTGCTCAACAAGATCAAGAACGACTGTTAAGCTTAACTAATCAACTCGCCCATGACAGGCTCGTATTTGATGCTACGATTTATGATGCCGAAGGGGTCAAATTAGCCTCGAGTGATAATGCCTTAAGCGCACGAGAAATTTTAGGGTTAGATACCCCACTCCACACCGCCAGTATTGGACGACAACAGTTAGTTGAGCCGATCAAGCACGATAACGCTATTATTGGCTTTGTGCGCATTACATTTGAAACAGGTAAAGTCACCGCGATTTCTGACCATCACTATCGAAAAAGTGATCATTATATGTACTTAATGATCTTGATGAGTTTTATTAGTGGCGTGTTGCTGACCATACTATTAAGACGATCTACAACGTCCAAAGGAGAGAATTTACTTCTTAACCCGCCGACGTCTTAGTATTAAATCGAAGACAAAAAAAAACCTCCGTTCACACGGAGGTTTTTTTATTTAACTAGCATTAAGCGTTTTTGTCATCAATTAACACTGATTCCAACGCAATCTCAATCATATCGTTAAAGGTGTTTTGACGCTCATCTGACGTCGTTTGTTCCCCTGTTTTGATATGGTCAGAGACAGTACAAATGGTCAATGCTTTTGCGCCATATTCTGCAGCAACACCGTAAATACCCGCTGCTTCCATTTCAACGCCAATGATGCCGTACTTGTCCATTACGTCAAACATATCAGGATCTGGCGTGTAAAATAGTTCTGCAGAGAATAAATTACCGACTTTAACATCGGTTCCACGTGCTTGAGCCGCTTGCTCTGCCGCACGTACCATTTTGTAATCCGCAATAGCAGCAAAGTCATGATCTTTAAAACGTATACGGTTTACTTTTGAGTCTGTACAGGCTCCCATACCAATCACGACATCGCGTAATTTGATATCTTCGCTCACAGCGCCACAGCTTCCTACGCGAATCAGTTTTTTCACGTTAAAGTCTTTAACTAACTCTGTCGCATAAATAGAGCATGATGGAATACCCATACCATGACCCATAACGGAAATTTTACGACCTTTATAAGTCCCAGTATAACCAAACATATTACGAACATTACACACTTGAACAGCGTCGTCCAAGAAAGTCTCTGCAATGTATTTCGCACGCAACGGGTCACCAGGCATCAGTACAACATCAGCGAAGTCACCTAATTCAGCGTTTATATGTGGAGTTGCCATAACTATTTCCTATTGTTCATTGAAGATGAGAAACCAGCGTTTTTGATGATAACGCTCGCTCTCTAAACTGGTAAGTCGATAATAATATTGTTAGTGAATTGAGTCTACTATTGACGCTCAAAGATATACATCAATCGACGTAATCATTATAGCGTGCGATAAATTAAGGGGGTCTCATGATATTGATCGCTGACAACTACCGCAGAGCGGACGAGTTGCGCTGCTTTTTGCCATTCATTTTCATTACGTGCATGCAAAGTCGCGATGGGGGTATGTGCATCCACCACTTGACCTAGTCGCGTAATTTCATCAAGTCCAACGGAGTAATCAATACTGTCGCTGGCAACACGTCGGCCTCCGCCTAGTTCTATTACGGCCATTCCCATTCCTCGGGTATCCATAGCACTCAATATTCCCGCGTTGCTGGCAAAAACGGGCTTACTGACTGCAGCACTTGGGAAATAGTGTGAATAGCGCTCAATTATATCATTCGGCCCACCTAGACCCGCGACCATACGCTCAAAACATGTCGCTGCCTTACCTGAACTTAAAGCACGCTTTAGCTCAGCCTTTGCTGTCTCTAACGAAGCAGCTAAATTCCCCGCTACCAACATTTGTGCGCCCAAACTTAACGTCACTTCAAGTAAACGAGGGTTTTGCTTATCACCACGAAGAAAGCGAATCGCTTCTTTCATTTCCACAGCATTTCCAGCAGAAGAAGCTAAAACTTGATTCATATCCGTCAGCAGAGCATTGGTTTTTGTTCCTGCCCCGTTGGCAACATCGACAATCGATTGAGCTAACTCTTCAGACTTCTGGTAAGTAGCCATGAAAGCGCCCGAGCCTACTTTGACGTCCATCACCAAAGCATCCAAACCTGCCGCCAGTTTTTTCGATAAAATAGACGCCGTGATTAGGGATAAATTATCAACCGTCGCGGTAATATCTCGGGTGGCATACATGCGCTTGTCAGCAGGCGCTAGCTCACCAGTTTGACCGATAATCGCCACGCCGGCAGATTGAGTAACGTGGCCAAACACGGCATTTGAAGGCGTAATATTGTATCCAGGAATCGACTCAAGCTTATCTAGGGTACCTCCGGTATGACCAAGACCTCGGCCGGAGATCATGGGTACATATCCACCACAGGCCGCCACCATTGGCCCCAATACTAATGAGGTTAGGTCGCCGACTCCACCTGTCGAATGTTTATCAAGTACTGGCCCATCGAACGCCATCGAGCGCCAATCGAGCACTTGTCCAGAATCACGCATTGCACAAGTAAGAGCGATACGTTCTGGCATCGTCATTTCTTGAAAGAACACGGCCATCGCAAAAGCAGCAATCTGACCTTCCGACACCGAATGATTAGCAATACCTTGTACAAAAGCTTGAATTTCTTGCACGCTTAGCTCGTATCCGTCGCGTTTTTTACGAATCACTTCCTGAATTAATAACGCCATCTTTTCTATCCTTACGTTAGCCTATTGGGCCCATACTCGCGATGATTTAGTAAGCTGAGGGATCTGCCGTTTCATCAGTGGCATCTAACGTATTTAACAAGTTTGTAAGAAGACTTGATGCGCCAAAACGGTAATGACGCGGGCTAACCCAGTCTGGACCAAGAATGTCATCGGCCATCGCTAGATAAGCTGCAGCATCTTCAGCAGTACGTACGCCCCCAGCAGGCTTAAAGCCAACACGGTCGGCAACGCCCATATCACGTATCACTTCTAGCATCATACGAGCAGATTCTGGAGTCGCATTGACGGGCACTTTGCCCGTGGAAGTTTTGATATAATCCGCCCCAGCTTCAATCGCAATTTTTGAAGCAAGCTTAATCAAACGTTCTTCTTTGAGCTCACCAGTTTCAATAATGACTTTAAGCAGAACATTATCACTACAAGCAGCTTTACACTGACGAACTAACTCAAAGCCGCACGATTCATCACCGGCGATAAGAGTGCGGTATGGAAAGACAACATCCACTTCATCGGCACCATAGGCTATCGCTGCTTTGGTTTCGGCAACGGCAATATCGATATCATCATTCCCATGAGGAAAGTTTGTCACCGTCGCAATTTTAATCTCAGGAGTTCCTTGTTCTTGCAGTGTTTTCTTCGCAATAGGTACAAAACGTGGGTAAATACAAATGGCGGCCGTATTGCCAACAGAGCTTTTTGCGCTATGGCAAAGTGCGATCACTTTTTCATCCGTATCATCGTCATTTAATGTTGTTAAATCCATCAATTTTAACGCACGTAACGCCGCTACTTTTAAATCACTCATTACTCTCTCCAACTATGCCATTAAGAACTCGCGAAACACGCTACCTTACACAGGTGCCGCGGCTCACTACTAATGAAAAATAAAGGTTATGGCGACTAATGGCCGCGCTTAAATACAGCACGACCTGTTGCCGCTCAAACGAATGGCCTATACATTATCGTAAAAATAGACATTCGATAGTCTTGCTCAAGAAGCAAACGATTTGCATCTCAAAATAATTCAGTCACACCAATAAAAACAAAAAAACCCCGCAGCACGTCAATGCTACGGGGTTATGATTAATGGCGTCTATAGATTAACTCAACCAGCGTTTAAGCAGCTAAAGAGATAAAGAAGCCTGCAATTGTCGCGGCCATTAAGTTAGACAACGTACCCGCTGCTACGGCACGCATGCCTAAGCGCGCAATATCATGGCGACGATTTGGCGCTAAGCTACCTAGACCGCCAAGTAGAATGGCTACAGACGAAAGGTTTGCGAAGCCACACAGTGCAAATGAAATAATCGCGGCCGTTTTCGCAGATAACGCTTGCCCCGTTGAAGCAACGATATGGGTCGCTGGCTCACTGATATAAGGAACAAAGTTTAAGTAAGCTACAAATTCGTTAACAACCAGTTTTTGGCCGATGAATGAACCTGCCAGTGGCGCTTCATTCCATGGAACACCAATAAGGAATGCGACCGGTGCAAAGATCCAACCAAGAATCATTTCTAGTGTCAATTCAGGCATGCCAAACCAAGCGCCAACGCCGCCAAGTAGACCGTTCACTAACGCAATCAAACCAACAAAAGCCAAAAGCATCGCACCGATGTTGAGAGCCAATTGCATACCGGTAGCTGCGCCGCTTGCTGCTGCATCAATAACGTTAGCAGGTTTGTCATCACCACCACTAAGATCTTCATTAAGAATATCTTCGTTAGGTTGATCGACTTCTGGCTTCATGATTTTGGCGAATAATAGGCCACCTGGTGCTGCCATAAATGATGCCGCGACTAAGTATTCTAAAGGAACGCCCATTTGTGCGTAACCGGCAAGAACACCACCAGCAACCGATGCCAAACCACCACACATTACCGCAAACAATTCAGATTGAGTCATGCGTGAAATAAACGGACGAACCACAAGAGGCGCTTCAGTTTGACCAACGAAAATGTTTGCTGCTGCTGACATAGATTCCGCACGAGATGTGCCCAATGCTTTCTGTAAGCCACCGCCAAGAATACGAATAACCCATTGCATTATGCCCATGTAGTAAAGGACAGAAATCAAAGATGAGAAGAAAATAACCGTAGGCAATACACTGAATGCAAAAATAAAGCCTGCATTTTTCATATTTCCGTTAACAAGGTTACCAAATAGGAAGTTAATACCATCTTGGCCATACTCGATGACATGATTCACGCCAGCAGAAACACCCGCCAAAAGATCACGTCCCCATGGTACGTATAAAACGAAACCACCGATAATAAATTGGATAGCAAAAGCGCCACCCACAGTTCTTAGATTAATAGCTTTGCGGTTGTCAGATAATAAAAAGGCAAATGCCATGATTACTACCATGCCGACTAGGCTCATAAACAGGCTCATGGTTTATGACTTCCTTAATGGTTGAGGTGTTGGACACAGGAATAAATTTTGCCGGATTATACTGAGGTAAATATTAAAAGTAAGGACCGCTCACGCTTTTATGAACATATTTAATCCTGTACATTACTATTTGAGACACCAATCACAATGTATAATAACCAAGCCAACTAAATTAACAATTTAATAACAAATAAATAACAAAAACCAATTGCAAAACATAAATAAATAGCAACCGATTACATTTATAACATAGCAGCATTTTAACGACATATCGTTGCATTTTTATTGATAATGGCCACACAATTTTATATTAACAACATCTATTTTTATTAAATCAACTGTGGTGACCATCACAATAAATAAGAGTGAAATTTCAAAAACCATAAAAACATTACCAAAAGTGGGATATAGATCAGTTTTATATTCCTTTTCATGGCTTTTACTGCCCCTAGCTCAAGATCAACACTGCGCCAATGTACAGCATAATGATGATGAAATATCTTTATGCTGTACGTGGCTTGCTCACCAAGATGCATTAGACCGTATTAAAACGTTTGCTTTGTAACAACACATAACTATTAACACTAATTAACTAAAGTAAAACAAATTTAACAATATGATCACATTAACTATCTTTTTGAGCTCATCCGCAGGAAAAAACGTCCATAAATACAAGCAGTCTTGTTACTCACGACCTATTGCGTAAGTTCCTACTTGACATAACACGAAGCATTCCGAGGTATGAGCGGTCAATCACATTGAAGACAAATGCAACACATTCAGGCTGTTCTGCCATAGTTGATCCCGCACCTTATCGGGTTCCTCAGCACGAAGCTCTAGCAGGCTTTGGAAAATAATAGGAAGGCGATTAGGGTGGTTTGGTTGACCTTGAAACCCCTGCACAGGCATATCTGGGGCATCCGTTTCCAGTACTAATGACTCTAATGGTAAGGCAGCGATGGCTTGGCGTGTCTTTTGCGCTCGTGGATAGGTAATACTACCTCCTACTCCAATTTTGAGTCCCATATCAACCAACTGGTAAGCTTGCTGCTTACTGCCCGTAAAACCATGTAGCACACCACCCTCGGTAAAACGCGCGCGTTTTAGTAGCCTAAGTATATGATGATGGGTTTTACGACTATGAATGATTAACGGCAAGCGATAGTGCTGAGCTAAGCGAACCTGCTCGGAAAACATCGCTGTTTGTAGCGCAAAATCCACATCCACCATACCATCGAGCCCACATTCTCCAACTGCAAGTATCTGCTTTGAGCGAGTTTGTAACGCTCGGTCTAACTGATACATCGCATCCTTTACGACTATCTCTGAGGAGAGAAAATAAGGATGATAGCCCAGTGCACCGAACAATTGAGTAGGAAAGGATTCAATTAAAGATTCGATACCAGACCAACTGACTTGGGTGGTTGCTGGTAATAGAAAACGATGGACATCAACGTCCATCGCCTGTTGTATCGTTAAGGAAATATCCTCAAACTCAGTGAAATCTAAATGGCAATGCGTATCAAACAACATACACGACTTATTGTTCTTCACGCTTAAAAACGAGCTCTTTATCTGATGATTCAGCAGCGACAAAATAATAGCCTGCAGTATCAAACGCTTTTAAATCTTCGACTGATTCAATTTGGTTTTCAATGATATAACGAGCCATCATGCCTCGTGCTTTCTTCGCATAAAAACTGATCACTTTATATTGACCATTTTTACAATCTCTAAATACTGGTGTCACGACTCGCCCTTTCAGGTTTTTCGGTTTCACCGCTTTAAAGTATTCGTTAGAGGCCAAGTTCACCAAAACCTCAGAACCTTGCTGAGCCAAGACATCGTTGAGTTTCTCAGTAATGAGGTTATCCCAAAATTGATATAAATTACTGCCACGAGTATTTTCAAGTTTGGTGCCCATTTCCAACCGATAAGGCTGCATTAAATCCAGTGGTTTTAGTAGGCCATACAACCCTGACAACATTCGTAAGTGATCTTGCGCGTAATGTAATGCGTCGGTAGATAAAGAGTTGGCATCTAATCCCGTATACACGTCACCTTTAAAGGCAAAAATGGCTTGGCGTGAATTATCGAAATCAAACTGCTTGCTCCACTGGGCAAAACGAGCCACGTTCAAACCTGCGATTTTATCGCTCACTTTCATTAAATTAGAAATGTCTTGCGGCGATAACTTTTGGCACACGTCAATCAACTCAGCGGACTGTTCGATAAATTCCGGTTGCGTGTGCTCTTGTGTTGGTAGTGGTGACTCATAGTCTAGTGTCTTTGCCGGGGAAACGACGATCAGCATAATTATTGTCCTAATGTATGTTGGGTCTATGCAGTTACTATATCACAGTCAATCCGTGAACTAACCAATGTGTATAGAGTATATCCCCCCCCCTTATACATAAATAAAGTGAGATAGAAAGTAAGCCCCCCAGCAGCGACACACATCACCTCTAACTCGTCGCTAAATAGGATTATGAGTGTGCTAGTGGTTATTGGTATCGAAACCTGTGTTAGTTAGATGCATCGATTAAGCGGTCGCTGAAAGTAGTGTTCCAAAGAGAATTAACCCCACTCCGCAAGTTTGATTAATACGGTGACCAAATTTTTCCAGATAAAGAGTGGCAGCGGACGATGTGACTAAACAGGCTAATAGGCAAAACCATAACGCATGCAATATCGCTAAGTAGCCACCGTAACTTATCATTAGCAATGAATTATTAGTTGTGGCAGCGGCTATTTGCGTGAAGATACTCAAGAAAAATAGCATTGTCTTAGGGTTTAGAGTATTACAAAGGAAACCTTGTAAGAAGTGACGAAAAACCGAGATGTTTGAATGAATGTTATTATCCTCAACAAATTTTTCAGTCGTCAATGACCGCTTACTGCTAAACAGACTCGTGATACCGAGGTAGATTAAGTATCCTGCGCCGATGTATTTTATGACACTAAATAGCCATACACTCTGTGAAATTAGGTGACTGATGCCGATAACAGAATAAGTGACATGGACGCCAACCCCTGCACCAATACCTAACGCTGTGATGATACCTATTCTTCTTCCATAACGCGCACTGTTTCGAAATAATAAAATGGTGTCTGCTCCTGGGCTGATTACGATCAATAGCCCAAAAAGTGCAAAGCTGAGGATGTCCATATTCTTTCCTTATATTGAAGTGGTTAGAATGATTGTATGTATTTTGGCTTGGGTTATAATCGAAAAATATGAATTGATATGTGAGAATAAGTCACAGATGAGACATTTAAATGCGTTCTATGTTTTTCATATTACCGCGCAATCGGTCACCTATACCGAAGCCGCTCAAACTCTGCATATTACTCATGGAGCGGTGAGCAAACAGATAAAAGTGCTCGAGAACTACTTGGGGCAGGCGTTATTTTATAAGCAGGGACGTACAATGTGTCTAACTTATGAGGGAGAGCGGCTAAAAGAGCATACTGATGTGGCGTTTGATTCACTTGAAAGAGGAATTAAGCAATTAATCCCCAAAAATAATAATCACTTAAATGTATCATGTGAACCGACGTTGACCATGCGCTGGCTGATGCCAAGGTTGTCTGAATTTTATAATATCTCTGGTATTGATGTTCGTTTATCAACAGCGGGTGGCCCCATCGACTTCAAAGGCGAGCACAATACACTCGCAATTCGTCGTGATGATTTTGACATCCCGATACATTATCAAAAGCATGTATTGACTAAAGAATGGGTAGGCCCCGTTATGTCACCGCAATATTGGCGTAGAATGAAAGAGAGTCTCTATAGCATCATACTTCTGCATAGCGAAAGTCGCCGAGAAGCATGGCAAGCATGGTCTTTAGAAAATGATATGTCACTCTATAATAATGCTGGGCAGTCTTTCGAACATTTTTACTTCTGCTTGCAGGCGGCAATCGATGGGATGGGCGCGGCGATGGGATCGTACCCGTTGGTGGTTGACGATCTAAAAAGCGGGAGGCTAGTCGCTCCTTTTGGGTTTATCCCATCTGGACATGACTATGTGTTACTTAGCGAATCTGAGCATTTAACCAGTATTGAACTCAAGTTTTTACAATGGTTAGAATCTCATTTTGCAAAAATTCAACCTTAGCCTAATTCTACTAACCCATTTCACACATTGTGTCCTATGGAGTTGGCGAATACAAACACCTCTGCACTATGCCGTAAACACAAAACTCACGGCACACCCAAAATACCACACATGTCGAATTTGCTTGAACAGTTTGCTATGCGTTTACTCAAAGATTTCATAGTGACGTTCAACGTTCACTGTCACTTGGCCCCAATGAGAAGCTTTCACCCTTTTCTGATGTTGCTCAAAAGACGGCTTATCTGCGAACTCTTCATAAACGTCGAAACGAAGAGAATTTTCGAGATTTTGAATGACACGAAACGTAAGACACCCAGTTTCTTCGAGGATAAGACGTGTATGGTTTACCAACTCGCTTCTTACTAATTCAAGATCCGACTCAGGAACCAAAATATAGCCTTTCAATGTGACTTTTGACATAAATTTCCTTTGGATACACAACGCCCAAGGCATTGGGCGCGGTTTAATTACCACAGTCACCAACGTCAGTGACCAAAACACACATGCCAAGCATACCGCTTCATTAGCATGAACATCGCTGCGCGCTTTTTCATGGCATTTAAGGCCACTTATCCCATTAATGAATCGATGGTTGTAATATAAGATTTAAGTGTCTGCAATAACTTAGATCTTTGTTTTTTGCTCAGGCTAGCATTTAACTCTGCGAGTAGTTCAGCGTATAAGTATTCATTTTTTTGCCTAGCGATGATAAGTGACTCAGACTTAAACGAATCCAGATTGTTGAGCAGAAAATAAAACTTATCAGAAAATTCAGAAGAGTACCTCTCGACGAGTAACGGTTTCAACGCCGCTCGCAGTTTTTTCCTGTAAGCATTTCTCTCAATAAAAGTAGACTTCATCCTCAATGAATAGCGATTAACGATCTCTTGCTGTTGCGAGGATAGATCGCCAATATTTTTTTCAATCGCTCCCGTTATTTTTTCTTGTCTAACTTTAATTTTCCCAGCTGCATCCTGCTTGGTAAATACATCGAGCTCTTGCTTGTCATTCTCTGCCCATAAAGCCAGCATGTGATCTATTTGTTCATCCGAGAGTTGTTTAATCAACTTAATGGCTTCAGGACTGACCCCATCGCGAAAGTTATATATATGTTGTTTTACTTTAGAAAACACACCGAGCCACTGCTCTCTATTCAGGTTTTCAGCTTTAAGCTGTGCAACAAGTAAAACCAGATCACTTTTATATTTTCTTAACTCTGTTGTCCGGTGCCAGGATTGCAATTTATTAACACTGTTCACCAAAATATTTTCTTGATTACTATCAAGCTCTACATAATCATCGACATAGAAGCCAACCAACCAATCTACATTGTTATAAACGAATGTGGTTGTGGAGCACGAACAAACCATACACGCTGCAAAAACCAAAAAACACACTTTTAATTTTTTCATTGATACTCCATTTTTGCGATGAGAAAGGCTTTCACCTTTCCCAGTCCATACTGTTGATGTTAGTCGGAATCCACGGGACGTCGTAATGTTATGCGTGTCAGCTCAGCGGGGCATCCAAGTCGCAGCGCCAACCAAGAAGACAACTGTACTGGTTGGTTTTGGGAAGGACGGTTTAAATTTCAAGCCTTGCTCGATGATGCCGCGCTCATTACCTGCATGGCGTCTCACCACGTCAAGTACACCATCAGTGCGCAATGGCGGTATTGCCACGCCTCGATTCTAGCTAAGCAATGCAAACATAAAGTAAAGCGTGCATCTCCCTAACAAACTCTAGTGCAACTTGCGCATTTCAACATTACATCGAAATGAATAGGACGATGACAGCGAAAACATGGGAATCAAAGACAACCACTAAACATTTGAGTGCCTTTAGACTCATCGCATTATAGACGATGAAGTAAACGCGTGCTGGTTGCTAACAGACAAGTCGAAGACAAAAAAAACCATGCAATATCTGCATGGCTTTATGAATCTTTATGATTGGTTTAACCGTTAATTACTTGGTCTTGGTGTTATCCCAAATCCCTTCTTCTAATTGAGATTTTAGTTCGGGATAATCATTAACATCAAAGGTCGGTAACTTACCAGCTTTCAACTGTTGGTTATAATCCTTGGTGAGCTTCACCACAATACCGGACAGCAGTAAGATTGCCACTAGGTTAACGATCGCCATTAAGCCCATCGAGACATCCGCAAGCGACCATACTGTCGGTAGGTTCGCCAGTGAGCCAAACATCACCATGCTAAGGAAGATCACACGGAACAACATTAGCGTAGATTTTTTACGCATCTTCATGAAAACCAAATTGGTTTCTGCATACGAATAGTTGGCAATGATCGAGGTGAAGGCAAAGAAGAAAATCGCCACAGCAATAAAGATACCGCCCCAATCACCCACTTGTGTGCTCAGTGCACGCTGCGTAAGTGAAATTCCCGTGACACCACCGTGCGGGACGTATTCACCAGACATTAAAATAATCGCTGTCGTTGCCGAGCAAATCACCACCGTATCAGTAAAGACACCAAGCATTTGCACATAACCTTGTGATGCAGGATGTGGTGGATATGGCGTCGCCGTGGCTGCGGCATTGGGCGCAGACCCCATACCACCCTCGTTAGAGAACAAGCCGCGTTTGACACCATTAATCATCGCTTGTGCAATCGCGTAACCTACCCCGCCTGCAGCAGCTTGTTGAAAACCAAACGCACTTTTGAAGATTAAAGCAATAATATCCGGCAATTTTTCAATATTGGCAAACATGATAAACAAAGCAATAGCAAGGTAAGCCAGTGCCATAAAGGGAACAATGAGCTCTGCAGTACGGGCAATTTTACGAATTCCGCCAAAAATCACGAATCCCGCCAAAATCACGAGTCCAATACCAATAATGACAGGCTCAATGTGAAAAGCTGCATGCACCGCATTAGTAATAGAGTTTGCTTGTACCGCATTAAACACTAAACCAAAGGCTATCAACAAAAATACTGAGAATAAGACGCCCATCCAACGCATACCCAAGCCACGCGTCATGTAGTAAGCAGGTCCACCACGGTAATTACCATCCATATCGCGTGTTTTATACAACTGAGCCAGTGTACTCTCTGCATAGGCGGTTGCCATACCTAGCATTGCTGTTACCCACATCCAAAAGATGGCGCCAGGTCCACCAGCCGTCAAGGCCACTGCCACGCCTGCCATATTTCCTGTGCCGACACGTGCCGCTAGACTGGTACACAATGCTTGAAAAGATGAAATACCCGAGCTATCACCTTTGCGGCTGTTTTTCAGTACCGAAAACATATGGCCAAAATGGCGAAATTGAATAAAACCGAGACGAATAGTGAAATAAATGCCCACACCTACCAATAGGTAAACGAGAACCGATCCCCAAAGGAGATCATTCAAAAAGCTAATTAGATCTGTCACATGAACCTCTTGTAGAGTTTTGACACAGTTCCAAACCTACTGTTTGGTCTAGTAAGTCATCGTTCAGAAACACGTTTCTGTCGTGCTTACTGTATAAATTAATGTTTTCTTATGTGTCTTGAATCATTGCTTGTTGAATCAAAACGCTATTTTAAGCGCTGGATAATGCAGACACTTGTGACAAAAATCAATAGGAGATCGACTGCATAAACTTGTTGCCGTCACCAATAATTCACGATTCATTAACAGTTAACAAACCAAATTTAGCACTTTTATTTAACAAAAAAATATACAATTAAGCCACATAAAAAAGCGCTTTCTATAGCGTCTCCGCTCCCGTTGGAAGAACACTTCTTCGTTTAAAATCAAGGGCAGCCGCGACTTAGTTGATATTCATTGCTCACCAAACATTGATAAATCGTAATCTTAATACACAATCACTTCTCGAATCCTAAAAGCAAAATGTTCAACAGTTCCTTAACAAGCGCACCATATTCAAAGAGCCAAACATTCGACATTAAGCGATGAATAATTCATCAAGACTTTGTGTTTTTTTGAGAAAAGCGTGTTGCAAGACGAATAAAGTTCATAAAGATGCAACAAATGAGAAATAAATCAAAGATACGATTGCAAAAGATGTGCTAAACAAAGCACTCAAGGACTGATTAATTTCAATGCTACCGTAACTACAACAACTCAGATGAGGCTTGCTTATGGATGATATGCACTTCGTAGAAATGTTGGAAAATGAAATCAATAAAATTCGCGCAGCCCGAGCACCAAAGCCGGGAAAAAGGATGTGGAGAGAAATTGAAGCGCTACGGGATAAACGGCGTCTAGAGAAAGAATTGATGGACATGGACGCTTGCTTAGATATTAATGATATAAACTTTTAAGGATGAACACCTACGATAAAGAGGCATCATATGATGCCTCTTTTTATTGTTAACCCATGTCGTTTATGCCTCTATGGTCTGACTTTGTATCAATTGAGTCAGCTGGCGATAACGGTTTTCAATCGCCTCACCAAATACCGGATCGACGTCATTGCTAAACCATTGTGACTCTAGGTACTGCCAGTCTTTAGGTGTGAATGTCGCTTCAAGCTTGGGAAGGATATATCGCTCTTCCATATCTAAATGATCGAGCTGAGCGGTAATAAAAGATTCCAGTTGCGTAATAAACACCTCTTTTGGAACAACCACATCGTTTAGAACCATCTCAACTGTCTCTAAAAAAGCGTGGGTTTTATCAGACAGTTTTTCGTGCTCCTCAGCTAACTTCAACCGCTTCTCATTCACACCGTAATGCTCATTATAATAATGATACATCAGGTCTTCCTTGGGATGATGGACCCGCTCAGAATGGCTAGACAAGTAATCAACGACTTCCTTAATCAGAGCATAATTCATGGCTTGCTCTGTTTTTAGTAACGTGACGTTTTCGTTGAGTATCGCCAGCAAACGTCTCATATAACCGTGCTCAACCCCTATCCTTTCAATCATCATATTCATGCTCCTTCATACACTTTTTTATAGTGTATGTAAGCAAAGCCTAATAAGTATTGATTTCTGTCTAAGTTTTGACCAACTTCCTTAAACAGGTGATAATTGCCATTGAATCGGAGTTTGCCCCTGAGATGTAAGAATGCGATTGACTTGCGAAAAGTGCTGGCAGCCAAAAAAACCACGATAAGCAGACAGTGGCGAAGGATGAGCAGCCGTTAACACCACATGCTTATGTCTATCAATCATGCGTCCTTTCTTTTGCGCATGCGCACCCCACAGTAAAAAGATGACACCCTCACTATGCTCATTAAGCGCATTAATCACAGCATCGGTAAAACGTTCCCACCCGGTATTCTTAGCATGGGAATGTGCTTTGCCTTGCTCAACGGTTAACACAGTGTTCAACAATAATACCCCTTGATCGGCCCACTCTTTTAAATACCCATGGTCTGGAATCTTAAAATCGGGGATATCTTGCGCTAACTCTTTGTACATATTACGTAAGGAAGGCGGCGTTTTTACACCAGGTAATACAGAAAAACTTAAGCCATGAGCTTGATCTGGGCCATGATATGGATCTTGCCCGAGAATAACGACTTTTACTTGATGAAATTCGGTAAAACGGAAGGCATTGAATACATCAGTTTCAGGCGGATAGATCACTTTGCCAGCTTGACGCTCAGAGGCTACAAATTGCAGCGTCTTCTGAAAGTATTCTTGCTGTTTTTCAACGCTAATTACATCATGCCATGTCAATAACTGAGTCATTCCAAGATCCTTTCATCATGATAAACCGACAATTATATACCGATTTAGACATAGATGCAGGTATGAAAATCCTCAGTTAGTGAGAGTCAATATCCACTTATTTCGCTGTTCTTTGTGGTGCACGATGATGTCCTTGGCCAGAAACATGGCGATTAGGCACGGGCATACGCTGAGCATGTGGCGCGTGAGATTGTAGCGAGCTTGTTATTCTCATAGTCAGTGGCATGGTTCTTTCTCCAATTGATAGTGTCGTCATAAGTAATGGAAAAATGATGCCAACTTTTGGTACTTTCTCACGATTTATTTTCATGCTTTGCAGTTATTCGAATTAAAGCATTATAAATCAATAACATAAAATAAATTGCCGGTTAAATTGTAAAAATGGTAGAGACGATGATAACTTCTGCTTCAATAAAGCCTTCATTTTCAGCGTCATATTTGATTTATAAAAAATATTGCTCTTACAAAGATTGCCCTTACATAGTGCAGTAGCACTCTCGTGAGTCACTATGGCTCTCTCTTTTTAATCTAAACCTTATTGCCTTGGACAAGAAATCGTCAATTACTCACTGATAACTCTCCATTTTTAAATCAGCCATATTTTTATATCAACCCAACAATAACCTGTAACACGTTGATTCCCCGCTGCTTTATATTAATAACCCTCATTAAAAGTGTTGTTTTTTGGTCTTTATCAATACTATAATTGTGGTTATTGGGTTATCAATTCTATTTGGTGCCTAATTATCGTGATACGTCAATAAACACCACAAGCATGTGGCTAGGAGATTGTAATGATCCAAGGTATTCAAATTACTCAAGCAGACAATGCATCATTGATTAACTCTATCTGGTTAATTAATGATGATGCGAACGAAGCTCGCTGTATTGCTGCAGCGAAAGATTTTAAAGCAGATCAAGTCCTGCCGCTTTCTGATCTTGGTCACTATGAAAGTCGTGAAGTGGCTATTCAAGCAGCCCCTTTGGTTGAAGGTGGCCAGCACTTAAATGTTAATGTTTTACATCGTGATACATTATTAGATGCCATTGATCACCCTGAAAAGTATCCACAGTTGACCATTCGCGTCTCTGGTTATGCAGTGCGCTTTAACTCACTCACTCCAGAGCAGCAACGCGATGTGGTTTCACGTACATTTACTGAAACCATGTAAACCTCAATGCAGCTCAGCATAAAAAAGCGGCGCTTTAAGCACCGCTTTTTCTTTATTCATTGCTTTGTCGCAAGTACGCGTGTTCGGCGATAAACTCCCTGTCACTTAGTCAGAGTGTCTTACGTCGATTAGCAATTGTTTGAGCTTCGCAAAGTCATTATCAAAATTTAACGACAATAATTCCATTTTCGAGTGCTTATCAAGCGCAGGCGGCAAGGGTATATCGGTGTCTAAAATGTCATCCACGACTTCTTTAAACTTAGCTGGGTGAGCCGTACATAAGAACAACCCTGTCTCATCCGGTTGGCGTTGCTGCTCAAGCACATGGTAAGCAATGGCACCATGAGGCTCACATAAGTACCCCATAGATTGTAGTTCACGCACCGCATCTGCAGCCTGTGCATCCTCGACGACGGCACCTTTACCTAATTGTTCTAAAGGCCAGCCTTTCACTCGGCATAACTCTTCAATACGTGGCCAGTTATTCGGTTGGCTCACATCCATCGCGTTTGATGTCGTCGCAACCGTTGGTTTCGGATCCCATTGACCGCTTTCTAAATAACGTGGAACGGTATCGTTCGCATTGGTTGCAGCAATGAAGCGTTTAACGGGTAGACCCATTGCTTTACCAATTAAGCCAGCAGTCAGGTTACCAAAGTTACCACTTGGCACTGAAATAACGAGGTTATCACGCTCTTTCGGTGTCATTTGCGCGACCGCTTCAAAGTAATAACAAACTTGAGCCATGAGTCGGCTGATATTGATTGAATTCGCAGAGTTAAGACCCACTTGCTGGCGCAGTTCTTCGTCATTAAAGGCTTGCTTGACTAGCGCTTGACAGGCATCAAAGTCATCGTTGATTGCCACGGTATGAATGTTTTTACCTAACGTACAAAACAGTTTTTCTTGCAATGGGCTTATTTTCCCTTTCGGGTATAAAATCACGACATTGATATTTTCCATACCATAAAAGGCATGAGCAACCGCCGCCCCCGTGTCACCAGACGTCGCAGTAAGAATCGTAATCTTGCCATCTTCCGCAACGGTTGCTAAAGATTGCGCCATAAAACGGCCGCCAAAGTCTTTAAAAGCTAACGTTGGGCCATGGAACAGCTCTAATGCATACACGCCGTCTTTCACTGACTTAATCGGAGCTGGAAATGCAAACGCATTACCAACTAATTCATGGACTTTATCCTCTGGAATTTCATCACCAATGAGCGCTGATAAAATACGGGCACTACGTGGAACAAATGACTCGGCTAACAAGCCGTCAATGTCATCGAAGCGCGGCAGCTCTGTGGGGAAAAATAGGCCTTGATTACGACCTAAACCTTGTCGAACCGCTTGACCAAACGATACCTGTTCATCATTTTCTTTTATATTATACAGCTTCATAGCTCACTTCCTGTCACTTTCGATCCGTGTTTGTCCAATTGGCAAATATGAACAAACCCTTCGGCATTTTGTACATAGTTTTGTTCTAGCCAGCTCGCGAGGCGCTGAGCTACCTCTTTATCTTTACAGACGCTAAATAGCGTTGGGCCACTGCCTGAAATTCCGGTGGCTAACGCACCTAACGCACTCGCTTGCTGACGCGCCTGTGCAAAACCGGGCAGTAATTGGGCACGATATGGTTCTGCAATAACATCTTTTATCATGGTTGCGGCAAGCTCAGGTTGCCCAGTATGACAAGCATGAATAAACCCTGCTAAGTGTCGCCCGTGAGCAATAATATCTTGTCGGCGATATTGAGCCGGAAGAATTGAGCGAGCTTCAGCGGTAGAGACTTTAATGCCTGGGTACGCCATCACCCAAAACCACTCATCAAATCCAGGGACTTCCTGACTAATGATCCCAGCTTCTTCGATTATTAACTGGATCCCACCTAAATAACATGGCGCGGCGTTATCATAATGGACTCCACCAGATATTTGCCCTTCCATTTCACCCATTAGTGCCAATAGCTCTGTTTCATTCAGCGGTTGACCATGAAAACGGTTCAGCGCATCTAGCGCGGCGACAATAGAACACGCACTCGAGCCCAAGCCGGAACCAATCGGCATGTTTTTTTCGAGCGTCATCGCTACTGGTTTGATCGCAATATCTTTTTTTCTTAATTCACGAGCAAAAATCGTCCAACAATCGTAAACGATATTCTCTTTCGGTTCGGTAGGCAGCTTATCAATAAACTGTCCTGCTAATTCCAAACTGAACGCTTGCTCGCCATACGTGACTTTCACACGGTCCCCTAATCGAGAACCGTCGATAGGAGAAACGGCTGCGCCTAATACATCAAAGCCAACACTTACGTTACCAATAGACGCAGGGGCATATACCACCACACTGTTCTCTTCCATGCTTATTTATACTCCTAACTTCCAACCTAAGGTACGCATCACATCCGAGAACACGCCCGCAGCAGTGACTTCAGTGCCCGCACCGTAACCGCGTAGTACTAATGGAATCGGTTGATAGTAGCGGCTATAGAAAGCTAAGGCGTTTTCGCCTTCTTTCACTTTATACATCGGATCATTTTCATCAACGAGGGCAATACGTACATGACATTTGTTATTCGCAATTTCACCAATGTAACGTAATACTTTGCCTTCGGCGCGCGCTTTTTCACACAAGTCAGCAAAATAAGCATCCGCTTGTGGTAAGCGAGCCATAAAATCATCCACATCACCAGAGTCATCAAAACCTGGTGGTAACGCTTGCTCTACGATGACATCGCTCAACTCGAGTGACAAACCGGCTTCTCTAGCCAAAATCAATAGTTTACGAGCGACATCCATACCAGAAAGATCGTCACGAGGATCCGGTTCTGTAAAACCTTTCTCTTTGGCCAATTCCGTCGCTTGACTTAAGGTGTAGCCTTCATCTAACTTACCGAAAATAAACGATAACGATCCTGATAAAATGCCATTAAATTGCTCTAACTCATCACCAGCAGCAATCAGGTTTTGCAAGTTTTCGATGACCGGCAAACCAGCGCCTACGGTTGTTTCATACATTAGTTTACGACGAGATTTACGCGCGGCTTCTCGTAACTGGTGGTAGTACTGCATGCTGGCCGTATTGGCTTTCTTATTCGGTGTTACGACATGGAAACCTGCACTAAGAAACTCCACATATTGATCAGCAATGACTTCACTGGAGGTGCAATCCACTAATACTGGGTTAATAATATGGTTACGTTCAACTAATGCCGTTAAACGCTCAAGGCTAAAGGGTTCTGTTACATCTTGCAGACGCTCACGCCAGTTATCTAACGGTAGTCCAGCACTATCCAACACTACCCCTTTACTGTTCGCTAACCCACATACACGAATAATGGTGTCTTTCTGTGCTAATTTACCTTGCTGGCGCTGAATTTGATCGACCAATTCACCGCCAACGCCGCCAACCCCCACCACAAAGACATCTAAGTAATGCTTAGCATTAAAGAAGTTTTCGTGGCAGGTTTTAATCGCTTCTGAGATTTTATTTTCAGGGATAACCGCAGAAATCGCACGCTCAGAAGATCCTTGAGCGATGGCAACAATATTGACATGCACTTCAGCTAGTGAAGTGAAGAACTGGGATGCAACACCACATGAAGTACGCATACCGTCACCAACTAAACTAATGATGGCGACATCATCGACAAACTCAACTTGCTCAAGCAGTCCATCTTTTAGTTCTAGTTCAAACTCATCTGTCAATGCCGCTTGCGCTCGTTGTTTATAATCGGCTTCAATACAAAAGCTAATACTGTACTCAGAAGAAGACTGCGTAATAAGAACAATCGAAACACCATGAGAGGACATGGTACCGAATATACGGCCCGCCATGCCTACCATCCCTTTCATTCCAGGGCCGGATACGTTCACCATGGTTAAATTATCGAGGGTGGTAATGCCTTTAATCGCGAGATTATCTTCCCCAGTATCTTGACCAATCAAGGTGCCCACTCCTTGCGGATTAGAGCTGTTTTTAATCAGGCAAGGAATTTGGAACTGGGCAATTGGTGCGATGGTTTTCGGATGCATCACCGATGCACCAAAATAGGACAACTCCATCGCTTCTTGATAACTCAATGATTTGAGTAGGTGTGCATCAGGGACTATACGTGGATCGCAATTATACACGCCATCAACATCGGTCCAAATTTCACAACAATCCGCTCGTAGGCATGCGGCAAGAATTGCCGCTGAATAATCAGAACCATTACGGCCTAAGCAGACTAATTCACCGAGCTCATTACCTGCGGTGAACCCTGGCATTAACCCGACATGTTGTTTGGGGATGGGCATAGCGTTAAAACGTTGAGTTGAGGCATCAACATCGACTAATGCTTCGAGGTATGGCCCTTTAGCCACTAAATATTCAACCGGATCAATGAGGTGAGAGTTTTGATTTTTGGTGTGTAAAATCGCTTTCATCAACTGAACCGAAACCCGCTCACCAATACTAATAATTCGTGCATTAACATTATCTGGGCACATGCTAAGCAGGCTAATGCCTTGCACAAAATCACGTAATTTAGACATAGACAATTTGACTTGCTTATCAAAGCCCTCTCCATCAACGTTGGGGAGTACAGCTTGCACATCACTCAATAATGTCTGTAGATCCGCTTCTAGTTGCTCTATTTGCAGTTCGGCTTCACCGTAACGCATGGCATGTTCAATAATAGCCACTAATTTATTGGTCGTTTTTCCCGGCGCAGAGAGGACAACGGCAACCTCTTCCTGCTTTGCATTGTTAGCAACAATATCCGTCGCTCTTAAAAAGCGCTCTGCATTGGCTAATGATGAGCCCCCAAACTTTAATACTCGCATCCCTTCCTCCGAGAATCTAAAAAATAGTGATAAAAAAAGGCCTGTATCGTTGGGATACAGGCCTTTTTAAAAAATCTTTCGCTCAGCAGCCTGCCCCAACATGCGATGTGTTGGTAATAATAATGGTGGTCGTCATTACTGCTGTGCTGAGAGTTAACATAATCGTTCTAGTCATTGTGTTCGTGTTTGCTATGTACTACGTTTACCGTATTTTTCCACTTGAAGTCAACGAAAAAATGCTTTTTTTTCCAGAGAGCAACTGGCAGCAGATAAATCGTAAGCACTTCAATACATGTGAATTTAAATACGTTATAGTTAAAGATCTATGCAGGTATCACTCGTCATTAGTGATAGGTGACCTCGTAAACCACTATCGAGTAAACCATTAGCTGTGCAACCTGTTAGTTTATTCAGGCAAACACGAGCGCAACTACCTGACTAACAGACAGAAAGGTCTAATTCGGTCTTTGATAACAATATGCCATTCCAATCGGCATACAGATAATCACCAGGAAACACGGTTTGTCCGTTCATCACCAGCTTCGTATTCACCGTTCCTACATCTCGCTTTTCCGCTCTCACGGGACAAGTACCAAGCGCTTGAATCCCTAAATCCATCTCAGCTAAGGTCAGTGCATCTCGGACTGCACCGTAGATAACAACACCTTCCCATTGATTATTCATCGCTTTGAGTGCCATTTCGTCCCCCATTAAAGCGCGCTGACATGAACCATGACCATCAACCACCAAAACTTTGCCTTTACCATTTTGGTCCAAAATATCTCGGACTTTCGAGTTATCGTGATAGCATTCAATGGTTACTATTTCTCCCCAAAAAGCAAAGCGTTGCCCGAAATTTTGTAGCGGCAATTCCATGAAACTGACTGCCTCACCATAGTAATCACTGATATCCGGTGTAATATCGCTCATTCTTCCTCCTTGATTGCAACTTAATATAATATTTATAAATTATTGTTTTATATGTAAATTAATCTAACTACCATCAACACACTCATGCTTAAATAAGCATCATAAATTTTAAACATGAGATTATCGCTTGCGGTGCGAATGGAATACCATTAACGGAACGGTTACATCCATCATAACGACTTCTTAATTGATGTACATGACTAAATTTCACACAATTCTCGTTATATGAAAAAAATATTTCATAGCGACCCCATTATTATCAATAAGCAATAATGGGATTTTCAACAAAATCAAAAGCAACACGGTGCATAACCTGAGTGGCAAATTTCATTACAATTTTTAGTAACAAGCTAATTACATTATCATTAGAGGATTAATAACGATTAACTTACATCTCTTGATGTAAATCAACAAAGCATTGAGAATTAACATTTGGTCGTTGTTAGCATGCTGTTAACAATATAGAATCCTTCTAAAAGACTGATGGAAACGCTCATATAGCCCAGCCCATGCACGTAAACGACAAGTAACATATCATGTGCAGAGCTTGTTCTCAGGCGACTTTTCGATCACTATTGCTGTGTATGATACTGTATTTCAGCATGCGTTCTATCAGCACAGTTAATTCACAATTTTAGGTACCGCTAATGCAAACCCCGCAGATTCTTATTGTTGAAGATGAACAAGTGACTCGTAACACTCTCAAGAGTATTTTCGAAGCAGAGGGATACACTGTTTTTGAAGCAAGTAACGGTGAAGATATGCATACCTTGCTCTCAGAACACCCCATTAACTTGGTTATTATGGACATTAACTTACCAGGTAAGAATGGCCTTTTACTCGCTCGTGAGTTAAGAGAACAAGCAAGTGTGGCATTAATGTTCTTAACAGGCCGTGATAATGAAGTTGATAAAATTCTTGGCCTAGAAATTGGGGCGGACGACTACATAACCAAGCCGTTTAACCCACGTGAGCTAACGATTCGTGCACGTAACCTTTTAAATCGTTCTATGAATGCAGGTGAAGCGCAAGAAGAAGCTCATAGCGTCGAGAAGTATGAATTTAATGGGTGGGTTTTAGATATTAATAGCCGTTCATTGTTTAACCCTAATGGGGAAAGCTACAAGTTACCTCGCTCTGAATTTCGCGCCCTTTTACACTTTTGTGAAAATCCCGGCAAGATTCAAACTCGTGCCGATTTGCTGAAGAAAATGACAGGTAGAGATCTTAAACCACATGATCGCACGGTTGATGTAACCATCCGACGCATTCGTAAACACTTCGAATCAGTGGCTGGAACGCCAGAAATTATCGCAACGATTCATGGCGAGGGCTATCGCTTTTGTGGCGATATTGAGTATTAATTTCCTCATCAAATACGCAATAAAAAAACCCGTTATCCACGGGTTTTTTTATTTTAGTGATTAACTAAATGGATCTCAGTAAACTTTATCGATACCGACATTGTGCTCAACCAACCAAACTTCTTGTCCATCATCATCTAGCGCTAGCGCCACCGATACCGGCTGATCGAGGTTAAGCTTAATACCGCTTTCAAACACCGCTTCCCAGACATTTTCACTTTGCGTGCGCAATTCGACCGTTTCACCATCGATATTCCAAGTCGCATCACCTTGTTTAAAGACAATTTGCTTGACCGTGAGATCCGCAGGTAAGCCGCCAGAGGTTTCTAACGTTAGCGTCCCATTGAGGTTTTTAGTCTTAGTATCTTTGGACATCGTCGGCATTTGATCTGTCCAGAGATTACTTTTTAACTGAATATCAATTTTTGCTAATTCAGCTAAGCTGCCCTGCTTCCAATCCACTTGTGGTGAAAACGAACAAGCTGACAAAGCGACGGCTAAAGCTATTGCGATCAGTCTTTTCATATTATTTCCTTTGCGCTAACCACTGTTTAAGTATTTCAATATCGTATTGATATTCATTTTTTATTTCATCAACCCAATCGCTAATATTTTGCCACCATACTGGGCTCTCTGATGATTGAGCTTGCTGGGCAACACGTTGGATATGTTGTAACCCTATCGAACCTGCTGCCCCTTTAATTTTATGAGCTTCAGAAACAATATTTGCCTGATCTTTTGCCACCATATTTGAATCAAGTACCTTAAGGTATGCAGGCATCATTTCTTCAAATAACGTAATACTATCCAGTATGGGCTGGACGCCGACAATACCTATATAAGACTCTAACATATCTGTATCCAGAAGCCTTTGGTAAATTTCATCACCCATTATGAGATCTTCTTCTTGTTCAACTTTTTCATTGACGGGGGTAGAACTTTGAGAACCCGCGACACGTTCTAATACATTGTACACCGCACTTACAGACAGTGGTTTACTGATCGCAGCATCCATACCTTGCTTAATATATTCTTCTTTATCTTTTAATACATTCGCGGTCAATGCCACCAGTGGAGGTAACGAGGTATACTGCTCTCGCCAATGACGAGCAATATCGAATCCCGTCATGTCCGGTAATTGAATATCTAAAAATACTAAGTCATACAACTCTGGGGAAAATTCCGTTAACGCTTGTTTACCTGTCATGGCTACGGTCACTTGATGCCCTAAGTTTTCTAATAAAGACTGCGCAACCGTGATATTTAATTCAATGTCTTCCACCATAAAAATATTCAAAGAGCGTGTTACCCCTTCTTTGTCTGAAGGTTTAAGCGACTGATCTTGCGCTAAAGGCACATGAATATTGATGGTAAAAGTACTGCCAAATCCTTCTTCACTACTGACGTGAATATCACCATCCATCAAATTCATTAATTGGCGAGAAACCGACAAACCAATTCCGGTTCCGACAGCATGTAAATTATCTTTCCCTGATTTCACTTGGTAGTACATGGCAAAAATATTATCAATTTCTGCTTCTGGAATGCCGATCCCGGTATCTTCAACTTCCATAGTGATATCAGCGCTTCCATCAGCGACTTCGGCACTAACGGTCATCACCACACCACCTTCTTTGGTAAACTTCATCGCATTGCTGATCACATTCCACAATACCTGACGTAAACGGGTTGCATCGACTTCAATAAATTTAGGCAAATCCGTCAAACGATCTAAATCAAAACGCAGCCCTTTTTGTTCCGCCATCAATCCCGATAAACTTTCGATTTCAAGCACAAACTCTTCAAAATCCAAAGCAGCCGGCAATAGTTCAAGTTTCCGGCGATCAAACTTATCCATATCGATAATATCATTAAAGATATTACCTAATGTTACTGCACTTACATTGATGGTTTGCATGTACTTGCGCTGTTCTTCTGTCAACGAAGAGTCCAACAAAATACGACTTAGCCCTACGATGCCATTTAATGGCGTTCTTAACTCATGACTAATAGTCGAAATAAACGTTGTCTTATCACGGCTGGCTTTTTCTAACGATTCTTCATAATGTTTACGTTCAGTGATGTCGCGTCCAAACCCCACCAATCCTAGATGATCTCCTTCTTTGCTATAAAAAGGCACTTTACGCAATTCAAAATAGTTTTTAGTGCCATCTGGGTATTCCATCCACTGCTCATAAGTCACTGCACGATCATTATTAAACACTTCTTGATCGGTTTCGACGATAGGTTTGGCAATGTCCTCACTGTAGACATCCCAAGGCGTTAATCCCACTAATTGACTTTCCGTGCGTCCAGTCAGCTCTTCCATCGCACGGTTACAGCCAGAAAATACCCCATTAGCGTTACGGTAATAAATCAGATCAGGAGAGGTATCAATGAAAGAACGCAGCAAAGCGGTACTCTCTGCCAATTCCAATTGTGTTTTTTCACGCTGAAGAACTTCATTTTCCAAATCAAGCATCGCCATTTCTCTGGCTTCTTCTGCTTTAATTCTCTCTTCAATCTCTTGATTTAACTTAACAATATTTTGTTGTAATTTTTGATTTAACTCCTGATCCCGCGATCGCATGTCTTTAAGTTTAGAAACAAGCTTCGCTAAGCGCTGTCTCGACTCTTCCAATTGATCAACCACAACGGACAAGAAATACACGGCCCACGGCGTGATTAACAGGCCAAAAAAAACTGACCGTACAATATCGATATTATCTACGCGCCCTTTTAACGCCAAAGTAATACCAACTTGGACCACAACCGCTAATGCGACTAATGCCAAAGCCAGTAAAATAGAAAACCGCAAAATACCTAATTTAACCAGGAGATCGACATAGTATTGGGCTAAATTTTTTATGGGTTTCATTCGGAACTCCAAAGGAATGAATTAGGGACAGTTTATCGTTTTTAATCATCATCGTCAGGATGGTCATCACACGACGACCTATCGGCTCTAGCATAAGCGTAGATATGCCTGATTACCATCATCAAAGCGATGTTATACCTGAATATCAAAATTATTTTAATGACTTAAAACATAGAGATAGCTCGCTGTTTATCACCCCACGCCCTTGTATAGTGACATGCATAGATGAGCAATTAACTAAGAGTAGACCCCGTATGAGCGCATTAGACGATATGCTAGCTGGTAATCATTACCCAATTAACGATGAAGAACTTATTCGTATTCGTAATAACACCCGTACTCTTGCGGCTGAATATAATGAGTTACATCGTGAAGACCATACCAACCAACAGCGCTTGTTAAAGGCCATATTTGGCAGTATTGGAGAAGATGTTCACTTTGAAAAACATATGAATATTGATTACGGTATTAATACCACCATAGGTAATCATGTGTTCATTAATTTTAACTTCACTTTACTCGATTGTGCGCCAGTAACCATTGGTGACAATGTGTTTATCGGGCCTAACGTGCAAATTTATACCGCGCATCACCCTATCGACGTGGCAACACGCAATCAGCATATTGGCTGGGCAGAACCGATTACGATTAACTCCAATGTATGGATTGGAGGCGGCGTGATTGTGCTACCTGGTGTCACTATCGGAGAAGGCGCGATTATTGGCGCAGGTAGCGTGGTCACTAAAGATGTTCCGGCATACCATATTGCCGTGGGTAACCCAGCCAAAGCCGTTCGCTCTATTCCAGAAGAAGAACGCTAAGCACACCACACTCAGATTGTTATGATAGGTCGTAGAGAGAAGAGTTATATTGATACTCTCTCTCTTTAATAAAGCCATTGATTGATATTATTTCCTTCCTCTTACCTTCATCCATAAGCAAAATGCATAATCTCTCACTTAAAGAATGACATACTCAACTCCATTCAGTGGATTATAAATTCCTAAGACAAAAGCGCTCTGTGCATTTGATAAAAAACACTAATTTATCGATAAAAAATAGTGATTAACACTAAAATAAAAGCTAAAAACCAAAATATCACCCCATGAGTTATTGATAACGAAAAATTTCCCCCTACTTTTATCACTCGTTTTTATATATAAATCACTGACTTTTATGTAACATTTGTATAGCACATAGAAAGTCAAGCATATGATTTTATTGGATTAATTAAAAACCATAAAAAAGAAAACTGCTGAAACTGAGATTTCAAAGCATCTGCTTGACCTTTGAGGCAATAAGCTATAATTTGTCGTCTCAGTATGAGTTTTTTTTATATGACCATTTAATTTTTTAGTCATTTTTTTAATATAAACACTCATACATATACAACTTATAAGAATATATAGTCATTTACTGTCTGGAAGACATAGAAGGCAAGAAGGGAGAATTGCAATGGCTCTTTATGATCCAAGCTTTGAAAGAGATAACTGCGGATTCGGCTTAATTGCGCATATGGAAGGCCAACCAAGTCATAAACTGGTTCGTACTGCCATCTCTGCACTTGACCGAATGACTCACCGTGGCGGCATCGCATCTGATGGCAAAACTGGTGATGGCTGTGGTCTATTACTGCAAAAACCTGATTCATACATGCGTCTTATCGCAGAAGAAAACCAATGGAAACTCGGTAAACAGTACGCCGTTGGTATGATTTTCTTAAGTCAGGATCCAACCAAAGCTCAATTCGCACGAGATATCATTAATAAAGAGCTTGAGCAGGAAACCATGAAAGTGGTTGGCTGGCGTGATGTGCCAACTAACGCTAAAGTCCTTGGGCCAATCGCTACCGCTTCATTACCTAATATTCAGCAGGTTTTCGTATCAGCACCTGCTGGTTGGCAAGAGCGCGATATTGAACGCCGTCTTTATATTGCTCGTCGTCGTATCGAGAAACAAATTACCCAAGATGATGATTTCTATATCTGCTCACTGTCTACGCAGGTCATCATCTATAAAGGCTTGTGTATGCCTGCCGATCTGCCAAGGTTTTATCTCGATTTGGCCGATCTGCGTATGGAAGCCTCAATTTGTTTATTCCACCAGCGCTTTTCAACCAATACTCAGCCTCGCTGGCCTTTGGCTCAGCCATTTCGTTATCTTGCACATAACGGTGAAATCAATACCATTCAAGGTAACCGTCAATGGGCTCGTGCGCGTGCCTATAAATTTGTTTCGCCTCTACTTCCAGATCTACAAAGCGCGGCGCCATTCGTCAATGAAACCGGGTCTGATTCATCCAGCTTAGATAATATGCTTGAGTTGCTCTTGCAAGGTGGTATGGATCTCTTCCGAGCAATGCGCTTACTTGTGCCGCCCGCTTGGCAGCACCATCCAGATATGGATGATGATTTACGCGCGTTCTATGACTTTAACTCTAAGCACATGGAACCATGGGATGGCCCAGCCGGGATCGTTCTCTCAGATGGTCGCTACGCCGCATGTAACCTAGACCGTAATGGCCTACGTCCTGCTCGCTACGTGATCACTAAAGATAAGCTAATTACTCTCGCCTCCGAAGTCGGCATCTGGGATTATGCCCCTGATGAAGTCGCTGAAAAAGGTCGCGTAGGGCCGGGCGAATTACTGGTTATTGATACCAAAGAAGGCAAATTGTGGCAGTCTTGGGAAATTGATAACGACTTAAAAGTTCGTCATCCTTACCGTGAATGGCTCAACGAATGTGTCTATCCACTCACGCCATTTTCTGCGCTGCCTGATGATGAAGTCGGCAGTCGTGTTTTTGATGAATCACAACTCGAAACCTATCAAAAACAATTCGCGATGAGCAATGAAGAAGTCGATCAAGTGCTGCGCGTATTGGGTGATATGGGGCAAGAAGCCGTTGGCTCTATGGGTGATGACACGCCAATGGCCGTATTGTCGTCAAAAGAGCGCTTGATTACCGATTACTTCCGCCAGAAGTTTGCTCAGGTCACCAACCCGCCGATTGATCCACTGCGCGAAAAACACGTCATGTCTCTCGCGACGTGTATTGGCCAGGAAATGAATGTTTTCAACGAAACAGATGGCCATGCGTATCGTGTGACCTTTGATTCACCCGTATTGTTGTACTCTGACATGCAACAGCTGATGAGTCTTAGTACCGAGCATTACCGCCATGAAGTCATTGATATTCAATACGATCCAAATACAACGGACCTTAAACAAGCAGTAGTGGACTTGTGTGATCACGCCGAACAGCTTGTACGTAATGGCTGCGTTTTGCTCGTTTTATCCGATCGCAACCTGGAAAAAGGCAAACTGCCAATTCCTGCCGCAATGGCGGTAGGGGCGATTCAAACACGTTTAATTGCCACTCAGCTGCGTTGTGATGCCAATATTATTGTAGAAAGTGCGGCAATCCGAGATCCGCATCAATTCGCGGTATTACTTGGTTTTGGCGCAACCGCTATTTACCCATACCTTGCTTATGAAACATTAGGTAAGTTGGTCGATGATGGCGCCATTGATAAAGATTACCGCACGGTAATGCAAAACTATCAATACGGCATCAATAAAGGCCTATACAAAATTATGTCTAAAATGGGCATTTCAACCGTCGCGTCTTATCGTTGCTCGCAACTATTTGAAGCCGTAGGTCTAAGCTCTGACTTGGTTGAACTGTGCTTTAAAGGGGTCATGAGCCGTATCGAAGGTGCAGATTTCGCGGATTTCCAACAAGATTTGCAGAACCTATCACGTAAAGCATGGACTAAACGTAAATCCATAGATCACGGTGGTTTACTGAAATACGTGCATGGCGGCGAATATCATGCTTATAACCCAGATGTGGTTCAGACGCTACAAAGTGCGGTAAAATCTGGCGATGCACAGGACTACACAACCTATGCAGAAAACGTCAACAAGCGCCCTATCGCGATGTTGCGTGACATGATGAAACTCAAACCGTCACAACAAACGACACCACTAGAGAATGTCGAGCCGGCAACGAATCTTTTCAAACGTTTTGATTCTGCGGCAATGTCGATTGGTGCCTTAAGCCCAGAAGCGCACGAAGCTCTTGCCACCGCAATGAACCGCTTAGGCGGCTTCTCTAACTCTGGAGAAGGCGGTGAAGATCCGCTGCGTTTTGGTACTGAGCGTAACTCACGTATTAAACAAGTCGCATCAGGCCGTTTTGGTGTTACGCCACACTACCTGACCAATGCTGATGTCATTCAGATTAAAGTCGCCCAAGGGGCCAAACCCGGCGAAGGTGGCCAGTTACCTGGTCATAAGGTCACGGCTGAAATCGCTAAATTGCGCCATTCAGTACAAGGCGTCACACTTATTTCACCACCGCCTCATCACGATATTTATTCGATTGAAGATTTAGCCCAGCTTATCTTCGATTTAAAACAAGTGAACCCACAAGCATTAGTCTCCGTTAAGTTGGTTTCAGAACCAGGTGTCGGCACGATTGCTACTGGTGTTGCAAAAGCGTACGCGGATTTGATCACCATCTCTGGTTACGATGGTGGCACCGCTGCAAGCCCATTAACGTCGGTAAAATATGCGGGCTGCCCATGGGAACTTGGCTTGGCAGAAACCCAACAAGCCCTTGTCGCCAATGGCCTACGTCATAAAATCCGCTTACAAGTGGATGGCGGTTTAAAAACTGGCCTCGATGTGGTGAAAGGCGCAATTCTTGGCGCAGAAAGTTTTGGCTTTGGTACTGCGCCTATGGTTGCAATGGGCTGTAAATTCCTACGTATTTGTCACTTAAATAACTGTGCAACGGGCGTTGCTACGCAAGATGAAACCTTACGTAAACAGTTCTTTAAAGGCTTGCCGGAAATGGTTATGAACTACTTCAGCGGATTAGCTGAAGAAGTACGCGGTTACCTATCACAATTAGGCGTAGAAAAACTGACAGATTTAATTGGGCGTACCGATTTACTTGAAGTCATCGAAGGCATGACTGCGAAGCAAAGCAAATTGGATCTCTCCAATATCTTAGAAGCGCCAGTCTCTCCTGAAGGCTTGCCGCTTTTCTGTACAGAGCCAAATACTCCCTTTGATAGCGGTGAGTTCAATGAACGCTTAGTTAAAGATGCCCTACCTTTTGTCGAGCGGAAAGAATCCACGGATCTGTATTACAGCGTGATTAACACCGATCGTTCAATCGGGGCTCAGCTTTCGGGTGAAATAGCACGGCGCTATGGCAACCAAGGACTGGCTGGAGAACCGATTCGTGTGGTACTAGAAGGTACAGCAGGCCAATCTTTCGGTGTTTGGAATGCCGGTGGTGTGGAACTCAACCTAACAGGTGATGCCAACGACTACGTGGGTAAAGGCATGGCTGGCGGTAAACTCGTCATCAAACCACACCAAGGTACTGCCTTTACGTGTAACGAAGCGACCATTATCGGTAACACCTGTCTATACGGCGCAACTGGCGGTAAATTATTTGCAGCAGGTAAAGCTGGTGAACGTTTTGGTGTGCGTAACTCAGGCACGATTGCAGTCATCGAAGGCGCTGGCGATAATGCGTGTGAATATATGACAGGTGGTGTCGTGGCGATTCTCGGGCGTACTGGCGTCAACTTTGGTGCCGGTATGACAGGCGGATTTGCTTACGTTCTTGACCAAGATAATGAATTTACAGGACGTGTTAACCAAGAGTCGGCAGAAGCCATTTCTCTGGAAGATTTGTATATCCACCAAGAACATCTGCGTGGTTTGATCGCAGAGCATCTAGAGCAGACGGGATCAGCCCATGCTGAAACCATCCTCGCTAATTTTGACGAATGGATTCCTAAGTTCTACCTCATCAAACCGCAAGCGGCGGATCTGCAAACGCTTTTGGGTCACCAAAGCCGTAGTGCCGCTGAACTTCGTGTTCAAGCACAGTAATTGGAAGGAGCCAAATCATGAGCCAGAATGTGTATCAGTTTATCGACGTAAGCCGCGTCGATCCGGCAAAGAAGCCGATTGAGGTTCGTAAAATTGAGTTCGTAGAGATCTACGAACCATTTACAAAACAACAAGCCACAGCGCAAGCCGATCGCTGCTTAGATTGCGGTAACCCATACTGTGAATGGAAATGCCCAGTGCATAACTACATTCCACAGTGGTTAAAGCTCGCGAATGAAGGCCGTATTTTAGAAGCGGCTGAACTTTCTCACCAAACCAATAGCTTACCGGAAGTGTGTGGCCGAGTATGCCCACAAGATCGGTTATGTGAAGGATCGTGTACACTCAACGATGATTTTGGTGCCGTGACCATTGGTAATGTTGAAAAGTACATTAACGATAAAGCGTTTGAAATGGGCTGGAAACCCGACATGTCACATGTGACATGGACCGATAAAAAAGTGGCGGTGATTGGCGCAGGTCCTGCTGGCCTCGCGGCGGCAGACGTATTAGTACGTAACGGCGTAAAACCTGTCGTTTTTGATCGCTACCCAGAAGTTGGTGGCCTACTGACCTTTGGGATACCATCATTCAAATTGGAAAAAGGCGTCATGGAAAACCGTCGTCGTATTTTCACTGAGATGGGCGTGGAATTTCGTTTAAATACAGAAGTCGGCAAAGATGTGGCTATGCAAGATTTAGTCGATGAGTTTGATGCCGTCTTCTTAGGTGTCGGGACATACAAGTACATGCGCGCAGGTCTTGATAATGAAGATGCTGAAGGTGTGTACGATGCCCTGCCGTTCCTAGTATCTAACACTTATAGTGTAATGGGATTAGAAAACGAGCAACCTTATATCGATATGGTCAATAAAAAAGTCGTCGTCCTTGGTGGTGGTGATACGGCGATGGACTGTGTTCGCACCTCCATTCGTCAAGGTGCCAGCAGTGTCGTGTGTGCCTATCGCCGTGATGAAGAAAACATGCCAGGTTCTCGCCGTGAAGTGAAAAATGCACGTGAAGAAGGCGTTGATTTCCAATTCAACCTGCAACCTCTTGGTCTAGAAGTTAACCCTCAAGGTAAAGTGACGGGCGTCAAAGTCGTCAAAACCGCTTTGGGTGAGCCAGACGAAGCAGGACGTCGTCGACCAGAACCAGTACCGGGTAGTGAATACATTCTTGATGCCGATGCCGTCATCATGGCCTTTGGTTTCAAACCCCATAACATGGCGTGGTTAGAACCTTATGGTGTCGATGTCGATTCACGTGGTTGCATTAAAGCTCCGTTTGATCAAACTTTTAAATATCAGACAAGTAACGAGAAAATCTTTGCTGGAGGTGATATTGTACGCGGATCGGATCTGGTTGTTACTGCCATTGACGAAGGTCGTAAAGCCGCTGACGGCATTATGGATTTCTTGGAGGTGTAACTCCATTCCATAGCGAACAGACTTATACTAAAAGGGTTCATAGTAATATGGATCCTTTTTTTATATCTAAGTCTATAATTTTAATCATGAACCATAATATGGCGTTTTCAATGTCACCAAACCGTATACGCAATACTGCTAAATTAGCTCCATGGGCTGTCATGATTTTTCCGCTTCTTCTGGTTGGCTGCAGCCGAGGTAGCGAACCTGAACAAGATCGCACCGCCTTACTATGCGACTCCCAAGCAGTCAGTTGTGTATCCACTATCGATCCACGTCCAGCACATTATCTCGCTCCTTTTATACTGCGCCCTGGTGTAACGATGAAGCATGTGCAGCGTGTCGTACTTTCTCTTCCAAATACGCATGTTGCTGATGCCAGCACAGATTATTTACGTATTGAATGTGCCTCCTCCTTTTTTAACGCCATTGATGATCTAGAATTAAGACTCGACGATTATCAACTGATCGTACGCTCAGAGACACGCGATCAATATCTCGATCTTGGCAGTAATCGAGGCCGTGTAGAACAGCTACGCACAAAGTTAGCTCAAGCTGGGTTATTAGAGTCCCCCTAGCCTCGATTATCCGCGCACGGTCATGGTAAACTACGGTTAGTTTCCCCTATTAATAAAAAGAGATTCTCCCATGAAAATTGGCATTATTGGTGCGATGGAACAAGAAGTCGCTATCCTAAAAAACGCAATGCAGAATGTTTCCGAAATGAATAAAGCCGGCGGTACGTATTATGCTGGCCAAATTAACGGTCAAGAAGTCGTCTTATTACAGTCTGGTATTGGTAAAGTATCGGCAGCCGTCGGAACAGCTATATTAATTAACGACTATCAACCTGATGTCGTGATTAATACGGGTTCTGCTGGCGGTTTTGATGCGTCATTAACTATGGGTGATGTGGTTATCTCAAGTGAAGTTCGCCACCATGATGCTGACGTGACAGCATTTGGCTATGAAATGGGGCAAATGGCAGGTCAACCTGCGGCTTATTTCGCGGATGAAAAGCTAATGGCAATTGCTGACCAAGCTCTGCAACAAAGTGAAGGTAAACATGCGGTGCGCGGTTTAATCTGTACCGGCGATGCCTTTGTGTGTCGACAAGACCAACAAGACTACATTCGTAAGCATTTTCCAACCGCTGTCGCTGTCGAAATGGAAGCCTCTGCTATCGCCCAAACCTGTCATCAATGTCATGTTCCCTTTGTTGTCGTGCGCGCTATTTCTGATGTCGCCAATAAAGAGTCTCCAATGTCATTTGACGAGTTCTTGCCTCTTGCAGCGCAAAGCTCATCAGATATGGTATTTAAAATGCTTGAATTGATGAAATAGATAGAGACACGCATGGAAGCCTATCTTCATCTAATTTATGCCAATGGCTCGCTCCTCGCATTATGGGGGGCGTTGCTCTTTCACCTATTAATTCCAATTCCTCACTCCGCTCATCCAGTGACACTTTGGCATAAATTTGCAGAGCTTCTGGCCAGCAAAGTAAACCGGCAGCATCACTACCAACAATCTTATTTGAGTGGTACCTTAGCTTGGCTATTTATGATAATCCCCGCCATTGCCGTGCTATATGCGCTCAAAACATTAGTCTGGCAACCGATCCTTTTTGAATTAGCATTACTTTTATTATCCTTAGATTGGCGCACGCAAGAAACTTTATCTAGAAAGTTAATTACAGCACTATCGGCGCAAGATAAAGTCACCGCCCGTCAAGAGCTTGCTCCTTATGTTAATCGCAACACTCAAACGTTATCGGCGCTAGGCTTAGGAAAAGCCAGTGCAGAAACATTAATCATGGGGTTTGGCCGCAATGTAATCTGCGTATTATTTTGGTATGCCATTTTAGGCGGCATTGGGGCACTGACTTATCGCTTATTAGCTGAGCTCGCACGCGCCTGGTCACCAAGTCGTCAAGAGTATGCTCCGTTTGGGTTACCGATTGTACGCGTGGTTGCGGTATTAGATTTTATTCCGCTGCGCTTATTTAGCCTACTTCTTTTGCTTGGCAAGAATATGCGTCATACCTGGTCACGTGCTGCAGAGCAGATACCAACTTGGCCGCTGCCCGGTCCTGCATGGCTACTATGCATTATCGGCTGCAAACTCGAATTAGCGCTAGGTGGCCCAGCAATTTATGGCTCACAAAAATCCTTACGTAGTAAAGTGGGTGGAAGAATTGCCCCTGCCGCTATTCATCTTTCCCAATTGCAATCTTTACTTGCTTGGCGAACCTGTGCTTGGATTATGCTGCAGAGCCTAATAACGGCCGCGATATTACATGGGATATAGAGTGGCCAGCACCTTTCCCCGGGTACTTACCTGCGTGGTTTTGTGCGCGCTCTCTTCTTTCGCCTCGGCCGCGCACCGTATTATTAGTTTATCGCCTCATGCGACAGAGCTTGCCTTTGCTGCCGGGCTGGGTTCGCAGTTAGTCGGCGTGAGTCAAGCAAGCGATTACCCACCAGCGGCAAAACATATTGAACGCGTCGCTAATTTTAAAGGCATCAATGTGGATCGCATTATTGCGCTCCAACCCGATTTAATCATCAGTTGGCCTGAAGGCAACCCGCCCAAAGTTATCGCGCAGCTTAAAAATATGGGATTTAATGTTTATCCGGCTTCCATTAAGCACCTCGACGATATCGCCGAGCATATTCGGCATTTAAGTCACTACGCCAGCCATCCACAAACGGGCCTCAATAATGCTAAGCAATTTATGGAGCAACTTAATGCTCTCAGGCAGCGTTATCAAGACGCATCTCCTGTTCGCTATTTTTATCAAATTAGCGCTAAGCCGCTTATAACCATGGCAAAAGACAGTTGGCCCAGTGCCGTTTTTACCCTATGCGGCGGCGTGAATGTGTTTGCGAGTAGCCCTAGTCCATACCCACAAGTTGGTCTAGAACAAGTTCTGTTAGCGCAACCACAGGTGATGTTTTCTGCACATCCTAACGCAATGCAGCTCTGGGATAACTGGCAAAATGAATTATCAGCGTTTCAACACCATCACGTGTGGACGCTCAATGCAGATTGGTTAAATCGTGCAACACCACGTACTTTAAACGCCGTAGAGCAGGTCTGTAAATATCTTGACCGAGTAAGAAAAGACTAGCGATAGCCGTCTCAAATCCCTTACAATTCGCCCTCGTTGATTTCCCCCATTATTTGAGAGTAAAACTTGTGGATACATCATTACTGTATTTTATCGACTTGTTTGGTACCGCCGTATTTGCCATTTCTGGCGTCTTACTTGCTGGTAGACTGCGCATGGATCCATTTGGAGTCATAGTTCTTGCGGGGGTGACCGCCATTGGCGGGGGAACGATGCGTGACATTGCGCTTGGTGCTACGCCAGTATTTTGGATTCGTGATACAGCGTATCTTTGGGATATTCTCATTACCAGTGTGCTAACCATGCTGATCGTCCGCAGACCCAAACGTATTGCATGGTGGATTTTACCCGTGTGTGATGCCATCGGTCTTGCCGTATTCGTCGGAATTGGGGTTGATAAATCGCTAGCTTATCAAGGCTCCTCATTTGTCGCGATTATTATGGGTGTACTGACGGGTTGTGGTGGCGGAATCATTCGCGATATTTTAGCTCGTGAAATCCCAATGGTTTTGCGCCGTGAAGTGTATGCAACCGCATGTATTATTGGTGGTATTTTCCATACATTAGCAATTTATTTTGGCTATTCATCATCGGTTGCTCTGCTTTCTTGCATTAGCGCGACACTGATAATTCGTCTCGGTGCAATACGTTGGCATTTATCTTTACCCATTTTCGCCCTTAATAGGTAATTGAATTTTATTTCTATAATTATGAATAAAAAATCACAATTAAAATTTTACTGTCTCTTTTGTTTTAATCGGTGTAGCCTATAATGAATAGACCGTTCTGGATGAACAGTTAGCCATCAATATCGCGGTAATACCCCGTATATTGTTTATATTGAATACTGTAAGAGACACATAGTTATGCAAGGGATTCTATCCATTCAATCACATGTCAGTTATGGGCATGCGGGTAATAGTAGTGCTGTTTTTCCAATGCAGCGAATGGGGTTCGAAGTGTGGCCAATTCATACGGTCCAATTTTCAAACCACACCCACTACATGGAAGGATGGACAGGTCGAGCGTTTAGCGCCGATGAAATAAAAGATGTGGTGCAAGGCTTAGATAACCTTAATATCTGGCAACAATGCCAAGCCATTGTTACAGGCTACCAAGGCACACCAGAGCAATGTTCTGTCATCGCTGATACGGTACGTCACGTTAAACAACACAACCCTAACGTGGTGTATATCTGCGACCCTGTGATGAATAACCCAGGCAAAGGTTGTCTGGTTGCGCCGGGCATTACTCAGCAAATCGTGAATACACTTATTCCCGTCGCAGATGTGATTGTTCCTAACCAATTTGAATTAGAAACTATCGCACAAATGCCAATTAACAGTTTAGATGATGCTATTGAAGCTAGCCGACGCGCTTTAGCCAAAGGGCCGAATATTGTAGTCGCTAAACATTTATATGGTATTGGCAATGAGCAGTTTAATTTATTACTTGCGACTCCTGACGCCATTTATTTAGCCTCACGACCTTTGTATAAAATGAACAAAGAACCGGTCGGTGTTGGTGATTTAATTACCGCGACATTTACTGCTGGTTTATTGAAAGGCTGGAGCCCACTTCAAGCTTACCAACATTGTCATAACGCCGTGCATGGCATTTTAAAGCAAACTGCCGACAGTGGTGAATGGGAACTGCAAACTATTACAGCGCAAGATGAATTTGTCACACCTAGCCATCACTTCCCTGCGAGACAAGTGGCCAGTAATAAAAGTTGCGTCTAGGTCTATTAATGACATAAGCGAAATAAAAAAGGTTAAGCGTATTTACGCTTAACCTTTTTTATTGATAGACCATTTTAGTGGTGGTTCGTCGTGACAGTTTAAACAAAAGACAGCAGCCAATCTTGGTGTTGTTCCCATAACAATTTCATCGCCATGAGCATCGACATCACAATGACTAAAGGACGAATCCATTTGGTACCTTTAGAAATCACTACCGTCGCGCCTAAACGTCCACCAATAAACTGCCCTGCGGCCATCACTAATCCAATTTCCCAAATTGGTAAGCCAGCAATGAGAAAGAAAGTCAATGCGGCAATATTTGAAGTGAAGTTGAGAATTTTCGTTCTCGCTGTCGCTTCTACTAAAGTGAATTGTCCTAATAGCACGAAACATATGGCAAAAATAGATCCAGTCCCTGGGCCAAAAAATCCATCATAAAAACCAACACTGGTTCCAATGACGAGCGCAAACACATTCATCGACATGGGTTTACGCGTACTTTCTGGGCGAGTCTGTGGGGCGAGTAGAAAATACAGCGAAATCGCCACTAAAAGACCCGGAATTAAGGTTGTCAGTATCGATGAATCAATATGTTGAACCAGCTCTGCTCCACTCGCCGCTCCGATAAAAGTACAGATAATCGGTACGAGCATTTCTTTTAAACTGACATGACCTTTGCGAATAAAATACAGAGACGCCGAAAAACTACCAAATGAGCTTTGTAGCTTATTCGTCCCCAATGCCTGAGTAGGCGGAACTCCAGCGGCCAGTAATGCAGGTAAGGTGATAAGTCCACCACCGCCGGCAATCGCGTCAATAAATCCTGCTGCGCAAGCAACAAAAAACAGCATGATTAAAACTTCGAGAGTAACGTGCACGTCCATGAATGATTCACTTATTAATTGAAAAGTTAGCGTTGTAATTGGCTCAGGAATATAGCAATAATCCACGTAAAGCGACATGACTAATCAATGGAATAAAGCTTGATTGCGTCACTCTTATCCATAAAAAAGCCTACTCATATGAGTAGGCTTTCGTTTCACTATTATCGCACCACGATTAGCCAGTACGACTTAATTTAGCAACACACCTTAAAAGCATTAATCACGTGTGGTGGTAAACTGAGCATGTAACTCTTGAATCGAGTGTACTTCTGCTTTCGCATCAGATTTATGCGCCATACACGTCGCGAATGCGGCATTCAGTGTTGTGGTGTAGTTTACTTTCTCAGCCAATGCGCCGCGACGAAGTACTTTCGAATCTTCAATCGCTTGACGACCTGCGGCCGTATTCACAATGTAGGTGTATTCATTATTTTTAATACGATCAAGAATATGAGGACGACCTTCATGCACTTTGTTAACTAAGCGTGGGTTAATGCCAGCTTCACCTAGAATTACCGCCGTACCGTGAGTCGCATCTAACTGGTAACCTAACTCAACCAGTCGCGATGCTACATCCACCACTCGAGCTTTATCACCTTCACGTACCGACAATAATGCGCGGCCACCTTCTGGGTAAATATTGCCACAAGCCAGTTCTGCTTTGGCAAAGGCCTCGGCGAATGTTTTACCAATCCCCATCACCTCACCTGTTGAACGCATTTCCGGACCTAACAGTGGATCAACACCAGGGAACTTATTGAACGGCAAGACCACTTCTTTCACCGAGTAATAACACGGGATGACTTCTTTGGTATAACCTTGCTGTTCTAACGTTTGACCGACCATCACTCGAGCAGCCACTTTCGCAAGCTGAACTCCTGTCGCTTTCGAGACAAATGGCACAGTACGCGCGGCACGAGGGTTAACCTCAATCAAATAAATTTCGTTATTTTTAACCGCAAACTGCGTATTCATCAAACCACGCACACCCAATTCCAACGCAAGTTTCTCAACTTCCACACGCATTCTATCTTGGATGTCTTGACTCAATGTATACGCGGGTAATGAACATGCTGAATCACCAGAATGGACACCTGCTTGTTCAATGTGCTCCATGATGCCACCAATCAGCACACGCTCACCATCGCAAATCGCATCAATATCGACTTCAGTCGCATCGTCAAGAAAACGATCAAGTAGTACTGGTGATTCATGAGACACACTCACCGCTTCATTGAAGTAGCGACGTAGGTCTTGCTCATCATAAACAATTTCCATTGCTCGACCACCCAACACGTAAGAAGGGCGAACGACGAGTGGATAACCAATGTCTTTGGCTTTTTCTACCGCTTGATCAAGCGCGGTTACCGTCGCATTTTCTGGCTGTTTCAAACCAAGGCGTTCAACAGCGTGTTGGAAGCGTTCACGATCTTCTGCACGGTCAATTGCATCCGGGCTAGTACCAATAATCGGTACACCTGCTGCTTCTAGCTCGCGCGCGAGTTTCAATGGCGTTTGTCCACCGTATTGCACGATAACACCTTTCGGCTTTTCAACACGTACAATCGCTAAAACATCTTCCAGCGTAATCGGTTCAAAATACAAACGGTCAGATGTGTCATAGTCAGTAGAGACCGTCTCTGGGTTACAGTTAACCATAATGGTTTCGTAACCATCTTCGCGCAGCGCTAGTGAGGCATGTACACAGCAGTAATCAAACTCAATACCCTGACCAATACGGTTAGGACCACCACCAATTACCATGATTTTGTCACGATCAGTTGGGGCAGCTTCACACTCGTCATCGTAAGAGGAGTACATGTAAGCCGTATCTGAAGAGAATTCGGCCGCACAGGTATCAACACGCTTATAAACCGGATGAATATCATGTTGCTCTCGCACACGACGAATTTCTTTTTGCGCCACACCAAGCAGTTTGGCTAAACGCTCATCAGAGAAACCTTTACGTTTTACATTACGTAATACGTCTTTGGTTAGGCCAGCAAAACCACCTTCTTGAATAACAGATTCTGATTTGACGATGTCTTCAATTTGTACCAAGAACCAACGATCAATATTGGTAAGATGGAAAACATCTTCCACTGACATACCGGCACGGAATGCATCACCGATATACCAAATACGCTCAGCACCGGCTTCTTTTAATTCATAACGAATCTTCGTCAAAGCATCCGGTGACTCAAGGTCGACCATGCTATCGAAACCAGTTGCTCCCACTTCCAAGCCACGGAGCGCTTTTTGCAGAGACTCTTGCTGGTTACGACCAATAGCCATCACTTCGCCAACGGATTTCATCTGCGTAGTCAAACGGTTATTTGAACCAGCAAATTTTTCAAAGTTGAAGCGAGGGATCTTAGTAACAACATAATCGATGGTTGGCTCAAACGATGCCGGAGTCGCACCGCCCGTAATATCGTTGGTCAATTCATCTAATGTAAAGCCGACAGCCAATTTAGCGGCGATTTTAGCAATAGGAAAACCTGTCGCTTTTGATGCCAAAGCAGAAGAACGAGAAACACGTGGGTTCATCTCAATGATAACCATACGGCCATCATCTGGGTTGATACCAAACTGTACGTTCGACCCACCGGTTTCAACCCCGATTTCACGTAAAACCGCGAGAGAAGCGTTACGCATTAATTGGTATTCTTTATCCGTAAGCGTCTGCGCAGGAGCTACTGTGAGCGAGTCACCGGTGTGAATTCCCATCGCATCGAAGTTTTCGATTGAACATACAATGATGCAGTTATCGTTCTTATCACGAACCACTTCCATCTCGTATTCTTTCCAACCAATCAGTGATTCATCAATCAGTAATTCATTGGTTGGGGATAAATCGAAACCACGATGACAAATTTCATCGAACTCTTCTTTGTTATACGCAATACCACCACCGGTACCACCCATAGTAAAAGAAGGGCGAATAATACATGGGAAACCAACATTGCTCAGAACTTCATAGGCTTCTTCCATACTATGCGCGGTATCCGCACGAGGACATTCTAAGCCAATCGATTTCATAGCGGCATCAAAGCGAGAACGATCTTCCGCTTTATCAATTGCGTCGGCGGTGGCGCCAATCATTTCGACGCCGAACTCTTCCAGTACACCTTGTTTTTCTAATTCAAGCGCACAGTTCAATGCCGTTTGGCCACCCATTGTTGGTAAAACCGCATCTGGGCGTTCTTTTTCAATGATTTTGCGTACAACTTCCCAATGAATTGGCTCAATGTAAGTCGAGTCAGCCATTTCTGGGTCAGTCATAATCGTCGCAGGGTTCGAGTTCACGAGAATAACTCGATAACCTTCTTCACGTAGAGCTTTACACGCTTGCGCGCCTGAGTAGTCAAACTCACAAGCCTGGCCGATAACAATTGGACCCGCACCTAAAATTAGGATGCTTTTTATGTCAGTACGTTTTGGCATGGTTTTACTACTCCCAATTAAGCGCTGTGTTGTTGAATCAATTCAATGAAGTGGTCAAAGAGTGGCGCAGCATCATGCGGACCTGGGCTTGCTTCAGGGTGTCCTTGAAAACTAAATGCTGGCTTATCTGTGCGATGAATACCTTGTAGAGACCCATCAAACAACGATTTGTGCGTTGCACGTAAGCACTCAGGTAGACTGGTTTCATCGGCAGCAAAACCGTGGTTTTGTGAGGTAATCATCACAACATCACGATCAATGTCTTTCACTGGGTGGTTTGCACCATGGTGACCGAACTTCATTTTCACTGTTTTCGCGCCCGACGCTAACGCTAAGATCTGGTGACCTAAACAGATACCAAAAATTGGGATATTTTTATCTAGGAAAGTTTGTGTTGCTTTAATCGCATAATCACACGGCTCAGGATCACCAGGACCATTTGATAAGAAAACACCATCAGGATTTAACGCTAAGACGTCTTCCGCTGGAGTTTGCGCAGGGACTACGGTTAAACGGCAGCCACGGTCTACCAACATACGCAGGATATTGCGTTTAGCACCAAAGTCATAAGCGACAACATGGTAAGGTAAATCACTGGCGGCTTTTTCTTCAGGCAAACCGCCTTCTAACGTCCAAGATCCTTGCTTCCACTCATACGCTTCTTTCGTGCTTACGACCTTTGCGAGATCCATGCCTTTAAGCCCAGGAAACTCTTTGGCTTTTTCTAATGCTAAATCTGAATCAATATGCTCGCCCGCAACGATACTGCCATTTTGAGCTCCTTTCTCTCGTAATATACGTGTCAATTTACGCGTATCTATGTCTGCAATACCAACGATATTACGTTCTTTAAGATAATCAGAAAGAGATTGTTGATTACGGAAATTAGAAGCAAGGAGAGGGAGATCGCGGATTACAAGGCCCTGAGCATGAACTGCTGAGGATTCTTCATCTTCGGAGTTCGTTCCGGTATTGCCAATGTGGGGATAAGTTAAGGTAACAATTTGCTGTGAATAGGAAGGATCAGTGAGGATTTCTTGGTACCCCGTCATCGAGGTATTAAAAACAACTTCACCAACAGAACAACCATCTGCCCCGATGGACACTCCGTGGAACACCGTCCCATCTTCTAGGACTAACAGTGCTGATTTACTCAAGATAACCTCCAGAATAAAAATGCAATAAATTTAATTTATGATTCATCATTGCCTTCCTTGTCGCATTTAGTGTCAGCGTTAAGTGATAGTAGACAAATTGGCGCTATTCTAATGAGTGCAGTGATTAGTGTCAATAATTCGTGAAAAATAAACACATACTTTATTGGCTTTACCTTAATTTTTAGTAGATAACAGCTAAAAACATCGATTCCAGAGTATTTTATTGATAAAAGCGTGTTCATAAACACAGAGCCCTAGAAAATAACCACACCACCGAATTCAATGCAAAATACAACACAAAGCAAACGATAACCAAGGCGAAATATAATGCAGTTATCATCAAGACAATCAGATTTAATAATCAACGCCTCAAAAATATAATAAAAGATCGTAATAAAAACCAAAAAAGGGAAGGAAAACTTGAAAGGAAAAATGTTCACTTAAAAAATATGCGCCAGCATCGCTAGCGCATAATTATGTATTACAAAGAATTCAAAGACAAGACATCACTCATGGTATAGAAGCCATTAGGCTGTGAGGATAACCAAATAGCAGAACGCACCGCTCCATTCGCAAATGTCATACGATCTGTTGCCTTATGAGTGATTTCCACGCGCTCACCAATGTCTGCAAACATTGCAGTATGTTCGCCAACAATGTCACCAGCACGAATGGTCGCAAAGCCAATTTCATCGCGTGAACGCTCGCCTGTGATCCCTTCACGGGCATATACCGCAACATCACTTAATTTATTACCCATTGCTCCTGCAATCGCTTCACCCATACCAATAGCCGTTCCCGATGGGGCATCCACTTTGTGGCGGTGATGAGCTTCAACGATTTCTATATCCGAATACTCGCCCATGACTTGTGCCGCTTTTTCTAGCAACTTAAAGACAAGGTTGACACCAACACTATAGTTTGGCGCCATAACAATCGCGATCTCTTTCGCGGATTCATCGATACTTGCACGCTGTTCTTCGCTAAAGCCCGTCGTACCAATAACAATTTTTTTATTATATTGCTTACACAGTTCGATATTCGCTAAGGTACTTTTTGGCGCAGTGAAATCAATGATGACATCAAACTCATCGATCGCCTGAGTTAAATCATCCACCAAAACCACATTAAATCGTCCTTCCGAGCACAGCTCACCAATATCCACACCAACTAATGACGACTCAGCTCGCTCTGATCCTGCGGCAACGCTTGATTTCGGGTTGTTATGCGCCGCTTTGACTAGGTTTCGACCCATACGCCCAGCCGCGCCAGCAATTGCAATTCTTACCATTGCCGAATTCTCCATGTTATATCGCCCTTGGTCGGGCAAATGTATTTATTTTTCCACTATGTGCACTTAAGTTAACAACTATCGTTTTGCCTGGCTAGTGCTTAGCTATACTCTTTTACGATCTGCTCTAAGATTGGCACATTGGCTTCTGGAAAACGGTATTGAGCAAGCTCGTTAATTGCAACCCAACGCCCTATTTGACCTTCTTTACCAAATGGCTGCCCTGAAAACTCAGTAACCGTTATAAAATCAAATACCAAGGATTTATCAGGATAATCAAAAGCAAGATGCTGATATTCAGCTTGAGCCGTGACCGTGATGCCGATTTCTTCAAATAACTCACGTGACATCGCTTGCTCAATCGTTTCACCCGCTTCTACTTTACCACCCGGGAACTCCCAATAGCCGCCTTTATGACGATCGTCAGGACGCTTGGTAATATACACCTCACTACAATCACCATTAAAAATAATACCTGCGACGATATGGGTTCGTTTCATTGTATGCTCCTATAAAATAGAGGAAAAATAAAAATTATACTCAAAAAAAGAGCCGCCTAAGCGACTCTTTTAACATGACATAATGATTAATTAATTTGTCCATGACAGTGTTTGTATTTTTTACCACTACCACATGGGCAAGGCTCATTACGCCCCACTTTTGGTAGATCACGTGTCACAGGCTGCCCAGCCGTCTGCGCTTCTTCATCCAAGTCACTACCACTGTGCTCTTGAATGTGACTTGCTGCCTGCTGTGCTTGAGCAATACGTTGTGCTTCCATACGTTCCACTTCTTCTTCTTCCTGGACACGTACTTTCGACAACACCATGATCACATCAGATTTCAACGCTTCAAGTAACCCTTGGAAAAGTTCAAACGATTCACGCTTGTACTCTTGCTTTGGATCCTTCTGTGCATAACCACGTAGGTGAATACCTTGACGCAAATGGTCCATCGCCGCTAAGTGCTCTTTCCACAGCGTATCGAGCGTCTGCAACATCACTGAAGTTTCGAAGTTACGCATCACTTCTTCACCCACCGACGCTTCTTTTTCACGATACACCTCAACAGCGGTATGAATTACACGCTCTCGCAATGTCTCTTCGTGCAGAGACTCATCATCATCCAGCCATTGTTGAATAGATAAGTCTAAATCAAAGTCATACTTCAAACGCTCTTGCAAACCTGGGATATCCCACATGTCTTCAAGACTTTGTGGTGGAATATATTGATCCATCACTGCATGCAGTACATCTTCACGATTTTGATCCAACATGCCTTTGACATCTTCAGAGCCAGCCAGCAAGCCGTCGCGTAATTCGTACACGACTTTACGTTGATCATTAGCAACATCATCGTATTCAAGTAGCTGTTTACGAACGTCGAAGTTACGTCCTTCTACTTTACGTTGCGCTTTTTCGATAGAACGCGACAACATTTTGCTTTCGATAGCCTCGCCTTCTTCCATACCACCTTGGATCAAATTTGCCATACGATCAGAGGTAAAGATACGTAGCAAACCATCTTCCATGGATAGATAGAAGCGCGTTGAACCCGGATCCCCTTGACGACCCGAACGACCACGTAGCTGGTTATCAATACGACGTGACTCGTGACGTTCAGTACCAATGATGTGCAGACCACCAGCTTCAATCACTTTATCGTGAAGCTCTTGCCACTGAGCTTTCACTTGGTCGATTTGCTCTTGGCTTGGGTTATCCATCATATCGACTTTCATATGCCAACTGCCACCAAGCACAATATCCGTACCACGGCCGGCCATGTTGGTCGCAATCGTAACGGAGCCTGGCTTACCCGCTTCAGAAATGATTTCCGCTTCTTTTTCGTGGAATTTCGCATTCAAGACCGCATGCTTAATTTTTGCCTGTTGCAAAGCATTAGAAAGCAATTCTGATTTTTCGATCGATACAGTACCAACCAACACCGGTTGCCCACGTTCTACACAATCTTGAATATCTTTAATAATTGCAGCAAATTTTTCAGCTTCTGTACGATACACTGCATCAGCATAATCCGTTCGACGGGTTGGACGGTTAGTTGGAATAACTACGGTTTCCAAGCTATAAATTTGCTGGAATTCAAAGGCTTCTGTATCAGCAGTACCTGTCATGCCAGACAGCTTTTCGTAAAGACGGAAGTAGTTCTGGAACGTAATGGATGCCAAGGTTTGGTTTTCGTTCTGAATTTCCACCCCTTCTTTAGCTTCTACAGCTTGGTGCAAACCATCTGACCAACGACGTCCTTCCATCGAACGACCCGTATGCTCATCTACGATAACCACTTCGCCTTTTTCGTTAACGATGTAATCCACATCACGCTCGAAAAGAACATGCGCACGTAAACCTGCATGAACGTGATGCAACAAGCTAATATTGGTTGGTGAATAAAGGGTGTCACCTTCTTCCATCAAGCCATGCTTAATCATTAAATCTTCAACAAACTCTTGGCCTGTTTCGGTGAGATAAACCTGCTTGGCTTTCTCGTCTAGCGTGTAGTGTCCATCACCACGATACTCTTCAGAGTCTTCTTTCTCTTGCAGTTGCAAACTCGGGATCAGTTTGTCAATACGAGTATAGAGTTCTGAGCTATCTTCAGCAGGACCAGAGATAATTAGTGGGGTACGAGCTTCATCGATTAAGATAGAGTCAACTTCATCGACAATAGCAAAGAAGCGTTCACCTTGGACACGGTCTTCTTCACGGAAAGCCATGTTATCGCGTAGATAGTCAAAACCAAACTCGTTGTTGGTGCCGTAAAGGATATCTGCTTGGTAGGCTTCTTTTTTTGCCTGCGCAGGCATGTTAGGAACATTGACACCAACAGTCATTCCAAGAAATTCAAATAAAGAACGGTTGGTTTCCGCATCACGTTTAGCAAGGTAATCGTTGACGGTAACAATATGCACACCTTTCTGTGGTAACGCATTAAGGTAAGCGGCAAGCGTTGCCGTTAATGTTTTACCTTCACCTGTACGCATCTCTGCAATTTCACCAGAGTTAAGTACCATACCGCCAATCAGCTGTACGTCGAAATGACGCATACCATATAAACGTTTGGACGTTTCTCGAACCGTTGCGAACGCTTCAGGCAACAATGCATCCAATGTCTCGCCTTGATCAAGACGTTGACGAAACTCTGCGGTTTTTGCTTTAAGTTCTTCATCCGACAGTGCTTCGAAAGCAGGCTCATAATTATTAATTTCTTTAACAATCTTTCTCAAGCGGCGCAATGTGCGATCATTACGACTGCCAATTACCTTTGTCAGTAGCTTAGTTATCATCTTGTGTGGATCTCTCTGTACTTAGGTCGTCATCGATCGACTTCTTAATGCCTGTCGTCTTTACTTATATATTCAACTAAGAATACCAAAGATAAGTCATATATCTCATTATATGGTGATAGCAAAGTTAGTTTTCAAGGCATTTAGGGGCGTTAACTCATCCCTAGTTTAAGGACTTTTTTCGCTCGCGACCAATAGCAATAAGGTTTCTGCGAATATAACTTATAATTTTGTGCACCTAACCTAAGGTTTTTGACTTAGTTTATCAATAGTTAGTCCCACGTTATTGAAATAAACCTCAGATAATGTTTATTTCCCATCTATATCGCATAAAAAAACAGCACAATGAGAGATAATTCCTCTACATACAGTATGACTTTCTTTATGGTCAAATATCACTACAATAAGGCGTTAAAGCCTTAATAAGGGTGACTGTAATCAACGACACCATTTCGTTTATATTGATGTTAAAGGAAGCTAAATGAGAGATCATCGCCCGACTGCGACCACAGAATTAATCGATAGCTCGCTATTAAAGCGCTTACAAGATCACGCAAGCGAAATCATCAATATCAATAAGGTGATCAAATCGATTGTTCCTGCCAGCGCAGTTGATCATGTACGCGCTGCGAATGTGCGAAATGGGCAGTTAGTGATCGAAACGGCGAGTGCCGCTTTAAAAATGCGGATCGATAGAGATCGTTTGAATATTCTCAATCAATTACGAAGCCAAGGCTTTGCTAAGCTTATCTCTATCGAAGTCAAGATCAATCCAGCGATCTACCGCAATGGTGGGGCTATTCATCAAAGTAAAAAAGAGGCAAAAACTCGCCCCCCTATCTCACAAGAGGCTGCAAACTATCTCCTTGCAGTGGCAGAAAGTGCCCCCCCTAAGTTACAAGCTCGCCTACAACGTTTGGCAACATTAACGCAAACGCCAAATAAACCAAACGAATAGTGCCGTCTATGGCACTTTTCTCTAGGCATAAAAAAACCAGACATTGTCTGGTTTTTAAAATCATTTTTGTCATGCTTTGCTTATGCAATAACCATGTTGGGTTCAACATACATCAGCGGCGAACCCGCTTCTTCTTCGTATGTTGCCCATTCCCACGCTTCTTGATTTGCCAATAAGGCACGTAGAACTTGGTTATTTAAACCATGTCCGGATTTGAATGCACGGAACTCACCAACAATTGAGTGACCACACATGTAAAGATCGCCAATGGCATCCAACATTTTGTGTGTAACAAATTCGTTGTTAAAGCGTAAACCATCTTCATTCAAAATACGGTAATCATCAAGCACGATGGCGCAATCAAAGCTACCACCTAGACATAAGTTTTGAGACTGTAAATACTCGATATCACGCATGAAACCAAACGTTCTTGCTCGAGAAATCTCTTTAACAAAGCCTTGCGTAGAAAAATCAAAAATCAAATGCTGCCCATCACCATCGATAGCGGGATGATCAAATTCAATTTCGAAATCCATTTTGAAACCATTGTGGGGAAGTAACTCAGCCCACTTATCACCATCTTCGATACGAATTGGTTTTTTAACACGGATAAATCGCTTTGCAACGTTTAATTCTTCGATACCCGCTTGTTGAAGCAAGTAAACAAAAGGACTCGCGCTTCCATCCATGATTGGGATTTCTGGAGCATCGACTTCAATAACAATGTTATCAATACCCATACCAGCTAATGCAGCACTTAAATGTTCAACGGTAGAGATACGAATCCCTTGGTCATTAACAAGTGCACTACATAACATTGTATCGCGAACTGCTTCAGGATCGACCGGAAAATCAACCGGTGGATTCAAATCAGTGCGGCGGTATACAATCCCAGTATTTGCAGCAGCAGGGCGAAGAGTAAGCGTGACTTTACGACCGGAGTGTAATCCTACACCAGTTGTTTTCACTATTTCTTTCAGAGTACGTTGTCTGATCATCTACTTGCCTCAAATAATTGCCACAATACTTAGCCCTAAGGCTAAGCAGAGCGCTATCCTACCAGAATTCTGAACAGTGTCAAATTGTGGCGAAACCTTAATCAGCCTGACGGCGTAGGAAAGCGGGAATATCTAAATAACCGCTCTCTTTTTCTGGCTTAGGTGCAGTGTTCTGATTACCAGAAGACACATTGTTCGACGACGCAGGTTTTTCAGGCGCAGTCGGCTTCGGTGTCTCGGCTTTCTCTTGCACAGGCTGTGCCACTTTTTCTTCAACACGTGCAGCCGGTTGTTGCGTTTGTACTGGCTGTTGTGTTGGAGCGGTGACTTTTGCTTTACCGCCGGCGACTAAAGTAATGTCAGGACGTTTTTCAGTTCCGATACCTGTCGCAACCACAGTTACACGGATTTCATCTTCCATGTCAGGGTCAAGAGAAGTACCAATCACGACCGTCGCATTATCAGAAGCAAACGCTTTAACTGTATTACCCACGGTTTCGAATTCATCCAAACGCATGTCGAGACCAGCAGTAATGTTAACAAGCACTCCGCGAGCACCAGCTAAATCAATATCTTCAAGAAGTGGACTAGAAATTGCCATTTCTGCCGCTTCTTCAGAACGATCTTCGCCTCTTGCAACACCGCTACCCATCATGGCATGACCCATTTCCGACATCACGGTTCTGACGTCCGCAAAGTCGACGTTAATCATACCTGGGCGAGTAATAAGCTCAGCAATACCTTGCACTGCATTCTTAAGCACATCATTCGCGCTGCCAAAGGCTTCTAGTAAGGTGATACCACGACCAAGCACTTTCAACAGTTTCTCATTCGGAATAGTAATCAAAGAATCAACATGCTTCGATAATTCTTCAATACCTTGTTCAGCAAATGATAAACGTTTTTTACCTTCAAAACTAAAAGGCTTAGTCACGACAGCAACAGTTAACACACCGAGTTCTTTTGCTACTTCAGCAATAACCGGTGCGGCACCTGTACCTGTACCACCGCCCATACCAGCTGCGATAAATACCATATCGGCGCCAGTTAGAACTTCTTTAATACGTTCTTTATCTTCGAGAGCTGCGTCACGTCCAACCTGTGGATTGGCACCTGCGCCTAGCCCTTTAGTGATATCGCCACCAATTTGAATTACGGTGCTAACACTGGTTTTACGAAGTGCTTGGGCATCGGTATTGATACTGATGAATTCCACGCCTTCGATGGATTCACGTACCATGTGTTCTACGGCATTACCGCCGCCGCCACCTACTCCAACGACTTTAATTACTGCATCGTCAGACATTTCCATCATCGGTTCAAACATGTGTTATCTCCGTTTTTCCTGCAACTCAGGTTAAAACTCTTTCTGAATCCAATTACGCAAACGATTCCAAAGATTGGCTGATGAGGATTGGCGCTTAGGCTCTTGGTAATCCACATCGTCATTCATTTGACTATCTTTCGCATAATGAAGTAAACCCACTGCCGTAGAATGATACGGCTCTTTAACGTAATCAGTAAGCCCGCTCACTTCGAGTGGCTTACCGACTCTGACCTGATTACGGAAAACACGTTCCGCGCAATCAACAAGTCCTTCAATTTGTGCTGCACCACCAGTTAAAACCACACCAGCGGCAAGATGGTGTTTAATACCATCTTTACGCAATTGCTCTTGCACTAAATCTATGGTTTGGTTAACCATGCCCATAAGTTCAGTGTAACGAGGCTCAATCACTTCTGATAACGTTTGTCTTTGTAAGCTTCGAGATGGACGTCCGCCAACACTTGGAACATTAACCGTATCATCTTTACTCACCAGCTCGCTTAATGCACAACCGTATTTTACTTTGATCTCTTCTGCATCACCGATTGGTGTACCAAAGGCAAACGCAATATCACTGGCGACTGCGTTACCTGCATATGAAAATACCTCTGTATGACGAAGTGCACCACCTGTCCATACTGCGATATCCATCGTACCTGCGCCGATATCAACGACACACACACCGAGCTCGCGTTCATCCTCAGTGATCACAGCATTACTTGCTGCAAGCCCTGAGTATACTAACTGTTCAACGGTTAACCCACAACGTTCAACCGCTTTGATAATATTTCTTGCCATATCATTATGACAAGTGATCAAGTGCACACTGACTTCCATGCGCACCCCTGATAAGCCTAGCGGGTTTTTAATCCCTTCTTGGTAATCAATTGTAAATTCTTGCGGTATAACATGGAGAATTCTCTGCTCTTCACCAATTTTAATTGATTTAGCGGTATGAATAGCACGATCCATGTCTTCTTGAGTCACTTCTTCGTCAGAAATTGCCCCCATCCCCTTTTCTATTCTACTTGCAATATGCTTGCCAGAAATAGAAAGGTAGACGTTACTGATTTGGCATTCTGCCATCAGCTCCGCTTGATCGATCGCTCTTTGGACCGATTTAACAACCGACTCAAGATCATTAACACCGCCTTTGTCCATTCCTCGTGAAGGACTGGTTCCTGCACCAATAATATTGATCTGTCCATCTGGTAATACTTCGCCTACCAAAGCAGATACTGTTGCAGTGCCTATGTCCAAACCAACAATAATGTTGTCGTCGGCAGATTTAGTCATCGGTCTTCTCTTGTGTTAAGTCTTCTTGAGGTATCCAGCCGACCGCTGCGCCAGTATCGTATCGGAGATCGATATAGCTCACACGTTCAGCTTTGCTACCTAATTTATTATAAAGCAGGAAAAAACGTTGAAGACGTTCATCTAACGACTCTTTTCCTAGCTCTAAACGAATACCGTTATCTAATATAATTTGCCAAGCTCGCCGTTCATTCAGTAATACTGACGATATATTAAGCCCTAGGTGTTGAAACTTGGGATTATAATGATGCCAAGCTTGGAGAACTTGTTCAGCCGTTCCTTTCGGACCGTAAAGCTTAACACGTTCACCTTGCACCTCAGAGACATCGCCAGCAAACACGGTGCCTTTCGAATTCAGTAATTTATTGCCATTCCAAATCGCAATTGCATGATATTCAGTCAAAAATACTTTTATCGTATTGGGCCACTGTTTACGAATAGAGGCATGTGCTACCCAAGGAATCGTTTCCACACTGTGTTGCAGTGTGTCTATATCCTGAGACATGAACGTACCGATATGATTCAGTTGCTCAAACGCTTCTTGAACATCTTGTGCTGTGACGTGTTGTAAGTCACCCTGCAGTACGATATTGGATAATGGAAGTCGTTGTTCATCCCACATCCAGCTGACTGTTGAATACAACAAAAAACCAAGCAACAATGTCACCACTAAAAAAAAGCTACCACCTACGGCATGCTTTTTCACAAGCGGAGAACTGGATAGCTGGCGTCCTTTGTCTAAAACATGTTGTATCAAAGTCCGAATATCCTGTTAACAACTGACAATTGAATCCGTATCTCTCTTGATAATAGAAGCAAAAGCATTAACTGTAACCCTTGAATTATACTGAGGTCATTGAAAGTATCAAACCCTGAAAGGTATAAATCAACGATTAATACCAACTTCAACAACAAGTTCGTTAAAAATACAGTTATTTTTAACTATTTTGCATCTTCTCTACATTCAATTTTAGCGTTGCGAGCTTTTTGGCTACTTTGCCGATATCACCAGCCCCCTGAGTCAAGACTAAGTCACCATCTTGTAAGACATTTGCTAAAACAGATGGCAGTGTGTCGATATCAGGAACAAAAATCGGATCCACCTTTCCTCGAGTACGAATAGTCCGGCATAAAGAACGACTATCGGCATTTGCAATGGGAGTTTCTCCCGCCGAATACACATCCAGGATTAGTAATACATCGACTTGTTCGAGTACGTTGGCAAAATCTTCATACAAATCACGCGTGCGGGTATAACGGTGCGGTTGAAACACCATAACCAAACGTTTGTCAGTCCAGCCTGCTCGCGCCGCTTTGATAGTGACATCAACTTCAGTTGGATGATGACCATAGTCATCAACGAGCATCGCTTGTCCGTTTCCAGTATCAAACACGCCCAGTTGATCAAAGCGTCGGCCTGTCCCTTGAGTACTTTCCATCGCACGTAAAATCGCGTCGTCTGACACCTCATCTTCGCTAGCAACCGCAATGGCCGCTGACGCGTTCAACGCATTATGACGCCCAGGAATATTCAACGTAATATCTAAATTATCGCAACCTTGGCGTACGACGGTAAACTTACCTTGCTGTCCTTCCTGACGATAGTTTTCAATCCGGACGTCAGCGTCGGCAGAAAAACCATAGGTAATCACTTGACGGCTCACCCGAGGAATCAGTTCACGAATCACGGGGTCATCAACACACATAATGGCTTGTCCATAAAATGGAAGATTATGGATAAAATCGACAAATGTCTGTTTCAATGTTGAAAAGTCACCACCATAAGTATCCATATGATCGGCTTCAATATTGGTTACTATCGTGACCATCGGCTGTAAATGCAAGAACGAAGCGTCGCTTTCATCTGCTTCTGCAATTAAAATACGACTGGATCCCAACTGAGCATTCGTACCTGTACTTTTCACCAACCCGCCGTTAACAAAAGTGGGATCCAAACCGGCTTCATTATAAATTTGAGTGACCAGAGCGGTGGTCGTGGTTTTACCATGGGTTCCTGCCACAGCAATACCATGACGAAAACGCATTAACTCAGCCAGCATTTCCGCACGGCGAACAATCGGGATACGTTTAGAGCGCGCCGCTGCGACTTCAGGGTTGCTTTCGTTAATCGCCGTAGAAACGACAATTACACTGGCTTGTTCAATATTGGTGTCGACATGGCCAATAAAAATAGTCGCGCCCTTTGAAGATAAACGTTGCGTAACGGCATTTTCCGCAATATCGGACCCCGTGATTTGGTAACCTTCATTGAGCAACACTTCAGCAATACCGCTCATACCAGCACCACCAATGCCAACAAAGTGAATACATTTCACTCGGCGCATTTCAGGAACCATGGCGCGAATTTGGGCTAAATCAGGCGTCTGTTTTATTGTCATTATTGTATTCTCATTCTTCAGTCAGGGAAGTAATCGCATCGGCGACCACTTTATCGGCATCAAGCTTCGCTGCAGAGCGTGCTTTGATTCCCATCGTCATCAGCGTCGGGCGGTCCAAATTGTGTATGGTCTCTGCCATCAGTGCCACGGTTAAATTGGGCTGCTCAATCATTAATGCAGCGCCACACTCAACGAGATGATCAGCATTTAACGCTTGTTGACGGTCTTTATGCATAAAAGGGACAAAAATAGCGGCAACCCCCGCTGCTGACACTTCTGAGACAGTCAAAGCACCAGAACGGCATACGAGTAAATCAGCCCATGCATACGCATTAGCAACGTCATCAATAAATTCAGTAACTTGCACATTACTAATATGGGCTTCTTGATAAGCACTGATCACGGCTTCATGTTGGTTTTTGCCCGCTTGATGATGAATTTCATAGGCTTCACCATCCAATTTTTCTAGCACTTGGGGTAAGGTTTGATTGAGGATACGCGCGCCTTGGCTTCCCCCCATCACCAAAATACGAATCGGTCCTTGTCTTTCGGACATACGCTCTTGCGGAGCGGGTAAGCGACTCACATCGCCACGCACTGGATTTCCGACTACCGGTACATCGTTAAAGGCACCCGCAAATGCTTGAAACACTTTGGTCGCAATTTTTGCTAACCATTGGTTAGTTAACCCAGCGACCGCATTTTGTTCATGTAGTACCACCGGAACACCCAGCAACCACGCTGCGATACCACCGGGCCCACTCACATAGCCGCCCATGCCTAATACCACATCAGGCTGCCAACGCTTCATATGGCGACGAGCTTGCAAAATAGCATTAACAATTTGAAAAGGCGCTTTTAGTAACTTAAGAACCCCTTGGCCTCTTAAACCTTTAACGCGGATAAAATCAATCTCAATACCATGTTTAGGCACTAAATCCGCTTCCATTCGATCCGCGGTACCCAGCCAGCGGATTTCCCATCCTTGCTGCTGTAATTGCTTTGCAACGGCCAAGCCTGGAAAAACATGTCCTCCAGTACCACCAGCCATTACCATTAATCGTTTATTTGTTTTCATTGTTCACTGTTTCTTCTGTTGGATGGCTGACTTTAATTCGGCATTCGTAGTCAATGCGTAATAACATCGCAACCGCCACCGACATGACAATCAAACTGGAACCACCATAACTGATTAGTGGTAACGTCAGACCTTTTGTTGGCACAATACCGGCGGCCGCGCCGACATTGACGAGTGTTTGGAAAGCAAACCAGATCCCAATACCAAACGCTAAATAGCCTCCAAAATATTCATCATGTTCAAATGCTTTCTTACCAATAAAAATCGCTTTCAGCACCAAGCTAAAGATAAGTATGAGCACGAGAACAACGCCAACAAACCCAAGTTCTTCGCCTAATACGGCAAACACAAAGTCGGTATGCGCTTCTGGTAAGTACTCAAGCTTCTGTACTGAATTACCTAATCCTTGGCCAAACCATTCACCTCGGCCAAAAGCCATCAATGATTGCGTTAACTGATAGCCACTCCCGAACGGGTCTTCCCATGGATCCATAAACGAGGTGACACGGCGAATTCGATAGGGTTCCGCGGCAATCAAGCCAACGACGGCAAGAATCCCAGCCACCATCAACGCTAAAAATTGCGTGAGCTTAGCACCGGCGATAAATAACATCCCAAATAACGTCACCAGCATAACAACAACCGTACCCAGGTCGGGCTGACACAAGAGTAATACCGCCAGCGTACCAAATACCATGATAGGCTTCATAAAGCCACCAAAGAAGGTTTCACGTACCTCATCTTGTTTACGTACTAGGTAACCAGACATGAACATGAACAAAGACAACTTCGCCACCTCTGCAGGTTGTAAGTTAAACAACCCCAGAGGGATCCAACGTGAAGCGCCGTTAACAGAGTGTCCAGCCACCAAAACCACTAATAACAAAAATGCCGATAGTGCCAATAGCGGAGAGCTAAATTTCATCCACTTTTCCATCGGAACCCGCATGACGACAGAAGCGGTACAAACCGACAGAAACAAGAAAAACGCATGGCGCTCCATGAAATGAAACGGTTGATGCGTTAAACGCGTACTAATAGGGAAAGACGCCGAGGTCACCATAACAAGGCCAATCAACATCAGTCCGAGGGCAATCCAGACGAGCTGCCTATCAAATAAGGCCTCAGGTGATGGCGTTTTTAACCATTGAATACTTTTTTGCAAGGGCTGGGATAACACCAAAAAATCACCTATTCATTATGCGTAGTGTTTGGCGAGTGCCGTAAATACATCACCACGATGCATAAAACTTTTGAACTGGTCAAAACTCGCGCAAGCAGGAGACAGCATCACCATATCACCCGGCTTTAATTGTGGACGGATTGACTGGATAATGTGCTCTATTGAATCAAAGTATTCGGCGGATGGATGTAAATCTAAAAACTGTTTTCCATCTCGCCCGAAACAACATAATTTTAGGGGTAATGCTGCAAAATGTGCCGCCAATGGTGAGAAATCAGCACCTTTACCAACGCCACCTACCAACAGGTAGAGCGTTCCGTTTAAGTGCAAACCAGATAACGCCGCTTCAGTGCTCGCCACATTCGTTGCTTTAGAATCATTAACCCAACTAATTCCATGATTATCCGCAACAAGCTGACATCGATGTGTCAGTCCAGTGTAAGACTTCAACGTCTCTAGCGAATCTTGATAATCGACATTGGCCGCATCAAGCAAGGCGAATACCGTTAAAACATTGGCAGTATTATGCATACCAACCAAACTCAAGTGACTTGCTGGTAATATTGGCAAACCTTGAGCAAACAAATATGGCTCATCGTCATAATTCGCTAAGGTATAGTCTGCTGATTGGCGTAAACCAAAACTGAGTGTATTTTCTAACGTGATATCGGGATAAGTCACAGGCTCATCAGCGTTATAAACACCAGTCGTGGCGTGCTGAAAAATACGTTGCTTGGCCAGGCGATAACCGTCCATCCCCGTATAACGATCCATATGATCTTCTGACAGGTTTAAAAAAGCGCCTGCAACTAACGATAGATTATAGGTAGTTTCTAATTGAAAGCTAGATAACTCTAATACGTAGAGGTCCGCCTCTTCTTCCAATAAATCGAGGGCTGGCACGCCGATATTACCACCGACAGCCGTTTTGATACCGCTCGCATTGGCCAACACACCGGTTAAGTCCGTGACTGTACTTTTGCCGTTAGAGCCAGTAATAGCAATTACCGGTTTATTCACATGCCAAGCGAACAACTCAACATCTCCAACAACGGGGATGTTAGCATCTAACACACGCTGAATCTCTGCGGTTGCCAGCGCGATCCCCGGATTAGTGACGACCAAATCGGCTTCTAATAGCCATTCAAGCTGCCAACTACCCGTATGTATCGCGATACTTTGGTCTAGACGTTCAATTCCCGGCGGAGTTTCACGTGTATCAATCACTCGCACCGTGACTTGAGGTTGGTATTTTTGCAAGTAATTAACGACTGAGAGCCCGGTAATACCGAGCCCTACCACCACAACGTTATCAATGTTGTGCCAATGATCCATTGTTGTTACTCCCTACCCAATTAGCGCACTTTGAGCGTCGCTAATCCAATTAACACTAATACAATAGAGATAATCCAAAAACGCACGATAACACGCGGCTCAGGCCATCCTTTCAGTTCATAGTGATGATGGATAGGAGCCATACGGAAAATACGCTGCCCCCGCAACTTATACGAGCCGACTTGCAAAATGACCGATAAGGTCTCAATCACAAACACACCCCCCATGATCACCAACACAAATTCTTGGCGTACCAATACCGCAATCGTACCTAACGCTCCACCAAGCGCCAATGAGCCCACATCGCCCATGAACACTTGTGCTGGATAGGTGTTAAACCATAAAAAGCCTAGGCCTGCTCCAACGATCGCCGTACATACCACCACTAATTCCGACGCATTCGCGACATAAGGAATGTGTAAGTAGTCCGCAAAGTTTACATTGCCCGTCGCCCATGCAATCACAGCAAAACCTGCCGCGACTAGCACTGTAGGCATGATCGCTAAACCATCTAACCCATCCGTTAAGTTGACCGCATTACTGGTGCCCACAATCACAAAATAACTCAGAATGATGAACATAAAGCCTAATTGAGGCATGACATCTTTAAAAAATGGGACAACGAGTTGTGTAACTGCCGTATCTTGGCCATAAGCGTAAAGCGCGAACGACACCACCAAGGCGATTGCCGACTGCCAAAAATATTTCCAGCGAGCAATCAAACCATCAGTATTCTTGCGCACCACTTTACGATAGTCATCGATGAATCCGATAATCCCATAACCAATGAGCACTCCTAATACCGCCCAAACGTAAGGATTCGATAAGTCGGCCCACAGCAAAACAGTGACGGTAATTGACCCCAGAATCATAAGTCCGCCCATTGTCGGCGTACCACGCTTACTAAAGTGTGATTCTGGCCCATCATTACGTACAACTTGTCCGATTTGCAGTAACTGTAACCGTTTAATAAGACGAGGTCCCATCCACAGCGAAAGGCTTAATGCCGTTAAAATACTGACAATCGCGCGAAACGATAGGTATTCAAATAAACGAAAAAACGAGAAATATGGCTGAAGCAAATCCGCAAGCCAAATAATCATGTGTATATCTCCTTAAGTGCAGCAACAACCTTTCCCATCCCTGAACTTAGCGCGCCTTTAACCAGCAAAGTATGGGTGGATTTATGCTCTTTTTGTAGTTGCTGCAAAATAAACTCAATCATGTCTTCATGGGTGGCAAAGTGACGACCTTGACACACTTCACTGATGACTTTGGTGTCATCACCGTAAGTTAAAACATGCTCAAACTGAAATGGGTTCGCATGTTCACCGACTTGTCGGTGAAGTGCAAGGCTTTCATGCCCTAACTCGGCCATATTACCTAAAATTAACCAGCGTGTGGTCGTAAAGCTACCTAATAAATCAACGGCGGCTTTCATCGCAGGAACGCTCGCATTATAGCTATCATCAATCAGTTTCACTGTTTTTGATAACTCGATAGCACTGACTCGTCCTTTAACTGGTTGTAAACTTGCCAAACCTTTCGCAACATCATCTAAGCTCGCGCCCATTTCAAAGGATAACGCGGCAGCGGCTAATGCATTGGCGACGTTATGCTGACCAATCATGCCCAACGTGACAGAAATATTACCTTGCGGTGAGCATAAGATAAAACTTGCCTGCCCCTCGTCATTAAGCCTGATATTTTTCGGAAAAAAGTCAGCATTGTGATCATGGATAGAAAAAGTTTTAATGTTTTTACCCGCGAGAACGGTCTCATACCATTTTTGACTGTAGCTATCGAGATTCACCAATGCGGTTCCGTTATTAGACAACCCTTGATAAATTTCGCCTTTCGCTTGTTTTACACCATCGATAGAACCAAAGCCTTCAAGGTGGGCAGCTGCAACATTATTGACTAAAGCGACATCGGGATTGACTAACTGCGTGGTATACGCAATTTCACCAATATGATTAGCGCCCATCTCAATCACAGCAAATTTATCTTCCTTGGTTGAGCGCAATAACGTCAACGGTACGCCTATATCATTATTGAAATTACCGGCGGTAAACAACACCTGACCTTGTAACGATAAGATGCTCGCGACCATTTCTTTGACCGTGGTTTTGCCACAGCTACCAGTAATGCCAATGGTTGGAGTTTGTGAACGCTGATGGATCCAGGTCGCTAATTGCCCCAAAGCAATACGAGTATCAGCAACCACGATATGCGGAAAATCGAACTCTAAAGGTTTCGAAACCATCGCGGCCACCGCCCCAGCTTCTGCCGCTTGTTCGATAAAATCATGAGCGTCAAAACGATCACCAACTAAGGCAATAAATAACGTGTGTGCATTAATATCACGCGTATCGGTTGATACATACTCAATGGTTAAGTTGTCACCATAGCGTTGTCCGTTTACGGCATGGGCGATATCTTGTAAGGAAGTCGTAATCATGAGTGTCCCCCCAATAACGTTCGGGCTGATTCGCGATCAGAATAATGTACACGCTTATCGCCGATAATTTGATAATCTTCGTGGCCTTTACCTGCGAGCAAAATAATATCGTCGCTTGCTGAACTTGCTAACGCTAAAGATAAAGCCTCGAATCGGCTGTGTTCTATCTGGCATTGTTGAGGATGCATTAAGCCAGCTTGCATATCCGCTATAATTTGATCTGGTGATTCACTCCGTGGATTATCATCGGTCAAAATGACTTGATCAGCGAATTGCTCGGCCACCCTAGCCATCACCGGTCTTTTGCCGCGATCGCGATCGCCGCCACAACCGACAATCGCCCATAAACGACCTTGGCAATGAATGCGCAGTGCCGATAAGGCCTTCTCTAAGGCATCAGGTGTATGTGCATAATCGATCACCACTTTGGCTTGACCTACACGGTGGAATAACTCCATCCGGCCAATCACGGCTTGAAGTGCAGGCGCCGTAGTCATTAATAAATCTTTATCAATCCCTAAAGAAAGCAATGTCGTGAATGCCAACAACACATTACACGCGTTAAACTCACCAATCAGTGGCGTATGCAATATGCCTTCTCCCCATGAACCAGAAAAATGGATCACAATTCCAGAGTCAGCATACTCAACCTGTTGAGCCCATACTGCGCGCGCGGTTTGTGGCTGAGAGAAAAGCGACACACCAATGACATTCTCAAGTGACGTCGCCCAACAGCGGCCTACTTCATCATCAACATTAATAATGGCTGCGCCGCGTTTATGTTCAGTAAATAACTGTTTTTTAGCCGCAGCATAGTCTTCCATTGTACCGTGATAATCCAAATGATCTCGACTGAGATTGGAAAAAACACACGCGACAAAATCGACCGCTTTGACTCGACCTTGCACTAAACCATGAGAGGATACTTCTAAGGCGGTGTATTGCGCTCCTTGATGGCTCAATTGGCTTAGTGTTTGCTGAATTTCAATTGCATTACCAGTGGTATTAATCGCCGGTTCAAGTGCATCTAGAAACCCATTACCAGTGGTTCCCATTACCGCAGCAGGCGTTTTTAGTAATGTCAGCCACTGCGCAATCAGTTGCGAAATAGTCGTTTTACCATTCGTCCCTGTTACGCCAATTGCTTGATTTTTATGTGCACCGTACAACTGCCGCCCTAGCCACGATAAGTGTTCGCCTAAGTTTGCAACATACACAATCGGGATGCCATCGACATGCTTAATCTCACCATGTGAATGGCTATTATCGGCTTGAGCAATCACCGCATTGGCTCCCTGCGCGATTGCTTTATGGATAAACTCACGTCCATCAATGGCATGGCCAACAATGGCAACAAAGGTACTCGCGACTTGAACTCGACGACTATCCAGTTGTAAATCGGTGACCAGGATTTGCGCAATGCTTGGCGTTGCGATAGAGCACCAAGGATGCAATAAATCCCCAAGTGTCTTACCTAATTTCTCTATGACTTCTTTCATAATTAATCGTTGTTATCATTCTTAAATTTGTTTTCATCCGGCGCAATATTGAGGATTTGCAATGCACCTTTCATGATTTTACCAAACACGGGGCCGGCAACCGCGCCACCATAATACGAGTCACCTTGCGGCTCATTGACCATCACAACTAATGACAAACGTGGATTGCTCACTGGCGCAACTCCGGCCGTATAAGCAAAGTATTCATCGCTATAACCACCAGCGGCGGCTTTACGAGATGTCCCCGTTTTGGCTGCAATACGATAACCTGGTACCGCCGCTTTGGTGGCTGTCCCTCCAGGTTGCGTCACGGTTTCTAGCATATTAAGAACTTCACGCACATAGTGAGGGTTGGCAACTTGATGCTCTAAATTCTGGCTGGTTTGATTCTCTATCAAATGCAAAGGTTGGTATTTACCCATATTACCTAAGGTCGCGTATGCATGTGCCAACTGAATAGGGGTTATCGACAACCCATAACCGAAAGCAATAGTCGCTCGCTCAAAATCAGACCAACGTTGGCGGCTCGGGAAAATACCAGTGCTTTCACCCGGTAAATTCAGCCCTGAGGTTTCACCTAACCCTACCGAGCGATACATGCCAAGTAACGCCTCAATCGGCATACGCAATGACAGCTTAGAAACGCCGACGTTACTGGATTTTTTCAAAATCATTTGCAATGACGCTTTACCGCCTTTAATCCGGTCAGAGTCACGAACACGAGCTCCGCCAATGCGCATCGAGCCATTACCAACATCAATAATAGTATGCTCATCGGCTGTACCATTTTCCAGAGACGCTAAGACCACAAATGGCTTAACGGTTGAACCAGGCTCAAATGCATCAGTGACGACACGGTTGCGCATTTTAAAGTTCTGATAATCAGAGCGATTATTCGGGTTATAAGACGGCGCATTGACCATTGCCAAAACGTTACCGGTTTTTACATCAATTAAAACGGCAGAAGCGGAGGTGGCGCGATAATCCGCCATAGCTTGTTTAACCGCGCGAAACGCAATGGCTTGTAAACGCTGATCAATCGTTAACTTCAGTGGTTTACCCGCTTGGCTCTTATCTAAAGAAATATTCTCAACCACATTGCCATAGCGATCTTTGCGAATAATTTGTTTACCCGCTTCGCCAGTGAGCCATTTATCGTAACTGCGTTCAATCCCTTCCAGGCCATGGCCGTCAATTCCGGTCACACCAACAACATGAGCGCTCACTTCACCCGCTGGATAGTAGCGGCGAGATTCGGATTTTAGCCCCACTCCCGGCAGCTTAAGCTCGCGAATGTAATTAGCCATCGCCGAGTTGACTTGGCGTTGTAAATAAATAAAGCGACGCTTTTTATGAGATTTAATCCGCTTAATCAAGCCTTGGCGATCCAAATTCAAGACATCAGCCAGTGCATACCAGCGATCTTTTTCTTTTAAACTGCCTTTTTTTATAATAGTGGCAGGATCGGCCCACACCGCATCGACAGGGACACTGACGGCAAGCGCTTCACCACTTCGATCGGTGATCATACCGCGCTCTGAGTGAATGGTTTTCGCTCGGACAGTACGCAAATCGCTTTGGTGGATAAGATTGTCAGGTTCAATCACTTGTATATAGGCAGCGCGGATCACCAAAATAGCAAACGCGACAAAAACGAATCCGAGAATTAAATAAAAACGCCAGCGTATGAATAAAGGATCGTAGGCGGTGTCTTTCTGACGTTTTTTGGTATTTGGGGCTTGCGGTTTTTTACTCTTGAATGGTTTTTTCATTTCAGATTAATCACTACTTCTTTGTCCGCATCAGGACGCTGCATGTGTAACTGCTCTTCTGCAATTTCCTGAACACGGCTATGCTCAGCCAAGGCTGTTTCTTCAATGATAAGATTGCGCCATTCATTATCGAGATGAAAGCGCTCACTTTGCACCTGATTTAGACGAGAGACGGATTGACGAGTGTCATGCGTAGTAAGAACAACCCCCATCGCACTGGCAAAAATCAAAGCCATGAGAATCAGAGGAATACGACCTACCTTAAGCAGGTCGAATAAAATAATTTTGGCAAGTTTAGGAGATGGCTGAGACATAGTGACCGTTAAAGTTTCTCTGCAATCCTTAATACTGAGCTACGCGAGCGTGTGTTTATATCAACTTCAGCTTCACTCGGCTTGATTGCTTTTCCAATGGTTTTAAGATTAGCACTTCCTAGCGCTTTGATCTGGTCTTCCGTCATAGGAATTCCAGGTGGCACTTGAGGGCCCTGACTTTCTTTACGCATGAAACGTTTAACCATGCGATCTTCTAATGAATGGAAACTGATAACCGACAAGCGACCTTCTGGCGCCAAAATACTCATGGCTCCTTGCAGGGCTTTATCAATTTCTTCCAGCTCGCTATTAATGTAAATACGGAATGCTTGGAACGAACGCGTCGCTGGATGTTTCTTTTCTTTATAATTTTTAGGGGCGACATCTGAAATAAGCTTGGCTAATTGCCCCGTGCGTAACAATGGTTCATTGGCTTCATTATCACGATACTCAACGATGCCACGCGCAATACGACGTGCATGCTTATCTTCACCAAACTGACGGATGACCCAAGTAATATCGTCAAGATCCGCTTTGGCGATCCATTCTGATACTGGCATCCCTGATGTTGGATCCATACGCATGTCTAACGGGCCATCTTTCATAAAGCTAAAGCCGCGCTCCGCATCATCAAGTTGAGGTGACGACACACCTAAGTCAAACAAGACGCCATCCACTTTGCCAACGAGATCGTAATCAACTGCGTATTCGGCAATAGCTGAAAACGGACCATGAACAATGGTAAAACGTGGATCATCAATTTTTTGTGCTTCAGCGATGGCCTGTGGATCACGGTCAATGCTAAACAAACGACCATTTGGACCTAATTTGGACAAGATAGTTCGACTGTGACCACCTCGTCCAAACGTTCCATCGATGTAGGTTCCATCGGGTTTAATTGCTAACCCATCAATGGATTCATTGAGTAGCACAGATATGTGTTGGAAAGATTCAGTCATAGTCATCTCATTACGCCTGCTCGGCGGTGTATTGTCTTAATTAGTGTACCTATTTCCGACACTACCGCTACTCATTACCCAGATATGGGCGTGATGGGGCACTAAGTTTAAAGCTTTTCGTATCGGTTGAGTCAATATAAAGCAAAAAACCCATCATAACTCAAGAGCCATGATGGGTTTCAATTGGGTGGAGTTGGCCACATAAGCCGGGTTCTGTACCGTTTACACGGTGGTAACCATTCCTCTAGGCCAGCAATCACTCACTGGCTCAAGCAACCTACCCGCCTCCAAACGCGAGCCGCGCTATGTGGAAGCCTATTTGGTCTTGCTCCGGGTGGAGTTTACCTTGCTACGCACTGTTACCAGACGCACGGTGCGCTCTTACCGCACCCTTTCACCCTTACCTGTGCACTATAAAATAGGCCATCGGCGGTATTCTCTCTGCTGCACTTGTCGTGAGCTCACGCTCCCCAGGCATTACCTGGCACCCTGCTCTATGGAGCCCGGACTTTCCTCCCCCTCATCAGTCTCCCCAACACTAAGTCAAGGGACATCAATAAGGCAGCGATTACCCTGGCCAACTCCGAGCGCGCATAATATCGATAACCCTTCTTAGTGTCCACCAAGAATAAGGAAAATCGGTAAATTCATCGATAAATGTGCAAAATAACAACACACCTTAATCTAGATTCTCTAATCCCCATTTATACAGCGCATTTTTCTTCAAATTATAAATTTCTGCTGTTGCCGCCGCGGCACGCTTCAGTGGCAGTTCTTTGGTTAAAATACCCAATGTGCGCAGCGCCTCTTCAGGTAAAGCTTCTGCTTTCTTTTCACGTTGCCCATGCACTAAAAGCACCATTTCTCCACGCTTACGGTTCGTATCAGCCTCAACCCACTCAATCAATTCACCAAGTGGCATACCTTGAATGGTTTCAAACGTCTTAGTAAGCTCGCGAGCTAACACCACTTCACGTTCAGGGCCAAGAATCTCGAGCATATCTTGGAGCGAATCCGTGATACGGTGTGGAGACTCGTAGAAAATACACGTACGCTCAACTTGTGCGATTTCCATTAACTTATCTTTACGACCTTTACTTTTTGCAGGGAAAAATCCCTCAAAGCTAAAGCGGTCAGAAGGTAAGCCGGAAGCGCTGAGCGCAGTAATAACCGCACATGCACCAGGAAGTGGCGTAACTTTAACACCGGCCTGACGACATTGTGTGACTAAATGATAACCTGGATCACTAATCAATGGTGTTCCTGCATCAGAGACAAGAGCAATCGATAATCCTGATAATAATTTATCAACTAATGCTTGAGCTTTGTGCTGTTCATTGTGATCATGAAGCGCAAACGTCTTCGTTTGAATGTTGAAGTGAGAGAGCAATCGGCCAGTATGGCGTGTATCTTCAGCGGCGATAACATCTACACTTGAAAGTACATCTAAAGCTCGTTGAGTTATATCACCAAGGTTACCAATTGGCGTGGGAACTATATATAACGTTGGAACGTCCAAGGTTTTGTTATCAGTCATTTGTTTACCATCACTTCAGCGATTATTATAAAGACAATTTTATACGGATTAATATAAGAACTCATGGCTATGAAAAACCATCAGAGACTCAGTGTACCACGCTTACTCACTCCTGTTGCATTAGCAATGATGCTATCGGCTTGTTCAATCACGCCATCAGCACCTAATTCTGTTAATATTGCGAGCCAGCCAAGCGAGACGGCACAAACCTATATCATGCAAGCAGATACCACTCAAGGCAGTCTGCAAAACGATTTGTTGATAATGGCGATGAAAGCCGCTAACTCTGCAAATAGTACTCAACAAGCTCAACTATTGAGCAAGCGTTTATCCAAACAAACACTGTCAGATAAACAAAAAGCAGAATGGCAACTGGCCAAAGCTCAATTATTGATCAGCATAGGCCAATACCCGCAAGCCCTGGAACAGTTAGAGTTCAAATCTGATTGGTCACTCGTCGATGCACAGTGGATCCATTATTACCGCCTCAAATCAACGGTTTATAACCACCTCGACCAACCATTTGAATCGAGCCGTCAACTGGTTAAGCTATATGATTTTCTACCGCAAAATCAATGGGGTGAAATCTCAGAAAAGATTTGGCAAAAACTCAATACATTTAACGCAAAATCCATTACGACCTTATCACCGAATACGGATGAAGGGACCTTAGATGGTTGGTTACAACTCGCGATTTATATGAAAACGTTGGGAAGTGATTTACCGCAATTGCAAAATACCCTCAAGCATTGGCTAAAAGAAAACCCACAACACCCAGCGGCACTAAATACCCCAAAAGATATTAAAGATATTTTGGCTATGAACATTAGCCGTCCAGAAAATATCGCGCTTTTGCTGCCTTTAAGTGGTAAATACGCAAATCAAGCAAAGCTGATTCGCGACGGTTTTATTTTATCCTTGATGAATGATGAAACACGCAAAGAAGACACTAACTTTACGGTTATCGATACGAATAAACACTCTATTGAAGACATTAACACCACATTGCATCAGAAAAACATCGACTTCATCGTCGGCCCCCTAGAGAAAAGTAAGGTAGAAAAGCTGCAAGAAGCGCAAGAAGATAGCGACCAGCCTATTCATACATTGGCGTTAAACATTCCTGAGCATGTGCAAGAAGGTTATGATACTTGCTATCTTAACCTCTCTCCAGAACAAGAAGTCGCTCAAGCGGCTAAGCATATTTTCAGTGCGGGTTATCATTACCCACTCATCCTTGCGCCGAAAGGGGCTTATGGTCAACGTGTAGTTGACGCTTTTTCGAAAGAGTGGAAAAAATACAGCGAGCACCATGTTGCTTCTCGCTTGTTTGGTGATAAAAGCCAATTACAGCGTAATATTAACGCCGTGTTTGGTTTGCAAAACAGTCAACAGAACATTGCTCAAATTGAACAACTCACCAACCTGAATTTAAAAACTCAGCCACGTAGTCGTCGCGATATTGATGCCGTGTACATTGTGACAAAAAGCTCAGAGCTAACACTGATAAAACCTTTCATTGATGTCGCGATTAATCCAGATACAAAGCCACCTCGCCTATTTGCTAACTCAACCAGTAACGGAGCAAGCAAACAGTATGAAGATATGTCGGGAGTGACATACAGCGATATCCCTTTGTTGATTCATCCAGATGTATCAATTAAACATCAGATGGAGAAACTATGGCCACAAGACTCAAATGGTGAACGCCGCTTACAAGCTCTAGGGATGGATGCCTACCGCTTAATGATGGAATTACCACAAATGAAAATTGTGCAGGGTTATACTATTAACGGTCAAACTGGCGTGTTGAGTATTGATGATCGATGCTTAGTACATCGTGAAATCAGTTGGGCTAAACATTAAGTATGTTTTCGAGTAATCGACGTAAAACCGGTGAACACTATGAGCAATTGGCAGCCGAGTACCTCGGCCGCCAAGGGCTCATTTTAATTGAAAAGAATTTTTCAATACGAGGTGGTGAACTTGATCTCATAATGAACGATAATGGCACCCTAGTTTTCGTTGAAGTCAAATATCGAAAAAATCAGCAACATGGTCATGCTGCTGAAATGGTTACTCGCACGAAACAACGCTTTCTCATTCGTACAGCTAATGTATGGATGAAACATCAGCACCTGAATATTCATACAACTGACTTCCGATTTGATATAGTTGCTATCCATAATTCTGGACACCATATCGAATGGATAAAGAACGCAATAACGGAAGGATAAACAATGCTAGATAGCATTAAAGACAGCTTTAAAGAAAGTATACAAATTCAAATTGCCGCGGCTGAAGCACTACCAGACGCGATAATGCATGCCTCACAAGCGATGGTCACTACGCTGCTTAATGGCAATAAAATATTATGCTGTGGAAACGGTGGTTCTTCGGCTAACGCTCAGCAGTTTACCTCATGCTTACTCAACCGTTTTGAAACTGAGCGCCCGAGCCTTCCAGCGTTAGCTATGGCATCAGACGCCACGTCATTAACTGCCGTCGCCAACGACTACGCTTATCAAGAAGTCTTTTCCAAGCAAGTCCGAGCTCTTGGCCAACAAGGTGATATTTTACTGGCGATCTCAACCAGTGGTAACAGTAAAAACATCATCAAGGCAATGGAAGCCGCAGTAACTCGTGATATGACCATTATTGCGCTAACAGGAAAAGATGGCGGTGAAATGGCTGGGTTATTGGGTGAAAATGATGTGGAAATACGTATTCCATCGCAGCGAACCGCCCGTATCCATGAGGTACATATGCTGACATTACATTGCCTGTGTGACTTAGTTGATCAAGTACTATTCCCAGCCCACGAAGAATAATATTATGAAAAAAACCCTGTCTTTGATCCTTGTATGCGTGTTCGCTTTTTCTACCACAGGATGTGCTGGCTTTCTTATTGCTGGGGCGGCAACAACGGCGAACATCGTTACGGATCCGCGTTCTGCCCAACAGATTTGGGACGACAACCATTTAGAATTGGATATTGGAGGCTTAAGTCATAAAGCTCCCTACAAAGATCAGCTACGTATTACCGCGGTATCTTATCAAGGCAAAGTGGTTATTATTGGTCAAGCCAAGCAAAAAGCAGTCCTTGAGCAGTTCTTAACGAAAATACGTAAACTGCAGGGTGTGCGTGAACTACACAACAAAGTCGATATAAAAAATCCGCTGAGTTTTGCTCAGGTTAGTGATGACACTTGGATTACGACTAAAGTTAAATCCTCGTTACTAACTGATTCAAAACTTAACGGCGTTAAGATCACCGTTGCAACAGAAGATAATGTCGTTTACTTATTTGGTTATATTACGCATGAACAGGCCAAAGTTGCTACTGATATCACAAGGCACATCTCTGGCGTAAAACAAGTCGTGCGCGCCTTTAACTACGCAGATTAATCTATTCGGTATTACAAACGTCTTAATTAACGATAAAAAAAAGCAGCGTATAAACGCTGCTTTTTTATCAATGAAAACCTTAAACACATTATTTTACAACGCGTAAACTTGGTTTACCTCGTGGACGAGGCGGTTCGTCGTCATTGTCATCGTTGTCATCTGCCTTGGCAGTGTCAGCAGTAGCTTCTGGTTCCACTTCAACGATATCATCGGTATCAGACACTAACGTCATAGTGTCTTCCGCGCTGTCTTCGTTTTCCATAGGGGGTTGCCACTCATCGATATGATCTTCGTATGCTGGTTCAGGATCAAACATGGTTCCTGCGCCATTTTCACGTGCATATATCGCTTGCACGGCATAAAGAGGAACCATCACTGAATGTGGACGACCACCAAAGCGAGCGCTGAAAGTTACAGCATCATCACCTAATTGAAGATTGCCAACTGCGCGAGGCGCGACATTTAAAATAATCTGTCCATCTTGCACAAATTCTAATGGAACATTCACACCATTCATTGTGGCATCAACCACAAGGTGAGGTGTTAAATCATTATCCAACAACCATTCATAGAAGGCTCTCAACATGAATGGACGGCGCGGTGTCATTGTTTCAATATCCATAAACAACCATTAACGAGCTAGGCGCATCTCACGTTCAGCTTCAGTAAGTGAAGCCAAGAACGAATCACGTTCGAAGACACGGTTCATGTACACTTTTAATTCTTTAGAACCAGGACCTACTAGATCAATACCCAATACAGGTAAACGCCATAGTAGCGGTGCTAAGTAACAATCAATTAGGCTAAACTCTTCGCTCATAAAGTATTCATATTCAGCGAATACTGGCGCAAGTGTTAGCAAATCATTACGTAAACGATCACGGGCTTTCTCTGACTCTTCAGCAGAACCATTTACAACCTTATCAACCAAAGTGTACCAGTTACGTTCGATACGATAAATCATCAAACGGCTGTTACCACGAGCAACAGGATAAACTGGCATCAATGGTGGATGTGGGAAACGCTCATCAAGGTATTCCATGATGATGTTTGAATCGTATAACGCCAGTTCACGGTCGACGAGAGTAGGAACTGATTTATAAGGGTTCAATTCAATAAGTTCTGCTGGTAGGTTAGTTTCGTCAACCAACTCCACTTCAAAACTCACGCCTTTTTCAGCCAAAACAATGCGAACCTGATGGCTATACATATCAGTGGCACTTGAAAACAAAGTCATCACAGAACGTTTATTGGCAGCAACAGCCATGGAGCCCTCCAGCACACTTAAACAGAGAAAATCAATGGCATATTTTATCCACTGATTTATAAAAAAAGGAAATTAGCACGGTATAATAGCACATTTAGTGCACATCACGCCATTACTCTTTCTGTCACTCTCTCATAATTACTACACAAAGACGCGTTACCAAGAAAATCAAACCCAGTTCAGTAAGTCATTCAGACTTCCAACAGCTCGATGTTTACTTATCGCTTGCAAAGCCCCTCACGAGCAGTGATAACAATAAAATAGGACGCTCAGTATAAGATAAGAAATCACCTGTATCACTCGAATAGCGTGACAGACACAGGATAAAAAGATGATGAGAAATAGGGGGAATTTGAAAAGATAAAAAACAAAAAGCCCGGTATAAACCGGGCTTTGATACCACAATCCAGAAAACTGGATGTCGATTCGAACAAAACGATATTAACGTTTTGAGAACTGTGGTGAACGACGTGCTTTACGTAGACCAACTTTCTTACGCTCAACCTGACGTGCATCACGAGTCACATAGCCTTCAGCACGTAGTGCTGGGCGTAGAGACTCATCGTACTCCATAAGAGCGCGAGTGATACCGTGACGGATTGCGCCAGCTTGACCAGAAATACCACCGCCTGAAACAGTGATGTATAGGTCTAGTTTGTCAGTCATTTCAACTAGCTCAAGAGGTTGTTTAACAACCATACGAGCTGTTGGACGACCAAAGTATTCATCAAGACTACGCTTGTTGATTACGATGTTGCCACTGCCTGGTTTGATAAAAACGCGTGCAGCTGAGCTTTTGCGACGGCCAGTGCCGTAATATTGATTCTCTGCCATTTTCCAAGTCCCCGATTAAATGTCTAGTACTTTTGGTTGTTGAGCAATGTGGTTATGCTCAGCGCCAGCGTAAACTTTAAGCTTACGGTACATAGCACGGCCTAGAGGACCACGCGGAAGCATGCCTTTAACCGCTGATTCAATTACCATTTCTGGCTTACGATCGATCAGTTTTTCAAACGTGATTGATTTTAGGCCGCCTGGGAATTCAGAGTGACGGTAGTACACTTTGTCTTTAGCTTTGTTACCAGTAACAGCAACTTTCTCAGCATTTACAACGACGATGTAATCGCCAGTGTCAACGTGAGGAGTGTATTCAGCTTTATGTTTGCCACGTAGGCGTAATGCAATTTCACTTGCTAGACGGCCAAGAGTTTTACCTTCAGCGTCTACAACATACCAGTCACGTTTTACAGTTTCTGGTTTAGCAACGAAAGTTTTCATGCTAATAATAACCCGTTTATTTAAATTTACACATTAAGGAGCATACATATACTCCCACTGTCTAAGAGCCCAGTCATCACCCCTTCGAGTGGATGCACTCTCGGTCTTCAAGACCTGCAGTAACGGTGGGTCGCGAGATTATAGAGAAGACTGAAGAAAAAATCACCTCATTTCATAAAAAAATTAAGAAAATTTTAAAAAAAGTTTATTACTAAGGCTCGCGTTGCCCAGCCCGGTATCATGCCTGAAAGTGATCACTAAGTCGACGTTAAATCAGATGTTCCCGAGCTAAATACTCTTTGCTTTGCATTTCTATCAATCTGGATTGACAGCGTTGAAATTCAAACTCTAGTTGACCATGAGTGTATAACGCTTCAAGCGACACCTCTGCTGAGATAATAAGTGTGACGTGGCGTTCATAAAACTCATCGACTAGAGCAATAAAACGTCGTGCTGAGTCATCCATACTTCTCTCCATTTGAGGCACACCTTGTAGAAATACCGTGTGGTACAAACGCGAGATCTCAATATAATCATTCTGACTGCGTGCCGTTTCGCATAATTGCTCAAATGTCGCATATAACATGCCGTCATGAGCCCCACTTACGGCGATATCACGATGATTAACCCGTATCGACAGTGGCTGAACTTCATTCACACCTGAGAGTTGTCGATAGTAATTAAGCAAATAATCACTCGAGTACTTATCCAACGGGTAGTGATAAATTTCGGCTTGTTCTAAGGTGCGCAAACGGTAATCCACCCCACTATCAACATTGAGAATACGACAGTTTGCTTCAATCAAAGCAATGGCAGGTAGAAACCGTGCGCGCTGTAAACCATTACGGTAGAGATCATGGGGAGGAATATTCGAAGTCGCGACTAAAATAACACCACGCTGAAATAACTCTTGAAATAAAGTCCCCAAAATCATGGCATCCGTGATATCAGAGACAAAGAACTCATCAAAACAGATAATCTGAGTTTCTTTTGCCAAAATATCCGCTACTTTATTCAAAGGGTCACTAATTTCACCAAGTTGTGCCAGTTCTTGATGAACACGCAACATAAAACGATGAAAGTGACTACGCATTTTTCTATCAAGTGGTAACGATTCGTAGAAAAGATCCATTAAGTACGTTTTTCCACGTCCGACTCCGCCCCAAAAGTATAGTCCCTTAGGCGGTGCCACCGGTTCTGGTACTCGTTTGGTTATTTTTTGCCACCATGTTGGCTCAACTGCGGGAGCTTGAGAAAATTCGATGCATTGATGATAAAGCGCATCCAGAGCCTCTATGGCGATGGACTGCGCTTCATCTCTTTGAAATTCAAGCTTAATTAAATCTTGTTCATAACGTTGCTTTGGTGTCATAGCCATCTACTATTTTTAAAAAGGAAAACTGACGTATCGCGCACATGCTTTTTCTTTATCCAACCTATGAAATCATAGTAACATGGGCTGAGGGCATGTGTAACCAAATGGTAAAAACATGTTAAATAACAACAATAAGGAGCTGTTATGCCTTGGATATATGCGATTGTAGGATTGTTGATAGGTATTGTGGTGGGAATTATCATTACTCGTCTCACGACGCCGCAATATAAATCTCAAAAGTCCTTACATAATGAGTTGCAACACGCTAACTACGAACTTGAACAACAACGTCAAGAGTTTGCCGATCACCTAAGTCAATCAGCAGATCTTCTTGATACACTAGGAAAAGATTACACAAAAATTTATCAACATATGGCGAAAACTTCTGCAGAGTTACTCGCTCATCTACCAGAGCAAGATAACCCGTTTGACAAACTCGTCAGCCAAGAAAAACCAGATAACACCGATAAAAACACGAGTGAAGACGATAGCTTACCGCCAAAAGATTATGCATCCGGAGCGACTGGGCTTTTAAAAGGTGAAGAGAAGCAATTTTTAGATTCGTCAGAGGTTATCAAGAATCAAGCAAGTTAATTGTTAAATAACCAATGAACTTTATTCAAGTTTTTGAGTCATAACTCGCATTGATTATATTGAATATGGGTGGTTTACCACCCATATTCAATTCTATATCCGTGTAACTTTGAGGAGTTTTATGATGAAAAAACCTTTACTTGCGTTAACCGTCCTTTCCCTTAGTTTAACCTCGATTATAACCCCAGTATCGGCGTCAGCGGCATTGCCAGTCGCTGTAAATGGCGCCGAAATGCCAAGTCTCGCCCCTATGCTCAAGAAAGTCACCCCCGCAGTGGTGAGCATTGCGGTGGAAGGTACTCAAGTTTCTCGTCAACATATCCCTGAGCAATTCCGTTTTTTCTTTGGTCCAGATTTTCCGACAGAACAATTAGAAAAACGACCATTTAAAGGCCTTGGATCAGGTGTCATCATCAATGCCGATAAGGGCTATGTAGTGACTAACTACCATGTCATTAAAGGGGCGGACTCCATCAAAGTACAATTGAAAGACGGCCGCGAGTTCGATGCCACACTCGTTGGCAGTGATAAAATGTCTGATATTGCATTGCTTAAACTCAAAGACGCAAAAAACCTAACACAAATCAAAATAGCGGATTCAGATAACTTACAAGTCGGCGATTTTTCTGTCGCGATTGGTAACCCGTTTGGCCTTGGTCAAACCGTCACATCAGGGATTATCTCTGCACTCGGTCGCAGCGGCCTCAATCTTGAAAACTTTGAAAACTTCATCCAAACCGATGCGGCAATAAATAGTGGTAATTCAGGTGGAGCACTGGTGAACTTGAAAGGTGAACTTATCGGTATTAATACCGCGATATTAGGCCCCAATGGCGGTAATATTGGTATTGGTTTTTCAATCCCATCCAATATGATGAAAAACCTTACCGACCAAATATTGAAATACGGTGAAGTAAAACGTGGCATGCTTGGCGTGAAAGGGGGAGAAGTTAACTCTGATCTCGCAGAAGCTCTGAATCTCGACTCAAGTCAAGGCGCGTTTGTGAGTGAAGTGATGCCGAAAACGGCAGCCGCCAAAGCGGGTTTGAAAGCTGGCGATGTGATTATGTCGATCAATGGTAAAACCATCCATTCTTTCTCCGAACTACGTGCTAAAGTCGCGACTCTAGGAGTCGGCCGTAAGATAACGATGGGCATCATTCGTGATGGCAAGCATAAGACTCTCGATGTCACGCTCGGTAAACAAGTTGAAAGCAAAACAAAAGCCGCCGATTTGCATAAAGGATTATCTGGTGCTTCGTTTGTCAACACCTCATCTGATGATGCGATGCAAGGCGTGAAGGTTTCCGCTGTAAAACCACACTCCCCTGCCGCTCAATACCAGTTGAAAAAAGGCGATATCATTATTGGCGTCAACCGCCAGCGCATCAAAAATATTGCCGACTTACGTCATGTTCTTGAGAAAAAATCCAACGTATTAGCACTAAATATAAAACGAGGTGCACAGACACTTTACCTCGTCGTCCAATAAACGCCCACAATGCTCAACGTTAAGAGCAGGCCTCGCCTGCTCTTTTATTTACTCGCATAATACTTTCCAACCATTCATCCATCTCATGAAAAAGTGTAATCAAACGAAAACAATGTAGCAGGATTGGCCTCATTCAGCATACAATGTCAATTCTGTTTACTTTACTATTGTTATTCACTTTGAGGATTTTATGCTGAAATTCTGGATTCGTTCAGTGGTTATTGGGCTCGCTTCTGCAGCGATTATCATTGCGGCTGTCCCCTCACTAAGAGAGCACTTTATACCGTCAGCAAGCCCCAGCGTGGCTAACATTTCCTCAACTGAACTGTCTTTTAATCCGGCGGTGCGCCGTGCAGCTCCAGCCGTCGTTAATATTTACAGTCGCCAATATGATAGAAGTAATCGCAAAAAGCTTTCAACACAAGGTCTAGGTTCTGGCGTTATTGTAAGCAAAAAAGGTTATATCATTACCAATTACCACGTCATCGCGAAAGCCGATCAAATTATTGTCGCGCTACAGGATGGCCGTGTAGCGGCCGCGCAATTGGTGGGGAAAGATAAACGTACTGACCTTGCGGTTTTGCGTATAGAAGGGGACCACCTCCCCGTCATCCCTTTAAACCCTCATTACCATCCAAAAGTGGGCGATGTAGTGATGGCGATTGGTAATCCCTATAACTTAGGGCAAACAACGACATTCGGAATTATTTCGGCAACAGGACGTTCGTCAATCAGCGCAGGACGACGCCAAGCCTTTATTCAAACCGATGCAGCCATAAATGCCGGTAATTCCGGTGGTGCTCTTGTTAATTCACGTGGGGAATTAGTCGGTATAAATACGGCCTCTTTCCAGCAAGCAACCGATATTGAAACTTATGGTATCTCTTTTGCTATTCCATTTTCACTGGCCAACACCATCATGCAAAAAATCATTGCCGACGGCCGCGTAATCCGCGGCTATATAGGAGTCGATGGCGAAGATATGAATTCATTAACGGGTCACATTATGAATGGCCAGCATGTAGGCGGTATTTTAGTTGTTGGCGTCGACCCTAATGGTCCGGCACAAAAAGCGGGATTGAAGAAGAATGACATCATTACTGAAATCGATGGTCACAAAGTGACGGGTAGACAAGAAGTGATGGATACGGTGACCAATTTACGCCCCGGGACAGTCGTAAAAGTCACGCTATTACGTAACGGCAAAGAAATGACGCTCTCCGTCACAATCGCGGAAGATAATTATGATTAGTCGTCATTGCTATCGCGTATAACCTCTATATAAACTCGTGCCACCATTATCATTGGTGGCATTTTTTTATCCTTCAATCACTTACGAGTCTCGTTGCCACTCTGATCCGGATAAAAAAAACGGAGCCCATTGGGCTCCGTTTCATGAGAACGCGAGTTCTAGCATTATTTTTTAGTAAGCTTCTCTTTAATACGAGCAGCCTTACCAGAGCGTTCGCGTAGGTAGTACAATTTGGCACGACGTACTGCACCACGGCGTTTCACTGCAATGCTATTAACAACTGGTGAGTGAGTTTGGAAAGTACGCTCTACACCTTCACCGTTCGAGATTTTACGTACAGTGAATGCTGAGTGTAGACCACGGTTGCGTTTACGAATCACAACACCTTCAAACGCCTGTAGACGTTCACGGTCACCTTCTTTTACCTGAACTTGAACCACAACAGTGTCACCTGGTGCGAAGTTAGGTAGGTCTTGTTTCATTTGCTCATCTTCTAGAGCTTTGATGATGTTACTCATTATTTAATTCCTAGAATAAACTGATACTAAATTTAATAGGTTTACGAGGTCTGAAATTCTTTAATGAATTCAGCCAGTAATTTTTCCTGTTCGTCAGTCAGAGCTAGGTTTTCCAGGAGCTCTGGTCTTCTCTGCCAAGTTCGGCCTAGCGACTGTTTGAGTCGCCAGCGGCGCACATCCTCATGATTACCAGATTTCAGTACACTCGGTACCTCTTTTCCATCCAATACATCAGGACGCGTATAGTGTGGGCAATCCAATAAACCATTTGCAAAAGAATCCTCTTCTGCTGACGCAAAATCGCCTAAAACTCCCGGAACAAACCGCGAGACAGAATCAATTAACGTCATGGCTGGGATTTCCCCTCCCGTCATCACAAAATCCCCAATCGACCATTCTTCGTCGACTTCAGATGCTATGACACGTTCATCTATTCCTTCGTAGCGACCACAAATCAGAATCAAGTTCTCATTGGTAGCCAGTTCTTCTACTCCCGCTTGATCGAGTTTACGACCTTGCGGAGAAAGATAGATCACTTTCGCCTTTTTCGGTGCGGCCTGTTTCGCAGCTTGAATGGCATCGCGCAAAGGCTGAACCATCATTAGCATACCAGGACCACCACCGTAGGGTTTATCGTCGACAGTGCGACGTTTATCGTGCGTGAAATCACGAGGATTCCAAGTTTGCACAGACATCACCCCACTTTTTACCGCTTGACCTGTTACTCCAAAATCCGTAATGCTTTGAAACATTTCAGGAAAGAGGCTTATTACGCCAACCCACATATGTATCTTGCCTTACCGTTCTGAAGTTAGAATCCAGGATCCCAGTCAACTTCGATCCGTTGAGCTTCGCGATCAATATGTTTGATCACTTGCTCTTCAAGGAACGGGATTAAGCGTTCCTTTTGGCCGAAAGCATCTTTTGGATTTGCTTTAACAACCAAAACATCGTTTGAGCCAGTCTCTAAAACATCGGTGACTTCGCCAAGGTTATACCCTTTTGTCGTCACGACTTGCATACCAAACAATTCTCGCCAGTAGAATTCATCTTCTGGCAGTTCTGGAAGTACCGCCGGGTTAATAGAAATTTCAAAGTTTGTCAGTTGGTGTGCATCTTCGCGGATATCTAACCCACTCAATTTCACGACCATGCCTTTATTATGGCGCTTCCAAGCCTCTACTTTATGCTCAACCCACACGCCCTTGTTATTTACTAACCAAGGACTGTAATCAAAAATACTTTCTGGATTGTCTGTATAGGAAAAAACTTTAAGCCAACCTCGAATGCCATAGGTCGAACCAAATTTTCCAACCGTAATGGTTTCGTCTTGTTTGCTCATTGTTTCTTTACCTTTCATCGACATAAACTAGCACTACTTACAAAAACGATTAAGCCGCAGCTTTAGCGTCTTTTACTAGTTTTGCTACACGGTCAGATACAGTTGCACCTTGTGAAACCCAGTGGTTCACACGGTCTACATCTAGACGTAGGCCTTCTTCTTGGCCAGTAGCAGTAGGGTTAAAGAAACCTACTTTCTCGATGAAACGGCCTGTAGCAGCGTTGCGGCTATCTGCAACAACGATTTGATAGAATGGACGCTTTTTAGCGCCGTGACGTGCCAAACGAATGGTTACCATGTCGTCCTCTTTGCTTTCTCAATAATTAAAATAACCCCATCACCGTATTAACATCACAGCTTGGGGTCTCGTGCCAAAATAAAGCCTCGGAATTTTACTCTTATTCCGAGGCAATGCAAGGGGTTTAGCTAGTTTTTTCACCACCGTAACCTGGTAAAAAATCTGTGACACTTATAACAGTTTCAGTAAACACTCGAAATAAAGGAGTGAAAACCTAATGTTATCGGCCGAGGAAACCTCCTCCGCCACCCATGCCACCGCCGCCCATCATGCCTTGCATATTGCGCATCATACCTTTCATGCCACCTTTTTGCATTTTCTTCATCATCTTCTGCATCTGGGTAAACTGTTTGAGCATACGATTCACATCTTGAACCTGGGTACCTGAACCGGCTGCAATCCGCTTTTTACGCGAGCCTTTAATCAATTCAGGGTTATTGCGCTCCTTCATCGTCATCGATGAAATCATCGCTTCCATTTGTTTAAAAACTTTATCATCAACATTATCTTTAACGTTGGCTGGCAGTTTGGACATACCGGGAAGTTTATCCATCATCCCCATCATGCCGCCCATATTCTGCATTTGCCCAAGCTGCTCACGGAAGTCTTCAAGATCAAACCCTTTCTTTTGTTTGAACTTCTTCGCAAGTTTCTCTGCTTGTTCATGGTCAACATTTTTTTGTAAGTCTTCAATCAAAGACAGAACATCGCCCATTCCCAAAATACGTGATGCCACGCGATCTGGATGGAACGGTTCTAGTGCATCAGTTTTTTCACCAATACCTAAAAATTTAATTGGTTTACCTGTGATATGACGTACCGATAGAGCGGCACCACCACGCGCATCACCGTCCACTTTCGTTAAGACAACACCCGTTAATGGCAGTGCATCACCGAACGCTTTCGCCGTGTTCGCCGCATCTTGACCCGTCATGGCGTCAACGACGAATAAGGTTTCAACAGGTTTAATTGCCGAGTGCAGAGATTGAATCTCTGTCATCATGTCTTCATCAATCGCTAAGCGACCGGCGGTATCGACAATCACCACATCGAAGAATTTCTTCTTAGCATGGTCAATCGCTGCGTTGGCAATATCAAGCGGCTTTTGATCCGCCGAGGATGGGAAAAATTCAACCCCAACGCCTTCAGCTAACGTTTCCAACTGTTTGATCGCTGCAGGGCGATAAACGTCGGCTGAAACTACCAACACTTTTTTCTTATCACGCTCAGTCAGCAATTTCGCCAGTTTACCAACACTGGTTGTTTTACCAGCACCTTGTAAACCTGCCATTAATACGACGGCTGGCGGCTGAGCAGCAAGATCGAGCGCTTCATTGGCATCGCCCATTACCGCTTCAAGCTGAGCCTGAACAATCTTGATGAACTCTTGCCCCGGAGTCAGTGATTTAGACACTTCCACTCCGACAGCGTTTTCCTTAACGCGCTTCACAAATTCGCGAACGACAGGCAGCGCAACGTCCGCTTCAAGCAACGCCATACGGACTTCACGCAGCGTTTCTTTAATATTATCTTCAGTCAGGCGACCTTTACCGCTGATGTTCTTCAGCGTACTCGACAATCGATCGGTTAAATTCTCAAACATATTCTTTTCTCTTCGCTATGAGGCGATAATCTTCAGTAAGTATACCTTAGGCAGAACCATAGTCATACCCGTTGCAAACTTCAACGCACATTTCATTGGACATATAAATCCACTTTTCCCATCATAAGTCAAAAAATCAGTCATTAAACGTCATAGCCCATCGTCGACAGGCAGGGTATAATTAAAAACTTCGTCTACTAGCTTTGTGAGAAATATGGACAATCTAATTACATTAGTTGCCGCCCTGTTATACTTCATTGCCATTGCTATGATTGTTCCAGGTATTGTGAACCAAACGGGAATTAAAACAAAAGCAGTATTTGTTAGTGCTGTTTGCGCACTTTTGTTTCATGCGTGGCTTCTTAGTGATCTAATCTTTCATCATAACGGTCAAAACCTTAGCATCTTAAATGTCGCATCCGTTGTCAGCTTTATGATTTCAGCATTAATGACCATCGCAATGTTTAAGACACGCTTATGGTTCTTACTACCTATAGTTTATAGCTTTTCAGCTATTGTCTTAGTTATTGCTAATTTTGTGCCTGATACCTTCATGACACATTTAGAAGATGACCTCACGTTAATGACCCACATTTCTTTTGCGTTGTTCTCTTACTCTACTTTATGTATTGGTACTTTGTATTCAATCCAACTTGCTTGGCTCAATCACAAGTTGAAAAAGAAAAAAAGTTTAGCGATCAACCCAAACTTCCCACCACTGCTACGTGTAGAGCGCCACTGTTTTAATATCCTAATTGTGGGCAACCTCTTATTAACTGTGACGATTATTACAGGTGTCGGGTTCTTGAGTGATATGCTGGCACAAGGTAAAGCGCATAAAGGCGTGCTATCAGTTTTCGCGTGGGTTGTGTACTCTCTGTTAATATGGGGACATTATCAAAAAGGTTGGCGGGGTAAAAAAGTCACTTGGCTCTCAGTCACTGGTGCATTTTTACTCACATTGGCGTATTTTGGTAGTCGCTTTGTCAAAGAAGTCATTCTTAACTGATCGTAGCATCACACCTTGGTATCATTAATACTCAACCTCATGTAGGTTATTACTTACTAACATAGTTAAAAGGAAACGGACCGTTTTGGACGACATCTCGACGGGTTTATTGTTTGCGCTATTGGCGTGCCTTATTGTCATTTCAGCTTATTTTTCAGGTTCAGAAACAGGAATGATGTCTTTGAACCGTTACAGATTGAAGCACTTATCTAATACTGGTCACAAGGGTGCCAAGCGTGTTGAGCGATTGCTTGAGCGCCCAGATCGCCTAATTGGTTTAATTCTTATTGGTAACAACCTCGTTAATATCTTAGCGTCGGCGATTGCGACGATTATTGGTATGCGTTTATATGGCGATATGGGAGTGGCGATTGCGACGGGTGTGCTTACCCTCGTCGTGCTGGTTTTCGCTGAGGTGACACCGAAAACTGTCGCGGCGCTTTACCCTGAAAAAGTATCGTATATCAGTAGTGTACTGCTATCTGTGTTAATGAAAGTTCTGTCACCCCTTGTGGTGTTTGTTAACCTCATTACGAATACTTTTATTCGCTTGCTGGGGTTAAAACCACAAAGCCAAGGTGATGACTCCCTCAATCCTGAAGAGTTAAGAACCGTCGTGAATGAGGCCGGTGGGCTTATCCCACGTCGTCACCAAGATATGCTGATTTCCATTCTTGATTTAGAGCATGTGACAGTCAATGACATTATGGTGCCACGTAATGAAATTACGGGGATCAATATTAACGATGATTGGAAGTCGATTGTTCGTCAATTAACTCACTCACCTCATGGCCGCGTCGTGCTTTATCGTGATCAAATCGACGAAGTGGTCGGTATGCTACGTTTACGCGATGCTTCTCGACTGATGCTCGAAAAAAATGAGTTTAATAAAGAAACCTTATTGCGAGCAGCTGATGAAGTGTATTTTATTCCTGAATCGACACCACTTAATGTTCAGTTATTAAAGTTTCAGCGCAATAAAGAACGCGTTGGTTTAATCGTCGATGAATATGGTGACATTGTTGGCTTAATTACGTTGGAAGATATTCTTGAAGAGATTGTTGGTGAGTTCACGACTTCTATGGCCCCTAGCCTCGCTGAAGAAATCACCCCACAAAGCGATGGCAGTTTCTTAATCGAAGGCAGTGCCAACATTCGAGATATCAATAAAAGTTTACGATGGAAGTTACCGACCGACGGTCCACGGACTTTGAATGGTTTAATACTCGAACACCTTGAGCATATTCCAGAAAGTAAACTCAGCTTATTTGTCGCCAAGCACCCGATGGAAATCGTTGAGCTTGAAGAAAACCGTATAAAACTGGTTAAAGTATTCCCAACCAAAGTGCGCAAACAAAGCTAAATTTTATGGTTATATGAACCAAGCAGCGCAATATATCCGCTGTAAAAAAAGCCCCTGAGCAAATGGTCAGGGGCTTTTTTAATGATAAGCTATTTTAACGCTTAGCTTGAGAAGACTTAGTCTACTTTCAACTCTTGCAGCATTGCATCAGGCAATGCAAGATCATCATTTTTGTTCACTTGAATGCCACTGCTAATCACAGCTTGAGCAATTTGCTTCGCTTCATCAAGCGAGTGCATAGTGGCGGTACCACATTGGTATTCATTCAATTCAGGGATTTGGTTTTGATCCGCAACTTTTAGTACATCGTTCATTGCCGCCAACCAAGCGTTAGCAACACGCTGTTCACCCGGCGTGCCAATTAAACTCATGTAAAAACCAGTACGACAGCCCATCGGAGAGATATCGATAATTTCCACATCGTCACCATTAAGATGCGCACGCATAAAGCCTGCAAATAAATGCTCTAATGTGTGAATCCCTTTTTCAGAAAGGAGAGCTTCGTTTGGTACGGTAAAGCGTAAATCAAAGACCGTGATGTCGTCACCCTTTGGTGTTTGCATGTTCTTTGCGACACGAACTGCAGGTGCATGCATACGCGTGTGATCGACGGTAAAGCTGTCTAATAACGGCATAATTACTTTTCTCCTTTAATCGCTGGTTTAAAAAAACCAGCTTAAATTGTCATCAAGTTCCTTGCGGCACTTCTTCAATTGCCAACCATAATCTTTCGCTTGTTTCTCTACCTTTCTCGCCACACGCATTAACGTGGGCTTGTGCAGGTAAGAACGACGCTTAAATCCACCACGTCCTTCATGATAAGCGAGATATTGATGGTAAGTATCCCATTTCGACACGCCTAATAAACGATGTGTTTCACTGATATACCACCCAACAAACAGGAGTGAATCATCAAAGCTATTACGCGAACCACCATTATCGGTGGCGGTTTGATAATCATCCCAAGCTGGATCTTGAGCTTGTGCATACCCATAGGCACTACTTACGCGGCCCCAAGGAATAAAACCTAGTATATAATCTTTTGGTGGTCTTGCATCATGCCTGTATGAACTTTCTTGTTTCACAAAAGCCATAGCAATCTGGATTGGCACCCCCCATTCTTTTTTCATATCGAGGGCGTCTTCATACCAATCCGGTTTTTCACGAAATATATCACATAAATTCGCTTGATTGCGTGGCGGCGACGTAGCACATCCAGCTAACGTAAGTATTGCAACCATCATCAAGCTCTGAATTATTGATTTCATGTTATTTAAGATAACTAAAGTACTGATCCAAATACGTATCAAAACTCACGTCATCGGCTTCTTCCACCGCTTGAGCTTGTACTTGCGAATCCGCGACTTCTTGCTGCATTGTCGCTTCAGAGTAATACTGATACGTATGTGCGAGATTTTTCTCACGATACTCATTACCTAACTGACAGCCCATTTTACCCAAACCACCCGCTTGTTTGGTTTGACTCAACACTTGCGCAGATAACGTCAACTCTGGATTATCAATCCAACCTTCTAATTCATCACAAACATCTTGGTAGGCACGCCCACCGTTAGCCTCGTCCATCGTTTCAGCGATTTGACGCAACTCACTAAACACGCGCTTCGCCCAAGCTTGCAGAGTTAGCTTTTCACCGTTACAACCTATTTGCAGCTCTAATCCAGGTTTACGACCTTCGAGCACAACTTTACGCCAATTATCGCGCCAGCATTCTAACTCACAATCGTTCATTTCTTCAGAATCGCTCAACGCGGTCCAAGTCACAAACATGTCCAAGAAACGCACTTGCTGCTCGGTAATGCCAATAGGGCTGAATGGATTGACATCTAAAGAGCGCACTTCGATGTACTCAACACCACGGCGTAAAGCTTCAGAGGGTTTCTCCCCGCGTTTAGCAACACGTTTAGGTCTAACCGGCGCATACAGTTCATTTTCGATCTGTAGAACATTACTGTTTAGTTGACGATATTCTCCATCGACTTTTACACCCATATCAGCAAAGCGTTCCGATGGTGTACGAATCGCACGATTAAGCCCTTCAAGATACTCATCAAGACTATTGAAACCAATTTTTAGCGAACTCTGCTCATTACTGGTATAGCCTAAATCACTAAGACGCAGCGATGTCGCGTAAGGTAAATATAACGTTTGGCCAATACTCTCAAAGGGTAAATCTGTTTTTCTTCCCTGAATAAAAGAGGAGCATAATGTTGGAGAAGCACCAAAGAAGTAAGGGATTAACCAACCAAAGCGATAATAATTACGGATAACAGAGAAATACGCGTCAGACTGGGAGTCTTGTCGCTCTTGCTCAGATTGCTCACCAAACAAAGAGTCCCAAAAGCTATCTGGGAACGAAAAATTGAAATGAACTCCAGAAATAATCTGCATTAAGCTGCCATAGCGACGCTTTAGTCCAGCGCGATATAATGTTTTCATTTTTCCAGAATTAGACTCGCCAAATTGCGCGATTTTCACATCATCTTCTTCTCCGACAAAACATGGCATAGATAAAGGCCATAGCTTTTCATCGCCAATATGTTTTTGGGCAAAATGATGAATGTCTTCCAATTGATTCAATAATGTATGCACATTTTTGGACACTGGAGTGATGAACTCTAACAAAGACTCAGCGAAATCCGTCGTTACCAAATCATTAGTGAGCGCTTTACCTAAGGAGTCAGGATGAGGCGTTAAAGCAATACTACCTTGAGGAGTATAACGTAATGTTTCGCGTTCGACCCCGCGGCCAAACTGCTTAAATGTATCAGGTTTTGTCGCAACTTTTTTAAGTCGCTCGGAAAATTTAGTCAAAATAGCATTCGCTTATTGTTGTATTGTTCCAATGAAAGCAGACGGCTTCTCAATCCATGAGAAGCCTTCTCAACCTTAGATTATGTATGTACTCTAACGGATGATTTCAAGCGGTTCTACTGGTAATCCTGTTTTTTGTAATTGTGGCTTAAGAGTTTTTGCATCTCCTACTACAACAATCTGATATTCATTCGGATCAAACCATTTATGGGCCAAGCGTTTCAAGGTAGAACGAGGGATCGTTTTAATGATGTGCTCTTGTTCATCCAAGTAATTAGTTTCTAACTTATAACTCATCATATGGCCGAGTAACTGCGCTTTTTGTCCCGGAGTTTCATATGACAGCGCTTTTTTCTGACCGACGGCAAGCCGCATAAACTTCACGTCGCTTTCGGTTGGTCCGGATTGACTATATTGAGCCATTTCTTTATGTATCTCAATGATCGAATCAGCAGTTGCTGGCGCTTTAACCTCAGCGCTAAACACCCAATGTCCAAATTCTTTATTCGTAGAGATATATCCAAAGGCACCATAGGTATACCCTTTGTCTTCACGCAAATTAAGATTAATTCGGCTATTAAAGTTACCGGCCAAATTGAAATTGGCTAAATACGCTTTATACCGCTCTCCTGTCGCGCTATAAGCAGGCCCTAAGCGAACGAAGCTTACCGTAGTTTGCTTAGCATTAGGTTTATCCACTAAGTAGATATGAGATTGATGAGATTGCTTAGGTAAAGCGACTGGCTGCCACGGAGGCGCTTTATGACCTTGCCAAACAGCAAAACTGGCGAGCGCCTTACGAGCTTGTGTCTGCGTAATATCGCCCACGACAGCGACATTAGTGTCGTTTGGCGTGTAGTACTGCTGATAAAACTGCTTCACATCTGCCAGTGTCAATGAAGACAAACTGTCTTTATTTCCCGAGGCATCTCTTGCAAACCGTGTTCCATGGAATAAGACATGACGTATCGCTTGGCTATTCATCCATGAAGAGGACTGCTGCTTATAAACTGCACCTTGTAAGCTTTGTTGACGTAAGCGTTCAAAATCTTGTGGGGAAAATTTGGGATGCAATAACATATCTTGCATAACTGCTAAGGTTTGCGAAACATTTTTACGTAACGATCTCACCACAATGCTCGTGGTATACATTCCCGCGCTGACATCAACACTCGACCCTAACTGATCCAATTTGGCTTGTAGCGCTTGTGCAGTCTGTGTCGTTGTCCCTTCCTTCAATAAAGCGGCCGTTAAACCTGCTAATCCTTCTTTGCCTTCAGGCACGACTCGAGAACCAGCAGGCACTCGAAACTCCATCACAACCGTCGGTGTCTCTGTTTGCTCGATACCACGAATTGTCATGCCATTCGCTGTGTTCCAGTGATAGCTTTGGGGTAAATGCGCATAAACACCGTGTGTCACCTGCGGCATGACTGAGCGATCAAAATCGTCAGAAATCTCAGTCGGTTGCACTTCATCCGCTTGCTCTTTACTGTAGTCAGGTAATTCACGCGGTGGTGGAGTGTAATTAGACTTCTGTGCAACAAGTGCAGGCTTGCCGTGAGGAATAACGCTTAACGCTACTTTGGCATGGCCATTGATATATTTATCAAATACGGCCATCACATCATCCTTCGTCAAATGACGGAGTCGCTCTAACTCAGTTTGCAAGTGAGCGGGATTGCCATAAAAAGTTTGGCTATTGGCAAGTTCTGTCACTTTTCCAGACACACTTTGCAGAGCAAAGATTGCCCCAGATTCAGAACTGTTAGTAATCTCCTCAAGCTTACTTGATGATATTCCCTGCTGCTTAAAGCGCTCCAATACCGCCATAACATCATGATATAAAGGAGTTAAGTCAGAATTTTTTCCTGAAGGGGCCATCGCATAAATATTAAACGTGCACGCCAACTCATCACAGCGTAAGAACGCGCCTGCATCAACGGCTTTTTGCGTTTTAATTAAACGTTTGTACAGCAAACTATTGGTTCCACTACCAATAGCGCTTGCCAAGACATCTTGTGCCACTTGATCTTGAGCGCCTTTAAAACTCGTAGGCCAACTGAGCACCAGCATAGGCTGCTGAATACGATCCGATAAGGTAATAAATCGATCATTGTTTAATTTAACGGGTTGCTTTGGCGCATTGTCTACAGCGGGCCCTTTCGGTATTGAGCCAAAGTATTTTTTCACCCAAGCTAACGTTTGCTCAGAATCCAAATCTCCGCCAATGGTGAGAACGGCATTATTGGGGCCATACCAGCGTTGAAAAAAAGTTTTTAAATCGTTAACACCGACTTTATTGAGATCGTCAACATCGCCAATCACCGACCAAGAGTAAGGGTGACCCACGGGAAATAACGCCTCATCTAACCGTTCCCAAATCAAACCATACGGGCGATTATCATAGTTTTGAGCGCGTTCATTTTTTACGGTTGAACGCTGGATTTCAAACTTACGTTTTGAAACAGCTTGCAACAAAAATCCCATACGATCAGACTCTAACCACAAAGCTTTTTCTAATTGATTGGATGGCAGGGTTTCAAAATATTTAGTGCGATCACGCGTTGTGTTGCCATTGAGCTTACCGCCTGCTTCAGTCACAATTTTAAAATGTTGCTGATCACCAACATGCTCTGAACCTTGAAACATCATGTGTTCGAAGAAGTGCGCGAAGCCAGATTTTCCGATATCTTCGCGTGCCGACCCGACGTGATACGTAACATCAACATGGACAAGAGGATCTGAATGATCGGGGCTTAAAATCACCGTCATTCCATTGTCTAAACGGTATTTAGTATAAGGAATAACAGAGGTGCCAGGCTTGGCGGCAACATGTTCAATCTGTGTAATACCGCTAGGGAGTGAATCTACTTTAGTATCCAATGCTGTTTCACACCCAGAAAGTGTCATCGCAGCGACCAAAAACAGCCAACAGTGTTTCATGTTCAATCCTTTAAACAAAATGATAAAATATTGCTGCTAGCACCATATAACGAGACATTTTTCCAATAAACATCATCGCTATCGCAAAATAGGCGGGCACTCTTAGCCAACCAGCTGCCACACAGATGGGATCGCCAACAACAGGTAACCAACTGAGCAACAATGCCCAAACGCCATATCGTCGCAACCATTCTGTTGCTCGACGCTGCGAACGTTGAGAAGCCTTGTATCTAGATAGCCAACGCCCTAACGCATAGTTGGTGATGCCTCCGAGTGTATTCCCCAAACTCGCAACAGTAATGACAACCCAAGCTGCGAGGGTTGTCTCGCTTAACGCCATCACGAAGATTGCTTCAGACCCCATCGGAACTAGGGTGGCACTAATAAACGCACTTAGAAACAATACAAGCAACGGATAATTTAGAATGTACTGATAAATATCGTAAAATAGTGACGCAATCACGATTGCATATCAAGTAAAACCTTACCCCTAGTGTGGCCAGTTTCGATTTGTTTATGAGCATCGACCACTTGATTCATCGGAAAGATATTAAATATTTCAACCTTCAAGAGTCCAACACTGACCATATAAAGCATTGTATCTAATTGCTCAGGCTGCGGATCCACTAACATTCCCGTTGCACTAAAACCTAGCATTTGTGCTTTTTCACAAATCATTTCCGCGGTATTTGTCGGCACGGTGACCACGCGCGCATTATCACTTAAACATTTCAACGCATCGAGAGCAGCATCCCCCCCAACCAAGTCAATGAGTACATCCACTTGATTCAAGCGTTGAGAAACTGGCTCAAAATTATAATTGATGGCATGCGCCCCTAAAGTCGCCAAGTAATCTAAATTCGCTTCGCTACATGTGGTATAGACTTCTGCTTTCGTTGCTAAAGCAAATTGCACCGCTAAATGTCCTGCACCGCCAGCACCAGCTAGAATTAGCACACGCTCGCCTTCTTTTAACTCCGCATTACTCAATGCTTGTGCCGCCGTTTGGCCCGCTAACGGTAAGGCTGCGGCCGCTTCTAAGGTAATCGCATCCGAGACTAAACTTAATTCGCTTTCAGGCACACACACATACTGACTGTAGCCACCAGCTTGCAATGGAAAACCAATAAACCCAGCAACATTATCGCCCACGACAAATCGCTGTGCTTGTTCACCTAAGGCTTCTATCTTGCCTGAAATATCATAACCAGGAACCCATGGTAATTGATCTTTATTTTGTTCAGCCGCCCACCCCAAACCGGCGCGAGTTTTTACGTCAATCGGGTTCACACTGGCGAAAGCAACTTTCACTAACACTTCACCGGTTTGTGGTGTTGGAATCTCTGTCGATTGCATGACAAGCGTTTCCGGACCTCCGAAACTGGAGATAGCTATCTGTGTATTTTCCATTTTACATTTCCCTACTTTGACGGCTAAAACAAATGAGCGGTTAATAAATATTCGGTATTGTTAACGTGTATGACTCATAGGTAACAGTCATATCTACCTTAGTCTATCCTACTCTGACCATCTTTCGTCAACCTAACATGATGAAAAAGCAGAGCCTTGTCCTTCAATCTAGCGCAACCTCCCCATACCTACCATCAAATAACAGCAACGCAACCTTCAGAGTGTGGCTTGAATCAGCAAACGCATAACGGTGCAATAAGCTTAATATTAGCTCAAACACAAAAATTTCAGAATAAGAGTTAGGAGATGCAGTGCAAAGTCAAAACACGCTCTAGCCCTCGCGAAGAGAGAAGTATGGAAGGAATAAAACATTCAGGCGAAAAAAAACCTCGCATAAGCGAGGTTTTTTTAAATATGGTGCGCCTGAGAGGATTCGAACCTCTGACCGCCTGGTTCGTAGCCAGGTACTCTATCCAGCTGAGCTACAGGCGCACATTGTGCTTTCGATACCGCGTACAAGCTGTATCAGGAACATGAATCTATAAAAAACAAATCCCTTAAAAGTGGTGCGCCTGAGAGGATTCGAACCTCTGACCGCCTGGTTCGTAGCCAGGTACTCTATCCAGCTGAGCTACAGGCGCACATGGTGCTTTCGATACCGCTTATATAAGCCATATCAGGAACATGAGTCTATTTAAAAACAAGTCCCTTAAAAGTGGTGCGCCTGAGAGGATTCGAACCTCTGACCGCCTGGTTCGTAGCCAGGTACTCTATCCAGCTGAGCTACAGGCGCACATTGTGCTTTCGATACCGCGTATAAGCTGTATCAGGAACATGAGTTTATTTAAAAACAAATCCCTTAAAAGTGGTGCGCCTGAGAGGATTCGAACCTCTGACCGCCTGGTTCGTAGCCAGGTACTCTATCCAGCTGAGCTACAGGCGCACATGGTGCTTTCGATACCGCTTATTAAGCCATATCAGGAACGTAAGTTTATTTAAAAACAAGTCCCTTAAAAGTGGTGCGCCTGAGAGGATTCGAACCTCTGACCGCCTGGTTCGTAGCCAGGTACTCTATCCAGCTGAGCTACAGGCGCACAGTTTGTGAAGTTTATCACAAAAATTTTATTATCAAACAAAAAAATGACCTTAAGGCCAAAATGGCGGTGAGGGAGGGATTCGAACCCTCGATACGGCTACAAACCGTATACTCCCTTAGCAGGGGAGCGCCTTCGGCCACTCGGCCACCTCACCACTTTTTGTTTTTATATTTTCTATAAGAAAATATGGTGCGCCTGAGAGGATTCGAACCTCTGACCGCCTGGTTCGTAGCCAGGTACTCTATCCAGCTGAGCTACAGGCGCACATTGTGCTTAATAAATTAAGCGTTGCAAGAATGGCGGTGAGGGAGGGATTCGAACCCTCGATACGGCTACAAACCGTATACTCCCTTAGCAGGGGAGCGCCTTCAGCCACTCGGCCACCTCACCGTCTTGCGGGGGCACATATTAAGGGGTAGCGAAAATATGTCAAACACTTTCTTAGCAAACTTTGCAAAAAAACACTTAAGCGTTGGGTATTTAACCAAAGCGCTGTGAATTTACACTTTAAACACAGTAAATCACTCAAGTACTAAAAAAGGCTAGCAAAAAATTTGCTAGCCTCAGAGTGTTCTTTAGTAATCGTCTGTTGCTACGTCACTACTGCCTTTTTCAGCTTGAATACGCATGTAGATCTCTTCGCGATGTACAGATACTTCTTTAGGTGCGTTAACACCGATACGTACTTGGTTACCTTTTACGCCCAAAACCGTTACGGTGACTTCATCACCAATCATGAGAGTTTCGCCAACACGGCGAGTTAAAATTAGCATTCTTTGCTCCTTGAGTAATCTCTATCATTTTTCTGCAACTACACTATTATCGATCAAAAGTCATAAATAGGTAAATTTATTCAGTCAAAAATGCTCTGTTGAGCCTTAGAATCACTGAACACGACAAAAGCATCATGTAATACATTAGCTGCTTTTTCGATATCACACGGCGCTAATAACAGCATCAATGCTTGAACCGTGGTAAAAGTGTAACAAATTTCAATATTTACATTGCTTAAGCAGTCGAACGCCGCATCAACAAAATGAGAGGCTTGTAAACCAACCATGGTTAATAAACTCACCGCTTTAGTGTTGCGGATTTTTTCGCTAAAAACCAGCATCAACTTCGCACAAGACTCTTGTTTTATTACGACTCCTGCCCATTCTGCTTCCCTGATCACATTCCAGACCTCAACACCCAATAATTGGCATTGTTTTAACACACTGTCACAGAACTCTGGAGCTAGAGTCACCAACGTCAACGTTTTCTGAATAGCAAGACCCGTCACGTTTTGATAGCTCTTATCTCCTTTTATCAAGGTTCCCGAGCCCGGTTGAAATGTTGATAAAACTCGCAGTGGTATCTTATGCTCATGGGCATAGCACACACTCGGTAAATGCAGGACTTTTGCCCCTTTCTGCGCCATCACCTTCATAGAAGGAAAATCGACCACAGCGAGCTTCTGAGCACGATGTACAATACGAGGGTCACTAGTGTAAACACCATCAACATCTGTATATATTTGACACTCCTGGGCGTTTAACGCGCCAGCTAAGGCCACAGCGCTCGTATCAGACCCACCTCTACCAAGCGTAGTAATATCACCGAGTTTATTCACACCCTGAAAACCTGCCACGATCACAATATGATTATGTGATAACAAATTTACAATGCGCTCAACTCTAATATCGAGAATACTTGCGTTGTTATATTGATCATTAGTCACAATATTCGCTTGCCCACCCGTGAGTGAGCTTGCTGAATAACCCAGCTTATTGAGCATCATAGCCACTAATGCCATCGATACCTGTTCCCCAGCAGAAAGCAATACATCGAGCTCTCGAGCATTAGGAACCGCATCAATGTCATCAGCCAAGCTTTGCAAACGATTTGTCTCTCCTGCCATAGCGGAAACCACCACAACAACATGACATCCTGCTTCTTTTGCTTGGATGATATGCTTGGCAACTTTTTGAATAGACTCTATTGAGCCTACAGAAGTTCCACCAAATTTCTGCACAATAAGGGGCTTTACCACCGTTCTCTACCTTGCTCGGCAATAAGCATTAACACGCTTATTGCCGTTTAATAAACTTGTTGTATATCGATATGCAAGTGACAAAAACAAAACCAAGTAGCTTACCGGACATCCCCGTAATGCTACTTGGCTAATTAAGTGAATATGGGCTCCATAACGGAGCCCTATTATTGTTATTGCATTATCTAATATTATTACAGACGTTCAGTTAGCCATTCATCAACTGACGCAAGCGCATTCGGTAATGCTTGAGCATCACTCCCCCCCGCTTGAGCCATATCTGGACGACCACCGCCTTTACCGCCGACTTGTTGAGCCACCATATTGACCAACTCACCTGCTTTAACTTTGCCTGTTAAATCTTTAGTAACACCAGCAATTAGACCAACTTTACCATCTGCTACATTACCTAGCATGATAATAGCGCTGCCTAATTGATTTTTCAGTTCGTCAACCATACCGCGCAGCGCTTTATTCTCTGCACCATCAAGTTGAGCCACTAATACGTTCACACCTGAAATTTGCTTAACTTGGCTAGTTAGGCTTGAACCTGCTTGCGCCGCTAGCTGCTCTTTCAAGTTCTGAATTTCTTTCTCTAATGACTTGGCTTTATTTGCCATCTCATCGGATTTTTCCGCGTATTTCTGCGCCTGCTCTTCAACGTAATCGAGTGCTGCTTCACCCGTGACCGCCTCGATACGACGCACACCCGCTGCAACGCCACCTTCATGCGTGATTTTGAACAAGCCAATATCACCAGTACGATGCGCGTGAATACCACCACACAATTCCGTAGAGAAGTCTTCCATGCTCAACACACGAACTTCATCATCGTATTTTTCACCGAACAATGCCATGGCACCCAGTGCTTTTGCATCTTCGATGTTCATGATGTTGGTATCGATTTCTAAGTTACGACGAACTTGTTGGTTCACCATGCGCTCAACTTGCTTGAGCTCATCTGCACTTACCGCTTCTAAATGAGAAAAGTCAAAACGTAAGCCTTCAGGACGAACTAACGAGCCTTTTTGCATAACATGCGTGCCAAGTAAACGACGTAGCGCTTCATGCAACAAGTGTGTTGCTGAGTGGTTTAACGCACTCGCATTACGGCGCTCTTTGTCTACGTTAGCATCAACACTATCTTTTTTGCTCAACACACCGTGTTCTAGCACACCATAATGACCAATTGCTTGACCAATTTTTTGCGTATCGTGAACCACAAAACGGCCAGTAGACGTTTCTAGGACACCCGTGTCACCACATTGACCACCAGATTCTGAATAAAATGGCGTTTCTTGTAGAACCACAATCGCATGGTCACCCGCAGACAGTGACTCAACAGACGCGCCATCGACAAAGAGTTCTACCACAACACTTTGTCCTTGATCCTGTGTATAGCCACAAAAATCAGAGGCACTTTGCGCTACCACTTGGTCATTGTAATCTTTTTCAAACTGTCCAGCTTCACGCGCTCGTTGACGCTGTGATTCCATCGCTGACTCAAAACCCGCTTCATCAATCGTAAAGCCACGTTCACGAGCAACATCGTTGGTTAAATCAGCTGGGAAACCGTACGTATCGTAAAGTTTAAATACCATTTCACCATCTAAAACATCGCCTTTCACGTTATCAAGAGCTTCGTTCAAGATGGTCATACCGCGATCTAGCGTACGTCCAAAGTTTTCTTCTTCAATACGTAAGATCTTTTCAACCATGTCTTGCTGCTGTTTGATGACATCACCAGCCGAGCCCATGATTTCAGCCAAAGGTCCAACTAGCTTATGGAAGAATGTACCTTTCGCTCCTAGCTTATTACCATGACGAACCGCACGACGAATAATACGACGTAGTACATAGCCACGGCCTTCATTTGATGGCATCACACCATCAACAATCAGGTATGCACAAGAACGAATATGGTCAGCCACAACACGCAGTGATTGACTCGATAAATCATCATAGCCAATAACGTCTGCAGCAGATTTTATCAGTTTTTGAAACACATCGATTTCGTAGTTTGAATGCACGCCTTGCATAATCGCAGAAATACGCTCAATTCCCATACCTGTATCGACAGAAGGCTTAGGAAGTGGGTGCATGACACCGTCAGCATCACGGTTAAACTGCATGAAAACGTTATTCCAGATTTCGATGAAACGATCCCCATCTTCTTCCGGCGTACCTGGACGACCGCCCCAAATATGCTCACCGTGATCATAAAAGATCTCAGAACAAGGACCACAAGGACCCGTATCCCCCATTTGCCAGAAGTTATCTGACTCGTAAGGTTTACCGCCCTCTTTGTCTCCAATGCGTACAATACGATCTGCTGGAATACCAATTTGTTTATTCCAGATATCAAATGCTTCGTCATCGGTTTGATAAATAGTGACCAACAGACGTTCTGCGGGTAATTTGAGAACATCCGTTAAGAATTCCCATGCAAACTTAATAGCCTCTTCTTTGAAATAGTCACCAAGACTAAAGTTACCTAACATTTCAAAGAAGGTGTGGTGGCGCGCTGTGAAACCAACGTTTTCAAGATCGTTGTGCTTACCACCCGCACGAACACAACGCTGAGCCGTAGTGGCTCGCGTATAGGCGCGCTTTTCTAGACCAAGAAAGCAGTCTTTAAATTGGTTCATCCCCGCGTTAGTAAACAGCAGGGTAGGATCATCATGAGGTACCAGCGATGAACTATCGACGATCTGGTGACCTTTTTTTTCAAAGAATGAGAGGAACGCATTGCGAACCTCATCCGTGCTCATATACATGCAGCTCTTCCTGAAATTCTTAAGTGAGATTTTTGCGCTATTGTAAAGCATGGATAAGACTTCGCCTAGTTTCTTCTAGAAAAAGTATTCGTAATACAAGACAGAAACCAGTCGCTGAACAATGGCAACCCAATGCATTAATCGATTGATGCACACTTTACACGACACGCTAGCGCGCTTAATTGCCAGAGAACAACCCAGCATATAAAACTCAATATACGCTGTTTATATCGTTTTAAAATATAATTACTCGTCATCCTCATTTAGTGCATATTGGATTTGATCAAAAGAATAGCCACGATACTGTAAAAACCTAACTTGCTTGGCATACTCTTTTTTATCCGCAGCAGGCTTACCTTTAAATTTTTTCAAAGCCGTTTCTTTAGCTAACTCAAACCAATCCGGTCCTTCTTCTTCAAGTGCCGCTTCAATCACGGATTCAGCAACACGCTTAGCATTCAATTCTTGTTGAATACGACGTTTACCATGGCCTTTAAAGACATGTTGACGCACTTGGCTTTTCGCAAAGCGCAAGTCATCCAGATAATGATATTCGTGACAAAATGCCATAGCCTTTTGAATTTCATCATCTTCATAACCTTTTTGCGAAAGCTTTTGCTGTAATTCATGAATACCATGATCACGACGACTTAGACACTGAATCGCCGCTTCTTTTACCGAAAGCGTCGGCTTTTTTTTAGGGTACATATGTTTTCTCCAGATAGCCAAAAGCCCCGCATAGGCGAGGCTTTCATCAACGTACCATTAAAGCAATACGTGTTACTTTTCTTCTTTCTCTGGTACCGCGCCAAACTCAGCTTCTTCGGCAGGCTTAACTGGGTTTAGCAACATTTCGCGCAGAGTTGAATCGATAGTCGTCCCTACTTCAGTATGCTCACGTAAGTACTTACATGCATTCGCTTTACCTTGGCCAATTTTATCGCCATTGTAGCTATACCATGCACCTGCTTTTTCAACCAACTTATGTTTAACGCCTAGGTCAACCAATTCACCTTCACGGTTGAAGCCTTGTCCATACAAGATTTGCGTATGTGCTTCTCTAAATGGTGCGGCAATTTTGTTTTTCACCACTTTGATGCGTGTTTCGTTACCGACAACTTCATCACCGTCTTTGATAGCACCAGTACGACGAATATCCAAACGAACTGACGCATAAAACTTCAGTGCATTACCGCCTGTGGTCGTTTCTGGGTTACCGAACATAACACCAATTTTCATACGAATTTGGTTGATGAAGATACACATACAGTTAGAGGCTTTCAGGTTACCCGTTAGCTTACGCATTGCTTGAGAGAGCATACGCGCTTGAAGACCCATGTGGCTATCGCCCATTTCACCTTCAATTTCTGCTTTCGGAGTCAAAGCGGCAACCGAGTCAATAACCATCACATCAACCGCACCTGAGCGAGCTAATGCATCACAAATTTCTAGTGCCTGTTCACCAGTATCAGGCTGAGAGACTAAAAGCTCATCAATATTAACGCCTAATTTACCAGCGTAGATAGGATCCAAAGCGTGCTCAGCATCAATAAACGCACAGGTTTTACCGACACGTTGTGCTGCCGCGATAAGTTCAAGCGTTAACGTTGTTTTACCTGATGATTCTGGACCATATACTTCAACGATACGTCCCATTGGCAAGCCACCAGCACCCAATGCGATATCTAGAGAAAGCGACCCCGTTGAAATGGTTTCTACATCCATTGCGCGGTTGTCACCTAAGCGCATGATAGAACCTTTACCGAATTGCTTTTCAATTTGGCCAAGTGCTGCGGCCAGCGCTTTTTGTTTATTTTCGTCCATTACTTTCTCCAGACTGTCACTCATTGTGTGATCGGTGAATGCGTCATTGTGAATTCGACAATTAATGTCTTTGATAGCATTCATTATACTGTTTATTCATACAGTGTCTACCCCTGTATAAGAATTTTTTGGTCTCATTCGACGCACATCACTCTATGACTGGACTGAGATGTTCGCTAATGATTTGTAAAGCATAACAAACGGCTTGAGCGCGAACCTCGCGGCGACTCCCTGTAAAATATTGAGTACTCACATGTTGCCACCCTGAGGTATCGGCCCACGCAAAACATACCGTCCCTACCGGTTTGTGCTCTGAGCCCCCACTTGGGCCGGCAATACCACTGATCGCAACCGCTAACGTTCCTTGTGACGCTGCTAATGCGCCGCTCGCCATTTCTTGAACTACCGGCTCAGATACGGCGCCAAAAGTCTCTAGTGTCGACTCTTTTACACCAATCATCGCGTGTTTTGCTTCATTACTATAAGTCACAAAAGCGCGATCGAACCACTGCGAACTTCCAGCAACATCGGTCACTAAAGCCGCTACACCGCCGCCCGTGCACGACTCAGCAGTCACTAATACATGCTTAGCCGCGTGTAGCTGTCTACCAACTTTTTGACTTAATGCGTATTGCGATTCCACGATCAAAAACCTCTTTACATCTTTTCGCATCAAAGTGATTCACGTATCCTAAGCTGCAATGTTCTCAAAGAAAAGAAATAAGCCGTGACTGCTGAACAAAAACATACCCCAATGATGCAACAATATCTCAAACTCAAAGCTGAGAACCCAGATATTTTGTTATTTTACCGTATGGGAGATTTTTACGAACTCTTCTACGATGATGCGAAACGGGCATCGCAATTGCTCGATATATCGCTAACCAAACGTGGAGCTTCAGCAGGTGAGCCAATTCCAATGGCCGGTGTTCCTTTTCATGCTGTCGAAAACTACTTAGCTAAGTTAGTACAGCAAGGTGAATCCGTCGCTATTTGTGAACAAATTGGCGATCCCGCCACGAGCAAAGGCCCTGTAGAACGTAAAGTAGTACGGATTATTACCCCAGGCACAGTCACCGATGAAGCGTTACTCTCCGAGCGCGTCGATAACCTTATTGCGGCTATCTATTATCAAGATGGACGCTTTGGTTATTCTACGCTGGATTTAACTTCAGGTCGCTTCCAATTATGTGAACCTGAGTCGGAAGAAGAAATGGCCGCGGAGTTACAACGCACAGCCCCGCGCGAATTGTTATTTCCCGAAGATTTCACCCCCGTCCATTTGATGGAGCATCGCCAAGGTAACCGACGTCGCCCTATCTGGGAGTTTGAGATTGATACTGCGAAACAACAACTTAATCAACAATTCGGTACAAAAGATTTAATTGGTTTTGGCGTAGAGAATGCCCAGCGCGGATTATGCGCAGCAGGCTGTTTGATTCAATATGTTAAAGACACGCAGCGCACTACTTTACCTCATATTCGCTCGTTAACCTTAGATCGCCAAGATCAATCGGTGATTTTGGATGCCGCGACACGACGCAATCTTGAGCTGACGCAAAATTTATCTGGCGGACTTGATAATACCCTTGCCGAAGTACTCGACCAATGTGCGACTGCTATGGGAAGTCGTATGCTCAAACGCTGGATTCACCAGCCTATGCGCCATATTGATACCCTAAACCAGCGCTTAGACGCCATTGCAGAATTTAAAGACAGCGGCGTATTTTCAGATATTCAGCCAGTACTAAAAGCGATTGGCGATATTGAACGTATTTTAGCGCGTTTAGCTCTACGCTCGGCGCGCCCGCGGGATCTCGCCCGTTTACGTAATGCGCTCCAGCAGTTAGAAGAATTACGCGAAGTCACTCAAGAACTGAAACATCCGTATTTACATAAACTGGCTCAATACACTCGCCCACAAGACGATTTATGTGACTTATTAACGTCCGCGATTATTGATAACCCTCCAGTGGTGATCCGCGATGGCGGCGTCATTGCCCCTGGCTACAATGAAGAGTTGGATCATTGCCGCGATCTCGCAAATGGCGCAACAGAATATCTAGAGAAGCTGGAACGTGATGAACGTGAACGTCACGGCATTGATACGCTAAAGGTTGGTTACAACAATGTACACGGATTTTATATTCAAGTAAGTCGTGGGCAAAGTCATCTTGTACCACCGCATTATATCCGTCGCCAAACGTTAAAAAATGCTGAACGCTATATCATTCCGGAGCTTAAAGAACATGAAGATAAAGTGCTTAACTCCAAGTCACAAGCATTGGCACTCGAGAAAAAATTGTGGGAACAATTATTTGACTTACTGCTCCCGCACTTAGAAGCACTGCAAAATTTAGCGTCAGCCTTATCGCAATTCGATATATTGCAAAACTTAGCTGAACGTGCGGAGAGTCTCGATTATTGCCGCCCGCAGTTGACTGACTCTACGGGAATTCATATTCAAGCAGGTCGACACCCAGTGGTCGAACAGGTCATGAGCGACCCTTTTATTTCTAACCCGATCGACCTTGATCCTCAGCGCCAAATGCTGATCATTACCGGACCAAACATGGGCGGTAAATCAACTTATATGCGTCAAACTGCTTTAATTGCTCTCATGGCTCATATTGGATCATTTGTCCCAGCAGAACAGGCAAGCATCGGTCTGCTTGATCGCATCTTTACGCGTATCGGTGCATCAGATGATCTTGCATCGGGACGCTCTACCTTCATGGTTGAAATGACCGAAACCGCCAACATTTTGCATAACGCCACCAAACATAGCTTAGTGTTAATGGATGAAATCGGTCGTGGTACCAGCACTTATGATGGCTTATCACTCGCATGGGCAAGTGCAGAATGGCTAGCTAAACAAATCGGTGCACTCACATTATTTGCGACGCACTACTTTGAACTCACTGAATTGCCACAATTGTTGCCTAACTTAGTCAACGTACATTTAGACGCGGTAGAACATGGCGAGACCATTGCCTTTATGCACTCAGTCAATGAAGGCGCCGCCAGTAAATCCTATGGATTAGCCGTTGCAGGGCTCGCTGGTGTGCCAAAAACAGTGATTAAGAATGCTCGCCAAAAGTTAGCGCAGCTTGAGCAACTAGGTCATCAATCAGCACCATCAACCCAGAATGCTGTCGATATCGCCAATCAATTAAGTTTGATCCCTGAACCCAGTGAAATAGAGGAGCGTCTTGCCAATCTTGATCCGAACGATCTCTCGCCACGTCAAGCGCTCGATCTGGTTTATCAGTTAAAGAAAATGCTGTAGCTGTGAAACTCATACTGAATTGATACATGCAAAACTCAAGCAGATCAAAAAAGGCACTCCAATAGGAGTGCCTTTTGAATAAACAACTTGAATGTGTTTTTAGAATTCAGTTTCAACGTTAAATAGCGATTCCATGCTCAAACCTTGTTTCACAAGGATCTCACGTAAGCGTCGTAAGCCTTCTACTTGAATCTGACGAACACGTTCACGGGTCAGACTGATTTCACGGCCGACTTCCTCTAACGTAGAGGGTTCATAGCCCAACAACCCAAAACGACGAGCTAGAACTTCTTTCTGCTTTGGATTCAGTTCATCTAACCAGTTGACTAGTGACGCTTTGATATCATTGTCTTGAGTCGAAACTTCAGGATCAGAATGGTTACCGTCAGGAATGATATCTAATAACGCTTTATCGCCATCACCACCAATTGGAGTATCTACTGAACTGATACGCTCATTGAGACGCAGCATTTTACTGACATCTTCCACTGGCTTATCAAGCTCGAACGCGATTTCTTCTGCTGTCGGCTCGTGGTCTAAGCGCTGAGACAATTCACGTGCAGTACGCAAGTAAATGTTGAGCTCTTTTACCACGTGAATAGGTAAACGAATTGTACGCGTTTGGTTCATAAGAGCGCGTTCAATGGTTTGTCGAATCCACCACGTTGCATACGTTGAAAAACGAAATCCACGTTCTGGATCAAATTTTTCGACGGCGCGAATAAGACCAAGGTTACCTTCTTCAATCAGATCAAGAAGAGCTAGACCACGATTACCATAACGGCGAGAAATTTTAACAACTAATCGCAAGTTACTTTCAATCATGCGTTTTCGAGCAGTATCACAGCCACGAAGTGCACGTCGAGCGTACAGTACTTCTTCTTCTGCTGTTAAGAGTGGTGAAAAGCCGATCTCACTTAAGTACATTTGAGTCGCGTCTAAACTCTTTGAAGATACTTCTACATCTTCGTGAGAATCGTTACTTTTTTTCGTTGGAGCATCAGAACTCGAATCATTATGATGAATTGCATCAAACTCAAATTCTTCAACCTTTGTAGCGGTATTACTAATACTCATAGTGCCTCCCCATGGCGAGCTTAGCAAAACATTACAACCTCAATGCTGCTAAATTCTCTATCTATAAAGTATAATTACGGTAAGTAACGTTTTGGATTAACGGACTTACCTTGATAACGAATTTCAAAATGTAATCGAACGCTAGATGCTCCAGAACTGCCCATAGTCGCAATCTTTTGTCCACCTCTCACATTCTGGCCTTCCTTGACTAACAACTTGTCATTGTGCGCATAAGCACTAATGTAATCATCATTATGTTTAATGATGACCAGGTTGCCATATCCTCGTAACGCATTACCCGAGTATACAACCACCCCCGCAGCCGCCGCGGTAATCGATTGTCCACGCTGACCAGCGATATCAATACCCCGATTACCTTGGTTACCCGCAGAATAGTTTTTCACTACTCTGCCTTTCGTCGGCCAATACCATTTGGTGATTTTTTGGTCACTAAAATTAGCATGACTTACATTAGCATTTACATTGCCTTTACTTTCAGAACCAACATACTCTTTTGTTTTTGTTGAATCAATCCCCTTATTGGTGGTTTTTCCACCCTCTTTAGGGGTATTTTTAGACTTTTTAGATGGAGATGCTGCTTTTGCGACATGCGGATACACAGCTTTAGGGGTTGACGGCACAGATGGGGTGCTGTTTTTTTGCTCAGAAGTCTTGGACTTACGGCCATAACTTGGCGCTTGGTAGCGAGGTTGCCACAGTTTAAGTTTATCTCCGGGGTGAATCACATAAGGAGGCGTTAAATTGTTGTAACTAATTATTTCTTCAATACTCTTATCGGTCACATAAGAAATGAAATACAATGTATTCCCCGGTTTTACAACGTAGTAACTCCCGCGGTAACTTCCTCGTTGAATGGAGTCATAATCTTTACCCAACCCAGAGACTGGTGCTGGCGCATGGGGAGCACATCCTAGTAATACACTAGATAATGTTGTCATCAGCACGGCACATTTAAGTTGGGATTTAATCATTACGCTAATTCACCTGAGACTAAAGGTACGAAGCGAACTTCTTCCACCGGTTGAGATAAATAAGTGCCGCCTTGACGTACGACCTTATACAATTGTTGCTGTTCATTGCCGACAGGAATAACCAATCGCCCATGATCCGCTAATTGATCAATTAATGCCTGAGGTATGTTATCCGCAGCAGCCGTCACAATAATAGCATCGAAAGGTCCTTTACTAGCCCAACCTTCCCAGCCATCACTATGCTTGGTCGAAACGTTATAAATATCCAATTTCTTTAGCCGACGTTTGGCATTCCACTGCAACGACTTGATGCGTTCAACCGAGTACACTCGCTCTACCAATTGTGACAAGATTGCCGTTTGGTAGCCCGAGCCAGTACCAATTTCCAGCACTCGACTAAATGGCGTTAATTCAAGCAACTGTGTCATTTTTGCCACAATATATGGCTGAGAGATGGTTTGTCCTTGTCCAATAGGCAGCGCATTATTGTCATAAGCTTGATGCATCATCGCTTGTGCAACAAAGTGCTCCCTTGGTAAAGCATAAATCGCCGATAACACACGTTCATCGCTAATGCCTTGTTCGGCTAAAAACTGAACTAACTTTTCAGCTTTTGGGTTAGCCATTATCCCTATCCTTTCAACCATTGAGTGATAGAACCCAGAGCTTCATGAGCAGTTAAATCAACCTGTAGCGGTGTAATTGATACAAAACCATGCTCAATCGCGTAGAAATCCGTTCCTTGTCCTGCATCTTGCTTTTGTCCTGGAGGACCTAGCCAATAGATGTCTTGCCCACGTGGATCTTGCTGGCGAATCATCGCTTCAGCATGATGACGTGCGCCTAACCGGGTCGTTTGTATCCCCTCAAGGTGTTCCAACATCACGTCCGGAACATTAATGTTTAACAAACGATTATCAGGAATAGGCATAGATACATGCTGCTGTACTAGTCGCTTCGCAATCTTGGCGGCCGTGGTAAAGCATTGTTTACCTACCAATGAAAAGGCCATCGCGGGCACACCAAGAAAATGGGCCTCCATTGCCGCCGCAACCGTCCCCGAATACAACACATCATCACCTAAATTGGCACCATGATTAATGCCAGTCACCACTAAATCCGGTAGTGAACCTTTCATCAATTCATTTAAGGCAAAGTGTACACAATCAGTGGGTGTCCCTTGCACAGAATAACAACGCGGGGCAATTTCATTAACTCGTAAAGGCTGTTCTAAAGTGAGCGAGTTTGATGCTCCTGACCGGTTACGGTCAGGAGCGACGATCGTTATCGTTGCAATATCTTTTAGCTCTTCAGCTAAGGTACGAATCCCCTCAGCATGAACGCCATCATCATTACTCAGTAATATGTTCAATTTTTTTTCAGTCATATTGACGCTCTACTGGAATCTCTTCGATAAGTTCGCGAGTGATTGCAGTAGCAAAACTACCAGAATCGAGCTCGAATTTTAATGTAATCATATCGTTATCAACACTCCAGTGAAAGTTTTGTGCTCGTAAAGATACGCCACGGCGATCATGACGCATGCGATTACCACGAATCAGAGCCATTAAATCGCCTTCTTGATCAATACACGCTTGCTCAATGTCTAGCGCTTTTCCTTGCGTCGGCAAGGCATTATCCCCAGCCAAAGCCGCCGTAATCACCGCCTGCTCACTATTAACACTTGACTGAATAGATGCCAGTGATGCTTCATCGACCAATGTTGTTTCGCCATTTTGTTGTTGCACAATATCGCCAACAATCACTTGCTCAAAGAGGCCCAGCTCAATCCGTTTAGAGAGAATATGATTAAAAATCCATGAACGAGCCGTCGACAAATACATACTTCGTTTGTTGCTATTACGGGTACGGACATTATTGCGCCCCCAACGACGAGCTTCATGTAAGTTATTACCTTCACGACCAAAACGCTGGCTACCAAAATAGTTGGGTACACCTTGCTCTTTCACGATGGCTAAACGCGCCAAGACATCTTCAACATTTGTCACCTCAGATAACACCACTTCAAAGGCATTACCTTGCAAATCACCAGGGCGTAATTTTTTATGATGGCGAGCCGTGTCTAAAACTTCAATTGTCGTATGCTCTTGTAAAAAACCGCTAAGATCCGGCTCTTCCCCTCCAGGTAAATAAACGCTGAACCATTGTTCGGTGACGGCATGGCGATCTTTTAACCCCGCCCAGCTCACATCTTTGGAGGTGACGCCACACGCTTTGGCTAATTCATTGGCAACAAAACTGGTATTTTCACCGGTTTTACGGATGCGTACCATCCAATGCTCACCATGCCCAGATAACTCATAACCTAAGTTTTCAATGACACGAAAGTGTTCATGTTTTGCTTTCAATTTCGCTTTGGCTGTCGGCTGACCGCACAAATAGGCAAAAGGGGATAATATATCTGTCATTTTTTTCTTTCCGATAGCCCTAGGCTTGAGTCAACAACACTACAGCTTCGCATGCAATGCCTTCTTTACGCCCGGTAAAACCAAGACGTTCACTGGTAGTCGCTTTCACGTTGATTTGCCCAAGTTCACTCTCTAAATCTTGAGCAATCGCCGCGCACATATCCATAATATGAGGGGCCATTTTCGGCGCCTGCGCAATAATCGTGATATCAGCATTCCCTAATTTATAACCACGTTCTTTCACTCTGCGATACACATCCTTGAGTAAATCTCGGCTGTTCGCGCCTTTCCATTGGTCATCCGTATCAGGGAAATGTCGACCGATATCACCTTCAGCAATCGCTCCTAATAAAGCATCTGCCAACGCATGCAAGGCAACATCGCCATCTGAATGAGCGAGTAAACCGTACTCATAAGGAATGGCAACGCCACCAATGATTACTGGGCCTTCGCCGCCAAACTTATGTACATCAAAACCATGGCCAACTCGTATCATGTCGACTCCTTATTACGTCGTAAATAAAACTCGGCTAATGCGAGATCTTCTGGTTGAGTAATTTTTATATTATCTGAACGTCCTGCGACTAATGCAGGCTGAGCGCCTCGCCATTCAAAAGCAGAAGCTTCATCTGTTAGAGTAACCCCTTGCTGTAAAGCGTCACTAAGAATCGTAAATAATGCATCACAACGAAACATCTGCGGAGTCAGGGCATGCCATAATGCCAAGCGTTCTACCGTATGATCAATCGTGTTATTGGGGCCAGAACGCTTCATCGTATCACGCACTGGAGTGGCCAAAATGCCCCCCACCTCATGAGATATTGCCGTCTCAATCAAGCGAGTAATATCGGATAACTGCACACAAGGCCTAGCAGCATCGTGAACCATCACCCATTCACTGTGCATATGATGATGGACATAATCGAGCGCCGACAATACTGAATCCGCTCGCTCACCACCACCAACCACCGACGTTACTCGCGGATGCTGAGTCAATGAAAGCTGAGCATAGTAAGGGTCTTCAGCGCTCACTGCGATCACGACCTGATCAATGTTTGGGTGGCGAAGAAGCTTATCGACTGTGTGTTCTAAGACAGATTTACCCAGTAGCGATAAATATTGTTTAGGGCGATCCGCTTGCATGCGGCTACCAATACCAGCGGCCGGCACAATAGCCGTAATCATGGCGGTCATTGTGCCTCTTCCTTATTCTCATCGCCAATAATTCGATAAAAGGTTTCGCCTTTTTTTACCAAGCCCAGCTCATGCCGTGCTCGCTCTTCAATGGCATCTTTACCTTTTCTTAAATCATCAATTTCCGCAAACATTTCTTGATTACGCTCATGCAAGTTCGCATTCGCTTTTTCTTGCGCTGCGATTTCACTCGACACTTTCTGATAATCCGACACTCCGTTTTTTCCAAACCAAAGTGTGTATTGTAAAATGCCCAGTAACACCATCAATGCGACTGCAAAAATGCGCATAAATTTCTACCCATCATTGAAAATGATGCCGCAATTAAGCGGCATCATACGTTAAACATTACGAATGGCTCCTGTTATAGCATATGGCACCTTACGGATCGAATAAGCGACCCAGAACCTTATAGAAAAACAGCAGCCAAATAGGTTTTAAACCTACTTTTATTTCCTTTACGCGTAAATCCACGCTAATAAAGCAATACCAAAAATAATGCGGTAAATACCAAAGGCATTAAACGTAAAGCGATTCAGGAACGCCAAGAATAGCTTCATTACAATCCAAGCCGATAGGTAACTCACAACAAAACCAACAGCTAATGTCGTCAATTGCGCGTGAGAGAATTCTTGATAGTTACTGATTAACTCTAAGCCACCTGCCGCGACCATCACCGGCAAGGCTAGTAAGAACGAAAACTCCGCACTCACAGTACGGTTCACTCCTGACAACAAAGCACCAACAATGGTTGACCCTGCGCGACTAGTTCCTGGAATTAAGGCAAACACTTGCGCAATACCAATCGCTATCGCTTGACGATACGTAATCTCATCCAAAGAATGCGTAGTAGGCTCTCGCCCTTTTAGGTATCGCTCCATCCACAAGAAGATCACGCCACCGACAATAAACATGATAGGAACAACGGTGATAGTAAATAGCGATTTCACTTCATCTTTAAATAAAAAGCCAATGGCCGCGATAGGGAGAAACGAAATAAACACTTTAATCCATAGCTTCATATGCTTGGGATGTAAGCGCTCTTTATAATTCGTCAGTACTGCTAAAATAGCCGACAGCTGAATAATTACCTCGAATGCTTTGTTACTGTCTGTTTGTGGTAAACCTAACCACTCACTCGCTACAATCAAATGTCCGGTTGAAGAGATGGGAAGGAACTCTGTTACCCCTTCAACCAATCCAAGAATAGCGCTTTGAATTATATCCATTAAATTTTACTCTGCCGTTGTTATAGTAAACCAAGTTTTTACTGGTGTTATGAGATGTTGTTGATCTGACTGCAACCAGATCTGCCGTATAGAACGACCATCACCGGGCAGAATAAGTTCCGGACATAGTTCAAATAAAGGCTGGATAACAAAAGGAAAACGATAGATGTCTGAACGAGGTAATTCAGGTTTTTGCGTAGAGCAAATATCACCATAAAGCACAATATCGAGATCGAGAGTACGATCTTCATTTTTTTGGGCTTGTTCCGATCGCCCCCAGCGTAGTTCTATATCACGTAACTGCCTAGCCAGCTCTGCCAACGATAACGCTGTTCTAAACTCGACCACCAAATTAAAAAAAGGGTGGCCATCAAACCCAATCGGTAACGATTCATAAATCGTCGAACACTTAAGATCGGTTCCCAATTGCGCAAGCTCTTCGATTGCCGCCTCAACGTGTGTGTGGCGATCAATGTTACTTCCTATGCCAACATAGGTGGTTATCATGCCTGTCCTCGTTCTATCACAACTCCCACACTGTGTGCTTGTGGCACAGCTTTAGGCTTCGAGACTTTCACGCGAATCCAAGGCACGTTAAATTGCGTCATAATCAAATCGGCGATTTCCTCGGCGACACGCTCGACCAATAAAAAAGCACCACTTTCAATATGTTGCAATATAGCATTACTCACTGACGCATAATCTAAGGCATCAACCACATCATCGCTTAAGCCAGCAGGACGATTATTATGTGCCATTTCAATATCAAGCGTAAGCTTCTGTTTGATTTGTTGCTCCCAGTCATACACACCAATAGTGGCAATTACATCCAACTGGTCGATAAAAACTTTATCCATAATTTACTTATTTCCTTCTACAGGCCGGCTACCCAAACTGCTTTAAAAATCGTACTATTTTCGTGTCGCGCTATGATATACCGAAACAATATCAAAATGTGAAATCCAACTATTTTTTTTCCGGATCCAAACCAAAGCCAATGGTAGACTATCCGGCATAACACTTAGAACTTGAGGCACCTATGACGCCACTGGCACTTATCATGACTATTTTCGCTTATTTGCTCGGGTCAATTTCCAGTGCAGTGTTAATTTGTCGTTTAGTTCGCCTTCCCGATCCTAGAAAATCAGGTTCTATGAACCCAGGAGCAACCAATGTTTTACGCCTGGGTGGCAGAAAGATCGCCATTACTGTTTTATTAATGGATATGCTCAAAGGCACTATTCCAGTCTGGGGTGGATATTTTCTTGGCATTGACGCTATAGTACTCGGGGTCATTGCCATCGCTTCTTGCTTAGGGCACATGTATCCCATTTTCTTCCATTTCCGAGGAGGGAAAGGCGTCGCAACCGCGCTAGGCGCCATTGCTCCGATTGGCTTAAGCCTGACCGCCATGATGGTACTGACATGGCTGGCAATTGCCGTTGTCTTCCGTTTCTCATCACTCGCAGCAATCATTACCGCGTTGCTCACTCCGCTCTACACTTGGATGGTCAATCCACAATACACCCTGCCTGTGTCAATGTTATGTTGCTTGATTGTATTACGACATCACCAAAATATTCGCCGTCTACTATTAGGTACAGAGCCCAAAGTGGGCGATAAACCTTCCCAATACTAACGCGATTAACCAGCTCGACACCTCTTCGCCATACCATGAAGGCATAAAAAAAGCGGCCACCGATGGCGACCGCTTATTTGCATTGATTGGATTTACTCTGCTGAGGTTATCGGCGACAACTCGTCAATAGGCCAACGGGGCCGAGCTTCGATACTCAAATCCGTTACATCATTATTCTTCAAGCGTTGCATACCCGCGTAAGCAATCATCGCCCCATTATCAGTACAGAATTCAGTTCGTGGGTAATGAACACTGCCACCAATTTTTGTCGCTAAGGCTTCAAGTGATTGTCTCAACGATTTATTCGCACTTACGCCACCGGCAATAACAATGCGTTTTAAACCGGTTTGTAATAGTGCACGTTTGCACTTAATCGCCAACGTATCACACACGGCTTCTTGGAATGCGTAGGCAATGTCCGCGCGCGTCTGCTCATCATTATCCTGCGCGGCAATCGTATTCGCCGTAAAGGTTTTTAAGCCAGAAAAGCTCATATCCAGCCCTGGGCGATCTGTCATTGGGCGTGGGAACTTAAAGCGCCCTGGGGTACCATTTTCTGCAAGCTTCGCCAGCAATGGCCCACCTGGGTAATCTAAGCCCATCAGTTTAGCGGTTTTATCAAACGCTTCACCCGCCGCATCATCAATCGACTCTCCCAAAATGATGTACTCGCCAATCGCACGGACTTCAACAATCATGGTGTGCCCACCCGAGACTAACATCGCAATGAAAGGAAACTCTGGCGGGCAATCTTCCAACATCGGCGCTAATAAATGCCCTTCCATATGGTGTACCGGCACTGCAGGTACACCCCATGCATACGCTAGGCTTCGTCCAATGGTTGAACCAACCAGCAATGCACCAACAAGACCAGGACCTGCGGTATACGCAACACCGTCTATATCGGCTGCAGTTAGGCTCGCCTCTGCCAACGCTTGTTTAATCAAAGGCACCGTTTTTTTAACGTGATCGCGCGACGCCAATTCAGGCACCACACCACCGTAATCGGCATGCAACTTGACTTGACTGTATAATTGATGTGACAACAAGCCTTGCTCATCATCGTAAATCGCGACACCCGTTTCGTCACAAGAGGTTTCAATACCTAAAATGCGCATAATTTTCTTCGCACGCTGTCATGGTTAATTCTAAATTAACGCTATGTTACCTTGGGTTTGCATTACAAACAAATTTTGTACAGACTATCGGCGATAAAAGTCTTTACAAAGTCATGGTGTTCGGATTAAAATTCCGCACCATTTTTGATCTCGCTGGTGAAAAACCCGTTCAGCACCTTTTAATGAAAAAGGCGGCTTGTAATGGTAAAGAGAAATCAGCATTAACGAATTAACCCCCGAGGTGAAAGGCATATGCCAGTAGTTAAAGTACGTGAAAACGAACCGTTCGACGTAGCTCTACGTCGTTTTAAGCGCTCTTGTGAAAAAGCAGGTATCCTTTCTGAAGTGCGTCGTCGTGAGCACTATGAAAAACCAACTACAGTTCGCAAACGCGCTAAAGCAGCAGCTCAAAAGCGTCACGCTAAAAAGCTTGCTCGTGAAAATGCACGTCGCGTTCGCTTGTACTAATAACTAATTTCAATATAGGAATTGGTTATGGCTCTTATTGATCAACTCAAAGAAGAGCAAAAAATAGCGATGAGGGCCAAGGATAAACAACGCCTTGGCACAATTCGTTTGGCCTTATCAGCCATTAAACAGCGTGAAGTCGACGAAAAGATTACTCTTTCCGACGATGATATCGTTGCTGTATTGACTAAGATGGTTAAACAGCGTCGCGATTCATTTGCTCAATATGAATCAGCAGGTCGTGAAGAACTTGCTGCAGCGGAAAAAGCTGAAATTACAATCCTTGAGGACTTTATGCCTCAAGCTTTGACTGAAGATGAAGTATCCGCATTAATTGATAATGCGATTACAGAAAGTTCAGCCTCAGGCATGCAAGACATGGGAAAAGTAATGGCACTTTTGAAGCCGCAACTTCAAGGGCGCGCTGATATGGGGAAAGTTAGCGGATTAGTGAAAACAAAACTCGCATAACACCCAGCCCCAAATTACATCAAGCCGTGCTATCCATTGGAATGCACGGCTTGTTTGTATATCTCTTTATCACTATTGGAACTTCTTTTTAAGTTTTATGGCTGGACATATCCCTCGTAGCTTCATCGACGATCTATTAACTCGACTTGATATAGTCGATATTATCGATGCACGAGTGAAACTTAAAAAAAAGGGTAAGAACTACTCCGCTTGCTGTCCATTTCATAACGAAAAATCCCCCTCTTTTAGTGTCAGTCAGGAAAAACAGTTCTATCATTGCTTCGGCTGTGGTGTGCACGGTAACTCGATCGACTTCCTTATGGAATACGAACGATTAGAATTTCCAGAAGCCATAGAAGAGCTGGCGTCAATCGCCGGTGTTGATGTGCCACGTGAAGAGCGCTCTAATCATGCGCACTCACACAACCAAGCACCGAAAGCCAACCCAGAAACCAAACGTAATCTTTATGATTTAATGGGTAATATTGCTCAATTTTATCAGCAGCAACTGCGCGCATCTGCGAACAAAGTTGCCATTGATTACCTCAAAAATCGCGGCTTAAGCGGCGATATTGTGCAAAAGTTTGGGATCGGCTATGTGGCTGACGAATGGGATCTTATTCGTAAGAACTTTGGGCAAAACCGTTCGACACAAGATATGTTGGTCGAAGGTGGTATGCTCATTGAAAATGATAAAGGGAATCGTTACGACCGTTTCCGTGGGCGCATCATGTTCCCTATCCGTGACCGACGTGGTCGTGTGATTGGATTTGGTGGACGCATCACAGGGGATGGTAACCCAAAGTACCTCAACTCACCAGAAACGCCTATTTTCCACAAAGGAAAAGAGCTCTATGGTTTGTATGAAGTATTACAAGCATACCGTGAACCACCTCAGATCCTCGTGGTCGAAGGGTATATGGATGTAGTAGCGCTTGCTCAATATGGTGTGGATTATTCCGTCGCCTCATTGGGAACCTCTACAACTGGCGATCACTTACAACAGCTATTCCGTCAAACCAATACCGTTGTGTGTTGTTATGATGGTGACCGTGCTGGACGTGAAGCCGCTTGGCGTGCACTAGAAAATGCACTGGGTTATTTAAAAAGCGGTAATGTACTTAAATTTTTATTTTTACCTGATGGTGAAGATCCAGACAGCTATATTCGTCAATACGGCAAAGACGCATTTGAACAAGAAGTGCAACAGGCCGAACCATTGTCTAAATACCTGTTTACGAATTTACTATCACAAGTCGATGTGGGCAACAATGAAGGAAAAGCGGCATTAGAAGCGTTAGCGCTCCCGCTTATTCAGAAAGTACCAGACGAATATCTACAAGATCAGTTATTACGAATTTTGGAACAAAAAACTGGGTTTTATAAAAAACCAGTTGTAAAACAGAACAATACTCAAGCACCTCAACCTCATAAAGAGATAAAACGAACGCCAATGCGTGAGGTGATTGCTTTGCTTCTGCAAAATCCGAACTATGCTGAATTGGTACCAGATATCACCCCCGTAAAAGGTTTGGCGATCCCTGGTTTAAGTTTACTTGTCGAGGTCCTTGATAATTGTATACAAAGCCCCAATATCAAGACTGGTCAACTTTTAGAGCGTTGGCGTAACAATAAAAATGAAGCATTACTGTCTCGTCTAGCAAGCTGGGATATTCCCGTTGTTGACGATAATTTAGAAGAATTATTTATAGACTCACTGGACAAAATATTGGGCCAGTGTGTAGAAAAGCAAATAGAAACACTGCTAGCTAAAGAAAGAAGCGTCGGTTTATCAGCCGAGGAGAAGAGGGAGCTACTAGCGCTAATGAGCGACTTGAAAGCGTAACCCTGATTAATATCTAGCCAGTATATGTTCTATTTGTTATAATACGTGGTTTGCATTTCGCATACTTATTCCTTCACCAGATACGAAGTTGGATACCGTCTATGGATCAAAATCCGCAGTCACAGCTGAAACTACTTGTCCTGAAAGGCAAAGAGCAAGGCTATCTGACCTACGCCGAAGTCAATGACCACTTACCTGCTGAAATCGTAGATTCAGAGCAAGTAGAAGATATTATTCAAATGATTAACGACATGGGTATTAAGGTTGTAGAAACCGCACCCGATGCCGATGATCTGGCGCTAAACGATGACAATAACATTACCGATGAAGACGCTGCAGAAGCTGCAGCCGCCGCACTTTCAAGTGTAGAAAGTGAAATCGGTCGCACTACCGATCCTGTTCGCATGTACATGCGTGAAATGGGCACAGTTGAACTGTTGACTCGTGAAGGTGAGATTGATATTGCGAAGCGTATTGAAGATGGCATTAACCAAGTACAAAGCGCCGTTGCTGAGTACCCAGGTACTATTCCATACATTCTCGAACAGTTTGATAAAGTTCAAGCAGAAGAGCTACGCTTAACTGATTTGATCTCAGGCTTTGTTGACCCTGACGATGATGGTTCTCAAGGACCTACCGCGACACACATCGGTTCAGAACTGGCTGAAACCGACTTAGGTGCCAGCAAGAAAGACTCTGATGACGAAGACGAAGACGAGAACAGCGAAAACAAGACCGATACTGACGACGAGGAAGAAGAAGACGTAGGTATCGATCCAGAGTTAGCGCTAGAGAAGTTCACAAGTCTACGCAACCAATATCAGAACCTACAACTTGCGATGAATGAGCACGGCGACGAAAGTAAAGCCTTCCGCTCAGCAACTGACTTGGTTCAAGAAGTTTTCCGCGAGTTCCGTCTGACCCCTAAACAGTTTGATCACCTAGTGAACACACTGCGTAACTCAATGGAACGCGTCCGTACTCAAGAACGTCTCATTATGAAACACGTTGTTGAATACGCAAAAATGCCGAAGAAATCGTTTATTGCCCTATTTACCGGCAACGAATCAAGCGAAGCTTGGTTAGACGAAGTTCTTGCATCAAACAAGCCGTATGTTGATAAAATTCGCTCACGCGAAGATGACATTCGTCGTGCGATTCAAAAACTCGACATGATCGAGAATGAAACGTCGTTAAGCGTAACACGTATTAAAGATATCAGCCGTCGTATGTCTATCGGTGAAGCGAAAGCACGCCGTGCGAAGAAAGAGATGGTTGAAGCCAACTTACGTCTGGTTATTTCTATCGCGAAGAAATACACCAACCGTGGCCTACAATTCTTGGATCTTATCCAAGAAGGTAACATCGGTCTAATGAAAGCAGTTGATAAATTTGAATACCGTCGTGGTTACAAATTCTCAACCTACGCAACATGGTGGATTCGTCAGGCGATTACTCGTTCTATCGCAGACCAAGCACGTACCATCCGTATTCCCGTGCACATGATTGAAACGATCAACAAGTTGAATCGTATCTCTCGTCAAATGCTACAAGAAATGGGCCGTGAACCACTACCGGAAGAATTGGCTGAACGCATGCAAATGCCGGAAGACAAAATCCGTAAAGTGCTGAAAATCGCGAAAGAGCCAATCTCAATGGAAACTCCAATTGGTGATGATGAAGATTCTCACCTAGGCGATTTCATTGAAGATACCACGCTTGAACTGCCACTGGATTCTGCGACATCAACCAGCTTACGTGGCGCAACGCGCGATGTATTGTCTGGCCTAACGCCACGTGAAGCGAAAGTATTGCGTATGCGTTTTGGTATCGACATGAACACAGACCACACGTTAGAAGAAGTGGGTAAACAGTTCGACGTAACGCGTGAGCGTATCCGTCAGATTGAAGCGAAAGCTCTACGTAAGCTTCGTCACCCAAGCCGCTCAGAAACTCTGAGAAGCTTCCTCGACGAATAAACACTGTTGTGTTTTTAAGCAATACGTAAAAAAGGTGAGCGAAAGCTCACCTTTTTGCTATCTGGGGTTCTAAGTGAATAAAAACTAAGCGCAAATACCCTACCCTGCATCTAGACACGCCCCCTCGCTTCACCTATAATCATTCACCAGTTTGGCCCCTTAGCTCAGTGGTTAGAGCAGTCGACTCATAATCGATTGGTCCGCAGTTCAAATCTGCGAGGGGCCACCAAATTCTAGAAGGCCCGTAGAAAAATCTACGGGCCTTTGTTTTTTCTGGTCCAGTCTATATTCGGTCAGCCGAAACACGCCACGTAGTCACCACAGAGACACCGTTCCTAGTCCAGACAGATATCCAACATCAGAACCTTCTCTCGTCTGTACAGCACGAATCAGAGCAGATACATACCACTTAACACCAGAACTGATCCCCAGAAAAACTTCGCGCTGGAACCAATAAAAATATAACCAACATCCTGTCCATTAGCTGAAATTATTCATATAGATATGGGATGGAAAGCGAGTTCCATGATGGGAAGGACACCTATGATCCTAAAGCTCTTAGAACTAGTCAGTCAGGAAAACAGCATTCAAGGATGAGCGATTAATCTCAGCGGTAATCGGTCTGTTATCTAGTAAACGATTTAGATCAGAGTCAGCAGCTAATCACCAGACTGGTATTCCATACTTAAACTGGAAAACAGACAGCACACTGAATTACAACATGGCTCTGGTATGAGTCAAGGTGTCGAGTTGAGTTAGTCGAATAGTATGGAGCTCCCGACGACGGCAAACTAGACGGAAAACCTAAATAAGAAACTTACATTAGGATTCGTGTCCAGCTAGGTATTATCTAGCGAAAATCACAGCTGAAGACCGGACCAAAGACGCCCTTACAATAATTACAGAAACTACATCAGGCAAGAAGTTAGGCAGGATAATCCTTAGAGCGAGATTATAGGGCCAGTCTAGTGTGACGGACCCACCGAGCTAGGGTTTTAGTTGGCTTGATAAGGTTTTGGAGAAGGAGGCAATGTTGGTGCAACCGTATAGGTTTTTCTCTAATCTATTGAATATCAATTCAAATCTGTCTGGATGTAACTCTGCACTCTCTACATTCATCAAATTTCCATCAAAGTTCCAAAACTCACGGTGAAAGTCACTAGGTTGCCTTTTCTTCATTTCATCTAGGTATTTGTCCATGTTAGCGTTCAAACCAAGTATAATACGACCTATTTTTGATGGGTCGATTTGAACAAAGAATGATCTATCAGCATTAAGCCACTTTCGAGTCAATCTGTCGTTAACCAATCCACTATCAAAACGAGCCATCTCTTCTCCTGTATTTAATTCATGACTTATTGAAGTAAAAGGAAAGATAAATCGATGTTCTTTTTCATAGTCCCAATCCTCTGATTTAGTGAAAGTATAATGTTCTCGTATTTTTTGGAGGTCGTCGGTTAATGAACAACCCAAATAGGCTCGATCTTTCTTGTAGCTTACCTTGTCGAACTTCGCATCAGACGATTTCGCCACGTAATTAATGTAAAACAAGTTAAACGGATCATTTTCGTCAACAAAGAACTCAACTACAGCACCTTTATGGTTGTCTGCGTAATGGCTCCACATTAAAAGATTATCTGGTATCTCAGATAAACAAAGAACTCCATGTAAGTCCATAAACTCTTTAATGTTATGTTTAAACCGTTTCTTTAGAGACATCTGGCTAGACGCCGAAGGTAGAAATTCAAATGGATCATTGAGTTGATGACTAGGTGATATTCGGAGTAGTGGTTGCTTAATAAAAGATAAAGCTGCCTTTTCACTCATGTATTTATATAGTTTGATCATCGCTTAATTCTCCTCAAAAACATACTGAGTAACATTATCCGATATGGATACTCCATTGTAAAAAGTTTATGAATAAGTGAGTATGGGATCAATCTTGCTTTTTGCCACTATTCGACTGATCCGAGAATAATGTAATCCAAAACAATTCAATCAATGCATACAACACTTTTTATATTTTTCCGCTACCACATGGGCAAGGGCTATTACGCGCTCGACTTTTTCTGGCATACGCCCTATTGGGGAATCCTGAATTTTTTTTACAATCATGATATCGTTTATCGGATGGCGGTTAAAAATCAACTCTCTAATTTGTCCCATCGTGTCCGCAACATGACGAAAATAATGCTTATACCCTTGGCAAAAATAATTGTGTTGAGGAAACCCGGAGGGTGATGTATTAAATCGATGTTTTGGGCAGCCGCCATTACAGGCAAACAAACACTCACAATTCTTACAATCTGGCGTCAATAAAACCACTAACAGGGCACCCATAATATCCCAACGTTCAAAGATCCAATTCCAATTACGAAGCGACAACATCTGGTTCCAGTCTTTCTTCACACCATCGATGAACTAGTAAAGCGAGCTAACTGGATGATTCCATCTTCTCTCGTCTACCGGTAGGCAGATAGCAAATCCCCAGAGTGACTCACTCTGGGGATTGATGATGTATTCGTGATGCGCACTATCAGGTCATTAATAGGTATTACACGTATCTTTATAATCACTGACTCTCAGGCTACGATCAAAATTTTGCCCGCATAAAAATTGGTTATAGCGAGTATCGTTATCAATAAATCGTTTCATCCACGCAACACCATTGCGGCCTAAGATATCTTCGTTCGGATATCCTGAGTTACCACAAAAGTGGCTACCTGCCGCAATCTCAAAAAATGCCTTAGGCGTGGATCTAGGAATTTGGTTATAAAATATCGAAGCATGCAGCGCTACAGGTGCCACAGCATCGGCTTGACACGCAATAACCATAGTCGGAGTTGTGATTCTAGAAAAGCTATTAAGTCCAGAATACCAAGGAGCTTGTGGTATTATTGCATCGATGTCTCTGTCGGTGGCAAGCTTAAGGGTACCACCGCCGCCCATCGACCAACCAATCACACCCACGCGTTCAGGATCGACTAGGCCATAAATGGGAGAAGAACGGTCATTGCCTTTATCAATCACATAGTCAATGGCGGCACTTAATTGATTAGCGCGACTATTGGGCTGATCATAGATAGTATTGGTATTTATTGTGATGACAGTAAATCCCCACGAAGCCAAGCGAGGCCCCCACCACTTAATGCTACTCTCATAAGAAACATAACCAGGAATAACCGCAATAATCCCCTGTTGACCACCAGAATCAGTCGAATAGTGAATAGTACCGCCACCAAATCCTCTTGCGAAAACAGACACATTGCTTGTCTTCACTGAGTAAGGTCCACGGCTTGACTCTAATTGATCAACCCGAGGAAGCGTGCCCCGTTGAAACCCATTAGAACAATCCGAACAGGCGACCGTCGCTGCAAAGATTTGAGGGGATATAAATACTGCGAATATGCTTAATATAAAGTTAACTTTTATTAAAAATTTCATAGCGACTCCACTTACCTGTAGGTTGTTAATCAACACAATAATAGCCAAGAAATAGAGCGCTATATATTATTTATAAAATAATATGACATTAGTCCATAATTTAAATGATTAGATTGAAACGATAAGTATCTATTAGTTATTTTTAATCAATAACCTAACTAAAAATAACAAGATTATTAATCCATAAGAAAATGCTTATATATTAACGAAGTCTATCACTGTTTTTATATAACAAATGCTTGATTTTTATATTACAAAAAAACCGCTCAATATTTTGAGCGGTTACATAATTTATTTATTTCAATTATTTATTAGCACTAGCCAATCGGTTGGTCATCGGTATTCTCCATTTAAGTGGGGCCCCTTCTTTTCCTTCTAAAATATAGTGTTTAGCAATTTCTAGATCTAACCAATCGCGCACTTGATTTAATGAAACAAATAAACTTAACCGTTCAAAAGGCAGTTTTTCTCCATTCGCTAAACGAGTATTAGAACTTGCCATCGCAGAAATAATTCCGACTAACTCACCATGGCTATTAAATGCCCCACCACCACTCATTCCTTCTCGAATTGGCGCATCCGTAACACTTGCTTGGCAATGATCAAAGAAGCTATGGTTAGAAAAGTTAATATCTAAACGGTATTTACCTTCGCCCTTTAATAAATTACCTGTGCCATCTCGCCCGTAGGTCGTCATATCTTCATTGGTATGAATCAATCCTAAATCCGGCAGCTTTCTCGCTAAACGGTTATCAGCTCGGATGATCGCAATATCACAACGTGGATGATAAGCAATCACATCATCCCAATTTACTCTGGCAACGTGAGCGGCCGTTAAACTGAGGTCTCGGGTAATTGGTACACTCGAGCCAAAACCATGATACAAGAAAGGAATACCAACAAATTCATAATCAATTGTTGGTGCCATTTTATCGCCATTTGCAACAGTCAAAGGGCCATTACTACTCGCACAGCTCGAAGTAATTAAAGCGAAAGAAGATAAAATAGCAAAGCGAAAAATTTTAGACGCACGACCCCGGGAGCGAAACATAGGCACCTCATGTACTCAAAAAAATATAATCATGTGGTAAGGAAAAAACACCTTTCATGATAGAAAAGTCAGTAGAAATAGATTGTCTACCTGATATCGGTAACTTTAGAAGCCATATGCAACAATGCAAACATTCAATTCCAAATCAACGAAAATAGGTAGATGTGAAAATAGCTCTGTATTTTTCTAAAGGTAATCGCAATGCAGTGTTGGTAAGATCTGAGATAAGTAGACGCTCTTTATGGTAAAAAGTCACTCAACTATATAGAGAATCAAGATGGCAAAGAAGAGGTCGTGACATGTACATGGCGTGGTTAACGAAAGTTGACAACGGTTGTAGAGTTTCCCAATGAAATCGTTCTGATTCAATGGATGTTATTATGAGATGAGGAGGCTCCAAATCATGATAGCCTCCTCTTAACTCATGCTTAGTTAGTATTTATTTAAAATTGCTTGGATTTCTCTTTTGCTCTCTGAGGCTATAATGGCCTCAATATCTTGTTCATTTTGGAATAACTCAGATAAGGCAACAATCGTTTGAATATGGTTATCGGCATCCTTTGCCGCTAAAGTGACGGAAAAAAACACATCCCCATTATCTTCAGATTCCAAATCAACACCATGCTTAAATACCGTAACTTGTAAGCTAGCCTCATTCACCCCTTCTTCAGGGCGTGCGTGTGGCATGGCGATTCGAGGTGCTAATACATAGAAAGCACCAATTTCTTTATGTTTCGCTTTAATGGCTTCTAAATAACGTGTTTCTACTTTTCCTTGCTCAATTAATGTAGAACACGTTATGTCCAATGCGGCATCAACACTAAGGTTTTCAGCGGTTGAAATAACGATATTGCTCTCGTTGATTAAATCACACAAACTCATGAAACGATCCACCCTAGAATAAGACCAACAACACCAAAGTCAAAGTCGGCAAATGTCGTCGCTTTAAGGCCTAAACCACCTAATACCGGCAGCAACATCATGGGTAAAAATGAAATACACAAACCTTGAGTAAACGCGCCAAGTACCGCGCCACGTCGGCCGCCCATCGCATTACCATACACACCGGATGCACCACCAACAAAGAAATGCGGCACAACACCTGCGACAATGATGGTCCAATCCATCGCACCTTGTACTGCCATGGCTATAAGGCCGGCAGCAAATGACGATAAAAAGCCAATCAATACGGCGTTAGGAGCCACCGGAAAAACCATTGGACAATCTAAAGCTGGCTTGGCACCAGGAACAAGTTTATCTGAGATGCCTTTAAAAGCGGGGACTATTTCTGCGATCAACATCTTTACACCTTGCAGTACAATATACACACCGCCCGCAAAGACAAGTGATTGCATGAATGTAAAAACAACCCAGTTTTGACCATCTGAAACGGTTTCAACGAACTCACCACCAGCAAAAATAGACGCCACCATGAAAAATAATGCCATCGTAACCGCAACTGCAACCGGGGTATCACGTAGAAACATCAGGCTTTTCGGTACGTTGAGATCTTCTGTCGATTTAGAAGTATCACCAAACTTCGATCCCACAAAACCAGCAATAAGATAGGAAAAAGTCGAGAAGTGACCCATCGCTAGTTGATCCGTTCCCATCACCTTTTCAGTGTATTTTTGCGCGAGGGCTGGCATGATAACCATCAACGAGCCTACCGTTATGGAACCAATAGCCACCATTAATGTGCCTTCAATCTTTGCGGTAGAAAGGATAACCGCCACCAGCATCGACATAAACATGGTGTGGTGACCCGTTAAGAAGATATATTTTAGTGGAGTAAAGCGTGCTAATAAAATATTGACTATGAAAGCAAAAAACATAATAAGAGCCATTTCATAACCAAACGCTTCTTGAGCTAATGCGACAATCGCTTCGTTATTCGGAATAACTCCATGGACTCCGAATGCTTCAATAAATACGGTTGAAAAATTATTTAATGCACCGATCAAAGCGCCAGCACCAAACCCTAATATGAGAAACCCCATTACGGTTTTAATCGTGCCTTTTAAAACTGTAGAAACATCAGCTTTTTGAGCAATAAGACCAATAAATGCAATAATACCAACCATAATTGCTGGCTCTTTTAATAAGCCCAGCATAAATTCAAAGAACTGTGCCATAACGTTATATCCTTATATGAAGTTTTTTAATTGTTCTTCAATGGCATCTTTATCAAAGATATTATTTAGGCTAACAATGTTATCTTTGCCTTGTTCAGATAATTGATTCGCAACATCCTTTGCTGCTACCCAAATATCCGCTTTACTTGAAGAAGCAGAAGATAGATCTTCATGATCAACTTCAGCTTCTAAGCCTATTTTATTAATTACTTCTTTAACCGCCATTTCCATCATGAGTGACGTGCCAAGACCGTTACCGCATACTACTAGTATTTTTTTCATAATATTATTTCTCTGTAGGGTTATTTAGGTATATTTTTATTGTGTTACTGGACGAAAAAACAATACCTAAACGCATACCTTTTTAACGAGATCTCTGTCTCAAGGTCAAATTGCTCTTGTGACCTATATCATGCAAATAGACTAAAAAAACCATACAAAAAAAAGAGAAATAACAGAAGAGTTAAATATGTGATGAGGATCTAGTCGTTGAGTAACGAATAATATTCGTGAGATATACCGTGAGAAACAAGATTATTTTCCGTAATCAGCCAGCATTTTTTTAAGTAGACTGTTTACATCTTTCGTTTTTTTACTGCGCTTCGTCAATGCACTTAATGATGTCGGGGCTTGCAGGGCCTCTTGGGGATCCGTATCCGGCGTGCTCGTTTCACGCAGTTTTTCGACGGAGGCTCGAATCATACGAATTTCCTCGCCAGCGCTATTATGTAAGACAACGATATTGTCAGAGTCTACCTGTACCACTGTGAGAGGGCCGTACTTTTCTGATATGAATATTTTCCCAACCAGCGTTGATTGTGATGGCACAGAACGATCTAAAACCTGACCACAACGTAATTTTGCGGCGGTCGTGGAGCGTATATTGCCTGTATTTTCAAACGCAATAATGACGGTGTAGGTATTATAATATTCAACTACAACCGCGTAGCCATGTTTTTTGGTCGCAAACCTCGTCCCTATTTGCATATCATTGGGCGCGTCCAACTTTTTCATTAACATATTGAATTCCTGAGACTATCTATTGCCATTTGACGTTTAGATAAAGAAGCCATAATCACAAAGTATATACGTTCGCTGACTTGATAGAAATAACTAGGTCATGCGGATTTTATTCACCTTGAGATGTATGCTCGATTAATTCTTGTTTATGAACCGTCATCCATTGAGCAAGAGAGTCCAATGTTGGCTTTAGCGTTTTGCCCAATGAGGTAATTTGATACTCCACACGTGGCGGCATTTCAGGATATACCGTACGACTGACTAACCCTTGTGTTTCAAACGAGCGTAATTGCTTGGTGAGCTCTTTTTGGGTAATTGACCCAATCGCACGCTGCAAAGCGCCAAAACGGATCGTCTCATCCGTCACAATCAAACGATACAAAATCGGAATCGCCCACTTCCCAGATACAATATTGACAAAATCGACCATGGGACAAGAAATGGCAGAAGATGGACGATTATTTGTTGTTTTTTCCTTAGTATCCATTTGGTACCTACTTTCTTATTGATACTGAATGAGTCAATAATGGCTATTAGTCGAGCAAATAACAAGTAGGAGAAATCATGAGCCAACGATTATTGAATAAATACGCCTTAATTACCGGTGGAACCGCAGGTATTGGTTTGGAAACGGCCAAACAGTTCCAACAGGAAGGCGCTCACGTCATCGTCACTGGGCGAAATCCCGCAGGCCTAGACCATGCACGCAATACACTTAACGACTCTGCCATCGTCATACAAAATAACGCCGCTGATTATCAGCAACAACGCGAGCTGGCGGCGCAACTCACCGACCTCATTCCCAAGTTAGATGTGGTGTACATTAATGCTGGAGATGTCACTCACAAGCCAATGGAATCATGGAGCGAAACAGATTTCGATCACATCATCGCAACCAATTTGAAAGGCCCTTTTTTCTTAATTCAAGCGTTATTGCCACTCCTATCCGAGTCGGCGTCGATCATTCTGTGTGGCAGTGTGTCTGCGCAAATTGGGTTAGCGCAAAGCAGTCTTTATGCCGCCAGTAAATCGGCCCTGATCTCGCTTGCTCGTACGCTTTCTGGTGAGCTAAAAGATCGTGGTATTCGCGTCAATGCGTTAAGCCCAGGCCCCACATCCACCGATGCGTTCGATAAATTTGGATTACCTGAAGCAGAAAAGGCCGCGCTCATTCAGCAAGTCGGTGAATTAGTGCCTTTAAAACGTTTAGGCCAGCCTGTCGAAATTGCCAAAGCGGCAGTCTTTATGGCCTCTGATGAATCCGCTTATATGCTCGGTGCCGAGCTATTAATTGATGGTGGCGTGGGGAATATTTAAAGCACTGGCAAACTGACAATAAAAAGCCTGAGGGAAAACTCCATCAGGCTTTTTATTCTTCGAGTTACTGGGTTATTAAGTCTAATTACACTGTCATACCGTTAGTGCTAATGACCTCTTTGTACCAGAAAAAGCTTTTCTTACGGCTACGTTCCATGGTTCCCGTCCCATCATCATGACGGTCCACATAAATGAACCCATAACGTTTGCGGTATTCACCCGTTCCATAAGAGACACAATCAATACATCCCCACGGGGTATATCCCATTAGGTCAACGCCGTCATGCGCCACTGCAACTTTCATCTGTTCAATATGAGCTTTGAGGTAATCTATACGGTAATCATCATTAATTTCACCGTTATCAGCAACGTTATCCACCGCGCCAAATCCATTTTCGACAATGAAAAGGGGTTTGTTATAACGCTCATGTAACTCACATAAAGAATAACGGAGTCCGATGGGATCAATCTGCCAGCCCCACTCCGAGGCTTGTACATGTGGGTTTTTCACGCTCCCGGTAAAGCCACTCATAGAGCCTTGGGTACTTTCTTGCGCATCGGCTTTGACCGCGACAGACATGTAATAGCTAAAGCCAATATAGTCACATACGCCCTCTTTGAGGATGTCCAGATCGCCCGGTTCCATTTGGATATGGTAGCCTTTGCGTTCCCATTCTTTTAGCGTATAAGCCGGATATTCACCGCGCATATGGACGTCACTAAAGAAGAAGCGGTTACGCATTGCTTCTTGTGCCAACATCACATCTGCAGGCGCACATGAATAAGGATAAATTGGCACCCATGCAACCATACAGCCTATTTGAAAATCAGGGTTGATTTCACGACCTAACTTAACCACTTTCGCACTGGCAACAAATTCGTGATGTACTACTTGATACATACACTCTTCTGGGTTGTCTTCTACGGTATAATCCACACCGGAGTTTGAGTAGCCCCACAGTGGCAAATTCAAATCACGCTGGTTATTGATTTCGTTAAACGTCATCCAGTATTTCACTTTGCTTTTATAACGGCGCATCACCGTTTCTGCATAATGCACAAAGAAATCCACGACGCGGCGATCTTTAAAGCCACCGTACTCTTTGGATAAATGCAATGGCATTTCAAAGTGGGATAATGTGATCACAGGTTCAATTCCATATTTCAGCATTTCATCAAAAAGATCATCGTAGTACTGAAGCCCCGCTTCATTTGGCTCTTGCTCATCACCCTGCGGAAAAATACGTGGCCAATAAATCGAGGTACGAAAACACTTAAAGCCCATTTCCGCCAACAAAGCAATGTCACCTTTATAATGATCATAAAATGCCGTCGCCTCATGATTGGGGTAATGTTCGCCAGCAATAACACCATCAGTAATTTTGCGTTGCGTATTCACATCCCCGCCAGACAATACATCCACAATACTCGGGCCTTTACCATCACGATCCCAGCCGCCTTCCACTTGATGAGCCGCAACTGCGCCCCCCCACAAAAAATCATCTGGTAATACACTACTCATTTTCTTTTATCCTTAAGCCATTTGAATGACTGGCTGTCCTACTTCAATGTCTTGATGTTCCTGATTTGGGTCAATCAGGTTAAATTCAAACTCATCACTGTTCATGACAATACATGGCGTGGTTACGTCATAACCCGCGGCGGTAATTTTTTCGAGATCAAAGTGGATTAAAGGATCTCCCACTTTCACTGACTGCTCTAGCGTCACTAGGCAATCAAAATGCTCTCCTTTGAGTTGCACGGTATCTAACCCAACATGAATTAACACTTCTGCGCCATTGGCCATTGTCATACCTACGGCGTGCTTAGTGTCGATAACTGAAGAAATTACGGCATCACACGGGGCGCGAACCACACCCTCTGATGGAATAATCGCCACACCATCCCCTAATAATTTTTGTGCAAAGCTTTCATCTTTAACCGTTGATAAAGGCACAATGTGTCCTTTTAGCGGGCTCACTAGGGTGGCAAGCTGTCTGGTCTCAGACGCCGTCACAATTGGAGCCGGTGTATCCGATGCTTTAAGATCATCGGAAACCTTCCCTGCCTCTAACTCTTCATCAATCGGATCTTCAAACCCAACGATAAAAACCAATGCAAATGTGGCGACAATCGCAACGCCAACACCGGCTAACTCCCCCATGAAAGAGGCCGGATTACTTGGGCTAATTGCATTTACTACGGTCAATAAACCGGGTAACCCTGCGTAGGCATAGTAATACGTGCCAAATAAGCTCGCGACAACCGAGCCCAATGCGCCGCCAATACAACCACACACAAAGGGCTTTTTCAGTCTTAATGTCACCCCGTACAAAGCTGGCTCTGTAATACCGAAAACGGCCGTTAATCCGGCGGAAAAGCCTGTGGCTTTCATTAGTTTGTTACGCGATTTAAACGCCACCGCAAGAGCTGCGGCCATTTGAGCGACGACCGCAATCGCTTGGAAGGCTTGAAAGGTGTCGTAGCCAAAGTTTTCGTAGTTAGCAAACACCACAGGAGTAATCCCCCAGTGCACACCAAAAATAACAATGATTTGCCAGATACCGCCGATTAAAGCGGCTGCCAATACAGGGGCGGCATCAAATAAAGAGTTGTAGCCTCCCGCAATGGAACTCGCCACAAAACTCATGACAGGGCCGATCACCACCAAGGTGGTTGGCACCATGATTAACATACAAATTAATGGCGTGAATAGTTCACTCACCACGCCCGGAATAACACGTTTTACAAAACGCTCTACGTAGCTAAGGGCCCACACCATAAAGATCGGCGGCAGTACCGATGAGGTGTAAACGGTTTTCGCCAGTGGCAACGATAGAAACGTGATGACTTCACCACCAGCAATACGGCTGGCCATCTCTGCCCATGATGGGTTAATGAGGGCGCAGGCACATAACACAGCAATAAACGGGTTACAGTTAAAATGTTTCGCTGAGGTAATCGCGATGAACACAGGCAAAAAGGCAAATGGTGTCCACGACATAAAGTTCAGTACTTCAAACGTTCCCGTTGCTTCAATACTCGGCGCGAGAAAGCGTGCGAAAATAAGGGAACCTTGCAAAATACCTGCGGCAGCGAGGATAAAAATAATCGGCGCAAAAATAGCTGACATTGCGGCAATCACCGAGTCAATGACGCTCATTTTATGCTGTTTATCACTCAATAAGCTGCTATCAAGCAGTTGCGACATTGCCTCATACACGTCAGAAACATGCGTGCCAATGACCACCTGAAATTGACCGCCACTTAGCACGACAGTAATAACCCCAGGCATTTGTTTGATGTTATCTGCCGCACCTTCTGGTACTTCGTTTAAAATCAGCCGTAAACGTGTCGCACAACGTGAAAATTGACTGACATTCTCTTGCCCACCGACTTCGGACAGAATATCTTTTGCTAGTTGTGTGTAATCTCGGATCGCCGCCATATTCCAACCCTTTCATTCTTGTTTTGTTATTGGATAGAAACCTATAAATGTTTCTAATTATTGTTTTGGTACCGGTTTCAAAGATATAAATTTGCGGTTTTATACACAATCACCAAGATGATGAATAGCGAGAAAACTCACAGTAATCGAGTGTTTAACCATTAAATTTTTGGGTTGGATCCCGTAACGAGGGAAGGCTTTCTACAATAAAAAGTGGCTAAGAGGGGAAATAATCAATCGAGAATAACAATGCGCCTCGATAACGAGACGCATGTAATGAAACCAAGATATAGGATTGGATGCCATAAATTATGATTTGGCACACCGCGCGATGTTAGTGATGAGTCTCTTGGCCAAACAACGGCACTTCTTCACCGATGATGTATTTACGACGTAACATTTCAGAAATTTTGTCCATAATAATCACCAAAGCAACCAAAATTAGGGTGATAAACATCACGACATCCCAGTTCCATAAACGCATATTTTCTGCATAAACCAAACCAATGCCTCCCGCTCCAACAAACCCTAGTACCGCCGCTGAGCGAGTATTTGATTCAATTTGGTATAAGGTTAAGGCTAAAAACTGCGGAAATGATTGAGTGAAAATGCCAAACCGATGTTTCTGTAAACTTTTAGCACCGAGTGCACTCAAACCACGACTAGGCGCACGATCAACCGCATCGTGGCTCTCTGAATATAGTTTCCCGAGTAACCCTGCATCTTGCATCGTAATCGCCAGCACCCCTGCAAGAGGTCCCATGCCTACCGCACGGATAAAGATCAATCCCCAAATTGCCATATCGACACCACGTGCGATATCAAACAGCCGTCTAACAAGTATCGCGATACCTTTTAAAGGTAAGGTTGTCATGACCTTGCGCGATGCTAGAAAAGATAACGGTAATGCAATCAGTGTCGCGGTAAATGTGCCCGCAAACACAATACCTAACGTGATGGCAATTTGCGTAAAGTAATAACCAAATGGCCACTCACTCACATTACGCCACTGAAACATACGTAAAAAATATTTACCTAGCTGTTCAACTCCCGCAAAAAAAGTATGAGCACTTAAACCGTTATAATAAAAGAACAGTAGATAGTAAGCCAAAAACGCCACGGTCATAACCACTAAAGATATTGCGTGTTTACGTCTTGCCGCATAGATTTCACGACGTTCTTTTTGAAATGTTGATTGTGCGGCGGGAACTCCCATCGATGTAATGGAAGAGGCCGTAGCCGTTGAACTAAGCATTGATTTTCCCTTCTAAGAAATAGCGTCTTAACTGCGCTGATAGGTAATCTAAGACAGACACCACCAAGATGATTTGCAGTAATACCATGCTCACTTGGTCAAAATGATCCAACTTAATCGATGTCATTAATTCTTGCCCAATGCCCCCAGCACCCACCAATCCTAAAATGGTCGATTGTCTAAAATTAATCTCTAAGCGCAGAAAGGTATAAGATAAAAAAGTCGGAGCAACTTGCGGCCATATGCCATAACGCATACGTTCTAATTTCGTTGCGCCTACGGCACGCAACCCGCGCACTGGCTTATCGGATGCGACTTCAACACTTTCATAAAATAGTTTGGTTTGAGTTCCAAAGCTGTGTAATGACAGCGCAAAGAAACCCGGTATTGGGCCAATACCAAATGCCATAACAAACATTACCGCCCAAGCTAATTCAGGCATCGTACGACAAAAAGCAGCCACCCCTCTTAGTACATAGCGAATCAACCCTATGGTTTGCGTATTATTCGCCGATGGAAATGATGCTATCGCGGCCAATAAGCTCGAAAACAGTGTCGCGGCAATCGCCACCGCGATCGTTTGTCCCAGCAATGGGATTTGAATATGTAGCCGGTATCCCCAATATGCGAGTGAGCCTTTAGTATGCCCATCGGCAAAGAGTTGCGACCAATGCAACACCGGCATGATTTCATCAATATAATCGAGAAAATGTGGGAAGCCTTGCCACATCACAGACCAACTAAATTCAGATACTTGTCCTGAATAAAGATACACAACAAGAATGCCGATAGACCAAAGTAGCCCCTCACGTGTTTGGCGCTGTTTAACTTGCTTATAATACGTCGCAAATGATTGAGACATGACTTCCCTTCTTTTCTTATAGCTCATCTCGACTGAGAACGCTCAGTCAGAGTTAGTAGATAACAAATTAACGATCGCCGTTCATTAGCTCACGTTTTAGTGCAATAACATTCGCGTAATCTTTAACGCTTGCAGGTGAGATATGTTGCTCACCGCCCACGGCTTTAACCCAGCAATCGTGATGATTTTTATCAAGATCTTTAATCGCTGTTACCAATTTATCTTTAAAATCAGACGGTAAATTATTGCGTACCAAAATCGGACCATTCGGGATCAAATCTGAATGCCAGACAATTCGTAAGTTCTTCATCAGATCAGGGTGATCCATACGCATTAGGCGGCCAAAGGCACCTGCGGTATAGCCTTCATTGTAATCACCAACCATTGACGTCCAGGTTACCGCACCAGCAAACTGTTTATTAAGTACACCTAAAATGTCTTGCTCATGACCACCAGAGAAAGTAGTAGAAGAGAAGAAATGATCATAATTATCATCTTTTGAGCCACCAAATTTTTCTGCAAACTCATGATTAGGAATCAAAAAGCCAGAAGTAGAATCAGGATCTGCAAAACCAAATGAATGGCCTTTAAGATCATCTAAAGAGTGGTAAGGACTGTCAGAGCGTACGACGACAACTGAGTGATAACCTTTTGATTGATCCTTATCATCAGTCAAAATACCCACTACATCGACCGCATCTTTATTACGTAGATAAACAGAAGCGTAAGACGAAGGTGACATACTCAGAACCATGTCGATTTTTTCGCCCACTAAACCTTGAATAACGCCCGAGTAATCCGAAGAATTACGTAGTTTCGTATCAACATGCAGTGTTTTATCAAAATAGTCTTTCACACACTGGTTATCACCAATTTGCTGAGTCGCATTCTGACCGCCAAGAATCCCTAGATTTAATGTCTTTGGTGTTTGTGCTTGGCTGGCTGCACTAAACGTCATCATAACGCCCAGAGCAAGAGTAGAAAGTACTTGCTTCATAAAATCATTCCTTTAATTACTGAAAGTGCTGCGACTACGCGACAGCTTGTTGGGTATAAATTAATTGCTGGATATCCGCCGTTAGCCCTTCCGGCGAACCGTCATAAACTATATTGCCCTCGGCCACACCAATGACACGTGTCGCATACTGCTTAACCAATTCAATCGAGTGAAGGTTGACCATAACAGCAATGCCCTGCTGGCTAATTTCTTGGAGCGCTTCCATCACACGATGTGTGTTTTTAGGATCCAAGGATGCCACCGGTTCATCGGCGAGTAATACACGTGGGTTTTGCATGAGCGCACGTGCAATTGCCACACGTTGACTCTGACCACCAGAAAGGTTTTCCGCCCGTTGCATGGCGTGTTCAATTAAGCCAATCCATTCCAATAGCTGAATGGCTTGATCAATATCGGCTTGAGGAAACAGTTTGAGTAGCGAGCGAATATTACTGGTTTGACTTAGGCGTCCAAGTAATACGTTGGTCACAACATCTAAACGAGGTACTAAACAGAAATCTTGGAAGATCATGCCACATTGCGTTCGCCACTCACGCATGCCTTTACCACTGAGCTTTTCGACATATTGCGGGTCATCGCTTTGCGGAAAACCAATTATGTGGCCAGACGTGCTGTCGACTGTGCCATTAAGCATATGCAATAACGTCGACTTCCCTGCCCCTGATTGACCAACAATCGCGACCATTTCACCCGCGTAAAGATCGAAATCAACCCCTTTTATCACTTCTTTCTTTCCACGATAAGCTTTACGTAAATTAACAACCGACAATAATTTTTCATTGCCAGAATTGGGCGTGTGTACCATGACAATTCATTCCAGTAATTAATACTCATATGGATCCATGTGAACATGGTTTCTTGACAGATATATGAAGGAGTTATGACCAATTCATTGCATCGAAAAAAACACAAATGTCTGTGGTCAACGCGAACGTAGCATCGAACAGAATATTATTACTCGCTGAATTATAGATAAAAAAAAGACCAAGCCGCCAAGCTTGGTCTTTTCAATTTCTTTTTTAACTACCCAGCATATTACAATTTAAATGAATCCATACGCATTTTTAAGTGGTGAGCTAAACGACTAATTTCTTGGCACGATTCGGCGGTTTGCGAGGTACCCTCATTCATTTCCGATGCCGCACTATTAATAAACTCAATACTGCGGTTTAATTCTTCAGAAACCGAATTCTGCTCACTACATGCTGTCGCAATCTGCGAACTCATCTGTGACATACTGTCTACGGCTACTTCAATTTCTGTAATGCGCTCTTTCGCTTCACCCACCTGCTCAATACATTGTTGAATGCCATTTTGACACTCAGCACTTGAGTCACCCATTTTTTGGGTACCTTCTTGCAAGGTTGTAATGATCCCCATGATTTGCGCGGTTGAGTCTGTAGTCCGTTTAGCCAACGAACGCACTTCATCGGCTACAACGGCAAAGCCACGGCCTTGCTCACCAGCACGCGCCGCTTCAATCGCCGCATTAAGTGCAAGTAAATTGGTTTGCTCGGCAATCCCCTGAATCACATCCACAACAACGTTAATATCATTCGAGCTTTTCAGTAATTCTTTTGATAACTCATCGGAATTTTGTACCGCAGTATGCATTTTCTCTACTACGCCAACCGTTTTATCTAAAGTTTGCGAGCCTTGCTCAGCCATGTCTGTTGCTTGTTGTGCAGTCGTTGCTCCCACCTCAGTATTTTGAGCGACTTCCGCCACAGCGGCTTGCATTTGCGTCATTGCCGACGCGACTGATGTCAGTTCTGTATGTTGATTTTGCATACCTGAAGCGGTTTGCGAAGCAATCGCGCTAACTTCCTCGACGGCTGCCGTCAACTGGATGGTCGAATCATTCACTTCAGACACCAAACCGTGCAAATTACTTTGCATTTTCTCTAAGTCTTTCAGTAATTGTCCCAACTCATCTTCGGTGAGATCTGCTTCATTGAACCGGTTATTTAACTGCCCATTAGCGATGCGAGTAGCGAAATCTAATGCTTTCTTAATTGGGTTACAGATCGCCCGGGAAAGAATAACGGCGGAAGTGGCGATGATAGCAAGAATAACCCCAATACCAATCACAGCAGCAATTACGGTTGCTTGTGATTCGGCAACAACCGTATTTTTAATACTGCTCGACATTTTCTCATTCAGCTCTAGAGTTTGCTTCAGTTTGTCATACGCAGAGGTGTAAGTAGTATAGCTACTCAACACTAATTCATTGGCTTGCTGTGAGTTGCCTTGGCTCAATAATGAACGATACTCACTGGTTTCATTGACGTATTTAGACCACTGATCTTTAAATTCTGAGAATACTTGTCTTTCATTATCAGTTAAGTCTAAACGTTCATAATGCGCAATTTCTTGCTGTATACCAGCGCGAACTTTATCTAAATCGTCTAGCCATTGGCCTAACTTAGGATTATTGGCATTGGGTAATAATGAAAATTCATCTTTACGCACAATTGTAATATCCACTTGCATACCTTTAAGCAAGGTAACTGAAGGGAGGCTTTTTTCCGTCAGTGTATCAATACTTTTGTTTAAGTCGCTCCAGTTGCCCGCTAAAACGCACGCAACGATGCCTAAAGTAACGAGCACTGCTAAATAACTTAGCCATATTTTTTTGACTACACTAAGATTTTTAAATTTCATATTTATTCCATTAACAACCTAAACTCGTCATTCTAAAGTCAGAATGTTCATTTTGTTATTGATCTCACAATCTGAAGAAAACCGTAAAATCATTAATTTATGTAAAATTTTCGCTAATATACTTGGCATATGAAATTAGTGTCAATGCACTATTTTAAGCCACTTAAACACTTTCTTAATCAAAAATTATTTTTTTTAAAATCAATAGACTTAATGGCTAAATAACACACTTTGAGCGCCATCTTTCTCTTTATTTTTCTTCTCTAAAATATTTACTACCAAAGCATGAGTATAAAATATCTTATTACTTTTATACTCATCACGATGTGTGGCTTACATTCACAAGATAACTTTAGTCGATAATTGACCATTTTGACAAAAAGGTACCTGGTAATTACATAGCGAAACAATTCTATTCAATTCCATCATGAGTCGTTCCCCCCCATCAATGAGTCAAAAGCCAATCTCTATAAACAGCTAACGTGACGGGTAAGATGCAGTGACTTATTCATATGACTCACTCGCCACGATCCCGCTTACTGGTTGCCAAGCTTTCCCCCATCCCTTACCCTAATTAGGCAATACGTATTGATAACACTGCTTGTGCTCTCGTGTGGTGTAGGTGCTATGCCAACAATCATGTGAGCTCAGATAACAAGTAAGACCGCCTATCAATACCCAAAATAATAAAATCAGTAAGGATACCGCACAGATGAAAGTACTTTTTTCTCCACTTGCTTTACCGCAGCAGGGAACCATTGTCTTCTTAGTCACTCAAGATACTCCCCTACCCACTCTCGCTCAAAAATTGGACGACCAAACTCAAGGGGCACTCACCCGCTCAATGGGCGTTGAACAGTTTACTGGCAAAAAAAATACGTTAGTCAATCTCGTTGCGCCAACGCATACTGAATTAGATCGCGTTATTTTACTTGGTGTTGAAAGCTCATCAGAACTCGATATTCAGCAATCTGCAGACACGCTTATCAAGCATGTCGAGACATTTAATCTCACCGATATTCATGTCATTAGTGAAACAGATACACAAGCAGCTCACTTTGCTTACGGTGTACAACTAAGTCATTACCGCTTTGATAAGTACCGTACTCGTACTGAGCTACAAGCAAAATGTGTACTGGAAAATCTGACTGTGGGTTGCGATGATCCAAAAGCAGCACAAGAGCTATATCAACCGCTAGAAGCCGTTGCTGAAGGTGTAAAAGTAACGCGAGATCTTATTTGGGAACCCGCTAACGTCGTTTATCCTGAGTCTTTCGCACAATTTTGTGTTTGTTTGAAAGAGCACGATCTCGAAGTGGAAGTCGTGAACAGTAAACAAATGAGTGAGCTGGGCATGACTTCTTTGCTTGGTGTTGGTCAAGGTTCTCAACATGAAAGCTTAATGGTAATACTTAAATATACCGGAGCAAAAGAGAGTGACGAACCGATTGCCTTCTTGGGTAAAGGTGTGACTTTTGACAGCGGTGGCTTATCTCTAAAACCAAACACATCAATGAACACCATGAAAGAAGACATGGGCGGCGCAGCAACCGTCACTGGCCTGATGGTTGCCCTGGCTAAACGCCAAGCTAAGGTCAACGCTATTGGTGTGCTTGGCCTAGTTGAAAATATGCCAAGCGATAAAGCACAACGCCCAAGCGATGTTGTGACTTCAATGTCAGGACAAACCATCGAAGTGATGAATACTGATGCCGAAGGCCGCTTAGTGCTGTGTGATTTAATGACATACACTCAGCGCACGTTTAAGCCAAAAGCAATGTTTGACCTCGCCACTTTAACAGGTGCTGTTCTCGTCGCTCTAGGCGAAGAAATCGCTGGTATTTTCTCTAATAACGATGAGTTAGCCGAAAAAATCACAGCGGCAGGTGAAGCAGAACAAGAGCCGGTATGGCGCTTGCCATTAGGCGGACAATTTGATCGCCTACTAAAAAGCGAAATCGCGGATATGCGCAACGATGGTAATAAACCACGTATTGGCGGTTCTAGCGTGGCAGGCCAGTTCTTAGCGCGCTTTATTGAAAATGACACGCCGTGGGTGCACATTGATATTGCAGGCACAGCATGGACAGGTGAAGGCCTACCTAATAAGCCAAAAGGCGCAACTGGGTACGGGGTACGTTTACTTGATCGCATGGTAAAAGATCAATTCGAAACCAAGTAATGCCATTATTTAATGTAGTGATATTAACTAAAAAGCAGCTTTACAGCTGCTTTTATTAACTAGTCATTCAAAAAACACAAATACTAATCTCCGATACGCTTGAAATAGAAATCATTATATTCTATAAACAATGCACAAGGTAAACAACGGTCTGCCAAATGCATCAGATACTTCGCCTCCCCCTTGAAAGTATTCGATACGGCATACCGTTATTTACCTTTATCTATACCATAATGTAACTTCTGTCACTTCTCTATACCTCCTAAGTACAATTACCAGCAATCGCGTTGCGTTGTCATAAAAAACTCACTGTTTTGCAGCTTATCTGACACAGTCACTTACTAGCATTATGACTAAACATACTGTGTAAGGTGGTTGTCATGCTATCAACAAGTCCTTTTAAATTGCCGCGAAAGACACCTTTTGGCTTAGGTGAAAATCTTGCTGAATGGGCGACCGGATTAAGTCAGCTCGATAAGTTTTATGCTCAACGTCCAGCAAATTGTGGTACTCGCCAATTTCTCCGTTTTACTCTAGACATATTAAATATTGATTATCAAGTCACCAAAGGCAGCTTAAATACTCTGCCAGAAACTGGCCCCACTGTGGTGGTTGCCAACCACCCATTAGGATGTGTTGAAGGTGTTATTCTTGCCGAGTTACTGCTACAAAAACGTAGTGACGTACAGATACTTGCCAACCATTACTTAAAAACCGTTCCTGAACTGGATGAGCTATTTATTGGCGTTGATGTGTTTGAAGGCAGCAAAGCCGTACGAGCAAATTTGGGCGCAATGCGCCAAGCACACAAACATTTAGCTCAAGGTGGGTTATTACTGATTTTTCCAGCAGGAGAAGTCTCACAATTAATCGATCGTAAAGCGCGCCGTTTAGAAGATAAAGAATGGAGTCAATCGGTCAGTCGTTTGGTGCGTAAGCATAAAGCACAAACGGTTCCTGTCTTTATCGACGGGAAAAACTCGCATCGCTTTTATATGGCAGAAAAAATTCATCCGTTGCTCCGCACTTTACTGCTGGGCCGAGAGTTACTCAATAAACAAGCTTCTACGATCAACCTCGCCATAGGTGAGACAATTCGCTTTAAAGAAGTCAATCACTTATGTGATCAACAACTCGTTAACTATTTAAGACTTAATACCTATTTACTTCAACCTGTGGTCAATCAACAACGAGATAAAACCACCCACGACACAAATCTTATTCCTATTGCTAAACGCCTTCCGCTGAATGATTTATTGCATGATCTCAACCAGCTTTCCGCAGAAGATAAAATGCTCAGTCATAATCAATTTGATGTGTTCTGTACCTCAGCGGATAAGCTGCCTTCAATGCTGTTAGAGATCGGACGTATCCGTGAAGAAAACTTTCGAATGGTCGGAGAAGGTACGGGAAGAGATTTAGATATCGATGAATACGATCGCCGGTACTTACATTTGTTCATTTGGGATAACGATGAGCAACAGTTAGTGGGGTCGTATCGCTTAGGTCTCGTCGATACATTACTCGAGCATAGCCATATCAACGAATTATACTCCAGCTCACTATTTCAATACGATCGCCAGTTTATTGAAAATATGGGGAAATCGATCGAAATGGGTCGTTCTGTGGTGGATCACCGCTATCAAAAATCCATGGCGCCTTTATTACTGCTTTGGAAAGGAATCGCGACTTATGTTTCTCACCATCCAGAATATACCCACCTCTTTGGCCCAGTCAGTATTAGTAATGATTACAGCGAACAAGCCCGTCGCCTACTTGCCGATACTATGACTCTCCATTACTACGATACTCAGCAAGCTCAGTTAGTGGCGGCAACCAATCCACTGCCGACTCAGCACGCGCAATGGAATGCGAGCTTGCTGACCTCTTTAGCTGACTTACAGTTACTCGGCCGCGTAATTTCACGCATTGATGATGGCAAAGGTGTCCCTGTATTGCTGCGTCAGTATTTAGGATTAAACGGCAAACTGGTGAGTTTTAATGTCGACCCAGATTTTAATGATGCTTTAGATGGATTAATTGTGGTGGATCTATTGAACGTACCGGAGAAAACCTTAGCTCGTTACATGGGCAGTCACGCGGCCAAACAGTATTTATTACAACATCATAGTAAGCTTTAGGATCATCATGATCCTAAAGCTAAAAACGCATTTGGCCTACTATGTTCCAAATGCTTTAAAACAGAAGTTATACATTTAAAAACAAATAGTTAAAATAAAAGCCATACGCCTTTGCAACGTATGGCTTGTTGTATCTTATGTCGTTTATATTTATCGCTTAGCTTGCAAACGCTCGGGATGGGTATAGATATTGGCGCGCCCTCGGCGACAATAGCCACACAGCGTCACATTCAATTGTTCGGCTAACTCAGCCGCCATACTGGTTGCTGCCGAAACGGCAAATAAGAATTCAATACCACTCGCCACCACCTTCTGCACCATTTCAAAACTGGCTCGGCTGGTCACTAACACCGCTCCTCCCTGCTTATGATGACGCAATATCCACCCAACTAGTTTATCTAGTGCAATGTGCCGTCCTACATCTTCAAACAACGCTTCTAACTCTCCCTCTTGGTTTAGATAAGCCGCTGCATGAGTTGAACCAGTACGTTGGTTGAGTGTTTGGTGTTGTTGTAACTGTTCAAGCGCTTGATCAAGTCGCTCAATATCAAAAGTACTGTGCGTGGCCAAAGGCGTATGATAACGACAAACCGAGTCGAGCTTTTCGGTACCACAAATGCCACACCCGGTCATTCCCGCCATTGAGCGGCGCTGTTGCTGTAAACGAGCGACACAGCGATTAGCGATAAGTACATTCACCGTGATCCCATTATGTTGAGTGGTAATCTCAATATCATGAATATCCTTAAAGGCATCAATAATACCTTCGGTGAGCGCAAAACCACTGGCAAATTCTTCTAAATCATGAGGCGTACACATCATTACCGTATAGGCAATATCGTTAAACGCAATCGCAACGGGCGTTTCTTGTATTAAATCGTCATCGCTAACTTGCCATGATGATTCGCGTTGATAACGAGTAATGGGACGGGTTTGGTAAGCGGGAAAAGCAGGGTGAGATTCGTCAACACTCATAGTATTCCTAGAGGTTTTTCGCCGCCGCCCGAACGGGAGCGACCGATGAAGTTGGTGCAGATGGGGAGACTTGAACTCCCACGGCCGTTAGGCCACTAGCACCTGAAGCTAGCGTGTCTACCAATTCCACCACATCTGCGTATATGAAAACACTATCCTGCGAATACCGTAATATGAAAAGCGGCCTATTAGCAAAAAGTGATATAGATCACACATCACTGACTTCTTTAATCTATGCCCAACATTAGCAAGGCTCGCCATAGCCACGTGGCGAGCATCGTTAATGTTATGACTTTGCGCGCTACAGTAAGAACTTATAGCCTAACGACAGCATAAGCAGACTAAGTGACACAGAGATGGTTCGTTGAATAAGCTTGGGGCCATACTTCATCGCTGAACCACTCCCTACATGATTACCCAGTACATTCATGACCACCAGCGGAATAGCCAACAAATACATGACATTCCCTGCGAGCATAAAGGCAATCAGCGCCCCAATGTTAGATGAGAAATTAAACATTTTTGATGTTGCTGAAGCCGACACTAAATCAAACTTGAGCAGATAATGCAGAGCAAGAATGAGAAAACTCCCTGTACCGGGTCCAAAAAATCCATCATAAAAGCCAATCACAAATACCGCGGCAGGCACGCCAAATAAAATGACGGTTTTATTGATTGGAGTTTGGTTGTCTCCATTGCAATTTCTCTTAGGAATGAACGATAAAATGATGCCAAAAGGAAGCATAAAGAGAATGATTTTCCCGATAGTATCCGGATCAAAGTAGAGAATGGCTTGCGCACCCGCGTAGGCACCGCAAAGACCGGCTGGAATACCTGTTGCCACTGCCGTCCAAATGACTTTTTTATTGCGTATAAAGTTACGGATTGCGGCGATAGTCCCTAATGTACTGACGATTTTTTCTTGCCCCAGAGCCAATTGAGGCGGCAATCCTGCCAAAATAAACGATGGGACTAAAATGAGCCCACCACCACCTGCCACTGAGTCAATAAACCCAGCGGCAAACGCCGACACCATCAAGGCTACCAGCACCCACACTGTGATATCACTACCTAACCATTCCATGTTGTATTCCTTTTAATCATTACTAGTTACTCATCATATTCACTGATGTACAGTGCCTATCATTCACGAATAATCATCCCATCCAATACATTGACATAACTCAATAAAGCCACATTTAAATCGGGAATAAATAAACAGTGAGTCAAGACACACCGACGACAATCAATACTATGTTTTTAAAAAACTTTATTTTGAGTTAGGTTATTCAACAAATTGAACTATGTCAATATAGATCAAATAATATTATGTAAGCGACTTAAAAAGAAAAGACCTATGTTATCCTCAGATTTTATCCGCGACAGTTTTGGGAGAGAGTGTGAGTACGAGTAAGTTTGTGCATATTGCCGCAACGATTGAGAAAAAAATTGATAACGGTGAATACCAACCTAATAGCAAGCTTCCTACTCATCGTTTGTTAGCAGATGAACTCGGTACCACGCCGGCGACCGTCGCAAAAGCGTATAAGCTCCTTAACGACAAGGGATGTGTAGAGTCATTTATTGGCAAAGGAACATTTGTACGAGGCCACTCGGAATTAGATCAAGCCATCCAAGCCCCTGAAGATGATGAGCACCACTACAACTTCTCGTTGTTGCAGCCATGTTTATCTAAAAATTTACCCGCACTCAAACACGCCTACCGCGAGTCGGCGGATCAGTTAACCAATTCGCTGATTGGGTATACCGAATACACTGGCCATGAATCTCACCGCGCCGCTGGAGTAAAATGGGCACAGCAATACGGCTTACAAGGCGGCAATACCAGTAATACCCTGCTTACCAATGGCGCGCAACACGCGTTATCTCTGCTGATCGACTCGCTCAGTCAACCGGGAGATACCTTACTCGTTGATGAGCTGACCTACCCCGGTATCCTTGCTATCGCAAGTATGTCCGGTCGTCAGGTTGTTGGGGTAACATTGGATGAACACGGGTTATGCCCGCACGCATTAACTGCTGCCATTGATGAGCACCATCCAGCACTGGTTATCACCATTCCCCGTCATCAGAATCCGACGGGGCTTTCTATGCCTGAATGGCGTAAAAAAGCCATCGCTGAGGTGATTAATCAAACACATACTTGGTTAATTGAAGACGATATCTATGGCTTCTTAGATGAACAGACTGTTGCGCCGATTGCGAATTTTGCACCGGATTATACGTTTCATATTTCCGCACTTTCTAAGGCCATCAGCCCTGCTATGCGCTGTGGATACTTAAAAGTTCCCAATGGGCAAGTCGCTTTATTACAAGCGCATATTCGAGCGAATATGTGGTTATCTTCTCCAATCAATTTCATTGCCGCAACGCAGTTGATTGAATCTGGCAAAGCCTTTAATTTGGCAGCCGAGCAGCGTGAAACCGCGCAAGAGCGCCAAAAAATCGCACGCTCAATACTTACGGCAGTCACCTGCCACGCGTCGGGCTATCACATCTGGTTACCCCTACCTTCACAATGGCAACCGGATCGTTTTACACTCGAAGCGAAAAATCGCGGCATTATTGTCACTAGCGGCAGTTACTTTTGTGCAAATGGCGAGCAAACCCCACACGTACGTCTATCGCTTATGGCAATTAATAGTGAACAACGATTAATTTCAGGTTTGCAAGCGCTACAAAATTTATTAACCACCGATATGAATTCGTTTTTCCCCGGCTAAGGTTTATCAACACCGATAATCACCGATTGGCAATCACGCTCACCGCGATTGCCAACGGGGACTTATCAAGCCCAATACAGTGGCTCTCCATAGACGTCCACAAAATAATCAATGACAGCTCTCACATTGAGTGGGGGGTGACGCACATTAGGGTACATCGCTGCAATATGCTGTGGTTGAGTATTAATGGTTGCCTCATACTCTGGTAAGAGTTCAATTAATTTACCTTGATGTAATTCTTTACCTAATAGCCAATCCGGAAATAACACAATGCCCATTCCATTTAATGCCGCGGTCAACAATCCATTGGCATCATTAGAGGTTAACACGGGCGTTACTGGGTAATGCACCCACTCCTCATCAGGCAAACGGAGTAACCAACGATTTGCCCCTTCAAATCCCTTATAAACCAAGCATCGGTGCTGAGTTAATTGCGATGGTGTACTAGGTAGCCCATATTTTTCAATATATTGAGGTGATGCGGCAAGGTGGTAACGCTGTGTCCCAAAAATCCGTGCATGTAAAGACGAGTCGGTTAGATTACCAATTCGAAACAGAATATCCGTCCCTTCTCGCAACGGATCAATATACTCATCGGTCAGCATCAGCTCTATGGATAATTTAGGATACTGCTGCGATAAGGTCGCCAGCCACGGCGCAATATGACGTTGACCAAAAAACACCGGTGCATTAATCCTTACTAACCCAGAAGGCTCGTTATTTTTATCTTGTAATTGCGCTTGTGCTTCTTCCATCTGCCCAATCATTTGTTGCGCATAGGTAAAGAACAAACGCCCTTCCTCTGTCGGTGTTATCGAACGCGTATTACGATAGAACAATTGCTGGCCGAGCGCATCTTCAAGCTGATGAATTGTTCTCGATATCATGGACGCAGAAACCCCTTCACGGCGGGCAACTACTGAGAAATTTTGCGAATCAAAGACACTGACAAAAAAACGTAGCGTACGAATATCTATAGTATTTGCTGAGCTCATTAATGCAATTCCTGCAAAAGTAATTATTGGATTATGACGTTTTTATTTAATAATCGCTACCGTATGATGCACACCTCACTTATCAACCTAGAATAATATGCAATTTCTATTAATTTTACTTGTGATTGCCGGTGGCATGGGCTTGTCCGTTGAAGCGGGCATTCTTGGGCCGTTAGGCGAACAAGTCGGTCATTTATGGGCAACATTTAGCATTTTCGGTGTCGGTTCTGCACTGACGTTTTTACTTATGCTGTTCTTCAGCCCACGTAATAGCCCTTCCTTTTTTGAGCAACCTGCTTGGCAATTAACCGGGGGTATTTTAGGCGCGGGCTATGTGGTGATTTTAACCATCGCGACCCCCGTCATTGGTATTGCGGTCACCATGATCGGTATTCTCGCGGGTCAAATATTCAAAAGCGTCATCATTGACCATTACGGCTTGCTCGGGACACCAGCGCGCAAAGTGGGTAAGAAGCGCTTATGTGCACTGGCATTTATTGTTGCCGCATTACTTCTCATCGCACTCGATTAAGGAAAGGTTATGACGATTTTAATGATTATGCTCGCCGTGATCGGTGGTGCATTATTAAGTATTCAAGCGGCTGTTAACGGTCAATTAGGTAATAAAGTCGGTGTATTCCGCTGTGCTTTCCTTACTTTTTCAATCGGGGCACTGGTTACCGCGTTACTGATTTTTTACTTTGACAAAGGCCACGATCTGACCTTGATGGATATGCCTAAATGGCAACTGTTGGGTGCCATGTGTGGTGTGCCTTATATAGTAATCATGGTCTTTGCAGTGCAACGTATTGGCGTCGCAGTCTCTACTGTCGCTGTGATTTTCGGCCAGCTGTTAATGAGTATGTTAATTGATAACTTTGGTTGGCTTAACAACCAAGAATTACCGTTTTCTATTAACCGGATTGCGGCAGTTGTCTGTCTAGGTATTGCGCTTTACTTTATTTATTCAAGTAATCAAGAATCGCAAGAATCTGACAGCTAAGAACGCAAAAGCTGAGCCAATATCCTTTGGCTCAGCTTTCCCACCTGAATCATATACCTGATATCTGAGAGACAAATCAGTCCAACGTTTTACCAAGAATAATTCAAGCTGGCATTAAACGAACGACTCGGCGTGTAATAGTTAGCGGTGCCAGAGCCAACGACGGCTTGTTTATCCGTTAAGTTATGTACATTGAAGGTCAGATTAACCGCTTTAGACATACGATAAGCAAACGCAAAATCAAACAGTGTGGTCGCATCACTTTTCTCTGTGTTGTCTGCATCAAAGTAATAACTTCCGACATAGCGCGCACCTAACCCCACATCCATGGTTTTATTCGGTAAGGTATAGTAGCCCCACAGTGAAGCCGTATTATTTGGTGCTGTTACAAACTCGTTATCATCAAGCACTTTCCCTGTACTTGTACTCCCACGGATCACCTCAGACTTCATATAGGAATACCCACCGATTAAGCTGAACTCATCGGTCAGTTCTGCCTTCATCTCAAAATCCAATCCGCGAACGCGCGTCTCACCAATGGTTTCTTGCTTGATCGTCCCGTTATCTTGAACAATCGACATATTAACGTCGTCTTTTTTCAGATCATAAACAGCGGCAGAGAATAACGCATTCATATCTAACGGCGCGTATTTCACTCCTAATTCAACCTGCTCGCCACGTTCTGGTTTTACGCCAATGGTGGGCGGCGCCACTGACTCGACTTGGCTAATATAAGTTGACCACTCCTGATCAATTTTAATCGTAAACGCACCACGTAGCGATGTTTCCGAGAAATTATCGCTCTTCTTCACGCCCGTTAAGTCGCGATTAGAAAGATTCATATAATCATGGCGAATGCCGAGCGTCACAATATAACGATCGTCCAGTGATAAGTTTTGCTGCAAGAACACTGACTTGGTCGTCGCATCCTGATCATTTTTACTGTATGGCGCGCCCAGAGTTGGCTTACCACGATATGTTGGATTCTCAAGATCAATACGGCTCGCCACGCCATATACCGAGCTATCTTGTGTCGATGAATCACGGTATTCCAAACCCACCAAGGTGCTACTATCGAGCCGCGCAAAACTGGTCGCATATTCCAACATGGTGTTACCGATAAATTGCTCTGAAGACGTGTCAGTACCAAAGTAAGCACGCGGTATCACACTGCCTGTTCGGCTTTTCGAATCCGTCAAATACACATACCCAAAATCATCGCTTAACTTGCTATAGCGTATATTGCCACTCAAGGAGAGGCCATTATCAAAATGATGAGAGAGCTGCGCGGTAATATTGGTTCTATCCACGTCATGCTTGTTGTAATTTGGCTCACCAAAAAAGTCATCCCGATCATACTTGCGATCAATTGGATAGCCGCCACTATTGGGTGTGCTATCACGGCCTAAATAATCCACCACTAATGTCGCTGTAGTGCTGACTGAAGGCTGCCACGTCAGCCCTCCCATAATCAGTTGAGAATTATCTTTGGAATGATCGTATTGCAGATCGCTATCTTTCACTTTCGTCGTCAAACGATAAGCGACTGTACCAGAGTCATTTAACGTATCACCAAAATCTAATCCCATTTCTTTATGATCAAACGAACCGTAAGACACATAGCTATTGCCAAAGCGTTCAAACTTAGGTCGTTTACTAACAAAATTAACCGATCCTCCCGGATCCGCAGGACCAAACAATGTTGAGTTAGCACCACGGATCACTTCAACACGCTCGTAGGCATAAGGATCTTCACGTACTCCGCGCATCGAGCCTAGCGTCATACCATCTCGATACGTCGTCGCCTGAAAACCGCGAATCTTAAAGTAATCATTACGATCATCCGAACCATAATAATCTGTGACCAAACCTGGTGAATACTGCAATACTTCTTCTGTGGTCGTCGCGTTTCTCTGGTTTACTTCTTTTTCGGTAATGATCGACACTAAAGCGGGTGTGTCTAACACATCGGTGGCAACCTTTCCTCCCACCCACATCTCTTGCGCAACGGTAGTATCTGCATCAGAGGAAGCAGGTAAACCATACACCGTAATCGTATTCACTCGATGCGCCTGCTCTGTTTGTGAGCTGTCTTCCGTTTGTGCATAAATAGCACCTGAATAAGAAAAAATAGGCACAAAACACAACAGTATTTGAATAGCACGACGACTTTCCCTAAGCGACTGTTGACCACTTTGTCTATTTTCCATTTTTATAATCCTGTCATATCCATGTTATTGTTAGTTGCCATCTTGATAATGCGAACGATAATACTTATTATTTAATATCAATAGAATTGATATATCGTTATCAACCGATACCAATAGAGAAATACATGTATGGAGTTACGCCACCTTAAATATTTTTTAGCCGTCGCTGAAACGCAAAACCTACGATTAGCCGCGCAAAAAGTTCATGTCACCCAGCCTGCGGTTTCAAGAAAAATTAAGGAATTAGAAGAAGAACTAGGCCTCCAACTGTTTGATAGGTTACCGAAAGGATTACGCTTAAATCGTACTGGGAAATTCTACCAAAAGCAGTTAGGCGGCATTATCAGGCAGATTGATGATGCCAATGATCGGGTGCGTCAATTTAGCCATACTGAATATGGTTCACTGACACTCGGCGCACCTGACTTCGTGTTATGGCAAGGAGAAATTAATCAGGCAATGCATCAATTTCGGCAGCTCCACAGCGATGTCGAACTCGAAATCTATTCAGATACCCCCATGGTGCTCCAAAAACGCTTAGAGCTTGATCAAATTGATGGCGCTTTTCTCTATCACTACGCGGAATTGCCCCCTGAATACTCCGTACAACCGATATCTCAAGATAAACTCATGTTGGCTTATCCGGTCAGTTGGGACACCGTTTTACCATCGTCGATCACGATAGAAGAGCTTAACCAATTACCCGCCGTGCGTTTGCCGCGCAGCGTTGATCCTTATTATTATGATTGGCTAGAAGCAATCTTTCATAACATCGGATGGGAACCCAATGTGGTGGAATGGGCACATGGGGAAAGTACCATGCTGGGTTTAGTGGCCACAGGCAGCGGTGTTGCGATTGTTAATGAGCGACATTTTACCCGTCCATCGCCAATGATTCAGGCAATATCACTAGACGTGTTATCCAATACATCACCGCTTAGCTTTGTTTATAAAAATACCTCAGATAACCCCGCACTGATGCAGTTCTTGCACTTACTCACCAACTAGACTGGCCATCTACGAATGTGGCGCGCAGTTCGACATGCCTATTCGTAGATCCGCTTTCCGCACATTTGCTGCGGCAATCCGTAGGCCTAGACATATTCGGCCCCCCCATCTATAACCACCAACAAAAGCCACTAATAAGCGCCAGAGAATAGCGTGAATGTAAACGCTACGATTCAAAACATGATGAATTTACTGACTGGAATGTATTCTAGTGAGATTGTATTTGACTCTTAATCACGATTTATACAATGATAATGCAAACTAATATCAAATAACATTAGTTATCATTTACATATAATTAACAACTGATAACTAAAGGGAAATACTAATGACTCACATCACCACATTGGCACAATTAAGAAATCTCTATAACCTGCCTGCGCCATTAGTCGTCGCGAAAGATGTCAGGCACATCGATCAGCATGCCAAAACCTTTATTGAACACAGCACGCTGTTTATGCTGAGCACTCACACTCAAGATGAATTCTTAGATATTTCCCCTCGTGGCGGAGAAGCCGGGTTCGTCAAAGTACTGGATGAAAAAACGCTCGCTTTTCCTGATAGCCCAGGTAATAACCGTTTAGATACGCTTACCAATTTGCTGAATAACCCCCATGTAGGCTTGCTGTTTATCGTCCCGGGAGTTGAAGATATTGTACGTGTGAAAGGCACTGCATCAATTCATACGGATGATGATCTACGTGAATTTTGCTTGGATGGCAAAACTAAACCCAAAGTCGTCATTAAGGTCGAGGTTGATACCTTGTTTTTTCATTGCCCCAAAGCACTGATGAAATCAAAAGCTTGGGATAATGAATCCTATGCTAATCGCTCATTCCTTCCATCATTACTCCAAATCATCAAAGATCAGCAAGTTGAAAAAGAGGAACGCGGCGATACCCACACCATAGATTAAATCTCGCGAAGCATGTCGTTTAGTCACACCAAAACACCCCGCCTTAACGTCGCAAATAATAAAGTGAGGGTTAATGAGGGTTGCTGACATCCTCAAAGATACGACACGATAATTGGTAATTGTATTGTCGTGCTATCTTTTGTGAGAAGAACAATTGTGGTAATTCGTAGATAACAAGCAAGGCAAGGATAACAAGCGCGCTTGAGTGACCGAGAAAGAAGCCAACCATACTGATGGTTAGTAGGCTAATTTCTAACGCAAACAATGCATATTTGCCTAAGTAACAGTGGTGAAAGCCACCGACGAACAACCAATTCAAGGCTGCGTAGGTATCGGGATCTTTCAGTTGTTTTGACTGGCGGTGATAGAATTCTCTTTTTTGATTCTCAGGCAACGCATTCACCTGCTTTCTCAAGTGTTCTTCCTTGCTTTCTAATTGCTCAATGGGTTCTAATAAACGCATTAGGGCACCTCATCATGTATTTTTTCAACAAGGTCAGGTTGATTACAGCGTTTGATTCTTGCCACCCCCAGTTTCCAGCCTTTTATTGCCCCGTATTTGGCAATGCATTGTTTGGTGTATTCCGAGCAACTTGGCTCAAAATTACAGTCAATATTGAGAAGCTTTTTTGAACCACCCCTCACTTGATAGCGATGGATCAATGCCAAAGATAAGAGCTTTAACATGCTTAACGGCCTAGTGTCACAATCACCGCTTCGCGAACCCAAAACAGCATAAAGCGCTTTTTCTCAACGACTTGAAAGATAACCTGCCAGCCGTCTTGCGCGTATCTATTGAGCTCAGCTTCCATCTTTTGTAGCGGCAGACCACTCGCCCCTAATAAGATCGTTCCGCATCCGCCTTCCACAATCGGCACTACTTTATATTCTGTAAATTTTGTCATGACTCACCTCGCTAACGTATAGAATAAAGATACTACACGAACACGGTGAGCGCATAAACGGTGAAGACGGCAATGCCTAATTGTCCTTATTGTTATCCATGTGGTGTATTTCCTCCACAACGCGGCAATTAACGCCAATACCCATATTGCTTAGCGCAATATGGCATACCAATCATTCACTACCCAATGACATCATATACAACAACACACTGTTGACAAGCCTACAACATCACCTTATGGTAACTTGATTCTACTAGGAAACCACCGCAAAATGAGCTTACTCCCCTCCCTACTTTCGCCCTCAGATATTACGCTGCGTAATAATATTCAAATATTTGGCAAAGGCGAAGAAACTATTCTGTTAGCCCATGGTTTTGGCTGTAATCAAAATATGTGGCGCTTTATTACGCCCTATTTAGAAGAACATTATACAATCGTATTATTTGATTATGTGGGCAGCGGCACATCCGATGTCAGTACTTATCAAGCAGAGCGTTATCGCTCTTTAGAAGGTTACGCATTAGACATTATTGAGATATGTGACGCACTTGAACTGTCACAAGTGCTGTACGTCGGCCATTCGGTCAGTGCGACCATTGGTCACATCGTAGCGATACAGCGTCCTGACCTCTTCAAAGCGCTGGTTATGGTATGTCCATCTCCCTGCTTTTTAAATATTGATCAACACTATTCAGGCGGTTTTGAACAAAGTGATTTAGAAGAACTGCTGAATCTGATGGATAAAAACTATATCGGCTGGGGGACCTATCTTGCTCCGCTTGTCATGGGAGTAACGGACACGATGGAAGAGCCTGAACAAGAAGTCAGTGACACTTTGGTGCAAGAGTTACTAACCAGCTTTTGCTCAACCGATCCGACCTACTCCAAGCCGTTTGCTAAAGCGACGTTTTTGTCTGACTATCGCCATTTATTAATGGATATTAAGCAACCCTGCTTAATCATACAAAGTGAACATGATGCTTTAGTGCCTGTCGAAGTGGGCTATTTTATGCAGAGCCAGATACCTGATGCTAAGCTAGATATTATCAACGGCAAAGGACATTGCTTGCACATGACTTACCCACTCAAGATACTAAACAGCATACAAAACTTCATGGCACATACGTCATGAAAACGGACCTCTTCCCCTGTGGGCTTATGATAACTAGCCTTCACGATCAGACGATACTTCATACTAATGAGTACTTTGATAAAGAGTTTGGTTACACAGAGGAAGCATTAATAAGTCAACCGGTTAGCTATCTATTCACACGTGCCAGCATCATATTTTTAGAGAACTACCTGTATCCTATGCTGATACAGGATAGAGTGATTTCTGAAATACAAATTATGCTTGTGACAGCCGATAAAAACCGTATTCCTGTCACAGTGAATGCGACACTCGACGAAGATAACCTGGTTCGCTGGGCACTATTTTGTTCTATTAATCGAGATAAGCTCTATCAAGAGCTGATTGATACAAAAAACAAACTTGAACAGCAAACACAAGAGTTAACGATTCTGTCTTCAACCGATGATCTAACAGGGCTATTGAATCGGCGTGAAGCCTCTAATCGCGCCAATAAGATGATAGAACAAACCAAGCGTAATGATATTGCGCTGTCGTTTGTTTTATTGGATATCGATTTTTTTAAGAAAATCAATGATACCTATGGCCATCAAGAAGGAGACCGAGTCTTAGTAGAATTAGCGAAAAAATTAGAGAATACCGCTCGCTCTTGTGACATTGTTTCTCGCTGGGGAGGCGAAGAGTTTCTCATTGTTCTATACAATACACCAACCAATCAAGCTCAGGCGTTTTGTCAGCGCTTACACCAAGCTATTGACATGATTAAGGTAGGAAAAGAAACACTCAAGGTCAGTATTGGGGTGAGTTGCTACCAAAAAGAGATACAAGACAATCAGAAAATCGACAGTATTATTAGGCAAGCCGATAACGCCCTATACTGCGCGAAACAAAAAGGCCGCAACCAGACCTATGTCTTTTAGAATGGTGTATTGCTTGACGACACTCACTCGATGCCCAGCTCAGCCATTGTTTCAATATCACTACCAGTAATAACGAAGAAAGCGATTCATATGGCACGCTGAGCGAGTATTCTGTCTCACTTTTCGACCAATCGATGACGACGACCATGCCACAACTGGCATATCAGCATCAATCAATGCCAGAGGGCCATGTTTAAGCTCGCCCTCGGCCCTAAAGCGCTAATAAAATCAAAAACTTGGAATAATGAAGCGTATACTGATCGCGCTTTTCTATCCTCATTACTCCAAATCATCAAAGATCAGCAAGTTGAAAAAGAGGCGCGCGGCGATACCCACGCAATAGATTAAATCTTGCGAAGCGAGTGACCTATCAAGCCAATCAAGCGGTCGCAAATTTGGCCAATGCTTCCCCAGACAAGCGATACACCCGCCATTCTGACTGCTCTTGTGCACCAATGTGTTGATAAAAATCGATGGCAGGCTGATTCCAATGCAAGACTGACCACTCAAAACGTCCGCACCCATTGTCTACCGCATGTTGAGCCAATGTTTTCATCAATAATCTACCCACGCCCAATGAACGATAAGCGGGCGTCACATACAGATCTTCCAGATACACCCCATTTTTACCTAGCCACGTAGAATAGTTATAAAAATAGACGGCAAATCCAACCGCCTGATTATCTACCTCACAAATGAGCGCATGTGCTGTCGACCCCTCACTAAATAAACTGGCGATGATCGTCGCTTCTGTTGATTCTACGCTCTCTAATTCATGTTCGTATTCCGCAAGTTCTTTAATGAACTGTAAAATCGTACTCGCATCGGCGATATTCGCCACTCTTACCATCATGATGTCACACTCCTATTTTATTTAATCGCAGTGTAGCAACTTCCTTGTTATGCTTTAAATGCATTGTTTTCATTCATAACCTGCATGGTATTCACAATGAATATTGACCATCTCGATCTCAATTTGATGAAAGTCTTTTACCACATCTATCAAACTCAATCTGTGCGTCAGGCTGCCGAGAAACTCCATATCAGCCAATCGGCGTGTAGTCATAGCCTTAGCCGGTTACGAGAACGCCTCAATGATGAGCTCTTCATTCGAGTTAACGGGAATATGGTCGCCACAGACCAAGCACAACGACTTGCGCAATCCGTTATTCCTGCGTTGCAATTGCTCTACAGCGGATTAACCACCGCGACGCCATTCGACCCTGACGTGGGAGAGCATCATTTTACGCTCTCAGGGTATGACTTCGCGACTTGGTGTGTCATGCCGCGATTGACCACGTATCTGGCCCAACACTTTCCCAACATTACCGTGCGTTTTGTAAACACACAGCCGAAAATACCGACCCAACAGCTGGAATCTGGCGAGATCGATCTGGCTCTGGGGTTTGATCATGAGGAAGAAAAATCCAACCATATTGGCAATGCGGTGTTACTCAGTGGGCAATATTGCATTGCCATGGATGACAACCATCCGGCTCTACAAGGCTCATCATCACTGCAACTGGCTGATTTTTTAAATTACTCGCACGTGCTTGTCGCGCCATGGAGTGAACAACGCGGGATTGTGGATGTGACATTAGGCAAACTCAATAAGAAACGCCGCATCGCCACGACATTGCCGGGCGTGCTCAGTGCTCCCTATTCCTTACCGGGAACAGATTACTTTCTGGCCGCGCCTCAATCTTATATCAAGACGTTAGCGTCCACACTGCACCTGAGCTATTGCCAATCCCCCATCAGCCTGCCTGATTATCAAATCAAACTGTATTGGCACAAAACCAAAGAAAAGGATCCCAAATTACGTTGGATAATAGAGTTATTATTAATGCTTTTTACAGCCCATCCCGCTGATGGCAATACTCGTTAACATAAATAGATGAGGACTATCAAAGTAAAAACAGAGCAATATTTGCCGTTTTATAAGCCGTGCTGGAAAGTACGTTCTACAGGAGCTTTATCTATAGCGAAGGGTTCAAACCTCGCTTTTCGTCTTTAGGTGTAATATCAAAAATACTTAATAAGACATTGATAAAAATTAAGATCATTGAAAAGATTACAGCCAAAGATTAAAAATTTATTGGCCGCCGATACTCATTATCGGCAAGGAATAAAGGTTCATATTAATTGCGACTATCAAGCCTGAATCAAGCGACAACTGAGTATTAAAATAGCATACTTATTGTGACACACTTTTGGACATTTTCGATTTAGCCAATACAGACACTTTCTAGCTTTCGGATAACTTTTTGTATAGCAAATTGCAAAATGGCACCACTTCATGAGATGCCGATTTTGAAAGAAACAAAGCAATAAGGTAAGTAAGTTAAATTTACCTGATTCTGCTCCTATGATGCTTTAATTACATCAATGCCCATACAACGAGAACAGGCATAGTCAATGAATTATGATTAATCATAATTATATCAGATACATAGTGTTAAAAACCCAAAGATAAATCAATTGTTTAATCTTTATTTGTCGCTAAACGTACAGCAGCTTCTGCATGAATGGCTGTTGTATCAAACAGCGGTACAATTGTATGTTGCTGCTGTACAAGCAATGCAATTTCAGTACATCCAAGAATAACTGCATCGGCACCTTGATTTCTTAATTTATCGATGATTTGGGTATAGACAGTTCTTGAGTCATCCTTGATTTCGCCTCGGCAAAGCTCTTGATAAATAATCTCGTGAACCTTCAATCTGTCATGTTTCTCTGGCACAACGACTTCAATACCGAACTTCTCCGTCAGTCGTCCTTTATAAAAGTCCTGCTCCATTGTGAAATTAGTGCCCAGAAGTCCAACCTTCTTAATACCACTTTCAAGCAGTTTCTCTGCGGTTGCATCCGCGATGTGCAAAATCGGGATGTTGATATTTGCTTCGATTTCAGGAGCTATTTTATGCATGGTGTTGGTGCAAATTAGGATAAAATCAGCACCACCTTTTTCGACAGAAACAGCAGCATCAGATAGTATCCTAGCCGTCTCGTCCCAATGACCCGAATGTTGGAGCTTTTCGATTTCCTCAAAATTTACGCTATACATGCAAATCTTGGCGGAATTCAAGCCTCCAAGTTTCTCTTTTACACCTTCGTTAATAGATTTGTAATAGCTCAGCGTGGACTCCCAACTCATACCACCTAGTAAGCCAATCGTTTTCATATATCACCCTTTTACATTGAATGGAGTAATAGCATTAAATGGCATTGAACAAGGTAATGATAGTAAGTTTTTGACTACGATAGAAAGTGCTTTGCGTATAGTCGAGGTGTAACACCCATGGCTTTTTTGAAGTGCTTGATGAAATGGCTTTGATCATGAAAACCACATTGAATGGCTACATCGGCTAACTTGTTACCCTCTTTTATCAGCCTGGTAGCGTAACGTAGACGTGACTGAATCTGATAAGCATGAGGAGGTAATCCAAACTCCTTTTTAAATAGACGAACAAGGTAGTAAGGGTTTAATGACACTAACTGCGCAAGCTCATTAAGAGAGACATTCACATCAGGAAGGTCGTCCAGAAAATCTTTTACAATGGTAACTTGCTTACTCGCCGTCTTGTCTACGCCAAAATTAATTCTGCTTTTTCCATGCTTTGCCATCAGTTTGACAAGCAATGAGTAGAGAAGGGACTCTCTGAGCAGTTTATTATCTGACTCTATCAAAACTTGATAGACCAAACGGAACTGCGCTGCAAGTTCTTCATCATGGATCACAGCATCAGGAAAGTATGGAGAAAGCGTATTATTTCCACCAATTTCCCGACTGATTTGTTCGAATTGTTCAGGCAGAGGATAGAGTGCTTTGTATGCCCAGCCTTCTTCTGTATTAGCCTCACCGTTGTGGATATCATCAGCGTTTATCAAAATAATACTTCCAGTAGGCGCTATGTTATTAGCCCCTGTTCTGAAGAACTTTTGCGCTCCTTTTTCAATAATGCCGAAAGTGTATCCTTCATGACTATGGCGAGAAAAGCACTGCTTGTGATAGCTAGCATCAAGCATTTCAATTCCACCAAGCTCTTGATGGTGAAGATAATTTGCTGATTCGATTATGTTACTTTTCTTAGCTGCCATTTTTACAGTTCCGATAGTTGGTTGGATAGCATCTTCAACTCAAAGCCTTAACTTTTCAACATATCCAATCAACAAGAGAAATAATTGTAAGAAATTGACCTACTACTGATATTTTTAGCACCAATGAGCATTTCCGCTCGATAGATTCCTATTAGGAATAGTAAGACAAAACTCAGTGCAACGATTCGCACAGAGTGTTCGCGATAACACGAAAAGGGGCATAAACGTTTTGAAAAGGCAGCGTCCTATGTGAACGCTGCCTTTTTAGTATGAGACTAAATGACTCTCTCTACTTATTCTACCGTCACCGCTTTCGCTAGGTTACGAGGCTGGTCGACGTCGGTGCCTTTAATCAGCGCCACATAGTAAGACAATAACTGCATTGGGATGGTGAAGAAAATCGGAGCCGTGATTTCATTAACATGCGGCATCTTAATCACTGTCATGGTTTCATCACTGACAAACCCTGCGTTTTCATCGGCGAACACATACAATAAGCCGCCACGAGCGCGCACTTCTTCAATGTTCGATTTCAGCTTTTCAAGCAGTTCGTTGTTAGGCGCGACAACCACAACTGGCATATCGGCATCAATCAATGCCAGAGGGCCATGTTTAAGCTCACCAGCGGCATACGCTTCTGCGTGAATGTAAGAAATCTCTTTGAGTTTGAGCGACGCTTCTACCGCGATAGGGTAAAACTCACCACGACCTAAAAATAACGTGTGATGCTTATCGGCAAAATCTTCAGCGAGAGCTTCGATTTCTTTTTCCGTTTTTAGAGCCGCTTCAATTTGCTCAGGTAGCGCGTGTAACGCCTGCACAATTTCTTTTTCTTTCGCTTGATCAACCGTGCCTTTCTGTTTACCGACCGCAACCACCATCATAAGCAGCGCTGCGAGCTGAGTGGTAAACGCTTTGGTTGATGCTACACCAATCTCAGTTCCGGCACGCGTCATGAAGGCAATGTCTGATTCACGCACTAGCGATGAGCCAGCGACGTTACAAATGGTCATTGCCGACATGTAGCCTTTTTCTTTGGCAAGACGCAGCGCGGCTAACGTATCGGCGGTTTCGCCAGATTGCGATAACGTCACCAACAAGCTATTTGGGCGCGTGACAAATTTGCGGTAGCGAAACTCTGAGGCAATTTCCACACTACAACTCACGCCGGCAATCGCTTCAAACCAGTAACGAGACACCATCGCCGCATTGTAGGATGTGCCACACGCCACTAATTGAATGTGTTCTACTTTTTCTAGAATTTCAGAGGCATGCACACCAATGCTATCGGTAATGACCGAATCATGCGTCACGCGGCCTTCAATGGTGTTTTTAATCGCAGTTGGCTGCTCGTACACTTCTTTTTGCATGAAGTGGCGAAATTCGCCTTTATCACCCGCATCATGTTCCGCGTTCGATTCCACCACGCTTCGAATGACTGGCTCGCCATTATCGGCAAATACATTCACTTCACGGCGCGTCACTTCCGCCACATCGCCTTCTTCTAGATAAATAAAACGACGCGTGACATTAAGGAGTGCGAGTTGATCAGAAGCCAAGAAGTTTTCACCCACCCCTAGGCCAATTACAATTGGGCTGCCTGAACGAGCAACGATTAAACGTTCCGGTTCATTACGATCCACAACCACGGCCCCATAGGCACCTTCTAATTGCTTGACGGTATTTTGCACCGCTTGCAACAGTGTGTCAGTGCTACGGCGTTCCCAGTTAACAAGGTGAGCAATCACTTCAGTATCGGTTTGAGAGGTAAACGTGTAGCCGCGCTCGCGCAGTAACTCACGTAAAACATGATGGTTTTCGATGATACCATTGTGCACAATCGCAATGTCTTCTGACACGTGTGGATGCGCATTGATTTCCGAAGGTTCGCCATGAGTAGCCCAGCGCGTATGGGCAATCCCTGTGCCACCCTGTACTTGCTCTATTTCCAGAGCGTCAGCCAACTCTTGTACTTTGCCTAGACGACGTACACGCTTCATATTGTGGTCGTTATCAATGACTGCTACACCAGAGGAATCATAACCTCGGTATTCTAAACGGCGTAGACCTTCAACCAGAATTTCTGCTACATCTCGTTGTGCTACCGCACCCACAATTCCACACATGTTTATAAGCTCCTAAATTTTGACGTTGTTAGATAAACACACTGGTTTATCTATTTTTATATAATATTGAATAATAATGAGATTAAGCGCGAATCACTCGCACTTGATGAGATTCTATTTCGGCAATCACTTCATTGGGTACATCACGGTCAGTCACGAGCACATCGACTTGTTCCCAACTGAGCTCTAAGTTAGGGATTTTTCTCCCCAGCTTATCTGATTCAACCATTACCACCACTTCTCGTGACACCTCGGCCATGACTTTACTCAGCCCCAACAATTCATTAAAAGTCGTGGTACCTCGTGCTAAATCAATGCCATCGCAGCCGATAAAAAGCTGGTCAAAGTCGTAAGCGCGCAGCACCATTTCAGCCACATTGCCTTGAAATGACTCTGAACGTGTATCCCAAGTGCCGCCAGTCATAAGAACAGTCGGTTCGTTTTCTAATTCCGTCAACGCGTTAGCAACATGTAACGAATTAGTCATCACGACCAAACCACGCTTGGTATTGAGCTGCTCAATCAAGGCTCCAGTGGTTTTGCCGCTGTCGATCACAATTCTGTTATGATCTCGAATCAGCTTTGCAGCCGCTTTTGCGATAGATAACTTACGAACTGAAACTTTTTTGGTGAGTTCTTCATTCACAATGTCTTTTGGTAAGGCCACCGCACCGCCATAACGACGTAAAAGTAATCCATTTTCTTCTAAGGCCGCTAAATCTTTACGAATAGTGACTTCTGATGTTTCAAATTGCGTCGCTAATTTATCGACACTGACTTCTCCTTGCTCATTAACTAGCGTGGCAATGGCGTGTCGACGGATTTTGGTATTTCGTTTAGACATGTTTTCTATGGCACTTAAGTTTCAAAACGAAAGGAATTATAGTCTAATCGAAACATTTGTGTCCATTTATTTTGATCCAAAAAATTATTAATTCGCGTTAAAACCTTGTCCTAAGACAATTCTTGGGCAGTGCTATTGGTAAGAGAAAATGATAGAATTCCAGCCCTAAAGAAAATAAATTACAGAAAGAACCGTGATATTTTTGTAACTTTCCCGCTGTACCCTAGGGATTGACCGTGATTTCTGAAATTTTGTCTTACAAGTTTGGTCAAATTTGATCAAACCTGATGAAAGACTTTCAGCTAAGAGTGGTGGTGTTATCCATTAAACGCTTTATAGCATTCAGAGATAAAGCCATAACAAGGCCAGCTATTACATATAGCGACCAAAATATATAATCGCTCACTCTTAGCGCTGAGCAGTTTCTTAATTTAATGATTGAATACCGGAGAGAATCTTCCATGAAAAAGACCAAAATCGTTTGTACGATAGGCCCAAAAACAGAAAGTGTTGAAAAACTCACAGATCTTGCCGCTGCCGGCATGAACGTGATGCGCCTTAACTTTTCTCATGGCGACTATGAAGAACATGGCACTCGTATCAAAAACTTGCGCCAAGTTGTTGCAAACACAGGTCAAGCTCTATCTATCCTATTGGATACTAAAGGCCCAGAGATCCGCACTATCAAGCTAGAAAATGGCAATGATGTTGATCTTGTTTCTGGTCAAGAATTCACATTCACTACCGATGAAACTGTTGTTGGTAATAAAAATACTGTTGCTGTCACTTACAAAGGTTTTGCTCAAGACTTAACGGTCGGCGATACTATCCTTGTGGATGACGGCCTACTAGAAATGGAAGTGATTGCCAAAACAGACACCGAAGTAAAATGTAAAGTTCTTAACAACGGTGCATTAGGTGAAAACAAAGGCGTTAACCTTCCAGGTGTCGCAGTGAGCTTGCCAGCGCTTGCTGAAAAAGACAAAAACGACTTAATCTTTGGTTGCGAGCAAGGTGTCGATTTTGTTGCGGCTTCGTTCATTCGTAAAGCGTCTGACGTGCATGATATCCGCGCTCACCTGAAAGCACATGGCGGCGATAGCATTCAGATCATCTCTAAAATTGAAAACCAAGAAGGCGTTGATAACTTTGACGAAATCTTAGAAGCGTCTGACGGTATCATGGTAGCTCGTGGCGACCTTGGCGTTGAGATTCCAGCAGAAGAAGTTATTTTTGCTCAAAAAATGATGATTGAAAAATGTAACCGTGCTCGTAAAGTAGTTATCACTGCGACACAGATGCTCGATTCAATGATCAAAAACCCACGTCCTACACGTGCTGAAGCGGGTGACGTAGCCAACGCAATCATGGATGGTACTGATGCAGTTATGCTATCAGGTGAAACAGCGAAAGGTAACTATCCTGTAGAAGCTGTGACTATCATGGCGCAGATTGCTCAGCGTACTGACCAAGCATTGAAAGCAGAACTCGGTTCTCGTCTAGACAGCCCTCGCCTACGTATCACTGAAGCGGTATGTAAAGGTGCGGTTGATACGGCTGAGAAGTTAGCATCTCCAATCATTGTTGTGGCAACAGAAGCCGGTAAATCAGCACGTTCTGTGCGTAAGTATTTCCCAACTGCCCACATCCTAGCGATTACCACCAATACAAAGACAGCTGCACAACTTGTGTTATCTAAAGGGGTAACGCCAATGGTCGTGGATCGTATTGCGAGCACAGATGATTTTTACGTGCTTGGTAAAGAGCTGGCCCTGAAATCTGGCCTTGGTAAAAAAGGCGATATCGCCGTAATGGTTTCTGGCGCGCTAGTGGCTTCAGGTACAACCAATACTGCTTCTGTTCACGTACTATAATACGTATTCAGAAAAGCAAACGGGGCCTATGATAGGCCCCGTTTTTTTATGTTTTTTACTCTTTGCTGGCATTTAGTTCAGAAGTTTAATGACCAAAAAACTCTTGGTAATGAGTGTTGAGCAGCACCAACATTGGCAATGTATACAATGGGTTTACCGCAATTGCCAAGACTAACAAACTTATTACCGCCAAGCGTACAACATAACTATTTAACATACTCTGCCTCACTAACGAACCCCAGAGTGTTTGCGATATGTCCTAGTTAACTGACAAACTTACTAAGAAGCGCCGTTCTTCTTAGTTACGATTCCATGTGCCGCCGGGCAAGATGTGTTCAAAAAAACCACAGTTTACTGCATTATTCCAGAATCTCAAGCAAGTTGTAGTGACGAGTTTCATGCAATTCCAATCGCAAAATGTGTCGCCATATACCTATCTGCATTACTGATCCATTCGATATGTCACATCAACGCTATCACTGATCGTCATCGTTTGATCGGCATAACTGTCATTAGCCGATACTTTGGCTTCGCGTAGCATTACATGCTGCTGGCGTACGGGCGAGACTGACGCATTGTTATAACGAATTTGCCAAACTTGACCCAATTGGCTATGAAAACCAGTCGCTAACACTTGAGCTTTGTGCTGCGCATCTTTCATCGCTTCTGCTCTGGCTTGCTCAACATAATGGTCTCTATTATGCACGCCAAGCTGAATTCGGTTGACCTGATTCATCCCCGCTTGTAACGCCATATCTAACAGTGGGTTCAATTGATTGATGCGATTAACCGTTACCGTGACTTCACGCCGCCCTTGGTATCCTGTTAATTGTTTTTTGCCAGATTGTTCATATTGATATTGAGCAGAAACGATGAGGTTACTACTCTCAATATCTTTTTTTGAGATGCCTTGCTTTGTCAGTTTGGTCATAAAATTCGTCACGGCTTTATCGACGCTCGTTTTCACATCCTGAGCCGTTTTGCCTTTTTCGACGACTTGTACTGACATCGTTGCCATATCCGGTTTTACTGAAATTTCAGCACGTCCAGTGGTAACAATCGTTGGGAAATCATACTCAGCGGCAAAGCTTGCGAGCGAATAAAATAATCCAATCCCCATCACTAAAACTCGACCTATCCTGTTCTGCATACCATGCTCCTAATTCATTCTATTCAAGGAATATATTTACTGCCCTCTAATCATTTAAGACCATAATCAAATAAATTGATTCAACATGGCGCATAAAAAACGGAGGCCAAGGCCTCCGTCATCATCGTCAGGGGTAAATTATCCACGCTCCCAGTGAACATCCATTTGTGGGAATGGAATTTCAATACCATTCTCATCAAGTGTTTCTTTTATTCTTAGCATCATATCCCAGTATACTGGCCAGTATTCCTCTGTTTTCACCCAAGGACGCACCACAAAGTTGACGGATGAATCAGCCAGTGTATGCACTTCAACCGTTACTTCAGGATCTTTCAAAACCCGTTCATCACTTTCCATGAGCTCACGTAATACTGTCTGTGTTTTACGTAGATCAGCTTTATAAGATACTCCTATTACAAAATCAATCCGACGCGTTTTATGGCGTGAATAGTTGGTAATAGGGCCACCGATAATTGAAGAGTTCGGAACCACAATCATTTTGTTATCTGGCGAATTCAAGACGGTTTGAAATATTTGAATCGAACTGACCGACCCTGCAATACCACCAACTTCAACATAATCACCTGACTTAAATGGACGAAAAGCGACGATTAATACACCCGCCGCAAAGTTAGATAGCGAGCCTTGCAACGCTAATGCAACAGCCAAGCCGGCCGCACCGATAACGGCGACGACAGACGCGGTTTGCACGCCAAGCTTACCTAATGCCGCAATTAACACGAGGATGAATAATAAGTAACGAACAATGGCCTGAACGAAATCGATCACAGCTTTGTCCATACGACGCTTCTTCATGAGCTTACTAACGCTGTTAGCAATCAGTTTTACCGCAATATTACCAACGAATAAAATTAATACGGCCCAAATAATATTCATCGAATATTCAAATAATAAGTCGGTATTGTTACTAAACCAATCCGTAATATAACTAATATTGCTAATGACGTTCGTCTCCACACTAGCCGCTTCACTCGCCATACTTATTTCCTCTTTCATTCAAATTATTAGGCTCATTTATAGTCATTATCAGTGTTATGAGCGCTTTTTATCCTATTGGTAATGAGTCTCTCATTACATAAATAGTGATGACTAGAAGGCTAGACTATGCAAATTTCTCGAGTGAAACCAGTCTTTAACACAAAAATAACGCAATAAAAAAGCCCGCTGCAAGCAGCGGGCTTTGGAAAAGAACAGAATGTTCTTCCGTCTAATACTTATAGTACGTCAACAGAGTTCAAGTTAGCGAATGCTTGCTCTAAACGCTTAACCATTGCTGATTGACCGGCACGTAGCCATTGACGTGGATCGTAGTATTTCTTGTTTGGTGCATCTACGCCAGTTGGGTTACCGATTTGACCTTGAAGGTAATCGTGGTTTTCCGCTTCGTATTCACGGATACCATCCCAACATGCCCACTGTGTATCTGTATCGATGTTCATTTTGATCACACCGTAACCGATAGACTCTTGAATTTCAGCTTCTGAAGAACCTGAACCACCGTGGAATACAAAGTTCAAAGAGTTTTCAGGAAGGTTGAACTTCTCAGATACGTGTTTTTGAGAATCACGTAAAATAGTTGGAGTTAGTACAACGTTACCTGGTTTGTATACGCCGTGTACGTTACCGAAAGAAGCAGCGATCGTGAAACGAGGGCTGATAGCGTTCAGTTTTTCGTAAGCGTAAGCCACATCTTCAGGAGAAGTGTATAGCTCTGAATCATCCATATCTGAGTTATCAACGCCGTCTTCTTCGCCGCCAGTACAACCCAATTCGATTTCCAGAGTCATGTCCATTTTCGCCATGCGCTCTAGGTACTTCGCACAGATTTCGATGTTTTCTTCTAGAGATTCTTCAGAAAGATCGATCATGTGAGAAGAGAATAGCGGTTTACCTGTTTGTGCAAAGTGCTCTTCACCTGCGTCAAGTAGGCCGTCAATCCAAGGTAGCAGTTTTTTCGCAGCGTGGTCAGTATGCAGAATAACTGGAACACCGTACGTTTTGGCAACAGTATGTACGTGTTTTGCACCAGCAATAGCACCAAGCACTTGTGCTTGTTGACCTTCTAGCTTAAGACCTTTACCAGCAAAGAAAGCCGCGCCACCGTTAGAGAACTGTACAATAACTGGTGATTTAGCTTTCGCCGCCGCTTCAAGAACAGCGTTGACTGAGTCAGAACCAATACAGTTAACTGCAGGCAGAGCAAAGTGGTTTTCTTTAGCAACTTCAAATACTTTCTGTACGTCGTCACCAGTGATAACACCAGGTTTTACGAAATCGAAGATCTTAGACATTGAAATGATCCTATTTATTGTCGTTTTAAGAATAAAAACGTTAAGTTAAAAACTTGTTAAATGTCACGCTATCTATCACAACATATTAACAGATAACGGACGAAATAGCAGTAAAAGCGAGGGGCAGTCCTCGCTTTTACCATGGATTATTTTGCGCGATTTTCTAGCATTTCAACAGCTGGAAGTGGCTTACCTTCAACAAATTCAAGGAATGCGCCGCCACCAGTAGAAATGTAAGAAACGTCGGCTTTAATACCAAACTTGTCGATCGCCGCTAGCGTGTCACCACCACCAGCTACTGAGAAACCTTCAGATTGAGCAATCGCATCAGAGATACCTTTAGTCCCTGCTTCAAAGTTTTTGAATTCAAATACGCCAACAGGACCATTCCAAAGGATGGTTTTCGCGTTCTTCAGAATCTCAGCTAATTGTGCTGTTGAGTCAGGGCCCAAATCGAAGATCATGTCATCGTCTTGAACATCTTTGACGTTTTTGATTTCAGCTTCTGCATTCTCATCAAACGCTTTTGCACAAGCAACGTCTGTCGCAACAGGGATATGACACTCTTCCATCAGACGCTTCGCGGTATCGACCAAATCTGCTTCGTAAAGCGATTTGCCCACGTTATGGCCAGCCGCTGCAATGAACGTATTGGCAATACCACCGCCAACAACTAATTGGTCAGCAACTTTAGAGAGAGACTCTAGTACAGTCAGTTTTGTTGATACTTTTGAACCACCAACAATCGCCACCATTGGACGAGCTGGGTTATCCATTGCTTTTGCTAGCGCTTCAAGTTCATTAGCAAGTAACGGACCTGCACACGCGATAGGAGCATGAACACCTACACCGTAAGTTGATGCTTGCGCACGGTGAGCCGTACCAAATGCATCCATAACAAATACGTCACATAGCGCAGCGTATTTTTTAGACAATTCTTCGTCGTTTTTCTTTTCACCTTTGTTAAAACGTACGTTCTCTAGAACCACAAGCTCACCCGCTTCTAGTTCTACGCCTTCAACGTAGTCTTTAGCTAGGCGAACATTGGCGTCTAGTGCATCATTTAAGTAGTTGACAACAGGTTGTAGAGAGAACTCTTCTGTATACTCGCCTTCTGTTGGGCGGCCTAGGTGAGATGTCACCATTACTTTTGCGCCCGCTTCCAAACAATGTTTGATGGTTGGAATCGATGCAAGAATACGAGCATCAGACGTCACTTTGCCTTCTTTTACAGGAACGTTTAGATCAGCACGAATAAAAACACGTTTACCTGCTAGATCCAGGTCAGTCATCTTGATTACAGACATGGTTTGTCCTCTCAAATTTTTATGAAGAAATAAAGTTTCACCCCGCCTAAAGCCGGGCAACGGTATTCTTTTGATTGTCATTGTTTCACTTGGGCATAGAGGATATTTTTTTCACACCAAAAAATAAATATATTTTCCTCTTAAATGTGGGCTATGACTCAGTTGCTTGCATTGCAAGTGCTGTATCGAGCATTCGATTCGCAAAGCCCCATTCATTATCACACCAGACTAACATTTTTATCAGCTGTCCGTTGCTTACCCGAGTCTGATTTCCATCGACAATCGCACTATGGAAATCATGATTAAAGTCGCACGAGACTAACGGCTCTTCGGTGTAATCGACGATACCTCGTAATGTACACTGAGAGGCCTGTATGATGGTTTGATTTACGTCATTAACACTCACTTTAGTGTTCACAGTCACACTTAAATCCATCGCGGTAACATTTACTGTGGGCACTCGCACTGAAATGGCTTCAAATTTATCCGCGAATTTCGGAAAAATTCGTCCAATTCCTTTATGCAATTTGGTATCGACTGGAATAATCGATTGTCCTGCCGCTCGCGTCCGACGTAAATCATCATGATAAGCATCAATCACAGGCTGATCATTCATTGCAGAATGTATCGTTGTTATCGTACCCGAATCAATCCCAAAATGGTCATCCAAAATCTTAATTACCGGAACTATACAGTTCGTCGTACAGGATCCATTTGATACTACTTTTTGCTGGTGCGTCAAGGTGTCCTCATTCACACCATAAATAATTGTATTATCCACATTTTGACTACCGGGATGTGAAAATAATACTTTCTTCGCCCCCGCTATTATATGCTGCTGGCCATCAGCTTGTGAGCCGTATACCCCTGTGCAATCCAACACTAAATCAATATTTAAGTCACGCCAAGGTAATAATGGGATGTCTGATAAATGTAACATGCGAATCGAATCCGCATGCGTATTATCATGATGAATATATAAATGCTCTTGATCATAAGACACTTTCTTAGAAAAACGCCCGTGACTCGTATCATATTGAAGTAAATGCGCCATCGCTTCTGGTTTCGCTAACTCATTGACTGCAACGATTTCTATACGTTGGTATTTATCACTTTCATACAGTGCTCTCACAACATTTCGGCCAATACGACCAAACCCATTGATGGCAATTCTTAACATATTTTCAATTCATGATAGTTCGAAGCTGTTAATGGATACTACTCCATTTGAAACCAGTTATCACCCGATAAAATTATGCCACTAGCCGCGAATATGACTGGTTTTTCAATAGACATTTAACTCGCTATAAATGATAATAATTCTTACTTATATAGTATTTTATTTATCAACTCTGTGATAGGTAATCGTCAGTTTCAGCTTTAGAACCTCCCGAATATTGGAGCATTAACATGCATGACTTAGCTGCCATTCGCGCGTTTAATGCGCTATGTCAATATAAAAGTCTTACTTCAGCAGCCAAGCACCTTGATCAACCAAAATCGACCTTAAGTAGACGCTTATCGCAATTAGAAGAAGATTTAGGGCAAGCTCTTTTGGCAAGAGATGGCAATCGCTTGACCTTAACTAAGGCAGGAGAAATTTATGCATCTTATGCCGAGAGAATCTTACTGCTTGCAGAACAAAGCGAAGAAGCCTTACAAGAATTAGACCAGCATATCAGTGGTACCTTGACGATAGCCGTTGATCAAAACTTAATGCGTGGCTGGATATCAGGAGTTATTGAAGCCTTTTTGCAAGCTCATCCCAACATTCATTTACGGGTTATTAGTCAATATACACAATACGATAATACACCATCACCCGATCTCATTATTTGCGTTGGGCAATTCGCTGTAGATAGCTACCACAGTACCACTATTGGTCATTGGCGCTATGCTCTTTATACTTCTCCTGATTACTTCATGAGTCATCAAGAGGTGACCCATCCTAGCCAATTAAGTGAGCATGATTGGATTGATTTTATGTCTCTTAATCAAGGGGGATTAACGCTCACACATGCTGATTATGGCACTTACCGGCTACCTTCCTTTGCTAGTCGCTTGCAAAGCGATCATCTTCCTATGCAAGCCGATACCATCAGTAAAGGCTGTGGCATCGGATTACTCCCCACACCATTTGCTCAAGGTTTAATGCGCTCTCATCCAGAGAAAATTACACCATGTTTAGTTGGCTGGCATACCGATCCTATCCCCATCAACTACCTTTATCCTTTAGGGCGTCAGCCACTGCGTTTACGGTTATTCATTGATATGATGCGCGCGCAACTTCCAGATCACTGGCGTCATGATTCGGTGGCGAATTAGTTCACGTTCTAACTCTATGATTGCAGCAATGCTCTTTCTCCTTCTTGATTGTGGTAAACCGCAATAAAAAGCGCTGTCTTAAGGTTAATACAGAAAAAGATCTTGTAATTTGACCATTGAAAACTAAAATAGACGTCTAGATGTAGAAACACCTACATATTAATCGATAGTGCAGAGTAGCCAATCCTGAATGCTACTCTAGTGAGTAAATATTGGAGTTATCATGGCTAAGCACCTGTTTACTTCTGAGTCGGTCTCAGAAGGTCATCCAGATAAAATCGCGGATCAAATTTCTGACGCAGTGTTGGACGCTATTTTGGCACAAGACCCGAAAGCTCGTGTTGCGTGTGAAACTTACGTAAAAACCGGCATGGTAATGGTCGGCGGTGAAGTCACGACTTCCGCCTGGGTTGATATCGAGCAGTTGACTCGTGATACCGTCCGTGAAATTGGCTACATCGACTCCGATATGGGCTTTGATGCCAACTCGTGTGCGATTTTAAACACTATCGGTAAGCAATCACCTGATATTAATCAAGGGGTTGATAAAGCGGACCCTAAAGATCAAGGCGCGGGTGACCAAGGTATCATGTTTGGTTATGCCACTAACGAAACCGAAGTGTTAATGCCAGCACCAATTACCTACTCTCACCGTTTAATGCAGCGTCAAAGTGAAGTACGTAAAAATGGCACGCTACCTTGGTTGCGTCCTGATGCAAAATCTCAGGTTACCTTCCAATACGATAACAACAAGATTGTTGGCATTGACGCAGTTGTATTATCAACACAACACGCAGACACCATCAGCACGGCTGATCTACGTGAAGGGGTGATGGAAGAAATCATCAAACCTGTGTTACCAACAGAATGGTTAACGAAAGACACTAAGTTCTTTATTAACCCAACCGGTCGTTTTGTTATCGGTGGCCCAATGGGTGACTGTGGTTTAACAGGCCGTAAAATCATCGTAGATACTTACGGCGGCGCAGCTCGTCACGGTGGTGGTGCATTCTCTGGTAAAGATCCATCAAAAGTGGACCGTAGTGCAGCTTATGCGGCTCGTTACGTGGCAAAGAACATTGTTGCGGCAGGTCTTGCTGATCGTTGTGAGATTCAATTGTCTTACGCTATTGGTGTCGCTGAACCAACGTCGATTATGGTTGAAACATTCGGTACGGAAAAAGTGGATATCGAAGTGATTATCCGCGCGGTACGTGAAAACTTCGATCTTCGTCCATACGGGCTACAAGAGATGTTGAATCTTCTGCAACCAATCTACAAGAAAACCGCAGCATACGGACACTTTGGTCGTGAAGAATTCCCTTGGGAAGCCACCGACAAAGCCGCGATGCTACGCGAATTTTCTGGTCTAAAGTAACCGATACTGGATACTGAAGACGAAAAGATTGAGGCTCTGAATTATTCAGAGCCTTTTTTATTTTCAATGGCTCAATTGATGGACGACACATGCTTACCACAGAGTTGATTCAGCGTGCTGAAGAGGCCATTTCTCACTGCCACCAGCAAGTAAATCAATATTTTTCCAAAAAGCTTCCCTTACCGAGCTTAAGCTTTCGGTTGCGCGGTAAAGCAGCGGGAAAAGCCTACATGCACTTGAATGAAATTCGCCTCAACCCAACCCTGTTTGTTGAAAACCAGCAGGCGTTTATCGACCAAGTCATTCCGCATGAAATGGCACACTTAGTCACGTATCAATTGTTTGGACGAGTCAAACCTCATGGTAAAGAGTGGCAAGCCGTGATGAGTCAAGTCTTTGGGTTAGCGCCAGACACCACTCATCAATTTTCTATCCAATCGGTACAAGGTAAAACCTTTGAGTATCGCTGCGCCTGTCAAACCCACTCATTAACGGTACGACGCCATAATAAAGTTCAACGTGGTCAAGCAGACTATCGTTGCCAACGTTGTCATGCCACACTCAGCTTTTCAGGTATTCAACTGACCTGATGAGCGCTATGATGAATATTTATCACCGATTATTTATCGAGTGATATACGTAAAAACCGTGGCTAAAGCCTGCTGCCCCTTGTTTTTTAGGGTCAACGCATCCATGTTAGTCGCTAGCTAAATAATCACTTATCGAGAACTCATTCATGCGAATTCCCCGTATTTATCATCCAGAAACCATTGACCAATTAGGGGAAGTTTCCCTAGGTGACGATGCGGCTGGACATATTGGACGTGTGTTGCGTATGCAGCCAGGCCAAGAGCTGGTGTTATTTGATGGCAGCGGAGCTGAATTTCCAGCAATCATTACCGAAACCACCAAAAAGCATGTGCGCGTAAAAGTGACAGAACGCATTGAATCTAGTTGTGAGTCTCCACTTGATTTGCACTTAGGCCAAGTTGTGTCACGCGGGGATAAGATGGAATTTACCATTCAAAAATCCGTCGAATTGGGTGTTAATGTGATTACCCCATTGATCTCTGAACGTTGTGGCGTGAAACTGGATGCCAAACGATTTGAGAAAAAGCTACAACAATGGCAAAAGATTGCGATTGGTGCCTGTGAGCAAAGTGGACGCAACTGCGTACCTGAAATACGCCCTATTATGTCACTAGAGCAGTGGTGCGCGGAAAACAGTGAAGCACTCAAGCTTAACTTACACCCGCGAGCCCAATACTCGATTAATACGTTACCGGCGCTAAAGACCAATAAAGTACGTTTGCTTATCGGCCCTGAAGGTGGTTTATCTGCACAAGAAATCGCGATGACTCACCAATACCAATTTGAAGAAACCTTGTTAGGCCCCCGAGTGTTACGCACAGAGACCGCCGCCCTAACAGCTATCACAGCCCTACAAGTCCGCTTTGGTGACTTGGGGTAACGGAGAAAAAGAATGATCAAACTCGGCATTGTAATGGATCCAATTTCATCCATTAATATCAAAAAAGACACCAGCTTTGCCATGATGCTTGAAGCGCAAAGCCGTGGTTATGAAATTCACTACATGGAAATGAATGATCTACACTTAGATCAAGGTATCGCATTCGCAGATACAAAAACCGTTACCGTAAAACAAGACCCGGCTAGCTGGTATGAATTCACCTCAGAGCAAACGATACGTCTGTCTGAACTTGATGCGGTATTAATGCGCAAAGATCCTCCGTTTGACACTGAGTACATCTACGCCACTTATATTCTTGAGCGCGCTGAAGAAGAAGGCACATTGATCGTCAATAAGCCACAGAGCCTACGTGACTGTAATGAAAAATTGTTTACCGCTTGGTTCCCTGAACTGACCCCGAACACCATAGTGACACGCAAAGCAGAAAAGATTCGTGAGTTCCGTGAAAGACATGGTGATATCATTTTAAAACCTCTTGATGGCATGGGCGGCTCTTCTATTTTCCGTGTGAAGGAAGGCGATCCCAACATTGCTGTCATCATCGAAACGCTGACCGAACAGGGCAATATGTTCTGTATGGCACAAAGCTTCGTACCAGATATCAGTAATGGTGATAAACGCATTTTAGTGGTCGATGGCGAGCCAATGCCCTACTGTTTAGCGCGTATTCCAGCCAAAGGGGAAACGCGTGGTAACTTAGCCGCCGGTGGCCGTGGCGAAGCGCGTCCTATCAGTGAAACCGATCGTCGTATTGCCGAAACGGTTGCGCCTATTTTGAAAGAAAAAGGACTGATTTTTGTTGGGCTCGATGTCATTGGCGATAAATTGACTGAAATTAACGTAACCAGTCCAACGTGTGTCCGTGAAATTGAAGGCGCCTTTGATATTTCCATCACAGGTAAATTGATGGATGCGATTGAACGCTATATCCAAGCCTAAGTACCTTAATTTAGGGGGAGGTTCCTCCCCCATTGCTAGAGGATACAATCATGAATTTAAGCAATCATTTTCTTATTGCTATGCCCAACATGCAGGATCCTAACTTTCAAAACAGTGTGATTTACCTCTGTGAACATAATGAAGAAGGTGCAATGGGGTTAATCATCAATACGCCCATCGACGTCACGATAGAGGGAATGTTAAAACAGGTGGATGTCGAGCCTGCTTACCCTCAATCGCAACCCGATAGTTTAGCAAAGCAAGTGATCAGTGGCGGGCCGGTAGCCGAAGATAGAGGCTTTATCTTACATCGACCAGGCGATCACTATACTTCAAGCGTCAATATGTCGTCTGACATTACCATCACCACATCGAAAGACATTTTAGCCGTCCTTGGTACCAGTGCAGAGCCCAAAGACTATCTCGTCGCGCTGGGCTATTCCAGTTGGTCTGCTGGACAATTGGAAAATGAGTTAGCAGAAAATGCCTGGTTAACCATTGAAGCGGATGCCGATTTAATCTTTAATACGCCGATTAGTGAAAAATGGCAGAAAGCCGTCGCGACTTTGGGCATTAGCCCAGCACACCTTTCAGGTGAGAGCGGGCACGCTTAAGTGTCTTTTCAATCGATATTGCATAGATAACAAGAGCACATTATGTCGCGTACAATTATGGGATTTGATTTCGGTACTAAAAGTATCGGTAGCGCCATTGGTCAAGAAATCACTGGCACGGCCTCTCCTCTCAAAGCCTTCAAAGCTACTGAAGGCATTCCCAACTGGGATGATATAGAAAAACAAATTAAAGAATGGCAACCCGATTTACTCGTCGTTGGTATGCCAACGGATTTATCCGGTCGTGATCTTGAAACGATTACGCCACGAGCAAAAAAATTCGCGAATCGTCTACACGGTCGTTTTGGCTTGCCAGTGGAATTGCATGATGAGCGTTTATCGACCACTGAAGCGAAAGCCTCTTTATTTGAACGTGGTGGGTATCGCGCACTCACCAAAGGTAATATTGATAGCCAATCAGCGGTCGTGATTTTAGAGAGTTGGTTTGAAGCTTTATGGTCTGAGTAAATTCGCTAAGATAGGCAATTATTTTACTCATACTTTCTAAATAAAAAGGTGCCCAAATAGGCACCTTTTTTATTCGTCTGTTTGAGTTTGATTATTCCATATCAATCTTAATATCACTCAATGAACTCGCGCTATAACTACTGCCTTGCTGACCTTTAAGAAGGAGACGTAAGTCGTTCGCGGAATCAGCATGATGCATTGCATCTTGCTCAGTTATTTTTCCATCTATCACTAATTGGTATAACGCTTGATCAAATGTTTGCATACCTGACTCGCGTGAGCGTTTCATCGTTTCTTTAAGCTCATGTAACTCTCCACGTCGGATCAAATCAGAAATACGTGGCGTATTAAGCAATATCTCAAAAACCCCATGCCTGCCACTACCATCTTTATCACGAACCAATTGCTGCCCTACTACACCACGTAAGTTCATTGAGAGATCAAATAAAAATTGTTCTTTTTGCTCTTTCGGTACCAAATGCAGAATACGCTCTAACGCCTGGTTGGCATTATTGGCGTGTAAAGTTGCCATACATAAGTGCCCAGTTTCGGCAAAGTTCATCGCGTATTCCATGGTCTCTTGCGAGCGTATCTCACCAATTAAGATCATATCTGGCGCTTGGCGTAACGAGTTTTTTAGTGCGATTTCATAGCTCTGCGTATCTAATCCAACTTCACGCTGAGTCACAATGCATTGATCATGTTCATGCACAAACTCAATTGGATCTTCTACCGTTAAAATATGTCCAGAAGAATGACGGTTACGATACCCAGTCATTGCCGCCATCGTTGTAGACTTACCAGAGCCAGTCGCCCCCACTACTAATACCAAGCCACGCTTATTCATCACTAACTCTTTGAAGCGCTCAGGGAGTTGTAACTCTGCAAAAGTCGGGATGCGGGTTTCAATATGGCGAACCACCGCCCCTGGCAACTCGCGCTGATAAAAAGCACTGACCCGAAATCGTCCAGCCTCACGAACTAACGCAAAATTAGCCTCGTGAGTGCGAACAAAGTCTTTACTCATGTCGCTATCCATCATGGCGGTTAAAAAGTTATTAACGTCTGCTAATGACAACTTATCCCCCATGCTTTGTAACTCGCCATCCACTCGATATAACACCGGAGCACCAACCGTAATGTAAAGATCCGAGGACTTGCGCGCGGTCATTTCTGATAAACATTGTTCAAGCAACATAATGCTTTCCTTTAGAAATGAGTCGAGGTGTCAGTGGGAATCATGTGAGCGACAGCCTCACTATCGACGATCCCTTTGGCTAATAATTGCCGCGCATTTTGCTCTAACGTTTGCATTCCGTGTGCTGAACCTGTCTGGATGACAGATTGCATTTGCGCGACTTTATCTTCACGAATCAAGTTACGAATGGCGGGGGTGGCCAACATAATTTCATGGCACGCGACCCGGCCACCTTCACTCTTTTTAAGCAAATTTTGCGCTATCACTGCCCGTAACGATTCGGACAACATCGAGCGTACCATGCCCTTATCAGCACCAGAGAAGACATCAATAATCCGGTCAATTGTTTTCGCTGCAGAGCTAGTATGCAATGTGCCAAATACCAAATGCCCGGTTTCTGCGGCCGTTAACGCTAAGCTAATTGTTTCTTGGTCACGTAGTTCACCGACTAAAATCACATCCGGATCTTCACGCAATGCCGAACGTAATGCCGCTTTGAAACTGTGTGTATCACGGTGTACTTCTCTTTGATTAATCAGGCATTTATTATTGGTATGGACAAATTCAATCGGATCTTCAATGGTAAGAATATGTTTATTTTTGGTTTGATTAATTTCATTGACCATCGCGGCTAATGTGGTGGACTTACCAGACCCCGTAGGCCCGGTTACCAGAACTAATCCTTTTTCATAGTGACTAATACGATTAAAGATTTCCGGCGCATCCAACTGTGATAGAGTAGGAATCTCAGTAGGGATAGTTCGAAAGACCGCCGAGCTACCACGTGCTTGATGGAACGCATTGACACGAAAGCGCCCAACACTGGGCAACTCAAAAGAGAAATCGACTTCGAGTTTTTCTTCGTATTCACGTTGCTGAGCGTCATTCATGATGTCAAAGATCAGACGATGAACTTCGGAATGAGAAAAGGCAGGGATACCTAGCTTTCGCACATCACCATCAATACGTACCATCGGAGGAACGCCTGCTGAAAGGTGCAAATCTGAGGCATTATGTTTTACACTAAAATCGAGTAATTCAGCGATATCCATTTATTTTCCTTAATTAAAGTCTGGCTATGAGTATTCAACACAACATTGAACATATCACTTCATTAATTGAAAGCGCTCAAACTAAGTTTGGACGCGCGACAGGCTCGGTGCAACTGCTCGCCGTCAGTAAAACCAAACCCATTGATGCGATTCTTGCGGCCTCACAAGCAGGCCAGCGCCAGTTTGGTGAAAACTACGTGCAAGAAGGGATCGAAAAGGTTGAATATTTTTCCCAACACTACCCCGATTTAGCTTTAGAATGGCACTTTATTGGTCCTTTGCAATCGAATAAGACACGCCCGATAGCTGAACACTTTGCTTGGGTGCACACCGTTGATCGTGCCAAAATAGCCCAACGCTTAAATGATCAACGCCCGGCAGATTTCCCCCCACTGCAAGTACTCATTCAAATGAACATCAGTGGCGAGTCATCCAAATCTGGCATTGATGAATCCGAGCTTTTCGAACTCGCGGAATTGATTTCTTCCCTCCCCAACCTCACGTTACGAGGAGTGATGGCAATTCCACAAAATGTTCCAGACTACACCGCGCAATTAACGGCATTTAAACAATTAGCACAGCAACAAGAAAAGCTAGCCGCTCGTTATCCACATATCGATACTCTTTCTATGGGAATGAGTGGTGATATGGAGGCCGCAATTGAAGCTGGCACGACCATGGTACGCATTGGTACCGCTATTTTTGGTCAACGAGATTACTCTCAAGCAAACGCTTAATGATTAGCATAGACAACTTATGGAGAACTGATTGAGATGGAGCAGAAAAAAATTACCTTTATTGGCGCAGGGAATATGGCGAAAGCCATCATTGCAGGGTTAGTACGTAGCGGCTATCCAGCAGATCATATTTTAGTCTCTTCTCCTACCGAAACGCGTCGCTTGCCTATGGAACAAGAGCTAGGCATTCGTACCACCAGCGATAACCTTAAAGCAGTACAAGAAGCCGATGTTGTCGTTCTGGCGGTAAAACCCCAGCTCATGGCTGACGTGTGCACCCCACTACAAGGTATCGACTTTAGTAATAAGTTAGTCATTTCTATTGCTGCAGGCCTTCCTGTCTCGCGCATTAATGACATCTTCGCTACGACGCTTAATTTAGTTCGTGTCATGCCAAATACACCATCTTTACTTGGTAAAGGTATGAGTGGACTCTATGCTACAGACGCGGTGTGCGCGACGGATCGCGATTTTACCGAATCACTCATGAAAGCGGTCGGTGAAGTCTGCTGGGTACAGCAAGAAGCGCAAATTAATGGCATTATTGCGGCCGCAGGTAGCGCACCGGCTTACTTCTTTTTGTTTATGGAAGCGATGCAAAACGAAGCGCTGGCCCAAGGGTTTGACCGTGATACCGCACGATTACTCGTACAGCAATCGGCGTTGGGAGCCGCGGAAATGGTTGCGGCTAACTCTCAACTGTCTTTAGCGGAACTCCGCGCTCAAGTGACATCAAAAGGCGGAACGACCGCCGAAGCCATTAATACTTTTCAGTCACTGAATTTAGAAGAAACAGTGGCAAAAGCAATGCGCGCCGCCGTTGCTCGTGCGCAAGAAATGGAAACATTATTCTAACTGTCATTGTTGCCGCATTGCGGTACCATGACGTCAATTTTTAATATGGCAATGTAAAGGCCCTTATATGAATGCACTGACTTTTCTAGTTTCGACTGTACTAGACTTGTATATCATGGTTGTGATTTTACGCATCTGGCTACAAGCAGCTCGAGCGGATTTTTATAACCCATTTTCTCAATTCGTAGTGAAAGCAACCCAACCTATCGTCGGGCCATTGCGTCGCGTGATTCCCTCGCTGGGTAGCTTGGATGTCGCAACTCTCTTGTTCGCGTATGTTCTGTGTTTATTAAAGTTTGTCGCTTTAGTCGCAATTAGCTCCGGTAGCATGATTACTCTCACGCCTTATCTATTCCTCCTATCAGCGTTATCCTTAGTGAAAGCCGCTGGTGGATTGTTATTTTGGGTGCTGATTCTTCAAGCCATTATGAGCTGGGTGAGCCAAGGCCGCAGTCCGATTGAATTTGTTTTCCATCAACTGACTGAACCTATGCTTGCCCCGATTCGCCGTATTATTCCTGCGATGGGCGGTTTAGATTTAAGCGTACTCGTGCTGTTTATTGTTCTGCAATTTGCTAACTACTTAGTTGGTGATTTAGTCGGACCGGTATGGTTTCAACTATAAACAAACTCATACCACGACAATCTCGGTAACCTCAGTAAAAATCTCTGCCTTAGGCGGAGATTTTCTTTTTTCTACCTCACACAAAACTCGTTGCGTTTAAGGTATTCTGGTATTCTTCTGCCATCAATGTATCGCCTAATGCTGCCTATTAGCGAGGTGTACAGCCCTAACTCGGTATGGAGAGAATATCCGCATGAATAAAAAAATAGTGTTAGCAACGGGTAACCAAGGCAAAGTCCGTGAAATGGCCGGTTTACTCGCCGACTTTGGTTTTGACGTGGTTGCACAAAGCGAACTCAATGTCTCTTCTGTGGCAGAGACAGGCACAACGTTTATTGAAAATGCCATTATTAAAGCTCGCCATGCCGCTAAAGAAACTGGCTGTGCGGCTATTGCTGATGATTCAGGTATTGAAGTTGACCACTTAAAAGGAGCGCCAGGTATCTACTCAGCGCGGTTTGCCGGTGAAGATGCCTCTGATCAGGATAACCTCAATAAACTATTGGATGCGATGCAAGAAGTACCTGAAGAGCAACGCACTGCGCGTTTTCATTGTGTGCTCGTATTAATGCGTCATGCTGACGATCCGACGCCACTGGTGTGCCACGGCCAATGGGAAGGAAGTATTCTGCATGAAGCTCATGGTGAACATGGTTTTGGTTATGACCCAATTTTTTGGGTACCTGAAGAAGGATGTTCTTCCGCTGAACTTGAGCCCACCCGTAAAAAACAGCTTTCACACCGCGGGCAAGCACTCAATAAACTTTTTCAAGCGATTAAAGAGCAACAATCTTAATGCTAACTCCACCAGCGCTCAGCTTATATATCCACATTCCGTGGTGCGTACAAAAATGTCCGTACTGCGATTTTAATTCGCATGCATTAAAAAATGACATTCCTGAACAAGCGTATATTCAAGCGCTGCTTGAGGATCTCGATCATGACATAGAGCGTTATCAGCTTGCCAAGACACCTCGACCACTCCACTCCATTTTTATTGGAGGTGGGACGCCGAGCCTTATCTCAGCCGAGGGTATTGGCCACTTACTTGATGGTGTCAAAGCGCGTTTAACCGTCACCGATGATATGGAAGTCACGATGGAAGCCAATCCTGGTACTATCGAGGCCGAGCGCTTTGCCGGCTACCGCCGTGTGGGAGTGAATCGGATCTCTATTGGCGTACAAAGCTTTGAAGCAGAAAAGCTGGCGACATTAGGGCGTATTCATGGTAGTGAAGAAGCGTTACGCGCTGCACATCTCGCTCATAACATTGGACTCAATAGCTTTAACCTCGATTTAATGCATGGCTTGCCTGATCAAACTCCGCAACAAGCGCTGGCTGATCTAGATAAAGCGATTGAGCTTAATCCACCTCACCTGTCGTGGTATCAGCTAACGATTGAACCGAATACTCTATTCTACTCCAAACCGCCTCAGCTGCCAGATGAAGACGACTTATGGGATATTTTTGAGCATGGTCATGAAAAGCTTGCCGCAGCCGGTTATGTGCAATATGAAATTTCCGGTTATAGCAAACCGGGGTACCAGTGCCAGCATAATCTCAATTACTGGCGCTTTGGCGATTACCTTGGAATTGGGTGTGGAGCGCACGGGAAACTCAGCTTTAACGATGGACGTATTGTCCGTACCACCAAAGTCAAACACCCAAAAGGCTATTTGGCCGCACTAAATAACATGGTTAAGCCCTATTTAGATCAGGAAACCATTGTCGCCGACCGCGATAAGCCATTTGAATTTTTCATGAATCGCTTCCGCCTCATGGAACCTTGCCCTAAGCAAGATTTTATTGAAACTACAGGGCTACCATTAAGCGCTATTCATGACACAATCCAATGGGCATTAGGTGAAGGCTATTTAAGTGATGATGGTGACCATTGGCAAATCACTCATAAAGGTAAGTTATTTTCCAATGACTTACTCGGCGCGTTTATGCCGGAAGATGACGCATAATGTATAACTCAATGACGCCTCACCTAAGAGGCGTCATCACCACTTAACCAACAAAAACCCCAAATCCTTTGCGGCGTTCTACTTAAAAAATCGAGCGTCCAATCCGCTCAGCAAGAAGCTCTAGCGCGCGGGTTCCAGCGAGCGAGTTTCCTGATTTATCTAACTCTGGCGACCATACCGCAATGGTCATATCTCCTGGTACAATAGCGATGATACCACCGCCCACCCCAGATTTGCCTGGCATCCCCACACGATAGGCGAACTCGCCAGCACCATCATAGAGACCACACGTGGCCAATAAGGCATTCATTTGCTTGCTTTGCATCGCTGAAATAACCGGTTTTCCCGTAATCACCGAGCGACCTTGATTCGCTAAATAGCTGAACGTTTTCGCTAATTCAACGCAGCTCATTTCTAATGCACACGCATGAAAATAGTTATTTAGAACCGGTAAAACTTCGTTATCAAAATTACCAAATGAACGCATGAGGTAAGCAATCGCGGCATTACGATCACTATGCATCATTTCCGACTGTGCGACGGTTTTATCGTAAACAATATGTGGATTTCCTGAGAGTTCACGGACAAATTCCAACAAGCGATGGCGCGGTGCCGATAAGCGGCTATAGAGCATATCGGCAATCACAATCGCGCCAGCATTAATAAACGGGTTACGCGGAATCCCTTGCTCTACTTCTAACTGAATCAATGAGTTAAATGCTTGACCAGACGGCTCTTTACCCACTTTATTCCACAGTTCACCCGGTTCATAAAGCCCCATGGCGAGCGTTAAACTCAACGCTTTAGAAATCGATTGAATCGAAAATCCTTCGAGGGCATCGCCCGCGTGAATCACCTCACCTTGATTGGTAAAAACAGCCATGCCTAATTTATGATTCGGAACACATTCGAGCGCAGGAATGTAATCAGCCACGTGACCTTGGCCAAGTAAGGGACGAACGTCATCTAAGATGCTGTCTAATATTTCTTGTGTCGGTTTCATCCTCTTTCTCCAAAGGGAAAAAATGCCAACATTAAAGCAATGTTGGCATTGGTTATTCATAGTTAATTGCGAGTTAACTTCACTCAGTGCGTTGGAATTTAATATCCCAAACACCGTGTCCAAGGCGATGACCACGAGCCTCAAACTTGGTAAGAGGTCGCTCTTCAGGACGAGGAACAAATGGACCATCTGTGGCGAGGTTATGATAACCAGGCGCCTGCTCCATGACTTCAATCATATATTCCGAGTAGTTTTCCCAATCTGTCGCCATATGGAAGACTCCTTCGTTAGGAATCAATTTATGACGCACCATCTCAGCAAATTCTAGCTGAACAATACGGCGTTTATGGTGGCGTTTTTTATGCCACGGATCTGGGAAAAACAATTGAACCGTTGCTAACGAATGGTCAGGAATCATATGTGCAAATACTTCGACTGCATCGTGACACATCACGCGCAAGTTGGTTACACCTTCTTCTTTCGCTGCGGCCAAACATGCACCCACACCAGGAGTATGCACTTCAATACCGACGAAGTTCTTCTCTGGTGCGTTCTTGGCCATTTCAACCAAAGACGCGCCCATGCCAAAACCAATTTCTAGCACTACTGGGTTGTTATTACCAAAGACCACTTGCCAATCGAGCAACTGCTCTTGGAAATCAATCCCCATTGTCGGCCAACATTCAGTCATAGCAGTTTCTTGACCTTTAGTTAATCGGCCTTCACGACGAACAAAACTACGTATTCTACGCTTTACTTTGCCATCTTCAGTCAATTCGTTAGTCGTTACTTCACTCATTGGTTTTGCCTGCACATTGATTAATCAGAGCGGGAATTATCCAAAGAATTGCCTTCGGTGCAAGTAATAAACCGAAAAACCTCTCTGGTTTTATTCCCCGTGGTTTAGTCTAAGGTACTTATCGACTACACTATGCGGCAATTTTACATCATTATCATCATAAAAAGAGCCTGTCGTGACCCCTTTTGCAAAGTCGATCCTCAATTGGTATGACGCTTACGGACGCAAGAATCTTCCGTGGCAACAGAACAAAACCGCCTATAGCGTATGGCTGTCTGAAATCATGCTTCAGCAAACCCAAGTCGCTACTGTGATTCCGTACTATCAGCGCTTCATGGAACGCTTCCCTACCGTCCAGGATCTCGCCGCTGCTCCACAAGATGAAGTATTACATTACTGGACTGGACTCGGCTACTATGCTCGGGCGCGTAATTTACATAAAGCGGCGCAGGTCGTCGTCAATGAACATCAGGGAGAATTTCCCCAAGACATCGACGCAATGAATGCACTACCGGGTATTGGCCGCTCAACAGCCGCCGCAATCCTATCCTCAGTGCATAAGTTGCCTCATGCCATTTTAGATGGGAACGTAAAACGCACACTCGCGCGTTATTACGCAATTGAAGGCTGGCCGGGGCAAAAACGGGTAGAAAATCAATTGTGGGAATACGCAGAGCTCAATACTCCCGAACACGATGTCGACCACTACAATCAAGCCATGATGGACATGGGCGCCATCATTTGCACACGCAGCAAACCAAAGTGTTCACTGTGTCCAGTTTCCGATGGCTGCTTGGCTTATCAGCAAGGCAATCAAACCGACTACCCTGGCAAAAAACCGAAAAAAGACAAACCCATTCGGGAAGCTTGGTTTGTAATGCTACATCATGAAAATGATGTTTGGCTGGAACAGCGTCCGCAAAGTGGTATTTGGGGTGGTCTATACTGTTTTCCAGAACAAAAAAATAATGCGATTGAAGAAATATTAGATCAACGTGGCGTTCAACAAAAGCACATTGAAAAAGTCAGCACGTTAATCACTTTTCGCCACACATTTAGTCATTATCACCTTGATATCACTCCTGTACTGGTCGAGCTTTCAGCAAAGCCTCAGCAAGTAATGGAAGGTAATAAAGGTCTTTGGTATAACTTAACAGTTCCGGAACAAATAGGCTTGGCAGCCCCTGTTAAACAGCTGCTAGAAAGTTTACCATTTGAACTAACATCTAATTAAGGGGATATCCTATGAGCCGCACGGTATTTTGTGCACGCCTACAAAAAGAAGCAGAAGGTCTCGATTTCCAGCTTTATCCAGGCGAAATCGGTAAACGTGTTTTCGATTCTATTTCTAAAGAAGCTTGGGCCGAATGGCAACATAAGCAAACGATGCTGATTAATGAAAAAAAACTTAACATGATGGATCCAGAACATCGTAAATTACTGGAAACGGAAATGGTGAACTTTTTATTTGAAGGACAAGATGTCCACATTGAAGGTTATACACCTCCAAGTGAATAAATGACTAGGCTGACGAACTTCGTCAGCCTTCTTTTTGCATATGGATGAGGGACGAATGAAAAAAACGCTGTGTACTTTACTGGTTTTATCATTAACGGGCTGCAGTCGAGAGTTCATCGAAAAAATATACGATGTCGACTACGAACCGACCAACCGTTTCGCCAAACATTTAGCTCAGCTTCCCGGTCAATTCAAAAAAGATACCGCCGCACTAAACCAACTCATCAATGCCTTCTCTGGCAAAGTAAAAAATAAATGGGGCAAACGCGAGTTTAAAATTGCGGGTAAACGTAACTACGTAAAATACATAGATAATTATCTTAGCCGTGCCGATGTCAACTTTGAATCCGGCAAGATAGTCGTTGAAACAGTGGCTACCACTGAGCCGAAAGAACATTTAAGACAAGCGATCATTACTACCCTACTGACCCCAGATGATCCTGCCCAAGTCGATCTTTTTTCCTCGAAAAAGATCAAACTCGACGGCCAACCATTTCTCTATAAGCAAGTGGTCGATCAAGATCATAAAGCTATTCAATGGTCATGGCGCGCCAAACGTTATGCCGATTATTTGATTGCTAATCACCTAAAAGTGAAAACCGTCGACTTTAAAAAGTCTTACTATGTCGATATTCCCATGGTTGATAACCAAGTCGAAATACGCAGTTATCAATATGCCAATATCGTGCGTAAAGCCTCACAGCGTTATGGCATTGCTGAAGACTTAATTTACGCCATCATCAAAACAGAAAGCAGTTTTAATCCTTATGCCGTGAGCTGGGCCAATGCTTATGGGTTGATGCAAATTGTCCCAAAAACAGCCGGTAAAGATGTCTTTAAGTTAGTCAAAAAGCGCTCTGGACAACCCTCTCCCCAGTATTTATATAATCCAACTAACAATATAGATACCGGTACAGCGTACTTTTATTTACTCAAAAATCGATATTTAAAGCAGGTACAAAACCCAACCTCGTTACAATACAGTATGATTTCCGCTTATAACGGTGGTACAGGAGGGGTGTTAAATACCTTTAGCCGTAATCGCACTCGTGCCATGCGCGATATTAATCAATTAAAACCCAATCAAGTGTACTGGGCATTAACAAAAAAACATCCTAACCAAGAATCTCGGCGTTACTTAGAGAAAGTGACAAAATATAAAAAAGAGTTTAATCAGCATTAAAAAGCAGCGCTTTGTCTAAAATAACGACAAATAACACCTTTTTTTAATTATTTTGCAAAAATAAGTTGACGGGAGTACGCAAAATCCGTTTAATAGCGCCCCGTTGCCCGGATAGCTCAGTCGGTAGAGCAGAGGATTGAAAATCCTCGTGTCGGTGGTTCGATTCCGCCTCCGGGCACCATGATTTATAATCTGGTGTTTGAATCAAATGTCAGAAACAATTTGAAATAGTTGATGTTAATAGTCATCAACGAGCAATAAATTTAGTGTGCCGACTTAGCTCAGTAGGTAGAGCAACTGACTTGTAATCAGTAGGTCATCAGTTCGATTCCGATAGTCGGCACCATTTATATTGCCTCGATAGCTCAGTCGGTAGAGCAGAGGATTGAAAATCCTCGTGTCGGTGGTTCGATTCCGCCTCGAGGCACCATTATTGTTCCCCCTTAGTTCAGTTGGTAGAACGGCGGACTGTTAATCCGTATGTCGCAGGTTCGAGTCCCGCAGGGGGAGCCACTATTCAAGAAGGCCACAGCATTTGCTGTGGCCTTTTTCGTTGCTGCTTTTCTATTTTATCCTAGCAACAAGTCACATTGCCTTCTCTACCACTTCGTATTGGTTTTAGAAACAACGTGAGAATAATGACTAGCGCCGGCCGCCTCACCCTAAGGCATAAATGTACCACTTGCGCCAGCTGAGCCTACCTATTTCCAGTACAGATCATTTGAGTCCTGCAACTTTGAGCCTTCAACATGGTGTTATTCACGTTTGCAACTTGGATTCCCACCAGTTTTTATGCACTTTCTCAGTTTATATTAATGTAAGCTCTCCCTGATTTTCTGGTGTTTATACGAATAAAATGGATAAAAACAGTGCACAACGTATATAAAAACAACAAACGATCATCTTTTTGCAATTTCCTGTTGACGTAAAAAGCGAAAAACCGTTTAATACACCTCGTTGCCCGGATAGCTCAGTCGGTAGAGCAGAGGATTGAAAATCCTCGTGTCGGTGGTTCGATTCCGCCTCCGGGCACCACAAATTTTATGTTGGTGTTCAATAACAGCAACAGAACAAAATTAGTGTGCCGACTTAGCTCAGTAGGTAGAGCAACTGACTTGTAATCAGTAGGTCACCAGTTCGATTCCGGTAGTCGGCACCATTTATTCTCTTCGCGAGAAAACAATTTGTTCCCCCTTAGTTCAGTTGGTAGAACGGCGGACTGTTAATCCGTATGTCGCAGGTTCGAGTCCCGCAGGGGGAGCCACTTTTTATTGATGAGTTTCATACTTGTTGATATCAGTGCCGACTTAGCTCAGTAGGTAGAGCAACTGACTTGTAATCAGTAGGTCACCAGTTCGATTCCGGTAGTCGGCACCATTTCTCTTCACTGAGAAACAATTTGTTCCCCCTTAGTTCAGTTGGTAGAACGGCGGACTGTTAATCCGTATGTCGCAGGTTCGAGTCCCGCAGGGGGAGCCACTATTTAAAAAGCCACAGCACTTGCTGTGGCTTTTTTCGTTTATGTCATACTTCTTGTTGTTTATCTTCACAAACGTCGTCTCAAGCATTTACAGAGCTATTAACGGCATTAGGCTAACGCTCTTCTTGACTGATATAGTGATTTCTTGTTGCAACAAAAAAAATGCGGCACTAACCTTAGTCAGCACCGCATCCTCAATATCATTGCCCTACTACGGCACTTAATGTAAATCTTTTTCTTTTCTGATGACATCGTAAGCATTCTGAATTTGCTGCGATTTTTCTTTCGCTACATTCATCATTTCTTTAGGTAATCCCTTTGCCATCAGTTTATCTGGATGATGCTCATTCATTAATTTGCGGTACGCACGCTTAATCGTCTTTTCATCATCAGACGCTTTTACCCCTAAGACTTCATACGCATCAGCCAATTGGTTGTCTTGATCAGCTTGCTGCCAACCACTGCTCTGCCCTGAGCGATGCGATTGTTGCTGTCCGCCAAAACGTCCATTGCCACGTTGAAAACGAAAAGCGGCTTCTTGCATACGTAATCGGCTTTCCAAATGAGAAGCTGAAAACCCGAGTCCCTGAGCAATTTTAAACAGTAAATCTCTCTCGCTGGCTTGCAATTCCCCATCCGCAAAGGCCGAAGAAATTTGTAAATCTAAAAAGAATTGCAATAGATCACTACGCCCAGCCGACATAGTGCGAATTTTTTTAAGCGTATCCTGCAACGGAAAGTCAGCTTCTTTGCCTTCTCTAAAGGCATTTTGTGCCGCACGTAAAGGTTCACCTTGCAGCCCCATATGCTCCATTGCTTGAGTTGCTAAATGAATTTCTTGCTGAGTCACTTTGCCTTTGGCTTTCGCAACGTGCCCCATTACGGCAAATGCCGAGTTTAAATATTCTTGCTGCAGTTCTTCCTGATTAGCTCTTTGACTGCCTCCAAAAGTTTGTCCGAACCCTCTAGATTGGTTAATGCTTCTCCCTTTATCAAACTGATGCCCAATAAAAAGTCCTAACGCTGCGCCAATTGGACCTCCAAATAAGAAGCCAAAAAAGGCGCCAAGAATTTTGCCGAAAACCTGCATTATGTGCTCTCACATGTGAATTTTTAACTTGTTAAGCAGTCTGGTAGTGTCTGATACTGCAATTTCCTTTATGATATGTCTAACCCATTAATTTTTTGATTTTTGCTTTCGATTCTAGGAATCATTCAAGCTAAACAGGATAGTACAACTCAATGTTACTTTTTTCCCGTACGTTTTTAGCCGCCTCGATCGCTGCGGCTCTATTCGCGCCGCAAGTTCTGGCAAAAGAAAACCAGTCTTTAGCGGCCATTGATCAATGTGTCGTCAATGAACCTGAGCCGGAAAGTTCGAAGAATCAGCCTATCAATGTAGAGGCTGATAAGCTAGAAGCAATTAACGGTAATAAAGCAACTTATTCAGGGAACGTTGTCGTTACGCAAGGCACAAAACATATCAAAGCTGATAATGTTACTTTGCACCAGAAAGAAAATGTCGTAGTTGCCGATGGTAATGTGCAATTTAATGACGGCCAAGTCAAAACTCGTTCAGATAAAGCGACCAATAATCTCAATAATAACGAGATGACATTAGAAAATACCGACTACCAATTCTTATGTCAGCCAGGGCGCGGTAAAGCGGTTTATGTCTCTAAAACCGGTAAGCGTGTGTATCAAATTGAAGATGGCTCTATCACTACGTGTCCTGAAGGCGATGATTCATGGCGCTTTAAGGCCTCGAGTATCGATATCGATCAAAATGAAGAAGAAGCCACTTTCTATAACCCTCGCTTTGAAATCCAAAATGTTCCCGTGATGTATTTACCCCTGTTAACCGTGCCAATTGGCGACACGCGTAAAACAGGCTTTTTATATCCAAGCGTTTCTTATGGCTCGAAAGAAGGCATGGAATTAGAAGTTCCGTTTTATTGGAACATTGCACCTAACTATGACCTTGAATCTTCGATTCACTATATGGAAAAACGTGGCGTGCAATTAAATAACAAATTCCGTTATTTAACTGAGCTTGGACATGGCGAGATTACCTCTGAGTATTTACCTGATGATCAAGAATACGATGAAGATTCAGCTCGTTGGGGTTTCCAATATGAGCATAACGGTATCTATAAGAAAAACTGGAAATTCTCGGTCGACTACTCAAAAGTCAGTGACATCGATTATTTCTCAGATTTAAGTTCGAGTATCGGTAACCGTGAAGACGGCCAATTAATGCAAGAAGGCGAAGTCCAATACCGTACTCGTGATTGGGATACGTCCTTATTGGTCCGTAACTTCCAGTTGCTGACAGAAAGTGCTGACGACTCTCCTTATAAATTATTACCTAAGTTATCGTTTAATTATCATTCACCTGAACTCATGCGCTTTTTAGACTTTGATGTAAAAAGCCATATCGCCCGCTTTGAAACCGATGATAATAATAAACCGTCAGCAACGCGTGTGCATGTTGAACCAGGCTTAACCATTCCACTGGCGAACACTTGGGGTTCATGGACCACAGAAGCTCGAGTATTGGGTACTTATTACCATCAAGATTTAAACGATGTCAATCTTGCGAATATTCGCTCCGATGGTTATGACCTAAAAGAAAATGTCTCACGTGTTATCCCTGAGTTCCGTACTCATGCTGGTATCACGCTAGAAAGTAATGACAAGTTTTTAGGCGAGTACACCCAAACACTTGAGCCACAAGTGCAGTATTTGTATATCCCTGAAAAACAGCAAAACGATATTTATTCCTATTACGATACTACGCTACTGCAAACCGACTACTACGGATTGTTTCGCTCAAATCGTTATAGCAGTATTGATTATATTTCTTCTGCTAACCAGTTGAGTTATGGCGCAAGTACTCGCTTCTTTGATGATCAGTACAAAGAACGCTTTAACTTATCTTTCGGGCAAATTTTCTACTTCCATTCGGCATCGAACCCACAGGATATCGAGCAAAATTCTGATAGCTCAGACTTCTCCGCATGGGCTCTAGATGCTGATTTTAACTACGATGATGCCGTTTTTTATCATGGCGGTTTACAGTTTGATAGCAATAAGAGCACCATCCAAACCGCGAACAGCACTTTAGAATATCGTTTCGATAAAGGCTATGTGCAAGCAAACTATCGCTATGTTAGCTTGGATTATATTCAAGAACAGGCGAGTTTTATTACACAAGATAATTACCGAAACTACACCACAGATGGTGTATCTCAAGCGGGAATCATGGGGGCTTATCAACTTTCAAGGCGATGGTATGCAACCGGCCAATACTTTTATGATCTAACAACAGATGAACCTTTAGAGTGGGTTGCTGGTCTACGTTATACATCCGATTGCTGGTACTTCGGTATGACCTATAGCCGCGAGCTGGATCATTGGGAGTCTAATTTATATAACTATCCTAATGCTTCGCCATCTTATGAGAACAATTTTGGTATTAGCTTCGGGATTACAGGACTGGGTACCAATATGGGCACAGACCTTATCTCAAGTAGCAGCTCGCTCGGTTATGGCCGTCCATTCTTCTTGAATAACTAAATTTTTAGGGGCTAATATTAGCCCCTCTATTTCAATAGGATCTGAAATGAAATTGTGGAAACACCTATTAATTGGTTTAGTGACCTTACTGACATGCACCATTGCCGTTGCTAAGCCTGTAGAGCTCGATAATGTTGCAGTTGTGGTTAACAATGGCGTGATATTACAAAGCGACATTGACAATGCCATTGCTCGTATTAAAGCGAATGCGAGCCAAAACAATAAAACCCTACCAAAGACAGCCGTACTGCATGATCAAGTCGTCGACAAACTGATTATGGAAAAGCTGCAAGAACAAGAAGCCGATCGTATTGGGGTAAAAATCGATGACTCGCGTCTCGATGCGGCGATCGCAAACATTGCTGAACGCAAGTCGTTAACGAAAGCCCAACTGATAGCTTCTGTTAAAAAAGAAGGGATTTCATACGCTGATTTTCGCGCTGAAATTCGTAAAGAAATGAAAATCAGTGAAGCTCGTAATGCGTTAGTTCGTCGCCGGATTAATATTATTCCAGCGGAAGTCGACAACATGTCGAAACTGCTAGAAGAACAAACCGATGCGACGGTACGTTATAATATAAGTCATATTCAGCTACGCTATAATGATGACAATAAAGCTGAAATGCTGGCGAAAGCCAAGAATATCGTCAAACAGTTAAAACAAGGCAAAGACTTTGAACAATTAGCCATGACCTACTCAAAAGGCCCTAAAGCGTTAAAAGGCGGTGACTGGGGCTGGATGCGTAAAGAAGAAATGCCAACGATTTTTGCAGACCACATAGATAACGAACATAAAGGCGATATTATTGGCCCGTTCGTGAGTGGTGCCGGCATTCATATCCTAAAAGTTAAAGATATTAAAGGCTTGCCAACCGTTTCGGTCACCGAAGTAAAAGCGCGTCATATCTTGATAAAACCTAGTATCATTTTAAGTGATGCGGGAGCGAAAAAAGAACTGAATGGCTTTATTAAGCAAATTAAATCGGGCCAAGCGACCTTCGGTGATCTTGCGCAGCAATACAGCCAAGACCCAGGCTCTGCTTCACAAAAAGGTGATTTGGGTTATCAAACTGCCGATAACTTCGTGCCAGAATTTAAGCATCAAGTCGAAGAGCTACCAATTGGTCAGATAAGTAAACCATTCAAAACAGTCCATGGTTGGCATATTGTTGAGGTGATGAAACGTCGCCAAGTCGATAAAACCGATTCAGCAATGAAAAATAAAGCTTACCAAATTTTGTTTAAACGTAAATTTAACGAAGAGGCAAGTACTTGGCTTAAAGAGCTCCGTGCCAGCGCCTATATTGAAAAGATGAAGGATAACAATAGTGATAGTTAGGAAGTTGGTGGTAACGGCTGGTGAACCTGCAGGAATAGGCCCGGATCTTGTTCTTGCTCTTTCGCAACACGACTGGCCGCACCAATTAGTCATCTGTGCCGATAAGTCCCTTTTGCAAGCACGAGCACAGCAGTTAGGTATTCATGTAAAACTGCTCGATTATGACGCTAATAGCCCAGCTTCACCTCAAGAAGCTGGATCACTTGTGGTTGATCATACACCATTGGCTGAACCTGTTATCGCTGGCCACTTAAATGAGGCCAACGGTTATTATGTATTAAATACGCTGAAAAAAGCGGCTTTGGGCTGTATGAATGGTGAGTTTGATGCTATTGTCACCGGCCCCGTGCATAAGGGGATAATTAATCGTGCTGGAGTCGCGTTTAGCGGCCATACCGAGTTCTTTGCTGAGATATCAAATACACCGCTAGTGGTTATGATGCTCGCAACACCAGGACTGCGCACAGCACTCGTGACAACGCACCTACCACTTGCTTATGTATCGAAAGCTGTCACACCAGAGCGTTTAGAGAAAATCATCGATATTCTGCACAGTGATCTGGTTCAGCGGTTTGATATAGAATCTCCACGTATCTATGTCTGTGGTTTAAACCCACATGCAGGAGAAGGTGGTGTATTAGGCCACGAGGAAGAAGTCACGATTAACCCAACGCTAGAAAGACTTCGTCAGGAAAAAGGCTATCAATTAATTGGTTGTTTACCTGCAGATACGATTTTTAGCGAGAAAAATTTAAATGATGCTGATGCTGTTTTAGGTATGTATCACGACCAAGTGCTACCTGTACTAAAATATAAAGGATTTGGCAGAGCTGTAAACATTACGTTAGGTTTACCTTTTATACGGACATCGGTGGACCACGGCACAGCATTAGACTTAGCTGGAACTGGCCTTGCGGATTTAGGCAGTTTTCAAACAGCCTTGCAGCAAGCTATCGAGCTAGTTGATAAAAAAGCACAATAACTCTGAGAATATTATGAGAAATGATGTCCATATGGGACACAAAGCGCGTAAGCGTTTTGGTCAAAACTTCCTAAACGATCCGTATATTATTGACGGTATCGTTTCTGCCATCAACCCGCTTAACGGGCAAAACATGGTGGAAATTGGCCCAGGTTTGGGCGCGCTTACTGAGCCTGTGGCTCGTGAAATCGATAAGATGAGCGTGATTGAACTTGACCGTGATTTGGCAGAGCGTTTACGCACTCATCCTGATTTAGCTGACAAACTGACGATTCATGAAGGCGATGCAATGCGCTTTGATTTTTCGACCCTGGTTAAGCCTAATGAACCTTTGCGTATTTTCGGCAACTTGCCATATAACATTTCAACACCACTGATGTTCCACTTATTTGAGTATCATGCTGATATTCTTGATATGCACTTTATGCTGCAAAAAGAAGTGGTAAAACGTCTTGCGGCCGGCCCTGGTAGTAAAGCATATGGTCGCTTAACCGTTATGGCACAGTACTACTGTAAAGTAGTGCCTGTATTAGAAGTGCCACCAACGGCTTTCGTACCGCCACCTAAAGTGGACTCTGCAGTGGTTCGATTGGTTCCATATGATGTGTTACCGCATCCGACAACCAGCATGAAATGGCTAGAACGTGTCGTCAGAGACGGATTTAACCAGCGCCGTAAAACGGTACGTAATTGCTACAAAGGTCTGGTCGATGCAGAAACCTTAGAGTCTCTCGGAATTGTGTCTAGCATGCGCCCAGAGAACCTCACCTTAGAGCAGTTCGTGACGCTAGCTAACTGGCTTGATGCGAATCATACTGCTTAAACAACCTCTTTATAGGACGACATGATGTCGTCCTATTTGTATTTGCAGATCATACAAGGAAGCTAAATGAACCATCAAACTGGCATTCAGATTCACGTTCAAACCAAATACATTTCTGAACAATCCACTCCTGAAAAAAACCATTATATCTTCGCGTATCTTATTACCGTCAAAAACCTCACTCAACATTCGGTTCAGCTGATGAGTCGGCGCTGGCTCATTACCGATGCCAACGGCAAGCAAATCACCGTTGAAGGTGATGGTGTGGTGGGTGAACAACCTGTCATTGATAGCCAGCAAGAATACACTTACACCAGTGGTACCTCGATTGAAACTCCCGTTGGCGTTATGCAGGGTCATTATGTTATGAATGATCATGAAGGTAACGAATTTATGGCGGACATTGCACCTTTTCGCTTAGCAATGCCCAACGTTTTACATTAGAGAGGTGATATGGCGACCTATATTGTTGGAGATATCCAAGGGTGTCTTGACGAGCTGCAACTATTATTAGAGCAGGTCCAGTTTAACTCGCAGCACGACCAACTGTGGTTAGCAGGTGATCTTGTTGCAAGGGGGCCTAAATCATTAGAAACATTACGCTTTGTGCGTAACCTCGGTGACTCAGCTCAAGTCATTCTGGGCAACCATGATCTCCATTTACTTGCCGTATCACTGGGTATCCACTCGCCTAAACCCAAAGATTTAACTCAACCAATTTTTTCTGCTCCAGATAAAACCGAGCTACTTAATTGGCTACGCCAGCAACCACTTTTAGCCGAACATGCAGAGTTTGTCATGTGTCATGCCGGCATTTCACCACAATGGGATCTCGCCACGGCGCGCAGTGCGGCTCGCGAAGTAGAAGCAATTCTGCATCAAGGAGATTGGCAATGGTTACTGAGGAATATGTATGAAAATCAGCCCGATTTTTGGCGAGAAGACCTTCGTGGCCTAGAGCGCTATCGTTATATTATTAACGCTTTTACTCGTATGCGTTTTTGCTACTCCGATGGGCGTTTAGATATGCAATGCAAGCGTCCACCCAAAGATATTCAAGACCCAACCATTATTCCATGGTTTGAAGTCCCTGAGCGCGTTACATTTGATAAACCGATTATATTTGGCCATTGGGCTGCATTAGAGGGTTATCATAGCCAGGGGCTTTTTGGGCTCGATACTGGCTGTGTTTGGGGCGGGTGTTTAACCATGCTGCGCTGGGAGGATCAAACCTTCTTTGAGCAACGCTCACTCAAAAATAAATAGTGACGCGTCACAATCAGTTCTTAGGTACTATCAGTTCTTAGGTGCTATTGGTTATTAGAGACGATTAGTTATTAGAGATTATAGTGCCGGGTGAGTCCCCGGCACTATAGTATAAAGCTCTGGCAATACCAATCTATGGATTACTTATCTAGAATAACAAATTCCATATTATATTGATTTTTCTCATCAGCAGCATAGTGCTCGCGATAGGTTTCGTGCCAGCCTTCCCCCCAATCAGGGAAATGCGTATCCCCGATTAAATCGGCGTTAATTTCGGTAATATATAAGCGGTCAGCACGAGGTAAACAGGCCGCATAAATGCTTCCACCACCAATCACCATCACTTCTGCATAGTCGGCACTCAAAGCCAGCGCTTCATCAATAGAGGTTACTGTAGACACCCCTTCAATCAGCAGATCACTATCACGGCTAATAACAATATTGGGACGTCCCGGTAATGGTCGACCAATAGATTCATAAGTTTTACGTCCCATAATAACCGGCTTACCCAAAGTACAGCGCTTAAACCATGCAAAATCTGCGGGTAAATGCCAAGGCATCTGATTGTCTTGTCCTATAACGCGATTATTGGCCATAGCGGCAATCATACTTATCAACATGCGGTTTTCCTGATTTATAAGGTTAGCGATTAAATAATGGATTTTCCGCGATAGAATAACAGCCCCGGCACAGCAAGACCAATAGCCAAACCAATCAAGATGAACATCGCTTTCAAAAAGTTTTCCATTAGCGATTCCATTAAAGCCAAAGAAAAACCGTCATGGTTAATCTGTACTAACGCAATCATAGCTTTATAGGCAAATACTCCCGGCACCATAGGAATCACTCCCGCGACAGTAAACACCTTAGGATGAGCTAAAAAGCGTTTTGACCAATAGACACCAATGAAACTGACGATAGTCGCCGCAAAAAAGGTCGACCACTCAATCGGCCATCCTTGATGCATCATGATAAACCGGCAACCATGGCCGACGGCTCCTAAAATGGCGCAGTAACGTAGAGCGTGGACAGGCACGTTAAACACCAAAGCGAACCCAATCGCGGGAATAGCAGCAAAGAACATATCATTGGCCAAACCCAGTATAACATCCATCATACCGCCCACCCCCACACACCGGTTACGCGCATAGCCGCGATGATCCCCAAACAAATCGATAGCGTCAGCAAACTCCCAAATGCAAAACGAGCAATCCCCATATTGACATAACCTTTGAGCATATCAGCCACCGAGTTAATTAAGGGAAATCCAGGGACGAGCATCAAAACAGATGAGGCCATCACCAACGTAGGAACATTACCGAGATTAAAACGGACAGCTTGCGTCGATATCAGCGAGGTTACAAAAGCAGTGGCGGCGAAATTGAGTAATGGATTGAAATGTCTTGAGGCCATTTCTTGACGAAAAAACATTCCCACTGCGGACGCGAGAAAAGTCATCGCGAACACCATCCAATCTCCCCCTGCTAAGCGGGCAAAAGAAGCACAAGATAAACCAATCATAACGATCACAACCCAACGGTTATATCGATTAGGCGCTAAATGATCCAGTTTATGCTGAGCAAGTGTATGATCTAACACCCCATGCTCCATCATGATACAAATACGCTGTACTTCGGTCACAATCTGCATGTTCAATCCACTATCAGCACAGCGTCTTGTCGTGGTAATACAATGTCCTTGATAAACAGTAGTCACAACTAATGAGCTTGCAGAAAGCGACACCTCGACTTCGCTCATACCACTGGCTAAACCTATCCGCTTCATAATATCGCCTACGAGTGTACTCTCTGCCCCGTGGGCAAGTAACATTCTACCGGCTTGTGCAATTAAACGAGATATCTCCCGTTGCTTTGATGACATGTTTTGGCTCTCTCAATCACGACTTCACTCACACCAACTGAGAATACACACGAGCTTATACCCTATTACTCAGTCCATGAGTGTTATTTAGACATAAAAAAGCCGCAATAGGTATTGCGGCTTATCAAGAAATATCGAGATATTACTCACGAACGTAGATAACGTGGCCGTCATCCTCTTCATCGTCCCAGTCATCCCAATCATCTTCTGTTACAACGTTTTCACTCTGCATCGCTGTTTCATGGTAATCATCCCACATGAAATCAACTTTCGATTCTTCCGTTGTCACGGTCTGCTCTTCACGCGGTACTGTTTCAATGAATTCAGCTAACTGCATGCACAGATCTTTCGTACCATTACGGTTGATCGCAGAGATACGGTAGTAACGATCGTCCCAGCCAAGCGCTTCAACGACATTATTAATGATCTCATCGGCTTCTTCTTCAGGAAGCAGATCAACTTTATTAAATACTAACCAACGTGGCTTATCCGCCAGTTTGTCGCTGTATTGTTCAAGTTCGTCAATCACCGTCAGGGCATTTTGCACGGGATCACTTTGATCAACAGGCATAATGTCGATCATGTGCAATAGTGCGCGACAACGCTCTAAGTGCTTCAAGAATCGAATACCCAGTCCGGCACCATCGGCAGCACCTTCAATAAGGCCTGGAATATCTGCAACAACAAAGCTTTTCTCTGGTAATACACTGACAACACCTAAGCTTGGAACTAAGGTGGTAAATGGATAATCAGCCACTTTGGGTTTCGCCGCAGAAACAGAACGAATAAAGGTCGATTTACCCGCATTTGGTAAACCAAGCATACCCACATCCGCTAACAAGAGTAGCTCAAGACGAAGTTCACGAACTTCCCCTTTCGTTCCCATTGTTTTTTGACGTGGTGCACGGTTAACAGACGATTTAAATCGGGTATTACCTAGACCGTGCCAACCGCCTTTCGCGATCATGACACGTTTACCATGTTCAGCAACTTCACCCACAACTTCATTCGTGTGGATATCAATTGCACGTGTCCCTATTGGCACACGCATTACTTTGTCATTACCACGCTTACCAGTACAGTTACCGCCACCACCGTTTTTACCACGGTCGGCTGAATAAAAGCGCTGGAAATGGTAATCGATAAGGGTGTTAAGGTTTTCATCAGCTTCGATATAAATATCGCCGCCATCGCCACCGTCGCCGCCATCAGGGCCGCCTTTGGCAACAAATTTTTCACGCCAGAAACTCACGATACCGTTACCGCCGTCTCCTGCTTGAACCTTTACTACCGCTTCATCAACGAATTTCATCTCTTACTCCGCATATTTGCGTTGCAATATCATTTACTGACAATGATATAAATAATAGCAGAACTAAGGTCAAATGACCGCTGAATTCCACTTACCACATTCAGTATTATTGCGTCTCTCTTATTATTTATACCACGATCATTTTTGATCGCTAGATAAATAAAAAACCCCACCTAACGGCAGGGCTTTTAAATTCAGTTAGAAACTAAACTTATTCAGAATCGATGCTAACGAATTTACGGCTCTTAGGACCTTTCACTTCAAATTTAACTTTACCGTCAGATAAAGCAAATAGAGTGTGGTCTTTACCGATACCAACGTTGTTACCAGCGTGGAATTTAGTACCACGTTGACGAACAATGATGTTACCTGCAAGAACAGATTCGCCACCGAAACGTTTAACACCTAGGCGTTTACTTTCTGAATCGCGACCGTTACGAGTAGAACCACCAGCTTTTTTGTGTGCCATTCTTAGACTCTCCTAATAACTTAAGCGTTGATACCAGTGATTTTCACTTCCGTGAACCACTGACGGTGACCTTGCTGTTGACGAGAATGCTTACGACGACGGAATTTAACGACTTTAATTTTGTCGCCACGACCGTGTTGTACAACTTCTGCAGTCACTTTGCCACCTTCTAAAAGAGGTGCACCAACTTGAATTTCTTCACCGTTAGCAACTAAAAGAACTTTATCAAATTCAACAGTTGCACCAGTTTCAACGTCTAATTTCTCTAAACGAAGGGTTTGACCTTCGCTTACACGGTGTTGTTTACCACCAGATTGGAAAACAGCGTACATATTTTACTCCGCTTTTTCCGCACAGCCGTATGCGTAATATTTTGGCATTTTGGGTGTGCGCTAAACTAATCATCAATAGGGCGCAGATTCTACTCGAATGGCATCCCTATGACAAGCCATATTTAAAAAAAATTGGCGAAAAGCTAATCGCCAAAGAAAAGTGACGAGATCATGCCTTTCTGACATATATTAATCAACGTTTTTTAGTGTATTATTCAGGAATTACCGAAGCACATACACGCTGTCACAGCTACAACTTCAGCCGGATTTACCATGGATTTTAAAGCTATCCAAGCGCTTACTGCCAATGATATGGCAAAAGTGAATGAAATCATTCAAGCGCAATTGAACTCAGATGTCTCCCTCATAAACCAACTTGGTTTTTATATTGTGAGTGGCGGAGGCAAACGCCTACGCCCATTACTGGCACTTTTGTCAGCTAAAGCCCTTGATTATGAGGGTGATAAACATACGCTTGCCGCCGCGTTTATCGAGTTTATTCATACCGCAACACTTCTGCATGATGATGTGGTGGATGAATCCGATATGCGCCGCGGTAAAGCGACGGCTAACGCCGCATTTGGTAATGCCGCAAGTGTTCTTGTTGGTGATTATATCTACACTCGCTCTTTCCAAATGATGACTCAACTTGGATCATTAAAAATCTTGGAAGTCATGAGTGATGCGGTGAATGTAATCGCAGAAGGTGAAGTGCAGCAGCTAATGAACTGTAATGATCCTGACACAAGTGAAGCAAGCTACATGCAGGTGATTTATTCAAAAACCGCACGATTATTTGAAGCGGCGACACAAATTGGTGCTCTATTGGTCGAAGCGCCAGAGCCTGTCGAGAACGCTTTGAAAAATTATGGTCGCTACCTTGGTACTGCATTCCAGTTGGTTGATGATGTGATGGATTACGCCTCAGATGGCAAAGATATGGGTAAGAATGTGGGCGATGACCTTGCCGAAGGCAAACCGACGCTCCCGCTACTGCACGCAATGCGTCACGGTGATCCCAAACAAACTCAATTGATCCGCGATGCGATCGAACACGCCAATGGTATGGATCATCTTGATGAGATTCTTGCGGCAATGGATCAAGCCGGCTCTCTGGCTTATACCTCGCAAAAGGCACAAGAAGAAGCAGACAAAGCGATTGCTGAACTCGCTATCTTGCCTGAGAGTGACTATAAACAGGCGCTGGTTACCTTGGCGCATATGGCTGTCAATCGTACGAAGTAACTCGTAGGCACAAAAGCAAATATGATTAAGCCGACGCACAAGTGCGCCGGCTTAATCATTTAATATCACTCAGTCACAACCAGCCTGATCTTTATGCTTGCGTAAAATCGATCCCAGCTTGAATATCGCTCTGCAATACCTCTAACATGCCATCAAGTGCCGTTTGTTCATAAGAACTAAGTTTGCCGTACTCTAAGACCGCTTCTGCTCCAGTTTTACCCAGTTTGACTGGCTGGGCGAAGAAGGTTGCATGAGGACTACCGCTTTCTACATAAGCATACTCAATGATATTTTCTTTACCTTGCAAGGCGTCAACCAATGCCAACCCGAAACGACAAGCAGCCTGCCCCATTGATAATGTTGCAGATCCTGCCCCTGCTTTAGCTTCAACCACTTCTGTGCCGGCATTTTGAATACGGCGCGTCAAGGCATCAACTTCTTCTTCAGAAAACTCAACACCTTGGACCTGAGACAATAAAGGTAAAATCGTCACGCCCGAATGCCCTCCAATCACAGGGACTCGTACTTCCCGTGAGTCTTTACCTTTCAACTCCGCAACAAACGTTTCTGCGCGAATCACATCAAGAGTTGTGACCCCAAATAATTTGGTTTTGTCATACACTCCTGCTTTTTTCATTACTTCAGCAAAAATCGGTACGGTTGTATTCACAGGGTTAGTAATCAGTCCAATGCATGCTTTCGGACAACACTCTGCCACTTTTTCAGCAATGGATTTTACTATGCCCGCATTAACATTAAATAAATCAGAACGGTCCATTCCAGGCTTGCGAGCGACGCCAGCCGAAATCAAAACCACATCAGCGCCCCGTAACGCCGGAGAGGGATCTTCTCCACAATACCCTTTGATCGAGACAGGCGTAGGAATATGACTAAGATCAGCCGCAACTCCGGGAGTCACAGGTGCTATATCATACAACGCCAAATTAGAACCGGCAGGTAGTCGATTTTTTAGTAGTAAGGCAAGAGCTTGGCCAATACCACCGGCAGCACCAATAACAGCAACTTTCATGCAATTTCTCCTCAAGACCCTTAGGTCTGATCAGGCTAGATTCATAAGCTAGACATACGTTTTTCGATGATGGTCATTTAATAAACGATTCAATTACAGTCTATTAAATGACCATTTGCAAAAGTGAGCCATCGAGGTTCTGACACGCTTCACAAAGGGGACGTGATTATGAATATAATCTGAGAAATCACCAATAAAACTCATAATAATAATGTAAAAATTTGTGGTACAAGAAAGGGTTTTAGAGACATTTCATTAAGAAGTTGGCGAAATATGCATAGCTATGCGAGAATATGCATCATCCTTTCCGTTATTAAATGAATAAGAACAGACATGCGAAATACAGATAAACAAGATAGCCTAGTTCGCGCTTTTAAAGCCTTACTAAAAGAAGAGCGCTTTGGCTCACAAGGCGATATTGTCGACGCACTCAAGAATGAAGGGTTCGATAATATTAACCAATCGAAAGTATCACGAATGCTCACTAAGTTTGGCGCTGTACGTACTCGTAATGCAAAAATGGAAATGGTGTATTGTTTACCTGCAGAGCTTGGCGTGCCGACAGTATCGAGCTCATTAAGAGAGTTAGTACTTGATGTCGATCATAACCCAGCACTTGTCGTGATTCACACCGGCCCAGGCGCAGCGCAATTAATTGCACGCTTATTAGATTCGCTAGGAAAATCGGAAGGGATTCTAGGTGTTGTCGCGGGCGATGACACGATTTTCATCACGCCAACAGCAGATATTCCGACAGAACAATTGTTCGCATCTGTCTGTGAATTATTTGAATACGCTGGCTAATATTCTTGTCACAGCGCACAGTTATGGTTCTCTATCTCATACACAGAGTTAAAAGTGTGTGAGATAGATCACATTAGTAAAAATTAAGAGCAAGGCTAGATATTTAATGTAACCTAATGATTTTTAATTAAATTATCTCTAATTTACATAATATTTACGAATCTTTATTCTCCTTGTCTTAATACAATCGCCACCTCCCCCGCATTTTTCTACTCAATTTTTGGTATGATCTATTCAATTCCATGCACTTTTGCAATGGGAATCTTGAGCTCCAACGATGGGGCTGTTTGGTTACCTCAATCAAGCAACGAGAGTAAAAACAAAGGAAAGGAACTCATGAAATTACATAAGCTATTTCAGGTTGGCGTGATCGCCACGGCTGCTTTTGGTGCAAGCTCAGTCAGCGCACAAGAATTCATTACAATAGGTACTGGTTCAGTGACGGGTGTTTATTACCCAACAGGCGGTGCGATTTGTAAACTGGTTAATAAAGAACGCAAATCCCATGATATTCGTTGTTCGGTTGAGTCCACTGGTGGCTCTATCTACAACGTCAACACTATCCGTGCCGGTGAGTTGGATTTTGGTATTGTACAATCTGATTGGCAATATCATGGTTATAACGGCACAAGCCAATTTAAAGAGCAAGGCCCCTACAAAAAACTACGTGCAATGTTCTCTTTGCATACTGAACCTTTCAACATCATTGCGCGTGCCGATTCAGGTATCAATAACGTTAGCGATCTAGCAGGTAAACGTGTCAACATCGGTAACCCAGGTTCTGGTGACCGTGCAACCATGAAAGTCGTCATGAATGCATTTGGTTGGACAAAAGACAGCTTTACGTTAGCGTCTGAACTAAAAGGGTCTGAACGTTCTCAAGCACTATGTGATAACAAAATCGATGCCTTTATTTACATGGTCGGTCACCCGAATGGTTCTATCAAAGAAGCAACCACATCGTGTGACGCAAAATTAGTCCCTGCAACCGGCCCTGAAATCGATAAAATCGTTAAAGAGCATCCATACTATACTTACACCAACGTACCAGCGGGTATGTATCGTGGTACAGACAAAGATGTGAAAAGCTTTGGTGTCGCCGCGACAATGGTTACCAGCACTGATGTATCCGATAAAGTTGCTTATAATGTTGCGAAAGCCGTGTTTGAGAACTTTTCAACATTCAAACGTTTACATCCAGCATTTGCCCACTTGAAGAAAGAAGATATGGTAACAAACGGTATCTCTATTCCTCTTCACCCTGGTGCAGTTAAGTATTACAAAGAAGTCGGCTTACTAAAATAACACCACGTTAGCTCGATGTAATCAGTACAACTTTGGCAGGAAGGTATTCTTCCTGCCTATTAACTAGCACCGACTCCCTTGTGTGTTAGCTTTTGTTTTCAGACCTAGAAAACATTGTTCATTCCAAATATTCAATACTATAAATAATAAGGAAAAGTACATGTCGCAGACTCAAACGTCGTCTCCTGACGTGCAAGAGATGGTCGCGCAAACTGATTCGGGCGCGCGTAATCCTGGCGGAATCCCCGGCAGAATTCTCTGGTTTGTGCCGCTGTGTTGGTCACTGTTCCAACTATGGTATGCCTCACCACTACCATTCATTTTTAATTTTGGGGTCTTGAACGATACCGAAGCTCGTTCGATCCACCTTATGTTTGCGATTTTTTTGGCGTTTACAGCCTACCCTGCTTTTAAAGGCTCGCCTCGCGATCGTATTCCAGCGGCAGATTGGATCTTATCGTTATTAGGTGGATTTTCGGCCGCTTATATTTATCTATTTTATGAAGCGCTCGCCAATCGCTCTGGGGCCCCCACGACACTCGATATTGTCGTCGCGGTTATAGGTATGGTGCTGCTATTAGAAGCAACACGTCGTGCCCTTGGGCCACCATTAATGGCCGTAGCCTGTGTTTTCTTATTGTACACATTCGCCGGTCCCTACATGCCCGATGTGATTGCTCATAAAGGCGCAAGCTTAAATAAAGCGATGTCGCATCTTTGGCTGACGACTGAAGGTGTGTTTGGCGTTGCCCTCGGCGTTTCCACCTCGTTCGTTTTCCTATTTGTATTATTCGGCGCCATGTTAGAACGTGCTGGGGCCGGCTCATACTTTATCCGTGTCGCGTTTTCACTATTGGGACACATGAAAGGAGGCCCAGCTAAAGCTGCAGTGGTTGCTTCCGGTTTATCGGGTTTAGTCTCAGGCTCTTCTATTGCCAATGTCGTGACTACGGGTACGTTCACTATTCCACTAATGAAAAAAGTCGGCTTTCCTGCAGAAAAAGCCGGTGCTGTGGAAGTTGCCGCATCAACCAATGGTCAGCTGACTCCGCCAATTATGGGAGCTGCCGCTTTCTTGATGGTGGAATATGTCGGTATTTCTTACGTAGAAGTCATTAAAGCAGCCATTTTACCCGCGTTAATTTCTTATATCGCGCTACTGTATATTGTGCACTTAGAAGCCTGCAAAGCCGGAATGGTTGGCCTACCGCGCCGTACCACTAAAACCGCCTTACAAGGCTTTACGTCGTTCTTAACCACATTACTTGGTCTTTGTGTATTAAGTGTTGCGATCTACTATGGTGTGGGCTGGACAAAAGACGCCTTTGGTGATGCCGCCACTCCGCTGATGTCTGGCGCTCTGCTCATCGCTTACTTTTTCCTTGTTAAGCTATCGTCGAAATACCAAGAGCACGCACAAGAATTGGCTGAAGACATGACAGAAGTCCCAGAAACAGGACCGACGGTGAAATCGGGTCTGCACTTCTTATTGCCGATTGTTGTCTTGGTATGGTGTTTGACGGTAGAGCGCTTCTCGCCAGGTTTATCGGCGTTTTGGGCGACGGTCTTTATGATTTTTATCATTTTGACGCAACGTCCGTTAATGGCTTACTTCCAGCAAAGCAATGACACAGCAAAAGCCTTTAAAGTCGGTGTTCAAGACCTATTAGATAGCCTAGTCTCTGGCGCTCGTAATATGATTGGCATTGGTGTTGCCACAGCAGCAGCTGGTACCGTCGTGGGCGTAGTGACGCTAACCGGGATTGGCTTAGTCATGACCGATTTTGTCGAGTTCATCTCCGGTGGTAGTGTCATATTAATGCTGCTCTTTACCGCAGTAATTAGCCTGGTTTTAGGTATGGGCTTGCCAACCACTGCTAACTATATCGTGGTTTCCACGCTAATGGCTCCAGTCATCGTGACCTTAGGTGCTCAACACGGATTAATCATCCCACTGATTGCTGTGCACTTGTTTGTGTTTTATTTCGGTATTCTTGCAGACGACACTCCCCCTGTTGGTTTGGCTGCTTTTGCGGCGGCTGCAATTGCCAAATCCGATCCGATTAAGACTGGTATACAAGGGTTCACCTACGATATTCGTACTGCAATTTTGCCCTTTATGTTTGTGTTTAATACCAACTTATTATTAATTGGTATTGATACATGGTGGCATTTAGCTCTTACCATTTTCTCGGCCGTGACCGCTATGTTGTTATTTTCTGCGGCCACCCAAGGCTTTTGGTTTACAAAAACCAAGTGGTGGGAAACCGTATTGCTGCTTGCCCTAACCTTCACATTCTTCCGTCCTGGTTTTTGGTGGGATATGGTTTATCCCGCGACACAAACGGTGCCTGGTACTCAGCTAGAACAAGTCGTCGCTAAGGCACAAGTCGGTCATCCCATCAAAATGCTGGTTGCCGGCGATACGCTTGATGGTGACCATGTATCAAAAGTAGTGACGTTACCATTTGAAGACGACGCCAAGACAGCGCAAGCTCGTATTGACTCGATGGGACTTATGTTAAGTCCTCAGCCAGATCAAATGAAAGTTGATATGGTGGAATTTGGTAGCCCCGCGGAAAAAGCCGGGATTGATTTTGATTGGGAGATTAAAAATCTCATTATTGAAAACGACCGTCCATTAAAAGAGTGGGTATTTATCCCTGCACTATTTTTGACACTTTTACTGGCGTGGAATCAAAGAAGACGCGCAAAGAAAAAGCAATAATCTCAATGCCTGGCTCCGGTCAGGCATTCTTTTATGTCTTTAATACAGAGAGAGCTCTATGTACAACAACATTCTTGTTCCAGTCGATCTTAATGAGAAAGGGTTTTGCGATAAAGCCGTAGCACAAGCTGTATGGCTCGCGAAACAAAGCGGTAGTCAATTGCATCTTATTACCGTCGTCCCAGGCATTCATCTCTCTATGGTTGCCTCTTATTTCCCGAAAGACGCCGCCCATAAAATGAAAGCGGACACGAGCGTGCAACTCCAGCAATTTGCGCAAGCCCATGTGGATACAGACATCGAGTGTCATACCTATGTGGCTGAAGGGCGTCCATACACGACGATTATTGAATACGCAGAGCAGCACAATATCGATCTTATTGTTATGCCAAGCCATAAGCGTTCAACTGTAAATAAAGTGGTGTTAGGCTCTGTTGCCAGCAAAGTTGTCGAGCACTCCCCTGTACATGTCTTGGTTTTAAAGCCTACCCCATAGGTTATCAGCAACGATAATGATACGGCCCTTTTGGGTCGTATTCCGACTACACAGACATTCTGTCAGCTCTATCTACACCACTTGATAACTAAAACCGTACCGACGTGACGATAACCTGCTCATCCACCTCGACGTGGACTTGATAATCAGAATCAGGATCATCTGAACAATAACGCTGCGGCGCATCGATATAAAAAATACTCTGCGCTGTGTTTGCGCGCATATCTAATGGAACTTGATACGATAATCCAGCGAATTTTACGGTAGCTGCAAGCAAATCAGACTTTAATACTTCATAGTTCACCGCCACTAATAACTCGCATACATCGCCATGGTGCCATACCTGCTCGGTGGTCACACTGCATAAACGCACATGTTTGATTAACTCAATGCGAGGGGCTTGCCATATGCCTAAACGTACGTCACGACTTGGTAGAATCATGGCCTTACATTCATCATCTAATAAATCGTCGTCTTCCTGTACAAACAGGATTTCAATACGATTTTTGCCCACATTGATAAGTGAGGTAATATCTTTTCGGTATTGTCGCTGTGTGCGATCGCAATCCAATACCGCCACGCCATTAATTCTCACCTCTGCATAATATTCAATACCATCAAGAATTAAATCATAAGCGGCAATACGGCAATGGATGGCGTCTTCTACCTCAATATCATGCATCAAGTGCCACTCTTGCTTCATAACATCGCTTTCAGAGACACTATCTGGCAAAGCTGCACTTAACGGTGCCGGGAGAATAAGATCATTTTGCGGTAAAGAGAGGTCGGTCAAGGGAGATAATTGCCAAGGCTGGGCGAGGATCAACTGCATAAATTACTATCGTATGGAATTTTATCAGTCCTTTATATCGAACTGAAAATAAAAATGCCAGTGTCAGCACTGGCATTTATTAGGAAACTAGATGAGTATCTAATTTATCGTTATTCTTCGTCGTCTTCTTCTGGGTAAAGCGCATCTTCACCTTCGTAAAACGTCCCCCAACCATCATAAATAATGTCAAATTTTTCAGCGAGATGAATCATTTTTTCGACTTGCGCATCAATCGCTTCAGGATCTAATGTCGATTGCATAGTGGCATCAAAACATAACAGTTTGTTACCTTCTTCGTCTTCAGTTTCTTCCGCTTCTAATACTTCAAAGCCCAACTTAAAGGCATCGACGGCGGCTTTTTCTAAAGTCTCGAATTGTTCTGCAAATAAATGATGCTCGATATCGTATAGCGCATCGGGATCACTACCATCTTCTAATAAAGCTTGAATAATATCTCGAGTTTCTTCTTTTTGGATCTCGATTAATTCTTCTACAGATAGATAATCATCTTCGTGAGACATAGTGTGCTCCGGATAGTCAAAATAGGATCGGTTTTCTGGTGCGAAATATGGCACGGATCGCCGCAGATTACCACCCACAAGACGGATCTTGGTGGATCTTTTTTGACAACTTATCTGGTATTTTTAAGCGAATATAGTCAAATCCCCTTTATCACATCGTTTCCATACTCAGTATGCATACTGGGTCGTGCTCAATCCAGCGTAACCCCTTGCAAGTTGGCGGCAAACTTGTCATAACTAGGGTAGGAAAATGTGGAAGGAAATCCAATGAGCCAGCTGTATGTAGGGTCAGAAGTCGGCCAACTACGCCGAGTCTTACTCAATCGCCCAGAACGGGCACTTACTCATCTCACGCCATCAAATTGTCATGATTTATTATTTGATGACGTGCTTGCCGTCGAGGAAGCAGGCAAAGAACACGATGTCTTTGCTCAGACTCTGCGAGATCAGGGCGTCGACGTTCTTATGCTACACGATCTATTAGAACAGACGTTGGCCATACCAGAAGCCAAGCAGTGGTTACTGAACACGCAGATTTCTTATTTTCGCTATGGCCCTACTTTCGCCCAAGAACTACGTCAGTATCTTGCCAGTCAGGATCATGCTCACCTTGCTACCTTACTCCTCGGTGGGCTGGCCTACTCTGAACTACCACTTACATCATCATCCATGCTACCCAGCATGCATCATCCGCTCGATTTTGTCATTGAGCCACTGCCTAATCATTTATTTACTCGCGATACCTCATGCTGGATTTACCAAGGCGTATCATTAAACCCTATGAGTAAAAAGGCACGCCAAAGAGAAACCAATCACTTACGCGCGATTTATCGTTGGCATCCGCTCTTTGCTGGGCAAGATTTCATTAAATATTTTGGTGATGATGATTTGCACTATGACAACGCCAATATCGAAGGTGGCGATGTGTTAGTGATTGGTAATGGTTCAGTATTAGTTGGTATGTCGGAGCGCACCTCAGCTCAAGGCATAGAAAACTTAGCTGCCAATCTGTTTCAACATGGCCAAGCCAAAGAAGTCATCGCGATTAATTTACCTAAACATCGATCCTGTATGCATTTAGACACGGTTATCACACATATGGATACGAATATCTTTTCGGTGTACCCAGAAATTATGCGCAGTGATCTCGAAACCTGGCGTTTAACCCCTAATGACAACGGCCACGGCTTACGAGCAGAAGCATCCCATGATTATGTAAACGCAATAGAATCCGCGCTCGACGTTGATCATCTTAATATTATTACCACAGGGGGTAATAGTTACGAAGCGGAGCGCGAGCAATGGAATGATGCCAATAACGTACTCACCGTTCGTCCTGGGGTGGTGATTGGTTATGAGCGTAATGTCTATACCAATGAGAAATACGACAAGGCTGGGATTAAAGTACTGACGGTACCTGGAAATGAACTCGGTCGGGGGCGCGGCGGGGCACGATGTATGAGTTGTCCTCTTGAGCGAGATGGATTAACAATCTAACCAGTATGATTTAATCCGCGACACCGCTTGGCGTCGCGGATTATTATGCTCTTCAAACCCGAGTGGTTATTCAGTACCACCTACGGTTAGCGCATCCAATTTTAATGTCGGCTGACCAACACCAACAGGCACACTTTGACCTGCTTTACCGCATACGCCTACACCATGATCCAAATCGAGATCGTTACCCACCATAGACACTTGCTGCATCGCTTCAATACCTGAACCAATCAACGTTGCCCCTTTAACCGGTTGGGTGATCTTACCGTTTTCAATCAGATAAGCTTCTGATGCGGAGAACACAAATTTACCCGAAGTAATATCTACCTGACCACCACCAAAATTAGGCGCATAAATACCTTTCTCAACCGAGGCAATAATCTCTTCTGGCGTGTGCTGACCAGGCAGCATATAGGTGTTCGTCATACGTGGCATTGGCAAATGAGCAAAAGATTCACGACGACCATTACCGGTAGGCGCAACACCCATTAAACGCGCATTAAGTTTATCTTGCATATACCCTTTCAAGACACCCTTTTCAATCAACACATTGTATTGACCAGGTACGCCTTCATCATCGACATTAAGGGAGCCTCGACGATCTTTTAGTGTGCCATCATCAACGATTGTACACAGGTCAGAGGTCACTTTTTCGCCGACTTTACCTGAGAAAACTGAAGAATCTTTACGGTTAAAATCACCCTCTAAACCATGTCCTAATGCTTCATGCAGTAGTACACCCGGCCAACCATTACCGAGAACAACAGGCATAGTGCCGGCTGGCGCGGCAATAGCTCGTAGATTGACTAATGCTTGACGAATAGCTTCATCAGCATAATCAAACGCCACTTGCTGTTTGTTTGGAGACGATAAAAAATAGTCGTAGCTAAAACGGCCACCGCCACCAGCACTGCCACGTTCACGACGATCACCTTTTTCAGCAATCACCGAAATGGACAAACGTACCAAGGGACGTGTATCGCCCGCATAAGTACCATCGGTAGCTGCCACCAGCATTTGTTCATGCACACCACTAATACTAATACTAACTTCTTTGATTAATGGTTCTTTCGCTCGAATATACGCATCTAACTCTTTCAGTAATTCAGTTTTTTTCTCTTTTTTCCAAGATTCTAATGGGTTGGTATCTGCATAGTAATGCTGAGTATCTTGGCGTTTAAATGCTTGTACTTGTGCATTACTGCCCGCTTGAGCAATACCACGCGCGGCCAAAGCACTTTGCTCAAGCCCCACTAAACCAATTTGGTCAGAGTAAGCAAATCCTGTTTTTTCGCCACTGACGGCTCGCACACCAACGCCACAATCAATGTTAAACGAACCATCTTTAATAATACTGTCTTCTAATACCAGAGACTCATGCCAGCTGGATTGAAAGTAAATATCGGCATAATCGATATCACGAGTCGCTATGCTCGACAAAGTATCCGCAATGTTTTGCTCTGTAAGCCCTGCGGGGGTAAGTAGTGCTTGTTCGATGCGGTTAATACTCATATCTCGCTCTTTATTGATTGAAGTTGATTACAAAATCGAGATTGCTCGATAATCGGCATAGCCTGTCGGATATCAGATAAAACTGATGGATCGATCTCAACAACAAGGCCGCCTGTGTGTTGTTCTAAAGAAGACACAATCTCTCCCCAAGGACTCACTACCATCGAGTGTCCCCAGGTTTGTCTTCCACAAGGATGGGTTCCGGTTTGCCCTGCAGCGATAATCCAACATTGAGTTTCAATCGCTCGAGCACGGAGTAGTACTTCCCAGTGAGCTTTTCCTGTTACTGCCGTAAAGGCCGCGGGGACAACAATGATTTCTGCTCCTTGTCGTCTTAATTCAGAAAATAGCTGGGGAAAACGTAAGTCATAACAAATCGACAAGCCAAGTGACCCAAAAGGCGTTTTCGCCACCACTACTTGCTCACCGGGTAAAAACGTATCTGATTCACGATAACTGTGATGAGAGTCGGCAACATCGACATCAAACATATGCAGCTTATCATAAGTTGCTTGGTATTGGCCTTCAGAATCCAGCAAAATCGACGTGGTGGTCACTCCTTGCTCGCGCTGAATAGGGAAACTGCCAATCAGTAACCATACTCCATAACGCTGGGCGATGGTGCTCAGCTGTTGCTGAATTGGCCCTTCACCTAACTCTTCGGCATATTGATGATAGGCTTTTGAGTCGCTCAACAATATGACGTTTTCAGGCGTGACAATCCACTGAGCGCCTTGGTTTGCCAATGCCGCGACTTGTTGCTCTAATGCCTTTAGGTTATCCATCACTGATGGTCCTGAGGTCATTTGTACTATACCAACTTGACTCATGATAGCGACTACTCCCCTTCTAACTTTTTCTCTAACTTTTGCAGACTTTCAGGAAGCTTATATTCTCCTTTGCTCCGCGAGATCTCTTTCACCGCTGGATGATCCAGTGGACCTTTGATTTCATAGTTCACTTCAGTGAAAACTTCTACCACCGGTGAAATAACCGTTGTAATGGCAAGTACGTAAAGCGCCGTTTGCGGTGTCACAGCAAACGCACTTAATACTGGGATCCCAGATGTCATATCAGGAACAAAACTCGCTTGAGCATCGACCGTACGTTGGTTGAGATCCGCGAGCCCTTTTAACGTTAGTTCACCAGCGACAGCGTCCATGTCAATATCATTGGTCACAAATACGCCCTGTGAAATTTTGCCCGTACCTGTAATGGAAGTAAATGCCATGCCTTTATCAAACACATCGCTAAAATCGAGTTTCATACGACGAATTAAGGAATCTAAACTAAATAGCCCGAGTAGATTAGCGGCGCCACTCACATCGGTAATAACACCTTTACCAAATTTAGATTTCACCTTACCTTGTAAGGTATTCACGCGCATCGACCAAGGTGCCCCATTCCATTGTAAGTCGGTATTCAATTCAAACGGCGCTTTTTGAATACCTGCGGTAATACCAAAACGATCCATGAGGTCACTATTATTTTCGCCTTTCATGTCTAATTTCATTTTAGTACTGGTTTTGTCACCTTTGAGAAACCAATCAATACTGGCTTTAACATCATTGGTGCCACTGTTAATTTCGATTTTATTCCAGCTTAGTTGGTGCTTTTTACGCACCATATCCATGGTCAACTCACCCACTTTATATCCTTGAAACCAGAAGTCTTGCACGTTCACCTTCAAACTCGGCAGTAATGTAAACAGACTGTGTTCCAGCTCAGTAACTAATGGAGTTTGCTTAGGCTTATCTTCAACAATAATGGGTTTTTCGTGATCTTTTTCTTCTAATACGGGTAAATAGAGATGCAAGCGATCCAGAGATACATTCAATTGGTTCGAAGGCAGGTAGGTCGCATGACCTTGTACTTCTTGGCTATTAAGACTGAGACTCCAATCATTGGTTTTTTTGCGTAATTTCCCGTTCACATCATGCCAATCAAGATCAGCGGCAGTCAATGTTTTGACCTTCATATCAATCTGCTCAGGAATGGGAATCGTAATGCTAGGCTTACTCTGCTTGGCGCTTTGTTTCGCTTGCTGTGGTGACGTAGCATTACTTAAAAAACTAATCCAATCATCAAGGTTGATCTTATCGATGTTGATACTCGCGGTATGACCGACAATCGGTTCTAAGGCAAATGTTCCTTGACCAAGAATGGCATTCGTTGCCACTAAACGTGGCGTTGGCTTGCTAATATCAATTAATGTCTGATATTTGCCATTGGGTACAGACACACGCGCATTCACTTTTTCCTGATCGCCTGAGGCTTGTAAATGTGCCTCCCCGGGCGTTTGCGCCGTTTTATTTAACGGATAAGGATAATGACTGACGATATTCTTTAAGCCTGCTTTCACATCCACCTGGTAAGTAAAACCTACATCATTGAGTTGTAAATCTACTCCCATTTGCCATGGCGCATGGCCTGAAATCGGGTTAATCCATTCATTGCCAGCATATTTTCCTAACGGTTTCACATCCCAATCACCGATAGTATCAATATGAACACCATAACGATGGGCGCGACTTTCACCGTTAAAATCGAGAGAAATAGGTTGCCCAAGTAATTCCGCCGATAACCCTGCGGCTTGCACAACATCATTATCAAAATTAATCCGTCCAGCGACGTGCTTAAGCTCCATCTTTGGCGCATTAATCTTGACGGTACTATCTTTAATATCCGCCCAACCCCATGCCCTTACTTCCTTATCAGAAGAAAACGGTACTGTTAAACGAAATTTCGATGACACCTTGCCTTTCACTTGCACTGCGGTAAGCGCGGCGCCAACCGAGTCAACTAATGGCGAAGAGGTCATATAATTTTTAACATCTTCCCCTTGTCCCGTTGCGGTCGCTTCTAAACGAATGTGGCCATTTTCGCGCAAAGCAGGGATTTCACCGGTAATGCGCTGAGCCTGAACATTTTGTAGCTTGGCAAAGTGAGAATCCAAATACATAGCATCATTTTCAAACAGCAGCTTAAGCTGTAAATCTGTTAACGGTGGCCAAGCAGTATCAAAGCTAAAACGCGCATCATTAAGTCCCACCCAAGCTTGAAATATGCCATTGTGTTGCTGATACGGAAAATCACTTAAACGTCCATACCACACTAATTTGGCCGTATTAACATGACCTGCTTGAATCGCTGTTGAAAGATAGTTAGTAAGCTCATTACCTAACGCTAAACGCGGTAAATAACGCCACGTTTGGCCAGCATCTTGTAAATTGACTTCAGAGTAAAAAGACAAAAACGGACTGGCGTCATCAGGCATATCTAAGCGAAACTGTCCGATAGCATCCAGATCGGGGGTCACCACTTTCACATGATCACTCCAAAGTGACCAACCGTGTTCATGTTGCTGCCAAACTAAATCAACCTTTCCTTGCTGAATTGGCAGCGGCGCCTGAAAAACATCACCATAAGGCAATGTGTCATCAATCAATGATGCCTGAATATGAGCTTGTTTTAATGAGCCAATCACTTTAGCTTGTAGATGATGAACCTCAGGCAATAGCTTCCACTGCGCCATGGCACCGTTCACCAATTGGGCAGAATAGTGTAACGAGTCTAGAGTTTGACCTTGAGCGACGCGTATATCTTCAAGTCGCCCCTGAGGCTGCAGTTGCTGTATCCATTGCTGCGTGGTTTGAGATTCACTAAATAGGCGCGCTAATGGCATCACCGTTTTGATATCGATCTGCGATAGATTTAACTGCCATGCTTGAGGCGTCCAATTAAGCCCCACATCCAATGCTGGCCATAAGGTGTCATCCGTTCTCACTTTTAGTGAGTGACCACTTACTTTCCATCCTTTTTCTGTTGGTAATAAATTAACGACACCAGATTCAATATACAAATGATGCTGCTCAGTATCTTTCCAACTTAACTCTGACGGCTGAAAACGCAAATAACCGTCAACAGGTTGACTGTGCTTTAATGTCATCCATGCATCTAAGCTAACAACACCGCTATTAATTCCCGTTTTCGCTTTAGCATACTTGCTCAGCCAAGGGCCAACCTGAATATCTTTTCCATCTGCATAAAATTGTCCAGAAATATCCCGCAGCGAACCATGATCTTCAAAGCGTGCCGCTACCGATAATGAATTGATATTTACATCAGCAATACTGACAACTCCTTCGGCATAATGCGTGCTGCCATTATTTTTCCAGCGGAGTTTTTGAATATCTAATTGGCGTTTTTTACCTGAAACGGTTTGGTATAACACGGTCGAATTGCGCAGGGAGAAATTATCCAACTGGCGTAACAGCAACGAGTCGAGACGCTGGATAATATGGTTTTGCTGTTCATCTTGTGGCTGCGGTTGTGCATGAACATCGCTTTGTTGCCAACCAATAGAACTGATATCTAGATTAAGTTTATCCAACGTCATATCGGCAATCACCGGCTTTTGCGCAATGATAGATTTGAGTAAGTCGAACTCAATCGCTACATGACCTGCGGAAAAATGTACTTGGCTATTGTCTGCAAATTTAGCCGAGACATCCTGTAGCACAATGGAAGGGTGAATATTACGCCATGAGCCATGCACATTTTTCATCGTGAAGTGAATATGAGTACGCTGATTGACCCACTGTTCAATATCACCTTGAAAACGGTTCAAGTTAGGTAGCAGTACTCGTAATGACGTTACCAGTACTGCCAATAGGACTAAAAGAGTCGCCGTTAGCCCTATACATATCCGTAACATACGCGAAAATCTAGAATTCACTCAATGCCCTATTACATCATCACGACATCAAACTGTTCTTGAATGTAAAGAGGTTCCGCTTTAATACGCACTTCTTTACCAATAAACACTTCGAGTTCCGCTAAAGAGTGGGATTCATCACCCTGTAAAGTATCTGCTACCGCAGGTGATGCATACACAACAAATTTATCTGCATCGTAGGCTCGATTGACTCGAGTAATCTCACGTAGCACTTCAAAACACACCGTTTCCACCGTTTTTACGCTACCTCGTCCCTTACAAGTAGGACATGAAGAACACAAAATATGCTCGATACTTTCACGGGTTCTTTTGCGAGTCATTTCCACTAAACCTAGGTGAGTAAAACCATTAATGTTCGTTTTGACTCGGTCTTGGCTTAATGCACCTTCAAGCGATGTAAGTACTCGCTTACGATGCTCATTAGATGCCATATCGATAAAATCGATAATAATAATGCCACCCAAATTACGCAGGCGCAGCTGTCTGGCAATGGCTTGGGTCGCTTCCACGTTGGTATTGAAAATCGTTTCTTCTAAGTTACGACGTCCAACAAAAGCGCCGGTATTAATATCAACGGTTGTCATCGCTTCCGTTTGATCGATGATCAAATATCCGCCCGATTTTAGTTCGACTTTACGCTCTAGTGACCGCTGCACTTCATTTTCCGTGTCATACATATCAAACAGCGGCTTATCACCATTATATAATTCGAGCTTGTCATGTAACTCAGGAACGAATTCAGAGGTAAATTCTTTGAGGTTTTCAAACTCTTGCCGTGAGTCCACCAGTACTTTGGTAATATCCGTCGCGACAAAGTCTCGTAATAAACGCTGAGATAACCCCGGTTCACCGTAAAGGGTCGAACGCGTTTTGTATTTAACACGTCGCTCCATCACCTTAGACCATAAGCGCTTTAAAAACGCAGCATCTTGCGCGAGTTCTTTCTCACTTGCCGCTTCCGCCGCGGTACGAATAATAAAACCGCCATGTTCATCACAATACTCTTCTACAACTTTTTTCAAGCGCTGGCGACGTTTATCACTTTCAATACGTTGTGATACACCCACATGTTTTGCACCAGGCATATACACTAAGTAGCGCGATGGCAAAGTAATATCCGTCGTAAGCCGCGCTCCTTTCGTACCTAATGGGTCTTTCACTACTTGTACAACAAGATCTTGTCCTTGACGGACTAACTCAGAGATATTGCGAACTTGGAATTGCTCTTTTTCATTTTCAGATACGCATTCAGTGTGAGGCACGATATCGGATGCATGCAGAAAAGCCGCTTTATCTAAGCCAATGTCGACAAATGCCGCCTGCATGCCAGGTAAAACCCGGCTAACTTTACCTTTATAAATATTGCCTACAATTCCACGCTTTGCTTCTCGCTCAACGTGAATTTCTTGCAGGACACCGCCTTCAATCATTGCAACACGCGTTTCACTCGGCGTGACATTTAACAGCAACTCTGCACACATGGTAAACCTTAATTCAGATGAGTTGCCCTATCGCAATTTGGATAACACTATTGAATGCATTGCGATATGGGCTGTAATAAGACTATTTCTCTTTAAGAGCCTATACCGGATAAGCCCTTAAAGACAAAAATTATGGAATAAATTTTTTGATAAGCTGATCGGTTTCGTATAACGGCAGTCCAACAACAGCATAATAACTGCCTTCTATACGTGTCACAAACCGTCCGCCAATGCCTTGGATTGCATAGGAACCGGCTTTATCTTGAGGCTCTCCAGTCTGCCAATAGGCACTGATATCGTCATCAGATATAGCACTAAACCAAACATCGGTCACGATAACCTGTGAATAATGCTGCTCTGCTGACATCACCGTCACGGCGGTCATTACTTGGTGAACGTGTCCAGATAACATGCGCAGCATGCGTTGCGCATCCGCAAAGTCTCGCGGTTTTTCTAGCACACGATCACCAAAGGCAATGATCGTATCAGATCCAATAACCAAAGCATTGGGCGTGGATAACGCTAATCCAGCTCTAGCTTTATCAACCGATAATCTTTCAACATACTGATAAGGCGACTCATCGTCCGCTCGAGTTTCTTCAACATTGCCGACAACAACATCGAATGTATAACCTAACTGTTCTAGCAATGTTTTACGCCGTGGCGACGCTGACGCGAGTACTAATTGATACGAATTCATTTTAAGTGCCAATGACGTCTTACACGTCTTAACAAAAGGAACATCCACGGCCATAGAACGCAGTTAATCACCCCACTCCATAACGATGTAGGATTGAATGTGACATCTTGAGTTATATACTCTCCCAAAAAGATCATCACTTCGAGCGCGACGGATAGCAAACCAATAACCACCGCTTGTTGCCATAATGCCATGTTGCGTAACACTAAGAAATTCATTGCAACAATGTACACAATCAACGACATCATCATGCCACGGATACCTAATGTGGAACCTAGCAGCAAGTCCCAGAGTAGGCCCATGATCAAAGCCGTCCCAACATTGACACGATGTGGCAATGCCAAAACCCAATAGCATATAACCAGTAGCAACCATGACGGTCGCAACAGATCTAACATACCCGGCCACGGAATCGTTTGAAGAATCAAAGCTCCAAAGAACGTTCCCCAGATGACGAAACGGCCTTTCCAGTTACTTGTGAATACCACGCTTATCCTCATCCTTCATTTTTTTGATATCCGATTGTAGCGATTGTTTTTGCTGATCATTATGAGGCCAGATCAACAATAAGTAGCGCAAGCGTTCAAAATTCACTACGGGCCTTGCTTTGATCGCCGCAAACTCGCGACGTGTATCTTTATCAACATTCGTAATATAAGCGACAGGATATCCTTCTGGATACACGCCTCCTAACCCCGAGGTCACTAACATATCACCAACCTGTAAATCTGTGCTGGTTGGGATATGCTCGAGCTGCATCTCATCGCTTTGGCCATTGCCAGAAGCAATCACGCGGATATCATTACGCAAATTTTGTACAGGAATCGCGTTATTAGGGTCCACCAATAACAACACACGACTATTATGTGCGGCAACAAAGGTGACTTGTCCAACAATCCCTTTTTCATTAATAACAGGCTGTCCTTCATATACGCCATCAGTACGACCTTTGTTGATCACCACTTGATGTCGGTAATGAGAAGTATCCACCGCCATGACTTCCGCGACTTTCTTCTGTTCATCCCTAACAAACGAGGATCCTAACAGCTTACGCAAACGTTTATTTTCTTCTTTATATTGATTCAATAACAGCAAATCACTTTTTAAAGTGAGTACTTCCTGCTTAAGCTGGTTATTGGAATCTAATAAATGTTGATGCGTACTTAATCGTTCGTAAAAACCATCGAATAAGCTCCGTGGTAGATCCGCTGCATACTGGATAGGCGCGACTAAGCTGTTTAATAAAAAACGCACATGTGAGAAAGCATCTAAACGGCTATCAGCCAGCATAAGGCTGGCTGATATAATGACAGCGAAGAACAGACGTAGCGGAAGAGATGGTCCTCGACCAAATATTGGCTTCATCTTATTAATCCCAGAGTTGCTTACAGACTTGATGATACAAAGTCTGACTTATAAATTACTCTTCGCTAAAGAGGTCGCCGCCATGCATATCGATCATTTCTAGCGCTTTACCGCCGCCTCTTGCGACACAAGTAAGAGGATCTTCAGCAATCACAACAGGAATACCCGTTTCCTCTGTCAGTAAACGATCAACATCTTTTAGAAGTGCACCGCCACCTGTCAGCACCATACCGTTTTCTGAAATATCAGACGCAAGTTCTGGCGGACATTGTTCTAGCGCCACCATAACAGCAGACACAATACCCGTTAGAGGTTCTTGCAACGCTTCTAGAATTTCATTGGAATTGAGCGTGAAGCTGCGAGGTACGCCTTCTGCTAAGTTACGACCACGAACTTCAATTTCTAGTACCTCATCACCTGGATAAGCAGAGCCGATTTCATGTTTGATTTTTTCTGCCGTAGCTTCACCAATCAAACTACCGTAGTTACGGCGAACATAATTGATAATGGCTTCATCAAAACGGTCACCACCAATACGTACAGATGAAGAATACACCACGCCATTAAGCGAGATAACCGCCACTTCTGTTGTACCACCGCCGATATCAACGACCATAGAACCTGTTGGCTCTGACACTCGTAAACCAGCGCCGATTGCGGCTGCCATCGGTTCATCAATCAAGTACACTTCACGCGCTCCGGCACCCAGTGCAGATTCACGAATTGCACGGCGCTCTACTTGGGTTGAACCACAAGGGACACAAACCAAAACACGCGGGCTTGGCTTTAATACGCTGTTATCATGCACTTGGCGAATGAAGTGCTGAAGCATTTTTTCAGTTACGTAAAAATCTGCAATCACGCCATCTTTCATTGGACGAATCGCAGAAATATTTCCTGGTGTACGTCCTAGCATTTGCTTAGCTGCGTGCCCAACGGCTGCGACTGTTTTCCCGCCGCGACCTTTATCTTGGCGAATAGCAACCACAGATGGCTCATCAAGAACAATACCTTGTCCCTTTACATAAATTAGTGTGTTGGCAGTACCTAAATCGATCGATAGGTCATTTGAAAACATGCCACGAAGTTTTTTGAACATATTCTTCGCTCGTCCTGCAAGAATTAATAAGATAAAAATTGCTCTAAATGTACCAATGCCTCGCGATCACAGCAAGGCATTGATGCACAAACATAGAGCCAAATAAGTAATTTCTAACAAATTCCTAACCTCAACCTGTAAAATGGCCAAAGTTAGTTATTTATTCTAGGCTCTCCGCGATAAATAATTCTATCGTTACCACGGAATACACCGAAAGTAATCAGTGTCGAAGGATCCTCATCCCCCTTTCCACGCCAATTAAATTGTAGCCATGGCTGCGCTAATGTCCCAGCCCCACATACTACGTCATTCACATTTAATTGTACGCTATTATCGGCAATGCGCATCCAAAAACGCACCTGACCTCGATTCTCACTATCACTTTGCTGGGCTGATAGTCCTTCACCAATCCCATTACCCACCGTTTGAAGTGTAGGGGCTAAGTTTAGGCTTGCAAAGGTTTGAGGTGTATCAACACAGATAACCGACTCTGTCGTATTCTCTACCCCAAACTGACTGCCCGAATCATCGGTATTAATAACAAACTGTTGTCCGTCCCAATATTGAGCCTCTACTGGGACAGTAATTTGCTCATCAGAGTTCCCCCCCACATCCGCTAATTGTAGGCGCCCATAACGAAAATCTGGCTGCTGGGAAAACGCGACTTGTGAACCTAGATCAAATGTCACATCATCGACAATATTGGTCACTTCAAGACCAAACCCCTCACGATAAGGGCCATCGGGTATGGTTACTGCTGAACTAGTCTCAACCGGAATGGGATCGTTTTGTTTTGCAAAAGTAAACCCAGCATTTGCTATAGCGAGGCTACCGTCACTCCATTGTCCCACATCGCCATTCCATGATACGGGATTAGTACTCACCCGATTCATCAATGACGCATTATCATGCAGTGCGTACACACTAATATCGGACTTTAAAGCAGCAGGAAACGCCGCATAGTTTTGCGTTACTTTCTGCTGTCGACTGCGCGCATCGACTAAAAAATTATACTTTATCGGCTGGTCCATATAAGCAAAACCACTATGATCATTTGCGTAATTCCACCCATTAGACACAAGCGTGAAATGATGTGGCGCAAAGCGTCCAACATTGCGATAACCATGCTGAATTTTATGCTCAGGAAGTACATACCCGCCATCATTTTTGGTTTGAGCTATTAATCGTAACACTCCAACTTCACTCCATGAGAGCTGGTTAAATGCAATGCCACTGCCAGGAGTTCCTTGAGTATTCGCCAAGGAAATATCAGTAGTGCTACTCTCCGTTCCCTGCTCAGTAGTTATTATCTGTGTTAATTGTCCTGGCTGCCCGCCGCTAGGCTGAGCAACCGTATGTACTAGGGAAACTTGTGTGGCAAGACGGACGTTAGCATCAAAAAAGTTATCGGTCATTGGCAACGCGCAGCGAGCACTATTACTCAAAATCGACTCGGTAACACTCTCGCTAGAAGACCACCGTAGAGGTTTCACTAATACATCAAAATTATCCCCCGCCGCCGCAAATTTAGAACTTGCTGCATCCGAGATATTACCATCCATATTATTAGCACCATTGACAGGACAGATAGCAAATGTCCACGGACGCGAGTAAACCTCAAAGCTGCCCTGTAGTTTACCAGCCCCTTTAATTGGACATTTATCACCAAATTGTTGGCAATTAAAATTGTCATCACTAATCGTAACTTGTTGAATTCCAGAATCTGTCATGATCAAATTGGCAGCAGCTTGTCCATCAGTAAATTCTAGATTACTCATACTAAGACTACCTTGACCCGCGACCGGGGCGATCCATTGTGACGTATAATTTGGAGTTCCCTTATAACCAATATCGACTGCGTTTCCGCCCTTATCACAGGACAACACTTTCATGTTGATAGCTTTGGGTTTATTGGCAATCACTGCTTGATGGTCGACTGCGAAGGTATAAGGAACAAAGTGATAAATACCACGCTGCGCTTTGCTGATTTCCTGTGTCGATAAATATGCGGCTATCTGAATATCTTTAGTTTGACCTGCTGTTAATTCAAGCTCCAGTAAACCATTGTTATTCGGTTTAAAGACGCCATTACTACCAGAACCACCACTGCCTGCTGCCACCGTTAGCCCATCGGCTGGAGACACAATAATCGATCCCGTATAATTAGTAGCTGGCGTACCATCTTCATTGCTGACTTGTATTTGTATTGTTTGCTTATTACAAGACAAGCTATAGCTTTCTGCTGGCGTCATTTGCAATGTATAATTATTGGTAATAGGAACACTACATTGATTTTTGCCATTTAACGCCTGAATATTGGCCGAGCCAGACATGGTAAGCTCCAACGCAGTGACGGCACCATCAACACGGGTACTACTCGTTAGCTCTACCCGGTTTCCCAATAAATACCCCTTATAGACACCATTACTAATATTCTGATCACTTTGAATTTTAAACCCCGCTAATGGCCCATAAAAAACGGGGTATTGGTAATTCGCACTGCTTTCACCGATATAAAAAAAGCGTACTGGGTGGTCCATTTGTAGTTCAATATTATGCAAAGCTGCATCAGAGATATTAATCCACGCCCCGCTTTCAAACGCCATCAGCGCCCCAACCCCAGAAGTAATGGTCGAAAAATTAGTCGTACTATTTTGATCAAAATAGGCGGCAACATTACCTTCAAAGATTAAGTGTTCGATCTTAATTTTGTCCTTAAAATGGACAACGAGAAGTTTGTCAACAAAGGCATTAATATTTAATACTCGCAAATCTCGCTGTATAAACACATCAACACGGTTAGTGGCAGAGCTTTCGACATACGTACACATAGCACTCGTATTATTGGTACTATTACTGCACAACCGACGGTAACTATTAGGATCATCGGCGACAATCAAACCAAGGAGATTAAAGCTTTGTCTACCATCCACCAATGTCACGTCTTGAGAAGCACTATAGGTATTATTAATTAAGGGCGGTGGGGTTATTTTTCGTTTCTGGGTGAGATCTTCTGGCGCACAACCGATTCCCTGACAAATATTGGTTGACCGACTATCTGAACTAAATGCGGAGGTATTAATCGTGTCAAAACCAATTTTCAGATGTTCACTGACCGCATTAGTCGTCACGACGCGATTGTCTTTAATAAAACGTTCGGAGAACCCATTGATACGGACGGAACTGGCATTTGCCCTAAAAAAATTCTGCGTGAAGAGATTGTAATTACGTGTGCCATTCGTTACCCAACTTTGCGCAGGTTGCGGAAAAATATCACACACTAACGGTTTTTCGAATTCTACCGGTGGGTTAGGCGGGAAAATCGTATTGTTATCACAAGCAAAGTTATTCACGCCCGAGCTGTAATAACCTAAATTCACATTGAGCAGTAATAACCCAAAATAAACCGACTCTTGCCCGATAAGAGTCCACTTACTGTTGGCATAACGGTAATAGCTAAATATTCCCGCATTACTCGATAGACTCTGGTAGCTAATCCAAACTCGATAGTTCTTATTAAGCCCTAGATACACACTATCATTAAATAGCGCTGAGCTTTGAGTACGAGGTTGAGCCGACCACACATCAAAAGAGAAAAGGTTTAAGTTATAGAACAACCCTGCATACTCAGACCCTTGGCCATTTTGTACATCAAAACTAAAAGCAAAATCTCGATCCGTGCGTAAGTTGCCACATTCTGCAATACTCATCGCTTGTGCTGGCAGACTTATAAAGAAAATAATCACCATCAATGTGTATCTAACCATAGCCGGTTTCATCATTTGTTCTCATCCCTTAACCACACATCTTCAGCACGTTGCACTTGGAATCGCCCGGTACCGCAAGTCACCGTACTTTCAATACGGTAGTAATCCATCCGCACGCTAGGTAGACTGCCGCTCACAACGCATTCCGTTTGCAAGGAACAATTTTCATAGGTGCGCATAACCCGCGCTTGCGTCACTGTATCGCCCTGCCACTGAGCACAAGCCGAGCTAACATCGTCAACTTGGTTTAATGGATAAATTGTGTTTAGCGCCGCCTCGTTAACGGAGTGCGCGGCAAAATACGCTTTGTTCCCTAATAATTCACGTGACAATATGTCTTGATTTGACCACTCGATACGCGATAACGCGGCAGCAAGAAAACCCATCACCACAATGACAAAGATAGCAATCATGATCACACTGCCTTGCTGGCTCTGACGATTAAGGCGCATTTAATACCTGTACATCTTTCTGATAATGACTTTCTTCATCACGCTGAGAAAACGTTAAAGCAATACGCACTAAGCCCCCTCTTTGTAGAGTTGGCGCTTCATAAGTAAAGCTTCCTGAATGAAGACTATCGGCAACATTGACGCCGACAGAATTGCTCCCCTCTCCCACCTTGCGTGTCATCATTCCTGTTGCCGTGTTTAAACAATAGCTGACTTTTTGATTAAAGAGATAAATACGGTTGGAAATTGATCGCCCCTTGAGTAAAGAAGGTGAAAAATTGTTTATGGTGACAGTATTACAAGCCAGATTATCGGGTTCGTCGTCACAGGCATTAATTTGCAGTGACTGCTCAGTTAACACGAGCGCCTGCCCTGTGCTACTCGAAAAATCGGCTTGACGACTAGGGTTTATAATGGCCGACAGCTCATCATAATCAGCCTCTACTGGGGGGTTATTGACTAAAAACGTTAGCTGTTTTTCTCGTGGATTTAACGCATAAAATCCCGCATGACGGGTTGGGTAAAAAGAAACACAGTCACGGCCATCCGGTTCAATATTGGTCGCAATACTATTCGGTACCGACGAACGTAGCTCTCGTGATAATTTTTCTAATACGAACTGCGCTTGGATCTGAATTTTTTGTCGCGCAACCGTATCGGCATAACCGGACATACCAAGCTCAACAAAGCTGGCAATACCTAACAACAAAATCGAACTCACAATCATTGTTAGAATCATTTCAACTAAAGTAAAACCATGGCTACGCGGCATCAATAATTACCTCTAAATCCAAATAAGGTATATTCGCCATAACGTCCCGTGTTGATCACTAAACGAACACGCTTTAGGTTGGTCACTTCATTACTGACAGCTCCTGTTTCATCAATATATTGCACGGCTATCGTAATGGTAAAATGCGCGTATTGGGCTTGTGAATTTGTCTCGAGCAACGTTGTTAATTGCCCAGCAATAGGCTCAGACCCACAGTCCGCCGCACTATCACTCCACCAGCAACCGATAAAATCATCTACATCATTAAATTCGCTGGGCGTTTCACCACTATCAGGCCCTAATTGATTGGCAGCCGTACAGGATTTATTGCGCTCTTCGCAGCGAAAACGACCACCATTACGGCTACTTTGCTGATCAAAATCCAAAGCGAGAATGCGTGTCATCAGCCCTTGTTGCAGATTGGCGGCACGAACTTGGTAATGAGGCACAGCAGAGCGCTCAACTTGCGGATATAAAAAGCTCACTAATGTGACCATGGCAAAGCCAAGTAACACCATGGCGATGATACTTTCGATTAACGTAAACCCTTGCGAGTCGTGACGTTTATGAGATGGGTAAAGTGGCAATGGAAAACGCATACCTAGCACCCCCCTCTATGTACATAACCTTGACGATTAATACACACTTGAGCCGTGCTTTGTGTGGCTTGAATTAAAATTGTGAGACCATTTTGGGCATCATTAAGCGGGTTACCGAGTAAATCAAAATTAACAGTGTCGAGGCTAGGCACAGAAGAAAACGTCAGGTTTGAATTAAATACCGCATTACTTTGTGAACCGTCATTCCCCTCCTGATTAGAACGACTACACGCAATAACCGAACCAATACAGTGCGTTTGCAAAGTAAGCACATAATGGGCGTTTTCATTAGGCGAAGTAACATTAGATTGCATCCGATGTAACTGCACTTGGCGAATGACGGAGATCGCCTGCTCTTGGGCAGTAAGCGCCGAAAAGTCATCGGTTCCGGTATAACGACTCGCCGCATAGACAGATAAGATGCCTATGAGCACGATTACAACAACCAGCTCTACCAAAGTGAAACCTTGAGAACGAAAACAGCCTTCTCGCACTTTGGTACGAGAAGGCTGTAAATACGTGAGTGAGCCCACCATTGTCTCCTATATCAACAATGTCATTTAGTTAGTACAGTTTTGAAGCTCAACATTGGGTTCATTATTTCTGTCCGCCGCTTGCGTATAAGAGACATAACAACTTGCTGTTGTTGGGTTATCACTCGCACTATAGCCAACCGTGCCCGCTGCCGTGCCGGTCACTAAGTTCCAATCCGTGCCGAGACCTGACACCACACTTCCTAACGCAGAGGACGTTGCCGCTGGATAACCAAATACGGTCGCGATGTTTTGTCCATTAATGGTAACTGTTGAAGCAGATACAGCCTCGGTACCATTAATCGCTGACTTACCATACACAATGCCCGCCGCGCCTTTCATAGCTCCTTTCAAGCCTTCAGCTGCAGCCGTGCGTGCATCATCTTGTAAGTTCAAAAATTTAGGCGCCGCTGTTACGGCGAGAATCCCCAAAATGACGATCACAACGACTAACTCAATTAGCGTAAAACCACCTTGTTTTTTCATGCTATTCCCACTGCTATTTTCATTTTAAATTTAAGGGACAATTACGGCTGTAAGTTTACTCGCACTTGCCCGGTCGTTAATGCATACTCAAATTGGTGTGTTGTTCCACCTTCGATTTGAGTATAAGTACATGTATTAGCAGAACTATCTGCTTGCGCTGAATAATTGATCGATGAATCCTGACTAGCTTCAGTACTGGTGCCGACTTTGGGTGGGTTTTGCAATAAATTATCCATCAGCTCAACACAGCTCTCATCGGTGATCGCACTAGGGTACGTTCCGCCATCATTGACCGCCAATGGATAACCATCACGAAAACCTGTCTCTTGACCGCCACTTGTTGACTCAGTTAACCAAAAAGCGACGCCGTCGTAATTCACCGAGTGATGATCTTGTTCATTAGGTCTTGCTTCAGCTTCCCACTGCGCTCTGGCAGATAACACTGCCGTGGCAAATCCACCCGCAACCCCTTCAATACTTGATTTTTTGGCTTCATCGGTAACATCAATAAACTTAGGTAACGCCGCAACCGCCAATAAACCGATCACTACAATCACCACCACAAGCTCAATCAACGAAAAACCCTTCTGAGAAAAACGGTATTGCATAATCATATATTCCACTTCGTGATAATAGCGGTATGCTAATCAATCTGTCAGAACGATAGACAGGCCATGCTGCTCAAGTGAGACTTGTATCTTATTGATATCATCGTAAATATAGAGGCATCGATACCCATATTTCACTTGTTGTCTTTTTATTGTAGGTGAGAATTTAAGAATTTTTATTTTTGGATGTAAAATGATAAGTAAATCACGGCATGATACGCGATTGCTCGAGTCTAAAAGCGGCCACCCTTGACGATTGAGGTCAATCGCGTGTGCTGAAAATTCAAGCATCGCTGGTTTTTTCTTCAGTATCCACAGTTGTTTAATACGAACAGCACGCGCGTTCATTTGTGATACCGCCAAGTGAAAAGCTGTGGTTTTTGCTTTTTCTTCCACATTTTTCGCTTGATATAGAAAGACAAACACAAAGGCAATCACTAACACCATTAACATAACCAGCTTTGCTTTATGTATCATCTACCGGCCTTTCATTGCATCCATCATGCCCCACATAGGCATGAATATTCCTAAGGCCAAAACCAGCACCATACCAGCGACTAACACCAGGAGTATAGGTTCGATTCTTGCGGTGAGTGTTTTTAGATCGTAGTCGACTTCACGATCATAAAAATCAGACACTTCCATCAATAGCTCATCAATTCGCCCCGTCTCTTCGCCAACCATTAACATCTGTAAAACCAGAGGCGTAAAGATTTTCGCATTAGTCGCGGTTTGCGATAAGCTGGTACCGCTTTCAATCGCGGATTTCATTTCTAGTAGGCGTTTTTCAAGGAATTTATTCTGTAACGCCTCAGCAGAGAGTGATAAGGCTTGATTAAGCGGAACGCCCGCTTTCAGCATAAGAGAAAAGGTGCGAGAAAAGCGAGATAACTGCGCACGGTTAATAATATCGCCAACGATCGGCATTCTTAAGCGAAAATGATCCCAACGCTCCCGGCCGTTTTCTGTCCCAATCCAAGCACGCATGGCAAAGATAACGCCAATGATGAGCGCTAACATCGCACTCCAATAGTTGACAAAAAAATCGGACGTCGTTAATAAAATCCGTGTTGGTAGGGGAAGTTCAGAACCAAACTTTTGAAACATAGACGCAAATTGTGGGATAACTTTGACATTCAAAATGAACATAGCAATCATGACAAATGCGATAACAAAAATAGGATAACGCATCGCCGATTTAATGCGCTTACGCGTTTCCACTTCTTGTTCATAGTATTGAGATAACTGTAACAACGCCTCATCCAGGCGGCCAGTATTCTCGCCCACATGGATTAACGACACAAACAAAGAAGTAAAAACCGCAGGATGTCGCTGCATCGCGGCAGATAAACTCCGGCCATTGGTTAATTCACTAGAGACTTCTTCTAAAGCTTTTTGTAATTGTTTATCTTGGCAATTTTGAGTAAGTCCACGCATTGCCCGTAACAAAGGTACACCTGCTTTGGTTAAGCTATATAGCTGCCGACAAAAGATCACCAAAACTTCTAAGGGAACAGCAGGTTGGAATAATGAACGCCAATCAAAGCCATTTTCAAACGTCATCGCTTGCGCTTTTCCTGCTTCAATCGAAGTAGGGATAATTCCTTTTCCCATCAAAGCCTCGGCCGCTAACTCTGCAGTCGCCGCTTCGATACTTCCAGTGGTTTTACCACCATTGGCTTGCCGGCCGTGATAGCGATAAGTTGGCATGCATTATCCTACAAAAATATCGGTTGTTCAGCCCCAGAAGAGTCCCCCTCTCCCAACGCCATAACTTCATCTAAGCTCACTAGCCCTTTGAGTGCATTTTCCATCGCTGCGGCCAACAAAGGCTTATACTCTTTCGACTGGCGGGCATGAGTTGCAAACGCGACCGCGTCGTTAGAACGCAAATCATCAATCATGGTTTGATCCAACTCTAAAATTTCAAATACGCCTAAACGCCCTCGGTAGCCTGTCATATTGCAACTTTGACACCCACGACCGCGGAAAAATTGCGTATACTCCTGATTCGGGAAACGGGCTTTCAGCCAAGCTTGCTGTGATTCATCCGGTTCATCTTCTTCACTGCAATCGGGGCACACTTTACGGATTAATCGCTGCGCAACCACCGCACGCACAGCGCTTGCTACAAGATAACCTGGCGCGCCCATATCCATTAAGCGTAGTGCACTATCCACCGCATCGTTAGTATGTAAGGTACTTAAAACTAAGTGACCCGTCAGAGCAGCACGCAAGCCAATTTCTACTGTTTCTTGATCACGCATTTCCCCAATTAAAATAATATCGGGGTCTTGACGTAAAAAGGTTCTCAGCACGGTGGAGAAAGTTAAGCCTATCTTGGTATTGACTTGCACTTGGTTAATTCGAGAAATACGATACTCCACCGGGTCTTCGGCGGTGATAATTTTTTTATCGGCCTCGTTTAGCTCACTCAGTGCGCCATATAGCGTGGTCGTCTTACCTGACCCTGTTGGCCCAGTTACCAAGATCATGCCATGTGGCCGATGCAGCTGTTTACGCAATTTGATTAATAAGTCATCAGGAATTCCTGAGGCTTCTAAGCGCCTTACTCCTGCGGACTGGTTGAGTAAACGCATGACAACTGACTCGCCGTATTGTACGGGCATCGTAGACATACGGATATCGACCGCTTGACCTTTAACCGTAATACGAAAACGACCATCTTGAGGCAAGCGTTTTTCCGAAATATCCAAGTTAGCCATAAGTTTAAGACGAAGAACTAATGCTGGCGCGATATTGACCTCATTTAAGAGAGTTTCATGCAATAGGCCATCAATTCGTTGGCGTAAACGTAATACTCGTTCATCGGGCTCAATGTGTATGTCGGACGCACCAACCTGAATCGCATCCTCAAATAATGAATTAATCAGTTTAACGATGGTCACATCTTCAGATTCGCCGTTGCCTTCATCGAGTAAATTTAATGCATCATCAGTGCTATGCTCAGCCTGTAATTGCTCTGCAAAACTGGCGATATCTTTTGTGCGGCGGTAATAACGATCAAAACCTTTTACTAACTGATTTTCCGGTGCAATAACAAATTCAAAACTGTATTGAGGCAGCTGATTGAGCAAGGCTTCTTGGGCAAATAAATCCGCAGGGTCGCTCATTGCGATACGCAAAGTATGACCATTTTGAGCAATCACTAATGCCCGTAAGCGGCGAGCATGGACTTCGGGTAATAATTGCACCGCATCAATATCAACATGTGCGCGATTAATATCAATTAACGGTAAATTCAATTGCTGCGATAAAAACTTCAACATTTGCTTTTCGGAAATAAAACCTAGGTCGATCAACATCGCTCCTAACTTTAATCCGGTACTTTTTTGCTGAGCAAGAGCCTGTTCTACTTGTTGTTCAGTAACAATCCCCTCTTCAACGAGTAGATCCCCCAATCTTTTACGTAGCTTAATTTGCATGCATACTCCCTGAAACCGTCTCAAGCACTTGCAACCTTTCCTGAACAAATGCTATTGAACTGGAGGAAATCCCCACATGAGTTAACGCTTGTTCATACGCATTTTTTGCAAGTTCAACCTGATTAGCACGCTCTTGTTGAATGCCTAAACCTAGCCACCAACGGGCATTATTCGGTTGTAATATCACCAATTGCTGATAGCTTTCCAATGCCATCCTATTTAAGTGATTCTTAGTGGCTAGCGCGGCTCTGAATGACAAATACTCCACACTTGCTTGTTGAAGCATCGGTTTGAGTGGGGTAACTGCGGCTGTGATTTGTTTTTCTTGTACTAAGAGCTGAGCGAGGGCTAAACGCAGATCTGGAGAGCGAGGGTTACGCTGAATACCTTCTTGTAGTAACTGGTAGGCACGACGTAATTCTTCTTTTCCATAATATAAAGCCGCTAAATTCTTCCGGATATTTTCATCATCAGGCGTATAGCGAAGCGCATTTTGATAAGCCATTATCGCTTCATCATAGTCATTACTATCCAGCGCTTTTTCCGCTCTCTCTTTCGCTTTGAATGCGAGCTGTTCTGGCGTCATCGAGACTTGCTTAACACTCATATTGTCTAATTTGGCGACCTGTGACACTCGTTTTTTCAAAGCGTTTGGTTGCTGGTCAACCTTAGGCGTTACCGGTAATTGGTGTTGAGCGGGCGAAGGGGTCACCACGGGCTCAACCGATAATGGCGTCGCCGGCAGCATATTTGATGCGCCTGTAGGCTCCATACGACTTGCCAAGGTGCGTGACGATACTGGATGTTTATAAACAGTAACATCCGCCGCCGTAGTATGCTGAGTCGGTGATATCAGTGTTGGCTTTGGTGTTGCGACAGTACTTATCTCCTCAACATGAGTAGACTGCGGAGGAGTCGATACGGCCCAACTGCCGACTGCAAGGCTGAATAAAAAACCACCCACCGCCCAGATCCAACGTGGTTTCTGTTTTATATCAGTGCCAATAACTTGCTTAATATCTTGTAGTGAAGACTGACGACGCTTTGCCAGTTGACTTAATGCTTGATTAACCTCACTCATTATTGACTCCATCCCCAGAAAAAAGGCACTTTAAATCTTGGTTTACGTGTATCACTACAATCATGAATGGCCGTAAAAACACTCCGAGTATCCACATATAAGTTTTGCTTATAAAAACTCAGTAATAGTGATTTTTGACAAATCTGATTAATCACTCTTGGGATACCACGAGAGGCACGCCACACCATTTTTTTTTGTAGCAATGAAAACTGGCTGTCACTGCCACCAGCCAGTATTAAACGATTATCGATATAGCTTACCGCTTCAGATAAGGTCAAAGGCCTTAACATCGCGTTAAAAGTAATTCTTTGCCTTAACTGCCTGAGGTGATGCTGCTCTAAGCGCTGGTCGAGCTCTGGCTGACCAATAAGTACCATTTGTAGTAACTTATCCTGATCCGTTTCTAAGTTACCAAATAAACGTAACCCTTCTAACGCATCATCCGGTAACGCCTGAGCTTCATCGACTAAGATAACAATACGTTGCTTCTTATAATGTAGACTTAATAATGCTTTATGTATGTGATCAACTAAATTAGCAGGATCCATCTCAGGAAGACCCAACTCAGAGGCGATAACTCGCCTTAATTCTCGTCCTGATAATGCTGGGTTAGGTAAATAAATAAGCGTATAACTATCAGCTAAATGAGACAGTAACATTCGGCAAACCATGGTTTTACCAGTCCCCACTTCTCCCGTGAGTTTTATAATCCCCTCGCCCATTTCTAAAGCAGTATCGATCGTTTGCAGTGCTTCATAATAGGGAGGTAATGCCAGAAACAGCGATGTATCTGGCGTTAAATGGAAGGGGGGCTGTGTAAAACCAAAATGTGCTAAATACATACTGCGTTACTTAGCATCCGGAACCCATTGGTGCAATATATCACGTGAGCGCTCTAATTCTTGTTGCCACGTGTTGACCCCCACTACGGTCGGTTTTAATAAAATGACCAACTCGGTTTTTTCAGACACTTTCGAGGTACTACGGAATAGATGACCAAGCCCTGGAATATCGCCTAATAACGGGACTTTTGTGGTTTTATTGACGTTATTGGTCTTCATTAATCCACCAATAACGACAACATCTCCATCTTTCGCACGTATCACTGAGTCAGATTCACGAATAGAACTGCGCGCGAGTGGTAATTGAATTTGGCTATTTTGATAGTTGATCGTTTTCAGATCTTCATCGACATCAATAACCGCAGGATGAACATGTAATTGCACATTACCTTTATCATCAATCTGTGGTGTTACATCGAGAGATATTCCAGAGAAGAATGGGGTCAATTCGACATCGGGTGCAGTATTGGCGTTATCTCCTGAGCCAACAACCGCAGATAAATTTGTCACATAATATTGATCAGTACCGACTTTAATGACTGCTTTTTGGTTATTGGATGCGGTGACTCTTGGGCTAGATAACACATTGATATCCCCTTGAGTCGACATAAAGCTCATCACACTAGAGAAGGAACCATCAGACACCGCTAAACTGGTCGTGCCGCCCAATAAGTTCCCAATGGTATCCATACCCGGAAGACTGAGGTTACCGTCAATGCCTAATGATATATCACCACTTCCTATACTAAGGTTTTGCCAATTAATACCTTGCTGATAACTATCATTGAGTGTCACTTCTAATACTTTAGCTTCTAAGATAACTTGCCGATGGAGCCTTTTTTGAGACATACCAAGAAAGCGACGAACTTCCCGAATTTGTGCCGGTGAAGCATGAACTGTCACAACTCCCGCTTGAGGAGAGACAATCACGCTTTGCCCTTTTCCGTTACCAATAAGGTGTGTTAATGCCTTATTTAGCTCGCCCCAAAAATCACTCTGACTGATGGTGTCAATTTCTGTTCCTGCACTCATGGACGATGAAGATGAGCTCCCCGATTGGTTTGCGCTTTCCTCTGATGAAGTCTGAAGAGGAGATGCCACATCTGAAGCGCTACCTGATGAGTTACTGCCTTCTGATGAAATAGTCCCAGTTGTTATTGACGTAATTGAGCGCCCATAACGCTGAAACTGTAAGTAATCAACAGGTATGGTCACCGTTCTTAATCCAGCAGGATAAACCTGAATGACTTTGCCGTGTTTTTCAATTTCATAACCGTATAGGTCTTTGACCACAGTTAACACTTCATCTAATGTCACATCAGATAAATCAACCGAAATATCGCCAGAAACATCAGGATGCATCGCAACGCTATAACCACTATCTTTGACTAGACTCGCAAAAAAAGCTTTCGCATTGACATTATCCGCTTTCACTCGAAAGCGTTTATGCAGTTTGGGTGGTTGCATCAAAGACGGTTGAGAAGAGGGTAATAAATCCGCCTCTACAGATTGAGGAATGGTTGCTAGGCGTTGTTGTCTCGCTTTATCGACGGAGCGATCTAGCGTTTGCTTAACTTCCACAGGATCGCGGTGTCCCATAGAACAAGCAGCTACACTGAGAGCTAAGACACTACCTAACCATTTTTGCATTCAATTCAACTACCTTATTGTTTTATATCTAAAGAGTATAATTCAAGTTTCCATTCTTGCTCGTTACGTGTCATCAAAACGAAGGAATCAGCGATCTCTGTTATCGTATACCCGTCGATTTTATCGCCAATAGACATGACTCGGTTATTAATGACCGCCGCACAGGTCGTCATGCAAATGATGCTTTTTAAACTGGGTTTTATGCGACTCATTGGTTCACCAGTCATTGTGCCGACGGTAGGCCAACTCAATGGACGGGTCGGATCATTAGATGCTCGACAACATGTCGTAAACATCAATATGAATACCACTATAGCCGCCTTAACCACCAATAAACTCTTCTTTTGTTCCAATGGTATACACCTCAACAGCAACCCGACCACGCGGATAGGAAGCCACGTTATAGTCAAAGCGTCGCCAGTAATATTTCACTGGCAATGACTCGATCGCGTGTAGATAATCAAGAACCGAAAAATAATCACCTGTAAACTCCATGCGTATGGGATGCAAATAATAATGCTCTACGTCCATGTCTGTTTTGCTACCTAGGCGCTCACTCGGCAAAGATTCCATAGAAATCAACGTTAACTCTTGCTTACTTTTTAAAACGCGTTGCAATAAGCTTGTCATTTGAGTCGGTGACACCATGGCTTTTCTTTTTTCCGCCAATTGTGCTTTAAGCGTAGAATATTTTTTCTCAACTTGTTCTAACTCTTGATTAATCTTGGTATCTGGATCAACTGCTAACTTTTTTTTCAATACTGTAATATCATTTTGAGTACGAATATTGTTTAAATCCGCCTCCTGAAGCTGTTGGCGAGTGAGAGTCAGTGCGCTATCGATCTTGTCGAGCAGCAAGGCTTGTAAAATAAAAAACACACCTGTGACCGCGCCTATCGCGATAAGAATTTTCTCGCGCGGTAGCCTGCCATTAAACCAACTACTTAATTGCGACCATCTCTCGTTCACCTTTTTGACTCCTTCTTAGTGCTCAATCTAAACACAAGGTGACCTTGCCCATCTCGAGAGATATGTAACTTCTCGAATGTGCGTCCCACAAGATGAAACTCTTCTTTAAAACTTTCGACCCACGCGGGAATATCACTTGCTTCTTGCGCAAAGCCTTGAACACTCAACTGCCCGCCACTAATGGATATTTGATTAATAGAAATCGTGTTAGTGGTGATGTCAGCGAAGCCCTCTAATACCCCGGCATAACTTTGCAGACGACTCGGCTCAACGCTTTGCAACGCATCCAATGAAAACTGTAGTTTATCTATTTGCTTTTTAGTGTCGGCAACTTGGGCAATTTTGTCTGCGGATGGCTTATGACTTTTTGCCTTTTCTTCTAGTGTTTTACGTTCTTGAACCAAACGTGCATAGATTGCTTTATCATTACTGAGCCGCTGTTGTAATTGAGACAATTGAAACTGCTCATAAGCAAACCACGCGCTCATCAGCAACGCAATAACGCCACATGTGCTCACAATCTTATTTAAAGTGAATAAATCTTTGGTCGGTTTAAGATGCTCTTGAAATAAGTTCAGAGCATAATCAGGGGTATGTTCAACACCAGTTAAGAGAACATCTCCAGATAAAGCGAAGTGTTCACTCATTAATGACGCTTTGATGCTCAAACTGCCATTTAATGTCTGGACAATTTTGTGATTATTTTCTTCATCACAACATACCTTGAGTACATGAAGAGATTTTTGCCTATTTTGTGAAGACAAATAATCCGTAGATCGCTGCAGCTCTAAAGCAAGTCCTTCAAGTTGCAAAATCTCGCTCGGACTATCAGTAATAGGAGCCTCTATGCCACGTAACGTACGTTGAAAAATACAACGCTTATCATGAAAGGCTTCTAATTTAAAACCGCTCCCAGCGCTTCTTTGTAACAATAAAAAATGAGTAAGCTCACTATCGCAGTGCGGCCAAACTTCTTGTTCAGGTAAAACACGACCTAACGAACACCCCACCGTAGTGAGTTGTTGATGCAGCTCTAAAATAAATGCTTTCGTTACGACATAAGCTTGCACTTTATTGTTCGGCACTTCATAGGCATCCGCGACAATGTCAGTCGCTTTATCTCGAACCTGATCTTTAAGTAAAAAAGGTAACGCTGCCGGCCACTCACTTTCTGGAATATTTGGCTTATCGATTTGAAAGCTTTGATAGAGGCTCGCATTAAGCGTCACATCCACAAGCGAGCCTTTACATTCTGCTTGCTTCAACCCCTCAATCAAAGCTTGAACAACCTCTCGACCCTCTAAAGGGTATTGCGAAGAATCTGCATCAAATTGCGGGCCTGAAAAATAAATCGCATCCGGCTGAATAACTGCGTAAATTTTGGGGCTAGCTGAGCGCTTTATTGCTATTTTCTTTTTAAGCTCATCAATATTCATTATTTAGTTCGCCATCGATTACGTCGCCCAAGCTTAACGACAGATTCAGGTTTGGTTTTTTTTACGCGGTTAGGAATTAATGGGCTTTCTTCATGAAACAAGCGCCCTTGCCCACCATTAACACCTAGTGATTGTAGCATCTGCCATTCAGATTGCGCTTCGACCCCCAACGCGATGACTTGAATTGCTGTACCACTACACACTCCAAGCATGCTACGTAAAAACAATTGATGCTCATGTCGTTGATCAATATTTTTCATTAAACTGCGATGCAGTTTTAAAAAGTCGACAGGAACGTCCTTCAAGTAGTGAGTGCTTACTATCGTTCTCCCTGCCTGTCCAATAACAATTTGGCATCCCAAACCATGAATCATACGTAGAACTGGTCTCATGTAATCAAGATGCTTAACTAAATGTCCTTCCGAAAATTCAAATGATAATCGGGTACGGATAGCGGCGGTTTGTTGCATCAGTTCATCTCTAAACCAATACACATACCGCTTATCTGCGAAAGGCAGCACACTTAAATTTATCGAGTAATGATCTTGGCTCGATGAGGTTTGTAAAAATGTCAGCATACGTCTAATCACAGACCGATCCATAAACCCTTCATAACCGACCATTTCCACCGCGGCACTAAAACGAGAAGCCTTAATAATCCCTTGCTGTGGATCATCAATTCTTGCAAAGATTTCACGATGATGTAGCACTGTCTCACGGTTTTCATCGAGCAAATAACAGGGTTGCTGATATAAGATAATATTGTCTGGCTTAAGCGCCTCATCTAACAATGAACGCCAGCGCACACTGCCTCTTTCTTCATGAGGTTTCGATAATTTTTTAAAACGTCCCCATGAGTTCATGCCTTGCAACTGTGCATTTTTTAATGCGGTTTCCACTTCATTTATAATACGGCCACGCTTCTCGCCCTCGTTGTACATGGTGACACCTATATGAAACCAATTCTCTTTATCGAGTGGCGAAGGCGGAGTTAATTTTTCTAACAGCTTTAAGCATTGGGATGCAGAGTATGCGACATCTTTAGAAGACTGATGAGGTAAAAATACCGCAAAGACTTCTTCATAATAACGCGACAGAATGACATCAGGGTAACGAGCAATAACATTTGATAGGCACTGACCAACGTTGATAATGATATTGTCGACTTCCTGACGATCATTATCCTCACGCGCCATATCTAAATCGTGAATAGATAACATAATAACGCCACCATGAGCGCCATTTTCCTGTAATGCCGCCTCCAGCTTATTATCAAATAAAATACGATTTGCCGCCCCAGTTAGCTGATCTAAAAAGGTTTGACTACGAATAAAAGTATCAAATCGACTTCTCTCTTGGCGGGCATCTTGTAGCTCTTCGATCAATTTATCTAAGGCTTCACTGGCGGTATATGGCCACTCCCTTTCATCACCTTTAGCAAACCTTTCTACTTGACCCGCTAACAGCATCCTGCCTCGCTCTTCAAGTAACTCAGAGCCCATGAGTTGCTCTTTAAGCCACTTCACCCCTCGAAGTAAACAGAACACCACGAGCAAGACTGCAAAAGTAATAGAAAACATCGCGCTAAACGAGTAACTATAACCATGATACGGAGGTATTATTTTAAAGCTAACACGATAGTCTTTATGGCCTTTCAGTGGTAATACCTCTGAATAAAGACGTTCCTTGGGAACACGGTTTGATGTGTCTTTAAAGCGGTAAATCACTCCCGATGGAGATAATAGTTTCATCTCAACGATACTGCTCGCTTGCAGCATCTTCGGCATCCAACGTTGCATCGAATAGACGGCATCAGGATCATTCATTTCATTATCGAGTACATCCACCACCCCTTCTAAATAATGATGAACATACTCTTTACCCAAACGCTGAAAAGATAAAGCGCCTCCTACGAACAAGATAAACATCGCGCTGATAACGATAACGGTCACAAAAGCAACTAAGCGAGTACTTAGTTTCAGTGTTGGGGTGTACCTCATGAAAATGGCAGTCCTTTTCGTTCATGCTATAAGAAATCAATAGTGTAGGCTTTATGCTGTCAGTATATAATGATTCTATATTTTAGTGGTTTTTTATTGAACAGAAAACTTAAATCAATCCAACACGTTGCTCATATCCTTATGTCACGTTCACCGACCAACTGAACTACTTTATTATCTCTATATTCACTATCATGAACATAACAAATAATATCTATGATTATACTAGATCCATATTAGATACTGAGCATGTACACGCTTTCTCACTTAACTCACTGACACGTAAACATAGACAATATATTTTTTTGTATAGCCATAGTTAAACTCGAACGTGTAACTACGGCTACAATAAGCAATTCCACTGGTATAAATCGCGTACTTCATTGTTAATTTTTGTGCGCCCAAATAATTACAAGTCAATGAAATATATAATAAATAAGTTATTTTATTAAACAAAAAACCATTTTAAGCATCTTGTATACCCCTATGATTTTTTTTATGATAGAGCGATGTTGTTTATTAAAAATCCAAAAAATATTCAGCATTTAATTAAACAATATATAAAAAGACATAATATATTAACAATAAATAGCAGAGTTATCTTTTTCATTACTATTTTTACAACTTGTCTTTACTTTTTACATTACTAGCACTTTTATATAATGGCCATCATTCAATGACACATAAAATGCCTCCCCCTATCAATGTGATTAAAATCCGCAATCAAACTATTGATAAAAGCATTTTTAATAACAAATCATATAAATGTAAGCTATCTTATAATCAGTATAAAATACTAAGTTATTGCATATCATTACTAAAGCACAATGAAAATAACATTATCAAAATAGATATAAAGGATTATTGCCAAGCCATTGGACTGACGCTTCAGTCAAATAACTTCATCGGCATTCAAAATGCATTAAAGACATTAGAGCAAGTTCCGTTAGTTATTACCAATGATACAACGTCTTCTCCTATACCTGCCATTACTCATGTTACCTCTCTTTCAGATAATCAAATCGAAGTTGGATTAGAACAACGCTACCTCGCTCACCTTGAAGATCTTACAACGTCATTAAATCAATATAATTTCATTAATATTGCTTTTTTGACAAGCTATTACTCGATTCATCTTTATGAGATATGTAAATCTTGGCAGGGAAGAAAAACGATGATTGTTGATGTCGTCACACTTCGTCAAATTTTCGCTTTAGAAAATACACTACGTAGTTGGCAACATTTTAAAGAAAGAGTGCTCAGTAAACCATTAGAAGAAATTAACTTATTGACGGATATTAATATTGAAGTAGAGTATATCCGACATCAGAGAATGGTTAAAAAAATCAAATTTACTATTTCGACAAAAACACGCGAACAAAGAATTCGCGTCAATCAATACATAAAGAAACATATGGATAGTAAATATATTAAAAGACAAAAATAAAAAAGGTTCGCACTATGCGAACCTTTTTTCATTGTACTCTGAGGCCAATTAGAATGGGATGTCGTCATCAAAATCCATTGGTGGTTCATTATACTGTGGTTGCTGTGGCGCCGCTTGCGGAGCCGACTGCTGTTGCTGCTGTACAGGTTGCTGGCGTTGCTGTGCAGGCTGTTGCGGCTGTCCCCAACCACCTTGCTGAGAGGGTTGACCTCCCATGCCAGAACCTTGCTGTGGTGCCCCACCATTGCGGCCACCAAGCATCTGCATTACACCATTAAAGCCTTGCACAACGACTTCAGTTGTATAGCGATCTTGACCACTTTGATCTTGCCATTTACGCGTTTGCAGTTGACCTTCAATGTAAACTTGAGAGCCTTTGCGCAGATACTCACCTGCGATTTCAGCAAGCTTACCAAACAGAGCCACACGGTGCCATTCGGTCTTTTCACGTTGCTCACCTGTTGCCTTATCACGCCATGAATCTGACGTTGCGAGAGTGATGTTTGCAACTGCACCACCATTTGGCATATAACGAACTTCAGGATCGCTACCTAAGTTACCAATTAAAATTACTTTGTTCACACCACGGCTTGCCATGTTCTGCTCCGTCTTCAACTGTGAGAATGAAATGTAGTTTGGTAGGATATCATGCTTTCGAGTCCTGACCAATCACTGACTATTGTGAACCTTGGTGATAATCATTCACTCTGTGCGAAGAACATTTGCGAACCAAATCTAAACATTCCTGCGATGTTGCAAAGCGGTTCAGGCAAGTTCCTAATATTAATCGCAAACCTCAAAATGGATTCTCGCCTTTCTGGACATGGTGAGCTCATAGTCTCTGAAGTCACCGACAAGGAGAAGACGATGCTTTCCACTGACTATGCCAATTGTCTTACCGTTATTCATCGCTACAACTCACCATTAGATACGCTCATTACTGAGGTGGTCTCTGAAATTGACGGCCATATTGATTGGTGTTCGCTTAATGAGCTGACCTATAACCGTGTACCTGATCATTGCACCTTGATCATCGACTATGAGTCTTACCTACACATTCATCAGACGCTATCAACAATACTCATAAATCCGACTGGCCTCGATATCGTTATTTATAATGCGCCTATTTCTATACGGACTGAAACACTGTTATGTTTAGGAAGACTACGTGGACTCTTTTATGAACGAACCAACCGGCACACGATTGCGGCGGGTTTACGCGATATTCAGCAAGGAAAAATGGTCATTCCTATCGACATTTGTCATCAGCTACTGGATCACTACCAAACAACGCATCCCTATCCAGTAAAAACAGGAACCGATCTTAGCCAGCGTGAATCACAAGTGCTGCGAGAGCTCACTTCAGGACAAAGTAACCTACAAATTGCCGATAGATTTTGCATCAGCGAATGTACCGTTAAATCTCATCTGTATAATATTTATCGTAAATTAGACGTTAAGAATCGTGTACAAGCAATGGAATGGGCAAAGTATCATTTAAATACTATCAACTAAGCCGCTCGCTGTTGGCTTTTCTTCCATAAGCTCTTTGCTTACCTATTTTTTGCTATCATTAAATAACCGTTAAGTATTACTTTTCAAACAACTCAAGAAATAGGTCTTCATAATGATTAAAAAATGCCTTTTCCCCGCTGCGGGCTATGGAACACGCTTTCTACCAGCAACAAAATCGATGCCAAAAGAGATGATGCCAGTCGTTAATAAGCCACTTATTGAGTATGGCGTCGAAGAAGCCATTCAAGCTGGCTTAGATGGTATGTGTATTGTGACTGGTCGTGGTAAGCATTCCATCATGGATCATTTTGATAAAAACTATGAGCTAGAGCATCAAATCAATGGAACGAACAAAGAAGAGTTATTAGTTGATATCCGTGATGTTATGGATAAAGCCACATTTACTTTTATACGCCAGCGTGAAATGAAAGGCTTAGGTCATGCAATTCTAACCGGTCGTGAATTGGTCGGTGACGAAGCGTTTGCCGTAGTACTCGCTGACGATTTATGCGTGAATCCAGACCAAGGCGTATTAGCTCAAATGGTGGCTTTATATAAACAATTTCGCTGCTCAATTGTTGCCGTACAAGAAGTGCCAAAAGAAGAAACCCATAAGTACGGTGTCATTTCTGGTGAAATGATTAAAGATAACATTTACCGAATTGATGACATGGTAGAAAAACCCGAACCTGCCGACGCACCAAGTAATCTAGCGATCATTGGTCGTTATATTTTAACCCCTGATATTTTTGATTTGATTGAACAAACTGAGCCGGGTAAAGGTGGCGAGATTCAAATTACGGATGCGCTTCTTAAACAAGCCCAAACTGGGTGCGTGTTAGCTTATAAATTCAAAGGTCATCGGTTTGATTGTGGTAGTGTTGAAGGGTATATCGAAGCCACTAATTACTGCTACGAAAATGAATATAAGAAAAATGAGAAAGCAGTCGCTCTCAATAAATACTCGACCTTTAAAGATAAAAATAATCACTGAGACCATAATTAATATTAAAAACAGTGCATTACTCATGTTATGCACTGTTTTTTTATCCAGTACCACCTTTGCACAAAACTCACTCTATGTAATACTGGTTATCTCGGTATCACCTATAGAGTAAACTGATGGATAAAATCGACATACGTGGCGCTAGGACTCACAATCTCAAAAATATCAACCTAACTATTCCTAGAGATAAACTCGTTGTGATAACAGGTTTATCCGGTTCAGGAAAGTCATCGCTTGCCTTTGACACTCTCTATGCAGAAGGTCAACGACGCTATGTAGAGTCGTTATCAGCCTATGCACGCCAGTTTCTCTCGTTGATGGAAAAACCCGATGTTGATCATATCGAAGGCCTATCACCGGCCATTTCTATCGAACAAAAATCGACGTCGCATAACCCTCGTTCAACCGTTGGGACCATCACTGAAATCTACGACTACTTACGTTTGTTATATGCGCGTATCGGTGAGCCACGCTGTCCTGAACATCAAGTTCCTCTAAAAGCACAAACCATTAGCCAAATGGTAGATAAAGTTTTAGAGATGCCTGAAGGCGCCAAAATTATGCTACTCGCCCCAATTATTAAAGAAAGAAAAGGCGAGCATGTTAAAACGCTACAAAACCTTGCAGCGCAAGGCTTTATTCGTGCCCGAGTTGATGGTGAAACCTGTGATCTTTCCGATCCACCAGCACTAGAGCTACAGAAAAAACATACGATTGAAGTTATCGTCGATCGCTTTAAAGTGCGCGACGATCTGCAGTTACGTTTAGCTGAATCTTTTGAAACGGCACTAGAACTGTCCGGCGGTATTGTCGTAGCAGCTCCAATGGACGGAGATGGTGATGAACAAGTGTTCTCCGCTAATTTTGCTTGTCCACATTGTGGTTATAGTATGAGCGAGCTAGAACCTCGTTTATTTTCATTCAATAACCCTGCGGGAGCCTGCCCAACGTGTGATGGCCTAGGAGTACAGCAATATTTCGATGCAGATCGCGTAGTACAAGATAGTAAACTGAGCTTAGCCAACGGAGCCATTCGTGGCTGGGATAAACGTAACTTTTATTATTTTCAGATGCTAACGTCTCTAGCTGAGCATTATTCATTCAAACTAACGACACCATTTAATGAACTACCGAAAAAAATCCGTGATGTCGTGTTACATGGCTCTGGTTCTACCGAAGTTGAATTTAAGTATGTTAATGACCGAGGCGATTTACGGGTCAAACATCATCCGTTTGAGGGCATACTCAATACGCTAGAAAGACGCTATCGTGAAACTGACTCTAATTCTGTGCGTGAAGAATTGAGTAAATATGTTTCCACCAAAGCCTGTGCAACGTGCTCTGGTACTCGTCTACGTCTTGAAGCTCGTAATGTGTTTGTTAATGATATAACGCTACCAGAAGTTGTGGCTCAGAGTATTGCCGGTTCTTTAGAGTTTATTGACACACTCGAGCTTGAAGGCCAAAAGGCACAAATCGCTGAAAAAATCTTAAAAGAAATATCGGATCGTCTCACCTTTTTGGTCGATGTGGGATTGAATTATTTGAACTTGTCACGCAGCGCAGAAACCTTATCTGGAGGTGAAGCACAGCGTATCCGTTTGGCGAGTCAAATTGGCGCAGGCTTAGTTGGTGTGATGTATGTCCTTGATGAACCTTCGATTGGTTTGCATCAGCGTGATAATGAACGTCTACTAGGAACACTGACCCGCCTGCGTGATATGGGGAATACGGTGTTAGTGGTCGAACATGATGAAGATGCGATTCGCAGCGCTGATCACGTGATCGATATTGGCCCCGGTGCCGGAGTTCATGGTGGTAATGTTGTCGCGGAAGGTACAGTCGATGACATTATTCGTAACCCTGACTCACTCACAGGACAATATCTTACTGGTACTCAGTCCATTGCCATTCCCGAGAAAAGAACGCCAATAGACAAGAAAAAATTGGTACAAATTTTTGGAGCGACAGGCAACAACCTACACAATGTCGATCTGTCTATTCCTGTCGGCTTGATGACATGTGTGACAGGGGTTTCTGGCTCTGGTAAATCAACGTTGATTAATGACACGTTTTTCAAAATTGCTCATGCCGCTTTAAACGGTGCGACCAAAGCCACTCCGGCGCCGTATAAACGTATCAAAGGATTAGAGCATTTTGATAAGGTCATTGATATTGACCAAAGCCCTATTGGACGTACGCCACGCTCGAACCCAGCGACGTATACTGGGATTTTCACTCCTATTCGTGAATTATTTGCTGGCACCCAAGAAGCACGTTCACGTGGTTATAAGCCGGGTCGTTTCAGTTTTAACGTGCGAGGTGGACGGTGTGAAGCTTGCCAAGGCGATGGGGTTATCAAGGTCGAAATGCATTTCTTACCTGATGTCTACGTGCCGTGTGATGTTTGCCAAGGTAAACGCTATAATCGTGAAACCTTAGAAGTACGCTATAAAGGTAAAACGATTGATGAAGTGTTAGAAATGACGATTGAAGATGCCAGAGAGTTCTTTGCTCCAGTGCCAGCAATTGCTCGTAAGCTACAAACATTAATCGATGTTGGTTTATCTTATATCCGCTTAGGGCAAGCAGCGACTACCTTATCTGGCGGTGAAGCTCAGCGGGTTAAATTAGCTCGTGAGCTGTCTAAACGCGATACGGGTAAAACCTTATATATTTTAGATGAACCAACAACAGGTCTGCATTTTCATGACATCAAGCAACTGCTCGCCGTATTAAATCAATTACGAGATCGTGGAAATACGGTCGTGGTCATTGAGCATAACTTAGATGTAATAAAAACAGCCGATTGGATTGTCGACTTAGGTCCTGAAGGCGGACAAGGTGGAGGAGAAATTATTGCGCAGGGCACGCCTGAGCAAGTCGCTGAAATAGCGGGGTCGCACACAGCCCACTTCCTAAAGCCTATGTTAAACTAACTAAATAATAAAACGTTAAAGGGACCAGCATCACGCTGGTCTTTTTTTAAAACAGTGAGAAAACCATGGCGATAGTGCTATTAGGCGGCACCCATCTAGAACCTAAAACTCCGAAAGTTCCGCTCACCAAACCGTTCCTCTATGCCATTGCATCCCTTTATATTTATGCAATGCATTTTATTATGTCAAACCCCGGCGGATCGGGGCTCGCGTTGTCGTTTAATGACACATCCTGGATTGCGATCAGCTTAGCCTTAGGCGTTGGTCTTTGTCAGTTAGCTAATAACCAAGTGATTCGTTTCTCTAAATTAACACTTGGATTATTACTTACCTGCATTCTAATGACCATTCCGATCTTCTATCACAATTCAGATCCTGAGTTGGTGACCATGAGACTACTCGGTTTATGGGCGGGTTTATTATTTTTTTGGCTCCTACAACAATTTCGTTTTTCTAACCGAGAAAAACAACGACTGTTGTGGTTTATAGTGATCGGTAGTTTAATCGAGGCGGGCATTGGCCTTTATCAATATTTCATCATTGCGCCTGAAGCCTTGGCTAAACTCCAACACTTTACGCGTCCATCCGGTGTTTTCCACCAACCGAATGTTATGGCAAGCTTTCTTGCAACTGGCTTATTGGTGTCTGGTTACCTGCTCGCAAGGCAGCCTAAAAAGTACGACGAGCACTGGGTTCAGACTACGCTACTGTATCTCACTTCACTAACGAGCTCTTTACTGTTAGTCGTATTAGCTTCACGTACAGGCTGGTTAGGTTCCATACTAGGCATTATATGCCTCCTACCCTATTTGAAGAAGTACGCTTCTAAAAGACGCTTTATTACTTGGATTATTGCGATACTCGTCGGTGTGAGCATCGGTTTTTTCTCGATGAATCAACAAGGCATGTCAGGTTTTGTCGCCAATAAAATTGATCTGCAAAGCCCTCGTCGATACACATTTCCTCAAACGTTCGACATGATGGTTGAGAAACCATTTACAGGTTATGGCTACGGGCGCTTTGAATCTCAATATATACTGTATACTGCACGCCAACATCAACTCAACCCTAATTATCCACCTGGGCTCGCGTCCATGGATCATCCCCATAATGAATTAATATATTGGGGAGTTGAGGGCGGTATTATTCCAATCATAGGTATTATTATCGCGGCCAGTCTAGTATGTCTACGTCTGCTCTACGCTAAGCGGGGCACTCGTCTAGGTCTGTTTGCACTGCTGCTTCCTATTGCGCTGCACACACAATTAGAGTACCCGTTTTACCATTCAGCCGTTCACTGGATCACCTTTTTGATCTTACTATATTGGATTGATCAGCGGTCACTATCCTATCGGTCTCTTTCATTTCATCCTTGGATTGCCCGTCTATTACGCATTTTATCTTTACTTGTTCCCGTGCTCATCAGTGCCTTCATGCTGACGACGCTACAGACTAACTACGTATTAACACGTTTTGAGCGCTCTCCGAGTAAATATCCAGATATGATTAATCATGTCACTAACTTAGCGGTCTGGAAAAATAGATACGACTGGGATGTATACAGTTTATATTTACGAAAAGGATTAAAAACCAAACAACCAGAAGATATAATGCCATTTGTCACATGGGCTCCAACAGTTATTGAACATCAACCACGTCCGATTTTTTATAAAAAATTAATTCTTTCTTATGAAGCACTTAATGACACAAGTCGGGCAGAACAAACACGTAATGAAGCGCAGTTTTTATTTCCTAAAATCGACTTTACTCATTTGCACGAAAATGCGATATCAGCAGCTTTATCATCATCAAAACTGACAACGCCAAAGCCATTAAAGGAATAGTCTTCAAACAAGATGCAATAAAAACCATTTTTAGTTAATAATTATGCAAAACCCATTGACATTAATCGTGTAAACTCGTTCAATGGACATATAACAGAAGAGGAGCACTACCCAGGCAGGTGTTTTGTGGAGCCACTACTCCAAAACAAATCATTTATGGGGAGTAGTGCCGAGATAACGTTACAAGTGGACAACGTTATCGGGTGAATGGGCTGAATCCCTTCAACTGTCGCCATTGATTGTGCGAAGAGCTTCTGAGGTTTCCTTTCTAAGATCATACCTCTTGCTGCTCACGTCCCTCTCTTCAATATTTAGAATCTAGGTAAATACCTTTTATAGTCAGTTACGGGAGAATCAATTGTGAGCACATTTAATGTAGCGAAATTTGGCGGAACGAGTGTTGCAGACTTCGCTGCTATGAGTCGCTGCGCAACCATTATCGAAAGCAATCCACACACCAAGCTGGTTGTCAGTAGTGCTTGCTCTGGCGTCACTAATTTACTGGTTACTCTAGCGAGCGGAATCGAGAATCCACAAGAACGAGCGACCCTGATTGGAAAAATTGCCGCGATTCATCAGGCGATCGTCGAACAACTCAATGATCCATCAAGCGTAGAAGATCCGCTCTTACACTTTATTGATGTCATTACCAGTGCATCTGAAGCCGCATCTTATCAAACAAGCCAAAAATTGACGGATCACTTGGTCGCCTGCGGTGAGTTAATGTCTACTCACCTATTCACCCAAATACTTCGTGAACGTGGCATTGATGCCATTCGATTTGATATCCGCCACATGCTGCGTACCGACGATAACTTTGGTAAAGCAGAACCACAACTCGAAGAAATCCGTCGGCTTGCCGATGAGCATTTAGTTCCTATCTGTCAACAGCAAGTCGTCGTCACCCAAGGGTTCATTGGCGCCGATAATCAAGGAAATACAACAACACTCGGCCGAGGTGGTAGTGATTATTCAGCAGCACTCATAGCTGAATCTGTCGGTGCGGCGGGTTTAGAGATCTGGACTGATGTGCCAGGAATTTATAGCACCGATCCCCGCATTGCGCCTAATGCCGCGCCTATTGCAGAAATCAGTTTTAATGAAGCCTCAGAAATGGCCAATTTCGGCGCGAAAATTTTACATCCTTCAACATTACTTCCAGCACTACGCCAAGGAATTCCAGTCTTTGTTGGTTCATCAAAAGCGCCAGAGAAAGGCGGCACCTGGATTCGTAAACAAGTAGACAGTGCACCACAATTTCGCGCGCTAGCCTTACGCGATAACCAAACAATGGTTACATTGCATAGTGAAAAAATGTTTCAATCATACGGTTTCCTTGCCAAAGTATTCGAAATACTCGCAAAACATAAACTGTCAGTGGATCTAATTACTACCTCGGAAATCAGTGTGTCACTCACACTCGATAAAACAGACACTTCCGGTGGTGCACCAGAATTACCTCCCGCCGTCCACGAGGAATTGCAATCGTTATGCTCGGTAAAAGTAGAGCATCACTTAAGCCTTATCGCGTTAATTGGTAATCACATGGATAATCAAGGCTATGCGAAAAAAGTGTTTGGCGCTTTAGATGACTTTAATGTGCGCATGATTTGCTATGGCGCCAGTGAGCATAACTTGTGTTTCCTAGTGGACTCCTCATCAGCTAAACAAGCTATTCAACATTTACATGAACAATTATTCGAGTAACGATCTTTCCGCTCATTATTGAGCGATAAGAGTATGCGGTTGTATCAAGTTAATGACTTATGAGCCAGTTTAAATTGCTGGCTCTTAAGTCACTGAACAATTAAAACCATTAAGTAACAACGTTCTTTATCGTCTAGACTTTCTCATTGTAAGAAAAAAACGGTTGCTATTTACACAGCATCCAACGACAATTTATATTCACAAGTTGTTACATAAGAGAAAGCTATGTCGGTTTATTACACTCTATGTTTCTTGTCTGCTGCTGCAATGATCATTGCATTTTTCAACAGCAAAATAGGAAACATGCAAACTACTATCGCCATCACTGCCGGTTCCATGTTGTTATCCTTAATCATTTTAGTGGCAGGGCAAAATAACTGGTTCCATCTAACCCAAATTGCTCGCACCACAATGACGAGTATTAATTTCGAAGATTTTCTACTCAAAGGCATTCTAGGTTTTTTATTGTTTGCAGGCGGTCTCGGTATAAAACTTCCCAACTTAAAAGATCAAAAATGGGAAATTGCTATACTCGCACTCGGAGCCACTCTTTTTTCTACCTTTTTTATCGGCTTCTGCCTCTACGGACTTTGTAACCTCGTTGGTATCCATCTCGACCTGATCTATTGTTTACTCTTTGGCGCACTTATCTCCCCTACAGACCCTATCGCTGTTCTTGCCATTGTAAAAAAACTTAATGCACCAAAAAGAATTTCCACACAGATTGAAGGCGAATCGTTATTTAATGATGGCTTCGGACTGGTTATATTTGTCACTATATTCACTATCGCTTTTGGAAAAGAAGCACCGACGTTCGGCAGTGTCGCAGGGCTATTTCTTCATGAAGCTATTGGCGGTATTGTCTATGGCTTCGTCTTGGGACTAATCTTCCACTATTTAATAAGTGCCACTAATGACCACTCTATGGAGCTATTGTTAACCATAGGTATTCCTACCGCAGGATTTGTGTTTGCAGATGTAATTCATGTCTCTGGCCCACTTGCGATGGTGGTTTCGGGAATAATGATTGGCAACTGGACACGATTTATTGGATTTTCAAAAGAGAGTGAAGAACATTTGGATCACTTCTGGGAACTAGTCGATGAGTTCCTTAATGGCGTACTGTTCCTTCTCATTGGTATGTCTATGCTGCTGTTCAAGTTTCATGTAGAAGATTGGATTGTTATGGCTATTGCTGTCCCTCTTGTACTGTCCGGTCGCTACCTTAGTGTACTCGTCTCTTATGTAGGTTTTAAACGTTTTCGTAACTATAATCCTTGGTCGGTACGTATATTAACTTGGGGCGGATTACGTGGAGGTCTGGCTCTAGCGATGGCTTTATCAATACCATCAGGCATTTTGGTTATTCCAGAAAAACTCATTGATGTAAAAGAATTAGTATTGGTGATGACATACGCTGTTGTCGTTTTCTCTATTTTAATTCAAGGCTCAACAATTACTCCGATGATAGATAAAGCAAAAATTGCCGAAAAAGATATGCACTACAAAATAGACGCAGAACAATAGGCACAGTTGCTAAGTGAGCGTCTTTATCTAAATAAAAAAGAGGAGCATTCGCTCCTCTTTTTTATTTCCAATTATTTGGTCAAACGCTAGAGTAAATCATTCAATGCTATACCCACGCCAATACGCTGAGTATGGACATCATAGTCAATCAAACTTTCGCCGTAGCCATTAAAATACTGCACATAAGCACGTAAATTATTATGGATTGGATAACTCCAAGTTAGCTGTAGGGCTGCTCGATTCTGCTTTTCCAAGTTATCTCTGAACATAAAGGTATAGCGCTGCTCCCCAACCCCATATAGTCCCGTAATTTCAAAATTACCAAGGTAATGTGTGATATCTGGATTATCATCGCCAGTGGCGTCTGTAGGATTCTTTTTCTCTTTCTCTGGTATGCGCCACCACACCTTAGTGTTTATCGCTAATGGTCCTTTATCAAATAACATAGAGCCATATAAGCGATTCCAACTGCGTGATAGTGTCCCTGAGCGACCATTTGATTGATGCACCGCACCTACTTGCCAAAAAGAATTAGTAAAACCGCCAATCTGCCAATCATTAGGAAAAATCATAAAGATGTCTGGTTCGTGAACAGTTTCTCTAAAAGGGGAGGAATCATCTTTATTATAAACTTGCCACCATGATTGGTTAGTATAAGCAAAATACAAATCACCACCATTAATCAGATCAATGGCTAATGGCATTTTGAATGAAATTTGAAATTTGGCTTCAAACTTATCCAAGTCATCAGCATAATCACTATCTTTTTTAAATGGCTTATTATTAGGGTGTGGGTTATATGTCACGGGAAGCAAATAATTCGCTTTATGCGGCATAATAACGAAAGGATTATCGATGACTTTTTTCTCGTCTTTTACTCTATCCTCAAGCAAAGAATCTGATGACGTAGTGCTTTTCGCTTCACTCGCAGGCTTATTTTCCGGTTGTGCGGAATAAGCTAAGTTAGCAATAAAACAAGAAGCCAGAATAGCTAGGTATGACAACCTCATTGACTCAACTCCATAATGAAAGTGGTGCGAAACATTCGTCATTTAAATTAGCACTCGGTTAGAACTAATAAAAGAAAAACGCACGTTATTCACAAGGATTTAACAGTCTTTGCTCACAAAATAAAAGATCCTTAGGATTAAATACAAAAGACGCGGCTTAATAAAAAAATGTGTGCTAACGGTATAAGATAGAAAAGTTATAGACGAAAAAAAGCCTCGTTCGCAAGAACGAGGCTTTAAAACTTAATGGCGGAACGGACGGGATTCGAACCCGCGACCCCCGGCGTGACAGGCCGGTATTCTAACCAGCTGAACTACCGCTCCGCAAACTGGTTTTTCCATAACGCTGCACGCAGCACTATGTCTAAATTCAAGCCTGGCGATGACCTACTCTCACATGGGGAAACCCCACACTACCATCGGCGCTATTTCGTTTCACTTCTGAGTTCGGCATGGGATCAGGTGGGTCCAAAATGCTATGGTCGCCAAGCAAATTCTTTCTGTTATCGCCCAAAGGGCCATAACAATAATCTGGAAAGCTGTTTTTGTGGCTATAAAAGCCGTTCTCACACACTCAAGTACTCATATTGAGTCCGTTACAAAACCTTTTTGGTGTTGTATGGTTAAGCCTCACGGGCGATTAGTACAGGTTAGCTCAACGCCTCACAACGCTTACACACCCTGCCTATCAACGTTCTAGTCTCGAACAACCCTTTAGGACGCTTAAAGCGCCAGGGAGAACTCATCTCAAGGCTCGCTTCCCGCTTAGATGCTTTCAGCGGTTATCGATCCCGAACTTAGCTACCGGGCAATGCGTCTGGCGACACAACCCGAACACCAGAGGTTCGTCCACTCCGGTCCTCTCGTACTAGGAGCAGCCCCTTTCAATTCTCCAACGCCCACGGCAGATAGGGACCGAACTGTCTCACGACGTTCTAAACCCAGCTCGCGTACCACTTTAAATGGCGAACAGCCATACCCTTGGGACCGACTTCAGCCCCAGGATGTGATGAGCCGACATCGAGGTGCCAAACACCGCCGTCGATATGAACTCTTGGGCGGTATCAGCCTGTTATCCCCGGAGTACCTTTTATCCGTTGAGCGATGGCCCTTCCATTCAGAACCACCGGATCACTATGACCTGCTTTCGCACCTGCTCGAATTGTCATTCTCGCAGTTAAGCGGGCTTATGCCATTGCACTAACCTCACGATGTCCAACCGTGATTAGCCCACCTTCGTGCTCCTCCGTTACTCTTTGGGAGGAGACCGCCCCAGTCAAACTACCCACCAGGCACTGTCCTCATTCCCGATAAGGGAACCAAGTTAGAACATCAAAACTACAAGGGTGGTATTTCAAGGACGGCTCCATGCAAACTAGCGTCTGCATATCAAAGCCTCCCACCTATCCTACACATGTAGGTTCAATGTTCAGTGCCAAGCTGTAGTAAAGGTTCACGGGGTCTTTCCGTCTAGCCGCGGGTACACTGCATCTTCACAGCGATTTCAATTTCACTGAGTCTCGGGTGGAGACAGCGTGGCCATCATTACGCCATTCGTGCAGGTCGGAACTTACCCGACAAGGAATTTCGCTACCTTAGGACCGTTATAGTTACGGCCGCCGTTTACCGGGGCTTCGATCAAGAGCGTCGACCGAAGTCTAACCCCATCAATTAACCTTCCGGCACCGGGCAGGCGTCACACCGTATACGTCATCTTACGATTTTGCACAGTGCTGTGTTTTTAATAAACAGTTGCAGCCACCTGGTATCTGCGACTCTTTTCGGCTCCAAGAGCAAGTCTTTTCACCTATATAGAGCGTACCTTCTCCCGAAGTTACGGTACCATTTTGCCTAGTTCCTTCACCCGAGTTCTCTCAAGCGCCTTGGTATTCTCTACCCGACCACCTGTGTCGGTTTGGGGTACGATTCCTTACAATCTGAAGCTTAGAGGCTTTTCCTGGAAGCATGGCATCAATGACTTCACACCCTTGGGTGCTCGACGTCGTGTCTCGACCTAATGAGTATCCGGATTTACCTAAATACTCAGCCTACGCACTTGAACCTGGACAACCATCGCCAGGCCCACCTAGCCTTCTCCGTCCCCCCATCGCAATTGTAAGAAGTACGGGAATATTAACCCGTTTCCCATCGACTACGCTTTTCAGCCTCGCCTTAGGGGTCGACTTACCCTGCCCCGATTAACGTTGGACAGGAACCCTTGGTCTTCCGGCGTGGGGGTTTTTCACCCCCATTATCGTTACTCATGTCAGCATTCGCACTTCTGATACCTCCAGCAGACTTCTCAATCCACCTTCAACGGCTTACAGAACGCTCCCCTACCCAACATTCCAAAAGGAATATTGCCGCAGCTTCGGTTTATTACTTAGCCCCGTTACATCTTCCGCGCAGGCCGACTCGACTAGTGAGCTATTACGCTTTCTTTAAATGATGGCTGCTTCTAAGCCAACATCCTAGCTGTCTGAGCCTTCCCACATCGTTTCCCACTTAGTAATAATTTGGGACCTTAGCTGGCGGTCTGGGTTGTTTCCCTCTCCACGACGGACGTTAGCACCCGCCGTGTGTCTCCCGGATAGTACTTACTGGTATTCGGAGTTTGCAAAGAGTTGGTAAGTCGGGATGACCCCCTAGTCTTAACAGTGCTCTACCCCCAGTAGTATTCGTCCGAGGCGCTACCTAAATAGCTTTCGGGGAGAACCAGCTATCTCCGAGTTTGATTGGCCTTTCACCCCTAGCCACAAGTCATCCGCTAATTTTTCAACATTAGTCGGTTCGGTCCTCCAATTGATGTTACTCAATCTTCAACCTGCCCATGGCTAGATCACTCGGTTTCGGGTCTATATCCAGAGACTGTGCGCCCAGTTAAGACTCGCTTTCGCTACGGCTCCCCTAAACGGTTAACCTTGCCACTGAATATAAGTCGCTGACCCATTATACAAAAGGTACGCAGTCACCCCACAAAGGAGGCTCCTACTGCTTGTACGTACACGGTTTCAGGTTCTATTTCACTCCCCTCACAGGGGTTCTTTTCGCCTTTCCCTCACGGTACTGGTTCACTATCGGTCAGTCAGGAGTATTTAGCCTTGGAGGATGGTCCCCCCATATTCAGACAGGATATCACGTGTCCCGCCTTACTCGATTTCACCTTAAATACGTTGCCGGTTACGGGGCTATCACCCTGTATCGCGTGCCTTTCCAGACACTTCACCTGACGCATAAAAAGCTTAAGGGCTAATCCGGTTTCGCTCGCCGCTACTTCCAGAATCTCGGTTGATTTCTTTTCCTCGGGGTACTTAGATGTTTCAGTTCTCCCGGTTCGCCTCGTTACGCTATGTATTCACGCAACGATAACTGCTTATGCAGTTGGGTTTCCCCATTCGGAAATCGTAGACTCGAGTGGCTTTTACTGCCTCATCTACGCTTATCGCAAGTTAATACGTCCTTCATCGCCTCTGACTGCCAAGGCATCCACCGTGTACGCTTAGTCACTTAACCATACAACCCAAAAAAGTTTTGGATTGATGAACAAAGTCACCAAGGTTTGTCTGCATTTTTATACATGTTGCAGACTCGATATTGCCGGACTCAATTTTGAATACACACTCTATTAATAGAGTATGATTTTCCAAGAACACTTGAATGTGTTTGGTGTTTGTTGGTATCAAACGATACAACAAACATTGAGAACTTTTACAAATAATTCATATTTATCGCTAAATACGATTATTTTGTCAGCTTTCCAAATTGTTAAAGAGCAATGTGTATCTTTTTACAAAGACACCATTTTTAAGAACACTGCACAACAATGTGCTTAAAGATGGTGGAGCTATGCGGGATCGAACCGCAGACCTCCTGCGTGCAAGGCAGGCGCTCTCCCAGCTGAGCTATAGCCCCATCTTGGTCAATTTCATTTTCAAACAAACGCATGAAGCAGAAATTGGTGGGTCTGAGTGGACTTGAACCACCGACCTCCCGCTTATCAGGCGAGCGCTCTAACCAGCTGAGCTACAGACCCACTAAGGTGCTCTTAACTTTCTAAACCATATCAATCTGTGTGAACACTCATCGCAATAATCATTCGTATTAAGGAGGTGATCCAGCGCCAGGTTCCCCTAGCGCTACCTTGTTACGACTTCACCCCAGTCATGAACCACAAAGTGGCAAGCGTCCCCCCGAAGGTTAAACTACCTGCTTCTTTTGCAGCCCACTCCCATGGTGTGACGGGCGGTGTGTACAAGGCCCGGGAACGTATTCACCGTGACATTCTGATTCACGATTACTAGCGATTCCGACTTCATGGAGTCGAGTTGCAGACTCCAATCCGGACTACGACGCACTTTTTGGGATTCGCTCACTTTCGCAAGTTGGCAACCCTCTGTATGCGCCATTGTAGCACGTGTGTAGCCCTACTCGTAAGGGCCATGATGACTTGACGTCGTCCCCACCTTCCTCCGGTTTATCACCGGCAGTCTCCCTGAAGTTCCCACCATTACGTGCTGGCAATCAAGGATAAGGGTTGCGCTCGTTACGGGACTTAACCCAACATTTCACAACACGAGCTGACGACAGCCATGCAGCACCTGTCTCAGAGTTCCCGAAGGCACCAATCCATCTCTGGAAAGTTCTCTGGATGTCAAGAGTAGGTAAGGTTCTTCGCGTTGCATCGAATTAAACCACATGCTCCACCGCTTGTGCGGGCCCCCGTCAATTCATTTGAGTTTTAATCTTGCGACCGTACTCCCCAGGCGGTCTACTTAACGCGTTAGCTCCGAAAGCCACGGCTCAAGGCCACAACCTTCAAGTAGACATCGTTTACGGCGTGGACTACCAGGGTATCTAATCCTGTTTGCTCCCCACGCTTTCGCATCTGAGTGTCAGTATCTGTCCAGGGGGCCGCCTTCGCCACTGGTATTCCTTCAGATCTCTACGCATTTCACCGCTACACCTGAAATTCTACCCCCCTCTACAGTACTCTAGCCTGCCAGTTTCAAATGCAATTCCGAGGTTAAGCCTCGGGCTTTCACATCTGACTTAACAGACCACCTGCATGCGCTTTACGCCCAGTAATTCCGATTAACGCTCGCACCCTCCGTATTACCGCGGCTGCTGGCACGGAGTTAGCCGGTGCTTCTTCTGCAGCTAACGTCAAGAATAACGTCTATTCAACGTTACCCCTTCCTCACTGCTGAAAGTACTTTACAACCCGAAGGCCTTCTTCATACACGCGGCATGGCTGCATCAGGCTTGCGCCCATTGTGCAATATTCCCCACTGCTGCCTCCCGTAGGAGTTTGGGCCGTGTCTCAGTCCCAATGTGGCTGATCATCCTCTCAGACCAGCTAGAGATCGTCGCCTTGGTGAGCTCTTACCTCACCAACAAGCTAATCTCACCTGGGCATATCTTGACGCGAGAGGCCCGAAGGTCCCCCTCTTTGGCCCGAAGGCGTTATGCGGTATTAGCCATCGTTTCCAATGGTTATCCCCCACATCAAGGCAATTTCCCAGGCATTACTCACCCGTCCGCCGCTCGTCATCTTCTAGCAAGCTAGAAATGTTACCGCTCGACTTGCATGTGTTAGGCCTGCCGCCAGCGTTCAATCTGAGCCATGATCAAACTCTTCAATTAAAGTTTTTTCGGCTCAATGAATACTGACTTCAAAACTAATATTTGTTTAAAAACAAACATGTAATCTTAAAGCTATTATCGTTCCAACAGAACGATAATGAATTGACTGTGCCAAGACTAACCGAAGTTAATCTCGATTGGTCACTCAGTTCATTGAAACCAATTTTGTTTCCGAAGAAACTATTGATTATCATCAACGAGTGCCCACACAGATTGATAGGTTTAAATTGTTAAAGAGCTTGGCTTTCTGTACCGAAGTACTTAAGCGAGGTGCGTATAATACGCGTTACACTTTGAAAGTCAACATAAAATTCTAAAAATTTAAAACTTTATGGTGACTTGCTTGATTTTTCATCAAGCAAGCGATATTAAAGCCTGGCGATGACCTACTCTCACATGGGGAAACCCCACACTACCATCGGCGCTATTTCGTTTCACTTCTGAGTTCGGCATGGGATCAGGTGGGTCCAAAATGCTATGGTCGCCAAGCAAATTCTTTCTGTTATCGCCCAAAGGGCCATAACAATAATCTGGAAAGCTGTTTTTGTGGCTATAAAAGCCGTTCTCACACACTCAAGTACTCATATTGAGTCCGTTACAAAACCTTTTTGGTGTTGTATGGTTAAGCCTCACGGGCGATTAGTACAGGTTAGCTCAACGCCTCACAACGCTTACACACCCTGCCTATCAACGTTCTAGTCTCGAACAACCCTTTAGGACGCTTAAAGCGCCAGGGAGAACTCATCTCAAGGCTCGCTTCCCGCTTAGATGCTTTCAGCGGTTATCGATCCCGAACTTAGCTACCGGGCAATGCGTCTGGCGACACAACCCGAACACCAGAGGTTCGTCCACTCCGGTCCTCTCGTACTAGGAGCAGCCCCTTTCAATTCTCCAACGCCCACGGCAGATAGGGACCGAACTGTCTCACGACGTTCTAAACCCAGCTCGCGTACCACTTTAAATGGCGAACAGCCATACCCTTGGGACCGACTTCAGCCCCAGGATGTGATGAGCCGACATCGAGGTGCCAAACACCGCCGTCGATATGAACTCTTGGGCGGTATCAGCCTGTTATCCCCGGAGTACCTTTTATCCGTTGAGCGATGGCCCTTCCATTCAGAACCACCGGATCACTATGACCTGCTTTCGCACCTGCTCGAATTGTCATTCTCGCAGTTAAGCGGGCTTATGCCATTGCACTAACCTCACGATGTCCAACCGTGATTAGCCCACCTTCGTGCTCCTCCGTTACTCTTTGGGAGGAGACCGCCCCAGTCAAACTACCCACCAGGCACTGTCCTCATTCCCGATAAGGGAACCAAGTTAGAACATCAAAACTACAAGGGTGGTATTTCAAGGACGGCTCCATGCAAACTAGCGTCTGCATATCAAAGCCTCCCACCTATCCTACACATGTAGGTTCAATGTTCAGTGCCAAGCTGTAGTAAAGGTTCACGGGGTCTTTCCGTCTAGCCGCGGGTACACTGCATCTTCACAGCGATTTCAATTTCACTGAGTCTCGGGTGGAGACAGCGTGGCCATCATTACGCCATTCGTGCAGGTCGGAACTTACCCGACAAGGAATTTCGCTACCTTAGGACCGTTATAGTTACGGCCGCCGTTTACCGGGGCTTCGATCAAGAGCGTCGACCGAAGTCTAACCCCATCAATTAACCTTCCGGCACCGGGCAGGCGTCACACCGTATACGTCATCTTACGATTTTGCACAGTGCTGTGTTTTTAATAAACAGTTGCAGCCACCTGGTATCTGCGACTCTTTTCGGCTCCAAGAGCAAGTCTTTTCACCTATATAGAGCGTACCTTCTCCCGAAGTTACGGTACCATTTTGCCTAGTTCCTTCACCCGAGTTCTCTCAAGCGCCTTGGTATTCTCTACCCGACCACCTGTGTCGGTTTGGGGTACGATTCCTTACAATCTGAAGCTTAGAGGCTTTTCCTGGAAGCATGGCATCAATGACTTCACACCCTTGGGTGCTCGACGTCGTGTCTCGACCTAATGAGTATCCGGATTTACCTAAATACTCAGCCTACGCACTTGAACCTGGACAACCATCGCCAGGCCCACCTAGCCTTCTCCGTCCCCCCATCGCAATTGTAAGAAGTACGGGAATATTAACCCGTTTCCCATCGACTACGCTTTTCAGCCTCGCCTTAGGGGTCGACTTACCCTGCCCCGATTAACGTTGGACAGGAACCCTTGGTCTTCCGGCGTGGGGGTTTTTCACCCCCATTATCGTTACTCATGTCAGCATTCGCACTTCTGATACCTCCAGCAGACTTCTCAATCCACCTTCAACGGCTTACAGAACGCTCCCCTACCCAACATTCCAAAAGGAATATTGCCGCAGCTTCGGTTTATTACTTAGCCCCGTTACATCTTCCGCGCAGGCCGACTCGACTAGTGAGCTATTACGCTTTCTTTAAATGATGGCTGCTTCTAAGCCAACATCCTAGCTGTCTGAGCCTTCCCACATCGTTTCCCACTTAGTAATAATTTGGGACCTTAGCTGGCGGTCTGGGTTGTTTCCCTCTCCACGACGGACGTTAGCACCCGCCGTGTGTCTCCCGGATAGTACTTACTGGTATTCGGAGTTTGCAAAGAGTTGGTAAGTCGGGATGACCCCCTAGTCTTAACAGTGCTCTACCCCCAGTAGTATTCGTCCGAGGCGCTACCTAAATAGCTTTCGGGGAGAACCAGCTATCTCCGAGTTTGATTGGCCTTTCACCCCTAGCCACAAGTCATCCGCTAATTTTTCAACATTAGTCGGTTCGGTCCTCCAATTGATGTTACTCAATCTTCAACCTGCCCATGGCTAGATCACTCGGTTTCGGGTCTATATCCAGAGACTGTGCGCCCAGTTAAGACTCGCTTTCGCTACGGCTCCCCTATACGGTTAACCTTGCCACTGAATATAAGTCGCTGACCCATTATACAAAAGGTACGCAGTCACCCCACAAAGGAGGCTCCTACTGCTTGTACGTACACGGTTTCAGGTTCTATTTCACTCCCCTCACAGGGGTTCTTTTCGCCTTTCCCTCACGGTACTGGTTCACTATCGGTCAGTCAGGAGTATTTAGCCTTGGAGGATGGTCCCCCCATATTCAGACAGGATATCACGTGTCCCGCCTTACTCGATTTCACTTTAAATACGTTGCCGGTTACGGGGCTATCACCCTGTATCGCGTGCCTTTCCAGACACTTCACCTGACGCATAAAAAGCTTAAGGGCTAATCCGGTTTCGCTCGCCGCTACTTCCAGAATCTCGGTTGATTTCTTTTCCTCGGGGTACTTAGATGTTTCAGTTCTCCCGGTTCGCCTCGTTACGCTATGTATTCACGCAACGATAACTGCTTATGCAGCTGGGTTTCCCCATTCGGAAATCGTAGACTCAAGTGGCTTTTACTGCCTCATCTACGCTTATCGCAAGTTAATACGTCCTTCATCGCCTCTGACTGCCAAGGCATCCACCGTGTACGCTTAGTCACTTAACCATACAACCCAAAAAAGTTTTGGATTGATGAACAAAGTCACCAAGGTTTGTCTGCATTTTTATACATGTTGCAGACTCGATATTGCCGGACTCAATTTTGAATACACACTCTATTAATAGAGTATGATTTTCCAAGAACACTTGAATGTGTTTGGTGTTTGTTCATATCAATTGATACAACAAACATTGAGAACTTTTACAAATAATTCATATTTATCGCTAAATACGATTATTTTGTCAGCTTTCCAAATTGTTAAAGAGCAATGTGTATCTTCTATCGAAAATACCATTTTTAAGAGCACGATTTCTCATAAACTTAAAGATGGTATCCCGTAGGGGAGTCGAACCCCTGTTACCGCCGTGAAAGGGCGGTGTCCTAGGCCTCTAGACGAACGGGACACAAAAGTCTCTCGCCATCAAAGGAGGGCAGAGGTTTTAACGCGGTGCTCTCTATAACTAAACCATATCAATCTGTGTGAACACTCATCGCAATAATCATTTCGTATTAAGGAGGTGATCCAGCGCCAGGTTCCCCTAGCGCTACCTTGTTACGACTTCACCCCAGTCATGAACCACAAAGTGGCAAGCGTCCCCCCGAAGGTTAAACTACCTGCTTCTTTTGCAGCCCACTCCCATGGTGTGACGGGCGGTGTGTACAAGGCCCGGGAACGTATTCACCGTGACATTCTGATTCACGATTACTAGCGATTCCGACTTCATGGAGTCGAGTTGCAGACTCCAATCCGGACTACGACGCACTTTTTGGGATTCGCTCACTTTCGCAAGTTGGCAACCCTCTGTATGCGCCATTGTAGCACGTGTGTAGCCCTACTCGTAAGGGCCATGATGACTTGACGTCGTCCCCACCTTCCTCCGGTTTATCACCGGCAGTCTCCCTGAAGTTCCCACCATTACGTGCTGGCAATCAAGGATAAGGGTTGCGCTCGTTACGGGACTTAACCCAACATTTCACAACACGAGCTGACGACAGCCATGCAGCACCTGTCTCAGAGTTCCCGAAGGCACCAATCCATCTCTGGAAAGTTCTCTGGATGTCAAGAGTAGGTAAGGTTCTTCGCGTTGCATCGAATTAAACCACATGCTCCACCGCTTGTGCGGGCCCCCGTCAATTCATTTGAGTTTTAATCTTGCGACCGTACTCCCCAGGCGGTCTACTTAACGCGTTAGCTCCGAAAGCCACGGCTCAAGGCCACAACCTTCAAGTAGACATCGTTTACGGCGTGGACTACCAGGGTATCTAATCCTGTTTGCTCCCCACGCTTTCGCATCTGAGTGTCAGTATCTGTCCAGGGGGCCGCCTTCGCCACTGGTATTCCTTCAGATCTCTACGCATTTCACCGCTACACCTGAAATTCTACCCCCCTCTACAGTACTCTAGCCTGCCAGTTTCAAATGCAATTCCGAGGTTAAGCCTCGGGCTTTCACATCTGACTTAACAGACCACCTGCATGCGCTTTACGCCCAGTAATTCCGATTAACGCTCGCACCCTCCGTATTACCGCGGCTGCTGGCACGGAGTTAGCCGGTGCTTCTTCTGCAGCTAACGTCAAGAATAACGTCTATTCAACGTTACCCCTTCCTCACTGCTGAAAGTACTTTACAACCCGAAGGCCTTCTTCATACACGCGGCATGGCTGCATCAGGCTTGCGCCCATTGTGCAATATTCCCCACTGCTGCCTCCCGTAGGAGTTTGGGCCGTGTCTCAGTCCCAATGTGGCTGATCATCCTCTCAGACCAGCTAGAGATCGTCGCCTTGGTGAGCTCTTACCTCACCAACAAGCTAATCTCACCTGGGCATATCTTGACGCGAGAGGCCCGAAGGTCCCCCTCTTTGGCCCGAAGGCATTATGCGGTATTAGCCATCGTTTCCAATGGTTATCCCCCACATCAAGGCAATTTCCCAGGCATTACTCACCCGTCCGCCGCTCGTCATCTTCTAGCAAGCTAGAAATGTTACCGCTCGACTTGCATGTGTTAGGCCTGCCGCCAGCGTTCAATCTGAGCCATGATCAAACTCTTCAATTAAAGTTTTTTCGGCTCAATGAATACTGACTTCAAAACTAATATTTGTTCGAAAACAAACATGTAATCTTAAAGCTATTATCATTCCAACAGAATGATAATGAATTGACTGTGCCAAGATTAACAAAGTTAATCTCGATTGGTCACTCAGTTCATTGAAACCAATTGTGCTTCCTAAGAAGCTATTGATTATCATCAACGAGTGCCCACACAGATTGATAGGTTTAAATTGTTAAAGAGCTCTCTTTCTAAGTAATTTGAGTTACTGCGAAAGAGGCGGCTATTTTATAGATTTTAAAGTCCGTGTCAAACACTTTTTTAAACTCTTTTTTAAGCCTCTCAACTGGGCTAACTTTCGTTTAACGCTTGTCAGCGCCTGCCCTGTCGATGGATGTGCATTATAGAGATCTTCATCACGACCGCAAGGCCTTTTTTCATAAAATTGCAAAAATAATGGTTAAGTGATTCATTTTCACTCAAAGGCTTATTTATCCATATTTAAGCAAAGGAACCACACAAGTTATCCACAGAGTTATCCCATAAAGCTAAAAAATATCGATAAATAAAAGAAGAAAAGCTGCCATAACGGCAGCTTTTTACGTTGAACACTATTTAAATACCAGAACCTGACTGTTCACCATCGTCATGAAGACCACATTCTCGTTTCAAACCAAAAAAACGCGTCTCTTCTTCTAACATACCTGGCTCCCATTTTTGAGTGGTATGAATATCTCCCACTGAAAGATAACCTTGCTCCCATAGAGGGTGATAATTAAGACCGTGCTCTTTTAAGTAATAGTGCACATCTTTATTACTCCAATCGACAATTGGAAGAAACTTAAACACACCATTTTGAATCGCAAGGATAGGTAAACCTGAGCGAGACTGAGACTGTTCACGGCGTAAGCCTGAAAACCACGTGCTGACCTGAAGTTCATCTAAAGCTCGGTGCATCGGTTCTACTTTATTGATGTGGTTATAACGTTCTAGACCTTCAACGCCCTGCTCCCATAATTTGCCATAACGAGATTCTTGCCATGCTGGCGAGAGTTCCCCTCTATATATATGTAGATTCAAATTGAGCTGATCAGTTAATTCATCAATAAAACGATAGGTTTCTGGGAATAGGTATCCCGTATCCGTGAGAATCACTGGTGTATCGTTTTTTTCTGTCACGACTAAATGCAGCATTACCGCAGCTTGAATGCCAAAACTCGATGTCAACGCATGCGTGCCCGGTAAGTGCTCTAGAGACCACGCAACTCGTTGCTGCGCGGAAAGCGCTTCCAATTCATTATTAATTTCAGCGAGACGTAAGCTTTGTTCCACTTTTGATAGTGAAAGCAGTTCATTTAATTCGGTCGCAGTAAAACGATGGCTAAGCATGAAAATCCCTCTTAGAGACGATGACTTCTTGAACCACATTCGCGCGAATCATAAAATCACCAAACCCTTCGTTCGTATAACGCTCGGTTGACCAACGTGCGATAAGCGTATCGAGTTCACTGAGAATCTCATCTACAGTAATATTTTCACGGTACATTTTCGGTACACGTGTCCCTTCTCGGTTGCCACCTAGATGTAAGTTATAACGGCCTGGCGCTTTGCCGACTAAGCCGACTTCCGCCAACATGGCACGAGCACACCCGTTAGGACACCCAGTCACTCTTAATATGATGGTATCGGAGTTTGGTAGTTGATGCTTTTGCAATAACTCTTCTATTTGCGTTACAAAGTTAGGTAAAAATCGTTCGGCTTCCGCCATCGCTAGAGGACATGTCGGTAATGATACACATGCCATCGAGTCTTTCCGTTGTTCAGAAACTTCATCATTGATGAGTCCGTGCTCACGAGCCAAACGATCAATCAATGCTTTTTGGTCTGCAGAAACACGCGCAACAATCAGGTTTTGATTCGCTGTCATGCGGAAATCACCTTGGTGTACTTTCGCAATTTCAGCTAATCCCGTTTTCAATGGTTTGCCGGGATAATCTAACAAACGACCATTTTCAATGAATAGCGAAAGATGATAAAGACCATCGATACCTTCCGACCAACCAATGCGGTCTCCGCGGTCGGTGAAATGATACGGTCGCACTGGCTGGAACGAAACGTCCGCACGGCGCTCCACTTCTTGCTTGAAGACATCGATACCAACACGATCTAAGGTGTATTTGGTTTTCGCATTTTTACGGTTAGAACGGTTACCCCAATCGCGTTGTGTTGATACAACCGCTTCGGCAATCGCCAACGTATCGTCTAAAGCAATAAAGCCAAACTCATCGGCACGACGCGGGTAAGTCGAGGTATCACCGTGGGTCATCGCTAACCCTCCGCCAACTAAAACATTAAAGCCCACCAGCTTGCCGTTCTCCGCTATGGCTACAAAGTTTAAATCGTTAGCATGAACATCCACATCATTATGAGGTGGGATAACCACAGTTGTTTTAAATTTTCGCGGTAAATAGTTAGAACCTAGAATCGGCTCTTTATCTGTTTCTTCAACCTTTTCACCATCTAACCAAATCTCTGCATAAGCACGAGTTTTAGGTAATAGATGTTCACTGATTTTTTTCGCCCATTCGTACGCATCTTGATGTAATTCAGATTGCATTGGATTAGCCGTACATAACACATTACGGTTTACATCGCCTGCAGTCGCAATCGAATCAATACCAATTTTATTGAGCATTTGGTGCATCGATTTTATGTGTGGCTTTAACACACCATGGAACTGGAACGTTTGACGTGTGGTTAAACGAATACTGCCATACATGGTATTTTCACCAGCAAAGTCATCAATCGCCAGCCATTGTTCTGGAGTAATGATTCCGCCAGGCATCCGCGCTCGTAGCATCACATTATGTAAAGGCTCTAATTTTTGCTTAGTACGTTCACCACGAATATCACGATCATCTTGCTGGTACATACCGTGAAAGCGAATTAATTGAAAGTTATCCGCGGTAAACCCTCCAGTGATCGGATCTTGTAAATCTTGTTCAATGGTACCTCTTAAGAAATCACTCTCACCTTTTAAGCGTTCATTATCTGAAAGTGGACCTAACTCTTCTCCGAGAACCGTCTGGACGACATTGTTATTGCTCATTAGTACACATCCCTTTGGTAACGTTTTGCTTTGCGTAATTCACTGACAAACTCTTCGGCTTGCTCTCTTGATAATGACCCTTGCTGCTGGGCCACCAGCACTAACGCTTCATGCACATCTTTCGCCATACGATTGGCATCACCACACACATAAAGGTAGGCACCGTCTTGTAGCCATTGCCATACTTGCTCGGCTTGCTCGAGTAAACGATGCTGTACGTAGACTTTCTCTTGTTGATCACGACTAAAAGCCACATCCAAACGGGTTAACAAGCCAGATTTAAGGTACTTTTGCCACTCCACTTGATAAAGGAAGTCTTGCGTAAAGGTGCGATCGCCAAAGAAAAGCCAGTTAGCACCACTGGCATCACGATTATCACGCTCTTGTAAAAAGCTACGAAATGGCGCGATACCGGTGCCCGGACCTATCATAATAATGGGCGCATTATCGTCATCGGGTAATTTAAAGTTAGTGTTGTGCTCAATAAAGACAGACACCACATCGCCTTCTTCTAAGCGTTCGGTTAAAAAGCTCGATGCACCACCTTGACGAACTTGACCATTGACCTCGTACTCGACTAAACCGACGGTTAAATGCACTTCATCTTCAACTTCACTTTGGCTAGAGGCTATCGAGTAAAGACGTGGAGTTAATTGGCGTAACGACGTTAATAGCTGCTGTGCCGTGATGGTTATCGGGAACTGCTGCAAGACTTCAACAATTTGGGTGTTGGCCGCATAGTGACGTAAGCCATCGGGATCGGTGATAAGTTGTTGCAGTTGAGCATCGTCACTGTATTGTGCAATATGACGAATCCACTGTGGGTTCGATGCTGTCACTTCATACTTTTTGATCAGAGCATCCCGTAGTGATAAAGACTCCCCTTGCACCTCGACGCTTTGCTCAGCATCGAGTTTTAACTCATTTATAATCGTATCGACTAATGCCGGATCGTTTTCATACCACACCCCCAAAGCATCACCAGGCTGATAGTGGATATTCGACCCATCCAAATCAATTTCGATATGTTGCACGATTTTATCAGAGTCGCGCCCAGTAATTTTCTGTTGTGTGAGCAACGACGCCGCAAATGGGGCCTGACGAGAATAGTCAGAAGAATGGCTTGTTGCAGCCGTGACTGTTGCCACACTAGCAGGACGAGTTTGCGAGATCTCTTCAGTCACCTTCTCTAGAAGACTTTTGATCCAGGTATCGGCCGCTTCTTCATAGTCTACATCACAATCAACACGGTCTAGTAAGCGAGTCGCGCCCAACTTTTCAAAGAACTGATCAAAGTCCTTACCCGTTTGGCAAAAGAATTCATAACTTGAATCTCCCAAACTTAATACCGCATATTGCACGCCGGACAACTTCGGTGCTTTTTTAGATTGCAGGTACTCATGCAAAATTAAGGCATTATCTGGCGCTTCTCCCTCACCATTGGTAGACGCAACCACAACAACATGGGTCTCTTTAGCAAGTTGTTTACCTTTGTAATCATTGGCATCCACTAATGAAACAGGTAACCCCACTTGGTTGGCCTCTTGCATGAGTTTTTCAGCAACACCTTTGGCATTACCGGTTTGCGAGGCATAGATAATCGTTAATTGTTGCTCAGCCGCATCGCTGGACGCTGGAGCCGCTACCGTCGTTTGACCCGATGCTTGCTGACTTAAGGCCCACAAATAACCACCAGCCCAAGCTAACTGGGTTGGTGTCATCGTTGAGACGCTTTGATTAAGTTGCTGGAAATGCGCATCGTTTAACGGGCTCGTCAGCCCGCCATTTTGCTCTGATTGATTATTTCCTGATGACATAGTCACGAATTCCCTCTTCTTTATATGCCTACAGGGTAACCATTCAAAGAAATAACCAGAAAGAATCAATCAGCATGTTTTATAACTTTTTGGAAGAAATCAGGGTTTAGAACTTTTGTGACTCTACCCGTACTTGTGTAAAGCCGACTTTCATCGCAGCTTGAGACGCGTGCTCGGCATTTTCATAATGCCGCTCTTCTCCCATATCATCAGTGAGCAAGAAGACATCTCCTGATTGATCACGAAACTCGACAATCCATCCTCCTTCAAGAGAAAACGGTTCGACAATCGCTTCGCTCAACTGATGCTCACGATATAATCTTTGCAGTTCAGTCATCGTCATAGTGGGGCTACCTTTATATGTATTACTCGATATAGGGGTCTGATTATCTTATACCATCATTCCCACTTAAAATGTCATCGCAACCCCCACAAACCACCCGGATATTTTAATCGTTTGCGGATCATTAACCGTTTCTCGCAGTGATAACTCATTCAACTCAAGATGACTGTTACGATAACCAGTGTGTAAAGATAGATCTCCAGCCTGTATTGGCACCAACCATTTTAGACCTAACGACAGATCCTGATATTCCAGTGCTCGACTGCCATAGTTACTGGCATTCACTTGACCAAACAGCATCAAGGGCAGATAAGGTAATCCAATTTCACCGTAGGTATAAAAAGAAACACTGTTATCATCAAACTCATAGGTGCGATCATCGACACCCAAGTATTCACCATTTCTAAAGCGAGATAATGTGATACCCGTATCAAGACCAATAAAGGGTTTCTCAATCAAACGGTAATACAAAGTATAAGATAAAGCGTCGTAAGCCAGATCGCGTTCAGCTAAATTGGTATAACGAAGTGACAGGTTAGGAAGAAGCGGAAAACCATGCTCGAAAGCAAATGATAAAGAAGGAACATTAGAAGGATCAGAACGTTCGCCTGAACCTCTTATCTCACCAAGCCATACTTGTGTTCCTACTTGAGCAGAATAAAAAGGCTCAGCAGCATGAAGAGAAAACGCAGTAAAAAATAGTAGGCAGCATCCTAGGATTTTCATAATGGGTATCCACAACTGATGAATCGATTATTTATTCATCATTATAGTGAATGGTGACTAAGATGCTGATTTTTTGTCATCTATCGTTAACGGTACCCATAACGGCGGTATAACCAAATTCCAGCGCAGACTAAAATTAACCACGGTAATATTTTGATAACGGTGCCTAACATACTGATTAAAAAAACGATGCCTAATGCAACTGCCAAAGAAATCACTAAATTAATTTTACTTAAGCCTATACTCCATAGAGTAGCAAAAAAAGAAAATAAAAATACAACTGCGTACATATCTCGCCTCTAACGTTAATCGTAAGAACTTCTCGTGAGCTCTTTATATAATGACGCAGCTATTCTAAATCGAAATCCAGAAAAATACCGCGCCTTACTCTATCTCTCTCTATAGGGAGACTATAAATAGGAAGGGATATCACACATCCAAGTCTTGATATGGCACTTTCTCTAATGCGCGCTCAACCACTTCAATCCCCGCACCTTTCTTATGCGCATTTTCGCTAATATAACGTCGCCATTGACGAGCTCCTGCCATATTTTGAAAAACACCCAACATATGACGCGTAATATGACCTAAATTACTGCCATTCGAAAGTGCTTTCTCAATATATGGATACATCTCTTGAACCACTTGCGAACGCTTCTTAATGGGGGTATCTAAACCAAAAATCTGACGATCAACTTCTGCTAACAAAAACGGATTTTGATAAGCAGCACGCCCAATCATCACACCATCAAGATGCTCTAAGTGCATTTTCGTCTCTTCTAGCGTATGAATACCGCCATTCACGGCAATACTCAATTCAGGAAAATCCTGTTTTATTTGATATGCACGTGAATAATCTAAGGGCGGCACATCACGGTTCTCTTTCGGGCTCAATCCACTTAGCCATGCTTTACGCGCATGAATCGTAAATTGGTGGCATCCACCTTGTTCAGAGACAACACGCAGGAAGTCACAAAGAAACTCATAGGAGTCCATATCATCAATGCCAATACGCGTTTTTACCGTCACTGGTACATCAACCACATCTTTCATTGCAGCAACACAATCAGCTACCAACTGCGGCTCGGCCATCAAGCAAGCACCAAAGCGGCCGTTTTGTACGCGATCCGATGGACACCCTACGTTTAGGTTAATTTCATCGTAACCGCGTTCCTTGGCAATAGCCGCACACGTTGCTAAATCTTGTGGATTCGACCCACCTAACTGCAACGCCACTGGGTGCTCTTCCTCGTTATAACCAAGAAAGTCCCCTTTACCGTGGATAATTGCCCCTGTGGTAACCATTTCGGTATACAGCAAAGCCTGTGAACTGAGCAAGCGATGAAAGTAGCGACAGTGTCGGTCAGTCCAATCGAGCATGGGTGCAACAGAAAAGCGCTGCATAGGGTAATTGTTTGTATTTTCAGGCTTAAGCACTGATTTACCTCAAATTTTAAATCTAAATTTATGCCGTCAATTACTTTGAATTTGACCTAATTTCGCACTATAGCCCCCCCGTGAGTACCCCTCGAGAGTAGGACGTTATGGCTAGTTATACCATTGAGACCCGAAAGCTAAAAAGTGGCGATTTACGCGACAAAACGACAGTGTTCGTAAAACAGAATCCGCGGATTATACACCGAGAATCCAAGACATTTAAAAGGAAAACATTAGCAAAGTCATTTGGAGTTAAGCGCACGTCCGAACTGGAAGACCAAGGGGTATTTGGTAAAGACCGCTCAGTACCCCTAGGGGTACTACTCGATAAGTTTATGGGCGACAGAGACTTATGGGATAAAACAGGCCGCACCAAACGCTATGTTTTACGCCTCCTGAGGGACTGTGACATTGCCAAAATAAACAGTAAAGAAATTCGCACCAGTGATTTAATTGAGCACTGCCGCAACCGTCGCAGTGGTGGCGCTGGTCCTGCCACTATCAATCATGATATTGCTTACCTACGTTCTGTGATGAAAAAAGCCAATCCGGTCTTTAATATTGATGCGAATGTTTCTGTCTTTGAGGAAGCCGTACCGGTGCTAATTGATATGGGGTTAATTGGTACAAGCCAAAAACGTACTCGTCGGCCAACCGGAGAGGAACTCGAACAACTGCGTCAGTCATTACAAAGACGCCAAACTCATCGGCCTAATGGCAATGTCAGGATCCCCTACCTCGATATTCTCGATTTCAGTATTTTAACCTGTATGCGAATTGGTGAGGTGTGCTCACTGCGTTGGGAAGACTTAAACCAAGCGCACAAAACCATTACGGTGCGTGACCGTAAAGACCCTCGCAAAAAGCAAGGCAATCATATGATAGTGTCCCCTGCTGGGAGAATCGTTTGATATTGCCCTACAGCAAGAGAAAGATAGTGAGTTTATCTTCCCTTACAACCCACGCAGTGTCACCGCAGGATTTCAGCGTGAAAGAAACAAACTAGGCATTGAAGATTTGCGTTATCACGACCTAAGACGTGAGGGAGCGAGCCGTTTGTTTGAAAAGGGGTATTCAATTGAGGAAGTGGCTCAAGTTACTGGGCATAGAAACCTAAACATTCTTTGGCAGGTTTATACTCAGCTCTTTCCACATAAGTTGCATAACAAACTCCATGAGTGATCAGAAAACGTCACTTACATTTACGACTCTCAGCAATATCTTTATCGGTAATTTGTTTTGAGCCTATTCACTGTAAGCATAAGTAATTTCTGATATAACGAGCTTAACCGACAATTATTTAGAACCTGTATAAATATGCAAATAAATGAAATTCAAGAGTTGTCTCTGTGGTATCACAAAGAGATCCAGCTCAATAAAGTAGAAACCTTACTAAGCACTTGCTTAAAAAAACTGAAAGGCAACACTGCGATACCCAACGAAAAAAAAATGTTACTTGAGGCTATTTCTGCTATTGACTGCAGTTCGATAACAAGCAATCAAAGAAAATGTCTAATTAAGTTGAATGTGAGCTCGATAGTATTAGAAGGAGCTTTAAATGAGTTCACTTTACTTTTTGATATGCAAGTCAATGATACGAACTTTGTAATATCTACATTAGATCGACACTTGACGTTTTTGACAGCAGCTACAAAGACGTTTACTCAGATAAGAGGTGCACTTCCTATCATTGTTCCTAGTGAATTCCTTAATGCAATAGAAGTTCCAACAGGGAAAATTCTGACTCGTTTAACTTTCCATAACGAAGCCTCCATCAGCAATGTTATTGAATTTAATGATTGGGCTAAACGATGGAGCTTGATCGCGCGTGGATTCTCTATGGCAGTAAACCAACCAACTGAAGATTTTGAAATAGTAAACGCCGATCGCGGTTCATTCATTATAGATTTGTTGGTTGGTGCATCTGCTATGACGATACTATTTAAATCACTAAAATCACTAACTGATTTAGCCGTATCTGTTACTGAGCTACGAATCAAACATAAGCAATTAGAGCAGCTAAAAGGCACGGTTCCACCCGAAATGTTTCAGGAGTTCTCTGAAGCTTCGAATAAACATATAGAAAAGCAAGAAGATGAAATTGTAGATAAAGTTATTGCAAGTTTAAAAGAGCAGGGCTTAGTCGAGAACGAAAAAGCAAACAATGAACTTGCGAGAGCAATTAAAGAAGTACACAAGTTTAATGCGTCTGGGGGTTCAATGACTTGTCTTGCTAGTAATGATGACCAGTTTGACACTGAGACGGTTAAAGAGCTCAATCATTCATACGAATTACTGCAAAATAACTCTGAAATTAAGCGACTCGAAGAAAAACCTGCAGGTAAGTAACTTTTCAAGTCAGAGAAATATTCTCTATGAGAACAAAGCCCTCACGATTGAGGGCTTTTGTTTTCCAACCGAGTTAAACGCTCATCCATTTTTTTCATCATTAAGCGCAACCACTTAACATCCGTTTTAAGGGTTACGCCTACGCCACTACATAGGGCACTGACGGCGGCGACAATGATTCTTTGATATTCTGCCATTACTTAAACTCATTGCGTAGGAGTTCCCATAGGCCAAATACTATTGGGGCACTTGCGCCAATAATGCCACCGAATTGAACACCGTCTATCGATACGCTCGCGGTGATGAGTTCAGGGTGTTCAGATAGCAACATCGCGCCTACGCAAGTCATGCTCCAACTAAACAATGCCCCGTTGATACACATTGCTTGGCAAACATACAGGGCCAGATCTGGCTCATTTTATGTCGACACTTACTTTATATTCACTCTTAAGGAGGTAATGACTTTTCGCTGCATTTTGTTAAAATCGTAAACTGTTGATAAATGATATTGTTTATCCAGCAGAATAAATAATTGGACGTATACATTGAAAGAATCTATGTTAGTGAGACACACTCATTTTGGATAATTCTTTGTCAAATCGCTATTAACTGGCGAAATAGTATATGATTACTAGAGTCCATCTGTAATGGTGATTAAATTGGACAATACGCAAACCCAGCAAATAGAAGAGATATGCGCAGCAAGAGGCGTGCGTCTGACCACTCAAAGAAAACGAGTTTTTGAACTTATCTGTGCCAGTAAAAAATCTTTTAGTGCTTATGAGCTACTAGAAGAGCTAAAAAAGAGTGAGCCTCAGGCTAAACCACCCACAGTATATCGTGCATTAGACTTTTTGATGGAACAGGGTTTTATTCATCGAGTCGAATCGACGAATAGTTTTATCTCTTGTGGTTCGTGTAATGGACATGAGCATTTTTCACATCTTTTGATATGTGACAAATGCAATAACGTCATTGAGCTACAAAGTGATACTCTGGTATCTCTATTAACAAACAATGCGGAGCAACACGGCTTTCAGATTCAAACTCATGTCATCGAATCTCATGGGATCTGCCAAGCTTGCTCCTCTCATCCAATGTGATCAAACGAACAGAAGAAAGGTTATGCGCGCTGAATTTGTTAACCCGTTTTTAGCATCGTTAATGAACGTTCTAAAAACCATGGCTTCTTTAGAGTTGAAGCCACAAAAACCTCGCCTGAAAAAAGACGAGATAGCTCGAGGTGACGTGTCTGGTTTAATCGGAATGGTCGGGTCACAAACGCGTGGTTCGATGTCGATTACATTCGATGAAAGTCTCGCGATTGAAATTATGGAGAATATGCTAGGCGAAAGACCTAACGGCATTAATGAAGAAGTGACCGATATGGTGGGTGAAATCACCAATATGGTTACAGGCGGTGCCAAACGTATTCTTGCTGAAAGTGGCTTTGATTTTGATATGGCAACCCCCGTTGTAGTTGCAGGTCGTGGCCATACCATTCGCCATAAGTGTGAAGGCTCTATTATTTTGATGCCGTTCTCTTCTCAATGGGGCAATGCGTTTATAGAAATCTGTTTCGAGTCTTAACGATTTTTCTATTTATTCTCTCTGAATAATAAAAAGAAAGCGGATGACACATAGTGTCATCCGCTTTTTTATATCAGGCTATTCGCTTAATAGATTAACTGCGTAATTGCTTAAACGTATTAATCAAACCATTCGTTGATGAGTCATGAGAATCAACGTGATCGTGACTTTCTAGCTCAGGCAAAATTTGGTTCGCGAGTTGTTTACCTAACTCAACGCCCCATTGGTCGAACGTAAAGATATTCCAAATAACACCTTGCACAAAGATCTTATGTTCATACATAGCGATCAAGTGACCAAGAGAACGCGGAGTAATCTCTTTCAAAAGAATCGAGTTTGTCGGACGGTTACCTTCAAATACTTTAAAAGGAACCAGCTCGTCAATCTCAGCTGGTGATTTACCCGCTTTAACTAATTCTTCCGTGACGGTTTCAGCCGATTTGCCAAACGCTAAGGCTTCCGTCTGTGCAAAGAAGTTAGACATTAATTTCTGATGATGATCGCCTGTTGGGTTGTGGGTTTTCGCTGGAGCGATAAAATCACAAGGGATTATCTTAGTACCTTGGTGGATCAATTGATAAAACGCGTGCTGACCATTCGTACCTGGTTCACCCCAAATAATCGGGCCTGTTTGGTACGTCACAGGATGACCATTGCGATCGACGTATTTACCGTTTGATTCCATATTACCTTGCTGGAAATAAGCCGCAAAACGATGCAGGTATTGATCATAAGGTAAAATTGCTTCTGTTTCGCTACCATGGAAGTTGTTATACCACACACCAATCAGTGCTAGGATCACTGGGATGTTGTCTTCAATTGGCGCATCCACAAAATGCTGATCCATTTCATGAGCACCAGTGAGCAACTCGACAAAGTTGTCATAGCCAATAGAGAGTATGATCGATAAGCCAATCGCCGACCATAGCGAGTAGCGTCCGCCAACCCAATCCCAGAACTCAAACATGTTATTGGTATCAATACCAAACTCAGATACTGACTCTGCATTCGTTGATAATGCGGCGAAGTGTTTCGCGACATGCGCAACATCACCTGCTGATTTTAAGAACCAGTCACGCGCAGTATGCGCATTCGTCATGGTTTCTTGTGTGGTAAATGTTTTTGATGCGACTAAGAATAACGTTGTTTCAGGGTTTAGCTCTTTTAGTGTTTCTTCGATGTGTGTGCCATCGACGTTCGACACAAAGTGCATGCTAAGGTGATTTTTGTAAGGAATTAGCGCTTCTGTCACCATATATGGGCCAAGATCAGAGCCACCAATACCGATATTCACAACATCAGTGATCGCTTTACCTGTGTAGCCTTTCCATTCACCAGAAATAACGCGTTCAGAAAATGCTTTCATTTTACTTAACACGTCATTGACTGCCGGCATGACGTCTTTGCCATCCACCATCACCGGGGTATTACTGCGATTACGTAATGCGGTATGTAATACCGCTCGATCTTCAGTGCGGTTGATTTTCTCACCACTGAACATTGAATGGATCGCGCTTTTAATGTCGATTTCGCTGGCGAGTGCGAATAAATGCTTCATTGTTTCGTCATTGATTAAGTTCTTAGAATAATCAACGAAGAAATCTGGGCCAAAGTTAGCCGAAAACTTGTTAAAACGTTCGCTATCTTGTGCGAACAAAGTACTTAGATCCATGTCCTGCGCGCTTTCAAAATGCGCGGTTAATGCTTTCCAAGCCGCTGTTTGTGTAGGGTTGGTATTTTTCAGCATAATCTCTATCCCGATATAACAGTTGGTGTTCTCCCTAAAGACGGTGCCGTCTTAAGGATCCCTGATTACATTGCCGTATCTATAAACATCACAGCGTTATGAATTATTTTTTAAGCCGAACATTATGACTGATATGACTTTAAAACACTTTGAGGTAAGTCAGAAACCGTCGTTATAATTGATATCATATTGCAATGGCTCAGTACTCACCATAACGCTATACTGGCCAACAAACAATAGACAAAGGAGACTTCCTTATGTGGCAACAACACCGTATTCAGTTACGTGCTTATCCACGCGGCTTTCATCTGATTACTCGTGAGATAGAAAAGCAAGTCCCTGAAATCGCCTCAATCTCAGTCGGCTTATTGCATGTATTTATTCAACATACATCCGCAAGTTTAACCATTAATGAAAATGCCGACCCCACGGTTCGCGATGATCTTGAACGTCACTTCAATCACTCAGCTCCGGAGCGTGCGCCCTACTATCAGCATACCGACGAAGGGGATGATGATATGCCAGCACACATTAAAGCCTCAACGTTAGGATGCAGTGTTACTATCCCTATTCATCAGGGACGCTTAGCGTTAGGAACTTGGCAAGGTATCTACTTAGGAGAACACCGTAATTACGGCGGAGAAAGGCAGCTGATTGCGACTTTACAGGGTGAGTAACAAAAGGTTTATTACTGTGATGTCTCTGTATCGGCCTTATTTTTTGTGGCCGATACAGAGAAGACATATAAGGTTATTCGTCGTCGAATGCCGGACCTGCGTAATTATCAAAGCGCGAGTATTGACCTTGGAACGTTAAACGTACTGAACCAATTGGACCATTACGCTGCTTACCAAGGATAATCTCTGCGGTTCCTTTTAAAGCACTATCTGGATGATAAACTTCATCTCGGTAGATAAACATAATCAAATCGGCATCTTGCTCAATCGAACCAGATTCACGTAAATCTGAGTTGACTGGACGTTTATCGGCACGTTGTTCCAACGAACGGTTCAACTGTGATAATGCCACAACAGGCACATTCAACTCTTTGGCTAGCGCTTTCAATGAACGTGAAATTTCAGCAATTTCTAACGTACGATTATCAGACATTGAAGGGACACGCATTAGCTGTAAATAGTCGACCATGATCATTGATAAACCGCCATGTTCTCTTGCAATACGACGTGCACGCGAGCGTACCTCTGTCGGCGTCAAACCTGAACTATCATCAATGAACATGTTTTTCTTCTCCATCAGGATCCCCATAGTAGAAGAAATACGCGCCCAATCCTCGTCGTCCAACTGACCGGTACGAATTTTGGTCTGGTCTACTCGTGATAGAGAGGCGAGCATACGCATCATTAACTGTTCTGACGGCATCTCTAGCGAGAAAATAAGCACAGGTTTTTCCTGTTCCATCGCCGCATTTTCACATAAGTTCATCGCAAAGGTGGTTTTACCCATCGATGGACGCGCCGCCACAATAACGAGGTCTGAGCCTTGCAGGCCTGCTGTTTTCTTATTGAGGTCGGTAAAACCAGTATCGACCCCTGTCACACCATCTTGTGGCGTTTTATATAACAGCTCGATACGTTCTAACGTTTTTTCTAGAACATTATCGACGGCTTGTGGCCCTTCATTTTCGCTCGTTTTTGCTTCAGCAATCGCAAAAACTTTACTTTCAGCCAGATCTAAAAGATCTTCTGATGAACGTCCTTGCGGATCATAACCGGCATCCGCGATTTCATTGGCGACACCAATCAAGTTACGAACCATGGCTCTTTCGGCTACAATATCTGCATAAGCATTAATATTGGCAGCACTTGGGGTGTTTCTAGCCAGATCGGCTAAATAGGCAAATCCGCCGACATCATCAAGATGTTCGCGAAGCTCTAAATGCTCAGATAACGTAATAAGGTCGAGAGGTTTGCTGTCTTCCAAAATGGATTTTACAGCATCAAAAATCAGTCGATGCGGGCGACTATAAAAGTCATGAGCAACAACACGTTCTGATACTGTATCCCAACGTTCATTATCGAGCAGCAATCCCCCAATAACAGATTGCTCGGCCTCTAAAGAGTGAGGCGGGACTTTTATCGCGTCCACTTGTGGATCATACGGTTTACGATTGCGGTTTTCGTTTCGGGATTCAGCCATGACTTCACTCTGTAGCTCTTAATAACGGCCCATTATAACGGGATTAGATGATTTGTAATCAAGCAATGAAAACTTTGTTCGACTCGTAAACAGAATTAACTTACGCTTGACCATTCCTTGCTTAACTCATTTTATCATTCCTAGTCATCAATATAACGATCAGAGGTTCTTTGTGTCCAGAATTTGGCTTTTAAGCACCAGTCTAGTTTTAGCCGGAATGGCTCACGCCGATGACGCCCCTAAAGTCGATGACGACCAAATGGATATCAAGATCCCCTCACCTTGGACCGGGCAAGTTGAATTAGGCTATCAGGCTCATTCAGGTAACACGGAGAGTGAAGCCCTCAATGGTTTAGTGCAGGCCAGTTATACGAAAGGCCGCCACCGAACAACAGGCGAGTGGAAAATTTATAAACTGGTTAGAGAAAATAAAAAAGACAAAAGACAATCGGTATACTCATTACAAAGTGACTACAAAACTGGACCAAAGAGCTATATATACAGCAGTTTTCAAGGTAACCAATCCAACTATACTGCTTACTATAAAGACTATACGCTCTCTGCAGGTTTGGGTTACCAATTAATGCATACAGACACGCTGACATTAGAATTTGAATTGGGTCCAGGTTATCGCTACCAAAAGCCCAATGAAGATGAGATTGGCTCAAAAGATATCGTCTTCACCGATACGATTCGAGAACCTATTATTCGCGCAAAAATCCATAATGAATGGGCGATACGCAAAAATCTAAATTTCTATGCGGACGCAACTTTGGTCGCTGGCGAAAGTAATGCCACGTTAAATAGTGATATTGGTATTACTAACAATATCACCGATAATATCGCCCTGAAGTTAAGCCACAGCTTGCAATATTACGATCGGGTACCTGAGGGGCTGAAAAAACACGATGGTATCTTCACCGTTAGTGTGCTTGTTTCTTTCTAAAAAATATTTCAGACATAAAAAAACACCAGCCAAAGCTGGTGTTTTTTTTAAGTTGCATATCGTAAAGATTAAGCAGCAACAACTTGAACTTTCGCAGCAGCGAAAATTTCAGAGTGAGTTTGAACGTTAATTTCAAATTCACCAGTTGTGCGTAGCGCACCTTCAGATAGACGAACTTCACTTTTAGCTACATCAACACCCGCTGCAGTGATCGCATCAGCGATATCACGAGTACCAACAGAACCAAATAACTTACCTTCATCACCCGCTTTAGAAGTGATAACAATCGCTTCTAGAGCTTCGATTTTGTCTGCACGAACTTGAGCGGCTTGAAGTTGCTCAGCAACTTTAGCTTCGTATTCAGCACGACGAGTTTCGAAAACTTCAAGGTTAGCTTTAGTTGCCATTACTGCCTTACCTTGTGGGATAAGGAAGTTACGTGCGTAACCAGACTTAACGTGAACTGAATCGCCAAGGCCACCTAGGTTACCGATTTTATCAAGTAGAATAACTTGCATTGCTTAATTCCTCTTTCTTAATAAACGGTGCCGATTACTGATGCTTGTCAGTGTATGGCAATAGAGCTAGGTAACGAGAGCGTTTGATTGCACGCGCTAGCTGACGCTGATACTTAGCACTTGTACCAGTGATACGGCTAGGTACGATTTTACCAGCTTCAGTGATGTAGTTCTTAAGAGTTGCTACATCTTTGTAATCAATCTCTTGTACGCCTTCTGCTGTAAAACGGCAGAATTTACGACGACGGAAGAAACGAGCCATGGGCTATCTCCTGATCTAAATTTGAGTAATGTTATCAGCATGTAATACCAACTTTCCGACTCCATTTCGGCCGGTTTGGTAAGCAACAAAGCCACTTACCGTGATATTACTGCCTTGAACTAAATTCTGAGTGAATAGCGCTGACCTTTGCCCACTGACTACCACAGGCATACGACAGTATACTTGTCTTGGTAAATCAGCTTCCACCACCGTAGAACGATGCTCAAGCCAGAAACGGACATGAGCAACCCCTGCGGGGCTTTGGCTCCGAATAGGAGGTTTAGCGATAGCACCGCTAATCTCCATTCGATTGGTCATCGTTAAGAATTACTCAGCGTTAGCTTCTGCTGGCGCATCTTCACGCTTAGTACGCTCTTCTTTAGCTTTAAGCATGATAGAAGGTTCTGTAATAGCGTGTTTTTTGCGCATGACCATGTTACGTAGAACTGCGTCGTTGAAACGGAAAGCAGTTTCCACTTCGTCGATTGCAGCTTGGTCCGCTTCCACGTTCATAAGAACGTAGTGAGCTTTGTGAAGCTTGTTGATTGGGTAAGCCAATTGACGGCGGCCCCAGTCTTCTAGACGGTGGATAGTACCGCCAGCTTCAGTGATAGAACCAGTGTAACGCTCGATCATGCCAGCAACTTGCTCGCTTTGATCAGGGTGCACCATGAATACGATTTCGTAATGACGCATTGATTGCTCCTTACGGATTATTCAGCTTCCCAAGTTGGCCCGGTCGTCCAGAGGAAGCAAGGAACTAATAAAAATTGACCGAGAATTAAGGAACACGAATTGTACAGAGATGGTACTTGAGAGGCAAGGGAAATATTTCATGAAAAATAGACAAGCGAGTAAAAACATTCTAGGTCATGATTGATAAGGCAGGCTCTCGCAAATACCCCAACAAAAAAGTCATATTCAGTCGATTATTCAATCAAGTAGATAAAGGTTTAGTTCGATCATATCGACGCTTTTTAACACATTTGTTCTCAAGTAGATTGCGCGTTTTCTCATCGTAAAAAAACAGGCGTAAACACAACGAGCTAATCACGCTCATAAAATAAAACATGCTATTTATCTGTCAATGTAGAGAATCCACTCACCAAGACGTACTCGTACCTATCTACCATTAAGCGAGTCTACCGTTTTGCTCGAAAACAATGAACCCGTATAAAACGTAAATTATAGATAACAAAAAGGGAAGCCTAAGCTTCCCTTTTCTATTCAATGCGATGTTCGCACTAAAACGAGGCTAATTAAGCTTCGATTTTAGCAACAACACCAGCACCTACTGTACGGCCGCCTTCACGAATCGCAAAACGTAGACCTTCGTCCATTGCGATTGGTGCGATTAGCTCTACAGTCATTTTAACGTTATCGCCTGGCATTACCATTTCTACGCCTTCTGGCAACTGGATATCACCAGTTACGTCAGTTGTACGGAAGTAGAACTGTGGACGGTAGCCTTTGAAGAATGGAGTGTGACGACCACCTTCATCTTTTGACAATACGTATACTTCTGATTCGAACTTAGTATGCGGAGTGATTGAACCTGGCGCTGCTAGTACTTGACCACGTTCTACGTCATCACGTTTTGTACCACGTAGTAGTGCACCAACGTTCTCACCTGCACGACCTTCGTCAAGCAGTTTACGGAACATTTCAACACCTGTACAAGTCGTTGTTGTTGTATCTTTCATACCAACGATTTGAACTTCAGCACCTACTTTTAGGATACCACGTTCAACACGACCTGTTACTACTGTACCACGACCTTGGATTGAGAATACGTCTTCAATCGGCATTAGGAATGGTTGGTCTACTGCACGTTGTGGCTCTGGAATGTAGTCGTCTAGCGCTTGTGCTAGTTCTACAATCTTCTCTTCCCACTGTGGTTCTTGGTTCAATGCACCTAGTGCAGAACCTTGAATTACTGGTAGGTCATCGCCTGGGAAGTCGTATTCTGATAGAAGTTCACGAACTTCCATTTCTACTAGTTCTAGTAGCTCTTCATCATCAACCATGTCACATTTGTTCATGAATACGATGATGTAAGGAATACCAACCTGACGGCCTAGTAGGATGTGCTCACGAGTTTGTGGCATTGGGCCATCTGTCGCAGCAACTACAAGGATACCACCGTCCATCTGTGCAGCACCTGTGATCATGTTTTTCACATAATCCGCGTGTCCTGGACAGTCAACGTGTGCGTAGTGACGAGTTGGAGTGTCGTACTCTACGTGTGAAGTTGCGATTGTGATACCGCGATCGCGCTCTTCTGGAGCGTTATCGATTGACGCGAAGTCACGTGCTGAACCGCCGTAAGTTTTAGACAGTACAGTACAGATAGCAGCTGTTAGAGTTGTTTTACCGTGGTCAACGTGGCCGATAGTACCAACGTTTACGTGCGGTTTCGTACGTTCAAATTTTTCTTTAGACACGATCGTGTTCCTTCCTAGTTATGATTCACCTTAAGTAGCGTATACTCAAGGCGCGCCAGAAATGCTATTTTATGCGCCAACGCTCGTCAGCGCAATAGATTCATGATTAACCGCGCTCTGCAATAATGGACTCAGCCACATTTTTTGACACTTCAGCGTACTCAGAAAACTCCATAGAGTATGAGGCACGGCCTTGTGTTGCAGAACGAAGGGCAGTTGCGTAACCAAACATCTCCGCAAGCGGAACTTTAGCATGAATAATTTTTAGCCCAGCATGACCATCATCCATACCACCTATGAGACCACGTCGACGGTTTAAATCACCAACAACATCTCCCATCCAATCTTCCGGAGTAGTTACTTCAACTTTCATTAGCGGTTCAAGAATAATAGGGTTTGCTTCAAGCGCACCGTTCTTAAACGCCATCGATCCGGCGATTTTAAACGCCATCTCGTTTGAGTCAACATCGTGGTAAGAACCATCAAACAATGTCGCTTTAACATCCTGCATCGGATATCCAGCTAGCACACCGTTATTCATTTGTTCTTCGATACCTTTCGATACCGAACTGATGTATTCCTTAGGAATAACACCACCAACGATCTCGTCAACAAAGACAAATCCTTCATCAGGTTCTGACGGCTCAAGCTTAAGCCATACGTGACCATATTGACCACGACCACCAGATTGACGAACAAACTTACCTTCAACTTCGGTGGTACCGCGAATAGTTTCACGGTAAGCAACCTGCGGTTTACCAACGTTGCAATTAACACTGAATTCACGTTTCAGACGATCAACAATGATATCTAGGTGAAGTTCACCCATACCAGAGATCAACGTTTGTCCCGTATCTTCATCTGTTTCAACGCGGAAAGATGGATCTTCCGCCGCTAGTTTACCTAGCGCGATACCCATTTTTTCTTGGTCAGCTTTAGAACGAGGTTCAACAGCAATTTGAATCACTGGATCGGGAAATTCCATACGCTCCAATACCACTTTATGGTTTGGATCGCATAGCGTGTCACCAGTAGTGACATCTTTCAGACCGATAGCAGCAGCAATATCACCTGCATAAATCTCTTTCAGTTCTTCACGCTTATTGGAATGCATCTGTACGATACGACCAATACGTTCACGCTTTCCTTTTACTGAGTTATAAACGGCATCGCCTGATTTCACGACACCAGAATATACACGCATAAAAGATAACGTCCCCACGAATGGGTCAGTCGCGATTTTAAATGCTAGAGCGGCAAATGGTTGTTTATCATCTGCAGGGCGCTCAACTTCATTATCGCGCTCATCAATGCCTTTGATAGCAGGAACTTCCACTGGAGAAGGTAAGAAATCGACGACGGCGTCAAGCACAGCTTGCACACCTTTGTTTTTGAATGCGCTACCACAGGTAGCCAACACGATTTCATTATTGAGAGTACGTTGACGCAAACCGAACTTAAGCTCTGCTTCCGTTAACTCACCTTCTTCCAAGTATTTATCCATCAATTCTTCATTTGCTTCAGCTGCGCATTCCACCATGTGGCTGCGCCATTCTTCAGCAAGTTCAAGCATATCGGCCGGAATATCTGCGTGAGTATAAGACATACCCTGGTCCGCATCATTCCAGTTGATGGCTTTCATCTTGATAAGATCAATCACTCCTGAGAACTCATCTTCCGCACCAATATTTAATTGGATAGGAACCGGAGTTGCCCCAAGACGATTTTTAATTTGGTCTACAACGCGTAAGAAATCTGCACCTGAACGGTCCATCTTGTTAACAAATACCAAACGTGGAACGTGGTACTTATCAGCTTGGCGCCATACGGTTTCAGATTGAGGTTCAACACCTGACGAACCACAGAAAACAACCACTGCACCGTCAAGCACGCGAAGCGATCGCTCTACTTCGATAGTAAAGTCTACGTGTCCTGGAGTGTCGATGATGTTAATGCGGTGGGGTTCAAACTGCTTGTCCATACCAGGCCAGAATGTCGTAGTCGCCGCCGAGGTAATAGTAATACCGCGTTCTTGCTCCTGCTCCATCCAATCCATGGTGGCTGCACCATCGTGAACTTCGCCGATTTTGTGAGATAGGCCAGTGTAGAACAGAATACGCTCAGTAGTGGTTGTTTTTCCTGCATCTACGTGAGCACAAATACCGATATTACGGTAGAGCTCGATAGGAGTTTTCCTAGCCACGATTGTATCCTCTCACTAAGGTTAACCTTAGAAAATAAAAATGTGCTGCGAGAGAGCCTCGCAGCACAAAAGGTAATATTACCAGCGGTAATGTGCGAACGCTTTGTTCGCGTCTGCCATACGGTGAACGTCTTCACGTTTCTTAACAGCAGTACCTTTGTTTTCTGACGCGTCTAGCATTTCTGCAGATAGACGATCAGCCATAGATTTTTCACCACGCTTACGCGCAGCTTCAACCAACCAACGCATAGCAAGTGCGTTACGGCGAACCGGACGTACTTCTACAGGTACTTGGTAAGTTGAACCACCTACACGGCGAGATTTAACCTCTACCGCTGGGCGAACATTTTCAAGAGCTTCTTCAAAAACTGCTAGGTGATCTTTACCAGATTTAGCAGCCATAGATTCTAGTGCAGTGTATACGATACGCTCTGCAGTAGATTTTTTTCCGTCAACCATAAGGATGTTAACGAATTTTGCCAGCAGTTCAGATTTGAACTTAGGATCTGGAAGGATCTTACGCTGACCAATTACGCGACGACGTGGCATGGATATTCTCCGTTGTCTTCTTCAGGTTATCCAAAACTTTTCAGTTTCTTCAAAATATTAATAATTTAGTGTTTGGCCTTACTTAACGGATACCATTAAGATTTAGGACGTTTCACACCGTACTTAGAACGACCTTTTTTACGGTCATTAACGCCTGCACAGTCAAGTGCACCACGAACAGTGTGGTAACGTACACCCGGAAGGTCTTTAACACGACCACCACGGATTAGAACAACTGAGTGCTCTTGAAGGTTGTGACCTTCACCGCCGATGTATGAAGTAACTTCGAAACCGTTAGTTAAACGAACACGACATACTTTACGAAGTGCTGAGTTAGGTTTCTTAGGTGTAGTAGTGTATACACGAGTACATACACCACGTTTTTGCGGGCACGCTTCTAGTGCTGGCACGTTGCTTTTAACAACTTGCTTTGCACGTGGCTTGCGAACCAACTGGTTAATAGTTGCCATTAAATAGCTCCTGATTTACTTAAAGTAAGCTTGTGAAAAATCTAGCCCTACCTAAATAGGGACGCAAAATTCTATGCAGCTGATGGTAGAGTGTCAAGAAATATACAGATCTTTTTTACTCAATGCGGTCGCTTTCTTTTTGTACAAAAAAATGGACATCACCAAGTGATTGATTTTACATACTTTACAGTCAGACCAACAAATTCTTCCATATCAACCACTTGATATGAAGAATCAATACCTTGAAGGCAACCTCTTGCTTCAAGATCTTCCTGTAAGACAAAAACAAATGCTTGCGTTTTGTAATTGTTTAACAAGGCACTACCTGAGCGAGCAGCATAAACCGCCTCCTCGATCAGTAAAATACTATCCTCGGGCTGAGAACAAGCGAACACGAGCGGCAGTTTTGCCATGGTTTTAACAATATGCAGCATGGCAATTCCTTAAAAGTTGAGTAAGCTATCAAACTGATTCATAGATTCAGACAGTGCTTGTCTACTCAATACTTGGCAATCCATGATCAGATCGTCACCAGACATCCCCCACTCACGTAAGCTATCTTCACACACATAACATTGTTCAATGTCATACAGCTCAAGTAACTTAAAAGCACTAATGTAATTGCGGCTCAAAATTTTTTCCGGCGCTTGATGCTTCATCAGCTGTAAAACACCCTCGCCAATAAAAAAGACACCGATATCGTCACTGTACGCTGAAGCGGCTAAAATAGCATCTAATCCTTCGCGACCCGCTGATGTGTGATGAGGAGGAGTATGGAATACAAATGCGATTCTATTCAAAACTGCACCACCCTATCTTGTGTCAGCATCGCTTCCGCTAAAGCACCTAACCCAGATTGCACAAACCCACTGGCTAGATTATGGCTAGTTAGTTGATGAAGCTTGGCTTCTTCGCTCGATACAATGCCGCGTCGCAATGCCGCAGCAACACACGTTTCTAAAGCAATATCATTATCTTTCGCAAAAGCTTGCCAACGTTCAACAATATTGATTTCATCATTGGCAGGCACAGTGAGTGCTGAGCCGTTTAACACACCATCTTGATAAAAAAACACACGTGATATTTTATGGCCTGCTTGAATAACGGCGTTTGCGAATAATAATGCACTGCGTGAGGCTTGAGAGCCATAGGCTCCACCATTGATAACGAGGGCATAACTCAATACAGATCGATTATTCACACTGATCTTCCTCTGTTTTTCGCTGGCGAATATAGAGGTAAACCGTATGCTTAGAAATATTCAAACGCTCTGCGACACGGTTAATCGCATCTTTGATATCAAAAATGCCTTTATCAAATAATTCCATGACGATTTGACGATTTTTCGTGTTATTAGAGACGGATTTATCTGCGTTAATTTCTTCGATAGTACGCTCTACCGTTTGATCCACCAGCTCTTCGACATCACTTGCAAAGTTGACATTGGACGCGGCATCTTGCGCGTCATGATTGGGCAAAAATGAATTAAGAATCTGCGAAAATGGCGCATCTAAGTTTACGTTGACACACAGCAAGCCAATAACACGGTTATCACCATTGCGGATTGCCACGGTAATCGACTTCATCAATACACCGCCTTTCGCGCGGGTAAAGTAAGAGCGCGAAAAGTTACGCTCAGAGCCTTCAATATCTTTGAGCATTTTCAAAGCAAGATCGGTAATAGGTGATCCGACTTGGCGTCCGGTGTTCTCACCATTAGCAATTTTTACCGCTGAGGTATTCAAATCTTCCAACGAGTGCAGAACAATTTCACAAAACGGTCCAATTAAACTCGCAATACCATCAACAACCGCTTCGTAAGAGCTTAGAATCACTTTGTCATGTTCGGTAAACGGTTTGACATGTACCGATTCCATTTCTAACAGCAAATCAGAGTGGATGATTTCAGTGGAAGTGCTTGTCACTGTATTTGACCTCAGAGCAATAATTCAACAAATGATGGATTAGTTTATCAGATATTTTTATGATATTCGTCCAAGTTATGCTATAGCGCACTAACTTGACCCAATTTCACAGATTTCTCCCATAAAAAAAGGCCTGTTAGACAGGCCTTTTATCAAGATTATATCGTAAATTATTTTTTAGATGTTGCTTTATCGTCTTTTTTATCAACTTTCACTAGTTCAACTTCGAAAACCAAGGTTGAGTTAGCCGGGATAGTTGGAGTCGCTTGTTTACCGTAAGCAAGCTCTGGCGGGATAACAAACTTGTATTTCGCACCAGGTTTCATCAACTGAACACCTTCAGTCCAACCAGGAATTACACGGTTAAGTGGGAATTTAGCCGCTTCTCCGCGATCGTAAGAGCTATCAAACTTAGTTCCGTCAATCAACGTACCTTTGTATTGTACTTCAACGGTATCTGTCGCTTTTGGTGATGTACCTTTACCCGCTTTTAATACTTTATACATCAAACCAGATTTGGTTTCTTTCACGCCATCTTCTTTCGCGAATTTAGCGCGGAAATCTTTACCCGCTTCGATATTTTTCGCAGATTCTTTGCTTTGCTTCTCTTTCATTTTCTCAGCAACGCGCTTATCCAGACCTTGAAGTACTTTACGCGCTTCTTCTTCTTTCATGCCCGCTTTACCAGCAAAAGAATCTTTAATTCCTTTTAAGACGATGTCTTTATCCAAATCAACACCAATCTCTTTCGGCTTCTCTAGACTGGTTGATAGATAGTTTGCAAACGATATGCCGATAGCATAAGCCGCTTTCTCATCATCTGATTTAAATTGAACGGTGCTCGCTTGTTCCGCTGCAGGTTTCTTATCTGCATTCGTATCTTTTTCCTGACATCCAGCAGCTAACATAACGGTAGCGGCAAGCAATGACACTTTAAATAATGATTTCATTCAATTCTCCAATTTTCGGCATTCCTACAGAGGTGAGACACAGAACTGGATATTCAGTTGGTGTTACCCTCATAATTGTACCAATATAACTTTATGTTATGCGATTGTCTGTATATCAAACAGGATTATTAAACTTGAAACGAATATTTTCTCACTTCATTCTAAGCTTATTTATCATTTTGACGCTAAATGGGTGTTTTTTCAAAAGTAATTCGGTCGAAGAATGGGACATTGAGCCCAATGGTTCTACCGCATTTGGCCTAAGCCCTGACGGACGATTTGCCCTACTCTATTCACAAGAACACCAACTCGTATTTTGGGATCTTGAAAAAAGACAACAACTCGCTGAACTCGGACCTCAAGATCCACAAGCTCATACCATCAACATCATTCGCATCTCAGCTAATAGCCGCTATGCGGTGACGGCGACACAAACAAATTTTGCTGTCTGGGATCTCGGCATGGTGCAAGCCGATGGATTGTGGTCCATATCCGATAGTGTCATTCGTGATATCGACATCGCCAGTAATGGCCAACAAGTATTACTCGGACTCTCCAATGGAAAAGCCATCTACGTCGACTTAGTCAACGGTCGACGGATTGAGTTCCTTGCGCATCGAGAAAAAGTCAACACTGTCGCTCTTTCCCCTAATGGACGCTATGCCCTCACTGGTGGTGATGATCACACGGCTTACCTATGGGATACCCAGAACGCGAATATCATCTTAACGCTAGAACATGAACATAGAGTGAATAACGTCGCCTTACAACGCCAAGGAACCTATGCGTTTACCTCTGATGATGGTAATGACGCCTTCATTTGGAATCTCAAAACGGGCGAAAAACAAAGTCATTTGAAAAGTTTCTCCAGACAATTGATTTTTTCGAGCGTTCGTTTTGCTAACAATGGTCGTTTCTTACTGACTGGCACACCGGGGAGTCAGGTCGCCATTTGGAATACCACCAACGGAAAAAAAATCGATGACTTTATCGCGAAGCCACAAAAAGACGCGCGTCCTCCACGAGCGGTAGTGTATGATGTTGCCCTAGATAAACAACAACGTATCATTTCTGCGACTTCAGCGGGTATCGCTGAAGCTTGGGAGTTTGAAGAATAATATGAATGAAGAGACGATAAAACTACAGCAACGTGTCGATGACTTAGAATGTCAGCTCTCTTTTCAAGAGCAGACCATCAGTGAGCTCAACGATGCATTAAGTCAGCAGCAATTTTTAATTGCTGAGATGAAAGATCAGATGAAATTTGTGGTTGGAAAAATCAAAGCCATCGGTTCAAACGAATTAGCTGATCAATCAGAAGAAACCCCACCACCTCATTACTAACGTCTAGCGACGCTGAGAGGCATATAGAGCATCTTTTTAATGCTCTTACACATCTACCGATGAATAACCCTGCACTCGGCTTTAGACGTCGTTTTTCAAGTAATAAAAAAGGCTCCCTAAGGAGCCTTTTGTCATTCTATGTGGCTATATTATTTTGTTGCTGTATTGCCTTGAGGGTTCTTCATGTATTTGAAGAAATCACTACTAGGATCCAGAACTAATACATCGTTTTTACTGTTAAACGATTTTCTATACGCTTTGAGTGAACGTAAGAAGCTAAAGAACTCCGGACTTTCACTATAAGCATCTGCATAGATTTTTGCCGCTTTTGCATCTGCGTCACCACGAGTAACGCGAGCAGTTTTATCGGCTTCAGCCAAAATTGTCGACACTTCCAGCTCAGCTTGTGCACGAATAACTTCTGCTTTCTCGCGACCTTGGGAGCGGTGCTTACGAGCAACTGATTCACGTTCAGCGCGCATACGACGATAAATCGACTCACTAATTTCATCGGGTAAGTTGATTTTCTTAATACGGAAATCGACGACCTGAACACCAAGATCTTTCGCGGCACTTTCACGGGTATCCGTCAAGACATCATCCATGATTTGATCACGTTGACCATCGGTTTTTAACGCTTTCTTCGCAGCTTCTGTCGTCACCACATCTGAATCTGCACTATCTGGTAGTACTTCTTCATTACGTGGACCAGACACAATTTGCTTAATTTCACGCTCACCGATTTCTGAACGTAATACGTCAGTCACTTTACGTTCCAGCAGAGCTTCTGCCGTCAGCGAATTGCCGCCGCCAGTCGCTAGGTAAAAACGTCCAAAGTCTTGAATACGCCATTTCACGTAAGAATCAATAATAACGTCTTTTTTCTCTGCGGTAACAAAGCGGTCAGCTCGGCCATCCATTGTTTGAATACGTGCATCTAAGCGCTTAACACGATCAAATAATGGCAATTTAAAATGAACGCCTGGTTTGTAGATAAGGGCAGCTTTACCGCCATCATCTTTGTTAATTTTACCGAAACGCACCACGATGCCACGCTGGCCTTCAGGAATCACAAATAATGACATCAGCAACAAAGCCAATACAACAACCACTGCGGGGATCATTAACTTACGCATTTTTTAGTATCTCCCTTGGCGTGAATCGCTCGTGCGTGATGAATCATTGGCAGACGACTTATCTTTTGTGTCTGTGTGCTGAGATTCACGCTTAATTTGGTCATATACCGAGATAGAATCTGTATTGTCCGTTTTCTTGGCCTGATCAGATTGCTTCATCAGTTTGTCCAGTGGCAAGTACATCATATTGCCGCTTGACTTAGTATCTACCATCACTTTAGACGTGTTGGAATATACTTTTTCCATCGTATCAAGATAGAGACGCTCACGAGTCACTTTAGGCGCAGCTTTATACTCTGGTAAGAGTTTCTCAAACTGAGCTACCTGACCTTGAGCACCATTCACGATACGTTCACTGTAGCCTTTCGCTTCTTTTTTCAAGCGTTCAGCTCGACCAGTCGCTTTCGGTAAGATTTCATTTTTGTACGCTTCTGCTTCGCGAATGAAACGTTCTTCATCTTCTCGCGCAGCAATCGCATCATCAAACGCATCTTTCACTTGCTCAGGAGGACGAGCCGACTGGAAGTTCACATCAACGATGGAGATACCCATATCATATTTATCAATAATTTGATTAAGCGTTTTCTGTGTGGTTTGGCGGATTTGTTGACGACCACTGGTCAAAATACTATCCATCAATGAATCACCAATAACAGCTCGCAACGCAGAATCGGTTGCTTGACGTAAGCTATCGTCAGCATTCGTTACCACGTACAAATATTTGTATGGGTCTGAGACACGGTACTGCACATCCATGGAAACCGTAACGACATTTTCATCTTTCGTTAGCATCAAACCAGATGCACGGAGAGAACGAATCGCTTGCACGTTAACCGGTGTCACCGTATCAACAAAGCGTGGTCGCCAGTTAAGGCCAGGATCGACAATACGATCGTATTTACCTAAACGTAGTACAACACCACGTTCGGCTTCACCTATCGTATAAAAGCCCGCAAAAAACCATACCAGTACAGCGATAAGCGCAACAATACCTATCCCAATGGCACCGCCATTAGAAGAAGAACCGTTACCCCCACCACCTTTTTTGCCGAATTTGCCTCCGAGCTTTTGACTGAGTTTGTTAAATACCTCGTCTAAGTCAGGAGGACCTTGATCACGACCACCTTTATTCCCGCGATTATTCTTACCCCACGGGTCATTATCGCGGCCATTGTTGCCGTTGTTATTACCAGGCTCATTCCACGCCATTAGAAAGCTCCATCATTGATATGACGTTATACTTTAGCAGTGATTTAAGTGACTATAAAGTCAGCTAAATCTGCCTCTTCTCTTTTCTCTAGTCTAGACCAATCTATCTTCTGCATACGAACAGTTATCAATAAATTGCCCTCTGGATCATATTCTTCTTGCTTGATGCAGTTCATTTGGAAAAATAGACTACGAATACGTCCCTGGTATTCAGGAGGTATTTGCAGATGATGCTCAACCATTTCGCTAGCAAGACGTTCTGTCAATGCCTCAAATAATAGGTCAATCCCATCTCCAGACATCGCAGAGACCCAAACGGTGCGAGGTATCCCCTCATCATCGCGTTCAATACGAGGTGTTTGGTGCTCTAGACTATCAATCTTGTTCATGACAAGCAGAGTTGGCACTTCATCAGCATCAATCTCTGCCAGAACATCATTCACAGCTTCAATGTTCTCACGAAAACGATCATCACTTGCATCAATAACATGTAACAAAATGTCAGCTTCTTGTGTTTCTTGTAACGTTGCTTTAAAAGCCGCCACAAGATCATGAGGAAGATGACGAATAAACCCAACGGTGTCAGCTAAAATAGCGGTACCGATATCTGCTAACTCGATTTTACGCAACGTCGGATCGAGCGTGGCAAACAACTGATCGGCTGCATACACATCCGCTTCGGTAATACGGTTAAATAAGGTCGATTTACCTGCGTTGGTATAGCCAACCAATGACAATGTTGGAATTTCTTTACGGTTTCTCGATCGCCTACCTTGTTCTCGCTGTTTAGACACTTTTTCTAAACGGCGTAAGATCGCTTTAATTCTATCACGCAATAAACGGCGGTCCGTTTCTAACTGAGTTTCACCAGGACCACGTAAACCGATCCCCCCTTTCTGGCGCTCCAAGTGAGTCCAACCACGGATAAGACGTGTAGAAATATGGCGCAATTGTGCTAATTCTACTTGGAGGTTACCTTCGTGGGTTCGGGCGCGCTGCGCGAAGATATCTAAAATCAACCCAGTTCTATCGATCACACGACATTGACATAGCTGTTCTAGATTGCGCTCTTGAGCTGGGGATAAAGCGTGATTAAAAATGACGATATCAGCTTCATTCGCGGTTACAGCGCTCGCAATTTCTTGAGCTTTGCCGTCACCGACGAAATATTTAGGGTGAGGAGATTGGCGGCTGCCAGTAATCACTTGTAGAGAGGAAACACCTGCAGATGATACAAGCATTTCAAACTCACTAAGATCTTCCCACTCACCCTCTTGCGTGAAGTTGATATGAACAAGTACGGCTCGCTCCCCCGATTCATAACGGTCAAACAAGCGCTCAACTCCTTAAATATTTTGAAATAATAAATTACTCTTCTGTTTTTTCAGCAGAACGTTCCTGTGCTGGACGCTCGGCGCTGTGATGAGTCACGGCACGAGCAGGCACCACAGTAGAAATCGCATGCTTATATACCATTTGATTAACGGTATTTTTCAATAGAATAACAAACTGGTCGAAAGATTCGATTTGGCCTTGTAACTTAATGCCGTTCACTAGATAGATAGATACCGGAATGCGCTCACGACGTAGTGCGTTCAAGAATGGGTCTTGTAAAGATTGCCCCTTAGCCATTTTATTTTCCTTATTTTGATTTTGTAGTAATTATTTAGCTAGTGGTGCACGAATATGTGTGCGGCCTCATATCTGAGCTAAACGAATGAAAAATACTCTAAGTCCATTATTGAGCCGTATTGCTACAACTTCAAGTCATTGATCTTACTTAAAGCACATTACGCAAAAGCGAAAATAATTATACACGCCTTATTCAATCAGATGCTATTGCATCCGACATTGTTTCAAAAGCGTGATCAATATCTTCGCTATCTAACCAAGTTAAATCATCCCAGCTGCGTAACCAGGTGATTTGTCGCTTGGCCAATTGACGAGTGGCACAGATTCCGCGAAAGATTGCGTCATCTAACGTACCGTGTCCGTCAAAATATTCCCACATCTGTCGGTAACCGACACAACGAATGGAGGGTAAGTCAGCATGAAGATCATCGCGTTGATATAACGCTTGTACTTCTTGCTCAAAACCTGCTTCAACCATCTTGTTGTATCGTAACTCAATCCGACGATGGAGCTCTGCCCTTTCCTTGGGAACGATGGCAAACTGTTTAACACGATAAGGAATGGTTTCCCCTTTCGTAGCAGTTAACTCTGTTAGTGTTTTACCAGTAATTCGGTAAACTTCCAATGCTCGAGACAAACGCTGTGGATCATTGGGGTGTATTCGTTCAGCCGACACTGGATCAATACTTTGTAATTGATCGTGCAGCATTGTCCAACCATTCGTCAATGCTTCTTGCTCTATTTGTTGGCGAATTTTTTGATCTGCTGCGGGTAATGGCGATAAACCCTCAATCAATGCTTTGTAGTACAACATTGTTCCGCCCACCAGCAAAGGAATTTTCCCTTGGCTCACGATGTCATCCATGGCTAATAAAGCGTCACGACGAAAGTCTGCTGCGGAATAAGATTCGCTTGGATCAAGAATATCAATCAGGCGATGCGGGGCCTGACTCTGCTCTTCCTGTGAAGGCTTCGCCGTCCCGATATCCATCCCTCTGTAAATCAGGGCTGAATCAACGCTGATAATTTCCACAGGAAATTTTTGGCGTAAACGAATCGCAAGATCGGTTTTGCCCGATGCGGTTGGTCCCATAAGAAACAGGGCTAAAGGTAATTTTTTAGTCATGAATTCAAAGCTGCAATGGTCGCGGAAAAATCTACTTTTTGAACGAATTGTCTATCGGTTAAAGGCAATTGGCCTTCCCAGAGTAACTCTAGTTCAGAAATCAACTGAATACCTTCTGATAACGTGTATTTCGTCTTACTGGTTACGACTTGATCGCTCAACCAGTAAGCGAAGTGCTCATGTGTCAAAGTTACATCATGTTGATCAAGCGTCGAAGACGCGTACGATAACAGATCCTGCATTAATTGCTGTAAGTTTTGCTGCCTTAGCGGCTGAGGAACCCCCATCACCGTGATAGCTTGCTTAGACTTAGGCTGTAAGTCGATCCCTAACATTAAAAAGTCGTGTTTATATCGCTCTAAACTCGCATGCTCGCTTGGAGTCGACTTAATCGAAAACGGAACCAACAACGGTTGGCTCTTCAATGCGGTATCACTGACTTTTAATTGTCCTCTCACCCGTAACCACTGCGCTCTCGCTAATGACACTAAGACACAGCCATGGCTCGACGTCATCAGTAAGTACTCACCGTTAATCACATCCAGTGCCTTACCCAGCTGCGTCACGGCTTCCGTTTGGGCAACCGTGTTTGCCGACGTCATTGCAACATCCTCATACTCAGGAAGTGAAGAAGCCAATGGGGTTTCTAGCAGGTGTTGATAGACCTGAACCTCTTCAAGACTCGGCCCTTCTTCTTGTGCTCGTCTGGGCGCAGAAGTTGGCCCGCCTGTCCTTGTCGTCCTCGGTTGTTCATCACGAGACACTGACGACCAAGACTGCGAAGAATTAGGCTCGGCAACATGCCCCTGCTGTTGCTCTCGGGATGAGTCACGATAGTCTTTTTGGCCAGGATACGCAGGCACTTGCTCCGCAGCTTGCCACACTTGTTCAGACACAGGGCTAAGCGGGGTGTGACTTTGCGAGTCGTCGTGTGCTTGAGCCGGTGATTGTGTATCATGAGAAAACGCAGCTTGATTATAGGCTGGCTCATCAACATAGTCGCCTTGTGCTAACGCACTGCTGAGCGCTTGATAAATAAAATCATGGACTAAGCGGGCTTGTTGAAAGCGGACTTCATGCTTTGCCGGATGGACATTCACATCCACTTGATGTGGGTCGACTTCAATAAATAACACATAAGTCGCATATTGATCGGGGCGTAAACTGGTTTCATAACTCTGGCGAATCGCATGATTAATCAGTTTGTCTTTCATCATACGACCGTTCACATAACAGTATTGAAGCTCGTTTTGCTGCCGCGCACCTTCAGGGGTCGAGACCCACCCAGACAACTTCATACCTTGATGATCCAATGTCACGTGCAGCATATTACGTACAAAGCTATTGCCACATACCGCCGCAAGACGCTTTTCTTCTTGCGCAGGCGATTTAGCAGCACGATACTGACGGATCATTTTTCCGTTGTGACGCAAGTTGAATGTGACATCAAAGCGACTTAATGCAACACGTTTTATCAACTCATCAATGTGAGTGAACTCGGTTTTTTCCGTACGTAAAAACTTACGACGTGCGGGCGTATTGAAAAATAAATCAAGGACTTCAACGGTGGTGCCAACCGGGTGCGCCGCGGGCTGAGTTTTTACCGCCATCTCGCGCCCTTCACTATGAGCTGACCAAGCCTCTTCTTGCGTGGCAGGGCGAGACGTCATGGTTAAGCGCGCTACTGAGCTAATACTTGCGAGTGCTTCCCCACGAAACCCTAAGCTCATAATCGCCTCTAGATCATCCAGATTATGGATTTTCGACGTGGCATGACGGCTCAGCGCAAGCGCAAGTTCATCTTTCGGGATCCCTACTCCGTTATCACGAATACGAATAAGCTTAGCGCCCCCTTTATCGATATCAATATCAATACGGGTAGCACCGGAATCTAAGCTGTTCTCTACCAGCTCTTTTACCACAGAAGCCGGTCGCTCTACGACTTCACCAGCCGCAATTTGGTTTGCCAAACGGGCTGGTAAAATTTGAATCGCCATAATCGTTAACGTCTTATTTGTTTGGGATGATCAGCACTTGTCCAACCGCGAGTGAATCACTTTTTAAGTGGTTCGCATTACGAATGCTATTGATACTCACACCGTATTTAGTGGCCAGCTTACCTAAATATTCACCTCTTGATACTTTATGTTTTCTCAATGGCTTATCTTTTAAGCTAACCGTAATTTTCAGCGTTTGACCTAGTGAGAGAACATTCGATTTCAAGTGATTCTCACGCTTAATGTCCGCCACTGAGACTTTATAATGCGCCGCGATCTTACCTAAATATTCCCCTCTTGCGACTTTATGAGAGATAGTTTCAGTTTCAACTTGATGACTCACTTTAGGAACACTAATTGACGCTCGTCCACCAGGGATTGTTAAGTTCTGACCAACCGAGAGAACACTGCTACTCATGTCGTTCGCTTTTTTAATATTTGCAACCGACACACCATAGCGATGCGCAATGACCGATAACGAATCACCGCTTTTCACTTTATAGTGACGTGGTTTACGGTGGTTCGCAAACATAGTGCCTTGCGGTGGGTTCTCTTTAAAGTATTCCACAATCGCCGTCGCAATCGCTCGAGCAATTTTCTCTTGATGACTTTGTTGGAACAACAGCTTTTCTTCCGCAGGGTTAGAGATAAACCCAGTTTCCACCAATACTGATGGGATATCTGGCGATTTCAATACCGCCAAGCTGGCATTCACTGGTTTACTGCGGTGCAAGTGCGCGACTTTGCCCAAATTACCGAGAATATCGGAGGCGAGTTTATACCCTTCTTTTTGCGAATGGCTAAACTGTAGATCCAGTAATGTCTGACTCACATTACGATCGCTGTTTTTCTTGGCGAGCACAGCGCCAGCACCACCGAGTAATTCCGATTGCTCTTCATGATTTTCAACCCAGCGGCTGATTTCGGTATTAGCACGACGGGTATTCAATACAAATACTGATGCTCCGCGTGGTTTCGGAGAACGAAAGGCATCCGCATGAATTGAGACTAATAAATACGCACCATGTTCACGTGCAATTTCCGTGCGACGATTCAAACTGACATAATAATCGCCTTTACGCGTCATCACAGAGTGCATTCCGGGTACGCGATCAATTAAATCAGCAAGCTTCTTACCAACACTCAGCGTGACATTTTTTTCAAAACGTCGTCCAGGACCAATAGAACCAGGATCTTCCCCGCCATGCCCTGGATCCACCGCGATCACAATGTCTTGATTTTTCGGCGTCGCTTTCTTTTTCTTCTCAGGGGCAGATTTCATCTTACTGAGTGGGTTATGACTTGCTGCTTTTTTAGGTTTGTCACTATTAGGCAAATCAATCACCAAGCGATGACCGTATTGCCCTCCTGGTGTCGGCGGTAAGGTAAATACTTTAGGCGACACTCGTTTTTTTAGTTCAAACACTAAACGCGAGGTACTTTTCTCAGGTGGCCCACTGGCGCGAATCTTTTTCAAAATCTGACTGTCGGTAATCGACATCGGTAAATTCGCTTTACGTTTGGTATCATGCAAATCAACCACTAACCGCTCTGGGCTAGAAAGCCGAAAATAACTAAACGTGACTTTGCTTTTAACGTCGATAACCACGCGGGTGTCATCCGGTGACGGCCATACACGAAGGCTTTCTAACGTATTTGCGAATAACGAATGAGAAAATAGGGCGATCAGCACCCCTATAAAAATACAGAAAGATCGGGAACGAACAGCAATCAAAATAACTCCAGTGGGATTATTAGCGTATTTCCATATTCGCTATTTGCGGTAAGGGTGACTTGGCGTTGCTCGCCATCATAACGTAAATCAACAATAACATCGGCTTGTGGCAATAAGCCGTGACCTTTATCAGGCCATTCCACCAAACATATCGCGTCTTCGGTAAAATAATCGCGAATTCCCATAAATTCTAGTTCTTCGGGATCAGCTAAGCGATACAGATCAAAATGATAAACGCGCCATGTTGCTAACTCATAGGGTTCAACCAACGTATACGTCGGACTTTTCACTTTGCCTTCATGTCCAAGTGAACGAATAAACCCACGACTAAAAGTTGTTTTCCCCGCACCAAGATCGCCATATAAAAACAATGTAGTCTGTTGTTGACATAATCCGGCAATGGCGGCACCGAGCGCTACGGTGTCTTGTTCGTCTTTTAACGTAAATGTCTTGGTGGTCATCTAACTATCATCTCAAATCTAGGGCCAATAGGCGTAAAAAAATTCCCAATAGAGAATAGTAAACTGTAGTGTAATTAATTAACAAGAACTCTCGTGTAAGCAAACAGAAAAACATCCCCAGTTTCATGTAAAATTATTCAATAATACCTGCTGGATCCCATCGACTGGATCCGTTAACATTCGCCGCCCACATACACTGACAGAGCTTTTATGGATTATCACGCACTGGTTGCCAACATCAAATCTTGGGCTTATGAACTCGGCTTTGCTAAAGTCGGCATCTGCGATGTGGATCTTTCAGCCCACGAAGAGGCCCTACAACAGTGGCTGGATGCCGGTTATCATGGTGACATGGACTGGATGGAACGTCACGGCATGATGCGTGCACGTCCAGCAGAACTCTTACCAGGTACTGTGCGTGTCATCAGCGCTCGTATGAACTATCTTCCCCAAGATGCGCATTTCGCGACTAACTTAAGCGATACCACACAAGCATACGTGAGTCGCTATGCGCTTGGACGTGATTATCATAAATTAGTTCGCAACCAACTTAAAAAGCTTGGTGAAAAGATCAAAGAAGAAGTCGGTGCCTTAGGCTATCGTCCGTTTGTTGACTCAGCCCCCGTTTTAGAGCGACCACTCGCCCAAAAGGCTGGATTAGGCTGGACAGGAAAGCACTCGCTCATTTTAGACGAAAATGATGGCTCGTGGTTCTTCCTTGGAGAATTGTTGATAGATCTTCCTTTACCTATTGATGAGCCATCAGAAAACCAATGTGGAAAATGCCGTGCTTGTGTGACCTCCTGCCCCACCAATGCGATTGTCGCTGATGGTGTCGTCGATGCGCGTCGCTGTATTTCTTATCTAACGATTGAATATGCGGGCGTCATTCCAGAAGAGTTCCGTAAACCGATGGGAAATCGCATCTATGGGTGTGATGACTGCCAATTGGTGTGTCCATTTAACCGCTTTGCAGATCTCACCACACAAGCGGATTTTCAACGTCGTGAAATGTTTCAAGACCCAGATTTATTACGCTTATTTTCGTGGGATGAAAAAACGTTTCTGCAAAAAATGGAAGGGTCAGCAATTCGCCGTATTGGCCATCAACAATGGCGCCGTAACTTAATTATCGCCATGGGCAACGCCCCCTATTCACAACGCATCATTGATACGTTAAGTGACACTATCGGGCAGTCGGAATTACTGGATATTCATATTGAATGGGCACTGCAACAGCAAGAAGCACAATTGCCTTTTAGCGATAGAAAAAAAGAAAGATTGATTCGAATCGTTCAAAAAGGATTACAGAGAGACGCCTAAAAAAACCCTCATTTTGACATCTTCCCTCTTGACATTACCTTATCCATTAAAATGTGGACAAAAAAATCTCACACAACTTTTTTACTTAGATACGTAAAGTTAGTCACAATAGAAAGAAATGATTAGGATCAAGTGTTTTTTGATTAATGATCTTTTTTTTCTTGTGGTTACGCTTTGGAAAACTCAAAAAAGTTATTTAAAAACATAACCTTATAACAAAACCACCTCAAAATGAAAAACTCAAATCTCAAAAAAGATCGTAGCCAAGATGCTGTTTTTTTCAGCTCAAAAACACTTTATGCACCAAGTTATCCACAGAATTATTTTGTGGATAACTCTGTTGACTATTCGTTTAGAACTCGTGGGTAACACAAAAACAGGCTCACCAGAAGGCGTCCTGAAAGAAAGGAATCAAATATGTAGTTTGCTAATTTAGGTATGATGCTTCACAGCATTAAAAGAACACAATCCATGTTAGAACTTAAATTTAGCACAAATATAGCTCTTGTCAGAAATACCACTGTGATCTTGATTACAATCTAACGATTGTCTAAACAATGAGAAACGTTCAACTCATTGCCTTATATAGTCTTATAATTTATCTATCACAGCGCTCTGTATGGTCTCTGCTACTCAATGATCAGCGACTTATTACAAGCACACCGAATGACATTGATAACGACACATACCGATATACGGCAAGCGTATATAAGCTAATAATGAGATAAATTAATGCTGAGGAAGACTCTTGAACTGTATCAAACATTCCATCAACGACTTTCGAACAATGCAAGTAGCAAAGTAACTATAAGACATATATTCGTTTTTTAGCCATTGCAGATATGCAATGAATACAGACTTCATAAGAAGTAACTGGAGCGACACACGAGGTTCGAACTCGTGACCTCGACCTTGGCAAGGTCGCGCTCTACCAACTGAGCTAGTGTCGCACTAGAAATGATTATTCGCTCAATAAAGAGCGAATAATTAAATATGGTTGCGGGGGCCGGATTTGAACCAACGACCTTCGGGTTATGAGCCCGACGAGCTACCAAACTGCTCCACCCCGCGTCCGATTGTGTCATTGTTAAGTACAATGAAAACTTTGGAGCGACACACGAGGTTCGAACTCGTGACCTCGACCTTGGCAAGGTCGCGCTCTACCAACTGAGCTAGTGTCGCACTCTATTACCCGATAGTTATCGAATAACTGAATGTGGTTGCGGGGGCCGGATTTGAACCAACGACCTTCGGGTTATGAGCCCGACGAGCTACCAAACTGCTCCACCCCGCGTCCGATTGTGTCATTGTTAAGTACAATGAAAACTTTGGAGCGACACACGAGGTTCGAACTCGTGACCTCGACCTTGGCAAGGTCGCGCTCTACCAACTGAGCTAGTGTCGCACTCTCATTACCCGATAGTTATCGAATAACTGAATGTGGTTGCGGGGGCCGGATTTGAACCAACGACCTTCGGGTTATGAGCCCGACGAGCTACCAAACTGCTCCACCCCGCGTCCGATTGTGTCATTGTTAAGTACAATGAAAACTTTGGAGCGACACACGAGGTTCGAACTCGTGACCTCGACCTTGGCAAGGTCGCGCTCTACCAACTGAGCTAGTGTCGCACTCTCATTACCCGATAGTTATCGAATAACTGAATGTGGTTGCGGGGGCCGGATTTGAACCAACGACCTTCGGGTTATGAGCCCGACGAGCTACCAAACTGCTCCACCCCGCGTCCGATTGTGTCATTGTTAAGTACAATGAAAACTTTGGAGCGACACACGAGGTTCGAACTCGTGACCTCGACCTTGGCAAGGTCGCGCTCTACCAACTGAGCTAGTGTCGCACTCTCATTACCCGATAGTTATCGAATAACTGAATGTGGTTGCGGGGGCCGGATTTGAACCAACGACCTTCGGGTTATGAGCCCGACGAGCTACCAAACTGCTCCACCCCGCGTCCGATTGTGTCATTGTTAAGTACAATGAAAACTTTGGAGCGACACACGAGGTTCGAACTCGTGACCTCGACCTTGGCAAGGTCGCGCTCTACCAACTGAGCTAGTGTCGCACTCTTAAACTGAAAACTCCGCTTCTCTATAAAAGAGATTTGGAGCGACACACGAGGTTCGAACTCGTGACCTCGACCTTGGCAAGGTCGCGCTCTACCAACTGAGCTAGTGTCGCATACTTAACGTTGTTTCCCGTCGTTAGGGGTGCGAATTATAAGAGCATTTGAGTGTGATGCAAGTCTTTAATTGAAAAAAAAAGAGATTTTTTCATATCTGATGGAAAAGCAACCAAAAAAGAACAGGTTTTTACCTGAATGATTGCTAACAACCACATCACATATTCGCTGTTAAGGACGCCTATTAGATAGCAAATACCTTTTTACGATAATATTGTAACTCAGCAATCGAATCGCGAATGTCATCCAACGCTAAATGGCTACCTTTTTTAGTTACGCCTTTGAGCAACTCTGGCTGCCAGCGACGAGTTAACTCTTTAATCGTGCTCACATCAAGATAACGGTAGTGAAAATATTGCTCAAGCTCAGGCATGTACTTGTACAAGAAACGGCGATCTTGCCCAATGCTGTTACCACAGATAGGTGATGCTCCTTTCGGAACCCATTGCTCAAGGAACTGAATGGTCTGCGCGACTGCTTGGTCTTCTGTCACTGTGGTTTGACGAATTCGCTCAACCAAGCCACTCTCGGTATGGGTAGTGGTACACCACTCGTCCATTTTTTCGAGCTCTGACTCTGCTTGATGGATCGCCAATACTGGACCTTCAGCAAGAATATTCAGTTGTGAATCCGTTACGATGGTAGCGATTTCAATTATTTTATGAACGTTTGGGTCAAGCCCAGTCATTTCTAAATCAATCCAGATCAGGTTGTGTTCATTGAAAGACATAGCTAGCCGCCTATTTGGGATTATCATTAAAAAAGGTACTATACCTAAATTCAGAAGCCCAAGATACCGTCACCTCTTGGATTTCACTCTATCTGCTGGTATATATGCAGCCGATATTCTCACTCATTCACGTAAAGAGAAGCATAGTGGCAAAGAGAAAAAAGCTGACAAAAGGCCAAGTAAGGCGCGTAAGACACAACCAGCACAAACGACTCAAGCAGGAAGAGACGGTTCAATGGGATGAATCAATGCTGGAAAACGCCCAAAAAGGCTTAGTGATTAGCCGGTTTGGCCAGCATGCTGATATTGAAGATCTTATTACAGGAACGGTACACCGTTGTAATTTACGCCGTAGTATTGAATCGCTGGTTTCTGGCGACAAGGTCATTTGGCGTCCTGGGATCGAAACACTATCCGGCATCGCGGGCGTGATCGAAGCTGTTGAAGAGCGTCATTCTGTATTAACTCGCCCCGACTATTACGATGGCTTAAAGCCTGTTGCGGCAAATATCGACCAAATGGTGATCGTTGCCTCCGTGTTACCGGAGTTATCGCTAAACATCATTGATCGCTATTTGATAGCAGCCGAAACGCTGCAAATCACCCCATTGATAGTGTTGAATAAAATCGATTTGCTTGACCAAGCACAGCGCAATGCTTATGAAGAGTCTTTAACTCTCTATAAAAATATCGGTTATGAGCTACTATTTGTCAGTAAAGAAAGTGGTGAAGGTATTGATGAACTGTCTTCTTTTTTGAGCGATAAAATTAATATTTTTGTCGGGCAATCTGGTGTGGGTAAATCTAGCTTAGTCAACGCACTCATGCCGAAAACCAATCCGATGATTGAAGAAGGTGCCGTGTCCACTAACTCAGGACTCGGACAGCACACCACAACAGCTGCTCGTTTGTATCATATTCCGACTGGCGGGGATCTCATTGATTCACCAGGCGTTCGCGAATTTGGCTTATGGCACCTTGCAACAGACGATATTACGCAAGCGTATCGTGAGTTTCAGCCTTATCTTGGTGAATGTAAGTTTAGAGACTGTAAGCACCTCAATGATCCGGGTTGTGCATTACGTAAAGGCGTTGAAGACGGTAAGGTTAGTCAAGTACGCTTTGATAATTACCATCGTATCATCGAAAGTATGGGCGAAAACAAAGCCAATCGTCAGTATTCTCGAGATAAAAAATCCGATATTCGCTAAATCTTAGTTTACCGACAATACCAACTTTACTGGCTTTTTCACCGCCATTCAGTACCATTGTCGCCAAATCAGAGTAAATAATTTTGGAACACAACACCATGGATAAATTAAAAGTGGGATTACAATATTGGATCCCACAACGTGCGCTGACCGAACTGCTAGGCAAACTGGCATCGGCAAAAGCTGGACGCCTAACGACGGCCGTCATCCGCTGGTTTATCAAACGTTATCGTGTGGATATGAGCGAAGCATTGCACGCTGATCCAAGCTACTACGAAACGTTTAACGAGTTTTTTACTCGAGAACTAAGAGACGGCGTACGCCCAATGGCACAAGATGCATCAGGTTTAGTGCACCCAGCAGATGGCGCAGTCAGCCAGTTTGGTTATATTAATGATGGCAAACTTATTCAAGCCAAAGGACACAATTTCTCAGCGCAAGAGTTACTTGGTGGTGATGCAACGCTAGCGGCAGAATTCCAAGATGGTGATTTTGCCACTATTTACCTGTCACCAAGCGACTATCATCGAGTGCATATGCCATGCGCTGGTACGCTGCGCCAAATGATTTATATTCCTGGCGACCTATTTTCAGTTAATCCACTTACCGCGCAAAATGTACCAAACCTCTTTGCGCGTAATGAGCGTGTCGTGTGCATTTTTGATACCGAATATGGCCCAATGGCACAGGTATTAGTGGGCGCGACGATTGTGGGGAGTATTGAAGTCGTCTGGGGTGGCACGATTACACCACCGCGTGGTAATAGTGTACATCGCTGGGATTATCCAGCTTCAGGTGATAAGGCCATTCATTTAGACAAAGGGGCTGAAATGGGTCGCTTTAAGCTTGGCTCGACGGTTATCAACTTATTTGCGAAAGAACAGATTGAGTTTGATGACACCATGCGTTCCGGTGTTCAAACACGCATGGGAACCGCCTATGCGCACACCCGCCATAGCGCTCATTAATTCTTAACCTCACGTCGGTATGCTGAAGTGCTCTCACGATACTTTGGCATACCCTCTTTTATCTATTTTCGCTATTCCCTCTCTCCCTGATTCCCTTTCGCCATTAGCTCATCATGTCTTAAGGCTAATACACACCGTAAACCTAGTTTTCATTCATCATATTCATCCATATAAAACACGTTGAGCCAATTTATGATATGGTCAGGTTAATAGACAATAGCGCGCAGCCCATACGTACGAGAACCGATAAGCGGCTGGGTCTTATCAAAATACCGACAAATGTGTAAAGTAGGATGTATGCATATCAACGATGGAATTGATAGACAAAATCATTGATCTGATACTACTGCAAAGCACAAAAAGTGTAGTAAAATTACGCTAATTTCAATAATTTTGAATTTAATGAGGTCTTAAATATGGCAGCTAAAAAGCCAATGGCACTAGTAATCCTAGACGGTTGGGGTCATCGTGATGACAACAGCAGTAACGCCATTAATAACGCAAATACCCCTGTTCTTGACGGACTGGCCACCACTCAGCCTAATACACTGATCTCAGCGTCTGGCTTCGATGTCGGTTTGCCTGACGGTCAAATGGGTAATTCCGAAGTAGGCCACACCAATATTGGCGCTGGCCGCGTGGTTTACCAAGATTTGACTCGTATCACTAAAGCGATTGCTGATGGCGAGTTTGAAAAAAATGAAACACTAACCGCCGCGATTGATTCAGCCGTTGATGCGGGTAAAGCTGTGCATATTATGGGTTTGATGTCTCCAGGAGGCGTTCACTCCCATGAAGACCATATCTATGCTGCGGTAAAAATGGCCGCTGCACGCGGCGCTGAGCGTATTTATCTTCACTGTTTCCTTGATGGCCGTGATACACCACCACGCAGCGCACAGGGTTCGCTGGAGCGCTTCGATGCACTCTTTGCTGAGCTCGGCAAGGGGCGTATTGCCAGCTTGGTTGGGCGTTACTTTGCCATGGACCGAGATAACAACTGGGATCGCGTACAATCTGCTTATGACCTTCTCTCACAAGCCAAAGGTGAGTTCACTGTTGCCAGCGCAACTGAAGGCCTAGAAAACGCGTACGCTCGTGACGAAAATGATGAGTTTGTTAAGGCGACAGTTATCCAAGCAGAAGGTCAAGAATCTTCAGCAATGGAAGATGGTGATGCCGTTATCTTCATGAACTATCGCGCTGACCGTGCCCGTGAAATCACACGCACTTTCGTCCCAGAGTTTGATGGCTTTGAGCGTGCAGTATTCCCAAGTATTAACTTTGTGATGTTGACTCAATACGCGGCCGATATTCCATTAAATACCGCATATCCACCAGCAAGCTTAGTGAATACTTACGGTGAATGGCTAGCGAAGAAAAATAAAACCCAGCTGCGTATTTCTGAAACAGAAAAGTATGCTCACGTGACTTTCTTCTTTAATGGTGGTATCGAAGACGAATTCCCTGGTGAACATCGCCAAATCGTAGCATCACCAAAAGTTGCGACCTATGACATGCAACCAGAAATGAGCTCTGCTGAGCTAACCGATAAACTCATTGCCGCAATTAAATCAGGAACATACGACGCGATCATTTGTAACTACCCGAATGGTGACATGGTTGGTCATACTGGTGATTACGATGCTGCAGTCAAAGCTTGTGAAGCCGTTGATGCATGTATTGGCCGTATTGTTGAAGCCATTAATGAAGTTGATGGACAACTATTGATCACCGCCGACCACGGTAATGCTGAAATGATGGTTAACCCAGAAACAGGTGGTGCACATACTGCGCATACTAACCTACCTGTGCCATTGATTTATGTTGGTAGCAAAGCAATTGAGTTTAAAGACAACGGTAAATTATCTGACCTAGCGCCAACGATGCTAGCGCTAACAGATACCGAAATCCCAGCAGAAATGTCTGGGCAAGTTCTTTATAAGTAAGCCCAATTAAGGCTTAATAAACGCCTCCCAGTGGGAGGCGTTTTTATTTGTCGCTCCAATTTTGTGCTTAGAATGACAAACTTTTTGCACAGCAGACTCGCCTCACCGTATGCTTTGAGTATACTGGTCACTAATGATGTCATCAAAAGCTTACCGAATAATGTTAATGAAGTTGCTCACCCAGTTATTGAAATGCACCTCCTCGACTCTCATACGTAATACTGCCCTTATAGCAGGGGGAGTCATCGTTATGATTCCCAACACCAGTATGGCGGCGTCCCAACAAGAGCTTAAAGGGGTAAAAAGCGAAATTCATCGCCAAGAGCAATCATTATCTCGCCAACGCAAAAAACTTGATGCCCTACAAAACGATTTAAAACAACAAGAATTGAGCATTGCGGCGCAAAAGAAGCAAATCAATAACACCAAGACTAAACAGGCGAAAACCAATAAAAAAATAGCGACGTTGCGTAAAAAAATAGAGCACCTAGAGCAGCGTCGTAAACAACAAACAACGCAACTCAAAACTTTATTAAAAACCTATTATGTTACCGAGCGCTCTTTCTCTACTGAACATATTCTCAGTTCAGGCATGGAAGAAGATCGTATCAGTCAATATTACCAACACTTAGCAAAGGCGAGAGCAAAAGCCATCCATACCCTAGAAAACACGCATGAAGAGCTAGATAGAAGTGAGGGACAACTGCAGAAAGAACGTGCAAATATTGCCGCACTTTTAAAGCAGCAAACGCAGAAATATCATGAGCTCGATAAAAGTCAAAGTGAGCGTCGCAAAACCCTTAATAGAATTAAGAAAAGTATCTCAGGAGATAAAGCCTATCTCGCCGAGTTACAACAAAATGAAAATAGACTGAAAGCTGAAATAGCAAAAGCTGAAAAAGCAAAAGCAGCACGCCAAGCCGCGGCGAGCGTCGCAATGGATGGGCTATCTAGACACCTACAATGGCCAGTGAAAGGTAAAGTATTGCATCATTTTGGCGAACACCAAAGCGGACAAATTAATTGGAAAGGCATTGTGATTAGCGCCAATTATGGCGACAAAATAAAAGCGGTTGATTCCGGCACGATCGTTTTTTCAGATTACTTACGTGGTTATGGCCTCATGGTCTTAATTGATCACGGGAAAGGATATATGACGCTCTATGGCTTTAACCAATCGTTAACGAAAAAAGAAGGCGACCGTGTAACTGCCGGTGAAACGATCGCTTTAGCTGGAGATACAGGCGGTCAGCAACGCGCATCACTATACTTCGAAGTCCGTCGTAACAGTAAAGCTGAAAACCCGTTAAATTGGCTCAAACGTTAGCACGCAAAAGAGCGGTATCCTATCGATAAAAATCGGATACCGCTTGAATTAGCGCATCAATCTGCTCTTTACCTAGCTGATTAATGCCACCAGCACCTTCACGCCCCCCACCGGTAGTAAACTGACTACAGATATCGCCTGCGCCCCGACGGTTATGTAAAGGTGCACGTAATGACACCATAAACTGCTCAGAGTGCTCATCAAGTGGTGTTAAAATTAGAGTCGCTTTTTGCGGCGCTTGATTAGAAAGGTCATTCCCTAACGCACCACTGATTCGAAATGACGCAGATTGATTCGGTAATATCACCATTTGCAACGCAGAGTACTCCACCAGCGACTGCTGACTGGCAAAAGCCATATCATTTTCATGTTGCTCTTGGAGATAATGATAAGGTGAGGCACGATCGTTTATGACAGCTTCAGTGGTTTGATACGCGAGTAACTGCTCAAATAGCTGGCTAGGAGAGTAATGTAAATCTGCTACCGTGCGTCCGTAGCTATTATAATTAATCAGCGTACCTAACTGCTCTAACCTGCTTCGCTGCGTCTCACTCAGATGTGCAAGCTTGGCTTTTTCTGTCGCCACTCGGTGCAAGTTATCGCCATAAGCAGCAGCAATCGCCCACTGGTGATAACGCTGCTTAAGTAATTCATCGACGATCAGAGCCGTACACATTGTTGCGTCTGTATTAATATGACTCGTCAAACACGGGTGTTGAGGGATAGGCCCAGGTAAATGGTGATCCACATAGAATACCTCTGCCCCTTGCTCCAGTACTGAGCGTAGTCCCTGACTATTTTTCGCCATAGAGACATCCAATACCGTCAACGTATCGCCCTGTTTAACGGGCAAGTCGGTCAATAACTGAATGTCTCTTTTAACACCGGTACGCAATACTGAATCGAGTGGTTGCTCTAAGCGCAGCTGTAATAGAGCAATGATGCCATCCGCATCGCCATTAAACACATCATAATGCATAACTTTTCAACACTCTAAAAATCATAACAGGGCTAAATTATCAGCCTTTGCGCCTAGCGGCCAAGCACGAAAAGTTATATATCATTGCCCTCTATGTGCATAGCTTGAACCCCTTCTTCTAATAGTTCTAATTGCTCCAACCCTATTGGTGTGGCAACGGGCTTAACAATCGAAATCATTTGCAACATCCCTTTATGGATCACTTGCTCAGTAATGCGGGTTTGTAACGACATCGCAGATTGATACGATAGCCATGTTGATGCGACTAAATGAAGCGTCGTCGATATCGTCGGCATATCCTCTTCACTAATATCGAGTAACTTTAACTCAACAAACGCTCGCACAATCTTGATCAAATTCGCTTGTAATCGATCTTGTACGGCAATGTAGTCTGTATGTAGTTTATCGTCACGTTGCAGAATTTCGGGCAAATTGGCATAGAAAAAACGATACTTCCACATCAAAGTGAAAATAGAATTAAGATAATGCTTTAGCAGCGTGAGGCTTTCATGTTGGCCTTGCAAGGGAGTAAAACGATCAATCAATTCGTCAGAATATACAGAGAAAATCGCATGAATAATTTCTTGCTTATTACGGTAATGGTAATACAAATTACCTGGGCTAATGCCTAGATGTGCAGCAATATGGTTTGTCGTTATATTGCGCTCACCATGCTCATTAAACAGTTCTAACGCGGCCAAAATGATTTTTTGTTTTGTTTTCATACGCTGACAAATACCTTTCCGGACGAAACGCGCAGGTGCCCAATTTGAGCACCCGCGTCTAACTATACGCTTGATTTATGATAAGGTTTAGATAACTCATGAACCGCGTCCACAAAAACCCCAGCGTTGTCTGGCGGAACATCAAGATGAATACCATGACCAAGGTTAAAGACATGTCCAGTATCATCGTGTCCGTAATCGTCTAGAATCGAGCCGACTTCTTGACGAATACGCTCAGGACTTGCATAGAGGATTGAAGGATCCATATTTCCTTGTAATGTCACCTTATCACCGACACGAGCTTTCGCATCAGAAATATTAATAGTCCAGTCTAAACCAACCGCATCACACCCCGTTGCTACGATTTTCTCAAGCCACATGCCACCATTTTTCGTAAATAGAGTCACTGGCACGCGGCGACCTTCATTTTCACGAATCAAACCATCGACTATTTTATGCATGTACTGCAATGAGAAGTCTTGATAATCTTTTGGCGTTAATACCCCACCCCAAGTATCAAATACCATAACAGATTGGGCACCTGCTTTGATTTGCGCATTAAGGTAATCGATAACACTATCGGCTAACTTGTCTAGAAGTAAATGCAGCGTTGCCGGCTCTGCGTACATCATCTTCTTAATCTTAGTGAATGCTTTAGATGGACCGCCTTCAATCATATAAGTTGCAAGTGTCCAAGGGCTACCAGAAAAACCAATTAACGGGACTTCACCTTGCAAATCTTTACGGATTTGGCGCACCGCATTCATTACATATTGTAGTTCACCTTCTGGATCAGGGGTTGGGAGATTTAATACATCTGCCTTACGTTGAATTGGCAAGGCAAATTTCGGCCCTTCTCCAGCCACAAAGTGTAGCCCTAATCCCATCGCATCTGGGATAGTGAGAATATCGGAGAACAAGATTGCCGCATCCAGAGGAAAACGACGCAAAGGCTGCAATGTCACTTCAGAAGCTAAATCTGCATCACGGCACAATGACATAAAGTCGCCAGCTTGCGCTCGCACTTCACGGTACTCAGGAAGATAACGACCTGCCTGACGCATCATCCACACTGGGGTATAATCCACTGGCTGTTTGAGCAGTGCGCGTAAATAACGATCGTTCTTTATTTCTGTCATTCCGTCTTCCACTTTTTTCTATATCGGCTAGGGTAAACCCCTATTCTACCATGGTTTATTGGCAATGACTGTCACGCCCATACTAAGTGCGATCCATGCCGTTGCTTTGCGTTATGCGATACGCGATACGCGATACGCGATACGCGATACGCGATACTATCACACACCATTACGAATCGCGGTCAAGGTTTGTTCAATCAGGGTACGCGCAATAGTACCTACTGGGGCTAAGTCAGGTAGCTCATCCACACCAAACCACTTTGCATCACTCAGCTCACTGTAATCAGGCTTAATCTCTCCACTTGCATAGTCGGCAAGAAAGCCTGTCATAATATTAGAAGGGAAAGCCCAAGGCTGACTGGCTTGATAGCGTATATTGCTTACTTTTATGCCCGTCTCTTCATAAATTTCGCGAGTGACACATTCTTCGAGTGTTTCACCTACTTCGACAAACCCGGCAATGACCGTGTACATACCGGTTTTATGGCGAGGGTGCTGAGCGAGTAGAATTTTATCTCCATTACGTACCGCAACGATAATGCAGCTATTGATACGTGGATAATGCATCATACGGCAGTCTTGGCACTGCATGGCATATTGGCTGTGATTAAAATGGTTTCTACCACCACAGGCGGAGCAAAATCGCTGACTTTCGACCATATGGCCATACTGTACTGCTTTGCTGATTATATGAAACAACTCAGTATCCATCGTTAAAAAAGTCCGTAATGACACACACTCAGGAGACCAATCTAACGAGCTGGCACTCACCCAAAATACGGGCGAATTTTGATAAGTTCCAATTTGAATACTATCCAAAACAGGGATAGAAAAATCGTCGGCAGTACCAAAAGGAATACCTCCGTCAAAACTCCAGACGTCGGAACCAGAAACGATACACCAATAAGCGTTCTGTTCATCACTTTTTTCTAACATATGCATACCTCATCACTTGCAGTAAGTGTTGTTTACTGGCAACCTTAAATTGTCTAGGTATTCACCAGTTTATGTCTTATTTCTCTGACAGGGTGGTTTAATACCAATAGCTAGCACAATCATTATTGTAATAATGAGCCATTGAGGGCGAAGTTATGCTGAAACAATTGAAAAAAACACAAGAACAATGGGGCGGCTCTAGCACAGTGATTGATCATTGGCTGGCTAAGAGGCAAGAGCTCGTTGTTGCTTACTGCAAGCTTGTCACTATTGAGCCAAATGCAGCTAAAGGTCCTATTGCCAAACTGCCGACTCCCGCGGAACTTCAAGTGTTTTGCCAAGATTTGGTTGATTATATATCAGAAGGTCATTTCAAAATCTATGACATGGTCATGGACAAATGGCACGCAACAGGATTTCAAGCGACAACTGAGATTAACAATACTTACCACCAAATATCTGATAGCAATAACCCATTACTTGATTTTACCGATCGCTACGCAGATGTCACTGATGATGATGATTTAGAAGAGCTTGATAACGATCTTTCCAAGATAGGTGAAGTTCTAGAAAATCGGTTTTATACGGAAGATTATTTAATACAGCTTATTGCTGACAGCCTCGCCTACCCTCCTGGTGCTTAAGATATTGATATAGTGATCTAACGTAATACTCATCACAACCTCAGCTTTCACTATATAACAGGCATAAAAAAGGCACCCGAAGGTGCCTTTTTTTATGACGCTTAGTTACTCATCCGAAGAGAAGCCAGCATTCAGTAGAGCAGCAAGGTTATCTGTTGCTTGTTCAACAGATGGTCCTTCTTTTTGTGCTTCACGTCGTGCTTGACGTTCTTGGTGGTATGCGAAACCCGTACCTGCAGGAATTAGACGACCTACAATAACGTTTTCTTTCAGACCACGTAACTCATCACGTTTACCAGAAACCGCGGCTTCTGTTAGTACGCGAGTTGTTTCTTGGAACGATGCAGCAGAGATAAATGACTCAGTCGCTAGAGAAGCCTTCGTAATACCTAGAAGCTCACGCTCGAAACGTGCAGGCTCTTTGCCTTCGTCTTCTAGTTTACGGTTAGAAATCTTAACTTGTGAGAATTCAACCTGTTCACCTGCTAGGAACTCAGAGTCACCAGCATGCGTGATGGTACACTTACGCAACATCTGACGAACGATCGTTTCGATGTGCTTATCGTTAATCTTAACGCCTTGCAAACGGTAAACTTCTTGCACTTCGTTAGTGATGTACTGAGTTACCGCATGGATTCCACGTAGACGTAGAATATCATGTGGAGTCTCTGGACCATCAGCAATAACATCACCACGTTCAACACGCTCACCTTCGAACACGTTCAACTGACGATGTTTAGGGATCATCTCTTCGTACGCATCACCACCATCGCGAGTGATAACAAGACGACGCTTGCCTTTCGTTTCTTTACCAAATGATACTGTACCAGTATGTTCAGCAAGAATCGCAGGTTCTTTCGGCTTACGGGCTTCGAACAAGTCAGCCACTCGTGGAAGACCACCGGTGATATCTTTGTTTCCGCCAGATTTCTGAGGAATACGAGATAACGTATCACCCACGCTTACTTCCGCGCCATCTTCAATATTAACGATCGCTTTACCAGGTAGGAAGTATTGAGCTGGCATATCCGTACCAGGAATCATTACATCTTTACCTTGCTCATCAACAAGTTTGATAGCTGGACGCATATCTTTACCTGCTGAAGGACGCGCGGCTGGCTCTGTTACTTCGCTTGAAGAAAGACCAGTCAGTTCATCCGTTTGACGAGCAACCGTAACACCATCAATCATATCAACATATTGGATACGACCCGCTACTTCAGTGATGATAGGCAATGTGTGTGCTTCCCAGTTTGCAACTAGGTCGCCAACAGCCACTGCTTCATTTTCACCTTTACTAAGCTGAGAACCATAAGGAAGCTTGTGCTTCTCTTTGGTACGGCCGAATTCATCAATGATAGTCAACTCAGAAGCACGAGATGTGATAACAAGTTTCTTATCTTTGTTGATTACGTACTTAGCATTATGCAGCTTGATAGAACCGTTGTTCTTCGCTTTGATGCTGTTTTCTGCTGCGGCCGTTGATGCCGCACCACCGATGTGGAACGTACGCATGGTAAGCTGTGTACCCGGTTCACCGATAGACTGCGCAGCGATAACACCGACAGATTCACCTTGGTTAACCAAGTGACCACGAGCCAAGTCACGACCGTAACATAGTGCACAACAACCGAAGTCAGCGTCACATGTTACAACAGAACGTACTTTCACCCAGTCAATTGAGTTTTCGTCCAACAATTCACACAGTTTCTCATCAAGAAGCGTGTTACGTGGCAGCAATACAGTTTCAGTACCAGGAATCAGAACGTCTTCAGCAACAACACGACCAAGCACAAGCTCAGATAGCGCAACTTTAACATCACCACCCTCGATATGAGGAGTCATGATAACGCCTTCAGGTGTACCACAGTCAGTTTGTGTAATCACAACATCCTGAGCTACGTCAACAAGACGACGAGTCAAGTAACCTGAGTTCGCTGTCTTCAATGCTGTATCCGCAAGACCCTTACGAGCACCGTGCGTTGAGATAAAGTACTGAAGTACGTTTAGACCTTCTTTAAAGTTCGCAGTGATCGGCGTTTCGATGATCGAGCCATCTGGACGTGCCATCAGACCACGCATACCTGCCAGCTGACGAATCTGTGCTGCAGAACCACGTGCACCTGAGTCGGCCATCATGTAGATGCTGTTAAACGATTCTTGCTCTTCTTCGTCACCGTCACGGTTAATTACCATTTCAGTCGATAGATTCGTCATCATCGCTTTCGCAACACGATCATTGGTTGATGCCCAAATATCGATAACTTTGTTGTAGCGCTCACCCGCAGTTACAAGACCAGATTGGAACTGTTCTTGAATTTCACGAACTTCTTCTTCCGCTGCTGCAATTTCAGTGTATTTCGCATCTGGTACAACCATATCGTCGATACCAACAGATACGCCAGAAAGTGCTGCGTAAGCAAAACCTGTGTACATGATTTGGTCAGCAAAAATAACCGTATCTTTTAGACCTAGCTTACGATAAGCCGAGTTCAGCAAGGTAGAAATTTGCTTTTTACCTAACTTCTGGTTGATGATCTCGTAAGGCAGACCTTTTGGTACGATTTGCCACAACATTGCACGACCAACAGTCGTATCGACCATTTTGGTTTCTGTTGTGCTGTTACCGTCATCATCAATGACAGTTTCAGTAATACGTACTTTCACTCGTGCATGCAACGTCGCAGACTTAGTACGGTATGCTTTTTCAGCCTCTTCTGGGCCGGCCAAGTACATACCTTCGCCTTTGTCGTTAATTTTTGAGCGAGTCATGTAGTAAAGACCCAATACAACGTCCTGAGAAGGTACGATGATCGGATCACCTGACGCTGGCGACAGAATGTTGTTTGTCGACATCATCAAGGTACGAGCTTCTAACTGAGCTTCCAACGTTAACGGTACGTGTACCGCCATTTGGTCACCATCGAAGTCGGCGTTATATGCCGCACACACCAATGGGTGTAGCTGCATCGCTTTACCTTCAATCAGTACCGGCTCAAATGCCTGGATACCTAGACGGTGAAGTGTTGGTGCACGGTTTAGCATCACTGGGTGTTCACGGATAACATCATCCAAGATATCCCAAACAACGGCTTCTTCGCGCTCAACCATTTTCTTCGCAGCTTTGATCGTTGTCGCTAGACCACGGCCTTCAAGTTTGCTGTAGATAAATGGCTTAAATAGCTCAAGTGCCATCTTCTTAGGAAGACCACACTGGTGCAGACGTAAGTAAGGACCAACAGTAATAACTGAACGACCTGAATAGTCTACACGTTTACCAAGCAAGTTCTGACGGAAACGACCTTGTTTACCCTTGATCATATCAGCAAGAGATTTCAGAGGACGCTTGTTAGAACCTGTAATCGCACGACCACGACGACCGTTGTCGAGTAGCGCATCAACAGACTCTTGCAACATACGCTTTTCGTTACGTACGATGATGTCTGGAGCAGCTAGCTCTAGTAAACGTTTCAAACGGTTGTTACGGTTGATCACACGACGATATAAATCGTTCAAATCAGACGTTGCAAAACGACCGCCATCTAGAGGTACTAGCGGACGAAGATCTGGCGGAAGAACAGGAAGAACAGTTAAGATCATCCATTCCGGGTTGTTGCCAGAAGAAACAAATGCTTCTACCAATTTAAGACGTTTTGTGATTTTCTTACGCTTAGTTTCTGAGTTCGTTGTTTGTAACTCTTCACGCATAAGTTCAGCTTCTTGAGCCAAATCCATCGCACGTAGCAGATCTTTAACTGCTTCCGCACCCATCTTAGCAGCAAACTCATCGCCCCACTCTTCTAGGCGATCTAGGTATTCTTCTTCCGTTAGCATTTGACCTTTTTCTAGGTCAGTCATGCCAGGCTCAGTCACTACATACATTTCGAAGTAAAGAACACGTTCGATGTCACGTAGCGGCATATCCATTAATAGACCGATACGAGATGGTAGTGATTTAAGGAACCAGATGTGAGCAACAGGAGATGCTAGTTCGATGTGACCCATACGTTCACGACGAACTTTAGTCTGTGTAACTTCAACGCCACACTTCTCACAGATCACACCACGGTGTTTCAGGCGCTTATATTTTCCACAAAGACATTCGTAGTCTTTAACTGGACCAAAAATACGCGCACAGAAAAGACCATCACGTTCAGGTTTGAACGTACGATAGTTGATCGTTTCAGGTTTTTTCACTTCACCAAAAGACCATGAACGAATCATGTCTGGTGAAGAAAGACCGATTTTGATCGCGTCAAATTCTTCAGTCTTATGCTGTGCTTTTAGAAAGTTTAATAAGTCTTTCACAATCAGCTCCTGTAAGGAGTTAAAAAGGAGCTTACCCTAGAGTAAGCACCTTCCAACCGAAAACCAATAAGGTCGCCTCAATGAGGCAACCAAACAGTTTACTCTTCGTCTTCTAGCTCGATGTTGATACCTAGCGAGCGAATCTCTTTCAACAATACGTTGAACGATTCTGGCATGCCAGGTTCCATAGAATGGTTACCGTCAACAAGATTTTTATACATCTTAGTACGACCATTCACGTCATCGGATTTCACCGTCAACATTTCTTGTAGAGTGTAAGCTGCACCGTATGCTTCAAGTGCCCATACTTCCATCTCACCGAAACGCTGGCCACCGAACTGAGCTTTACCACCAAGTGGTTGCTGAGTCACCAAGCTGTATGAACCAGTTGAACGAGCGTGCATCTTATCGTCAACCAAGTGGTTCAGTTTCAGCATGTACATGTAACCGACAGTAACAGGACGCTCAAAGGCATCACCAGTACGACCATCGAACAATGTCATCTGACCTGATTCTGGTAAATCAGCCAGTTTCAATAGTTCTTTGATGTTTGGCTCAGAAGCACCATCGAAGACAGGTGTTGCGATCGGTAAACCACCACGTAGGTTTTTCACCAATGTACGCACTTCATCATCCGACAAGCTTGCAATGTCTACTTTCTGGCGAGTCTCGCCTAAGTTGTAAACTTGCTGTAGGAAATCACGTAGTTTCCCTAGCTCTTGCTGCTCTTTCACCATACGGTTGATCTTGTCACCAATGCCTTTCGCTGCAGCACCTAAGTGAACTTCAAGAATCTGACCGATGTTCATACGTGATGGTACACCCAATGGGTTCAACACGATATCAACTGGCGTTCCGCTTTCATCGTAAGGCATATCTTCGATTGGGTTAATCTTAGAAATAACACCTTTGTTACCGTGACGACCGGCCATCTTATCACCCGGCTGAATGCGACGCTTCACAGCCAAGTAAACTTTAACGATTTTCAGTACACCAGGAGCAAGATCATCACCTTGAGTGATCTTACGACGCTTAACTTCAAATTTCTTATCAAATTCAGCACGTAACTCATCAAACTGTTCAGCTAGCTGTTCAAGCTGAGATTGTAGCTCATCGTCTTCAAAAGTTTGCTCTAGCAATTTCTTCGGTTCGATGCTTGCTACTTTCTCTTCGCTCATACCGCTATTGATTAGCAAGGTACGAACTCGAGCTAATAGACCGCCTTCAAGAATTTGGAACTCTTCTGTTAGGTCTTTTTTCGCTTCTTTAAGCTGCATCTGTTCGATTTCAAGTGCACGCTTGTCTTTCTCTACGCCATCGCGAGTAAAGACTTGTACATCAATAACCGTACCAGATACTGAGTTAGGAACACGTTGTGACGTGTCTTTCACATCTGAAGCTTTTTCACCAAAGATGGCTCGCAAAAGCTTCTCTTCTGGAGTGAGCTGTGTTTCGCCTTTAGGCGTCACTTTACCCACTAGGATGTCACCACCCTTAACTTCTGCACCGATGTATACGATACCTGACTCGTCCAGTTTAGACAGTGCCGCTTCACCCACGTTTGGAATGTCAGCTGTCACTTCCTCTGCACCTAGCTTAGTATCACGTGCCACACAAGATAACTCTTGAATATGGATCGTAGTAAAGCGATCTTCTTTAACAACATTTTCAGAAACTAAAATAGAATCCTCAAAGTTGTAACCGTTCCAAGGCATGAACGCGATACGCATGTTTTGACCAAGCGCAAGTTCACCTAAATCGGTAGAAGGACCATCGGCCAGTACATCGCCACGTGAAATTGGCTCATTTGGCATAACACATGGGCGCTGGTTAATACAGGTGTTCTGGTTTGAACGTGTGTATTTAATCAAGCTGTAAATGTCGATACCTGCTTCGCCTGGAATCAGTTCTTCTTCATTTACTTTAACCACGATACGTGACGCATCCACAGACTGGATAACACCACCACGTGCAGCAACCACAGTGACACCTGAGTCAACGGCTACGTTACGCTCAATACCAGTACCTACTAGTGGCTTATCAGCCACAACTGTCGGTACGGCCTGACGCTGCATGTTCGCACCCATCAAGGCACGGTTAGCATCATCGTGCTCTAGGAACGGAATCAAAGATGCCGCTACCGATACAACTTGGTTCGTTGCAACGTCCATGTAGTTAACATGTTCGCGCGGGTGAAGACCCGATTCACCACGTTGACGAGCAGTGATAAGCTCATCAGCGAAAGTCAGATCTTCGGTCAAGTGTGCGTTCGCCTGAGCGATAACAAATTGACCTTCCTGAATCGCTGACAAGTAGTCAATCTCTTCAGTTACTACACCATCAATAACACGACGATATGGTGTTTCTAAGAAACCATATTCATTACAACGTGCAAAGGCTGAAAGTGAGTTGATCAAACCGATGTTTGGACCTTCCGGCGTTTCGATCGGACACAAACGACCATAGTGCGTTACGTGTACATCTCGAACTTCAAAACCAGCACGCTCACGAGTTAGACCACCTGGACCCAAAGCAGAAATACGACGTTTGTGCGTCACTTCTGATAGTGGGTTGTTTTGGTCCATAAACTGAGACAGCTGTGAAGAGCCAAAGAATTCTTTAACTGCTGCAGAAATCGGCTTCGCGTTAATCAAGTCTTGTGGCATCACGTTATCAAGATCGCCCAAGCTTAGACGTTCTTTCACAGCGCGTTCAACACGTACTAGACCAACACGGAATTGGTTTTCTGCCATTTCGCCCACGCTACGGATACGACGGTTACCTAGGTGGTCGATATCGTCCACCTCACCGATGCCGTTACGGATAGAAATGAGTTTCTTCATCACTTCGACGATATCTGTTTCGTCAAGAGTGCCTTGCTCACCAGCGTCTTCACGACCGATAGAGCTGTTAAACTTCATACGACCGACGATCGATAAGTCGTAACGCTCTTCAGAGAAGAACAGACTTTCGAATAAGGCTTCAGCCGCTTCTTTTGTTGGCGGCTCGCCAGGACGCATCATACGGTAGATTTCTACCAGCGCCGAGATACGGTCTGTTGTGCTGTCGACACGTAATGTGTCAGACATGAATGGACCGTGATCTAAATCGTTCGTAAAGAGAACTTCAAGTTTTTTGTAACCTGCTTGTGACAGATTAGCTAGCGACTCAAGCGTTAACTCTTGGTTCGCTGCAACGATAACTTCACCCGTTGCTTCGTCAATGTAATCTCTAGAAGACACTTTGCCCACAATGTACTCAACTGGTACATCAATGAACTGAACGCCATCTTTTTCTAATTGACGGATGTGACGTGCTGTAACACGGCGACCTTGCTCAACATAAACTTTGCCATCGGATTCGATGTCAAAAGAAGCAGTTTCACCACGTAGACGTTCTGGTACAAGTTCCATGTAAAGCGTTTGGTCTTTCACTTCGAAATTAATTTTCTCGAAGAATAGGCCCAAAATCTCTTCAGTAGACTTACCAAGAGCGCGTAAGATGATTGATGCAGGCAGCTTACGACGGCGGTCAATACGTACGTACAGGTTGTCTTTAGGGTCGAATTCGAAATCCAACCATGAACCACGGTAAGGAATTACACGTGCGTTATAAAGAACTTTACCTGATGAGTGGGTCTTACCCTTATCGCTGTCGAAGAACACGCCGGGGCTTCGGTGCAGCTGGGATACGATAACCCTCTCAGTACCATTGATTACGAAGGTACCATTTTCAGTCATGAGTGGAATTTCACCCATGTAGACTTCTTGTTCTTTAATATCTTTGACAGTACCTGCTGGCGCGTCTTTATCAAAAATCACTAAGCGCAGTTTAACGCGTAATGGTTTTGAGTAAGTTACGCCGCGGATTTGACATTCTTTAACGTCAAATACTGGCTCACCAAGACGGTAGCTAACGTATTGCAGCTCTGAATTGCCGTTATAGCTCTGAATTGAAAATACAGAACGAAAAGCGGCTTCAAGACCGTATTGTCCTTCAGGATCCTGTTCGATGAACTTTTCGAAAGAATCGAGCTGGATCGATAGCAGGTATGGGACGTCCAATACTTGTGGACGCGTACCAAAGTCCTTACGGATGCGCTTTTTCTCGGTATAAGAGTAAACCATGGGGTTCCTCAGCTCGCTGATAAGTGACCCAAACTGTCCGCCTAAACAATATTATCGCAAAGGGTTGGGACAGTAACTATTGGCTGTTTATTGTAGTAACGACTTATTTCGAAGGAATAGATCGTGTTTTGCATGGATATCGGTATCTAAACAGCAGGAAAACTCACCAATACCCTACAGCGCAAAAAGGCCGGTGGTTAATTAACCACCAGCCAATAGCCTTACGGCTATGAAATTAAGAAATTACTTAACTTCAACAGACGCACCAGCTTCTTCAAGTTGTGCTTTCAATGTTTCTGCTTCGTCTTTAGAAACAGCTTCTTTAACTGACGCTGGAGCGCCGTCAACTAGAGCTTTAGCTTCTTTAAGACCTAGGCCAGTCGCACCGCGAACAGCTTTGATTACAGATACTTTGTTACCGCCAGCAGCAGTTAGAACTACGTCGAATTCAGTTTGTTCAGCAGCAGCTTCGCCACCTTCTGCACCGCCAGCTACAACAGCAGCAGCAGCAGAAACGCCGAATTTCTCTTCCATTGCTTCGATTAGTTCAACAACTTGCATTACAGACATTTCTGCAACTGCGTCTAGGATTTGTTCGTTAGTAATAGACATAACAATTCTCTTTTAAGTCAACAATAAGTTTATTTTGCAATCGTAAAAAAGCAAGCTTAATTATTAAGCAGCTTCTTCTTTTTGATCGCGAATAGCAGCGAAAGTACGTACCAATTTGCCAGCAGAAGCTTCTTTCATGCACATCATCAAGCGTGCGATTGCTTCGTCGTAAGTTGGTAGTTTCGCAAGTACGTCTGGGTCAGTAACTGTGCCTTCAAATGCAGCAGCTTTGATCTCAAATTCAGGGTTTGTTTTAGCAAAGTCTTTAAAAAGACGTGCAGCAGCACCTGGGTGTTCGTTAGAGAACGCGATCAAAGTTGGACCTACGAATTGGTCTGTTAGACATTCGTAGTCTGTGCCTTCTACAGCGCGACGAGCAAGTGTGTTACGGACAACTTTAAGGTAAACACCCTCTTCACGAGCTTGTTTACGTAGAGATGTCATCGCAGCAACTTGTACACCACGAGAGTCAGCAACAACTGCAGAAAGTGCACCACTGGCCGCTTCGTTGACTTCAGCAACAATTGCTTTTTTGTCTTGAAGATTTAAAGCCATGTTTGGATTAACTCCTGGTTGTCGTTACACCACTCTCCACCAATATGATAGAGAGAGCAAATACGGTGCATTCCCAGAAGAAAGATATAAAATAGAGCTTTCGTCAGTTCGGGCACCATCTACGTAGGAGCGATTAAGTCATTATAAAATGACGCCTACGGTCTTGGACGGAGACTGTTTACAGTTCGAAAACTGAACAGCCCCAACCACAAATATTAGGCGCAAAATTATACACGAATTTTGCGCCTAAGCAAATGCATTATGCGACAGTTGTAAGGCTACCCTGTTCAACTGAAACACCAGCACCCATCGTAGTAGAAATGCTTACTTTCTTAATGTAAACACCTTTAGCTGATGATGGCTTCGCTTTCTTAAGAGCAACGATAAGAGCTTCTAAGTTCTCTTTAAGTTGTTCTTCGCCGAAAGACACTTTACCAATCGTGGTATGAACGATGCCATTCTTGTCGTTACGGTAACGAACCTGACCTGCTTTAGCGTTCTTAACCGCTTCAGCAACGTTAGGAGTTACAGTACCAACTTTAGGGTTTGGCATCAGGCCACGTGGACCTAGGATAGTACCAAGCTGGCCTACAACGCGCATTGCATCTGGAGAAGCAACAACAACGTCGAAGTTCATTTCGCCTTTCTTAACTTGTTCAGCAAGATCTTCCATACCCACTAGGTCAGCGCCAGCTTCTTTCGCAGCTTCAGCGTTTGCACCTTGAGTGAACACAGCAACACGAATGTCACGACCAGTACCGTGTGGTAGCACAGTTGCGCCACGTACGTTTTGGTCAGATTTACGTGCATCGATGCCTAGGTTAACAGCAACGTCAACAGATTCTACAAACTTCGCTGTTGCTAGTTCTTTAAGAAGAGCAACGGCTTCGTTGAATTCGTAGTCTTTAGTTACTTCCACTTTTTCGCGGATAGTACGCATGCGTTTAGTAAGTTTTGCCATTGTTCTTAACCCTCAATCACTAAGCCCATAGAACGAGCAGTGCCCGCAATTGAGCGTTTTGTAGCTTCGATATCAGAACCAGTCATATCAGCAGCTTTTGTTTCTGCGATTTCTTGGATTTGAGCGTCAGTGATTGTACCCACTTTCTCAGAGTTCGGACGACCTGAACCAGACTTAACGCCTGCTGCTTTCTTAAGAAGAACGGCAGCCGGTGGAGTCTTAGTGATGAACGTGAAAGAACGATCGCTGTAAACAGTGATAACTACTGGAGTAGGTAGACCTTTTTCCACAGATTCAGTTTTTGCGTTAAACGCTTTACAGAATTCCATGATGTTCACACCACGTTGACCTAGAGCAGGACCAACCGGTGGACTTGGGTTCGCCATACCAGCTGCAACTTGCAGCTTGATATAAGCTTCAACTTTCTTAGCCATGATATTTCCTAATTAATGGGTTCTAACGCTGAACTTCATCAGCTCCCCGTACTTTTTTCAACAAAGACCTAATAAAAGGCGCGAAATTATAATCAGATTTCACACATTTCACAAGGTAAAAAGCTGTTTTTTTAATCAAGTTTTTCAACTTGACCAAATTCTAGTTCTACAGGTGTTGCGCGACCAAAGATCGACACTGACACTTTCAGGCGACTTTTCTCGTAGTCGACTTCTTCAACCGTACCATTAAAGTCTGCAAATGGACCATCGTTAACACGAACGACTTCTCCCGCCTCAAACATTGTCTTAGGACGTGGAGCTTCACTTGCTTTCTCTAAACGATTCAGAATCGCATCTGCTTCTTTATCTGTGATAGGTGCAGGACGATCTGAAGTACCGCCAATAAAGCCCATTACACGAGGTACGCTGCGTACAAGGTGCCATGATTCATCATTCATGACCATTTGTACTAGAACGTAGCCTGGGAAGAATTTGCGCTCACTCTTGCGGCGCTGGCCAGCACGCATCTCTACGACTTCTTCAGTAGGGACGAGCACTTCACCGAAGTGATCTTCCATACTGTGCATTTTTATATATTCACGTAGTGATTGTGCGACACGACCTTCAAATCCCGAGAAGGCTTGAACGACATACCAACGTTTTTTTGGAGCTTCACTCATCTATTTACCCTCTCTAATTAAATTCCAGTCGCAAAGGCAACGAGACGGACCATAATTCCATCTATACCCCACAAGATTAGCGCCATGACCACACATACCGCGAGAACGATAAGTGTTGTTTGTGTCGCTTCTTGACGAGTAGGCCAAACAACTTTACGAATTTCCATGCGAGACTCACGTGCAAAATCAATCGCAGCCTTACCTTTAGTAGTTAACGCCGTCACACCAAGTGCACCTGCTATTAACACGATAACGCCCGCAGCACGGATGACAACAGACATATCATCGTATACGTGATTACCCACAACAGCGGCAGCTAGCAGAGCAAAAGCGATAAGCCACTTAATTATCTCTGCTGCACTTGAGCTATCAGGAGTTTCAGCATTTTTTGCTTTCATAAACCAACCTGTCACAAGTCTTTACTTTAAACGACTATAACCCCGCTGCTGCAGGGCGAATCCTTTTTACATACTGGGTGCTGAATATAACACTTTGGGTTAAGAAATGCTCTCAACACTCAGCATCCTGCTTGCAATCGATTAAAATACAAGCAAATAAAGCAACAGCACTTAAAAAGGGCATCAAATGATGCCCTTTTTGCTAGTGTATCGTCAATTATTAAAGCAAATTAAGCTTCAATTTTAGCAACAACACCAGCACCTACTGTACGGCCGCCTTCACGAATCGCAAAACGTAGACCTTCGTCCATTGCGATTGGTGCGATTAGCTCTACAGTCATTTTAACGTTATCGCCTGGCATTACCATTTCTACGCCTTCTGGCAACTGGATATCACCAGTTACGTCAGTTGTACGGAAGTAGAACTGTGGACGGTAGCCTTTGAAGAATGGTGTGTGACGACCACCTTCATCTTTTGACAATACGTATACTTCTGATTCGAACTTAGTATGCGGAGTGATTGAACCTGGCGCTGCTAGTACTTGACCACGTTCTACGTCATCACGTTTTGTACCACGTAGTAGTGCACCAACGTTCTCACCTGCACGACCTTCGTCAAGCAGTTTACGGAACATTTCAACACCTGTACAAGTCGTTGTTGTTGTATCTTTCATACCAACGATTTGTACTTCTGCACCTACTTTTAGGATACCACGCTCTACACGACCTGTTACTACTGTACCACGACCTTGGATTGAGAATACGTCTTCAATCGGCATTAGGAATGGTTGGTCTACTGCACGTTGTGGCTCTGGAATGTAGTCGTCTAGCGCTTGTGCTAGTTCTACAATCTTCTCTTCCCACTGTGGTTCTTGGTTCAATGCACCTAGTGCAGAACCTTGAATTACTGGTAGGTCATCGCCTGGGAAGTCGTATTCTGATAGAAGTTCACGAACTTCCATTTCTACTAGTTCTAGTAGCTCTTCATCATCAACCATGTCACATTTGTTCATGAATACGATGATGTAAGGAATACCAACCTGACGGCCTAGTAGGATGTGCTCACGAGTTTGTGGCATTGGGCCATCTGTCGCAGCAACTACAAGGATACCACCGTCCATCTGTGCAGCACCTGTGATCATGTTTTTCACATAATCCGCGTGTCCTGGACAGTCAACGTGTGCGTAGTGACGAGTTGGAGTGTCGTACTCTACGTGTGAAGTTGCGATTGTGATACCGCGATCGCGCTCTTCTGGAGCGTTATCGATTGACGCGAAGTCACGTGCTGAACCGCCGTAAGTTTTAGACAGTACAGTACAGATAGCAGCTGTTAGCGTTGTTTTACCGTGGTCAACGTGGCCGATAGTACCAACGTTTACGTGCGGTTTCGTACGTTCAAATTTTTCTTTAGACATGAATTGTCCCTCTAGGTACGGATGTAGGTGGCTCTTGAGTGATGACCACGCAACCAATATTTATCGGTAGATAAGTATATATTAAAAGGAAATAGCTTGCTTAGAGCTGGTGCTGATAGGCAGAATCGAACTGCCGACCTCATCCTTACCAAGGATGCGCTCTACCGACTGAGCTATATCAGCACACGAAATTGGTTGGAGCGGGCAGCGGGAATCGAACCCGCATCATCAGCTTGGAAGGCTGAGGTAATAGCCATTATACGATGCCCGCAACACGTAACTCTTTTACTGCTATTTCCTAATAAATATGGTGGAGGAGGACGGATTCGAACCATCGAAGGCGGAGCCGGCAGATTTACAGTCTGCTCCCTTTGGCCACTCGGGAACTCCTCCAAAATTTTTATAGCCATTTCTACTACTTGGAAGAAATGGTGCCGACTACCGGAATCGAACTGGTGACCTACTGATTACAAGTCAGTTGCTCTACCTACTGAGCTAAGTCGGCATAAGTGGGGCGAATTCTATTGAATCCTATTAGGCCTTGCAACCCTTATTTCAAAAAAACCCACAATTATCGGGAAAATTTTATTTTTTCGACGTTTTTTTCACCAGTCCTTACACGAATATGAAATATGTTTAAGAATCTGATTTGCATTCTTTCGTCCTTGTTGTATGTTCCCTTTTCTCATTAGCTGAATTGTCGAGAGAAATATGAGTCCATATTTATCTTTTGATCGTACAACGTGGGCTAACCTACGTAATGCCGTTCCGATGACATTATCTGAAAACGATCTAAAAGAGCTACAAGGCATTAACGAAGAATTGACCATGAAGGAAGTGGCAGAGATCTATCTTCCTCTTGCTCGATTATTGAACTTATATGTGGCTGCTAGGCAGAGTCGCAATTCAGTTCTTGAAGAATTTTTAGATAATAAAGAACAAGCCCCACCATTTATAATAGGTATTGCGGGAAGTGTCGCGGTAGGAAAAAGTACGACAGCTCGATTACTGCGTGCCCTGCTCGCTCGTTGGGGTAACCATCCCAAGGTGGAATTAATTACTACCGATGGCTTCCTATATCCTAACAATGTTCTCAAACAAAAAAACATTATGCATAAGAAAGGGTTTCCTGAATCTTATGACATCAAACGCTTAGTACAGTTTGTCTCTGATGTAAAAGCCGGCGAGCCACACGTGGTTGCTCCTGTTTACTCACACATCACCTATGACATCACTGAAGAGCAAAAAGTGGTACACAGACCTGATGTGCTCATCATTGAGGGGCTTAATGTATTACAAAGTGGCATGGATTACCCTCACGCTCCACATACAGTGTTTATTTCCGATTTTCTTGATTTCTCAATTTACGTGGATGCCGATAGTGAGCTTATCGAAAATTGGTACGTCGAACGTTTCATGAAATTTCGCTATGGCGCATTCAAAAAGCCAGGTTCTTATTTCAGTCATTATAAAGAACTGTCCACTGCCGCAGCGGAAGATAAAGCACGAACCATCTGGTCAACGATCAACGGTAAAAATCTTGAACAAAACATTCTACCAACTAAGTATCGTGCCCATCTTATTTTACGTAAAAGCGATAACCACACAGTGAAAGAAATTCTGCTACGGAAATAAAACATCGGGTGGTTATCAGAGAGTAAAAAGACAGCTTGCCTTCTTTTTACTCTCCGCATCATTCATTACTACGTAGAGAGATCTCACCACCGATGTAGGTTTCCATTCCGTGCTCGGTTTCAATCCGTATGCCACCATGGTCATCTATGCCCCTTGCAATCCCCGTTACAATCTTCTGACCCATGATTAATTTTACTGGCCGGTTAATAAAATTATCGGTGCGATTCCAGCGTTCAACAAAATCTTGCATACCAACTTGCTCGTAATGATGTAAAGCACGATCCCAAGCTTGAATAAAGGCTACAGCCAGTTGGTTACGATCAAAATGATCGTTGCCGATCACCTCGCTTAATGTCGTGAATGGTTGATCTATTTCATTATCTCGGTCACGCATTGATAAGTTCATGCCCATCCCAATGACGAGATTGGCAGCCCCACCTGTTTGACCTGACATTTCCACTAAAATACCCGCAAGCTTTTTATCTTGATAGTACACATCATTTGGCCATTTTAGCTTTACGCCTTCAATACCTAACTGCTCGATTGCTTCGACAATCGCAACGCCGACGATTAAGCTTAACCCCATCGCGGCTGCTACTCCGGCCTCTAAGCGCCAATACATAGACAGGTATAAGTTAGTACCAAATGAGGATACCCACTTACGGCCACGTCTTCCTCGACCTTGCTCTTGGTGTTCAGCAAGACATACCGCACCAGAGCTTAGTGTGCTGATTCTATCGAGCATGTACTGATTAGTAGAATCAATCACAGGAAACAATTCAACGGGGTTCGACACCTGATTTTGGAGATAGTCAGCATCAAGCATATTGAGTGGCTGCGCTAATTGATAACCTTTACCCTGCACACGATAGATATCCAGCCCCCATTGCTGAATACCCTGAATATGCTTACTTACCGCGGCTCTAGATATACCAATTCGTGTGCCCAGAGCTTCTCCTGAATGGAACGCTCCATCGGATAACACCTTTAATACAGTTAGCTTAGTACTATGATTTTTCATGATTCGTCTCTATTACTTTATCTAAACTGGTTTCTTGCTCTGACCCCATAAAACGCACTTCCGGTTGTAAAGTTACACCATATTTTAGCTCAACCACTTCCCGAACCTTAGTGGCAAGCTGTATGACATCGTGAGCCGTCGCTTTACCTTGTTGGTTAATAATGACCAACGCTTGTTTAGGATGCACCTGTGCACCACCAACCACAACGCCTTTTAAACCTGCTTTATCAATGAGCCAACCGGCAGCGAGCTTAACACCGCCAGCCACGGGATAACCCACAATATCAGGATGAGTCGTTTGTAGTTGTGTGAAGTGATCGTGGTCAACGACGGGATTTTTAAAGAAGCTTCCGGCGTTCCCTTGCACACTTGGATTAGGTAACTTCTCGCGACGGACCTTGCAAACGGTATCAAATATTTGTTGGGCGCTCGCTTGTTGGCCCAATGCCTGCAATGGGCCATACTCTGTTTTTGGTTGCCATGCTTTGGCCAACGTTAAGCCCACCGCAACGATAATAGCTTTGCCATATAGTTCGTGTTTAAAAATCGAATCACGATACCCAAATTGACATTCACTCTGGGGTAATCGTTTGATAGTCAATGTTGATAAACACAAGTAATCGACGTAATCACAGACATCTTTTAACTCAACGCCATAGGCCCCTATATTTTGGATAGGAGCTGAACCCATGCACCCTGGAATCAAAGCCAGATTTTCTAAACCCGCAATACCATGGCCTACAGACCATTCCACCAACTCAGGCCAATCTTCGCCGGCAGAAACATGCAGATAGTGATGATGCTCATCTTGTGTATGCGTAAGACCTTGGATACGGTTAACTAATAACATGCCCGCATAAGAAGTAGTAAATAGCACATTACTGCCTCTACCTAAGATAAATTTAGGGACGCTTTTCCATTGGGGATCACGATACACCGAGATAAGATCCTCAACAGATTCAATAATAGTAAGGCGTTGACATACCTGATCGATTCCAAAGGTATGATAAGTCTTTAGCGATGTATTGAGATGAAATTGCATGGCATTCTTATAATCAATTAAACTTAAGGCATTCTACAACAGATATGAGCCTAGAACAGAAGCAAATGTCTACTCTACATTTTGAAACACTGCCCCCTATCAAGATTCCGTTAATAAAACGTTTTTATAAACAACATTATCCGGGAACTAAACCAAAAAGTGATGACCTAATCATCACAGCCTATGAAACACATTATATGGTCGCTGTCGTACGTTTTCGACATGTGGCAAACTATCGATTACTCACCGGTATGGCTGTTGCCGAAGACAAGCGCTACCAAGGAGTGGGGTCGCAAATGCTGAAGTATTGCCAAAACACCGTACTCGGCAATACTGATTACTGTTTTGCTTATCAACATCTCACTCCGTTTTATGAACGGTATGGATTTCACAGTATCGCAACTCAAGAACTCCCAGCAGAACTCAAAACGCTCTATTTGCGTTACACTGAACATGGTAAATCGCTTATTCCTATGCGCTACTTCCGCAATAATGCATAGATTAATGGGCTTTTCTAGCCATAAGTTGGATGGATTTGGTAGAATACTAGATCCGCAATTTTGCACATATAAGGTAAAGCATCCCTATGATTGCTCGTAGACATCCTGTCAAAAAGCTTCCAGCGATCGCGCTATCTCCAGAGAATTTCCAAGTTCTTTTGTCCGCAAAAGACTATCGCGCAAATCTTATTGAGTTGATACGCAATGCGACTCAGCGTATTTATATCGTCGCTTTGTATTTGGAAGATGATGAAGCGGGTCGTGAGATTCTGACAGAAATATATGAGGCAAAGCAGCGTAACCCTGGTCTAGATATTCAGATTTGTGTGGATTGGCATCGAGCCCAACGTGGTCGCCTTGGTGCAGGTGCGACTCAAGGCAATTCGGCGATGTATGCAGAATTCGCCAATAAATACTCCCATAGTATTCCTACGTACGGTGTTCCTGTCCGTGGCAGAGAGGTCTTTGGTGTTCTACACCTGAAAGGATTCATTATCGATGATACGGTGCTGTATAGTGGCGCTAGCATCAACAATGTCTATCTACATAAGCAAGATCGTTACCGCTTTGATCGTTATCATATTATTGAAAGTGAGCAACTCGCTGATTCAATGGTACGCTTCATCACAGAAGACATGATTGCTCACCCAGCCGTCCATGATTTAACGAAAGAAGACAAACCTAAAACCAAAGATATTAAACTGGATATTCGTCAATTCCGAACATCCCTCGGCCAATCTTATTACTCCTTTGAACCACAAGAAGCCAGTGAGTCACAAATTGGGGTCACTCCACTTGTTGGTATTGGTAAGCGTCGTAATTTCTTAAACCAAACGATCATTCAAATGATCGCACAGGCGAAAGAAGAGATATTTATCTGTACACCTTACTTTAACTTCCCCAAAGGGGTCGCAAAAGAAGTAAAAAAAGCGATTCGTCGTGGTGTGAAAGTTGATATTGTGATTGGTGATAAGACTGCAAACGATTTTTATATCAGCCCAGAACAGCCTTTCAAGACGATAGGTGGACTGCCTTATCTCTACGAGATTAATTTACGTCGCTTTGCCAAAATGAATGAGTCGAATATAGCCAGCCGCCAACTGTCCATTCATTTATGGAAACATGACGATAATAGCTTCCACCTCAAAGGCATGTGGGTAGATAAGCGCTATATGCTGCTAACTGGCAATAACATTAACCCACGAGCTTGGAAACTCGACCTAGAAAATGGTCTGTTAATCAAAGATGAACACCAACACTTGGTCGAACAATTTACCGCAGAAAAAGATAATATTCTTCAACATACTCAGTTGATTTGTACGTACAAACAAATTGAGAAACTTGAAGACTATCCGTTACCAGTACAACGCCTAGTGCGTAAGATTACTCGTGTCAGAGCAGATCGCGTGCTCAAACAGATTCTGTAATCCGTCTTCGCTTAAAAGCAAAACGACAAAGCCCTGCTCGCAAGAGCAGGGCTTTTTTATAGTAACCCATAAGTCATGCATAGATCTTGATGACTCTCAGCGCCGACTAAACATGCGGTATCAGCCTAATACCGTTGACTGGACAGTGAACATAAAGGGAATATCACAGGTAACAAAGCAAGCTCGTTAGTATTTAGATGTCATTTAATAAAAAATGTGTGCTAACGGTATAAGATAGAAAAGTTATAGACGAAAAAAAGCCTCGTTCGCAAGAACGAGGCTTTAAAACTTAATGGCGGAACGGACGGGATTCGAACCCGCGACCCCCGGCGTGACAGGCCGGTATTCTAACCAGCTGAACTACCGCTCCGCAAACTGGTTTTTCCATAACGCTGCACGCAGCACTATGTCTAAATTCAAGCCTGGCGATGACCTACTCTCACATGGGGAAACCCCACACTACCATCGGCGCTATTTCGTTTCACTTCTGAGTTCGGCATGGGATCAGGTGGGTCCAAAATGCTATGGTCGCCAAGCAAATTCTTTCTGTTATCGCCCAAAGGCCATAACAATAATCTGGAAAGCTGTTTTTGTGGCTATAAAAGCCGTTCTCACACACTCAAGTACTCATATTGAGTCCGTTACAAAACCTTTTTGGTGTTGTATGGTTAAGCCTCACGGGCGATTAGTACAGGTTAGCTCAACGCCTCACAACGCTTACACACCCTGCCTATCAACGTTCTAGTCTCGAACAACCCTTTAGGACGCTTAAAGCGCCAGGGAGAACTCATCTCAAGGCTCGCTTCCCGCTTAGATGCTTTCAGCGGTTATCGATCCCGAACTTAGCTACCGGGCAATGCGTCTGGCGACACAACCCGAACACCAGAGGTTCGTCCACTCCGGTCCTCTCGTACTAGGAGCAGCCCCTTTCAATTCTCCAACGCCCACGGCAGATAGGGACCGAACTGTCTCACGACGTTCTAAACCCAGCTCGCGTACCACTTTAAATGGCGAACAGCCATACCCTTGGGACCGACTTCAGCCCCAGGATGTGATGAGCCGACATCGAGGTGCCAAACACCGCCGTCGATATGAACTCTTGGGCGGTATCAGCCTGTTATCCCCGGAGTACCTTTTATCCGTTGAGCGATGGCCCTTCCATTCAGAACCACCGGATCACTATGACCTGCTTTCGCACCTGCTCGAATTGTCATTCTCGCAGTTAAGCGGGCTTATGCCATTGCACTAACCTCACGATGTCCAACCGTGATTAGCCCACCTTCGTGCTCCTCCGTTACTCTTTGGGAGGAGACCGCCCCAGTCAAACTACCCACCAGGCACTGTCCTCATTCCCGATAAGGGAACCAAGTTAGAACATCAAAACTACAAGGGTGGTATTTCAAGGACGGCTCCATGCAAACTAGCGTCTGCATATCAAAGCCTCCCACCTATCCTACACATGTAGGTTCAATGTTCAGTGCCAAGCTGTAGTAAAGGTTCACGGGGTCTTTCCGTCTAGCCGCGGGTACACTGCATCTTCACAGCGATTTCAATTTCACTGAGTCTCGGGTGGAGACAGCGTGGCCATCATTACGCCATTCGTGCAGGTCGGAACTTACCCGACAAGGAATTTCGCTACCTTAGGACCGTTATAGTTACGGCCGCCGTTTACCGGGGCTTCGATCAAGAGCGTCGACCGAAGTCTAACCCCATCAATTAACCTTCCGGCACCGGGCAGGCGTCACACCGTATACGTCATCTTACGATTTTGCACAGTGCTGTGTTTTTAATAAACAGTTGCAGCCACCTGGTATCTGCGACTCTTTTCGGCTCCAAGAGCAAGTCTTTTCACCTATATAGAGCGTACCTTCTCCCGAAGTTACGGTACCATTTTGCCTAGTTCCTTCACCCGAGTTCTCTCAAGCGCCTTGGTATTCTCTACCCGACCACCTGTGTCGGTTTGGGGTACGATTCCTTACAATCTGAAGCTTAGAGGCTTTTCCTGGAAGCATGGCATCAATGACTTCACACCCTTGGGTGCTCGACGTCGTGTCTCGACCTAATGAGTATCCGGATTTACCTAAATACTCAGCCTACGCACTTGAACCTGGACAACCATCGCCAGGCCCACCTAGCCTTCTCCGTCCCCCCATCGCAATTGTAAGAAGTACGGGAATATTAACCCGTTTCCCATCGACTACGCTTTTCAGCCTCGCCTTAGGGGTCGACTTACCCTGCCCCGATTAACGTTGGACAGGAACCCTTGGTCTTCCGGCGTGGGGGTTTTTCACCCCCATTATCGTTACTCATGTCAGCATTCGCACTTCTGATACCTCCAGCAGACTTCTCAATCCACCTTCAACGGCTTACAGAACGCTCCCCTACCCAACATTCCAAAAGGAATATTGCCGCAGCTTCGGTTTATTACTTAGCCCCGTTACATCTTCCGCGCAGGCCGACTCGACTAGTGAGCTATTACGCTTTCTTTAAATGATGGCTGCTTCTAAGCCAACATCCTAGCTGTCTGAGCCTTCCCACATCGTTTCCCACTTAGTAATAATTTGGGACCTTAGCTGGCGGTCTGGGTTGTTTCCCTCTCCACGACGGACGTTAGCACCCGCCGTGTGTCTCCCGGATAGTACTTACTGGTATTCGGAGTTTGCAAAGAGTTGGTAAGTCGGGATGACCCCCTAGTCTTAACAGTGCTCTACCCCCAGTAGTATTCGTCCGAGGCGCTACCTAAATAGCTTTCGGGGAGAACCAGCTATCTCCGAGTTTGATTGGCCTTTCACCCCTAGCCACAAGTCATCCGCTAATTTTTCAACATTAGTCGGTTCGGTCCTCCAATTGATGTTACTCAATCTTCAACCTGCCCATGGCTAGATCACTCGGTTTCGGGTCTATATCCAGAGACTGTGCGCCCAGTTAAGACTCGCTTTCGCTACGGCTCCCCTAAACGGTTAACCTTGCCACTGAATATAAGTCGCTGACCCATTATACAAAAGGTACGCAGTCACCCCACAAAGGAGGCTCCTACTGCTTGTACGTACACGGTTTCAGGTTCTATTTCACTCCCCTCACAGGGGTTCTTTTCGCCTTTCCCTCACGGTACTGGTTCACTATCGGTCAGTCAGGAGTATTTAGCCTTGGAGGATGGTCCCCCCATATTCAGACAGGATATCACGTGTCCCGCCTTACTCGATTTCACCTTAAATACGTTGCCGGTTACGGGGCTATCACCCTGTATCGCGTGCCTTTCCAGACACTTCACCTGACGCATAAAAAGCTTAAGGGCTAATCCGGTTTCGCTCGCCGCTACTTCCAGAATCTCGGTTGATTTCTTTTCCTCGGGGTACTTAGATGTTTCAGTTCTCCCGGTTCGCCTCGTTACGCTATGTATTCACGCAACGATAACTGCTTATGCAGTTGGGTTTCCCCATTCGGAAATCGTAGACTCGAGTGGCTTTTACTGCCTCATCTACGCTTATCGCAAGTTAATACGTCCTTCATCGCCTCTGACTGCCAAGGCATCCACCGTGTACGCTTAGTCACTTAACCATACAACCCAAAAAAGTTTTGGATTGATGAACAAAGTCACCAAGGTTTGTCTGCATTTTTATACATGTTGCAGACTCGATATTGCCGGACTCAATTTTGAATACACACTCTATTAAAAGAGCATGATTTTCCAAGAACACTTGAATGTGTTTGGTGTTTGTTCATATCAATTGATACAACAAACATTGAGAACTTTTACAAATAATTCATATTTATCGCTAAATACGATTATTTTGTCAGCTTTCCAAATTGTTAAAGAGCAATGTGTATCTTTTTACAAAGACACCATTTTTAAGAACACTGCACACCAATGTGCTTAAAGATGGTGGAGCTATGCGGGATCGAACCGCAGACCTCCTGCGTGCAAGGCAGGCGCTCTCCCAGCTGAGCTATAGCCCCATCTTGGTCAATTTCATTTTCAAACAAACGCATGAAGCAGAAATTGGTGGGTCTGAGTGGACTTGAACCACCGACCTCCCGCTTATCAGGCGAGCGCTCTAACCAGCTGAGCTACAGACCCACTAAGGTGCTCTTAACTTTCTAAACCATATCAATCTGTGTGAACACTCATCGCAATAATCATTCGTATTAAGGAGGTGATCCAGCGCCAGGTTCCCCTAGCGCTACCTTGTTACGACTTCACCCCAGTCATGAACCACAAAGTGGCAAGCGTCCCCCCGAAGGTTAAACTACCTGCTTCTTTTGCAGCCCACTCCCATGGTGTGACGGGCGGTGTGTACAAGGCCCGGGAACGTATTCACCGTGACATTCTGATTCACGATTACTAGCGATTCCGACTTCATGGAGTCGAGTTGCAGACTCCAATCCGGACTACGACGCACTTTTTGGGATTCGCTCACTTTCGCAAGTTGGCAACCCTCTGTATGCGCCATTGTAGCACGTGTGTAGCCCTACTCGTAAGGGCCATGATGACTTGACGTCGTCCCCACCTTCCTCCGGTTTATCACCGGCAGTCTCCCTGAAGTTCCCACCATTACGTGCTGGCAATCAAGGATAAGGGTTGCGCTCGTTACGGGACTTAACCCAACATTTCACAACACGAGCTGACGACAGCCATGCAGCACCTGTCTCAGAGTTCCCGAAGGCACCAATCCATCTCTGGAAAGTTCTCTGGATGTCAAGAGTAGGTAAGGTTCTTCGCGTTGCATCGAATTAAACCACATGCTCCACCGCTTGTGCGGGCCCCCGTCAATTCATTTGAGTTTTAATCTTGCGACCGTACTCCCCAGGCGGTCTACTTAACGCGTTAGCTCCGAAAGCCACGGCTCAAGGCCACAACCTTCAAGTAGACATCGTTTACGGCGTGGACTACCAGGGTATCTAATCCTGTTTGCTCCCCACGCTTTCGCATCTGAGTGTCAGTATCTGTCCAGGGGGCCGCCTTCGCCACTGGTATTCCTTCAGATCTCTACGCATTTCACCGCTACACCTGAAATTCTACCCCCCTCTACAGTACTCTAGCCTGCCAGTTTCAAATGCAATTCCGAGGTTAAGCCTCGGGCTTTCACATCTGACTTAACAGACCACCTGCATGCGCTTTACGCCCAGTAATTCCGATTAACGCTCGCACCCTCCGTATTACCGCGGCTGCTGGCACGGAGTTAGCCGGTGCTTCTTCTGCAGCTAACGTCAAGAATAACGTCTATTCAACGTTACCCCTTCCTCACTGCTGAAAGTACTTTACAACCCGAAGGCCTTCTTCATACACGCGGCATGGCTGCATCAGGCTTGCGCCCATTGTGCAATATTCCCCACTGCTGCCTCCCGTAGGAGTTTGGGCCGTGTCTCAGTCCCAATGTGGCTGATCATCCTCTCAGACCAGCTAGAGATCGTCGCCTTGGTGAGCTCTTACCTCACCAACAAGCTAATCTCACCTGGGCATATCTTGACGCGAGAGGCCCGAAGGTCCCCCTCTTTGGCCCGAAGGCATTATGCGGTATTAGCCATCGTTTCCAATGGTTATCCCCCACATCAAGGCAATTTCCCAGGCATTACTCACCCGTCCGCCGCTCGTCATCTTCTAGCAAGCTAGAAATGTTACCGCTCGACTTGCATGTGTTAGGCCTGCCGCCAGCGTTCAATCTGAGCCATGATCAAACTCTTCAATTAAAGTTTTTTCGGCTCAATGAATACTGACTTCAAAACTAATATTTGTTTAAAAACAAACATGTAATCTTAAAGCTATTATCATTCCAACAGAATGATAATGAATTGACTGTGCCAAGACTAACCGAAGTTAATCTCGATTGGTCACTCAGTTCATTGAAACCAATTTTGTTTCCGAAGAAACTATTGATTATCATCAACGAGTGCCCACACAGATTGATAGGTTTAAATTGTTAAAGAACGTTGCTTTAAAAGAAGTTTTTCTTTCAAAGCGGAGGTGCATTCTAAAGATTTAATTGAGAGAGTCAAACACTTTTTCAATTTTCTTTTTTAGGATGTCTTATCCTCATCGACCTTGGCTGAAGCCTTGTGGCGTCTGCCGTGTCAGTGGTTGGGCATTATAGAGATTATGCTTAACCACGCAAGCAGTTTTTACAAAAAATTGAAAAAAAACACTTATTCGCATACAAAGAAGACAAAGTGGCGAAAAAGACAGCTATTTCGGCTCTTTTCCGCCAAATACAAAGAGATTAATTAAATGAATGCGTAAGCATCAGCAAACATTCTTTCCACTAATGCCTGCTTATTTTCTACAAACTGAGTACGTGCAGCGCCCGCCATTTCGAAACGTCCCGCTAAATAGATGTCGTAATCTGCTAATGATTCAAAATCTTGATGAACCGCTTGCAAGACATTACCTGTTTTTCCTTGCCAGTTATCATCTGCTTGTTCCAATACAGGTACAAACGTCACATTGGCATACTGCTTAGCAATATCGGTCAATTCATCCATCACATAAAGCTGCTCTTTATCTTTTGCTCCCCAATAGAAATGGATCTCTTGCTGCCAAGCTTGTGCTAGGCACTCATCAAGAATTGAACGGACATAACTAAACCCAGTTCCACCAGCAATTAATAGTAATGGTCGCTCACTGTCTTTGACCCATGCATCACCATGTGCGGCATCCACTTCAATCAATGAGTCATTGGCAAGTGCACTACGCATTGCATCAATCACCTCACCGGCATAAGCATTATGCTCTGCAGCACCAATATGCAGTTCTAATAAACCATTTGCCTGGCTAGGTGCGTTGGCAATAGAGAACGGACGCTTATCCTTAAGCCCCATCACGACCATCAAATATTGACCCGCTTTAAAGTCAACGGCATCTTGTGGTTGCAGCAAAATCTGATAAGTATGACTTGCTAACGGCTCAATTGACTTCACTTTACATTGTACAATCATGACTATCCTCTACGCTTACCCTTCAAGAGTAAGGACTATATCGCTTTGTGGTGTCGCCAAACAGGCAAAAACCCATCCTTCTAAACGTTCACGCTCAGATAGAACTGGCTCAAGATCATAACTGACGTCACCTTGTAATATTTTACCTAAGCATGCTCCGCATGCTCCGACTCGACAACGGTTTGGCCACGCAATGTTTTGACTCATTACCGCCGAAAGTATTGTTTGCCCTGAAGTGACTTCAAACTGAACGTCACCTGGCACTATTTGAACAGTATGTATCATAGGATATCTAAGTCGTCCCAAATTTCATCGATCTTTGCGACTAATTTAGAATCTTTTTGAATAGGGCTCCCCCACTCGCGCGTAATTTCATCACCGGATTTATTCGTCGCGTCTAATCCTAATATTGAACCTTGCTGTTGATTCGCTGAGTGACGAAGAGTATCGCGAGCAGGATCAATTCGCGTGGTTACCGCCCAGATAATGTCATTCCAGTCACGAATATCGACATCACCATCACATAATACAACGAACTTTGCGTACGCGTTATTAACTAATGACGCTAATATTGTGTGTAAGAGTTGACGAGACTGCCCCGCTTTCTGCTTGTTCATATAAACAATAATGAACTGACCGGATGCAGACTCTGGAATATAAACATCTTTAATCGCTGGGTGAGCATTTTGTAACGCTTGTAAGCATTGTGCAACTGCTTGGTAACTCGTCTCTGGCGCCACTTCATGAATATGTTGCAGTTCAACATCCCACTTAGTCGTCGCATCGAATCCCATCTTAGCTCCGAGGCCAACCACAGGTGAAACAAAGTCCAGCGAGTCGATCGGGGTATTATCAATTAATAACACATCGGATGCAGGCACCATATGACGAGTTAAAGCTTTAATCACTTCATCCCAATTACGAATATCGACACCTTCATCGACCACCAATACATACTTAGTGTACATAAACTGACGCAAGAAAGACCATACTCCCATCATCACACGCTTAGCATGCCCAGGATATTGCTTTTTCATGCTTACCACAGCTAGGCGATAAGAACACCCTTCTGGAGGTAGGTAAAAGTCCGAGATCTCAGAAAACTGCTTTTGTAAGATAGGCACAAACACTTCATTTAATGCCACACCTAAAATGGCAGGCTCATCGGGAGGACGGCCAGTGTAAGTACTGTGATAAATTGGATTTTGCCGCATCGTAATATGTGTCACTGTGAATACGCGATGCGTTTCCACTTCATTGTAGTAACCGGTATGATCGCCATAAGGTCCTTCATCCGCAAATTCATTCGGATCAATGTATCCTTCTAATACAATTTCTGCACTAGCTGGTACTTCTAAGTCATTACTGATTGATTTAACGACTTCGGAACGGTGACCACGTAATAAACCAGCAAAAGCATACTCGGATAAACTATCTGGAATGGGCGTGACAGCCGCAAGAATGGTCGCGGGATCCGCACCAAATGCGACTGAAACAGGGAAGGGCTGATTGGGATGCTCATTATGCCAATCTTGAAAATCTAACGCCCCACCACGGTGTGCAAGCCAGCGCATAATCACTTTATTTTTACTTAGTTTTTGCTGGCGATAGATACCAATATTTTGACGTTTTTTGGTAGGGCCTTTCGTGATAGTTAACCCCCATGTCAGTAACGGGGCTGCATCTTCTGCCCAGCAGCTCATCACCGGGATAGCATCTAAATCGACATCTTCTCCTTGTAACACTACCTGCTGACAAGGCGCTTTACGTACTTTTTTTACCGGCATGTTTAACACTTGTTTAAACATAGGCAGTGTACGTAACGCTTCTTTAAATCCTTTTGGTGGCTCAGGCTCTTTCAAAAAAGCCAGCAACTTACCAACATCGCGTAACTCTTTAACCGAATGCCGCCCCATACCAATTGCCACACGCTCAGCGGTACCAAAAAGGTTAGTCAGGACAGGCATATCATAGCCAATCGGATTTTCAAACAATAAGGCGGGTCCACCAGCTCGAAGTGTGCGATCGCTGATTTCCGTCATTTCATAACGAGGATCGATCGGATGAGCAATACGTTTTAGTAACCCATGCTCTTCGAGGTAGTGCAAAAAATCAGGTAAATCTTTAATGCTCATAAATATTTTCTGGCTGGTGAAGATAGCGGCAGTATAACAAAAGCATGTTCATTCGTGAGGGGTTTTCTTACCGACGACTCGCGATCTCTTTCACAGCGCGCTCAAGGTTTGCATGATTAGCCGCGTTTTAACTTGCCGATGTGAGCGCATGATGTCTTCTAACCAATTACGATGTCCATGATTCACTAATGCTTGAGCCGTTAAAGAAGCCTCATCCCTATTCGATAACCGTTTAACGAGAAATTCTTGCACCTTATCTTGCATAGGATGAATTTGTACTAACGCTTCAATCGCATCGGCGGTTAGTTTTGGATTACGCGAAGCCAACATGAGTTGCGAAGCAGCAAACTGATCGCGGCGTTTAGCTAAACGTTTTAATTCATCCTCAATGACACTATCTGAGCGCATCAACCATAAGAGTTTATACATTTTAGGGTCGCGTGTAACACGTGCCAATTTAACCATTACATGAGAGGAAGGTAACCAACTCGTCACATTGGTTGAGGTCAATTGTTTGGTAAGAAACTCAATCGCTGAAGTAGATAAGTGATCAAATTCACGTAGCAATAATTGCTCGTGTTCATCGGCGTCTGGGCCTGACAACCATTGCTTTAAATTCAATTCATGCAGCTCAGCATGGAGAATAAAGTCGACCGTTTTCTGATCTTGTGCCCAACGATTCATCAGCCTAAATCCAATCGTAGGGTAATTGAAAGCCGGTACAGAAAACTCGTAACCCTCACCATGCTCGGTAATTTGGTAAGTAGGAGAATGACGGTTTTGTTTTTGCACAAATCCGTAGAGCGAGGCTGACAAGACAATGCCACTTTGCTCAAAACGACGAAACAATAAATAGCGAGCCGCTTCCTGCTGCGGTAATGCTAAACGTTCCATCGAGAAATCCAAAACGTTGATCTGGTTTTCGAGAGCTAACTGATACAGCTCATCCACTTTGTGATGCAGTGTCTGATCGTTCAAAACTTTCTGACGCGCTTGATTAGAGATATCCACCGCCCAAGTTGAGCTGGTAAAGATACCGACTAATAATAGAAGCGTGTACAACATTCCTTGTCGCATAAACCCTCCAGTGCAATCCCTTTATAAAACATGAAATCATTCTTATATGGATTGCAAATAAAAACACCACCTCAAAGGTGGTGTTTTTGTTTTTCTGTCTTACTGTCGACGCATTGCGTCAAAGAATTCATTATTGGTTTTGGTCATAGCCAATTTATCAATCAAGAATTCCATTGCATCTGTCTCACCCATTGGGTGAACAATCTTACGTAAAATCCACATTTTCTGTAGTTCGTCAGTCTTCGTAAGAAGCTCTTCACGACGAGTACCAGAACGGTTGAAATCAATCGCCGGGAATACACGCTTTTCAGCAATTTTACGGTTCAGGTGTAACTCCATGTTACCTGTACCTTTAAACTCTTCGTAGATAACCTCGTCCATTTTAGAACCGGTATCAACAAGCGCCGTAGCAATAATCGTCAAACTACCGCCTTCTTCGACATTACGAGCAGCACCAAAGAAGCGCTTAGGACGGTGTAATGCGTTCGCATCCACACCACCAGTCAATACTTTACCCGATGACGGCACCACTGTGTTGTAAGCACGAGCAAGACGAGTAATTGAGTCTAATAAGATAACAACGTCTTTCTTGTGTTCTACCAAACGTTTCGCTTTTTCAATTACCATTTCGGCAACTTGAACGTGACGGTTGGCTGGTTCATCAAACGTTGATGCCACAACTTCACCTTTTACAAGGCGTTGCATCTCCGTCACTTCTTCTGGACGCTCATCGATAAGCAATACCATCAATTCACATTCAGGGTGATTGTAGGCAATGCTCTGAGCAATGTTTTGCAGCAACATGGTTTTACCCGCTTTAGGCGGAGCAACAATCAAACCACGTTGGCCTTTACCAATTGGAGAAGCAAGATCAAGCACGCGAGCAGTAATGTCTTCAGTCGACCCATTACCACGCTCCATCACCATACGATCGTTAGCATGTAATGGCGTTAAGTTTTCGAAAAGGATCTTATTACGTGCGTTATCAGGTTTGTCGCGGTTAACCGTGTTCACTTTCAACAATGCAAAGTAACGCTCACCTTCTTTTGGCGGACGAATTTTGCCAGCAATAGAGTCACCGGTACGTAAATTAAAGCGACGAATTTGGCTTGGTGATACGTAGATGTCATCCGGTCCAGCCAAATAAGAGCTGTCTGCACTGCGTAAGAAACCAAAACCGTCTTGAAGTATTTCCAGCACCCCATCGCCAAATATATCTTCACCACTTTTCGCATGCGCTTTAAGGATGGAGAATATAATGTCTTGCTTTCTTAGTCGCGCTAGGTTTTCAAGGCCTAGGCTTTCACCAAGCTTCACAAGATCAGACACGGGTCTGTTCTTCAATTCTGTTAGATTCATTGTGGCGGATTCTTGTTTAGTCAAAATAGGATCTGTTTTCTAGTTAAAGTAAGATGGATTTGGTCTCAGGATTGACCAAGAAGTGAACACTTGTATGATTTACGTGCGATAAATTAGCACTAAATTTTATTCTAGTCTATAAAATGTTTTTAGAAAAAACAAACCGCACATATTTCTATGTACGGTTTATGTAACGCGATTATAGGTTCGCGTCTAGAAACTCTTTTAGTTGAGTTTTCGATAGCGCACCGACTTTGGTTGCCACTACACTGCCGTTCTTAAATAGAAGCAATGTAGGGATGCCACGAATACCATATTTTGGTGGCGTACCTGCGTTTTGGTCAATGTTTAGCTTACCGATAGAGAGTTTACCCGCATATTCATCTGCGACTTCTTCTAGAATCGGAGCAATCATTTTACAAGGACCACACCATTCTGCCCAAAAATCAACAAGAACAGGGCCTGCAGCATTAATCACATCAGCTTCGAAACTGTCATCAGTTAGCTGCAAAAATTTATCACTCATCTTCCACTCCAATGTGTTTTTTCTGAACCGGTCGTGTACTAACCAGTAAATAGATTCCCCTATTGGAATGTATTTACTTCCGTATTGCAAGCGTAAGCTGATATTCTATAGGAATGAAAAAGACGCATATCACAGAGCACAAGTTCGCCGACTTCGGATTAAAGCCGCAAGTCATTGAAGGATTGGAAAAAAAAGGGTTCGAATACTGTACCCCGATCCAAGCCAAGGCGTTGCCGGTATTGCTCACCGGCCGAGACATTGCAGGCCAGGCCCAAACAGGGACTGGTAAAACGCTTGCGTTTCTTACTGCTACATTCAATCACTTACTAACAACACCGGAAAATGAAGGTCGTAGACCGAACCAGCCGCGTGCCATTATTATGGCGCCAACGCGCGAACTGGCAATTCAGATTTACAATGATGCTGAAGGTCTTATTGAAAGTACGGGTATTCAAGCAGCGCTTGCTTACGGTGGTGAAAGCTATGATAAGCAATTAGAGAAGATTAACTCAGGTGTTGATATTCTTATTGGTACCACAGGGCGTATCATTGACTTTTTCAAGCAAAAAGCCTTTGATCTGAACCATATCCAAGCGGTCGTATTGGATGAAGCTGACCGTATGTTTGATCTTGGCTTTATTAAAGACATTCGCTTTTTATTCCGCCGCATGCCTGAGCCAAAAGATCGTTTGAACATGCTATTCTCAGCAACGCTCTCTTACCGAGTGCAAGAGCTAGCGTTCGAGCATATGAACGAACCTGAGCACGTAGTCATTGAGCCTGAACGTAAAACAGCAGCGCGCGTTCAAGAAGAATTATTCTATCCATCCAACGAACACAAGATGGCGCTTCTACAAACCATTATTGAAGAAGAATGGCCCGATCGCGCGATCATTTTTGCTAATACCAAACACCAATGTGAAAAAGTCTGGGGCCACTTAGCCGCTGACCAACATCGTGTTGGCTTACTGACTGGCGATGTGCCGCAGAAAAAACGTGAACGTATCCTAGAGCAGTTTACTGCAGGTGAAATTGATATTTTGGTGGCAACCGATGTTGCTGCACGTGGTTTACACATTCCACTTGTTACACACGTATTTAACTACGATCTTCCCGACGACAGTGAAGATTATATTCACCGTATTGGGCGTACAGGTCGTGCTGGAGAAAGTGGTTTCTCTATCAGCTTTGCTTGCGAAGATTATGCGGTCAACCTACCAGCGATTGAAGAAACGATTGAGCACTCGATTATTGTTTCTGATTACGATCCAGCGGCATTATTGACAGATTTACCTAAGCCATTAACGCTACGTAAACCAAATCAACGTCGTACCAACACTGGGGGTTCACGTTCAGGCAACAATAAACGCAAGCCTCAACGTCGTCCTCGTCAGAGCAATAACAAGGATTCGTAACTGACTTATGAGCCATGATGTCTCTTCACCGCTCTATGCAGCGATTGACCTAGGATCGAATAGTTTTCATATGCTTATCGTTAGACATATCGATGGCAGTGTCCAAACCATGGCGAAAATAAAACGTAAAGTTCGCTTGGCTGCTGGGCTTAATGAAAACAATGCGCTCAGCCAAGAAGCCATGCAACGCGGCTGGGATTGTTTAAGCCTATTTGCAGAACGTTTGCAAGATATTCCCAAAGAGAATATTCGCATTGTCGGCACGGCAACGTTACGCACCGCGACCAACGTGAGTGAGTTTCTCGCTACCGCCAATCAAATCTTGGGACATAATATTCATGTGATTCCCGGAGAAGAAGAAGCCGCGACTATATATAAAGGCGTCGCTCATACTTCTGGTGGTATTGGGCGTCGTTTAGTGGTTGATATAGGCGGTGCTAGTACCGAGTTCATCATTGGCGAAGGGTTTGAATCTAAAGCACTTACCAGTTTAAAAATGGGGTGCGTGACATGGCTAGAGCGCCATTTTAAAGATCGCGAATTAAATCAAACCAACTTTGATCATGCGATCGATGCTGCTAAGCAAACATTACTGCCGATTGTTGAACAATACTGTCAGCTTGGTTGGGATATTTGCGTCGGCGCGAGTGGCACAGTACAAGCTTTGCAAGAAATCATGTTGGCGCAAGGCATGGATGAAGTCATTACTTTACCTAAGCTTAAGCGTCTGCAGAAGCAAGCAATGCTGTCAGATCATTTAGAAGAGTTAGAGATTGAAGGTTTAACACTCGAAAGAGCTTTAGTGTTCCCAAGTGGCCTCTCTATCTTAATCGCGATTTTTGAATCTTTCGGGATTGAAGAAATGACGCTGGCAGGCGGAGCGTTACGTGAAGGGCTGGTGTATGAAATGGTCGACGGGCTGCGTCAAAATGATATTCGTGCGCGGACAATTGAGAGTGTGCAACAACGCTATCAGCTCGATCAAGCTTATGGTGAACAAGTCGCAACACTAACCAGTCACTTACTTGAACAATGTGGCGGTAGCGATTGGGTTGAAGAGCCTCACGCCGAAATGTTGCTGCGCAGTGCCGCTCACCTTCATGAAATTGGTCTTAGTATTGATTTCAAACATGGGGGAGAGCACAGCGCTTACTTGTTACAGCACCTTGATTTACCAGGTTATACTCGTGCGCAAAAACACTATATTGGTGAAATTGCTCGTCGTTATCGCGAACAGCTCACCTCTTTGCCAGAGCAGCACGCATTATCGGCAAACAGTGCCAAACGAGTATTGCGTTTATTACGTCTTGCCGTTTTGCTTAGTCATCGCCGGCACCGTGCTTTGGTACCTAACTTCACACTCAGCGCCAACGGAGATAATTTGACGCTAACTTTGTCGCAAGACTGGTTAGAACATAATCCTCTTACGCGCGCTGAACTAGAGTTAGAAGCCAATCGACAAAGCGATATTGGGTGGCCGCTGACGATTGAAACTCGTTAGTTACCCCTCAACTCTTTATATTAAAACGCCCTCGCATGAGGGCGTTTTATTAAAGATCCCCTCGGCGCCCATGGCGCATTAATACTCCACGTAATTTTAACGGCTTCACGGGTTTGGCGATAAAAGAGAAACCATGCGTATCCACGGCCTTAATAACCTCAGCGGTCCGGTCAGCGCTAATAATCACGCCGGTAAAGCTGTCACCTAAACGTAAGCGAAATTGCTGCAAAACCTCCAACCCGGTTCGCTGATGCTCTAACCGATAATCAGATAGCACCACCTCAGGCTTCCAATCCGATGATAAGATCTGCAGACTACTGACGATATCCGTCGCGACACGAACATCACAGCCCCACTGTTCTAATAATGCCCCCATGCCATCGAGAATCGCCGTATCATTATCCACACAGAGTACTCGTAAACTCGACACATCATGGACAGATTCTCCGCTCACAGGCGTCGTTGGTAACTCGTGCAAGGACGTGGGTTCGAGAGCCGTATGACGCTGTAGTGTCAACGAAAAAACACTGCCTTGCCCTAACCAAGATCGCATATGAATATCATGACCAAGCACTTGCGCAATACCTTTCGATATCGCGAGCCCTAAACCTAAGCCTTGATCGCCTTGTACTTCTAATCCTCGGGTGAACTCATCAAAGATGACGGCTTGTTTCTCCTCATCGATCCCCATGCCATTATCCCAAACCTCAATGCGCACTTGATTACCAGTATGTCGTACGCCAAGTACAACTTTACCGTGTGCACCGTAACGAAACGCATTCGTCAGAAAATTTTGTATCACACGACGTAATAATTTGGGATCGGATGTCACCATTACGCTCGATGGCACCATAATAAATTCAATTCCCTGATCGACAGCGGCGGCAGAGAATTCGGCATTAAGTGGTTGCAACACATCATTCAGTAGAAAATCTTGTGGATGAATGGCTAACTTCCCCGACTCCAAGCGCGAAATATCCAACAAGTCACCAATCAACCCCTCAGCGGCTTCTAACGAACGCTCGATATGCTGAGCCAGTTGTGTTGTTTCCGCTTGCTTAGACACTTCTGCAAGCGAAGACGAAAACAGTCGCGCGGCATTAAGTGGTTGCATAAGGTCATGACTAACAGCAGCCAAAAACCTTGATTTAGAACGAGATTCTTGCTCGGAACGTTGTGTCGCCGTCACCAACTTCTTGTTGAGATTTTCAAGCTCTTGTGTTCGGATTAAGACCCGCTCTTCTAGGTACTCATTGGCTTCTTTAAGGCTCTGCTCAACTTGACGAAAAGCCGTAATATCATTAAAGCTCATCACAAACCCGCCACCAGGCATTGGGTTACCTTGAACTTCAATATATTTACCATCTGGACGTTGCCGCGCCGAAGTATGTGCATTGCCTTGCTGTAAAAAACGCACCCGTTTAGCAACGTGCTCTTCAATATCACCTGGACCACAAAAGCCACGCTGCGCATTAAAACGAATAATATCTGCAATAGGACGGCCGACTTGAATCAAGCCATTGGGAAAATCAAATAACTCTAAATAGCGCTGATTCCATGCCACCAACCGCAGATGTTTATCCACCACCGATAACCCTTGGCTGATATGCTCAATTGCACCTTGTAGCAACCCCCGGCTAAAGTCGTAGATCTCTGAAGCCTCGTCGACAATAGTCGCCACATCATCTAAATGTAAGTTGCGACCTTGCAATGCTGAGGTCAGTACCAAGCGAGCCGAAGACACTCCAAACACATCCGCCAACACTTGTTCAGTGTGACGAATCAGCGTAGCTGGTGCTTGCTGAGAAGGCTGACAAATCCCATCATACGGCGCAAAGGCCAAACGAGCACGTTGCTCACCAACAAAACGTGCGGCCAATATTTCCAGCTCACCCACTGTCACACGGCTTTGGTAAATGGTGAGCTCATTTTTCATCCATGGACACTTGCGGCGTAACCATCCACTACGCTTATTGACATGCCACACCACAACAGCCACCAGTAAACCGAGACAGATTAACCACATCATGATGACCAGCCATCCTTGCATTAGCGCCCTCTTTATCGCATTAAACTAAAAAGCCTTTCCAATACAGGAAAGGCTTTTAATAAAACGCAGATGGGCTTGGCAATCAATCAAGTCACTGGTGTTCTGTGCGAAAGGTACATTTTAGTACGGCGTTTTTTCTTCTAAATGCGATCTGGGCAAATCTACGCGAATCAGCAACGCGAAAACTCCCATAGCTGACATCACCCAAAAAACCTGACCACCCCACTGCTCAAATGCCCAGCCACTAAACACGGTCAGTAGCGCAACACTGCCTCCTAGCGCAATAGCGTTATATAATGATTGCATCGCGACCATACGGTGTTGAGAGCCCATTTGGATATATTTCATTGCGGCTAAATGAGCCAATGCATAGGTTAAACTGTGCAGAATTTGAATAATAATCAAAGGTAATAGTGCCGTGGTCATGGCCGCAAGACCCCACCGAACGACCACCGCAAGCGCCGCCAACGTAAATAAGGTTTTCACGGGAACATTAGCAAACCACTTACGACTAAAGGCAAACAATAGCACCTCCATCACGACACCAAGGCTCCACAAATAACCAATGGTTTCTTCAGAATAACCTGATTGTTTCCAATAAATCGAACCAATAGAGTAATACGCGGCATGGCTGCCTTGAATCAAGGCTTCTAACAGCAAAAACTTGACCACCGGCCATTCACGTAGCAATGTCATTAATTTCGGGCGCGGTAAAGTGGTCTGCTCATCCTGCGTTTTCGGTAACGGATTAGGCGTGCGTAGACTTAAGAGCAAGTTAGCCGCAAACCCACCAAGACAGGCAAATAAAATCCACTGATGTCCCCAATTGGCGGCTAAATATCCAACGACGGTCGACCCAACAATAAACGCAATCGACCCCCATACTCGGGTCGAGCCATAATCGAGCAATTGATGCTTAGCATAATAATTCGCCATAGAATCTGGTAGGGGCATCATTGGCCCCATACTCAAATTAAACAGAATCGTAATAATAGCCAGTAGCCAGAAATTCCCACCCGCAACGAAATACAACGAACCAAACACCAAGGTTACCAACGCAAACCAACGTAATGCTGGTACTAAATGTTCCACTTTATGGATACGCGGAGTAAGCAGTAAATTGGATAGACAACGCGCAGCAAAGCCTAAACCAATCAAGGTACCGATATGCGCAGCGGAAACACCTTGAGATTCAAACCACAACGCCCAAAAAGGTAAGTACACCCCATAAGAAAAGAAAAAACCAAACAAATATTGCGAAACCCATCCATAGGGGGAAGCGGTGAACATATACAATCCTTATATCGGAAACCACGGTGAGGCAGTATTATAGAGGTATTAGTGCCTAAAATAACAATGACTTATTCGAGACTCTATGTTTTCTTTTCGTCAACTCAGCATAAAGTATTTTCCTTATCCCCTCATTGTTACTGCGCAATCCCCCGCTAAATCATCCTATTTTTGCCACCTGCATCACGTCATGTACCGGCCTACTCCTAAAGTCTAATTGTGCAAACCAACTCTGTGGCTGATGGTTATCAAAACCTATCGGTCGATTCATCCACGTTCATGAATAGTGTGAATGAGTTTTCAAGGAGAAGAAGAATGCATTCAAACCCTCTATACCCAGTTAAACAAGCGATTGCTGACACCACGCATGCCGACAACGACACGTACCTATCCATGTATCAACAGTCGATCAACGATCCGCACGCCTTCTGGTCGCAACATGGCAAAATAGTCGATTGGATTAAACCTTTTAGTCAGGTCAAACACACCTCATTTGATACTGGTCATGTCGATATTCGCTGGTTTGACGATGGTACGCTCAATGTGTCGGCGAACTGCATCGATCGTCACTTAGCCGAGCGCGGTGAGGAAACCGCGATTATTTGGGAAGGTGATGACCCTAACGACGATACAAAAATCACGTTTAATGAACTGCATCAACAGGTTTGTCGCTTTGCCAATGTGCTGAAAGCTCAAGGAATTAAAAAAGGCGATGTCGTGTGCTTATATATGCCGATGGTACCAGAGGCCGCCGTTGCCATGCTCGCTTGTACTCGGATTGGTGCGGTACATACCGTTGTATTTGGCGGCTTCTCCCCTGACGCACTCGCCGGCCGTATCATCGATTCGCACGCTAAACTTGTGGTGACCGCAGATGAAGGTGTACGTGGTGGCCGCACCATCCCACTGAAAAAGAATGTCGACGATGCATTAAACAATCCCGATACCGATATTATCCAAAGTGTTGTCGTACTAAAACGTACTGGCGCCGACATTATGTGGCATGAAAAACGTGATGTATGGTGGCACGATAGTGTCGCCAAAGTCAGTGACGAATGCCCAGCAGAAGAAATGCACGCTGAAGATCCTCTGTTTATTCTTTATACCTCAGGCTCAACCGGGAAACCCAAAGGCGTATTGCATACTACGGGTGGCTATCTCGTGTATGCGGCCATGACATTCAAATATGTCTTTGATTATCAAAAAAGTGATGTGTTTTGGTGTACCGCCGACGTAGGCTGGATCACAGGTCACACATATCTTGTATATGGCCCTCTCGCCAATGGCGCGACCACGATCATGTTTGAAGGTGTACCGAACTACCCGAATTCTCGTCGTATGAGTGAAGTGATCGACAAACATCACGTCTCTCTACTCTATACGGCGCCAACCGCGATACGCGCCTTAATGGCCAAAGGTGATGAAGCGGTAGAGGGGACACACAGAACAAGCCTACGTGTTATGGGCTCGGTGGGCGAACCCATTAATCCTGAGGCGTGGGAGTGGTATTATCACACGATAGGAAATAGTCAGTGTCCCGTGGTGGACTCGTGGTGGCAAACCGAAACTGGCGGTATTTTGATTACCCCACTCCCCGGTGCGACAGCATTAAAACCGGGTTCAGCCACACGCCCATTTTTCGGAGTACAACCTGCCTTGGTTGATAATAGTGGCGAAGTGCTAGAAGGCGCCACAGAAGGTAACTTAGTCATCCTCGATTCTTGGCCCGGTCAAATGCGTTCTATTTATGGTGATCACGACCGCTTTGAGCAAACCTACTTTTCAACCTTTAAAGGTATGTATTGTACCGGGGATGGAGCGCGCCGTGATGATGATGGGTATTACTGGATTACTGGTCGAGTCGATGATGTACTGAATGTATCTGGGCACCGTATGGGCACCGCCGAAATTGAATCCGCGTTAGTGTCTTTTGATAAAATCGCCGAAGCCGCCGTAGTCGGTGTGCCACATGACATCAAAGGCCAAGCCATTTATGCCTACATTACCTTAAATGATGGTATCTACCCTGATGCCAACCTCCATAAAGAGGTCAAAGATTGGGTACGTAAAGAAATCGGCGCCATTGCTACACCAGATATTATGCATTGGACCGACGCCTTACCCAAAACTCGCTCAGGCAAAATTATGCGGCGTATTTTGCGTAAAATTGCGACAGGGGATACCGGAAACCTCGGCGATACCTCCACCCTGGCCGACCCTAGCGTCGTCGATACACTGATGTCTGAAAAAACGCTCTACCAATAAACCACCGCATTATTTAAATTCAAACCGCACGAAATACGTTGGTATTTCGTGCTTCTTTTCCAATCAAAAGTCACAGTTTTTGCTTTCTAATCTATTTTTTTTATCAATTACCCCGCATAGAAGACACGAGGGCAATCGGGGTGTTAATTTTACTGATTTAGGATTAAACTATGTGATTAGACCAGTAATTTGCTGCCATTTGCTGTGAATTAGCTATAATCATGGTCAACTTTTGAAAGACAGTGTAATTTTGACAAAAAATTAGCGTCAAAACTACGCTTATAAAGGTATAGTTTACGTTCTAGCGACTATATAGGAAGATAACTGCACAATGACTGCAAAATTACGCATTCTTGTACTCAATGGACCAAACCTAAACTTATTAGGTTTACGAGAACCCGCCCACTACGGCTCAGCAACTCTTGAGCATATTGTCACCACACTGCGTGACCAGGCGGAGCAAGCAGACATAGAGCTCGAGCACCTTCAATCGAATCGTGAATATGAATTACTTGAAGCAATTCATAACGCTTACGGTCAAGTAGACTTTATCATTATTAACCCCGCAGCATTCACACATACGAGTGTGGCCCTGCGTGATGCACTACTTGGGGTTAATATTCCGTTTATTGAAGTGCATCTTTCTAACATACATGCACGTGAAGCTTTCCGCCATCACTCCTATTTGTCTGATAAGGCTCAAGGCGTGATTTGTGGGCTAGGCGCACAAGGCTACCAATTCGCTTTGTCTGCAGCGATTAACACACTGCAAGCAAAATAAAGCATCACTCTGCAGCGCCCTATAGGCACTGTCTTACACACAGATAAAGAGAAAGAAACAATGGATATTCGTAAAATTAAGAAGCTTATCGAACTCGTTGAAGAATCTGGCGTCGCTGAGCTAGAAATTTCTGAAGGCGAAGAATCGGTAAGAATCAGCCGTAATATGACAGCTCCTGCTCCAGTACATTATGCAGCTGCCCCTGCTCCAGCTCCAGCGCAAGCACCTGCTGCTCCGGCCGCTGCTCCTGCAGCGCCAGCACCAGCCGCACAACCAGCTGGTCATCAAGTACTTTCTCCAATGGTAGGTACGTTCTATGGCGCACCAAGCCCAGATGCAAAACCATTTGTCACTGTCGGTCAAAGCGTTAACGTTGGTGATACACTGTGCATCGTCGAAGCAATGAAAATGATGAACCAAATCGAAGCTGATAAAGCGGGTGTGGTAACAGCTGTGTTGCTTGAAGATGGCCAACCGGTAGAATTTGACCAGCCACTCATCATCATCGAGTAAGCGAGGCTGTCCCTATGTTAGACAAAATTGTCATCGCGAACCGAGGCGAGATTGCGCTGCGTATTCTGCGCGCATGTAAAGAACTTGGTATCAAAACGGTTGCCGTTCACTCAACTGCCGACCGCGATCTTAAGCACGTATTGCTTGCGGATGAAACCATCTGCATCGGCTCTGCCCGTAGCATTGATAGCTACTTAAATATTCCGCGCCTTATTTCAGCAGCGGAAGTGAGTGGCGCAGAGGCGATTCACCCAGGTTACGGTTTCTTATCAGAAAACGCAGACTTTGCCGAGCAAGTCGAACAATCCGGCTTCACTTTCATTGGTCCGCGTGCTGAAACTATCCGCATGATGGGCGATAAAGTATCAGCCATCAATGCCATGAAACGCTCTGGCGTACCCTGTGTTCCAGGTTCAGATGGCCCACTAGATGGTGATGCAGAGAAGAACAAAGCACACGGTAGACGTATTGGCTACCCAGTCATCATCAAAGCCTCTGGTGGCGGCGGTGGTCGTGGTATGCGTGTTGTTCGTCGTGAAGAAGATCTTATTGAAGCTATTGATATGACTCGCGCAGAAGCCAAAGCGGCTTTTGATAACGATATCGTATACATGGAAAAATACCTTGAAAATCCACGCCACGTGGAAATTCAAGTCTTGGCTGATGGCCAAGGACATGCGGTTCACCTTGGTGAACGTGACTGTTCTATGCAGCGTCGTCACCAAAAAGTCGTAGAAGAAGCGCCGGCTCCTGGTATCACGGAAGAAATGCGCAAGTTCATCGGCGAACGTTGTACCCAAGCGTGTCTCGAAATCGATTACCGAGGTGCAGGTACGTTTGAATTCTTATATGAAAACGGCGAATTCTTCTTCATCGAGATGAACACTCGTGTACAAGTAGAACACCCAGTCACTGAAATGGTCACCGGCGTCGATATCATTAAAGAGCAACTGCGCATTGCAGCTGGCCTACCTTTGTCATTTACCCAAGATGATATTAAGATTCGTGGCCACGCTGTCGAGTGTCGTATTAACGCTGAAGATCCAGAACGTTTCCTACCGTCTCCAGGTAAAATTGAAATGTTCCATGCTCCAGGTGGTATGGGAGTTCGCTGGGAATCTCATATTTACTCTGGTTACACGGTTCCTCCGTACTACGATTCTATGATTGGTAAGTTGATCACTTACGGTGAAACGCGTGATGTTGCTATCGTTCGTATGCGTAATGCACTAAATGAAATGATTGTTGAAGGGATTAAAACCAATATCTCACTACAACAATCGATCATGTTGGATGAACATTTCCAACATGGCGGTACTAACATCCATTATTTAGAGAAGAAGCTAGGCCTATAATTACGTCCTACGCTCTCTTTATAAATAATAAAGGTCACCATTGGTGGCCTTTTCATTTATCTGCCTTATTAAAAAAGGAGATCGCATGTCTAAGCTTTCTGACTTATACCATCAGGCGCACAAAGAAGCGATTCTGGCATTAGCGTTAGCCGGTTTATATTTTGTTTGGTGGTATGCCACCGCCTATGGATTTGCTCCCGATATTAACGATACTCAGTTACCAACCTTAGTGATGGGATTTCCATTATGGTTTTTCTTATCATGCATTGTTGGACCTGTGCTATTTTGCGGCTTGTGTTATTTGATGGTGAAATTCTTCTACCAAGATATTCCTCTCGATCCCAATGCAGAGGATGTCAGTGATGAATAGCCAACTACTTATTCCTTTAGTGATCTATTTAGTAGCGGTCTTTGCTTTAGCAGCTTTTACTCGACGTTTCAAAAGCAAAAATCACTTTCTCAATGAATACTTCGTGGGTGGGCGTAGCATGGGAGGCTTTGTGCTTGCCATGACTCTCTCTGCGACGTATGCCAGTGCTAGTAGCTTTATTGGTGGGCCTGGAGCTGCCTATAAAATGGGGTTAGGCTGGGTATTGCTTACTATGATCCAATTGCCTGTCGCTTGGCTCACACTCGGGGTGTTGGGCAAAAAATTTGCGATTGAAGCACGCCGTCATAATGCGGTTACCGTCAACGATATTCTCTATGCCCGCTTTCAAAGCCGGCCTGTAGTGATTATTGCCTCACTTGCGCTGTTATTGGCCTTTTTTGGGATTATGGTGGTGCAATTTGTCGGTGGTGCGCGTTTACTACAAACCGTCACTGGCCTGCCTTATGAGCAAGGTTTATTTATTTTTGCACTCACTGTCGGTTTGTACACAACCATTGGTGGCTTTCGTGCGGTAGTCCTCACCGATGCCGTACAAGGCATTATGATGCTGATAGGCACCGTTGCCCTCCTCGCTGGGGTCATTCATGCAGGTGGCAGCTTTGGGGATTTAGTGATGAAATTGCACGACATCGACCCAAATTTGATCACGCCATATGGCCCAAATCATTTCTTAAGCCAACCGTTTATTCTTAGCTTCTGGATGTTGGTATGTTTTGGGGTGATTGGCCTGCCGCATGCGGCCGTGCGATGCATGTCTTATCGCGACAGTAAGTCAGTACACAAAGGCATCATCATTGGAACCATAGTAGTCGCGTTGCTGATGTTTGGCACCTCACTGGCGGGCGCTCTGGGACGTGCACTCATCCCACATGTGAGCAGTCCGGATCAAATTATGCCAACCTTGATGATGACGGTACTTCCTCCAGTCGTTGCGGGGATTTTCTTAGCGGGGCCGATGGCCGCTATTATGTCGACCATTGATTCACAGCTGATTCAAGCCTCAGCCACGATATTAAAAGACTTATATCTTAACTACATTAACCCATCATTGGCCGACAAACCTAACAGCGAGCGAAAACTCAATCGGCTTTCACTCTGGGTAACGGCCATCTTTGCATTGTTAGTGTTTTGTGCCGCGACGAACCCGCCAGACATGATCATTTGGCTTAATCTCATGGCGTTTGGTGGCTTACAGGCGGCCTTCTTATGGCCTTTGGTTCTAGGGTTATATTGGCAACGTGCTTCGGCTACAGGCGCCCTATGCTCTATGCTAAGCGGTATTGGTCTGTTTATCGCGCTAAGCTGGTTTAAACCAGATCTAGGCGGTGTACACCCTATCGTACCAACGCAAGCCATCAGTTTATTAGTCTTCGTCGTCATGAGTTTTATTAAGCCTACAACACGGCCATCACTCGCATCACAACCCTCTTAATACTGACTAATATCAGCACAATGGAGCCTATGGCTCCATTGTTTATTTTATCGACAATGATACGGCGTGAGATCAGATGCCATTGCGGTTAGGATCTGCTAAACTTCGCGCCAAATGTCATAATGAGAGTCATGTAAAATGCCTTGGATTCAAATTAAGCTTAACGCTACCAATGAAAACGCCGAAGCGATTGGCGATATGCTCATGGAAGAAACTGGTGCCTTATCCGTTACATTTCTTGATGCGAAAGACACACCGGTGTTTGAACCGCAGCCAGGAGAAACGCGTCTATGGGGCGATACCGATGTCCTCGCACTCTACGATGCCGAAACCGATACCGCTCTTGCCGTGACCCAAATCCAAGCAAGCGGGCTGGTAGCAAAAGATTTCGCTTACAAGGTTGAACAGATCGAAGACAAAGACTGGGAACGTGAGTGGATGGATAACTTCCACCCAATGCAATTTGGTGAGCGCCTATGGGTATGCCCAAGCTGGCGTGATATTCCCGACCCTAGCGCGGTAAACGTGATGCTTGACCCTGGCCTGGCATTTGGTACTGGCACACACCCAACCACCGCTTTATGTCTTGAATGGCTCGACGGACTCGACCTTACCGGCAAAACAGTGATCGACTTTGGTTGTGGCTCAGGCATTTTAGCCATTGCAGCGGTAAAACTTGGCGCCGCAAAAGTGGTCGGTATCGATATCGATCCACAAGCCCTACAAGCCACCCAAGACAACGCTGAACGTAACGGCATAAAAGATCAAATCGAGGTGTACTTACCTCAAGATCAACCAGAAGGTTTGAAGGCTGACGTCGTCGTCGCTAACATCCTTGCGGGTCCTTTGCGTGAGCTTTCTGCAGTCATTAAAGGCTTAATCAAGCCACAAGGCGCATTAGCAATGTCTGGCGTTTTAGACACCCAAGCAGAAGATGTCGCCAATTATTACCGTGATGAATTGGTCATTGACCCGATAAAAGAGATGAAAGAGTGGTGTCGTATCACTGGATATAAATTGAGTTAAGGGAAGGTTTTGCAGTTAATCGACTGAAAAGCATACAATTTCCAAAAACAATTTGTAAATGCTCAAATATTAGGCTTTTCACGCAGTGAAAAAATGCGTAAAATGCGCGCCCTTGCTGGTACAGAACTGTGAAGACGTTTTGAAAATCGGAAATTATCAACTCAAGAACAAACTTATCGTTGCCCCTATGGCAGGAGTTACAGACAGACCGTTTCGAGAGTTGTGTCTACGCTATGGAGCAGGAATGGCTATCAGTGAAATGATGTCAGCTAATCCGGCTGTATGGGGAACGTCGAAGTCAAAAAATCGCATGGTGCACGCGGGCGAATCGGGCATTCGTTCTGTGCAAATCGCTGGAAGTGACCCACAGCTTATGGCCGAGGCAGCGCAATACAGTGTTGAAAACGGTGCGCAAATCATCGATATCAATATGGGCTGCCCAGCAAAGAAAGTGAATAAGAAACTGGCTGGTTCAGCATTACTGCGTTATCCAGATGTCATTAAAGACATTTTGACAACAGTGGTGAATGCCGTGGATGTCCCAGTAACACTGAAGACACGCACCGGTTGGGATACAGAAAATAAGAACTGTGTCTACATCGCTAAATTAGCCGAAGACTGCGGCATACAAGCTTTCGCTCTTCATGGAAGAACAAAGGCCTGTATGTACAAGGGAGAGGCGGAATACGACAGCATTAGAGCCGTCAAACAGGCTATTACGATCCCGGTTATCGCTAACGGTGATATCGAGACTCCGGAAAAAGCCAAATTTGTACTGGATTACACCGGTGCTGACGCTTTAATGATTGGACGTCCCGCCCAGGGTCGTCCTTGGATTTTCCAGGAAATCCAACACTATTTGGAAACCGGCACCACGATGCCTGCACTGCCCTTAGGGGAAGTAAAAGACATCATGCTTGGTCATGTACAAGCTCTGCACCTGTTTTATGGTGACTATCTTGGCCCCCGTATTGCACGTAAGCATGTCGGGTGGTATCTAAAAGAGCATGGACACGCGAGTGAGTTTCGCCGTACCTTTAACGCCATCGAATCCGCGTCGCTGCAATTAGAGGCGCTCGAAGGTTATTTTGATAACGTTGCATAATATTAAGAGAAGAGCTAGACCGAATATGTTCGAACAAAATCTGACTTCAGAAGCTTTAACAGTAACAACCGTAACTTCACAAGATCAAATCACGCAGAAACCATTACGTGATTCAGTTAAAGCATCTCTTAAAAATTACCTGGCTCAATTAAACGGTCAAGAAGTAACTGAACTTTACGAATTAGTTCTAGCGGAAGTTGAACAACCACTACTAGACACTATCATGCAGTACACTCGCGGTAACCAAACTCGCGCAGCGACGATGATGGGTATTAACCGTGGTACACTTCGTAAGAAGCTAAAAAAATACGGCATGAACTAAGCCGGCATCTTAGCAGATGAATGACTCAGAAAACCGCTCGACTATAGAGCGGTTTTTTTTGCCTATAAACCTCACCAGTCATCATTATCTCAGTGTACAAGCGTACCTATTAGTCGACTTTGGTGTATTGTGGCTTGTTCATCAAAGTTTTATACCACCGACCATACAGTGTCATCGTTTATCTCCCATACTCGTAGTATTGTCATGAGTGACGGAAAACTCCACATAGCGAGATAGGGAAAACGAATGAAGACATACCGTAGCTACATGATAGTTTTATTGGGGATGTGGTCTACTATAGCGGTGGCAAGCCCACTTAAAGCCACCCTAAATCAATTACAACATCAGTGGGCGGTGTGTGAATATCAAAAGGCAGACGAGGAAAAAAAGCAAACCTGTTTTCAGGCCCTTGTGGGTGACACAAATCAGCATCTCTCAAAACACCCAGACAATCTACAGCTACAAACCGCATTAGCTATTAATCTTGCTTCTTTAGCGAGTGTCTCAGGAACATCGGATGCGCTAGATCTCATTAAACAAGCAAAACATCGTTTAGAACCACTCCAAGCTACCACGACAGGCCAGTTGCACACTGCAGTGCTCGTCACGTTAGGCGCGCTCTATTACCGCGCACCGGGCTGGCCAATCAGTTTTGGCGATGATGATAAAGCCGCTGCATTGCTCAGTGAGGCCGTTGAACTTAGCCCCAATGACATTACTGCACGCTACTTTTATGGGGACTTTCTCGCTCAGCAAGGTCATAAGCAGCAAGCGATATACTCACTAAAGCGCGGCCTTGAATCTCAATCTCCCCATTTACATCCCCTAGTGATACAAGGCAGAAAACAAGATATCCATCGGCTGCTCAATACACTACGCAACTGACATCATTTTTATTGGTTATTATAAAACCGCTCTGATACTGTATAAATATACAAAAAAGGAGTCGCGCGTTATGTCAGCCATTCATATTCAATATTATCAACACCCGTATGCGGAATTTATTCTCGGTAGTTATCAACATCAGTTGTGTTTATGTGACTTTCGCTACCGTAAATTACGCGATACTGTCGACAACCGAATCAAACAAGGTCTCAACGCGGAGTTCATTGAACAGACTGACGAGGTCTTAGAAACCACCAAACAGCAACTAAGTGAGTATTTCCAAGGAGAGCGGAACGCCTTTGACTTGCCATTGCTTACCGTCGGGACTCCATTTCAAAAATCGGTCTGGCAAGCCCTACAAACCATCCCGTATGGACACACCACAGCCTACGGCGATCTTGCCAAGCAACTAGGACAACCGACTGCGTTTCGAGCCGTTGCCAATGCCAATGGCGCCAATGCGCATGCCATTATTATTCCTTGCCATCGTGTGATCGCCAGTAATGGCGGATTAGGTGGCTACGGCGGTGGTGTCCCCCTCAAACAGAAACTGCTCGCCTTGGAAACTCGCTTAATCTAATACGCCCCAATAAAAAGGCCAGCCCGAATGAGGCTGGCCTTGACTCTCTGCGCAGAGCAAATATCTGTAATCGCTATCCTTGATTCGAATCAGAGAGTGGTGAGCTCGCCGCTTGCTTATCAGAAGAAATACCGATATCACGTAGCTTTTTACCCGACATCAAGTTCGCTTCAATTGACTCGAGCGTAATCCCTTTGGTTTCCGGCACCATAAACACAGTCACCAGTACAAAGATAATATTAAAGCCAGCGTACAACCAGAAAGTCTGCGCCGTGCCAATACCACTAAGCAAGCTTAGGAATGTCGCGCCCAATACCATATTAGCGATCCAGTTCATGGTAGTAGAACAGGCAATACCAAAGTCACGTCCTTTCAATGGCTGCACTTCTGAGCACAATACCCACACCATAGGTGCCGCGCTCATTGCATAGCCACAAATACAAATGATGGAAGTGAGTACAGCAAGATAAGAGAAGTACACCGGAGCATGCCCCGTTAACACGAACTTGAGCAATAAACCAAGACAGAACATCCCTGCGCCCATCACGGTAAAGCCAATTTTCAGGGCAGGTTTACGACCCCAGCTATCCGCCATACCAATGGCGATAAAGGTCGCCAATACAAAAGCAAGACCAACGAGAACGGTACTGAACATTTGTTCCATTTTGCTGGTAAACCCTGCCATTTCGAAGATCTTCGGCGAGTAATACATCAAAATATTCATGCCCGTAAATTGCTGCATAAACTGAAGGACTAAACCTAAACCGACACTACGGCGAAAGTTCTTATTGGCTTTAAATAATGCAAAACCAGATTGCTTCACTTTAAGGCTGGCGATGATCTCTTGATATTCTTGGCTCGCTTCGCGTTCATCCATACGTAACGACAACAAAACACTCTGTGCTTCTTGCATGTAACCACGCGAGGCTAACCAACGTGGTGAGCGCGGCATAAAGTATACCGATATCACCAAAATCGCCGTAGGAATCAAAAGCACAGCAAACATCATGCGCCAGTTGCCCGTTTGCGCAAACCACGTATCCGATAAAAATGCGACCAAGATACCAACCGTTACCATCAATTGATAGGTCGCAATACGGCGGCCACGTACAGCTTTGTCTGACATTTCCGATAAGTACAATGGCGCAGCAAACGATGCAATACCAATTGCAAACCCTTGTACCACGCGAAATACCAACATTACATCGATATTGTTTGAGAACGTGCAGCCCAGTGTACCGATGGCAAAAATCACGCCTCCCCACATTAAGCTACGTTTACGTCCGAGTATGGCAGAAAGCCAGTTATTAGAAATAGAACCAAGCGTAGCCCCCAACATCATGGTGCTCACAATCCACTCTTGCTGGTGAATTGAAATGCTCCACTCTGTGGTAATAAAAGGCAACGCCCCAGAGATGAGCCCGATATCGAGCCCAAATAACAGTCCAGCTAAAGAAGCTGCAACGGTGATGAGAAAGTTGTAGTTAAACATAATTATTCTTCATTCTTATGCATAGGGTAGGCACATCATAAACAACGAATAAGAATAAACAGGAGGCAAAATCTCACCCTAGAAAAGTGAGCGCTTTTCTATATTTTTTTAGCGAAATAATACATATTCATGGCGTGAATTTTCCAAAAAACAGAAAAAACAATAGTTAAACAACTGAAAATAATAAACAAAAATTAAACCCATCATATCAATCAATAACCATTTACTACATATGACCAAAAATTAACCAATTAAAAACAGTTCTTTTACTTTTGTGATGTAGGGAAAATTCTCAAGCTATGGCTAATCTATGTTTATTCTAACGCGGATAAAATTGAACAATGACTGGCATCTTGCTCCGCTTTACCACAGCAAGCATCATTGATTTTTTTTAACGCTAAGCGAATGCGCTGTAGCTCTTGCAGTTTATCGTCAATTAACGTTAGTTTCGCCGTGGTGATCGCTTTCACTTCTGCGCAGCTATGTTCAGTAACCTCTAAACGAATATCAAGTAACTCTTTAATATCATCTAAACTTAACCCTACCGCTTTGGCTTTAAGAATAAAAATCACCTGATGCTGGTTATCCGCATTATATAAACGATACCCAGACTCACTGCGTCCGGCTGGGACTATCAAACCATTTTTTTCATAAAAGCGCAGCGTATCTGTCGAGACATCGCACCGTTTTGCCAGTTCACCGATTTGAAACATCGTTAACCTCGTTATTAATTCAATGACAATTTTCTCTTGAAAAATCGCTTTAATGCGATTATTTTCGCATGCCAAACGATTGCGCGAGCTTTTTACTATGAAATTAGTTAGAATACGCGCCATAAAGAAGTTCTGGATTGAAGGTGTTTACCAAAACAGAGTCTATCTATTTCGCTCATCCCTCATAGGGACGTTTTGGCAAGTATCTTTCATCATAAACTCCAAGAATTTGAGGAAAAGGGAAGCATGAAGAACGCTCGTCCAATCCGTCGTGCACTCATTAGCGTATCAGATAAAACTGGTATTGTTGAGTTTGCCAAAGCGCTAGCAGAGCGCGGTGTCGATATTTTGTCTACAGGCGGCACTGCTCGTCTACTCGCAGAAAAAGGCATTGCCGTTACAGAAGTTTCCGATTACACCGGTTTTCCAGAAATGATGGATGGCCGCGTTAAGACGCTTCATCCAAAAGTTCACGGTGGCATCCTAGGCCGTCGCGAGCAAGACGATGCCGTAATGGAGCAGCACGATATTCGCCCTATCGATATGGTGGTTGTCAACCTTTACCCATTCGCAGACACCGTCGCCAAAGAAGGCTGTACGCTCGAAGATGCCGTTGAGAACATCGATATCGGTGGACCAACCATGGTACGTTCTGCCGCTAAAAACCACAAAGATGTAACCATCGTGGTAAAAGCTGATGACTATAGTCGTGTTCTATCTGAAATGGATGCTAACGACAAATCCTTAACGCTCAATACCCGCTTTGACCTAGCGATTGCCGCATTTGAGCACACCGCTGCTTATGATGGCATGATCGCCAACTACTTCGGTACGATGGTGCCATCGTACGGTGAGAACAAAGAAGGTGACGAAGAATCGGCTTTCCCTCGTACATTCAATATGCAATTCGAGAAAAAACAAGACATGCGCTACGGTGAAAATAGTCACCAATCAGCGGCGTTCTATGTCGAAAGCAATCCTGAAGAAGCCTCTGTAGCAACGGCCAAGCAAATTCAAGGTAAAGCGTTATCTTACAACAACATCGCGGATACTGATGCAGCACTTGAATGCGTGAAAGAATTCACCGATCCTGCGTGTGTCATTGTTAAGCATGCAAACCCATGTGGTGTGGCGATTGCCGACAACATCCTCGATGCGTACGAACGTGCCTTTAAAACCGATCCAACGTCTTCTTTCGGCGGCATTATTGCATTTAACCGCGAGCTCAATACTGAGACAGCACAAGCCATTGTCGATCGTCAATTCGTTGAAGTGATTATTGCGCCAAGTATCTCAGCTGATGCTCTTGCCATTGTCGCAGCCAAGAAAAACGTGCGTCTATTAGAGTGTGGTCAATGGACGACCAAAACCACTGAGCGCGAAGTAAAACGCGTTAACGGCGGTTTACTTGTGCAAGACCGTGACCAAGGTATGGTGTCATTAGATGAGTTAACAGTCGTGACTAAACGCCAGCCAAGCGAGCAAGAAATGCAAGATGCGCTGTTCTGCTGGAAAGTCGCGAAATTCGTTAAATCGAACGCCATTGTGTACGCAAAAGACCATTCGACCATTGGTGTCGGCGCAGGCCAGATGAGCCGAGTATACTCAGCGAAAATTGCCGGTATTAAAGCCGCAGATGAAGGCCTAGAAGTTGCAGGAAGTGTCATGGCCTCTGATGCATTTTTCCCCTTCCGTGACGGTATTGATGCAGCAGCAGAAGCTGGAATCAAGTGCGTGATTCAACCGGGTGGTTCAATTCGTGACCAAGAGGTTATCGAAGCCGCTGACGAGCATGGTATGTCGATGATCTTCACTGGTATGCGTCACTTCCGCCATTAAGATGCAAGCAAAGACTCTCAGGCAATTAGCCTGAGAGTCTGTCTTCTTTACAACACGAAATAAACAACACCTCGCAAGTCCTCACTGCACAAGGATTGAAAGATGAATGTATTGATAATTGGTTCCGGCGGCCGTGAGCACGCTTTAGGATGGAAGGTCGCGCAAAATCCCGCGGTAGAAACCGTGTACATCGCACCCGGTAATGCGGGCACGGCTCTAGAGCCAAAACTTCAAAATGTAAATATTGCCGTTGATGATATTAATGGCTTAGTTTCCTTTGCCCAAGAACATTCCCTCGCAATGACCATCGTTGGGCCAGAAGCGCCACTGGTTATTGGTGTTGTCGATGCTTTCCGCGCGGCCGATCTCCCTATCTTTGGCCCGACACAAGCAGCCGCTCAGCTAGAAGGCTCCAAAGCGTTCACGAAAGATTTCTTAGAGCGCCACCAAATTCCGACAGGAGCATACGCTAACTTTACTGACATTGAGCCAGCCTTGGCTTACGTTCGCCAGCAAGGCGCACCGATTGTCGTGAAAGCGGACGGCTTAGCGGCCGGCAAAGGCGTCATTGTCGCCATGACACTTCAAGAAGCGGAAGATGCGATCAAAGATATGCTGGCTGGCAATGCCTTTGGCGATGCCGGCAGCCGTGTCGTCATTGAAGAGTTTCTGCAAGGCGAAGAAGCCAGCTTTATCGTTATGGTGGATGGCAAAAATGTACTCCCAATGGCCACCAGCCAAGATCATAAACGTGTCGGAGATAACGATACCGGTTTAAATACCGGTGGTATGGGCGCTTACTCCCCTGCCCCTGTTGTTACGAGCGACATTTACGAGCGCATCATGAATGAAGTGATCTACCCAACCGTAGAAGGCATGGCGGCAGAAGGTCATCCTTATACTGGCTTTTTGTATGCTGGCCTTATGATTGACGAATCAGGCACACCAAAAGTTATCGAATATAACTGCCGTTTTGGCGATCCTGAAACGCAACCTATTATGATGCGCTTACAATCGGATCTACTCGAACTTTGCCAAGCAGCCGTCGCAGAGAAGCTCGACCAAGTTGAATCTCAATGGGACGAACGCGCTGCTGTTGGGATTGTGCTAGCCGCAGGCGGGTATCCAGGTAGCTATCAAAAAGGCGATGTCATTACTCTGCCAAGTAATGACACGCAAGAACAGAAAGTGTTTCATGCAGGTACGTCAACTAACCAAGATGGTCAAGTTGTAACGAACGGAGGCCGAGTGCTGTGTTCGACCGCATTAGGCAAGAGTGTACAAGAAGCACAGCAACGTGCTTACGCACTCGCCAAGCAAGTCTCTTGGGACGGTATGTTCTGTCGTAGTGATATTGGCTTTCGCGCTATTGCTCGCGAGCAACAATAACTCTCACCATAATAAAAAGGGCGTGACCACTGGTCACGCCCTTTTTTATTGATTGCTCATGTGAATTAACAAGCGCGACACTCAGTCGTCAACTTCATTCTCAGGCGTCACGCAGCCATGATTACTCTCTTTGAGCATCAACATCGTCTCCATCTTCACTGTGTCGCCAGAGCGCTGACCAACAAAGGCAATATAGCTCTTGGAAGATTCTAAACGCTCAACGATCGCATCCGCAACCGTATGATTAAACGTTAACAAAGCAAATTGTTGCCCATTACACGTTTCAAAGGCCTGTCCATTCCAATAGCCTTGGATTAACTCTAAACCTTGTTTATGTTCATCGGTAGTGACTTTTAAAACATCACGAGCTTGTTGCTGATATTGCTCTGTTTGCTGTTGCGATAAAGGAAATACTTTTCCATCGACTCGATAACGCTGATAAATCGCATCACCATGAGCATCAAACCGCAGTAATGTTTCGAAAGGAACCACTTCACCGTTTTTCAGGCTTTCACCTTGACGCGCGACTTCACGCACTACGCCATCTGTCCACTGATAGGTTGTCTTATACCCGTGTCCGTCACCCGTCACGACATAATCCGCCGCTTGGGTTACCGTCTGTTTATTTTGGGTTACCCAAAATAAATGAACATCATGACCTACTCGCTCTCCGCCGCTCAATACCTGCTTAGCGTTAGAACCGTTCGCATCACTAAAACTACTGCATCCAGCCAGTAGCATCGTGGTTAAACAGCAAACGAAGGGGAGACGGTATGTTTTCATCATTATCGTTCGAAATAATGACGCCGAGAGCTCCCGACGTCATAAAGACTGATTTATTTTACAGAGTCTTTCAGTGCTTTGCCGGCAACGAATGCTGGAACGTTCGCTGCTGCAATTTGGATTTCATCACCCGTTTTAGGGTTACGGCCAGTACGTGCTGCACGGTGGTTAACTTTGAATGTACCAAAGCCGATTAGTTGAACCTGATCACCTTCTTTTAGAGCACCTTCAACAGCGCCAAGAGTTGCTTCAAGAGAGGCTTTTGCTTGTGCTTTAGTTAGGTCTGCTTTCTCTGCAATAAAATCGATCAATTGGGTCTTATTCATTAGGTTTCCCTTCTTTATAGGTTATCGAGTTGAGTTCACTCTAAAACATAAATAGCCCGTATGGCAAAGGTTTGTCGCGTAAGATCAGCGACTCTGACGCACTTTTGACCGTAATATGAGTGCGATCTCACAAATTGTTAATCCTTGACCAATTTTATTGGCTAATTTTGACGCAACGAATCGCAAGATAGCAATCACATGCTACCCACTCAAGTCAGTCATGGCCTGCGATTTAGCCTTGCAAGCACCACTAATTTTATGACAATCGCGTGACAAAACGTCGCTTATTATGGCTGTATTTTACGTCCAAAATTGCGCTCTTTAGTGACAGTAACATGCACAAAAACAAAGCATAAAAAAACGGAGCTATCACTACAGCGACAGCTCCGTAAACCAACTATGCAGTTAAACGACAGGGGTGCATTTAAACAACAGGAGGGAGTTACTCACTCTTAGTTTTAGTGGGCGCCTTCAATGCACTACCACGTGATTGAATCACCGCTTGATACCAGAAGAAGCTCTCTTTGCGTTTACGTTCTAATGTTCCGTTACCTTGATCGTCACGGTCTACATAGATAAAGCCATAACGCTTCGATAGCTGAGCCGTCGAGGCACTGACTAAATCAATCGGCCCCCAAGAGGTATAACCCAGTACCTCTACGCCGTCTTGAATCGCTTCTCCTACTTGGAATAAGTGGTCATTTAAATAAGCCATACGATATTCATCATGGATCTTACCATCGTCAGACACGACATCTTTCGCGCCTAATCCATTTTCAACAATAAACAATGGTTTTTGATAGCGATCCCAAAGGAAGTTAAGCAGATAGCGCAGGCCTACAGGGTCAATTTGCCATCCCCACTCAGACGCTTGTAAATATGGGTTGTTGATCATATTGAGCATGTTGCCGCTCGCATTCGCCATTTCAGCCGGATCTGCGCTTGCGCAGCCTGTCATATAATAGCTAAATGAAATGAAGTCGATGGTTTCTTTTAACGCCTCGGTATCGTCGGCGGTAATGTTTAGCTCAACACCTAGCTCTTTAAACTTACGCGTCATATAGCTTGGGTAGTAACCGCGTGTTTGTACGTCACCAAACATCAACCATTCACGGTTTTGTGTCAGTGTTTGCATCACATCATTAGGTTCACACGTTCTTGGGTACATCATCGCACCGAGAATCATATTGCCTATTTTACCGTCCGGAATAATGTCATGACACAGTTTCACGGCTTTAGCGCTGGCAACCAATTGATGGTGGATCGCTTGGTAGCGCGTCTGTTCGCTGCAATCACGCGGTAGTCCCGAGCCGGTAAACGGTTCGTGTAAAGTGACATTGATTTCGTTAAATGTTAGCCAATGTTTAACACGGTCACCAAAGCGTTCAAAGACCGTTTTCGCATAACGAGTGAAACACTCGATTACATCACGACTTGCCCAGCCTTGATATTGCTTAGCAAGGTTGAGTGGCATTTCGTAGTGAGACAAAGTCACAAGTGGCGTGATGTTTTTTTCTTGCAGTTTATTAAAAACTTTATCGTAGAAAGCAAGGCCGGCTTCATTCGGCTCAGCATCATCACCATTTGGATAAATACGTGACCAAGCAATTGAAATACGTAAACAGGTAAAGCCCATCTCAGCAAACAGTTCAATATCGTCTTCATAGCGGCGATAAAAATCGATCGCGGTATCTTTAATATTAAAGTCGCCTTCTTGGCGATCGACTAATTCGCCCATTGCACCAAAAGGTTGGACATCGGATGTTGACAAACCTTTACCATCACTCACATGCGAGCCTTCTACTTGGTTAGCGGCAACCGCGCCACCCCATAAAAAAGTTTTCGGAAATTCAAAACTCATAACTGCTTAACTCCTCGGTGTGATGTCATCGCTGACGATATTAAAGGCAAAAAAAAACCTTATATCGATCCCCATAGCGTAAACGCTCTTAGTATCGATATAAGGTTTTGCCTGCTTAACGCAGTGACAATCCATTTATTTGTTATGTAAAACCTTAAAGCAATCGTCTTAGCCCTCGCAATACCTAAAGCCTCAAGCTGTGATTAACATCACTTTCCTATTTTCATGTCGAGCTAACTAACCTTCCCTGCCAAATAAAATAATAAATATTTGATATAAAAAGATATTTATCATATCCATTACTAATTTTATATTTAGTAGTAGAGCAAACTCACAGTTAATCATATTGAATATTGATAAATGAAAGCGGTTACAGTTTAATGGCAAGGAATACAGAACATCATCCTACATGACAGACAAACTTAGAGAGAAAATGCCGATAGAGCAATAACTCTAAGTGTTTATAGCCACTAACTCCAAAAAATAATGAGTGACTATGCAAATTGAAAAAGTACTGAATAATAACGTAATCATTTCTCGCGATGCCGACAATCATGAGATTGTCGTCATGGGCAAAGGCCTAGGCTTTCAAATGAAACCAGGCATGCAAGTGATGGAAGATATCATCGAGAAAGTGTTTCGTCTCGAGCACAGTACCGATGGCAATATCGATAATCGCTATCATGAATTACTGGCCAGTATTCCCATGGATTTACTTTTGGCAACAGAAGACATTGTGAAAATGGCCGAACATTCTCTCAATAGTGAATTACACCCAAGTATCCGTATTTCGTTAGCTGACCACCTTCATTTTGCCTTAGAGCGCTGTGTTCAGGGTAAGAACATCCAAAATGCGATGTTGTGGGACATTAAAAAACTCTATCCCAAAGAATACGCGATTGGCTTAAAGGCTTTAGATATTATTAAGGCCGTTTCTGGTATCCAATTTCCCGAAGACGAAGCAGGCTTTGTCGCTCTACATATTGTGAATGCACAACTCAGTGAAGATATGCATAATACAATGGATATTACCTCACTTATCAGCGACATTATCCAAATTGTTAAGTACCAACTGCGTATTAATATCGATGAGGACAGCTTAAGTTATCAGCGTTTAGTCACACATTTGAAGTTTTTTGCTCATCGAATGATGCACAATACGGCACAAATTGACGATGACGATTCTCTGTTTCAATCGATTCGTTTACAGTATCCACAATCATTTGAATGCACTCAAAAAGTCTATCTCTTCGTTGAAGAAAAATTTCGTCATGCGATGACACAAGAAGAAATGATGTTTTTGACCATTCATATTGAACGCGTCAGACGCAGTATTTAAATCTCGATGTGCGGTTAAACCGCGCATCACCACTCACTTCTCTTATCAAGAGTGGTGAACACAACTTTCACTATACTTTGGCACTATTTCGGATTGTTACTGGTTAGGCAGGCAAGACCCAAGCTAAAAAATGAGACTGCATACGGTCGTCATCTAGGCTTTGGGCTCGCGTCTATTGAGCAATCCCTTAATCCTGATAGGCGACCCCACTGCCGTCATTTTTAAGGGTAGAAATATGAGTAAAAAAAATTACGCCGCATTAGCGCAAACCATCATTGACCACGTTGGTGGTTCTGACAACGTCAAAAGTGTCATCCACTGTGCGACTCGCCTGCGCTTTCAACTTAACGATATGTCTTTAGGTAAAGTCGAAGAGTTAAAACAAAATCCCGATGTTATTACCGTGGTCAAAAGCGGTGGGCAATTTCAAGTCGTGATTGGTAACCATGTCGGTAAAGTTTATGATGACGTGTTACCGCTGGTCGGAGCCTCATCAAGCGAGAGCGATCACTCTGATAATTCAGACCAATCAATCCTGAGTCGACTCATCGATGTCATTTCCAGTATCTTTGCGCCTATCTTAGGCATTATGGCTGGAGCCGGTATTCTTAAGGGCGTACTGGCGTTAAGTGTCGCAATGGAATGGATGAGCACATCAGAGGGTACACACCGTATTCTCAACGCTTCTGCCGATGGCATTTTTTATTTCTTACCGATTTTTCTTGGTTATACCTCAGCGAAGAAGTTTGGCAGTAAACCCTTTATCGGGATGGCCATTGGCGCGGCTTTAGTCCACCCCGATGTGATGAATCATTTTAATGCCATTTTCTCGGCGAAATTAGGCGGCAAAGCGGTCGATCCTGAGTTTTTCTTAGGTATTCCGATCAGCTACATGAACTACGCTTCATCAGTTATCCCGATCATTCTGGCGTGCTGGGTGAACTCTTACATCGAAAGATGGTTTGATAGCTGGCTACCAGATTCAATGAAAAATCTATTTACGCCCTTTTTCTGCCTACTTGTCTCCGTGCCGCTGACCTTCCTCGCCATTGGCCCGGTAGCAACGCATATCGGTTCAGGATTATCTGGCGGTATGATGTGGGTATACTCCGCGAGTCCGATCCTTGCGGGGATTATTATGGGAACCTTCTGGCAAGTTCTGGTTATCTTTGGTCTCCATTGGGGGCTCGCTCCAGTCTTTATCAATAACCTATCCGTCAATGGCTTTGATGTCTTCGGCCCAATGACCCTGCCTGCAGTAATGGGTCAGGTCGGTGCTGCGCTTGGTATCTTTATCATTGCTCGCAACAAAAAAACGCGCACGTTAGCTGGCTCTGTGGCGGTCAGTGGTATTTTTGGCATTACCGAACCAGCCGTCTATGGCTTGAACTTACCGCGTAAAAAACCGTTTATCTTTGGTTGTGTTGGCGGGGCCATTGGCGGAGGAATCATCGGTTATTTTGGTACCAAAATGTTTTCTATGGGCATACCGGCCATTTTCTCCTTTGCCCAATACATCCCAGAAACGGGGATTGATATGAGCGTTTATGGTGCCATCATTGGTGGCGCGATTGCCATTATTATCGCCGCTGGCCTTACTGTGCTGTTTTTCCGAGAAGACGACGACACGACAGGTGAAACGGAGAGCTCTGCGAACACTAATGTAGCGCCAAGCACGCCCGCACAACCGGTAGCCACTGCCACCAGCAAAGAAACCATCACCAGTCCGTTACAAGGTACGATGATACCACTCACTCAAGTGGCTGATGAGACTTTCGCTAGTGAACTGTTGGGGAAAGGTGTGGCGATAACACCAACATTGGGTGAGCTTTACGCCCCTGTTGACGGAGAAGTAGAATCGATTTTTGCCACCAAACATGCATTCGGTATTAAGAGCAAAGAAGGCGCAGAACTCTTAATTCACGTGGGGGTTGATACTGTTAAACTTAACGGTGAAGGCTTTTCTGTACATGTCGAAGAAGGCCAAACCATTAAACAAGGCGATCATTTACTAAGCTTTGATATTGAAGCGATTCAAGCGCAAGGTTTTGATGTCACAACGCCTATCATTATTAGCAACACAGATGACTATACCGATGTTATTACACTGTTCTCAGATGAAGACATCACCATTAACGCGCCACTACTTGCACTGGTGTAACGGTTAATTTTTTCTGCTCCCTCTAGGTGAGGGAGCGAAAATAACCCTGCCTTTATTGGGAAGGGTTACGGTAACCCAAAAGCGATCCGCGTTTGAGTCTGCCTCTTAGGGGCGTTATCGCGAGAGGATTAAGCAACAAGCATTAAAGACTCATGCCAATATTACTAACACCTTCATCACGTAATTCTTGGCGTAAATCTTTAATCAACTCAATGTCGCGCTCTTTCGACTCTTTCAATGGACGGAAAATCGCCCACTGTACATCCCATTCGGCACACACGGTTTCATTCTGCTTTTGGTTCTCATTACTAATGACTTCTGCGCCTTGAGCTTCTTCTAGCTGTACAACAGTCCGTAACGAAACTTGGCTCACATCCATAACAGCATCTAATAAGCCATCACGATCCAGTAAACCATGCAATAGTCCTGCTAATCCTTCACAGGCATCAATCGCAGGATACACCGCATAAAAATCATGCTCTTGAGAGTCCGGAATAATATCTTCCAATTTTTCTAATTGGCGTTCAAAATTGATCTTGGCATTTTTAACCGTCAGCAACTCCCAAACGCTATCTAGAATTTCACGATATACGCGAGCTCCAGCAAAATCAGTGTGTTGACAAAAGACAGCATAGTTTGGATACATACGTTCACATAAACTCGCCATAAAGGTAATCTGTTGCCAAGGTTCAAACTTCTCAAGGCGAAGCTGCAGAGGGTTTTGTAGCATAATCACTCAATTAATAATGAAAAATAGACAGCGGCAGTTTACTGGATAACCAGTAGGGAAAAAAGCTGTAAACCGACACATTTAGCGTTTAACGCGTGTTTTATTTTTTGCACACTTCTTCATACGGAGGTTCTATGTCCGAAATTATTCCAACTCATCAAGAAAGTTTCCGTCATCTACTCGACCGGGTTAAACATTGTCGTCTATGTGAAGCGCATTTACCGCTAGGCCCTCGCCCTGTCATTCAAGCGCATCAAGATGCTCGCATCCTGATCATCGGACAAGCACCCGGCGTCAAAGTACATGAAAGTGGTGTCCCTTTTAATGATGCAAGTGGAGAACGCCTCAGACAATGGCTAGGAATAGATAAAGATACTTTCTACAACCCTAACATTGTTGCCATTGTCCCCATGGGGTTTTGTTATCCTGGGCGAGGAAAAAGTGGCGACTTACCACCGCGTAAAGAATGTGCCCCTCAATGGCATCAAGCACTATTCGATCATATGCCCAATATTGAGTTAACTCTGTTGATCGGACAATACGCCCAAAAAGAATATTTACCCAAACCGCACCCTAAAACACTGACGGACACCGTCAAACAATGGAAGACATGGGCACCTCAAATCATTCCTTTGCCTCACCCCTCGCCACGCAACAATATATGGCTCAAGAAAAATCCGTGGTTTATAAATGAACTCGTTCCATATATTCAGCAAATTATTGATAATATTAACAAATAATAAAATCTCTTGCTTATCCCATAAATAAGACAAATATATTTGATCAAACTCTAATTTTTGAACGCCGATCGCAAAAAAACATTACATTCACTGAAGTTATCGTTACTATCTTTTTAACATAAATATTCACACTTCCCATTATTTTAGTCGATAACCATTGGGCGGTGCTCACCATTCAAGATATGGCTTTTGTTAATGAACATATTGAAAAATTGGCTAGTGATTGGGCTTGTGACACTGCTCAGCGCTTGTCAATCCAGCGCGCCACATTGGTACACACAACCTCAAGTCACGCAAACGCAACACTCCCAGTATTTATCGGCGGTCGGACATGGACGTAGTTTGTATGAAGCCAAACAAACCGCATTAAGCCAAATCAATAGCGATTTATTAGTTTCGATTGAATCCCAGTCGTCATCCGCATCATCTTCCCGTCAATACACACAAAGTATTAATGGCGAAACACGCCGCTTAGACGCCGCCTCGCAAATTGCTCAGCGTCATATCAATAGTCGAACGGCGAATATCACCTTCACCGGGATCGATTATCCTCAAGTCGAGCACAACGACTTGGGATATTACGTACAAGCACAAATCAAACGTAGTCATATCATTAATCAGCTCCGTACTGATATCAGTGATATCAACCATCAAGCAACTCAAGCATTAGCCCAATACTCACATCAAGACCATTTATTGTGGTGGCTAGAGCATCGCCATGACACAGACTTTCTCGCTCAGGTGCAAACGCGACAAGCCATGTTACGCTCGCTCACTCCGAGCGTTCCATTGCCTCAAGCGCCTACCGTTGACACATTACTCAGCAAAATAAACCAAGTAAAAAACACCCTACTGATTGCCATTAACCATTCGCCAGGCAATGAGAAAGGCGCTCAATTTCTCGCTAACGCCATCAATCAGCAGGGTATTGCGACACACCAAGGTAGCACGCGCCAAGCAACACATAAGTTAACAATGACCACAGAGTTTCGGCGTGATTATCTTCAATCGTCGTTCATTACTACCATGGTCACCACACTGCATCTTACGAATGCACACAACAACCATACGCTCAGCACGAGTGAAATCATTTCCACAGGAAACTCGGTATCAAACCGGGCAATGGGCGATGAAAGTGCCGAGCGTAACTTCTCTGAAATCATAAAAAATACAGGGATTTGGTCGTCACTCAATCTAAATTGAGTGCAAAAGAGTCTGAGTATACAGGCTACAATAATTACAAATATGGAGTTGTCTATTTATGTTTAAACCAACCGTCATCGCTTTGGGCTTAACCGCCGTGCTTTCAGGTTGTTCGGTAACCGAGGTATGTCCTCCGACAGCCAATGTCGACTTACCAAAATCAAGCGTACCAGCCAAAAGTAGCGCAAGTGTCAAAGTTATCGTACTGCCGGTAGAAATCAGCTACAAAGATGCGACAGCAAGCCGAATGAAAGCCGCCATGCTTAATAAGCTGGAAGGTCAAGTTCTTGCAACCGGTACCAAACTTATCGACCGCCACGTAGCGAAAAAGTTGAATAAAGAAATTCGTTTAGCTGAAAAAAGTGGTCGCTACAATAATAAAGGTGTGCCGATTGCCGATTACGCCGTCATTACCGAAATTAATTCATCGGATTTGTCACGAGCATTTACTAAGCGACGGACTTACAAAGATAAAGACGGTGACTACCACACTATCCCAGCCTCATGTTCATTCAGAGCAGAAGTGACTGCGAACGCAAAAGTGTATGCGCTGCCAAGTATGAAATTGGTCAAACGTATTGAGCTGAAAGGAGATGAATCTGCCAAGAACGAAACCAACAACTCACGCTGCCCTATCAATCAAAGTTCACAAAACACGATGGCTCGTACCGCTTCAGAGCGCGCAGTGAAATATTCAATGGAGCTTCAAGAAATGCTCGCGGCAACCGCTCCGGTAGAAGCGATGCGTCAGTGTGAAAAGTCAGGCTATATGGTACGTATCGGCGCAGGTACAAACCGTAATGTTCAACCCAAAGCTGACGTCGACTTCTCACAAAGCATTAAAAACAGCCGAGGTGAAATTGAAACCTTCACATTAGGCAAAGGTTATATCGTCAACAACAAACACGATGCCGTAAAACCCAATTACTCTTGGGTATCGATTGATGAAGAACTGGCCCAAAAAATTCATGCAGGCGACAGTGCAACGGTTCATACAGGTATTCAGTGTGCTTTGGCGGATATCGACTGCCAGTTAGAGAAAGCCAAAAACAAGGTAAAAGAAACGGCAGGATTATAATATGAAAATGCGATTAACCTTGGGGCTGAGCGCTCTAGTATTAGCAGGCTGCCAAACGACACAAACCACAGCCGATGCACAACACTATCAGCAATGTAAGTACCCAAAAGCGCAAAGCACGGAAGCACCAGCCTGGGTATGTGATGTAATGCCAAACGATCTCGGTATTGCCGCAAAAGGCTACGCGCAAAAAAGCATTGCCGGTTTATCGATGATGCGACAAATTGCTATCAATGATGCTCGCGCTAACATTGCTCAGCAGTTTGAAGCACGTGTGCAGCGTATGTTTGAGCAAGCCACATCAGGTACGCAAAGTGTATCGACTGACAATGGTCAAACCGAAACCTTTAAGACAACGCTGCAATCGGCCACCAAAACCATCGTTGATCGCACCCTCACCAATAGCCGTTTGATTGTCAGCCAAGTCAGCCCGAATGGTGATTTGTATGTTCTGGTAGGTATGGATAAACCCACTTATCAAGCGAACTTAAACCAAGCCATAGACGGTATTAATCAAGATACCTCTTTATGGAAAAAGTTTAATGATAAAAAAGCCGAGTCAGAATTAAAGCAATCGCTAAATGACTTGAAAAACCTATAACTGGCCTAATAAAAGAGACTGCCGCTGGGTAGTCTCTTAGGTTATTCATATTAGGAACTACTGTGAAAAAAGCTCTGACCTCTCTGTGCACTGTCGCTCTATTGACGCTTAAATTGATTCCCCCGGCGATGGCCAGCACTTCTCCCGATCATGCGATGGAACGCCTCAATCAATCGCTTGCTAAACACCACCAAACGCCACAGCAAAAACGTACCGAGTTCTATCAATATGTCAACGACTACCTTGATGAGTATGAACAATGGCGCGATCAATACACCGCAGATCTTGATCAAAAGAAAGCGCGTTATATTAAAGCTTGGGGTAGTGGTGAGGTATCGGATAACACCAAAGAAGTGCGTTATGAAAACGAGAATACCGTAAAACAAGTCATTGATTATGAGAGTAATACCGCGCAAGTTTCCGTTCTCGTCGATGTGGACACTCCGACAACGCTGGCAACAAAGACGCTCCAGCAGCAACATGTGACCGTCAATGATCAAGCACTCGCCCTGAGCGCAGCGAAAACCAGCGAGCAGCTTGTCGATTATTCCAACGCACAAGAACAAAAAGAGCGTGACTTTATTATTGCCCAAACCGAATCACAACTGAATGAAATCGACAATCAAGCCGAGCGGCTCATTCACACGCCAACCGGTGTCCCTGATGATTTCATCTATCAACGCGCGCAAGATAAAAAGCTCGCACTTCTTAGCAAAGCCAAACAACGCATCACGCAACTACGAGGCTTGTACCAAGCCCAGCGTGCTAGGTTATCAGTATCCACACCACAGCAGCCAGCAGTGAATCATACTTCTCCTTCCTCACCCGTCATACCACCAGCAGCATCACACCCGAGGGAAGCCGATGCGCCAGCGTCTAACCATGTACCCGAACAGTCCTCACCGAAAAAGGTGGTCACTTTCACGATTGATTTACCCGCTGGCAACTTGAAACAACGAGCGCAAAAATATCAACCCATGGCGACAGCGCAAAGTAAAGAATGGAATATTCCGAGGCCATTAGTCATGGCGATTATGCATAGTGAATCGTCATTTCGCCCAGACGCAACCTCACACATACCTGCGTACGGCTTGATGCAGATTGTGCCATCCAGTGCAGGGTATGACGTCAACCGTCAAATCCGTCATATTGATGCGCCGATGCAACCGGACGATTTATATAACCCGCCCACCAATGTCGAAACGGGAACCGCGTACTTACATATTTTAAACAGTCGTTATCTCAACAAAATTACCGACCCACAAAGCCGTCTATACTGTACGATTGCGGCCTATAACACAGGCGCGGGGAATGTAGCGAAGGCATTTAACATCGACCACTCCACCAGCATTAGCCAAGCCGCGGTTCGCATTAATCAACTAAGTCCGGATGAAGTTTATCAGCAATTATTAGCGAAATTGCCTTATACCGAAACCAAAAATTATTTGAAAAAAGTGACACGCAGAATGTCGCTTTATCAATAACCGAGCGCAGTGAATTGCGCTGTACGAGGAAAATCCATATGTTTAAGATCATCACATTAATACTCATCATCATTGGCGTGTATATCGGTGTCACCTACAAAGAAACCATCACGGATACGCTGGGTGATGAAAACATCGAAACCATTCAAGAAAAGGTCAACGAGACCATTGAAAACGGCCAAGACGCCGCCTCACAAGCCCTCGATGAGATGACCCATTCATGACCTCACCACATCAAAAAAACGCGCAACCTAAAAAAGAAGTCGCCATTGGCGACTTCACGCTCAATGTCAGTAACACTTGGGCACATGTCATTACCACAATTTCTCTTGTCATTATCGCCTTAGGTAATTTTAATGACAGCTCCGATGCGCTAGAAAAACTGTATAATTTTAGCTTGGCGCAATTTACGACTATCCCATCGCAAAACAAGCTCGATACCCTGTATATCCGCGCATCCGCAGAAACGTTATCGTCCACGTTCGGCGAGCCGGTGTATCTCAAACAGTCATATAAAGGTGACAAAATTCGCTATTATCGTGATGAAAATTTCATTCTTTCCGCCATCACGCGTGATCAGGCCATCGTCGCTTATTTGGTGTTCCCGCTGCATGGCTTTATTCCAAATACGCATGCACACGCAGGCGGGGATGACTTATTAGCCACCTCATTTACTCAGCAAGAAACCGTTAAGCAGTTTGCCGCAACACACGCTCGTACCATTCGCTATTATCTGGAAAGCAACGCCTCTGGAGAATTTAGTAACTTGTATGACTCGATTGCTGGCTACAGTACGTTCGATCAAACCATGACAAATACGGCGCGCACGGCACTGGTGGCGCTATCCGATGCGCAAGTCTTTGCCAGCTCGACAGCAACCGCTCTGCATACCCTGCGTCATGCCTTAACGCCGAATTTTTTTGGTTACAGCACGCTTGGTTTAAAGGAGATTGAAGACGCTATTTTAACCCAATCGGAATTTCATCTCATTTCTCAATAATACAATACGACCTCTGATTTCAAGGTCAGTCACCGAGTTCAGCGGCCATCTTGGCATCGCCTGTTCACGCTCGCCCTATCTAGCGTGAGCGAGAAGAATTTAGCTTGCCACTTGCCTCTTCTTGAGCTCATTTATTCTCTCACTGGCGTTCATCGCAGCGCCAATACCGCTCTAAAACCATCATTAACTAATAAAAGAAATGCTTGATTACGTACCCATTCAAGGTTAAAACTATAGAGCATGACGCGTATAAAAAATAAAACAGCAACATACCACGCAGTCATCGTTCATCTCGCGTATTCAATTGTGTCGTCTATTCTTTTATAACCTGATCACTCTCAGATCTCTTTGCATACTTAACACAATATGAACACGCTTAATGTAGAGTATTTGGCATGGGCTGCACTAAACCACTAACAGGGGATTGTCTAATATGTTTCAAGAATTAGCGCTAGGTGGCCTACTGTTTAGTCCCTTAGTTCTATTTACCCCGCTTGCATTTATCCTCTCTTGGATAACGCGACTTATGCTTTATAAGACGGGTCTCTATACCAAAATTTGGCGAGTCGCTTGGTTTGAAGTCGGCTTATACATTTGCTATCTCGCACTGATCGTTTACCTACTCGGGAGCTAACCACCATTATGATAAAAAAACCTTTACGTATCTCCCTGACTCTTATCGTCATTATTATTGCCATACTCGCAGGACATTGGATCTGGCAGCATTATCTTTACTCACCATGGACTCGTGATGGCAGAGTACGCGCTGATATCATTACCATCGCCCCTGACGTATCTGGTTGGGTAACTCATTTAAACGTCAAAGACAACCAAGAGGTCAAAAAAGGCGATGTTATCCTGACTATCGACGATAAACGTGCTAAAGCCGCACTTGCCGAACTCGAAGCGCAAGTTGAAGGCAACCGTTACGCTTTAGAACTCGCTCAGCATAAATATCAACGCCGTATAGAGCTCAGTAAGCAAGGCAAACTCGTTTCCGATGAAACGACTGAAAGTGCTCGCATTAAAGCTAAGCAAGCGCAAGCCACGCTAAAACTCAGTGAAGCCAAACTCAATGCGGCGAAAATAGATGTACAGCGCTCTATCGTGACTGCCCCGCAAGATGGTTCTATCGTCAATTTATCGCTCCGTGAAGGAAACTACGTAAGCAAAGGGAAATCGGTACTCTCTCTCGTGCATAAAGGTAGCTTATATGTCACTGGTTATTTTGAAGAAACCAAAGTGCCGATGATTCATGAAGGGCAAAAAGCAACCATCACTTTAATGAGCGGCGGAAAACCGTTAACAGGTAAAGTCAGCAGCATTGGTAAAGCCATTGCCGATAACAATACACAAGGCAATAATCAGTTATTACCTCAGGTACAACAAACCTTTAACTGGGTTCGTTTAGCTCAGCGTATTCCGGTGGATATCAAACTAGATCCTATCCCAGAGGAGGTTAACCTCAGCGCAGGGATGACGGTTTCCATCCAATTAAAACCGTCTAAATAAGCGATATTATTATGCAGGCGTTGTTTAACAGTATTTTTTTTCCCAATTCGCATGCTGTCAGGTTTGCGCTCAAAGGCGTCATTGCAATGGCGCTTTCCCTCTACCTTGCCATGTTCCTAAACCTTGACCGGCCCTACTGGGCACTCGTGGGGGCGATCTTTCTGCAAATCCGTCCAGAAAGCGGACTCGTGATTGAAAAAGGGCTTTATCAGATATTAGGAACAATGGTCGGGGGAGCCTTTGCTATTGTGCTTTTAGAGCATTTTTCCGCGTATCCTTATATTGCGTTAGGTAGCTTAGCTCTCTGGTTAGGCATTAATTCTGGGCTCTCAGCATTAGTGCGGCGCGTCAACTTGATTTATGCCTTTGCCATGGCGGGTATGACAGCATGTCTCATTGTTCTTTTGGTAATGATCCAGCCATCACAAGCCAGTAGTACCGCCATTTTTGCGATGGCTCAAGCCCGCATGAGTGAGATCATTGTCGGAGTAATATGCGCTGCTTTAGTCAGTACCTTAATCTGGCCGATTAGTGTCAGTTCTGTATTGCAAGGTCACGCACGCACCACAATTAATCAAGCGCTGCATTATTTAGCGATTGAACTTGATCCTAATGAAACCCATGAAGCACGCCACCAAGCCATTGATGGTATTTTAGAATCACTGACCGCACTGAATGACGACTCGACCGCCGTCACCTATGAAGGCCCTTTTGGCCCCGGGCGAAGCCGAGCATCAAATTTGCTTTCCAATAAAACATTATCCTTATTATCCCTGATCCAGATTTTCGGGCGATTACAGCGTAATCACCCAGAGTTAATTTCGGAGAACTTATCAGGCATTATAAAAAATATGCACAGCTATTTTGTGCAAATTTATCACGCGGATAATTTTGAGGCATGCCACCAGCTGGTACAAAAAATGCGACGTGAGCAAGTTTATTACTCCAATGCTTCTACGGATAAATCAGCTTTAGAGGTTCGGTTACTGAAAATTGCTTTAGAGCTCACCGCTGATTTAGTGGTGATATTAAAAAGTTATGACTCACTTACCAGCGAGCGTAAGGTTCTACTCAATGCCCCGCGTATTAAACCTCACCATGATCCATTAGTCGGCCTAACAACGGGGTTACGCAGTGCCATTATGTTCTTAGTGGGTGCCGGGTTATGGATTGGTACAGGCTCCAGTGCCGTATTAATGATGATGATCTTGCCAGTGGTGTTTTCTATCATGATGGCGCGCTTGCCTATGATGATTTTAACGCTCGTCTTACGGCGTATTCTGGTCGGGATTTGCATTGCACTGCCTTTGGCAATTTTTTATGCGTTGCCCTTATTGGCAGAAAGTACTGGGGATTTTGAATTATTGGTTCTTGTATTGGCAGCGCCCTACTTTGTTGGGTTACTTGCCTTATCAAACCGGCCTACTTTACCGTATGGGCTAGGTATTTTGATTCCTTTCACCATTTTTGTCCGGCCCAGCCCTGGTATGAGCCGGTCATTTCAAATCGACTCTACCGTAAGCTACGCCTTAGCGATTTTTGTCGGTGTCAGCTTACTTTACTGGCTATTTAAACTGATCACAGGGCCAAGTTTGCAGTTAATGATGAACCGCCTCATAACCAATACCTATAAAGACTTGGTGAACTTACCGCAGCAGTCCAAAGGCGATATTTGGTTTAACTCGCGCATGGGGGATCGCCTACTGCGCATTTCAACCTATGAAAAAGGCATGAAAACGACGCGAAACATCACAGATCTATCATTAACGGCGTTGAACATCGGCCATGTGTCACTGCGCTTAAGAAAAGTGATCCAAAATAACTGTGGTCATCGTTTTGATGACGATCTGAACACACTACAACGTGCGCTAGCCGATGCGTTTTACCATTGTTACCAGGGCTTACATACCAGTGCATTTACTGAAGCCACCGAGTATCTATTTAGTAAATTACCGCAAGAAGCCTTCCCTGAAGAACAATATGAACTGATCCGCGGTAGCTTTGAGCGCCTTTCACTGACACTTGCGAGAACTTCTGAAAGTATTGCCCAAGAAGCCAATCCACCAGAAAATGCCTAAGCCCAGCGACTTAGTTTACGAGTCTCTACCGCGAATAACCATTCTATTCTATCCTCCCCCTTTTGGGGGAGTTAGAGGGGATTCCATCACTTGACTTACCATCGGCGAATCTAAAATCACCGCTAACTCCTGATTCAATCTCTCTTCAACAATGAAACGTTCACTATCAAACAAGATTGCTTGTATACGCTTAACCTAAAGGAAAAAATCAAAAAAGGAGCCCAAAGGCTCCTTTATATCGCGACAACACATGTTTCTTCGCGACTATTTATTATATACATTCTCGTAGCAGTAGTTGATCGCGTCAATATAGCCTTCAACACTACCACAATCAAAACGTTCGCCTTTGAATTTATAGGCCAGCACGCAACCTGTTTTCGCTTGCTTCAAAAGTGCATCAGTAATTTGGATTTCACCACCTTTGCCTGGTTCTGTCTCTTCAATCAAATCAAAAATATCAGGAGTCATGATATAACGACCAATAATCGCCAGGTTACTTGGCGCTGAGCCCGGATCTGGTTTCTCAACCATGTCATCTACACGGTAGATGTTATCTTTAATCATTTCACCTGAAATCACACCATACTTGTGCGTTTCTGACTCTGGCACTTCTTGTACCGCGACAATGGTGCAACGGAACTGGTTATACAACGCCGACATTTGCGCTAGCACACCTTGATCACCGTTAACACATAAATCGTCTGCTAATACTACCGCGAATGGATTATCACCGACTAAAGGTTTACCGGTAAGAATAGCATGCCCTAGACCTTTCATTTCACGCTGGCGAATATACGTAAAATTGGCTGAATTCATTAACCCGCGAATATCGCCTAGTAGCTCTTCTTTCTTGGTACCAGCAATCTGTTGTTCTAGCTCAAAGTTCATATCGAAGTGATCCATGATGGCGTGTTTACCACGACCAGTCACAATACACATATCGGTCATACCTGCATGAATCGCTTCATCAACACCGTACTCAATCAATGGTTTATTTACCACTGGCATCATTTCTTTGGGCATAGACTTAGTCGCAGGAAGAAAACGAGTACCGTAGCCCGCGGCTGGGAAAAGACACTTCTTAATCATTATTTTTTACCTTAATTCTGACGTTGAGGCATTATTACCAATAATATTTAGCAAAACAAATATTTCTCGTCATATTTTTGCGAATTTTAAAATAATTCCGTCAGGCTTCATGACTAAAAATAAAGTGCCACAACACCACTAACTAAGTTTGGATGCAATATCACATCTTGTTTTTTTCACACATAATGATGACATTTCTTCACCTAACGCAATTACTCTAATTAGGTAGGCGGCATTATTGAAACGTCAGAAAATGCTATAATTCGCTTAAAGAGAAAGGAATGCTAAAATCTGAGAATTTTCTCAAATTTGAGAATTAATCTGCCATAAAGCAGATCTCATAGGATAAAAATGCGGCAGACTTCCTTCTTTTTATTAATCAATATAGAATACGGCCTACTACAAAAGGGGCAGATAAAGCCCATTGATTAACACTAATAACTCATGTTGGCTAAAATTATGATTATGGAAATGGTGATAGTATTCTTTTTATCATTCGCCTCTTTGTTTATCACAAGGAAGATTGCTAAAAAGGTTGGATTGGTAGATAAACCAGACTTTCGCAAACGTCACAAAGGTGCCGTCCCTCTCGTCGGTGGGGTATCACTCTACATAGTGACGGCGTTATATTTATTCTTTAACCCACACTCGCTCGCTCATACCGGTCTATATTTCTTTTCCATCACCAGTTTGATTGTGGTGGGCGTGTTAGATGATAAATTTGATATCAGCTTTAAAGTGCGCTTAGGTGTACAAGCTGGCTTGGCTATTTTGCTCATGGCGCAGACTGGCCTAGGACTCGATCACCTTGGTAACTTATTAGGCAATGGTGATATCAAATTAAGTTACGCCGGTTATGTGTTTACAGTGTTCGCGGTCATTGGCGCGATTAACGCATTCAATATGGTCGATGGCATTGATGGGCTGTTGGGCGGCTTATCTGTGGTGACGTTTAGTGCTTTGGCAGTTATGTTAACCTTATCAGGACAACATTGGGCCGTGGGTTTATGTATGTCGTTCATCGTCGCTATGATCCCTTATATTTGCATGAATTTAGGCATTTTAGGACGCACGCGTAAAGTCTTTATGGGCGATGCCGGAAGCATGATGATTGGTATGACCGTCATTTGGCTTCTCATTGGCGCCAGCCAAGAAAGTGGCCACGCCCTTATGCGACCAATTACCGCCGTATGGATTATTGCGATTCCACTCATGGACATGGCAGCGATTATGATGCGCCGTATGCGCCGCGGCCATTCGCCATTTAAACCAGACCGTGAGCACTTACACCATATTTGTCAACGACTTGGTCTTTCACCGCATCAAACATTAGCTGTGATTTGTTTGATAGCCACTGTGTTTGCAGGCTTTGGAATTTATGGTGAAATTGCCCAGGTGAGTGAAACAATTATGTTTGTTACGTTTGTTGCTTGCTTCCTAGTTTATGCACTCACACTCGCCTACATATGGCGGATCACCGCTTTTGTAAAGCGCCTAAAAGGTAAAGAAAAAGAAGTGTATATCGAAAGCCAACAAGGTATGTAATTTTTCGTATTATCTAATAAAAACGCCCCATCCTAGGATGGGGCGTTTTTATATAATACCATGGAGTTTCATATCTTCAGCACAAATAAAATAGCCAAACTCCCTTCGAGTTTGGCTATTAAGATATAAAAGCAACGTAAATGTGTAATACCCGTATATAGTATTAATTACCGAGTCTGTTTACTTATTGTAAAACTCACGATACCACTGCACGAACTCAGCAACACCTTCTTTCACCGTCATTTTAGGGGTATAACCTGTAACAGCAAATAAATCTTGGGTATCTGCATAGGTTTGGTATACGTCCCCAGGCTGCATTTCACGGAAGTTTTTCTGCGCTTCAATACCTAACTCATCTTCTATCGCTTTCACAAAATCCATCAGGTTAATTGGAGAACCATGGCCAATATTATAAATCGCGTATGGAGCCGAGCTTGATGCTGGTGAGCCTTCCTCTACTGTCCAAGAAGAATTACGTGTTGGTACCACATCGGCAATACGTACTACGCCTTCAACAATATCTTCCACGTGAGTAAAATCACGCCACATATCGCCATTGTTATTGATATCAATGACATCACCATCCAGAATCTTCTTAGTAAAGATAAACGGTGCCATATCAGGACGCCCCCATGAACCATATACTGTAAAGAAACGTAGGCCTGTGGTAGGAATGTCGTATAGATGTGAGTAACTATGCGCCATGAGTTCATTAGACTTCTTAGTGGCGGCGTACAAAGATACAGGGTGATCCACCGAGTCTGACGTTGCAAACGGCGTTTTCGCATTCAATCCATAAACTGAGCTTGATGACGCATACACCAAATGCTTCACTTGATTATGACGGCAGCCTTCTAAAATATTTAAATGTCCGACTAAGTTTGAATCAGCGTACGCATGCGGGTTTTCGATCGAGTAGCGAACGCCAGCTTGTGCAGCAAGATGTATTACCTTATCAAACTGTTCAGAGGCAAATAAACTCGCAACACTATCACGATCCGCGATATCTAACCGCACCAATTTAAAATTAGGGTTTTGAATACGCGCTAGCCGTGCTTCTTTCAACGCTACATCGTAATAGTCATTTAGGTTATCGATACCAACAACTTGATGACCATTCTTGGTTAACTGCTCGACAACGACACTACCAATAAAACCAGCCGCTCCCGTTACTAAATACTTCATATCTATTCCTTAGTCTAAACTCAATATATCGTGTTTTTAACTTTCTTTTTAAACCATGCCAACTTTAGAGCCTACGGAGACACATGAATATCTCGTGCGCTCAAGGATTACGAATACTTATTCCATATCGTCATCCGTAATACGATACATTTTTTATGTTGAATGTACCCTTTCCTACTTAATTCCTATAGACTTACGCAATACAAGTCGATAATTTAACAGTTTGCATACTTAATATTTTTCTTACATTAAGCTCAATTTTCCATACACTTTTTCTGCATTGACTTACGCTTGCAGATACCTTAAATTTTCAAACCTTGAGTCACCTAGTTACAAGCATTCTATGCTAATAACACATTCTATTTATAGTGTTCAAAAACAGGAATTAACTGATTACTTTAGTTATTTATCTATAATTAACCAAGAAATGAACAACAAACATGAATATATTAACTTAAATAATAAACTAATTATTAATCAGCCTTGCTATAGGTTAAAAACTAAACTTTATTCTTACCAAATATTTTTGACAAAAGACTACGAAATGGATAAAGAACAGGAACTGACAGTCGTAATATATAATTAAATGAATTGCTCGGACAATAAGTTAAAAAATCTTTACCTTCTAAAATCGATTTTTTCCACAGTTTAATTAAAGATTTACTATTAATAGTAAATTCTAATAAAGACGCCGTTCCATTACTATCTAAAGGATCTTTATCATGATTAAGTCTTTTAGTATGACAATACTTAGCAAACTCAGAAAATAGCAATTGATGATACAATTTATGTGCGTTGCTGTTTACAGAGCCATCGACATTAACCATTCTTTTATAGAAAGTTTGTTTTAAAGTATGAAACTTACAGACAGAGCTCATTCTTAACCATAAATCATAATCTTGTGAATACTTAAACTCCTTTCTATAACCACCTACTTGATCATAAAAAGACTTTGTAAACATCACTTCACCATGGGTATAAATATTATATGATAATAGCTTAGTACTAACATCACCATCTATATCATGCCCGAACGTGGAAATATTATCCTTTGTTACCATGTCGGTAAAATGACAATAGCAACCAACAACACCGTAGTCTGGGTTAGATTCTAAGAACTCTAATTGATGTTTTAATCGACCAGGTAAAGAAACATCACCAGAACCATGGATAGCTACAAATTCGGAATCTGAATTTTCGATCACGTTGATAATAGTTTTTGTAAAACCCATATTTTTTTGAGTAATAACTTTTACATTATTTCTTTCGAATTCTTTTAACCGAATATATGTATCATCTGTCGAACCATCATCAACTAATAATAGTTGCATGTTATCTGATAATTGTTCAACAACAGAATCAATAGATTCTTGTATATAATCCTGGCGATTGTGATATATGGAAACAACTGTAAGCTTCATATTAATACCAAATAAATCCTTTCACTTTATTAACATAATCAAAGAAGTACTGAGAAAACTTTTGATTTTGCTCATCGTTGAATACTTCTTTTAACCCTTTAATAAGAATATTAAAATCTTTCGTTGTTTTTAATAAAAACAAGCCCCGGACTATTAAACAAGATATATAATACCTTTTAGGAAAATAGCGCTTTGCCATAATTGAACGATTAACAAAAGCTTGATAACTGACTTGTTTATTAGAAAATCGTCCATCAGGAGAACGTTTATGTCTAACTACGCAATTCGAAAGATATTTAATTTCACCACCAAGATTAATAATTCTAAAACCTAGATCAACTTCTTCAAATCCATAAAGTCCAAAATCATCAGCATAATTGCCAGCTTCTAGAGCCTTATCAACTCTTAATGCATGACCGGCTCCAATCATAATGTAAGTATAGAAATCTTGTGACATATCTATATCTTTATCTTTATGTGGTATTTCAAAGCGATTATGTGTATCTATTGAGTGATCGATAATATTGAAAGAAATTCCAAATGTTTTTTTGTTATTATCAAATTCTGTAACAACATGGTTAATTGTACCATCTATATCTGGAATACAAACATCATCATCATATAAAATAATATATTGAGTTTGACAATTATCTAATATTACTTTACGCCCACTAGATACGCCATAGTTCTTTTTATGCCAAATATATTTTAATTTTATATTATCATTTGTTAGACTATTTTTTATTTCGTCTAATACATCTAAACTTTCATTATTGTTTAATATAATAAGTTCGATATCATGTTCTGTTTTATTAATGTCATTGATAGTTGATAAAAGCAGATCAGTTCGTTTATATGTTAAGATTCCTATAGAAATCATACAGTGACTCCATTTTTATGTTTATATCTAATCGCACTCAAAATCCCTAAAGAAGCATAAAATATGAAACCAGTACGAGTTTGATCATTGACGGCAGAAGAAAAATAACTAAAGCCCAAAGAAATGTAATACATTGACAATCCTAAATATATTGCAGATAAGGATTTCATTTGATTTTTAATATAAAACTTTGAAATTTTCAAAGAATTAACTATTCCAAATATAATCATGGAAAAGTGTAAAATAATACCTAACAGCCCAACTCTCAGTAGATACATTGCATAAAAAGATTCAGGGTAAACTACGTCTTTACCTATCATTATACCAAGTAAAGGTAAAGGTGACTGTAATCTTATTACTTCTAACATCTGATCATAACGGTTACCAATCGAAGGTGTAGAGTAAATCAAACCATCAAGGTCATCTAAACTAAAATTATCAAAGACAACTTTTAAGCCACTATAGAGGTATCCGTACTGATGAATAAAAAAGTCATCAATATCTGACCAAAATATTACTATTAAAGAGACAAAAGAGCCTATGACTATTAAAGAAGTTTTTCTCCCTTTTATCCATAAAGAAAATATAGAAAGGATAAGAAAACATAACAATGTCAAAGAAAGTGATAATAAAGTGGTCCTGCTTTGAGTTGAAATTATACCAATCAAAACTAAAATCATAATAGTGAAATGTTTTATTTTCTTATTTGTAAAAAAAACAAGAAACATATTTATGAAAAATGGTAAAATCAAGAAAGAACCAAGAGTGTATGGGCTTATAAAAGAGCCTACAGCTTTAAACTGTACACCACCTCTAAGATCTTTATATAAATAATGAAAGATAGTATTAAAAATACCAACTCTAGCTTCTAATATAACTAATATAACTAATATGATGACGGAAAGTAAAAAATCAAATATCAAATTTTCATGTGTTTCTTTTGTTAAAATATTCTTCTTGAAAAATTTATAAGAAAAATAATAAAAAGATAAAAAATAAAAAGGTTTAGCTAATTCAAATATATCGCCTAGTGTGGAAGAATTAGCACTTCTTAATAAGGAAATACTGAGCAGAAGTAAGAACAAAAAGCTTACTACCATTGGTAGAATTTTAACTTTTCCCTCTTTTACTACTGCATAATAAGAACAAAACACAAAAAGCATTATAGTAAATATTTGTTCTACAGCTAAACCAACAAATGTTATAAACTGTGGAAAGAAAAATAATAATAGAAAAAAGTTTGTATAATGCTTATTATTCATAATTTATGCTTAATTAGTCCATTGAAAACATAATGTGTTACTTTATACATAGCATTTAAAAGACTCAAATTTGCGACTTTTCTTAAAACAAAGAATTGTTTATATACTTCTTTAAATTTATTAGAAGATAAACTCGAATCTTGTACATTATAAACAGCCAAAACCTGACCAACATTGTATGCTTTTAAATCAGAATTTTTTAATATACTTAACCATAATGCATAATCTTCTTTTGGAGTATCTGGAACTATAATATCATCTATGCTCTGTTTATCTAAGATCACTGTTAGGCAGCCAATATCGCATGTTTTTGTTAATCCATTAAAGTCAACGACATCACGTGCGATAAATTCCTTTTGTTGATTATGTTTCTTCATATAATAGTTCGAAAAGCAAAATCCAACGTTCTTGCTTTTCATGAAAGAGATTTGCACATCAATCTTATTTGGTAACCAGGTATCATCACTATCTAAAAAGGCAATATAACGACCGTTAGCATAGTCTATTCCTGACTGCCTAGCTCCTCTAGCGCCTTTTTTATAATGGTTATCAATAAGTTTTATTTCTATCTCAATATTTTTATCGGATAAAAATTCATTCACTAAAAATCTCGTATTGTCTTGAGACCCATCATCAATAATTACTAACTCGATAGTTTTATAAGTTTGTTCAACAACAGACTCAATCGACTTAATAATAGTGTCTGCCGAATTGAATGCTGGCATAATTACAGACACTAGTTCATCACTATTTGGCATCACTGTGATTCATCCTTGGAATTAATGGTATATACTGAATTAGATTTCAGATCTTTATTTAATACGGTATTGGCCCCAATAATACAATTAGCACCAATATTGATGTTACCAACTATAACTGCACCAGAAAATATCGTTGTATTATGTCCTATTTTAGGATAGAACCCCTTCAATGCATCTCCAGATTTAGCAGCTCCTATTGTAACATTTTGATATATAACTGCATTATCAGCGATCTCGACGCCTTCACCGATAACAACACCGACTGGGTGTCTAAAGCTTATATTTTTACCAATATTTGCTTTTCTCGATATATAACACCCGTATTTTAAAGAAAATCGTTTCTCTAAAATACGAGAAATAATTACATGCTTTCTTTGATAAAGACCTATATATCTATACAATTCATCTTCAATTTTTACATTGAATAGTATTTTACCTATTAATGCTTTAAGCTTATATATTAAACTCATCTTATATCACTTATTTTTATTTTGAAAAAATCAAACCACGTATTTCCTGATTCTCTCTTAAAAATACTTGCTATTAGTAACGCCATAACTGTATAACTAATAGTCGAAGCAATAGCGGCACCAAAAGAACCATACTTTGGAATCAGCATCGCATTTAATAAAATATTAATTAATACTGAAAAAGTCATTGCAATTATTGCTGGTTGAGGTCGACCTGTACCCGCAAAATAAGCATTTAATGTTTTGAAAAAAGAAGCTAGGACAAGTCCAGGGGCTAATAATATAAGAATATTAGTCAAATCCTGATATTGCATACCAAAGACGATTACGCTAAAGAACGAAGATAGTAATAGAACAAAGACAATACAAATTAAAGTAAGCCAAAAGATGACTCTAGATGTCTTAATTAACGTATCATGCATTCTTTTTTTCTGTTTATCATTGGCACTTCGAGACATCAACACTGTTAAAGCAGCAGTAGGTAATTGCCAAACCATCTCTGCAATTTGGACAGCAACAGAGTATTGTCCAACCTGACTTTCCGTAGATAACTTTTTCAAAAATATCACGTCAACCTTATAGTTGATTTGAATCAAAAAGTATGCAACGGCAAATAAAAAGCCAATCTTTAGCATTTTAAATAGTAGTTCCGAGCTAAAAATCAAATCTTCTTTTATTAGTTTTTTTCGAATATTAAACTCACAATAAACAACAGATATAAACAATCCAATGCAAACGGAAAATAATGCAACTTCTATATTTATAATTTCAAAGTAATAAAAAGAAATTAGAATAATAAAAACTATTAGTTTATTGAGCCAAGTTGAAATATTAAATGTTTTAATATCTTCTAGGCCAAGAAAAAAACCGCGATAGGAATTATATTTGACACTCAGAGGCACAATTAAAGATGAGAGAACTAAAAACTGTATCGAGTATTCATTAAGATATAGACCATATAAAATAAAGAAACAGAGAATAAACCCTATAAAACCTGATATATAATTAAATAGATCTACAGTTTTGAACACTTTCGATATATTATATTCTCCACTACCAATTAGACTAATAGAAGCTTGCCTTACACCTCCCTCAGAAAGAGCAATTATAATATAGGGAACAACAAGTAGTGCAGCGTATATTCCTCTATTTTGAGCTCCTAATCCTTTCGCTAATATATAGAGAGAAAATGCAGCGATAATTAGTGAAAAAATATTAGATATAAAAACAGAACATATTTTTTTATAAAGTTCATTCATCAATATTAACCAAGTGCAAAGGAGTTAAATATCCATTTTTATTGACGAATAATCCTTCTGACTCTAATTCAATTCCAGAAATCAACCTCGCTTTATCATTAATTTCTTTTACTAAAAATAAAATATCATTACTATTAGCGCCGCCAATATTTACAATAAAATTAGCATGGATATCAGAAATTTGAGCTTTATTTTTCTTTAAACCTTTCAATCCCAAGTCTTCTATGATTTTTCCAGGGGGGCCAACCGTCTTATAATTAACAGGGTTACTTATAAAAACCGATCCACAACTAGGCTGCTTTCTTGGGAATTTTTTTCTTCTATCTCTCAATATTTGTAAATTTTCTTTTCGTATTTTTTTACTATCATCTAAAGATAATTTTAATTCTACAGATAAGATCAATTCATCAGGTATTTTCTGAAAAATACTTTTCCTATATGAAAATTCGCATTGTTCACGATTTCTTTCTATAATATTTCCATCGTTATCTATAGAGGTAACTGACACAATATTTTCCGAAATGGTTTTGCGTTTGCTTCCACCATTCATGTAAATTAAACCACCAATCGTCGCCGGTATTCCCACTATATGCTCTAAACCAGATAAGCCTAGTTGCTGTGCTTTTCTTGCTAGTGAATAGCAAGGCGTACTAGCACCAACTATTAGATTACTATCTTGCTTTTTGATAGAAAAAAAAGATTGGCCCAGCCTTAATAGTGCGATATTTAGATCTACTGAATCAAATAAAAGATTACTTGTTTTTCCAATCACTAACGCTTTAATATTTTTTTCTTTAATAAAACTTAAGCTCTTGGAATAATCTTCAATATTTTCAATATCGATTAGATATTTCGCTTTACCGCCAACTTTCCAGTTAGATATCAATGATAAATCGACATTTTCATAAATGTTCATATAATAAAACCCATTACGATTTAAATATTAAACAATGGCGATATTCTTAATAGAATATCGCCATTATTAATAATTAAACTTCTTCTGTTACATTAGCACCTAGAGACTGCAACTTTTCAATAATCTGGTTATAGCCTCTCTTAATTTGCCATGCATCATGAATTGTGGTTTCTCCGTCTTTAGCCACCATTCCTAACATTAACAGCGCGATACCAGCTCTTAAATCAAGTGCTTTAACTTCTGCCGGAATAATATTATCAGAACCTGTGATAGCAAATAAATCGCCTTGGACTGAAGTTTCAATATTCATTTTATTCATTTCTTCCCCATATGCGTAGCGACCAGGAAAACGTAAATCAATAATATGACTTGTTCCTTTACATAAAGACGCAAATGCGGCAAATAGAGGCTGCATATCTGAATTGATACCAGGATATGGTCCAGTGCTGATTTCTACTGGATAGCAGTTACCTTTAGCAACAATCGCACTATTTTTATTACGATATAGATTTACGCCACTTTCTCGAAGATGGATAAGTGGGACTTCTAAATCTTCAAATGGAAAATTATCTATACGTATTTCACTGTTAGTCATGGTAGCAAGAATAGCCCAAGTTAATGCTTCCATATTATCCGGCATAACATCATGTACAGCCTTACCTAGAGATGGAACACCTTCAACTTCAATTCTTTCTTGACCATAGATTTTAATTTTAGCGCCAGCTTTATTTAAAAAGTGTGCTAAATCTATTATTTCAGGACGAATATGTGGATTGTATATTCGAGTTTTACCGTCTGCCAAGCAAGAAGCTAATATAGCATTTTCGGTTGCACCAGTTGACCGCATACGTAAAGTTATATCTGTACCTTTAAGTCTATGATCAGACTTAGCGACTAAGTAATCTCCATCTTCATATACTTGGGCACCTAATGATTCTAAAACATGTACATGAATATCATACTTACGTTCACCTAGCTTACAGCCTCCAGGTAAAGGTACTCGACCAAATCCGTATTTAGCAACAGATGCCCCCAAAATTAAAAGAGTATTTCGGATTGAACGATCGTGCCATTCTAAGTTTGTATTTAGATCACCATCTTGTTTAATCACAACTTTATCATCATCATGATTAATAGTTTTACCTAAATAAGACAACATATCTTCATGGATTTTTACATCTAAAAGTTCACTTGGATAGTTGTTTAATACAATATCCTCATCAAATAAAATTGTTGCTGCTAGCAATCTAAGTACACTATTTTTGGCACCACTAACCTTAACTGAACCGCTTAACTGACTTTTTTTAACTTTAATTTTTGAGTTATACATTTTACCCTAACCTTTAATTTCTATAATATTTGTTTTTTTAATATGAATAGTTGTAGTAGCCATAGCCATAATGGCTTGACGCTTTTTTCTCTATCGCATTAAAGATAACACCTTTAACTTCTATACCTGATTGCTCAAACCTAGCTCTCGCAACTTCAATTTCTTTGGCTGTATTGACACCAAAACGTGTCACCATAAGTGTGGTACCTGCTTTCGCTCCCACAATACTGGCATCGGTTACCGCAAGAACAGGCGGGGTATCGACAATCACTAAATCGTATTGCCCTGATGCCCAACCTAATAACTCATCTAAACGTTTATGCATTAAGAGTTCTGATGGGTTCGGTGGCACTTGCCCGCGGGTAATAACATCCAAGTTTTCAATTGCGGTGTTTTTCACTAGCACCTCAGTTTCTATCTTGCCGCTTAAGTAGTCAGATAAACCATTATCATTACTTAAACCTAACGCTTGTTGTAAATATCCTTTACGCATATCTGCGTCAATCAATAATACACGCTGACCTGTTTTGGCATAAACCGCGGCAAAGTTGGTAGAAACAAATGATTTACCAATACCAGGTGCCGGGCCTGAGATCATTAGAATATTATTGTTCGCCTCCATCATGGCAAAGTGCAAACTAGTTCTTAGCCCACGTAATGCCTCAATCGATAAATCAGCAGGATTAAGCTCTGCCAATAGATTCATTTCCTTAGTATTACTACGCAGGCGTTTCAATTTTTCTGCCAAGTTCATCTGTAATTCGGATTTAGGCACACTGGCATAAACTGATAGCCCTAGCTCTTCTATTTGATCTGGCGTTTCAATACCTTTATGCATTGCAGCACGTAAAAGAACATATGCAACACTCATTAAACCACCCAGAATCGTACAAATTAAAACAACAAGTAGTTTCTTTGGTTTAACAGGGTCAGAGAAAGTTTGAGCATGATCTATAATGCGTACGTTGCCAACTGTGCCGGCTTTAACGACATTTAGCTCCTCGACTTTATTAAGCAATTGTACATAAATCTGTTGATTCACTTGTACATCACGTTGCAAGCTTAAAATACGCTTTTGTGTTTCTGGTAGGTTCTCAATCTTTTTATTAAGCTTCGCTTTTTCACCTAATAGTGTTTGGCGCTTATCTAGTAAAGATTTGTATGCAGGGTGGTCTTTAGTGTATTTTTGGCTGATCTCTGCTTCCTTAAAGGTCAACTGATTCAGCTGTGCATCTAAGTTGACCATCACTTTAAGTGTCGACTCTGCTTCCATCGTTAAATCAACAGATTCACGCTTTTTACGGTAATCGTTAAGTTTGTTTTCTGACTCAATCAGCTTTGCTTTTAATTGAGGTAATTTTTCTTTTAAGAAATGAATACTTTGCTCTGCTTCTGCGGAATCACGCTCAACATTTTGCAAGAAATAACGCTGCGAAATGTTATCAAGCAAAGCTTCAGAAAAGTCAGCATTATCGGAAGTAAAACTTAAGCGAATAATACCTGTTTGCTTGCCTTGCTCTTCTGCAGATAAATGAGTTTTTAGCCATTGCACAGCATCAATACGGTTACGTTTTACAATTGAAAATTCAAAACCATCATCCGCTTGAATATCACTCACTTTGAGTACAAATCCGTGTCCAGCACTGGTTGCACCTACACGGCCTTTAAGTAGCACTTGAGCATTATCATCGACTAATTGATAAGTGCCCTGTTTACCGTTAATCACTTGAATATGGTATTCATGCGGCTCATGTTGATAACTGTCGGCAATATCAAATTGAGTGACTTTGATTTTTTGCTCATCATCGGTTAAACGCGCCCACCCTTTACCAATAACAGGGATATAGTTTGGCTTAACCACAGTGGTTAAATTAAACTTATCGACCGTGCCGCCTAACACCATGCGAGATCTGATAAGTTCAATTTCTGTATCGGCTGTCGATTCAGAAGAAAACATGTCACCTAAGTTTTCACTGACTACAGAAGAGAACCCACCTGAGCTTTTTTGTTCCACTTGAATTAAGGCATCCGATTGATAAATCGGTGTCGCGAGCAAAGCATACGCGACACCAATTAGCATAAACAAGCAAGTGACTATTACGATGACCCATTTGCCATCCAATAAGGTGCCAAACAGTTGGCCTAAATCTATTTCGTCTTTGTCAGTTGAGCTGACGGCTTTTGATCTTGAATCAGTCATAATTTTTATAGTCGTATTAAAGTTTGGCTCGCCAAGCATCGGCAGCTTGAACAATCAATTGGTAGGCGTAATCAAAAGCTTCTTTGCTTTGACGGTATGGATCAGGGATATCTTTTTGGCCTATCCATTGACCAAAGAGCATAGCTTTACCGCGTGCTTCCGGCGCTATCTCAGAGAGTGCGGATAAATGGCCTTTTTCCATCACTAAGATTAAGTCGTACTGTGCACACAATTCAGCGGTGAGCTGCTGAGATTGATGAGCGCTAATATCGACCCCATGCTCATCGGCCACTTGTACAGCCATGCTGTCTGCAGGTTTGCCAACCAATCCACTGCGCTTTGAGGCAATCCCCGCCGAGGCAATGTTTTTCTGCGGAAGTAAGGTTTGTAGGTAGCGCTCCCCTATTGGGGAGCGGCATATATTTCCGACACAAACCACAAGAATGTTATCAAACACGGTTATATCCTTATTGTGTTCCGGTTACGGCCAGTTTTTTAGACGTAGCATACCTTCAGTCAGGTTATTAAATCCGCTGATGGTTGGTACTAGTTGACTGATCAAACGATTCCAGCGTGCTACTGGTGCGGTGGTCACGTACACCACATCGTACGGTTTTAATTCAAACTCAGTGCCCATCACAAGTGCTGTCGCATCTTGCATATTAAGCTGATACACATCGGCAAGTGGTGTTTTGCTACCTTTGTGCTGTTTATTAGCCATGCCTGTACTGCGAATCACGAACACACCAGTGGCATCGGCTTGGGCTTCGTTAATCCCGCCTGAACTAGCCAACGCTTCGGTCAAACTCATCCCCGTACGGTCAATTTTTACTACTTGCGGTTTATCAACGCTGCCCATAATAAAGACTTTCTGCGCATCATTACGCGGCACGTGAATGATATCGCCTTTATGCAATAAACGGTTTTGTGTTAAATCGCCTTTTTGTACTAATGCATATAAAGAAAGGTGCTCTTCACTTCCGTGATGGCTTAGCGTTACGTTGCGCCAATCGGCATCTTTAGTGATACCGCCAGCACGGTTAATTGCATCAAGTAACGTTAACGGGATATTCGAGATAGGCTGTGGGCCCGGCTTGTTCACCTCTCCTGTTACGTAAGATTTTTGTGAACGAAACGCCGCAATGTTGACATCAACTTGAGGATCTTCAACGTATTTTTTAATCCGTTCAGTAATCAATGCTCGCACTTGTGTGACGGTTAAGCCCGTTACTTTTAGTTTACCAATGTATGGATAAAAAATCGTACCGTCAGAGTGAACCCAGTTCCCCGCCTCTTCCGAGCTACGGTAAGAACCGGCAGGAATGGTTAATTCAGGATGATCCCAAATAGTGACGTTGAGTACATCGCCTGGGCCAATTTTGTATTGGTAATCCGCTAGCTGCTTTTCCAAACCCGCATTAGGCTGAGTTTTTGGTATAAGCTGATGATACTTAAGTTCATTAATTAAGTTGGGAGTCAGAGGGTAAACATTGACACGTGAGGAGAGGGTATCGGCACTGTCGTCTGCGTTCCAAGCTATATTTTTATCGCTTGTCGTGAGATTAGAGCCGGGAATAGAGCATCCTGCAAGCGTGCAAGATACCAAAATAAGAGTGATCGACTTGTTTAACACACCAACTTCCTAAGATTTAAGATAATACGTCCTTTCGTCCGCTCATTCTTGGATATTGGTGTAGATACACCTCCGGCCATGAGCGTCGAGATAAGATATCGATAATTTCATCATTATGGCAAGAGATTTCTCTTAACCAACTAAACGTTTGCTCCAAAACTATTGTTTGAAACTTATTTATTTTATCCATATTGACTTACTATACTAGTCGGATAAATTTTTAAGCCAAAAAATTCATCGAGTTAGAATCAATATGTTTATTTATAATTTTAACAATTTTTTTATTTAAACACGCTACCGCCGAAGGACACCACATCCCCATGAGAGGAAGAGCTCTCGAAGTAACGATATTCAAAATTTAAAGCCGACGCATGATAGCGTGCGTAAGGTAAAATGTGAAGATGATTATGGTTAATCTACTGTTAGAGTTATGACTGTTTATATTTAATCTTGTTTACATTTCATTCAGATAATTTTATCTTATATGAGACTCAATATTTGAGTGAACATCGATGTTACTAACACGTTCTCCATGGAGATTTACTATGAAAAAAACAGCGATTGCATTACTAACAGCGTTAGTAATGAGTACAAGCGCGTATGCAGCGACTGAAACAAGTACAGCTGCAACAAGTGGCACCACTGGTAGTGGTACTGCTGGTACTACAGCAGGTACCACCGGTGCTAGTGCTGGAGCAACTGGTACTGCGACAACAACTGCAGCAACTGGCGCAGCCGGCACAGCAGCAGGTAGTGCGGCAGCCGCGGCTGGCGTTGCAACTGGTGCAGTGACAGCCACCGCTGTTGGTATTGCAGGCGCAGTTGTGGCTGGCGCGGCAATTGCTGCAGGTAGCGATTCTAATTCATCTGATGGTGAAACAAGCACGTCTACCAGCACGTCTACCAGTACCAGTACTTCAACCAGTACAAGTACTTCAGCAACTGCTCTATAAGCAGCGCTGTATTGTGACAAAACAACCGCCTATGCGGTTGTTTTTTTCTATCCTAAACTTATTATAAGTTCATTGTTCATGCGTCAGTTATTTCTTCTTATTCTATGTAGCCTATCACTACTGTTTCTTAGTGGATGTACATCAAGTGGCTCAGCACTTTCAAAAACCATGAGACTCGCCTTTTTGGGAACGGAAAATAATGAGATGTCCGTTCAAAAAATACAATCTTCTCCTTATGCTAATATTATTGTTCAAGAGAATGATAGTGCGTCAGCATTATTAGTATTAGCTTGGTCCGAAACAACTAAACACGATAAAAGTAATAATTCTCCACCCGCATTAAAATGGCTGTCATCTAATCATGAATTAATTATTACCCGTGCAGGAAGAATTATAAAAACGGTCAATTTAGGTCATGGTAATATTACTCAACTCCGCGCTAATAAACCTGATCCTTTAACTTTAGGTTTACAAAAACCAACAACACCGAAACAATGGCATTATCAACTTTCTTGGCAACCTGGTAATCATCACCGTTATCAAGCTACCTCATCTTTTACCAACCTAGGAAGTACTACACTCAACACCCCTCTCAAAGGAGAGCAAACTGTGCTCGCGTTTTCGGAATCGGTTTCGATTCCTTTGCTCGATGAGTCTTACACCAATTACTATTGGCTTAATCCTCAATCGGGGCATGTAGTAAAAAGCCAGCAACATTTAGCGCCCAAATTACCCATGCTGACGATTACTGAAGCTAAACCCTTTGTTGGAGGCCATTAGTCATGTCTTTTTTTAAGTGTACAGCGTCTACATTATTGCTTTGTACTATTGCTGCAACGACCGCTTATGCCCAGCAACCCAAAACGACTGTCAAAGTAGTATTAGATGATAACGCCAAAATACAAGTGAGCTTTGCAAAACAACCACGGGTCTCTCAATCAGTCTTTACAGCATTACAACAACTCGATACCTCAACACTCGATATTCATTGGCAATCGAGCGGGTTGTATGATGTGTCTTCTCCTTTAGCGCTAAAACAAGAAACACTGATGCGCTTGGCAAACGAAGAAGATTTTGCCCCTATGTCGCAAAAAAATCATTGGCACAAATTACGACAAACCATTCGAGAGATGCGCTTTGGTCACAAAATCACAACACCAATTGATCCCGATGCAACACGCATCAATGCAGCAGTCAACCCGCTTATCTCTGGGCAATGGGTGTTAAATTTACGGACTCATGCAGACTCTGTCTTAGTGCTAGGGAATGTGAAAAATGAGGGCGAGCAACCTTGGCGCCAACGCCAAGATGCCAAAACGTATGCTGACTCTGCCGGCTTATTAACCAATAGCCTCTCCAAACTGACTGTCATTCAACCCAGTGGCCAAGTAGAAACTCATAAGATTGCTTATTGGAACCGTGATTTTCACGAGGTTGCGCCTGGTGCCATTGTTTATGTTTCTATGCCACATGCCCATACGTGGTTTGATGTGGATAAACCTAACGTCAGTACTAATCAAGTTGTTGTTGAATTATTGAGAAACCGATTACCATGAAACCAAGACATTATTCCCCCAAGCGCTTTACTCAATACCCAATAATCGCTTCTCTGGCTGTGTTAACTCTAACTAATATACCTACCGCTTACGCGGATGAGTTTTCAGCGCCCCAGTTACACCATTCACAAACCGATTTTGGTGGTACCGGGCTTATGCAAATGCCGTCTGCACGTATGATGCCAGAAGGCGAGTTAAGTTTAGGCGTCACCAATAATGCTGAATATTTGCATTATCACCTATCATTGCAACTGTTTCCTTGGTTAGAAACTACCGCTCGTTATACGCAAGTGCATGATTTATTATATAGCCAAAGTGAAAGCTTTAGTGGTGATACGGAATACACGGATAAAAGCTTTGATGTAAAATTACGAGTGTTAAAGGAAGGTTACTACCTACCAGCGCTTTCTGTTGGCCTCCGTGACTTTGGTGGTACTGGCTTATTTGACGGTGAGTTTATTGCAGCCAGTAAGCAAGTCGGCCCATTCGATTTTACTTTAGGTTTAGGTTGGGGTTATATCGGTAATCGTGCCAATTTAACCGGTGATAACTCAGTGTCTGTCGATTGTCAACGTAACTCAGGGTATAAAGGTAATGGCGGTAGCTTTGATATTGATCGCCTCTTTACCGGATGTACCTCAGTCTTCGGTGGCATAGAATATCAAACACCGTATGCCCCGCTTTCGTTAAAAATTGAGTACGATGGGAATGATTATCGCAGTGACTTTCCTGTCACACGTGGACGTATTTCAATGCCACAACCGACTCCATGGAACTTTGGCGCGGTGTACGCATTTACTAATTGGGGACAATTACAGGTAAGCTATGAGCGTGGCAATACGGTTACCGCTGGTTTTACCATGCATACCAACCTATCCAACCTCGATCAAGTGTGGGTAGATGATGAGAAGCCTCGCTATGCCCCTCAAAGCAGTAAGCAACAGTTAACCGACCAAGAATGGCAAACACTCACGACAGATCTACATAAAGTTGCGGGGTTCTCTCATCCGAAAATATACAAAGATGGTGAAACAGTGACAGTCACTGGAACTCAATCTAAATACCGTGAACGTAAAGAAGGCGAAGAACGTGCTGCAACCTTGCTTGCTAACACAGGTATTGATGCAAAAACCTATCGCTTTGTTGAATTAGCCCAACGCCAACCTATCACTGAAACCAGAATCGATACTGCGTCGTTTAAACAGGTTAAAGAGCATGACTACCCAGGCGCACGCTTTGAAGACTCTCGTGAAACCGGTAATCCAGTCGCGGTTACTGGCCAAAAAATGGCTGGCAATGAACAAAACCTCTATTACGGGATCGCGCCTAAGTTACAGCAATCCTTTGGTGGCGCTGAAAACTTTTATTTATATTCTGTTGGTGTTGTCGGTGGCGCTTCGTACCACCTAGGTAACCATTGGCTTTTCTCAGGCAGCTTCTACGGTAATATCATTGATAATTACGATCAGTTTAACTATGAGGTTCCGCCAGATGGCACCAATGTTAAACGTGTCCGTACGCTAAACCGCGAATATTTCTCTAAAACACTGCGTTTAGATACCTTGCAGGTTAACTACTTTGATCGCTTGAGTACGAATTTTTATGGTCAAGCTTATGCTGGGTATTTAGAGTCGATGTACGCGGGTGCAGGCGGTGAACTGCTGTATCGTCCGTTAGGTTCAAACTGGGCATTAGGGGTCGATGCCAACTATGTTAGGCAGAGAGATCCCGATACTTATACTGGCCTATTCAAAGAAGAGCGTCACTATGATAGCGAAACAGGGCAATCCTATCGCGTACAAACTGGCGTCGCCACTGGGCATGCGACATTATATTGGCAGCCAAAATTCTGGAATGCGTTTGATAATACGCTGGTACAAATCAGTGCAGGACGCTATCTTGCCGAAGATGTCGGTGTGACCGTCGACTTTTCGAAACAGTTTGATAGCGGTGTGATAGCCGGTGTATTTGCAACTAAAACCGATATGTCGGCGGAAGAGTTTGGTGAGGGGAGCTTTAATAAAGGGTTCTATGTGTCGATTCCTCTGGATATCATGACTGTGACACCAACGAAGAATCGCACCACAATTTCGTGGCTACCACTGCAACGTGATGGCGGTCAGATGCTGGGACGTCAATACTCATTATATGGTATGACTGATTCGCGAGCCCCTTGGTACGCAAGGCCACCAATGCATTAAAATCTAGCTATTCACATCAGGCCTCAGCACCCGCTGGGGCCTCTTTTTATCTAGAGCACACTCTATTAATAGCACTGAACTTAGATATAACCATTCATAAGCCTGCCTAGTTTGCTGAGCCACTATTTACACTCTATCACCGGTGCCAGCACCCAAGACTGTTTTGACTATATATGAAAAATAGAGGGAGACCGTCAAAGACTCTAACATCTTTGCATCTAACTCCGCTAACCGCGTTGGTGTGCTCATATCGACGTCCTCAATCTGCGCTAACCCGGTAATACCAGGTCTTGCTGTAAATACATTACGTATTTCTCGCGCTTCAATGACGTCTTGTTGATTGGCTAAACACGGACGCGGTCCCACTAAACTCATGTCGCCTTTCACCACATTAATTAATTGTGGTAGTTCATCCAGTTTAGTTTTACGTAAAAAACCGCCCAAGGGAGTTACAGAGCTTTTACCAACCAAATGTGTAGCCACCGATTGAGTATCGACAGGCATGGTACGAAACTTAATTAAGGTAAACAGGTGGCGATTTTTACCAACACGTTGCTGGAAGAAGACGGGAGAACCAGTATCAAAGTAACCAATCAGGCAAATGATCAGTAAGACTGGCCAAAGTAAACACAGCCCGATTAAGGCCAATAAAAAATCAATCACTCGGATCATAGGTGTGCTCCATATTCTTTATGCGAAGATTTCTGCGCTTGATAATAATCCACTGTAGATTGAATACCGTGTGCTAAGGCCACTGGCGGCTGCCAATTTAATATTCGCTGTGTATGCTGTAGATCAACTTGTAAATTAGCTGTCAGCTTCTCTGCGATATCCCCTTTACCGAGCATACGTAATAACATCACTAATAAATGGCTAGGTACGGGCAACAAACGGCTTCTTTTTCCTAAACTACTAGCGATTAAACGTAACAACTCGGTGGTCGACACATCATCATTATCGGAAACCAAAAAAGTCTGATTCACCGCTTCCGGATGTTCAGCGGCCGTAGTAATTAGTGATACAAGGTTATCAATAAACACCATACTACGCTGATTTTTTATCCGCCCTAACGGTAGCGGTATACCTTTGTCTATCCATTGAATCATGGATAAAAAGTTGGCTTTGACTTCTGGACCATAAACCAGTGGGGGGCGGATAATCACTACCTCCATTCCGGTTTCTTGCGCGATTTCCCTCAGCCCTTGCTCGGCATGATATTTACTCGCCCCGTAAGGATCTAGAGGAATAGGTGGAAACTCTGCGGTAAAAGGCTGCCCTGGTTCGGTTTGCTCACCATTGACTTTGATCGAACTAAGAAAAATAAATCGCTTAACTCCTGCTTGAGCGGCTTGGCGCGCCAGATTCAAAGTTCCATGGGTATTGACCTCGAGATAAGCTTTGGATGCGATCTCTGGACTTTCATCCATTTGATGTACTCTTGCCGCACAATGTATCACCACCTCTTTTTCATATAAGCATGAAGACCAATCTGTTTGCGAATCGATAGATAAACAATGCACCGAATACGTAAGCTTAGTCGAAGGCAGCGTTCGGCATTGCCCCTCTATCTGCCACTTGAAATGAGCGCCGTGTTTGGCGACAGCAGAGCCGACAAACCCCGTCACTCCGGTTATCAGTACTTTCAAATAGTATCTCCATATAAGTATCAGATTCTTTTAGTAATTATGGCATATTTAAACATAATCTAACTGGTAAAACAGAACGTTAGTGCTTAAACTAACCTCATAATGATATAAATACCAACCCATCTTGGATACTGGTTATTCTTACATATGGAAGGACTCTATCGTCAATGCTCTCACCTCTCCAGACGTTACTCGAAACTAATAGAAAAAATAAACGCATAATATCAATATCTTATGATGTAGTGGCCATTGTTATCTCACTATATTGCTCGATTGCTTTGCGCTTAGATATGCTTTGGTTTCCGTTAGGCATCAATGAAATTATCACTTTGTTGGTGACGACGTGTGTCACTTTGACGTGCTTTGTACGGCTAGGTATGTATCGTGCGGTGCTGCGCTACATGATGTTACCGGCGATCGGCTATATATTCTTATCCGTCATCATTTCCTCAATAACATTAGCGTTGAGTGGTTTTTTTCTGCATGCTTTTATCCCTCGCAGTGTGCCATTCATTTATGTTGGCTTAGCAACGCTTTTCCTTGGTGGGCCAAGGATTTTAATTCGTACTATTTACTACCATTATTATAAACGTAAAAAACCCAATGTGTTCATCTATGGTGCTGGCACAACAGGACGCGATCTGGCTTATACATTAATTCAAGGTAACGACTATCACCCCGTGATTATGCTCGATGATGATCCTGCGAAAGCAGGACAAATTATTTTAGGGATACGCGTGCATCACAGTAGTGATTTTCCTCGGCTTCAGACTCTTTATGATCCCGTCAAACTTTTACTGGCCATTAATAATATTAACCGTGGCGCACGATTACGATTAGTCGAAAAATTGTCCACTTGGCCGATAGCCTTGCAATCGGTCCCTTCTGTCGATGATATTGCAACCGGCAAAGCACGACCGACTGACATTCAAGATCTGGATGTCGGAGACTTATTAGGTCGGGCTCCTGTCGATCCTGATACTAACTTACTGGCTAAAAATATCGCTGAACAACATGTCATGGTCACTGGTGCGGGTGGCTCTATTGGCTCTGAGCTGTGCCGACAAATTTTAACTCAACGCCCTAAAACACTCGTACTATTTGAACTCAATGAATACAACCTCTATCGTGTTGATCAAGATTTACAGAAACTGAAAAAAAATCTATCGCTCGACACCGCTATCATCACAGCACTGGGATCGGTACAAAACAAACACCGCTTATTCAAAATTATGACGCACTATGGTGTTAATACCGTTTACCATGCTGCTGCCTATAAACATGTCCCATTAGTAGAAAGTAATGTCATAGAAGGATTACGTAACAATGTGTTTGGTACATTAGCTTGTGCGCAAGCCGCCATTCAAGCCAAAGTGGAACATTTTACGTTAATTTCAACCGATAAAGCTGTCCGACCAACCAACATTATGGGCACGACTAAACGCCTCGCTGAACTGGTGTTACAGGCGCTTTCTGAAACCCAGCAGCATACGATATTTACCATGGTTCGATTCGGCAATGTATTAGGGTCATCCGGTTCCGTTGTGCCATTATTCAAATCTCAAATCCGCGCGGGCGGTCCAGTTACCGTCACGCATCCAGATATCATTCGCTACTTCATGTTGATCCCTGAAGCAGCACAACTGGTCATCCAAGCGGGTGCGATGGGCATTAATGGCCAAGTGTTTGTGCTGGATATGGGCGAGCCTGTCAAAATTCACGATTTAGCGAAGCGTATGATCCATCTCATGGGAATGAGCGAATATTATGATGGTTACAGTGACGATGGCGATATAGAAATTCAATTCACGGGTTTACGACCTGGTGAAAAGCTCTACGAAGAGCTATTGATTGGCGATAATGTCGAAGGAACCAGTCATCAAAAAATCATGACCGCATGTGAGGACAAACTCTCGTGGGACGCCATGAATGCCTTATTAATTGAACTAGATGAATGTTGTGATTCTTTTGATGTTAACTGTGCGGTACGCATCATTGCTGAAGCTCCAACAGGCTACTCGCCAAGCAAAGGAACATGTTAATGAACTTGTTTATCTCCGTCGTCAATCATCACCATGATGACTTAATTATACAATTCGATACGCTACGCAATCTCTCTCTTCACTATTCGGTGATAGTGAAATCAAATACTGAACCTAGCCCTCTTCTTCGTGAGTATTGCGAGCGTCATGCCATTCATCTTATCACTGACAACAAAACGAAAGGGTTTGGTGCGAACAATAACGATGTTTTTCACTTTGCACAGCAGCAGTTAGGAATGACGCTAGAAGACTATTTTTTAGTCTTAAACCCAGATGTTATCATCGATAAGAGTATGATTACCAAACTACTGAAGCTAGTAGAGCAGCATCAATCCGATATCGCCGCCATTAATCTCTATAAAGATAAAGAGAAGACCATTTTTGATCACTCCATTCGCCGCAGTCACTCACTCCTTAATCCATTAAAATCACTGCTAGGCCTACCTCGCAACGATATTTATGATAAAGCATCCATACACTCGCCCCAAGAGATAGACTGGGCTGCAGGATCATTTTTGCTTTTCTCCGCTCAATGCTATGAGCAGCTCAATGGTTTTGATGAAACCTATTTTATGTATTTTGAAGATGCAGATATTTGTATGAGAGCGAAAAAAAAGGGAAACACAATAAAGTATTTCCCTCAAATCGAAGCCATTCATCTCGCTCAACATGCCAATAGAAAGCTATTTTCTAAGCATTTTTATTGGTATCTTAACAGCCTGATTAGATATCATGTTAAAAGTATACTTACATATTATTAACGTCTACTGAAAAATTATTGATAGGTGTCTTATGATTTGAAGGATCAACTCTCAATCCATTTTTAAAAAGATAAGACGGTAAATTAATAATAATACTCGGATTAGATGCTAGAATATTTATTCTTATCATGTTATTTGCACTATATCCTTCATTAGCAGTACGTTTAAAATATATTTCTACTGTATCATCGTGCTCATAATCTCCTTTAATCGATAAAGATATTTCACTATTTTTTGAATTATTGTTAAAATTAGGCAGAATTATTTGAGAATCGGAACTTAGAGGGAAAAGAACACCATTTCTATATCTAGCATTAACTAATCGACTTTCTTTCAAAATATGACTATCTAACATTTCCATATCTTTATCATATGATTGGATCGAGAACTTAATAGACTGTGGATTATATGTAACTAAACAAGAGTCGGGTATATTATTTTTTTTGAAAATTGAACACATAGTTCTTACTTGCGCTTCAGAATAGTCAGACACTTTTATAACCACGGCACCAGAAATAATACGAACAGACCCATTCTCAGGCCAATTTGGCATATCTCTTATTTGATTAAAATCAGATTGTAACATCAGAGGATTTGCAAACCTAAACTCATCAAAACCCATAGTATTAAACAGTCTTGCTACATTTAAAAGTTCGTTATTCCCCCAAGAGAAGAAGCTTTTTCCTATATTTTCAATTTCTCTATTATACTGATTCTCCTTCCTTCCCATGAAACCCACCAAGTGAACTGGAATTTTATTTTTTGATAATAGCAGTTCAGTATAACCAGGTTTGTTATAGATTCTTTCAATCATCATACTTCCTACTCTTTGATCATAATTCCATGCATTCTTACTGACAAATGATAATTTATTAACAGAAATTATGTTAAATAAAACAGAAAAAATAGAAAGTCCGATAAATAATTTATTTTGATAATGACTAAGAACGATGAAAGACAAAAAAGATACAGCAAGAGGTAATGCGATAAGTGTCCTAGTTGGTATATCAACAGGAGATAATAAATTAAGAGTGAAAGGACATAATATAATAACTAATAACTTGAATATTGTTACTATCTTACTATTAGGAATTATTTTTTTATGGTTAATAAAAGAGAACAAAACACTAAAAAATAATAATATCACCAAAAAATAGTTATGACTGATAAATTTACTATAAGAGAATGTGTAAAAACTAAATACATGATGAAAAAAATTAGTGAATAATATTAATAAACTTTGTTTGTCAAACTTGTAACTAACAAAGCTAGAAACATAAGAGTTAGCCTCTACATTATTAATTAATACAAAAAATTTAACGGAAAAATAATAAATTACGATAGATAATAAAATGCCAATAAATAATTTTAAAAATAATTTTCCTAAATTATTATGACTACGGAAAAACAAAGAAATCATAAACATAACAATAAATACTGTTAAAGAAGATTGATATAAAGCTATAGAAATTGTTAAAGCCAAAATAGCTATTAAATTTTTTAAAAAACTATCACTTAAAAAATATAAAACTGAAAAGTAAGTTAATATATATATAAATCCTAAAGAGTAAGAAATAGTGCTAAAATCATAAAAATATATCAGGGATGGATAAGAAAGAAAAACTATCAATGAAAACAATAACGCTTTGAATGTACTCTCTCTCCTAGAAAAAAGGAATAGCTTTATAACTACAATTCCACATAAAACAGATGAAATATAAATACCTACAAATGGCAATACGGGGTTAGATGAATAGAACATGTTTAAATAGAACATACCCCAACGACCTTGCCGCAACCAATTATAATCGACTGTCACTGATTGAACACTTCTCAATTCATCATAAGTTAAAGGAAACGATGATAAATAGAAAAAATAAACAACAATAGGTGCAATAAAAATCGTTGCATAAATAAGCCAGTGATCAATTTCTTTCTTTAACATTATTTAATCTCTTTAAAAAAACTCTCAACATTACATAATTAAAAATTGTCGTTACTATTAAAACAATAAATATCACAAATCTTTTATCTAATTTTTCATAAACTAAGTGCTGAGTTAAAAAAGCACCTATAAATAAAGAAATCAAATAAACCAATCCTGTTACCGCAATAGTATTTTTCGAAAGTCCAACTTCGAATACATACTTGGGATAGAATAATAATATAAATATAAATCCTAATAACCAAGAGATAGAGTAAGAATAAACAGCAGGAATAAAAAACAATAATAATTGATATATAAAAATAGTTGATATTGTATTAATAAGCCCAACGGAAATGAATTTAGTAAAGCTATGATTTTTCAATATATTCACAAAACTCATCATATTCTCTTATATAATCTGAATTATCATAGGGTTCCGAAGCATAAACTAATAGCACGGCATCTGAACTAAATTTATATTGGATTCCCCATACTTTATTGGGTATGAACAAACCTATATCTGGAGAATTAAGTTTAACTTCTTGACGATTAACTCCATCATCAACAACCACAGAAAGCGTTCCCGATATCGCTATCAAAAATTGCTCACAACTCTTATGAGCATGCTCACCTCTAACCTTATCAGTTTTTACTGAATGTACGAGAAAAGAACGTTGAGGAACGAATGGTAAGTCTTTCTCATACTCCATAGCAGTCAAATCTCCCCTCATATCACTAAAGGAAGGTAACGTTACTAATTTGCAACCTGATACACTCATTACTGAATTATTACTAGCTCCCTGATAATTAGAACTATTACAAATGAGGCATTCAGTATTATAATTAATAATTTTTGCTGGATTACCCACAACTGTCGCGTAAGGAGGAACTGAACGAGTGACAACAGAACCCGCTCCAATCATCGCACCTTTGCCAATAGTAAGTCCCGGTAAAATCGTCGCGTTAGCGCCCAAAGATGCTCCCTGCTCAATAATCGTCTTAGCAAACTCTTCAGGATAACACTTTGATCGTGGATACTTATCATTTGTAAAAGTAACATTAGGACCGATAAATACATTGTCATGAATCGTAATACCGTCCCATATTTGAACGCCGCACTTTATTGTTACATTGTTTCCAAGACTAACCTTGTTTTCAATAAAAACGTTATCACAAATATTACAATTCTCACCAATTACAGCACCTGGTAGAACATGAGCAAAAGCCCATATATTTGTTCCTTCGCCTATTTTATCAGATTCGCATAACGCCTCATCATGAACAAACATTTAATCTTCCTTATCCTTTTTAAAATATAAAGGCCTCTTCTTGGAGTTTTCTAAAATCCTCCAAATGTAGCACCCTAATATGCCTTGTGAAAATAAAACAGAACACCCAAAAACAGTAATCAATAAACTCTGCGAAGCAAACCCTGGTTGTTCTATATCTCCCAAAGCATAAGCAATGAAAATAATGAAAATATAGAATATAGATAACACTAGTCCTATAAAACCAAGAGAAAGCAGAAGTATAATTGGAAAATCCGTATATGAAAAAATACTATCTAACATATACTTAAAACGTTTTTTAAAACTCCAAGCGCTTTTTCCTTCAACACGCTCTAATCGCTCGTAAGGAATGAATCCTCTTCTAAAGCCAACCCAGAATAGCTGTGCGACTAAAGAACTATTGATCTCTTCAATAGCAATGACACTATCTCTAACTTTCTTATTACATCCAAATATATCCACTCCACCTTTAGGCATATCCGGTTCTACAATCTTACGGTATAAAGACCAATATACATTTGATAAAAGAGACTTCATCGGTGGATCTTTTCGGGACATACGCTGACCAAAAACAACGTCGTAGCAGTCATTTTCTAATCCCTCAAAAAAATCCAAAATAAGAGATGGTGGCTCCTGTAAATCTGCAGCCATAACTGCTATATACTTACCCTTAGCTTCTTCTAAGCCAGCTCTAATAGCGGTAAATGAACCGTAATTTTTACTTAATGATATCACACTTGAGTTACGTACAAATTCATGCCTTATTTCATTGATTAATTGCTCTGATCGATCTGGAGAACCATCGATAACGAATATAAATTCGCATCGATAATCTAACTTTAGATCAATTTTTCTCAATGCTATAAATAAGGAACTAATGTTATCCTCATTTTTATATATTGGAACTATTAAAGAGTAATCAATCATTATTCCAATTCCTCAAAGCATCACAAACAATATCGATTTCTTGATCGCTCATCGTTGGAAAACATGGCAATGTAACTATCTTATCTTGAGCCGCATAAGATTTGTCTAAGGAATTTTTATTGGAATAGTCCCAAGCCGGCTGTTCAACATCTAATAATGGGTAATGAATATCTGTAGAAATACCCTTTTCTTTCATATAGTTAATAAAAACATCTCTATTATTTACCATAACAATAGCTAAGTGAACAACATTAGACTCATCTAAAGAATGAAATAACGTTATATCTTTACTAGAACTTTCTATATAACGCCTATAAATTTCTCTTCTTTTACTATTCCAGCGGTCCAGATCCGGTAATAACGATATTAATATCGCTGCATGTAACTCATCCATCCTTGAGTTTCTTGATGAGTGTATTTCTATATTGTATTTACCATTCCACCCATATTGAGATATTTGTGAAGCTAACTTATATATGTCTATATTTGATGTGACAATAGAACCAGCATCGCCAACGGTACCTAAATTTTTGGTTGGATAAAACGAGAATGTTGCAATATCGCCGAAACTACCAACGCGTTGGCCGTTAATTTTCGCCCCATGTGCTTGCGCACAATCTTCTACGATTTTAACGTGATGATAGCCAGCATTATCTAGCTCCTCTCTAACGGCAGGGACATCAACCGCCCTACCATATAGATGGGTAACAACAACAGCGATAGTGTTATCAGATAAGTGCTCGCTCAACTGCGATATATCCATTAATAAATTATGTTCATCAATATCAATATAAATAGGTTTTAGACCAACTAATTGACATGCTGTACTTGTATAGCCACCGGCATTAGCGACTGAGATAACCTCACCATTCGCAACATGTGAAGTCTTTGATAAGCAACGTAAAGCTATCTCTAGCGCATCTGTGCCATTAGCAACGGGTAAACAATACTCAACACCTATAAACTCAGAAAAAATACGTGAAAACTCTTCAGTATATTGACCATTTAGCCATCTACCACTACGTATAATGTTTTTAAATTCCTCTAAAGAATTCGATATTATCAACTCGGATAATCTTGACGTATCATTAATAGCAATCATAAAATCCCTTTATATATTCATTTAGTATTTATAACATCATGCATTGGTTTTGCGCTTAACAATCTTTTTATTTTTCTTTGAATTGGAGAAGGAATGATATAAGATATATAGCCAAAAATTTTCGTTTGTCTCAAACTCCATAATATCCTTAATAGTTTCTCTTTTTTATTCAAAGGCGAATAAGAAGAACATCTCAAATTATTAGTGAGCTTTTTAATAGTCGCAATATTATATGCATTGAGTTCTTTTTTAGGAAATGACAGATATGATTTTTTATAGAATAGACTCTCATAATTTTCATATTCAAAGTCTACTGCCTGTCTTTTTGAAATAAAGCTTTCTACATTATCACCTTTTAAATAATGTCTCCAAAAATCTAAAAGTTTACTATTATCTAAGTCATTACGTAATAATAAACCCCCTTTTTTATCAAAAATACGTTCACTAAACGCACCTAAATTTGGACATACAACAGGAAATGATAATGATAATGCCGTGGATAACGTATAGCTATACGTTTCGGGCCACTTAGCAGGAAACCATATAACATCGGGATTTAGCGCTGTAATCTTGCTTTGAAGTTTCTCATTATCATAAGGTCCATGAGAAATGACTGATCTCAAAGGTCGATATGCATAACCAATTAAATGAAACTCAGCCATATCTATGTTTTTTGCAATGAATTCTAGTTCATCAGCACCTTTTTCTTTACTCAAAGCCCCAATGACAAGTATTTTTTTACAGTTACCAATGTTATGTTCTATTAAATCTAGTGGACTTTCCTTTTTATAGTCTAAGTGATAACAAACAACACTTTTATCTTTTATAAACGGATACTCTTTCTCGAATCTAATATATGTATCAATGCTAGGGAAGATAACTTTTTCAGATAAGGATAATATTTTTTTACTATTATCTACAAATTCATTCAACGTTTTTTCTATTGGAGATCGTTTTAAGCATTGAATATCTCTATCTTTTTCATCACCAACAAATTTTCCATTTAAATCAGTCAGAGTCGGATTACCATTAAATAAGTAATAGTCATGTATAGTCAAATACAGCCTTAGGTCTAAATTTTCAATTAAGGTAAATAAGTAATCTGGAATATTCATCGTATGATGACAATGGACCAAATCTATATTCAATACTTTAATAAATTCATCAAGAAGATCTCGTTCAACATCAGTATTAATAATATGCGTGTCATTAATACTATTACCAGAAAAATATTTAATATTTACACCATTTAACTCATCAGCTGGTGATAATATAATAAAGTCAATCTTATTACTATATTGATTAATCAACTCATCGATATGATATTTGACTCCTCCACCTAAATTATGAGTAATTAATAGTATCTTTTTATTTTCACTTTTATTAAGGTAAGATAGAAGAGCAGTCATTCTAGTCACTTTGGCAGGATCTTTAGCAATAAAATCCATTACTTGACTGTTATAAGTAGGATGTAATTTATCCATTAACTTTAGTGCATTTTCTTTACGAGGATCACCTTCTTCTGCGAAACTGACGCCACCTTTGTGAAAAACAAATACATTTTTTTGATGATAGTTCATCCATCCTTTCTGTTGTGCTCTCTGGCACCAGTCATTCTCCTCACCGTAACCTTTACCAAAAGTTTCCTCATCAAAGTACCCTACGTCGTCGAGAGCTGTACGTGACAAATACATGCAAAACCCAACTCCCGTGGGGACTTTAACTAAAGTATCCTCATCATCTAGTTGTGAAAAAATATGGTCTATTTCATCAACTCTCAATCCCGCGAATAATTCGTTATCTTCACAAAAATTAGGAAAACTACATATTGTCGCATTATTAGAAAATGGCGTAATACTACCAATATTCGTACGACTATATGCAGCATTACGCATACGCTCTAACCAATCACTATTGGGTACTTCTACATCACTATTAAGTAACAATACATCGTGACTTGGATTTAAAGACATACCTTTATTAACTGTACCAACAAAACCTAGATTTTTTTTGTTTTCTAATAAAGTGAATCCGAAAAGTGATGCGTGCTTTATAAGCCAATTAGATAATTCAGGCTCCGGTGAACAGTCATTAATCACAATAATTTCAGCCCAACTCGGTAAAGAATTCACCGTTGACTCTATACATTCTTTTGTTTCGTCAAAACCTCTATAAACCGGTATAATTACATCTAATTTTTTCATATCAAATCTTCTTAAATAAATTCTTTAACTTTCTAAAAAAAGGTATAAAAATAATTTTTTCGTATTGCCTAACTCTATTTGCTAAAAATTCATTTTGAATTAATAACTCATTATTTTTATTATTACATCGAGCTAAATCCTCAGGCAATAACGTATACTTTGTTGGGCACTTATTAATAACAGAGTCAATATCACAAGATGTACCACTAATAAGTAAAACGAATTCTTTTTCTTTAATTATAACTTTATCTATATCTAGGTCGCTTACTTCATCATATTCTTTCAATAAAATCTTTATTTCATTAATAATTTCTATATTAAATTCATGTGTAGTGTTTAACTTAAACACGCTCCAATAAATTCCTCTAAAAATTATCCATAATAAAGACACTCTATCATTTGATTGCCATTCTTGATCAAAAAACCTCGTTTCACCATCAATTATTTTAATATTAAATGGCGTTAAGTCGATATAATCACCTTCAATCGTTGAGCCACTAATACTTTTCTTATAATGATAATCAGAATGATTGTCTATTATGAATTTTATCCATTCCTTATAAAAAGAAAGTAACATTTCTTTATTTTTATATTTATGAAAACTATTTTCTATTTGTGTTTGTAGTGTATTACCTGATAAGTACTCATCTGAAACTTCTTTAAGAACTATATTATCTATTTTTATAGAATTATCTATTAACTTATTTTTGTAAGTAACAATATGATCATTTTCATATTTAAACACTGTTTTAGTAGTGAAATGTTTCTTTCTATTAACGTTATAATGCCAAGCTAATTCGCTTTCATTTTTTATTTTATTTTCGTTATACTGAGCAATAACTAAAAAGGAGTTGCTCAAGTCCTCTATTAGTTTATTTTGTTCTAATTCTGGCCAAACAAATGATTCATCGAAAACACGATGATTATTACCACTATAATCTCTAGCATTAAGACCTTTTAAAACATCGCTTACAACAAAATCATGTTTAAAAGCGTTCTCATGAATAATAGCAGTCGGTAGCTTATAGTCAGGAAATGGATAGTAAAATTCAGTATCTAGAAATCCTGCATCATTTAATACGTCCTGCAATTCATATTTACCAAATGTAATTGGTGTCAATTCACTATATCTATTCTCTATACTAAAATAAGCTTCATTCACATGATCTTCATTACAGCCATTAAAATACTTTAATCCTAATTTATTTTCTATTGCAACTACTAGTTTACCATCTTTTTTAAGGTAATTTTTAGCTGAGTTTAAATAATGTTCAACTGGATTATCTTTGTTTGAAAATAATGGCGCATACTCGAGAACCCCAATAAATAATACCCAATCGTATTGAATTTCAGAAGAAAACTTCAAAAGGTCATCAACATAAACATTCACATTAGGCAAATCTTTACATCTCTCTGCGGCTATACGTGCTCTAGAGTGGGTTCCTTCAACAGAATCTACTTTTGCTCCTATTTCGCCTAAATAACGTGTCATTGCTCCACAGCCACAACCTAGCTCTAAAACTGAGTCACCAGGCTTAATTGGTAAAGGACGAAGTAAGCAATGTCTAGATTTAGAAAAATGATATTCTGTTGGCCAATCATCGATCTTATTAAATAACTCATCCGACAGAACACTTTTGTCATTTACGCTCTTAATAATTTCAAAAATACGATCTTCTACTTCGGTTCCGTCAGAATAGGAGATAGACTTTTTATCAGACTTATAATAATAGTTATAATCTTCAGACTTTTTATAGTTCACAATTAGACACCTCAATTTTTTCATATAAATCCACTATGCCATACGATAAAGAGTTGGATTCAACATGAACTAATATCGAATCGTATCTCCGTTCCATAGGAATTATTTCACCATCAACTTCTTTTACTATTCCTAATGATAAGGTGTAATCTCCGGTCCCCAACTTAGCATTTATTGAGAAGCTAACTTTTCTTATCTCTTGTGAATTTAATTTTTGAAGTAACTCTGTACCTAATTCGCCTTTAGTATTACGCCCAAATATCGTCACGCCATCTTTAGTTTTTAAAGTCAAACCAAAGATAACATTGTCAACATCAACATTAAATCTAGCATGAAAAATAACATTCAAAGAATATTCAGAACTTATAATAGTAGGATTTATTTTTTTATTTTGAATGATATGAAAATCGATAATTTCAGCTTCGCCATTTCCCCACTTGTGCTCATGAGGATTATAGTAAATTGAGTTCTCCAAATTTTGAAGATCGAACTGATTATTATCATGTTCTATTACTTTCGGGTTATTACGTTCACTAATAGGTAAATTCGTAGTCGTCTTACCAAAAAGAAGCTCAAGGTATTGATTACAGACTTTATTAGCTTCTCCGAAAGCTACCATATGTCCTCGGTCAATCAACAAAGCTTTAGAGCAATGCCTTGTTATTTGCTCCGTGGAATGAGTAACCAATAATATCGTAGTACCTTTTTCTCTTAATTTTTCAAGCCGTCGAAAACATTTGGCTTGGAAACGAGCATCTCCCACTGCTAAAGCTTCATCAACAATCAATATATCTGGCTCGACACTCGATGCAACCGAAAAAGCTAAACGCATAAACATACCACTAGAATAATGTTTAACAGGTTGATCTAAAAAATCACCTATATCTGCAAATTTTACGATATCATCAAATTTTTCTTTAATTTCATTACGATTTAATCCTAAGATTGCGCTGTTAATAAAAATATTTTCCCTACCAGTAAACTCAGGATTAAAACCTGCGCCTAATTCTAATAGTGCTGCTAAGCGTCCAACAACATTAATATTCCCTTTTGTGGGAGTCAATGTCCCACAAATCAACTGTAACAACGTCGATTTTCCAGCTCCGTTTTTGCCTAAAACTCCTATAGCTTCACCTTTACGAGCTTCGAAAGATATATCATTAAGTGCTTGGTAAACTTTATTGCTTGTGTTTTTTTTATTTAATAATTCTCTTGCTAATTTTTTTAATTTATCTTTTTGGGTATCAAACAAATCAAAGTGTTTACTGACACTATCAACCTTTAATACAATATCAGAGTACATCAGCAAATCCTTTTCTTACTCTTTGAAAGAAAAAATACCCCAGAAAGGCGGTAAGAATAGATAAGGTTAAGACTATAATATAAGAATTATAATTTATAAACTTACCCCATATAATTACATTCCTAGCCTCTTCAATAAAATACGTCAAAGGATTCATGTAAATAAACACTCTCAATTTTTCAGGTAGGATAGAAACCGGATAAAATATAGGTGAGGCGAACATTAATATGGTCGTTAATATACCGGTTAGATGTATAACATCTCTAAAATAGACGCTAAGTGCTGAAACAAACCAGCCAACCCCCAAGGTCAATAACAAAAAAGGGATTAATAGTATAGGTAAAAGTAAAGATGTATAGCTTAAACTTCCTTGGATAAGGATAGTTGCGATAAATAAAATAACAAAGCTAATAACAGCTTGAAACAAAGCACTAAATAATGTTACCCAATTTAGTATCTCTATCGGAAAAACTACTTTCTTTATATAGCTAGTATTAGAAATCAATACTGTAGGTGACCGATTCAAACAGTCTGAAAATAGTCCATGCAAGATCATTCCAGTATAAAGAACTAGTGCATACATTTCTTTGGGTAGCTGAGGTGCTTCTCCCCAACGAGCTTTAAATACATAAGAAAAAACAAAAGTATACAGCGTTAACATAAGCAAGGGCGTAATAATAGACCATGTTAGACCAATGGCAGAACCCCGATATCTAGATAGAATGTCTCGCTTTGTTAATTGATATATCAAGTTTTTATTTTTATAAAAACTTGATAAAAAACTTAAAAATTTCATTTTAGTCCTATAGATATACTATCTCATCAAAAGAAAGACCCTGACGATCTTTTTCTGAAATCACAAGAGTTGACTTGTCATCCACAGGCCAATCAATTTTAATTGTCTCATCAGCCCAATAAATTGATTTTTCAGCCTTAGGGTTATAGTAATCCGTGCATTTATACACGAACTCAGCTTCCTCGGATGTGACATAGAAACCATGAGCAAAGCCTTCTGGTACCCAGAGCTGTTTTTTATTGTCAGCCGATAAATACACGCCAACCCATTGTCCAAATGTTGGTGAATTTTTACGTATATCAACAGCGACATCGAATACTTCTCCGGAAATGACTCGAACGAGTTTACCTTGTGTATTTTCCGTTTGATAATGTAAACCTCGCAAAATACCTTGCTTGGATTTTGAGTGATTATCTTGAACAAACGTGGTGGGTTTACCCGTAACCAGCTCCTCAAACTTTTTCTGTTGCCAGGTTTCCATGAAGAAACCCCGTTCATCGCCAAATACTGCTGGTTCAATAATTTTGACTTCTGGTATCTTTGTATCAATAACATTCATAAGATTTATCTTTTAATGACAATATTTATTAAGGTAATTTAACGCTTGCTGCCAGTTGCTCGCATCAATATCAAAATGTTTTTTTATTTTTTGTACGGAAAGTTTTGAGTTGGCAGGTCGTATTGCTGGTGTCGGATACATCTCTGACGTAATCGCGGTAAGCTCTGGTCGTTGCGCCAATACATTTTGGTCTACTGCCGCATCAAAAATATGACTCGCAAAATCAAACCAACTTACATACGGAAGTCCAGAAAAGTGATAAATACCAAACTCAACGGATTCATTGGTATTAATTGATTCAGCAATGTTAATGAGAGCTGAAGCAATATCGCCTGCGTAAGTTGGCCCACCCCATTGATCAGCAACAATATTTAAAGCGCTCCGCTCAACGCCAAGCCGTAGCATGGTTTTCACAAAGTTATTACCATACTCTCCAAATACCCAAGCCGTCCGCAATATAATATGTCGAGCACAAGATTCCTGTATGGCTAACTCTCCGGCTAGTTTGCTCGCGCCATACACACCTTGTGGAGCAGGTATGTCCGTCTCTTGATACTCGCCGTTTCGGGCACCCGAGAAAACATAATCCGTTGAGATATGCAGCAGAGCAGCTCCGACCTCTGATGCCGCTTGAGCCAGATACTTCGCGCCATCTCGGTTAATAAGATAGGCGAGTTCTGAGTCGGTCTCCGCTTTATCTACGGCGGTATAAGCAGCCGCATTGATAACAATATTCGGCTTAAACTCATCCATGACCTGAGTGATAGCCTGCGGGGAAGTAATATCAAGCTGAGTGCGGTCTAAAGCTCGTGTTGTGATATTTTTGGCTAACAAATTTTTAACCAAACACTGCCCCACTTGCCCTTGGCTACCTGTCACTAATACTCTCATTATTTCGAAGCCTTTTTTTGTCTTTCATTCACAAGCCTGAGTAGATACTGACCATAATCATTTTTTAGCATCGGCTGAGCGAGCTCAATAACCTGTTGATCATCCAGCCACCCATTTCTCCATGCTATTTCTTCTAGACACGCGATTTTAAGACCTTGAACATGCTCGATCGTTTCAACAAATGCTGAGGCTTCCTGAAGACTTTCATGCGTACCTGTATCTAACCATGCAAAACCACGTCCGAGTAATTCCACATTTAAAGCATTCGCCTTTAAATACATCTCATTGAGAGCAGTAATCTCTAGCTCACCACGTTCAGAGGGCTCAACTGTTTTCGCTAATTCAACCACTTGATTATCATAAAAGTACAACCCCGTGACTGCATAATCAGATTTCGGCCGAGAGGGTTTTTCTTCTATTGAAATGGCTTTCATATTATCGTCAAATTCAACGACCCCAAAGCGCTCAGGATCTTTCACTTGATAACCAAAGACGGTCGCACCTTGCTTTTGACTTGCTGCATTATGCAGAGTCTTGCTAAAAGATTGTCCATAAAAAATATTGTCGCCTAAAACAAGACAAACACTATCACCATCAATGAAATTTTCACCAATAATAAAGGCTTGAGCCAATCCATCGGGGCTCGGTTGAATGGCGTACTCTAAATTGATACCAAGCGTACTGCCGTTACCCAGTAATCGTTTGAAACTCTCATGATCTTCTGGAGTGGTAATAATCAGAATATCTTTGATTCCCGCAAGCATTAACGTCGATAGCGGATAGTAAATCATTGGTTTGTTGTAGATAGGTAATAATTGTTTTGAAACACCACGAGTTATTGGATATAAGCGAGTTCCAGAACCGCCAGCGAGTATAATACCTTTCATAATACGGTTCCCATGTTAGTGATTATGTGTGCCTAACCTTTCACGGCTGTATGAGCCGTCAAGCACTCGACTCCACCACTGACGATTATTTAAATACCATTGCACCGTTTTTCTCATTCCAGATTCAAACGTTTCTTGCGGAACCCATCCCAAGTCTTGGCTTATTTTCGTTGCATCAATAGCATAACGAACATCGTGCCCAGGGCGGTCCGTGACATAGGTAATCAAATCACTGTAATGTGCAATGTTTTCTGGTTTTTCCGGAACTAACTCTTCAAGAAGCGTACAAATTGTTTTGACAACCTCAATATTGGCTTTTTCATTGTGCCCACCAATATTATAAGTTTCTCCTACTTTTCCTTCTGTAGCTACCCGATACAGGGCTCGTGCATGATCTTCAACATACAGCCAATCACGGATTTGCATGCCATCGCCATAAACTGGCAATGACTTACCTTCCAGTGCATTTAGAATCATGAGAGGAATCAGCTTTTCAGGAAAGTGATAAGGGCCATAGTTATTTGAGCAATTGGTAACGAGCGTTGGTAACCCATAGGTTCGATTCCATGCTCTGACTAAATGGTCACTGGAGGCTTTTGAGGCAGAATAGGGACTAGAAGGTTGGTAATTGGTGGTTTCTAAGAATAGATCGCTCGTCCCCTCTAAATCACCATATACCTCGTCTGTGGATATATGATGGAAACGAAACGCCTGTTTTTTACTATCATCTAATTGGTTCCAATACTGGCGCGCCGCTTCAAGCAGCTGATACGTTCCCATAATATTGGTTTCTATAAACTCTGCTGGACCATCAATAGAGCGATCTACATGTGATTCTGCTGCCAAGTGCATGACAACATCAGGAGAATGTTGTTCAAAAACACGTTTTATCGCCGCACCATCACAGATATCTACCTGCTCAAAACAATAACGTTCATTACTGGTATAACCGCTTAACGATTCCGTATTACCGGCGTAAGTTAATTTATCGACATTGACCACCTTGTCCGTCGTATTATCAATAATATGACGTACTACTGCTGAGCCGATAAACCCTGCCCCTCCAGTCACTAAAATTTTCATTTATTCATCCACTTTTTCGATGTCATCTCAATACTGATTCGAGAGTTAAAACCCGTTTAGTAATAAATTAGGCACGCTACCGCCCAGACAGTTCAGATAAATCTGTGCCTAAGAATAACATTTCTTGGTTTTATACAAGTAAACATTGTAGGCAATCTTAAGAAATTCGCTAACTATATGATTTTTTTAAATTGATTTTTGTGATTACAGGCTAATGATTAAGCTTTATAATAAGGGCAATAGTGGTAATAGATTGACTAAGGAATAAATGCATGATTATTGTTACAGGCGGTGCCGGGATGATCGGCAGCAACATCATTAAAGCGCTCAACGATCGCGGTATTAACGACATCCTCGTTGTAGATCATTTAACCAACGGGCGTAAGTTCCAAAATTTGGTCGATTTGGATATCACCGATTATATGGATCGCGACGACTTTTTGACTCAAGTGATGGCTGGTGATGATTTCGGTTCTATCGAAGCTGTTTTCCATGAAGGTGCTTGCTCTGCTACCACTGAGTGGGACGGCAAGTACATGATGCTCAATAACTATGAATATTCAAAAGAGCTTCTGCATTACTGCTTAGAACGTGATATTCCTTTCTTATATGCTTCTTCAGCGGCAACGTACGGTGATACCACCACCTTCATTGAAGAACGTCCTTACGAAGGTGCTCTCAATGTATATGGCTATTCCAAACAGCAATTTGATAATTATGTACGCCGACTATGGCAAGATGCCGAGCAGCACGGTGAAAAACTGTCGCAAATTACCGGGTTCCGTTACTTTAATGTGTACGGCCCTCGCGAACAGCACAAAGGTTCCATGGCATCTGTGGCTTTTCATTTAAATAATCAAATGAATGCTGGAGAAAATCCGAAACTTTTTGCTGGAAGCGAACAATTTAAACGTGATTTCGTTTATGTTGGTGATGTGGCAACTGTGAACTTATGGTTTATGGAGCATGGGGTTTCTGGTATTTACAACTGTGGTACTGGCAACGCGGAATCGTTTGAAGAAGTTGCGCGCGCCGTAATTAAGCACCATGGACAGGGAAAAATTGAAACCATTCCATTCCCAGAGCATCTTAAAGGCGCTTACCAAGAGTATACGCAAGCGGATCTTACTAAACTACGCGCCGCTGGCTGCGATGTGCCATTTAAAACCGTGGCACAAGGTGTTGCAGAGTACATGACAATTATTAACAATTAATTAATCAATTAACTAATTAACTAATCAATTAACTAGGTTACATTTTATTATTTTATAAGGCTTATATATGAAAATTGCAGTTGCCGGCACAGGATACGTCGGTCTTTCTAACGCGATGTTACTTTCTCAGCATAATGACGTTGTTGCTGTCGATATTATAGAAGAGAAAGTGGCAATGCTGAATCGTAAGCAATCTCCGATTGTTGATACTGAGATTGAGCGCTTCCTAGATACAAAGGAACTTAACTTTACCGCCACGTTAGATAAAAACCTCGCTTATCAGGGTGCTGATTTTGTTATTATCGCAACGCCAACAGATTATGATCCAGAAACCAATTACTTCAATACCTCTTCGGTAGAAGCCGTGATTCGTGATGTAATGGCAATTAATCCTAATGCGACGATGGTAATCAAATCGACAGTCCCTGTCGGTTATACTGCAAATATTTGCCAAGAATTTAATACTAACAACATTATCTTCTCTCCTGAATTTTTACGTGAAGGCAAAGCCTTATACGATAATCTTCACCCTTCTCGCATCATTATTGGTGAGCAAAGTGAGCGCGCGAAAACCTTTGCGGGTCTACTGGCAGAAGGGGCTGAGAAACAAGATATTGCAACGATTTTTACCAACTCAACCGAAGCAGAAGCGGTAAAACTATTCTCGAATACGTACCTTGCAATGCGTGTGGCCTATTTCAACGAGCTTGATTCTTATGCCGAAGTACACGGTTTAGATGCGCGTCAGATCATTGAAGGCGTTGGTTTAGATCCGCGTATTGGTACGCACTATAATAACCCTTCTTTTGGTTATGGTGGTTACTGTTTACCAAAAGATACCAAGCAACTGTTAGCTAACTATGAAAGCGTGCCTAATAACATCATCAATGCAATTGTCGACGCGAACCGTACTCGTAAAGACTTTGTTGCCGAGAGTATTTTAAAACGTCAACCTAAAGTGGTGGGCATTTATCGCTTAATCATGAAGTCTGGCTCGGATAACTTCCGAGCATCATCTATTCAAGGCATCATGAAGCGCTTAAAAGCTAAAGGCGTTGAAGTAATTGTGTATGAGCCAGAACTAAAAGATGAACTGTTCTTTAACTCTCGTGTTATTACAAGTATGGACGCCTTTAAGCAAGAAGCCGATGTTATTGTGTCTAACCGAATGGCAGAAGAACTCGCCGATGTTGCGGCTAAAGTGTATACCCGTGATTTGTTTGGCAATGACTAGTCATTCGTAAGCAAGTTATGCGATTGAAGGGAGCAACGTTGTTGCTCCCTTTCTTTTTTCGGACATGTGTTAAATGCCCTGCGGGGTGAGGTGTTAACTGTAGCGGATTTGGTGCTCCTTACTTCTAGTTCCCCCTAAAATAAGAGAAGCAGAGTAGCTCTCACAGCACGAATTCACTTTTCTGTTGATTCGATGCAAGTTGAGTAGGCGGTTTAGACAATAAAAATGGCTTATGTAAAGATAACTGATTGTTATATTTACAATAGAATTGATCAAATAAAGAATAAGTCACCTTTCTTATTAATGGTTCACTGCTATACTACGCATTTGTTCAATTTTTTATTCTTCTAGGTTTGAGTATAGATGTCGACCTCTTCTCGTAATGATTACGATCCCAAAGCATATAACCCTACTCTACATTGGCGATTCTTTGCGCCTCGCTATTGGGGAACTTGGCTTATGCTATTGGTTTGGATTCCTTTTTCTTTACTACCTCATTCATTTCGCTATTGGCTATCAGTCAAAGTGGCGAATAAAATGCTCAAAAAACAACGTGGCACTATCTTAAATGCGCGCGCTAATTTAAAAGCATGTTTTCCAGATACTACCACCGAAGAACGTGAAGCGACGTTACATCATATGCTAGTAACGTCTGCAGTGTTTTTAACGGGCTTTGGTCTACTGACAATACGTAATAAAAATTGGCTTAAACAACAATGTGACATTCGTGGCATGGACAATCTGACCGAGTTGCAAGCACAAGGAAAAAATGTCATTTTGCTTGTTCCTCACTCTTGGACCATTGATATCCCAGCCATTTTATTTGCGTCCATGGATCTGCCTGTCGCTGCGATGGCCAAGAAACAACGTAATGAAGTGCTTGATTGGTTAATGCACCGTCAGCGTGTGCAATATGGCGGTAAAGTCCATGAACGAAGTGATGGCGTCAAGCCGTTTATCAAATCTGTACGTGATGGTTATCTCGGCTATTACCTTCCTGATCAAGACCATGGGGCTGAAGCGAGTGTGTTCGTCGACTTTTTTGCCACAACAAAAGCAACCCTCAAAGGATTAGGTAAGCTCACCAAAGTCTCTCGCGCTGCAATTGTGCCAGTATTTGCCATGATTGATGCCAAAACAGGTCGCTATACTGTTGATATTTACCCTGCTTTCGAGAACTTTCCCAATACAACGGAAGAAGACGATGCTCGTTCAATGAATCAATTTATTGAAACAGCCGTAGCCAAAAACCCTGAACAATATATGTGGACGTTACGTTTATTAAAAACACAACCTAATGGCGATAATGTTTACAAGCAAGCCAAGCGACAATTAGCTAAAAAATAATAACGGAAGCCGTGATGAGTAAAGCTCTTATAATAGGCCCGTCGTGGGTCGGTGACATGGTCATGTCGCAATCTCTTTTTAAGCGCCTTAAAGAGCAAGAACCAGATCTTGAGATTGATGTTTTGGCGCCTGGATGGTGTAAGCCGATCCTAGATCGTATGCCAGAAGTCAGCCAAGCTATTGAAATGCCGGTTGGTCACGGTAACTTTGGGTTAAAAACCCGATATAAGTTAGGCCGTAAGTTAGCTAAAGAAGGTTATGACCGCGCTTATGTGATTCCGCGCTCAGCAAAATCGGCTTTAGTCCCTGTCTTTGCTGGCATCCCGAAACGTATTGGCTGGAAAGGAGAAAGCCGTTATGGCCTCCTTAATGATATTCGTCCTAACCGCAAAGCGTTTCAATATATGGTGGAGCGCCTCGTCGCTCTCGCACATCCAAAAAAAGACATGGTTGATTCCAGCTCGCTGGGGGGAATTAATACCTTACCCCGCCCTGCTTTAATGATTGATAATCAGGCGCAGCTCAGTGCTACTGAAAAATTTGACCTTGCCACCGATAAACCCATTTTAGGCCTGTGCCCAGGTGCAGAGTTTGGCCCTTCTAAACAGTGGCCGGTAGAGCATTACGCGCACGTGGCCCAATATGCCGTAGAACAAGGCTATCAAGTTTGGCTGTTTGGTTCAGGTAAAGACACTCCAACCTGTGATGCGATCAAGAATTTGGTGACCCCAGACTATCAACCCCACCTAAAAGTGTTGGCTGGAAAAACCTCTTTGATTGAAGCCATTGACTTATTGGGCGCTTGTAAAATCGTCGTTAGTAATGATTCTGGTTTAATGCATGTCGCTGCTGCCGTCGGTTGTTATGTGATCGGTGTCTATGGATCTACGTCTCCAAATTACACACCGCCTCTGACTGATAAAGTGAGTATTATCGGTACTGATATTGAATGTCGTCCATGCTTTCAACGTACCTGTCCACTTGGGCATATGAAGTGCTTAACTGAACTTTCCAGTGAGCGTGTTATTCGTGAAATTCAATCCTGTTAGGTTTTTTACTCGGTTGAGAGTTTCTTCAGCAATCACTCCAGATACTTAAGCTATTTACTGACAAGAATATCGCTATGAAAATGAATACAGAAACACATATAGCTTCACCTCGTTTTATACAACTCTATCAAAGTACCTACATGCGAGCGTGTATGCTGGTTCTATTATTTACTAGTGTCTTGCTCTCGGTAGGGTTTGAGGACATTGGCAAAAATATCTTTATTCTTTTTTTAGTTTTATCGATCCCGATGTTGTGGATTGAACGCCACACCTTACGTAAAGATCCGGTCTTATGGTTATTAGGAGCGTTATTACTTGCTCAACTTGCCAGTTGGCTCAATTCTCTCCATTATTTTCCAAATTTTGCTTTAGAGATGCCTAACTTAGATCGTCTTGCAAAATTATTTAGTTTTGTACTTATTGCTTACTGGCTAAGGGGCTCAAAACAGATAATTCCGTGGCTATTAATGGCGTTTTCAGCAGGTATTATTATTGCAGTACTGGCAGATCCTAATTTCCATAGCCAGTGGATTAGGGCGATGAATGGGCAAAGAGTGGATTTTGCGATAAAGAATGCGCAATTTACCTCTATGTTTGCTGGTGTGGGGATGTTAATCCATCTTTTTGGCTATCATTGGATTCGACAACGCTTCTCACAGTATCAACGCTGGGGGATGTTATTGCTTAACACTCTAATGTTAGGCGCACTGACGTGGTTATTAATTGTTTCTCAGTCACGTCAGGCGTGGCTCGGTTTAGCTGTAGCGTTAGGGTTATTGCCACTCTTTCTCGCCCATGTTTATCAACAGTGTCGTGGTAAAAAACTCGTGCTTTTTTACGTCATTATTCTTTTATGTGGCGCCGCGTTTAGCCAGTCAAGCATCATAGAGAAGCGCTTGAACCAAGAAAACTCAGTGATGGACACCATTGCTGCCGGCGATTGGCAGCATATCCCAATGTCTAGTGTTGGCATTCGTTTTAATTCTTGGATTGAAGCATCAAAGTGGATTAGCGCCCACCCATGGCTAGGTAGTAGCTCTGCAGCCATAGAAGAAGTGATTGCTCAATCACCAAAATTTAGTGTCAGCCTGAAACAAAGGTTTGGTCATCTACATAACTTTCATATTGAAACCTTAGTTGCCTATGGTGTTCTGGGCTTATTATTAGTCTATACATTATACTACTGGCTGCTCCGCTCTTTATTTATCTCCATGCGACACGACGCCGATCTAAAACCTTATATGGTATTCGCCTATACCTTTTTGGCTTTTTGGTTGGTGATTAATTGCTTTGAAACATTCAGCTCGCGAACTTATGGAGTCTATACCCATAATATTATTTTTGGTTGTCTATATACTTTTTACTTTGCTTCTCGCTTGCAAACCCAAAAATCGGGACGTGCTGAATCATGAAAATTGCTGTCGTTGTCAATAGCTTGAAAGTCGGCGGTATGGAGCGAGTGGCGGTTAATTTGACCAACGCATTTCATAAAGCAGGCCATGACGTAGAATTGATTTATCTAAAAGATAGACCAATTGAGTTGCAGCCTGATGACCCAAGTGTTCCGGTTCATTTGTTCGATGTGAAAAAAGCCGCATTACGTACCGGATTCGGTGCACTGTGGATGATGGCTTGTCGTCTTGCTAATATTTTTGCGCGTAAAAGCTACGCGAGGTTTTTTGCCTATGCAGAGTGTAAAGCGTTTGCAAAAAGCTTAAGTGCATTAGAAGCGAGCAATAATACCAAGTTTGATCTTATTGTATTTCGAGGTCATGGGACGTTTGAGCATGTGTGGCCACTGCAAGATCCGCGCTTTGTATTTGTCTGTGAAAGTGTGCAAGGTCAACATCACTATGGCCGTTTTTCACAACGTGCGTTTCAGGGCATTTATGGCAACCGTAACATGGTGTGTATCTCGCAAGGAGTTATGGAAAACTTTCAAGCGATTACCAAGCTGCATGATATTCGCCCACGTAGTGCCACACTCATTAGTAATCCTCTTGAATACGATCGAATTGCAGAGCAAAGCCAAGCCGATAAAAACCATTTGCATCCTCGACCGTATATTTTAGGCTTGGGCCGTTTAAGCCCGATTAAAAATGTCCCATTACTTATTGAAGCCTACCATATTTTAGTTAATCGCTTTGGCGTGACCCAAGACTTGGTCATTGTCGGAGAAGGCCGTGAGCGTGCCGCCATTGAAGAAAAAGTTGCTCAATTAGGCTTGAGCAATCGCGTTTTTCTCAAAGGGCAGCAAATGCCTCCTTATCCTTGGTTTGCTCATGCCGATTTATTTACCTTAAGCTCCAAATCAGAAGGGCTGGGTATGGTGTTAATCGAAGCATTAGCTTGTGGCGCGCCGGTTGCCGCAACACGTTGCCCCGGTGGTGTTTCACAAATCATGCAAGGACCATTAAGTGATTACTTAGCGGATATGACGCCAGAAGCATTAGCGCAAGCCATGTATAACGCGCTCACCACACCACATGATGAGGATTACCAGGCCGCCGTACAATCCTCTCTCGCTCAGTTTGATGGTCAACGTATTGTGCAGACCTACCTAGATACATTCACCACTGACGCTATGCAGTAGATAGTGGTTGAAAATATACCACGAGAATACTCACGATATAAAAAACGGCCTGTCATCTGACAGGCCGTTTTCTTATCATTACTGCGCCGCTATGATGACTTACGAACAGTTAGTAACTGCTCACGATAATGCTGCCCTGGTAATACTGTAAACACCTCTGCTGCTTTGATATGCGTTTGAAAGTAAATGTGGTTACCATAGTAACGGTATCCATAACCTTTCGTCTTTTCATGCCACCAGCGCTTAATTTTCTTCTCGATAGACGCAGCTGAGCGCAAGTCATGCATAGTATCAAAAGCGACAACTTTGTTTTTTTGCTGAGCGAATGATAAGTGATGGCTATACACTTGCACCTGATGAAAGTACTGATATTTTTGATAAAACGGAGCTAACGCCGTTGTAGTATGTTCTGGCCCATAAGGAAAATCTTTAATTCCTTCTAAGTGGTTCACATACATCAGTACTTGCTCAGGCACGTAATCACTTTGTTCCATCGCGAGTGCCAATGCATGTGCAGCGGCTTTGTGTTCAGGATGAGGGTCAACTTCTGGATCAGTCACCAGCACGGTTGTGGGCTGAATACGCAATAATAACTCAGATAACTCATTAAGCATGGCTTGCGGTGTATTCTCCATTTCAAGATCATTAGACAAACTGATTGGATTGAGCCAGCGGAATGAAGTTGGAGTATATTGTGAGCCCGCTCCGTGCGCAATTGCTTCATTCGGCGCATGGTACAAATTATCGACCGTGATGCCTGAATATCCTAAACACACCAGCTGATTGGCTGGCACTTTGGAAAGGACCGGCGTCGTCATACTATTCCAATGACGGATCTCCGCTTTGCGTGGACAGCCGGCTTCCATTGAGTCATCTAAACCTGGTATGTACTGCTTGGCGATCTTTTGTAAGGATTCGCCCGCATATAACGTTGCAATCCACACTTGTGAATGTAAATGCTGATAAAGCCCATACGCCGCTAACTCGGCATCATCGGCGTGCGGCGCAATGATTAATATCGGGCCGCGCTCAATTGATGGATGCCGAAATATTAGTAACGATGCCTGCGTACCTAACTGACACTCTCTTGTCGTAAGCTGTATACCACTCAAACTCGGCAAAGCTGACAGATTAATATACCGCTTACCGGCTTGCTGTGCTTCAAAAAACTGCTCATGTTCACGAGCATCCGGTTGCCAACCTGCCTGACTAATCGTCACGCTACCCATCGTATTTTTGCTCGTCGAGGTATACTCCACAGCCAGTAACACAGTGATTTGCTTAGTATCTGGTAATAAGCGTTCATCGAATGATAACGTGCCAGACTGCGCAATCGTTGTCGGGATTTGCCAGTCTGGTTGCAGAGGGTATTGATAATCAAGCGTCTTCATGGGTAAACAATCCTGCTAATGTTCGTTCTATCGCGCCACGATTGTGTTCTACCACGCGATATGCACTCTCGCCACGTTCAGTGCGTGTATCTGGATGATCCAGTAAATAAATCAGTTGTTCAGCAATATGTTTGTGCGAATCACACACCACAGTGGCTTGAGCTTCAATTAACTGCCCAGCAATATCACTGAAATTAAAATAACTGGGTCCTGTCAACGTCGGTAAACTTAATGCAGCAGGCTCTAATAAATTATGTCCGCCGACTTTATCGCCTAATAAACTGCCACCCATAAAACAGACGTCGCTTGCTGATAACAGTTGCATCATTTCACCCATCGTATCGGCTAAGTATACTTGCGATAAAATCGCCCCTTTAGGCTGCTCGGTACGGCGTATATAAGAAAGGTCATGCGCCGTAATCTCACCGGCAACCGATTGAAAACGTTCAGGGTGACGCGGAACTAAAATCAATAATGCGTCCGGGCAACGCTTGAGTAACACACGATGTGCCTCAAGCACAATCTCATCTTCGCCTTGATGCGTACTCGCTGCAATCCACACTGGGCGTTTCGCTCCAAGGCGATGACGCAATTGTTTACCAGCGCGAATAACCGCGTCGGCAACGGTAATATCAAACTTGAGTGACCCCGTTATCGTTAACTGCTGCGCGTTAAACCCTAGTTCTCGAAACCGATCAGCATCGTCTTGGTGTAAACAAAAAATATGTTGGATATGCTTAGCTAAGAAGCCACCTAAGGACGGTAGCTTTTGATAACGCTGACTAGAACGTTCTGATAATCGGGCATTAATTACGGAAATGGGCACATTCATGTCATGCGTGACCGCTAGTGTGTTTGGCCATAATTCCGTTTCCATGATAAGAAGCTGTTCAGGGCCAATGCGGCGAATAAAGCGTTTAACCGCCCACGGAAAATCTAATGGCATATAGCGATGTTCAACCAAATCGCCAAGCTTCTGCGCCTGTGCCGCACCTGTCGTGGTGGTGGTTGTCATGACAATCAGGGTATTCGGGCGACGCTGCTTAAGGGCTTTAACAAACGTCGCGGCGCCTATGACTTCCCCGACCGATACCGTGTGCAACCAAATGACTGGCGCCGATGAATCTAACGGTGCACAGTACCCAAAGTACTCTTTCCATCGGCGACCAATATGTGGTTTATTACTGCGTTTTTTCAGCAGCGTATAGAGAAAAAATGGCGAAACAATAACGAGTAATAGAGTATAAAGAGCACGATACATAATGCGTGATTGGTTAACCTTGGTTAGTTACATTCAAACCCAATTCTACGCGAATATAGAAAAAAGCAGAGAGTGTGCGGTGAAAATTCACGGAATAAACACATAGCCGTTGATGTTTTAAACAACCAATCATACCGGTGATTGGGTAATGCTATTATACCCCTTGAGCAACCATAGCCAGTCATTCTCAGACCACGGCGTCATAAACAGAGCCTGTTCTTTTAAAAATGACCGTTTCAAACGCTCCAAATTCGCTGTTTTCCATTGTCCTTGAGCAGCTTCAATACGACATTTATCAAAATCGATAATCCATACTTCATGATAGTTATCGATCAATATATTGTGTGTATTCAAATCAGTGTGATTCACATTCGCTTGGTGCATACGCCCAATCATTTGGCCGATACGCTCATAACTCGCTTGGCTTAATGTCGTAGTTTGTAAGAGGCCAACCACATCTTGCGCGCTTTGAATTTTCTCACTAAGTAAATCCGCGCGATACCATGGTCCAACCTTAACCGCACGAGCAGCGATGGGTTTGGGCACATTAACACTGGCTTGTTGCAATGTTTCAAGTAAAACAAACTCTTGATAACTGCGTGTATTTTCCCAACCAGAAAACCAATATTGATCTCTAACGATCTTTCCAAACAAACCACCCCGGCGATAATGACGCAGTGCAGCTTCCATAGATTCCAACTGTACAAACCATGTGGTACCTCGCCCTTGAGCACTCCCGGTGACTTTATTGCGATCTTGCCAATATTGCGCATCGAAACAGCGCCATGGATCTTCGTGCAGAAGTTCATCGTCATACCAAATAGTTTGGCTGCCTTGTTGGAGTACTTTTCTCACCGTGGTCACCTTGTATTGAGATCACTGATGTCATTGGACATCTTGGTATGTTGGAAATAATTGATATTTATTTAGTTTACATCAATCTGGTAATGAACATAATCTCTCAAACGTTTAATACCAAGTAAAATAATAACCATTATATTTATCCCTAGTATGTTCTTGCTTAAATAATGGCATGATAGAATAGACGTCGTGCCCTGCGCCCCCTACAATTCGGGTTCCAATAACATTGACTTTACCATGTGGGAAGTAGACCTCGTTAATTCAACAGCTCGCCCTCCCCTGAACGACCTTAGAAAGAGAGTAATCGATGACTCTGTTTAATTCTGCGCCACAATCACTGTGTATTTTACGACTCTCCGCGATTGGTGATGTCTGCAATACGGTAGCCGCTGTGCAAGCGATACAAGCACACTGGCCCGAGACTCGCATTACTTGGATAACAGGAAAGTTAGAAGCCAGCTTAATCGCTGACTTACCTGGCGTTGAAGTGATTGTGTTTGATAAAAAGCAAGGATGGCAGAGTTATCGTCAGTTATGGAAGACATTACAAGGCCGCCATTTTGATGCACTGTTACACATGCAATATGCATTACGCGCGAGTATTGCCACACTTGGGATTAAGGCACGCTATAAACTCGGCTTTGATGCTAAGCGCAGCCAAGACTTTCAAACTTGGTTTACCAATATAAAAGTAGCCTCTCCACAAGCACCCCATGTCCTTGATGGATTAATGGCATTTGGCCACACCCTTGGGGTCCCGACAAGCACGCCACACTGGTCAATCCCTTATTCACAAGCAGATACCGAATGGGCGCAAACCCAACTTTCCTCCCAAAAACGCAATTTGGTGGTTGTTCCAGGGGCGAGTAAATCCTACAAAAACTGGACACCAGAAGGCTATGCTCAAGTCATTGAACACGCACATCAGCAAGGTTGGCATGTCATTATTGCAGGCAGCCCCTCTCCTGTAGAGACACATCTTTGTGCTAGTATTACACAAATTCTATCAGTGCCTATCAGCAATATTGTCGGTAAGAGTTCCATTAAGCAAATGTTGGCTCTGCTCAGTCATGCCGACATGGTGATTGCTCCAGATACAGGCCCAGCTCACATGGCTAACGCCGTGAATACACCAGTGATAGGTTTATATGCGCACCATAACCCACAGCGTACTGGTCCGTACCAATACCGACAATATGTGGTATCCGCTTATGAAACCGCCATCGCTGAAGAACATCAAAAGCCGATTGCTGATCTCGATTGGCGCACCAGAGTAAAAGATGAGACGGCAATGGAGCGCATTACTATTCCCGCAGTGATTAACATGTTTGATCGCGTGGTTGCAGACTTCAACTTATAAACGTTCGATAATGCCTTAAATACAGCATGATAAAGGCAGTAATTCGAGAATGAGAGAGAAAAACATGATTACAGGTATTGTCATTACGCTGAATGAATCGAATAACATTCAAGAGTGTATTGAATCACTACAAGCCGTCTGTTCTGAAGTGATTATCGTTGATTCACAAAGCACTGACGACACGCAAACTATTGCTCAATCAATGGGTGCCAAAGTTATCGAACAGGCCTACCTAGGTGATGGCTTTCAAAAAAATGTCGGCCTGCCTCATGCAACGAATGATTGGGTACTTAGCATGGATGCAGATGAGCGCTTAACACCAGAGGCCATTGCTGCGATACAAGCCCTAGATCTTGAAAACACTTCCCATGATGGTTTTGCATTTCGTCGTCGTAACCATATTGGCAGTCGTTGGGTAAAACAATGTGGTTGGTATCCTGACTATTGTATTCGTCTATTTAACCGCCAAAAAACCAAATTTTCCGATGTTAAACAACACGCATCCGTACAAGCGAAAAAGCCAAAAGAACTTGATTGTGACCTCATTCATTACTCATTTGAGAACTTAGGTCAACTGTTTGCTAAGCCTGGACGTAACTTTAGTAGCCGCGCGGCAAAAATCATGTACCAAAAAGGCAAACGAGCGAATTCTTTTTCACCATTCTCACACGGTTTAAATGCATTCTTTCGCAAATACATTATGCAGCGTGGTTTTCTCGGCGGTGTCGATGGCATGACGGTCGCACTGAGCTCAGCGATAAACAGTTACCTTAAGTACGCTAAGTTACTTGAATATCAACGTGATCCTAAAGTTCTTGAGAAAGAAGACTTCAATAAGATTTGGTAATGGTTATGAAAATTTGCCACGTAAACCTTGCCTCTGGCTATCACGGCGGAGAAAACCAAACGCTACAATTAATCAAGCAGCAAGTGGCATTAGGTTATGAGCTGACTGTCGTGGCTAATCCTAAGAGCCCATTTATCGAAGCTGTACGACAGCTTCCTTGCCGCGTGATCTCAGCGAGTCATTATTTTCACGCTCATGGTGCCAAGATTACCGCCGGCTATGATTTGGTTCATGTCCATGAAGGCCGTGCCATTTACTGGGCTCTCATTCAAAAGCTCCTGCACGGTACGCCTTATATTGTCACTCGCCGAATCGACAATCCGCTTAAGAAAAAGTGGTTAGCGAACCTAGCTTATCATCAGGCCAGCGCTGTTGTTGGACTGAGTGGTGATATTGTTGCGAAAATTCACCAAGCCTACCCAGCTCTAGTCACGCATAAGATTCCAAGCTCTCCGGTGACGTACCCGAGCGATGACTCGACGGTTAGCGATATTCACAAGCGATTTGAACACCGCTTTCTTGTTATTCATGCGGCGAATATGCTGCAGCACAAAGGCTTTGATGTCACGATTGAGGCCGCGCGAATACTCCAAGAAAGCAATCCCAAGATTCACTTTGCTTTACTGGGCGATGGTAAAGCTCGCCCTGATTTAGAAAATCTTGCCCATGGCCTAACTAACATCACTTTCTGCGGCCAACAGTCAAATATGGGGAGCTGGTTTGCAGCGGCGGATCTACAAGTTCACCCTTCCTATACTGAAGGACTTGGCTCAGTGATTTTGGAAGGATTAAATAGCGGATTGCCTGTGGTAGCCAGTCGCACGGGTGGTATTCCAGATATTATCGAAGACAAGATATCCGGTTTATTAATTGAACCAGGTGATAGCCAAGCACTTGCCGATGCCATTCTCACGATACAATCTAATCCTGAGTTAAAAGACAGTTTATGTACGGGTGCGCAGCAAAAACTTACCACGTTTCGTATTGAGCACACGGCTCAGCGTTATCAAGACATTTACCAAACAATTAAGTCATCCTTATGATTAAAAAAGTGATTTATCCCGGCACCTTTGATCCGCTCACCAATGGGCATCTCGATATTATTGAACGTTCAGCGGCCTTATTTGACGATGTCGTCGTCGGAGTGGCAGCGAGCCCCTCTAAAAACACTATGTTTACTTTAGAAGAACGCGTAGCCATGGCCCAGCAAGCCGTTAGCCATTTATCGAACGTCTCGATTAAGGGGTTTTCTGGCTTGTTAATTGAGTTTGTTAAACATGAGCAGGCGGATATTTTGATTCGTGGACTACGTACCACGATTGACTTTGAATACGAGTTTGGTTTAACCAATATGTACCGTCGTTTTCAGCCTAAACTAGAAAGCATTTTTTTAACGCCGACGGAAGAGTTTATGTTTCTTTCCTCTTCGATTGTACGTGAAGTAGCAATTCATGGTGGTGATATTCAAGAGTTTGTTCCTGAAGCGGTAGCGCAAGCAATTCAACAAAAAGTACAGCAAGCGTAACCACACATATAAAAAGCGCGTAGCACTTAATGGGTGCTACGCGCTTTTTATTGTATCCACTATTGAACTTATTACTGATTCTCTATTTGCTGCAAACGCTGCATTAACACCGCTTTACGCTGTGCAAACAAATCACTTTTCAAATATGACTCGACATAGGTTTGTTTAGAGACATACGCGTTCTCAAATTCACTGAACGGATCTTTGGTTAATGCATAACGATTGGTCATCGCATTAGGTTCATCTTGGCGTAAATACATCGCCACTTGCTGTTCAGAAAGATGACGCCTAATTGCTTCAAACGAAAAATAAGCCATAGAGAAATAAGGCATGAAGCCAAATTTTTCTGCTCGCTCAGAAATTTCGGCGCCTAAGGGACGATGTTGCTCTTCTTCAGTGAGTACTTTATTGAGAAGCGGAACCTTACCCGAAATAAATAATGTCAGTTCGCGCGGCTTATTCAAGTATTCGATGTATTGAGTAAGAATATCGTTAATCACAGGCGACCCTTGTGGGGCAGCAAGAAACCACACTTCGATAGGCCGGGTCGGGTTATTCTTTTGTTTAAAATTAAACACACCACAGGGCTCTAACGCTTGCGGCAACCAATCATTTAGCGGCTGCATACAAAACGTGGTGGCATCGACCCACACACCACCAAAACGGCTTAAAAGATATAAACGTAGAATATCAGCTTTAATTGGCAATAAGCACCGCACTGAAGTATTACGAAATACCATGTCAAAATCTACATCCACATACTCATGGATATTCTCGTTGTTAAGTAATCGCACGTCATAATCAGGGTTCATTGCCTGCCACGATTTCACCGCTAACTTGGTCACCTCTGGTGCATTATCAAACCCTGAATGCCAATACATCCAAATAATTTTTGGACATTCAGACGATACAGAAGCTTGCTTGGTCGGTGCCAGTAGTTGTTCAATGGCTTGCTGAGAAGCATGCTTGATCTCAGCCTTATATTTCGCCGAATGGAAACTATGTTCCACATTGATATCCGACAAATGGTTATAGCATTTATTTAAAAATGAACTTTTTTTACGTAACTTGCCGAACTTACGGTCAAGAGATTTCATTAGCTTAGGAAACTTCATAATCGCGCAACTACCAATCAACGTGTAAATAGATATTCTACTAAAAATGAGACAAAACAGATATGAACCCAAGAGAGTCAATCTAGCTGACTCAAACGAGTTATTCATACTGACTATTGATTAATTTTTTAAATCTGGCATAACCGACAGAAAAACGTATTTCTTTGGCCGATTTTTTGCTCATGAATCACAGCGCCGCATTCTGGGCAGGCTTCACCTTGTTTACCATACACTTGTAGCTCTTGAGCGAAATAACCAGGTTTTCCATCGACTTGGTTAAAATCTTTAAGTGTAGTGCCACCCTGACGAATCGAGTGCGCTAATACGGCTTTAATCTTTTCAACCAACACTTGCCATTCTGCTAATGTGAGTGAGTGAGCCGGTCTAGTCGGTAATATACGCGCCGAGAACAAGGACTCACTAGCATAAATATTTCCAACGCCGACGACATTCTTATTATCCATAATAAATGTCTTCACCGCGACCTGTCGTTTTTTTGCTCGCTCTGCCATGTATTGCGCGGTAAATGCATCGCTTAATGGCTCTGGACCTAAATGCGCCAGTACCGCAGGGGCTTCGCCAGGTTCATACCATAACCATGCCCCAAAACGACGCGGATCGTTATAACGCAACACTCGCCCGTTCATCATAAACAGATCCACATGATCGTGTTTAGCCGGGGGTAACGCAGCCTCTAACACACGCAGCGATCCTGACATCCCCAAGTGAATCAGAGCGGTCCCGACATCGGTTTCCACTAACAAATATTTAGCGCGACGTTTGATATCTCGAATCACTTGCCCTTCCATCTTTTTCAGGGCAAATGGAATATCCCATCGCAGTTTTGGCGTGCGAACTTCAATCGCTTTGACGGTTTCACCGACTAAAAAAGGCGAGATCCCCTGACGGCTGACCTCCACCTCTGGTAATTCAGGCATGATAATTCCTTAATCAGGAGTCTTAAAATTCCACAGTAGGTTGGTTAATTGCAGGCATAATGTAATCTTTCGCCACCGATATCGCCACCCACTTATGTTGCCAATTTTGAAATAGCCAAAACTTCGCTGTGCGATAGTAAGTAATACGCTGAGGTTCGGCTTGGTTGTCATACCATACTTCTACTGTAGAGGGATTACCTAAACGCGGCACAAGTGACTCAAAGGTTTTTTCATCCACTAAAGTGCCCTGTAATGATAACCAGCGCTCGGCCAGATTGGCTGCAGACATCGGAAGCTGCGCGGTGGAATACCATTCCCCTTGCTTTTTCTGCAACGAAAAGCCTGTAAAGTTGATGGTTTTTACATGGTTGTGTGGGTCAAAAACTTGGGGCGTCGTAGACTCTTGCTGAGTGGGATCAGGGAGCAAATAACTTTTGATGATCGTCGGCAGATTTAATATTCCGATAAATAAGATCACCAATAATATCATTATGTTGTTCCAGCGGCGACGTCGAGCTGGTGAGACACGCATGCAAAGCTCCTTTACGCTATATCATCGTGGAGGGGGCAAAATGGGAGAGAGCTAGCGGAAGGCTTTAATCTCTATAGTAAAGACTATAGCTAAGCGAAGAGGGGAAAGTCCAGATAATAAAAAACCCAACCAAAAGGCTGGGTTTTTATAACACTTATGACAGAGCAAAAATTATTTAATTTTCGCTTCTTTGTAAGCAACGTGTTTGCGGACAACTGGATCAAATTTCTTGATCTCAAATTTGCCTGGCATGTTACGTTTGTTTTTGTCAGTAGTGTAGAAGTGACCAGTACCTGCAGAAGATACTAGACGGATTTTCTCACGAATGCCTTTAGCCATGGTTCAATTCCTCTTAAACGTTTTCGCCACGTGCACGGATATCACCAAGAACGGCTTCGATGCCTTTCTTATCGATAATACGCATGCCTTTAGCAGTTAGACGTAGTTTAACAAAACGTTTTTCGCTCTCTACCCAGAAACGATGAGTTTGTAGGTTCGGCAGAAAACGACGCTTAGTAGCATTTCGTGCGTGTGAACGGTTGTTACCCGCTACTGGACGCTTACCAGTTACTTGGCATACTCGGGACATGTAATGTCTTCTCCAAATCGTTTCAGCTCGATATCAACCTTGCTTGCTGGCCGAACCTCAACTGAGGTAAAAACCAGTATGGTAAATCCATACAAGGCTATCAAAGGTCGCGCATTATACTAACTTGCCATGCATTGCTCAAGACCCGAACAGATCCTTTTTCAAGAAATCACTGATCTTTTTTCTCTGGCGAGCTGATTGGTGTTAAAAAATGTCTGCGAATAGTATCAGATTTTAGCCAACTAACAAGGGAAAAAGTGCTTATATGTTCAATACTAACCCTATGGTTGTCCTTGAAAAGTTGTGTTTCATTCCACTTTTGCTATTAAGACCCTTATTTTTAAAAATTAATTCTATTTACGCGAGAATATAATTTTTTTAAAAAATTTTTTACTTGGGTATTTTTTCGCCGACTTATCGATAACTTATGTTAAAAATGCACGTGTCATCGATATTTATAGCCACCCACGTTCCGCAAAAGACACCACTTCACCATCCCCAACCACAAAATGATCAAGCACGCGAATGTCGACTAGCCCGAGTGCATCTGTCAGCCTAACGGTAATCCGCCGGTCTGCTTGGCTGGGCTCGGCCACTCCGGAAGGGTGATTATGTGCCAGAATAACGGCGGCTGCATTATGATACAGTGATCGTTTAACCACTTCACGTGGATAAACACTTGCCGCATCAATCGTCCCTTCAAACAGTATCTCATCGCAAATCACCCGATGTTGATTATCAAGAAACAATAAATAGAACGCTTCGCGCTGGCGATCTCGCAATCGACTCGACAGGTACAATTTGGTTTGTTGAGGACTAGTGAGTGCATCTCCTCGCTGTAGCGTTTCAGCTAAGTAGCGCTGAGACATTTCTAATACCGCTTGTAATTGCACATATTTGGCCATACCTAATCCCTTGTGCTGGCAAAAATCCCGCTGTGATGAGGAAAATAACGCCCGCAGTGAACCAAATTCTTGTAAGAGCATATCGGCTAACACCACCACATTCATTCCCGTGATGCCTGTCCTGAGAAAAATCGCTAACAGCTCAGCATCGGTGAGCGCATGTGCGCCACGGCATAATAATTTTTCACGCGGCAGAGATTCTGTCGGTAAATGCTTTAATTTCATAGCGGCCTCCGCCTCCTCAAACACGTGTCTGTACTATCCCCTGAGCCAATATAACGGCAAGCTATCGTCACGATGTCTTCGAGTGATCTCACTGAACTGATTGTTTTCCATGCCGCGTTATCATCCATTATTTGGAACTCACTTCCCTTTATTTTTACTGAAATGGAATTGGCACAGCTCTGACATATCTCGGGAGTTGTGCTAGCATAGCGACCGTCTTTGTTGAGGAATTTAAGAATGCAAACATTAGCAGGAAAGAACATTCTGCTGGGTATTAGTGGCGGTATTGCTGCGTACAAATGTGCAGAGCTAACCCGTCGCTTAATTGAGCGTGGGGCCACTGTCCGCGTCGTGATGACCCAAGCAGCCCAAGCTTTTATTACTCCTTTAACCATGCAAGCCGTATCAGGACAACCGGTCTCTGATAGTCTATTCGATCCTGCGGCTGAGGCCTCAATGGGACATATTGAGTTGGCGAAATGGGCGGACTTGATTTTAATCGCGCCTGCCACCGCTGATGTGATGGCACGCATTAGTGCCGGCATGGGCAATGATTTATTATCCACATTGGTACTTGCAACCAATGCACCGGTAGCGCTAGCTCCTGCGATGAATCAACAAATGTACCGTAACCTCGCGACGCAAGAGAACTTAGTCACGTTAACCCGCCGAGGTTTTGAAATTTGGGGCCCAGATGCAGGCGAACAAGCCTGTGGTGATGTTGGCCCAGGCCGTATGCTCGACCCTATGGCGATTGTTGAACACTGCCAACAATTTTTTGGCCCGAAACCGCTGCAAGGTAAACGCGTGCTTTTAACGGCAGGACCAACCCGTGAAGCATTGGACCCTGTACGCTATATTAGTAATCATAGTTCTGGAAAAATGGGCTTTGCGCTGGCGGCAGCGGCGGCACAACTTGGCGCAGATGTTACATTGGTGACTGGCCCAGTTACCCTAAATACACCTGAAGGTGTGACGCGCTTAGAAGTAATAAGTGCGAGTGATATGCATACCGCTGTCATGGAACATGCGCCCTATCATGATGTTTTCATTGGCTGTGCCGCCGTGGCTGATTACCGTGCAGCACACATCGCAGAGCAAAAGATGAAGAAAACCGATAACAGTGATCAAATGACGATTACTATGGTTAAAAATCCTGACATCGTGGCAGCGGTTGCGGCACTGGCTGAAAACCGTCCGTATACCGTCGGTTTTGCCGCAGAAACTCAAGATGTGGCCTCGTATGCTCGTGGTAAGTTACTGAAAAAAAATCTTGATATGATTTGTGCCAACGATGTTTCCGTTGCAGGTCAAGGTTTCAATAGTAACGATAATGCATTAACTGTTTATTGGCATGATGGTGAGCACTCTTTACCTTTAGCAAGTAAAAAACAACTTGCTCACTCCCTAATGCTATTAATTAATCAACAACTTTAATCACTTCCCTGAGCGTTTCTGCCAAGCTTTCACTATAACTTAATAGTGAAAGCTTTCAGGAAGCGTATTTGTATAATGTAGTGGAAAGTAAAAGGATAATGGGGTTATGGCCGGCACCAAGAAATCAAATCGTCGTGAAGAAATCCTACAGGCTCTTGCGGAAATGCTTGAGTCTCATGAGGGAGCCTCACGTATTACCACGGCAAAACTGGCAAAACAAGTCGGAGTATCGGAAGCAGCGCTATATCGCCATTTCCCGAGTAAAGCTCGCATGTTTGAAGGATTGATCGAATTTATTGAAGATTCGCTAATGACTCGTATCAATCTCATATTGGAAGAAGAAAAAGACACGTTAAGCCGTCTACGTTTAGTTATTCAATTATTACTCGCCTTTTCAGAACGTAACCCAGGTCTAACAAGAATTTTATCCGGTCATGCTTTAATGTTTGAGAATGAACGTTTACGTGACCGTATAAACCAGCTTTATGAACGTATCGAAACCTCTCTACGCCAAGTGATAAGAGAGCGTAAAATCCGTGAAGGCAAATCTTTTCCTGTTGATGATAATATTTTGGCCGCTCAGCTACTCGGGCAAGTAGAAGGCAGTTTGAACCGGTTTGTTCGCTCTGATTTTAAACACCTGCCAACTGCAAACTTTGATCAGTACTGGGCTCTGTTAATTGCACAGATTAAGTAAACATTATGAAGCCACATTTAGACTTTGAAAGACCGAAGTTTTCTCTTGCTCTTTTACACCCTAAATACTGGGGTATTTGGTTAGGCTTTCTTAGCCTCGCATTAATTGTCAATATAATGCCTTACTCGCTACTGCTCGCGATTGGCCGCAGTTTCGGTAAAATGGCGATGCGTTTTGGTAAAGGCCGTGTACACACGGCTCGTCGCAATTTGGAATTGGCATTTCCAACCATGACATCTGAAGAAATTGATGCCTTTGTGTTAGAAAACTTCAAAAATACCGGCGCTGGCTTAGCGGAAACAGGCATCGCGTGGTTTTGGCCAACGTGGCGCTTTAAGCGCTTGATTATTCATAATGATATGCAACCATTAAATCAATACGAACAAGAAGGCCGTGGGGTCTTGCTGTGTTGTGTCCACGCTCTCAATTTAGAGGTCACAGCGCGCGCTTTTGGTATTGTTGGGATGCCCGGTTGCGGCGTATTTCGTCCCCACACCAATCCGGCCTATAACTGGATACAATATTGGGGCCGCTCACACAATGGCAACACATTAGTCGACCGTAAAGATCTAAAAAAGATGATTCGTGTACTACGTGAAGGTCAGCGCTTGTTTTATTTACCTGATCATGACTATGGCCGCAAAAAAGCCGAATACGTGCCGTTTTTTGCCGTTGAGGACGCTTGTACAACGACAGGCACTAGTATTCTAGCGAAGATGAGTAAGTGTGCGATTGTCATGGGATCTGGATTTCGTAACCAACAAGGCCGCTATGAAGTTATCGCGGATAAAGATGTGACGGAGAGTTTCCCTCTTGATGACCAAAAAGCTGCCGCGGCGTTAATGAATCAACACGTAGAAGAGGTAATTCTCCGTGCGCCAGAGCAGTGGATGTGGCTACACCGCCGCTTTAAACATGAACCAGACCCTTCTGCAAAAGGGGCGCGCCGTTACAAATAACCCATCGCCGTCAATGGCGTCTCCAAGGCAGTAAAAGTCCGCCTCAGCTCCCCCCTTAGCGGGGGGAGTGAGACTCGAACTTAAGCAACCACGCCATATTGTTCACGGTAATATTTCACTGCTTCTAAATGCTCAGCACTATCACCACGCTCTTCTAAGAACGTTACCAAGTCATTTAAGCTCACAATCGCGATTACCGAACAACCAAAGTCACGTTCCACTTCTTGAATCGCCGAGAGTTCACCATTGCCTTTTTCTTGGCGATCAATCGCCACTAGCACACCGGCTAAATCTGCGCCATTTTGTTGAATGATTTGCATCGATTCACGAATCGCTGTCCCTGCGGTAATCACATCATCTACCAGCATAATTCGCCCTTCCAATGGGCTACCGACTAGGCTACCGCCTTCCCCATGATCTTTCGCTTCTTTGCGGTTAAAACAGTACGGCGTATCCGTATCATGATGATCTGCCAGCGCTACGGCTGTCGTGGTCGCAATAGGAATGCCTTTATAAGCAGGGCCAAACAACACATCATAATCAATTCCTGAATCCGCTAACGCAGCGGCGTAAAATCGGCCTAAGCGCGCTAAATCACGTCCAGTATTGAAGAGGCCAGCGTTAAAAAAATAAGGGCTTGTACGTCCAGATTTTAAAGTAAACTCTCCAAACTTTAATACTTCTTTCTCAAGAGCAAACTCAATAAACTCACGCTGGTACGCTTTCATTCTTTTCTCCTACTTAACTGTCTTGTCTTGACCTTTCTCGGTCGGGTCATGATGTGTTTACCGCCGCCTTATTCCTTGCGATGGCATAAAAAACATAAAAAAATAGCCCCTTTCTCAAGGAGCTATTTATAAAAACTAATCGGTTAGGGCATCTTTCTGCGCCTGAACAATATCGGCAATCCCTTTCTGAGCACTCGCTAATAAACGCAGTAACTCGTCATGACTGAACGGCTGACCTTCTGCGGTGCCCTGTACTTCAATCATTTTGCCATCTTCGGTCATGACTACATTCATATCAGTATCGGCATTGGAATCTTCCACATATTCTAAATCGCACAATACCTCATCACCCAAAATACCCACAGATACCGCTGCCACATGGCCTTTCATGGGGTTTTTCTTCAATTTACCTGCGGAAATGAGCTGCGAAAAGGCATCAGCCATGGCAACACTTGCTCCCGTAATGGCCGCAGTGCGTGTGCCGCCATCCGCCTGAATAACATCGCAATCCACCGTTATCATAATTTCACCCATGACCGCTCTATCAACAACAGCACGCAAGCTACGCGCGATCAGACGTTGGATTTCCATAGTACGTCCGCCCTGTTTACCACTGGCCGCTTCACGACGGGTACGTTTATGAGTCGCACGAGGTAACATGCCATACTCTGCGGTTATCCAACCTTTCTTCTGGCCTTTTAACCAGCGCGGTACGTTTTCTTCTACAGTGGCGTTACACAATACCTTGGTATTGCCAAACTCAACCAGTACCGACCCTTCAGCATACGCGGTGTAGTTACGAGTAATTTTTATAGGACGAATTTGATCTACAGCGCGGTCATTTGGACGCATAATCTTTAGCCTTGATTAGGTGAGAAGATACCGATTGGGAAAGGATTATAACGGAAATCGTATACGCTTCCTACCCTAAGCAGAGCCTAGATAATAAATCAGACTCACAGACAAACCACGCAACGCTGATTGATTCCAAGGGATTTATGTTACTATGATTTATGTTTGAAATGGCCTGAAAAGTTAAGAGCTAAGGACACACTAATGATTTACAGCATGACCGCGTACGCACGCAAAGAAGTGAAAGGCGATTGGGGCAGCGCCGTATGGGAAATCCGTTCGGTTAACCAACGTTACCTAGAAACCTATTTCCGCCTCCCAGAGCAATTTCGTGGCCTTGAGCCAGTACTGCGTGAGCGTTTTCGTAAGCGTCTTGCGCGCGGTAAAGTCGAGTGTCACTTACGCTTTGAAGCCAACCCTGCTGCGCAAAGTGCTCTCAACATTAATGAGACATTAGCTCAGCAAGTGATTGAAGCGGCTAATAAAGTCATGCACATGACTGGCGAGCCAAGCCGCGTTAGCCCATTTCAGATCATGCAATGGCCGGGTGTAATGGAAACGCCAGAGCAAGATATGGACGTCATTAATCAAGATTTGCTTGGCGCGTTTGAAGACGCCATGACTGACTTTATTGCTGCCCGTGCAAGTGAAGGCGACAACATGAAAGCGCTCATTGAGCACCGCCTGCAAGCCATTAGTGACGAAGTGGTAAAAGTTAGAAATCGCATGCCTGAAATTCTTGAATGGCAACGTGATCGCCTACGCACTAAATTTGAAGAGGCACAAATCGAATTAGATTCATCGCGCGTTGAGCAAGAGATGATTCTCCTCGCGCAAAAATCCGATGTTGCAGAAGAACTCGACCGTTTAGACTCGCACGTTAAAGAAGCGACGAACGTACTCAACAAAGGTGGCTCTTGTGGCCGTCGCCTTGATTTTATGATGCAAGAGTTTAACCGTGAATCCAACACGCTCGCATCTAAATCCATCAGTACCGACATCACCGCCTCCGGTGTGGAACTCAAAGTTTTAATTGAACAAATGCGAGAGCAGATCCAGAATATTGAGTAATCACCTAGTGAGTGGATAGTGCCCCTATCCACTCACTTATCCCACAGCTAATTTCGCTACCTGCTGCCACATAAAATGCGGCATGGGTGTTTGCAGTTGCCATGTAATGCTCATCGGCTGCGAGCCGGTGTGAGACACGTACTCCACTTCCCCGTAGTTCACAAATCCCATGGTGCGGCCGTATTCGTCTTTGCTTTGCTCTCGCACAAATAAGAATAAACGTTTACCAATTTTTTTATGCTGAATGTATTCCAAACCACGTCCACGCTCCGGCCTTGCACTATTTTGCGATTGCCAATGAAAAAGTAATTCGTTGATCGCGTAGTCGTGGTACATGGTGGTCGGTGAAAACTGCTTTTCATTTTTATCAAGCGTGACAAACAACAGCTCAATATTATCGTCTTTAATAACGAACACACCTTCTCGCGCAGGCGGTTGACGCTCAAATGTGATAGCACCAAACGCTACTAATATTTGCTCGCGGGCATAGCGGGCGTGCAGCCTAAGTGGCACCTGCTCAAGATTAAGCATTTCAGGCTGTTCGTGTTTGGTTTGCATCTGCTGCCAAGTCACTACATCGAGCAGTTCATCTGTAACGCCCAATCGGTGAAGTGCTTTCAAACTATGCTCAAGTGACTCAAAACCTGCATCAGATCCTGTTTTCTGCCAGAAGTCGTAATGACACATCAGCACCTGTCGATTTGTCGTGTCTGTGATCGCAAAATTGTTTTGGCATAGCTGCTTCAAAAAACCCAGGTACGCATGATCATCACAACTAAGGATACGGCTATGAATCGCCTTTTTAAGCATTTTAAAAGTGCCTTCATCGACACTTGATTCTTTGACTTCATCTTTGGATTTCGCAACTAGCTCGAGCCAGCTGCCACGTTTGTAAAGCTCGTTCAGATTAATATGCGGATGCTGGGCAAGAAAATTTGCCAACGTCAACGGTAAAGTAGAATGTTGCGGGTATTGTCGAATCATTGCAACTAAGCGCTTCAATGTAAGCGAAGCCTGACTAATATTACTCAACACCATCTCTTGAGTCCGCTTGGTAAGTTCGATTCGACACCCGAGCGGCGCATGCGGAAAGCCTTGTTTGATTTCATCACTAACCGCTTTAGGACTTCGCCCCACTAGAGATCTGAATTTATTGGCAAAATCATACTCTGGTCGTGAATTCCCGACAAAATCAAGAACTGTACAACATTCTTTTCCCTCAGCTAGACGCAACCCCCTTCCAAGCTGCTGCAAAAAGATGGTGAGACTCTCTGTAGGCCTTAAGAAAAGCAAGGTATCGACTTCGGGAATGTCGATACCTTCATTGAAGATATCAACGACACACAACACATTGATGTCTCCACTGCGTATCGCTTGCTGCTTATTTTGCCGTTCATGAGCATTATCACTGGTTAGAAAATCCGCTTTGATGCCTTTGAGTAACAGTTGACGCACCATATATTGAGCATGGTCACGGCTGACACAAAATGCTAACGCCTTCATTTGACTAATATCAGTGACGATCTCCTGCAAACTTAGCAGTATTTTATCAAAACGAGCTTGATTGTGAGTATATAGATTGGTCAGTTGTGTAATGTCATAGCGACCACGACTCCATGAAATCGATCTTAAATCCGTGTCATCATCGATACCAAAATACTGAAACGGCGATAAATAACGACGATTAATAGCTTCGGGCAAACGAAGCTCTGCCGCGATTACTCCCCCGAAATCAGCCAGAATATCGCCGCCATCATGGCGTTCAGGTGTCGCAGTTAAACCGAGCAAGAGACTTGGCTGAAAATATTCCAATACTTGTCTATAACTGCTCGCCGATATGTGATGCACTTCATCGATGACGATGTAATCATAAAAGTCCGGTGTGAGTTTAAGCTGATCCAATTGATTATTGAGCGTTTGAACCGAGACAAACAGCTGTCGATAGTGAGCTGGTGAATATCCACCGACCCAAAGCTCGCCAAATGCACCATCGCGCAACACACCACGATAAGCAGCACGAGCTTGCTTCAGAATTTCTTCTCGATGCGCGACAAACAAAAAGGTCGCATTAGGCTTGTGCTTTACAACACGGGCAAAATCAAACGCAGAGATTAGTGTTTTACCTGTTCCTGTGGCAGCAACCACAAGGTTACGAAAACGCTGATGAATGTCTCTCTCTACCGTCAACCGTTCTAAGATTTCACTCTGATGAGGGAACGGCTTAATGTCGAAGAAATGAGTGAGACTCTGTTCATCTCCACTTCGTTGCTGCCTCAAAGCTTGATTTAACTTTTCCGTACTACTCGCATCACCATTGAAGCACTCGAATTCATTTAATACCCAGTAAGTCTCAAACGTGCTCAACGACTTACTGATAATATGAGGAATTTCTTGCGCGGTAATTTTCAGGTTCCATTCTAGGCCATTAGTCAGCGCGGAATGCGATAAGTTAGACGAGCCAATATAGCCAGTGTGATAGCCAGTATCACGAAGAAACAAATAACTCTTGGCATGCAGGCGCTCTTGCTGTGTGTTGTAGCTGAGCTTTACTTCAGTATTGGGTAGGCTCGCCAAATACTCCACGGCTTTAGCATCCGTCGCGCCCATATAGGATGTGGTGATAATTTTCAATTCTCGGCCGCTGGCAGTAAATGCTTCAAGCTCTTTGCGAAAGATACGAATGCCTGCCCATTTGATAAAGGAGACCAGCCAGTAAATTTTATCCGCAGAAAGAATCTCTCGCTTTAGCTCTGACTCTAACGATAAGCCTGCATTGCTGCCACAAAACAACTCACTTTGCGTGAGTCCAGTAAGTGGAAAAATATCGTTTACATACTGCTTCAGGTTTGCAGCGACTGGGTTTTCTAGTTCATACAAGGCAGTCAGTATTTTCCCTTGGCTATCGAGGAGGTTTTCTTCGATTAAGCCATCGTCTTGTAAACGTTCTTTCAACCAAAGTAGTAACTCATTGGATAACTCGATTTGCTGCTGTAACTGCTGATCACCCGCTGGCACCGAGCCGATCGCGTAATCCAAAATATTACCTAAAAAACGTGATAACCAAACTGACGCTTCGCCAGCTGATAGTTCACGTTCACCCACATAAAAGCGCTCACGATCCAGACGTTTTTCTACCAACTGAGTAATTAGTTGCTCGTATATACCTGACTGCTGCATAAAGTCCCTTTTGTACGCTTTACAGATAAAAAAATAGGTAACACATATAAACCTACAGGCATCACATAAATCATACATTTAAGTGGTGTCTATGTATGGAACGTATAAGTTTTAATAGTATGCGGTTTTTTGAGCGTGATGAACATTCTTCTGTGCATTCAGTTTTGTATCGCAATTTTTTATAGAACCGCTTGATTGCATTCCTAATAAACTCGTATGGGTATTCGCTATCGATACGATGACGTATAGAGCTGATGAATCATGAAACCAGACATCATCATCAAACGCACCGGCATTCACCGGATTCTGTATAGTTTTGTCCATAGTTTTAATGGGCTGAAGTGGCTGTGCCAAAACGAAGCCGCATTTAAACAAGAGCTATTACTGTTTGTGCCACTCACCGTGGTGGCCTTGTGGCTTGAGCTACCGGCAATCCACACCTTGTTAGTGATTCTGAGTATGGTATTCGTATTGTTGGCGGAAATGATCAATACCGCCATCGAGGTAATGATTGATCGGGTTGGATTGGAGTATCACTTGTTATCCGGCGTGGCTAAGAACATCGGTTCCGCACTTGTCCTTATCAGTATTCTTTGTTCACTATCCGTTTGGGGAACCATCTTATGGCTACATTAATGCCTCGTAAAAATAGCCTACTAAAAGTTGGCGTACTACAGCCGTTACTGTGTTTTTTTATTGTGGATTTGCTCATTCTTAGCTTGTCACGGTTGCTGCTCTCCATTTGGCAAAGTGAGCGAGCCTTTGCTGAGAGCCGTCACTATGCGCAAATTTTTATTGGCGGGCTGCGCATCGATCTGTCCTCATTAGGTTACCTCTTCGCCCCCGCTCTTTTACTGATTATTATCGCGACCTTAATACGGCTCCCGCAATACTTACGCCTGCCCCTTAAATTTTACCTCGTGGCGGGAAGCTTATTCATTCTCTTCTTTGAGTTAATCACCCCCACTTTTATCATCGAATACGATTTACGCCCCAACCGCTTGTTTCTCGATTACTTGGTTTACCCAAAAGAAGTGTCCTCGATGCTGTTCGCAGGGTATAAAACCGAGATGGCTATTGTGCTGGCAGGTCTTGCATTTTCGGGGTGGTTATTGGCCAAACTGTTTGACCGTGTTTGGCGCTGTGATAGCAAAGGTCTATTCTTTCGGCAAATTGCGATGCAGTTCGTGCTCACGTGTTTGCTTGTCTTGGCGGCACGAGGAACATTAGAGCACCGCCCCATCAACCCAGCGTTAGTCGCCTTTTCAACCGACCATTTATTAAATGATTTGAGCGTAAATTCGGCCTATTCTGTCGCCTTTGCTTGGAAACAAGCACAAAATGAGATGTCGAGTGCCGACTTCTATGGCGCGATGGATAAACATGAACTGTTACAGCAAATTCATCGCACCATGCAAAATCCGCAGGCTCACTACACCGATCCGAGCGCACCGACAAGAGCCATGCATATATCCAGTTTTCCTGAGCGTAAAAAAAACCTCGTGATTTTACTGCAGGAAAGCTTAGGGGCTCGTTATGTGGGCAAACTGGGCGGGCTACCACTCACCCCTAATCTAGATAAAATAATGGATGAAGGCTGGAACTTTACACATTTGTACGCCACAGGTACGCGCTCAGTCCGTGGCATTGAAGCAGTCATGACAGGATTTACTCCCACCCCTGCTCGCTCTGTAGTTAAGCTGGGTAAGTCGCAGCAAAATTTCTTCACACTCGCGAGTTTTCTTGGACAACAAGGCTACCATACGCAATTTATTTACGGCGGCGAAGCACACTTTGATAATATGAAAACGTTCTTTTTAGGCAATGGGGTACAAGAGATTGTTGAAGGGCCCGATTTTCACAAGATCGATTTCTTAGGGTCTTGGGGTGCCTCTGATGGTGATTTGTATGATCAGGCTAATCGTGAATTCACCCAGCTCAGTAAACAAGATAAGCCTTTCTTTAGCTTAGTCTTCACCTCATCCAATCATTCTCCTTATGATTATCCAGACGGCACAATCACGCCCTACGATACGCCAAAACAGACACGCAATAATGCCGCCAAATATTCAGATTACGCCTTGGGCGAGTTCATAAAAAAAGCCAAACAATCGCCATATTGGGACAATACTATCTTTGTCGTAGTTGCCGATCATGACGAACGGGTCCAAGGAGCCAGCTTAGTACCCGTTCGTCATTTTCATATTCCTGCCGTGATCTTTGGCAACGATGTCCCACATAAAGTTGAAAATCGGCTGGCCAGTCAAATTGACTTGGGACCAACGTTACTATCACTGATTGGGGCCTCGGGCGAGCATCCTATGATCGGTAACGATTTTACTAAGCCTATGAGTGAAAACCAGCCAAGAGCTATGCTGCAATATGATAAGAATTTTGCTTATCTAAAAGGCAACCAAGCCATCATTTTTCAACCGCATAAAAAACCATTAACGTTTTTACTGAATGAGGAACAACTCACACCGAGTAAAGCAGATGAAACACTGATTCAAGAAGCCCATGCCTATGCCAACTTTGGTAGTATGGCGTATCAAGACGGATGGTATACACCTTAGTGCGAGTACGAAAAGAATCATGCAAATAATCAAAAGATCAGTTAGCTAAGCTTGTCTTGTTATCACATCGTCTTGGCTAAGTTTGCTCATTAGGTTAGCACCCAACAAACTGGCGGGCTTCTTGAGCATAAAGTGGATAGGAGTAGTGACCTCCCTGGGAATAGGCACCATTCATTTTAGAAAATTCATGCTGATGGTCTTTTTTAACACCATCGATAATGATTTTATCGGCGTGATTTTTCAGCTTGGTAAATAATGCCAATTTAGCCATTTTCTGCGAAATATACTCAGAAAAATCGGGAGCGAACTTAACTCCATCCCATTCTCGTAATTTTAAATAGTGGTGATGGGAAGAATCTCGCGCATCGTAATTGTCTAGCCATAACTCAACGCCTGTTTTTTCGAACTGACGAAGATTCTTGGCTAATTGGATTTCTTGGTTGTCATCCAAGTCATATCCATCAAGTTCAAGCACTAAGTTAGGCACACTTAACGCGAGGACTTGTTGGCAGAAATGGGGATCACAAAGATCACTCATATCTAAGTTTACAGATACTCGGCACTTTGTTTTCTGAATAAACTGGACGGAAAACTTTACTTGCTCAAGCACTAGGCTTCTTATGCAGTGAATATCCGCATCACGAAAAAAATTGGCAAAACTATAATCTTCACCAGCATTAAACTGCATCTCAGGTAAACACTCGAAACCAAATAACGCTTGATAATCTTGTTTAAAAATAGGTTGAAAGGTCGGAGTAAAAGCAACTAATAAACTTCCTTCAGGAGTCAGAACACTGCAGCGCTCATCTTCTATTTCAATGACATGTTTCATAATCTGTGCTTTTGCTTTTTCTTATCGTTCATGATTTCCCCCACCAGCATGTGGGATGAAACTAAATTGACGAAAAAGATCCACTCTTGAACGCCACCTTATATGGCAGGGATTCTAACAGACTCTCATTTAATCAAAACTATGAATCTTAAGATAAGTCACATTTACGGAATACAATTCTAAATATAAATCACAATAAATGATGCTTTCATTGATAGGCACCTAAGAATGACGCAGGTAGATTCAGCGTCATCCTTAGCATGACATAAGCGGCTAAAAGTCGTAACTGGCGGATAACATAAAGGTACGTGGCGCACCTTGCACTAGGTAATTGCTACCTGGATATCCTCCGGTGGATGCCCAATAATCTTTGTCTGCAATATTTTCCACACGCGCATTGAGCGTTAATAGCTGATTGTTTACTTGCATCGTATAACGCACGCCCATATCAAAACGTGTCCAAGAAGGTAATTGATGCTCATTCGCCATATCGATGTACTGAGAGCTCGTATAAATAGCTCGGCCATTCACGCTTAAGCCAGACACGGCTGGCACGAGCCATTCAAGATTTAACTTAGCCGTTACGTCCGGCACACCAATCGCCGTATGGCCATCATTCACACCATTTTGGGTTTTATGTAGCTCGCCATCAATGAAGGTCACGCCACCTAGAATATTTAATTGCTCAAACACTTGCCCAAAACCGGTTAGCTCAATACCACGGTTGCGCTGCTCGCCATTATCATTAAAACGGTTCTGCTCATCGTATAAATACGTGTTTTTGTTGATTTGAAATAGACTAATCGCACCGCCGTATGCGCCATTATCGTATTTAGCCCCCACTTCATATTGCTGCGAGCGCAATGGCGAAAAGACCTCACCCGCATTGGTCACGGCGGCTCCGCTATTGGATTGTGGCGCAACTTTGCCGGGCTGTAATGCCTCAGCATAATTGGCATATAGTGACCAATCCAACGTCGGTTGATAGACCACGCCCATAAATGGCGTGACCGCATTTTGCGCGTAACTTGAGGTCATATCACTGCTAGTATAAGAATAAGATTTTTGATCAATACGCTGTAAACGTGCTCCCACCGTTACTTTTACAGCATCATCCAGCATCGCAAGCGTATCTGCGGCTGACAGCCCTAGATTCAGATTACGCTGCGTTAATGATGGCTCATCTAAATCACCGTAACTGGCCGAGATTGCCGCATCCGTCGGTGGTTGCGTAATCTGTTGATAATCACGCAGAGAACCCAAGCTCTCCGGCGCGCCCCAATTGGAGTATTCTGTGGCGTTCTTAGATCGTGAATAGAATACAGAACCAGAAAGCACCGCGGTATGGGTAACGGGCCCTGTCACAAAGCGATGGCGAACGCCCGCATCGCTCGATAGGATGTTATCTTCACGCTTATTTTCAAATTTGTAGGCGGTTAAATTGCCTTGAGAGTCAGCGGTCGGGTTGGCCGATAAATTATGTTCACTGCCATGACGCCCACCCACCGCGAGCCATGCGGTGGTCGCATCAGTAAAGTCATACTCGCCACGCACCACACCGAATAATTGTTTCTCATCAGTATAGGTCCAATTTTGCGCATAATTATCGTTGGCATTAGGTAGCGATGGTGCACTGGTCAATGGCGTCACACTGGGGCGCGGCTGATCAATATGATGATCTTGATAGCCCAAATCGGCCGATAAACGCCATTGGTCTCCTTGGTGATCCCAGCCGACTGTCAGTGAGCCTAATTGGGTATTCTGGTCGTCAACGCCATCATCGCCATCGCGTAACGTCAGGCCAACTCGGAGTCCATCTTGCGCAGCATCCCCATAACGGCGACTCCAATCTAATGAACTATATGCTTGTCCACCAGATTGAATACCCGCGGTCACACGCGTTAATGGTTCACTACCGGCTCGTTTCGGGACGATATTAATCAATCCGCCCACCGCACTGCCACCGGGCGCGGCACCATTGAGAAACGTATTGGCTCCACGGAATACTTCAACACGCTCCATCATTTGTGCGGCCACAAATTGGCGAGGCAAAATTCCGTAGACACCATTTAACGTCATATCGTCAGAATAGACGTTAAAACCACGAATCATGTAGAGTTCTTGAAAATTACCAAAACCTCTTGCGACCCGAACAGTAGGGTCATTAAGCATCACATCCGCGACACTTTTTGCTTGCTGATCACGAATTAAATCTGCTGTGTAATTGGTACTAGAAAACGGCGTATCCATCATATCCATATTGCCCAGCAAACCGGCTCGGCCTGTGCGCGCGACTTGCCCACCTTGATATACGCCACCAATATCCACTTGTGAACCTTGCACAGTAATCACCTCTTGTACTGAATCCGTTGATTTTTTATCGGTTTCGGCGCTTGTTTGCGCGGCAAATACAGGGCTTGTAGAGCTAAGTGACAATGCTGTGAGCACAGCAACGTTTACGCTAGAGCAGCGAAAGGATGGCATAGTAACCTCTGGCAATATGTAAATGATAATTGTTTTTATTATCATTATAATATTGTGAATGCATGCCCTTTTCAATAGCCAGCTTTACCTATTTCGCGGTTCACTTCCTGATATTGTGGTCTAGTTTCAAACCGTCATTAAATGAATATGAGCAGGAAATGAGGTGAGTTCATCGCCTGCTCACCTCATGACACACATAACCTGTGCTCAGCCTGCGTAACGCGCTATGCCAACTGACCCGCATCAAGCTTAACTAGCGCCTAGCATTAATACGATTGACGATTAAGAGGCCAAGAAAATAGAGCGCGCCAAGGATCGCCACAAAGGTTCCTGCCGCTATTTGGTTAGGGTATAGCACCACTTGTCCTAACCAATCAGCCCAAATCATCGCAGTCGCCCCCATGACGCCGCCTAATAGTAGTTGCGCTTTGGTACGCTGCGCACCCAACATACGTGCCAAATGAGGGGCAACTAGTCCGACAAAAGACACCGGTCCCATGCTCGCTGTCGCGACCGCGCACAGCAACGCCACAATCACCAATAGTGCGATAGAGGTTAACGAGGTGGGTAAACCGCGAGCCTTAGCAAAAGACCGGCTAATCGACAGTAACGTTAATGCGCGCGACATCATAAGGCTCAACCCCCCTAATACGACCACCAGCCCGGTGAGAAGCATGGCTTGGCTTGCCGTTACTCGATAAGTCGAGCCCGCTAACCACTGCAAAATCTGATAACTGTCTTGATTACCTTGTGCTAAGCAAAATTGGACAAACGCTTGTAACAGTGCCGACATAGCAATCCCCGTGAGGATAACGCTAGCAGGCGCATAATGATGGCGACGCCCCAAGAGCAGTAAAATCACCAACACAACGAGGCTACCCAACAACGCTGTACCCCATTGCATTGACATTAACGATTGTCCAAAAAACAAACTGCTTACAATTAATGCAAAGGTTGCTCCCGCAGACACACCTAAAATATCAGGGCTGGCGAGTGGGTTATAAATTAAACGTTGTAAAATGGTGCCAGCCAGTGCCAGTGCAAAACCGGTCATCAGTGCCGTAAGTACGCGAGGCCAACGTAGCATCCATTGATAAGCAGAAGGCAGTGCCCAGTGCCAACTTTGCTCGTTAATCTGTATCAAGAAATAGCAGGCTAACCCGAGTAGCGCCATGCTGGTCACACTCACTATCACTGGGACACTAACGTATGAACGTGACCCCGGTAGCGCAATGGCGATGTTATCTTGTGCCTGCATCTGACGACGACTGAACCAAATCAGAGCTGGTGCGCCTATAGCCGCAGCGGTCACTCCGCTTGGTAACACCTGTCCTATCCACAGGCTTAGTCCTTGTGCCAATATATCGGTGCTGAGCAGCAATAATGCGCCAAACACCATACTGGCGATCAACTCCATTTTTGGGGTACGCGCCCCCAACGAGCGCACAATATTAGGGGTCAGTAAGCCAATAAAGCCTATCAAGCCCACCGCAGTAATCGCCGCCGAGACTAACCAAACCCCAATCAACATTAATACAAAAAAGGCAGGAATAACCGCGACACCTCGCGCTTGCGCGCCTTGCTGGCCTAATCGAAGTAAAAATAAAATACGCGGGGCAACAATCAATAACAGAACAGTTGGCAAGAGCCTTGGCCACAACCATTGCACCCACTCCCAGCCATTTTGGGCAAGATCACCGGCTCCCCACATAAACACATTTTGTGCGTATTGCTGATGAAGCAGGACGATCGCACCGGCAATCGCGCCCAAGAGAATATTTATGACCATACCCGAGATCACCATGGGTAACCCGGTCATATTATCCATACCGGTAATCAAGAGAATTAGGCCAAAAGCCAATATGGCTCCCGCCATCGCCGCCAACGCATGATAATCTTTCGCCGCATCTGGCCACCAAATATTGATAACAATCAGCGCCAACCACGCCCCTGAAGACGTGCCTAGAGTAAGCGGTGAGGTTAAGCGGTTTTGGGTGAGCTGCTGCATCAGGCTGCCAACGAGTCCGAGCATTGCCCCGACCAACACAGCAATGACCGCACGCGGTAGCTGCGCATACAAAAATTTAAAGTCATTAAATGCACTGGCCGCATCGGGACTGAATAGCAAATGCCACTGCTGTGCGATGCCAATCGGCTGGTTGATTTGCAGACTGGCCAATATTATTACGATCAAAAAATTGCTGGCGACCAACAAGTGCTTATAACTCATCACTCCACCGGCATCTCAAGCAAGCTATCGGTATACGCATCCGCCATATACTGTAAAGACATCGCGCCACCATAACTCCACACCGAACGCACAGCGTTAACATGATGCTTGCGAACAAACGGCATGGCTTGCCATAAAAACGATTTTTGCAGTTGCTTTTCTTGGTTAAACGGCAAAATATACAACACATAACCCTGTTGGATATGCTGCAAATCTTCAATTGGCTTTTGCACAATATTCCACTTGCCCGGCGCAAGCGCGAGCGCTGGCTGCAAGCCAAGCTGCTCAAGCACATAATTTGACATCGAGTTTTTGGTATAGATATACGCTGAGGTAGTGTCGGCTAATCGCATCGGTAATACTTTTGGTGGCTGCCCCTTAAAATGCTGCGCGATTTTTTGTTTCAGCATGACAAAATGTGCATTCATCGCCGTAAGCTTATCCTGCGCCACGTCTTCTTTCCCCAGTAAGTGGGCAATGCGTTTAAAATTATCAATCGCCACCTTGGCAGAGTTGACCTCAGGAGAAAAATTGTCGTAATACAAGACAGGCGCAATCTGCTTTAAGCGTGCCATTAAGGGCTTTTGGGACTGAGTGATCAAAATGACATCTGGCTTAAGCGCCGCAATCTTCTCTAAATTCGGCTCACCGCGCGTACCTACATCGTGCACCGCTTTAGGTAATGCTGGTTTCACCACCCACTGCCCATACGATTTCACATCCGTCGCCGTCAGTGGCGTGACACCTAATTCAATCACTTGCTCAATAAGATTCCAGTCTAAAACCGCCACTCGCTTAGGAATGTGCTCGAACGTATGAGTGCCAACATCATCTGTCACGGTGATTGGCTGCGCCATGGCTAGGTTTGCCATGCCCCCGACCAATAACATCAACAAGCCTGCCAAAATACGAGAGTTTATGCGCATACCACCGCCACCTTATTTATTGTGTCTGTCCCCTGAGAATCAGGATGATCCATTAATTTAATCGGGGTTTGATAAAGTTCAGATAGGCGTTGTTCATCATGTAACGTGGAAACTGGCCCTGAAAAGGCGATGCTGCCCTCACGCAACGCCACAATATGGGTGGCATAACGTAACGCTAAATTTAGATCATGCAAAATGACAATAATGCCGCATTGATGTTGTTGGTTGAGCTCTGCCAATAGGGATAACAATTGATATTGGTGCTGTATATCGAGCGCTGATGTCGGTTCATCAAGAATCAGCACTGGCGACTGCTGCGCTAATAACATCGCGACCCAAGCTCGCTGGCGCTCACCACCGGACAAATCATCCACTAAGGTATTGGCAAATTCCATCATCCCGGTTTTGGCGATGGCTTCATCAACAATTGCGCTATCGTCTTGACGCCAACGGCCTAACGCACCTCGCCACGGAAAGCGCCCCAAACGTACCAACTCTCTCACGGTCATTCCGGCGCTGGCCGGTAAATTTTGCGGCAAAAACGCAATTTTTTTGGCTAACTCTTTGGCGCCTAGCTCACTAATAACGTGCTCATGCAACTTTACCGTGCCGCTGTCTGCCGTTTGCTGGCCGGCCAACAGACTCATTAAGGTCGACTTCCCCGAGCCATTGTGCCCCAGCACCACTGTCAGTTGATCGGTCGGAATGGAGAGCTGCTCGACAGAAAGAATCTTGCGCGCATTACGAACCAATGTTACATCCGAAATTGTAAACATTACGACCTCTGAAACTTCATCTCTGATGATTTAATATATGAGAACCATTCTAATTATCATTATCATGTAGATCCACTTATTCTTTCAGTAAGCGCTCTATAGCAAGATGGAGAGAAGGTGAACAATGACGGTGCTAGAAAGGCACATAGGGGCGCGCCGCATCGGCTTATCTAGTAGGGACAGCAAGGATACTGCTTGCTATACACACTGGCGCTAACCAGTACGGAGCATGTTCATAGCACGCTGCACCATTCATCGAGCATCGCGATGGCGCGACACGGTATGCATTATATAAGGGCAGAGCTAGGCACACCGCTCGCGTGCGGTGTGCCCTGTTAGCGTGATGACTTATCGGCGGGTTAGGTAGATGACCGCTCAGGTGATGGCAATAAGGTGGCGATAAAGCGAAGCACGTCTTGCCCCTCATCGTTTGATAAGGTCTCTAGCCAAATCGATTCACTGTAATGTTCTGCCCTTAACAATAAATCTGTTCCCTCAAAATCAATCAACCAGGTATGCAAATCCGCATCCATCTGCCGCTCTTTCACCGATGCTGAGAGCATCGAGATTAGAGTATTACCCAGCTCAGGAAACGAATCAAAATCCCACGCCGGGCTAAGAATCAGTAATTTTCCTTGAGGAAGAGCGTCTGTATTAACGGTAAAATTAGCCATGATTAGTCAAGTGCTCCTGAATAAGGTCAAGAAAGGCATCGGCGTATTTATCGAGTTTACGTTGCCCTACGCCGTTGACCGCTAACATCTCGCCATAAGACGTGGGTAACATTTCAGCCATTTCAATCAGTGTTGCGTCGTTAAAGACAACATAAGGTGGCAACTCTTCTTCATCTGCAATGCTTTTGCGCAGATTACGTAATTTAGCGAACAGTTTTTTATCGTAATTTTTACTGGATAATTTATCGGATTTCGCCGAGCGAGCCGCTGTATCCAAGCGTGGTACGGCTAATTCTAATTCCATATCGCCACGTAATAGCGGTCTTGCCTCTTCGGTAAGTTGCAGAGTCGAGTTGCGAGTAATATTTTGATGCAACAAGCCTTTATGAATCAACTGGCGAAAAATACTGACCCAGTAATCGTGGCTATGATCACGCCCGATACCATACGTGGAAATTTTATCATGACCATTTTCGCGCACACGAATGTTTTGCATGCCACGTAACACTTCGACGATATAACTCACGCCAAAGCTTTGATTGACCCGATACACGCAAGATAACGCTTTACGCGCCTCTTCTGTCGCATCAAAACGCTTGGGAGGGTCTAAACAGACATCACAGTTACCGCACGGCTTCTCGCGATACTCACCAAAGTAATTTAGCAACACTTGGCGACGACACGTTTGCGCTTCGGCAAAACTATTCATGGCATTAAGCTTGTGAGTCTCTACCTGTTTTTGGGGGCCATCTTCTTTTTCATCTAACATCCTGCGCAACCAGTTGATGTCCGACGGGTCATAAAGCATGACCGCTTCTGCTGGTAGCCCATCCCGGCCAGCTCGGCCAGTTTCTTGGTAATAGGACTCAATGTTACGTGGAATATCAAAGTGCAAGACAAACCTAACGTTAGGCTTATTGATCCCCATCCCAAAGGCCACCGTCGCCACAACTATTTGTACATCATCGCGCTGAAAGGCTTCTTGTACCCAAGCTCGCTCATCGGTTTCCATGCCCGCGTGATACCCAGCGGCGCGAATATGGTTATTACACAGTTTCTCGGTCACCATTTCGACTTTTTTACGACTGCCGCAATAAATAATGCCGCACTGTCCGCGTTGTGTCGTGGTGATGTAACGCACCACTTGTGCAACCGGCTTATGCTTTTCCATTAAGGTGTAGCGAATATTCGGACGATCAAAGCTGCCTAAATACACATGAGGCTCAATCAAACTTAACCGACTCAAAATATCACTACGAGTGGCGTCATCAGCAGTGGCAGTCAACGCCATCATCGGCACATGCTGGAATCGCTGTTTAAGTTGCCCTAGCGCTGCATATTCCCGTCTAAAGTCATGCCCCCACTGTGAAATACAGTGCGCTTCATCAACCGCAATCATAGAAATATGCATGGTATCGAGTCGTTCGAGGAAATCTCGAGTGAGAACTCGCTCTGGCGAGACGTATAATAACTTAAGCTGTCCAGAATGAATGCGGCTATAAACCGACTGCAATGCTTCACGTGTCATGGTTGAGTTGACGCATTCGGCCGCCACACCGTTAGCTTTTAACTGATCGACTTGGTCTTTCATTAAAGAAATCAGTGGCGAAATCACGAGGGTAATTCCCTCAAGCACTAAAGCAGGAATCTGGTAGCACAGTGATTTTCCTCCCCCTGTAGGCATGATCACTAAACTGTCTTGCCCAGCAATTGCGGCATCAATCACCTCTTGTTGTCCTACACGGAATGTTTGGTAACCAAATACGTCACGCAACACCGTGTGAGGGGCAATAGGAGTGTCAGATTGTTCAGCAGGTAAAGTAGCAGTCATGCGGATCTCTGTTCTTGGGGAAAGTCGATAAGCGCCGGCCTCGGCAGTCACTCATTAGATCGGATATTGTAGAGGGGTTCTGTGGCGAATAAAACCGCAAAGTTGATGTGAGTATTAATCAATGCTGCCTTTAGTGAATTTATGGCTCAATTTTTATGCATATATTTTTATACCGACAGCGGCATTGCTAATATCGCTGATATTTCACTCGCGAGATATCACACAATAAAATGTAATAATTATGCACATACATTACATATGTGCGCTTGATCACCTTACGCCCTCTTCGCGACTTTTTAGCAATATTACTCCATAGTAGTAAGTAGGGCTGATCACCTATTACACTTGTGAGATATCTCTTACAGAGCTAGTAGGATATATCTCTTTCTACGTGGGATTACACTCCTAAAGTATAGTTAACTTATTGATTATTAATACCAAGGAGGTATTTTGAGTATTTTTTTTGTAATAATCCTTTTTACCCTCTATTGTCCAGTTTTTGTAAATGAGTAATATGAATCCTGTCGACAGGGAGTCGGTAGGAAGTGGATAAAGACCAAGGATTTAGGTCATCTTCAGGATGAAGATTTGGTTATTCAGGATGAATAATCAGCACGGATAGCAAAGCGGACAGTGAACGGACGCATTTCGTTACTAGGATGGTAACGACAAAGGAATGAACAAGGATCACCTCTCGGATGAGGCAGGGAATAAAACATCAGGATGATGTTAAGGACACCGCTCAGGGAACAAGTGATGAGAGCTAACTAGGATAGTTAGTGGACCAGGATGGGTCAAGGACACCGCTAGGATGGCGATGAAAGGATTAAGCTGAAGGATTGCAGCGCACTTATCAAGGAATAGATGCAGGGAGCACTCTTAGTAGCTGGATTGCTGCGAGTAAGACTATAACCCCGATGGGCTTTTGCCCTCGGGGTTTTTCTTTGCTTACAATCCTAGAATACATGTCTCTTTAGCTAGGTCACGAAAGTCATCGCCCTCATGACCGCCCTAAAAACCTTACATTTTTTCTAGCTTAGCGTAAGCGGTGACTAACCACTTTATGCCTTCACCATTAAACGCAACTTGTACTCGGCTCTGTGGCCCACTCCCTTCAAAATTGATAATCGTACCTTCACCAAATTTAGGATGCGAAACACGAGCACCAAGCGTGAAGCCAGTTTCATTGAAGTTTTCTTTCGCGACGGTTTGACTAAAGCGTCCAGTGTTCGTTGGGCGACTCACTTGCGCTTTCATACGCACTTCATCTAAACAAGTCTCTGGCAATTCACGAATAAAACGAGATTGCTTGTGATACTTATCTTGCCCATATAAACGGCGCATTTCTGCGTAAGTGATATACAGCTTCTTCATCGCACGTGTCATACCGACATAACAGAGGCGACGCTCTTCTTCCAAGCGTCCGGCTTCTTCTGCCGACATTTGACTTGGGAACATGCCCTCTTCGACACCCACCATAAACACCATTGGGAATTCAAGGCCTTTGGCACTGTGCAATGTCATTAGCTGTACCGCGTCATCAAACTCATCCGCTTGGCCTTCACCGGCCTCAAGTGCCGCATGGGTCAAGAAAGCCGTCAGTAATGACATTTCTTCGGCTTCTTCTGGCTTAACAAACTGGCGTGTGGCCGTGACCAATTCTTCTAAGTTCTCAAGACGCGCTTTCGATTTCTCACCTTTTTCTTGCTCATACATCGTATACAAGCCCGAAGTGTGGATCACATGATTGGTCTGTTCGTGCAGTGGCAATTCATGGGTATCATCTTCCAGTGCATTCACTAGCTCAACAAAGCGGCTAAGCGCTGATGAGGCTCGGCCCGTTAATACTTTCTCGTTGAGTAACGCAGTACTCGCATCCCACAGTGTGCAGCCACGATCTCGCGCAGCAAACCGAATGGTTTCCAGTGTTTTATCACCTAAACCCCGGGTTGGTGTATTCACCACACGCTCAAAAGCCGCGTCATCATTACGATTCGACATTAAACGCAAGTAACTCAGCGCATCTTTCACTTCTAAACGATCGAAGAAGCGCATACCACCATAAATACGATACGCTAAATTCGCTTGGAGGAGAGACTCTTCTAATACTCGAGATTGCGCATTATTACGGTATAAAATCGCGGTATCCGATAAAGCGCCGCCTTGTTCGTGCCACTCTTTAATTTTATTGACCACAAAGCGTGATTCATCAATTTCATTAAAGGCAGAGTACACCGAAATTGGTTCGCCATCTTGGCCGTCGGTCCACAGCTTTTTACCCATGCGCTCAGTGTTATTGGAAATCAGCGTATTCGACGCTTCGAGTATTGTCCCCGTCGAGCGATAATTTTGTTCCAAACGAATGGTTTTGACACTAGGAAACTCAACCGTGAATTTCTCGATATTTTCGACTTTCGCGCCACGCCAACCATAAATAGATTGGTCATCATCCCCGACGATCATGACATGCGCATCGGGCCCCGCCATCATACGCAACCAGGCATACTGGATGTTGTTGGTATCTTGAAATTCGTCGACCAGAATGTGCTTAAAGCGTGCTTGGTAATGCTCACGGATGTACTTGTTATCACGTAGTAGCTCTAAGCTACGCAGCAAAATCTCCGCAAAATCCACCAGCCCAGCGCGATCACAGGCATCTTGATACGTCGAATACAGTTTCAGATAGGTTTGTGTCACTGGATCATGGTAAGCATCAATATGAGAAGGGCGCAGACCTTCATCTTTCTTACCATTAATCCACCAAGAAACAGGCTTTGGTTGCCACTGCTTTTCATCAAGATTTTGCGCTTTAATGATACGGCGCAACAGGCGTTGCTGATCATCAGAGTCAATAATTTGGAAATCTTCCGGTAGCTTAGCATCCAAATAATGAGCACGCAGAATACGATGGCAGATACCATGAAACGTGCCGTTCCACATGCCGGATGAACTTCCCATCATCAGCTCATCAATCCGTCCGCGCATTTCTCGGGCGGCTTTATTGGTAAAGGTAACCGACATAATGGAAAACGGTGACGACTGCTCCACCGACATCAACCACGCAATACGGTGTACAAGTACGCGGGTTTTACCACTGCCAGCCCCCGCCAATACGAGAAGATTTTCCAACGGTGCAGCAACCGCTTCGCGTTGTTTGTCGTTTAAACCGTCGAGTAAAAGTGAGGGATCAATCATGGCTAAGCTACTGGTTATTTATACATAGAGAAGAAGATTATAACCCTAAAGCCTACCAAGATGCTTCCTTAGTCGCCAATTTCTTTATAGTCAGCGCATTTTTTCGCCACTTAATAACATCAATGTCAGTAATGGCACCTGCTATAACAGACCAATATTACAAACACGCTGCAGAGAAATGACATTAATAAACAATTAGTTAATACGTGAATGCAACGCACATTTCATGCTTTCGTCACTTGGTAGTCATAAAGCGCTGCTACTGTTTGCGCGTCTGAGTCATCAGTACATCCATATTTATTCGTTTTTAACTTCGTTTTTTGCAAGGAACCGCATTCTCATGCTTTTAAAACATCCCTCACGCCTGTTTGCCATGACCGCCATTGCATGTGCTATCACCGCATGTCATCACGATGATGAAACAACCTATGAACAACCAGAAGCGCCACATGCAACGCTTGGAGCGCAGTCTGTTCCTGTTCCTACGCTTTCAGGGACGGATATTGCGGTTGTCGATGGCGATATCCAGACCACAAACAATAAGCATAATGCTGAAGCTTATACCTATGCAAAAAACCCAATTTTGCAAATTTTGCGTGGTTTTGATGAGGTTTGGTATCAAGGAGAGAGTGACTGGGCAAACTTTGCCGATGCGTCTGTGTTTACCGATGGCCCTGCGCAGTTCACAGCAGAAGGCGGCGCGTCTAACAGTACGCAAGCGGTACTGAAGCGACTGTTTAATAAGACGCAAGTTCGTAACGAGAAAGCATGGCATGAAAACTTTGATTATGTTCGTACGCTCACTCGCTCAGGAGAAAGCCAACCGGATGTAGACCGTAATGACCCTCAAGCCATGGCGCTCGCTTACCTTGATGACCAACGCCAAAAAGGGTTTAGTATTACTTCAGGGTTAGGCCCACTGGCCAGCCTGTATCGAGATGGCGCAAATTCAACCTCTCCTTTTACCACGAATGCGCAAGGCGATGTTGTCCTTAATGGCCAAGCTATGGATGTGCTTAAGAACACCTACCAGAAAGGGCTCGATAAAGGCACAAACTACGGAACAATCGACAAAGACGGCCAAGCCACATCACTCAACGAGGTTGTGTCATTACTCAATCACATTCGTGACTATGGAGCCTCGACAGAAGCGCCAAAATATCATTTTGTCTCCCCTCGCCCTTGGCGCCTTAACCGTGACTACTCTGTTGCGAGCTATCAAAACGTCAGTGACCTCACGCAGTACACATGCTTAAATGCCGATGGTAGCGTGAATGGCTATAAATACTATGATATGCCGAGCAATCCCATATCTCAGCCAATGCTAGGGCTACTCTGTGCTGGGCGTACCATTTATACCGAAGACGAACCAATCAATAACCCTGGTCACTATGACGATCAAACGTTCAGTATGCAAAATGCCTTACAAGAAGGGGATAACTGGATTTCAGGCCGTGCCAAAGACGGGGCGTATCCAAGTGGCCATACAACCGAAGCCTATGACCGCAGCCTCGGTATGGCTTATGCCATTCCACAACGTTTCCAAGAAATGGTGGCGCGTGCAGGCGATTTAGGCGAAAACCGTATCGTGGCATCAATGCATTCACCGTTCGATGTCATTGGTGGCCGTATCATGGGGCTAGCCGTCACCGCCGCCACCCTATCGGATCCTAACAATATTGCGACCAAATCCGCGGCCGTTGCGCAAGCGAATTTATATTTTGAGCAAAACATGCCAAGTGATTACGACTCAGTAAACGAGTTTGCCCACTGTACTACCGATGCAAATCAGCCGTGTAATGCTCAAGACGCCTACGCTGACCATCAAGCCATGAAAGAGAAATATCGTGCGTACATGACATACGGTTTCAGTAAACTCGACGAAGCCAGCAAAGCGCCACAAGTACCAAAAGGCGCAGAAGTCTTGTTAGAGACTCGCCTACCTTACCTAACGACAGAGCAACGCCGTGCCGTTTTAGCGTCGACCGAAATCGACTCTAACTATCCAGTTATCAACGAATCACGTGGCTGGGGACGCATTAACTTAGTCGACGCTGCCGATGGATATGGTGCGTTTAATGGTGATGTCGATGTTTACATGGATGCAAGCAAGGGTGGTTTTTATGCAGCGGACCGCTGGCGCAATGATATTGCAGGCATCGGTATGCTACATAAATCTGGCACAGGTAAACTAAGTCTTGAAGGCAATAATAGCTATCAAGGCGGTACACTGCTCGATGGTGGTACTTTAGCTGCTGCGTCAAACACCGCTTTTGGTACACACACGCTTTACCAAAATGACGGTACAGTGCAAGTGTCTATCCGTGGTGGCGATCAAGACCCTAGCAAAGGGACATTGAGCGTGTCTGATTATGTGATTAAGGACGGTAGCTTAGCGCTAGATTTAACGCATAATGCACGTATCTCGGCACAAAATAGTATCTATATTGAAGGTGGCACACTGCGTCTCACCGTACCAAACATCACAACCACGACAAGCTATGAAGTGCTCAATGCAGACTACATTGAAGGACAATTTAGCCAAGTGATCGCGCAAGATACGTCAGGTCAACGCTATACCGCTTCACTGAGTTACTCAGAGAATACGGTTACGGTAACACTCCAACCTCGCGCCTAGCCTTACGAATATTACCAGAGAATATTCCTAGCAAATAAAAAGCCCCGCAATATACATTGCGGGGCTTTTTTTATTGCTCAATCAGCCTACTGGATGGCTTAAGCCGCGATTCCCGCATGGCGTAACAAAGCATCAATTTCAGGTTCACGGCCACGGAAGCGTTTAAATAGCTCCATTGGCTCTTCACTGCCACCGCGTTCTAGAATATTTTCTAGGAAGCTTTGGCCTGTTTCTTGGTTAAAGATACCTTCTTCTTCAAAACGCGAGAACGCATCTGACGACAAAACTTCTGCCCATAGGTAGCTGTAATAACCAGCACTATAACCACCTGCGAAAATATGGCCAAAGCCATGAGGAAAACGATTCCATTCCACACTTGGCAAAACGGCGACCCGTTTTTTCACGTCAGCAAGCGTTTCGAGAACGCGCGGACCCGCCTCTGGATCGTATTGTGTATGCAACGTGAAATCGAACATCGAGAATTCAAGCTGGCGCAACAGCCCCATGGCTGAATGGTAGTTTTTCGCCGCCAGCATTTTATCTAGCATCTCTTTTGGCAGTGGCTCATCGGTTTCATAGTGACCCGAGATAAACGCCAGCGCTTCTTCTTCCCAGCACCAGTTTTCTAGAAATTGGCTTGGTAGCTCGACCGCATCCCAAGCGACACCATTAATCCCCGATACCGCGCCTTCATCAACTTGCGTCAGCATATGGTGAATACCGTGGCCGGTTTCATGGAACAAAGTTACCACTTCATCATGAGTGAACAGCGCCGGCTTATCACCCACTGGGCGATTAAAGTTACACGTTAAGTACGCGACAGGCGTTTGTAGCTCACCGTTGGTTTTCACGCGGCGTACGCGGCATTCATCCATCCATGCCCCGCCACGCTTGTGTTCACGCGCGTATAAATCGAGATAAAAACTTCCGCGTAGTTGATCGTCGCTATCAAAGATATTAAAGAAACGGACTGATTCATGCCAAGTATCGATGCCGTTTTGCTCAACAACGGTCATTCTAAAGACGCGCTGCAAAACGCTAAATAAACCGTTAACGACTTTGTGCTCTGGGAAATACGGACGCAATTGTTCATCCGAGATTTCGAATTGTTTCTGTTTTAGCTTTTCACTGTAGTAACCGACATCCCACAGCTGCAATTCCGTTACACCATACTCTTGCTCAGCAAACTGGCGTAACTCTTCCACTTCACGCTCACCTTGTGGTTTGACTTTGTCGGCCATCTCATTCAAAAAGGTCATGACCTGATCAGGAGATTTTGCCATTTTCGTCGCCAGTGATTTTTCACTGTACGAGTTAAAGCCCAATAGGCGCGAGATTTCATGACGCAACTTGAGCTCTTCGGCCATGATTTCAGTGTTATCCCACTGCCCAGCATTCGGACCACGATCAGAGGCGCGCGTCACGTATGCTTCATACATTTCTTGGCGTAGCGCTTGGTTATCGCAGTAAGTCATAACAGGCAGGTAAGACGGAATATCTAATGTTAGTAGATAGCCTTCTAAACCTTTCGCTTCAGCCGCCGCTTTCGCTGAGGCTAGCGCCGATTCAGGCATACCCGATAAATCCGCCTCATTGGTAATGTGCTTCGTCCAACCCATGGTGGCATCAAGCACGTTGTTTGAGAACGTAGAGCTCAATTCAGAGAGGCGTTTGCTAATATCGCCGTAACGCTTTTGCTCCGCCGCAGGCAAACCAATCCCAGAAAGTTCAAAGCTGCGTAGCGCATCGGTGATGGTTTTCTTTTGCGCGGTAGTTAACGTTGCAAACTCGTCGCTGGCTTTAATGGTTTGGTAGGCATGAAACAAGCCTTTATGCTGCCCAACCCAAGTTCCAAACTCTGATAACAGCGGTAAACAACTTTCATACGCTTCACGCAACGCTTCGTTGTTCATCACTGAGTTCATATGACTGACCGGTGACCATACGCGGCTTAGGCGATCATCCACTTCGTCGATAGGCGCAACCACGCTCTCCCAAGTTGGGGTCGGATTATCGGCTAACACTTGCTCGATGGTGTTACGGCATTCGCTAATGCAATGCTCGATTGCAGGCTTAACATGTTCCGGTAATATTTCGGAAAACGGAGGCAGCTCCGTAAAGGTGAGAAGTGGATTTGACATCTGATATTCCTTTTTATGAAAACGTGGTGCAATGAGCAACCGTTATTAGTCCTTAAATGTAGGTGATAAGTCCGTTTTTCAATGTGTACCGCAAGAACAATGACAGATTCCTAATCACATTACCGTTGTGACTCATCACGGTCTTTCAGTATATAATCGAATCAGCCTAATCATCAATAACCGTATGTCGCGGTTTCGAGAGTGTATTTTGTTAAGTTATCGACACAGTTTTCACGCAGGAAATCATGCGGATGTAGTGAAACATATCGTAGAGAGCCTGATCATTTCGTCTCTGAAGAATAAAGATAAACCTTTTGTTTATCACGACACCCACTCTGGCGTTGGTCGCTACGATTTAACCCACGAATGGTCAGAAAAAACTGGCGAATATAAGCAAGGTATTGGCCGTTTATGGCAACAAGATTTGCCCGCCGACCTTGCCGACTATCTTGCGACGATAGAAGCGTTAAACGACAACAGTGAACTGCGCTACTACCCCGGTTCACCACGCGTTGCGCGCGCCTTGTTACGCCCGCAAGATCGCATGGTGCTGACTGAATTGCACCCAAGCGATTATCCGCTATTGGAACAAGAGTTTCAGCGTGATCGCCAAGTGAGCATTTTTAAAGAAGATGGATTTGCTAAGCTCAAAGCCAGCCTACCACCGCAAGAACGCCGCGGTTTAGTCTTGATTGATCCACCTTATGAACTAGCGAAGGAATATCGTGATGTAGTGAAAGCGATTGCCCAAAGCTATAAGCGCTGGGCAACCGGTATCTACGCGATTTGGTATCCGGTGGTCAATCGCTGTGATATTGAAGACATGATTGAAGGCCTTGAAGCACTCGGCATTCGTCGAATTCTACAAATTGAACTGGGCGTATCGCCAGATACCTCGGAACGCGGCATGACCGCATCGGGTATGATTGTCATCAACCCACCGTGGAAACTCGCGAGTCAAATGGAAGCCATTTTACCTATTCTCAAAGAAAAAATTGCTCCAGTCACTGGCCATCATAAGGTGGAATGGATTGTTCCAGAGTAGTAGAGTATGTTGAATGAAATAGATGTGGACTTGAGTTCAATAAATCTATCCCAATCTCACTATTAACAATAACGATCCTGCGGAAGGTCTAACGACTAGCATGCTGAGATTGACCGAAACAAACGGAGAAAATAATGGCAACACATTTTGATTACATCTGTATCGGTGGCGGCAGCGGTGGTATTGCCTCTGCAAACCGTGCAGCCATGCATGGCGCGAAAGTCGCGCTTATTGAAGCGCAAGACTTGGGCGGCACCTGTGTAAACGTTGGTTGCGTACCCAAAAAAGTGATGTGGCATGGCGCGCAAGTCGCTGAAGCTATGAACCTATACGCTGCCGACTATGGTTTTGACGTTAATGTGAATGGTTTTGACTGGGCCAAACTGGTTGAAAACCGTCAAGCGTATATCGGCCGTATTCACCAATCTTACGATCGCGTACTGGGTAAAAACGACGTCAACGTGATTCGTGGCTTTGCCAAATTTGTCGACGAAAAAACCGTCGAAGTAAACGGCGAACATTACACTGCCGATCATATCCTGATTGCAGTCGGTGGCCGCCCAACCATCCCAGCGATTCCTGGCGCTGAGCACGGTATTGATTCAAACGGTTTCTTTGAACTAGAAGAACAACCTAAGCGTGTCGCGGTTGTCGGTGCGGGCTACATTGCCGTTGAGATTGCTGGCGTATTAAATGCGTTCGGTACCGAAACGCACTTATTCTGCCGCAAAGAATCGCCGCTGCGTTCGTTTGACCCTATGGTCATCGAGACCTTGGTTGAAGTGATGGAAGCAGAAGGCCCAACACTGCACACGCACAGCGTACCGAAAGAAGTTGTCAAAGAAGCTGACGGCAGTGTGACTCTGCACCTAGAAAACGGTCAATCACAAAATGTGGATACCTTGATTTGGGCAATTGGTCGTCACCCAGCGACTGATGCGATTAACCTATCGGCGACTGGTGTTGCGACCAATGATAAAGGCTTTATTAAAGTTGATGAGTACCAAAATACATCGGTAAACGGCATTTACTGTGTGGGTGACATCATGGAAGGCGGGATTGAACTGACGCCTATCGCGGTAAAATCCGGTCGTCTATTGTCTGAGCGTCTCTTCAATGGTCAAAAAGAAGCGAAATTAGACTACAACTTAGTACCGACGGTTGTCTTTAGCCACCCACCGATTGGCACCATCGGCCTTAGCGAGCCAGAAGCCATCGCCGAATACGGTGAAGATAACGTTAAAGTGTACACTTCAAGCTTTACCGCTATGTACACCGCAGTGACGCAACACCGTCAACCGTGTCGTATGAAGCTCGTGTGTGCGGGTGATGATGAGAAAGTCGTTGGTCTGCACGGCATCGGCTTTACTGTCGATGAAATGATTCAAGGCTTTGCTGTTGCGATGAAGATGGGCGCTACTAAAGCCGATTTCGATGCTGTGGTTGCTATCCACCCAACAGGTTCAGAAGAATTTGTTACCATGCGCTAACCCTTTAGCGCAATACGAAAAAGAGCACTGAATTCTGTTCAGTGCTCTTTTTTTTGATGATGAGCGTTATTCTGGGTTATCAAGAATTGTTCAGCGAGCCAAACACCAACAGTGCCGTGATTTTTTTAATATTTCATTATGCTCTTAAAGCGAGCCAACTTCTTTTTTAATTCTCGAATTCCTATTTGTTCAGGGGTCATTGGTGACGCTTTCGGTGTTTTCCCTTAGCGCTCTTCTCTAAGCTGGCGAACCCATTTATCCATCGTGGACTTGCCCACATTCATTGCTTGGGTGGCTACAGCCACTAAATAGTGTTGGTCTAGGACTCACTGCGCCGCTTCTAACTTAAATTCTGCGCTAATAAATAGTCGTCTTGTACGTTTTGTCATAATCTCACCGGTTAACTTATGAGGTGATGATATCGCCTCTCACTAAGTGACCAAATTCACTATGCCACTACAATCGGCTCTAACAAACTTCGTAGAATTTTCATGCTAAAAAATGCCACGGATAAAATTCAGCCAATGAAGGTTCTGGACAGAAATCATTTAGGCGTTTCAGGCGGATTCTATCCTTCAGATAACTTCTGGTATCGCAAAACACAATCGGCCACCACTTGCTCTGGTGGCTGACATGACAGGAAATGGACAGAAGTTTGCACAACATTACTCTAGAATCACTAAGGTTATTTGAAATTAAATGCTATTAAATTGCATGTATTTTTGTGTCTAACACTCTCGTAAAGTAGTAGTTTTATCGGTACTCAGAAATCAGCATTGCTCTTGTTCCTTCTTGTAAAGCCTCAAACAAATGCGGCAAATCTCCAGGGTAAGAAATATAATCACCTTCATTAAGCTCATAACTTTCTGAAACCAAACCAAGTCGAGCCTTTCCTGTAGCAATAACAACATGCTCGATTACTCCTTGATTGTGTGGTTCCGAGTAATGGGGTTCTCCAGGTTCAACTTCAATCCAGTATATATCTCGACTTACATTAGGCGGACATGCTGCAAGCAAAGTAGCGTGGTAATTGTTACGCTTTGAAGCGACTGTTACTCCTTCGCCATGGCGAATAACTTTCGTTTCCTGTTTCGGTGATTCAAGCAAGCGTGATACTGGGATACCTAATACGATACAAATAGACCATAGCGTTTCGATGCTTGGGTTCCCAACTCCGTTTTCCAGTTGAGATAAAGTCGATTTTGCAATTTTTGCCTGTCTGGCAACCTCAGCAATGCTTAGCCCTGAACGTCTTCTTTCCGAATTTAACGTAGCTGCAATTTGTGCAATAGGTGGTTCATTTCTATTCATAGGATAGGTTCGTTATAAAATTTACGTTCATTATATCAAACGATCGTTTTGTTTGACAATTCGAGCTTGCTCGCTCAATATAAAAAACACTCGTTCATTAAAATGTTTATTCATTTGTCGTCATTCATGAAATGAAAGTGGACATCAAGTATTAAGAGGAAATTAAATTGGAATACATGGTTTCTATAGCGCTATTTGCTATTTCTGCTTCAGTTACTCCTGGCCCCAATAACATTATGGTTATGACATCAGGACTAAACTTTGGCGTGCGAAAGAGCCTGCCTCTACTGACAGGCATTTGTGTCGGATTTACTGTTATGCTACTGGTTGTCAGCTTGGGGGTCGGCCACCTTTTTACACTGTTTCCACAACTGAGTTTAATCATAAAGGTTGTTGGGACCGCCTATTTGCTTTACTTGGCCTGGCTTATATCCAGAAGTGGTTCAGTAGATAGTAGCACTCAAAAAGCCAAGCCGCTGGGCTTTCTAAAAGGAGCAATCTTTCAATGGGTTAATGCCAAAGCATGGGTAGTTGCTATTGGTGCGATTTCTTCATTCACAACGATAGGAGAACAATACACAACCCAAAGCCTGGCCATTGCTACAACCTTTTTCCTCGTTTCGTTTCCATGCGTAGGGATATGGCTAATGTTTGGCACTTTCCTACAACAAACACTGAAAAACAATAACTATCTAATTTGGTTTAACATGTCTATGTCCGTTTTGTTATTGCTATCGGTCTTTCCTGTAATTGCAGACATTAGGCAGCAGTTAATAGCTAGTTGGCAATGAATGGTTATTCCGAACTCGTCTTAAACGAGTTAACTTTGAAGATGGAAAGAAATGGGAGACTCCGTTCACCACACAGCTAGTTGCAACCATGAGTAAAAGTACGGTGATTTCAGTGGCACGATCCGCCACTGAGTAGTTACGTTAACACCGAGTGGGGCATAAATAAGTTTGATACTGAAAGCTCCCCTCCATCTATTGAAAGCACACCTCAAAGAAGTGACTAGTTTCTGGAAAAGGCCGAAGAGCCTTGTCATATAAACCTTTCCAGATTGATTTCAGAAACCACCTGTGTTGGTAATTAGTAACCATGCGCTAATCGCCTAGCGCAATACGAAAAAGAGCACTGAATTCTGTTCAGTGCTCTTTTTTTTTGATGATGAGCGTTATTCTTCTTGATACTTCTCAAGTTTGTTGTAGAGGGTTTTCACGCTGATACCGAGCTCTTGAGCCGACTCGGTTTTATTGCCTTGATTCTCTTCTAGTGTATTGAAAATTGCCGCTTTTTCTAAATGCTCTAAAGACACACCCGCAGGGACCAAATCTTCAATGCTGGTGCCAGTTTCAAGTGGCGGCGTATCGAAGATCAAGTGTTCATCGCAGATAACATCATCGGCTAAAATAAACGCCCGCTCAATGGTATGTTTGAGCTCTCGCACATTACCCGGCCAATCGTGTAAGGCGATTTTTTGCAATGCGGAGTCGAGAATGGACTTGGTTATTTCCTCATTGGCATTACGGTGTGAAATAAAGTGCTTCGCCAAACCAACAATGTCTTCGCCTCGTTCACGCAACGGAGGGATCACCAATGGAAAGTGCGATAACCGGAAAAACAGATCTTCACGTAGGAACTGCTCTTCAATCGCGACTTTGGGATCTCGGTTGGTTGCGGCCACAATGCGCACTTTAGCCATATGCGCAGTCTGACTGCCCACCGGGCGATACTCTCCGGTTTCCAAAACACGCAATAGCTTCACTTGTTGTTCTATAGGCATCTCCGTTATCTCATCTAAAAATAACGTCCCACCTTCCGCTTGTTTAAAGACACCTTGGTGGGTTTTATTGGCCCCAGTAAACGCGCCTTTTTCATAGCCAAACAATTCACTATCGACCAAGTTTGGGCTGATTGCGCCGCAGTTAATCGCGATAAAAGGTTGCTGCTTACGCTCGCTGGCTAAATGAATGGTCTGTGCCACCAGCTCTTTGCCTGCACCGCTTTCTCCAGTAATGAGAACGTTGGCATCAATTTTGGCAACTCGCCGGATCATGCGATAAAGCTGATGCATCGCAGATGAGGACCCCACCAATAAACCAAATTGATCAAGCTCGCTGCTAAAAACTTTACGTCCTTGCGTTTGTTTACATTGATAGTACTGGCTAATTTCGCACAGCGTCTCGGTAAAGAGAGTAATATCTACAGGCTTGCGGTAATGGAAAATCGCCCCTAAATTAACCAGCTTATCCAAGTCTTCGTTAGGAACCCCCGAGCTAATAATCACCCAGTCCATATCGTAAATACCGTCGATACTGGCAAGGCGTTGGTAATCAGCGTGGGTAAAATGCTCCACTTCAATAATCGCGACATCAGGCTTTCGCTTCAGAAAGTGATTAATCCAATCAGCAGCGACATCAATATCGTACTGACAAAATTTATTCAGCTCTTGGCAAGAAGTAATCGCGTCTTTGAGTAACGGATCTTGTACTCGCAGAAATAGGGTTGGCAACGACATACAAATATCCTCTCAACTGTGACTGAAACAATGTACGTCGATTAGGTAACCGGTACAAGATCAAATCTCATCATGCTCTTTGCGTTATCTAAATGTGAGCAGAACGTCCTGTTATTTGGCTATGAACCTTCTTATAACGTGGTGCATCGATAAACATCATGGTTGCAAGAAAGCTTTCCTGCTAACTCGCCGCTAAATGCACAACGTCACTAATAAAAATTTACATTTAGTCCATGTAAATAATTCACGCCTGCTTCTGCTTAATCGCTTTGTTACGTTAGGAAAAGAAACCATAATTCAATAAAAACAGATAGTTAAAAAGTTGGCATGTGGTTTGCTCCTATATTAAAACGTAAATAAAGGAGAGTTATTATGAAAAACAACATTGCAGCTAAAATTGTACTGGCGTCAGTTCTCGCAACTTCTTCTACTGCAGCCCTAGCCAATGATAAATGGGAAAACAAATCTATGGATGCATGGTTAGATGGTAAAGCTGAAGCAACGCTGTTACTTAATAACAACCTTAACTCTTTTGATATCAACACCGATGTTGACCATAAAGTCGTGACACTTTCAGGGTCAGTCGACAGTGATGTAGAAAAATCACTGGCAGGAGAACTCGTCTCCGGGATTGATGGTGTGAAAAAAGTGGACAACGAACTAACAGTGATGAACAAAGGAGACCAGAACACAGATTCAAAAACACTGGCTTCGCTAACTGATTCTAAAATTACCACAATCGTTAAAACGCGCTTACTGATGGATACTGATATCAGTGGCACCGACATTAATGTGACCACTCAAGACAAGACGGTCACACTCAAAGGCAATGTTGAGTCAGATGCCGAGCATGATCTAGCAATGACGATTGCTCAGAACACAGATGATGTGAATAACGTCGTTGATAAACTGCACGTCGAGCACTAATGACGCTTTGTATAAGCGAACCCCGCTCGCGGGGTTCGCTCTAATTAGATAACACTGCCCACGTAACAATCAGCACTGTGCACGCAGCACCGAGCACGCGCGAACATCGCCGCGCGAATCATTCACTTCTATATAAGGAGTCGAACATGAAAAACATATTTGATGTGCTAAAAGAGAGCCATGAAAAGCAACGTCTTTTACTCGAGACTCTCATGGAAACCTCTGGTGAGTCTCCTGCACGCAAAGAGTTTTACCAGAACCTAAAACATGAACTCGAACAACACTCTGCTGCAGAAGAGCGATTTTTCTATGCTCCTTTAATCGAGAGTGATACGACCATCGACGTCTCTCGCCACGGTATCGCAGAGCACCACCAGTTCGATAAACTTCTGGCGCAACTCGATTCCACGGATATGAGCTCGCCTTCTTGGATAAATCTGATGAAAACTTTACGTCATAAAGTGCTGCATCACCTTGAAGACGAAGAAAAGAATTTTTTCCCACTTGCCGGTAAAGTAATGACCGACAACCAAAAGATACAACTAGCCGATGGTTATGTTGAAGAAATGACGGACAAAAGCTAATGTCGATTTGTCGTTCTTTCGTGCCATAGCGGCACGAAAGGAACGCGATCAAGTCTCTATTTTATGGTAAGTAACCTGCACCGCCCTACCTAACCCGCAAACACACAACGTCCAAGTAAGCCAAGCATCACGACTCACTCGTCGGTAAATGCTTGTGCATCTCATCATTTTCAATTTGTAACGCCGCTAACCAGTAAGAAACAAGCGCCGTTAAATTGGTGTCACCCGTCGTTTTTATGAGTGATTTTATATCCTTTAACATCGACTTATTCATCGCATGCATTTCGTTGTAATCATCAAATTCAATCACATCGTATCCGGTGTTATGCGCTGTAATGAATTGCTCGCCATCTTGTTTAAACAATAGCATGGCCATTTTTTGGATCATCACTTTTTCTATCTTAACAAATCGATAGGCTGACCTTGCTAACGTTCGATGTGATTGCGCATAAATAAGAGCCTCACACCTTTGCCGGTGATGTATCATTTTGACAAGCAACTCTCTCACGCGATTCATCTCTACTGTCATACCCCCTCCCTCCTACTTATTACTCTCGCGCCGACTCAATCTTTTCCTTTCTATACATGATTGAGTACCAAAGAAGGCTATATTTTGATGTCTCATGACGCTTTTTCTCTTTGTGGCAGTGTCCTCTGCCATAAAGAAATAGAAACTTTAGCTGTAGTACAGACTGCAGGTTGTATGCCAAGGGTATAAATCTATTTTTTATCAAGGCGTTATATTTTATTACGTAAAGAATGAATAAGCGGGTTGCTAGGTATTGAGAAAAAATTACAAGACGAGTCATAAAACTTGGAAAGAATTACACATGTAGCAGCAATAATAATGACACATACAAGACATTAAATAGATGGTACTTATTGTCCACGCGAGGACGACACATTCAGGCCTGTAATAAAAGATTCATATAAAAACTTTAGCAGGTTATGCTGGTGATCCTATCTTCCCCACACTTCTCGACGGCCTCAATATGGTCATATATTAGCTTTTACCGATAAAACACATTTTAGTGATAAAAAAATGTACAGAAGTCCGGTTATTATCTTGATAAATATACTTCACAGGTTATGCTGGGCAAGAGATGAATGGAATTCACACACGATCATGTATCTCATGACGAACAGGGAGTGTTAACCGCACATTAACCTCATCATGCACTACAATTTTGCGATTCTATCCGCGTTTTCAATTTACCGAACTTTAGCTTTCGGTGCTTGGTTTGTCTATTTGGTTGGCGTAATCGCACAACCAAAGTCAGAACGAGCACTCAAGTACTTGTTATCAGGAGATAAGCTATGACGAAAGTCTTGCCTAAATACCGCAACACTATGATTGCCATAGGTCTAGCGGTGGCATTGACAGGTTGTGATAAAGAAGCCTCAAACCAAGGGGAGCAACCACCTAAAGCCGTTTCAGTTGATACTGTTACCATCCACCCTCAATCTGTAGAAATTACTGACAAACTACCAGGTAGAACAAGCGCATACCGTATCGCTGAGGTTCGCCCGCAAGTTGAAGGTATTATTACTAAACGTTTATTTGTGGAAGGTAGCAAAGTTGAAAAAGGCGATGTTCTTTATCAAATCGACCCCGCCACTTATGAAGCGAAACTCGCGAGTGCTAAAGCGGATCTGGCCTCTGCAGAAGCAACACTACAACGTTCAAAGCTACAAGCAGAACGTTATGAAGGTCTCGTAAAAAATCGCGCTATCAGCCAACAAGATTACGAAGATGCAATGGCAACGTTCCGCGCCAATAAAGCGGCCGTCATGGCATCTAAAGCTGCGGTTAAAACCGCCCAAATCAATCTTGATTACACCAAAATCAAAGCACCGATTTCTGGGCGTATTGGTAAATCAAACTTTACTGAAGGCGCGCTGGTTACGGCGAACCAATCGAACTATCTCGCGACGATTCAGCAGCTAGATCCACTGTATGTCGATTTATCTCAGCCAAGTAGCACCATGATGAAACTGCGTCAGCGTGCCAAAGAAAAAGCGAAGGATACTGGTGAATCTGCAACGAAACTGAGTGGCATTACCATTACTCTTGATGATGGCACGAAGATTCCGCAAAAAGCGACACTACAGTTTGCTGATGTATCGGTGAATGAATCAACGGGTACGGTAAACATTCGCGCCTTATTGCCAAACCCAGATGATACGTTGCTGCCCGGCCTATTTGTTCGTGCCACGGTTCCTATCGCGAGCAAAGAACAAGCATTCTTAGTTCCACAGCCAGCGCTAACACGCGATCCACAAGGTCAAGCACATGTGTTTGTCGTTGATGATAAAGATAAAGTCGCCGACCGCATGGTCACCACTGAGCGCATGCTTGGCTCAAACTGGATAGTGACAGATGGCCTCAAAGATGGTGATCAAATCATTACCACCGGACTGCAATCTATCCACCCAGGTACCCTAGTGGCGCCTAAGAAAGAAGACAAAAAATAGGGACTCTGTTTTATGGCTCGTTTCTTTATCGATAGGCCCATCTTTGCTTGGGTCATCGCAATTATAATCATGCTCGCGGGGATCTTGTCGATCAAGACCCTACCGATTGAGCAATATCCATCAATTGCTCCACCTTCGGTGACAATTTCTGGTCAATACACAGGTGCCTCTGCAAAAACGGTAGAAAGCAGTGTGACACAGGTTATTGAACAGAACATGAACGGCATTGATGACCTGCTGTATATGTCATCTAGCAGCTCTTCATCTGGTCAATTTCAGGTGCAGCTAACATTTGCAACGGGTGCAGATCCCGATATTGCTCAGGTACAGGTGCAAAATAAGCTGAGTACGGTGGAAGCTAGTCTTCCGGATGCGGTGGTCAACTATGGTGTGACCGTTGCTAAATCCTCCGACAGTTTCTTAATGGTAGTTGGCTTTACGTCGTCAGATAACTCAATGAATAACTTTGAGCTTTCTGACTATGTCGTCTCTAATGTTAAAGATCCACTCAGTCGTGTAGAAGGTGTGGGTGATGTGCAAGTGTTTGGCTCTCAGCACTCAATGCGTATCTGGCTTGATCCGAATAAATTGAATAAATTCAATTTAACACCTAATGACGTTACACAAGCTATTTCTACACAAAACACGCAAGTCTCTGTAGGCTCATTAGGCGGAACGCCTGCTCAGCCTGGTACACAGTTAACCGCAACTATTACCGCTCAAGGCCGCTTAAGTACTGTTGATGAGTTTAAAAATATTTTACTCAAGGTACAAAAAGATGGCTCTCAAGTTCGAGTAAAAGATGTCGCGCGTGTCGAAATTGGTGGTGAGAACTACAGTACAGTTGCCCGCTATAATGGTCAGTTTTCGAGCGGTATTGCTATTAAACTCGCCAGTGGTGCCAATGCACTGAATACGGCAAAAGCGGTAAAAGACAAAATGAAAGAATTGAAACAATTCTTTCCAAAGTCTATGGAAGTTAATTACCCGTACGACACTACACCTTTTGTGAAAATCTCGATTGAAGAAGTAGTACATACACTTGTCGAAGCTGTTGTACTGGTTTTCATCGTTATGTACGTGTTCTTACAAAACTTCAGAGCAACGCTGATTCCAACCATCGCGGTTCCCGTGGTACTGCTTGGTACCTTCGGAGTCATGGCAAGCTTTGGCTACTCGATTAATACATTAACCATGTTCGGACTGGTGTTGGCCATCGGGTTGCTGGTGGATGATGCCATTGTCGTGGTGGAAAACGTGGAGCGGGTGATGGAAGAAGACGGTTTATCACCGTTGCACGCCACTCGTAAGTCCATGAAGCAAATCACTGGTGCCTTGGTGGGTATTGCGCTTGTCCTAAGTGCAGTATTTGTTCCTATGGCTTTCTTTGGCGGCGCATCCGGTGAGATTTATCGTCAGTTCTCGGTCACGATTGTCTCGGCGATGATTTTGTCTGTACTGGTTGCCCTGATCCTGACTCCTGCCCTATGTGCCACGCTTCTTAAACCTCGTAAAAAAGGTGAGCAGCACATCACAAGAGGGCCGTTTGCTTGGTTCAACAATAGCTTCAATGCAGGCACATCACGTTATCAGCGTTTTGTATCAAGCAGCTTAGGCCAAAAAGTCCGCTATGTGATTATTTACCTAATCATTGTGGCTGGCCTCGCCTTCATATGGAACCGTTTGCCGGCGTCGTTCCTTCCAGAAGAAGACCAAGGTATTGTGTTGGCAATGGTAAACCTACCAACCGGTGCCACAATTGAACGTACTGAAGCGGTTAACAAAAAACTGGAAAACTACTTCAAAACACAAGAGAAAGACAATGTCGACTCTGTGTTTACCATCGCCGGCTTTAGCTTTGCAGGGCAAGGACAAAACATGGGCCTCGCGTTTGTTAAGTTGAAAGATTGGAGTGAACGTCCAGACCCTTCACAGTCTGCGCAAGCGATTATCGGTCGTGCGTTTGGGTACTTTTCAACGATAAAAGAAGCGCAAATCTTCCCGTTCAACCTACCTGCTGTACCAAGCTTAGGTACCGCTAATGGTTTTGATGCTTACTTAGTCGACCGTGGTAATTTAGGCCATGAAAAACTTCTACAAGCTCGTAACCAACTGTTAGGTATGGCATCGCAAGATCCAGTCCTGACTGGTGTACGTCCAAATGGTATGGAAGATGGCCCGCAGTTCCGTATTGATATCGACTATGAAAAAGCCATGGCAATGGGCGTTTCCGTTAAAGATATTAACTCAATGCTTTCTACTGCATGGGGTTCTACTTACGTAAACGACTTTACTGACAATGGTCGAATCAAGAAAGTGTACGTGCAAGCGGATGCGCCATACCGTATGGATCCAGAAAATCTTGAGTTATGGCACGTGCGAAATGCCGATGGTGACATGGTTCCATTCGGTGCCTTTGCAAGTTATCACTGGACATATGGTTCACCACGTCTAGAACGCTTTAATGGCTCATCATCGATGAACATTCAAGGGTCGGCAGCTCCTGGCTATAGTTCGGGTGAAGCGATGGCAGAAATCGAGAAAATAGTAGCCAAACTTCCTGATGGGATTGGTGTTGAGTGGGGCGGCGTTTCTTTCCAAGAACGTCAATCTTCTGCGCAAGCTGGCTTCCTATACGGGATTTCAATGCTCATCGTATTCTTGTCGCTTGCGGCACTATACGAAAGCTGGAGTGTACCGTTCTCGGTTATCTTAGTGGTGCCGTTAGGTGTCTTAGGTGCCGTATTGGCCGCAACCTTCAAAGGTCTGTCGAATGATGTTTACTTCCAAGTTGGCTTGTTGACGACCATTGGTTTGTCGGCGAAAAACGCAATCCTCATTGTAGAATTCGCCAAAGAATTGTATGACCAAGGTTACGATCTCACGAAGGCGACAGTGGAAGCTGCTCGTATGCGTTTACGTCCAATTATGATGACGTCGTTTGCCTTTATCTTAGGTGTACTTCCTCTCGCTCTTAGCTCTGGTGCAGGTGCGGCAAGCCGTAACGCCATCGGGTGGGGTGTTGCCGGCGGTATGCTATCGGCAACGGTATTATCTATCTTCTTTGTTCCTGTGTTCTTTGTCATGGTCATGCGCCTATTTGGCACACAACCTCACTACATTGAACCGGACATCGATGAGTCACAGGAGAACAACAGTGATGACAAGTAAACTATTACCATTACTGATTGCAGCCGCGCTAAGCGGCTGTAGCATGGCCCCTGATTACAACCAACCTGATGCTCAATCTGAGCATCAGGGTTGGACCGAGGCGTCAACACAACAAGAACTTGAAACTGCGATTCCACAATGGCGTAGCTTCATGGCGGATAAACATCTGCAAGACTTGATTGATGCTGCCTTGAAAAATAACAAAGACTTGAAGCAAACGATCCTCAAAGTAGCAGAGACAAAAGCGCAGTATCGAATTCAAGATTCTGCACGCTACCCGGGGTTGAATGCCAACGGCTCTTATTCACGTACTCGTACTTCCGATGCTGTGACTGGGGCAGGTAAAAACTATGCCTCATCAAGTCAAGCAACCGTTGGTATCACTAGCTATGAGTTGGATCTTTTTGGCCGAGTCAAAAGTCTGAGCGATGAAGCAATGCAAAGCTACCTTGCCTCTGATGAGAATCGCCGTAGTGCGGTTATTTCGTTGGTTTCGCAAGTCGCTTCTGCGTACATCAAACTCATTACAGATCAAGAGCTCTTAGCGTTAACTCAAGATACAGTGAAAGCCTATAGCGAAACCTTGAGCTTAGTGAAAACTCGATATGATGCTGGCTACAGTGATGCACTGACCTTGGCGCAAAGTAAAACGGCGTTATACAGCGCACGCGCTAACGCCGCTAAGTACAAGCTTTCTGTGGCACAGCAAAAAAATATGCTGCGCCAATTAGTCGGTGCACCTATCGCTTTTGCGACGAAAGAACGTTTACCGACAGAAGAAGGTAAAATGCTTTCGGAACTGCAAGTCGGGAGCTCTTCTAAGCTGATTTTAAATCGTCCTGACATCTTATCTGCCGAGCATAAGCTCAAAGCAGATAATGCCAACATCGGTGCAGCTCGTGCCGCGTTTTTCCCTCAGATTCAGTTGACGGCAGGCGCAGGTACGATGAGTAATTCACTGGATGATTTATTCAGCTCTGACTCAGGCTATTGGTCATTTGCACCATCGATTACTTTACCTATCTTTAATTGGGGTAAGAATACCGCGAACCTCGATGTGGCTAAGATTCAAAAACAATCGTCCGTGATTGCTTATCAAGCGGCGATTGAAACAGGCTTTAAAGAAGTATCAGATGCATTACTCGGTCAAGAGTACTACATGGAACAATGGAAGGCCCAACAAGCTAACCTTGATGCCAACAAAGACTACTACGATCTAGCCAAAATGCGTTACAAGCAAGGTAACGATAGCTACATCGATCTGTTAGATGCTCAACGTTCTTTCTTTACGGCTCGTGAAAGCGAATTGTCATCTCACCTAAGCTTACTGACCAGTCGTATTAGTCTGTTCAAAGCGTTGGGAGGTGGTTGGTCTGCCGCGGATCAAGAATCCACGTCTGTAGACGCCGCAGTGAAATCAATGGAAACATCGGAATAACCTGACCTTCCAATAAAAAGCCCGCTAACGGTCTTCGTTAACGGGCTTTCTTTTTACCAGAAACAAACATAATATCGTGAGCATTAATGCTTACCGACACAAATAACATTCAATAACGCCCCACCTTGTAAAGTATTCGTATTCCCGTTAGTAAATAAGCCTTTTTTATGCCATCCCCAATAGGGTAAATTCATTGGCCACGCATTTTTCTCCATGACGTTAGCCGCCAACAATGCTTGCCATTCTTCGGTTGTCGCTAAACGCATTTTTATCTTGCTGCACATCCGCTCAGCACTCTCATAATCCAAGCGGATCCATGGCTGATTATTTTCCATATAAAACTGTGCTTCTTTTTCCGACACATAAGGCACGACATATTCAAGCTTACCGACCTGCGTCCGGCGGCGGATATCAACGTTAACTGTTTTTCTAGGCTTAGCTGGCTGACGGCGTTCAATCACAACACGCTTGGGTTTGATTGGCTCTTCTGCTAAAAACTTCATACGTTTATGATGGGTTGATGTGGTTACTTTTTTCGTCGCTGGCATCGTTCCTGTTTTTTTTACATCACGAATAAACGCTTTTTTATAAGCAGGCAACTGACGCACTCGCAGTAGATCCTCATATGCATGTTTATATTCGGTGTACGGGCCAATCAAACAGCGTGTCCCTTTGCTTTCAGGCTTTAACCATACATCCGTAGCAATCTTTTTATAAAGTGGCTTTGCGGCATCTACAGAAAGCGTCTCACGTAATAACCCACACTGAATCCAAAAATGAGAATGGGTTTGTTTGGGTTTTTTGTCTCCCCATAACCCCTGCCCGATAGGACAACGACTATCCAGTACTGGTAACTGGTTTGTGCTCGGTTGTGTCGCGTCACACAAAAAATCTTGTGCACTGGCTATTGTCGGAAAAAAACACGCAGTAAGCAGCAATAAACTGATTAAGTAACGTGGTGTGTATTGAGGGCGACTTTCCATTATGATCTCCATCCTGTCCCGCGATTCATTGTCGGCAAGTGTCAGCTTTTATTTCATGAATGCAAAAAAAGAGCCGTAAGTGACACTTACGGCTCTAGTTTAGTTAGATTTTAACTATGAAATCAATTAATTCAGATTAACCTTTATACAATTTGGGATTAAACACATCTCTTAGCCAGTCCCCAAGCAAGTTAATCACTAAAACTAAGATAACGAGGACAATGCCAGGGAAAGCGGTAATCCACCAAGAGCCTGAGAAAATATACGTAAAACCAATATTAATCAGCGACCCAAGCGAGGGCTGGTCCACCGGCAAACCTAAGCCAAGGAAGGAAAGTGCCGCTTCCGACATAATCGCGTTTGCCACCTGTACCGTGGAAATCACTAGAATAGGAGAAAGGCAGTTCGGTAGGATATGACGGAACATAATCCGTAACGAGCCAAATCCCATCACGCGAGCGGCTTCAACGTACTCTTTTTCGCGTTCCGCCAACACGGAAGCGCGAATAGTACGAGCATACTGTGGCCATTCAGCAAAGCCGATAATAAACACCAACATGATCACGGCGTATTCGCCATACAACTGACCACCAAAGCTGGCTTTAAAAATTGCAGAGACAATGATTGCCACCATCATGGTCGAGAAGGACAATTGGATATCCGCGACCCGCATCAAAAAACCATCAATACGGCCACCAAAGTAGCCAGAGCAAAGACCGACAATCGTGCCGATCAATAACTGCAATGCCACGGCTAAAAAGCCAATCGTCAGCGATAAACGAGAGCCATACAATATGGTGGACAAAATATCGCGGCCTTGGTCATCGGTCCCTAATAGAAACTGAGCACTTCCGTCCATCATCCACGCTGGTGGCAACTCAGAGTCCATAATATCAATCGAGGACAAATCATATGGATTGTACGGAGCAATCAGTGGCGCAAACAATGCGGTTAATAGAAACACCATAAACACAGCAAAGCTGAACATCGCCACTTTATCGTTAAGAAAATAATACAAAAAGTCCGATTGCTTAAAACGCTCCCAACGGGAAGGAACTGTTGATACTGTCGCCATGATTACGCTCCTTTACCAGTGAGGTTAACGGTTGGGTTAATGATTCCGTACAGCAAATCAATCACGGTATTCGTGACAACGAAGACCAAGCCAACGATAATCACATAAGCCGTAATCAAAGGCGTGTCGACTCGGTTCACCGCATCAAGGAATAAGAATCCGGTGCCCGGCCACTGGAAGACTGTTTCGGTTAAAATGGTATACGCAACCATCAAACCAATTTGTACCCCGCCGACGGTTAATACTGGTAGCATGGTATTTTTTAGTGCATGTTGAAAATGTACTTTTTTTAAAGGTAAGCCCTTCGCTTTGGCAAATTTAATGTACTCAGAGCTGAGCACTTCCAGCATTTCAGAGCGTACTAAACGAATAAACAGCGGCAGCATGATAGACGCCAACGACACGCACGGCAGCACTAAGTGCGCTAAGCCATCCAGCGTAAAGTAGCCTGAACGCCAACCCAACACATTGACGGTTTCTCCTCTGCCATAGGAAGGTAGCCAACCGAGCTCAATCGAAAAAACATACATTAATAAAATCGCGGTGAGGAAAACTGGGATGGAAATACCAATGCTGCTGCCAGCCATGATGACTTTGGTCAGCCATCGCTTAGGATGAATCGCGGCATACACGCCTAGTGGAATCGATAACACGATAATAATCACGGAGGCACCAAACACGAGCTCTAACGTGGCCACCAGCTTTTCTAAAATAATCTCCAACGCTGGGCGTTTGAACGTATATGACGTACCCAGATCACCGTGTATAGCTCCGCTCAGAAAGCGCGTATATTTGGTGATAAACGGGTCATTGAGGCCCAAATCATCACGCAGTTGTTGACGTTCAGCTTGTGATACCGACTGACCGACCAATTCTCTCAATGGATCGCCTAGGTTATCTTGAATGGCAAACGCCACTAGACTGATCACAAACATCACTATCAGTGCCTGAAACAGGCGCTTGACCAGAAACGAAAACATTCCTTGCCCCTTACTATCCATGACGGTTTATCGCGTTATTGTGCGATAAATTCCTATTCTCAGCCTAAAAGACGTGCTTAGGTGGGCTGATATCACGCTAAACACAGCAATAGTGAATCAGGTACCGCAAGGCGCGGCACCTGATTTTTCATCATTATTTATTTTCTTTAACGACCAAATCACCAAAGTATGGCTGGTTCATTGGGTTGACGATTGATTCAATCTGCAGTGCATTTTTCGATGCCCAAGACAAGTTTTCCCAATGCATTGGCACAAAGGCCGCATCGTTATAAAGCAATGCCTCGACTTCTTTTAACTGCTTCGCTCGTTTCGTGGTATCCGTTTCCACATTCGATTTCTTGATCAACTCGTCGACTTTTGGATTAGAGTAATGACCACAGTTATATTGACCTTTACCGGTTTTTTCATCACGTGTCATGGTCAAAAATTCAGTGTAGTTGGCTGAATCTTGCGTATCTGACTGCCAACCGATCATCATCATATCTGCTGAACACTTATCAAACTCAGGCCAGTACTGCGCCTTAGGCATGGTTTTTAAGTTCACTTTAATACCAATTTTTGACAACATCGCCGAGGTTGCTTGGGCGATTTTGGCATCATTTACATAACGGTTATTTGGCGCCATCATCGTCAATGAAAAACCATCTTCATAACCCGCTTCTTTCATTAACTGTTTGGCTTTTTTCAAATCGTAACGCGGTTTTAAATCGCTGTTATGACCAACGTAAGCGGCTGGGCTTTGCTGGCTGGCGGTTGTCGCGAAACCACGCATGATTTTTTTCACGATGCCATCATTGTTAATCGCATACACGATGGCTTGACGAACACGCTTATCCTTCAAGGCCGGGTTAGACTGTTCATTCATTTGGAACGTAATAATACGATCGCTTGGTAGCGTCACCAGCTTCACACCAGAGGTGCTTTTTACGCGGCGTTGATCGTTAGGAGCCACTGGCGCAATCATATCAACATCGCCTGATAACAATGCAGCAACACGCGTCGCGTTTTCTTTGATTGGCACTAGGGTCAACTCATCAACATTGCCTTTCGAGTCTTTATCCCAGTAGTTATCAAAACGCGTAAACTTGGTTTTTACGCCTTGTTCACGAGAGGAAACTTCGAACGGGCCAGTGCCTGATTCGTTAGTCGATGCAAAAGAATTACCATGTTTTTGGATAACACTTTTATCACGGCCATCTTCTGTTGTACCTGTATAGAATTTACTGTCCATAACAAACAGGTACGTGGCATTTTGTAACACCAATGGGTATGGGCCTGTCGCAACCAAGTCGATGGTGTAATCATCCACTTTAACCACTTTGCTATAGGCTTCAAAGATGCCTTTGAAATCTTGCGAGCTTTTTAAACGCTTAAATGTCCACACAACGTCGTCAGCGGAGAATTTATTACCAGAGTGGAATGTGACGCCTTTACGGAGGTGAAAACGCATGGTGGTATCATTGATGCGCTCCCAGCTAGTTGCGAGACGCGGCTCAAACGTCATATCTTGTTTGTGGCGAACCAATGGGTCGAAAACCATATGCGACAGCTGTAACGTACCACCAGATAACTGCTCTTCTGGGTCAAGAGACACAGGATCGGCGTCGTAAGCAACAGTGATGTCAGCGGCCAGCGCCGAGAAACTGAGACCTGCGGTGATTAAGGCTAAAGCGATCTTGCTTTTCATTGTGTTCATGCATAGCTCCTTATGCGGGGGTTGTATTCCTAATGGGGTAAAATAAGTCATCGTAAACTGGGCGCAGCCACAAAGCCGTTAAGCGATATCGGCACGCAGTCCAGTAAACTCAGGCATTAGAGATATTAATTGCTGACTATAAGGATGATTTGGCTGAGTAAACAACTGCTCAGTTGGGGCCACTTCTAGCAAGGTGCCTTTTTGCATCACACCAACACGATCGCAGACTTGGCGAATCACCGGTAAGTCATGACTGATAAACAGCATAGTGAGATCTAACTCTTGCTGTAAGTCTTTTAATAAATTGAGTATTTGCGCTTGTACCGACACATCTAAAGCGGACGTCGGCTCATCACAAATCAATAATCGCGGACGCGTTGCTAACGCGCGGGCAATGGAAATACGTTGGCGCTGACCACCAGAGAACTCATGGGGATACTTTAATCCCGCCAGACGCCCTAACCCAACATGATCGAGTAAGTCTTCGACCACTTGGCGAGTCTGTGATTCATTCTCAGTGAGACGGTGGAAGCGAATCGGTTCCGCGACAATATCGAAAACCTTCATACGTGGATTCATCGAGGTATACGGGTTTTGAAACACCATCTGCATTTGGCGGCGAAACGGGCGGCGCTCTTTTTCAGAGGACAACTGAGTTAAGTTGATACCTTCAAAAGTCACATTTCCTGCGTTAGGTTGATATAAACCTGCAATCACACGAGCAATGGTTGATTTACCCGAACCAGACTCGCCCACTAAGCCAAAGGTTTCACCTTCCATAATATCAAAGCTGACATCATTCGATGCCACCACATATTCGCGTCGTTTCGGGAATAATGAATCTTTGGTCGTGAAACGTAAATTGACGTTTTCTACGCTCAAAAGTGGCCCAGTATAATCACGTTGGACTTCACGCTGTCCTAACCAGTGATTTTGAATATCAATGGCGGTTTGTGGCTCTTGCGCTGCTTCAATGTAATTCACCAAGGGGAAGCGGTCGAGTTTAATGTCAGAACGAGGCACCGCCGAAATCAAACTGCGTGTATAAGCATGCTCTGGCTCACCGAGAACTTTGTCCGTATCACCAATTTCGACCAGCTCACCACGATACATTACCGCTACACGGTCGGTAACATTTGAAACCACGCCCATATCATGGGTCACCAGCATACAACCGACATTGTGCTGTTCACACAAATCGCGAATTAAGTTAAGAATTTGGTCTTGGATTGAAACATCTAATGCGGTGGTTGGCTCATCAGCAATAATTAAATCAGGCTCACCTGCCAATGCAATCGCAATCACCACCCGTTGGCGCATACCACCGGAAAATTGATGAGGGTATTGTTTTAAACGGTTTTCTGGTTGCGGGATCCCCACTTGATTGAGCAGACTCAGTGCGCGCTTATAGGCGTCTTGATCACTGACTTTCATATTGGCATGAATGGTTTCTTTTAACTGCTGCTCAACCGTAAATAAGGGATTTAGAGATGTCATGGGATCTTGAAAGATGAAACCAATCTTAGAACCACGCACTTGGCGCATCTGCTCACCGTCCAGACCAGATATTTGCTGACCATCCAGAAAAACCTCACCACCAGCCACATGCCCAGGAGGACTTAACAAGTCAATAATGGCATTACCGACTGTCGACTTGCCGGCGCCAGATTCGCCCACCACACCGAGAATTTCACCGCGTTCGACAGACAATGACAAATCGTTCACGGCCGTAAACACACCATGACGGGATGGATATTCAATCCGAAGATTGCGAACTTCTAAAAGTGACATTTAAACCAGACCTCTACTGCTTGGACAGTGTTTCCCTGTCTGATGAACTGAACATGCTTCCTGCTACACGGTTCAGCCATACTATGAATCCATTCTAACCAGCATGTTATGCTGGTATTTATAAGCCCATCAATTTGGCAAATATATGAGAGAAAAGCAACAATCGTAGAATAAAAAATCAGCGCACATCGCTAAAAAAGCTATTTATCCGTTTAGTTTGAATAAAAAACACAGGGGTGGGAAGTTAAAGCAGAGCCAGAAAAGCCATATAAATCAGTTAATTATTCTTTGATACATGGATATTTCAGTCATTAATATAGGAAAAATGAGAAAGGAAATAGAAGAGCAGATAACAATTATTGTTTACAATTAACCAACAAAATATCATGCCGCAGCAGGTTATATCGAGATCGTCCGCTTAATTCAAGCTAGAAAAACATCCATCTATAAACAGCAAGAATATTAACAAAAGCTACTTTAGAAAAAGACAATAACAATAGCTGTAAAATCCTATCAAGTAACCGGCGTACAGAGTAAAGCAGCAGGAATCACTATGACCTCGCAGTAATATGGAGAAGGGAGATACCATTGAGATCGCAATCAGTACGCTCATGAGAAAAGCCATAGATGTAAAAAAGCCCCAGCATTTCTGCTGAGGCTTTAATAGATGGTCGGTGAAGAGGGATTCGAACCCCCGACCCTCTGGTCCCAAACCAGATGCGCTACCAAACTGCGCTATTCACCGACGAATCTTGTGTCGTAAGCAAGCAATAAGCTGACCTACTGAATAAATGGGGTGGCTAACGAGGTTCGAACTCGCGACAACCGGAATCACAATCCGGGACTCTACCAACTGAGCTATAGCCACCATCAAATTTTGTAATAACCGACTGTTTGCCGTTATTGCGATCCCGCTGTTATCAGCCAAATCTTTAAATAGTGGTCGGTGAAGAGGGATTCGAACCCCCGACCCTCTGGTCCCAAACCAGATGCGCTACCAAACTGCGCTATTCACCGACTTTGTATTTATTTTTTAGCGAACCAATAGTTTACCAAAAAATAAATGGGGTGGCTAACGAGGTTCGAACTCGCGACAACCGGAATCACAATCCGGGACTCTACCAACTGAGCTATAGCCACCATAATTTTTCACCGACATGCCTTCCGAGAATGGTGCACCCGAAAGGATTCGAACCTTCGACCTTTGGCTCCGGAGGCCAACGCTCTATCCAGCTGAGCTACGGGCGCATGCCCTATCGGCGGAGAGGAATAATACGGATATCCCCCTATGCCGTCTAGTACTTTTTCAACTTTTTTTGCCAATTGGCGGGTTTTTCGTCAATAAGCATCAAATCCAAGCATAAATTTACTTTTGTAGAGGTTTTGCATCAATCTACTCCGCAATTTTTATGCTGGTATTGTTGAATTAGGCATGAGTAAAAATACGCTATTCAACGCGTTAAGTAAATCATTTCGCTATTTTTTAAACATCGCTTTTAAATTAGCAATATGCGCCTGACCTTTCTCCATGCGCTCTTCTTGCGAAACTGGTTTTTTCTTCATTTCCCAATCAATATCGTCATGAGGCAATTCATCTAAGAAGCGGCTTTGTGTTGGCTTAATCAACTCACCATACTGGCGGCGCTCTTTACACACCGTAAACGTTAGTTCACGTTGCGCGCGAGTAATTCCCACGTACATTAAACGGCGCTCTTCATCGACATTTCCCTCATCAACACTGGTTTGGTGCGGTAAAATGCCCTCTTCTGCTCCCATGAGATAAACATACGGAAACTCAAGTCCCTTAGAGGCATGCAACGTCATCAACTGCACGGCATCGCTATCATCATTCTCTTGGTCGCGTTCCATCATATCTCGTAATGTCAGACGCTGTACCACTTCCTTAAGGGTTTTCTCTTCTTGAGCTGGGTTTTCCCCTTTGAGATCATTGGTAATCCATGTGTAAAGATCTGAAACATTTTTCATGCGCATCTCTGCGGCTTTCGGGCTTGATGAGGTTTCATGTAACCAATCTTCATAGTGAATATCGCGGACCAGAGAACGCACCGCTTCAACCGAGTCACCTCGCTCCGCATTATCAGCGATAGCCACTAGCCACTGCGTGAAACGACGCAGATTGTCTAAACCACGACCAGACAAGTACTGCTCAAGACCCATTTCGAAACTTGCCGCAAATAGGCTTTTGCCGCGCATATTGGAATAAGTGCCGAGTTTTTCTAAGGTAACTGGGCCTATTTCACGGCGCGGCGTGTTCACTATTCGTAAAAAAGCGTTATCGTCATCTGGATTGACCAACATGCGCAGGTATGCCATCACATCTTTAATTTCTGAACGCGCGAAAAATGAGGTACCACCGGAAATTTTATAAGGCACCCGGTTTTGCATGAGACTTTTTTCCAGTAAACGGGATTGATGATTACCTCGATACAACACCGCATATTGACGATAATCAGTACGATTTAGGAACTTATGAGCGATGATCTCAGCGGTAATTCTTTCTGCTTCATGCTCCTCATTCTTCGCCATTAACACCTTGAGCTGTTCACCATCCGGTATTTCGGAAAATAACGTTTTCTCATAAACATGCGGGTTATTGGCAATCAGAATATTCGCTGCGCGTAAGATTCGACTCGTCGAACGATAGTTCTGCTCTAATTTAATCAAACGTAGCTCGGGGTAATCTTCTCCCAACAACACTAAGTTTTGTGGCTTGGCACCACGCCACGAATAAATCGACTGGTCATCATCCCCTACGACAGTTAAACGACCACGCTCACCAACGATTAATCGCACTAATTCATATTGGCTTGTATTGGTATCTTGATATTCATCCACTAATAGATAACGAATACGGGCCTGCCACTTCAAACGCACTTCTTCATTGGTACGTAACAGTTTAACGGGCATTAATATCAAATCATCAAAATCCAGTGCGTTATACGCCTGCATTTGGGTTTGATACATCTCATAACAAAACGCAAATAGCTGCTGCTGTTCACCTTGAGCGTGTGCTTTCGCTTGAGCCGGAGTCAGCATGTCATTTTTCCAATTGGAAATCGTACTAAGCAATTGGCGCAAGAGATCTTTATCTCCATCTAATTGCTTTTCTGTTAGCTCTTTGAGTAAAGCCATTTGGTCTTGATCATCAAAAAGAGAAAAACCAGCTTTAAGTCCTAAATGCTTATACTCACGGCGAATAATGTTTAAACCTAAGGTATGAAATGTTGATATCATCAGCCCTTTGGATTCCGCTTTACCCAAGGTCTGTGCGACACGCTCTTTCATTTCACGCGCAGCTTTATTCGTAAAGGTAACCGCCGCAATGTTACGAGCTTTATAACGGCAATGCTGAACCAAATACGCAATTTTGTTGGTGATAACACGCGTCTTACCTGAACCTGCGCCTGCCAGTACTAGGCAGGGTCCGGAGACAAATTTAACGGCTGCGTCTTGACTAGGATTCAGCTTCATAATGCTCTCTTTGATCGATATAAGGTTGCTTATAATAATGGCTTAAGGAGACGTATACCAATTCATCCGCAATAATTTTTTTTCACCAGAGAGCTTTGTGCGCGCGCACTCATTAACAGCGTGGTTTTTTTAAACTCTGAGGACGACTTTCAAGTATAAATTGCATAGAATGAAGTTAGAAAAGGATAGGAGTATCGACAATGTTTGATCCAAAAAAGCTAGAGCAACTTGCTAAACAGATTCACGATTCAATGCCGCAACCTGTAAAAGAGTTAGGCGCAGATGTTGATAGTAAAGTACGTCAAGTGATCCAAGGCCAGCTTGGTAAGCTAGATGTAGTCAGTCGCGAGGAGTTTGATGTGCAAACTCAAGTTCTATTACGCACTCGTCAAAAACTCACTGAGATGGAACAAAAAGTCGCGGATATTGAAGCGAAGTTGGCAGAAAACGACAACAACGCTGAATAAACTCCCTGTATTGAGCGATAAAAAAAGGCTTGGTCGAACGAAGACCAAGCCTTTTATTTTACGATGTTATGTTTGCTTTATTTTGACCAGAAACTTAGTCGCCAACGGCGATACGTTTCATGTCTTTCATGTAACCACGTAGTTTTGCACCTACGGCTTCAACCGGATGCGTACGTAGTACCTGATTCACTTCAATCAAACGAGTATTATCCACTTGGATCGAATCATTGTTTAAGCCTTTACCAATGACGTCAGTAGACACGCTCGGCATAAACTTCTCACGTAATAGCGGTGTCGCTACATTCGCAAATAAGTAGTTACCGTATTCTGCAGTGTCAGAGATAACAACATTCATTTCGTATAGACGCTTACGAGCAACCGTATTAGCAATCAATGGTAGCTCATGTAGCGACTCATAGTACGCAGACTCATCAATCACACCTGAAGCTGTCATCGCTTCAAATGCCAACTCGATACCGGCACGAATCATTGCAACCATTAGAATGCCGTTATCGAAATATTCTTGCTCGCTAATTTTTGCATCTGAATCTGGGTAGTTTTCAAACCCTGTTTCCGCCGTTTCTTCGCGCCAGCGTAATAGATCAGCATCATCGTTATCCCAATCAGCCATCATAGTGCTAGAGAAATGACCTGAGATGATGTCATCCATATGCTTGTTGTATAGTGGACGCATCAAGTCTTTAAGTTCTTCAGAAAGATCAAACGCTTTCAATTTCGCAGGGTTAGATAAACGGTCCATCATATGCGTGATGCCACCGAATTTCAGTGCTTCGGTAATGGTCTCCCAACCGTACTGAAGAAGTTTACCTGCGTAACCCGCTTCAATACCATCGTCGAGCATTTTTTCGTAACACACGATAGAACCGGCTTGTAGCATACCGCACAGAATGGTTTGCTCGCCCATAAGGTCTGATTTTACTTCAGCCACAAATGAAGACTCTAAACAGCCCGCACGGTGTCCGCCCGTTGCGGCTGCCCACGCTTTTGCGATTTCTAGACCGTCACCATTTGGATCGTTGTCTGGGTGAACGGCAACCAACGTCGGAACGCCAAAGCCACGTTTATACTCTTCACGTACTTCGGTACCAGGACATTTAGGTGCAACCATCACAACCGTGATATCTTTACGGATTTGCATACCGACTTCAACAATATTGAAACCGTGCGAGTAACCTAATGCTGCACCTTGTTTCATTAAAGGCATAACAGATTCAATTACATTGCTATGCTGTTTGTCTGGAGTTAGGTTAACAACTAAATCCGCTTGCGGGATTAATTCTTCATAACTACCCACGACAAAACCATTGTCTTTCGCATTCTTGAATGATTGGCGCTTCGCCGTGATGGCAGATTCACGTAATGCATAAGAAACGTCTAACCCCGAGTCACGCATGTTAAGACCCTGGTTTAAGCCTTGCGCACCACATCCGACGATAACGACTTTTTTACCTTTGAGATAATCAGCTTCTGTTGAAAATTCTTCACGCGCCATAAAACGGCAGCGGCCCAACTGATCTAGTTTTTCACGTAGATTCAAAGTATTAAAATAGTTCGCCATGATAGATGCTCCTTCGATACATTCCTCGGCGGTGCGCAACACTTGGCACCGAATAAAATCATACTAATCCACCTTTTCGATTGCTTAAAGTGATATATTCACAACTAGTTATTGCAATAAGTGCAACATGGGAAAGCGATGAATATTAAAACACTCACTTTGTTCCTTCATTTATGTGAAAGTAAGAATTTCAGTCAAACGGCGTCGACATTACACATAAGTCCATCCGCATTGAGTCGCCAGATCCAAAAGCTTGAGCAAGATATTGGTCATAGCTTATTTATTCGCGATAACCGACGAGTGGCGCTCACACCAACCGGGCATCAACTTCGGCCTACTGCCCAGCGAATGATTGAAGAATGGCATGGCTTTCAGCAAAGTATTAATCGCCATGAGGCTGAGCTACAGGGCGAAATACGCTTGTTCTGCTCGGTAACCGCTAGCTATAGTCACTTACCAGAACTCCTTGATGCATTTCGCCAGAAGTATCCTTTTATAGAATTTAATATTCTCACTGGCGATCCGGCATTAGCGATCAGTAAAGTCTTAAATGACGAAGTCGATATTGCCATCTCTGCCATGCCCGATCCGCTACCGTCTCGCGTGGAGTTTTGTACGATTAGCGAGTTGCCGTTGTCCTTTATTGGCCCATCAGAGCTCAATGATTTTGTTGAAGAGCTGCAAAAAAGCCAACCGGATTGGAGTCAAATCCCATTTATTTTGCCTCAAACAGGGACAGCTCGGACACGTGCTAATGAATGGTTTAAAAAGATGGGCATTAAACCGAATATTTACGCTCAGGTATCCGGCAATGAAGCGTTAGTGAGTATGGTAGCGTTAGGCTGCGGTATAGGGTTAGTGCCAGATGTGGTGCTCAATAACAGCCCAGTAAGGGATAAAGTGCAGCGACTGCCAATTACGCCAATTAAGCCTTTTAAGTTGGGCGTGTGTTGTCAGCGCTCACAACTCAATAATCCATTGGTTAATGCACTGTGGCAAATTATCCACCCACAAACATAATCCATCGATTGTGGGGGAAAAATGTCAAAAACCCGGTTGTTCAATCACAGGATTGAGCAACCGGGCTAATAGATCACAGTATTCAAGCGCGTCTTAATCGCTTACGCGTGAGAAGCTAAAGTATATTTTTCGGCACGACCCTGCGTAATTTCACGCCAATCCGCTTAGATAACGAAACCTTACTATCAGGGTTAAAATCTTTGGTCACCTGCCAGGCATTATCGGCCCCCATTTCTTTTAACATAGACGCTTGCACACTGTCGGTAATTTCAGGCGAGTCAATAACCGTAATGCTGTCGGTATTCAAGTTGGCACTGCGAGGGTCAAAATTATAAGTACCAATAACGGTAATATGATCATCGATGGTCATCGTTTTCGCATGTAGACCAAATATCGGCATTGATGGTAAGCGTTTATACATACTTTCTGACATCACTCGCTGTCGAATCTTGGCATCGGGCCTGAATTCGTAAATTTTGACACCGGTATCCAATAACGCCGCTCTATTTCTTTGATAACCACTAAAAGCTTCTAAGTTATCATTCGATGCCAGACTATTAGTAAGAATTTTTATCGTGACGCCTCGATTAACCAATGTACGTAGAAAGGCTCTATCTTTTTTGGTCGTTACCAAATAGGGGGTCTGAATAACAATACTGTGCGTTGCGCTTTGTGCAAGTTCAACCAACTTATCTTTAGTGAGACTCCCACCACCGAGAGAAAATTTCCGATCATTCTTGCCGGGAATATCGGCAACATATTCGACATTATCGAGAAATAAAAATTTCCCTTCACTCATAAGCTGATGAAACGTATCAGGTACTTCTTCGATCTCTTGCCTAACCTCTGTATCAGGATTACAGGCATAAGAATGTAACCGAGAAAAACTTGGATTCTCTGGATACGGCTGACTATCCACAAGATTTTCTATAGAAACACTGAGCTTACTGTGCCAATACTGCTCAAAAGAGGATTCGACTGAATGGACCGCTTTACCTGCAAGGAACACATCGCGGTCTCTAAAGTTATAGTCATGATCGAAACCAAAGTATTCATTCGCAATATTGCGCCCACCGGTAATGGCAATTTTTTGATCAACAAGAAATACTTTATTATGCATTCGCTGATTGAGGCCACGAAAATCCGTAACGAGCGAGGTAAGCTTACCAATAATATTCTTACCGACATTGGCGTTGGGATTGTAGATTTTAATATCAATATTCTTATGGGCTGCCAACATTAACAACTCATCAACCCGAGCTTCCATCATAATGTCATCCACCAACACGCGAACTTTGATCCCTCGTTCTGCCGCCCGAACCAAATAATCGGTCGCAATTAAACCCACATTATCGATAGAAAAGATAAAATACTGCACGTCGATCGATGTCTCAGCACGCTCTGCTAACCAGGCCCGAGACATCATAGCTTCTGCCCCTTGCTCTAATACATAGACTCCGGTCTTATTCTGCATTTCGGCTGTAAAAGGTTCTGTAAATTCGGATAGGGACTGATCTGTTCTATAGAGGGGTAAATCACAATAGTCATGATCGGATAATGGCACGCTATCTGGCGCTGAAGAGCAACCGGCAAACAACAGAACAGCGCAAGATAAAACAATACGAGTACAGATCTTTTTCAACATAATGAGGGTAATATTTGTAATAGAGTAACCAAACTACTCAATTATACGCATAAAGTCACTATTACTCTGATTATTAAGAACAATACTGCCATATCTATCTCATAATCGATGATTGCATTAGAAGGGCGGCAATAAAAAGCCCTATGTTTTGAGTCCAAAATGTTTTAAAGATGATTTTATATTGAGTGTTTGTAGACAACATTCGGGGTTCAATAGCGTCTATTTAACAGCAGGAAAAGGTAGGTACGTCTTGGCTACGTGAGTAGGACAAAAGCTAGCGATAGAAATGAAAAAAGCCCGCTGATAAATCAGCGGGCTTTCCCAATAGTGGCGGAGAGATAGGGATTTGAACCCTAGAACCGCTATTAACGGTTGCCGGTTTTCAAGACCGGTGCTTTCGACCACTCAGCCATCTCTCCGCAAATTGTCTATCTACAGTTTTAGAAACTATAGATAATTGTTAAAGCCTGGCGATGACCTACTCTCACATGGGGAAACCCCACACTACCATCGGCGCTATTTCGTTTCACTTCTGAGTTCGGCATGGGATCAGGTGGGTCCAAAATGCTATGGTCGCCAAGCAAATTCTTTCTGTTATCGCCCAAAGGCCATAACAATAATCTGGAAAGCTGTTTTTTGTGGCTATAAAAGCCGTTCTCACACACTCAAGTACTCATATTGAGTCCGTTACAAAACCTTTTTGGTGTTGTATGGTTAAGCCTCACGGGCGATTAGTACAGGTTAGCTCAACGCCTCACAACGCTTACACACCCTGCCTATCAACGTTCTAGTCTCGAACAACCCTTTAGGACGCTTAAAGCGCCAGGGAGAACTCATCTCAAGGCTCGCTTCCCGCTTAGATGCTTTCAGCGGTTATCGATCCCGAACTTAGCTACCGGGCAATGCGTCTGGCGACACAACCCGAACACCAGAGGTTCGTCCACTCCGGTCCTCTCGTACTAGGAGCAGCCCCTTTCAATTCTCCAACGCCCACGGCAGATAGGGACCGAACTGTCTCACGACGTTCTAAACCCAGCTCGCGTACCACTTTAAATGGCGAACAGCCATACCCTTGGGACCGACTTCAGCCCCAGGATGTGATGAGCCGACATCGAGGTGCCAAACACCGCCGTCGATATGAACTCTTGGGCGGTATCAGCCTGTTATCCCCGGAGTACCTTTTATCCGTTGAGCGATGGCCCTTCCATTCAGAACCACCGGATCACTATGACCTGCTTTCGCACCTGCTCGAATTGTCATTCTCGCAGTTAAGCGGGCTTATGCCATTGCACTAACCTCACGATGTCCAACCGTGATTAGCCCACCTTCGTGCTCCTCCGTTACTCTTTGGGAGGAGACCGCCCCAGTCAAACTACCCACCAGGCACTGTCCTCATTCCCGATAAGGGAACCAAGTTAGAACATCAAAACTACAAGGGTGGTATTTCAAGGACGGCTCCATGCAAACTAGCGTCTGCATATCAAAGCCTCCCACCTATCCTACACATGTAGGTTCAATGTTCAGTGCCAAGCTGTAGTAAAGGTTCACGGGGTCTTTCCGTCTAGCCGCGGGTACACTGCATCTTCACAGCGATTTCAATTTCACTGAGTCTCGGGTGGAGACAGCGTGGCCATCATTACGCCATTCGTGCAGGTCGGAACTTACCCGACAAGGAATTTCGCTACCTTAGGACCGTTATAGTTACGGCCGCCGTTTACCGGGGCTTCGATCAAGAGCGTCGACCGAAGTCTAACCCCATCAATTAACCTTCCGGCACCGGGCAGGCGTCACACCGTATACGTCATCTTACGATTTTGCACAGTGCTGTGTTTTTAATAAACAGTTGCAGCCACCTGGTATCTGCGACTCTTTTCGGCTCCAAGAGCAAGTCTTTTCACCTATATAGAGCGTACCTTCTCCCGAAGTTACGGTACCATTTTGCCTAGTTCCTTCACCCGAGTTCTCTCAAGCGCCTTGGTATTCTCTACCCGACCACCTGTGTCGGTTTGGGGTACGATTCCTTACAATCTGAAGCTTAGAGGCTTTTCCTGGAAGCATGGCATCAATGACTTCACACCCTTGGGTGCTCGACGTCGTGTCTCGACCTAATGAGTATCCGGATTTACCTAAATACTCAGCCTACGCACTTGAACCTGGACAACCATCGCCAGGCCCACCTAGCCTTCTCCGTCCCCCCATCGCAATTGTAAGAAGTACGGGAATATTAACCCGTTTCCCATCGACTACGCTTTTCAGCCTCGCCTTAGGGGTCGACTTACCCTGCCCCGATTAACGTTGGACAGGAACCCTTGGTCTTCCGGCGTGGGGGTTTTTCACCCCCATTATCGTTACTCATGTCAGCATTCGCACTTCTGATACCTCCAGCAGACTTCTCAATCCACCTTCAACGGCTTACAGAACGCTCCCCTACCCAACATTCCAAAAGGAATATTGCCGCAGCTTCGGTTTATTACTTAGCCCCGTTACATCTTCCGCGCAGGCCGACTCGACTAGTGAGCTATTACGCTTTCTTTAAATGATGGCTGCTTCTAAGCCAACATCCTAGCTGTCTGAGCCTTCCCACATCGTTTCCCACTTAGTAATAATTTGGGACCTTAGCTGGCGGTCTGGGTTGTTTCCCTCTCCACGACGGACGTTAGCACCCGCCGTGTGTCTCCCGGATAGTACTTACTGGTATTCGGAGTTTGCAAAGAGTTGGTAAGTCGGGATGACCCCCTAGTCTTAACAGTGCTCTACCCCCAGTAGTATTCGTCCGAGGCGCTACCTAAATAGCTTTCGGGGAGAACCAGCTATCTCCGAGTTTGATTGGCCTTTCACCCCTAGCCACAAGTCATCCGCTAATTTTTCAACATTAGTCGGTTCGGTCCTCCAATTGATGTTACTCAATCTTCAACCTGCCCATGGCTAGATCACTCGGTTTCGGGTCTATATCCAGAGACTGTGCGCCCAGTTAAGACTCGCTTTCGCTACGGCTCCCCTAAACGGTTAACCTTGCCACTGAATATAAGTCGCTGACCCATTATACAAAAGGTACGCAGTCACCCCACAAAGGAGGCTCCTACTGCTTGTACGTACACGGTTTCAGGTTCTATTTCACTCCCCTCACAGGGGTTCTTTTCGCCTTTCCCTCACGGTACTGGTTCACTATCGGTCAGTCAGGAGTATTTAGCCTTGGAGGATGGTCCCCCCATATTCAGACAGGATATCACGTGTCCCGCCTTACTCGATTTCACCTTAAATACGTTGCCGGTTACGGGGCTATCACCCTGTATCGCGTGCCTTTCCAGACACTTCACCTGACGCATAAAAAGCTTAAGGGCTAATCCGGTTTCGCTCGCCGCTACTTCCAGAATCTCGGTTGATTTCTTTTCCTCGGGGTACTTAGATGTTTCAGTTCTCCCGGTTCGCCTCGTTACGCTATGTATTCACGCAACGATAACTGCTTATGCAGTTGGGTTTCCCCATTCGGAAATCGTAGACTCAAGTGGCTTTTACTGCCTCATCTACGCTTATCGCAAGTTAATACGTCCTTCATCGCCTCTGACTGCCAAGGCATCCACCGTGTACGCTTAGTCACTTAACCATACAACCCAAAAAAGTTTTGGATTGATGAACAAAGTCACCAAGGTTTGTCTGCATTTTTATACATGTTGCAGACTCGATATTGCCGGACTCAATTTTGAATACACACTCTATTAAAAGAGCGTGATTTTCCAAGAACACTTGAATGTGTTTGGTGTTTGTTCGTATCAAGTGATACAACAAACATTGAGAACTTTTACAAATAATTCATATTTATCGCTAAATACGATTATTTTGTCAGCTTTCCAAATTGTTAAAGAGCAATGTGTATCTTCTATCGAAAATACCATTTTTAAGAGCACGATTTCTCATAAACTTAAAGATGGTATCCCGTAGGGGAGTCGAACCCCTGTTACCGCCGTGAAAGGGCGGTGTCCTAGGCCTCTAGACGAACGGGACACAAAAGTCTCTCGCCATCAAAGGAGGGCAGAGGTTTTAACGCGGTGCTCTCTATAACTAAACCATATCAATCTGTGTGAACACTCATCGCAATAATCATTTCGTATTAAGGAGGTGATCCAGCGCCAGGTTCCCCTAGCGCTACCTTGTTACGACTTCACCCCAGTCATGAACCACAAAGTGGCAAGCGTCCCCCCGAAGGTTAAACTACCTGCTTCTTTTGCAGCCCACTCCCATGGTGTGACGGGCGGTGTGTACAAGGCCCGGGAACGTATTCACCGTGACATTCTGATTCACGATTACTAGCGATTCCGACTTCATGGAGTCGAGTTGCAGACTCCAATCCGGACTACGACGCACTTTTTGGGATTCGCTCACTTTCGCAAGTTGGCAACCCTCTGTATGCGCCATTGTAGCACGTGTGTAGCCCTACTCGTAAGGGCCATGATGACTTGACGTCGTCCCCACCTTCCTCCGGTTTATCACCGGCAGTCTCCCTGAAGTTCCCACCATTACGTGCTGGCAATCAAGGATAAGGGTTGCGCTCGTTACGGGACTTAACCCAACATTTCACAACACGAGCTGACGACAGCCATGCAGCACCTGTCTCAGAGTTCCCGAAGGCACCAATCCATCTCTGGAAAGTTCTCTGGATGTCAAGAGTAGGTAAGGTTCTTCGCGTTGCATCGAATTAAACCACATGCTCCACCGCTTGTGCGGGCCCCCGTCAATTCATTTGAGTTTTAATCTTGCGACCGTACTCCCCAGGCGGTCTACTTAACGCGTTAGCTCCGAAAGCCACGGCTCAAGGCCACAACCTTCAAGTAGACATCGTTTACGGCGTGGACTACCAGGGTATCTAATCCTGTTTGCTCCCCACGCTTTCGCATCTGAGTGTCAGTATCTGTCCAGGGGGCCGCCTTCGCCACTGGTATTCCTTCAGATCTCTACGCATTTCACCGCTACACCTGAAATTCTACCCCCCTCTACAGTACTCTAGCCTGCCAGTTTCAAATGCAATTCCGAGGTTAAGCCTCGGGCTTTCACATCTGACTTAACAGACCACCTGCATGCGCTTTACGCCCAGTAATTCCGATTAACGCTCGCACCCTCCGTATTACCGCGGCTGCTGGCACGGAGTTAGCCGGTGCTTCTTCTGCAGCTAACGTCAAGAATAACGTCTATTCAACGTTACCCCTTCCTCACTGCTGAAAGTACTTTACAACCCGAAGGCCTTCTTCATACACGCGGCATGGCTGCATCAGGCTTGCGCCCATTGTGCAATATTCCCCACTGCTGCCTCCCGTAGGAGTTTGGGCCGTGTCTCAGTCCCAATGTGGCTGATCATCCTCTCAGACCAGCTAGAGATCGTCGCCTTGGTGAGCTCTTACCTCACCAACAAGCTAATCTCACCTGGGCATATCTTGACGCGAGAGGCCCGAAGGTCCCCCTCTTTGGCCCGAAGGCATTATGCGGTATTAGCCATCGTTTCCAATGGTTATCCCCCACATCAAGGCAATTTCCCAGGCATTACTCACCCGTCCGCCGCTCGTCATCTTCTAGCAAGCTAGAAATGTTACCGCTCGACTTGCATGTGTTAGGCCTGCCGCCAGCGTTCAATCTGAGCCATGATCAAACTCTTCAATTAAAGTTTTTTCGGCTCAATGAATACTGACTTCAAAACTAATATTTGTTTAAAAACAAACATGTAATCTTAAAGCTATTATCATTCCAACAGAATGATAATGAATTGACTGTGCCAAGATTAACTCAGTTAATCTCGATTGGTCACTCAGTTCATTGAAACCAATTGTGCTTCCTAAGAAGCTATTGATTATCATCAACGAGTGCCCACACAGATTGATAGGTTTAAATTGTTAAAGAGCTTTGCTTTCAGTGCGTTAGCACTTAGGCAGGACGCGTATATTACGCTACCCACTTTGAAAGTCAACATAAAATTCTAAAAATTTAAAACTTTATGGTGACTTGCTTGATTTTTCATCAAGCAAGCAATATTAAAGCCTGGCGATGACCTACTCTCACATGGGGAAACCCCACACTACCATCGGCGCTATTTCGTTTCACTTCTGAGTTCGGCATGGGATCAGGTGGGTCCAAAATGCTATGGTCGCCAAGCAAATTCTTTCTGTTATCGCCAAAAGGCCATAACAATAATCTGGAAAGCTGTTTTTTGTGGCTATAAAAGCCGTTCTCACACACTCAAGTACTCATATTGAGTCCGTTACAAAACCTTTTTGGTGTTGTATGGTTAAGCCTCACGGGCGATTAGTACAGGTTAGCTCAACGCCTCACAACGCTTACACACCCTGCCTATCAACGTTCTAGTCTCGAACAACCCTTTAGGACGCTTAAAGCGCCAGGGAGAACTCATCTCAAGGCTCGCTTCCCGCTTAGATGCTTTCAGCGGTTATCGATCCCGAACTTAGCTACCGGGCAATGCGTCTGGCGACACAACCCGAACACCAGAGGTTCGTCCACTCCGGTCCTCTCGTACTAGGAGCAGCCCCTTTCAATTCTCCAACGCCCACGGCAGATAGGGACCGAACTGTCTCACGACGTTCTAAACCCAGCTCGCGTACCACTTTAAATGGCGAACAGCCATACCCTTGGGACCGACTTCAGCCCCAGGATGTGATGAGCCGACATCGAGGTGCCAAACACCGCCGTCGATATGAACTCTTGGGCGGTATCAGCCTGTTATCCCCGGAGTACCTTTTATCCGTTGAGCGATGGCCCTTCCATTCAGAACCACCGGATCACTATGACCTGCTTTCGCACCTGCTCGAATTGTCATTCTCGCAGTTAAGCGGGCTTATGCCATTGCACTAACCTCACGATGTCCAACCGTGATTAGCCCACCTTCGTGCTCCTCCGTTACTCTTTGGGAGGAGACCGCCCCAGTCAAACTACCCACCAGGCACTGTCCTCATTCCCGATAAGGGAACCAAGTTAGAACATCAAAACTACAAGGGTGGTATTTCAAGGACGGCTCCATGCAAACTAGCGTCTGCATATCAAAGCCTCCCACCTATCCTACACATGTAGGTTCAATGTTCAGTGCCAAGCTGTAGTAAAGGTTCACGGGGTCTTTCCGTCTAGCCGCGGGTACACTGCATCTTCACAGCGATTTCAATTTCACTGAGTCTCGGGTGGAGACAGCGTGGCCATCATTACGCCATTCGTGCAGGTCGGAACTTACCCGACAAGGAATTTCGCTACCTTAGGACCGTTATAGTTACGGCCGCCGTTTACCGGGGCTTCGATCAAGAGCGTCGACCGAAGTCTAACCCCATCAATTAACCTTCCGGCACCGGGCAGGCGTCACACCGTATACGTCATCTTACGATTTTGCACAGTGCTGTGTTTTTAATAAACAGTTGCAGCCACCTGGTATCTGCGACTCTTTTCGGCTCCAAGAGCAAGTCTTTTCACCTATATAGAGCGTACCTTCTCCCGAAGTTACGGTACCATTTTGCCTAGTTCCTTCACCCGAGTTCTCTCAAGCGCCTTGGTATTCTCTACCCGACCACCTGTGTCGGTTTGGGGTACGATTCCTTACAATCTGAAGCTTAGAGGCTTTTCCTGGAAGCATGGCATCAATGACTTCACACCCTTGGGTGCTCGACGTCGTGTCTCGACCTAATGAGTATCCGGATTTACCTAAATACTCAGCCTACGCACTTGAACCTGGACAACCATCGCCAGGCCCACCTAGCCTTCTCCGTCCCCCCATCGCAATTGTAAGAAGTACGGGAATATTAACCCGTTTCCCATCGACTACGCTTTTCAGCCTCGCCTTAGGGGTCGACTTACCCTGCCCCGATTAACGTTGGACAGGAACCCTTGGTCTTCCGGCGTGGGGGTTTTTCACCCCCATTATCGTTACTCATGTCAGCATTCGCACTTCTGATACCTCCAGCAGACTTCTCAATCCACCTTCAACGGCTTACAGAACGCTCCCCTACCCAACATTCCAAAAGGAATATTGCCGCAGCTTCGGTTTATTACTTAGCCCCGTTACATCTTCCGCGCAGGCCGACTCGACTAGTGAGCTATTACGCTTTCTTTAAATGATGGCTGCTTCTAAGCCAACATCCTAGCTGTCTGAGCCTTCCCACATCGTTTCCCACTTAGTAATAATTTGGGACCTTAGCTGGCGGTCTGGGTTGTTTCCCTCTCCACGACGGACGTTAGCACCCGCCGTGTGTCTCCCGGATAGTACTTACTGGTATTCGGAGTTTGCAAAGAGTTGGTAAGTCGGGATGACCCCCTAGTCTTAACAGTGCTCTACCCCCAGTAGTATTCGTCCGAGGCGCTACCTAAATAGCTTTCGGGGAGAACCAGCTATCTCCGAGTTTGATTGGCCTTTCACCCCTAGCCACAAGTCATCCGCTAATTTTTCAACATTAGTCGGTTCGGTCCTCCAATTGATGTTACTCAATCTTCAACCTGCCCATGGCTAGATCACTCGGTTTCGGGTCTATATCCAGAGACTGTGCGCCCAGTTAAGACTCGCTTTCGCTACGGCTCCCCTAAACGGTTAACCTTGCCACTGAATATAAGTCGCTGACCCATTATACAAAAGGTACGCAGTCACCCCATAAAAGAGGCTCCTACTGCTTGTACGTACACGGTTTCAGGTTCTATTTCACTCCCCTCACAGGGGTTCTTTTCGCCTTTCCCTCACGGTACTGGTTCACTATCGGTCAGTCAGGAGTATTTAGCCTTGGAGGATGGTCCCCCCATATTCAGACAGGATATCACGTGTCCCGCCTTACTCGATTTCACCTTAAATACGTTGCCGGTTACGGGGCTATCACCCTGTATCGCGTGCCTTTCCAGACACTTCACCTGACGCATAAAAAGCTTAAGGGCTAATCCGGTTTCGCTCGCCGCTACTTCCAGAATCTCGGTTGATTTCTTTTCCTCGGGGTACTTAGATGTTTCAGTTCTCCCGGTTCGCCTCGTTACGCTATGTATTCACGCAACGATAACTGCTTATGCAGTTGGGTTTCCCCATTCGGAAATCGTAGACTCGAGTGGCTTTTACTGCCTCATCTACGCTTATCGCAAGTTAATACGTCCTTCATCGCCTCTGACTGCCAAGGCATCCACCGTGTACGCTTAGTCACTTAACCATACAACCCAAAAAAGTTTTGGATTGATGAACAAAGTCACCAAGGTTTGTCTGCATTTTTATACATGTTGCAGACTCGATATTGCCGGACTCAATTTTGAATACACACTCTATTAATAGAGCATGATTTTCCAAGAACACTTGAATGTGTTTGGTGTTTGTTCATATCAATTGATACAACAAACATTGAGAACTTTTACAAATAATTCATATTTATCGCTAAATACGATTATTTTGTCAGCTTTCCAAATTTTTAAAGAGCAGAGTATTTTCTTATAAAATACACTTTCTAAAGATTTTCAGCGTCACAAATTCCAACCACGCACGTTTCGGTAGTGGTTTGGAAGAAAGATCCAAAAATATTTAGAGAGTGGTGGGCGATACCGGGTTCGAACCAGTGACCCCCTGCTTGTAAGGCAGGTGCTCTCCCAACTGAGCTAATCGCCCATTGTATTTTAATTCCCATGGAAGGAATGGTGGGTCGTGCAGGATTCGAACCTGCGACCAATTGATTAAAAGTCAACTGCTCTACCAACTGAGCTAACGACCCAATGGTATCCCGTAGGGGAGTCGAACCCCTGTTACCGCCGTGAAAGGGCGGTGTCCTAGGCCTCTAGACGAACGGGACACTAAGATACTCTTTTGCTTTGTCTAAACCATATCAATCTGTGTGAGCACTCATCGCAATAATCATTCGTATTAAGGAGGTGATCCAGCGCCAGGTTCCCCTAGCGCTACCTTGTTACGACTTCACCCCAGTCATGAACCACAAAGTGGCAAGCGTCCCCCCGAAGGTTAAACTACCTGCTTCTTTTGCAGCCCACTCCCATGGTGTGACGGGCGGTGTGTACAAGGCCCGGGAACGTATTCACCGTGACATTCTGATTCACGATTACTAGCGATTCCGACTTCATGGAGTCGAGTTGCAGACTCCAATCCGGACTACGACGCACTTTTTGGGATTCGCTCACTTTCGCAAGTTGGCAACCCTCTGTATGCGCCATTGTAGCACGTGTGTAGCCCTACTCGTAAGGGCCATGATGACTTGACGTCGTCCCCACCTTCCTCCGGTTTATCACCGGCAGTCTCCCTGAAGTTCCCACCATTACGTGCTGGCAATCAAGGATAAGGGTTGCGCTCGTTACGGGACTTAACCCAACATTTCACAACACGAGCTGACGACAGCCATGCAGCACCTGTCTCAGAGTTCCCGAAGGCACCAATCCATCTCTGGAAAGTTCTCTGGATGTCAAGAGTAGGTAAGGTTCTTCGCGTTGCATCGAATTAAACCACATGCTCCACCGCTTGTGCGGGCCCCCGTCAATTCATTTGAGTTTTAATCTTGCGACCGTACTCCCCAGGCGGTCTACTTAACGCGTTAGCTCCGAAAGCCACGGCTCAAGGCCACAACCTTCAAGTAGACATCGTTTACGGCGTGGACTACCAGGGTATCTAATCCTGTTTGCTCCCCACGCTTTCGCATCTGAGTGTCAGTATCTGTCCAGGGGGCCGCCTTCGCCACTGGTATTCCTTCAGATCTCTACGCATTTCACCGCTACACCTGAAATTCTACCCCCCTCTACAGTACTCTAGCCTGCCAGTTTCAAATGCAATTCCGAGGTTAAGCCTCGGGCTTTCACATCTGACTTAACAGACCACCTGCATGCGCTTTACGCCCAGTAATTCCGATTAACGCTCGCACCCTCCGTATTACCGCGGCTGCTGGCACGGAGTTAGCCGGTGCTTCTTCTGCAGCTAACGTCAAGAATAACGTCTATTCAACGTTACCCCTTCCTCACTGCTGAAAGTACTTTACAACCCGAAGGCCTTCTTCATACACGCGGCATGGCTGCATCAGGCTTGCGCCCATTGTGCAATATTCCCCACTGCTGCCTCCCGTAGGAGTTTGGGCCGTGTCTCAGTCCCAATGTGGCTGATCATCCTCTCAGACCAGCTAGAGATCGTCGCCTTGGTGAGCTCTTACCTCACCAACAAGCTAATCTCACCTGGGCATATCTTGACGCGAGAGGCCCGAAGGTCCCCCTCTTTGGCCCGAAGGCATTATGCGGTATTAGCCATCGTTTCCAATGGTTATCCCCCACATCAAGGCAATTTCCCAGGCATTACTCACCCGTCCGCCGCTCGTCATCTTCTAGCAAGCTAGAAATGTTACCGCTCGACTTGCATGTGTTAGGCCTGCCGCCAGCGTTCAATCTGAGCCATGATCAAACTCTTCAATTAAAGTTTTTTCGGCTCAATGAATACTGACTTCAAAACTAATATTTGTTTAAAAACAAACATGTAATCTTAAAGCTATTATCATTCCAACAGAATGATAATGAATTGACTGTGCCAAGACTAACCGAAGTTAATCTCGATTGGTCACTCAGTTCATTGAAACCAATTTTGTTTCCGAAGAAACTATTGATTATCATCAACGAGTGCCCACACAGATTGATAGGTTTAAATTGTTAAAGAGCTTTCTTTCTAAGTAATTTGAGTTACTGCGAAAGAGGCGGCTATTCTATATATTTTAAAGTTTGTGTCAAACACTTTTTTAAAATTTCTTTTTAAGCTTTTCAGCTATTTGAATAACCTTGCTAACCACTTGAATTACTTATTGAAGCTTTCCCGTGTCAGCGAGGGGGCATTATAGAGATCGAGCTCACATTGGCAAGCGCTTTTTGCGGTTTTTTCACATTTTTTATTTGTTTGAACGTTTTTTATGCTTAACGGGCTATTTGTAACCAAAAAACACCATTATTATGAGAATCCACAAGGGAATTGCATAGGAATAAGCATGAATTCAATCAGAAGTTATCAAGGTATATGCCCTCAACTAGGCAAAGATGTCTATATAGATGAGAGTGCCATCATTGTCGGTGATATTTATGTAGGTGATGATTCGAGTATTTGGCCATTAGTCGCCGCACGTGGCGACGTCAATCATATTCGCATCGGCGAACGTACCAATATTCAAGATGGTAGTATTTTGCATGTGACTCATAAAAATGCCGATAACCCCGCAGGCCACCCATTACTAATAGGTAACGATGTAACGGTAGGTCATAAAGTCATGCTACATGGATGTACGATTCATGACCGCGTTTTAGTGGGCATGGGAACCATTGTTCTTGATGGTGCCATCATAGAGGAAGATGTGATGATTGGGGCAGGCTCTTTGGTTCCTCCAGGGAAAACATTACACAGCGGCTATCTTTATATGGGCAGCCCAGTCAAACAGGCTCGCCCACTAACAGAAAAAGAACTGACTTTTTTACCTCAATCCGCTCAAAACTACGTTATCAATAAGCAAGTATTCTTAACCGAAGTTAAGCCAGTGAAATAATCACCTCTATTTCACCTGCTTCGTTATAGGCTTCATCTTCTATTTGCTCTTGTGCCAGGTCTTCAATATCAAAACGACATTCTTCAAATCGTTGTATTGCTTGAGGACCATCAAGCACCGGCTTTTGGGATAAAGCTTCAAGTCCTGCCTTGTTTATCCAACAATCAATTAATGCGCCGCCTTGCTGCGCCGTAAAATAAATACTTTGACGCTGCTCATCCCACGTTTTCATGTCGGAAAATAAAACTGATTGGTTCATGGTTACCCTTCTAAATTACGACGTAATTCTAATAAGATTTGTCGAGCGCCCGGACGTAGGCCTCGCCATAGCATAAAACTCTCTGCAGCTTGCCCGACTAACATACCTAACCCATCCAATGTTTTTACACAGCCACAATCGACCGCCCATTGGTTAAAGATGGTAAGTCCTTTGCCATACATCATGTCATAACTTACTGTCGATTTAGACACAATGCTGGAAGCAACGGCAGGTAGTTTACCGTCCAAGCTAGCAGACGTTGAATTGATAATGATATCGAATGGCTCTGAGGCATCATCTATTGGTAATGCACTGACCGAGCCATATTCACAAAACTGCTCAGCAAGTTGCTGGGCTTTATTTAAAGTACGATTCACTATAGTAATATGTTGAGGCGCTTGATCCAAAAGCGGCTTTAAGACACCACGCGCCGCACCACCAGCCCCAATGAGTAGAATCTTTTTATTCTTTACCAGCACTTGGTTCATTAACAAATCTTGTACTAAACCTTCACCATCGGTGTTGTCTCCGAGAATACCACCGTCATCTAGATACTTTAATGTATTCACTGCCCCCGCTAACCGAGCACGTTCAGTAAGGCGATCTGCGTATTGATATGCTTCTTCTTTAAAAGGCACCGTAATATTGCACCCTTTGCCACCTTCAGCAAAAAAGGCATTCATCGCTTGCACAAATCCATCAATCGGCGCCAATTCGGCTGTATATACCATTGCTTGATCGGTCTGCCGAGCAAACAATGTGTGAATAAATGGAGACTGGCTGTGCCCAATAGGGTTACCGAACACGGCATATTGATCATTATAACTGTCCATAGTGTACCTTCATTCAACTGGAGCCATCATTATTAGACCCTATTACTTATGGTGGGTCTATTACCATGCCTTAGGCGTAAGAAACTCACTTAATTGAGCTTCTGGGCTACCGGGTTCTGGTTGATAGTTATATTCCCAACGCACCATCGGTGGCATCGACATTAATATAGACTCCGTGCGCCCACCCGATTGCAAACCAAATAAAGTACCGCGATCATAGACGAGATTAAACTCCACATAACGCCCACGGCGATACAATTGGAACTGCCTTTCACGTTCACCAAAAGCGTGTGCTTTGCGTTGCTCTACAATGGGTATATAGGCTTGCGTAAACCCTTCGCCAACAGCTTGCATGTAGGCAAAGCAAGCCTCAAAACCCCATTCATTGAGATCATCAAAGAATAAGCCCCCAATTCCGCGATTTTCTTCTCGATGAGGTAAATAGAAGTATTTATCACACCATTCTTTATGCTCACTGTAGACGTTATCACCAAATGGCGCACACAAGTCTTTCGCCGTTTGATGCCAAAACTGACAATCTTCGGCAAACGGATAAAATGGCGTTAAATCGAATCCACCACCAAACCACCAAACAGGCTCTTCTCCTTCTTTCTCTGCTATAAAGAAACGCACGTTGGCATGGGATGTCGGCACATAAGGGTTATTAGGATGGATTACTAATGATACGCCCATGGCTTCAAAACTGCGCCCGGCTAATTCAGGACGATGGGCTGTCGCTGATGCAGGAAGTTGCTTACCTGTCACATGAGAGAAGTTAACTCCCCCCTGCTCAAAAGTGTTGCCCTCAGTCATAACACGTGAACGTCCTCCTCCCCCGAGCCTCTCTCCGGGCTCGCGTGTCCACGCATCTTCTTTAAATACAGATTTACCATCGACCGTCTCTAACTGGCGACAAATATCATCTTGTAAAGACATCAAAAATATTTTGACGGCTTCTTTATTAACTACTGTCATCGATATCTCCTTCATAGGGAGGCCTGCGCGCCTAACCCTGCCTTAATATATGTAGTGTTTGCGCATCACGAATTTCTGTCGGCTTCTCTCGACCACCAGTGCTTCCTTCTAGTATTGCCCCAAGGCCATGGTGTAATTGTTCGGCAACCTCAACGGCAGTCATACATGGAGGGAGTCCTGACAAGTTGGCACTCGTGGATGTAATCGGTTTTCCATAAGATTGACACAACGCCTGAACTAAAGGGTGATCCGTAACACGCACAGCAACCGTATCAAATTGTCCTCGTACCCATTGAGACGTTTGGGCACTAGCAGGCATGATCCAAGTTACAGGGCCTGGCCAACTCTGTTTTACATGTTCACACTGCGCTGGCGTCAGCAAGTCTTCATTAATGTAGGGTAACAACTGCGCGTAACTGGCCGCGATTAAAATCAGTCCTTTCTCTTTTGAGCGTTGCTTGAGTGTCAGAAGCTTTTGTATAGCCGATGAATTATCTGGATCACATCCTACACCAAATACACCTTCGGTTGGATAAGCAATCACCTCACCACGTGTTAATGCACACACCGACTCTTGTATATTATTCACGGCCTGACCTACTAAGTTTTAGAATTCTCTCTCTAGTTTACAAATTATTCGTTTGATCAGCGAAAGCAAATTACGTGTAATAGAAAATGAGATGACAACCGCAAGCGCAAACGTTTGCTTGAAGAAAAAATCCTCGTATAATACGTTCAGTTCGCTTATTTATTAAAAGGTTTACAGGAGTTGGAGATGAAAGTTGGAATTATCATGGGTTCAAAGTCAGATTGGCCAACCATGAAACTCGCAGCAGAAATGCTAGATAAGTTTGGTGTGCCGTACGAAACAAAAGTCGTATCTGCGCATCGCACCCCTCAACTTCTTGCAGACTACGCCACCAGTGCGAAAGAACGTGGCATCAATGTGATTATTGCAGGTGCAGGCGGCGCCGCTCATTTACCGGGAATGACCGCGGCCTACACCAGTATTCCCGTTCTCGGCGTTCCTGTTAAATCACGCGCTTTAAAAGGAATGGATTCTCTACTTTCTATCGTGCAGATGCCAAAAGGTATTGCTGTCGGCACGCTGGCAATTGGTGATGCTGGCGCTGCTAATGCCGGTATTCTTGCCGCGCAAATCATTGGCACCCATGATGAAGCTGTCATGGCAAAAGTTGAAGCATTTCGTACCGAGCAAACTAACACGGTTCTAGCTAATCCGAACCCTGAAGAGGAATAAGGCATGCATGTATTGGTTTTAGGTGCGGGTCAACTGGCTCGCATGATGTCTCTGGCTGGTGCGCCACTTAACCTTACATTGACCGCCTACGATGTCACGACATGTACTGTGGTTCACCCACTTACGCAAGTTGCTAGACCGCAGACGCTCGAACAAGCCATTGCAGATGCAGATGTCATTACCGCTGAGTTTGAGCATATTCCCCATGATATTCTGGAAATTTGTGAGCAAAGCGGCAAATTTTTCCCAACATCACTCGCGATAAAAGCCGGTGGCGATCGCCGCATCGAAAAAACACTACTTGATGGGGCCGGAGTAAGAAACGCAGCTTATGCCATTATTAATACTCGTGCAGATTTTGATCAAGCAATAGAAACTGTGGGGATCCCCATGGTGCTGAAAAGCGCACTTGGCGGTTATGATGGTAAAGGTCAATGGCGCTTAAAAGACCGAGCACAAGCCGGTGCTATTTGGACGGAGATGCAAGCGTGCCTGAATGACTCGAAACAACAAGCCATTGTCGCCGAACAGTTTGTGCCATTTCAGCGTGAAGTTTCTTTGGTGGGAGCTCGCAATCATCAAGGGGATATTGAAACTTACCCATTAGCAGAAAATATCCATATTGGTGGTGTTCTGAGTTTATCCACGGCCATTGATGCACCTCAATTGCAAACTCAAGCAGAAACCATGTTTGCCGCGGTAGCCGATAGTTTAGATTATGTGGGTGTGCTTGCTCTGGAGTTTTTTGATATTGATGGCGATCTACTGGTTAATGAGATTGCGCCACGTGTGCATAACTCTGGTCACTGGACTCAGCAAGGGGCTGAAATCTGTCAATTTGAAAATCATCTTCGTGCTGTTTGCGGCTTGCCTTTAGGCAGCACCAAGCTTGTTCGCGAAACGGCGATGATTAATATTCTTGGCGAAGATTCGTTACCGCCTGAGATTATGGCGATGGAAGGGTGTCACATTCATTGGTATGGAAAAAGCCAACGCCCGGGACGCAAGATGGGTCACATTAATTTAACCGCAGATTACCCAGGACAATTGCAGCGTAAACTGTGTGAAATTGCTAAGTACTTAGATAAAGCGGCCTTTCCTGCCGTGCACCAAATCGCGCACGACATACAAGACTGATGTTGTCATCAACATAAAAAACGGCGCTCATTGGCGCCGTTTTTTATTCTATTACTCTAAAGAATCACCATCATTTGTCTGATAATGACCACATTGACGATTGGCGCATTGATGCTTAATACCCGCAGCGGTTTTCTTTTCAACCAGCAAACCAAACCCACATGCTTGGCATGTCCCCTTTATAGGAGGAAGATTAACGGCAAACTTACATTTAGGATAACCGCTACACGCATAAAACATTTTCCCAAAACGATTTTTACGCTCAATCAAATGTCCATCACCGCATTCTGGGCAAGTCAGCTCTACTTTTGGTTCCGTACCGGAATCATCACCGTCAAGTGATTCGATATGATGACATTCAGGATAATGACTACACCCAATAAACATACCGTACCGACCTTGACGCAACACCAGCTCGTGACCACACTCCGAACAAGGTACGCCCAATTCTTTAATGATATGACCATCGTTTTGATGGAGTGGTTTAATGTAGTCACACTCTGGATATTGGCTGCACCCTAAAAATGGGCCTCGTTTGCCATGTCGTATCACTAATTCATGATCACACTGAGGACAAGACTCTTGAGAAGCGGCCTGTCCTGAGTGTGAAAAAAGTTTGGGATCGATTTTACCGCTCATAAACCTATTATTACCTAATGAAGAATGCCTTGCTCTTTGCTGTATAGCAGTTCTTCCATCAGCGTATAAGCGTTTTCGTTACCAGGCACATTAAATAGCACCATGAGAATGATCCATTTCAAATCATCCAAACCAAATTCATTGGTTTCTAACCCCATAATACGGTCAATAACCATTTCTCGTGTTTCAGGTGTTAACACTTTTATTTGTTCAAGGAACAAGATAAAACCACGGCATTCCACATCTAACCGCAGCATTTCTTTCGGAGCAAAAATACGTACCGATGTTGCTGCACTGACAGTCAGTGCCTTATGACCTTCTGTTTGCTGTAAAGCCGCTAACTCTTCTAACCAATTAAGAGCTTTATAGATGTCTTTCTTATGAAAACCTGCTCGCACAAGCTCTTCTTCGAGCTCATCTTGATCGACTTGCAACTCAGCATCACTATGGATGTAGGTTTCAAAAAGATACATCAAGATATCCATCATCATCGCTAGCCCCTCCCCTTACGAATATAACCACCAGATACCGCAACAACATGCCCAGAGAGTTCTAGCTCTAAAAGCTGCGTCATGACTTCATGCACAGGTATATTGGTCCTGCTTGCAAGAATATCAACCGGGGTGGCTTCTTCCCCTACGTTAGCTAAGAGCTCGGGAAATGGCAATTGTTCTTCGCTCTCCGGTGAGGAAAAAAGTCCCGGCTGTCGTGTTTCTTGCTCATTCAGCGACCAGTTCACAAAAGTATTCAGTTCTTCGAGGATTTGCGGAACGGTTTGCACTAAGCTCGCACCTTGGCGAATAAGATCATTACTACCACCATGATTAGCTTGATAAATCGAGCCAGGTAAAACAAAGACATCTCGGTCTTGCTCTGTGGCATAACGAGCGGTAATCAACGAACCGCTTTTTATGGCCGCTTCAACCACTAACACACCCAATGATAAACCACTGATAATACGATTACGGCGTGGAAAATGCGCCGCCTTAGGTGGGGTATGTGGCGCAAACTCAGACACTAATGCTCCAGATTCGACAATACGTGCCGCCAAACGGCGATGACGTGCAGGATATATTTGCGCTAAGCCACTCCCTAATACCGCAATTGTATTACCGCCACCAGCTAACGCCCCATCATGAGCATGGCCATCAATTCCTAACGCTAAACCACTGGTCACGGTAATACGATGTTCCGATAATTCTTTAGCAAATTGATACGCGGCCTTTTGCCCATCGATAGACGCATTACGACTGCCGACCATCGCTAACTGCGGGTGAGCGAGACTCTGCCTGTGTCCTTCAACGAACAACACGCTTGGCGCTGCCGAAATCGGTTTAAGTAATGCAGGGTAATCACTATGCAAAGGGGTAATGATATGTCGGTTAGAAGCTGCAGACTGCCATGCCAAGCATGCTTCAACTTGTCGAGGAGCATGCTGTGTAATGAAGCGAACTTGATCCGGTTTTAAGCCTATTGCCAACCACTGCGCCGCAGAATAGCGTAGCAAGTTATCAGGGGAATCAATACTCAATAAACGGGCTAAACGTTTAGGGCCCAAACGTGGGACAAAGCTTAGTGTTAACCAAGCCGTTAGTACTTCTTCTTGCAACATACCAACGCTCCTTTAAAGAGGATATCAGTGCTTTTAAGATAAAGTTGCTGTAATAAAAGCAACCAATATAGTGCTAACACCTTAAAACTTAATTAAAAAACGCTAAAAACCCTACATGTCATAGGGTAAGATCAGTAAACAAAAAGCCAGATTATTCAATGTAAAATACGCAGAATTAACGCTTAGATGCTGTCATTTAGGATCTAAAATGTCTAGAATTGAGCCAATAAGCTTTTTACTGCTTCGGCACAGTTCAACATTTGAGAAAATATGTCTGTATTAAACGTATTAACATTCCCTGATGACCGCCTACGCACCGTTGCGAAGCCGGTTGAAACAGTGACTCCTGAGATCCAAAAGATTGTCGATGACATGATTGATACCATGTACGACGAAGAAGGTATTGGCCTTGCCGCGACTCAGGTTGATATTCATCAACGCATTGTTGTGATCGACGTATCTGATACTCGTGATCAACCTTTGGTTCTCATTAACCCAGAAATCATCGAAAAACATGGCGAAGATGGCATTGAAGAAGGCTGTCTATCAGTACCCGGCGCTCGTGCACTAGTGCAACGTGCTGCTGGAGTCACGCTGAAAGCACTGAATCGTGATGGTGAAGAATATCAATTAGAAGCGGATGATTTGCTTGCTATTTGTATTCAACATGAGCTTGACCACTTAGAAGGTAAGCTGTTTGTTGATTACTTATCTCCTTTGAAACGTAAACGTATCAAAGAGAAATTAGAAAAAATTAAACGCGCTAACGAAAAGAATCAAAATTAATAGAGAGGTTGCTACCTTGAGCCAATCATTACGTATTGTGTTTGCAGGTACTCCGGATTTCGCCGCCCGTCACTTGGCGGCGTTATTGTCTTCGGAGCACGAAGTTATTGCGGTTTATACTCAGCCTGATCGTCCTGCAGGCCGAGGGAAAAAATTAAAAGCTAGCCCAGTCAAAGAGATTGCTCTAGAGCATCACATCCCGGTATACCAACCAGAAAATTTCAAATCGGATGAAGCCAAACAAGAGTTAGCGGCGTTAGATGCTGATATCATGGTTGTCGTTGCTTATGGGCTACTGCTTCCTAAAGCGGTACTCGATATCCCCAAACTTGGCTGTATTAACGTGCACGGTTCTCTTTTACCTCGTTGGCGTGGCGCAGCTCCGATTCAGCGCTCTATTTGGGCGGGTGACCAAGAAACCGGCGTCACCATTATGCAGATGGATGTGGGATTAGATACTGGCGACATGCTAAGTGTGGCCACACTGCCGATTGAGAGCACAGACACCAGCGCCACCATGTATGAAAAACTGGCAGAGCTTGGACCGCAAGCCTTGGTTGAGTGTCTACATAGCATCGCAGTTGGTAGCGCACAGCCGATTAAGCAAGATGATGAACTCGCCAATTACGCGAAGAAACTCAGCAAAGAAGAAGCTCGCATTGATTGGCATTTAGAAGCACAAGCCATTGAGCGTTGTATTCGTGCGTTCAACCCATGGCCAATGAGCCATTTCTCGATTGAAGATAATGCGGTCAAAGTATGGCAAGCACGCGTTGAGACGACCACAAGTGATCAACCAGCAGGCACCATCCTACAAGCGGATAAAACTGGCATTTACATTGCGACTGGTCACCAGACTTTGGTTCTAGAAACACTGCAAATTCCTGGTAAACGCGCTATGGCGGTACAAGATCTTCTGAATTCCCGCGCGGCTTGGTTTGAAGTCGGCACACAATTGAATTAATCTCTCGCCCCCATTGGGTCGGTATTGTTGATAAATAGGTTTGCTAATGAATGTTCGTGCTGCGGCAGCTCAAGTTCTTTTCGAGGTCGTTGACCAAGGTTATTCTCTTTCAGTTGCGTTGCCAGCTGCACAGCAGAATATAAAACCTCGTGACCATGCACTACTGCAAGAAATTTGCTTTGGTGCGCTACGCTTTTTGCCTCGCTTGGAATCCACAGCGAATGCATTGATGGATAAACCCTTGAAAGGTAAGCAGCGCGTCTTTCATCATTTGATTTTAGTGGGTATCTATCAACTCAGTTTTATGCGTATTCCTGCCCACGCAGCAGTGGCTGAAACGGTAGAAGCCACAGGCACCTTACGGGGTCCACGCTTGCGTGGCTTGATTAATGCGGTACTGCGCAACTATCAACGCCAGCAAGAAACGCTTGATGCACAAGCTATTAGCCATGATGCAGGCCGTTATGGTCACCCAAGCTGGTTATTGTCATTGCTAAAAACAAGTTATCCGCAAAATTGGCAAAGCATTGTGGATGCAAATAATATCAAAGCGCCAATGTGGTTGCGGGTTAACCGTGCGCATCACACACGTGATCAATATCAAGCGTTGTTATTAGAGCAAGATATTGAAAGCACACCTCACTCACAAGCAGAAGATGCGCTTAAGCTTGAGCGTCCATGTGATGTCACGTCACTACCGGGCTTTGCTGAAGGCTGGGTATCCGTACAAGATGCAGCGGCGCAATTGGCATTGCATTATCTCGACCCACAAGATGGTGAGTTGATCTTGGATTGTTGTGCAGCCCCTGGCGGTAAAACTGCTCATATCCTTGAGCGCACTCATCCTAAACAAGTCGTCGCGATTGATAGTGATGAATACCGTCTTAAGCGTGTCGATGAAAACTTAGAACGACTGCAACTCGACGCGACGGTTATTTGTGGTGATGCAAGAACCCCACAAAAATGGTGGCAAGGTGAGCAATTTGACCGTATTCTACTCGATGCACCTTGCTCGGCAACCGGTGTAATTCGTCGTCACCCTGATATCAAATGGTTACGTCGTGCCAATGACATCGAAGCACTTGCTCATCTGCAAAGTGACATCCTCGATGCGATGTGGCAACAGTTAAAACCTGGCGGTACTTTGGTTTACGCGACCTGCTCTATCACTACGCAAGAAAACCGCGATCAAGTGAAAGCATTTCTACAGCGTACCAACAATGCCACCTTAGTAGGCTCAGAAACAGATAATCCTGGTCGCCAAATTCTACCAGGCGAAGAGGATATGGACGGTTTCTACTACGCCGTGCTCATCAAGCAAGCGTAATTTTTGACAACAAAGGCAGCGTTACGCTGCCTTTGTTATGAATAAAAGAGAACGAGTATGAAAATCATCATTCTTGGGGCAGGCCAAGTCGGTGGCACTCTGGCAGAAAATTTAGTCGGCGAAAATAACGACATTACTATCGTTGATAAAAGCAGCGAGCGACTGCGTGAACTGCAAGATAAATACGATTTACGAGTGGTTACCGGTCATGCAAGTCATCCGGATGTATTACGTGAAGCGGGCGCTCAAGATGCCGATATGCTCGTCGCCGTTACTAATACTGATGAAATTAATATGGCGGCTTGTCAGGTGGCATTTTCTCTTTTTAATACGCCTAACCGCGTAGCACGTATCCGTTCACCGCAATATCTTTCCGAAAAAGAAGCCTTATTTCAATCTGGCGCAGTCCCTGTCGATCACTTAATTGCACCTGAAGAACTGGTCACCCGCTATATTGGTCGATTAATTCAATATCCGGGCGCCCTACAAGTGGTAAGTTTTGCCGAAGAAAAAGTCAGTTTAGTCGCAGTCAAAGCCTACTATGGCGGCCCTTTAGTCGGCAATGCGTTATCGGCGCTGCGCGATCATATGCCACATATCGATACTCGTGTCGCCGCGATTTTCCGCCAAGGCCGACCAATCCGCCCACAAGGTACCACTGTGATTGAAGCCGATGATGAAGTGTTCTTTGTCGCGGCAAGTAACCACATCCGCTCAATTATGAGTGAGCTACAACGTCTCGAAAAACCTTATCGCCGGATCATGATTGTTGGTGGCGGCAATATCGGGGCCAGTCTTGCGAGAAAACTTGAGCAAACATATAGCGTTAAGCTTATTGAACGTAGCTATCAACGCGCCGAGCAGCTCTCCGAAGAGCTCGAAAATACCATCGTGTTCTGTGGCGATGCTGCCGATCAAGAACTCCTGACTGAAGAAAACATTGAGCAGGTCGATGTGTTCATTGCTCTGACCAATGAAGATGAAACCAATATTATGTCTGCCATGCTCGCCAAACGTATGGGTGCCAAAAAGGTCATGGTATTGATCCAGCGTGGTGCTTATGTCGATTTAGTACAAGGTGGCGTTATTGATGTGGCCATTTCACCACAGCAAGCCACCATTTCAGCGTTGCTAACCCATGTGCGCCGTGCAGATATTGTCAACGTTTCGTCGCTACGTCGTGGGGCAGCCGAGGCCATTGAAGCCGTTGCTCATGGTGATGAATCCACCTCCAAAGTGGTCGGCCGCGCGATTGGAACCATTAAGCTGCCTCCTGGTACAACCATCGGTGCAATCGTTCGTGGCGAAGAGGTACTCATTGCTCACGACAACGTGGTGATTGAGCAAGGCGATCACGTCGTCATGTTCCTCGTCAATAAAAAATATGTGCCTGATGTCGAAGCACTTTTCCAACCCAGCCCATTTTTCCTATAGGTTATTGGCGTCATGCTAAATTTGCGCCCCATATTATTTGTTCTCGGGTTAGTCTTATCTAAACTCGCGATGTTTATGTATGTGCCCGCTTTGGTGGCATTTTTTACTGGTACGGGGGGATTTCTTTCTTTCGCCCAAGCCATTGTGATTACTCATATAGCGGCTTTTGCTTTCTTAACGCTCGGCAGAACCAAAAACTTTCGCCTTAATGTGCGCGATATGTTCTTAATCACCAGTTTAGTATGGAGCATAGCCAGTGTATTCGCCGCGTTACCTTTTGTGTTTATCAACCACATCAGTTTTACCGACGCCTATTTTGAAACCATGTCAGGGATCACCACAACGGGCTCTACCGTATTAAGTGGATTAGATACCATGGCGCCAAGTATTTTACTGTGGCGTTCTTTATTGCAATGGCTAGGTGGCGTCGGATTTATCGTGATGGCGGTAGCCGTATTGCCGATGCTCAATGTCGGTGGTATGAAACTATTCCAAACCGAATCTTCAGACTGGTCAGATAAAAGCAGTCCACGAGCTAAAACGGTAGCTAAGAATATTGTTTCCGTTTATTTAGTGTTAACCGTACTGTGTATTCTTGGTTATATGGTGACAGGCATGACAGCTTTTGAAGCTATCAACCATGCATTTACCACTTTATCGACTGGGGGATATTCAACGTCTGATGGCTCAATGAACCATTTTTCTAAAGGCACGCACTGGGTCGCGATTGTATTCATGTTTTTAGGCGGGCTCCCTTTTCTCTTACTGGTCTCCTCGGTCAATAAACGTCGTCCGATGGATATTGTTCGTGATGCCCAAGTACGTGGTTTCTTTTGGTTGTTCATTATCGCCAGCCTCACCATTGCGGTGTGGCTACACCTTAATAATCACTATGCTTTCATTGATGCACTACGTGTTTCTATGTTCAACATCGTTTCAGTAGTGACCACCACTGGGTTCGGTTTAGATGATTTTACTGCTTGGGGAGCACTACCTAGTACCTTATTTATCTTTTTAATGATGAGCGGCGCTTGCTCTGGCTCTACCGCCGGCGGCATTAAAATCTTCCGTTTTCAAATCGCCATGGCGCTGCTAAAAAAACAAATGATGAATCTTATTCACCCATCTGGGGTGTTTGTACAACGCTACAACCAACGTCCCGTCAATGAAGACATCGTACGTTCTGTGGTCGCTTTCGGAATTACCTTTATTATTACCATTATTGTTATTGCGGCGACGCTTTCATCAATGGGGCTTGATCCTATCACCAGTATTTCCGGGTCGATAACTGCGGTTGCCAACGTGGGCCCAGGTATGGGAGATATTATTGGACCTACAGGTAACTTTGCGCCTTTACCAGATACGGCTAAATGGGTACTCAGCTTTGGTATGTTAATGGGCAGATTAGAAATTTTGACTATTTTAGTACTCTTTTTTCCTGCATTTTGGCGCCGATAAGAAGGATGATGTTTATGAAACCACTGATTGTGTGTTGTCTCATTGTATGGAGCGGCCTTGCATCTGCTGCACAAATTGTCACGCTGCCAGATGGTCGTCAGGTACAACTTAAGCGTGACTTCACATGGCAATACGTAACAAGTGATAATAGCCAGAATACAGACGCCCCAACAAGGCTATCGGCATCACCGGTAATCAAGCATAAAATGGTACACACCACCATTGATACCAGTAGTAACATGCCTTTATTGGAGCTGACACGCTCAGATATTGATGTCGTCTTAGGATCACCTACTTATCAAGATGGCACTTTAACCATTCCAACCGCACTGACAAATCAAAGCCAGCAATCAGTGATTAAGGTGACGCTAAAATGGCGAATTCTTGATAAACAAGCTAAATCGGTACAGTCTGGAACCCAAGTAATATGGCAATCCATTAAACGTATGGGCTCAACTTATTTACGCCCAGCCTCGTCACATGCAGGCAAGCCACTCAACATTGATGTCGCAGCAGATCAATACCACAGCATACAAGCAGAGATTAGCGACATTGAACTGCGCTAGTTATTTATAACGGCTGAATATAGAGATAAATACCAAGAAAATGGCAAACGCACCCACCTAGCACAAACCCATGCCAAATCGCATGATTGTACGGGATGCGTTTTGCTACATAGAAAATCACACCAAGAGAATAGACCACGCCCCCTAACGCCAGCAAAACCAATCCTCGCATATCAACATGCATCGCTAATTGATATACCACGATCAAGGATAGCCACCCCATAATCAAGTACGAGTACAGTGAAAACCGTTTAAAGCGATACACAAACGCCACTTTCATAATGATGCCAAGCAGCGCAATTGCCCAAATGATTCCCATAAGCCAGAAAGCTAACGGGGTACGTAAACCGACAAGTAGAAATGGCGTATAACTTCCCGCAATCAGCAAATAAATCGCACAGTGATCAAACGTTTTTAGCCAACGCTTAAGTTTGGGAGCGCCGATCGAATGATAGAGCGTTGAGGCGAGAAATAAGGCGATGATACTGCTTCCGTACACCGCAAAACTAATGAAAGTTAAACGATCGGCACCGAGGTCTTGTGCTTTCAATAACAATAACACTAAGCCAACCAATCCAAGTAAGCATCCCAGCCCATGACTCACTGCGTTCGCCACTTCTTCTTTTTGACTATAACTTTGTGACATACGTATCTCCGGTTTATCTTCCTATTCTGTCCGGCAGTATGTCACATTGAGCATACACTTGTAAGCTGAAAATAGTTCAACTAATAAGCAATCTCACTTTCACACTGTTCTAATACAGCATTCAATTGCGTCACAATATCCGAGTCAGCAAGCCCTTCGTGAAAACACAAATAATGTAAATAGCGCCCTTTCACCACTGCACTTGCTAACATATCCAACTCACCACGTTGGCGGCGATCAACATCAAACCAGAGCTTTAGATGATCTTGCTCACGATACATCAATACTGTCAGTTCTCTTAGGCAACCATGAAAAGGACCATCAACAGGAACCCACTCAAAGGTTTGCGCGTATGGCGAAATAAAGCCATCGAGCGCTTCACACTTTACTTGCCGTAAACGAAATCCGTTCGACTCTAAACTCGTTAATACCGTATCCATTAAAGACTCAGGGCGTACCGTCAAGGATTGGTATTCAATCGTCTTCTTGCCATTAGTATCCACAATAGTGATCTCAAGCCATAATTTAGCATCATCAATCGTTACCGGTGTATTCCAAGGCACCATGACATCAATGGACAAATCATGACGCTGACCCGAACCGATTTCAAAAGGCGTATTATGTTGCCACTCAAATAGCGGGGACCAACTTTCGTAACGTTTAGGCGCAATGGGCTCAAGCGCTTCATCATCAACCGGCGGTATTGCCGTTTCAGACCAATAACGACATTGTAAATTCACCTCAACTCGCTCAATACGCTGCACGTGTGCCCCGCCATAGAGGTGGATTATCATCGTGTTGTTTTGTCCTGGGAGGAGCACGTTCCCCGTGACTTCAGCATCTACTTTTGCATCACCAATACCAAGGTTAGATAATGTCTTTTTAAATAAGGACATCAGGACCTCCTACACTATGGATTTTATCCATATTACCGATAATTAACTGCCAAATTCAATTTAATCTCGCAATGTTATACTCCCTTAGTATAAATTTAATTGGTTAGATATCGACCTATTTAAAGCAAAGTGATACTCTTTATTTTAGATATGATGCATATCACATCCTAGGCAATTAATTTGGAACGGCATACGCCAGTTAGAGCGAACTGATCACACTTAAGATCAATGAACTCATGATTGTTTAGGTCATTCTTCGGCAAAGGACCGTCTAAAACTCAGGCAACACAATGCGACCAGCAACCGTCAGATTTTCTCAGCCAAACCGCAGTGCTTCACGCCGTAGAAACGGCTTTGCTTACCCAGGAGCGGCGAAGAAATCGACACCGAGAACAGCAACACCGGTAGAAAGAACGCTTTATACCAGTACCACTAGCAACGCCAAAACAACTGATGCTGTAAAAGCAGCATAAAGATAAAAAAGCGCAGTTATTCTGCGCTTTTTCTTTTTTCAGTGTTGGTGATCTCCCTTACATTTTGTTAGGTTATAGATTAAACATTACAAAGAGTGTGGGATTTATCATGGCATGTCACCGTGTTGAAGAATTACTAGAGCTACTGGAACCTGAATGGAACCGAGCATCAGAGCAAAGTTTAGTCGAATTTCTTATGACGCTAGCCAAAGAAGCGGGCTGGGAGAAACCATTTGCAGAACTGAGTGACGATGTTTTGATTTACCATTTAAAAATGCGCCACCAAGATAAAAATGCGGCGATACCCGGGTTACAAAAAGACTACGAAGACGATTTTAAAACCGCTATTTTACGTGCTCGCGGCATTATAGAGTGATCGCTACACCAAGCTAAAAGGTGATAACGTTGCTAAGCAAATAGCATGAAAACTCTGCAAGCAATATCGCATTCACCTAGGTACAATGAACCGAGTACTCATCGTATTTGGTATACACCTATGACTCAATCAGCAACGTTTCACTTTGATTCCCTTACTCCCGATTGTATGTGGAATGCCTTAGCCAGCATTGGCATTCGCCCAGAGTCTGGCTTATTACCTCTCAATAGCTACGAAAATCGCGTTTATCAATTTACCGACGAAGCACGTCAACGCTATGTAGTGAAATTTTATCGTCCCCAACGTTGGTCTAATCAACAAATTCTCGAAGAACATCAATTTTCGCAACAACTCGTTGAGCATGAGATCCCTTTAGCCGCCCCTTGTATCATCAATGGTGAGACCCTCCATCACTATGCAGGATTCCGCTTCACCGTGTTTCCGAGCGTCGGCGGGCGACAATTTGAAGTGGATAATGAATCGCAATTAGAAGGCGTCGGCCGCTTTTTGGGGCGCATACACCAAGTGGCGGGCAGCCAAACCTTTCAACATCGCCCTAGTTTGGGGCTCGAAGAATATGTTCATCAACCTAGGAAGCAGCTTGAGAACGCCAACTTTATCCCGAGTTACCTACAGAACACTTTTTTTAGCGACTTGGATACACTAATCAAAGAACTTGATGCACATTGGTCCGATGCGTTTACGCCGATTCGCTTACATGGCGATTGCCACCCAGGCAATATTTTATGGCGCGATGGCCCCATGTTTGTGGATTTAGATGATGCGCGAAATGGCCCTGCTGTACAAGATTTATGGATGTTGCTTAGTGGTGATCGCCAAGAAAAAATCATTCAGTTGGATATTATTTTAGAGGGATATCAAGAGTTTTGTGATTTTGATATGAACCAATTGAAACTAATTGAACCTTTACGTGGTCTACGGATGGTCAATTATATGGCTTGGCTTGCAAAGCGCTGGGGTGATCCCGCTTTCCCTCTCGCCTTCCCTTGGTTTAATGATGCCAAATATTGGGAGAACCAAATCCTTGCCTTTAAAGAGCAAATTGCGGCATTATCAGAACCATCATTATCATTAATACCGCAAATGCCACAATGGTAACACCGCCTGATTAACTACACGGAGTGAACAATGAAAAAACTGATTGCACTAGCTGCAACCCTACTACTGAGCTTATCGGCTCACGCAGCGCAATTTAAACAAGGGGAAAACTATAAGGTTTTAGACCAAACTCACTCAAGCCAACCCAGTGTGGTCGAGTTTTTTTCTTTTTACTGTCCGCATTGTAATGCTTTTGAACCGATAATTTCTAAACTAGATAGCCACTTGCCTGATGGCGTCAAACTGAATAAAAATCATGTTTCTTTCATGGGTGGCAACATGGGCTTTAACATGAGCAAAGCATTTAACACCATGGTTGTGCTTGGCGTGCAAGAGAAAATGATCCCGGTAATGTTTGCCCAAATTCATCAACGCCGTCAGCCCCCGAAAAATGTTGAAGCGCTTAAGCAACTGTTTGTTGACCATGGTGTCAACGGTAAGAAGTTTGATGATGCCTTCAATAGCTTTGCGGTTGATTCTATGGCACGTCGCTCTGATAAAGACTTCGATGACAAAGGCCTAACTGGTGTGCCATCCGTTGTCGTGAACAACAAGTATTTGGTTGAAATTGGCAGTATCAAATCAGAACAGCAATTCTATGATCTCGTGAACTACTTACTGAAAAAATAATGAGCCGTATACGGCTTGTAGATTAAATATCAAAAAGGGAGTCTTAGACTCCCTTTTTTGTTGCTCGGCCTAAAGTAAAGTTAGCATTTATTAATCTGCTTTAACGCTTCATCTTTATCTTGCCATACTTGACCTAACCATTGCTGAAACTGACGCTTAAAACGCTTGTCATGGAAGTAATCTCCCATCACCTGCTCATCAACAGGCAATAAACGGACACGTACTACAATACGTGTCATTTTTCCCATCAACATATCTTTAAACGGTGTAGCTCGGTTTTCAGGATACGCTAACGTGACATCGATGACTTTATCAAACTGTTCACCCATTGCCGCGAGTGTATAGGCAATACCGCCAGTTTTAGGCATTAATAAATGCTCATACGTCGCACGAGATTTCTGATGTTTTTGCGCAGTAAAACGGGTACCTTCCACATAGTTAACAACTGTGGTCGGGTGATATTGAAACTTCGCACAAGAACGGCGTGTTGTGGCTAAGTCCTGACCGCGTTTCTCGGGATGCTTTAATAGATAAGCGCGGCTATAACGGCGCATAAATGGCATATCCAATGCCCAACCTGCCATGCCAATGAAGGGCACATATAACAATTGCTGTTTTAGAAAAAACTTCGGCATAGGAATACGATCTTTAAACACGCTACATAACACGACAATATCGGTCCAACTCACATGGTTGCTAATCAGTAAGTACCACCCCTCTTTTTTAAGCTCATCTAAGCCTTCGATGTCCCAAGTGACTCGGTTCGATAAGCTGAGAATGCCCAAATTAATCGTCGCCCATAACCACATCGATTTATCTGCGGCACGTGTTGCTAACACTTTAAGTTTAGGGGTTGGTAAACATAATTTAACCACCGCCACCAGAAGCATAAACAAAGAGTTAACGGCAGTATTCACCGTAACCAGAAAAATATTTATAAATAACAAAAGATAAGTCAGCATAACGTTACAATAACCGCACAAAAAGAGCGGGGTATTATACTCACTAATCCAATTTATGAAATATCTCTTTCCATGGTCAGACAACTAGTCGATCGCCTGATCCGTCATTTGCTTTAACAACCTATCCATCGCCCGATAACCGAGCGCTTCGGCTAAATGAGCCCGCTCAATATTGGCGACACCTTGTAAGTCGGCAATTGTCCGCGCCACCTTGATAATACGATGATACGCGCGAATCGATAAACCAAGCCGATGTAAAGCGGCTTCTAAAAACTCAGCATCCGCTTTCTGTAACGAGCAGTAAGTATCAATTTCCCTGCTTTGCAATAACGCATTAACCTTACCTGAGCGCGCTAACATGACATGCCTCGCCTGCAAAACTCGTTGCTTAACCGTAGTGGTACTCTCACCACGGTCGCCTCCATGAGCCAAAGTCCCTTGTGGCAAAGCTGGAATTTCTATCGACATATCAAAACGATCTAACAAAGGACCAGATAAACGGCCTAAATAGCGCAGAACGACTTGAGGGTTCGCCCCTACCTTTTCGCCCTCATAAAAGCCACTAGGACTAGGATTGAGCGCGCCTACGAGTTGAAAACGAGCAGGAAAACGCGTTTTCCCTTGCGCCCGCGAAATAATGATCTCGCCTGACTCTAAAGGCTCACGCAAAGAGTCAAGCACCTTACGCTCAAACTCGGGCATTTCATCTAGGAATAATAACCCATTGTGAGCCAAGGATATTTCACCTGGACGAGGTATCGATCCGCCGCCCACTAATGCCGCCATAGAACTCGAGTGATGCGGAGAGCGAAATGGTCGCTGCTTCCAATTATGTTGATTAATCTCTTGATGCGTCAACGAAGCAACCGAAGCGGTCTCGATAGCTTCTTCATCGCTCATTTCGGGTAATAAATCACACAAGCGAGAAGCTAACATGGTCTTGCCTGTGCCTGGAGGTCCAATAAATAAGATATTGTGATTGCCGGCGGCAGCAATTTCTAAGGCACGTTTACCTTGTTGCTGTCCGATTATATCTTGTAAATCTCGCCCTTGCGGAGGCGGCTCTGCAATAAAAGGGGTTTGGTGTAGAGAGAGGCGATCTTGACCGCATAGCTGCGCACACACTTCGAGTAAGGTTTGTGCTGATTTATGCTTAGCCTCCGCCACCAGTGCTGCTTGATCGCCATTATGATGCGGCACAACCAAGCAGCGCTTGGCGCGTTTAACCGCCAATGCCGCGGGCAAAATACCTTTAACGGGTCTTAACTCGCCGGACAATGCAAGCTCACCAACAAATTCATACTCCTGCAATAAGCTCGCAGGAATTTGTTCCGATGCTGCAAGAATACCTAATGCGATGGGTAAATCGAACCGTCCTCCCTCTTTAGGCAAATCTGCGGGGGCTAAATTGACGGTGATACGCTTGGCTGGAAACTCAAACCCGGAATTAAGAATGGCACTTCGCACTCTATCACGAGATTCTTTGACGGTCGTCTCAGGTAATCCCACTAAGGTAAACGCCGGCATACCATTGCTGATATGTACTTCAACGGTAACAACCGGCGACTCAACGCCCACACTGGCCCGGCTATGTATGATGGCTAACCCCATGACGATTTTCCTTTAGCGAAAGAATACACTCTGTAAATACATACTTATTCAATGAACCGTAATGGTTATACATCAGGTTAAATTAAAGAAAATATGAAAAAAGAATGAGGTTTTGCTTGTCAGCATGCAGAATTTTATGATAACACTAGAGGTACAGGAATTGCTGACTAAAAAACAAACCATAAGAAAGCATAAAATGATTAAAAACGCTCACAACCTCTCTATTATTATTCGCGTCGTACTCGTGGTCATTATTGGCACCGCGCGGGGGCTCGTGAGCGCAAGGTAACGTACCGAATTTTAAAAACCCCCGCACTGAAAAGTTCGGGGGTTTTTTTATAACAAAAATAGCCAAGCTGTAACCGATCTGATTTTTCTTTAATCAGAATGAACTGGAAGAACGGGAGAAGCACATGAAGTGCAAACACAACAGATTAAATAACAACAGAACATACTGTTGCCAAGGAGGCCACAATGAAGGGAGCTGAGTTAGTTGTTGCCGCGTTAAAAGCACAAGGGATTGACACTGTTTTTGGTTATCCTGGTGGTGCGATCATGCCTATCTACGATGCACTCTACGATGGCGGAGTCGATCATATTTTATGTCGCCATGAGCAAGGAGCAGCCATTGCGGCCATAGGTAAAGCCAGAGCCAGCCAAGATGTTGCCGTATGTATGGCCACATCTGGCCCAGGGGCAACTAATTTAGTCACTGGCCTTGCGGATGCCATGCTTGATTCTGTACCTCTCGTTGCCATTACCGGCCAAGTTGCCAGCTCTCACATCGGTACTGATGCTTTCCAAGAAATGGATGTGATCGGCATGTCGCTCTCTTGTACTAAACACAGCTACTTAGTCACCGATATTAACGATCTCGCCTCTACCCTTATCGAAGCTTTTCACGTTGCGATGAGTGGCCGACCTGGTCCTGTTCTTGTTGATATACCTAAAGATATTCAACTCGCTCATACCGAAACCGATGATTTACCTAGCTTCACTCCACCAGCCATGCCCATTGCCGATATTGCCCAACTTGCTCAAGCCCAATCGATGATTGCAGCTAGCGAGCGCCCGGTGCTATATGTCGGTGGCGGAGTGCAATTAGCTAAAGCCACACACAGTGTCCGTCAGTTTCTCAATGAGAACCCTATGCCATCAGTCAGCACGCTAAAAGGCCTAGGCACCATTGATCGCCATGACCCTCATTATTTGGGGATGCTCGGGATGCACGGAACCAAAGCGGCCAACTTAATTGTGCAAGAATGCGATTTATTAATCGTGGTCGGCGCACGGTTTGATGACCGAGTCACTGGCAAATTAGATACCTTTGCCCCAGAGGCCAAAGTGATTCATATTGATATCGATGCTGCGGAATTTAATAAATTACGCCAAGCTCATGCGGCACTGCGTGGCGATATTAATGTTATCTTGCCGCAACTGGAGCTGGCACATGATATCAGTAACTGGCAACACCATAGCCAAGTATTAAGAGATGAATACAAATGGCGTTATGATCATCCAGGTGAACCTATTTACGCTCCACTGCTTTTAAAGCAATTATCAGATATGATGCCCGAGTCCACTATGGTCTCAACTGATGTTGGTCAGCACCAAATGTGGGCAGCACAGCACATCCAGCCACGCGACCCGCAGAATTTTATTTCGTCTGCTGGTTTAGGCACGATGGGATTTGGATTACCCGCCGCTATGGGCGCGGCAGTGGCTCGTCCAGACGATCAATCCGTTCTAATCTCTGGTGATGGTTCTTTTATGATGAACGTACAGGAACTTGGGACATTAAAACGCCGTCAAATCCCCGTAAAAATGGTACTGTTGAACAATCAACGTCTCGGCATGGTACGTCAATGGCAATCATTGTTCTTTGATGGCCGCCATAGCGAAACCATTCTGGATGACAACCCTGATTTTGTCATGCTCGCCAAGGCATTTGATATTCCTGGGAAAACCATCTCTAAAAAATCAGAAGTGGAACCAGCACTACGTGAGATGTTAGCAAGCAAAACCGCTTATTTACTGCATGTAGATATTGATGAAGAAGAAAATGTGTGGCCATTAGTTCCACCAGGCGCCTCAAACAGCGACATGCTAGAAAACACCTAGGAGAAGGGATTATGCAAAGATATCTAATTGACATCAAAGCGGATGACCAACCCGTTCTTCTGGAGCGAGTTCTACGCATTGTACGCCACCGAGGCTTTATTGTTCGCCAAGTTGCTGGCACACAAAACCACGCGAGTAAAATCGCGAGTGTGGAAGTTATCGTCGATAGCGATAGACCTATCACCACACTGACCAACCAAATCGAAAAACTTTGGGATGTTATGACCGTCGACGTAACCGAAATCAGCCTCGATGAACTCCCAAATAATAATTTACAACAAAGAATTAGCGCTTAAGGAAGGCAAACATGACAACGCAAACTGCAGAATACATCTGGTTCAATGGCGAAATGACATTATGGGAAAACGCGACCGTTCACGTGCTTTCTCATGCATTGCATTACGGCACATCCGTATTTGAAGGTGTACGCTGCTACAACACGCATAAAGGGCCAGCGATTTTTCGTCATCCTGAACATGCACAGCGCTTAATTAACTCCGCAAAAATCTATCGCTTCCCTATTCCATATTCTCAAGACGAGATCATGGAAGCGACACGTGAAACTCTGCGTGCGAATAAACTTGATGATGCTTACATCCGTCCACTGGCGTTTGTTGGTAATGTAGGTTTAGGTGTATGCCCACCTGAAGGTTCTGAATTAGACCTTATCATTGCCGCATTCCCGTGGGGTGCTTACCTTGGTGAAGAAGCGATGGAAAATGGCATCGATGCCATGGTTTCAAGCTGGAGCCGTATGGCTCAAAACACCATTCCTACCGCAGCAAAAGCAGGGGGTAACTACTTATCCTCACTGCTTATCGGTAGTGAAGCTCGTCGCCATGGCTATGAAGAAGGGATTTCATTAAATGTAGATGGCTATATCTCTGAAGGCTCAGGCGAAAATATCTTTGTCGTGCAAAATGGCGTGATCTACACCCCGCCACTGTCTAGTTCAATCCTGCCGGGTATCACACGTGATAGCATCATGACACTGGCACAAGACCAAGGTTATGAAGTGCGTGAATCGAATATTTCACGTGAAACCTTGTACTTAGCTGATGAAATATTTCTAACCGGTACCGCAGCTGAAATTGTACCCGTACGCAGCGTCGATCGTATTACTGTCGGTGAGGGCAAACGTGGCCCAATTACTCAAGCTATGCAAACTGCCTTCTTTGGCTTATTTGATGGCACGACCGAAGACAAATGGGGTTGGTTAGACTTTATCAACCCACAGGAAAAATAAGGGAATATTATGCCTAAGTATCGTTCAGCAACTACCACCCATGGTCGTAATATGGCTGGAGCGCGTGCCTTGTGGCGCGCGACTGGGGTTAAAGATGATGATTTTGGAAAACCAATCATCGCCGTCGTTAACTCTTTCACCCAGTTTGTCCCAGGTCACGTCCATCTAAAAGATATGGGTCAATTGGTTGCCAAACAAATTGAAGAAGCCGGCGGTATCGCCAAAGAATTTAATACCATCGCGGTGGATGACGGTATTGCGATGGGTCACGGCGGCATGCTGTATTCACTACCTTCACGTGAATTAATCGCTGACTCAGTCGAGTACATGGTAAACGCACACTGCGCCGATGCCATGGTGTGTATTTCTAACTGTGACAAAATTACTCCCGGAATGTTGATGGCATCTATGCGCCTCAACGTACCAACGATTTTTGTTTCAGGCGGCCCAATGGAAGCGGGTAAAACCAAGCTGTCTGATCAAATTATCAAATTGGATTTGGTCGATGCGATGAAACAAAGTGCCGATCCCAATATCACTGATGAGCAAAGTGAACAAGTCGAACGTTCTGCCTGCCCAACTTGTGGGTCATGTTCCGGTATGTTTACCGCTAACTCAATGAACTGTCTCACCGAAGCGCTAGGTTTAGCGCAACCCGGGAATGGCTCGATGCTCGCTACACACAAAGATCGTGAAGCGCTGTTCATTAATGCCGGTCATCGCATCGTAGAACTGACCAAGCGTTATTATGAACAAGATGACGCAACCGCTCTACCTCGCAATATCGCGTCAAAAGATGCGTTTGAAAACGCCATTGCGTTAGATATTGCCATGGGCGGTTCAACGAATACGGTACTGCACTTGCTGGCAGCGGCACAAGAAGGGGAAATCGACTTTGATATGGACGATATTGATCGCCTATCTCGCCTTATCCCGCACTTATGTAAAGTGGCACCATCAACACCTAAATATCATATGGAAGACGTGCACCGTGCTGGTGGTGTGATGGCCATTCTCGGTGAGCTACAACGAGCAGGATTGTTAGTTGAAGACACGCGCACCATTTTAGATATGTCGATGAAAGAGCAATTGGCAAAATACGACATCATGCAAACTGACTCAGAAGAAGTGAAACAGTTCTTCCGTGCTGGGCCTGCAGGTATTCGTACCACCAAAGCATTCTCGCAAGATTGTCGCTGGGACACTTTAGACGATGATCGAACTAATGGCTGTATTCGCGAACTCGACAGCGCCTTTAGTAAAGATGGTGGCCTCGCCGTGTTGCAAGGCAATATTGCACTTAATGGCTGTATCGTTAAAACCGCTGGTGTCGATGAAAGCATTCTGACCTTTACAGGCCCAGCCGTAGTATTTGAAAGCCAAGATGATGCAGTTGAGGGCATTTTAGGTGGCAAAATTAAAGCTGGCGATGTCATCATTATTCGCTATGAAGGTCCAAAAGGCGGGCCGGGCATGCAAGAAATGCTTTATCCAACCACTTACCTAAAATCGATGGGCTTAGATAAAGACTGTGCACTATTAACCGACGGACGCTTCTCTGGTGGTACTTCTGGTTTGTCTATCGGACATGCTTCTCCAGAAGCGGCGAATGGCGGTGAGATTGGCTTAGTGCAAGATGGCGATATGATCTCTATTGATATTCCTAAGCGTACTATTGACTTGAACATTTCAAGTGACGAAATGGATGCCCGCCGCGCGACACAAGACAAGTTAGGCTGGAAACCTGTATCACGTGTACGTGAGGTCTCGTTCGCTTTGAAAGCCTACGCAAGCATGGCGACCAGTGCTGACAAAGGAGCCGTTCGCGATAAAGCGAAACTTGAAGACTAAGGATGGATTCATGAGCACGGAGCAACTTAATGGCGCAGAATACCTGCGCCACATTATCAAAGCCCCAGTCTATGAAGTGGCACATGTTACGCCACTTCAAGCGATGGCACGCCTTTCAGAGCGTTTGGGTAATCATATCCAAATAAAACGAGAAGATCGCCAGCCCGTACACTCATTCAAGTTGCGTGGCGCTTATAATATGGTGTCTTCACTGTCAGCCGAGCAACAAGCCGCCGGTGTGATTACTGCCTCGGCCGGTAACCACGCCCAAGGTATGGCCTTGTCTGGTAAAAAGTTGAACATCCTCACCACTATTGTGATGCCAAAAACCACGCCAGATATTAAAGTCTCGGCGGTACGCAGTTTTGGCGGTAATGTGGTTTTGCATGGCAACAATTTCGATGAGGCAAAAGCAGAAGCAGAACGTTTAGCCCAGCAGCATAACTACACTTTTGTACCGCCGTTTGACCACCCACTGGTCATTGCCGGACAAGGTACAATTGGATTAGAGCTGCTACAACAAAATAGCCATCTCGATTATATTTTTGTGCCTGTTGGCGGTGGTGGTCTTGCCGCTGGTATCGCGGTACTGATCAAGCAACTGATGCCTGAAATCAAAGTCATTGCCGTTGAGCCTGAAGATTCGTCTTGCTTGAAAGCGGCATTAGACGCTGGAGAGCCCGTCACACTCGAACAGGTCAGCTTGTTTGCAGAAGGCGTGGCGGTGAAACGGATAGGTAACGAAACCTTCCGTCTTTGCCAAGAATATCTCGATGGTCACATCAGCGTTTCCAGTGATGAGATTTGTGCGTCGGTAAAAGATATTTTTGAAGACACGCGAGCAATCGCAGAACCTTCGGGCGCGGTTGCGTTAGCTGGCTTGAAAAAATTTGCAGCCCAACATCAACTCGCTGATAAAAATCTTGCGACTATTTTATCTGGTGCGAATACCAACTTCCACGGTTTGCGTTATGTTTCCGAGCGCTGTGAACTCGGTGAAAAACGTGAAGGTTTACTGGCGGTTACTATCCCTGAGCAACCAGGGGCGTTTTTTAACTTCTGTGAAGTGATTGGCGGCCGTGCAGTGACAGAATTTAATTATCGCTATAGTGATGATCAGCTCGCGAATATTTTTGTCGGGGTTCGCCTAATGGGAGGGCAAGAGGAGTTAGCCGGTATTATTACCGATCTCCAAGCAGCTGGTTATCCCGTGCAAGATCTTTCTGATGATGAAATGGCAAAACTGCATGTGCGTTATATGATTGGCGGTAAACCGTCTAAACCATTGCAAGAACGCCTGTATAGTTTTGAATTCCCAGAATATCCTGGAGCACTACTCAAATTTCTCACCACGTTAGGTACACATTGGAATATTAGCCTGTTTAATTACCGTAACCACGGTGCTGACTATGGGCGAGTGTTATGTGGCATTGAACTAAATGAAGATGATTTATCAAGATTTTCTAGTCATTTATCTGAGCTTGGCTACCATTATCACGATGAAACCGATAACCCATCTTATCGCTTCTTCTTGTCTAAATAGTCCATGGTGACAACCCAAAAAAGCTCACAACTGCCGTTGTGGGCTTTTTCTTTGGAGCCGTAATAAGTCCTACTCGCGATAAAATTAACCCCAGCCGAAGACCTATCATATTGAATATTTTTTCTGCCCGAGTATGATCAATCGCCTTAACGATTCCCATGTAGGTTGATCATGAATTTATCTAATCAAGCAGTAACCGTAACACTAGAAGCAGAAGGCCTACGTTGCCCTGAACCGGTAATGATGGTGAGAAAGACAATTCGCAATATGCAAGATGGTGAGACACTACTTGTGAAAGCCGATGATCCTTCCACGACACGCGATATCCCGAGCTTTTGCCGGTTTATGGATCATAAGCTTATCGACTCGCAAACTGAAAGCCTACCGTATTTATACCTTATTCAAAAAGGCATCGCTTGATAATGATAGGGGGGGATATCCGCCCTATCGTACTCTTACCGTCATCGCTCAACGCAATTATTGCTGCTCGAAATTCTCACGGTTCTCATGGCGTAATTGCTGTATCTCTTGACGCAGTGCACGAATGTCTTCATGCATTGGTATAAGATGCGACACTCGAATCCAAGCTTCAACGGTTAGTCCGGTCAAAATAAATGCCCCGACAACCATAGGCATCCACATATCTGTGAGTGTCATCCCTAAAAAAGTCAGTAAAAGCCCAACTGTAAATAAGTAGCTTTGTTTTTTTGCTGTCATTGATGTGTAACGCGTTAACATAACCTTCCCTCACCACGATACTTTACCTTGATTAAGCATAGCAGTCGTACCACTAAAGATGAGGTTATCTCACGCCTAAAAAGACATGAGATAATAACGCAATAAGTCGTGTTCAGTAGAAGGCTGAAATCACCGCTAGGCCAACAAATATTAATGCTGTGACCTTGCGAATCAATGCCAAAGGTAAGCGGTTAGCCGATAATTTACCAAGCAGCACCACAGGAACATTAGCTAACAACATACCAATAGTCGTTCCGACAATCACCCAAATCAGTTCATGACTATATTTAGCCCCGAGAATAGACGTCGCAATTTGCGTTTTATCACCGATTTCTGCAACAAAAAACGCAATAAAACTCGCAACAAAAGGACCGCGTCCCGATATCTCGTCATCTTCATCCAATTTGTCGGGAATCAAAATCCATATTGCCATACTTAAAAAGCTCGCAACGACCACCCACTTTAATACTTCTGGGGTTAAGTAATCTGCCACTACCACCCCTAACCATGCGGCTAACGCATGATTCAATAGCGTCGCCGCGAGAATAGCCAAAATAATAGGCACAGGGCGACGATAACGACTCGCCAATAGCAAAGAAAGTAATTGGGTACGATCACCAATTTCTGCCAAAGCAACAGTAGTTAAAGAGATAGCTAAAACACTCACGACATACTCATTGGGGGCAGGGATTTATTATTAATAACCATAGACAAACCTCACTCCCCACCCCTGGTTCGTGCTGTTTGTCTAAGGTCTTGCTAAACTTGATGGAAACCAAGTCTCGAACGCCACGCTATTTGACAGCGATTATGTTGACGAACGAACTGAATCACGAGATTGACTCAGCAAGCTACTCCCCAAAGACCGCGAAATAGTATCGTTCAATAAAAAAAACCACAAGCTAAAATGCGGTTAAAAGTCGCGATTAATAGATAACATCGGGTTTTATTCATGAGCATGGCTAACGCTTATTAACATCGCCCAAGAATTAAACAAGATTACCCCTACTTTGTCGTCCAAGATCTCGGTATACTTAGAGGCTATTTTATTCATTTCAAACATAAGATTCGCGCGAACCTGACTATGCAAAAATACGATATCAAAACCTTTCAGGGAATGATCCTCGCGCTGCAGGATTATTGGGCCCAACAAGGCTGCACCATTGTACAACCATTAGATATGGAAGTCGGTGCAGGTACATCTCACCCAATGACATGCTTGCGTGCGATTGGTCCTGAACCAATGGCAACCGCTTACGTTCAACCTTCTCGTCGTCCAACAGATGGTCGTTACGGCGAAAACCCGAACCGCCTACAACACTATTACCAATTCCAAGTAGTGATCAAGCCTTCACCAGACAACATTCAAGAATTGTACTTGGGCTCATTAGAAGTATTAGGTGTTGACCCACAAGTGCATGACATTCGTTTTGTGGAAGATAACTGGGAAAACCCAACATTAGGTGCTTGGGGTCTTGGCTGGGAAGTATGGCTTAATGGTATGGAGGTGACTCAGTTCACTTACTTCCAACAAGTCGGCGGTCTTGAGTGTAAACCAGTGACTGGCGAAATCACTTACGGCATTGAACGTCTAGCAATGTATATTCAAGGCGTTGATTCTGTTTATGATCTTGTGTGGACAGACGGCCCACTAGGCAAAGTAACGTACGGCGATATTTTCCATCAAAATGAAGTGGAACAATCAACGTATAACTTCGAACACGCCGATGTTGACTTCCTATTCACGTTCTTCGATCAGTGTGAAAAAGAATGTCAGCAGCTTGTCGCTTTAGACACGCCACTGCCGCTACCTGCTTACGAACGCATCCTTAAAGCAGGCCACGCGTTTAACTTGTTAGATGCACGAAAAGCGATCTCAGTCACTGAGCGCCAGCGCTATATTCTGCGTATCCGTGATCTCAGCAAATCCGTGGCAGAAGCGTATTACGCATCTCGCGAAGCGCTGGGCTTCCCAATGTGTAAAAACTCGAACCAAGCATAAGGGGCAGAAAGGATAATGGCACAAGAATTTTTAATCGAGCTGGGAACAGAAGAGCTACCACCAACCCAACTGCGTACACTGGCAGAAGCGTTTGCTAGTAATATCGAGTCTGAGCTGAGCCAAGCAAATATCAGCCAGCAAGGCATTAAATGGTACGCGACACCGCGTCGTTTAGCGCTAAAAATCACTGAACTTGCCGATTCACAACCTGATACAGTCGTTGAGAAGCGTGGACCGGCCGTCAAAGTAGCGTTTGATGAAAATGGTAATGCCACTAAAGCCGCGCAAGGCTGGGCTCGTGGTAATGGCATCACGGTTGAACAAGCGGAACGTTTGAAAACAGACAAAGGCGAATGGCTACTGCATAAGCAGGAAGTAAAAGGCCAACCGACCCAAGCGATCATTGTCAGCCTGATTGAGCGTGCACTCTCAAACTTACCCATCGCCAAACCAATGCGTTGGGGCGATGAAGACACTCAGTTTATCCGTCCTGTTAAAACGCTAACGATTCTTAGTGATGAAACGCTTATCGAAGGTGAAATCCTTGGCGTAAAATCAGCACGAACCATTCGTGGTCACCGCTTCATGGGTGAATCTGAATTCACCATCGATTCAGCGCAGCAGTATCCAAAAATTTTAGAAGAGCGTGGTAAGGTCATTGCGGACTATGAAGCACGTAAAGCGACGATTATTGCTGATGCTCAAGCCGCAGCCATTGAGCTTGGTGGCCGCGCAGATTTGGAAGATGACTTAGTAGAAGAAGTCACTGGTCTAGTTGAGTGGCCAGTTGTACTAACGGCGACGTTTGAAGAGAAGTATCTCAAAGTGCCTGCAGAAGCTTTGGTCTACACCATGAAAGGTGACCAAAAATACTTCCCAGTTTACTGCGGTGATAACCAACTACTGCCTAACTTTATCTTTGTATCTAACATTGAATCAAAAGAGCCACGCTTTGTCATCGAAGGGAACGAAAAAGTCGTACGCCCTCGTTTAGCCGATGCGGAATTCTTCTTTGATACTGACCGCAAAGAGAAACTGATTGATCGCCTACCTATGTTGGAAAAAGCCATTTTCCAAAAGAAACTGGGCACAATCAAAGACAAAACCGATCGTATTACTGAGCTAGCAGGTTACATTGCTGACAAACTCAACGCTGATATCGACCAAGCGAAACGTGCAGGTCTCTTAGCGAAATGTGACCTAATGACATCAATGGTGTTTGAATTTACCGATACTCAAGGCGTGATGGGTATGCACTACGCGCGTCACGACGGTGAAGACGAAGCCGTTGCTGTGGCGCTCAACGAGCAATACATGCCACGTTATGCAGGTGATCAATTACCAAGCAGCGGCGTTTCGGCCGCTGTCGCGATGGCAGATAAACTCGATACGATCGTCGGTATTTTTGGTATTGGCCAAGCCCCGAAAGGCTCTGACCCATTTGCGCTACGCCGTGCCTCTCTTGGTGTACTACGTATTATTGTAGAATACGGCTACGATCTTGATTTAGTTGATCTAATATCTAAAGCTAAATCGCTGTTTGGTACTAAGCTCACCAATGATAAAGTTGAATCTGACGTATTGGACTTCATGCTAGGTCGTTTCCGCGCATGGTACCAAGATGAAGGTTTCAGCATTGATAGCATCCAAGCGGTATTAGCACGGACACCGACCAAACCTGCTGACTTCGATCAACGTGTTAAAGCAGTATCTCACTTCCGTGAACTTGAAGAAGCCGAAGCATTAGCCGCAGCTAACAAGCGTGTCGGTAATATCTTAGCGAAGTACGATGGCGAATTGTCTGATGACATCGATTTGTCTTTGTTACAAGAAGCTGAAGAAAAAGCTCTCGCTAAAGCGGTTTCTATCATGGTAGAAGCTTTAGAGCCGGCGTTTGCGACGGGTAACTATCAAGAAGCACTAACTCAATTGGCGACACTGCGTGCTCCGGTTGATGCTTTCTTTGATAATGTGATGGTAATGGCCGATGACGCCAAACTGAAACAGAACCGTCTCACGATGCTAAGCATATTGCGTAACTTATTCCTGCAAATTGCTGATATTTCGTTAATTCAAAAAACAGCATAATCATCTAATATTGATTATGAAAAGGCCCAACGTTTTGCGTTGGGCCTTTTTTTTGCAAAAAAACAATTATTCGTTGCGCAAGTATTTGAATCCGGTATGGTCAATAATAACTCAATAAGATGGGGCGCACCTCATCGTATAATTATAAGCAAACACAAGAATCAGGTACTCGAGTAATGAAATTTTCAACATTTGGAGAAAAGTTTAATCGTAATTCCGGCATAACCCAATTGATGGGAGATCTCAATGATGGTCTAAGAACGCCAGGTGCGATCATGCTAGGCGGCGGCAATCCCGCTGCGATTCCAGAGATGCTGACTTACTTCCAATCCATCAGCGAAGAAATGCTACAAGATGGTAGCCTTATCGCCGGAATGACTAACTATGATGGGCCGCAAGGGAAAGACGCCTTTATCGAGCAGTTAGCCGCTCTATTAAAAGCGCGCTATGGGTGGAATATCAGTTCAAAAAATATCAGTTTATCTAATGGTAGCCAAAGTGGCTTTTTCTCATTATTTAACCTTTTTGCGGGCCACCAGCCAGATGGCTCACATAAGAAAATTCTTTTACCGCTAGCCCCTGAGTATATAGGCTACGGAGATGCAGGAATTGATGATGATATTTTCGTTTCTTATCATCCAGAAATTGAATACTTAGAGAATGGACTGTTTAAGTATCACGTCGACTTTGAGCAGCTACATATTGATGAATCTGTCGCGGCCATTTGTGCATCACGTCCAACCAATCCAACCGGTAACGTACTCACAGATGAAGAAATTCACAAACTAGATCAGCTAGCGCGGGATAACAATATCCCTTTGATCATTGATAATGCATATGGACTACCATTTCCCAATATTATCTTTGAAGAGGTGGAACCATTTTGGAATGAGAACACCATTTTATGTATGAGTTTGTCAAAACTCGGACTCCCTGGTTTGCGCTGTGGCATCACGATTGCCAGTGAAGAAGTCACGCAAGCCCTAACCAGTATGAGTGGCATCATTAACTTAGCGCCAGGTAGCATGGGGCCGGCCTTGGCTTTACGTATGTTAGAGAAAAATGATTTACTCCGCGTCAGCGAAACCATCATTAAACCTTTCTATCATCAGAAGTCACTACACACTATCGAGATGCTCCAACAAGCGCTCCCGGATCCGCGGTTTCGTATCCATAAGCCAGAAGGAGCGATTTTCTTATGGTTATGGTTTGACGAACTACCGATTACCACAATGGAATTGTACCAACGCCTCAAAGCACGCGGGGTGTTAATTGTCCCTGGCGAATATTTCTTTATTGGTCAAAAAGAAGAATGGGATCATGCTCATCAATGCTTACGGATGAATTACGTACAAGATGAAGAAAAGATGCGTGAAGGGATCCGCATTATTGCTGAAGAAGTGAATAACGCTTATAAAAACGTCTAAGCTAATTTGCTTTTCTATAATAAGAAAGAGCGCCAATAGGCGCTCTTTTACTACTTTACATCATGTTAACTGATGGCATTTACTCTTCACTATCGAGTAAAGATTTACCGTTAATGGCAATTTTACGTGGCTGATTCGCCTCTGGAACTTCGCGTTCCAAATCAATATGCAATAAACCATTTTCCATTGTTGCCCCGGTAACTTTCACGTAATCCGCGAGTTGGAATTTACGCTCAAAGTCTCTTTCGGCAATGCCTTGATAGACATAATTTTTGCCATCTTCAGCGTTGCGCTCCCCACGAACAATCAATGTCGTTTCTTGCTGGGTAATATCTAAGTTTTCCTCAGAGAACCCGGCTACAGCCATCGTAATCCGATATTGGTTTTCTTCTTTTTGTTCGATGTTATATGGAGGGTAACCGCCTTGAGTATTCTTAGCAGTGCCGGACTCCATAAGATTCAACAGATGATCAAAACCAATGGCATTACGGTATAAAGGAGCAAAATCTACTGTACGCATAATAACTATCCTCTTGTTTCTTAAGCAATAGCCCTAATTGTTACCTTAGGGATGGCATCTCATTCATTCGACATGAGGCCATTTACGAGTTGTATATAACGGTGATAAATCCTCTCATGAGCAACTTATCGAATCCGTTTCCTGAGGCCCTATTGGCTTCCTCTTCACCACTATATATAAGGGCACTCAATCCACTTTCAAGGGAAAAAATGAATTTTTTTCCGTTTTTTTGCTTAAGAAATCACCGCTATCAATTTAGGGAGCGAGTAAATAGCCAGAGCGAATCACCGCGCTACCAGCAATATTACCAATCAACATTCCCGCTGTGGCAATACGCCGCCCGTTTCTTGAGTAAACATAACCTGACTGCGCAGCGGTGACATATTCCACATGATCGCTAATTGGGTCAATAACGTCAGCAAACACATCTCCCGCTGTAATCCAATCACCGGGCTTAACGCGGTGCACTAGAATGCCTGCACAAGGTGTCGCCAGCATTTCAACCGCGCCTAAATCACTGCTTGGTGCCACCTCTTCGGGTAAACATGGCGCTGGTCCATCAACGGCAATAACCCCCAGCCATTCGAGGTAACGCAGAATAGCAGAGCTATCTTGGTTGCTCTCTTGATGCGTAACATCGGCTTGCCCTCGCAATTCGACCGTGGCCGCTAAGCAGCCTTGGGGAATCGCCTCGCCAAAGCATTCTTTAAGACGCTGCCAGACCATATCTACACTACAGTCAAAAGGAGCACCGCCCGTTTCGTTTGCCAATAAATTGGCTTGTGAGCCTAATAATCTCGCCAGCGGTTCAATTCCCGGCCATGAGTAATAAGTACTATACACATGTAATGCGGCTTCAAAGTCACAGTGCAAATCAAGCATCACATCGGCATCACAACTGAGTAATTGTAAGGTTTTCTGTAACGAACCCAGCTCTGTTTTTGGTTGCCATTGTTGCAAGCTCTCACACATAGCAGCACGAATAATCCGACAATTATGTGCAGGATCATCGCTCAGTTGTGGCTCAATACGCGCTTTGACATCCGTAAAGGTATCTAAATAATCACGATTAAAGTTTTGCCCTGTTTCTAGGTGATACCGCCCAAGATGGACATCCATAAGATGTTGGTTCTGACCAATCGGATTGGCAACCGGCACCAAAACAACCTCGCCTTTTAAACGCCCTGTTGCTTCGAGTTGCGTTAACTGTTGCTTGAGCTTCCAAGCGACTAACATTCCCGGAATTTCATCAGCATGCAGCGAGGCTTGAATGTAGATCTTCTTACCCAGTTCCGGCGAGCCAAAATGAAAACTTTCCAGGTAACGTTGGGTACCAATTGTTGGAGACATTAATGCCGTGTGGTGATGTTGCATATCTAACCTCTAAAAATAAAAAAGCAGATCACTCAGTGAGCAATCTGCTTAAGATACTATCCTTGGGATTATTTATGGTATAGCTTCAGCTCACCAAAGTAATGTTTTTGAATACGATCGTAGGTGCCATTATCATGTAATGCCTGCAATCCTTGATTTAATAGCGCCACAAGCTCAGCATTACCTTTTTTAACCGCAATAGCCGTATCGGCAGGTAACAATACATCTTCTACTTGCTGGTTCGTAAACTGAGCATTTTTGCCTGCTTCAATAAACGTAAATTGCGCCTGTATCATATCTTGAAAAGAAGCATCAATACGACCATTCACTAAATCTGAGTAAACTTGGTCTTGATCTTGATAGGTACGCACTTCAACGCCATGCTTTGCAAAGCGTTCACGTACATAATGCTCTTGCATCGTCCCTTGCTGGACACCAATAACCTTACCTTTCAAAGACTCTGGTGTCGCTTTTAAGTGAGCTTGAGTACGGCTTAGCATAGACGAATATCCCGTCCAGACCACATTAGTAAAAGTAACGCGCTTGCTACGTTTATCAGTGATCCCTAAAGACGAAAAGACCGCATCAATTTTATTCACATTAAGACTAGGAATGAGGCCATCAAAATTCGCTTGAACCCATACGCACTTTTTATGCAATTGCTTACACAGCGCATTACCTAAATCAATTTCAAACCCAGTTAATGAACCGTCTGGTTTTTTGTACTCAAAAGGCGCAAAACTTGCCTCAACTCCAAAGCGAATCGTATCTTTATCTGCAGCAATGCTTGATGATGATAAAAGCGCCAATCCTAATGCTAACCAACTAAATGTTTTCATGACATCGCACCTGTGTGAATAGTTATTTATTTTTAATGTTTTTTTATTCTACACAGAGCCACTTATAAAGTCGATATATAATCGCCCTCTCAGCGCAGTTGGTCCAACGTCATTCATTGATTAAGCGAAAAATTAACGACGGCCAATAAAAAAGCCACTCTGCAGAGTGGCTTTTCATCAACGGAGAGCACTACCTATCTATACGTCTAGGTTAGCCACTTTCAATGCGTTGTTTTCAATAAAGGCGCGACGTGGTTCTACTTGGTCGCCCATTAAGGTTGTAAACAATTCATCGGCGCCAACCGCATCTTCGATGGTTACTTGCATCATACGTCGTGTCTCTGGGTCCATAGTGGTTTCCCACAGCTGTTCAGGGTTCATTTCCCCTAGACCTTTGTAGCGAGATATCGCTAAACCACGACGTGATTCTTTCATTAACCATTCAATCGCTTGCGAGAAGCTATCAACACTTAGGGTACGTTCACCGCGTTTTACGTAAGCCCCTTCTTCAAGCAAGTTATCTAGCTCTTCAGAAAGATCGGCTATTTTTGCGTATTCACGTGAATTAAGTAGATCAGCGCTGAGCAAGTATTCATGTAATACGCCGTTAGTTCGTACTTTAATACGTGGAACGTAACATTGATTCGCTTCATCACGTTCAACATCAAAGTGATATTGGCTGATACCAATCGCTTTACCATTAAGCTGAGTCGTTAATTGTTCAGCCCAAGCCGCTACTCCAGCCTCGGTTTGACGAATTTCTTCGGTGAGACGCGGAACGTAAGCAAACTCATACACAAGGGTATGTGGGTAACGACGGCTCATACGTTGAGTCAATTTCACGACTTCATTGTATTCTTGAACCAATCTTTCTAGCGGCGCACCACCCATTGCAGGAGCATCAGCATTCACATGTAACGATGCGCCATCTAATGCTAATGCAATTTGGTATTGCGTCATGGCATCTTCATCTTTGATGTATTGCTCTTGCTTGCCTTTTTTCACTTTATACAAAGGTGGCTGAGCAATGTAGATGTAACCACGCTCGATCAATTCCGGCATTTGACGGTAGAAGAAGGTCAATAGTAGCGTACGGATGTGCGCACCATCGACGTCGGCATCCGTCATGATAATGATGTTATGATAACGTAGCTTATCTGGGTTGTATTCATCACGGCCGATACCACAACCTAGCGCCGTAATCAGTGTCGCCACTTCTTGTGAAGACAACATTTTATCAAAGCGGGCTTTTTCAACGTTCAAGATCTTACCTTTGAGCGGCAAGATAGCTTGGTTCTTACGATCTCGGCCTTGCTTGGCAGAACCACCAGCCGAGTCACCCTCCACAATATATAATTCAGAGCGTGTTGGATCTTTTTCCTGACAATCGGCCAATTTACCTGGCAGACCAGCTAAATCTAAGGCGCCTTTACGACGTGTCATTTCACGGGCTTTACGAGCCGCATCACGAGCACGAGCCGCATCAATGATTTTCGAACAAATCATTTTTGATTCAACAGGGTGCTCAGCTAAGTATTCTGACAGTTTCTCACCCATCGCCGATTCCACGGCAGATTTAACTTCAGAAGACACCAATTTGTCTTTAGTTTGGCTTGAGAACTTAGGATCAGGCACTTTTACGGACACAACCGCCGTCAAACCTTCACGAGCATCATCACCGGAAGTCGCCGTTTTCGCTTTCTTACTGTAACCCTCTTTATCCATATAAGAATTCAGAGTACGTGTTAGCGCAGAACGGAAACCAGCAAGGTGAGTACCACCATCGCGTTGCGGGATATTGTTGGTAAAACAGAAGATACTTTCTTGGAACGAATCATTCCATTGCATAGCCACTTCAACCACAATGCCGTCTTCACGTTCGATATCGAAGTGAAATACCTTCGCATGGATTGGAGTTTTATTACGGTTAAGGTGAGTAACAAACGCACGAATACCACCATCATATTTATAGTGGTTAAATTTGTCTTTTTCACGCTCATCACGCAGGTGAATGGACACCCCAGAGTTTAAGAATGAGAGCTCACGAAGACGTTTGGCCAGAATGTCATATTGAAATTCAATATTAGTGAACGTTTCATCACTTGGCCAAAAACGAATGGTTGTGCCTGAAATATCAGTGTCACCAACCACTTCTAACGGGCTATCTGGAATACCGCCATGATAGGTTTGGGTATTAATTTTACCATTACGATGAATAGTTAGCGTTACTTTTTCCGATAAAGCGTTAACAACGGAAACACCGACACCGTGCAAACCACCAGAGACTTTATAAGAGTTATCATCAAACTTACCACCTGCGTGCAGTACAGTCATGATTACTTCAGCCGCAGACATCTGCTCTTCTTCGTGTATCTCAGTAGGGATACCACGACCGTCATCACTGACAGACACAGAGTTATCTTCATGGATAGTTACGACGATATCTTTACAGTAACCCGCTAACGCTTCATCAATTGAGTTATCCACCACCTCAAAAACCATGTGGTGCAGACCGGTGCCATCATCAGTGTCGCCGATGTACATCCCTGGACGCTTACGTACCGCATCCAGACCCTTCAGTACCTTAATACTCGATGAATCGTAATTATTCGACATGAGTTACTCTCTCACTATTTTATCCTTGCTCTATTGTGCCATGTTCCACATGAAACATCTTGCTATTTGATTCAATCATGTCGGCAACTTGGTTTTGCGTAATAGAGCTTACAAATACTTGAGCCCCCGTCGATTTAAAGCAGTCCGCAAGACGCTCACGACGTTGGCTATCTAATTCGGAAGCAAAGTCATCAATAAGATAAATGCATTGCTTTCCGGTCAGTTCGGTTAAGTGTTGCCCTTGCGCGACCCGCAAAGCACAGACCATTAACTTCAATTGACCTCGTGATAGGACATCTTCCACTGGAGTCCCACCCACTTTGATCTTTAAATCGGCTTTATTAGGTCCACTAAATGTGTACCCCAATAACTGATCACGCTCAAAACTCTTTTCAAGAAGCTCGCTATAAGGCGTGTCTTTATCCCATCCTCGATAATATTTTAAATCAATATCAAATTCTGGGAGAAACACCTGACACAAGGTTTGTGCGACCGATGAAATCTGTTGTACGTATTGACGGCGCCACGCGTCAATATTATCCGCTAGCCGAGCCAACTCATCATCCCAATAACGTAACTCGCGATAATGAGTAGCCGTTTTTAATAATGCGTTACGCTGCTTATTAAGGCGCTTGAATCGCCCCCAAGCTTCATAAAATGCAGGCTCTGAATGAAAGACCCCCCAATCCATGAACGCACGCCGTTGTTTCGGTCCATCGGTTAATAAATCAAACCCTTCAGGATGAATCAACTGCAGCGGCAGAACCTTTGCTAATTGCGCAATTTTCTGTCCAGACTGCCCTCCTATTTTAACCTCTGTTGAGCCATCACGCTGCTTATTAATGCCAATCGGTAACTCAAATTGATCCGAGCTCAAAAAACGCCCGTGAACAAACAGTTCTTGCGCCTCATTTTGAATGACCCGCCCCGTTAACGTACTTTTAAATGAGCGCCCATGCCCTAATAAATAGATCGCTTCTAGGAGGCTCGTTTTACCACTGCCATTAGGGCCGATAAGAAAGTTAAAGCCTGCTGATAACTCGATATCACAGGCTTTAATATTTCGAAATTTCTGGACGACTAGGCGAGTAAGTGGCATTACGCGGCAACAGCTCTTTACGTCTTAAAGACGAATTGGCATAACAACGTACATAGCGCTGTTATCATCGACGTTTTCAATCAGAGTACTGGCGTTAGCATCCGACATAGAGATACGCACGTTCTGACAACGCAGAGCATTAAGGACATCTAGGACATAACTAACGTTAAAACCAATTTCAATATCGTCACCTTCAAAGGTCACGTCTAAAATTTCTTCGGCTTCTTCCTGCTCAGGGTTATTCGCGGTAATCCGCATTTCCGTCCCTGTCATATTGACACGCACGCCACGGAATTTCTCATTCGATAAAATCGCAGCACGTGAGAAACATTGGCGTAACTCATCACAACCCGCTTGCAAGATTTTGTCAGTATTTTGCGGCAAAACACGACGATAGTCAGGAAAACGACCATCAACAAGCTTAGAAGTAAACACAAAATTATTCACTTCAGCGCGGATATTGGCGTGTCCAATTTGCAATGTCACTGGTTGCTCTGGTGTATCCAGTAACTTAACCAGCTCCAAAATACCTTTGCGTGGCACAATCAATTGCGTTGCCGCAATATCGGCCTCCAGTGGCATCGTAGACACTGCCATGCGGTGACCATCGGTTGCGACAGAACGCAAAACCTGCTCATCCACTTCAAACAACATACCATTAAGGTAATAGCGCACATCTTGAGTGGCCATAGAAAACTGCGTTTTTTCAATCAGACTACGCAATTCACCTTGATTAACCACTAACTCGACATCACTTTGCCAATCTTCAATATTGGGAAAGTCTTCTGCAGGTAACGTTGCCAGTGAAAAGCGACTACGCCCAGATTGCAGATGCACACGTTCGCTTTCTAAACGCACCGTAATGATGGCAGAGTCTGGTAAACCACGGCAGATATCGAGAAACTTACGTGCAGGGACGGTAACAGCACCTGCTTCGCATTCACCTTCAAGCGTCACACGACTCACTAACTCGACTTCAAGGTCAGTAGCAGTCATCGACAATTGGCTATCTTCTACTTTAAGTAATAAGTTACTCAATATAGGTAACGTTGCTCGGCCACCTAAAGAGCCTGACACTTGCTGTAGAGATTTAATTAAGTGGCTACGTTCAATGGTAAATTTCATAGTTAACTCTAATAAACAATGGAATATATCACGCCAATACTAGCGCGATCTTAAGAAGAAAGCGTACGGATTAAGTTAGAATAGTCTTCTTTAATGTCGTGGCTCTCTTCTCGTAATTGTTGAATCTTACGACAAGCATGCAAAACGGTCGTATGATCTCGTCCACCAAACGCATCACCAATTTCTGGCAAACTATGGTTGGTCAATTCTTTGGCTAACGCCATCGCTAACTGACGTGGACGCGCAACCGAGCGAGAACGACGTTTTGACAGTAAATCCGCCACCTTAATTTTATAATATTCAGCCACTGTTTTTTGAATATTATCAATGGTGACTAATTTTTCTTGTAATGCGAGCAAATCACGAAGCGCTTCGCGTACGAAGTCGATCGTAATCGGGCGACCAGTGAAGTTAGCATTGGCAATCACACGGTTCAACGCCCCCTCCAATTCACGAACGTTCGAACGCAATCTTTTCGCAATAAAAAACGCCACTTCATCCGCTAAATGGATTTGGTGAGCTTCCGCCTTTTTCATTAAAATCGCGACTCGCGTCTCTAATTCAGGCGGCTCTATCGCAACCGTCAATCCCCAACCAAAACGGGATTTCAAACGATCTTCCACCCCATTAATTTCTTTAGGATAACGGTCAGAAGTTAAGATAATTTGTTGATTGCCTTCCAATAGCGCATTAAACGTGTGGAAAAACTCTTCCTGTGAACGCTCTTTGTTGGCAAAAAATTGGATATCATCAATTAGTAAGGCATCGACACTACGATAATAACGTTTGAATTGTTCAATCGCGTTATTTTGTAAAGCTTTGACCATATCCTGAACAAAACGCTCAGAATGCATATACACCACTTTCGCATTCGGATTGTTATCAACAATCGCATTACCGACTGCATGCAATAAGTGTGTTTTACCTAAACCAGTACCACCATATAAAAAGAGTGGATTATAAGCACTGCCTGGATTATCAGACACTTGTCGCGCTGCCGCTAAACCTAACTGGTTCGATTTACCTTCCACAAAGTTATTAAACTTATGCTTAGGATTGACATTCGAGCGATGATGAATGCTTGCCATCGCTTCTTCTTCATCTTCCCAAGTTTTATGCACGGGTTGACGACGCGACAATTGCGCTGGCGCAGACGACTCTGCAGCGACATCCGCAGGTGAGCGCGTAGGCAGTGGTTTTGGCGTTTCAACCGGACGACTACCAACCTCAAAACGCAGGTTCGGAATATCGTGCCCACAATGTTCTTGCAGTAGACGATTGATATGATGAAGATACTTATCACGTACCCAGTCGAGTACAAAGCGGTTAGGCGCAAACAAAGTGAGAGTATTGTCATTAAGCTCCGCTTGAAGCGGACGAACCCACATACTGAATTCTGTTGCTGGTAGCTCTTCTTGAAGCTGTTGCAAACATTGCAACCAAAGCGAAGACGACACGTTTCCCTCACTCTTAATCATTGATCGATAAAGACTGGTAATTCTACCTGTTGATAACTCAGATCGCCAGTAAATGATCAAATTTCTATGTGAATAAGATCTTAGTTATTCACAATATATACGGAGTTTTCCCTTGATCCTGCTAGATACCCCCCGCTTACTCACACGATCATACACACTAATGTAAATTATTCGTGACTTATCCCCATGTTTTATTCTATTTTTGATATGAATAATACGAACTCGTTATTTCTACTAAAACTAAAAATATGAGTAAGATCACAGCATAATTACTGAGGAGAAATATATGAAACGCTGGTTAACTATCGCCGTTGCCGCGCTTGCGTTTACCGCCGCGTCTGCACAGGCGGCAAACGAAGTCGTCAAAGTTGGCATGTCAGGTCGCTATTTTCCATTTACCTTTATGAAAAACGATAAGCTACAAGGCTTTGAAGTGGACCTTTGGAAAGAGATCGGTAAACGTAATCATTACGACGTGAAATTTGTCACGGCGAGTTTCTCTGGTTTATTTGGATTACTACAAACGGGTCGTATCGATACCATTTCTAACCAAATTACGATGACGAAAGCACGCCAAGACAAATACTTATTCTCTGAACCTTATGTGATTGATGGTGCGCAAATTACGGTACATAAAGGCAATAAGAGTATTCATGGTATTCAAGACTTAGCGGGAAAAACCGTCGCCGTCAATTTAGGTTCGAACTTCGAACAGCTACTACGTCAGCACGATAAAGACGGTAAGATTAATATCAAAACCTATGACTCTGGTATTGAACAAGATGTGGTTTTAGGTCGTTCTGACGCCTTCGTTATGGATCGCCTATCAGCACTCGAGTTAATTCGAAAATCAGGTCTACCATTGAAGCTGGCCGGTTCACCCTTTGAGAAAATCGAAAATGCATGGCCGTTTATGAAAAACGCCAAAGGCAAAGAATTACGCAAAGAGGTAAATCAAGCGCTAGAGGCGATGCGCGGTGATGGCACTCTCGCTAAAATCTCTAAAAAATGGTTTGATACCGATATTACTAAATAAGTCTCACGGTATAACTGTGATTCAGTCACAACTTATAAAGGTGGGAAAGGTAATCTTTCCCACCTTTATTTCTTTTCAATAGGAACGACCTATGAGTTTTGATTTTGACTACATGATCCATTTGATGCCGATACTATTTAAGTATCTAGGCACAACGGTCTCTATGGCTCTATGGGGTTTAGTCTTTGCATTAATGCTCGCCATTACTGTTGCGCTCATTCGGGTGTTCAAAGTGCCAGTGCTCAATCAGCTAGCACAATTATATTTGAGCTTTTTCCGCGGTACGCCACTCTTAGTGCAAATGTTTTTGCTCTACTATGGGTTGCCGCAAATTATTCCTGCGCTAGTAGGATTAGATGCTTTTACCGCCGCTATTATTAGTTTAACGCTGCATTTTGCTTCTTATATGTCGGAAAGCATTCGAGCAGCAATTGTGGGGATCGATCGCAGCCAAATGGAAGCCAGTTTATCCATTGGGATGACGAAACCACAATTAATGCGTCGCATTATTCTTCCTCAAGCATCACGTGTTGCACTGCCCTCGTTAATGAATCATTTTATCGATATGATCAAATCCAGCTCTTTGGCGTTCACGCTAGGCGTCACTGAAATCATGGCAAAAGCACAAATGGAAGCCTCTTCGAGCTTTAAGTTCTTCGAAGCCTATTTAGCTGTTGCGTTAATTTACTGGGCAATGGTCGTCATCCTGACACGAGTACAGTACTGGGCTGAACATAAACTCAATAAGGCGTATGAACGATGATAAAACTCAATAACATCCATAAGAAGTTTGGAGACAGTGACATCCTTAAAGGTATTAACCTTGAGATTCAATCTGGTGAGATTATTGTCGTCATCGGATCGAGTGGTACAGGTAAATCGACGTTATTACGTTGTGTTAATTTCTTAGAGCAACCTGATCGAGGAACCATTCAGATCGGGGATGTCACAATCAACGCAGCGAAGCATACGAGTAAAGAAGTCACTGCTTTACGTCGTCAAACTGGTTTTGTATTTCAAAATTATGCCTTATTTTCACATATGACTGCGCAGCAAAACATCGCGGAAGGCCTAATTACGGTACAAGGCTGGGATAAACGGAAAGCGTACGAGCAAGCACAGACCATTCTCAATGATATTGGCCTAGGCGATAAGGGAGAAAGCTACCCTGCCGCGCTTTCAGGAGGCCAACAACAACGCGTTGGTATTGGCAGAGCGATGGCTTTAAAGCCAGAGTTGCTTTTATTTGATGAACCGACCTCCGCTTTAGATCCAGAATGGGTTGGTGAAGTACTAGCTCTCATGAAACGGCTTGCGAAAGAGCATCAGACCATGCTCGTGGTAACCCATGAAATGCAATTTGCTAGAGATGTCGCCGATCGTGTGATCTTCATGGCCGAAGGATCCATTGTTGAACAAGGTTCTCCACAGGATATTTTCGATAATCCACAGGATCCAAAATTGAAAAAATTCTTAAATCAAGTCGGGATCGAGTGAGGATCCTTGCTGTTTTATCGATAATCCGTATAATCATTCGACCGAAATGAGTTGTTATTATCATGTTGACGATATCGTTAATGTGTAATATGGCTCATTCGAATCATTGACACGTTACGCGTCTCTGATTACAATTCCGCCTCTTTGTTGAGAGGCGTCGGAATGTCCTTTCTTATACAATGAGATTCGACAATTGCCCACGCCGGGTTTAATGAACCTAAAAACTACTGATCAGTAAGGTACTAAACAATGAAACGCACTTTTCAACCTTCAGTTCTAAAGCGCAAGCGCTCTCACGGCTTCCGTGCACGCATGGCTACTGCGAACGGTCGTAAAGTAATTAACGCACGTCGTGCAAAAGGCCGTAAGCGCCTTTCAAAATAATCGTTAGTTTATTTTGAAAACGAATGCGTTTAATCGGGAGTTACGTTTGTTAACTCCCGAGAATTATAAAAAAGTTTTCCAGCAAGCTCATCGAGCTGGCTCTCCTCATTTCACCATAATTGCCCGCGCTAATAATCTTTCTCACCCTCGTTTAGGTTTAGCCGTTCCAAAAAAGCAAATCAAAACAGCCGTTGGTCGCAATCGTTTTAAACGCATTGCACGAGAAAGCTTTCGACTTAAACAACACGAGCTTTCCAAAAAAGATTTTGTTGTTATAGCCAAAAAAAGTGCGCAAGATTTATCCAATGAGGAACTATTTAAGTTATTCGATAAGCTATGGAAACGCCTGTCTCGCCCTTCACATGGTTAGCCATTGGTATAGTCAAACTATACCAGTGGATAATTAGTCCGCTCATCGGCCCAAGATGTCGGTTCACTCCTACTTGCTCTTCGTATGCAATAGAAGCATTGAAAGCTCACGGTTTTGTAAAAGGGTGTTGGTTATCAGGCAAACGTCTATTAAAATGCCATCCTTTGAATGAAGGGGGTTTTGACCCCGTTCCACCAGTCCAAAAACAAGACAGAGATAAATAACGATGGATTCTCAACGTAATATTCTGTTAATTGCTTTAGCGTTAGTGTCTTTCCTGCTCTACAACGAGTGGAATGCGGATAAGACTCCGGCGAAACCAGCAGTTGAACAGACTCAAACGAGTAATACCGAAGCTTCATCCTCTCACACTGCGACTTCATCTTCGAAGGCATTAAGTGAGAAGGCTGTAAATAACGCCAAGGCAAAACTGATTACCGTAAAAACGGATGTATTAACTCTGTCCATTAATACGGCTGGTGGTGATGTTGTTGAAGCAAAACTGAACAAATATTCTGATAAACTAAATTCAGATAACCCGTTCGTGTTACTACATAAATCTCCTTCTGAACAGTTTATCGCGCAAAGTAGCCTCAATGGGCCACAAGGTACGGATCATAACGACACTCGTACTGTCTATGCGGCTAAGCAAACCCAATACACCATGGGTAAAGATCAGAAGCAGATTGAAGTGCCCCTGACTTATAAAGCGAATGGCATTACTTACACCAAAACGTTCATTCTAAAACGTGGCAGCTATGCACTGGATATGGTTTACAACATTAAAAACCAATCTGGTAAGCCTGCAAACGTTCGTATGGATATGCACCTTCGTCAGAATTTGAAAGAGTCTGGCGGTAGCCTTGCTATGCCAACCTATCATGGTGGTGCTTACTCTACAGAAGAGACTCGCTACAAAAAGTACAGCTTTGATGACATGCAAGACCAAAACCTTAATATCACTTTGAAAGATGATAAAGGTTGGGCAGCGATGATTCAGCATTACTTTGCCGCTGCGTGGATTCCTCGTGACGAAAATGATCCAATTCTTTATACCCGTGTGAAAAACCAATACGGTGATATCGGTATTCGTACGCAAGATAAGACCATTGCCAATGACCAAAACGGTGAGTTTAAAGCCACCCTTTGGGTTGGTCCAAAACTGCAAGATGCCATGGCAGCAACCGCGGATCATCTAGACCTTGTGGTCGATTACGGCTGGTTATGGTTTATTGCCAAACCTCTGCACATGCTCCTATCATTTATCCAGTCATTTGTGGGTAACTGGGGTCTAGCTATCATTGGTTTGACGTTAATTGTTCGTGGTGCGATGTACCCGCTAACCAAAGCGCAGTACACGTCAATGGCGAAAATGCGTATGCTGCAACCAAAAATGCAGGAAATGCGTGAGCGCATCGGCGATGACCGTCAGCGTATGAGCCAAGAAATGATGGCCTTGTACAAGAAAGAAAAAGTAAACCCACTGGGTGGTTGTTTACCTATCTTCTTGCAAATGCCTATTTTCATCTCTCTATATTGGGCATTGATGGAATCAGTAGAATTGCGTCACTCGCCATTCTTCGGTTGGATTCATGATTTGTCTGCACAAGACCCGTACTACATTTTACCTGTATTAATGGGCATCAGCATGTTCATGATTCAGAGAATGAGTCCATCAACCGTGACGGATCCGATGCAACAGAAAATCATGACCTTTATGCCAGTGATTTTCTCAGCATTCTTCCTGTTCTTCCCGTCAGGATTGGTTCTGTACTACTTGATGTCAAACATCGTTACTTTGATTCAACAAACGATGATTTATAAAGGCCTAGAGAAAAAAGGCTTGCATACTAAAGTCCCTAAAAAGACCAAGTAAACGCAAATAGTCAAAGATAGAGGCGACCGAAAGGTCGCCTTTTTTTGTTGGGCTGATTACAATACGACACTTATTAATCCGGTTTAGGTAACGTTATGACTACAGATACCATTGTCGCTCAAGCTACCGCCCCAGGGCGCGGTGGTGTAGGTATTATTCGAGTTTCAGGCCCGCTTGCTACACAAGTCGCCACTGCAGTGACAGGTAGAACACTGCGCCCTCGCTATGCCGAGTATTTACCCTTCAAGGATAATGATGGCCATGAGCTAGACCAAGGCATCGCGCTATTCTTCCCTAACCCACATTCGTTTACGGGGGAAGATGTCTTAGAGTTACAAGGCCATGGTGGTCCTGTCGTCATCGATATGTTGATTAAACGTATTTTAATGATTCCTGGAATACGAGCAGCGCGCCCTGGTGAATTCTCTGAACGAGCTTTCATGAATGACAAAATGGATTTAACTCAAGCAGAGGCCATTGCTGACTTGATTGATGCCAGCTCAGAAGAAGCGGCAAAATCAGCATTGCAATCACTCCAAGGACAATTCTCTAAACGCATTAATACGCTGGTGGAATCGCTGATTCATTTACGCATTTATGTTGAAGCGGCGATTGATTTTCCGGAAGAAGAAATTGATTTTTTAGCCGATGGCAAAGTGCTAGGCGATCTGAATGCCATCATCAACAATCTCGATGCAGTACGTAAAGAAGCAAACCAAGGCGCAATCATGCGTGAAGGGATGAAAGTGGTAATTGCTGGTCGCCCTAACGCTGGTAAATCTAGCTTACTCAATGCACTTTCAGGAAAGGATAGCGCGATTGTCACCGATATTGCCGGAACCACTCGTGATGTACTAAGAGAACACATTCATATTGATGGTATGCCATTGCACATCATCGATACCGCCGGTCTACGTGACTCAACCGATGCCGTCGAAAAAATTGGCATTGAACGCGCTTGGGATGAAATAAATCAAGCCGATCGCGTCTTATTCATGGTCGACGGCACCACAACCGATGCCACCGATCCCAAAGAGATTTGGCCAGACTTTGTCGACCGGTTACCGGCGCATATCGGTATGACTGTGATTCGTAATAAAGTCGACCAAACCGAGGAAACGCTGGGTCTAACTGAAAAAGATGACTCCATGTTAATTCGCTTATCAGCGAAAACAGGACAAGGCGTCGAAACCCTGCGTGATCACCTGAAAGACTGCATGGGCTTTTCTAGTTATCAAGAAGGTGGCTTTATGGCACGCCGTCGTCACTTAGATGCACTCGAGAGAGCCTCTGAGCATCTTCTCACAGGGCGTGAACAGCTTGAAGGTTATATGGCTGGTGAAATCCTTGCTGAAGAGCTGCGTATCACTCAGCAGCATTTGAATGAGATTACCGGTGAATTCAACTCTGATGATTTACTCGGTAAGATTTTCTCTTCTTTCTGTATCGGTAAATAGCCCACCTGAAAATCACAACATCCAATGAATCCCCTAGCCTTTTTTCTTTACAGGTTAGGGTTTTTTTTGTCTATCCACATTATCAAATCGCACAAAATCTATGCTCTTTTCGTTGATTACTGAGTTATATACATAACTTTACGATAGCCAAAACAACGGTAAATCGTCTAGGATAGACACGCATTCTACTCTAAGTAATGGGAAAACTATCATGATCCATATTATTACAGGCAGTACGCTCGGTAGTGCTGAATATGTCGGGGATCATCTTAATGATTTGCTCGAAGCACAAGGCTTGGAAACCACGATACATAACCAACCAGATCCTAGTGATATTCCGGCAACAGGCATTTGGTTGATCGTTACCTCGACTCACGGTGCTGGGGATTACCCAGATAATATCCAACCTTTTATCTCTTATATTCAAGACACGCCACCGCGCGCTCAAGGCTTACAATACGCAGTCGTTGCTATCGGTGATTCTAGCTATGATACCTTCTGTGGTGCAGGTAAACATGCCTATGCTTTATTAGAAGATATTGGTGCCACACCACTAACAGAATGCTGCACTATAGATGTTCAAAACTACCCTGTTCCGGAAGATGCTGCCGAGGAATGGTTCACGACAGTAGCGCATAAATTCACTGAATAATGGTTTTTTTACTCTGAATCAAGCGACCGATGGTCGCTTTTTTTATCTCTATATGAAATGTATTCGTTGTTTTTAACACATCCCTTCCGTTCAACTGATGTTTTTTTAAGCAAACGGTCTGTGGATAAGTAGGCGGTTATCCGGTGATCAACCGTTAGTTATCCCATGAACAAGTTTAGAGTTTGGATCCCCCTGTGTATAAGTGCCCATTTTGATCCCAGCTTCTCCTTGTGTTGATCAGTTGATGATCACAAGTTCTGATCCACGTAAGATCCATGATCCCATTGATCATTTATCACTTATCCACAGAGATCGTCGATCCTAATAATAGATCTAATAAGAGATCTATATAAAGATCTTATATATATTAAGTCTTTAAAGGGATCATTAAAAATCAATAAAACCGATTTAATAGACAGCCGAAAGAAGGTAGAATACGCATCCTTTAATTTTCCTTAGCTTTAACAGATTACCTGAGGTCGTT